>JADJFD010000001.1 GCA_016708765.1 Chitinophagaceae bacterium
TTCACAGTTAAGTCATCGTTTTGTTCTTTCAACTGATGATAAATCTCCTCTGTTACAAAAGGAAGGAAAGGATGAAGCAATTGCATCAGCTCTTCAAAGAAACTGATTGTTTTTTCATAAACTCCTTTATCAATTGGCTGTTCAAAACCCGGTTTCACCCATTCTAAATACCAACTGCAGAAATCATCCCATATAAGTGAGTACAACGTTTTCAATGATTCACTCAACCGAAAATCCCTAAACTGCTCATCTAACTGAATTCTTACTTCATTCAACCGGTTCTCAAACCACTCTACCGCAAAATTGTTAGCGGCCAGGCTGTCATCCTGGGCTTGCCGGAGGGACCACATTTTCACCAGCTTTAATGCATTCCACATCTTGTTAATGAAGAAGCGACCCTGGTCATTACCAGATGGGTCCCACATCAGGTCATTGCCGGCAGGCGAAGAGATCATGATGCCAAACCGGACAGCATCAGCACCATCTTTATCGATCATTTCAAGCAGGTCGGGAGAATTCCCCAGGCTCTTACTCATTTTTCTTCCCTGTTTATCACGAACGATTCCGGTGAAGTATACTTCGCTGAAAGGTTTTTGCCCTTTGTATTCGTAACCGGCCATAATCATACGGGCAACCCAGAAGAAGATAATTTCCGGTGCTGTTACTAATGTATTGGTAGGGTAGTAGTAGTTTACATCTTTATTGTTAGGATTACTATATCCTTTAAAAACCTCAAAGGGCCATAGCCATGATGAGAACCAGGTATCAAGGCAATCTTCATCCTGTTTTAAAACAGCATTATTTACTCCGTATTTCGTACTGAATAATTCTTTTGCTTCCTGCTCTGTTGCAGCCACTACAAACCTTCCATCGTTATCATACCATGCCGGTATCCTATGACCCCACCACAGTTGTCTCGATATACACCAATCTTTGATATTCTCCATCCAGTGACGGTAAAGGTTCTTGAATTTGGAAGGGTAGAATTTTACATCATCGTCCATAACGGCAGACAACGCAGGTCCTGATATTTTTTTCATATCTACCCACCATTGCAGAGATAGTCTTGGTTCAACAACTGCATCCGTTCTTTCACTGTAGCCAACTTCGCTGGTGTAGTCTTCTGTTTTTAGTAAGAAACCTTTTTCTTCCAGTTCTTTAGCTATTTTTTTTCTTGCTTCGAACCGGTCTTCACCAATATATATCTGTGCATCTGCATTCAATGTACCATCCTCATTAAAGATGTCAACCACTTCCAGGTTATGTTTTTGCCCCAGTTGATTATCATTGCTATCATGGGCCGGAGTTACTTTCAATGCACCGGTTCCAAATTCCATGGTTACATAGTCATCTGTAATGATGGGGATACGGCGGTCAATTAACGGAACGAAGGCGAATTTACCATGCAGGTGTTTATACCGTTCATCATCCGGGTGAACGCAAATAGCTGTATCACCCATTATTGTTTCAGGGCGAACCGTAGCAATTACAATATATTCATCACCGGGCATATCCAGCTTATACCGCAGGTGGTAAAGTTTTTGCTGCGTCTCTTTTCTTATTACTTCTTCATCACTTAATGCTGTTTTTGCTTTTACATCCCAGTTTATCATTCGTTTGCCCCGGTAGATATAACCTTTGTTGTAAAGATCAATAAATACACTAATGACCGATTGGTAATAATCGGGATCCATTGTAAAACTGGTACGTTCCCAATCAAGACTGCAACCCATTTTCTTCAACTGCTGCAGAATGATCCCCCCATATTTCTCTTTCCATTCCCAGGCATATTTTAAAAAATCTTCCCGGCTCAGTGATGATTTGGCAATTCCTCTTTCACGAAGCATCTGTACTACTTTTGCTTCGGTAGCAATAGATGCATGGTCTGTTCCCGGAACCCAGCAGGCATTTTTTCCCTGCATCCGGGCTCTTCTAATCAAAATATCCTGTATCGTGTTGTTGAGGCAATGCCCCATATGCAGTACACCGGTTACATTGGGAGGAGGTATAACTATTGTATAGGGCTCCCGGTCGTCCGGTTCGCTGTGAAAATATTTTTTTTCCAACCAATGCTGATACCATTTCTGTTCGGCAGCACTGTGGTCAAAATTCTTGCTCAATTCCATACTACTTCGCTTACAGTTTTAAATGAAGTAACCTCTGTAATGGTTACACAGTACATGTAAGGCCGCAAATTTACCGGGTTTTAGGTAGAAATTGAAACAGCAGGAGATATGATGAGAGGGATGTTCTATTCAGAAGGAGGCATGTTTAGTCTTACTTCCTCACAGATATAGTGTTCTCCTCTGTGAACAGCAAGGATACCTCTATTAATTTCTTCTAAAGGAGACGTTTTGGTCAGGAATCCCCTGGCCCTAATTCCATCATCCGGGTAGCATACTTCGCCTGGTTATGAACAGAGAGTCCAATGATCTTTGCCATCGGCATTGTTTCAATTATGCGCCTGGTAAGTTCAAACCCATTAACAGGAGACATATTTATATCTACCAGCATAATGTCCGGGTTGAGAGATTGAAACTGCTCTAGTGCTGCATTTCCATTATCACAATCTGCTATAACCTGAAACCGGGGGTTATTTTCCAATAACAATTTAAAGGATTCACGGACCAATTGATGATCATCAACCAGCATGATACGGATATAGTCATTCTTCATAATCAAACCAGTTAAGTTGCTACATAATCAATAAACATGGAGGCCATGCTTTGGGAAAAGGTTTTACACAGAAACGGCTTGCCAGGCCATAATAAATGGTAGATCAGTAAGGATTTGGATGATAATGCCAGGTTGATAGCCTTCAAAAAGCCAACCCGCTTGAACTAATTGGCTGGATTGAAAGCAAAATTCAAAATTGTCCTAAAACAGTAAAAATACTTAAAATTAAAAGTAGTATTACTTTGTTATTATACCAAGTAAAATTACCAAAAATTTATCTCGTAAATCTACGATATAGCACTTGACTGAATAAGACGGGCAGGAGTTGCAGCAAAAAGCAAATTTTGAAATGAATGTCAAAAAAGAGTTTGACTTTTGCCGTTCCTTATTTCCATCACAAAACAAAATGTAACCCATTGCAATGAAAAAAGAATTGAATTCATGGTATAGTCCTTCTTTAAATAAAGAAATGCCCATAGCTACCTATGGCGATTATGGATTTGCATTATTGCTGGTGCCTACTGCAGCTGCAGATTACCTCGAATATGAACGTTTTCAGCTGATGCATCATATCGCTCCATTTATTAACCAGGGAAAAGTAAAAGTGTTTTCAATTGACAGTATCAATAACGAAAGCTGGCTGAATAATCATATGGATCCCCGGCATAAGTCTCTTCGTCATCAGCAGTGGAATGATTATGTATTTAACGAAGTGGTGCCATTTATCCGGAACAGCACCAGCCAGGATACGCCGATCATTACCTGTGGCGCTTCCTTTGGTGCCTTACATAGTATGAATTTATTTCTAAAGCGACCAGATATTATAAATGGTGTTATCGCTATGAGTGGAGTTTATGATTTAACTGAATACACCAAAGGCCACTATGATGAGGATGTGTATTTTAACAGTCCCATGCATTTTATGCCTAACCTGGGTGATCATTCGGTATTGGAACAGATCAGGAGGAGTAAGAATATTCATATTGTTACCGGTAGCGGGTCGTATGAAGATCCTACCAGCAGCGGTAAGTTTGCCAAAATATTATATGATAAAGGAATCTGGTATGAACTGGATGTATGGGGTGAAGAGTGGCCGCATGACTGGGATACCTGGAGGGCTATGTTGCCGCACTACCTGGGCAGCAAGTTCTGAAGCAGCTGAATAAATTCTTTTCGCGGGATCATCCGGGCACCAAAACTTTCAAGGTATTCTGTATAGACCTGGCAGTCTATTAACAGGATACCTTCTTCTTTAGCAGCTGAACATACCTGGTAAAAGCAAACCGTGACGCATTACTTTGTTTGCTGAACATACTTTCCCCGAAAAACACTTTGCCTATTTTGATTCCATAAAGTCCGCCAACTAATTCGCCATTCTTCCATACCTCGGCGCTGTGGGCATATCCTGATTCATGCATTTTACAATAGGCTCTTTCTACTTCGTTGGTTATCCAGGTTCCTTCCTGCCCGGGTCTTTTTGTTTCTTTACATCGGAGAATAACTTGTTGGAAGGCTTTGTTGATGGTAAAATCAAATTCGTTTCTTTTCAGTAATGGCTTGATGCTTTTACTCACTTTTAATTCGCCGGGAAATAAAACAAATCTCGGATCAGGACTCCACCAGAGTATATGTTCACCCTCGTACCAGGGAAATATCCCATGGCGGTAAGCCAGCACTAACCTTTCCGGAGAAAGGTCACCACCCATTGCCAGTAATCCATCAGGTTCTGATAAATGAACCGGGGGAAAAACAAGTTCTTTATCAAGGGCGAAAATGGCCATGGATCAGAAATGAATTATACGGCGATGACTTCAATGGTAGCATTGATACCTCTTTCTGTGATTGCATCACATTGGGGCTTCAGGTCATCGTAAGGGCCATTTTTTACTGCATATTTGCCCTGGAAATGGATGATATAAGCGCATTGTTCAGCCTGTTCGTGGGCATGTCCGCATACTTCCATCAGGGTTTCAATTACCCACTCGAAAGTATTGACTTCATCATTCCAGACAATGAGCCGGCAATTGTTTTCGGTAAGGGTAAGTACATCCGTTTCTTCCGATTGTAATGAATCCGTATTAGTTGCTGTAGCTTTCATTCAGGGTGTAAAAGTAAAAATTTATTTCAGATTATTATTGCAATAAAAAAAAGTCTCAATAACATGGCTTTGATGTGGGAATTGACAGGTTTGAACCGCAGACCCACTACTTGGAAGGCTGCACAGAAAAAAAGGCCTAAGGGATACTTTGATATTCGTCTCCCTGAAGCCTTCTTGGTTGAAAACCATTTTGGTAACCCAATGCAATAAATCCGACAGGTAGATAACCTGTTTTTGACTTACTGTCCCTGTATTATGAATCTACCCGGAAGGATACCTTGCAAATTGTACCGTAGGAAGTGATCTTTCCTTCTTTTACATGCACTTTGAAATCTTTCACATAGATAGAATCAATATTGTGAACGGTTTTAGAAACTTCGGCAAGACAATTTTTGATGGCGTCATCAAAGCTGACAGGCGAAGAAGCAATAACTTCTATGACTTTTACTATTGGCATAAAATTTTATTTAAGTGAAAAAAAAATCTACATCATTTTCCTGCAATATAGGAGCCGTCAATTTGGTTCTGGCGTAAGATATTGTGCATAGGCATAGCCTTCCTCGCCATCGTTTGTCCGTATCAGCCACCACTGATCATTTGATTGGCTTACCAATGTTACAATTTCATGGTGGGCAGCTTTACCGACAATTGGTTGATCCGTGCCAGGCCCTTTGCGAATATTCAGATTTGATCTTTCTGTAGTCACTTTGACTTTTGTACCAGGAATAGAGGGGGATACATTTACATTCATGACAACATCTCCGGAAAGAAAATCAGGATCCAGTTTGTTATAGGTTTCCCAAAGCTGATCTTTTACAACTCCACTTGGTGCCTCGCCATCAATGTACAAAACGCCATCCTGTTCTCGGACTTGCAGGTTGTTAACTCCTGATGCAACAGCGGCATCCATTAAATCTTTGTATTTATCTTTTAGTTGCATAATAATTAGATTTACTTGTTTATTTAGATATTTTCAAACCAGCAGCATCTACTTTTTTAGGTTTCAACCCGTCCAATGCCATTTTCAATTTTTTCCAGTCGGCTGATTTTAATTCCCCGGTAACGTAGATTATTCCATCCTTTACGGTTGCTGTAATCCCAGTAAAATCTTTTGTCGCATCTTTAACAGCCATAGTAAGAGGATCATCGGGTGTAATAACAACTGGTGGTGTAACCGTTACATTATTCAGTACTGACTTAACACCTTTTATTCCGCCAACTATAGTTGCCACAGTTGCCTGTACTGAAGCATCTTTAACCTCCCCGGTAACGGTAGCCACTCCTTCCTTAACATCAACTGACAGGCCTGAAGTCTGCGGATCGGACTTCAAAGCTGCTTCAATCGAAGTTTTAATATTGGCATCCTTGGGTTTGGCTTTACAGCCTGGGGCTGCAGTGCTTAAAATTGTGATTGCTCCTGCTAGCAAAAACAAAGCACTGAAAATCTTTTTCATAATTTAATTTTTTTGATTCTGATGTAAGGTACGCTGTAGGGACAATCGGATATGATGACCCTGCTCAGGTTTGTCAGGCATATCAAATTTTTTGGCTTAATTGCACATTCCCATTCTAAGACAAAGTGCAAATTTTTTTTGATTTACCTGGTCAATGATCAACCTGAATGTAATTTCCATGCTCTTTAAGATTGAGCATATAGTTAGCCGAAAACTTACAGGCAATTTACAAGTAAAAGGGGCTTTTAGGGTTCATTTTGTAGTAACCTGCTAATAGCATAAGACCTCTAAAACACTTAGAATCAAAGTATCTTAGAGGTCTTGTATGTGGGAGTTGACGGGTTCGAACCGCCGACCCTCCCGACTGTTAGTCGGGGTGCCCTTCCCCAATAAGCTTTTCAATCTTTTTCCTGGACTTCCAGCTTTTTATTTCCCGCTCTCTTTTTGAAGCCTCCTCTTTATTAGTAAAAGTTTCAGAATATTGGAGTTCCCAATCTCCAGAACCACCACCGGTAAACCCCGAGTGCCTGGTGTTATGTTTTCTGATTCTTTCAGTAATAGAATCACCTGTAAAACCTGTATAATACCGATCTTTAATCCTGGAATAAATTATGTAGACTGTCCACATAAACAAAAACGCCTCGATAAAGAGGCTTAGGTGTGGGGGTTGACGGGTTCGAACCGCCGACCCTCTGCTTGTAAGTCGGAGTACCTATCCTTCTCTTGTTTGTCCCCTCTTTGCACTTGCTATGTAAATCAACATTTTATAAAAAATATTTTTCCTTTTTGCTACTTTTTTTAGCACTTATTAGTACCTTTGAGGTCACATTTGAGGTCACATTCAGGTCGCTAATAACTAAAGAAAGAACTAATGATAGAGCAAAAAGTTACCGTCAATTTCTTCCTTGATAAATCAAGGCCAAACGCTGAGAACAAGTGTTTGATTAAATTAAATATCTACTGCAAACCTACAAAAAAAAGGTACGCTACTTCCTACCACGTTACAACCGATGATTGGGAAAAATTGAACGGCTCCAATCTCCGGGATGAAAACCTGAAAGAAATCAGGAAGAAGCTCAACACCCTGCAAGCTTCAGTTGAAAAAACAATAGAGAAAATAAACCCCTTCTCTTTCGTTGCCTTTGAAGAATTGTTTTTTGATAAGTCACCAAAGCCCACCACCAAAACAACAACACTGCAAAGCTGGTTTGATACGTACATTAATGAGTTGCATGATAAAGGCAGAGTTGGTACTGCTATCGCATACCGTACTACAATCAATTCGTTGAATCTTTATAAAAAGGGTTTGCACTTGCAGGATGTTACCCCGGCTTTGTTAGAAGATTATGAAAAGCATTTGACCGATGCCAGCAAATCTTATACAACAGTCAGTATTTATATCCGCCAACTCAGGGCCATCATTAACCAGGCAATTAATGCCAATGTTCTTTCCGCAGAAAAGTATCCGTTCAAAAAATATGAAATACCATCCGGCAGGAATGTTAAGAAAGCCCTGTCAGAAAAAGACATTCAAAAAATTCTAAATCATACACCGGAGAAAGCAGACGAACAGAAGGCACTTGATTTTTGGATTCTCTCTTACCTGTGCAGCGGTATCAACTTTGCAGATATTATTGAATTGAAGCCTTCAAATATCAATGGCGATTATTTGCATTTCATAAGGGCAAAAACAAAGAACACAAAAAAGAAAGATTTGCGGCCAATAAAAGTTGGCCTTAATCCCAGGGCAAAAGATATTATCAGGAAATGGAAAAATACCATTCCTGAAAACCCTTACCTGTTTCCAGTATTAGAAACAGGGCTTGCACCCAAAACAGTAAAGCACCGTTGCCAGCGTTTTATTAAATGGGTTAATAAAAGAATGGAACTAATACGGATTGAATTAGAAATAGACCAGAAGATAGGAACCTATGCAGCAAGGCATACTTTCTCAACTGTACTAAAACGTAAAGGAGTTTCTACAGAGTTCATCAAAGAATCATTAGGTCATAGCTCATTAGTTACAACCGAAAATTATTTAGATAGCTTTACTGATAATGTGAAACTGCAATATGCAAACCTGTTAACTGAATCATGGTAAAGTTTACAACACTATATGGTATTCTCAACGGCGATTTAATTCCCTGGCTAAACACAAATGATAATTTTTCCAGTGCAATTGAACCCTGTTATTTGAAAGCAACAGCATCCGTTCCTGTTAATGATGTGGAACTACATTATCAAATGACTTCTTTATTACAACCTTTTCCGGCTTTGGCAGACTATATAAAATCACAGGAGCCGGTTACAGCGACAAATCTTGTTCCCCCGTTTTTTGCAATTATACTTCCACAGCATACAAACACATTCACTGCTTTTTATTATTTAACCTTCAGGCAGGAAACGCTTCGCTTGTTCAATTTAATAATTAACAGTTGCAGCGAAATGGACAACGAAATGAAATCATTTCTTATCAACGAATACCTGAAAGAGTTAAAATACCTGGCATTGAATCTGACTGATAAAATGAAAGAAAAAGGATATAGCCATCCACCCAATCCACAGACCGATGCTGTTCATTATGCTTTATATGTGGCAAGGTATTTTGTGGTTCATCTTTTCTTTGAAATACAGGAACTATTTGCGGACAATGTAAAGTCACCAATTATTCCGAAAGCTTTTTTCCAAACCTTTTTAAAGGAAACGTATGATGAAAATTACCTGCATCCCGGATGGGCTTATTACGAACACAAACTGATGTTTTGCATTGATAACAATTTGTTTTCTTATAATGCAATCAGGAAAATATTTGAGGAACTGAAAGCCGAAACCAATCTGGAACAAAAAGAAGCCGTAATAGCAAAATATGAGAATGCTATTTACCTGCACTTGTTAGGCCATAATCCATCCGAAATAAAAAACCTTTTAAATCCGACACTCGTTTCAGAGCTTTTTAGCAGCGTAAAGGGAGATATTCAAAACCAAATAAATAGCGTTCAGCTTGGTATTGACCGGCTCGAAATTGTAAACAACGAGTTAAACAAATTATACTTTATTGAAACCACTTCAAAAAATCACCATTCAGTTCCGTCTCTTTTGTATCACTGGTTAACAACACAGGCTACAGTTTATACAAATGCGGCCAGCAATGTTTTTGCTACAGTTGCCGATAAACGGACTGTGATAGAGCCAAAGACAATTATAAATAAAGTGCATATACAAGAACAGCAAAAAATTGCTTTACAGCACCTGGCTTTCATGAAAGGGGTTAATGCACAGAATGAAAAAATAATGTCAGGCGAACAGTTTAATCAACTGATAGCCGCAGTAAGTAGTTTGATAGAAAATGAATTAGTGCCTGCAATTGGAAATCCACTTCCACAAATTAACCTGCCGAACAATTACATACGTTATACATTTTATCTGCTGCACAAAACCCTTTATACCACCAAATCAATTAAAGAAAGCTGGATTAACTTCCTGCACGACATGTTTTCGCAATTTAAAAACAACGAAAGGGCAACTACCAAAGCAAAATTTTCTGAAAAACCATCAATGTATGATGCTGATTTACAGCAGTTAAAAAAGTGATTTTGGTGAAGTGACATCACCACCGCTTCACCTTTCCCTTACTTTCTCTTTTTGTTTTCAAATCCTGACAAAACAGGATTGTGAAAACGATGAATACAGAAAATTTAATCCTCGACAAGCTCACCGAAATTGCTAACAAGCTGGATGAGCAAAACCTTTTGCAAAAAACAACCATAAATTTTAACGAGGCTTGTAAGTACCTTGATGTAAGCCCTTCACATTTGTACAAGCTCACCAGTACAAAGCACATTCCGCATTTCTGTCCACAGGGAAAAAAATTGTACTTCCGCCGGGAAGAACTGGATACATGGCTGCAACGAAACCGGCAACCCACAGCCGAAGAATCAGAAGCCTCTGCATCGGATTTATTAATCCGCAGCAAAAGGAAGTAACAATTTTTTCCCAATTGAACTAAAGACTTGAACAATGGCAGTATGCACCATATTTAAAAACTTTACCAATCCGGTAGAGGATGTTTCGCTGATTATCCTTTCCAATTGGATAGCATCCGAAAAGTACAAACCAGCAGTAACAGAAATCCGGGACCTGATGGCACAGGGTAAAACAGAAGAAGCCCAGGCAAAGAAGCAGCAGCTTCCCGCCTTTACCCCATCGGCAACTTTCAAATACAAAAGATTGCTCCCAAACATGGTGCAGTACAGCGGCTTTGTACATCTTGATTTTGATAAGCTAACACCGGAACAATTAATTGCAGCCTTTCAAATCATTATTGCAATCCCTTACACTTTTCTTTGCTTCGTTAGCCCAAGCGGTAACGGCCTGAAAGTTTTTATTGAAGTAAACACCGGCGCAGAACATCACGATACAGCCTACCAGCAGGTAAAGCAGTATTATGAAAAGGCCACCGGCTTAAAAGCCGATGTAAAATGCAAAGACATTACAAGGCTTTGTTTTGTAAGCCACGACCCACAGTTGTATAAAAACATTTACAACGAAAAGTTTCCTGTACAGGATGTACCTGTTCAGCAAAAACCGGTTCCGGTAGTTGCCATGCAGGAACCAAAAGAAGAAAGTACCGCACCAGATGAATACCTGCTAATCTTTCAGCAACAAATCACATTCACCAATCAAAAAGCCAATTATGAAAATGGAAACCGTAACAATTATATGTACCTGCTTGCTTCTAATTGCAACAGAGCTGGTTTATCGCAATCCGATACTGAAATTTTATGTTCACAGCATTTTGATTTATCTGAAAGAGAAATTAAAGATTCGGTAAACAGTGCCTACAAACACCACAGCACCGAGTTTGCAAAGTTTGCAAACACTGCAAAGATGCAAAGTGCAGAACAGCAACCTTCCCAGCCGGATGATGACCCTTTAGAAGACTATTTAAAAACCACCCCCACCATCCCCGATGAAGTATATGATGCATTGCCCCACATACTTAAAGAAGGTGCAAGGGCATTTACCGATAAGCGTAAACGGGATGTTTTCTTTACCGGTGCTATTTCCATTATTAGCGGCTGTCTGCCAAAAGTAACAGGTATCTATTTTAACGAAAGGGTGTATCCGCACTTATACACTTTCATCATTGCCCCGGCAGCCAGTGGCAAAGGAGTATTAAAAAATGCCAAACGATTGGGCGATAAGTACCATCAAAAAATTTTACAGCATAGCAGGGAGGCACAAAAAATATATGAAACCGAACTGGCAGAATATAAACGGTTGGAGTTCAAAAAAAACAAAGGAGAGCCAGCACCGGAAAAACCACAACCACCCCCTTTTAAAATTGTATTCATTCCGGCAGATTGCAGTCAGGCAAGAATGGTAGAGCATCTGCAAGCCAACGACGGGCAAGGCATCATTTGCGAAACAGAAGCCGATACCATGAGTGGAGCAAAAAAACAGGATTGGGGCGACTATTCACCCATTCTCAGGTCTGCCTTTCACCATGAAAAAATATCTATTTCCCGTAAAACGGGCAATGAGTATGTGGAGATAAATGAACCACGGCTGGCGGTGGCCTTATCCGGCACACCGGCACAGGCTCCCAGGCTTATTTCGTCCGCAGAAGATGGCTTATTCAGCCGTTTCCTGTTTTATGCCTTTAAAAATAATATTGAATGGCAAGACCCTTCTCCCAAAAGCAATACCATTGTTTATAACGACCATTTTGAGGCACTCTCAGACCAAATCTTACAACTCATTAATCTATTAGAGCAATCCCCCACTATGGTTGAATTACAGCCATCACAATGGCAGATAATCAATACCACCTTTCCCAAAATGCTGTCGGAAGTGGTAACCTTTACCAGCGAAGATGCAGCAGGTGTGGTATATCGGTTGGGGTTGGTACTTTTTAGAATCTGCATGATATTCTCCGCACTGCGAAAGCATGAAAATGGGGATATGACCGAAACAATTATTTGTACCGATGAAGATTTTAATACAGCCCTCTTAATAGTACAAACCTATTTACAACACAGTTTGCTTATGTTCAATAACCTGCCAAAGCAAAATGAAAGTATGCAGTTTCATTCCGGCGATGGTAAACGAAAATTCTTTGAGGCATTGCCTAAAGAATTTACAAGGAAAGAAGCCACCGAAATAGGTACAAAATTTAAGCTATCTGCCAGAACGGTGGATGATGTACTAAAATCCTGCCTCGGCGTAAGCCTCACTAAAATTAAAGCCGGTTCCTACCAACGCATTTAAAAGCCCTATCAGGGCTTTTGCATTGTTTGCAGACTTTGCAATGTTTGCAAATTTGCTATTCCTTTTAGCAATTGTTGTTATTGGTTTCTTATATTTGCCAATATTTGTCAAGTCAATATTTTTACAATGGCAACACAATTTGGTGATAGAATAAGAGAACTCAGGACAAAGCAAAAATTGCTGTTACGGCAGGTAGCCTCAAAGCTGGATGTTGATACCTCTATTATCAGTAAAATGGAAAGAGGCGAACGGCCAATTAAAAAAGAGCAGATTATCATTTTAGCTGAAATATTGAAAGTGGACAAAGATGAATTGATAACACTTTGGTTAGCAGACCAGTTGTATGATGTGTTGAAAGATGAAAAGCAGGCGGATGAAGCATTGAAACAAGTATCTAATAAAATTAAGAAGGCAAACAAATAATAATATTACCAATGGCAGTAAAAGAAATTCATATAAGTGCATGACGACAAAAGAAATCAGCCTCAAACAGGCTCTAAATAAAGCATATCGCCTTATCAAGCCAAAGCGGCCTGAGATGGAGGCATTCAAAAAGAACCTCATCACCTTGCTTGGCCAGATAGACGAGAAGGAATCGGAGGAGAACGTCAAAATCCACCTGATGAATTTTCTACGGGATACCTTCTACAATCCCACCTACCATGTTGCTACAAAAGGACGTACCGATTTTGTAGTGCATACCGGCAAAGATGCTGCAACACCTGCCGGTGTTTTGTTTGAGGTTAAACGTCCGCTAAATACTGCGGACATGGTTAGTAAAACTAACCTCAATTCAAAAGCGATGCATGAGCTGATGCTCTACTTTCTCCGGGAGCGGATTGAACATAAGAATAATGACATCCGCCAGGTGGTTATCACCAACATATATGAATGGTTCATCTTTGATGCTTCCGTATTTGAACGCATCTTTCATAAGAACGCACAACTCGTAAAGCAATACAAAGAATGGGCGGCAGGCCAAAAAGTGAGCAGCAATACGGACTTGTTTTATAAAGAAATTGCCAAACCTTTTTTAGAAAGCCTTTAAAAAAATCATCCGTAGAAAAAAAGAAGGCCAGCGAAACGAAGGTTCACTGTTAGAAAATACAATTGCAATTCTTGAAACAGAAAATTGCCTGCATAAAGTACATGACCTGAAAAGCTATGGTGAAACCAAAGACGACCAGCTTTTCAGTGTGGGTCTTGAACTTTGCATTACATGGGTAAACCGTATCCTGTTTTTAAAACTGCTGGAGGCGCAGTTACTTAAATACCATAAAGGCAATAATCAATATCGCTTTCTCAACTTTGAAAACCTGCCGCAGTATGATGAAGTATACAAACTTTTTTTTCAGGTGCTGGCAAGGCGGTATGAAGAACGCATAGAAAAAGTACAAAAAAAATTCAGCCACATACCGTATTTAAACAGTTCACTGTTTGAGTTCAGCGAAATGGAAGAAGCCACCATTAAAATAAACATGCTGGATGGCACGGCAGAACTGGATTTAATTTCTTCTACTGTATTACGTAATGATAAAAATAAAGCGAAAGCTGCAAGACTAAACACATTGCAATATTTTTTGAGTTCCTTGATGCCTATGATTTTGCAAGTGAAGGCAGCGAAGAAATACAGGAAGAAAGTAAAACCCTTATTAATGCTTCGGTACTCGGATTAATTTTTGAAAAAGATAAACGGATATAAAGACGGGTCTATTTTTACTCCCGGTTTTATTACTATGTATATGTGCCGCCAAAGCATACGGCAGGCCGTGATAAACAAGTTTAAAGATAAATACAACTGGAAAGCAGAAACATTCGGTGACCTGTACAATTATATAAGTGAAGACCGCAGTGCCAAAAAACTGAAAGAGTATAACGAACAGGTTAACTCACTCACCATTTGCGATCCAGCCGTTGGCAGTGGCCACTTTCTTGTATCTGCATTAAATGAACTGATTGCTGTAAAAGATGAATTAGGAATATTGATTAGTGAGCAAGGAACAAGACTTTCTGAAATTGAAATCACACTGGAAAATGATGAACTGATAATTACCGATGCCCAGGGAGATATATTTCAGTACATCATTGAGCCGGATAAAAATAGCCAGCATTATATACAACCCTGGAAACAGACCGTACAAAAAACACTCTTTCACGAAAAGCAAACCATTATTGAAAACTGCCTGTTTGGGGTTGACATTAATCCAAAGAGTGTGCAGATATGCCGCCTGCGGCTTTTGGATAGAACTGCTGAAAAACGCTTATTACTTAATACCAGAAGGACAACCCCAAAACAGTGGCCGTATTGGTAATGAGTTGCAGACCTTGCCAAACATTGATATAAATATAAAATGCGGTAACAGTTTAATAAGCAGGTTTAGCACTACAGAAGATTTAAAAGCTGCCACGCCGTATTTTGAAAAAAAGATCCTGGAATACAAAAGCTGGGTGGCCGATTATAAGCATGAAGTGGATAAAGATAAAAAGCGGGGCATACAGCAACTGATGAAGGATTTAAAAACTGGCTTTCTATCAAAAATTACCGACCGCAACCCCACTAAAATTAAACTGGATAAGCTATCCTCAGAGTTTTTAAGCAAGTATGTAAACGAAAAATTGTTTAGCGATAATCTTACTGTGGCCCAAAAGAAAGATAAAGACCGGCTGGATAAAGAAATAAAAAAACTGAACGAAGAACTGGAAGCCTATATAAAGAATCCAGTTTTTACGAACACATTTGAATGGCGTTTTGAGTTTCCGGAAGTGCTGAATGAAAATGGCGACTTTGTTGGGTTTGATATTGTTATTGGGAATCCACCTTACATCAGGCAAGAAGAATTAGGCTCATTAAAAGAAATACTATCAAAAACTTATTCAGTTTATGCAGGCACGGCAGATATTTTAGTTTATTTTTTTGAACTTGGAATCAAAATATTAAAGCCAAATGGCACTCTTAGTTTAATTTCCTCAAATAAGTTTATTCGTGCAAATTATGGAGCTAAACTAAGAGAATTTCTATGGGGATATAATATTTCAAAAATTATAGATTTTGGTGAACTGCAAGTTTTTGAAGAAGCTGCAACATTTCCTGTAATAGTTTCTATTAATAAATCTAATAATAAAAAGCAGGTTGAATTTACTCAAATCTCAACTTTAAAGTTCTTAATATTAGAAAACTTCATTAGAGAAAACGGAAAACTATTAGGAGAAGGTTCTTTTAATGGTCAATCTTGGAGTCTTGGCGATGCTACAAATACTTTAATCTTAAATAAGTTAAAAACAAATTCTTATAGATTGACTGACTATGTTGATGGAGAAATTTATAGAGGTGTCTTAACAGGGTTCAATGAAGCATTCATAATTGACGACGAGAAGAGAAAGGAATTAATTGAAAAAGATAAAAATTCACAACAAATTATTTACAAAATAATCGTCGGTGATGATATTCGGAAATATGAATTGAGGAACAAAAACAGGTATATAATATTAACCAAAGTAGGCATAAACATAAATAATTACCCAGCAATTTTTGAACATTTAAAGCAATATCAAACACAGCTTGAAAAACGGTGGGATAAGGGAAATCATTGGTGGGAATTGCGACCTTGTAAGTATTACGATAAATTTTCTTTACCTAAAATTCATATACCGGCATTTGCATTGGAAAGTAGGTTTGCCATTGACAAAGGCGAATATGTTTCATTGAATCCTGCTTATTTTATTCCAAAAGATGACAAATATCTTTTGGCCCTTTTAAATTCAAAGGTTATTTGGTACTTCCTAAGAAAGATAACTCCAGTCTTAGGAGATGAAAGTAAAAGAGGAAGATTAGTAATTAGAACAGTTTATTTTGAAAACATACCCATTAAAAAGGCAAAATCTGATGAAGAGAAATTGATTCTAAAACTTGTCGATGATATTAATTCCCTCAGAGAAAATAATTCCGATACAGGGAAATTAGAAACCCAAATCGACAAAATGGTCTATAAAATTTATGACCTTACTCCCGACGAAATAAAAATAATTGAAGATGCCGTATGATTATGAAAAGCACTCAACAGAATTTGACATTTTAAATTAGATATAATATATGCAACAAACCCTTACCCTAAATATCATCCCATTTACCCCACCGGCTAAAACCGTAACCTTTGCATTTTACAAAGAAGGTTTCCCCGGTGCCTACTCTGTTTTTATTGGTAATGATATATTACCGCTGGTGCAGCATTACCACCAGCCCGACCCTAAAAAGACAGAAACACAATGGCTGTACAGCGACTTTCAACCTTTAAGAGAAGGAGGAATAGAACTGGAGATAGACCTTACAGTACACTTGCAGTTTGCTGAGCATTATTACCGTTATTTAATAAGCAACTATTTCCGTGGCATAGCCCCCATTATGCGCCGCAACTTTACAAAAGATGTAGAGTTATGGATGTTAGATACATCTTTAAAGGGCAAAGCCTACAATCAATACTATAAGTTTACACTGGCTGTACAGCACAGCGTTAATAAAACCCCTGAATTAATTGTTTCTTACGATGGCAATTCAAGGGTGCTCAAAAAAAGCATGGCAGAATTTCCGGGCTTAGACACCCTGATATATCGCTGGATGAATTACAGGGGGCTGCTTTACCATTGGGGCGTTTCATTCCCTGATGAAGCATTACGCAACCAACAGGAAGTATTCCCTGTAATCAGTAACGAATTAGGTACAGAACTGGAAATCATTTTCCCAAAATCAGAAAAGAATAATCGTTACCCTTATTATTTCAAAAACATTACAGGCTTTTATGCTAAATATTTAGATAATGATACTTTTAGAGCAGTAATCCCTTTATCCACTACCGGCTTTATTGTAAAAAATAAAGAAGAGTTTAAAAGAATTGATACAGATGCAAGCCTGTTAGAATATGGCAACGGCGGTACAGGCACCGAACCTTACGCCGATATAAAAGAGTATGGGCCATATAAAACAATAGAACAGCCGCATAATGTAAAACTGTTTTTTGTTTACCAAAAATCAGACGGTGCTTATGTACAAGCCCTGAAAGATTGTTTGGATAAAGGATTGAACGGAACAAAATCATTAAATGAATTTGTAAAATTTCCCTACACCTATAAAGACGAATGGAACATTCCTTTTGAAAATCTCCAAAAAGTTGTAGGCACTTGCTATCATGCACTTGAAAACCGGCAGAAAGAACATAATGTTCGTTACCTGGTAATTTATCTGAGCCCCGTTGATAAAGACAAAGCCACCACAGCAGAGAAAAGCATATACATACGTTTGAAGGAAATGTTCCTGTTTTATGGCTACCATTCCCAGGTGATTTTTAGGGATAAAATCACTCGGCCCGATTTCAATTTTGCCTTACCAAATATTGAAATTGCCATGCTGGCCAAATTAGGCGGTGTTCCGTGGCGGCTTAAAAGGGAGCCTGCTAAAGAATTAATTGTAGGCATAGGTGCTTCTTACATTCGCAATTCTGCTAACAAAATGCTCGGCTCCGCATTTTGCTTTGATAATGATGGCAAGTTTTTGCATTTCGATTGTTTCCCGGCAAAAGATACAAATGCCTTATCTGTTTCTATTCGCCTGGCCTTAATTGATTTCAGGAACAAAAACCCGGCAGCAAAGCGGCTGATTATACATTTCTATAAGCTAATGAGCAAAAAGGAGCTTAAACCTGTTTTGGATATGCTCTATAGTTTAAATGTGGACATCCCGGTTATAATACTCACTATCAATAAAACGGTTACAAAAAATGTGTTAGCATTTGATGTTGCTGCCCCCAAAACATTAATGCCCTTAACGGGCACTTATGTACAGATAGCAGAAAGGCAATACCTGTTGTATAATAATATCAGGTACAACGAAACATCCTTTGTAAAACAATCTAAGTACCAGTTCCCTGTAAAAATAAAAATGACCTCAACCCAGCTTTCACTGCTGGAAGACCCGGCACTGATTGACTTATTGATAGACCAGGTTTATCAGTTCAGCCGCATGTATTGGAAAAGTGTAGCCCAGCAAAATATGCCCGTTACAATCCTTTATCCGCAAATGGTGGCTGAGATATTCCCTTATTTTAAAACGCCGGTGTTGTCGGAGTTTGGGAAGGAGACACTTTGGTTTTTGTAAAAGAATTATTATGAAACTCTACATAAAAAATATGGTTTGCAACCGCTGCGTAATAGTGGTAAAGCAGGAATTGGAAAAACTAAAATTACTTCCGGCACTGGTAAGCATGGGCGAAGTAGAGTTATCAAAACCTGCAACGGATAAACAATTACAAAGCTTGAATGAAAGACTGAAAGAATTGGGTTTTGAATTATTAGACGACCAGAAGCAAAAGCAAATAGAGAAAATAAAAAACCTGCTGATTAAAAAAGTGCAGTCTGGCGAGGTAGAAGAGCATTTCAGTATCACCAATTTTTTAAGTAAGGCATTGAATAAAGAGTATAGTTATATCTCCCGTTTATTCTCCGAAGTGGAAGGCATTACCATAGAGCATTTTTTTATTCTGCAAAAGATTGAGAAAGTAAAAGAGTTGCTGGTATATGGAGAATTAAACCTCAGTGAAATTTCGTATCAATTAGGCTATAGTAGTGTGGCACACCTTTCTGCACAGTTCAAAAAAGTAACGGGCTTAACACCCAGCCATTTTAAGAAAATGGGCAGTCGCCTTCGCCATCCATTAGATGATGTCAATCACAAACAGGCATAACAATTTTCCATAATTCTATAACATTTTCGCTGCATTGCTGACTGAACTTTGTGTTATAAAAAATTACTATGACACATACATACAATATAAGCGGAATGACCTGCGGCGGTTGCCAGGCAAAAGTGCAGGGTCTTTTATCAAAAGTAGCAGGTGTAAAAAAAGTAAGTATTGATTTAGCAAAAGGCGAAGCTACGATTGATATGGAAAAACATATTGCAACTGATGATTTAAAAGCGGCATTAAAAGACTACCCTAAATACCAATTATCAGAAGGCCAACACCAGCAACATGCTGTTGCTCCCGTTCCTGATGAAGAAGAAACAAAATCATGGGTTGCCACTTACAAGCCTATTCTTTTGATATTCGCCTACATTACGGGCATTACTTTACTGGTAGAATATATGCACGGAGAATATATCTGGATGCGTTGGATGAATCATTTTATGGCGGGTTTCTTCCTTGTCTTTTCGTTTTTCAAATTGCTTAACCTGAAAGGTTTTGCAGAAAGTTACAGCATGTATGATGTGGTGGCAAAAAAATGGAGCGGCTGGGGCTATGTATATGCTTTTACAGAACTGGCTTTAGGTATCGCTTTTCTCACAGGGTTTAATCCCATTATCACCAATGCCGTTACCTTTGTAGTAATGGTGGTAAGCATTGTGGGGGTTTTACAAAGTGTACTGAATAAACGGAAAATAAAATGTGCCTGTTTGGGTGATGTGTTTAATTTACCCATGAGTACCATTACCATTATTGAAGATGCGTTGATGATGGGGATGAGTGGAGTAATGCTTTTAAAAATGTTGTAAAATGATAAAAACGATTCTTGCAATTCTTCTATCGGCTGCTGCATGTATTGTAAATCCGCCTGAAGTAAAGGTTTCCGGTGCTATGAAAAATGTGATGATGAACGGGGATTCATCAGCTCATCTGGATATTGATACCTTGAACAAAACCCACCTTTATGGCCTTGGTCCCGTAGCCGGATTAAAAGGTGAAATAATGATATTGGATGGGAAAGTATTTTCAACTGCTAAAGATGAAAAGAAATTATTGAATCAGCAGGACATGGTATCAAAGGCTGCATTACTTGTTTACAGCAATGTAGCAAAATGGAAAACTGTCAGTATCAAAGTTTCTGTTGACAGCTATGCCGCCCTGGAAAAATTGGTAGAAACTACCGCTAAAGAAAATGGGTATGATACAGAATTAGCATTTGCTTTCAAAATAGAACTAACACCTAAAAAAATAAGCTACCATGTAATTGATTGGAAAGAAGGCACAGTGCATACAATGGAAAATCATAAACAGTTTGCTTATGAAGGTCAATCCTCTGATGCAAAAACAACCTTGCTTGGTTTCTATTCCACCCATCACCAAAGCATCTTTACCCATCATACCACTTATATGCATGTGCATTTGCTGGACGAAAAGACTAAAACAGTTGGGCATTTGGATGAGATAAAAGTAAACGGTCAAATAACAATTTACCTGCCTAAAAAATGAGTGTTTTGCAAACAATAGGGAACTTTTTATGGCGAATATTCAAAGCCCTTTTTGTAAGAAAGAAAAACTGTTGTAAATAATTAAATGTCAGTTAAATGTAAAACATCGGCAAAATTATATAAACTTGTTTCTCTGAAATAGCATTACCTTTATCAAGGAGATTTTATGAAAAAGTTCATCACAGCTATATTAGCAGTTTTATACATCAGCACATCTACAGGTGCAATGGTACACATGCACTACTGCATGGGTCAGTTAGCTGATTGGGGCTTGGGCATAACAAATCCAAAACCTGCAGTAAATGTGGCATGGAGAAAAGCGATGAAAAAGACAATGGCTGCTGCAAGGATGAGCATAAATTCATAAAGAACGATACCGACCAGAAAGCTGCCGAAGCAGGCTTTCAGATGATTCAGTTGTTCGCAACAGCAATACCTGTATCATTTGTTGAAATACCTTCTGCTGATTTTCCGACTGTAACAGAGGAAAACCCTATCAGCCATGCCCCACCCCGAAGTGGTGGCGTTGCGGTGTACGTCCGCAATTGTACTTTCCTTATTTAAAGATTATTTTCTTTTATGAGCCAGGCAATTTTATTGTCGGGCTATTGGCATTTCTCTTTGCCATATTCTTGTATTTCTTCACTGAACATTAAATCAAATAAAATGAAATCATTTACAATGCTGATGATGGCAGCTTTAACCATCTTGTCTGTTTCTGTTTTTGCACAAGACAGTACAAAGCACAAAATGAAAGTTCCCAAACAAAAAACAGAAAAAGCTAAATACAGTTGCCCGATGCACCCCATTGAGGTGAGTGATAAGGCTGGTAAATGCTCTCAATGCGGAATGGACCTGACTCTTTCTCCTAAAGAAAAGATGAAGATGGAGGTAATGAAAACCTATACTTGCCCTATGCATCCGGAAACTGTAAGCGACAAGCCCGGTAAGTGTCCCCAATGTGGTACTATAATGAACAGTTCTCCAAAGGAAAAAATGAAAATGGAGGTAATGAAAATCTACACCTGTCCCATGCACCCTGATGAAAACAGCAACAAATCCGGCAAGTGTTCTAAATGCGGGATGGAACTGAAAGAAAAGGAAAAACAACTCAATCTTATACTTGCCCGATGCCCGGAAGTTACCAGCGATAAGCCGGGCAAATGCTCCAAATGCGGAATGAATTTAAATCTTTCCCCCAAAGAAAAAATGAAAATGGAAGTGATGAAAACATTCACATGCCCTATGCATCCTGAAGTAACAAGCGATAAACCTGGCAAGTGTACAAAATGTGGGATGTCCCTGAAAGAAAAAGAGCAACAGGCAATTGCTTACTCCTGCCCTATGAAATGTGAAGGTGATAAAACCTATGATAAGCCAGGTAAATGCCCCAAATGCGGAATGGATTTAAAGGAAAAGAAAGATGACCATTCTAACCATCAACATTAATCACAAATAAAATCAAGCAAATATGAAAAGGATATTCTTTAGTGTAGTAGCTATCAGTACCATCTTGTTTACTGCCTGTAACAGTGGCGGAAGCAAGAATGAACATGAAGGCCATGATATGAACAACAAGAACAAAGACACCACCCAACATGCAGTCACCCCAGATGATAAAGAAGTGAAAGCTGTTACTGTTGCTTATACCAATGTGGATGCAAAAGCAACCGCTTCCATTAAGGAAATAGTTGACCATTATCTGCATATAAAAAATGCACTGACTAATGATAATGGCAGCGAAGCCGCCAGTGGCGCTAAAGCAATGGAAAATGCAATCAGCAAACTTGATAAATCATTGTTGACTGCTGAACAAAAAGCAGCGTATGATAAAAATGAAGAAGAAATGAAAGAACATGCAGAACACATTGCAAAGAATGGTGACAAAATAGAGCATCAGCGTTCCCACTTTGTGATGATGAGTGAAGTGGTGTATGATTTGGTAAAGAATTTTGGCGCAGGCCGTCCGCTGTATCATGACCATTGCCCGATGGCAAGAAATAACCAGGGAGCCATGTGGATTAGTGAAATGAAAGAAATAAAGAATCCTTATTTCGGTGCAAAAATGCTTACCTGTGGTACCATTGAAGAAGTGATTAAATAATTATTAAAACATCATCATGGTTCAAAAATTAATTGAACTGGCTTTACGCAACAGGTTAATCGTGCTGCTCATTGCCGGCGGCCTGTTTGCGTATGGCATTTACTCAATCAAAAAAAATCCCATTGATGCCATTCCTGATTTGAGTGAGAACCAGGTCATCGTTTTTACAGAATGGATGGGTCGCAGTCCGCAGGTGATAGAAGACCAGGTGACTTATCCATTGGTGAGCAATTTGCAGGGGATTCCGAAGATTAAAAATATCCGTGGCTCATCCATGTTCGGGATGAGTTTTGTATATGTGATTTTTGAAGATAATGTTGACATCTACTGGGCAAGAACAAGGGTATTGGAACGATTGAATTTTGCTCAACGATTATTGCCCCAGGGGGTAACACCTTCACTTGGCCCTGATGGAACAGGTGTTGGTCATATTTACTGGTATCACCTTGATGCACCAAAAATGGATTTGGGAGAGCAAAGGGCTTTACAGGATTGGTATATAAAATTTGCCTTGCAAACCGTAAAGGGAGTAGCTGAAGTAGCTTCCTTTGGTGGTTTTGAAAAACAGTACCAGTTAGTAGTTGACCCGGTAAAATTGCAGTATTACAATATCTCCCTGATGGATGTGATGAATAAAGTAAAATCCAATAACAATGATGTAGGGGGTAGAAAGTTTGAAATGGCAGATATGGCTTATATCATCCGGGGCTTAGGGTATATCAAAAGCAAGGAAGATGTAGAGAATATTGCATTGAGCAATTACAATGGCATTCCTGTAAGAGTAAAAGATATTGGCTCAGTGCAAATGGGTGGCGATTTACGCCTCGGCATATTTGATATGGATGGTAAAGGCGAAGTAGTAGGCGGCATTGTAGTAATGCGGTACAATGAAAATGCCAATAAAGTAATAGAAGCCATTAAGGAAAAAATGAAAGAAGTGGAAAAAGGTTTGCCCGATGGGGTAACTTTTAAAACATCCTACGACAGAAGTACTTTGATACAGGAAGCCATTGCATCAGTAAAAGGTACATTAATAGAAGAAATGATTGCTGTATCGCTTGTCGTACTCATTTTCTTATTTCACTGGCGAAGTGCCGTTATCATTTTAATTCAATTACCCATTTCCGTAGCGGCTGGTTTTATATTCCTTGAAATGTTTGGCATCTCTTCCAACATTATGTCATTGACAGGTATTGCCCTGGCAATTGGTGTGGTTGTAGATGATGGAATTGTAATGGTGGAAAATGCTTACCGGCATATCAGTGAAGCCCAAACAGAAAAATCAAAGACAACTAATAAAACATAAACATGGCAAAGTGGTTTAAACGAAATACAGACCCGTTGACATCTGAGGAAAAGATGGACATCATTGAAAAGTCTTCTAAACAGGTGGGGCCAGGTGTTTTCTATTCCACCATCATTGTAGTGGCTTCTTTTCTGCCGGTGTTTTTGTTAACTGGTATGGAAGGAAAACTTTTTCATCCGCTTGCATGGACAAAAACATTTATACTGTTGATAGATGCTTTCTTAGCAATTACATTGACTCCTGTACTGATTTCATTTTTTCTAAAAGGAAGACTGAAGCCTGAAAGTGCTAACCCGATTACCAGAACATTAGAAAGAATTTATACACCCATTCTTAAATGGTGTTTGAAATGGCGCAAAACAACTATCGGTATCAACCTTACTGCATTAGCTGTTGGTATAATTATGATGACCCGCCTGGGTTCTGAATTTATGCCACCGCTGGACGAAGGTTCATTACTTTTTATGCCAGTTACTTTACCGGACGTATCCAATTCAGAAGCAAAAAGATTATTACAAGTGCAGGACAAGCTAATCCGTACTGTTCCCGAAGTTTATCATGTGCTGGGGAAAGCAGGCAGGGCAAATACGGCTACGGATAATTCGCCTATCAGCATGATTGAAACCATCATACTACTGAAGCCCAAAAGTGAATGGCGTAAAGGAATGACCAAAGATGGCATCATCAATGAACTGAATGCAAAAATGCAGATACCGGGTGTTACCAACGGATGGACACAACCTATTATCAACCGTATTAATATGCTTTCTACCGGTATCCGGACTGATGTAGGGTTAAAAGTATATGGACAAAACATTGATAGTATTTATGCTTTTGCACAAACTATCAAAAAACAACTGGAAGGAATTGATGGTATAAAAGATTTGTATGTAGAACCTATCACGGGGGTAAATACATAGACATTGCAATAAAAAGAGAGGAAATAGGCAGGTATGGTTTAAGTGTGGATGATGTTAACCTTGTCATTGAAAGTGCATTGGGTGGCATGAAACTTTCTACTACGATAGAAGGCCGTCAGCGTTTTTCTGTAAATGCCAGATATGGGCAGGATTTCCGTAACAACCTTGAATCGCTAAAAGATTGCAGGTGCAAACGATGAACTTCGGTCCCATTCCCCTGGAAGCGGTGGCTGATATAAAATTGAGTGATGGCCCCCCGATGATTAATTCTGAAAACGCAATGCTGCGGGGAACGGTATTATTTAATGTACGGGAAAGAGATTTAGGCAGTACAGTAAAAGAAGCACAGCAAAAACTAAACAAGATGATAACCAAATTGCCCAAAGGCTATTTCTTAGAGTGGAGCGGACAATGGGAAAACCAGATAAGGGCAAACAGGACATTAAAGACCATAATGCCAATTGTTCTCATCATCATTTTTATGGTGCTGTATTTTACTTATCATTCTTTTAAAGAGGCAGCGGTAACCATGCTTACTGTTCCCTTTGCATTGATTGGAGGTGTGTTCATGGTTTATTTTTATGGTATCAATTTATCAGTAGCTGTTGCAGTTGGTTTCATCGCCTTATTTGGAATGGCAATAGAAACAGCCATGCTGATGACCATTTATTTGAATGAGGCTATGCAGAACATGGTAGCAAAACATGGTAACTCCAAAGCAACACTAACACCAGCCGTCATCAGGGAATTTGTAATTGAAGGTGCGGCTAAAAGGTTGAGACCAAAATTAATGACGGTATCTGTTGGTCTTTTTGGTTTGATACCTATTCTGTGGGCAACCGGTGTTGGCAGCGATATCATGCGGCCTATTACCATTCCATTGATTGGCGGTACTATCACTTCAACTATTTATGTATTACTTATCACACCAGTAATATTTGAAATGATAAAGGAAAGAGAATTAAAACGTAAAGGCAAAATTGAATTGATAGATGTTAAAGAATAAACTACTCCCGGCATTGTTTGCCCTGCTTGCTGCTTCCGGCAGTAAGTCGCAAACATTGAAACTCGATGCTATCATTGACAGCATCAAAGCGTCTCACCCGGTGGTGAAGATGTATGACAATGAAATCCGGTCAATGGATGAAGCAGCTAAGGGTGCAAGAAGCTGGATGCCACCACAATTTGGTATCGGACAGTTCATGACTCCGTATGATGCAAGGCTCTGGCATAGGGAAGGCGATATACCGGGCATGGGTTCCGTAATGGTTTCAGGCGAGCAGATGTTTGCCAATAAAAGAAAACTGGATGCAGATGAACGATACATGAAGGCCATGTCTTCAGTGGAAAAAGAAAAAGAACGCAACACTGAATGAATTGACTAATGATGCAAAACAATTTTATTATGAATGGATAATTCTGAAGAAAAAGTTACTGGTACTCACAGAAAATGAAAAGATTCTGGACTTCATGATAAAAAATGCAGAAATACGGTACAGAAACGGGTTGGAAAAAATAAGTGCTTATTACAAAGCTAAAGCTGCATTGGGGGATGTAAAGAACATGCAGTTAATGTTTGAAAACGACATAAAGAAAAACGTATCCGCATCAATGCCCTTATGGGCAGGGATGCAATGCACTATTTGACATTGATACTACTTACCAGCTTACTGACTTCGCAAATATTGTTTTTGACAGTACACTCTTTTATAAAAGCCGGAGTGATTTAAAATCATTAGACCGGGAGATTAATCTTACAACACTGAAACAGGAAACAGAAAAGCAAAGCCTGAAACCACAATTTGGGATACGTTATGAGAATATGATTGGCTTTGGGGGCCAGCCATTACAATATACTATTATGGGCATGGTTAGAATACCGATGGCTAAATGGTCATCAAAGATGAATAAAGCCAATATCGAAAGCCTGAAATGGAAGGCAAATGCTATTCAATCTCAAAAAGAGATGATGGTGAATGAGTACAGCGGCATGGCATATAGTATGCGGAATGAAATGGAACTAAAGAAAAAACAGGTTAAACTCTATGAAGAAAATATTATCCCGGCATTGAAGAACAACTATAAAACAATGCAGTTGGGATATGAGCAGAACACAGAGGAGCTCTTTATGCTTTATGATGCATGGGAAATATTAAACATGAAGCAACTTGAATATATTGAATTACTAAATCAGGCTTTGCGATTGCAGGTAACTATCGAACGTATTATTGAAAATAAATAAAACCCAACTATATGAAAAGGAGAAATTTTATAAAGATATCCGGGCTTAGTGCCGGAACAGTATTAACAGGTGGTGCTGTTGCAGGTTTTCTTGCCAGTTGCAGTGGTTGTAAAAAAGACTATCGCATGGGTTTGATGACAGAACCTGTACCGGTAACGGAAGGAGATTTTTCAAGATTACTTTCTTATCCGGCTCAGGCAAGTGCTAACCATACATTGACGGCACAGGCTACTGTAGCAAACATTAAAGGAACAAATATTCCCGTATTAGGCTATCAGCCCAATAGCCTGTTGGGTCCTTCTTTCAGGATTAACAGAGGCAATGCAATGAACGTTTTATTACAGAACAATTTATCAGAACATACTAACATCCACTGGCATGGTTTAAAGATTCCTGCTTTGATGGATGGCCATCCAGACCAGTTGGCTGGTGCAGGGGGTACATTTCGTTACCAGTTCACCGTAAACCAAAGAGCTGGGTTAAGCTGGTATCATCCGCATCCGCATGAAATGACAGGTAAACAGGTGTTCCAGGGTCTTGCCGGAATGTTTATTATTAATGATACTGAAGAGGCGGCGTTAAGCCTTCCATCCGGCCAATATGAATTGCCATTGGTAATACAGGATAAACGTATTTCATCAAACGGCATTACTTATAATCCATCAATGGAGGAAGTGATGGCCGGTTACATGGGCGAATCAATTATTGTAAACGGTATTTATTCATCTTATACAGAAGTCGCTACCCGCTATTACCGTCTTCGTATTCTCAACGGTTCCAATGCAAGGGTTTACAATCTTGCATTGAGTAACAATGCTGACATGATAATTATCGGTAACGATGGCGGCTTATTAAAAAATCCTGTTGCAGTAAAAGAAATCCTGGTTGCCCCCGGAGAAAGATTGGATGTGCTTGTAAACTTTAGCAGTTCCACAATCGGAACTGAAATTTATTTATTAAGCAAAGAATTTGGCAACGGTGGTAATGCACAGGGCAAGCAGGGTTTTAAAATCATGAAATTTAAAGTAACAGTATCTTCTGCCATTACATTTACTGTTCCTACAAACCTTTCTGCCATTACTGCTATAGTAGCATCTTCAGCAGTAAGGACAAGAGTATTTGAAATCTCCAATGCAATGGAGCATCACGGAGTGCCAATGAATAATGGAATGCAAATGCGTCACCGCATAAATGGAAAATTATTCGACAGCAGTCGGATTGATGAAACGGTAGCAGCCAATACAAATGAAATATGGGTATTTGATAACAGTATGGGTGATGAACCGCATCCTATGCACCTGCATGGTGTTTTCTTCCAGGTATTGCAACGCAGTGGCGGAAGGGGCAACCTGATTGCATCTGAGAATGGATGGAAGGACACCGTATTAGTTATGCCGGGTGAAACAGTTAAAGTGCTGGTTCCTTTTGAAAATAATACGGGCAAGTTTGTGTTCCATTGTCACAATCTGGAACATGAAGATGATGGTATGATGTTACAGTATCAATTGAGTTAAGCAAAAATAGTATGAAGCGAATTTATTTTATACCAGCTTTGATTGTGATGATTGTTACTGCTTGTAACAATAACAAAGACCCTCATGCAGTACACAAAACAGAAGTAGCAAAGGAAATGTACACCTGTCCGATGCCGGAAGATTCTGTATTCAGTGACAAGCCTGGTAAATGCCCGAAGTGTGGAATGGACTTAGTGATGATGGATAACACAGAACATGATGGTCATGCAGCCGTTGAATACACCTGCCCCATGCACCCCGAAATCATCCGGGACAAACCCGGAACTTGCCCAATCTGCGGAATGGACTTGGTAAAAAAGGAAACAGGGGGTGCAAAATCTGGTGATGCAGAACTGGAAGCATTATTAAAGCCAACTAATGAATTTGTTGTTTCATCAATTCCAGTTACTTCAATACAGAAAAAAGAAGAAGAGATAGAAATTGATGCATTGGGCACTATTGCCTATGATACGAGGCAGGTGGGGAGTATTTCATCAAGAGTGACTGGAAGAATTGAAAAGTTGTATGTACGGTATCGTTACCAGAAAATAAATAAGGGCCAGCACATATTGGACATTTACAGCCCCGAATTGATGACAACCCAGCAAAACCTCTTGTTCCTGATTAAGAATGATGCAGAGAATGTAACATTTATTCAGGCTGCCAAAGAAAAATTGTTATTGCTTGGTATGAGTAATGAACAGTTGCAGCAGGTTATTAAAGCTGGAAAACCCACATTGACCATTGCGGTCTATAGTAATTACAGTGGCCATATTCATGAAGCAGCTAATGGCGGTAGCATGAATACAGGGGCCGGTACGATGAAAGATATTTCACTGATTACAGAAGAGCTTTCATTGAAAGAAGGTATGTATATACAGAAAGGGCAGTCTGTTTTTACCGTCTTTAATCCAGACCGGGCATGGGCAATACTAAGTATTTATGGAGATAATCAGGCATTGGTAAAAGTTGGTAATACCGTAAGGCTTATTCCTGAAACAGCACCTAATAAAGATTTCAGGGCTTCTATTGATTTTATTGAACCATTTTATCGTAAAAGAGAATAAAACATTAACGGCAAGAGTTTATTTCAATAACAGTGTATTGAAAATTCCTATCGGCAGCCAGGTAAGGGCAACCGTTTTCGGCAATACAAAAGAGGCTTACTGGCTACCAAAAGAAGCGGTGCTGTCGTTGGGTATGGATAAAGTGGTATTTCAAAAAACTGATGGCGGTTTTAAAGCATATAAAATCAATACAGGTATCATCCACCAAAAACACATACAGGTATTAAGTGGGTTAACAGAAAAGGATTCGGTGGCTGCCAATGCACAGTATTTAATGGACAGTGAGAGTTTTATCAAAATTAAAAATTGATTATGCGTTACATCATTATAATAGCAACGGCCATTTTCTTTTTTGTTTCCTGTAAAAACAAAAAAGAAATACCCAAGGACCCTGACACTTATTACACCTGTTCTATGGACCCGCAGGTAGTGGAATACAAACCGGGTAAATGCCCTATTTGCAAAATGGAATTGACTCCTGTGAAAAAAAAGAACGGTGAAAATAAAGATGAACTGCAACTAAGCGACCAGCAGATACAGTTGGGAAATATACAAACTGATACAATCCATAACGGTACAATTGGCGACCAGTTAGTATTAACAGCGACATTGAATTTCGACCAGATGAAATCATCTTCTGTGAGTTCAAGAGTGATGGGTAGGATAGAAAAGCTGTATTTCAAAAACCTGGGTGATTTTGTAAAGAAAGGCTCACCACTATATGATTTATACAGTGAAGAACTGAACAATTCAAAACAGGAATATCTATTGGCATTGGATAGGAAAACATCTTTTTCTGGTGAAACGGTTATTGACTTTGACCAATTGATTCAAAGTGCAAAAAATAAATTGCTCTTGTGGGGCATGAGTGAAACTCAGGTAGCGGAAATGGCAAAAAACAAAAAAGCAACACCCACTACGACATTTTACAGTACCGCCGGTGGATACATTACGCAGTTGGATATAAGAGAAGGTGATTACATAATGGAAGGAGGCACTATTGTAAAATTGGCCGACTTGTCAAGCCTTTGGGCAGAGGCGCAAGTTTATACTTCGCAACTGGCGGAGATAGACAGGAACAGTATAGCCACCGTACAACTCCCTGATTTTGATGGGAAGGAAATAAAAGGAAGAATTGAATTTGTAAACCCTGAAATCAATCCGGATACAAGAATCAATCTTATCCGTGTATCAATTCCCAACCATGGCAATCAGTTAAAACCCGGTATGCCTGCTTATGTACTCCTGAAAAGTCCGGAGCGAAAAACGTTGACACTTCCAATTAATGCAGTCATCCGTGATGGAAAGGGAGCAACAGTATGGATACAAACAGCAGACAAAACATTTAAAAGCCTGATGGTACAAACAGGTTTGGAAAGCGATGACAGGATAGAAATAAAATCAGGTTTGAAGGAAGGCGATATAGTGGTTATTACAGGAGCTTATTTATTGCACAGCGAGTATGTATTTAAAAAGGAGCCGACCCGATGGCCGGACATAATCATTAATAATTTATCAATCTAACAAAATGAATACATTTTTGAAGTCAGTTCTATCGGCAGTAATACTTTTCTTTGCTATCACCGCAACAGCACAAAAAAATGAAGAGGTCTGCTACAATCCAAACCTTATAAAAGATACTACCAAAAAGAGTATTAAATCAATGGCTGTTGCAGTTACCAATGGCGACAGTATAAAAATCAACTATCATTCTCCCGGTGTTCGTAAAAGAGTAATATGGGGCGCCTTGTTCCTTATGATGAAGTGTGGGTAACAGGTGCTCATGATGCTACTACCCTTGAAATCGGTAAACCCTTTGTTGTTGAGGGCAAAGAAATTGCGGCCGGCAAGTATGCTTTTTTCACTATTCCCGGAAAGAAGGAATGGGTTGTTATTATCAATAAAAATTGGGAACAGCACCTTGCATCTGAGTATGATGAAAAGATGATGTAGTGAGAAAAAGTTAAGCCTAAGAAAAATAACCACACTGAAAGGTTGCAATATTTTGTAGAAACAGCTAAAGGCAATGATGGGAAGATTTCAATGGCCTAGGAGAGAATAAAAATTGAATTTGAGATTAAACTCATAAAATAATTATCATGAAAGCGATTGTATTCTGATTGCATTTACTTCCTCTGCTTCCTATCCATCCTTTTCCCAAAGCAGGGAGGCCGGTACTGATTTGGGTGAAATAAAGCAATACATGAGGAATAAGGACACGAACACAACTTCTCCTTTAAATAAAAATACTGCGGCTGTCAGAGCTGTTTTACAGCAGTACAATAGTGCCATAGAGAAATTGGATATGACAGGTACTGATAATTTGTTTACCAATGATTCTGAAATTTATGAATCCGGTTTAAGCGAAGGGAATTACACTAATTTTATGAATAAGCATTTAAAGCCTGAACTAAAAGAACTTAAATCGTTCAAATTTAATAACCACAACACCGATGTCACTATTATTGGCAATCATGCTTTTGCTACTGAAACCTACTCTTGCATCACTGTTGGTGCAAAACACAATACTGAAGTAAAACGTAAAGGTGTTACTACATCCGTTTTGAAGAAGCAAAAAGGCGAATGGAAGATTATGAATTATCATAATTCATCAACTGAATAAGTCTCTAAATATTTTGTTATGGAACATAAGCATCAAGAGCAAAACTATACTTGCCCCATGCACCCTGAAATTGTGCAGGATAAGCCAGGGAACTGTCCTAAATGTGGTATGAGTTTAGTGCCTTTAAAAACTGGTACGGAAGTTCAAAATCCACTCCACCAACATCAGCATGAAGATACCAAACCACTAATGAGTCATGCAGGAAATGACCACCATGCAATGATGATTGATGATTTCAAAAAGCGGTTTTATGTAGTATTGGCTCTTACTATTCCTGTCATGCTGTTATCTAAAATGATTCAGCATTGGTTGAATATTCATATCAGTTTTCCGGGCTCTGAATATGTATTGTTGGCTTTATCTTCTTTTGTCTTCTTTTATGGAGGCTGGCCTTTTCTGAAAGGCCTGGTAAATGAAGCCAGGGCAAAGAATCCCGGTATGATGTTCCTGATTGGCTTTGCCATTTCAGTGGCATACATCTATAGTGTGGCAATTGTATTTGGTTTGGAAGGGATGGATTTCTTTTGGGAACTGGCAACACTTATTCTTATTATGCTCTTAGGGCATTGGATAGAAATGAAATCTGTTGCCGGTGCTTCAAGAGAACTGGAATTGTTGGTGCAGCTTATGCCGGATGATGCCCACTTGTTAGATGGGGAAAAAGTAACTGATGTAAAAACATCAACTTTGAAAGAGAATGACAGCATACTTATCAAGCCCGGTGAAAAAGTTGCAGCAGATGGTATAATTGCGGACGGCGAAACCTACCTGAATGAAAGTATGCTTACGGGGAAAGCAAACCAGTCCAAAAGATAAAGGCGATAAAGTAATTGCAGGTTCTATTAATGGAAATGGGGCAATAAAAATTACGGTATCACATGGGGCAAAAGATTCTTATCTGTCTCAGGTAATTAAGCTTGTACAGGATGCACAAAATTCCAAATCAAATACACAACTATTGGCTGATAAAGCTGCAAAATGGTTAACCATTATTGCATTACTGGCGGGTATCAGCACCTTTTTATATTGGTATCTAACAGGGCAGTCATTAGCTTTTGCAATGGAAAGAATGGTAACAGTAATTGTTATTTGTTGTCCTCATGCTTTGGGGTTAGCAGTTCCTTTAGTAGTGGCAAAATCAACTGCCTTATCCGCAAAGCATGGATTACTGATAAAGAATCGCACAGCTTTTGAAAATGCAAGAAAAATAACCACTATTGTTTTTGATAAAACGGGTACATTAACTGTTGGGAAATTTGAAGTATCAAAAATTGTTTCTCTACAAAAGAGTTAACTGAAAATGAAATTCTTCGCCTGGCATCTGCATTAGAACAAAAATCAGAACATCCCATTGCAACAGGCATTTTGCAAAAAGTTAAGGACTTGTCCATTACCATACCTGCAACAGAAAATTTTAATGCTATCACAGGTAAGGGTGTTGAAGCTACAGTAGAAGGAAAAAAAATACTGGTGGTCAGCCCCGGCTATTTAAAGGATAATAACATTGCCATTCCTGATGGATTTACCGCCAATGATACAGAAACCGTTGTGTTTGTAATTATAAATAATGAATTAGTAGGATACATTGCTTTGTCAGATGAGATACGTCCTGAATCAGCAGAAGCTATTCAAACCCTGAAACAAAACAATATCAAATCTATTTTACTTACGGGTGATAATAATAAAGTAGCAGCCAGTGTAAGTAAAACATTGGGCATGGAAAGTTTTTTTTGCTGAAGTATTGCCTCATCAGAAATTAGAAAAATAAAAGAATTGCAAAGCAAGGGAGAGTTTGTTGCCATGACAGGAGATGGAGTAAATGATGCCCCTGCATTGGCACAAGCCGATATTGGTATTGCTGTAGGAAGCGGTAGTGATATTGCAGCAGAAACGGCTGGCATTGTTTTAGTAAATAGCAATCCAACAGATATAGTGAACCTGGTTTTATTTGGTAAAGCCACTTACAGGAAGATGATACAGAATTTAATTTGGGCTACTGGTTATAATGTGGTGGCATTACCATTAGCAGCGGGGGTATTATATAAACAGGGTATTTTATTAAGCCCTGCCGCAGGAGCAGTATTAATGACAATCAGCACAGTCGTTGTAGCAATTAATGCAAGTATGTTGAAAGTTAAAAAAACAAAGTAGTAAGATGAAGAAAATATTATTAATGGTCTTAGGATTAGCATTGTATTCTTTTGTTTCGGCACAGGGAACAATAACCTACACTTGTCCCATGCACCCCGAAATACATGCCACTAAACCCGGTAGCTGCCCAAAGTGTGGAATGACATTGGTAAAGGAGAAACCAAAAGTTGTAAAGAAACCAGTAATAAAAAAGCAGCAACCTGTAGAAGTGCAGAAGGATACGGCAAAAGTAAAACCTGTTGTTACTGAAGTAAAAGATACAGTGAAAATGACAATGCCTGATGTACAGCAACCGGTAACTTATACCTGCCCCATGCACCCGGAAATACATGCTGATAAACCCGGAAACTGTCCGAAATGCGGAATGCCATTGGTAAAAGAAAAAGGAAAATCAGTAATGCCTGAAAAAATGGATACTGATAATAATACTGCTATGAATAAAGCAGGTCTTACCAAAACGATTGTCAATAACACTCCACCCCGTACTATCCGTTACGATTTGTATATAAGAGATACCATTGTAAATTTTACAGGTAAACCCAAAAGAGCTATTGCCGTAAACGGACAAATTCCGATGCCTACATTGACGTTCACCGAAGGAGATACAGCAGAAATATATGTACATAACGAACTGAAAGAAACAACTTTGCATTGGCATGGTTTGTTTTTGCCCAACAAAGAAGACGGTGTACCGAACCTTACACAAATGCCTATCAAACCGGGTACTACACATCTTTACAAGTTTCCGATAATACAACATGGTACACATTGGTATCACAGTCATTCAGGCTTACAGGAGCAAATAGGTATGTATGGCTCTTTTGTTATGAATAAACGGGAAGAGTTTGATATACCAACCGTGCCAGTTGTACTAAGTGAGTGGACAGATTACAATCCCGAAAATGTGCATCGTATGTTGCATAACGCTTCTGATTGGTTTGCATTGAAGAAAAATGCTGTACAGAGTTATGCAGAAGCAGCGAAAGCAGGCCATTTTAAAACCAAATTGCAAAACGAATGGAAGAGGATGCTGGCAATGGATGTAAGTGATGTGTATTATGATAGAATATTTATGAATGGAAAACCAGAATCAACCATTAGCGAAGTAAATGGCAAATTGCTGAAAGGAGGTGATAAAATCCGCTTACGAATTTCAAACGGTGGAGCTTCTTCTTATTTCTGGTTGCGCTATGCTGGTGGAAAAATCACAGTGGTGGCAAGTGATGGCAACGATACAGAACCAGTTGAAGTGGACAGGTTAATTATTGCTGTTTCTGAAACTTACGATATTGTTGTGACTATACCTGCCGACAGTACATCTTATGAATTATTAGCAACAACAGAAGATAGAACAAACTCAGCCTCATTATATATAGGCAATGGAATTAAGCAACTCATTTCACCAATGCCCCGGCTGAAATATTTTGAAGGCATGAAGATGATGAACGGCATGATGAAAATGAATGGTGACCTTGATGATATGGGCATGAATATGAGCCTGAACCAGATGGATATGAATGTAGTAATGTATCCTGAAATTACCGGAGAAAAGAAAAAAAGGAGACACACCAAAGGATACTATGTCAATGAGTGATAATCCTCATGCAAATCATAATCAGGACAACAGTAATGAAATGTCTGACATTGTTACAGTTAATTATGCGATGCTTAAATCACCTAAAAAAACAACTTTACCTAATTCAACCAGAAGAGTTTTAAAATTTGAACTCACTGGTAACATGAACCGTTATGTTTGGAGCCTGGATAATAAAGTAGTTTCAGAAACAGATAAAATATTGGTGAAGAAAGGAGAAAATCTCAGGCTGATTATTTTCAATGGTTCTATGATGCGGCATCCAATGCACCTGCATGGCCATGATTTCAGAGTATTAAACGGGCAGGGGCGATTATGCTCCTTTAAAAACATTATTGACATTATGCCAATGGAAACCGATACATTAGAATTTAATGCAAATGTAGAAGGGGATTGGTTTTTCCATTGTCATATCCTTTACCACATGATGAGTGGAATGGGCAGAGTGTTCAGTTACGAAAATCAAGCACCCAATCCATTAATTCCAAATCCGAAACTTGCACAACGAAAACTTTTGCAGACGACAAAAAAATGCACTTCATGTTTCAGAATGATTTTGCAACCAATGGGAACGACGGAGAAATGATGCTGCAAAATACCCGTTGGAGTATTGGCGGAGAGTGGCGTTTGGGCTATCACGATATGCACGGTTACGAAACGGAAACTCATATTGGCCGGTATTTAGGAAAAATGCAATGGCTCATGCCATTTGTCGGATTTGACTGGCGGTACAGGAAAATGGGTATTGACGAACAAGAGAAAAATCTCTTTGGACAGACTAACACAAAAGACAACAGGGCAGTATTAAGTGTTGGAGTAAACTATACTTTGCCCATGCTGGTCCGTTTTCAGGCAGAAGTTTTTACGGATGGCATAGTTCGGTTACAACTAATGAGAGAGGATATACCAGTTGCAAAGAGAATGAGGGCAGCTTTCATGGTTAATACAGATAAGGAGTACATGCTTGCCTTGAATTATATCCTGGGGCGTAATTGGTCTGTAAGAACACATTATGATAGTGATATGGGATTGGGAGCAGGCATTACATTTAGTTACTAATACTGCATATTACTGCCGATTACTATTTGGTAATTGGCAGTAATCTTCTGCAACCATGTGGCAACCTTCCATTTGTAAAACATTGTCTCTATATTTGCAATAATGAAACCTATTTTCTTCATACTCAGTAGCTTTATGTTTTACCTGTCATTCCTGCCATGCGGGGATAGTGTGGAGTGCAATGCCAAAACTGAAATGAGGATAACAACTACTGATAATCACCAGCAACACGAACACCAGTCCGAAGCTTGCACACCATTTTGTTCTTGCTCCTGCTGTGCTGCATCAGTTTTTTATTCATCGCTTTCTAAAATACAGGCATCTAAAATTGTTTCTCTGTCAGAAAAATTTCCGCTTCTGAATGAAGATGCCAATGCTGATGTTTTCTCCTCTATCTGGCAACCGCCTAAATTATCTTAATTACTTTCTTTATTGAATTTGCTGCATAGCCTTACCGGGCATGTACTGCATTATCCATTTTCAACATTGCAAAATGGTAACTATCAAAAAATCCAAAAAGGCAAAACCGCTTTTGGGCATAAGAGTAATTAAAATCATTGTTATAGCACTGTTTTGTGCCATTCTTTTAGCAGCTATTGCAGAAAGGATATACCACTTCTACAGGCATGTAACCAAATAGAAAAGACATGTTGAACAAAATCATTCATTTCAGTATACACCATAAACTTGTCATCGGGTTAATGACACTGGCACTCATTATTTGGGGTGCATGGAGTGCCGCAAAACTTCCCCTTGATGCAGTACCGGATATTACTAATAACCAGGTGCAGATTATTACACTTACCCCAACACTCGCTGCACAGGAAACAGAACAGTTAGTTACTTATCCCATTGAGCAAAGCCTTGCCAACCTGCCAGATTTGGAAGAAATGCGTTCCATTTCAAGGTTTGGCTTATCAGTAATCACCGTTGTTTTTCACGATGATATTGATATTTATTTTGCCCGTCAGTTAATCAATGAAAAACTGAAAGAAGCCGAAGAAAAATTCCAAAAGGTATTGGTACTCCGAATTGGCCCCGGTTAGTACCGGTTTAGGAGAAATATATCAATATGTAATTCATCCGAAAAAGGGGCAGAAAATAAATATTCTGCAATGGACTTGCGTACTATGCAGGACTGGATTGTAGCCCGTCAGTTGTATGGCACAAAAGGCGTTGCGGAAGTAAACAGCTTTGGCGGTTTATTAAAGCAATATGAAGTAGCCGTTAATCCTTACCGTCTTAAAGGGATGAATGTAACCATTGCTGAAATATTTTCTGCTTTGGAAAAGAATAATGAAAATACTGGCGGTGCATACATTGATAAAAAAACCCAATGCCTATTTCATCCGTGGTGTCGGCTTATTGGGTTCAATGGATGATATAAATAATACTGTAATTAAGAAAGTAAATGATATTCCGATATTAATAAGGGATGTAGCTGAAGTAAAATTGGGCAATGCAGTTCGTTACGGTTCAGTAACCTTTAACGGGGAAAAAGAAGTAGTTGGTGGTATTGTAATGATGCTGAAAGGTGCTAACAGTGCAGCCGTAGTAGAAAGGGTAAAAGCAAAAATGGAAATCATTAAAAAAGCAATACCTGAAGATGTGGAAATAGAAGCTTATGCAGACAGAACAAGTTTGGTAAACCGTGCCGTAGGGACAGTTAAAACAAATCTTATTGAAGGAGCTTTAATAGTATTACTTGTACTGATATTGTTTTTAGGTAATCTCCGGGCAGGTTTAATCGTAGCATCGGCTATTCCGCTTTCTATGCTGTTTGCTTTGGGTATGATGAATGTGTTTGGCGTAAGTGCCAACCTGATGAGTTTAGGTGCAATTGATTTTGGTTTGATTGTAGATGGAGCTGTAATTATTGTGGAAGCAACACTGCATTTTTTGGTAGTAAAGCATGTGGCCGGGAAGCTTACGCAAAAACAAATGGATGAAGCCGTAGAGGGCAGCGCAAAAAAAAAGGATGAGTTCAGCAGCCTTCGGACCAAATTATTATTTTAATTGTGTACCTGCCTATACTTTCCTTACAGGGTATTGAAGGAAAAATGTTCCGGCCAATGGCTCAAACGGTTGGGTTTGCCATAATAGGAGCATTGATACTTTCACTTACTTATATTCCGATGATGTCGGCTTTATTTCTTTCCAAAAAAGTATCGCACAAGAAAAATATTGCTGATAAAATGATGGATTTATTTCAACGGGGCTATGCACCGTTGATACGTTGGGCTATTAAAATGAAATATGCAGTAGTGGGCGGTGCTGTTGCACTCTTAGCTGTTGCTCTATTTTTCTTTGGCAGAATGGGTGGCGAATTTATTCCGCAGTTACAGGAAGGTGATTATGCTTTTCACTGCATATTGCCACAGGAACTTCATTAACGCAAAGTGTGGAAACATCCATGCAGGCAAGCCGCATCATCAAATCATTTCCTGAAGTGGAAATGGTGGTAGGCAAAACAGGAAGTGCAGAAGTACCAACCGACCCTATGCCACCCGAAGCATCCGACCTCATCATTAAACTGAAACCAAAAAGCCAATGGACAACCACAAAGGATTATACTAAACTGTCTGAAATGATGATTGAAAAATTAGAAGTAATCCCAGGTGTTTTCTTTGAAGCATCGCAGCCAATTCAAATGAGGTTTAATGAACTGATGACAGGTGTGCGGCAGGATGTAGCAATTAAAATATTCGGAGAAAATATTGATACCCTGGCTATACTTGCCCCACAAGTTGCCAGAATAGTGCAATCCGTAAAAGGTGCAACAGAACCACAGGTAGAAAGAACCACTGGCTTACCACAAATCACTATTCAATACGACAGGGCAAAAATTGCAGGTTACGGATTGAATATTGAAGACATAAACCATACTATCAGTACAGCCTTTGCAGGTGAAGCAGCGGGAGTGATTTTGAAAATGAACGAAAGTTTGATTTAGTGGTAAGGCTCGATAGTGCAAGCCGTACATCTATTGATGATGTCAGCAATTTATTTGTGGCAACTACAGACGGGAATCAGATTCCATTATCACAGGTAGCAACCGTTTCTTTTAAAGAAGGTCCTGCACAAATTAGCCGTGAAGAAGGTAAACGTAGAATAGTGGTTGGCTTTAATGTGAAAGACCGTGATGTAGCCAGTGTGGTTAAGGAGATTCAGGAAAACTAAATGTTGCCAAAATTCTGCCAACAGGATATTACTATACTTACGGCGGCACATTTGAAAATTTACAGGAAGCTTCTGCAAGATTAAAAATTGCAGTGCCGGTGGCACTGGCATTGATTTTCCTTTTACTCTACTTCACCTTCGGTTCAATGAAAGAAGCTGCACTTATTTTTACTGCTATCCCAATGAGTGCAATAGGTGGTGTGTTTGCTCTGCTGCTTAGAGGAATGCCATTCAGTATTTCCGCAGGTGTGGGCTTTATTGCATTGTTTGGAGTAGCAGTGTTAAATGGTATTGTTTTAATCAGCACCTTTAATCAGTTGGAAAAAGACGGTATTAAAGACATTATACAAAGAGTAATAGAAGGTACAAAAATCCGTCTGCGGCCAGTGTTAATGACTGCTATGGTTGCATCATTAGGTTTTATACCAATGGCTTTATCAAGTGGCGCAGGTGCAGAAGTGCAAAAGCCATTGGCAACAGTTGTAATAGGCGGTTTGATAACAGCAACTTTCCTTACACTGGTAGTATTGCCTTTGCTCTACATCATTTTTTCATCTAAAAGAAAACCCAAAATGAAACCTGTAACAACAGTAATAGCAGGTATTGTTTTATTGTGTTTGTCAAACAATGTGCAGGCACAGCAACCATCTGCAAAAAGAGTAAGTATTACAGAAGCTATTACTTTGGCAAAAAACAACCTGCAATACGAAATAAATAACCAGCAGATAAGTAAAGGTCAGGCACAAAAAAACAGCAACTGCTTTACCAAAGACAGGTGTATTTGCAGAAAATGAAGATTTTCGGCCAAGCGATAATAAAGGCATACTTAAAATTGGCCTATCACAAAGCGTAGCATGGCCAGGTTTATACAAAGCACAAAAAAATCTGTATGGCGAACAGTTGAAGTATTACCAGGCAAATACAGCCGCTATTGAAATTGATATTAAAAGAGATGTAAGAACAGTTTATTATCAGCTATGGTACTTGCAGGACAAACAGCAATTGTATCACCGCTTAGATAGCATTTACAAATCATTAAGCAATGCAGCCATCCTTAAAGTAAAAACTGGCGACAGTCCGGGATTAGACAGCATTGCAGCCAATGTAAGAATGAGTGAGCTACAGGCATTGTTAATTCAAATGAGTAATGAAATTCAGATACAACAGCAGTCGTTGATGCAATTAGTTAATACAAACGAACTGATGCTGCCGGTAATGATGCCACTGGAAAAATTATCAATGCCGGGAATTGCAAATGATAGTATTCACCCGTACTGGCATTGCAATCGCAAACAGTCAATATTGCCAATGCAGGAATTGGAGTAATAAAGAATGAAAATAAACCTGAGTTTGCAGGTCGTTTCTTTAGTCAGCGATTGTGGGGGAAAAAAACTATTTAGAAAACCTGAACGGATATAATCAGTCAGTGATTCAATATTACTATTACATCAACCAATAAAAAAATAAACCGATGAAGAAGTTTTTAATAATAGCAATCATTCTCACAGGTCTTGTATCTGTTACTTCCTGCGGAAGTAAAGGCAATGCCGAAGCAGCCAAACCTGAAGAAGAGCATACAGACGAACATGAAAACAAAAACACCGCAACGCTGACAGAGGAACAGATTAAAAGCATTGGCGTTGAATTAGGAGTTATTGAAGACAAACAACTAACAGCGGCACTCAAAACTAATGGTGTGCTGAAAGTACCTAATCAAAACAAAGCCAGTGTAAACTCTATTTACAGCGGAGTAATAAAATCCTTATCCGTACAACCTGGTAATGTTGTAGAAAAAGGACAGGTGATAGCCACCGTTGCCAACCCTGAATTTATACAGGTGCAAAGTGATTACCTGAGTGTGAATGGAAAAATTGTAATGGCTGAATTAGAAGTAAAACGGCAAAAAGAACTGAATGCAGGAAATGCAGGAGCTTTAAAAAATTTACAGGCAGCAGAGACAGAATTAAGAACATTGCGGACACTAAAATCAACATTGCAGCAGCAAATACAATTGATGGGTATTAATCCGGCAAGGCTATCCAGTGGAAAACTGATTTCAGTACTTGCCATCACAAGCCCTATCAGTGGCGTAGTAAGTAATGTAATGGTAAAAATGGGCAGTTATGTAGATGTAAGTACAGCGGTTGCTGAAATTGTTGACAACAGCCAATTGCACCTTGATTTGTTTGTATATGAAAAAGATTTGCCCAAGCTGAAAAATAACCAGCTGATACATTTCACCCTTACCAACAATCCGGGTAAAGAATATGATGCACAGATTTTTTCTTTAGGCTCATCTTTTGAAGGGGAGAGCAAAGCAGTTACGGTACATGCTATGGTGCAGGGTGATAAAACAGGATTAATAGACGGTATGAATATTACTGCCGCTATCAGTTTGGAAAAAGCAACCGTACCGGCTGTGCCAACAGAAGCCATAATAACTATAGCCGGACAAGATTATATCTTTATGCTTACAGATAAACATGCTGAAGATGAACATACTGCCGGTAGTAAAGACAGTATTAAACATGATGTTAAGGAGGAACCGGAACATGAGGAAGAAAAAGGGCTGACCTTTGAAATAATACCTGTTGCCAAAGGCACAACAGATGTAGGCTATACAGAAATCACCTTGCTTAAAGAAATTCCTAAGGGTGCAAAGATTGTTGTGAAAGGTGCATTTTTTGTATTAGCAAAAATGACGAATACCGGCGAACATGAACATTAAAAAAAAGCAGCATGAAATTTTATACAGCAATGCCAAAAACACTAAAACCCTTTTATCAAACTGAACTGAATAAAGCAACAACTTTATTACAGCAGGGAAAATTACAAGAGTGCTGGCGGCATTATGAAAGGGCTCACATTTTAGGGCAACGGTATCCACTGCAACATTCCTATGTACATTGGCTAATGTTGAAGTTTGGTATTAAAATAAAAGCACAAAAGAAGTTTTAGGCCAAATAACCCGTTTGGTTTTTGGCGGTGTAAAATCATTTGTTGGTACTGTGCCAATTGGTAACACCGGTGGTGCTAATGTGCCCCCGTTAAAACAAATGGAAATACCGATAAAGGGTTGCAGATGGAAACGTCTGCAACCTTTTTTTATTTGCAATATTTAAAAGGTAATACATGATAAATAAAGACCCAAAACATAAACACACCTACGATGCACAAGGCAGGATGACTTGCTGTACACAGGAAGAAAAAATTTACAGCAAAGCCGGTGCTTCATCATTATTGAAAGAAGGCCATAGCCATGATGATGGACATGACCACGACCATGAAGAAGGCGACGGGCATGACCATTCAGGAGGCAGTCAAACAACATTGCAAATGTTTCTACCTGCAATCATTAGTTTGATTCTTTTATTTGCTGCCATTGCATTAGATAATTGGTTTCCGCAAAGCTGGTTTACAGGTTGGGTAAGGATTGTTTGGTATGCAATAACTTATTTACCTGTAGGCCTTCCTGTAATTAAAGAAGCAGTTGAAAGCATTGGAAAGGGAGAAATCTTTTCAGAGTTTTTATTAATGACTATTGCAACCATTGGTGCATTTGCCATTGGCGAATATCCTGAAGGCGTAGCAGTAATGTTATTCTATGCAGTTGGTGAAGTGTTTCAGACGATGGCAGTGAAAAGAGCAAAGGCAAATATAAAATCCTTGCTTGACCAGCGACCTGATGAAGTGACGATTTTAGAAAATAACCAGGCTAAAACCATAAAAGCGGCAGATGCAAAAATTGGCGATATCATACAATTAAAGTCAGGTGAAAAATTAGGATTGGATGGGGAGTTAATTTCAGAAACTGCATCATTCAATACCGCAGCACTCACCGGCGAAAGCAAACCAGACACTAAAGCAAAAGGTGAAACTGTTTTGGCTGGCATGATAAATTTAAACACCGTTGCACAGATAAAAGTTACTACTGCTTACACAGATAGTAAGTTGAGCAAGATTTTAGAAATGGTGCAAAATGCTACTGCTCAAAAAGCACCTACTGAATTATTCATCCGCAAGTTTGCAAAAATCTATACACCGATTGTTGTTGCTTTAGCCATTCTGATTTGTGTTTTACCAATGCTATTTGTAGATAATTATGTTTTCAGAGATTGGTTATACAGGGCATTGGTTTTCTTAGTTATCTCATGCCCCTGTGCATTGGTTATTTCAATTCCGTTAGGCTATTTTGGCGGCATTGGTGCAGCAAGCAAGAATGGAATATTATTTAAAGGCAGCAACTTTTTAGACGTTATTGCCAATATTCAAAATGTAGTGATGGATAAAACCGGCACTATGACCGAAGGCGTTTTTAAAGTGCAGGAAGTTGTTATAAAACCCGAGTTTAATAAAGATGAAATCCTGCAAATGGTAAATGCTTTGGAAAGTCAAAGTACCCATCCCGTTGCAACTGCCATTCACGATTTTGTTGGCAATATCAATACCGAAATAAAATTAAATGCAGTAGAAGAAATTGCAGGGCATGGCTTAAAAGCAGAAGTAAATGGTAAAGAATTATTGGTAGGCAATTTTAAATTGATGGATAAATTTTCTATCAAATACGACATTGACCCTGCAAGTATTGTTTACACTTTAATTGCCATTGCTTACGAGAAAAAATTTGCAGGTTATCTCACCATTGCTGATAGCATTAAAGAAGATGCGCAGGAAGCAGTTGACAAACTGCATAGCATGAATGTAAAAACAACTATGCTGAGTGGCGACAAAAGCAATGTTGTAAAATTTGTTGCAGATAAATTAGGAATAGATAATGCTTTGGCGATTTATTGCCAGAAGATAAAGTAAACAAAGTAAAAGAAATAAAAGGCCGGAACGAAACTGTTGCATTCGTAGGCGATGGTGTAAACGATGCCCCGGTAGTGGCATTGAGCAATGTAGGCATAGCAATGGGTGGTTTAGGAAGTGATGCTACTATTGAAACCGCAGATGTTGTAATACAAGACGACAGGCCAAGCAAAATTGCAATGGCAATAAATATTGGTAAGCAAACAAAGAAAATCGTTTGGCAAAATATCACACTTGCATTTGCAGTAAAGGCAATAGTATTAGTATTAGGTGCAGGTGGCCTTGCTACAATGTGGGAAGCCGTTTTTGCAGATGTAGGAGTAGCTTTGTTGGCTATATTTAATGCAGTTAGGATACAGAGAATGAAATTTTGATACCAGCTTATGTTTTTCATGGCATCTTCGTTGTGTCACTCACTTGTACTTTCGGTTCATTGGGCATCAAATTGTTCTCCGTAGCATCTGTTGTTTTCTTTGAAACAAACTTTGCATGAAGAACTCCTTTGCACAGACCCCACGCTGCGCCGGTAAAGGTGTTCGTCATTCGTCGTCAGCAAGCAATCATGCCAAACCATTGCAGCAGCAGCAATAAATCTGTTTATAAACTTTTATGGTATTGCTGCACCTGCAATGCCCTTCGGGCTGCTATCGCAGGTTTGTCATGCTGCTTGCAGTTCCGGTTCATTCCTCACGGCAGCTACTGTGTCCTTCACGCCACTTCGTTCATTTCTTCCTTCGTTCCGCTTCATTACACCTCGTTCGTAGCTAAACCATTTGCTTCATGCTGGGCATCCCAACCAATGCACAAAGCAACACACAGGGAATGCACCAGCCTTTCGCAAGCCAACCCTACAATACTCACTGGGTTTCATTCCGCTTCACTACGTCATTCATTCACATCAGTAGCGTTCAGTCCACCCGCTGCCCATAATTTGGCTCGCCGTCCGCCCCACTTCGGCTGCGTTCACCTTGCGGATGCTAATTGCTTATTCGTACCTCATTTCGCAAAGCACCGCTAAGGTTCACTTGCATAGTTCAGCCGCCTTCGTACCCTTCGGGAAATTTACTCCGGCGGCTTCCTATGGAGCTGGCATCGTAGCAGCCACTTGGCTATGCTTCTTTTCATTTATCCGATAAGTGGCTGCTGCTTTACTGCCAGCCCCTTCGTGGGGGCTCGCAGGCACTTCCATTCGTTCCTCATTCCAGTGCCTTATGGCGGCTCGCCACCCAGGCTACAGTGCGGACAAGTGTGCCGCACGGCTATGCTTCTTTTTTGCCGCAGGCGCTTTTACCGGCAGGCTGACACACAACCTTCCGTTCATAAAGAACCTTACATTTGCTAAAATAATTAGCGTTGCCTTACTACCGGATTATTATATGGATGAAGAATAAACGAAAGCCGTTGCAAGGTATCCGGCAGATGGAGCAATATAATATTGCCCTTGTTTATAACATGATTAAGAAAACTGCCCATTCCAAAATAAACAGTTCCCAGATTCAGGATATAGAAGTAGCCATGCTACCTAATCAATCTACTGCCGTTATTAACTACTTGAATCGTATTCATAAGAAGAAGCCCTAAAAGAAAATCAAAAAAGTACAGCAAGTTAGTCGGCTGGCACAGCCCCAATCTTTTGGTCTGCAAAGAAATTCCGCCATAAACACAAACCCACCGCACAAGGCCATCATTTATTGCGTTGCTTCTTTGCAGTCCAGCTCCGCCGCCTGATGTGAATGCTTTCTTTTTTTTCCTTTTTTCTTTTAAAAAATAAATTTTATTAAAATGAGAAATGCAAATCACTTCTTCGGCTCTCACAACGGTTCAGAAAATTTCTATTGCCACAAACCTTCATTAATGCTTTACACTGATGGTGTGAAAGAGTTAGCAGAAAAAGCTGGGGCTTACTGGTTGATTGATTTAATTATTAGTCACCAGTGCCACAGGGATATAAACCTTGAACGGTTCCAGGTGTGGGATTTAAAGAGAGTGCAGGACAATGTTTTTACAATTCTTGCAACAGATGGCAATCACAACAAAGTAACAAGTCAGGAAATTCCTTTCAGCGATTTTCCTTATGACCTTGCGACCATCTGGCTGGTAGATGGCTGCATGATGTTGCCATGTGAGTACTAAACAAAGGCGGTCAGCAATGGCCGCTTTTCTTTTATACTGCATGAACTGTTGTGATGATGCTTTATGTGCATAGTATTCTTTTTATAAGCAAGGTAGCTACGGCAGCCCACCGCACCGACCCAACAAAAAAAACCAAAAGCTTACGGCATAAACACAGACCCGGCACACAAAGCCATCTTTTATTCCGTTTCCTTTTGGTTTTTTATCTGCCTTCGCTGGTGAGAAGCTTATAAAAATTATACATTATGCACAAGCAGCTTCGTATCATCACCAGCAGGCGCATCATTTCAGTATGCCCATTCAGCAGTTCCTTATTTGCTCCTCTTCCTTCCTTGCCTTCTTGGGTTTTTAGCAGGCACATCGGCAGGCAGCCAGTTTATTATCAGTATCGTGGCACCCGGGTTTTTGCTTTAGGTTCCAGCGGTTGGTTCGTTCATTGTTTTCCATCAGGCCGTCGTTGGCTTTGTTCACTGCCCTTTTAGGGCAGTGTTTCAAAATCAAAAGCCCCGCCAGGAATGGCAGGGCTTTTTTACTAAAGAATGAACAGATTTATTGATGCTTACAGACCACTTACTTTAACCAACGCTAAAGCGTTGTATGCACCATTTTTCAGCGGATACATTTGTCCGTTAACTTCCTGATAAAACTCAATTCCTAATGCAAGGAATAAAGGATGGGTGCTGTTTGCAGTTACTGCATTTACAAGATTGATTACTGCGGTTGGATTAGCATCCCATGGCAACACAGCAGTTGACTGTGCATCCATTACAAAAGTTTCATTTTCAAAATCAATTTCTGCACCTGTAGAAACAATTTTGAAGTGAGTAGAACCACCCGGACCTGCAATCATGTTGATTGGCACAAACGCCGGAATGTTTGCAGTCAATGTACCGGCCACCCTGTCAATTGTTGCAGTGAATGGTGCATAGATGGTAGTACCAAGTTTACCAGCGATGTTAAACTCAAAACCTTCCAGCAATTCAGCTTCGCCATCAATCACATTACGCAAGCCACGGACATTTGTAACGTCTTCCTGAATCACTTTCACCATCTCAGCAGTAAGACGGCTCACCATCCGGCTGTCAGAAGCATTTTGCAACATTGCACGGATTGCATTACGCAAAAGCTTACCAGCTTTACCGGCTCTGCCAAACTCTTCGCCGTTTTCCCTGGTCCTTTGAAAATTTGGGTCATTGGCAATTTTGTCAGCAGATACACCGCCTTTTTCTCTTGCCAGATAACCGTCCTGAGATTTGTAGAAAGTAATGCCACCGATAGTGCCATCTAATTTGATAATTCCTTTTTGCCTTGCCATTGTAAAAAATTTATTAGGTTAATAATTTGTTTCAATTTTTTGCTGGGTTACCAGCATTTGAAAACAAAAGTAGATGCCCAATAAAGCCTCAACAAATATGCAAGGTCATCCGTTCCGTTTATGCCACATTATTCCAACTAACACACTTTAACCGCCTTCAAAAAACAGTTATCTTTGCTATACATTATTCATGTCAAAGGCATAGCCGAAGTATGGATAGTGCATGAAAAAGTTATTTGATTAATGAATAGACTGTGTATTTATCCAAAAGACATTCAGATAATCACAGGCAGAAGCGATAGGTATGGCAGAAATCTTATCAAGAAGATTAAAGACTACTTTAAGAAGGAACAACACCAGGTTGTTTCTATTGAAGAATTTTGCCAGTACATGGGCTTGCAGCAAGAAATTGTTGCAAAGCAATTAAGATAAGTTTCAATACTTATTATCGCTGATGTTATGATGCAATATTGCACACACCTACATCATCGTTTTATTTTCCTTTATTAATAGTGCGGCTTCTTTTCTTTAACCAATCTGAGGTCACATTTGAGGTCACAAAAACAAAAAAGCAGCTATGATAAAATCATAACTGCTTAATTACTAAGTGGGAGTTGACGGGTTCGAACCGCCGACCCTCTGCTTGTAAGGCAGATGCTCTGAACCAGCTGAGCTAAACTCCCTTTTTAGGACGGCAAAGATAGGGGTGTGGCAGTTTTCAGACAAAATATTTTTAATCTATTTTAGCGTCAAATTCATTGAATGGCAACTACCTACTGCGTTTTTGTTCAAAATAAAGGGAAAGTCACGGTTCACAAGGAATATCATGATTTGGAGTATGTATTTCCTATTCAGGACGATAACCTGCTTTTTGCAAGACTGATTTTAGAGATTAACCAAGCAGGCTTGAGCTGGGAAACAATCCTGAAAAAGAAAGACAATTTCTTTAAGGCATTTGATGATTTCAATATCGATAAAGTAGCCAGATACACAGATAAGCGAAAAGAAAAGCTAATGCAGGATGCTGGCATCATTCGCAATCGCTTAAAGATTGAAGCAACAATCCATAATGCGAAATGTATAAAAGCCATTCAAAAAGAATTTGGCTCTTTTAAAAACTGGCTGGATAAAAATCATCCCAAGATAAAAGAGGAATGGGTTAAACTGTTCAAACAAACTTTTCGTTTTACCGGAGGAGAAATTGTAAATGAGTTTTTAATGAGTACTGGTTATTTGCCGGGAGCACATTCCGAGACATGCCCGGTGTATAAAAAAGTGCTGAAACAAAAACCAATGTGGCTGAAGAAGTGAATAGGCAATAGTAAACCTGCCTGCCGGCAGACAGGAGTTGAATTGGGACTTAATTCGGGTTTACTTCCGGCAAACGATAATGTTGTCCATCTAATACAAATAATTCATCAATCTCGTAGGTCCAGAATTTATACAAAGGAGATTTTTTCAATAACCTTTCTACGGCAGCTTTATTTTCTGCAATCAACGTAATCCATGAACGTTGGGTTTCCATACTTACCGCATAATGCTCAATCGTTCCTTTATTGATGAGGAAATTGATATAGGTACGATGCGGTGGAACTAAATCCATGAAATCATCGTTCATCTCAAATTTTATGGTAACCTGATATTGGTGCATTTAATTAATAGACAGATTAAAGGTAGGAATGTTGCATTGGAGCTGAGAAAATAATCGGATGTGGAGAAAAAATGTGGAACGTACTGGATTCGAACCAGTGACCCCTACCATGTCAAGGTAATACTCTAACCAACTGAGCTAACGTTCCAAAAATGTAAATTTAGGCGCTTTGATTTATATCTTCCATTCCACAATCTCATTCACCCATTCTTCTTTTGCTGGAGTAGCAATTTTTATATAATTATCTGTGTAGCCTTCAATCATTCCGCTTTTATCTTTTCCTTCAAACAAAACTTTACGGGTTTGCCCTGCATGCTGCTGCGTAAAATATTGCATCTTCATATAAGAAAGATTGCGAAGCGATTTATTTCTTTCGTGTCGAATGTTTTTTGGTACTACTTCGTCAATCGTCAAAGCATGAGTATTATCTCTTTCAGAGTATGTGAATACATGCAGATAAGAAATATCTAATGAGTGCAAGAAATCAAATGTCTCTTTAAAATCTTCTTCTGTTTCTCCTGGAAAACCAACAATAACATCCACGCCGATACAACAATGTGGCATTAATGTTTTTATCAATGCCACTCTTTCCGCATACAATTCTCTTTTGTATCTGCGGCGCATTGCACTCAGCGTTTTATTACTTCCGCTTTGCAATGGAATATGAAAATGCGGCATAAATTTATCGCTGTTGGCAACAAATCCTATTATTTCATTGGTCAATAAATTAGGTTCGATAGAAGAGATGCGATAACGATGAATGCCTTCTACATTGTCTAATTCTTTTACTAGCTCAAAGAAATTTTCTTCACGGCTGCTTATTCCTATTGTTACACCAGCACCATCCGGGCCTTTTCCAAAATCACCAAGATTAACTCCAGTCAGCACAATCTCTTTTACACCATGCTTCGCTAAATGTTCAGCATTGGCTATCACATTGGCAATACTATCACTTCTGCTTTTTCCTCTTGCCATCGGAATGGTACAGAACGAACAATTATAATCGCAGCCATCCTGCACTTTTAAAAAAGTTCTGGTTCGGTCATTCACCGACCAGGAAGAATTGAAGCCAGTCACATCTTCAATATCGCAACTGCTAATTTTAGCAGAATCACCTTTTGTCAATTCACTAATGTGTTGTGTGATATTGAATTTCTCTGCAGCACCTAATACCAAATCAACGCCAGGTATTTCAGCAATTTCCTTTGGTTTCAATTGTGCATAGCAACCAGTTATCACAACCAAACTTTCTGGAGCTTTTCGTTGTATGCGACGAACTAATTGCCTGCATTCTTTATCTGCATTATCAGTAACTGAGCAGGTATTGATCACATACACATCGGCCAGATCAGTAAATTCTTTTTTCTCAAAGCCTTCATTTTCCATCAGGCGGGAAATAGAAGAAGTTTCGGAGAAATTTAGCTTACAACCTAAGGTATGAAATGCCACTGATCTGGATGCTGCCATGCAACTACGCCTACTTGCTTAAATGGAATGCCGCTATTGTAAATGTGGCTTCGTCGCACAAGTAGAGGTTGCAAAGATAAATCATGACAGAAGGATTTCGATAATTTTTTAAATTCAGTTACTTTTATCCAAATTGATGATTGTGAACAAGAAATGGACTCCATATATACTCATTGTGCTGATGGTTGTTGCCATTGTCGTAATAAAACTGGTTAAAGGAAATAATACAACTCCTGCTAAGCCTAAGACAACAACAACCAATCCAAAAGATCCTGCTTCATCTGTAAACAGAGATCATGGATTCGACCGCAGAACGTCTTATTTAAAATACAGCAATCATGCAAACTGCCGGATGGATTGTCGTAAAATTTCTAAAGCGGAAGTGGAAGAAATAATGAAAGACGGTAAAATAAATTATAATAAAAGTGATATCCAAAATGCTAGATGTCCGCGGTATGCAGTTGAAGGAACTACAAAAGATAATCAACGGGTAAGAATTGTATATGCTCAATGTAACGAATCAACAACTGTAGTTACTGTCATTGATCTGGAAACGGATTTTGAATGTCATTGTCCTGGCGATAATAATAAAAATAAGTGACAATGAAGGTATTGCTGACGCCGTTGAAATTCATTTACAGTGTATATGCCTTAATCACTTTTGTCGCCATCATGTTACTGATTTTTCCTTTTGTTATTATCAGTAGTTTTTTTGGCCCCATCAAAGGCGGTAATATGGTAATGCGCTGCTGTAGGGTTTGGGCCGATATTTGGTTTTTGGTAATTTTTATTTGGCATAAAAAAATAGTTGAGGTAGGCCACAATAAAAAGCGACCTTATATTTTTGTCACCAATCATATCTCTTATCTTGATTCTGCAATGATACCAAAGGCCTATCGCCAACCGATAAGACCTTTGGGCAAAGTAAAAATGAGTAAAGTGCCTGTCTTTGGCTTTATTTATAGAAATGCAATTGTAACGGTGGATAGAAGCAGTGCAGCAAACAGAGCTAAGAGTGTCTTGTTATTAAAATCTGTTATCAATAAAGGTATTTCCGTACTGGTATTTCCGGAAGGAACATTTAATATGGGTACTACGCCGTTGAAAGAATTTTATGATGGTGCTTTTCGGTTAGCCATTGAAACACAAACTCCTATTAAGCCTGTTTTATATCTGGATGCTTACAGAAGAATGCCGTATGAAAGTTTGTTTAAGATGACTCCTGGTCGGAGCAGGATTCTTTATCTCGAGGAAATTTCAGTTGTCGGATATTCAATTGATGATCTAGATAAATTAAAAGAAGAAGTGTATGCAATTATGGAAAAGAAATTGATTGAGTATAATGGAGCCTGGAGAAAATTGCCGGAAAGAAAATAAGGCGGTAAGAAAATATTTGTTGGTCAGCTACATTACTACTATCATCGTCCCTTGCGTCGCACACTTGTGCTGCATGAATTCTATTCAGCATTTTGTAATATCACTCACTCTATTTTGAATTATCTTTAATTTTTAATGCAAGCAGAAAAAAACGATATAAAAGATTTTAATACCCCTTTAGAGCCGGTCCCGATTATTCGGGAGGGAAGGTGTTATGCTGAAATCATCATCCCTGCTGCATTGCCCAAAAACTACACATGGTCGGTTCCTGAACGATTCTTTGAAACGGTAAAACCCGGTTGCCGTGTAGAAGTAAACCTCGGCAAAAGTAAAAAGTATGCGGGCATTGTAAAAGCATTGCATACAGACAAGCCTGAGTTTATAGAGACAAAAGATATTTTAAATGTACTCGACACTGAGCCTGTCATTTTCGAAGAGCAATTGAAATTATGGGAATGGATTGCTTCTTATTATATGTGTAGCGAAGGCGAAGTGATGGCGGCTGCATTGCCTGCTCATTTTAAATTGTCAAGTGAAACGATTCTTGTTTACAACGAAGAATTCGGCGACGATTTTTCTACATTGGATCATGATGAGTATTTAGTCGGCGAAGCTTTGCTGATAAAAAGAACTGAGACTCACAGAAGTGCAACAAGTGTTGGATTCTTCTCATGTCTATCCGGTAATTAATCGCCTTATCAATAAGAAAGTTTGTTTTGTTTGGGAGGCGTTGAAGCAAACTTATTCGCCAAAGAAGGAATCCTATGTCTTGCTGAATAAGGAATATGATAACGAGGAAAAATTATCCGACCTGCTGAACAATTGGACAAGAGCACCCAAACAAATGGAACTGCTTCTGAGTTATCTCCATTTGATGAAGACTGAAGGCGAAGTAGTAAAAGCTGAGTTGCTGAAAAAATCAGGAGCTTCCGATGCACAGCTAAAAGGATTGACGGAGAAAAATATTTTACACACGGAGAAAAGAACTGTTGACCGTATTCAATACTTACCAAAAAATGTGCAGATTGATTTCGAACTGACAGACGCACAACAAAAAGCATTTGCTGAAGTAAAGGAAAGATTGGATGAGAAACCAGTTTGTTTATTACATGGCGTTACTTCAAGCGGCAAGACGAATATCTATATCAAACTGATTGAAGATTATATAAAAACAGGTAAGCAGGTTTTATACATGCTACCGGAAATTGCTTTGACTTCACAAGTCATCCGCCGTCTACAAAAACATTTTGGTGGCTATATCGGTATTTATCATTCCAAGTTTTCGCAGAATGAAAGAGTGGAGATATGGAACAAAGTTAAAAACGGTGATCTGAGAGTGATATTGGGAGCAAGATCTTCTGTATTTCTTCCGTATCAAAATCTTGGTCTTATTATTTGCGATGAAGAACATGATTCATCTTTCAAGCAACAGGAACCTGCACCTAGATATAATGGGAGAGATGCGGCTATTTATTTTGCCACATTATTTGATGCAAAAGTGTTGCTGGGAAGCGGTACTCCTTCCGTGGAAAGTTATTACAATACTACATCTGGAAAGTATGGATTAGTAGAACTCTTGCAACGCTATGGAGATTTAAGTTTACCTCCGATTGAGTTTATTGATACAAGGAAGATCATGCAGAAAGATAAGACCAAAATCATTTTATCTCCGCCATTGATTGAAGCAGTAAATGAAGTTATTGCAAGAAACAAACAAGTAATTCTTTTTCAGAACAGAAGAGGATATTCACCTTACCAAGTTTGCAGTACCTGCGGCTGGATTCCACAATGTAAGTATTGCGATGTGTCACTCACTTTTCATAAGTTGAGTAATAAACTGGTTTGTCATTATTGCGGCACCACCTATCCTCCTGTGCATACCTGTGCGGCTTGCGGCAGCGATACATTTGCACAACGAAATTTCGGTACAGAAAAATTGAAGAGCAATTACAGGAAATATTTCCCGATGCAAAAGTGGCGAGGATGGATATTGATTCTGTAAGGGGAAAAAATGCACATGATGTATTGATACAACAGTTTGAACAAAAAGAATTGATATTTTAGTCGGTACACAAATGGTAGTAAAAGGGCTTGACTTTGATAATGTTGATCTCGTCGGAATTTTAGATGCAGACGGACTTTTACACTTTGCAGATTTCAGAGTAAATGAAAGAGCATTCCAATTAATGGAACAGGTAAGTGGCCGGGCCGGAAGAAAACCTTCTTTCATAGAGACTTCAGAAGGCAAAAAGGAAACAGCTAAAGTACTGGTACAAACATCGCAACCACATCATCCATTACTACAAATAGTTCAGCAGCATGATTATAAAATGATGTTTGCCGAAGAGTTGAAAAAAAGAAAAGAGTTTGCCTATCCGCCTTTCTCCCGCATCATTCAGATCACCTTCAAACATAAAATAAAAGAAGTGGTTGAAAGAGCAGCACATATTTATACCGAAGCAATGAAGAGAAGTTACGGCAGCTATATTGTTGGTCCGGCTGAACCTGTAATTGGTCGCATAAGAAACCAATACCTGATGGAGTTATTATTAAAACTGCCGAGAGATGGTAAAACAATTCTGCAATGCAAGAAAGACTTGCTGGAACAGGTTGCTATCTTACACCAGAATAAAAGTTTCAGAAGCGTAACGATTGTGGCAGATGTGGATGCAGTCTAATGCTGCTTCAACTTGCCAAATATTTTATCCATAGAGCTCTTTGCTTTTTCTATGGCATCATTTACGGCACCTTCTACTGTCTTATCACTACTGGAAACAGCAATCGGTTGTCTGTTTTTCAAACGAACTTCAAAGGTGCATTCCTTATCATCTTGTCCACTTTTACCGCCGTTTGCATCTGAAAGATGAACTTCTACTCTTGTAATATCTTCATTGAATCTTGATAATTCATCTTCGATTAATGATTTTAAATAGCTTTCTAATCTTTCGTTTCCTTCGATGTTTTTATCTGTATTTATTTGTATTGTCATGGTTGTAATATACGATTTTTTGGGGTAAAATTGAGTTGTATTGGGAGTAAATCAAGTTAAATTTTTTGTGAAATTTTTGCATTGTTTCCTGGTAGGATCAATTAATCCTCTTTTCTTTTACAATCTACTGCTATGCCACATTCTTATTTAAAGGTTTGATAGATTTCAGCAGCAATCCTTTTGTTTCAATTTCTTCTTCTATATCAAAATCATCCTGAAGACCCAACCAAAACTTTGCAGAATTCCCAAAGTATTTACTAAATCTTAAAGCAGTGTCTGCTGTAATTCTGCGATTGCCTTTTATTATTTCAGAGATTCTTGTTTGTGGTATTTCAATATCCTTTGCAAGTTTATATGCTGAAATATTATTAGGGGCCAAAAACTCTTCCGCAAGAATTTCGCCGGGATGTATGTTTTTTAATTTTGACATCTGTTTTAGATTTAATGATAATCAATGATTTCTACTTCGTAAGCATTGCTGCTATTCCATTTAAAAATAATCCGCCATTGGTCGTTTATTCTGATGCTATAAAACTCTTTTAGTTTCCCGGCCAGTTTTTCCAGTCTGTTTGCCGGAGGGACTCTTAAATCAGCAATATTTACAGAGTTATTAAGCATTCTAAGTTTTCGCCTGCCGATATTTTGAATTTCCAAAGGTAATTTTTTCACTCTGTTACCAAGCCATACTTGTTCTGTGTCTGAATTGCCAAAGGAAAAAATCATACTCCTGTCTTAGGTTACTAACGTCAAAGGTAGGTATTTAATTTAATATCAACAATTACGGGGAGTTTTATTGAAGGTAAATTTAATAGAAAAAATTTTGCTAAAAAGTGAATTTATTTTTGTTTCGGCTTGTGTCTCCACGAACCGAAATATTTGAATTTGATTGGTTCGTGGTGACACGAACCAAGGCTTAGAAAAAGGTCAAATTTTATTTGGTTTTTACACAGTTCATGTTAGCGGAAGTTTTTTCTCTTGACTAAAACAACAATATAGTTTAAATCCATGCTCTCCTTTTTAAGCTGACTTACCCTATATGTAAAAGTGTTGTCATAATTTTAAAGATTATTATCGAAGATTTTCTTTTCTTTTTGAAAACTGTTTGATAAGTGTTTACCGTACTGAAGAATTCATTTATTCTACCTTCAGTTTTACTTTTTTCGCTAATTAAGGCTGTCCCGTCACCAAAGTTTATAATTGAAATTGTGTCACTATCGCAGAATTGTGGTAGGCGCCCTGTTGATTTTGTCGAACGAATTATTAATGTGTCTGAGTTAAAGAAGTTGCTAATATTTTGACAACATATCCAGCTATTGTTTTGCCCTTCTATATTCTGTAATAGAGATTTTAAACTATCGATTTTAATTTTCGCTTCCTGTGCCTTTACACTTGAAGTACAAAGAAATGGTAGGCATGTAAGAATTAATAGGATTTTCATAAAATTTCCGCTTACACATAAATATACGACACCAAATTCCTTCTTCCCAAATTTTCAGTGCTGAAACCAAATGGTTGCCGTTCGCCATGCTTCTTGCAGAATACTTTCGTAGCTGCAATATGGCTAGTATTAGAAAAGCTGAGTAGAATTAATGCAGCACAAGAGTGCGACGCAAGGGACGATGCTCAGGGAACTGCTGCCGGGTAAATAATTTAATTCAAATTCTTATCAAACCAATCCACAAAATCTTTCAGCTCCGGCATCATATCATTGGGATTATGATCGCCACCTTTTTTAATAATGAATTTATTTGGCACACCAACTTCTTTCAGTTTAGCAACAAATATTTCTGATTGTTGTATAGGCACAGTTTTATCAGCATCACCATGTATAATAAAAACTGGTGGATCATCTGAACTTATAGCATAAATTGGCGATGATTCTCTACCCATTTTAATTCTTTCACTGGGGTCTTTCACAAAATCAAATGTTCTTGTTTTGCTATTCCATACCCGATAATCGAATGCTCCATACACACCAGCACCTTTTAGTAAATCGCCGGCATTTACCATATTGCCTCCTGTAACGCCCCAGTTTAAGAAATCAATCGGCGGATACAATACCGCCGCCGCCTGCACTCTTGATGACATACGATCAACAGGGTCATTCGCAGCAGAATCAATTTTTTCATCCGCCATGGCAACAGCCAATGAAAGATGCCCTCCAGCAGAGCCGCCATGAATACCAAACTTGTTCGGATCTATTTTAAACTTGTCTGCATTATATCGAATGTATCGAACAGCCCTTTTCACATCATTAATTTCATCAGGTATTGCATAGCGGGGCTGCGAACCGAGTATAACAAGGAAAACATTAAATCCTTTGTCGAGATACATTGCGGAAGGACGAACAGATCTTTCTGCCTGCTGATAAGAAGAATACCAGGAGCCAGCCATTACCCAAATAAGTGTTTTGCCATTACTATTCCCTTTTGGTTTTAGGTGTAGCATCGTTAAAGCAACGCCATCTTTTCTTCCATAGATTATTTCTTCAATATTGTAATTACTATTTGCCTTTTCTCTTAATTCTTCAATCGTTGATTTCCATTTTTTATCTGAATGCAGGGATGTAAAATCTTTATCTGCTTCAATTGCATTAACATCAGCAGGAGATAGCTTATCTGACTTCTCAATTTTTTCTATAGCCTTCATCGCCTTATCTGCATCGTTTGCTAATGCCCAGCTATTCGCAGTTTTCCAATACCAATTTAGCTCCGCATCTTTTCCCTGCTTTTCAATGGCCTTCTCAAAGGTTTGTGCTGCCGCTTTATATTCTTTTGTTTTTAAAAGTGAATCGCCAGTTATATAGAGTTCGTCAGCAGATTGAGAAAAAGAATACTGTGCTGCGAAAAGACAGAAAAGGATAATGAGTAATTTTTTCATGTGTTATTATTTATTTGGCCTTTGTTTTAATTTCTTTGTATTCATGAAAAAAGAAACCTTGTTTATTTTCTTTTGCTGTTTGTTTCATCGCTTTAGCAATTGTTCTTCCATGTATCGCTTTATATTTTGAAGGAACAAGAAAAGAAAATGCAGACATTAGTTTTTTTGAAATTGATTCAGCCAATCTATTTTCTTTTCTATCGCCTAATAATATGGAAGGTCGCATAATATTTATTGAATGTAAACCTGTTTCTTTTACAGTATCTTCAATTTCGCCTTTTAGTTTCAGATAAAAATTGTTGCTTTTACTATTTGCTCCTACGGAAGATACTAAAACAAATGTTTCGCAACCTATCATCTTACTAAATCGGGCAGCATTAACGGTAATATCATAATCAATTTTTCGATAAGCTTCTTTATCTCCCTTTACTTTTTTCTGTGTAGTGCCGATGGTACAGAAAACAAAGTCGCTGTTACTCAATGCGACTAAAAAGGAATCTCCGTCATTAAAATCAACAAGGTGTTTTTCCAGTTTGGGATGTGAAAATTCTAATGGTCGCCGAATGAGAATTTTAACTGTGTCAAAATAATCATCTTGCAACAATTCGTCCAGTAAATAATTGCCAATTAGTCCGGTGGCGCCAATAAGTGTAGCTGTCATAAAAATTCAGGATGTTTGCAGTATGCAAATTCAGGAAAATATTTCATTAAAGCTCTATAATACATTTGGGATAGATGCGATGTCTCATTATTTTGCAACATTTACCAATGAAGACGAATTGGAAGAACTCCTGAGTTCTGACCCCCGACTTAAAACTCTGATACTCGGTGGCGGTAGCAATATTCTTCTTACAAATCATTTTGATGGATTGGTTCTGAAAAATGAAATGAAAGGAATCCACGAAGTGCATGAGGATAATGAATATGTGTATGTGAAAGCAGGAGCAGGGGAAAACTGGCATCAGTTTGTTTTGCACTGTATCAATAGAAATTGGGGCGGAGTAGAGAACCTATCATTAATACCGGGCAATGTTGGAGCATCGCCTATGCAGAATATAGGTGCCTATGGAGTGGAGTTGAATGATGTATTTTTTTCGTTAGAAGCTTATCATGTGCATGAGAAAAAGATTTTAACCTTTTCAAGAAACGATTGTGAATTCGGCTATCGGGAGAGTATTTTCAAAAGAATGTATAAAGATCAGTTTGTAATACTGAATGTTACGTATCAATTGAGAAAGCATCCGATATTCAATACTAGTTACGGTGCAATTGAGCAGGAGTTGGAAAGAATGGGAGTGGAGGAGCTTTCTATCAAAACTATTTCTGATGCTGTCATTAATATCCGCTCTTCCAAATTGCCCAACCCATCGGAGATTGGAAATGCCGGAAGTTTTTTTAAAAACCCTGAAATAAGTAATGAGCAATTTTCAATGCTCAATGTTCAATTTCCAACTATTGTAGGTTATCCTTTGCCCAATGGAAATGTGAAACTGGCGGCAGGTTGGTTAATTGAAAACTGCGGACCCGAAGCTGGCATTAGTTGGAAAGGCTACCGGGTTGGCGATGCTGGTTGCCATAGCCGTCAGGCTCTAGTAATGGTGAATTATGGCAATGCTACTGGAGAAGATATTTTTAAGCTAAGTGACCGAATCAAAGTGTCTGTTAAAGAAAATTTTTCTGTAGACCTTGAAAGGGAGGTTAACGTTATTTAGTTTAGTGAATAATGCAGCGTTTCTGTATTATGGTTGCCTATATTATAAATCTTTTATATGCGTAAACTATTAATTCTGCTTATTACAATTTCAGTTGGTCTTTTAAGTGAGGCACAATCTGCAAAGTCAATCAATTTTGAATTAGGAGGCCCTGGCCTTGCATCTTTTAACTTTGATACCCGTTTTGGACCCAAAGAAGATGGTATTGGCGGCCGGGTTGGTATTGGGGGATTTAGTCTTCGGGCGGATGGTGACAACGTAACGGTTTTATTTATTCCAATTGGAGTAAATTATCTCATCGGTAAAGATCAAAGAAATTATTTCGAATTGGGTGCAGGAGTTACTCCGGTAATTGCATCAAGTTCATTTGACTCAGATAATTTTTCAACCACTTTTGGTCATGTATTGTTTGGCTATCGAATGCAGCCAAAAGATGGGGGATTTACTTTTCGGGCATTTGTATCTCCGGTATTTGGTGAATTTGGGTTTATCCCATATTTCGGTGGAGTATCTTTTGGATACAAATTCGGTAGTGGGAAAGAAAAAAAATAAACTAAAAAATATATTTGCCGTCCAGCCTGAGGCTGGACGGCTTTTTTAAGCCTCTTCATCAAACTCTTCTTCATAATCTTTACTGTCAAAGCTCATCATACTTCCCATCAAATCTTTAAACTCCACTTTGTTTTCAAAGATTTTCTTACTAATTAATGAATAAGACGAAAGGCCATGCAACACAAATTCCATCATCAACGCAGATTGAAGATCATTTACTTTTGGAAAATATTTTTTTACCAAAGCATGAAGTCCATCTACTTTATAAAGCTGTAGAATTTTGTCTTTATCTGAAGTATTAAAAGACATATTTAAGTTATTGCCTTTATCAAACCATTGTGTGATTGGCCGATAAGGGTTTTCATCTGGCTTTTCTTCCATCGAAGGTTTTCCAGTGTTTCTTCTTTTCTTTAACTGATCGGGATTCGGGAAGTACTCAACAAATTGTGTGCGGATTGCTTTATCAACCAAATTCATAGCTACCTGATACGGCCCTTCTTGCTCACCTTCATACACCAGCTCCACTTTTCCGGTAATGGATGGAATAATGCCAACCAAATCACTCATCCAAACCTGAGTTTGCTTTTCATTATTAACAATGGCTCTTCTTTCAGCAGCACTCACTGCATTTTCAAATGCAGAAATAGTAAGTCTTGCACTTACGCCACTTTTTTTATCTACGAGTTCGCTGCCTCTTGCTTCAAATGCAATTTGTTCTATTAATCTTTTTAGAAGGTCACTAACTTTTACTCTAGCTTTTTGTTCTTCGCTGATGTTTGCTTCTTGCTCAGTTATTTCTAATGCGTTCTCCAGCGACTTTGGATAATGCGTTAGAATCTGACTTTGAATTCTGTCCTTCAATGGAGTTACGATAGAACCTCTGTTGGTATAATCTTCCGGATTGGCAGTAAATACAAAAAGTATATCTAATGGTAATCGCAATTTAAAACCACGAATCTGTACATCGCCTTCTTCTAAAATATTAAATAGCGCAACTTGTATTCTTGCTTGCAAGTCAGGCAATTCATTAATTACAAATATGCCACGGTTGCTTCTGGGAATGATACCATAATGCAGCACCCTTTCATCTGCAAAACTTAGTTTTAAGTTAGCAGCTTTGATTGGATCAATATCACCAATCAAATCAGCCACACTTACATCTGGCGTTGCTAATTTTTCGCCGTAACGTTGACTACGGTGTATCCATTCAATAGGAGTGGCATCGCCTTTTTCAGCAATCAGATCAACAGCATATTTTGAAACAGGATTCAACGGATCATCATTAATATCGCTGCCGCTGATAACAGGAATGTATTCATCCAGCAGTTCCACCATTTGTCTCGCCATTCTTGTTTTAGCTTGTCCCCGTAAACCGAGGAAAAGAATATTATGCTTGCTGAGTATGGCCCTTTCCACATCCGGTATCACGGTGTCTTCATACCCTACAATGCCGGGAAAAGTTGTTTCCTGTTTTTGCAATTTTGAAATAAGGTTCTGGCGGATTTCTTCTTTAATGCTTTTAGGTTCGTAGCCGCTTTTCTTCAGATCGCCGAGTGTTTTTATTTTTTTTGTATTCATAGCCGGGAAGACGGGAAGACGGTAAGTTTTATTCAACACAATATCGCCTGATTCCATTTTTTATAAGTGATACATTAAAATTTATTAAGAAGCCAATATTGTTTCCTGTTAATTTCAGATGACTCATAATCTGAGCTTGCCAAAATGGGTTAACAGTTTCAACGGCTTTTATTTCGCAAATAATTATTTCTTCTACGAAGACATCCATTCTCAAGCCTTCATCAAATGTAAGTCCGTCATAGAAAATAGGAAGGTCAACTTGTCTTTGGTATTTGATTCCTTTTTTGCCAAGTTCATGACAAAAACATGCTTCATAAACTTTTTCAAGTAAACCCGGACCTAATTCTTTATGTACCCGAAAAGCACAATCAACTATTTCTTTACAAAGCCATTCTTCATGTTCAGTTAACTGGTACATTTTACTTTACAATTGATTTTTTTTATTTTCTTCCCGTCTTCCCGGCAAAAATTAATACACAGTCTTCCTTTTGCCTGATTCAAAATCCTTAAATATAAATGCGCCCAACTTATCCAACGATGCAAAAAATGCTTTTCCATTATTCATCTCTGTAAACTCCTGTACAAATTTTTGTAGGTAAGGATCAGTGGCAATCATAAAAGTTGTAATTGGTATTTTTAGTTTTTTACATTGTGCCGCAAGATTGATACAACGATTCACCACTTTTCTGTCGAGACCGAAACTATTTTTATAATACCTTTTTCCTATTTTCAAACAGGTTGGCTTGCCATCGGTAATCATGAAAATCTGTTTGTTGGGATTTTTTCTCCTGCGTAAAATATCCATTGCCAATTCTAATCCTGCAACTGTATTAGTATGATATGGTCCGACTTGTAAATAAGGAAGGTCTTTTACTTCAATCGGCCAGGCATCATTACCAAATACAACAATATCCAATGTGTCTTTGGGGTATCTCGTTTTTATCAGCTCACTCAAAGCCATAGCCACTTTTTTGGCTGGTGTAATTCTGTCTTCGCCATATAAAATCATCGAGTGCGAAATATCAATCATCAGCACAGTAGATGTCTGTGATTTGTAGTCAGTTTCTCTGATGCTCAGATCATCTTCCTGCATCTGAAAGTTATCAATACCATGGTTAATCTGTGCATTGCGGATGCTTTCCGTAAAATCAATTTGCTCAAGCCTGTCACCAAACTGAAATTGTCTCGTTTCTGAATTTAATTCATCGCCTTGTCCCGGTTTATAAGTTTTATGATCGCCTTGTTTTGTTTTCTTCAGCTTGCCGAAAATTTCTTCTAGGCTACTTCTACGGATAGCTTGTTCAGTTTTTGGAGTAATCTTAATTTCTCCCCGTTCATTATTTTCTGTCAGGTAGCCTTTTTCTTTTAACTCATCAATAAAGTCGCCCATGCCATATTCATTATCCGTTAACTGGTATTGCTTATCAAGTTCATTCATCCATTGCATGGCTTCGCCAACATCACCACTGGTGTAGGTGAGTAATTGCATAAACAGATCTAGCAATTGCTGAAATTTGCTCTTGCCATCACTATCTGCATCAAATTTTGTAAAGTGAAAACCTTTCATGGATATACAATTTACGACAAAAAACCTGCCTTCGATTTAGATTAACAACAACTTAATATCCATATAGTTCAAATAAAAAGCCTCCGTTTTATACGGAGGCTTTCAAAAAATTAAATGTGATAATTAATTCCCGCTGTCAGCTTTATTGGTGCTGTCAGGTTTGCCATTATTTTCAATGGTAGTAGGTCCTTCAGTGGCCGGCTTTGCTTTTAATTGTGGAGCATATTTTTCTTCTACTGCGTCTAACACACTAAACAAACTTCTTGTAATCAACAGTTCTGTTCTCAAACCAGTTTGTTTATCCTTCAAACTTTCAGTAAAATAATAGTCTGCTCTGTTTACTTCCATTCTCGCCTGATTTTGTTGCTCAGCCGATTGTGCAAATGCCATTTTCATCTGTGCATCCTGTCTCATTTTTTCATATGTGTTGAACAGGTTATCAAATTCAGCACGGCTCATGCCGCCAAGAGCAGCATAATAGTCAAACTGCTGATTCAGGTCTTTACGTAATGCAGTTCTTACTTTTTCAGCTATTTCTTTTTTTTCAGCTTTGTAACATGCTTCTAGATACACCATGCTAGTTTGGTTGTGGCTATTGTAACGACTTACCAAACCATACGGAAGATTTGCTGGATTGATGCCAGCTTCTACTTTGTCAATCAGTTTTTGTGCTTCATCTTTTCTTCCTGCATCTGCCATATTACCTGCTGCTTCTCCATACAATGAACGGATTGCTAAAATATGCCTACGGTTTTCTTCATCATAATAAACACCTTTTTTACCAGCTCCACCAAATTCAAAATCATTCATCATGGTTTTGTACATAGAATCAAGATTGTTGGCTCTTATTTGCGTGCCACCTAATCCATTTTGTCTAAATGCTTGTTCTACAATCCAGTTTTGTTGCGGCGAACTTAACACGGCAGGAACAAGGCGATAAGCCATTCCGTCTTTTCTCAGATATTGTGCAAATCCTAATTCTCCCATCGGTGAAGTAAAATAGATTGGACGTTTCCATGCATTTGATGCAATGATGTTCATGATAATAAAATCACTACGTACTAAACCACCGTCTAATTTATTCCTTGGTATTTCAAAACGCATTTCAGACAGCACACTGTCTGTTGCATTCACTGTACCATTCCTTTTCACTAAATCCACATCAACTGGCACACTGAATCTTGCCACAGGATCATATGCTTTTGTTTCCTGATTATATATCTGTGCAACAGGGAATGCACTTGGGCCTACGTCTCTTTTCGATTCAGGATCTTCATATCTTCTTCCCATTATATCTTTCATCACTTCATACAATGGGTAGTATTTATTAGGATCAGCATTCGGACTCATTTTATACCGCAGATATTCTCTGTTATGCCCTTCAACCTGCTCTTCCGACCAGATTACATCCACTGAATCAGATTCGTTTACTTTATAGCGAAGTTGGTTGATGTACCAGTCAATCCCCAATAAACTATTATTGATAATGCGGATATCAGGTCTTACACCTTCCACTTCCTGTGCATACCACAATGGATAAGTATCGTTATCTCCAAAAGTGAAAATGATTGCATTCGGTGCACAGCTCTCTAAATAGTTTTTAGCAATATCAGGTGCAGTTGTTTTTACGCTACGATCATGATCGTCCCATTCTTGCTGCGCCATTAATAACGGCACCGCTAAACAAACAACAGTTGTTGAAAGATTTAATATTCGGTCATTTTTTCCTCCGGAAGAAATAGCCCTCACCAGGTAAGTTATTCCGGCAACAACAGCTGCAAACAACACGGTAGAATAAACACCCGTCATCAGCATATCATTGAAAGTGCCGGGAGCAGCACTCATGAAAGTGATAAGGAATGTAAGTATGCTTCCTCCGGCTAAAACATTTTGGAAAGTGAGTTTATCTGCTTTCTCTTTTGCCAAACGGATAAAACCAATTACAGCGAGGCCAATCCAAACAGCAAATGCATAGAAAGAACCTACGTATGCATAGTCCCTTTCTCTTGGCTGATTACCCGGCTGGTTAAGATAGATTACAACCGCTACACCTGTCATAAAGAACAATAGGAAGTTGACGACCCAATCTTTTTTGTTTCTAAAAAACTGGAACACACAGCCAAGAATGCCAAGCACAAATGGTAAGAGGTATAATTTGTTGTGTGCTTTATTGTTTTTTAATGTGTCAGGAAGTTTTGATTGATCGCCGAGACGGTTATCATCAATCAAAGAAATACCGGTTGTCCAGTTGCCGTCTCGTTTATTACCTAATCCTTGAACATCATTTTGTTTACCAGCGAAATTCCACATGAAATATCTCCAGTACATCAAGCCCATCTGGTAACTAAAGAACCATTCCATATTATCAGAATATGTAGGAGGCGTATATCTTTCTCTTCCAGTAACGGGAGATTTTTCTTTCCCTAGATTGAGCCATTCTGCATAGAAGTCGGCATGATACTGATCATTACTTGCATCCCATATTCTAGGGAATAGCTGCATGTCAGCATTTTGATACTTTGGTTTTTTTGCTACACCAGTAGGAATGTACTTGTCTTTTCCTTTTACATATTTCATCTCTCCATCTTTCAACTCTACATAGCCTTCATCATTATATTTATATTCAGCAGAAAAATGCGGACCATAAACAATCGGTGCTTCACCATACTGCTCACGGCTTAGATAATAAACAAGGTTAATAGGATTATCAACATTATTCATATCCACAGCTGGGTTTGCATTAGAACGAATCATTGGTGTCAGGTACATCAAGTAACCTAACATCATAAATGCATAACACCAAAGTGTAAGTTTAATAGCTTTAAGTGCAGTGGGCTTTAAAAAATAACCAAGGCCCAGCGCAACGCCACCCAAAAGCAAGAATTTTAAAAACTTAGCTCCACCAGAACCGGAACTTATAATAAAAGGAAGGAACGATAAGCAGATAAAAACGACAAAAAATGTAATGATCTTAGTAGAAGATGTTTTGTTTTCTTTAAACCGCAGGGCAAAGAAAATTGCTGCCGCCAATAAAATAAAATAAATAGCGAACCCAGAAAAGAAAGGCATACCTAATGTGTTTACAAAAAACACATCTACCAGGCCTGCCGACTTCATTGAATATTGAACTACGCCAACCTGCACTAATCCAGTAATAATACAACTGACAATGAATGCGATGATGGCACCTTTAGTTGATGCTTGATAACGACGGTAATAATAAATCATCACAATGGCTGGAATACTCAAAAGGTTCAATAAGTGAACACCAATGGAGAGGCCCATCATAAAGAATAAGAAAATTATCCAACGGTCGCTTCTTGCTTTTGCATTAGCATCGGTACCTGCATTTTCATCTGCATGTTCCCATTTCAACATTGCCCAGAATACCAATGCAGTGAAGAAAGAAGATAATGCATACACCTCGCCTTCCACAGCACTAAACCAGAATGAATCACTAAAAGTATAGGCTAATGCACCAACTGCACCAGCGGCCATGGTAGCAAAAAGTTTGGTGTTGGGTTAATTGTTCACCAGCACTTACCATCATTTTGCGGGCAAAGTGAGTGATGGTCCAAAAAAGGAATAAAATTGTGGCAGCACTTGCAAGTGCACTCATAAAGTTTACTGCATTGGCTGCTGTCATTCCATTATCTCCAAAGAGAATGATGAAAAAACGACCAAGCAATACAAACAGTGGTGCCCCGGGAGGATGCGGTAATTGCAACTTATCTGCACTGGCAATAAACTCACCTGTATCCCACAGACTTGCTCTTGCTTCACGGGTCAAAAAATAAGTGGCAAAAGCGATAAAAAATACTGCCCAGCCGGTAATGTTATTGACTTTTCTGAAGTTCATAAAGTGTTGATTTTGAAAGAAAGCAAAAATAGGGGAATATAGGTTAAAAGAAGGCTAAGAGGTACAGGAGGTTTTACCGTAATTGTAACCCGAAAAGCTATTGAATAACAACGCTGAAACCATATTTAAAGAATTGCTATTTTGAGCTTAATTGAAGTAGATTCTGATAGTCTGATAGGAGAGTTGTCCTTGTCTTAGTTTTTCGGAAAAACCTTTAAGACCAAATAGTCCAGCCGCATTTCCTTTATTGATAGCAATTTCGAGATAGCCAGCACTATTAAATAAGGCTAGTTTTTCACCTTCGGGAACATCTGCATAGGTTTCGCTTATCTGTTCAATCGTTTCATCTCTTTTAAAAACGATCTGAAAATTTCTTCCTTTTCGTTGTTCTTCAAATTGTTCTCTAGTGATATTTACAATTACATTTTCGAAGCTATCAATGAATATGATCTGGCCATCAATAGAATTGTTTTCAAATGTTGGACGCAAATGTATTTTCTGTAAGTACTTTGCTTCGGGGTTTCCAATATTTTTTATGGATTCTCCATTTACTAGTTGATTCACCACCTTCCCCATTACGGATGTAAGTTGAATGGTATTTTTTAAAGCCACTTTATCCAGCGGAATGCCTATAACTAATTCGGGAGTTTCTTCCAATATCATTGTTAATAAACCGTTATCTGCGCAAATAATATATTGATTATTATGAAAGGCTAGTATTAATTGTTCTGGCTTTTGTTCAAAAAGATTAACAAGTATTAAATGATAACTATAATCTGGAAAATTTTTTAATGCACTGCGACAAACATAAGCTGCCTGCGGATAATTGAAGGGAGGAATGTTATGTGAAATATCAATGATCTGGAATTCCGGATTGATATGTAATAACTGCGCCTTTACCGCACCAACTAAGTAGTCGGGGCTTCCAATATCAGATGTGAGGGTTAGTAGTGGCAAAACAGTTTTTGTTTAATGGATTTTCATTTTACAAGTTTCCCATCCTTAAAGAAAAATTTATAAGCAAACTTATCAGCAAGTTTAGGAAAGAATTTTTGCATAACAACCGTTCTTTTTCCAGTGAAAGTGAGTACCAATGTTCTTTTCTTTTTTCTCACTGCTTTCAAAATATGATCAGCACAAACTTCTGCACTCATCATCTTGCTTTCATCCATCGGCGTTTCACCATGCGAACTTCCGTCCTTGCTAAGTGCCGCATTTCGAATATTAGAAGTGGTAAAGCCAGGGCAAACCCACATTACATGAACACCATCAGCCATCAGCTCAGTTTTGATAGCTTCCAACCAGCCTTGTACTGCAAATTTGCTTGCAGAGTAGCCACTTCTTCCCGGCAAACCTCTATAACCTGCTATTGATGAAACACCAACAATAGTTCCTTTTCTTTCGATGATGGAATCCAACGCATATTTTGTACAGTAAACTGTTCCATAAAAATTTATGTCCATCACTTTATGGATAACTTCTGTATCGGTGTCTTTTAATAAAGCTCTCATTGACACACCGGCATTATTAATAAGTATGTCAATACCACCAAAGACTTTGATGGTTGTTTCCATAAAACGGCGACAGTCATTTTCGCTACTTACATCTGCAACCATAGTGTGCAATGGAACAGAAGGGTATTCTGCCTGCAATGTGTAAAGGTTATCATGATTGCGACTACAAGTAGCCACTTTTGCGCCTGACTTAATCAATGCATCTACTAATGCTTTTCCAATTCCGTCCGTTCCCCCTGTTACTACTACTACTTTATCTTTAAAATATGCTGACATGTGTAATGGATTATGATTACAAACCTAGTTTAAAAATGTGCAAAAAGAGTGAGTTTGTAATCGAAAATGAAGGTATCAACATTATAGTTGTTGTGAAAACAAAAAAGTCCGGATAAACCGGACTAAATTTTGTGATCCCGCTGGGACTCGAACCCAGGGCCCATACATTAAAAGTGTATTGCTCTACCAACTGAGCTACGGAATCAACACTTTCCCGTTTTAGGGAGTGCAAAAATACAGTCTCAGAGCTATCATACCAAAACTTTTTATAACTCTTATTCACAAATTATTAAATAGAAAAATGTTTGCGATTTGGAGGTTTATAATTCCTCATCAGGTTTATCAAGATTATTGTGATTTTCTTCAAAAAGTAGTTGTAATAACTTCTCCAGCATAATAATATACTGCTCTACTTTTCCATGTTGTGTTTCGATATTGATATAACGTTTATCATTCTCTCCGCAATAAACACTTAAGGAACCATCTTTTTTTACCTTTTCATTGTCTTGCCAAATACTATTAAACCCAAAGTCTGCCATCCGCTGATAAAGCAAGCTGTCTGTTGTAAAAGCAATGTCATCGACATCTTGAGTGCTGTCATTATAAACAGCTTTTGCGTCTTTCTTTCTATTGCCATCAGGTAAATAACTTCTTACTGAGTAAGCCTCTTCTGTATTATTATGCAATGCAATAATGCACTTAGTGCTGTCTGGTATAAGTTGTAACAGCATTCCTGCAAATTTTTCAATTTCAAGAATGGCCTGTTTGCTAGTTCTTCTGTTGTCTCTTAATGTCTGCTCAATTCCAATTCTGGAATAGATCCTGTTTGGGTCAAAACCATAAGTTATTCCGTTAAGGCGAAATTTAATAACTCGTTGATTAGTATTTTCAATTTTGATAATTGTGCCGCCTTTTTCTTCTAAAACAGATTTAGCCGCTTTAAATGAACTTGTTTCGTTTGCATGAACATTTATACAGACAAAATCTTTCACATCGCCATACTGAAATATTTTCACAGCAATATTCCTGTCACCTATTTTATGAAAGATTGTTTTTTCAGCTGGGACAAATAAGGCTTTGCTGATAATAATTGGGTCACTGGATTGTGCAATAATAGTTTTACAAAAAAGGCAAATAAAAATGGTGGTGGCTAATGTTTTCAATGCTGGTGATTTAGATAAAGATAAGGTAGATGAAAATAAATTTTATACCCGGAAAACGGTATTTTATTCAATTTATTGGAGTAGGTCAGGAAAGTTCTTCTTTCATCTTTTCCATCAATTTTTTCTCTATCATCAATTGTGCAAGATGAATCATGTTCATAAACGCTTTACTGCCAGAAATGCCATGTCCGATTATTACCGGCTTTGCAACTCCGAGAACAGGAGTGCCGCCATAATTTTCAAAATTGAATCTTTCAAAATAAGGCGACTCAACTTTTTTCTGATTGCTGATTTCGTATAATGACTCTGCTAATTTTAAAATGATATTGCCAGTAAAACCTTCGCAAACCATAACATCTGCTTTATCAAGTAATACATCACGGCCTTCTATATTGCCAATAAAATTGATATGCTTATTTTCTTTCAATAATGGATATGTTGCTTGAGCCAACAGATTTCCTTTGCCTTCTTCTTCTCCTACATTTATCAATCCTACTTTAGGGTTCTCTATCCCAAGAATATGTTTTGCATAAACAGTTCCCATGATGGCAAACTGATTTAACTGCTCAGGTTTGCAATCTGCATTTAGTCCTACATCTAATAATAAACCTGTTCCGCCTTCTGACTTTGGTATAATGCTGGAAATTGTTGGTCTTATTACTCCTTCTAATGCTTTTATAGAAAATAAAGCTCCAACAAGCATGGCGCCAGTATTGCCAGCACTGATAAAAGCATCCATTTTGCCGGAGGCTAATAATTGAAAACCGATTGCAATAGACGATTGTTGCTTTTCTTTTAATGCTTTGGTGGGATGTTCATGCATTCCTATTATCTGCTCTGCATGAACAATTGTAATATTTTCAAGAGGAGTTTTATGTTCTGTAACAAGTTTTTCAAGTTGCTCCTTATTCCCAATTAAAGTCAGTTTAGCCGGAATGTTATGGCCAGACAAATAGAGTTGCACACCCTTTACTGCTTCCAGCGGTGCAAAATCTCCACCCATCATATCGATTCCTATATTCATCGGCTAAGTTGTGTTGATTGATTACGAAACTAGTGAAAACAACAAATTCCAAATACCATTTAGACAATATAGCCAAATGGATTTGGAATTAAAAAAAATGCTTTTAAGGCAGTATTACTGTGCTCTTGAAGGTGCTTTTTCTGCAACAACTTTACCTTTGTAAAACAACTTTCCTTCACTTACATGTGCACGGTGACGTACATGGATTTCTCCTGTTGTACTATCAGTTGTTAATGTAGCTGCAGTTGCTTTATAATGTGTTCTGCGTTTTGCACTTCTTTGCTGACTATGTCGGCGTTTGGCATTTGGCATGACCTAACTTATTAAAATAATAAAAATATTTCTGGCCTTTTGTTAGCCTGAGCTAACGAAGGCTATTCTAAACCTTTAAACTTATCCAACCCTTTCCAAATCGGGTTTTCAATAGCTTTATTCTTTTTTGTTTTTCCGTCAATTTCATCCTGACGGGATTCCATTTTTTTAAGCACATCCATCGCATTTTTATTACAATGCGGTCCATCCATCTTTTCAAACTCACATGCCTTTTGCATGGGAAGACTTAGGTTGATGAATTCATAAATCCAGTTGGCAACATCAATATGACTTTCGCCTTGTGCGATATAGTACATATCCGGGTCTTCTTCATTGTCATTCATGAATTCCGGATTCTCTACCATTTTTACTGTGATGTTAAATTCATCCCAGAGATTAAATGGTAAATTACTGTTGCAACGGTCGCAGGTAACTTCTAAAACACCACCAATTTCAAACTTCAACAACATAAAACTGCTTTTTCTATCAAGCGATAATTTTATATTGGCTTTGCACTGGCGAAAGTCCTGCTGTTGGAATGCTTCAAAGAACCTTTCATCAATCAAATAGTTGAATTCATGTATTCCGGGTTTCAACCCCACAAAAGCTATTTCAAACTCCCGTCGGCGGCTCATTTTTCAACTTTTTAAAAGAGTGTGCAAAGGTAAGGGAATAAATGGGTTTTTTCTGTCTGATTTTGGATTATTTTTACCCATCTGATTTGGTTTAAGTGCCTGATTTTGAAGATAATTAAATTTTGAAAGGTTGCAAAAGTTTCTGGCCCGTTTATTTACCCGTCTGATGAAGAGTTGGAATTGGGTGCTTTTAATAGTATTGACCATCCTGATTAAGTGGGTTTCCTGGTATCCTGATTGGGTGGAGCATAATTATAGCAGAGGCGTTTATCCTGTTATTGCTAAAGTGCAGCGATTTTTATTTGGCTGGCTTCCATTTAGTATTGGTGATGTGTTCTATGGGTTTCTCATCATTGTAATAATCTACAAGGTTATTAAGTTTTTCAAACTTCTCTTAATGCGGCAATTGAACCGCAAGTATTTTGTAATCGCATTGCAACAAGGAATTTTTATAGTCTTGTTCTTATATGTTTTCTTTAATCTTCTATGGGGATTAAATTATAATCGCCGTGGTATTGCTTATCAATTAGACCTGGAAGTAAAGACTTATACTTTGAATGATTTAGATACATTAACGAATGCACTGCAACGAAGACTAAACTATTATGCAGATTTTGCAACTGAGGCACAAAGAGATTCATTTAACAGAAAAAGCAGATTGTTCAGAAGTGCTGTAGAAGCTTATGCTGCGGTAGCAAAAGAATATCCTTTTTTAAAATATAATCCTACGTCAATTAAGCCTTCTATCTTCAGCTATTTAGGAAACTATCTTGGCTTTCAGGGATACTATAATCCGTTTTCCGGCGAAGGGCAGGTTAATACAACCATACCCAGATTTTTGGAACCATTCGTTACGACACATGAAATGGCTCATCAGCTTGGTTATGGAAAGGAAAATGAGGCGAATTTTGTCGGCTTTCTTGCTTGCCGGGCTTACAATTCAAATGTTTTTCGTTATTCCGCTTATTATGATGCGTATAATTATGCAATCGGCGAAGTGTATCGCAGAGATACCACATTGGCAAAATCAATAAATGAGAACGGGCATCCTCAAGTAAAAAAAGATCAGCAAGAATTTCGGGATTTCTTTTATAAATACAGAAATCCGATAGAGCCAATCATCATGTGGGGCTATGGCCATTTTTTAAAAGCGAATAACCAACCAGCTGGTAAAAGAAGCTATAATGAAGTGGTTGCTTGGTTAATTGCTTTCTACAAGAAAAATGGAGTCGAAGCGCTGTAAACAATTTTATTGCTGACTTGTTATTATTGTATGAATAATTCTATCAAATTAATTATAGCAATTGCAATTCCAGTAGCTGTTGGAGCTATTAGCGGATTTTTTACTGCTACAGGTGTAGAAAGTTGGTTTCAAACAATCACCAAGCCTTCATGGAATCCGCCCAGTTGGATATTTGCTCCGGTTTGGACAACATTATACATAATGATGGGTGTGGCTCTTTTTCTTGTTTGGAAATCTGATAGCAGCGATATTTTGAAAAAAACAGCCATCACTCTTTTTACAATTCAGCTAGTACTAAATTTTTTCTGGTCTTTTATCTTTTTTGATCAGCATCAGATTGGCTGGGCATTGGTTGAGATTATCGCTATGTGGATTTTTATTTTACTTACAATCTTTGCATTTGGCAATATAAGTAAGCTTGCAGCATGGTTATTGGTCCCGTATATCAGTTGGGTAAGCTTTGCAACGATTTTGAATTACACCATCTGGAAGTTGAACTAAGTCTTTCTATAATTTACAATTGTCTATAGTCTTTTATGTACTCATCCTCTAAAGCCCCTTTAGGGGTTGGGGCATTAAAATTTATTCTTCCACATCATACTTTCTACAGGCTTGTCTGGCTGATTGCTATATTTAGCATTCTTCTTTTTGTCATATGGATTTTCAATAACACCATCCACCGGAAAATAAATAAGCTGTCCAATCGGCATTCCTTTATACACTTTCACTGGTTGCTTTACAGAAATCTCTAAGGTCCAGTTGCCACAAAATCCAACATCGCCTTTGCCGGCAGTGGCATGTATGTCTATTCCCAATCTTCCTGTAGAAGACTTGCCTTCCAGAAATGGAACATGAGCATGGGTTTCGGTGTACTCCAACGTAACGCCGAGATAAAAAATATGCGGATACAAAACAATTCCTTCATCTGGTATTTCAAAAGATTCAATTTCGTTGTGCTTTTTAGCATCAATCATATGTTCTTTGTAGGTCGCTAATGTTTTCCCCAAACGAACATCGTACGAATTACTTCCCAGACTTTCTCTGTCGTAAGGAACAATTTTTATAGTGCCTTTCTCAATTTCTTCTAAAATTCTTGTGTCGGATAAAATCATTATTAATATTTTTTGTTAGCCAGCTTCGGTAATTCTTGTCATCGTCCCTTGCGTCGCACTCTTCAACTACATATCTTTACTGAGCAATTTGATACATATTTAAATAACTGATGATAGATTTTCTGCAATGATAAATCTAAAATCTGCAATCAAAAATCAAAAATTCAGCTTGTGCCGATTTTTTTTCAACAACAAATCAACGAAAACACAAGATTGGGTGTTTGGAAGATAGAAGAATCGGAAGAATTCTTTAAAGGAAATGTGCCACAGCACAGAGATGTTACCCATCCGCACAAGCGGTTGCAGCATTGGCGGTTCGTTTTTTATTGCAATATCTTTTCTCAGATTTTCCTTATGAATTAATATAAATTGTGGACACCCGAAAGCCTTTTTTACCCGATGCACAGTATCATTTCTCTATATCCCATTGTGGCGATTATGCTGCGGCGATTGTAAGTAAAGAAAGCAGGGTAGGGATCGATGTAGAAATTCCTGTAGAGAAGATAGAAAAGATCATCTACAAATTCCTGAGTGCAAAAGAACTTGATCGGTTTAATCTTGTTCCTGGTGCTGGGAAAGTTACCGGAGTTGATAATTTTAATGAAGTCACTACTTTATGGTCGGCCAAAGAAGCTGTTTTTAAGTGGTATGGCAACGGAGGTGTTGATTTTCGTAAACAAATTCAATTGTTCAATCGAAAAGAGGAAACTAAAACCATTGACTGTTTTTTTTCAAAAAGTGAGTCGGAGTTAGTTGCTCACTATAAACAATTTGATGGGTTGGTGTTAGCTTGGGTAGTGAGTTGATTATTTTAATTTGAACTTTTCTTTTTTATTGTAAATATCCTTTTTATCAGTCTCTTTTTTTACAAGAATAAATCCTGTTATTAATTTTAAATGTTGGCTTGAACAGCCTTCCTTTTTTGAACTTCTATAAAAACTATTTATCAGCAAAGTGTCAATGCCATCAAGTGGTAAAACCGGATTTGAAAACAAGGTGCTATCGTAATATTCCATTTTATTTATTAGCGGGAACATTTTTTTTAAAGTATTTGTATCATAAACAGGTTTGTAATAAGTTTCACTGATAATTTTTTCTCTTTCATATTCTAAAACGAGTTTTTGTGTTCCCAATCTCATTGGAGTACATAATGTACTATATTCATCTTCAACTTTACAATTAATTAATAAACTATATTGTTTGCCTTTCAATTGATCGATAACAATTCTTTCGCCGCAAGAGCCGCAGCAAGGAGAGTAGAAATTTTGTATCGAAATTTTCTCTAAATCTGTCTTTGTTACTCGAGTTGTAGTGTAATTCATACAGGAGAAATTAAGTAAAAGGGCTATAATAAGCCACATTGGGAAATTACATATGGAAGGGCTTTTATTCATCGCTATCAGTCGAATCTTCAATTAAATTTAAGTCAACATCAGTTCCTGAAATGCCTTCAATCGAACCTCTTACATGAGCAGCACTTAGTACTACTTTATCCAATTGCTTCTCTCTTGCTTTCCAAAGCCGTTCCATTGCATCCCTTTCTTTTTGAATAGAGTTTCTCATACTCATAAAACCTTCACGGATGGCTTGCCATTGTTCTGCAAACTCACGGCTGGTGAGATAATCGTATAGCAAATGCATCTTATCACCTTTATTGTCCTGGCTTTTTAATGCAGTAGATAATTTAATAATGCCATTCCTCAACATTTGTACAACTGGCTTTACTTCTGCAAAACTGCAAATCCAAACACCTTCTTTTTCACCAAAACGGTCCATATCCTTTGGTAAAGCTTGTGTACCAATTACTGCCACTTCTGCACCTTGGCTTCGCATATCTGCTTTTATCTTTTCTATCCAGTCGTTGGCAAAGTCTTTTGTTCGTTTACTTTCAAAAATAATTTTACCACATTCCTGCCCCAGATTATTACGAACAGTTTGAATGCAATCAGCACCTCTTACACCTTTACCTACTTCTGAAATAACATCAAAAGGGAAAGTAGTTCTTAAAAGTTCTTCCAATAATAATTCCTGTGACTCACCTTGCGATTGCATGGAACCTTGCTCGGCTTTTCTTCTCATTTCTTCAGCCAGCTTTTTCTGCGACTCCAATTTTTCTTCTAGGTCTTTTACTTTCAACTGGTAATCTGTTTCCTTTGCAGCATTTTTTTGTTCTTCCAGTTGTCTTATTTCAACAGATAGTTTACTTCTTTCCTCATTCAGTTTTTTCTGAAGCGATAATTCGAGTTCTTCTTCTTTTGCTTTTAGTTCATTTTCTTTTTTCAGGAATTCGAGTTCTTTTGCCCGGGAAAGTTTTAATTTTTCTTCGTTGTCTTTATTATTCTGTTCGGCTAGTTTCAGCTTGTTTTCAAAATCTGCTGATATGTTTTTACGGATATTTTCTTCGAGGGATTGTCGGATATTTTTTTTCTCTTCTTCCAGCTTTAACTGAAATTCATCATTCTTCTTTTTCTGCCAGTCAGCCGCTTTTGAACGAAGCTCTTTTTCAACTTCTTCCCGGATGGCTTCATTCGGTTCAAACTGGTGACCACAACTAGGGCATTTTATATCGGTTGCCATTGATTTTTCTTTTGTTTCAAATCTACAAATACTACTTCGCAAATGCTGGCGAAATTTTATTTTAAAGTTTTATGAAAAAAATCATTCGTATAAATATTTTGGTTTCCTTAATTCTAATGCTGAAAGCCTTGAATTCCTGAAGCGGATTTGTAAGCCCAAAGGGCTTGAATTTGATTAACCGCGGTTGAAAACCGGGGCTAATATGGTATGCGTTGAGCTACCCTGAAAGGGTTGAATGATTTATTACTGTTCAACCCCTTTTAGGGTTGACATTAATCTAATTTCTACCACCGACGATGAAATCGACGGCTATTCAAATTTAAGCCCTTCGGGCTTTTCAGTTCGACAACATAACAATTAGGACAAATGTTTTAGTATGTAAATAAAAAAAGCGACTCATTTTCATGAATCGCTTTTAAGTTGTGCCCCGGAACGGAGTTGAACCGTTACGGACATTGCTGTCCACAGGATTTTAAGTCCTGCGTGTCTACCAATTCCACCACCAGGGCTGTTTGTTGAGTATATCTTGATTTGTTAAGTAGAATTACAGAACGTACAAGAGTGCGACGCAACAGACGATGATAGTAGTACAAAAGCTGGGCTAATAATATTACTATCAGGTGTTTTCAAAAAAAATCCCTCCACCAGTGGAGGAAGGATTTCCTGACCTGCCTTCGCTAAAGCTATGGCAGGTATGAGCGAAAGACCGGGCTCGAACCGGCCACCCCGACCTTGGCAAGGTCGTGCTCTACCAAATGAGCTACTTTCGCATGTCGTTGCCTGATTTGTAACCAAGCTTATAAAGAACTAAAGGGTTGCAAAAATAGGGCAGTTGCCCTTTTTAAAAAAAATTTAATACAGCTTATTTATACTTTGGAGTGTATAAAGAACTTTCTTGAACAGGTGCTACTACTTTGGTTTTGCTATATCTTTTTGTAGAAAGCATATAGCAACTGCCTAACGTCATTGCTACGATACATGCTACCTGTAAATAAAAAAGAAAAGCTGAAGATGATACCCAGTTATGCGTAAAATCTTTGTCCTGTACTTTTTGTAATTCTTCTTGATATTCCTGTGTGCTGTCCATATTCAGGTTTTGTTATGCAAAAATAAGGGTTCAATGTAAAATATCAGTTGGTTTTTCCCACAATTTCTGCAAAGGTCTTTTTCTTTTTTACAAAATGCTCCCAAACCATATTTTTATTAAGCAGTCCGCTTAGTTTGCCATTTCTGTTAACCGGGAATATGCTTTTCTTTTGGTGGAATAACCACCATTTTAAAAAAGCGATATGAGCTCTGAGAATAGCTATAAAATATCCCCCATCGCCTGATAACAATCCCTTCCATGCTGAAAGTGCATCCAATAAATTTCTAACTGGTACTACCCACAATTTTTTTGCAAAAGGTAGATTCTTTGAAAGCATTATTTTGTTATTCCTGAAATTGAGAAAAGTTTTTAATGAATTGCCTTTTGGTAATGTGCCACCACCTACATGATAAACTACAGATGATGGACAAGAATAAATGGATAGTCCTGTCAATTGAATTCTCCAGCACAAATCAATTTCTTCCTGGTGTGCAAAAAAATATTCATCAAAACCTTTCATGGTATGAAAAACAGCGGAACGAATAAAAAGCGACGCACCGCTTGCCCAGAAAATAGGTTCTTGTTGATCATATTGCCCTTTATCATATTCGCAAATATCAAATACTCGTCCTTTTGCAAAGGGATAGCCATATTTGTCGAGCCAACCACCGGCAGAACCAGCATATTCAAACATTTTCTTGTCCTTATAAGAAAGAAGCTTTGGCTGACAGGCTGCTATATTTGGATTACTGTCTAAAAGATTAACCATTGGCTGCAACCAGCTTGCTGTTACTTCCACATCTGAATTAAGCAGAACATAGTATTCAGATTCGATTTGCTTTAATGCCTCATTATAACCTTTGGCAAAGCCAAAATTTTCTGTGAAAGTTATTAATCGGATTGTTGGGTAATTTGTTTGCAAAAATGCAATTGAATTATCGGTAGAACCGTTATCAGCTACTACTATTTCAAAATTATTATAGTTTGTAGCTAAAACCGAGGGAAGGAATTGTTCCAAATACTTTCTTCCATTCCAGTTTAATATTACAATGGCTACTTTAGACAATTGATTCAAGGTTGTTTGAAATATTTAATCAAAAATACGGGAAGACGGGTTATCCTTGTTAAATTCGAAACATGTTTAGGCAAATATTAAACTGGAGAACCGCTTTGGCAGTAATTGCGATATTTATTATCAGCGGTACTATATTTTATTCGCAATACCTGGCCAGAAAGATTGCTAAGGAAGAAAAGCAGAAAGTGGAGCAATGGATAGAAGCAGTTAAGTTCCTGATTAGTTCGTCGGAGAATGCTGATGTAAAATTAGCTGCAATGATTACTACTCAGAACACCTCGATTCCAATTATTGAAGCGAATGAAAAAGATAGCATTCTTCAATTTATAAATCTTGACTCAACAAAATCAGCTAACGATATCTCTTATGTGCAGCGAAAACTAAAACAATTTAAGTCGCAGAACAATGCTGTTGTTTGGGTTGATCCATTTGATTCTACAAAACGTAATCTTTATTATTATGGTGATTCAAAATTACTGAACGAGGTAAGGTATTATCCAATTGTACAATTGATAGTAGTTGCATTATTTATAATTATTACGCTGCTTTCTTTAAGAAGTAGTTATCGTTCTGTTCAAAATCAAGTGTGGGCGGGTATGGCAAAAGAAACAGCACACCAGTTAGGAACACCTGTTTCTTCATTGGAAGGATGGGTAGAAATGCTTAGGGACAAACCGGGTACGGAAAAAATTATTCAAGAGTTGGAAAAAGATGTCAACAGGCTTCGATTAGTTTCAGACAGATTTGGAAAAATTGGCAGTACTCCACAATTGGAACAACTTGATTTGGTAAGTCAAATCAATAGCATGGTTGATTACATGCGAAAAAGAGCAACAGGAAAAATTATTTTCACCGTAGGAACAAATGGTAAGCAAAAAATAGAGGCTGCTATTTCTGCTCCATTATTTGACTGGGTAATTGAAAATCTTTTAAAGAATGCATTGGATTCAATGGAAGGCAAGGGAAGTATCTCTGTTGATATGAATGAAGGCGATAACAAAGTAACTATTGATATTACGGATACTGGTAAAGGTATAAGTAGTCAGAATATTTCTAGAGTATTCAAACCTGGCTTTACAACTAAGAAAAGAGGTTGGGGCTTAGGCTTAAGTCTTTCAAAGAGAATTATAGAGCAATATCACAAAGGAGAGATATATGTAAAAAGTTCTGAGACTGGAAAGGGAACCACTTTCAGAATTGTTCTGAAAAAATAATCCGCTTACATTTGCAGTCCTTATTCCTGCAACAAAAAAATCAGGAAGCCCGGGTGGCGAAATTGGTAGACGCACCACCTTGAGGTGGTGGCGCCGGAAACGGTGTGCTGGTTCGAATCCAGTCTCGGGCACAAAAAAAGGTCAGCAATATAGCTGACCTTTTTTTGTGGGAATGTCTTTTATTAATTAAACATATAGCTGTATTCAATCTTGCCGGTAAGTTGTTTGTCATTATTAAACAGTGCTTCTTTTGTTTTTAGTCCTCTTTCATCGAAAATATACCGCCAGATAAGGTATGTAACATTGAGGCTTGGCGTTGTAGTTATTTTTTGAATCACTCTATTTTGTTCGTCATATTCAAACATCATATCGGGCATTAATTTTTTCAATTTTGAATTATATCTTACAATATCAGTAAGTCTTTTACTTTCATCGTAGTAATAATAAACAGCACCAGTTTCTATTTCTTTTCGAAAAGTTTTTTCATCACCTGGAAGACCATTTTCGTCAGGGAAGAAACGAATTTCCAGACTGTCTGTATTGTTAATCGTTCTCCACATTTTTGAAGGGATTCCAGCTACATCATATGTCCAGTGATGAGCCTCTGTCTGGTTGAAGTCATTGACAGGGTCACTTGTTGTATTTTGAATTAATTTAATTCTGCTTTCTGTGTCATACTGATATGTAATTACATTGATGAGGCCTGCAGAAGAATCGGTAATACTTATTAATCGTCCTTGCGCATCAAACCTGTTGTAATAAGTTGAAACTTGTGTATTGTTCCGGGTGCTGGTTTTTAATACTGTTCCATTTTCTTTTACTTCCTGCATTTCATTAAAGTTTGTGTTTTTTGCACCATACTGGTCAACACCAACAGCAGTCACCATTTTAACTTTATTAGCTCGGAAATTTTTCATCTGACGATTGATTTCGGCAGTGCCGATGATATCGTTATAGTAGTACTGAGCAGTGGCCTGAAAAGAGATAAAGGCTGTTGTAATCAGGAAAAGGAATTTCATACCAGTGATATTGTTTTAAGTTTCAAAGTTAATCTGAATAATTCACTAACGGGAAATTGAGACTGCTTGTATTTTTGTGCTTATTTTTAAGAAAAATTTACATTGTCTCATATACCTCAGCGAAAAGAAAAAGACTGCTTAAACTGCGGAACGGTTGTACAAGGCCACTATTGTCATGAATGTGGCCAGGAGAATGTGGTGCCAAAAGAAACTTTCTGGCATATGGTCACCCATTTTTTTAATGATATTACTCATTTTGATGGAAGTTTTTTTACAACAACAAAGGATTTGTTATTTAAGCCGGGCTTTTTATCAAAAGAATATATGTCGGGAAAGAGGGTTAAATACCTTCACCCGGTACGTATGTATGTTTTTACATCGGCCATTTTCTTTTTAGTGTTTTTTGGTTTTTTCTCAGGTTCAGATAGTGTCAATATTAACTCCAATACAGACATAAACGGGAAAGAAAGATTAAAGTTGATTGAAAAGATGGAAAAAGAATATGCAAATGATGAATCAAAAAAAGATATTGTATTCCGGTTACAAGTTTTAAAAGACACAACAAAGGAAATTTCGGTTGCTGATTTGCCCTTATTGTTAAAAGATTTTACAGCACTTAATATTACCGGAGAAGGGAAAAAGTATCGGTCTGTAGCAGAGTATGATTCAATACAAAAGACTTTGCCCGCAGGCGGAAAAGATGGGTGGTTTAGAAGCAGAATAGTACGGAAAGAAATTAGCTTAAATATAAAATTTGGTTCAGACCCTTCGGCAGCAGCAAAAAAATTAGGGAACTCTTTTCTACATAAGTTGCCATACCTTCTTTTTGTTTCTTTACCGTTGTTTGCACTTATACTACGGCTTGTATATATACGGCGAAAGCAGTTTTATTTTGCTGACCATGGCATTTTTACCATTCATCTTTATGTATTCACATTTATCCTGCTGTTAGCTGTTTTTTTTCTCAATAGTTTAGAATCACTTACTCATTTAGATTTTATCAATTATCTTATTGCCGCACTATTTATTATACTCATAATATATTTATACAAAGCAATGAGATATTTTTATGGGCAGCGTAGATTAAAAACACTTGCAAAATTGTTTTTGATTTTTATTTTGTCGTTAGTTTTAATGATTATTTTGATGTTTTTCTTTTTCATTTTTTCGGCGTTTACTTTATAATTTCCTCTTATGATTAATAAAAATGGTGATGCCTTCTTGCGGTTAGTGAAAATAATGGACGAGTTGAGAGAGCAATGCCCATGGGATAAGAAGCAAACAATACAAACACTCCGACAACTTACAATAGAAGAAACTTATGAACTGACTGATGCAATAACCGATGAAGATTGGAAAGGGATAAAAGAAGAACTAGGTGACCTGTTATTACACATTGTGTTTTATGCAAAAATTGGAAATGAGCAAAAGCAATTTCAATTAGACGAAGTAATCAATGGCGTTTGCGAAAAGCTAATCAGCCGTCACCCACATATTTATGGTGATCCGGATAACGAAGGGAAGTTGGTGAATGTGAAAAGTGAGGAGGATGTTAAAAGAAATTGGGAGAAATTAAAATTAAAAGAAGGGAAAAAGTCAGTAATAAGCGGAGTTCCCAAATCGTTACCTGCCACGGTAAAGGCAATGCGATTACAGGAAAAAGCGAAGCAAGTAGGCTTTGAATGGGAAGTAAAAGAACAGGTTTGGGAGAAAGTCGAAGAGGAGATGGCAGAGTTGAAAACAGCTATTACAAATCTCGAAGCTGTTGTAAAAGATCATGAAAAAGCTTTTCATCAAAAAGAAGTAGAAGCAGAATTTGGCGATCTTATATTTTCATTAATTAATTATGCACGGTTTTTGCAGGTAGATGCCGAAAATGCACTTGAATTGACAAATAAAAAATTTATCCACCGGTTTACTAAAATGGAAGAGGCTGCACTGCAAGGTGGCAAAGACCTTCATTCAATGACGTTGGAGGAAATGGATGCCATCTGGAACACTATTAAAAAACAGCGAGCCGATAAGTGAAGCAATCCTTTCTAAATATCTTTTGGCGTAAGTACACTATACTTGCTTTTTCAGCATTGCTTTTTGTTTTTTCGCTTTTTTTTAATACGCTATATTCAAACGACTCTTCCGTTTATAAAGAAGTAACGAAGGCAGAAAAATATCTTTCAAAGAATCAACAGGATTTTTCCACTTTTTTAAAGGATACTTTGCTAATCAGCAAACTAGTTGTAAAAAAGGAGACCCTGAATGAATTTGAAAAAGTAGCTGCAAAGCCTTACGGTATTTTTCTATATACTGTAAATGATTTCGGTGATGTTGAGATGAAATTCTGGAGCGAACAGATAATTGTTCCTACGGAAGAATTATTGTCTGTTGAAGAAGGAGAATATTTTAGAAAATTAGCAAATGGTTGGTATTATATAATTAAAAAGACGCTAAACAGTAATCAAGGCAAGTTATTTTCATTTGCTATGATTCCTATACATTCTAATTTCTTTATTGAAACTGAATACCTGCCTGAAACATTCTCATACAGTAAAATTTCTAATGCAAGGGTTCGCATCAGCGAAAATCCCACAGAATTTAGTGTAAAAGCTGCAAGTGGCAAAACTATTTTTTACTTGGATAAAAAAACTTCCGGTGCTGTTCCATATAATAATAAACTGACGATTATTCTTCGGTTTTGTGCAGTGTTGTTATTGCTGTTGTTTATTCAGTTGTTTGTTGAGTCGGTTGCAAGAAAGAAAGGTATATGGAAAGCTATTGCTGTGCTTGTTGTTTCTCTTGTTTCGCTTCGGTTGGTAATTTACTTTTTCCCTTTGTTGCTAAATCTCCGGCAGTTTGAATTTTTCAGTCCTTTGATTTATGGTTCCAATATTGTGCAGCGATCATTGGGAGATTTGTTTATTAATGTTATCCTGTTTGGCTGGATAGTAATATTTGCATGGTCTAAGCTTCATGATTTTAAGTTTTTGCCTACAACAGTAATTACAAAAAAAGTAAAATGGTTAAGCGGATTAGCAGCATTATGCTTGCTTGTTCTTTCCACTTTTGTATTAGCTTCGGTAATCAGAAGTCTTGTTGCTGATTCTAAAATATCTTTTGATGTAACTAATTTCTTCAGTCTTAACCGTTATACATTAGCAGGGTTTTTTATTCTGGCAGGTCTGTCACTATCTTATTATTACCTATCGCAATTATTATTCAAACTTATTTTTCCTTTATTGGCGGGCAAAGATTTTCTCATCTATTTCGCAATATGTGTTGTCGGGCTTATTTATTTAACAATTCGGTCAGGCTCTGCAAACGCATCGTTTTATTTACCTGTTCTGATTTGGTTGTTAGGATATACTTGGCTGATAAACCGGAAAGGATTGTTGTTTAAGAGCATACGAATCAATATTGCCGGCATATTATCTTGGATATTTATTTTTTCAGTATCAATATCTGCAATAATGCTATCGCAGAATAAGAAAGTAGAGTGGGAGAAACGAAAATCTATTGCAGAAAAACTTGCAGTGCAAACAGATCCATCAAGCGAAATGCTGATGAGTATCGCAATCAGATATCTTGATAATGATTTTCTGAGCGAAAACTTTATTCGGTTCAAGGATCAAGAACAAGGGCAGATTTTAAGAGATAGTATCATAACTGGCAACTATAGCGGCTTTTTGAACAAGTATGATACCCGATTGTATGTTTATGATTCTTCGGGAAAAGGATTGGATAATGAAGATCCTATACCTTACGAATCGCTGAATGTAATATTCACCGTTCAGTCTAAAGCAACTAATATACCCGACTTGTATTATTATGAAACGGCTTATGATAAATTTAATTATATCATCCGGCGAGAAGTAGTTGATTCGGCTAATACAAAAATGGGTTCGTTTTTCATAGTTTCAAATCTTAAAAGTTTTAGTAGGGATGCGTTATTTCCTGAGTTATTCCGGCAAAGCAAAGGAGTAGATCCTGAAAATTCACCAATCTATTCAAATGCTGTTTATACCAAGAACAGACTTATTTCTCCGGTTGGGAACTATCCTTTTGCAACATGGCTTAGTGGATCAGAAATTCCAAAAGAAGAATTTAAGCTTAAGACAAATGGAGACTTTGATGAATTATGGTATCGTGCCAGTAAAGATAAAGTGGTAGTAATTGCCCGAAAAAGAGAAACAGCTATTGAAACAATTACATTATTCTCCTATATTTTTTGTGCATTTTTATTTTTAGTAGCTTTGGTGCAAATTATCATTTACATTCTAAAAACCGGATATAACTGGAAGGGTATAAAAAAATTATTCGAACTAAATATCCGATCGCAGGTACACAGCACCATAATTTTTATCAGTATATTTTCATTTGTTGTAATAGGCGTTGCCACTATTTCTTTCTTTATAAGCCGTAACCGACAAAGCAATAGTGAGAAGCTGAGTCGCACCATGAAGATCATGGTGAATGAAATGGAAAAGAAGATGGCCGACCACAACACCTTTGATGATGTGATTAAAATTTATGATTCTGTTACGAATAATAATCTACAAAAACTTGTAGATGATGTGTCAGATATTCATGGAGTAGATGTGAATGTATATGACCTCAATGGTAATCTGCAGGTATCATCTGAAGCGAATGTGTACACCAAAGGTGTGTTGAGTAAGAAAATGGAACCCGGTGCCTTTTTTCATCTCGACAGGATGAGGCAGGTGCAGCATGTACAGGAGGAAAAGGTTGGTAATTTTTCTTATCTGAGTATTTATTCACCGGTTAGAGATCAGCAAGGCATTGTAGAAGCATATGTGAACATTCCATACTTTACTTCGAGGCCTGAACTACGACAGGAGATTTCAAACTTCCTTGTAACAATTATTAATCTGAATGCATTTATTTTTTTGATTGCAGGATTGATTGCATTATTTATTACGAACAGGATTACTCATTCATTCGCAATTATTAGTGATAAAATGAAGGAAGTGAATCTTGGACAGATGAATGAAGAAATTGAATGGAACCGAAATGATGAGATTGGCGATCTTGTAACTGAGTATAATAAGATGGTTGCAAAGCTTGGAGAAAGTGCTATAGCATTAGCAAAAAGCGAACGAGAAGGAGCATGGAGAGAAATGGCGAGGCAGGTGGCACATGAGATAAAGAATCCATTAACACCAATGAAACTGAGCATTCAATATTTGCAAAAAGCAATTCATAATAATCAGCCGAATGTAAAAGAACTATCGGGCAGTGTTGCGAATACGTTGGTAGAACAAATCGATCACCTTTCAAAAATTGCTGCAGACTTTTCGCAATTTGCAAATATCGGCAACACCAATATTGGGCTTTTTGATTTACATGAAGTAATCCGATCGTTAACAGATTTATATGAACCTAACGAAATGGTGGAAATAAAATGGCGGCCTGTAAATAATCCTGTAATGGTTAATCAGGATAAAACGCAAATGAATCGTCTCTTTACTAACCTTTTTATGAATGCAGTACAAGCATGTCAAGAAAATGAAAGCTGCAAAATTGAGGTAATGGAAAAAGTAGATGGAGATAAATTACTTATAACTATAAAAGATAATGGCGAAGGCATAGCGGAAGATATACAAGGACGAATTTTTATTCCGAATTTTACTACAAAATCTTCTGGAACAGGTCTTGGATTGGCAATGTGTAAAGGAATTGTTGAGCAGGCAAAGGGCAGAATATGGTTTGAAACAAGCAAAGGAAATGGGTCAACATTTTTTGTTGAGTTGCCACTTGTTGTTAGCTAATATCCACTAACTGTGTGATTCAAGAATTGATTTTCTACGTAACTTCCGTTTAAATGTCCATTAACATGCGGAAGCTTGTTTTATTTGTTTCAATACTTCATATTTCATTTATAGTTTTTGCCCAGCAATTTGGTGGCAATGCTCCTTCTACAAAGTGGAAACAGATCAATACCGATTCTGCCAGGATTATTTTTCCAATTGGATTGGATAGTCAGGCACAACGGGTGGCTTCAATAGTTCATTACCTTGCTGCTGAGAAACCAGTTTCTTTAGGCAAGCAGCTAAAAAAAATAAGTATTGTGCTGCAAAACCAAACAACAATTGCCAATGGTTATGCACAGTTAGGGCCTTTCCGAAGTGAATTTTTCATGACTCCCGATTTTAATAATTTCAATCAAGGTAGTATTGGTTGGTCAGATCAGTTGGCATTGCATGAATACCGCCACATACAACAGTTCAATAATTTTAATAACGGATTAAGTAAGTTGATGAAAGTGGTATCTGGTGAAGAAGGATATTCGTTAGCAATAAATGCAGCAATACCCGATTGGTTTTTTGAAGGTGATGCCGTTTATAACGAAACAGTATTAACGAAGCAGGGAAGAGGAAAGCTTCCACTTTTTTTAAACGCATATCCATCATTATGGCAAGCAGGAAAAAAATATTCCTGGATGAAATTGAGAAACGGATCATTGAAGGATTATGTGCCCAATCATTATAATTTAGGATACCTGCTGGTAAATTATGGCAGAGAGAAATATGGCGATGATTTCTGGACCAAAGTAACTAGAGATGCAAGTGCATATAAAGGATTATTCTATCCTTTTCAGACCGCAATAAAAAAATATGCCGGAGTAGATTATAAAACTTTTAGAGAGCAGGCGTTTGAGTTTTATAAAAAGCAAACAGAAAGAATGGCACAAGTTAGAGATGAATATGTGCTGCCAGTTAAGAAATCGTATGTTTCAAATTATTATTTTCCTTACAGTGCAGGTGCTGATTCATTGATTTATTTGAAAACAAGCTATCGTCATCGGCCTGCATTTTATATAAAAGATGCAAAAGGCGAACATCGGTTGAAGACAAGAGATATTGCCATTGACGAACAGTTCTCATATCGTAATGGAAAGATTGTTTATTCTGCTTATGAATCTGATGCCCGTTGGGGTTGGAAAGATTACAGTGTAATAAAGTTGCTGGATGTGCAAACAGGCAAACAACAAACGCTAACGCATAAAACGAAATACTTTACTCCAGATATTTCTGAAGATGGAAATTTAGTTGCTGCTGTACAGTTTGATGAGAATGGAAAATCTGAGCTACATATTCTTAACACAAACGGAGGGACAGTGCTTAACAAGATTCATTCTCCTGAGATTAATTTATTTACAGATCCAAAATTTCTGGATGATAAAACAATTATTTCTGCTGTACGATTGAAGGATGGCAGAATGTATCTTGCTAAATCCATATTACCTACGGGTGAAACATCTCAGCTTACTTCTCCTTCTTTTAATGTAATCGGTTATCCATGTATCAGTAATGGGATTGTTTATTACACAGCAAGCTATGCTGATAATGATGATGTTTTTGCATTGCGAATGAGTAATGGTAAGATTTATAAAATCAGTGATGGACCATTGGGTAATTATAATGTCAACGTTGCTGGTGGAAAAATTACCTGGTCTTCTTTTACAGCCGAAGGCTATCAGTTGAAACAGATGGATGAGAAAGACATCAAATGGGTTGAAATAAGCAAGGCAGTCGCTACTACGTTAGCTGTAAAATTTCAAACGGATACTGAGGCATCTGTTGGTGATGTTTTAAGCGGTAAAGCATTGCAACGGCAGTTTGCAGTAAGTGATTATAAGAAAAGTACAAAGTTGATAAATCTTCATAGCTGGAGACCAAATTATTCTGATCCAATCTTTTCTTATTCCATTTATGGACAAAATGTATTGAATACATTGCAAACCGAATTTTATTATCAATATAATCAAAATGAAAGAACAAATGCTGTTGGCGTAAATGCAGTGTACGGCGCATTGTTTCCTAACATTGTTCTTGGTACAGAATATACATTTGATAGAAGTACAGTGATTGGGAATAGGGTTCGGCAGTGGAGTCAGTTAGATTCTCGGATTGGCATAAGTATTCCTTTAAATTTTGCCAGCGGCCAAACTTTTAAAAACTTTAATCTTTCCAGTTATTATGTGCTACGCAATAATTTTAATAAAGGGTTTTATAAAGATTCTTTGGGAAACACCTCGTTCAGTTATTTGTTACACTCTATATCATGGTCGCAGCAGATACAAAGAGCCGTGCAACATATTTATCCAAGGGTTGCCTATTTTTTAAATGTAAATCATCGTCATGCAATAACAAATGTAAAAGGATCACAGTTTATTGCAAATGGTTCGATTCATGTACCAGGATTTTTATCAACACATAATTTTATTTTTAACGGATCATTTCAAGAAAGAGACACTTTGTCTCAATTAGTGTTCTCCGATCGGTTTGCTTATTCAAGAGGATATGAGGGTAGATATTTTTCAAGAATGTGGCGGTTATCGGCGAATTATCATTTGCCGCTATTGTATCCAGATTGGGGTTTTGGAAATATTTTGTACTTGCAACGTATAAGAGCCAATGCGTTTTATGATTTTACCAAAGTGTATTCTATAGATAAATCGCAGACAAGGGACCAACGAAGTGCTGGCGGCGAAATATTTATTGATACCAAATGGTGGAATCAATATCCGTTGACTTTTGGATTCCGTGCAAGTTATCTACTCGACAGAGATCAGTTTGACGGTTATCAAGGAATGCGATATGAATTTGTATTGCCGGTAAGTTTAATACCTAGGTAATTTCAAATTCATATCTAGAAAATTATAGAGAGGTTAAGCTGCCTTCTATTACTTTGATCTTTTCTTCCGCATCAGCTTTTTTCTTTCTTTCTATTTCTATGACTTCAGGTTTTGCATTTTGCACAAACTTTTCATTGCTGAGTTTTTTGTCAACGGAAATAAGAAAGCCTTTTAGGTAATCAAGGTCTTTTTGCAATTGTTGTTTTTGTGAACTAGTGTCAAGTAAAGCCGTAGTTTCAATAAATATTTTATCTTTTTGTACAACAACCGTTATGCTATTCGGAATGTTATCCGATGTATAGCTTATAGATTCCGCATTTACTTGTTTCAATAATATACTTTCAATTGCTGTGTATACATTTTTATTTTCAGTTTGAATGTGTAAATTGATTGTGTCTTTTGGTTTTAATTGATTCTTATTTCTTGCATCACGGATAGTTGTTATTACTTCTTTTAGGAAAGCAGCATCTGATAGAATAGTTGTTACTGTATTTTTTGTAGCAGGGTATTGCTTTACTGTCAAATCATCGGTTCTATCTTTTAGCTGATGATAAATTTCTTCGGTAACAAAAGGCATGAACGGATGTAGCAATTGCATTAATTCTTCAAAGAAGCCAATTGTTTTTTCATACACAGCTTTATCAATTGGTTGTTCAAAGCCCGGCTTTACCCATTCCAGATACCAGCTACAGAAATCATCCCAAATAAGTGAATAAATAGTTTTTAACGCAGCACTTAAATTAAAGTCTTTGAATTGTGAATCAAGTTCTGCTCTTACTTCACTCAGTCTGTTTTCAAACCATTCTGTAGCAAAATTTGACTCTATTGAATTATCTAAATCATTCTGACGACCTTCCCACATTTTTATCAACTTCAACGCATTCCACATTTTATTGATAAAGAATCTGCCTTGCTCATTTCCTGCCTGATCCCACATCAAATCATTTCCTGCCGGAGAAGAAATCATAATACCAAAGCGAACAGCATCTGCACCATCTTTCTCAATCATTTCAATAAGATCCGGTGAGTTGCCAAGGCTCTTACTCATTTTTCTTCCCTGCTTGTCTCTAACGATTCCGGTAAAGTAAACTTCATTAAAAGGTTTTTCGCCTTTGTATTCAAAGCCTGCCATTATCATTCTGGCCACCCAGAAGAAAATAATCTCTGGGGCGGTTACTAATGTATTGGTAGGATAGTAGTAGTTAACTTCTTTATTGTTAGGATTACTATAGCCTTTAAATACTTCAAAAGGCCAGAGCCAACTAGAGAACCAGGTGTCCAGACAGTCTTCGTCTTGTTTTAAATCAGCATTTGCAATTGAAAATTGCTCATTGAACATTTTCTTTGCTTGTTCTTCTGTTGCTGCAACAACAAATCTTCCTTCGTTATCATACCATGCTGGTATTCTATGGCCCCACCAAAGTTGGCGGCTAATACACCAGTCTTTAATATTTTCCATCCAATGGCGATATAAGTTTTTAAACTTAGCAGGATAGAATTTTACTTCATCGTCAATAACCGATGATAGGGCAGGGCCGGATATTTTTTTCATATCAACCCACCATTGTAATGATAATCTTGGCTCTACTACTTCGTTTGTTCTTTCAGAGTAACCAACTTCACTGGTATAATCTTCTGTCTTTAATAAGAACCCTTTTTCTTCTAATTCAATGGCAATTTTCTTTCTTGCTGCAAAACGATCTTCGCCAACATATATCTGTGCTTCGGCATTCAAAGTGCCATCTTCATTAAAAATATCTACAACTTCAAGATTATGCTTTTGCCCAAGTTGGTTATCATTCATGTCATGAGCAGGCGTTACTTTCAATGCCCCTGTTCCAAAATCCATTGTTACATAGTCGTCCGTAATAATTGGAATTCTTCGGTTTATTAATGGAACAAAAGCAAATTTTCCATGAAGGTGTTTGTACCTGTCGTCATCAGGATGTACACAAATGGCAGTATCACCCATTATTGTTTCGGGTCTTACTGTTGCAATAGTGATGTACTCTTCTTTGTCAATATCTAGTTTATATTTTAAGTGATACAGTTTTTGCTGTGTTTCTTTTCTGATGACTTCTTCATCACTCAACGCTGTCTTTGCTTTTACATCCCAGTTTATCATCCTTTTGCCACGGTAGATGAAACCCTTATTATGTAAATCGATAAAGACATTAATAACGGATTGGTAATAATCAGGGTCCATGGTGAAACTGGTACGATCCCAGTCAAGGCTGCAACCCATTTTCTTTAACTGCTGGAGAATAATACCACCATATTTCTCTTTCCATTCCCAGGCATACTTTAGAAAGTCTTCACGGCTAAGTGATGATTTGGCAATTCCTTTTTCTCGAAGCATTTGAACCACTTTTGCTTCGGTTGCAATAGAAGCATGGTCTGTTCCGGGAACCCAACAGGCATTTTTGCCCTGCATTCTTGCACGGCGGATAAGTATATCTTGAATTGTATTATTAAGGCAATGCCCCATATGCAACACACCTGTTACATTGGGAGGTGGGATTACTATTGTGTAAGGCTCTCGGTCGTCAGGTTCACTATGAAAATAATTTTTATCAAGCCAATGTTGATACCATTTTTGTTCTGCAGATTGATGATCGAAGTTTTTGCTCAGTTCCATACCCATTCACTTGCCGCTTTATTTTTGAATCAGATAAAGCCAGATTCAATACAGCTAAGGCCGCAAATTTACCGGGTTTTCTGTAGATGACGAAACGGCTGATTGATACATTTCTAAAGATTAATCAACGTCTGGCATAAGCTTCTTTACTTCTTCGCAGATGTAATTATTGCCATTATAGACTTCAAGTATTCCTTTAGTAATTTCTTTAAAAGAAGAGGTTTTTGTAAAATAACCTTTTGCGCCAAGTTCCAGCATTCGCATTGCATATTTAGGGTGGTTATTTACTGACAGACCAATTATTTTTACTGATGGATGATTTTTTACAATTTCGGTTGTAACAGCAAATCCATTTGTTGGTGACATATTGATATCAACTATCAATATATCCGGGTTTAATTCTTTCGTTTTTTGAATTGCTTCGGCTCCAGATTCACAATCGGCTAATATCTTAAAAAGAGGATTCTTTTGAAGTAGATCTACCCATAGTTGTCTTACTAATTTATGATCATCCACAAGAATGATGCTGATTGAGATGCTACTCATAATTTAAGCCTCTGCTTTGATTTTTGAATTACTCTTTTCTAAAAATTGATTTCATTTAACTTCGAATTAAATGTCAAGTGGGTCTAAAACAGAATAAAAGATTGGAAGTATTTGGTTTTCAGAGGGTAGACTTAGACAGTAATAATACTTAAAATCTAAAGTATTATTACTTGGCTATATTGCCAAGTAATAATACCAAAAATTTATAGTAATAATACTAAACACTTAGTGAAACCTAAATTCAGCCGACCTAGAAATATGATATTAACCACTATATTCGCAAAACCTTGCCGTGAAATGGTTATGGTTAGTAAAATTCAAAAGAATACATATGAAAAGAGAGTTAACATCTTGGTTTAGCCCATCCTTAAATAAAGAAATGCCAATTGCGGCATATGGTGATTACGGGTTTGCCCTTTTGCTAGTGCCTACTGCAGCGGCAGATTATCTTGAGTATGAACGTTTTCAGTTGATGGATTGCCTCGCTCCATTTATCGATAGTGGAAAAGTAAAAGTCTTTTCAATCGATAGTATTAATAATGAAAGCTGGTTAAATAATGAAATGGATCCTAAGCATAAATCGATGCGTCAACAGGCATGGAATAGCTATGTTTTTAATGAGGTAATTCCATTTATCCGTACTAACACAAGCCAGGAAACGCCAATTATAACTTGCGGTGCTTCATTTGGAGCCTTGCATAGTATGAATCTCTTTTTGAAAAGACCTGATTTGATAAATGGAGTAATTGCCATGAGTGGTGTGTATGATTTGTCAGAATATACCAAAGGATATTTTGATGATGATGCTTATTTCAATAGTCCGTGGCATTACATGCAAAATCTAACAGATCATAATGTACTAGAGGAAATCAGAAAGAGTAAGCATATCCATATTCTGACTGGAAGTGGTAATTATGAAGACCCTGCTGCAAGCGGCAAATTTGCAAAAGTGCTGTACGACAAAGGCATCTGGTATGAGTTGGATATTTGGGGAGAGGATTGGCCCCATGACTGGAACACTTGGAGAGAAATGCTGCCTAAATATCTTGAAACAAAGTTCTGATTTTAATTAACCCAGTATTAAATCGTTCAGTTGACTGATAAAGTCTTCTCGGTTAATCATCCTTGCGCCGAAGGTTTCAAGGTATTCTGTGTACACCTGGCAATCAATTAAGGCAACGCCATCATCTTTTAGAAACTGCACATATCGGATGAAAGCATAACGGGATGCATTACTGACCTTGCTAAACATACTTTCTCCAAAGAAGACTTTTTCCAAACGGATGCCATAAAGGCCGCCGACTAATTTATCATCTTTCCATACCTCAGCACTGTGTGCATAGCCGAGATCATGTAAACGGCAATAAGCCCTTTCCACTTCATTCGTAATCCATGTGCCTTCTTGCCCGGGGCGTTTTATTTCTTTGCAGTGATTTATTACATCCTTAAACGCCTTATTCATGGTAAATTCAAATTCACCTTTTTTCAATAATGGTTTAATCCCCTTATTGATCTTTAATTCTTCGGGTATTAATACAAACCGTGGATTGGGGCTCCACCATAAAATGTCTTCGCCTTCATACCAAGGAAAGATTCCACTTTTATACGCCAATAGTAAACGTTCGGTAGAAAGGTCGCCACCTAATGCCAAAAGGCCATCTGGTTCTGCAAATTGAACTGGTGGAAATTTTAATTCTGCATCTAGGGCAAATAAAGGCATTGGTAAAAATGTAGATTATCCTGCCAGCACTTCTACAGTGGCATTGATTCCTCTTTCTGTAATAGCATCGCATAATGGTTTTAAGTCATCATAAGAACCATTTTTTACAGCATACTTTCCATTTTGATGAATGATGAGGGAACATTGTTCTGCCTGTTCAAAAGAATGGCCACAAATTTCTATCAATGTTTCAATCACCCATTCAAAAGTATTTATTTCATCATTCCATACAACAAGATGACATGGGTCTTCTGTTGAAGTAAGGACATCCAGATCAACCTCTTCATCGGTGTTTGTATTATATGTTGCATTTGTCATTGGGAGCAAAAATAAAAAATAATTATCAGAATAAATGAAATTACCCGGTTTCAGGATCTTGCAATCGGGAAAAATAAGAATTTAGGTGGCTAATTTTACTATATTATTTAAAGTTCAGACTATTATCTTTGCCGCTCTTAAAAAGAAGATACCCATTATGGCTTTATTAGAAAAAAAAGTGGAAGTAAAATTATCCGTTTTGCCCAATGCAGGAAAAGGTCTATTTGCAAAAGAGTTTATTCCCAAAAACACAAGAATTGTAGAATACAAGGGTAAAGTAACCAGTTGGAAAGAAGTTGATGATAATGATGGTAATAATGGTTATATCTATTATGTAAAACGTCATCATGTAATAGACGCAAGTCGCCACCCTTCGGCATTGGCCAGGTATGCAAATGATGCAAAAGGATTACAAAGAGTAAAAGGCATCAGGAATAATTCTGAATATGTAGAAGATGGAGTCAGGGTTTTTATCGAAGCCAAAAGAGATATTCCTGCCGGCGAGGAAATACTGGTAGAGTATGGTAAAGAATATTGGGATGTTATCCGTCATAATCATAAAGTAGAGGAAGACCGAAAAAGACTTCAAGAACAAAAAAAGAAAAGTATTCCAGGTTAATCAGCAAGATTTTTAGTCATGCATTCATGGCCATTTATCATTTCTTTTTTAAACCCCATTTTAAATAGAAACTTCTTATGTTGCTTATTGGCAACAACAGTGTAGTATATCTTCTGCACACCTTTTGAAAGCAGAAATTGTTTTTCCTTTTCAAAAATGAATCTACCGACCTTATAGTCACGGTATTTTGCTACTGTATAATTAAGTATCACTTCTGCTGTGCCATCATCCGAAAGTTTTGTACTGAAAGTATTGGCAATAACAAGATCTCTTAACACTACAAAGTTTAACTTGTCTTCCAGTTGCTCTCTTTTAAATTCAGGAAAATATACAGCAATATCCTGCTGATAGAATTCGAGAAACTTTTCTATAATTACTCCGCCGTTTTTGAATTCCAACAGTTCAAAAAGCTCCTTACGCCTGTATAGGCGAAACAAAAACCATACATTGATGCAAAGTAAAAGTACATTGGTAAGTATTACTGGCACGGCATTTAAAACAATACCATAGGTAATAAAAGAAACATTTCCAGCAGTGTTCAGCCAACGGAACTTAATAGCATTACTGATTAGCAGTCCTAATGCTAAAAAAAAGGTAGCTAAATAGCCAAACCATGGAGCTAGTTCTTGTAACATGATGCAATGTTACAAACTGAATCAGAAAGTACCGTGTTTATATAATAATTATAATAGAAGCTATTGCTTTAAGGGGCCTTTCCACAGCACTTCCTCTATCATCCATTTATCATTTTGCTTGGATAGGAGAATATAATCATAACCCCACCAGCCGGTTACTTTAGCTGAAGCTATCGAATCCATCACATCTAGTACCACTACTTTTTTTGGGGCGCCGGGTTTAGCAAAATTCTTTTTCTCCAATTCGTTCTTTGCATAGTCAAGGGCCTGTCGATAAGTCATTTGTCCGTCTGGGTCGTAGTTGCCCGAAGTTTTATTTTTCCAAAAACCAATTTTGTATAAGGTTGGTTTAAGACATTTGATCAGTTTAGCTGTATCACCTTCATAAAAACCTTCGATATAGTCAAGACAGGCTCTTTCTACTTTTTGTTTATCATCCTGCGAAAAGCCAATCCTTACAACAAGGCATAATAAGAAAACTGCAATTATTTTTTTCATAACTATAGTTTTTGAACTTTAAAGTACAATACAATAATTTTTTTCAACAACCACTCATATAATAGGAGAGTCATTAGTTGATCTTCTTTTCCATAATTGCAAACTCAATAGGTTGTGTTGGCACACCAAAACGGTTATCGGTAGGAAGTGGTTTAGTTTCGCCGGTTTTGTAATAACCTAATCGTTCGTACCAGGTCACCAGTTCATGGCGGATGGAGATTACATTCATAAAAATGCAGGCGCATTTATTATCTTTTGCAAATGCTTCAGATGCATACATCAGTTGTTTGCCAATACCACCAGCTTGTAATAACGGAGAAACGGTCAGCATACCGAGGTATAAACCTTTTTCCTGTATGTCAAGATAAACGGAACCAATTATTTTGTTTTCTTCATTCGAAAATTTTAGTACAGCAGCGTTTGTATTGCTCATGAGTTCTGTAAGCATTGTTATATCTGTACGCATAGCTCCCACCAGCAGGTCAGCTTCCGTAGTCCATCCTTTTTTAGATGCTTCTCCACGGTAAGCACTGTTGATTAATGGTACTAATTCGGCAATATCTTCTATCGATGCTTTTGAAACAGGCATAAATAAAATTAGTTATTTTATATTTGAACAGACCAATAACTACTAATTCACTTCATGAGTTTTATCACATATAATCTTTTAGCCATTTTCGATGTTGAAGCACTTATCCGATATGGTGGATTATTACTTGTGTGTTTGATTGTGTTTGGCACTACTGGCTTATTCTTTTGTTTTTTCATTCCTACAGGTGCTTTCATTTTTACTGCAGGTTTATATACCGCCACCGGAGATATCCCTTATAATATATATGCTGTTTGCAGTTTATTGATTGTTACTTCTATGCTTGGCAATATTACCGGCTATTGGTTTGGTATGAAGGCAGGGCCATTACTTTACAAACGAGAGGATTCAAGATTTTTTAAAAAACAACATCTTACTACAGCAAAATCTTTTTACGAAAAATATGGTTGGCTGGCAATCACTATGGGTTTGTTCTTGCCAGTAATCAGAACATTCTCACCAATTGTTTCTGGTATTATCAAGCTGGAATTTCGCCGATTTCTGGTGCTTATATTCTTAGGTTCTTTGTTGTGGATATTAAGTTTTACACTGGCAGGCTATGCCATTGGTAAGATACCTGCATTAAAGCCATGGCTCAATTATGTTGTAATAGGTTTTATTATACTGGTTACCATTCCACTTATTATTTGGGTAAGAAAGGAATTAAAGCGATTGCAGAAAGTAAATAATAAAAACATCAGCAGTTAATCCATTCTTTTAAATACCATGTACGCTTTATCGCTGTAAAAGATATTAATTTTTAATATTGAATCCGATAGTTCGATGATGGGAAATTTATCATCTGCTCTGCCTGTATTATTAAGTATTACTGTTTTTCTGTCTTTTGCAAGTTCATAAGGTTGCTCTCCCATAGGTTCTGTTGAGCCATCTGGTCTTTTAAATGTGGCTTTAAAATTTTTATTGTCAAACCAAAAAGTCATTCCTTTCTGGCTTTCGTGAAGTACATTCACCATTGAGTCTTGCAGGTTAATAGGCTCAGCGGGATTATAAGTTTCCATTTTTACATATTCCCATTTGCCTTCTATAGAGGCATCTTTTTCTTTTGGCTGGCAGGCAAAAAATAACAGTGAGAGAAAAATAAGGTACTTCATGTAGCAGATTTTTTATGTATTAAAGGTAGAGTTTTATCTATTTAAAATTGCAAGCCACTGTGTCACAGAGGCACAGGGATTCAAAGTGTTTACTCCGGTCTCCGTTCTAATCCGTAATCTTAGTGACTTTGGGGTATCAATAAAAAATAAAAGAACAAAATTCCTCTTTCCGCAATAGATTTAAATTATACTGTTGCAAGTTTGTTCAACATTCAATCATAAAATATATAGTATGAATAAAGTTTGGTTTATTACCGGTTGTTCCACTGGCTTTGGTAGAAATTTGGCACAAGAGGTTTTGCAAAACGGAGGCAAAGTGGCTGTTACCGCCCGTAACACTAACGATGTAAAAGATATTGTAAATAAATATCCCGATACGGCTTTCGCCATTACCCTCGATGTTACAAAACCACTACAAGTAAAAGATGCAGTACAGCAAGCAATAAATAAGTTCGGTCAAATAGATGTGTTGGTCAACAATGCTGGAATCGGTTACTTCGGTGCTATAGAAGAAAGTGAAGAGGATCAAGTGCGTCGCATGTTCGAAATAAATTTCTTTGGCCTAAATGCAGTTACTACAGAAGTGCTTCCGCATTTGCGTAAGCAACGTAGCGGACACATCATTAATATTTCTTCGGTAGGTGGTAGTGTCGCTTTTCCCGGTGTAGGAATGTATAATGCCACTAAGTTTGCCGTAACAGGTTATTCCGAATCTTTAGCCAAAGAGCTGGCACCGCTTGGAATTAAAGTCACCGTTATTGCACCAAGTGGTTTTCGTACCGATTGGGCAGGCCGTTCTGCCAACAATACCAAAATAGTTATCGACGATTACAAAGCAACAGCACATACCAATCAGCATACAATTCGTGGTAACAGTGGTATTCAACCCGGCGATCCTGTTCGGGCAGCGCAGGCCATCATCAAGATTGTAGAAACCGAAGCAGCACCCGTTCGTTTGTTCCTTGGAGCAGGCGCATTAAAAGGAATCCGGAACAAGATGGCCGAAATGCAAAACGATATAGATGCTTGGGAAGAGACAACTTTATGGGCAGATAATCCACCCAGCTAAACAGGACTGGGGAACAAAGAATACATTTTTTTGTTCCCCAGCTTTAATACAACTATCAACTTTCGTTGCATCCGCCTTTTGGCGGATTGTTCTCTTTTATTCATCCAGTGAATGAATAAAAGAGAATCACTATTTATCGTCCGGTAATTCTATTCGGCATTTTGGAGCAACTTAATATTTATCAGGAATGCATTAATGCTATTGAGCAATTTAATTATCTCATTCCTTTCCCTACAAGAAATGCCAAAACAAATATCTTTATGCTGTGAATGAGTTATTACAAAATCCAGTTTATAATGCTTTGCTTTCGGGTGACCGGCATCTGAGCTTTGGCACAGAACAAGTAAAATATTTTGATGAACAGGTTTCACCATTTGTAGGATTTGAAGAGAGCAACACAAATGGTTTTGCAGAATTGTATGAGACTCTTCCTGTAGGTCGCAGAATTTTATATGCAACGACAAACACAATTACTCCGCCAACAGGATGGCAATTGCAACATGAAATAAAAGGATTTCAATTTGTATTTAAAAAAGGAAAAGATATTGAAGAGGATTTTAGTAAAGTAATTCCACTAAATGATACGCATATTGATCAGATGATGAACTTGGCAACGGTTACAAGGCCCGGACCATTTGGAAAAAGAACAATTGATTTTGGGCATTACTATGGAATTTTTAAGGGTGAAAAACTGGTAGCTATGACAGGGCAACGGCTGCATATTGAAAACTTAACAGAGATAAGTGCTGTTTGCACACTGCCTGGTTTTACTGGTAAAGGGTATGCCTATCGCTTATTACAGCATCAGGTAAAACTCATATTGCAACAAGGGCAACATCCTTTTTTGCATGTAAGGGGTGATAATGAAAGAGCTATTGAAATTTATAAACGAATTGGTTTTACAATTTCGAGACCGATGCACTTCTATTTTTTAAAGAAATAGTTAGCTGTTAGCTAAAGTGATTCTTTTTACCGAAGCAGCGTTACTGTACCTTTTCTGAAATAGGTTTTATTATCTACACCTATACCTTCAGCTGTCCAAACTAATGTTTGAGAAGATTGTTGCACTCCGTTTATGCTGCCATTCCATCCGGGGTTCTCATTTTTTGACTCGTACAAAAGCTGTCCCCAACGGTTAAATACTTTGAAATATCTGAGTTCTTTAATACCTCTTAAAGCAGGTCGTAAAAAATCATTTAATCCATCATTGTTAGGAGTGAAAGCTGTGGGCACATGAATTTCTATGAACGGAACTATTTGCACATCTTGTTTATCAATAGTAATACAACCTGTGTTGGTTGTTAATTCTATTGTGTAAGATTGGTTGGTAGTGCTGGTAAATATTGGGGAATAGTTTCTGTTATTATCCAAATATTGCGGTGGGGACCATACTGCAGTGCTACCTATATTCCTAGCATTCAATTGCAATGGCAAACCAGTAACAGCGTATGCCAAAGGGTAGGTGATAGCTGCGGCGGCTTTATCTATAATTACTTTTTTTGGGGTAGATGTGATTTGGCAGCCATCGTTGTTTATGAGCAATGCATAATAGTCGCCGGATTTTAAAACTTTATAAGTCGGTTCGTTTGCTCCGGGAATTGCAATATTATTTTTGAACCACTGAATGCTTTTCTCAGTGGGTACTGTTAATACACAACTATCCCCAAATCCTTCACAGAAAATATACTTTCCACTAATTTGCATCGTACTGTCAATTGCAGATTGTATTACTACAATGTCATCCGTTTTAACGCAGCCTCCTCCAACGCTGCTTACTGTAAGAGTATAGTTTGTAGTAGATGCAGGACTTGCGAATGGATTTGAAATTTCCGGATTACTTAATCCTGCTGTGGGGGTCCATCTATAGACTAATCCTGGTTTTGGCTTTATGCCTATTTGTACAGGAGTATAATTGCATGAAATGGTATCTTTTCCGGCATCAGCAACAGTAGTAAGAGTGTCGATTAATACAGCATATAAGGTATCTAAACATCCATAACCAGCATATGGCGTCATTTCTACAGCAATACGAGTGCCTGTGGGAGGCGGAGGTTCAAATCGAATACTTTGCTGGTTGCCGAGTACTTGTGTAAAAGAATTATTGAACCATTTATAACTCTCATATCCGTATGGGGCATTTACCACAACGGCAGTGTCATCAGGACAGTAAGTGGCTCCAACAAATTCGCTGTTACATTCGGTGTTGACATCAATGTATGCATACCCAAAATGCCGTCTGAAAGTACAATCAGCTGTTTTAAAAAAAAGACGGATCGTTTTACCTGCAAGTCCGTCTAGATTCACAGATACTGCTGTCCAGTCTTTGCACCATATAGGAGCAGTGCTTATAGTGATAGGAGACTCAAAAAAACCTGGAAGGCCTGACCCTAATGGTATAAAAGCAAAAGAAGAGCAATCGATAACATAATTGTCAGTAACGTTTAATATTTCAATTTCCATCCTGGGTTGCTGAAAATGTTCATGATTAGGATCTTCAAACACAACTGCATAGTTATAGATTAATGAATATTCGTTTTGGTTTGTTGGTATGGTAAATTCATAAGATATTCCTTCAGCTTGTGTTTCTGCCTGATCATTTCCTAACTTAATAGAATATCCGCTACCATTAGGACAATTGACAGGAAAACCTCCGTAAGGATCTACGTCACCGGGATAAGTTAGTGTTAGCATCTGATGTCTTCCTGGATCAGGGCCAACTTCTGATAAGGATATTACATTCTGGTTGTTGATGGCAGCAGTACCTCCAACATAGCATCGCCATCTATTAAAGGTACCTGATTCGAAATCGATGTTAGGGGGGCAAATTTGGCCAGCCGCAAAATTTGTAAAGTAAAATATTGCTAATGCTAGTAAAGCAAATGGGGGGTGAGCCTTTATTTTATGATATAGCAGTTTAGCAGTTTTCACTCCCTCTGTTGATTAGTCATTAAAGTTAGCGAATCGTTTGTGAATTAATTGTATGCTTTATGGAGACATTCTCAGTCTTTAAACAATGTCAACAGAATGATGCCTCTGATTTTCCTTCTTTGCAAAGAATACGATGATATGCTTTTACCGGGTTTTGATTTATGATGTATATGACAAAAGGGATAAGGGCTTGGGAATTGGTTAAACAAGGGTATGCCTATTCTTTATTCAGCCGCTAAAAAAATGGTTTCATAAAAAAACGTTCTGCCCATTGGACAGAACGTTGACTATTTATTTATTTAAGCTATTTTTTAATAGAATAATTTCATTACAACACGACGATTTTGTTGTTTACCAGCGGATGTTTTATTATCAGCAATTGGCATGCTTTCACCAAAACCTTCACTTGTCAATCTGCTTTCATCAATGCCTTTACTTACTAAGTAAGCTTTAACAGATGCAGCACGGCCATCGCTGAGCTTCATATTAAATTCATCGCTACCGTCACTATCTGTATGGCCATCAATTTTAAGTTGTGCACTTGTATTCTCATTTAAAATTGTGATGACATCATTAAGTGCAACAAGAGATGCGGGACGAAGCTTAGTGCTGTTTGTATTGAAGAATACTTTTTGAGCAGCATAATCTACTCTTTTAATTACTTCTTCAGTTATCTCAGGGCAACCTTGTTGTGAAGCTACACCTGGTACATCAGGACATTTATCCTTGTCATCAGGAATGCCATCTTTATCTCTGTCTGGCACAGGGCAACCTTGATATTCTGGTACTCCAGGAACTGTTGGGCATTTATCATTCTCATCATTAATACCGTCTTTATCAGTATCAGGAATAGGGCAACCCTGATATTTTGCAATGCCTGGTACAGTTGGGCATTTATCTTCTTCATCATTAATGCCATCTTTGTCAGTGTCAGGAATAGGACAACCGTCGTATTTAGGTAGACCTGGCACCGTCGGACATTTGTCAAGACTATCTATAATACCATCACCATCTGTATCTTTTGGTGGCGGTGGTGGAGGCGGAGGAGCAATCACTTTCTTTTTCACAAAGTCAAACAACTTCACTTTTAAACCACCGTAAATATTTTGATTTTTTAATTCATATGGTCTTGCGCCACTAGGAATATAGTTTACTGTGTTTAAGCCATATACATAGCGACCGAAAAAAGATATTCTCGCCTTAGGAAGGATTTCTATACCTGCAGTAGCGCCAATACTGTGACCTTGTACATTATTTTTTGTAAATGCACCGTTATTATCTTTAACTGCATTTCTAAAATCTAGTTGTAGACCGACTGGGAATGCGATGTATTTGCCAGCATGAATTTTCAAGAGTAAGGGAATACTGAAATAATTGATCTTGCCATCAAAGTCGTTAAATGAAGAACCGGCCGATGGTTTCATTCTGTTCGTAACAAAGTTAAACTGTGGTTCGAACGATAGTCTTTCGCTGATTGGAACATTAATCCAAAAGCCGAAAAGACCATCTGCATCAAACTTGTAATCAAGGCTTGAAGAGCCAGTGGGTTTTACTTTAAACTTTGCCATGTTTACTGCTCCGGTAAATCCGGCAGTAACATGTGGTTTAACCATTTCTTCTTTCTGCGCATTTGTGGCTATTATAAGCAACAAAGCCGAAAAATACTAAAAGAGCTTTTTTCATGTTGTTTTGTTTTGGTGTGATAATGTCTGAAAATATTTTACTATAATATGTCTTATTATAGCGATTGCTGCAAATTTATGGGTAATGTAGTCTTATAAAACTATCTGATGAATAAATTTTTCAGATATGTGCAGATAATTTGACCGATGTAGATAAGTTTTCATTTTAGATGCTGTTTTTTTCGTTGAAATGGGAAAAGCAACAAACAAAATATAAGAATGCTACGGACTATCGCTTTGGGTTAGCTATACTTTGTTAAAAAACCTAACTACCGCTGGATTCTTTCAGCAATAGTTAGGTTTTATTAATTATTTTCCTTCAGATGCGTCTTCACATTTTTCTACCTCTTTTTCGACTTCTTTCATAAAAGCTTCATCATCCTTATATTTTTCTTCCATCTTTTTCTCAAAATCCTTTTGGGCGGTTCTTGCAAGATCTTTTGCAGAACCCTCTTCAGCTTTAAATACTTTTCCATTAAGATCACACCATTTTTGTGCAATGGATGAAGCTGTTTCTTTACTACTGCATGCTGCAAAGAAGATACAAATTGCTGTAATGATTGGTAATGCGAATTTTTTTTTCATAAAATTGATGGTTTATGCCTGTATAAATACAAGCGGGTAATTTAATTTTATGTATTGAAGATAATACAAAATTTTGCTTGCGAGCCATTTTTCGAAACTATCAAACCTAAATAATCATAAAAACATTTCCTCTTGATTTTTGAATGCTTTAAACTCAATTGGGTTACCGCTAAAATCTAAAACAAACATTGTAAGCTGTTCGCCTTTTTCATTTTCGTATCTTTTTTGAGGCTTGATTATAAAATCAATATTGTTCTCCTCCATATTTTTCTGTACTTGTTCAAATTGTATTATATCAAGCACACATCCAAAATGTGGGATAGGGACACTAACACCATCTACATTACCGCAATAATCAGGTGAAGGAATTGAAGAACTGATATGTGCAGAAAGCTGGTTGCCAAAGAAATCAAAATCAATCCAATGTGCTGTTGACCTTCCTTCGGGACAGCCTAATATGTCAACATAGAATTTTCTGGTTGATTCAATGTCTTTTACTTTGAAAGCGAAATGAAATGGTCTCATAATTTAGAACGATTAATTAATAGTTGATTGTTTTTTTGCAGGAGATCTGAATTTATATGCCTTCTGTATAATCCTGCTATATTTTTACAAATGACTCAAAAATAAAAAAGACTGATTTAAAATCAGTCTTTTTTATTTCAGTTATTGTATTATCATTTTTTTTGTTTCGATGTATTCTCCTGCCTCCATTTTGTAATAGTATATTCCTTTGGCAATGCTACTTCGGTTAAAGGATAATGTATATCCTCCTGCTGTCTGATTCTTTCTATCCTGTAATACTTTTATTACTCTACCATTTACATCTATTAAACTAATTCGCACATTGCATGTTTTTGGTATATAGTAAGAAATGTTTGTGGCCTCATCAAAAGGATTAGGATAGTTCTGACCTAAAACGTAGTTGCCATGGTTATGATTAAGCTCAACTTTTACAATGTTAGAGAAAGTAAACCGGTCGTCTAAATCATATTGTTTTAGCCTGTAGTAATATCGCTTTAAAGAAAGTCCTGCATCCGTATACTTATAATCTGTTTGGGAGTTACTATTACCCTTTCCTGCAACAAAACCTATAGTTACCCAGTTAATTCCATCCATGCTACGCTGTACATCAAACCCACGGTTATTTTGTTCAAAGCTTGATGACCAATCTAGTTTTACAGTTGTTCCATTTGCTGAAGCTCTCAATCCTAATAATCCGACAGGAAGAGGACTGCACTGTGTAATGTTTATTGGTATGTTAGTTGAAACTGTTTTGCTGCATCCTTTGTCATCAGTAATGCCAGTTAATGTAATGCTTGTTGATGTCTGTGCAAATAAAACATCTACCCAATAGTTACTGCCACCTCCGTTCCGATCAGGGAAGCCGCCTCCATATATATAAACTGCGTTTGGACCATCCGTTCCATTTTGTAGCGCAGTCAGATTGGCATTCGTAACTCCTGATGAATTGAAAAAGCTACCGCTAAATGCAAACCATCCCGGAGATGGCGAAAAATAAGATGCTACATAAGTTGTGTTAGCAGCGATATTTACAGGAGCATTAAAATGAGCTTCCACCCAACCTGTGTTAGCATTATTTGTATTTGTAAATGTAACACTAGCTAAAAGATTACCGCTAGCATCATATAATTTGCCGATATGGCCAATGCTTGCATTAGAAGCTCCTTTGTAAAAACGAATTCCAGTAATGCTTCCAGGAATTGTTGACCTGAATTTTACTCCTATTTCAATTGCCTGGCCGTCATTTGCATTAGCATTGCCAGGAGTTCCTGTATTTCCCCAAATACTTGATTCAGTTGGCGAAGCAATTATACCTGTAGAAAACGGAATACCGCTTTGCACATTGTTATAAGTATTCCCATTTATCTGCAATTGGTATGGACCAGTGTTGGGATTGCCGTTAAACACAAGGCTTATATCTGTTCCAAAGCAAACGCTATTTGTACTTGTTGCAATAGTTCCAGTCGGTAGTGGATTAACTGTAAGGCTTGTAGTACTTAGCGATGCACCATTATTAGAACAGTCTGTTGCATCAGTGATACTAGTCAGCGTATAGTTGATAACCTGCGGAGAACTAATCTCAGGAATAAAGACTGCATCTACCCAATAATTCGCATCATGAAATGATTCATCAGGGAATACGCCACCGCTTCCATATTTAAAAACACCGTTGCTGCCATCCGTGCCTGTTTGCAAAGCTGTCAGATGACCGTTTATAACAGGTGCCGATAGAAAGGCATATTCTGTAAACGCATATTGCCCATTTGGTGCATGATAAGATGCAACATAAGTTGTATTAGCTGTAACAGCTACAGGTGTAGCAAATTTTGCAACTTGCCAGCCACTTGCAGTTTCATTTGTAAAGGTTACTGCAGCTAGTAATGTTCCGTTAGTAGACCATAGGTTTCCGGTGTGTGTACCGGTATTTGCTGCCCTTTTATAAAATCTAATCCCGGTAATAACGCCATTAACATCTGCTCTGAATTTTAGACCTAACTCAACAGAACCATTATCTACATCAACCGGTTCTCCTCCAATTACATTATCATTCCAAATTGAATTTTCATTTGGTGTAAAGGTGTAGAATGGTGAGCCAGTAGTTACATCAGTATAAGTTTCTCCATTTACTATTATAGTGTATGGGCCTGTTCCAGTTGCATTTGATAATTGCAAAGCAACAGGGCCATTGCCATTACAAATTTCTGATGGTGTTGCAAAGATTGTTGCTACAGGTGGTATGCAAACAAATTCTTCATAAATGGCGGTATAGTTATCTGAAGTTGCATTGAAGAAAGCATACTCAATTCCCTTTACGATCTTATATGCAGGAGAAACAGAATTTCCATTTGCATTGATTGATAATAAACGCAGATTGCCAGTTGCATATCTTGGAAGCATTGCCTGTATATTTCTCGCCGCAGCATTTGAATTGATGGAGAAAGTAAGAGTGTTGTTATTCCAAACCAGATTTGAAAAAGAAGAACTGTTTCTTCCATCAAGCCAGGTCAGCATTTGTTTAGCAGAAATTACCGGAACATTGTGTGATAGGGCAGAAGCGATTATTGCATCAGATCCAACTGTACTATTACCTCCGTTATCATCTGTGTGCATGTTGGCACAGAAAACGCCATAATACCCTTCTGTTCCTGTTGCTTTATCAAGCAATGAATTTATATGTGTGGCGTAATTGATATTTGATTCATCTGTAAGTTGCGTTGTAAGTTGATAACAATCTATCAGGCTTCCATCAAGATCAGCAAAACGCATTGGCATACCAGAGCCTGTAAACATTCCTGGTCTGTCTAATACCCATGTACCCGGCCAGTAATAATAATTGGCATCAAGATAAATTCCATTACTTGCTTCTTTTTTAGCCATTGTAGCCCAATCGCTCCATGCAATGCAATGGGTACGATGTGTACTTGTGGTTGGTAACCCAGAGAAATTAACACCCATATCTGCAAGCTGCGAAGTGAAATCGGATTCCAATGAAGCTGGAGTAAAGTTGGAACAGCCAGTATTCAAGTGAACACCAATTTCAAATCCTTGTGCTGCAAAAGCAGTTGCTTCTGCATTTGTAATTGGCGTAGATGGATAAATATAAGATGATCCACGAATAGCTTTCCAGTCTGCAACATCAGTTGGATTATTATGAGAGCCAGAAAGAGTAAGATACTGATTAAATCTTCCAACGGTAGCACCCACTCCATGGTCATCACCCGTCATTACCACAGCGGCTTTATGGCCCGATGGTAAAAACCAAAACCTTGGTAACGGCATTTTATGCAAACTACTTTGTATAATGATATTAGTTAGCAAACGTTGTTGTTCATCAGCCTGCGGTATTGCTACTTTATCAAGATTTACCCAATCTGGTTGTGGGTCACCTGCTGCATTTCCAAAAAATAAATCTGATGAACGATCTGGTCCCGCTTCTCCATCCCGATCCTGGCCTACCCATGCAGGATTTCCTTGCCTTGTTAATACAATTGATTTAGCAAGATCATAAGTAAATGCTATTGCTTTTCCTCCATTTGCTCCAACTGTATTTGTTGTAACAGCAGGGTATGACGTTGCAGTATTTACATCAGAGAATAATGTAGCTATTGATGTGGCCGTATTTAAAGAATAGTAATCGGCAGTACCATGAAATTGTATAGTTTGATTTACAATTCCTGTTCCAGGTCCACTTGCAGTATTAACTAGTAGATATTGATTTGATAAATTCCCTACGGCAGTTGTAATGCCCAGCAAGGAATATAATTGTGCATCTGGTTTAAAAGCAATAAAAGTGCCGCCATTATTTGTCCAATTGGTAAAGTCTGAAACATTGGTTGCCGATAAATTCATTTCGCCTAATACCACAACATTGTAATTGGCAAGCATTGCTGCATTAACATCAGCTATTTCTTTTACATCAAATTCGTTTAATCCTTCGGCTCTTAATATTTCTGTTGCGTAAAGACTAAAAGGGTTACTGGAATTATGCACAACAAGTATCGGCCCTCCTGGTCCATCATTTGGCGATGGACGACTTATAATGTTTAAAGTAATAATATTAGTACCGCTTACTATAGTTTCCATATTTCCACTATCATCAAAGGCACGGCATTTAACAGTAACCGGGCCAGCAGTAGCAGGTGCATTGAAACTAAATGCCCAATTGCGATTCCCGTTTGCAGCTTTCCATGTTGTTCCCCCATCTAATGAAACTTCAACACCACCAACTGCATTATCATCTGTTGCTGTACCAGTAATTGTGATAAGAGTATTGCCGACAATAGTTGAACCGTTTACAGGATTTGCAATTACAGATACCGGAGCAATATTATCGGTTGAAGCAGTTGCGATGACAAGTCCTGCCTGTAAAGTTGCCGGTTGTACATTCATATCTGCCAATAAATTAACAGTGGCTTGCTGCATTCTTGCATCTTCTGTTGAACCGCCTCTGTCATGTGTGCCATCAAGTCCCCAACTCCACTGAACTGTACCAGCGCCAAAAACCCATGCACCACTACTATGTTTGTACAGTGAAAGTTTATGTGTTTTTCCAGATACATTTGTTTTTGAAAGTGTAATTCTTCCATTTGGATATTTGTCAGCATATTCAGCCGATTCAGGATCCCACTCGTAGCCAATCGTATTATCGCTGAGTGTTGCTTTCTGTCCCGGAGTTAATAATGTAATGCTTGTATTTCTCCATAGCCGTAAATCTTTATATTCATATGGGACTTCTATAGCAGCTTGTTCCTCACTCCAACTTATCTGACCGCTTAATTGGTTTTCTGGATTGCAACCGTCAGCAGCAGGAAAAGAACAGCCGTCTCTCCATTGACCAGTCCAAACATTAGGCAAAGGATCACATTTTGTACCACATGTATTTTCGCCAAATGTCCCTTCTTTGTAGCAGACTAAAGTTCTGTGTGGAGTGTTGTCTCCATCAATACTATTTTCCCATCTCGTTTTCCAGTACACTTCATTGCCGCTAAAGAAAGCAAGGTGTACTCCATTGTTTCTCGCCGTTTCAAATTTATTTCTTTCAGCAAGCGACCAATATTCATCATGGCCTACCGACAATAATACTTTATGAAGCGATGGTGTTATAACGGTAGGATCTCTGTCCATATCCAAATCTGTCGTATATGATAAATTGTATCCATTTCTTTCCAACCATCTTACCATTGGATATTCTGCATTGAATATAAAGTCTTCTTCCGGCCCACCGCCGCCGCCGCCGCCACGGGTAACGAACGGACGGTTATAACTTACTTTAGAAGCTTTGCCTCCGGTGCCAGTGTATAAACTCTTTCCGCCATATATATTATAAGCCTGCCAGGTGGCATCCGAAGTTTTGAATAACAGATCAGTAGGAGTTCCATCATCTCTTACTACAAAAAAAGATGACTGCTTCCGTTATTATCAGCTCTTGTAAGTTTAGCAAAATAAATTCCTGAAACGGCTGTTGCAGGTACCAGCCAACTTGCAGACTCGGTCCAATTGCCGCAATCATTAAGACCAGTAACTGGATCATTTATTGGTGCTGGTTGAGATACACCTGAAAAACTTCCGAGACTAATAATTTCTCTTGCTCCATTACCTTGATAATAGCCCATCCGATATATTGTAATGGAATAATTGGTTTGAGCTCCGGTAACAGAAATCTTAAAATGTATAGTTTCTTATTTATCAACACTCAAATCCGTCGCAAAGCCTTGAATACTCAAATCACCAGCACCGCTGATATCCCATACGGAGGGTGCAGTGCCAGGTAAGGCGTTTTCAGTAACTATCGGATTAGAAGCGAATGAAAGAAAACTAACGAGTAGAAAAAAGAAACCGATAAATGCTTTCCGGGATTGATAAAGACAATAGCTCATTGGTACGTCGGGTGGTTAAAGTTATTAAAAATAATTTGATGGCTTAAAAGGAGATGAGACTTATAGGGGTATTCCGGATTTGCTAAAAGCAATATAGGATGGATGAATAATTTGTAAATCTACTATGAAAGAATTACTATGACAATAGTATTTTTACGATTATTGATAATTTGACTGTATGCTAAATCCATGGAAATCTACTTCTTATCTGGAAATCCAATTTCTTTAAGGACTATACCTGTCTTTTTAGATTTTCAACTGGTTTTTGCTATTAAGAATTTAATAAATCATAGACAGCCGATCTTTAAAATCAGAGTATGAGCAAAAATAGAAATCCCCATTTTTCCTTTTTCTATTAGATTTTCAGGATGGTTGAATTTTGAAAAGGCTATGTTGATGGTTGGATACATAGTACTAAATACAATTCGGTGCTCAGGAATAAATCCAGTATCTTAACTTCTTACTGGATAAATTTATTATTCTAAAAACGAGCCATGCACCAGAAACTGCTTTTTCTTTTATTGGCAATTATGCCTTCTTTTTTATATGCACAATCCTATAATAAACTCCACTTCAAATCAATTGTAGTCGATACACACAACGATTTGCTTAGTAAGGCAGTTGAAAAAAACTTCACTATTGATACCGATCTCAGTGGGAAAACACATTCTGATATTGACCGGTTTAAGAAAGGTGGTGTAGATGTTCAACTATTTTCTGTTTGGTGTGATGGGTTAAAAGAGAATCCATATGCATGGGCCAACAGAGAAATGGATACGTTGGATGCGGTGATAAAAAGAAATCCTGAAAAGATAAGCTTAAGCGGAACTCCTTCGCTATTAATGAAAGCTGTAAAAGAGAAAAAGATAGCCGCTATGTTTGGAGTAGAAGGCGGTCATATGATTGAGAACAAGCTGGACAATCTTAATAATTTTTATAACAGAGGTGTACGATACATGACGTTGACATGGAACAATTCTACCGATTGGGCAAGTTCTGCCTGGGATGAAACGATTAATGCTGATAAATTAAAACAGAAAGGACTTACTGATTTTGGAAAACAGGTTATAAGACGAATGAACGAACTGGGAATGATCATAGATGTAAGTCATGTTGGTGAGCAAACATTTTATGATGCGATAGCAGTTACGAATAAACCAATCATTGCTTCGCATAGCTGTGTGCATGCACTATGTTCCGTACCAAGAAATCTGAAAGATGAGCAAATAAAAGCAATTGGTAAAAACGGAGGTGTTATTCATCTCAATTTTTATTCTGGATTTATTGACAGCAGTTACGACAGCCGTTCGGATGTTTTTAACAGTAAGCATAAAGCAGAAAGAGATTCATTGCTCAAAATAAATCCGGAACCTTATTTTGCGAATGAGTATATGTTTGAAAAATATCCTGAAGAGGTAATATCATTGCGGCCGCCACTTTCTATGCTTATTGATCATTTGGACTATATCGTAAAAATGATTGGGGTCGACCATGTTGGTATTGGAAGTGATTTTGATGGCATCAACTCTGCTCCGCAACAATTAGATGATGTTACCAATATGCCGCTTTTTACTAAGGAATTAATGAAAAGAGGATACAGTAAAAAAGATATTCGTAAAATACTTGGAGAAAACTTCTTAAGAGTATTTAAAGCGAATGAACCTGAGAATAAATAGAATTTATGCTATGCGTTTAGTTATATAGCAAATATTTTTTTCGCATTATTTTATATTCACTTAGGCCTGGTTCCCAACTTGCCCTTATCTCTTGTTCGGATTTGCCATCAATTATCTGTTGCCTGAATAAGCCTGAACCCGTCTGGATTTCAACATTATTCATCTGATTACTCAATTTGGAGTCAAAGAATTTTTCTTTATGCGGATGAGCTTTATACAATTCCATAATCCATTTCAGGTTTATCTGTTTGCTTTGAACCAATAGGTTAACATCGTAGTTGCGCAAATCAATTCCATAACAAACCTGATCCATGAATAATGGAGTTTCTGCCATTCCTTTTATACCTGTAGGTGTGTACGAAAACTCATATATGCCTTTTAATTCAGGACTTCCGAAAACGGTAAAAGGGAAATAAGTACCTCTGCCATGATTGAGATAAATACCTTCGAACATACAAACAGAAGGATAGAGCATAATGGATTGCTGGGTATTTAAATTGGGCGAGGGTTTTACTGGTAATGTATAAAGCATATCATGGTCATAGTTTGCAACAGGAATTATTTTGAGCTGGCATTTTACTTTATTGGTCAGCCATCCTTCACCATTTGCCATTTGTGCAAATTCGCCTACCGTTAATCCATGCGACATAGGTATTGGAAACATGCCAATGCCTGATTTGTATTTCATGTCAAGCACAGGGCCGTCAATCAAATAGCCGTTTGGATTAGGACGATCGAGTATCAGTAACTCTTTTCCGTTTTCATGGCAGGCTTCCATCAAACGGGATAACGCATTAATATTGGTATAAAACCTGCAGCCAACATCCTGTAAATCATAAATTATTATATCAACATCAGCAAGGTCTTGTTTTGATGGTTTATTTTTTTTGCCATACAAGGAAATGATTGGTATGCCGGTTTCAGCATCTGTTTCGTCTGAAACCTTATCGCCAGCACTTACATTTCCCCGGAAGCCATGCTCAGGTCCAAATACTTTTACAATATTTACTCCGAGTTTTTTTAGACTATCTACTAAATGGCTTTTTCCAATGATGGTAGTTTGATTGGCAAGAATAGCTACTCTTTTCCCTTTGATGTATGGAAGGTATTTTTCGGTTTGCTCAGCACCTGTAATTATATTTTTTGTGTTTCCCTGTTGCGTTTTTACTGCTTTCTTTGGGTTAGTACAAAAGCAAAATGAGAGGGCGGCAAATACAAGGATTAAAAGTTTCATGTGCATTTATTGATTATTAAAAAGAGTGGAAATGAAATTAAACATCTTCTACTTTGAAAGATAAAACAAGGTTTGTAATCTTTACTTCAACCTTTCTATATTTAACACCTGCTTTTTCCAGCATTAAACGGGAAACTTTAAATACATCGTTGCCTTCATATTTGTCTGATAAATAAACTACTTCTGAAATGCCTGATTGTATTATAGCTTTTGCACATTCATTACAAGGAAACAGAGCGGTATAAATTTTGCAACCGCTTAAATCCATTCCAATATTATTCAATATCGCATTCAATTCTGCATGACAGATGTAGGGGTATTTTGTACTCATGAATTCTCCTTCTTTTTCCCAAGGGAAATCATCATCGTCGCAGCCAATAGGTAAACCATTGTAACCTGCGCCAACAATTTTATTTTTATTATTTACGATACAGGCTCCAACCTGTGTGCTTGGATCTTTACTTCTTTTGGCAGATAGCAATGCTACACCCATAAAGTATTCATCCCATGAAATATAATCTTGTCGCTTTTTCAAAATAAAGAGATTTAAAAAATAATTTTGCTTTCACAAATTGGTGAATAGAATTACCGAACGATGAAGAGTGCGACGCAACGAAAGTTCATCGTAGCACTGCTGCTGGGCTAATAAAATTATTCAGCAAACCATTCGTTATGTTGCTCTGCTACACGGATAAAAGTTGTTCGCTTACTTAATTCCTTCAACGATTTTGCGCCAACGTACGTACAGGCTGATCGGAGGCCGCCGAGAATATCCTGTACCGTATCTGCTACATTTCCCCGATAAGGAATTTCAGTTGTTTTGCCTTCGGATGCTCTGTATTCTGCAACGCCGCCAGCATATTTATTCATAGCCGTTTCGGAACTCATTCCATAAAACTGTTTATATTTTTTCCCATCTTTTTCAATTAATTCGCCGCCGCTTTCTTCATGTCCGGCTAGCATGCCGCCCAGCATTACAAAATCGGCGCCGCCACCAAATGCTTTTACCACATCTCCTGGCACTTTACATCCTCCATCAGAAATGATCTGACCATCCAAACCATGTGCTGCATCCGCACATTCAATGATGGCGGATAATTGCGGATAGCCCACACCTGTTTTTACTCTAGTGGTACAGACAGAACCGGGACCGATACCAACTTTAATAATATCTGCACCAGCGAGTAATAATTCTTCCACCATTTCGCCAGTAACAACATTGCCTGCAATAATTACTTTGTCGGCATATTTGGCTCGGGTGGATTTTACAAAGTCAACAAATTTTTCGGAGTAACCATTGGCAACATCAATACAAATAAAACGGAGTGAGGTATTTTCCTTTAAAATTAAATCTAATTTTTCTGCATCTGTGGTACTGGTGCCTGTGCTGATGGCAATATTTTCTTTAATTGAATTTCCGGCAGACTGCATAAATGATTTCCATTCGGCAGGCGAATAGTGTTTGTGTATGGCAGTAAATAATTGTTGCGATGCTAATGCTTTTGCCATTTCAAATGTGCCAACTGTGTCCATATTGGCTGCCATGATGGGAATGCCTTGCCAGGATGTGCCACTGTGCAGCATTTTAAATTTTCTTTCAACAGAAACCGTTGCTCTTGAGCTGAGCGTCGATCGCTTTGGTCGCAGCATCACATCTTTAAAGCCCAGTTTTATATCAGATTCAATTCGCATATAATTATTTTAACTCATCGCAATTTAGTAAAGAAAAACAAGAGAAGGATGAAGATTAATTTGCTTTAATCAGTTTGACAATGTTCAATAAGTAAGGATTGAGTGAATTTTATTTTTGTTAACTTGCGACAATATTTCAACCAGTTTCAACCAGATTAAACCAATGCCAGATCATTCTCACCAATTGGCTGCTATTTTATTTGCAGATGTAGTTGGCTATACGGCTATGATGCAAGAAGATGAAGAAGTTGCAGTAGGAAAAATCAACCGCTTCCGGCATTCGCTGGAAACAATCGCTGAAGAACTGAACGGCAAAATAGTTCAGTACTATGGTGATGGAGCTTTATTGCTTTTCCAGAGCTCAACGGATGCAGCGGAGTTTGCCAAAGTGTTACAAATGGAAATAAATGAACCTCCGGTTATTCCAGTAAGGATTGGCATTCATATGGGAGAAGTTCTTTTGCAGAAAGGAAATGTTTTTGGAGATGTTGTAAACATTGCTTCCCGAATACAGGCCCTGGCACCACCGGGTGGTATTTATGTTTCTGAAATAGTTTATCAGAATATTGCTAATAAGAAAGGTTTGGAATCCGTTTTCATTAAGCAGGAAAAACTAAAAAATGTAAATGATCCGGTACGTATTTTTGAAGTGCTGACTTCTTATAGTAAGCCAATAATAGTTCCGGTTGCACTTAAGCCTCTTGAAAAAATTGTTGAAGAAAATAGTATTGCCGTGTTGCCATTTTCAAATATGAGCAGCGATATGGAACAGGAATATTTTAGCGATGGCCTTACGGAAGATATTATTACTCAACTGTCAAAAATTAAGGCATTAAAAGTTGTTTCCCGTACATCAGTAATGCAGTATAAGAAAAACCCGAAATCAATTAAGGAAATAGGTAAAGAATTAGGTGTTGCGGTAATTTTAGAAGGAAGTGTGCAACGGAGCAGTAATAAGGTACGCATTACAGCACAGCTTATCGACGCTGCTACTGATGAACATCTTTGGGCTGATTCATTTGATCGGTCCGTTAAAGATATTTTCGTTATTCAGCGGGAAGTTGCTATTTCCATTGCGACGGTATTGAACAAAAAGCTTTAAAAAAGAAGTGGAAAATCTCGATGATGCGCCATCGGTTGATGTGCAGGCATATGATTTGTATTTGCGGGGAAAATTTTTAGTGGAAAAAAGAAATAAAACTGATTTGCTGATTGCAAGGGAACTTTTTCAGCAGGCATTAAAAAAAGCCAAAGATTTTGCTCCGGCTATTTCTGGTTTGGCTAATACATATTTACTCTCATCTTATCGGGGTTATGAAGATCCGGATTTAATGTTACCATTAGCAAAGAAGCAAATTGATATAGCTTTAACGATTGAACCTTCAGCAGCCGAAACTCATGCAGCGATGGGCTATTGGTTTCATCAAACGTTTAACTGGAAGGAGGCGGAGAAATCTTACAGAAAATCAATTCAATTAAATCCTAACCAGTCAAATGTTTATTTATGGCTGGCAATTTTATTAGAAGGAAAAAGCGAGAAGGATTTAGCCAACGAAATTTATATCAAAGGGATGGAAATAAACCCTGAATGGGAATACTTGATGCAAAGCAGAGTAAAGGCATTAATGAATACTGGTAACCATGAAGAGGCTATCAAGTTGCAAAAGCATTTGATTGATAAAGCAACTTTTGATCTTGTTTTGAGAAGTAAGAGATATGCAGAACTTTCAAGGCTTTATTGGTCTGTTAATAATAAAGATGAAGCAATTCAAATGGCAACAAAAGCAAAGGACAATGGATTGCTACGATTTTATAAAGATGGAGATAATTCATTTTTAGTGAGAGAGGTGAATGAGCAGTACAATGTGTTGCGAAAATCAGGGGATTACATTTCTGAATTTTGGATGGGGTTGGCTTATGCTAATGCAGGAAGTAAAGACAAGGCATTAACCTGCTTTGGTAATGCAGTTGTGTTGAAAGAAGCAGCAGTTACATTACTACTTATCGATCATTACGAATTCCTTAATTTAAAATATCTGAATTTTATCCAGCTAAAAAGAAGTATTAAGGCCTTGATTAATTTTTAGGGGAATTTATTTCGCTACAGCAATTTTTACCTTCTTATTCTTTAATTTCTGGTCTTTGATGAGCTGAAGCGTATGGCTAACCTTGATTTTCTTTACTGCTACGAATGAGAAAAATCCTTTACTTCAATCAAGCCAATATCTTCTTTTTTTAGTTCTCCTTTATTGGAAAGGAAGCCGACAATATCAATTTTATTCACTTTGTCTTTTTTACCCGCGGCTACAAATAATGTTGACCATTTTGGCTTTTCGGGAATAATACTTTCTGCTGGCAATTCTATTTGTTCAGCATATGGATCAATATAGTCAGGTAATTTTTCTTCAGGCGAAAGAATGATAATGGCGGTGCCGCTTGCATCCATTCTTGCTGTTCTTCCATTACGATGGGTGAAAATATCTTCGGTATGAGGCAAATGATAATGAACAATATAGCGGATGTTAGCAATGTCCAAACCTCTTGCTGCAAGATCGGTTGTAACTAATACATTGGAAGTTCCATTTCTGAACTTACACAATGCGGCATCTCTTTCCTGCTGTTCCATGGCTCCATGATAAAAAACATTGAGAATGTCTTTTTCTTTTAGCAAGTTGCTGGTTCTTTCCACGGATTCTCGATGATTGCAAAAAACAATAGTGGAACGATTGCCCAACATACAGATCAACTTGAAAAGCGTTTCTAGTTTGTCTTTGCCATCACTTTTTAAAGTTTTGATTGCAAGGCCAGTTTCTTCATCCGCATCATTTAGAAAATCAAGTTTTACAGGATCTTTCATTCCAATAAAATCTGGAATCTCCAGAGCTTCCGTAGCAGAAGTTAATATTCTTTTTTTGATATTTTTTAATGCATTGATGATAAAAGACATTTCATCTTTGAAACCTAACTCAAGCGATTTGTCAAATTCATCCAACACTAATGTTTCTATTGTATCTATGGTAATATTTCCTCTTCTGATATGATCTGCCAGCCGACCGGGTGTGCCAATCAATAAACCTGGAGCTTCTATAAGATTGTTTTCTTCAATTTCTCTTTTATGACCACCATAACAGCAGGTTACTTTAATTGATGTGCCCATACTTTTAAATACGGTTTCAATTTGCAAAGCCAGTTCTCTAGACGGGGTAATAATTAAGGCTTGCGAGGTAGCTTTTTTTGAATCTATTAGTTTGAGCAATGGCAGAAGAAAAGCCAGCGTTTTTCCTGAACCTGTTGCAGATAAAAGAAGAATATTATTTTGTTTTTCAATAGCTGTATTAGCTTTGAACTGCATTTCATTAAGCGACTTAATATTTAGTTTCTCCAGAATGCTATTTACAGCAGCGTTTTTAAGTGACATTTGGCAAAAGTAAGCTTGTTTTAGCCGATGGAATAAATACATTGCCATTTTAATGTTTTCATTTACTTTTAGCACAAACAGATATATAAATTAGTATGGGAGAAGCTATACGTCAATTAGAACCAAAAGCATTGTGGAATCATTTTGCTGATTTGAATGCAGTGCCAAGACCTTCTAAAAAAGAAGAAAGAGTAATTCAGTTTGCAAAGTCTTTTGGCAAGTTATTGAATTTGCCAACACAGGTTGATGCTGTTGGCAATGTGATTATCAAAAAACCGGCGAGTATAGGAATGGAGAATAGGCAAACGGTGGTGCTACAAAGTCATCTGGATATGGTGCATCAAAAAAATGCAGATACTACATTTGATTTTGATAAGCAGGGAATTGAAATGTACATAGATGGAGATTGGGTGAAAGCGAAAGGAACAACTTTGGGCGCAGACAATGGTATTGGTGTAGCTGCAATCATGGCATTACTTGCTTCAACTGATATAGAACATCCGGCGATTGAAGCATTATTTACTATTGATGAAGAAACAGGCATGACTGGTGCAAAGGGTTTAGTAGGCGGGTTATTAAATGGTACAATTTTATTGAATCTGGATACAGAAGATGATGATGAATTGACAATCGGCTGTGCTGGAGGAATTGACGTTACCTGCACAGGAGAATATTCACAAGAGAAACCGAAAGGCGATTTGTCTTTGAAAATTTCGATTAAAGGATTAACCGGTGGCCATTCGGGAGTGGATATTCAGAAGGGTAGGGCCAATGCCAATAAACTAATGAACCGTTTACTTTGGGAACTGTCAAAAGATTTTTCAATTGAAATTGCAACTATAGACGGTGGAAGTTTACGAAATGCGATACCAAGAGAATCGGTTGCTGAAATTGTGTTGGATAAAAAGAAACATAATGAATTAAAAGAGGCAGTTACGAAATTTGAGAAGACTATTAAAGCCGAACATAGTTTTACCGACGCAAGTCTAGAAGTGAAACTTGAAAATACAGTAGCAGTTAGAAATGTGATGAATGCTGATTTCCAATATAAGTTTTTAAGAAGTATGTATGCCTGCCCGAATGGAATTTACCGGATGACTCCAGAGATTGAAGGGCTGGTGCAAACTTCTAACAATATTGCAAAAGTGTTGGTGAAAGAAGGTAAGTTCTCTGTGCAATGTCTTACCCGTAGTTCTGTTGATACTGAAAAAACAGATTTGGCAAATGCGATTACAAGTGCCTTTGAACTAATAGGTGCATCCATTGAATTTGGTGGAAATTATCCTGGATGGGAGCCAAAGCCTGATGCGCCAATAATTAAAATAATGAGTGAATTGTATGAAGAGCTTTTTAAAGGAAAAGCCCATGTTAATGCTGTTCATGCAGGGTTGGAATGTGGGATAATCGGCACCAACTATCCGGATATGCAAATGATCTCTTTTGGACCGAATATATATGGAGCACATTCGCCGGACGAGAGGGCACAAATCAGTTCAGTTCAAAAATTCTGGATTTATCTTTTAGCGACATTAAAAAAAATACCGGTTACTGAATAAAAAATGGAACCAAAATGAAAGCCAGAAATATATTAATTGTTATTGGGGTAGTTATGATTCTACTGAATCTTCTTGCTTATTCAGGTGATTCATTTGATCCGCCTGAAGATAGGGAAAACAGGATCGGATATTTAATTGGCTGGAATATTTTTAATATCGTAGGCGTACTACTTTTAGTAATTGCCTATTTTCGGCATAAGAAGATGACAAAGAAAAAAGATCAGGAAATGATTGACAATTTTCTTAAATGAATTTATTCGTCATTTTTATTTCCAAAGCTGATTTTAACCTTTCGACGCATTAGCTCCTTTATGGGTTTGCCGGTTTCATCATATTCTTTTACCGCAATAAATAACAAGTATAGTGGCGATTTTAAGTCTTTAAATTTGATTTGCTTGTCGGTAGCAACATCGTGTAATTCTTTAATGTATTTAGTACAAACAACTCTTTTGTTACCAATACCAACCGGGTTTCTGCTAAATGAGTGCCAATTTAAACTATCGTTATAACTCCAGTATGACCAGCCCGTTTCGCTTAGATTTAATTCTTTGTTAGTGTTAAATGTATCTGTTTCTCTTAGCTCTAGTAAGTTAAGATATGAGAAGTCATTGATTGGGCTGTTCTCCGTAAACCGATATACGGAATCACGGATGCTTGCAAAAACATAAACGCCTTCAGCATGATCAAGCATTACCTGCACTTTAAACTGCTTTTTCTTCATAAAAATATCTGTTTCAAAGTCAGTTAGCTTAATAGACTCATTTTGTACAATCCTGATTACAATGTCCTTATCCTGCGAAAAGGATATTACCGGAATCGCAAACAGAAGAAACAATATTTTTTTAGGCTTGTTGAAGTAGTTCATACAAAAATGCTTGTAAACAAATGTAATATATATCTGCCGAATGATGGCATTGGGTTGCTAACAGTTGCACAGATGTTGTTGATCGGCGGTTTCTTAAAATTGGTTTCTGGCAAAGTCTTTGTTAAAAGTGATGAGTATTTATTATGGGTAATACCTGAATGTTAACTTTACACATCTTAAAATGTATCTATGACAAAAAAGATTTTGATTCCGGCTTTTAGCCTTTTTATTGCCATGTTTCTTTTCACAAGTACTAATTCTGTAATAGGACAATCTACTACTAAAGAAAAAAGATTGGTAAGGGATTGTGATGAAGCGAAGGAAGACTTCATTGCTACCGACGGGTTGATGGAGAATCTTTTTAATAATGCATATGGTTATGCTATTTTTCCTAATGTTGGCAAAGGAGGTATTGGTATTGGTGGTGCTGTTGGAAATGGTGTTGTTTACGAAGGCGAGAGTATTGTTGGAAAAGCCAAATTAACTCAATTAAGTATTGGCTTTCAATTTGGCGGTCAGGCTTACCGGGAAGTTATTTTCTTCGAATCAAAGGCTGATCTTGATAGGTTCAGAGAAAATAAAATTGAGTTTTCTGCGCAGGCATCTGCTGTTGCCGTTACCGAAGGCGCATCTGCCAATGTAAAATATAAAGAAGGTGTAATGATTTTTACTCAACAAAAAGGTGGGTTGATGTATGAGGCATCAATTGGCGGGCAGAAGTTTAATTTTTCTGAATTTTAATTGAAGAATTACTTTAGGGCATTCATATCTTTTACCAGAATTCGTTTTCTGTTGTATTCAATTACATTTCTTTTTTCAAGGTCGCTGAAAACAGCAGACACGGTTGGCCTTGCCGTTGCAGTAAGTTTTGCAATGTTTTCATGTGTAAGCCTTAAATAAACTTCAACTCCTTGTTCTGTTTTCTTACCATGTTCTATGGCTGCATCATAAATAAATGAATGAATCCGCTGATCACTGCTTTTAAATATTAACGAGGCAAGCCGACTCTCAACTTTTTGTAACCGTAGTCCTATCAATTTTGTAACACTAAGATTGAATTTCGGGTTTTTTTCCAGCATCATTTCCATTTGCGGGACACTTAAAATGCAAATAAGCGATTCTTCCGTTGCTTCAGCTGTTTCTACTCTTTGATGCTGGCCACTGATAGCCAGTTCTCCAAAAATTTCTCCTGGGCCAAGAAAAGCAACTATAATCTCTCTGCCATCGGCTGCATATCGGGATAACTTTACTTTCCCTTTTTTAAGAAAATAAATTTTATCAGAAGGGTCGTCAGTAAAATATATTATCTGGTTCTTAATGCAGCTTCGCATAGTAGTCATTTTGCTCAACTCTTCCATTTCTTTCATTTGCAGGCTGCTTAGCAAATTGAAATTTTCTAAATACCAAAGTTTGGTTTTGTCGCTCATGTAAAAATTTAGTGATTAAAGTTAATCAAACTGATTATCAGCACAAAAATCAGTTATGTCGGCATGCAGACCAAAGTATTTTCCTCCAACGGGTAATTTTAATCTACTAAAATAAAAATTATGAATACACAATTAGCTATGAAAAGCGGTTTATTAGCCACAGCAGCAATGACAGCCTTAATGTTGATGGCGCCTATGATGGGAATGCCCGAAATGCCAATTGGAAAAATGCTAGCCGACTTTATGAATATACCGGTAGCACTGGGATGGGCTATGCATGTTATGATTGGTGTAGGACTTGCCGTCGGTTACCTACTATTTTTCCGGAATAAAATTTCGGCAGCACCTGCTGTTAAAGGAATGCTATTCGGAATAATTCCTTTTTTAATGGCACAATTGGTAGTAATGCCGATGATGGGAATGGGTGTCTTTACATCCGCTGCCGGACCAATGCAAATGAAAATGATTATGGGAAGTTTAATGGGACATCTTGTTTATGGTCTGGTCTTAGGATTAACAGCTGAAGAAAAGAAAATAACAGCCATGGAATCCTGATAAATTAAAAATCTTTTAATAATTATAAAACTCAACTAAAATAAATCAACATGAAAAATTTATTATTTCTTCTGTCCTTATCATTTTTTGTTACCGCTAATTATGCTCAAACCGCTCCGGCTAAAAAAGAGATGCCTGTAACTGCATTAAAAGATCATGTATGTACGGATGTCTGTAAAACTGGTACGCATATGTTTGCACATGGAGAAAAGGGACATGTTTGCACAGATGAATGCAAAAAAGTGGAAACAATGCCATTAAAAGACCATGTTTGTACTGCAGACTGCCATGAAGGTCATCATCATTTTGGACATGGTGAAAAAGGACATGTGTGTGGAGAGGAGTGTAAGAAAATGATGGACGAGAAAACTATTACCCCTTTGAAAGACCATGTTTGCACAAAGGTTTGTAAGGACAATAAACATTCCTTTGCACATGGGGAGAAGGGGCATGTTTGCACAGATGCCTGTAAGAAATCTATGTAGAAGTGTTAGTGCCCGTTTTACAACTCCGGTCTGTTGGTAGGCAGGAGTTTTTTTAGTTGTGGATATTACTGCATCCAGCTTTGCTTGCAGTCGGCACAATAGTCGCAGACAAATTCTTTTATGGTACTACCATGAATTGATTTTATAGCTCTTATAATTATAAAAAAACCTCAACAAATCGTTGAGGTTTTTTGTGCCCGGGACTGGAATCGAACCAGCACATCCTTGCGAACGGCAGATTTTGAGTCTGCTGCGTCTACCAATTCCGCCACCCGGGCGGTAGTTAATTAGTAATTAACAAGTAAACTAAATCGGGTTGCAATATTACGCCATTCCGGCTAATTGCTGGCGAATACGGTCTAAATATTTTTTCTTGTAATAATAGTCCTTTACTTGCAATAGTTCTGCTTCGGTAGTTACACCTTCTTTATATTCTTCAACAGTTTTTACAACGGGTTCATATATTTCTGCTTGCAGATTGTCAATTGTTTGCTGAATGTTTTTTGTGGCTTCTGCATCGTCTGTATCCATTAGCAGCTCATTAATATCCATTACTTCCATCAGAAAAGCTGGAGGCAACTCATATTTTTCTTCTTCTTCTAGCAGTTTTTTTCCATCAATACGTATTTGATGGTTGCATCTGAACTTTGAAAGGTTTTCCAAGCCTTATTGAGAATAGCTGATTTTTCTAATACTTCTGCTTGTTTTTCATCTGATTCATTGGTGAAAAAATCAGGATGATATGTTCGGCTAAGTTCAAAGAATTTTTTTGATAAGGCAGTACGGTCTACTTTTAATTGCACGGGGATCTCAAATAATTGGAAGTAAGTCATAATGTATTTTAATTTGATGCCATGAAAACGGAACGTACAAGTGAGATTAATTTATTCTCTTCCACTGGAAGATAATTAATTAACAAATCAAAGATTACAACAGGCGATGCTCCCACAAATTTGCGGGACAAGCTATGGAAAACCACAGATAGCTAACAAAAAAATCTTAGTTTAGTTGATAAATCATTTTTGTAACAAACAAATTTATGCAAATTTGCCTTTTATAAAACGATTAAAGCAACTATGACAAGAATAGGACTTATAAAAGAAGGTAAAATCCCGGCAGATAATAGAGTTTCGTTAACTCCGGCACAATGCAAATGGATTCATAAAAATGTAAAGCAGGTACAGATAGTTGTTCAATCATCACCAGATCGTTGTTTTTCTGATCGGGAATACCAGTCGGCTGGTGCAGAAATTACTGATGATATGAACCATTGTGATATTTTATTGGGAATAAAAGAAGTGCCTGTTGAACATTTGATTGCTGGAAAAACGTATATGTTCTTTTCCCACACTAAAAAGAAGCAGCCACATAATCAAAAATTGCTACGGGCAATACTTGAAAAAAATATTAGGATGATTGATTATGAATGCCTGGAGCATGAAGATGGCCAACGTATTATTGGGTTTGGTTTTTTTGCCGGCATAGTTGGTGCTCATAATGGCATGATGGCATATGGAAAAAGAACCGGTTTGTTTAATTTGGAAAGAGTGTATAAGCAACGAAGTTTCAGAGAACTGATTCATAATTATTTTGGCATTCGATTGCCCAATGTTAAAATTGCTGTTACAGGTTCGGGAAGAGTAGCTCATGGCATTTTGGAAATTATGAACCTGATGGGTATTCATGAAGTAGACCCAGATGATTACTTGGCAAGAAGATTTTCTTATCCAGTTTATACTCAACTAAAAGGGGCAGAACTGTATCAAAATAAAACAACCGGGAAATATAGCCGGATGGAATTTCATGAGCATCCTGAATTGTATGAATGTAAATTTTTGCCGTATGCTGCACAAACTGATATTTTAATGAATGGGGTTTATTGGGATAAGACTGTTCCTCGTTTATTTGAAAAAGAAGATGCTAAGTCTGATAATTTTATTATACAGACAATTGCTGACATTACAGATGATGAGAACGGATCAGTTCCAATTAATGCAGGGGATCAAACGATTGAAGATCCTGTATATGGAATAGATAAAACGACTTTGAAAAAAACAGCTCCATACATTGATTGTAATATTTCTTCAGGATTTTCTGTCCTGAATTTTCCTGAAACAATTATTCTGAAATAGTCATGTTTTACAGATTGTCTTATGTATGTAATAGTTTCAATTTGAAAATTATTTGAAGCAATTAGTTTTTTTATCTCTTCGTCTCTTTTAAAAGGCAGCAGCAAATAGAAATTCCCGTTTGCACTCAGATTGTCATTAATGATTGTAAGTAAATCTGAAAGCGATAACTCTTCACTGTGGTGAGCAATATTTCTCTTTTCATCATCACCTTTTAATTCCTTTTCGTAAAAAGGCGGATTGGAAATAATTAAATCATATTTCTTTTCAAACAAAAATATTCTTGCATCAGTTTGAATAATATTTATTTTATCAGCAAAGGGGGAAGCTACAATATTTGTAGTTGCTTGTTCTGCGGCAGCTGCATCAATTTCTATTGCATCAATAAAACAATCTTTTTTTTGGGCCAGCATAAGTGAAAGTAATCCTGTGCCTGTTCCAATATCGAGGCAATTATTAATTACTAATTCTGAATTACTAATTGCATTTGCAACAAATCCACCAAACAAGCACCCATCCGTCGTCACCTTCATGGCGCATTTATCTTGGTGAACAGTAAATTGTTTGAATTGAAAATAAGAATTAGCCATAGCTGTATTTTACCATTCAGCTCTTGCAGTAGAATTGATAGACAGTTCTGCAAATTTACCTTCCATATATTTATAGTAACCGGTTATTGCAATCATACCAGCATTATCAGTACAATATTCAAATGCCGGAATAAAAGTATTCCAACCAAGTTGCTTCCCCGTTTCTTCAAATGCTTTCCTTAATCCGCTGTTAGCTGAAACCCCACCTGCAATACAAATATCTTTGATACCAGTTTCTACCGAAGCTTTTTTTAGTTTATTTAAAAGGATAGTAACGATGCGGTATTGAATCGAAGCACAAATATCAGGCAGATTCTTTTCTATGAATTCTTTTTTTTCTTCTTCTGTTGCTGTAAACGCTGCTTTAAATAAATTACTCTTACCTGCATTTTGTAAGAAATAAAGAATAGAAGTTTTTAATCCGCTAAAACTAAAATTCAACCCTTCAATTTTCGGTTCAGGAAATTTGAAACGCTTTGGATCACCTCCTTTGGCATATTTATCAATCAACGGTCCGCCGGGATAGGGCAGGCCAAGAATTTTTGCCGACTTATCAAATGCTTCTCCCGCCGCATCATCAATAGTTTCGCCAATTACTTTCATGGATGTTGGTGATTCGCATAAAACTATTTGTGTATGTCCTCCGCTAACTGTCAGGCATAAAAAAGGAAAAGAAGGTTTTGGGTCGTTAATCAAATTGGCAAGCACATGTGCCTGCATATGATGAACGGCAATTAGAGGTTTGTTTAGAGATAAGGACAATGATTTTGCAAACTGTCCGCCAACTAGCAAAGAGCCAATCAAACCCGGTGCTTGTGTGAAGGCAATTGCATCAATCTCTGATAGTTCAATATTTGCTGTCTTAATTGCAGCATCTACAACCGGAACAATATTTTGCATATGAGCTCTTGAAGCTAATTCAGGTACCACACCACCATACTGTTCATGCACTGTTTGATTGGCAATATAGTTCGACAATATTTTTCCATCCACACAAACAGCGGCTGATGTTTCATCACAAGAAGATTCTATTGCGAGGATGGTAACCCCCAATACCCTTGAATGGGGCTTACTTACAATAGTAGTTTTTATTTCTTCTTTAGGCATTACGCAAAATTAATGAATAATGATAATGTTAAATAATTGATAAGTGCTCCCCTTTAGAGCCTGTCCCGATTTTTTCGGGAGGCAGGGAGGTTAACTTCTTATCGCTACAACAGGGTCCATTCTAGCTGCTTGTCTTGCCGGAATATATCCAGCTACAATCCCAACAAAAATGCAAATGAAAATAGCTAATGCCATATTAGTGGTAGAAATATATACAGGGAAGTCTAATGCTTTTGTTAACAATTGTGTTAATCCAAAAACTAATAGTAAACCAATCAAACCCCCAATGATGCATAAGAAAGCAGACTCCAATAAAAACTCGGCCAGTATCACTCTTTTCTTTGCACCAATTGCTTTTTTCAATCCTATCTGGCTGGTTCGTTCTCTTACTGATACAAACATGATATTGGCTACACCAAACATTCCAACAATTAATGAAAGAGCTGCAATAGCCCAACCGCCAATGTTAAGGCTAACGAATGCCGAACTGATAGAGTCACTAAAATCATTAATGTCGTTCAGTGTAAAATCATTTTCTTTAGTTGGTGTAAGTTTATGAATGGCCCTAACGACGCCAGTAAGATTTTCTTTCAAGGCTTTGCTGGTGATTCCTTCTTCGCCTTGTATCATAATCACAGGATCGGCTTTGTATTCATTCATTATTGTGCGTGCAAAACGATAGGAGATTAATACACTCTGGTCAAAATCCCAGCCGCCAATCATTTGTTTTCCTTGCTTTGTAATGATTCCTGTTATTGCTAATTTCTGACCTCTTATTTCAATCGTTTTGTCAATAGCAAGTTCTGCTGTTCCAAATAATTTTTCAGCCACACTAAACCCTACTACAACAACAGGAATTCCTCTTTCAAATTCAGCGTTGGATATATAACGACCTTGCATCAATTCTATTTGTTGAATTTGTTCAAAGTCTTCATTTACGCCATAAATGTTTACATTGGAAAGCAAGCTATTGGCATAGCCAACATCATCTGTAACTTTTATACGGAAGGCAATATATTTTGCACCAGCAGTTCTTTCTCGTATAAATTTTATTTCGTCGTATTTAGGAGCAGGCCTGTTTACATATCGCCACCAGGGAAAATCGGGGCCTCCACCGGCTGAATAATCCCATTTATCAAGGTAAATAGTGTTATTGCCCAACGATTTTATTTCGTTCTGAATATTTCTTTCCAGGCTGCCAACGGTGGCCAGCACACTAATGATGCAGAAGATGCCAATTGTAATTCCGAATAAGGAAAGAAATGTGCGGAGTTTATTTTTCAATAACTCCTGCAAAGCCATTTTAAAACTACTGGTAATTATTTCTATGGAGCGGCGAATCACAATGCAAATTTACCGGATAGTGGGAGAGAAAAGAAGTTTTATTTGGTTACCAGCTTTAGTGCTACTATCATCCCCGCCTGACCATATTATTATTAAATATTGTAATCGGGCAGGATCCCTTGTGTCACACTCTTCAGCTGCATATCGTTACTCAGCATTTTGTTGTACACCTAAATCGGTGGCAAGGCCATCAAGACTTTTTAAATTATTCTGTTGTACATAATCATACAAACCATCTTTCCCTTTTTTCTCCGCCCATTCAAAGTGAATATCTCTTTCACCAACATAATTAAACAGTGGCACACCAAATCCGCAGGATGTTTGTATCAAGTCAATATCAGCAATAATCAATTGTCTGGTACTTGGATAAATAGTGAAATGTGGTGCATATTCTTCCCACGAAGGAGTACTTGGCAATACTGTAAACCCTTTTCCATAAAGCCGTAAAATATTCGGAGCACCTTCAAAGGAAGTAAACATGAATGTGATGCGACCATTCTCTAATGTGTGGGCAGAAGTTTCATTGCCGCTGCTTATAAGATCCATGTAGCCGACTTTTGTATCAGATAAAACCTGGAAACAATCTAGTCCTTTTGGCGAAAGGTTAACTCGTCCATCGCCACTTAAGGGTGCAGTGCTTACAAAAAAGATATGCTGTTGCTGGATAAAATCTTTATGTGCCTGTTTAATAGAGTCGTGGAATTTACCCATTTTTTATTTTTTTTGAAATACAAGTAAGGAAAGAAATCTTGTAATATTATAATTCTTTTTCAAAATACATCAGGTTCTCTTTATCTCCTTCGATAGTAATAATTTTTATGAACTTTAATCCTAGTTTGTCTATCAGTTTTTGCGATGTAACATTTTCTTTTGTTGTGATGGCACAAACTTTTTGTAACCCAAAATCTTCTTTCCCTGCTTTTAACAAACGGCTTGCAGCTTCGTATCCATAGCCTTTGCCTTCATATTCTTGAAGAAAAGCAAAGCCAATATCTACAATTGGAAGTCCGGGTCTTTCATACAGGCCACATGCACCAATTGGGATGTTGCTTTCTTTTTCTATTACAAGGTTGTTTCCATAGCCTAATTTTTCCAACTGTGTTATCATTCTTACTTGGATGTACTCTACGGCTTCAGCTTCTGTATGAACATTTCTGTCGCCTATGTATTGAAGCCATTTAGGACTATTTAGCAATATTAGAAGAAATGGGGCATCTGAAATTTCAAATGGTTTTAGAATAAGCCTTTCTGTTTCAAATGATAGATAAGGTGATATCATTTTCATGCAAATGGTTTTTTGGTCTTTTGCTAATGTATAAATTTTTGTTCTTATTATCAGTCGCAAAAATAGCTTGTAATCTCAGTTGTTAGCAAATCCTGATTATCTTCATTCATTATGGTGGTTGTTTTTCAATCCTTATTTGTCTTGGGAGGGCTTATTATCCTCATTCTTTTAGCTTTTCGAATGAAAGGGGAAAAAGCAGTTATTAATATGCCGGAGAATTATAAAGAGTTGCTTGAAGATTATGTACAGTTTTACCGACAACTTGATGAAGCAGATAAAAGACTATTTGAGAAAAGAGTAGAAAAGTTTTTAATAGATGTAAAAATAACTGGGGTTAATGCAGAAATAGAAGAAGTAGACAGGATTTTGATTGCGGCTGGTGCCATCATTCCGGTATTTATTTTTTCTGATTGGGAGTATATCAACTTACAAGAGATTTTACTCTATCCAGGGTCTTTTAATGAAGAATTTGATCAGGCAGGAACGGATCGATATATAGCGGGTATGGTTGGTACTGGAGCTATGCAGCATAAAATGATATTGACTAAATGGCAATTGCGGCAAGGCTTTATTAATAACAACGACACTCACAACACGGCTATTCATGAGTTTGTACACCTAGTTGATAAAATGGATGGGACCATGGATGGTGTGCCGGAGATAATTCTGGAAAGAAAATATGTGCAGCAATGGAAAAATATTATGGATTCCACCATCTGGCAAATGAAAACCTATGGTTCAGATATCAATATGTATGGTGCAACGAGCCATATAGAATTTTTTGCTGTTATCTCCGAATACTTTTTTAAGCAGCCAGAACTGTTAAAGACTAATCACACAGAAGTTTATGATATGTTGCAGCGGATTTATAGAACCCGGGATTGATTTAACAAAAGATAATGCCGAAGTTTTTCTTTATTTTAATTAATAAACGTATTTTTTAATCACTAAACTATTAATATATGAATAAGGTTTTGACTATTTGTATTGCACTATTCTTCAGTCTACAAAGTTTTTCACAACAAGACAGCACAACGATTGAACAGTATTGCGCAGTTGTTGCAACTCCGAGACTTTTAAGCACTAAGGTTACAATCAATATTGACTACGGAGAAAGCAGAAGTGTTTGGAAAGATAACCGCTTGAAAACTGAAGAAGGGAAGGTGAAGAAATTTAATACTGTCATTGATGCATTAAATTATATGGGCAATAATGGCTGGCAATTGGTTAATGCTTTTCCTGTAAGTACTGGTACCAATTCATTTGTATATAATTATGTTTTTCGAAAGGTTTTTTTAAGGGAAGAAGGCATAGAAGTGGAATAGCCGGCTTTTTATTATTATAAATTCCAGTAGATGATATTTCATCTACTGGAATTTTGTTTTTTAGGTATTATTTTTTTGTCCTGCTAATAAAGTGAATAATTATTCTATTAACAAGTTATCTTGAAACAAGACTTCTCAATTTATCTGTGTCTTCCAGTTTTTCATATTTGATAGGAATCTCTTTTGAAAATCCTGTTTTTGTTAGCCGTGCCACCCCATCAATTCTTATAAGTACTTCTTTCTTTTTGTAAATATCATGTTGCTTTATTGCGCTGATATTATCTACTTTTAAAATGGCGGGTAGTATGAATTCGGCCCTTTTTTTTATTGACACCTGGTTTTCTAATTCAAAGCGACCGATGTATTGATTATCGATGTACACATCGCCTCTGGCAGATGATAAAACGACATTGAAGTTGTTAGGATTGTAATAGATAAGTTCCGCACCTGCTTTTGATTTTAATAAACCTATATCAATCATCCTTACATTCTGAATGTCCGGAACTCCGCTCCTGCACATTTTTATATGTTTTACATGATACTAGAACAAATGAGCTGAGTAATAAAGTAGAAATAATAGTTTTCATGTTGTTTGATTTTATTTGTTAAGAAACAGACTGTCCTTGTTCTTTATCAAACTATCGGGCCAACTTTTGTTAAATATGTCTAAACAAAGAATGATAAAAAATTATTATTCTACTCTAACATACCAATGAGCCTGAATTAAATTAGCAAGACTAATGCCTGAGTACTCTACTCTTCCATTGGTGTTTTGCTGCGTTGGCCACGGGTCTCTTACTACTATTGATTGAACAATTGGGCCATTAGTACTTTGCGTATAGCTGCAAGCAGTTATCACTACAGCATGGCCACCTGAGGCACTTGTTTGATAACCTATTAATACCGGTCGTTGTCCAGAAAGTTCTTGTATAAGGTAAGCTGGTGTAGGCGCACCGTAACTTAAAGTAGCTGCTACTTTATATTCGTCACCATCGTTGTCAGAGCTCCATTTATTGAGGTTGTTTGTTATAACATTAAAACTTCCTGTCCAGTTGGGTAAAGTTCCATTTGCACTTTTGCCGTAACTTTTTTCTACAATTTGTTCTTGTGTAATATTTACACCGTAATAATTTAATATCATCTGAATAGAAGCGGCCCAGCACCAGTTAGAGTTGCGCTGACTAGATGCATAGTAATTGAAATTTTCGGTTTGAATGCCTACATAGTTTAATTGCTGGCTAAAAGTTTGTTGTGTAATGCCAATTGTTAACATTATGAACACAACGAGTTTGAATCTTTTTAACATGGTAGTGGTTTTAAAGTTTGCTGAATTCGTTATTTGGAGTTCTCTAATTTATTAAAACAACATATTGAGGATGCAATGGAAACGAAAATTCCATGTAGAAGAATGGAGAGATACTGTTAAAATATTGTGATAGCTCTTAACAGTTTAAACTAAAGTTGGAAAAAGGGATGTCTGTCAATAAAAAATAATTCAACTTTTGACAAACCATTTTAGTAATTCATAGTGAGATTAAAGAAAAACTACACCCTTTTACAAGATAGTAGTTACTAATTATCCAATAGGTCGCCGATGGCGAAAACTCTTTCAGTGTGTAATATTCTATGCTTTATTATTGAAACTTTGTAGGTATTTCCACACCCCATTTATTTATATTGGCCAATTTAAAATCTGATGCATATCGTTCAGGTATTGTTTCATCCAGCAAACTACCAACGGTTGTAGAAGGAAAAATTTCTTCAAAAGTGCTCATCTCGTTCAGCGATACTCTCCGGTAAATATGAGAACGGGTAAGATTGTCCATGTTATCAAGACCTGCAGCTCCTAAAAGTTCTACAAAAGCTTTTACTGTTCCTTCATGAAAGTTGGCTACTCGATGTTTTTTGTCGCTGACTACTAAGCCTACAGTAAGTGATGGGTCTTGTGTAGCCACACCAGTTGGGCATTTATTAGTATTACATTGCAGAGCTTGTATGCAGCCGACTGCCATCATCATAGCTCTTGCACTATTGCATGTATCTGCACCCAGTGCAAGTGCTCTAAAAAGGTGAAAGCCAGTAACAACTTTTCCAGATGCGATAATGCGGATATGCTTACGAATATTTAGCCCACGTAGAATGTTATGTGCAAAAGCAAGCCCATCCAGCATCGGTGCTCCCATGTAATTTGAAAACTCTTGCGGTGCAGCTCCTGTTCCACCTTCGCCACCATCAATTGTAATGAAATCAGGATATACATCCAGTTCTATCATTGCTTGGCATACAGAAATAAATTCACTTTTGTATCCAATACAAAGTTTAAAGCCAACTGGCTTTCCACCACTAAGATCCCGTAGTTTTCTTATAAACTGCACCATTTCTATCGGTGTGCCAAATGCTTTGTGATATGGGGGAGATGCTACAATTGTATGTGGTTTAACATGTCTTATTGCTGCAATCTCTTCTGTGTTTTTTGAAGCTGGTAAAATACCACCATGTCCAGGTTTAGCTCCCTGCGATATTTTTAATTCTATCATCTTAACATTTGGGAGTGTTGCTTTTTCAGCAAAAAGATGTTCATCAAAGTTGCCGTCATCTGTTCTGCAACCAAAATAGCCTGTGCCTATTTGCCAGATGATGTCTCCACCATGCTTCAAATGATAAGGACTAAGTCCACCTTCGCCGGTGTTATGTGCAAAGCCGCCAATTTTTGCTCCGGCATTTAATGCCTCTATGGCATTGCTGCTAAGTGAGCCGTAGCTCATCGCAGATACATTGTAGATGCTAGCATTATACGGTTGCAGGCAATCTTTATTTCCAAAAATGATTCGTGGATTGTGGTCCATGTCATGGAAATTTTTTGGGGATACAGAGTGGCAGGTCCACTCATAACCTTCGGCATAAACATCCATCTGCGTACCAAAAGGCATGGTATCATTATCTTTTTTACTCCGTTGGTAAATGGTATTGCGGTCTATCCGGTTGATAGGACGTCCATCCGTATCTGATTCAATAAAGTATTGATACACTTTTGGTCTTATGTCTTCCATAAAATAACGCAACCTGCCAAATACAGGATATGTCCGCATGATGCTATGTTTTTTTTGCAACATATCATAATAGCCCATCAACGTAAAAAAGAGAATGATGCCAAAAAATGGATACCATTTACCATCTAGAAAAATAGAAAGTGCCAGTGTAGTTACCAGTAGAATGGCGGAAACAACCATAAATGACTTTCGCATAATAAATCAGATTTTTTGCGGTCAAAAAAAATGAATTAAACCCAAAGGTACTCCAATATTCTACTTGAGAAAAAGAATAAGTGTACTGTTTTGTTGGAATAATTTGCAGGAGGATATATTATTTTTCAGACGAGTATCGGATGGATTTGTGTTTGGCGTTTATAGTATTCATCGTATTACAGAGTTGTAATAAGGCTAACGCATAGTCACTCTCCACACATGCCTTGGATGTAAGACATCTGCTATGAAAAAGTAAGGTTAATATTGGTAGGGGAAGTATTAAACCGTTTTCTTTGGCGGCAAATCAAAAGCCTTAGCCTCATGTTCGAAATGGCCATTGTGAGAACCATCACAAAAAGGTTTATTATTTGAACGACCACAACGGCAAAAAGAAACAATTTCTCTGCCTTGCAGATTATAAACACCACCTTCTCTATCCACTACTTCAAAATCTCCATCTATTTTTAATGAACCGTTATTGTTTACGGTGATTTTTGTTTTTGACATATTTGTTTTTTATAAAAATACCTTTTAAATCACAAAAATCGCTTCAATCTTTTTTCAGCTTTTTTCAGTAAGATCTTTCAATGATTTTAAAACCGGATTTTCTTCTCCTTGCGGTTCTTCCTGTACTGCATTTGGTCTGTTATCTTCCTGAATGATCTCCAATTTAGTTTGTCCGTTGTCGTCCGTCAAAATATAATACATGATAAAATAATTTTCAGGTTTGTCTTCAAGATCAGGCCTTGGTGCAAACAAACTATATTTTATTAATTCATAGGGTTGCATTTCCAATACCAGTCCCCTTTGTTCAAATACTTTATCTTCCCATGCAGTGCTGAATCTTATAGCTGTTCCCGGTTCCCAGGTTGTTTGTAATTCGCTTCCATATTGCCACAGTTTTACCATTTCTGGTTTTGTCAAAATGTTCCATACTTTTTGAGTTGAGGCATTAATTGTTATTGTTGAAATGTTTGTTTCCATTTTAATAATTTATTTATTATCGAACTCAGTTTTTTTGTTAAACAATTGACGAGACAGCGAAAATATTAATCCTTTATCGCAGCCGCTTTCTTCTCCACTTCAGCAAATACCCGTAAGTAATTTTCGCTGGTTATTTTTTTTAATTCACCTGTAGTCCATCCTCTTTTAGCCAACTCAACTAATAATTTAGGATAACAGGAAACGTCTTCCATTCCTTTTATATAATAGTCGAGGCCATCATAATCACCACCGATGCCAATATGGTCAACGCCGATTAACTTTTTTACATAATCAAAATGGTCTGCCACATCTTTTACTGTAACCACTGGGCGGGGCACAGCAGCTTCCCATGTTGCCATTACTTCTTTCAATTTTTCTTTATCGCCGGGAAATTTCCCTTTGGTCGTATAATAAACAGAATCTCCTTTGCGCATCCATTTTACAAAAGCATCGCTGGTATGGTCAGGTACCATATCCAACATGATGATTCCATTGTTTGCTTTTAGTCGAAGCAATATATCGTCCGGCACATTGCGGCTTACATTACATAATGCTTTTGCATTTGAATGGCTGAAGATTACTGGTGCTTTTGTAATATCTAAAATGTCACTCATTGATTTGGCGGATATATGCGACATGTCAATAATAATTCCGAGACGGTTCATTTCTGCCACCATTTCTTTTCCAAGTGCAGAGATACCATTATTTTTTACATACCCATCACTGCCATCAGCAAGGTCGCTGGTATAATAGGTGAACGTTACACAACGTAAACCCTGTTTATAAAAAAAACGCAGATACGATAATTTATTTTCTAGCCTTACAGAACCTTCCAGCATCGGTAGAATAGCAATTTTTCCATCCTTCATTGCTTTGCGCATTTCTGTGGATGAGCTTACTACTTTTAAATCTTTGCTGTATGTTTTTTCGAGCCGGTAAAGCAAATCATATGCATCCAGAAACTGGCGCAAGGAATCGCCAAACACATTTAGCTGTACGCCACCCACACCGCCTTTTCTCCATCGGGGAATATCTGTTTCGCCTTTGCTGATAGTATCAAGCGGATAATCCGCAATATCCTGCGGACATTTTGGTAATTTTTTATAGGCACATCCAAAATACCAGGCAAACAAATCATTATGTCCGTCTATAATAGGAGATGTTTTTAAAACACTAGCTGCTATTTTTTCTGCAACTTCCGTTGCTATCGGATAATGAATAGAAGTAGTCTGTGCAAAACTATTGCCAATTGAAAAAAATAAAACGACGGGAAGTAATAGCTTAGCTTTTTCATATACTGTAATTTACTTTATCCGTACAATCATATCAGTAATCGCCTTAATCACAACGTCGGGATGTTCTTTTGAAATATGATGACCACTATTTTCAAGTACAGTGTATTGAAGATTGGGCCGACTGGCTGCCCATTTTTTTAATTCATCTACCCAGATAGAATTCATTGGGTTAGTGGGATCCTTTTCACCATCACCCGGAATTTTGCCATAAGCAGCTATTAGGAGCGTAGTAGGAATAGCATGTGCAGTGTCTGATAATTTTGCCTGTTGCATACTTGTATCAAAAGATATCATTTCTTCCGTTTCACCCGGTCTGTCGGTGCTAGTTAATATTTCCTGCATGTAAATGGAATCTTCTTTCATTAGTTCCGGATGCTCCTCTAGCATTCTTGCATAAAAATCTTCCGGACATGGATCAAGTAAAACTAACCCTGAAACGTCTGCAGGATATAGGCCACAAAAAACTTTAGCAAAAGATCCGCCCATGGACCAACCAACTAAAATGTAGGGTGGAGGATAGCCACCTTTTGCTAGCCCTTCTTTTAATTCTTTAGCAATCGTAATGGCATCTCTTGTCTTATCACATTTTTCTGATGCTAGGTATCCGGGACGATCGTAAGAAATAACTCGGGTAATTTTTGCTATCGCTGTATCAATTGTTCTATAGCATCGATGATTGGAGAACCACCAGCTTCCAGTACCACCGAGTATTTACCGGTACCTGAAACATACATTGACATTTTATGGTTATCAACCGTTACCTGTACGGTATCCAGTTTGGTTGCTTTTGTGCTAGTAACAGATTAAGGTGCCCGGCTTGCAAATAGAAACTTAATGCTATTAAAATAACTATTCGTAAGTGCATAAATGGCGATTGATATAATTAAAGTTACTTCAAATATTTATTATTTTTTTTAGTTTATGTGGTTAGTGGAGTGCAAACACAAATAACGTTATTTAGGTTTATATTGAATATCTGCCAAGGTGTAAAATTTATATTATTTATTTACCCTTAATCCTATTAACTAAAATATTTTATCGCCATTCATAATTGTAGGTGAACATAAATCCATTGCCTAGGTTTACCTGGATAAATTTCTTTAGCCCTTTACTTCCTTCTGCAATCACTTTTTCAGTGGTGAGTGTTGTACTTACATCTTTAGTAAAATATTTTTTCCCATCTGGTGCAAGAAAGTATATGCCATAAATACCCTGATTATAACGTATACTACAATTGGGTGAAGTCCATGATTTTGTAGCAATTGTTTTCAGCGAAAAATTCACTGAACTTTTTTCGCCAGCTATCAGTTGAGACGCCGGATCTGTCCATACAATCTGGTAAGTGACACCAGCTAACAACTTTCCTGTTTTTACATCATAGCGATCTTGTGTAATTGTCATATTCCCTTTTACCCCTTTATAACTGATAGTATCGTACATCTTTGAACTTGTTCCCATTAAATTGGAGTATTTTTTCAGTGATCCATTTTTGAATTCATAATTGGTAAAATGCCAGGCATTTTGATTTATACTGGCTGCAGGTTGTTCTGTTGGTACAACTGTAATACCGTCTCTCCATTCATAATTATATGTGAATATATATCCATTGCCTAAGTTTACCTGTATAGATTTTTTTTGCCCTTTTGTTCCTTTTGGAATATTCTTTTCTGAAGTCAGCGTTGTGCTTACGTCAGTATTAAAATATTTTGTTCCATCTGACGACACGAAATATATGCCGCTTAAACCATGGTTTAAGTTTATACTATTATGCGGTGTTGCCCATTTTGTCGAAGAAATTTTTTTCAAAGAAAAATTGACGAAGCTTTTGTTTTCAGCCATTAATAAAGCAGCTGGGTCTTTCCAGATTACTTTATAAGAGACTCCGGCTAATAGTATCCCTGTTTTAACATCATACCGATTGTGAGTTATAGTCATATTCCCTTTCGCACCTTTATAGCTGATGGTATCATACATTTTGGAACTCGTTCCCATTAAATTGGAGTAATTTTTGGTAGACCCATCTTTAAATTCATAACTAGTAAAATGCCATCCTGCGGAAGTGCCTGACTGCTGGGTATAGATGGTATTGCCAATCAGAATCATAATTATCAGAAACAGATATTTCTTAATGACTGAAAAGTTTGATTTCAGTTCGAATGATCTCTTTTTCATATTTATTATGTTTAGTGTGATTAACTTCCTTAAATTTATCAGTTTATTTTTTTTTAAATGGTGATTAATGTCACCTACGAAAGTGAGTTTTATTTGTTTGGTTTTGTAGTTGAACCTATTATATTGGTAAATAAAATTTGGAGTAAATAATAGAACGATTAATATATGTAGTTGGTGGAAATTCTTCAATAAGCTCATTACGCCAAATACGGCGTAAAATTTTTTCTTACCTGTCCCGCAGAATTGTGGTGAACACCTACCAAGGTGGACCAGCAACGCCGTTGTAATGAATAATTTCTTTTCCGCAGAAAGTTAGTATCTGCCTGATGTGAAGGGATTTACTAAAATTCTAATTAACTTTCAATTCTAAAATTAATTCAACATGAATAAGTCAGAAGAAATTTTAAAGAAATTTACCGAAGGTAATTTGTCGGAAGAAGAAGCCATTTCATCGTTACCTCCCGGTTGTAGTTTTGAAAGGTATTATGAAAGAGAGTGGCGAATAGTTCCAGAACGTGGCTCTGTACAGTTTGAAAGAGTTTGTGGTAGAGTATATGGCTGTGATGATTCCAGTAATAACAATACATCATGCGGGGATTGGCAAGAACTTTAAACTGCTTACTATTATATTGGGTTCCTTGATCCTATATGGTATTTACCATTATAGGCATATCTTTGTTTACTTTTAGTCTGGCTGTATACTTACTGCTTCTGAAAGTAGAACATAGCTGAACGGGAAAAAATACTGTGCAGCCAAAAAAATAATTCACTAACCTTAAATTTAATTAAATGCCTAAAAAGACTACTGAACCCAAGAAGAATAAGCCTACTAAAAAGAAAAGCTCTGCACAGAAGAAAGCGAATCCAAAGAAAAAATTACGGTAATGTAATTACACAGAGAGCCCGGTGCATAGCGCCGGGCTTCTTTTTACCCGTTGTTGATGTTTTGAATTGCAACAACCATTGCGAGGCCGTTAGTGATGTTTTAATGGGAGTGGGATGCTGAAAGACCGAAGCAATCTGCACACTCAGGTTATTACACCAACTACGGTGTGTAGTTTTTTGTTTAACTCTTGCAAAGGTGGAAAAAACTCAGATATCACTTCCACCGCCTTCTGCTACAACTGATAGTTCAATCTTTCTGGCTTTATTCTCTTCGTTTATGATAGTAATGGTATAGATGCTTTTACTATCGCTTTGAATTTGAATATTTGAACCCGTTGTATGTCCGCTCGATAAAAATTCATTGCTGCGACGAATCTCGTATTTGAACTTTCCGCTATTGGTTTGTTTGATCTGCAAATTGCTGAATTGCTTGCCGGAAATTGACCAGCTATTTTTATCACTACTATCTTCAGGTTTGACAGGCTGGATCGTCGCAGTAATTTTTGCCTTTCCGTTTGCATCTAGCTTTATACTTTTTTGAGCAAAAGCACCGTTTGCCGAAAATGTAACGATGGCGATTGTTAGAGCTAATAATTGAATTGTGCGTTTTTTCATTATTAAAGTTTTGATGAATTGTAGTACACAATTTCCATATTATACTGCTTTGTGTTATAACACTTAAGTGTGATTTTTCTTTTCCAGCTGGGAGCATTACGAGACCTTTAGTGTTGCTTTAATGGGAGTCGGGTGCTGAAAGGCTGAAGCAATTTGCTTATTCAGGTTCTTACACCAACTACTGCGTGTAGTTTTTTGTACAACACTTGCCAAGGCGGAAAACTGAGGTTACTCCAGTACTGGAATTTTACCATTTGGATAGGTAAAAAAAATGAGTTTTATGGTAGGCCTTTTCATAAACCAATCAATTTTTAGCCAAAGCTTAACTACCGACTCATGATTCTTTTTACCAATTTCAGAAAAATCCATGTACCATTTTTTTTCATCTTTGAATTCTTCAAGAGTATGAGTACTTTTAAAAATTTCTTTTAGTATATCACCAAGTTGATAGTAATATGCTTTAAAATCATCAATCGAACCTGAAAAAGAAAAAGGTCCGGAAAAGGTAATTGTCAATGACTGTTGTTTATCCTCTTCAATTTCGAATATGATAAGACCATCCCCCATTTCCATATTTACATCATAATGCTCCTCTTCGGTATAAAGTGTGTCCTTAATAGCAAGCTTCTTTGTGAAATCAGGCAATGATGTTTTAATCCTGATAAGTTTTTCTTTAACACCTTTTTCCGATCCTATTTTTGGCCGTTCCTGAGCATTGGTAAAATAAACTGATGCTAAAAAAAGCAACAGCAACATTTTTTTCATAATGCAATAATTTGTTTTGGGAAAATAATAAAAAAAATTAATACTTAACTATGTAACTGTTTATATTTTTGAAAGGTTAACCATAGGGGTTATTTCCCAATACGAGTGTCAGAAGGCTTTGTGTATTGGGGCTGTGGCACTCGTCGTATTACGGAGTTGCATTGAAGATTATCGCCGAGTTCACTCCACACACAAAAGCCGGGTTGTGAGACATCGGCTAAGAATTGGTAAAGTTGGAAGACTCGGCGGGAAAAAAAGTTTTTTATTGAACACTTGCCCAGGCGAAAAACTTTCATTTCTTTCTTACTGCAACACCCAACCCGTGCCGTCACATTTGTAACATTCCTTCCAAACTGTATTCGTTGTAGTTCTTGTAGATTTAGTTTCGATGCCGCTAAAATACCCAAACGGAAGTTCTTTTGTTCTTGTTGTGGAAGTGGTCACCCGTTCGCCGCCTTCGCCCCCGCATTGTGTGCATCGGTGAAATTGCTTATCATGTTTCTTATATCTTTCATACTCTTCAAACGGAAGGGTCATAACAAAATCATGGGCGGATAGTTTACCAGGTTTTGTAACGGTCACCGTTTTTATTCTGCAGTCAATAGCCGTTAACCGTACAATGAAGGGTATACCATTGCTGGTAGTAATCATCGTAATACCCAACTGGTATTTATATTTTTGATCCTCAGAAATTGTACTGCAACCGGTTAGTATTTTATCGGTTTGTATTTTCTTCTGCTGCTCCATAACAGGGTCACCCTGCACTTTTCTTCGCTCTGCTTCGTAATAGTTATCAACCTCCTTTTTGGCCCACTCCTTAATTGCACTTTGTTTGTCTGTGGGTAATTTTTTGTTCATTGCTGCGTAGTCCATAAAATCCGGTACTCCCACAAGCATCTGAAAAGCTGCTTCCGAATTTGTATTCGCCAGTTCTGCCAAAATATCCTGAAACCAGCCGGTAATTTTGTTCCTGTCAAAGCCTTCTATTTCTAAAGCATATCCCCATCGACTGGCGGCATTGGCAGCAAAAGCAGGTTTTGACAGCAGGGGTTTATACAGTGCCTCCAGCGAATCAACCGATTGCTGTTCGGTATTGAAAATGCTTTTTGAAAAATCTAACACCACCTTTACACCAAACGGTTTACTGATCGTAGTTATCCAGATCCTTAAATAATCGACTGAATTTGGCCCACTGGCTTTTTTATATTTTAAAAGGTTCAGCAGACTATCACTCTTTACCTTTATGCTTTTTACCACTTCTTCACCAGCATCTTTAGGAGCTTCGAAGAAAATACCCTCCCATCTCCAAGTTGTTGTTTGCCTCGCTCTGTCGGTGCTGATTTTTTCTAAAGTAGATTTAAAACTGCCAAAAGAAAAGGGTGCCTGGTAGGAGGCGGTCCCTAAAAGATCTGTTTCCTGTAGTTCCTTCATCAGGAAAGCTGGTCCTTTTTTCGGATCTTCTGCTACCTGGATCATTTTTATTACCGGAAAAAGAAAATTATAGGTCGCACTGTCCAATGCTGCTGTTTTCCCGGCGTTTACACTCTTCTGACCTGCAGGCACTTTTTGAGCAAAACAAGGAGTAGTAAACAGCAGTAATAATAGGGCACATAATTTCATAAAAAATATTTTAGTAAAATTGTAATTTTTTTTATAAAAAGAAATACCCTCTGCCACTTATTTTTTAGGTTTATATAACTGTACGAACGGGTACAGGACTTCCTTCTCTTGACGAATTATGCATTGACACTCGTAACGAAGAACCACAACTAAGGATCGTCATTGCGAGGCCGTTAGTGATGTTTTAATGGGAGTGGGATGCTGAAAGGCCGAAGCAATCTGTTCAATCAGGTTCTTACACCACGGCGTAAAAGTTTTACCTGAACCGTGTTTCTTCATATAAATCTTTCCATTCAGGATTCATACTATTAATTAATATTTCTTTCTTTTTTCTACTGCCGCCTTTTATTCTTTTCTCTTCGGCTATTGCTTCATTTATAGTGTCGAACCATTTGTAGTAAACAAGTTTTACGCAATTGTATTTTGCGGTGAAACTTTTTGGGTTTTCTTTTTCTTTGTGTTGTGCTACTCTGGCAGGCAAGTTAGCTGTTACACCAGTGTATAATGTGGTGTTATTGATGTTGCACATGATGTAGACGTGGCCGCCCATTAGTAGTTATTGTGTATGCAATTTAATTGATTTGAGGTTGTGCTAATGAGATTGCTTCGGCGAATTGGCGATGCTTTGAATTTGAAGGGTGTTGCTCGCCTCGCAATGACGAACCTCGGCCAAATGATGAACCTTTGCAATTGATGAGTTATGCATTGACCTCGCAATGATGGACCACAACTAAGGATCGTCATTGCGAGGCCGTTAGTGATGTTTTAATGGGAGTGGGGTGCTGAAAGGCCGAAGCAATCTGCACATTCAGGTTCTTATAGCAACCAAAGCAGGTAGTTTTTGTTGAACACTTGACATGGTGGGAACTAACTATACTTCATTTGCAGAAAGTGATTCGGAGTTTTTAATTTTTATAAACCAGCTACAAATAACAACAGCAATTGAATATGAAATTGAATAACCAGGAGCTGTTGAACCGCCGACAACAATAAATGTGACAAAAATTCCTGCAATTGTTATCAGGTTTAAAATTGATTTTGTTATCAACGTAGTTAGTGGTTTACTTATTAGAAAATAGAATAGCAGGTAATAAACCAGCAACATTGGTATTGAGAAAATAAACCCGATGATTAAAAAAGAGGATAAGCTTCCAGTAGAAAGAACACAGAAGTGTCATTCGAAAGAAAAAAACTCATAAATTGACACAACAACCGGGCCTACTGCCAATGTTAGTAGCCAATGCTTTACTGGGTAAAAAGTGTCCATAAATTGTAGTAAAGATAGTTTTTATTGCATGTGGTTGGTGGAAGAAAAACCAACCACGGCGTGTAGTTTTTTGTTGAACACCTACCAAGGCGGAGTCTTTAAATTTATGTGGTTGGTGGAAGAAAACACCAACCACGGCGTGTAGTTTTTTGTTGAACACCTGCCAAGGTGGAAAAAAGGCAAACTAATGAGAACGGGGTGTGATGGCCGGTTTTTTTATTGCTTAATTGCTGATAATAATTGGCCACTAATTGCAGTCTTAATAAAGTCTTGCCGTGATAGTTGCACAAGGATTCTTGGTTTTCCCTCTTTTTTTGGGATTAAACAAAATAAATCATTTCTTATATCTTTTCTATCAGGGAGTGGTTCATTTCCTTTGAAATCAAACATAACATTTACTGAACTATCCAGCCAGGCTACCGGCAAACATACTTCCGGGGCATCGATAGAGAAAATTCTGGGGTCCTATTCTTCGGAATTGGATTTTAAGAAATCTGGAATAATCTTTTTTTAGGCGTGATCCATCAACAACCCAAAACATTGTCATATAAAATTTTTCACGACTGAGACGTTCTTGCGAACTGATTGGCGAGTGTTGAAATTCTATTACAAGTCCATTCTTAGTTCTGATATCAGCGATATGTTTTTCGTTGGTATTTTTATCGAGAAGTAAAACTTCTTGCCAATCTTGCGAAAAATTATTTTTCCATGAGCGATGCCATTCACTTTCTGGCTCCCACCAAGGATCACAGTTACGAATCGCTTTATGCGACCAGTGGTTAATTTTACGATCGCCACATTTTGCAATTAATTCTGAATTGCAACTTGGACATATTCCTTTAGCTCCTTTTGTAGCTTCAGTTTTGATCCCATTAATAATTGCGAATTTCATTTTTTCTCAAATATAAGAAAGACTCTTGTTGGTTACTTTGTATTTGCTCATCTTTGTTTATGTAGCACAAAAGTGCTTATTCGCATACGAGTGTCAGATGGCTTTGTGTGCTGGTTTTGTGGCACTCGTCGCATTGCGAAGCTGTTATCGTTTAATGCCGAGTCCACTCTGCACACAATTGCTTGACTGTGAGACTTCGGCTATGAAGTTGAAAGGTTGTACGATTCGGCAGGGAAGAAATCTAAAAAATGAAATTTTTAATTTGTAATTTTATTGTAACGCCATCTATTAACCACCAAAATTAATGTCATGGAAAATATTTCCGAATCACAACCACCTGATGAAAAAATAAAATTTTTATGGGAAGAATTAGTAAAGATGGAAGAAAGGCAAAATGCACTTTCTGGATTAATAGATGCGGCAACGCCAAAAGTAACTTCCATTGAATCACACTTTAATGACTTTTCTCTAAATCAGATCCTTCAATTAAATCAAAGGCAGAAACAATAATTGAAAACTATTCAAATAGTGAACAATTTTTAAAGTCTGCGCAAGAAATAAAAAAAGAGATAGAAGAATTCAAAGAATTTATAAATGGAAATGAAACTGTTGAAAAGCCAGGGTTTAAAAGAGATTTAGAAGCTCTATTTAATACCAACAAAAAAGTAAATGAAGATTTACAAGTTAGATGGGAGACATCTTATCAAACATTGTTTACTAAAATTGACGGCTTAATATCAGGGGCAACAACATTAGGATTAGCTACCTCATATCAAGAACAAAAGAAAAGTTATAAAACCCCTGTAATACTTTGGTCAATAGTTTTTATCGGAGCAGTGATTTTTATGATGATAATTGGGATACAATTTTATAAAACAAATGGAGCAACGGTGAAAGATTTGGCAGATGCCTTTAAACTTATACTGGCAAGGTTACCATTCTTTATTCCTGCAATATGGCTTGCTTATTTTGCATCCCGACAACAAAGTAAATATCAGCGACTGCAGCAAGAATACATTTATAAAGAAACATTAGCAAAATCCTATGAATCATACAAAAAGGAAATTATGCTTCTTCAAGATGGGGAACATAAAGCAGAATTACAACAAAAATTGATGGCTTCACTGGTTGAAATGTGTGGCGAAAATCCGAGTAGGACCTTAGAACATAAATCTCATAATGAAAGATTTTCATTTATAAAACCACTTTGGTCTAAATCAAAAAAGGCTGATGGTTCAGTAGAAGCTTAATCGAAAGATGCCCCTGAATTATCAAGGGTTTTTTTTGTATTTGCTCATCCTTGTTACTACAGTACAAGAGTGCGACGCAACAGACGATGATAGTAGTACAGGTGCTGGGCTAAAAACAGATTGCTTCGTCGCCCACAAAAATCATGAAATTAATTAAGTCGTGCCGGGCTCCTCGCAATGACGGTTTTCCCTCTCAGGCCTTACCTTTGCACCCCATTTATGAAATACACCAACGAAATAGCAAGGCGGAAGACATTTGCCATTATCAGTCACCCGGATGCGGGAAAGACGACACTGACGGAAAAGTTTCTGCTGTTTGGCGGCGCTATACAAGTGGCCGGTGCGGTAAAGAGCAATAAGATAAAGAAACATGCTACCAGCGACTTTATGGAGATTGAACGGCAAAGAGGTATATCGGTGGCTACGTCGGTTATGAGTTTTGAATACAACGATATTCTCATCAACCTGCTGGATACTCCCGGTCACAAGGATTTTGCAGAAGATACTTACCGTACCCTTACGGCCGTGGATAGTGTGATACTGGTGGTGGACAGTGTGAACGGAGTAGAGGCGCAGACCCGCCGCCTGATGGAAGTGTGCCGGATGCGGGATACACCGGTAATCGTTTTCATAAATAAAATGGACCGTGATGGTAAGAACCGTTTTGACCTGTTGGAGGAAATAGAAAAAGAACTAAGCATACACCTGCACCCGATGACATGGCCTATTAACAGCGGCCGAGAATTTAAAGGAGTGTATAACCTGCATGATAAAGACCTGTTGTTGTTTGCTGCGGGTACCAAAGCGGCGGATGAAAATGTAATTTCCGTTACTGACTTGGCAGATGCGATTGTAGATAAGAAGCTGGGCGATGCGGATGCTAAAACATTGCGGGATGATGTGGAATTGGTGGATGGTGTACATGGCGAACTGAATGTGGATGATTACCTGGCGGGAAAAGTGGCGCCGGTTTTCTTTGGCTCGGCCATTAATAATTTTGGGGTAAAGGAAATGCTGGATACATTTATTAAAATAGCACCTACACCGCGGAGCAGGGAAACAACGGTTCGCCCCGTGAATGTGGAAGAGGATAAGATGAGTGGTTTTGTTTTTAAGATTCATGCTAACCTTGATCCGAAGCATAGGGATCGTATCGCTTTCTTTAGGGTTTGCTCAGGTAAGTTTGAACGCAACAAATACTTCCATCATGTTCGCTTAAATAAGGATGTTCGTTTTAGTGCCCCGTATAGTTTTATGGCTCGGGAAAAAAGTGTGATTGAGGATGCGTATGCCGGTGATGTGGTGGGATTGTTTGACACTGGTAACTTTAAAATTGGTGATACATTAACAGAAGGTGAGGATTTTTTCTTTACAGGTATCCCTTCTTTTTCGCCTGAAATTTTTAAAGAGGTATCTAATAAAGACCCGCTGAAAACCAAACAGTTGGAGAAAGGATTAAATCAGCTTACGGATGAAGGTGTGGCGCAATTGTTTACCCAGTTTGGTGGTAATAAAAAAATCATCGGTTGTGTGGGTGAGCTGCAGTTTGAAGTGATACAATACTGTTTGCTGCATGAATATGGTGCGTCGGTTGTGTTTAATTCGTTACCATTTTATAAGGCTTGCTGGTTAACATCGAAGGATGCAAAGAAGCTGTTGGAGTTCTCTCGTTTTAAGCAAGCAAATATTGGTGAGGATAAGGATGGCCACATGATTTACCTGGCGCAGAGTGAGTGGTTTTTGAATACGGAGATTAGTAATAATCCGGATATTGAGTTTCATTTTACGAGTGAGATACATAAATAGGTTTTCACGCAAAGACGCAAAGGAACAAAGGATTGCCTGCGGCAATTGGAATACAGGATCACAGATCGACACGGATTAAAAGGATTAACACAGATTTTATCTACTTTGCAGGTTTTGGTGGCCACGAATTACACGAATGTCACGAATGAGGGAAATTGAATACGAATGATTGCCTGCGGCAATATGAATACAAGTTAGCCACACCTGCCCGACTGAGTCATTCAGGCGGGGATAACACGGATGAACACAGATTTTATTTGCTTCGCAAATGGGTAGAAAATTAAAACTATAAACGACTTAAAGCCCCTCCTTGGAGGCAACTGAGCAAAGCGAAAGTTGGGAACGTAGTTCGGGGGAGGTCTTAATTATGAACAGCATTTTTAAAACAGAAAGACTAATTGTAAGGAAGTTTACAACTTCTGATTACGACAACCATTTTCTATTAACTGGTAATGCTGATGTAATGCGTTATATCCGGCCGGTAAAAAATAAGGAAGAGAGTGATCTTTATTTTAATGAAACGGTATTGGATGCACCAGCTCATGCTTTTCAAGGAAGATGGGCTGTTGAGGAAAAAGGAACGAAGCGTTTTATTGGATCGTTTGGTATTATTCCAATTCCTGATGATGATGCAAAAACACAGATGGGATATTCTTTTCTTCCAGCATATTGGGGTAAGGGTTTGGCATCCGAGTTAGTAGAAGCGGGGTTGATTTATTTTAAAGAAAGAACTCCATTGGCAGAAATTTATGGAGTAACGGAAGTTGAAAATGTTGCTTCACAAAAAGTATTATTGAAAAATGGATTTGTACCTTATGGCAAAAAAATGGATGGGGATATTGAGTTGCTGGTTTTTGTGTTTAAGCGATAAGAATAGAATTATCTGATTAATGCAAATGTTCCCTTCCGGAAAATTTCATTTACACAAGTTGTTTTTGCTTTTATCATATATACAAAAACGGCAGGGTTTTGTACTACACCTTTGTATCGTCCATCCCAGCAATCATTTGGATTTTTTGTATAGAATACTCTTTCGCCCCAGCGATTGTAAATGCTGAATTCGAGTTCGAGAATTGTTCCCCAATGTTTTACTCTGTAACAGTCATTTTTGCCATCGTTGTTTGGTGTGAAAGCTGTTGGCATTAAATAGCCAGCAGGATTGTCGCCGCTTACTTTTACTGTAACGCTGTCATAGTTTATACATCCATTGGAATTTGTTCCTGCAACTATATATTGTGTAGTGATGCCTGGTATAGCGATCGGACTTCCGGAATTTGGATTGCTTAACGTAGCTGCAGGCGACCAACTATATTGCGAAGCCCCACTTGCGGTTAACTGACTTTGCGAAGAACTGCAATCGATATCATTAGATCTGCTTGCAGTAACAATTGGTAATGGCAAAACAGTAACGGTTGTAGATAGGGTAGAAGCGTTGCCACAAATGGTATCTGTTATTAGTACAGAATAAGTTGTGGTGATTATTGGCGAAGCTGTCGGATTAAATATGCCTGGATTGTTCAACGAGATAGCAGGTCGCCAGGAGTAAAGGTCTCCGCCATTTGCATTTAGCTGTACGGATTTATTGCGACAAATAGGAGTTACAGCATCGATGGAAAAATTATTTAAAGAACGAACATTTATCAATACTGAATCTTCACTAGAACATCCACTTGCATTTGTTGCAGTAAGATAAAACATCGTAGTAGTAGGCGGAGTAGCTGTTGGATTTAAAATGGTTGGGTCGTTTAAAATGCAGCAGGTGTCCATGCATATTGAGTGGCCCATTACTGGTTGCTTGTAATACGGAAGAGCCAGGAGCACAGATTGTATCTGCAGGCCCGGCATCCATTATAAGTGCTGATGCAGAAAATTTTTTGTGATACTGTCTTTACAGCCATTGATATCCGTAATAATCAATTTTACAGTATAATTTCCCTGCACATAAGAGTGTGTAGTATTTTGTGTGTTGGCTGTAGCTGCATCACCAAAATGCCATTCCCAACCAACAACTGGATTTGTATTTGTATAACCCAATCCTTTAAAATCAAAATTGCTACAGGATAGTAAGCTGTCTTTTATTTTTACAGAATCTATATTTGGTTTGAAAGGAATATTGTCGATAGGGATTTGCAAGTTGAACAAATTTGAACCTGCCCCGCCAGCAGTTGTTCCCCATGGATTATTACTATATCCGGTACAAACTCCATTTATTCCTCCGGCTGTAGAAAGATTTATATTCGCAGGTAATGTTGTATTAGATATCCATAATAAACCACCACCACCACCACCACCGGGTCCTACTTTGAAAAAACCTGTAGCAATCATATCAGCTCCGTTACCTCCTTTAATTTCTATCTGATTATTATCAATAAATGTAGTAGCATTTAGCAAAATAGTTCCACCACTACCACCACCGCCCATTCCTTCATGGCAACCTGATCCGGTACTACCACAAGGAAGTCCGTTATTCCCATTAGCAATTATCTTATTTCCGTTTGATTTTATTTTATCTGAAATAATAATTGAAATACCTCCACCAGAACCTCCTTTGGATTCGAAGGCCTGAGGATTATTACTATGACCACCACCACCTCCTCCGCCAAGAAATATTTTGTTAGCGGAATTGTTATATGGTAACGATCTTCCTCCAATGCCTCTGTTATCAAAAGGAACAGTAACACTACATACATCCGCTTCAAAATTGTATCCACCGAAGCCACCTAGGCCTGAATTACTTCCCCCACCACCGCCGGAATTATGAGAGTTCCCACTGCCACCTCCATTAGCATTTGCCCCTTTGCCAAATGATTTAGATGAAGAAATTGTAGCAATACTTTCCCCTTTCTCTGAAGCAAGATCTGGATTTACTGGATAAAAAAACTGATTTTCGTAGCAATTAAATGATGAAGGATTTGAGAAAGGGTCGCTTCCTCCACGAAATCCTTTGCCACTTACATCAATACTGGAACTTAAATTAATTGTGTCCTGTACATTTAAAACAAGAACTCCTCCTTTATTACCATCCCAAGGCAGACAGGTTAATGTAGAAGTAACGTTTACATTTTCGTAATACGGAACTCTTATTAATTGGACCTTGCCTACAGGAATATCATATTGTCTTGTAATTGTATTTTTTAATTCTATTATATTGCTAGTTTTACTTTTTACATAATTAAATTCATAATTGCCAGCATTTTTGTAGTCAGTTACGGTGCCAAAAACTGCAGTATTAGTAGAATCAATTACTGCTCCCTTCATTTGAATTAATAGAACTGTATCGCCAACATTATATGCAGTTGCATCTTGAACAGTTATTTTGTTTTCACAAGGATTTAATGCAAGAACAGGTGTATAATCATTTATAATATTACCAATGTCTGTTCTTTTAAAGCAAGAGTCAACAAAAAAATTACAATTGGGTATTGTTTGGTTAATGGAAGCAGCGCCTCCGAGTGTTCCATTCCATGCTGGGTTTCCTTGTTTATTTAATAAGTTATCAAAAGTATAGTAGGCGAGAAGGCCAGTTTGAGATGGTGGGCTGGGTAACGGGTTATTCATGTATGTCTGAATTTCCGTTTGTGTTCGAGCAACATTCCAGATACGAACTTCATTCATGTAGCCAATAAGATTGGTATTGTGAACAATGTCATCATATAATCCAATTCTTGTTTGATGATTATTTTGAAGCATATTTCCCGATACCGGGACACTACTCATCAGAAAACCATTTCTATAAAATTTCAAAGTACTTCCATCATAAACCATTGCAGCATGGTAAACCTTGTTCAATTCAATTTCACAAATTGGAGGTGTAGAGAAATACCCATTTGTAGTAGTGATTTCTGTATTATTAGGTCGCAAAAGATAATTAACATCAATTGGATCAACATGCTTCGAAACGAGGTCGCCAGCCCAGATATAACCATTTGTATAAGGTGCTGTTCTACAAAATATAGCTTCAACTGTTATCTTGTTTCCTGTTATATCTAAATCTCCAACATTTACATATGATTGATAGCTGGGTAGATTTAACCAATTATTGCAAGGAATTGATTCGTTACACCCTCCTAACACATTCACCTCTTCCTGATTTAATGGTCTATTATAAATTCTTACTTCATCTAATACTCCATTAAGCCAATATTGGTAATTAGGGTTTACCATTTTGCCAAAAAACAAATCGTGGGAGTTAGTAAAAGAAAGATTATTTATTGGGGTCGAAATTTTTAATTCACAGTCTACATAAAGTTTTACAGTATTGCCATCATACGTATATACAATGTTATGCCATTTATTTTTTTGAATATGTGGTGAGTAGCCGCCGGGTGGATTGACAGAATTAACCCCATAAAAAGTCTGATGAAGACTGTCAACAACTGGGTTTATACAGTTTTGGCCATTAGTGTAAGCATTATCATCAAAACGAAGCAGGTACTTACCTGCAACAACATCATCATCTCCTTTCATTAAAATATTATTGCCATGGCAAGTTCCCTGATAAAAGCCATTAACTTTAACCCAGGCACTAATAGAAATAGCATTAGATTGATTTAATGATACGCTATTGGGAATTTGCATGTAATTATCAATGCCATTAAATAAATAAGCACTGTTTGCAATTCCATTTCTATCTGTTGTTAAAGTCGCATTGTTGAATACAGGATTATTGTTATTGCCGCTTACATCGTTTGCATTTCCAGAAAACGGGTAGTAAGCTCTAAGGCCAAGTGTTAAATCGACTTGTGCTGAAGCGATATTTGTAAGCAGAATAAGGCAAAAAAGTATTCGGTTCATGAGAAGCCGTAATTAACGAACAAATTACTTCAAATTACCGATACCTGTGTAGTTATGCGGAGATATCTTTTTTAGCTCTTTTTTCAAAGAGTCAGTCACTTTAAGCTTATCAATAAATTGATGAATAACTTTTTTATCAATTTGCTGATTACCTCTAGTAAGGTCTTTCAAAGCTTCGTAAGGGTTAGGATAATTTTCTCTTCGTAAAACTGTTTGAATGGCTTCTGCTACTACCGCCCAGTTATTATCAAGATCCTCAAATATTTTCTGGTCATTTAAAACAAGTTTTCCAAGGCCTTTTTCTATTGAGCGCAGTGCAATCAACGTATGTGCAAACGGTACTCCGATATTTCTTAATACTGTAGAGTCTGTTAGGTCTCTTTGCAATCTTGAGATAGGAAGTTTTGCAGACAAGTGTTCGAAAATAGCATTGGCCATGCCAAGATTTCCTTCTGCATTTTCAAAATCAATCGGGTTTACTTTATGTGGCATAGCTGAAGAACCCACTTCACCTTTTTTTGTTTTTTGTTTGAAGTATTCCATGGATACATAGGTCCAAACGTCTTTACAAAAATCTGAAAGTATGTTATTGATTCTCTTTATGCAATCGAAATGTGCAGCCAGGTTATCGTAATGCTCTATTTGCGTAGTGTATTGCTGGCGGTTTAATCCAATACTTGTTACAAATTCGTTGGCAAACTTCACCCAATCGGTTTTTGGGAAAGCAATATGATGCGCATTAAAATTGCCGGTAGCACCGCCAAATTTTCCACTAAACGGAATGCCAATAAATTGTTCTATCTGGTTTTGGATTCTCTCAACAAATACCATGATTTCTTTGCCAAGTTTGGTAGGGCTAGCGGGTTGCCCATGTGTATGCGCCAGCATCGGAATATCTTTCCATTCAATTGCCAATAATTTTAATTGCGCATTTAAGTTTAATAATCCGGGTAGGTATTCGTATTCTATTGCATGTTTCCATGAAAGTGGAATGGCGGTGTTATTAATATCTTGTGAAGTAAGACCGAAATGCACCCATTCTTTGGCAGCAGTTCCGCCATTTTTCTCTAACTCATTCTTTAGAAAATATTCAACAGCCTTTACATCATGGTTGGTCGTGTATTCTATTTGTTTGATCTCTTGTGCATCTTCGGGGCCAAAATCTTCCGCCAGTTTTTGTAAATGTTTTTTGATTTTAGTTGGTAACTTAAAAAATTTTTTCTGTTCCAGAAAAAGAAAATATTCAATCTCAATAATAACTCTGTACTTAATCAATCCATATTCCGAAAAATATTCATCCAAATGATGAACTTGTTTACGGTAACGTCCGTCAACCGGTGAGATAGCAGTGAGAGCAGTTAATTCCATGATTTGATTTTAATGAAGTCCTTTCAACCTATACCTTTGCAGCCACAAAAATAACTGAATTGGATAAGATAAAAGTAGGCATAGTAAACTACCTGAATACAAAGCCGCTGGTGTATGGATTAGAAATGGAGCCTATTTCCAGCCAGATTGAACTAATTGGCGATTATCCTTCCCGCCTAGCGGATATGTTGTTGAATGCTGAAATTGATATTGGATTGGTGCCAGTAGCAGTATTACCCAAATTAAAAGAGTATCATATCATTTCAGACTTCTGTATAGGCACAGAAGGGGAAATAGCCTCTGTGGCATTGTTCAGTGAAGTTCCTATGCAAGAGATTAAAAAAGTGTTACTGGATTATCAAAGCCAAACATCCGTAGCATTATTAAAGTATCTCATGAAGGAATACTGGGGTATAAACCCTCAAATTATTGAAACAACAAATGAAGACTATCGTAACGAAATTACCGGCACAACAGCTGGACTAGTAATTGGCGACAGGGCTTTTGAGCAGCGTAAAATTTCTACATTTATTTATGATCTTGGCTCGGAGTGGCGAAAAATTACAGGTTTGCCGTTTGTGTTTGCAGTCTGGGTTAGTACAAAACCGCTATCAAAAGAATTTATTAGTGTATTTAACGAAGCAAATGAAATAGGCACTAAACGAATTGAACAAATTGTAAAAAATGAAGCTTTTGCATTATTTGATTTGCGAAAATACTATAACCTTCATTTGAGTTATATTTTGGATGACGAAAAGCGAAAAGGGTTAAAAACATTTTTAGAAATTATTGAAACTCTATAGTTTTTGCAATTAAAGTTTGCCAAACCTTTTTCTCTTGAAGTGTACAAAGCCTAAAAGGATGTGCTTAATTAAAGAAAATTTTTTAGGGCCATATAATAAGTTATTCTTAATTCTTACTGCAAGATCTTTACGCCTTAATTTTATTTCTTCAGGAAATTGCTTTTTATACATTTTTATTATAAAGCAACAATTTCGTACAATGTAATATAAGCGAATAGGAGAGTGTAAAGTTTTTACTTTCTTTTTTCCCGTAAGGGTTTTTACCGGCTGTTGACTTCCAAGGGTATGGTTTAAAAATATATTTTCTACTTGTAAAACAGAATAGCCAAGCATTTTTATACGATAACAATATTCATGATCTACTTCATCTATAAATAATTTTTCATTATATCCCCCGACTTCTGAAAATATAGTTGTATTAATAAGACTGCCAGAAGTAATTAAACTGGTCACTTCTTTTATTTTCGTAGGAGTAGTCTCTTCGCTTCTTTTTTTTCTGACACAGGCCCAATCACTGCGACCTTTTTATTATTTGAGATTTCATTAAATGCTACTAGGTAATTTTCAATCATATTGTTTTCAAAAAATGAATCTTGATCCATAGTTAAAACCCATTCAGCCCCTTCCTTAACTGCTAGTTTTATGCCATCATTGATTGCTTTAGAAATCCCCGTATTTTCTTTGTTTATTACGAATTTGACATGATTGATATTTTCTAAAGATGAATAAACGGAGTAATCAGGTATTTCTGAATTGTCAACTATAACCAAAAGCGATATATGGTATAAGTATGTATTAATATTCTTGATATAATTTTTATCAGGATTATAAAGAACAACTACTGCTGCAACTTTTTTATTCATTACCAAATTTTGTCAGATGGAAACTTTTCTTTTTGATAGACTTCGTTTTTATGATTTAAGAATTTGCTATTATCCGCTAAAGACTGTTCACTTTTTTGTAATAAGATAATAATATTGAAAGGGTTGAAATGTTGAATATCGCAAATTTTGAAATTAAGATGATTGGCAATTTTAACAAGTAACGTTGTGTTGAAAACATGGTGATGAACACACCTGTTATTAAAGTTATCAAAAGTTCTTTTTTTGAGAGATTCGATGTCCTTAACGCCTTCATCCATTGATATGTCATGTAATTCAATTACTTCTTCAAAATGAGTTGTATCATTTTCCTGTATCTCGTTTTTGTAATCTTCAATCAGATGCTCTAGCGTAGTTATTGGTCGCTTATGATCAAAAGTGTTGTCTTTATGTGGTATAATGAGTAAGATATAGCCGTTGTCATTTACAATTCTTTTCCATTCTTCTAAAGCCTTTAAGGGATTGGCAAAATGCTCTAAACTGTGGCATGAAAGCAGAAAGTCGTATTGATTGGTTTTTACGGTGTCCAGTTTGATTCCATCAGAAATTATTTGCAGTCCTTTTCTATTTCCATAATTAAAATTCATTCCTTCTGAGATACTCCCTTCCCAAATTGTATTTGAACTGAAATTGCATCCATCAAGTGTTTTTAAATGACTATAAATGGGTAAATACCCTTTTGAGCTGAAAGCACTGCTTGGGCCGCCTATTTCAAGCCCTTTTTTGTTACTAAGTGTTGAAATAAAAAGCTTGTAGTTTTTCATCCTTTTAGGGAAATATTGCCTGTATAGTACTTCAAGTCTTTTCAGCATTTTAATTTTTCTTTTAGGGCAATGTTATTTATTATTTTTGAAGATTAAAAGTATTTATTTTCGAGGTTATTCTCCCTGCAGTAAAAAATATATAAAGATTAATTTAAGAAGTATTATTATGTTGAAGTTAGGTATTACTCCAAATAACGAAAAAGTTGAATTTGATTTTAAAACAATCGATAGAGGACATCATAAAGTACATTACAGAGGTGTTCAGGCTCAACGTTCACCTTTTGATTATGTTTTATATCAAATGATAATAGCCGAAGTAGAACCTGATTTAATTATTGAGATAGGAACAAACTTTGGCGGCGGTGCTTTATATATGGCGGACATATTAAATAACCTTGGTAAAGGGGAAATCCATTCAATTGATATATCAGACAAGTGTACAGAAATAGTAAAGGCTCATCCAAGAATTGAATTGTTCCATAATGGGTTTGAAAATTATGATATTGAAATTGTGAAATCGTATGGAAAAATTTTAGTGATTGAAGATGCTTCACATATGTATGAAGATACTTTATCAGCAATGAATAAATTTTGTGATGTAGTGACCGAGAATTCATATCTTATAGTTGAAGATGGAATTGTTGACAAGCTTGGCGTCTCAAAGGATTTTAATGGAGGTCCGTGTAAAGCTATTAGGGAGTTTTTGCCGCAGCACCCTGAATATATTGTTGACAGAAAGTGGTGCGATTTCTTTGGTAAGAATGCTACAAATAATGTGAACGGATATTTAAAGAAGATAAAATAGTATATGAAATTCCCAGGTGTTAAGTATGAATTCAACCCTAATATATTTTATTCGGGATATATTTTAAGAAAAAAATTATTGTTAGCAATTAACAAGTATTCCGGTTTTATGGAGGGGAAAATGATGGATTTTGGGTGCGGTTCAAAACCGTATAAAAGTTTGTTTAATGTAAATGAATATGTTGGAGTAGATTATCATGGTCAAGGCCATTCACATGAGAATGAGCAAATTGATGTTTTTTACGATGGTGTTTCACTTCCTTTTCCTGACAACTATTTTGATTCCGTTTTTAGTACAGAAGTGTTTGAGCATGTTTTTAATTTGGAAGAAATGATCTTGGAAATAAAAAGAGTAATGAAGCCGGGGGCAAAAATTTTAGTTACTTGCCCTTTTGCTATTCCTGAGCATGAACAGCCAAACGATTATGCCAGGTATAGTTCATTTGGATTAAAGCATTTATTTGAAAAAAATAATTTTAAAGTGGTTGAGTTTGAGAAGATTGGTAACCACTTTGATACATTAATACAATTAAGAATCAGTTTTTTTAGTTTAGTAATATTTCCCAAATTAAATAAGCTTGGTATTATTAAAAAAATATTTGAGTTTATTGTTTATCCGATATATAATTTAATTGCTATTATTTTTTCAAAATTATTTGCTAAAAAGCAGTCACTTTATTTAAACAATTTGATTGTATGTGAGAAGTTGTAACTGCACTAAATTTATTTTGAAAGCTAACTTTTAAAAGAAGAATGATTCCACTCATTTCCATCTGTATTCCTGCTTACAAACGAACAGACTTTCTGCAACGATTGTTGGATTCTATTTTATGCCAAACTTTTAAGGATTTTGAAGTTGTAATTACTGACGACAGCCCTACTAATGAAGTTGAATTGCTTTGTAAAAAATATGAAGAGAAGTTTAAAGTTTCGTACTGTAAGAATAAAACTGTTCTTGGAAGTCCCGAGAATTGGAATGAAGCGATACGAAGAGCGGAAGGTTCTTGGATAAAACTAATGCATGATGATGACTGGTTTGTGGATGAATATAGTTTAGCAAAGTTTGCGAACCGAATTAGCGACAGTCATTCGTTTATTTTTAGCGGCTATAATAATGTATATCTAAATACTGATAATAAAGTAAGTAGTTACCTTATTAGTTCGAGACAGAAAAAGATGCTACAAAATGATCCTTACAATTTATTAAAACAGAATTTCATTGGTCATCCCAGTACTACTTTAATAAAAAATAGTTTGACCGAGTGGTATGATAATAGTTTTAAATGGGTAGTTGATATTGAGTTTTATATCCGCTATTTATTGGAAAACAGGCAATACGCTGTTATTGAAGAACCATTAGTAAATATAGGCATCAGCAGTTCTCAGATTACGGCTTCGGTGTTCCGGAACCCGGATGTTGAAATACCTGAGAATATCAGATTCATGAAGAAGATGAAAAAAGGAGTATTGAAGAATATTTTTGTTTATGATTATTTCTGGAGGTTAATCCGAAATCTCTCTATCAGGAATGAGACAATGATTGCCCAGTATTATTCCGGGGAGGTACCCAATGTATTAAAGAAAATAATTCAGCATCAGAAATTGTTACCTTGTAGTGTATTGAAAACAGGATTTATTTCCAAGCCTGTAATGTTTGTTTCTTATTTATTAAATCGGTTGGCAGGTCGGTTATAAAAAATCTTGTGGTGCTAATGATTAGCTTAGTAATGATTTTTTTTCTGAAAGATGAGCTCTTTTTCCATCATGTCTTTTATTAAACTGCTCAAGTCGTATTTTGGCGCCCATCCCAATTTCTCTTTTGCTTTTGATGCGTCACCAATTAGTAGGTCGACTTCTGTTGGCCTGAAATACTTTTCGTCTACAGCAACTATTTGCTTTCCCGTTTCTATCTTATAAAGAGGCTTGTTTCATTTTGTAACAATTCCGATTTCATTCACACCCTCGCCTGAGAATGATATTTCAATTCCAACCTCTGCAAAAGCCATTTTAATAAAGTCTCTTACTGAAGTAGTTACACCTGTTGCTAAAATATAATCCTCTGCCGTATCCTGCTGTAGCATTAGCCACATACTTTCTACATAATCTTTCGCATGACCCCAATCTCTTTTTGCATCAAGATTTCCAAGTAAAAGCAAACCTTCTTTATTCAATGCAGCTCTGGCAACACCAATCGTTATTTTTCTGGTTACAAAATTTTCACTCCTTAACGGACTCTCATGATTAAACAAAATACCGTTCACTGCAAAGATGTTATATGCTTCTCTGTAATTTACTGTTGTCCAATAACCATAAAGTTTTGCTATGCCATATGGTGATCTGGGATAAAATGGAGTTGTTTCAGTTTGGGGAACTTCCTGTACTAATCCATACAGCTCGGAAGTAGAAGCTTGATAAAACTTAGTTTTCTTTTCGAGGCCGAGTGTCCGTATTGCCTCGAGTATTCTTAAAACACCAATTCCATCGGCGTTAGCAGTATATTCTGCGGTGCTAAAACTTACTTGTACATGACTTTGGGCAGCAAGATTGTATATTTCGTCAGGTTGTACTTGCTGAATGATTCGAAGAATACTGCTCGAATCTGTCATATCTCCATAATGTAAATGAAATCTATCAGCAATCGATTTGTCAAATACCAAATGATCTATTCGCTGGGTATTCATCAACGAACTTCGTCTTCTAATACCGTGGACAGAATAGCCCTTAGTTAACAGTAACTCTGCCAGATAAGTTCCATCCTGACCTGTAATGCCTGTAATAAGGGCTGTTTTCATAATTTTTTATGCGATTTGACGGGGCAAAAGTAAGGTTTAAAGATTAATTTTTCTTTCTGTAAAAACAAGTGGCATATTTGCAAAAACTCATCAGATTATTATGACCATCGCCATTAATTGCTGGATACTGAGAAATAAGAAACTGGATGGCATTGGCTATTTTACAGTAAATACTGTTGCTAATCTTATTCGGCAACATCCTGAAATTCAGTTCCAGATATTATGCGATAAAAAATTTACAGAAGATTACTTTGATTTCCCAAACGTAACAAAGCATAAAATATTTCCTGCATTACGTCATCCTATTCTTTATGTAATTTATATGGAACTAGTACTTCCTTTCTTTTTACGAAAGCATAAGCCTGACTTGATGGTTTCAATGGATAGTTTTTTAAGTTTGCTCTCAGGTTGTAAGCAGATTCCAGTTATTTACGATATTAATTTTGAACATAAGCCAGAAGATATTGCTTTAAAAAACCGTATTTATTATCGGTTCTTCACTAAGCGATTTGCCAAAAAAGCTAAACGAATAGCTACTATTTCAGAATACAGTAAAAGAGATATTGCTGATTTTTATAAAATAGATGCCACTCTTATTGACAATGTTTCCTGTGGTATCAATAGTAATTTTTCTCCTTTGTCAAAAGAAGAAATAACTGCTGTTCGAGATAAATGGAGTGAGGGAAAGCCATATTTCTTTTTTGTAGGCTCAATGCACCCAAGAAAAAACATAAAACGGTTGATTGACGGATTTAACCTTTTTAAGGAAAGAACACAATCAGATTTTAAATTAGTGTTGGCAGGTTCTTTACTTTGGCAAAAAACCGATATAGAAGATTCTTATACTAACAGTCAATATAAAGATGATATAATTTTCACTGGCCGTTTATCTGATGATGATTTGCAAAAAGTGTTAGGTGCCGCTTATGCGTTAAGTTTTGTTCCAATTTTTGAAGGGTTTGGTTTGCCGATTGTTGAAGCTTTTCAAAGCGGTGTTCCAGTGATCTGCTCTAATGTAACTTCTATGCCGGAAGTAGCAGGAGACGCTGCATTAATGGTAGATCCTTTTAATATTGATAGTATTGCTAATGGTATGAATAAACTTGCGGATAATAATGATCTTCGAAACGAGTTGATTGATAAGGGACATCAACAAAAAAAGCTTTTTTCCTGGAGCCGCACTGCTGAATTACTTTGGGATTGTATTCAAAAGGCAGTAAAATAATTTCTGTTTTATTTTGTTTCAACCTGCCAATAACGAATAATGTCTCCGAGGCTTTTATCAAGAGGAATTTCCGGTTGCCAGCCTAATTCATTCTTAATTTTCTGATAAGACCCGATAATTTTTTTATTTTCATTTGGTCGGAAGAGATCAGGATTAATTTTTGTTTCAATAGCTAGATTTAATATTTCACTCATTTTAGAAACAATATCACTTAGCAAAATTCCATTTCCAGAACAGATATTGTAAACTTCTCCGCTACGACCTTTTTTGAATAATAGATAATATGCTCTAACGACATCTCTTACATCTAAAAAATCCCGGGTAATAGATAAATTGCCAGTTGTAAGAGTAGCCTTGGATTCTTTATTTTTCGACAATTGAACTAATTGTTTTGCAAAAGAAGATATTACAAAAATATCTTTTTGCCCTGGTCCAATATGATTGAAAGACCTTGTCATAATTATATCCAGCGCAAAACCGTCGGCATAAATTTTTGAAAGCATCTCCTGCGATACTCTTGCCACAGCATATGGGCTTAATGGTTTAAGAGGATGCTCTTCTGTTAATGGTAGATCAGTTTCAGCTACTTCACCGAATTCTTCAGAGGAGCCAACTGATAATATCCGGCATTTATTATTATTTATTCTTACCAGTTCTACAAGATTTAGAAAAATAGTAGTGTTGTTTACAAAGGTTTCTAAAGGAGTAAGCCAACTTTGGGCAACTGAGCTAACGGAGGCAAGATGCAAAATATACTCAGGTTTAAAATCGTCAAGAACTTTATCAGTTGCTACTTTGTCAAGTAAGTCAATGTTTTCAAAAGCGATTGAAAGGTGAGGGAATGAAGAAAAATTAAAATCAGGCTTGTTTTTATCAATGCCTAATACTTTTGAACCCGGTTCATTAGTGTTGAGTAATGAAAGAAAGTGTTGGCTAACAAATCCGGCAAATCCTGTAATTAGTATTTTCATTATTGTAGAATAAAAATAATCATAATCCTCCGGAAACATCGTTTTTAATAAAATGTTAGAAGTTGCCTATAGCAGATAAAGGAAAAGTCCTGCAAAATGTCAGGACTTGAAAATTGATACTTATAATAATAATCTTATTTATGGCTGATATGTAATAACAATTTTTGGATGTTTGGATGCTGTAGTATGAATACTAGAACAAAAATTTCTCATATTGAAAGGCGTTTCATTTTGCAACATAATCATGAACCCGTAATTTCCAGAGCTGTGCATAGCTGTAACAAGATTTTTTACATCTACATCAACCAAGTCAAGTGAAGCTTGTGCTGTATGAGGAATTGAAATCTGATCTGTAGTGGTAGTAGCTGGTTGTGTGAGCCAGAAAGTTGTAACTGGATTCCAGTTATTTGTAATACGTCGAATATACATGGCATTGGGTCCTTCATTTGGAACTGTTTGGGTTCCATTTAATGGAGTTGGATTAGAGAAAAGAGTAAGTTTTGCAGTGAGAATTGTTGCACTTGATGGTATTGTGCTTAAATTAAATTTTAAAGCCCCTCTGATATAAATAGTGCCACCAGAGGTCCAAGTTCCTGCAACAAGTTCAGTAGCATGGCCAGATTGATCCATTGTTGAGTTTCCCCATAGATGTCTTTCCTCTGTATTATTTGCTGGTTGCAGTGTTAGAGTTTGTATTGGCGCTGCAGTCACGGTAATTTTTGTGGTATCAATTCCTGTTAGACCAGCATTATCTATAACCATTAACTGAAAAGTATACGTACCTGCAATAAAATTTGTTACTAATGTTGTAGGAGAGCCGGGGCTTGCTATTAAAGGAACATTTGGTCCGGAAACTAAACTCCACAAATAGCCTGTAATTGGCCCGTTGGTAGAAACCCCACTACCTGCAAGGGTAAAGGATGTGGTAGGCGATTGAATCGATTGACTATTCCCTGCCTCAGCAGTTGGAGGTTGGGGGCTGATGAAATCATTTTCTTTCTGACAGCCAATAAATAAACCAACTACAAAAAGTAAGGCGAATATTTTTTTAAAGTGTATCCTCATACAATTTAGTTTTTTGCTATAATAGACTAAATATAGATAATAGTTTAAAGAGAGTATAATTTTTCTTAAATATTAATTATACTTTCAATAATATTTTTCCAGAAATAAGTTTTGTAATATAAATTCGGGGTTGGTGCTTCTAAATAGTTATTATTAATAAGCAGTTCAATAAAGTTGGACCAGTCGTTGTCTTTTAATATGATAAGTTTCTCCCCACAAACTTCCTTCACCATTCCGGCAGCACCTGTTTCTGTAGATATAACAGTTGTCCCATAAGCTATCGCCTCCACAATTTTTGTTTTTACACCGCCTCCGCTTAGTACAGGATTTACAAATATGTCAGCAGCTTTGTAATAGGTTGCTATATCACTTATAAACCCAGCGTATATAATGTTTTTATCAGAATATTTTTTTAATTCATTCATCTCTTCCGGCAAGCCTTTGCCACAAATTATTATTTTATAACGAAATGAAGGTTGTTGCAGTAATAAAGAATTTATAGTATCCAATATGATTTTAACTGCATCAAGATTGGGTTTGTAATTCAACGCACCTGCAAATAATAATATCTTTTCTTCAGACTTGATATTGTGTTTTGTTGAAACTACTTCTTTGCATTGATCTTTATCTGTAGGATTGCTACTTATTTCAATTCCAAAAGGAAGATCAAAACATTTTTCAGCAGGTATATGCCACTGTGTAATAGCAAACTCTTTGTCTTCAGGAGCAATAAAAAAAAGGCCATCAGCTTTTTGAAAACTTTTTTTCTCGTAACGTTTTAATATTGGCCACCACCATTTTCCTGTGGATTTGAATCTTTGGTATTCGATATTATGTGTGTGGATGATTACGTTGATGCCAGTTCTTTTGCGAATAGCAAATGCTAACCATGACAAATAAGGATGTTCGATAATTAAGGTATCAAACCCATTTCCCTTAACAAGTGCTGTAATTTTATGTATCAGGCTTCGGTCGTAATAACGGCTAAATGATTTTTTTAGCAGCGGAATTGTTTTATAATTTTTTGCAAGAGCAAAATCATTTTCTGCAACAGAAATAACTGTTAAGTCAATTTCTTTACCTAAGTATTCAAAGAATTGTGCAATAAACTTTTGCCCCCCGGAATGATAAGGCAGGTAAGGGTAGGGGGCTATTGCAAGTATTTTCTTCATTAATCAATTCAACTTTTTTTCCTACTTTGTCGCCAAGCCATAAATAATCCACCAACAAATACCAATAGAATAATTATGGATGAAATAAACATGATCGAAGTTCCACTTTTAACTGAAGCAGGTTCGAATATAAACTTCACAGTATGTTTTCCTGCAGGAACAGATAACCCACGAAGAACATAGTTTACATTATAATATTCTGTCTTCTTACCATCAATGTATGCATTCCAACCTACGGGGTAATAGATTTCACTAAACACTGCAAACTGAGGTCCGTTGCCATTTACTTCATATTCAATTGCATCATTATCATAGTTTATCATCTTTATGGACGCCGTAGAATCCCATTGTGGTTGTACTAAATTTGCTGCTACTGATTTCTCTATAATAGCAGTATCTCTCAGATTCGTCTTTCCAATTGTTTTTATGCTTGCAACTCTGTCATCTACAACTTTTATGTTTTTCACAAGCCAGCATGGCCCAAAGGCATTAGGATTTGGCATCACATTTCGCTGCCCTGTTTGTGGGTCTTGAATAATGACATATTTCGCATTGAGCATATTTAGTATTCCTTGATTAGGGTTTCCATATAAATACATCTCGAGTAAATCCTGATAGATTCTAAGCTTTGCCGGATGGTATCCGCCAATTGATTTATGATAATAGGTAGTACGGGATTCATTGTAACGGTCGCCGGCTAAATTAAAAACTCTAAAATTCGGGTCTTTATCTTGTAATATTTGTTGATCAACTGGAGTTTGAGCAAAGTTTATATTGGAGTAATCATCGGCTGATACATAATTGTCTTCATTCAAATAGTCATGACTTGTAATAGTAAGCTCAAGTGTACTTATCACTAAAATAATAATTGCTGCAGTTAATGGTTTTAACCAGCTTCTTATGTAAGCATAGAAAATTGCTAACAACAGAACAGCAAAACCAACAGCTCTCAACAATTGTCCGCCAAACATACTATTGCGATCTGCTTTCAATCCAGAAATAACGGCCCTTGCTATTTCATCGCTTTTAGTTTGTGTTGCAATGCTGGCCATTAATTCTGGATCACTAATAGAAGAATAATCCATTGAGAAATACATCAAACCAAGAAATGCGAATAAGCCACCAACAGCATACAATATTTTTTTGAAATCTTTATTTAGAACTTCTTTTGCTTTTTCTTCAAACAATAAATATTGTAATGACAGTGCTGCAATTACACCTACAGCAAACTGTGGTATCACCTGCGAAAATGATGGTGCTCTGAATTTATTGTACAACGGCATGTTTTCAAAAAGGAAAACATTAAAGCCGGCAAAGTATTTTCCCCATGCCATAAAAATTCCAAAGATGGTTATTGCAAGTAATCCCCATCTCAACGGTTTCTTTACAACTACAAATCCTATTAATCCTAATAAGCAAATGATAACACCAAAATAGGCAGGGCCTGATGTTGAGAGCTTACCCCAATATCCTGGTAATTGAGAAGCAAATTGTATAGCATTATTTTCATCAACACCTTTTTCCATCAGCTTACTTACAACTTTTGAGTTTTCGCCTGCAGGTTTACTGCTACTTCCTCCAAAAGCATTTGGCATCATGAATGTTACCGTTTCTGCTTTTCCTAAACTATATTCAAAGGCATAGGACGTATCAAGCCCCGAAGTTTTTGCAACTGTTACAGAATCACCTTGAATATTTATATCCTTTCCTCCACGCATTGTATACTTAGCATACTCCGAGGTGGTTTTTAGTGTTAAGGCATTACCGGCGATGCCAATAATTGCAGAAATCATAGTAATGCCAGCTGCAATACCAAGATGTTTCCATTCTTTATTTTTTACCCACACATATACATAGCAAAGTGTTACGGCTATTGCAATTAGAAATGTATAATATGTTACCTGCAAGTGAGTAACGCCTATTTGCTGATACGTAGCATACGTTGTAAGTGCAAGACCAAGCCAATATTTTTTTTCAAAAATGCTTATTAATCCAGCTATAAGTAAAGGAATAAAAGCGGTGGCCAGCATTTGTGTATCATGTCCTGCTGCAACTATAACCGGGTTATACGAAGCAAATGCAAAACCTAATCCTGATAAAATTCCAATGACTGGCCTTAATCTCAATGTTAAACATAAAATATAAAAACAAAGACAAGCTAAAAAGAAAAAATTGATTGGTTTCGGCAATCCAAATGAGAAGATCTTTGTAAGATCTGGTAGTACAGTTTTCCCTTCCATGGCTACCTGATAATTGGGCATGCCGCTGAAGAGATTAGGATTCCACAAAGGGAAATGGCCGTTTTTATCTTTATACTCAAAAGAATTCTGTGCCATTCCTTTCCAGCCCACATTATCATGCTGGTTTAACACATTGCCTTCTAAAACAGGTTTGCAAAAGATTATGGATACTATTAGAAAAACGACAATTGCTATAATATGCGGTAAAATCTTTTTCAACAGCGGATTGTTCATACAATTTCAAGATTAGGCTGACAAAATAATGCTATTTTAGACTAAAATCCCGATGCGCTGGCTTTTATTTTTATCAAGACTGGCCTTTATTTGCGGCCTTTTTTTTCTGCTAACATTATTACAGTTAATGACGGGCTGGATTAAAGATGGAAATCTTGAGTCAACTATCATAACTATTGGTTTTTTTATGGGTATGATCATTGTGCCAATTACATTACTTTGCTATATTATTTTATGGATTGTAGGGAAAAAGCCTGCTGCTATTGTTCCTCGTTGGCTTATTATAGGTAACATTATTGTACTGTTTATTTTGTTGGGTTATATATTTTATATCAATTATATCTATTCTCAAACATTTTCATGATACAAGCCATTATTAAAAGTAAACCTACAAGGCTGTTCCTGATACTCGGAGGTTTTTTTATTGCCAATGCGTTGATTGCGGAAATAATTGGGGTAAAAATATTTTCCCTAGAAAAAACATTGGGCATTTCACCTTTGGATATTCATATTCTTGGCAATGATCTTTCGTTCAACCTTACCGCCGGTGTTTTATTATGGCCGGTCGTTTTCATCATGACGGATATTATTAATGAATATTATGGAATGAGAGGTGTGAGATTTCTTTCCTGGCTTACTGCAGGGTTGATTGCTTTTGCATTCTTAGTTTTTATTGGCGCTGTTAATCTTGTGCCTGCCGATTTTTTTATCAGCAGTAAACAGGGTAGTGGTGTTCCAGATATGTCAAAAGCCTATGACAGTGTATTGGGGCAAGGTGGATTCATTATTATTGGTTCTCTTACAGCTTTTATTCTAGGACAGTTAATTGATGTGTTTGTGTTTCATAAAATAAAAAAGTAACTGGCGAAAAAAAGATATGGCTGAGGGCAACTGGTTCTACATTGATTTCTCAGTTCATTGATAGTTTTGTTGTTTTATTTATTGCTTTTTATATTGGAACAAGAGTAAATGCATCGGGTAGTGACTTTGTTTGGCCCTTTAAATTATTTATAGCCGTTGGTATCGTAAACTATATTTATAAATTCATCGTTGCCATTTTAATGACACCTGTAATTTATCTGATTCATGGAATAATAGAAAAGCATCTTGGTCATGAGCAGGCCGCTGAAATGAAGAAAGCGGCGATGGAAGGACGGTAGACGGAACTCTGTTCCCTCAGGTAAAACGAAACTCCGTTTCGTTCAATAAATCGGTACAGAGTTCCGTTCACTATTCACTGAACAGAGTTATTCTCTATTACTGGAACAGAGTTCCGTTTGCCTTTACTAAATCCGCAACAATTTTATCAATAGGCAACGTAACTACTTCAGAAGAAAATTCATTCCAACAAATAAATCGGAAAGTTTCAATTTCCTTTGATTCTTCATATACTTTTAATTGCTGCTGATCAAAATCAAAAGGCTTATTTCTTAGCGGGGCTTTTATTTCATCAAGAGCTGTTACAGCATAATAAATTGAAATGATTTGATGATCTGGATTAAAAGCAGAACGTTGATAAAAGTCAGTAGTATAAATATGGTTGCCGACTGCAACTTTAAGATTCATTTCTTCCTGAAACTCCCGCCGCAGACAATCTCTTGTCCCTTCGCCAAATTCTAAACCGCCGCCGGGAAATTTAGTAATATAACTTCCACGAATCAATTCATCGCTTACCAGCACTTCACTTTTTTCATTGATAAGAATGCCGTAAACTCTGATATTGAACATAGTTGTTTAAAAGATTTTTTTACGGAAGAAATACCAGCCGATTACTAGGGCAATACCTAATGATAAAAGCGAAACAATGTAAAACGCATATTTCGAATGTTCAAAGCCGCTGGGAACGTTCATGCCAAATAAACTGGCAATTAAAACAGGAAAAGTGAGAACGATGGTTATAACGGCTAATCTTTTTAAAACTTGGTTTTGATTATTGGCAATGATACTTGCAAATGCATCCAATGTGCTACTCAGGATATTCGTATAAATATTTGCCATCTCAAGGGCTTGAGAATTATCTACAATCAAATCATTCAAAATTTCTTTTTCATCTTCATTTAAGCTTAAGAAACCTGTTCTTTCTAGCTTCATCATCAGCATTTCATTGGAGCGAAGAGCCGTTACCAAATAAACAAGGCTTTTTTGTATCCGCATCAATTGTAGCAAATGTTCGTTTTTGCTACTGTCATACAATTTTTGTTCAAATGTATTTCTGCGAAAATTAATTTCTTTCAGGTGCTCCATAAAATTCTGAACAATCTTTTCAAATATTTTCAATACCATCATATTCCGTTTGTCTGGATGGCGGTTTTGAAAAGTGTTTAAGAATTTTTTTATAGCAGAATTTTCAAATGAATTAACCGTTACAATCTGATTATGTGTAAGGATGATACAAATCGGAATAGTTATATAATATGCGTCACTCTCATTGAAAGAATTATTTTCCGTTGGAGTTTTGATAACGATCAGTTTTACATTGTCATCTTCCTCATAACGACTTCTTTCGTCTATATCCAATGAGTCAGTAAGGAAGTCAATTGGAATATCCAATGAAGCTGACAGCTCTGTAAATTCTTCTTGCTTTAATGGAGGCAATACATTTACCCAAATCCCACTTTCGGGTTTGTCTATCTCTATCGTTTGCTGATTGATATTTTTGAAATACTGAATCATGGGATTGTTACAAGGCCTGCTACTTATGTTTCGGCATGCAAAGGTAAGCTTGCCCGGTTATAAAATGAATATTAAGTAATGAAAGACGGGCTTGCCCGGCTACAAATTAAACAATAAGTAAACAAAGATGGGCTTGGAATTTAAGATTTAGTCGTTCAGTCTTTCTTTAATTATATGAAGATGATGTTCGGTATGGTAAATTGTAAAATAGCACAGTTCTCTTAGCGTTAATTTTCCTAAAAGGGGATGTGGTGCCAGGTATTGATCAAGCTGGGTGTCTTTCCATTTGTTATTAATAGTACTTATCAGTATTTCCATTGACTTATTGAAAGAGTCTAATACTTTTTCTTTGCCAGTAATTTCATCAACTGGCTTTGCAACAAATCTTCCGCTGGCTCTGCCTCCTTGCTGCAGTTTTAATTGATACTTAGTAACCAATTCGTCATAACTAAGGGAAGGCCGGTTGGGTTTGCCAGCATAAATTCTGACAATGAATTTAGGAAGCCTATACGCCAACCTTGTCATATTAGCCGAAGTAATAAGATGTGAAACATTTTGGGCAATAGACCATTTTTCTGCAGGCTGCCTGAAAAAAATAGTAGAAGAAATTGTTGAGCAAAAATCAGAAAAATCTTTTCTAGATTTTTCCAAATGTTCAAGTATTTCCTGTTTGGTTTGGATAGTTGACATAATCTATTTTACTTGAACAGTTCCTTCATAAACTTTTTCGGCTGGGCCGCAAAGCCAAATATTTTCGTAGCGGCTATCATCAAGTCTGTCAAACTCTACTGATAACTTTCCGCCTAGAGTTTTTGCTTCTACTTCATTAAAACCATTTTCGTTGTGATAACAAACAAGAGCCGCAGCTGTCACACCTGTGCCGCAAGAGAAAGTTTCATCTTCTACACCTCTTTCAAAAGTGCGGACAATAATCTTGTCAACCTCTTCTAATTGCTCTACAAAATTTACATTGATACCCTCTTCTTCAAATTCTTTGCTATGCCGGATTTCATATCCTTTTTTAAATACATCCATTTCCATTACGTTAGAAGAAAGTTTGATATAATGTGGCGATCCTGTATCTAAAATAAAATCGTTATGAAATTTTCTTATATTTTTTACATCGTACATTTTTAATGACACGATTCCGTTTGTATCTATCTCCGCCTCATGAGCTCCATCTGAAGCAAGGAAACGATATTTCTCCTTATGGATACCGAGATGATAGGCAAATTTTACTATACATCGTCCACCATTGCCACACATGCTGCCTTCCTTTCCATCAGCATTATAATATTTCATTTCAAAATCGAACCCATCTTTTTCATTTAACAACATCAATCCATCTGCACCAATGCCAAAACGTCGTAGACAAAGCCTATGTATCTGTTCAGTAGTTAAAGATGAATACTCTTTCGTTCTGTTGTCCGCAAGAATAAAATCGTTACCGGTTCCCTGGTATTTGAAAAAATGTAATTCCATTATATATTTTCTGAAAATATCTGAATAAATTTTTGAATAAGTTTTTCAACGGTTGCTTTACCATCCTTTGAAAATTCTTTAACTACTCTGTTAGCGACGATTGCATTTACAGCAAGACAATTGTGTCCCAGTAATCTACCCAAACCATAGATGGCCGAAGTTTCCATTTCAAAGTTGGTGATACGATGCTGTCCAAATCGAAAATCGGTTAATCGATTAACAAAGTTTGGATTTTTAATTCCTAATCGTAATACTCTTCCTTGTGGCCCATAGAAGCCTGGGCAAGTAACAGTAATTCCTTGGTGAAAATCTTTTACAAAATGTTTTATGAGAGAGCCGGCTCCACTGCTGATATATGGATTTCCAATTTGTCCATGAACCTGAGTGTGTGTAATAAATGATTGAATCAATAGCTGTTCCTCGTCATTTTGTTCAAGTCTATAGAAATTTAAAAGGTTATCAACTCCTAATCCATGTGTTGAAGCAACAAAATGATCAACTGGAATATCAGCTTGTAATGATCCCGAAGTGCCGATGCGTATAATATTTATTGATTTTAATTCTTTTTTTATTTCTCTTGTTTCGAAATCAATATTAACTAAAGCGTCAAGCTCATTTATTACAATATCAATATTGTCTGGACCAATTCCGGATGAAAGAACCGTCAGCCTTTTGTTTCCAACCTTACCCGTATGAGTGATAAATTCTCTATGCTGCCTTTTTATCTCAATAGAATCAAAATGTTTGCTTACTTCATGAACTCTGTCAGGGTCGCCAACGGTAATCACTGTATCAGCAATTTCTTCGGGGCGGAGGTCAAGATGGTAAATAGCTCCCCGGTTATTAATAATTAATTCAGATTCTGCAATACGGCTCATTTTTTATGGTTTAAGTAAAATGAAATGATGTAAAAAATGTATATTTGCTGCCTTTCAGGTTCATCCCGATAAATATCGGCATAAAGTTAACAATCTGAAATAGAAAATAAGAATGGTCCTTTGGCCGAGTGGCTAGGCAAAGCTCTGCAAAAGCTTCTACAGCGGTTCGAATCCGCTAGGGACCTCTGAAGATCGATGCACATCGATGCAAAAACCTGCTAACATTTGATTAGCAGGTTTTTATTTTTTTTGATGTCTGCAAATGCAAGCAAAATTGTGCAATCGGATGGTGTACTTTTGGTGTACTTTCTTTCTGGTACCCCCGTTCGACTTTACATTTTGGGATTCGAACGAGTAAGTAAACACCCGTTCGATTTTAGGTCCGATTCGAACCGCTGTAGTTACTTAATTACCCGTTCGATTTCAGGTCCGATTCGAACCGCTGTAATAAAATTAATTACACCCGTTCGATTTCCAAAATCCCGACTCGAACGGCTGTAGTAGAAGTTAATTACCCCCGTTCGAATCTAATTTGGTTCGTATTGCATGCTATTGCACAACTCTGCACTTTGAATTACTACACCAGTCTGTGATTTTTATAACCTTTAAAATTTACAGTTATGGCAGAATTACTCAACATCAGTTTTACTTTTTCATTTCGCACCTCTCACAACAACCAAGAGGGCAAATCGCCTATTGTTTTACGAATTACCTTCCGGGGTGAAAGGCGGGACATTTTCACCGGCTTATATTGTTTTAAGCAACATTGGGATGCTTCTTCAAAAAGAATATCCCGATTGGAAAAACAGGCAGGTACGATTAACAAGAATTTAGAAATGATTCTTCAAAGTGCTAAAAACAGCTTTGATGAAATGCGGTTTTCAAGGCAAGCTTTTACGATTGATGAATTAGTCGATAAGATTAAAGGGAAGGAGGAACGACCAACTTTACTAATTGACTATTTAAAAGAAGGGAATAGAAAAATGCTAAAGCGGGTAGGAACAGAGATTGTCAGAGCTACTTACAATAAGTATAACCGAAGTCTTCTCTACATGCAAGAGTTTCTTGAGACCGAGTATAAGGTCAAGAATCTCAGTTTACAAAAAATTGACATGGAACTGATTGAAAAGTATTTTTAAGTTGTCACTATTGTCATGAAAAATCAATGAATCATGTTTTATATTAGCTTATTCCAGTCTTTGCAGGAATATTCCGGAATCTGACAGAAGATGTTTAACCTATATCAATAATCTTTTAATAAAATAAATAATCAAAATTCAGCTTGTGATGGATTATTCCGGAATAATCTGGAATAAAGGTTAGGGATGCTGTTCTATTCAATCAATAAGGATCTATTTAATTGAAATGCATACAGGTAATTCTAATATAATAAAGATTGATTTTCTCTACAGTGTAGCTTTAGAGACATTTTTATAATCAGTTTTTCTTTTATCAAATTTCATTTTTGTGAACTGTTGAGTCAAAATCGTTTATTATCAATTTTGGCGATTGAAAAGGGCAGGGGTTCGGATGGGGCAGTCTCCTTAAAAAAATCCATTTAAGTATATAATTATATATTCACCCTCTAAAATTTAATAGTTTATGAATGATGAAAATGAAAATTCACTTGAAACATTAAATAATAGGAAATCGAATGAATTAACCATTAATGAGCAGATTGAGCTTTTTGCTGAGATTATTAGCAGCCATCTTTGTAATGAGGATAATTTAAATTAAAAGTTATCAGATAAAGCTGATTGAACTGGAAAATCTTGTCTCATTGATCGTCAATTTCCAATCTGAATTGACCAGAATTATTGGCTTCTACTATTTGATGTAAGCTGGATTTAATTGGATATTTTATTCCAAGAATGTGGCATTGTCACCTTAACTATCAATTGCCATTCTAAATATTGAAAAACTGGTAATTTTTCACCTTTACCCCTTTTTGGGTAGGTTTATTTCGACATAAAATTAATTTTATGTCGAAATAATGATCAAATTTCATCATTAATAAAGTTTACAGTATAATGTAAATTATTGTTTACAAATATGCTATATTTGTAAAATATTATTAGCATTATGAAGAAGCAAAAATCACAAGTATTACCTAGCGTCGAGAAAGTTCTTGTAGAATTTGGTGAAAATATCAAGCTTGCTCGATTGCGTAGAAAGTTTAGCACAACACAGATTTCGGAAAGGGCTAATATCAGTCGACCAACATTGCTTTCAATAGAAAATGGACATCCTGGTGTAGCAATAGGATCCTATGCACAAGTGCTTTTTGTTTTAAACCTTGAAAAGGATTTGCTTAAAGTAGCTGAAGACGATAAACTTGGTAGAAAATTGCAGGATGCTGAATTAAACGTAAAAAAAAGAGCACCAAAGAAAAAGAGTTAAAATGGCAACAAAAAAAAAAGAAATATTGGTCTATGCAGATTGGGTAGGCTTAAAAAAAACGGTACAAATAGGTTTACTTACGGTTACTCCAGCAAAAGGTAAAGAAAGTTTTTCATTTGCTTATTCAGAGGAATGGTTGCAGTCCGAGTTTTCACAAATAATCGATCCTGATCTGCAGTTGTATCCAGGTGTTTATTATCCAAGAGATGAAAAACTGAATTTTGGGATTTTCTTGGACTCCTGTCCCGATAGATGGGGAAGAGTATTACTACAGCGAAGAGAAGCGGCCATTGCTAAACGAGAGGGGCGATCCCCAAAAAAATTGCTGGAGTCGGATCTTTTGTTAGGCGTATTTGACGGGCATAGAATGGGAGCATTACGCTTTAAAGAGGATGAGGAAGGACCCTTTTTAAATAACAATAAGGAAATGGCATCACCTCCATGGACTTCTTTAGGAGAACTGGAGCAAGCTAGCTTAAATTTTGAAGAGGACAACAGCAATGACCCTGCATACTTGCAGTGGATTAATATGTTAATTGCTCCGGGTTCCTCTTTAGGTGGCGCAAGACCAAAAGCAGGTGTCAGCGATGCAGCAAATAATTTATGGATAGCTAAGTTTCCGAGCAAAGATGATGAAAAGGATATAGCCGCCTGGGAAATGGTCGTGAATGAATTAGCTATCAATGCAGGCCTATATATGGCTGAAGGAATGCTAGCACAATTCAATCATAAATATCACACTTACCTTACAAAAAGATTTGATAGAACCGATACCGGCGAAAGGATTCATTTCGCATCGGCCATGACGCTGCTTGGTTTTACTGATGGTAAAGGTTCCGAGGGTGCCAGTTACTTAGATATGGTGGAATTTATTTCAAAAAACGGAGTTGATGTTGAAAGGAATCTGAAAGAACTTTGGCGAAGAATTGTTTTCAGCATTAATGTAAAAAATACAGACGATCATTTAAGAAATCATGGATTTTTGCTTACAGATAAAGGGTGGATCCTTTCACCTGCCTATGATATCAATCCTAACGAGTACGGTAAAGAATTAAGTTTGAATATTTCAGATAATGACAATTCACTTGCGCTTGATCTGGCTTTAGCCATGGCTTCTTATTTCAGATTAAATGCTGATGAAGCTAATGAGATAATCAACCAAGTTCATAACTCGGTAAAAGAATGGCGACATCTGGCGGCTAAATATGGAATTTCTTCTTCGGAACAGGAAAGAATGAAGGGCGCATTTTCATAAAACAATCACACTAAATTTGTTTAACCCGATTGCTCAGCAACTTCATCTTTATTTTTTTGAATTCATGCAAATGCGGGAAAATCTTTTAGCTATTTTGTGAGTTTTTAACTCACAATTTCGATAAGAAAATAGGACAGTAAAATATCACATATTGGCGAGCACTTTCTATACCCGATAGGGTATAATTGCATCTATTTATTATATTTTATACCCGATAGGGTGTATAACAGAATATTTTCATATATTTATACCCGAAAGGGTATAAATATGGCAAAGACATACGATAACTACATTTCAAATTTTGTGAAATATAACAGGAGCAAGCTGCGTATAACTCAAGAAGAGTTAGCAGAGAAGGCTGGTGTTGGACTCCGCTTTATCAGAGAGTTGGAGCAAGGGAAAGAGACCTTAAGGATGGATAAGGTTAACCAGGTCTTAGCCTTGTTTGGATATCAAGTTGTGCCGGGAGGCGGAAGGATAAAAGATCCTTACGAGATATTGTTGGATCACTTTAACAGGAATGTGCATGTTTATTTAAAAAATAAAAATGTTTTAGTAGGGTTTTTAATTGAAGCAATAAATGAAGGTGCTGAAGTCAAAGCATGGAAATTTGTTTCCAATAAAAATGCTATCGAATATCAAAAAACAAAGGACGAGAAACTGGAGCAGATCATTGCACATTCCGATATAGAAAATGTAGAAAATATATAAACTTATGCAACGTTCAGGCAAAGTATTTTTTAAAGACAGAGAGGCTGGAATTGTCTGGCAGGACGAAAACGGATATGGGTTTGAGTATAAGAAAGATTATTTACAAGAGAAGGATGCAGCTCCTGTAAGCCTTACACTTCCCCTGCGGGAAGAACCTTATCTGAGTAATACGATGATTCCTTTTTTTGATGGATTGATACCTGAAGGATGGTTGCTTGATATAACCGTGAAAAACTGGAAAATAAATCCTAATGACAGAATGCAATTGTTATTGATGGCCTGTAAAGATTGTATCGGGGCTGTAAGTATTGAACCTAATAAAGCTAAAGAAGAATAATGAAAGAAAGACGTTGTTTATATTGTTATCAGCCGTTGCCTGATGGTGTTATTGACTTTCACCCTGCTTGCACTAAAAAATTCTTTGGTACAGAGACGGCACCAACATTGGATTATGATAACGAACAAATGAAGGAACTTGCAAAAGAGATTGTTATAAAAAGTGTTGCTGTTACGGAGTGCAACCAAAATTATCACTAACATTAGAAAAGACACCTGGTGATCCCAAGAGATCCAGATTTACTATTGTAGGCCTGTGGGGAGACTTTATACTAAAGCCACCAACGGAAGAATTTCCTAATCTACCGGAGAATGAAGATTTAACCATGCATCTCTCCGAATTATTTGGTATACCAACAGCAGAGCATAGTTTGATAAGATTGCAATCGGGAGAGTTGGCCTATATCACCAAAAGGTTTGATAGAATGATGGGAAAGAAACTGGCTCTGGAAGATATGTGCCAATTGACTGAAACGCTAACAAATGACAAATACAGAAGTTCTATGGAGAAAGTAGGGAAATATATTGCGAAATATTCATCAAGACCAGGGTTTGATGCTATTACTTTTTTGAGACTGCCATTTTCAGTTACCTGACAGGTAATGCCGATATGCATTTAAAGAATTTTTCTTTACTGACTAATAATAGCAATGATATTATACTTGCACCGGCTTATGATCTTCTGTGTACCAAAATAGCTATGCCTGAGGATAAAGATGAGATGGCGTTAACTATTAATGCAAGAAAGCGAAAGCTGCGCAAAAGTGACTTTGATACTTTAGCAAAAAATCTGAAGATCCCTGAAAAGGCAATGGAGAATAGTTATAAAAAATTTGTTGATAAAATACCTGAAGCAAAAGAATGGATAGGTATTTCTTTTCTGTCGAAGAAAATGAAAGTAGGGTACAATGGAATTATTGATGAAAGGGTATTGGATGTATAAGAAAAAAGTTTATATAAAAGTGTAAAATAGTAAACTGAGATTGCATTACAATAATTTAAAAAGCAATGGTCAATCTTAATGATTGACCATTGCATATTGTTTATTGCCTATTCGCCTGCTATTTTCTCTCTTTTGTCTTTATTCCAGCTTCTATGCTTGGCTCCATCCATCTTTACAATCTTTTGCGTAAACTTCCCTACTACATCCACCAGTGGTTTTTGTGAATGCATTACTACATTGATCACTTTATATGCAAATGGTGATTCATCCATTCCGCCGCCGAGTAATCTAACGCCAAACTTTTTCATTTCGTCCTTAATTTTTTTTATCGGCTAACAAGCTATTAAAAGAATCGCCAGTGGCCTATATTGCCCGTTGCCAAAAGGTAGAAGAACTGCCATTAAAAATTTTTGCAAAAGATTCCATTACAAACTCGCCTTTTACTTGGTATATCAAAAAAGGAAACTGGTATTATAAGGCACGACATAAAAGTGCTGGAGTAAATATCAGTGCCAAAAAAATGAATGCACAATTTGAATTGATGCTTGCCAGTTTTGAATACAATAAAGAATATATAAGCATACTTAAAAAGAACCTGATGCGAAAACTAGAAGAACGACTTGAATCGCATCTTGTTGACTCAGCTAGCAGAAGTTCGATTTTTTGGATGAAAGCTTATAGACAATCTAGGATTTTATCTATTAGGATAAAAGTTCGAATCAGCTCGGAAATCTATCGGCCAATTATAAAAGTTATTTGTGATGATTTTGTTACTTTAGCCTGTATTGGAAGATTATAATTCATATGATGAAAAAGATTTGCTTCGATTGTTTGCTTTAGATAATAGCAAAGCATTTGAAGCAATATATAAGCGGTATTACCTTTCTGTATTCCGTTTTGCAAAAAATATGCTGCCCGACAGTCAGGCAGCTGAAGACATCACCACGGAAACATTTCTGAAGATATGGGATAAAAAAATAAATTTTGAGTCCTTACCAAAATTGGAGTCCTTTTTATTCACGACGGTCCGGAATGCTTGCAGAAATTGGTTGCGGGATGAAAAACGTCATGCGGCCGATCACCAGAAATTGGTCGGCATACTTGAAGTACAAACGGAAATGGATTTCATGACCAACGAGATTACAGAGAAAGTTTATATTTATTTACAAGATGAAATCAATAAACTACCATTTAAATCCAGATCCATTCTCCGTCTCCAACTGCTGGGACTAAAGAATCAAGATATAGCTAAAGAACTTGGGATGGCGGAAAAAACAGTTCGCAACCTAAAATCAGACGCACTAAAACTCCTCCGATTTGCATTGCTAAAAGATGAATTTTATCTAGTGTTATTATTGTTTTATCTGGGTGAAAAACTTTGATTCGGGACAAATCCTGATGCTTGGTGTTATAGAAATGTATGTCTGATACCAATAATCATATTTCAGTTTTGCTGATAAAAAGCCTTACTGGGGAAATAACAGCTTCTGAAGATCTGGAACTAAAACAATGGATGCAGCAATCTGATGCTAATCGAAAAGTTGCAGATGAGTTTTTAAAGAATGATTCCTTTAAGGAAGGCCTGAGCGACTTGATGAAGAAAGAAACGATCTGGGAAAGAATTCAAGAACAAATCAATCTTAGGTCAGGCAAAGTCATCCGGGTGAACTGGTATAAACGCATAGCTATTGCCGCTTCAGTTTTTTTGGTACTTGGCCTGAGTGCTTATCTTGCTTTTTTTCAAAAATCGGATGGGAATAAAGGAAAAGAAGTAACTAAAACAACAGATATCAATCCTGGTGGTTATAAAGCAAGGCTCATCCTCTCAGATGGCCGCAGCATAATCTTAGACAGTGCTGCATCCGGCGAGCTAGCTCAGCAGGGCAATACATCGATTCTAAATAAAAACAATCAATTAGTATACGAATCAACTGGGCAAGTCGGATCAGATGAATATAATACACTTGCTACAGGAAGAGCTGAAATGTATTCATTGACCATGGCAGATGGTACCAAAATATGGTTGAATTCGGAATCTTCCATTTACTTCCCGGTGGCTTTTAATGATAAAGAAAGACGAATTGAAGTAACCGGCGAAGTGTACATACAAGTAGCTAAAAATCCTTCAAAGCCTTTTATTGTTTCAGTTAATGGTATGGAAGTACTGGCAATGGGTACCGAATTTAATATTAATTCATATAAAGATGAAGATGATATTAGTACCACATTGGTAGAAGGAACGGTTAAAGTAAGCAAAGGCGGAATAAATACAATATTAAAGCCGGGACAACAAACAAAGCTAATCCGCAATGGACAATTTACTCCTCCTGCATCAATTAACATCGATGAGATTACCGGCTGGAGAAATGGATGGTTTCATTTTGAAAGTGCTGATCTGAAAACTATACTTCGTCAATTTGCCCGTTGGTATAATGTGGAAGTAGTATATGAAGGCCCCGTGAAAAATCGGAAATTTTTTGGAATTGTTAAGCGAAGTAGCAGTCTTTCAACTGTACTTGAAATGTTGCAGGACAACGATATTATTTTCAAAATCGAAGGGAAAAAACTGATTGTAAAATCAGGGTAAAATAAGTTAAAACAAAACCGCTCCGTGTTGTGGCGAAGCGGCGATGTTTGGTAACGATTAACAAAACGGTTAGGAATCATTTTTCAATCACTAAACTTTGCAAAGCTATGCAATTAACTGCTATTGCCCGTTCACTTAGCTGTACTAACGGACTAACATCCCGCCTAGGCCGGGACAAAATTAAATTCTGGAAGGTTATGAGATTAACAGCCATCTTATTGACTTTTGCTTGTCTGCAGGTTGCAGCTAGTGGTACAGGACAAACTGTAACATTAAAAGTAAAGAATGCACCCATGAAAGAGGTGTTCAGGGAGATTCAAAAACAAACCGGACTTAATGTACTGGTAGATGAAGCCTTGTTGGAAAAAGTAGGTAAAGTAACATTGGATGTGCGTAATATGCCAGTTTCTCATGTCCTTAATATCTGTTTGAAGGATGAACCAGTTAGCTATACGATTATGGATGGTAGAATAGTGGTAAAACCTTCCTCAACAGGGAAGTTTCAATCGCCAATCATTTCCACTACTAATCCTCAAGAACCTCTGGCTGCAATCCCTATAAAAGGAAGAGTAACTGACAAAGATGGTAATCCGTTGGAAGGGGCCAATGTAAAAGTGAAAGGCAGTAAAACTGGTACTACAACTGATAACCAGGGTAGGTTTACAATAAATGTCAACGAAGGCGATATTCTTGTGGTTAGTTATATTGGGTTTTCTGAATTCACTCTCTCAGTAACGGCTGCTGCAATTAATAGTGCAGAAGGCTTTTCAGTAAGATTGAACCCTGCTCAAACCGTTTTGGACGAAACGGTGATAAAAGGGTATTACAAATCTAGCAGGAAGGCGAGTACAGGATCTATAGCCACTATCTCTGCTGATAAAATTGGGAATCAGCCAGTAGCTGATCCAATTTCAAGTATTCAAGGAAGAGCATCCGGAGTTATGGTAACCTCTTCAAGTGGTATGCCGGGCTCAAGTTTTCAAGTACGAATAAGGGGTGAGAATTCTATGAGTAATGGAAACGAACCTTTATATGTTGTTGATGGAGTTCCATTTATTTTTCCTACTGTGCTTAATCAATTTACCGGTGCAAATGGAAACCAGAGTCCATTAAATAGCATTAATCCGGGGGATATAGAAAGAATAGATATATTGAAAGATGCAGATGCAACAGCTATTTATGGATCCAGAGGTGCAAATGGCGTAATACTTATAACTACAAAAAGAGGAACAGCAGCAGAGAGTCAGATTGCCGTGAATATTTATACAGGCACACGTCATGTTGGAAATAAGCTTGACTTTATGAATACTCAGCAATACCTTGAAATGAGGAAAGAAGGATTTCTGAATGATGCTGCAACTATGACTCTTACAAATGCTCCTGACTTATTGCTTTGGGATCAGAATGCCTATACTGACTGGCAGGATTTACTGATGGGAAATACTGCGAACGTTACACAGGCTCAGGTTTCGTTTTCTGGCGGTAATGCGCAAACGAAATTTTTGATAACGGGAGCAGTTAATAAAGAAAGTACTGTATTGTTAGGTGATTTTGGATATACACGGGGAAGTACTCACTTTAGCATTGACCATACGTCTAAAAACGGAAAGTTTGGGTTAACCACTTCCATAAATTTCGCTACTGATAAAAACGATATTGTTCCCACAGATGTCTCACAATATTTTGGCTTGCCTCCAAATTTTCCGGTCTATAATCCGGATGGGTCTTTATACTGGTATGGAAGTACACAGAATCCGGTAGCATATCTAAATAGGACATATGAAACACAAACCAATAATCTGATTGGCAATAATACGCTGAGATATGTAATATTACCGGGACTGACAGCAAGGGCAAATCTGGGTTATACATTAACCACAATGAAACAATTACAGACGTTACCAGCAAGCGGTTTCACTAATATCAGTCCTGTTCCGGGAAGTACCGCCCAATATGGTAATTCTGATGTGAATTCTTATATCATTGAACCGCAACTCGATTACACAAAATGGTTAGGTCCTGGGAAATTAAGTTTATTGGCTGGAGGCAGTTGGCAGTAAACAATACAGGAAGGTAATTATTTCTTGGGAGCTGGATATTCAAGCGATGCACTTTTAAAAAACAGAGCTGCAGCCACTTCTTTAACATTAAGGAACTACAATTATTCCGAATATAAATATCAGGCAGTTTACGGTCGGATCAACTATGACATCAAATCTAAGTACATTCTCAATTTGACTTTCAGGAGAGATGGTTCTTCTCGTTTTGGCGAGGGTAATAAATTTGGAAATTTTGGTGCAGTAGGCGGTGCATGGGTTTTTTCGGATGAAAAATTTGTTGAGAATAACTTGTCATTCTTGAGCCTCGGTAAATTAAGGGCTAGTTATGGAATTACAGGGAATGATCAGATAGGGGATTACCAGTATCTTGATAGTTGGTCATCCAGCACATTCCCTTATGGCGGACAAAGTGGTCTGAGTCCTGCGAGAGCTTTTAACCCTAATTTCAGTTGGGAAACTAATAGGAAATTGGATATTTCTCTGGAGCTAGGATTTTTAAAAGATAGGGTGTCGTTAATTACCAGTTATTATAATAACCGTTCAGATGATCAGCTCGTCGGTCAAACACTTTCTCCTCAATCTGGATTTAGTTCCTATACTTCAAATTTCCCTGCTTTGGTTGAAAATAAAGGATTGGAATTTGATTTGAATACACAAAATATTAAAAAGAAAAATTTTACCTGGAATACTGCATTCAATATTTCCTTCCCGGGTAATAAACTGTTACGCTATGATAACCTAGCAAGTTCGGGTGATGCTTCCGGTTATGAAGTTGGTAAAAGTACCAGAATTATAAAAGGGTTTAAATTCACCGGAGTAAATCCGAATACAGGAGTTCCCGAATTCCTGGATGTAAATAGGGACGGACTTATCAATTCGGCGGGTGACTGGGTGGTTTTGGGTCAAACCTTGCCGAAGTTCTTTGGCGGGTTATCAAATGAATTCAAGTATAAAAATCTAAGCCTTGATATATTTTTCCAATTTGTAAAACAGGAAGCACCAACAATCGATTGGGGGCCTCTTGCTGGAGCTTATGGTGGGATGAGTAATAAATCGACAGCTGTATTGGACAGATGGAGAAACCCTGGGGACATCACTTCTATACCCCGTGCCACTGTTACGTCCACTAACGCAGCAAATATTGCTTTCAGAAATTTTTATCGGTCATCAGATGCAGTATGGGGAGATGCTTCCTATTTACGATTAAAAAATGTTTCATTGCGATATGACCTTTCTTCATTAACCAAACGTTGGAAGATTGCGGCCAGCAGTATTTATATACAAGGTCAGAATTTGCTCACTTTTACCAAATACAACGGTCTTGACCCGGAAATCAATGGATTCGACAGGCGGTTTGTTTTTCCTATCAATCCTTTTGGATCAGTTAAAACATCAGCCATGCCAGTATTAAGAACTATTGCGGTAGGTTTAAATATATCTATTTAGTTCTCCTCATTGTTAATTATTAAATGAATTTTATGAAACATATTATTATTTATATTTTCTTTTTTGCTGGATTTCTTTTCTTAGGAAGTTGCAAAAAATATGTTGAAGTGGATCCTCCACGGACTTCACTCAGCGATGAACTTGTTTTCACTGATGATAAAACGGCAGAATCTTCGTTGACCGGTTTATACAGTACTATGAACAGTTACTCTTCTTCGTTTGCCAATACGCAGGCCAATTTTTATCCATCTATGAGTGCTGATGATTTTCATGTGGCTACTGCTAACACTACTTCAGATGAATTCAAAGAAAATGGGCTAACTATCGGTAACAGTGTTGTTTCGGGTTTATGGTCACAGCCATATTCACTGATTTATCATGCGAATGCAGTGATCGAAGGATTAAATAAATCTACAACTGTTTCACTTGCAAAATCTACACAATTGATGGGTGAAGCGAAGTTTCTTCGGGCCTTTTTTTACTTTCACCTGGTGAATTATTTTGGCGATGTACCATTAATAACTAATACTGACTTTCTAATTAATACATCATTGCCAAGAACAAAAGCCGATCTCGTATATGATGCAATTATACAGGATTTACTAGATGCACAGGCAGCTTTAAGCGATAATTATCCGCAGTCCGAACGCATAAGAGCAAACAAAGGAGCAGCTACTGCATTACTGGCAAGGGTTTATTTGTATAGGAGCCAGTGGGATAAAGCAGAAACCGAATCTGCTAAAGTGATTGATGATGCAAAATATGTTTTACAGACAAACATCAATAATGTCTTTCTCAGAACAAGTACAGAAGCAATCTGGCAATTGCAGGCCATTAATACTTCTACAGCAGGACCTATCAATACATGGGAAGGCTATTCGATTATACCTATCAACGCTACCACAGCCCCGGGTTACGTTATGTACCCGAATTTTATCTCATCTTTTGAATCACTTACAGACAAGAGATACCTGAACTGGCTGAAAGCTTATACCCCTGCGGTAGGACCAATTGTATTTTATCCGTTTAAATATAAAGTGAGAACGGGGACTGTTACAGAATATTCAATGGTACTCCGTAAGGCAGAGCAATACTTGATCCGTGCAGAAGCAAGAGCACAACTCAACAATCTATCCGGTGCCAAATCGGATATTGATGAAATAAGAATTAGAGCCGGTCTTCCTATACTTGGTGCAGGCCTTACTAAAGATCAAATTTTATTAGCCGTTGAAAAAGAAAGAAAACTAGAATTGTTTAGTGAGTGGGGCCACCGGTGGTTCGACCTCAAAAGAACGGGCCGAGTAGTAACCGTTCTTGGTGCTTTCAAAACAGCAGTTTCTACAGATGATCAATTATACCCGATCCCATTGAATGCAACTCTCACAAACAATAATTTGGTACAAAATCCTGGATATTTTTAACCTGTCAAAAAAATTACAATGCTGAAATTTGATAAACAGGTAACATCCTGTTTTACCCAATCGCTTTCACAATATTTATTCTTTACAATGTTTTTCCTTACATCTGTATGTGGAATAGCGCAACAGGTGAAAATAAAGCCTGAATTTCCAAAGAGGGGTGAGGTTGTTACCATTTACTTTACTCCGGCCTTAACAGTTAAAGAGGATACAACTCAAATCAATGAAAAGGATACAGCTGTAACTATCGTATTCACCTATTCAAATTTTTATAATGTTCCATATCGCCTTCCTATGGAGAAAAAAGGGAATCATTGGGAAGCTTCTTTTTTACTGGAACGTTATGCAACCTATGCAACTTTTACTTTAGAAAGTGGAACGAAAATACAGTTACCTAAGAAGATGAAACATTATGAAGTAGCGGTATTTAATAAAGACAATAGAGTAAAAAGTGGTTATTTGTATGAATCTTATAGCTTGTCTGCACAAATGGGGAAGGACTCCGCAGTTCCTGATCTGCAATTGGCATTGTTACAAAAGGAATTGGAAATCTATCCAGATAATTATGAGGCCAAGGTTAGGTTACTTCATAATAAAATGAATCGTACGACTGGTGACGAGAAAGAAAAATACAGAATTCAGGCGTTGAATGTAATTGCGGCCAATTTTTATAAAAAACCAGGAGATCCTGGTTTAAGGGATAAAACAACAATGGGGTATTTGATCATTGGTGAAAAAACTAGGGTCGATTCTATTCATAAAGTGATCAGGGATAAATATCCGAATACAGATGCCGGTTATGATATGCAGGTGTCGGAAATACAGCGTTTGGATGACAAAAAGGAAAGAAAAAATAAAGCAGAGTCGTTGTTGAAGAAAACGCCGTCGGCAAAAGCAAAATTCATTAATGAACTCCACGAAACATTAATGCAATATTATGTTGAAGCGAAAAATTTGAAGAAGGCCTTATATCATCTTAATCTGATTAAAACAGATACGACTCCTTATCGTGGACCGACTTTATTAAAACATGCACTGTTATTTTTAAATAATGGGATGCTTTTGGATACGGCATTGGTCTATACAGAAAAAGCTTTTGGTTTAGCAGAAAGCTTTCCTGCAGGACTAATCCGCTATTGGCCCGAAACAGGTTATGTACTTCCTTATGTATCTCCCTCTGTTAAAATGCAGGTAGTACAAACGGCACGGGCAAATTCCCTTTCATTGAAAGCACTCATTCTCCATAAAAAAGGCGACAGGCAAAAAGCCGGAGAAAATCTTAGTCGGGCACTTGCTTTATCCTCTGATCCGAAAACATTGGCCAATGCGGCCGTCTATTACCGTCTTGAAGGCAAATATGAAGATGCGTACCATCTAACTAAAAAATTGGTAATGGACGGGCAAGAAGATACAGCGGCACAACGCCACATGCAGGAAGATTATACCAAATGGAAAAAAAGTACCGATGGGTGGGAAAAAGAAATGAAAGATGTGACGGATCATTGGAGAACGGTAATAATGATTGGATTGAAGAAAGAACGTATCAATAAGAAACTTCCTGTAATGGAGAGATTGGTAAATATCAAGGGAGAGCCGGTTCCTGCTTCAGCAATGGTAGGAAAAGTAGTTGTGATTGATTTTTGGGCTACCTGGTGTGTTCCTTGTATGAAGGAGATGCCATATTTACAGGCTGTTTATAACCGTTATAAAGATAATCCAAAAGTGCTTTTCATGGTTGTTAACAGCGGGTCTGGGAATACGTTGCAAGATGCACAGGGATGGAAAGGGAATAAAACATATTCTTTTCCTGTTTATTATACCGATGAAAAATTGTTAGGAGAAAGGTTTGGATTTAATGTAATCCCTTCCACTTTTATTGTTTCGCCTTCGGGATATATTCAATTCCGCAATATAGGTTTTGAAGGGCCGGCAATTGAGTATAAATTGTCTACTGCTATTGATTTGTTATTGTCGGAATAACTATGTAGATGATATGGCTACCTTCTATTTTTATATTTGGTAGTGCATACATTTTCTGCCCTTTTTCAGGATTTAGTTAGCTGACCGAGTGGGAGAGTTTTCAAATCACTTTATTTCAGATTTAAACTTTTTAGCTTCCTTATATGATTAATTATTAAATGTTTATTAAATCATTTTTTAAAATTTTAAGCCCAGGCGTATTTAGAATTCTTTCGATTTCATTAAAATAAGATAGGTTATTGGAGAATAGAGTATTAAAATATGATCATTGAATTCATAGTATATATTTTAATAATTGTGATATAACTTTGAAAAAAATTATTTTTATAACAATAGATTTCAGTATTTAATTTTACAATTAAATAGGATGATAAATCTTTGTTTTGTGTAATTCGATTTGTTTTTTGTACTTTTAGACAGATCTTTTTCAGACTGGTGTACTTTAAGAGACATTTGCAAATCTTGACTTTTTTGTAATAAATGAATTTGTCAAATAAATGGTTGCACTTAATTGGTTTTCAGTGTTATAAATGAATTTTTATTTATCAAAATACTAGTCCCGTTCGAATCCGCTCGGGACCTCTACAAACTATGACCTGCTAGAATTAGCAGGTCTTTTTCATTTAAGTATTTATTGTGGAAGAAGCATTCCTTTCTTGACTATTATTATTTTACTGGTAACTTCATTCGATGGCCTAACAAATTTGTATGGAGTTTAGACGAGTTGCTGATAATGAATTGGTTCTGGTTACTTTTTTTCAGATGAACTATACAACAATAAGTAAATATTGAAATAGGATTTTTTTTTGAAAATCAAAAAAGGATTGTTTGGCGACTCGCTTTTAAACGAAGAGTAATGCTATATATAATACTGTTAAAATAATTCAAGAAGTAAATGTTAATGCAACAAACAATGCGTTGGTTCGGCCCAAATGATCCGGTAAGTCTGGCAGATATACGACAATCGGGTTGCGAAGGTGTTGCGACGGCCTTACATCATATTCCGGTAGGAGAGATATGGCAACTCGATGAGATAAATAAAAGAAAGCAACAAGTTGAAGATGCTGGTATGTGCTGGACTGTAATTGAAAGTTTGCCCGTTAGCGAAGACATAAAAAAGCAAAGCGGAATTTTTTTATTACATATTGAGAATTACAAACAAAGCCTTCGAAATGTTTCCGCCTGCGGGTTAAAAGTTGTGACGTACAATTTTATGCCCATAATTGATTGGATGAGAACTGACGTTTCTTACACGATGCCAGATGGAAGCAAGGCGCTGTATTTTGAACGTTCTGCATTTATTGCCTTTGATCTATACTTATTAGAAAGACCTCGAGCCGGAAAAGATTATACTGAAGTCGAAACAATGAAGGCAAAGCAAAGATTTAATGGAATGACAGGAGCTGAAAAGGAAACACTTTTTAAAAATGCATTACTTGGTTTACCAGGAAGCGAGGAACAGTTTACAGAAGAGCAAATATTGACAGCATTAAAAACCTACAATGGCATTGATGAGGTTAAACTCAAACAAAATCTCTTTTATTTTCTTCAGCAAATAATTCCTGTTGCAGAAGAGTGTGATTTAAAAATGGCCATTCATCCAGATGATCCTCCTTACCCTGTTTTAGGATTACCAAGAATAGTAAGTACAGAGCAGGATGCAGAAGATATTCTTTCCGCTATTCCATCTCCGGCAAACGGCCTTTGTTTTTGTACTGGTTCATTGGGAGTTAGGCCAGATAATAACCTTATGAAAATGCTTAAACGTTTCGGAAGCCATATCCATTTCTTGCATTTAAGAAACACAACAAGAGATAGTGAGGGGAATTTTTATGAAGCAAATCATCTTGAAGGCGATACAGATATGTATGCTGTTATTCGAGAAATTTTAATGATCATGAAGCAGCGGAATATTTCGATACCCATGCGACCAGATCATGGACACCAAATGCTGGATGATTTAATGAAAAAAACTAATCCCGGATATAGTGCTATCGGCAGACTTAGAGGTCTTGCTGAACTTAGAGGATTGGAGTTAGGAATTTCGAAATCATTGAATCTGTAAGTTCAGGATTATATTATCGTTCTATAAAGACCTGCTTCCCGTTTAACCTTGTTAAGGAATCAAGCACCTTTATTGAATCTACTGCATTTATAGGTAGCAATAAAAAAAGTTTGAAGGAGACAGAATCTTTGGTTTCCATCTTTACATCCCACTGAAAAGTTTTTAGTTTTGCGTATCGCTGAGTAGCTCTGTCTTTATCTGAGACTTCCAGAACGAATTTAGTAGTTCCAGTCTGGTTACTGATATTTTTAACGGGTAGTGCTGTTATTGAATCTGGATTGGTGCTAAGGCTATCCTCCAGAAGGATAGTTTTGTTTTCTTTTGCTACTTCCGTCTTGTCACTATTATCAGCAGATGTTCTCTTATAAACTGTATATCCTCCCCAGATTGCTAATGCGATTCCTGCAATAACCAAAATGAATGTAACTGGCTTTTTCCAGTTTGATTTTTTTTCTTGCTTATATAAGGCACTTTTATAATCTGAAACAGGCTCTTCAGTCGAAGAATTTTGCTTTGTTTCTTTTATTTTTTGTTCTGAAAGTTTTTCTGTTAGTGCACTGCCTGGTGTAAATGAATATTCACCTGATCTTATTCTTGTAAGGCTTCCAATGCCTTCGAAAAGAAAAGGCTTCCCGATATTCATGAATTGTTTTGCCAGCTCCAGATGTGAATTCAGATCTGCAGAAGCTAATGCTTTTATTTTACCAGTGTAAGATGAAATAAATGAAACTAATTCCGGATCTTCTTTTGTCGCTGCATTACTTTCAAAAGAAACGCCTTCTATTCCAATTTCTTGATTTTTTTTATTCGAGTCTTCATCAATTATAATGGAATTGTCAAGAAGGAAGCTCCCGATACCCTGTAGGTCCAGCCTTTTGTTTTTATAAAGATATTGAGCAATAAGATGGGTTAATTTCAAAGCCTTTTTAATTAAGAGACACAATATAGATAAATTGTGCTGCTGATGCAAGTGGATAAGCCATTAGTATATTAACTTTGCAAGAATTATGCTTACAGAAGGGGAGAAAGAGTTTATCACATATTGGGAGGAAAACAGAATACAAAAGAAAAAGGTACTTCGCCAGCTTTATGTCGGCCTACCAATGGCTGTTATTTTGATCATAGCCATTTTTATTAATTTTTTTTCAGGATGGTTTAAAAAGGCCGATATGGCCCTTCACAGAGAAAAATCCTCTCTAATCATTGTATTAATTGTGGCAGCATTAATGATTGTTATCTTCATCGTAATTTTTTCTGCTCGCCATCGTTGGGATATGAATGAGCAATCTTACCGTGAATTAATAAGTAAACGGGATAAAGAATAACTGCTGATATTTGCAGCGAAAAACCTTAAAAGGGAGTCTTAAATAAACAAACATATAAAAATGAAAAAATTTCTTTCCATTATTTCTATTTCGATACTTCTTTTGGGTACTTCTAGTTGCTTAAAAGATGTGGATTCCTGCACACCTAAGAGTGTTCAAACTGAGGCTTCAGCAATTGCGGCGTATGCAACTGCCAACGGCATTAATGGAACAACTCACCCAAGTGGAATCTACTATGAGATTGTAAATCCAGGTAGTGGTCCAACTCCGACGATCTCTTCTACAGTTACTGCTAATTATGTTGGAAAATTTATTACTAACAACAGCACATTTGATCAAACAACTCCGGCGACAGGACCAGCTGCATTTCCGCTGAATGGTGTTATTGCTGGATGGCAAATTGCTTTGCCATTAATTCAAAAAGGGGGCACTATAAAATTCATAATACCGTCCTCTTTGGCTTATGGCTGTACAGGGTTTCGGACTATTGGCCCCGATGAAATATTGTTCTTCGAAGTTACATTGGTTGATGTAATGTAATTTCCCTATTAATCAAATTTTTGAAACCCCGCTTAGCATTCTGCTTTACGGGGTTTTTAATTGTACTTTTGAAAAAATAACAAGCTGTGTCATACGAGGCAATTTCCGTTTTTGATATTTTTAAGATAGGCGTAGGCCCTCTAGTTCGCATACATTGGGTCCGTGGCGGGCGGCTCAGCGGTTTGTACAAACATTGAAGGACAAGAACTTGCTGTTTGATGTAAACGAAGTAAGGGTTTTGTTATACGGTTCTTTAGCTAAAACAGGGAAAGGACATGGTACTGATGTAGCCGTTCAACTGGGACTTTGTGGAGATGATCCGGTTACTTTTGCGGTAGATCAGATTGATGCCAAAATCAATGACATTACTAGTATGAAAAAATTGGTTTTGCTTGGCTTGCATGAAGTTGATTTCGACCCAAATGAAGACATAGATTTCCTTATCACAGAAAGCCTCCCTTTTCATCCCAATGCTGTTACATTTCTAGCTAAAACAATGAATGGAGATGATTTTGCCGAAACTTATTATTCAATAGGCGGTGGATTTGTTGTAAAAGAAGGAGAGGATACGATCGGCAGTGAAGTTGTTCAATTACCATTTCCAATTAATACTGCGGCTGATATTCAACATTGGTGTTTAAAAACTGGAATGTCAATAAGTGAAGTAGTGATGGAGAATGAAAGTGCTTGGCGAAATGATGCCGAAACGAAAGAAGGTGTTTTGAATATCTGGAGGGTAATGAAAGAATGTATTTATCGTGGTTGTCATACTGGAGGTATGCTTCCAGGCGGATTGAATGTAAAAAGAAGAGCAGCGGCTTTAAATAAAAAATTAATAGCCGGAAAAGAATACAGTGATTACAATTCATGGTTATCCATTATCCGATCTGGCGGAAATGATTTTAAATATACGTTGGATTGGGTAAGTTGTTTTGCATTGGCAGTAAATGAAGAGAATGCTGCATTTGGCAGAGTCGTTACAGCACCAACTAACGGTGCTGCGGGAGTGATTCCTGCAGTATTACAATATTATATTGCTTTTTGCGATGGTAATAAAGAAGAAAAGATTATACAGTTTTTATTAACGGCTTCTGAAATTGGCAGTATTTTTAAAAAAGGAGCGACACTTTCTGCTGCTATGGGTGGATGCCAAGCAGAGATTGGCGTTTCTTCTGCAATGGCAGCAGCAGGATTGACAGAATGTATGGGCGGCACACAAAAGCAAGTGATGATGGCTTCTGAAATTGCTATGGAACATCATCTCGGTCTTACTTGTGATCCAATTGGAGGCCTTGTACAAGTTCCTTGTATCGAAAGAAATACGATGGGAGCTATCAAAGCAATAACAGCCTCGCAATTAGCATTACAAAGCACTCCAGATTTTGCAAAAGTTTCATTGGATGCAGTCATCAAAACCATGTGGGATACAGCAAAGGACATGAATAATAAATACAAAGAAACGGCAGACGGCGGACTGGCGATAAATGTGCCATTGAGTTTGCCTGAGTGTTAATCTCTTTTTATACTCTCTCTTACTTATCTTTAAGAATTAAATTATTTACCCATGAAGAAGATTGCCTCACTACTTCTTGTAACGCTTTTTGCTATTTTTTGTAATGCACAGCAAACCCAAAAACCTCCTTTGCATGGAAAAAATTGGATGGCGATAACAGGTAAACCTTTAGCAGCTACTGCAGGTTCAATGATCTTTCAACAAGGAGGTAATGCAGTTGATGCAGCTTGTGCAATGTTGGCGGCCACTTGCACAATGTGGGATGTGTTGAGCTGGGGTGGAGAAACGCAGGCGTTAATCTATAATCCAAAAACAAAAAAAGTAATTGCTATAAATGCATTAGGCGTAGCACCAACCGGAGCGACTGTTGAATTTTTTAAAGGCAAGGGTTATTCTTTTCCTCCTGAATATGGTCCATTGGCGGCAACTACTCCAGGAACAGTTGGTGGTTTATGTTTGATGCTGGCTGAATATGGAACCATGAGTTTGGAACAGGTATTAAAACCTGCTATGGAATTGGCGGCAGGTTATGCAATTGATGCACAAACTGCCAATGCAATGGAAAGAGGCAAGGCTAGAATAAAAGAATGGCCATACAGTACAAAAGTTTTCTTGCCACATTCAGGTGAAAAGAGAGAAGCCCCAGTTGCCGGAGAAATTTTTGTACAAAAAGAATTGCTTGCTACACTTACAAAGATGATTGAATCAGAACGAGAGATGTTGAAGAAAAAGAAAAGCCGTAAGGAAGCTATCATGGCAGCGAATGATCGTTTTTATAAAGGAGATATTGCCAAAGAATTTGTTCGTGGAAGTAATGAACAGGGCGGATTAATAACAATGGAAGACCTGGCTAAATGGAAACCAATTATTGAAGTACCGTTATCAGTAAATTATAAAGGAATTGATGTTTACAAAATGCAGCAATGGACGCAAGGTCCAGTTCTTTTGCAATCTCTAAATATGCTGGAGAATTTTGATTTGAAAAAAATGGGATATAACAGCACCAAATACATTCATACGTTGTATCAAACAATGAATATGACTTTTGCTGACCGTGACTTTTATTATGGTGATCCATATTTTTCTCCCGAAGAACCGATGAAAGGTTTGCTAAGTAAGGAATATGCAAAACAAAGAGCAGGAATGATTAATCTGGACATGAACGATGCGAATGTCGGCCCCGGCGATCCTTATCCATTTGAGGGGAAAACTAATCCATACTTAAATCTGATTAACGAACGAAAAAAATATACAGATACTTCGCTTAAACAAGGAAGTGCTACACCCGACCATGATGTAAGAAACGTTGCAATGAGTGATGAAGAGTATATGCAAAATTTATGGATGGGTACAACCACTGTTGAAGCAGCAGATAAAGATGGGTGGATAGTTTCCATTACACCAAGTGGTGGATGGTTACCGGCATGTATCGCAGGTAATACCGGAGTTGGAATGAGTCAGCGAATTCAAAGCTTTGTTTTAGATGCTGAATTAGATCCGTTTAATGTTATTGAGCCCGGTAAAAGACCTAGAGTAACATTAACACCTTCATTGGCATTAAAAGACGGCAAACCATTTTTATCGTTTGCTGTGCAAGGAGGAGATACTCAAGATCAAAATTTGCTGCAGTTCTTTTTAAATATGGTAGAGTTTGGAATGACGGTTCAACAAGCCTGTGAAGCTGCTAATATTAACAGCAACCAACTTTGGCTTTCGTTGGGAGGCACAAAAATCAGCGACCGCAAACCAAGAGCAGGCAATCTTTTATTACATGATAAAACACCGCAAGCTGTTAGAGATGAATTAAAGAAAATGGGTTACAAACTATCTTTTGATGATCGTACCAGTGGACCAATCAATGCTATTTACTTTGATTGGAAGAATGGAAGTTTTTGGGGCGGCAGTAGTAATCATGGTGAAGATTATGGGATAGGCTGGTAGAATTTAATATTATTTTACTAAATTTTCTTCAACTTCCATTGTGTATTTACAAAATAAAATAAAAATCCCTCCTATACTTTTATGTTATTAAATCTCGACTCTTCCTCATGCCAAAAGTTGTAAGCTCATAAATAATTTTGAACCATATTAAAATACAAGGAACAGCTTTTAAAACATATGGTATTACATAATTTTCCCTAATACCTTTTGGAAATAGATCAGTTGGCGAAAGAACAGTGAAGATTATTGCGAGAAATAGCAGTATTGTATTTTCAATTTTTCTTTCTTGACTATAGAACCAAATTGCAACACCAGCCACGGCAATGATAAAAGTTGCCGATTCCGCCTTATGATTAAATATTACTACCCAAATCAAAATAGAAGATAAAAAGAGTGTTTTAAAGGTCTGGTCTTCATAATACTTAAATTTTAATGCCGGGATTAAGAATATAATGGCACCCAACAATAGAATAATGTTTTTATTGATTGCTACACCAAACCAACTGTAAAGCCATCCTGCAGTTGAAAGACCGTACGATACACTATGATCATAGGATAAAAGGTCAAACCAACTTCGATAAAGAAACAAAAGCTGATTCGTAGATATAAGTATTAAAGGCAGAGCCAAAAAGAGTAAAGTCCATCCAATTGTATAGGCAATAGCTTTGAGTTTTTCAGGATAAAAAAGAAAAATAGCAAAAGCTACTATGCCGAATATTTTAATAAATACACACAAAACAATGAACAATGATGCCATTGCAATTTTTTTCTTTTCCAAAAAGATGAATGCAAATATGATAAGACCGGCAATCAGCCCATTGCTTTGCGAATTTTGAATAGAAGTTATTAACTCAATCAGGATAATTGCCAGCATGAATAGCCTTGTTCTATTAGTTTGCAATGGTAATTTCCAAAGAGCCAGAAATAAAACTAAAACGTTTAATAAATTCCAAAGAAACAAACCTGCTAAATCTGGCAAATAAGCTATTGGTGCCATTAATAGTGAAAATGTTGGACTGTATTTAAAATAGTCAAAGTGTTCAGCAGGATATAACTGATAGAGATCTTTATTTTGAATTAAATGAAAATAGGATTCCTTGAAAATTTTATAGTTATTATAATGTGTAGCCCCAGCTTCTTCGTTTCTCAATACAGTTAAGAGGTATGTTTGCCCTGTTATTATTATTGTAATAATAGTAAGTATGATACCAACATACAATGGATTTTGTAATACCTCCTTAGTCTTTTTAAGCATAAAATTCAAAGATTTGGGAATGAGTGAAAACTGGGTTTTAAATTGAAGCAATTTAATTCAAATAATCATTAGAAATGTATTGCTGAGTATATTCCATTTAAGTATCCGTTGGTTTAATCTTATTATTAAAGGTTTAAAATTGGATTAGAAAGAATGAAAGCTTTTGGGGCGGCAGTAGTAATCATGGTGAGGATTATGGGATAGGGTGGTAGGATTTAAAGATTTTTATTAGAAAGAAATTTTTCAAATTGTTTTATTGAAAAACTACTTAAATTATTCTCTTTCGTCATTCCACCTTTTTGTGCAGCTAGCACTCCATATTTAATATCATCAAATCCATCTAAGGAATGGGCGTCTGGATCAATTGATAACAATACATTTTTTTCAATAGCATAATCAATCCATTTCCAGTCAATATCCAATCGGCGGGGATGTGCATTCAGTTCTATTACTACATTATTTGCGGCACAGGCTTCTATAATTTTCTTATGGTCAACGGGGTAACCATTGCGGGTTAGTAAAAGCCTTCCCGTCATATGGCCCAAAATAGTGGTGTAAGGATTTTCAATGGCTGTAATTAGCCGCTTCATCGCTTTTTCTTCCGTCATTTTAAGAATGCTATGAACAGAAGCAATCACCAAGTCGAATGTTTTCAGAATATGCTCGGGATAATCCAGCTTTCCATCATATAATATGTCGCTTTCAATGCTTTTGAAGATTTTGAAAGCTTGTCCGCCGGAGTCTCGTTCCAAACGAGACGAAGGTTGGAGTGCAAATCTTGCATTCAGCTCATCTATTTGCTTTTGCTGTGCAATAATCCGATCTTCTTTCAATCCATTGGCATAAAAAGCAGATTGAGAGTGATCGGAAATAACAAGATATTCAAATCCCCGTTTGATGCATTCATCCGCCATTTCTTCCAATGTATTACTTCCATCACTCCAATTACTATGGCTGTGAATAATAGAACGGATATCTTCTGTTTGTATAAGTTCAGGTAGTTTATTATTCTTTGCTCTTTCAATAATTTTTTCCGTTTCCCTCATGCAAGGAACGATGTAAGGAATGCCTGCATCCAAAAAAATATCCTCTTCAGTTTTTGCTTTGGCGTAATCAATTGTTGGAAATGCTTTTTGAAAAGCATCAATAAATTCTGCTGAACCTGTTGTTACAAATTGCCGTTCTATAATATTTTGTTCGCCAGTATATAAACGAAGCTTTAATCCGTTCTTCAATTTATATAAGAGGTTGTCGTCAATTTCTTCCAGTAACTCAGGTGGTTGCGCTGTTTCAAATTTTGGTTTTACAGTTTCGTTTGTTTCATTTATTACAAATTCTAATTCTTCAATTGTCAAAGCATGTCTTCTGTAAGCACCAGTTTGCATCACTTTTTCTGGCGAAAATAATTTTTTCAAATAGGCTTCAATCTGCGGAAAAACATCATTTAGCTGCGCAAATAAAAAATGTCCCTGATTTTGAAAATAGAATTCGATTGCTTCTTGCACATTTTTTTGTGTCTTTTCTCCGAAGCCTTTAAACAGTGTTAACCTATTTTCATTACATGCATAAAGCAATTCACCCAACGATTCAATTTCCATTTCTTTCCAAATGGTATTGATTTTTTTTGGACCGATTCCTTTTATGTTCAGCATTTCGATTACACCAGGGGGAGTATTATTGATGTATTCACTAAGCACTTCCAGCTTACCAGTGTCAATCATTTCAGCCACTTTTTTACCCGTACTTTCTCCAATTCCTTTTATGCTAAAGAGTTTTTCCCGGGGCGTTTCTTTTAATTGCATGGGCAGCTTCTCTATGTTGAAAGCCGCTATAGCAAAGGTTTTTGACTTAAAGGAGTTTTCGCCATGTATATCCATCAGCTTGGCGAGTAGTGCAAAATTGTCGGCAATAGCAGCATTATCCATAGGTCAAATTTAAGATTATATACAGGGCATAAAAAAAGTCCTGATGAATCAGGACTTTCAATATGTTTAATTGCTTAAACTTATTTCTTTTTAGCTGCTTTCTTCTTAGCCGCTTTCTTTTTAGGAGCTGCTTTTTTCTTAGCTGCTTTCTTTTTAGGAGCTGCTTTTTTCTTTGGAGCTGCTTTTTTCTTAGCTGCTTTTTTCTTTGTTGCCATTTTGTTTAGAATTTAATGTTAGTAAATAATGGATTAACGTAGTAAAAATAAGATTTTTTTAATACTACCCAAATTTTTTTTCCACAAAATGCTAAACAAGGTAATTATGCTGTTGCTTCAACTGCAGCAACAGAAACTGTTGTTCTGTCTTTTTTTCCTTTACGGAATTCAACAAGACCATCCGTTAATGCAAATAATGTAAAGTCTTTTCCAAGACCAACATTTTTTCCAGGATGATAAACAGTGCCACGTTGACGAACAATAATATTTCCTGATAGTGCAGGTTGGCCACCAAATATTTTTACACCAAGGCGTTTGCTTTGTGAGTCACGGTTATTCTTTACGCTACCTTCACCTTTTTTATGTGCCATATCTCGAAGTTTTTTAAATTAATACTTTGGTTATTCAAATTGCGATTAAGCAATACTGGTTACTTTAATTTTTGTGTAAGCCGTACGATGGCCTTTCTTTTTGTGAAAACCTTTTCTTCTTTTTTGCTTGTATGCAATTACGGTATCACCTTTTACATGGTCAACTATTTCAGCAGCTACCGTAGTACCAACTGATAATTTTCCATCAGCAGATGCTAATAAAACTTCAATGCCCTCTACTTTATCACCAGCATTTCCTTCCACACGGGGAATGTATAATGTTTGGTCTTTTTCTACTTTAAATTGCTGTCCAGCTACTTTTATAACGGCTATCATATTCTTAAAATTAGGACGGCAAAGGTAAGGGGAAATGTTGAAGCCGCAAACGGAAAATCAAAGATTTATGAACATTTATTGCCTTTCCAAATTGCCCCAGTATCTGTTATATTTGCAGGTCTTATTAAGGTTTCTATTGAATTGTGTATGAAAATCAAGTCCTTCTTAGCTAAACCATTCGCCTCATATATATATAAAGGTGTCCGTAAAGGGATGCTTACCGCCGTTACCGATCAGGAAAATATTCTCAAAAGTCTTATAAAAACAGGCCGAATTACAGATTTTGGTAAAGAATCTGGCTTTGCAAAGGTAAATTCTTACGAAGAGTTTAAACAGGCAGTCCCTATCAGAGATTATGAGCAAATGAAGCCTTGGGTTGAAAAAGTAAAGGAAGGCAGGCACAATGTACTTTGGAAAGGCAAGCCAATCTATTTTGCAAAAACCTCCGGTACCACAAGTGGCACAAAATATATCCCGATTACAAAGGATTCAATTCCCAATCATATTAACACAGCCCGAAATGCCCTGCTTTGCTATATGGCTGAAACGGGTAACACCAAATTTGCTGATGGGAAACTGATATTCCTATCCGGATCACCAGTTTTAGAACGGGTTGGTGGTATCCCAACTGGGAGATTGAGTGGTATTGTAAACCATCATGTCCCAAAATACCTTCGAACCAACCAGTTGCCATCATTTGAAACAAATTGTATAGATGATTGGGAAACTAAACTGAATAAGATTGTTGATGAAACAATCAGCCAGAACATGTCGCTGATTAGCGGTATTCCACCTTGGATGCAGATGTATTTCGATGAATTAATTAAGCGAAGCGGTAAGAAAGTTGGCGAACTGTTTCCCAACTTTAGTGTAATGGTGCAGGGTGGTGTAAATTTTGAACCTTATAGAGCAAAATTAATGGAAAGTATCGGCCGTAAAATTGATACGATTGAATTGTTCCCGGCTAGTGAAGGTTTTTTTGCTTTCCAGGATTCGCAGGATGCAGAAGGCTTATTATTAAACAGTAACAGCGGCATATTCTATGAATTTGTTCCCGCAGGAGAAATTGCTAATGAAAATCCGACAAGGCTTTCTTTGAAGGATGTAAAAGTAGGAGAGAATTATGCAATGATCATCAATAGCAATGCCGGACTTTGGGGATATAATTTAGGCGATACAGTTAAGTTTTTATCTGTTGATCCATATCGGTTGGTAGTTACAGGAAGAACAAAGCATTTTATTTCGGCTTTTGGGGAGCATGTAATTGGCGAAGAAGTGGAAGCCTGTATGCTAAAAGCTGCTAAGGAGGAAAATGTCTATGTAACTGAGTTCACTGTGGCTCCTTTTGTAAGCAGCGATCAGGGGAAATCTTATCATGAGTGGTATGTTGAATTTGAAAACAAACCGGATGATATGCAGCGATTTGCTTCCAGTTTAGATCAGCATCTCAGGGAAAAGAATGTTTATTATGATGATCTAATCGGAGGGAATATTTTATCTCCCTTAAAAATAAATACAGTTCGCAAAAACGGATTTATTGATTACATGAAATCAATCGGTAAATTAGGTGGGCAAAACAAAGTGCCAAGATTGAGCAACGACAGAAAAATAGCTGATGAATTAATTAAGTGGACAGAAAACCTTCAGGAAGTATAAAATGAGTTCAACACCTCCAATCAAACGAATTGCCATTTTCGGTTCTACCGGATCAATAGGTACACAGACACTTGAAGTAATTGCTGACAACCCTTCAATGTTTTCTGCCGAAGTATTAACAGCACATAATAATGATACGTTGTTAATCGAACAGGCTTTAAAATTTAATCCCAATATTGTTGTAATTGGTGACGATAAAAAATATACAGCAGTAAAAGACGCATTAGCTTCTACTGATATTAAAGTATTTGCAGGTGAAAAAGCATTAGAAGAAGTGGCTGCAATGGATTGCTATGATTTAATGCTTGCAGCTATTGTTGGCTATGCTGGATTGAGGCCAACTTTAAAAGCAATTGATAGTGGCAAGGCAATTGCTTTAGCAAATAAAGAAACATTAGTTGTTGCCGGTGATATCATTATGCGGAAAGCAGTGGAGAATCGGGTGCCAATTATTCCAGTCGACTCTGAACACTCCGCCATTTTTCAATGTTTGGTTGGCGAAACAAGAAATAGAATAGAGAAAGTGATTCTTACAGCATCTGGAGGACCATTTATCGGCCGAAAGCCAAACTATCTTGTAAATGTAAAAAGAGAACATGCATTACAACATCCTAATTGGAGTATGGGTGCAAAAATTACCATTGACTCTGCTACTTTAATGAATAAAGGATTGGAGATGATTGAAGCTAATTGATTATTCAATCTTAAACCTGAACAAGTGCAGGTGGTAATTCATCCGCAAAGTATTATTCATAGCATGGTGCAATTTGAAGATGGGAGTGTGAAAGCACAAATGGGATTGCCGGATATGAAGCTGCCCATACAATATGCTTTAGCATTCCCTCAGCGAATTAAGAATGATTTTCCAAGAATGGATTTTAAAAAAATTACGACACTTTCTTTTGAAGAGCCTGATGTTAAAACATTCAGAAATTTAGCTCTAGCCGAAGAAGCATTGAACAAAGCTGGCAATCTTCCTTGCATTATGAATGCCGCAAATGAAATAGCTGTATTTGCATTTCTTCGCAATAGAATTAACTTTCTTGACATGACGGATGTAATTGAAAAGGCAATGAATGCTGTTCCATTTATAGAGAAACCAACGCTGGAGGAATATTTTGAAAGCGATGGCGAGGCCCGTAACTTCGCTGCCGATTTAATTAAACTTTAGACACTTATTTTTCCCTGATATAAATAGGATTTCTTTTATAAACTTACTATGAATTTATTAGCTATTAACTGGTCGAATGTAGGATTGCAAGCCGGACAATTATTGCTGGCATTGTCATTATTGGTTATTCTGCATGAGTTTGGCCATTATATTACTGCGAAATGGTTTGGCTGTAGAGTAGAAAAATTCTTTCTCTTCTTCGACCCTTGGTTTGCTTTAGTAAAAAAGAAAGTTGGTGATACTGTGTACGGTATCGGCTGGCTGCCATTAGGTGGGTATGTAAAAATATCTGGAATGATTGACGAGAGCATGGATAAAGAGGCCATGAAGCAACCACCGCAGGAATGGGAATTTCGAAGTAAACCAGCCTGGCAACGATTAATCGTAATGTTGGGCGGTGTTATTATGAATGTGTTAACTGCATTTGTAATTTATGCATTCATCTTAATGATATGGGGCGAAAAGAAAACACCAATTGCAAGTGTGAAGAATGGTATTTGGGTTACAGATACATTGATGACCAAACTCGGTTTTCAAAATGGTGATAAAATAATTTCTGTTAATGGAGATTCAGTAAGATATTTTGAAGATGTGCAACCTAAAATATTAATTGGTGGCAGAAAAGTAATGCTGGAAAGAAATAATCAGGTAATGAATCTGGATTTGCCGGTGGATGTAATTGATAAAATAATAACAAGAAGAGATAAGAAGCGTAGACCTTTCATTATTGAAAGAGTGCCAAGTATAGTAGGTGAGTTTCCAGAAAAAGATACTTCATTCGGTAAGCAAGCTGGGTTGCAGGCTTATGATAATATTATTGCTGTGCAAGGGCAGCCAATCCAATTTATGGATCAGATAAATGAAGTGGCTGAGAAAAATAAGAAAGGCACTGTTAACCTTACTGTTTTAAGAGGAGTGGATACGGTGAACCTTGTAAGCAAAGTAAGTGAAGAAGGAAGGGTCGGCATTTATATGCTCAACTATGAGCAATACGACAGTATGGGAGTGTATGATGTTACAAAAACCAAGTACAGTTTCTTTGCAGCATTTCCTGCAGGTTTCAGAAAAGCTGGTGAGAAGCTGAAAGATTATATTGATCAGTTTAAATTAATATTAAACCCTAAAACTGGTGCTTATAAAGGTGTTGGTGGTTTTAAAGCTATTGGCTCTATATTTCCAACAACATGGAGTTGGGAAGCATTCTGGAACATTACGGCATTTCTTTCAATCATATTAGCATTTATGAACTTGCTGCCTATACCAGCTTTAGATGGCGGCCATGTAATGTTTACTTTGTATGAAATGATTACGAGAAGAAAACCAAATGAGAAATTCCTTGAGTATGCACAAATTGTCGGTATGGTTTTACTACTCGGTTTGATGCTATACGCCAATGGTAACGACTGGTTTGGTTGGGGCAAATAGTTAAAGTTCTATTCCAATCTTCTTCATTAAAATAGAGGCATTCATGCTGCGGCAGATGCCTTTATTTAGTTTATAGTCGAAATACAATTCATCGTTATTCACTTTTACATCGAAATGATAATTGTGAATGTTGGTAGGAAACTCTTCTGACAGTTTTGCTAGCTCTAAATCATGTGTTGCTACAATGCCAGCAGCATTGTGTTTTATTAATTGTTTTAAAAGAGCAGTAGAACCAGTATGCCTGTCAGCAGAATTTGTACCTCTTAAAATTTCATCAAGCAGCAAGAATGCTTTCTCGTTTGCATACACAGCATCAATAATCTCTTTCAATTTCTTCAGTTCAGCATAAAAGGTAGAAGTGCTCTCTTCCAAATTATCACTTATCCTCATACTGCTCATTACTTTTAAATGAGAAACGGAAATATGTTTAGCACAAACAGGAGATCCCATCATAGCTAAAACAATATTTACTCCAACGCTTCGTAGGAAAGTACTTTTTCCTGCCATATTAGAGCCAGTAACAAGGCTGATCTGGTTTACACCTGTAGTAGCATATGAACTGGTAACTCTTTTTTCTTTTGGAATTAATGGATGACCAATTTTTTCACCAATAAATACGGCATCCTCATTTACAATCTTTGGGAAACTCCAGTCAGGATGATTAAAAGAAAGATTGGCAATACTTGAAATGGCTTCAAAATTTGCCAACGAAGAAAACCAGGAAGCAGTGATCGTTTTATTTTTCTTCTTCCAGTTTTCCAATGCAAAAATTTGTTGAAGATCCCAACAGACTAAAGCACTTAATGGAATAAACACAACCGGGTTTAACCGATAGTCGAGGCGATCAAGAATCTTTTTCAGGCCTTTAATCGTGGAGGAAGCTTTTGTTTCTATTGTACTAAAATCCTTTTTCAGCGTTGAAAGGAGAGGGCTTTTAAAGTCTTTATTTTCTATACAACTAATGCTTGAAGACAAAGTTTCTAGCTCGCCTGTTATTTTATCGAGCCTTATATAGTCTGGAATTATAAGTTTTGAAGCCCAGTATGAAATGAAAAGAAACAACAACATTATTGGAAGAAAGCGGTCAACGGAAATAACATCGGCAATATATAATCCTACAACTGTAAAGCTTAATACAGGAAAAATAATCCTCAAGATTCCCCAGAACTTATTCTTAATAAATCTACTTTCTTCATTTAGCCAATCAAGAATATTTGTTTCGGTTTTCAGTGTCAGGCGATTATTTATTCCAAATGCCTGCAACCGTTGCCGCCATTCTGTTTCCGGTGCTAGTTCTTTTACAGCGTCTTGCCTTTCTTTAATTACACCATCATTTTCCGGAGAAAGTAACCAATTGGCAAATAATTTATTCCCTTGCTCTGATGTTGTTCTGTTTGCATATTGATACAAAGAAGCTCTACCGAAAATATCCAAATCATTCGCATAATTATGCAAAGGAGGTTTCCATTCTGTTCCATCTAGGAAATCAAAATACTGATGGTTTAAAGCAGCTTGTTCTTTTTTATTAATGGAAATTAATAGCAAATTATTTTCTATAGAGTTACTATTGGCAAGATCTTTAAATACAAAATATACAAACAGACTTATGAGTATAATGCAACTAGCAATTGCTAAAATCCATGAATTAGCGGATAAAACCCATAATGCAGCAATTGCACCAAGGAATGACAGAAGTCTTTTCCATGACAAGTTTTTTCTATTCCGATAAAGTTGTTTTAATTCTTTTGTAAGAGTCATTAATGTTGCTTCGTAATTTTCTTTTGGACCATTTTTAGTCATGCAATAAAACTACTTGTTTCTTTGCTTCTTGCGCAAATGAAATGTACCAAACGACTTAAATTTTGTAGATTTGCAAGTTGCTGTGCAACAAATCGGGGGTGCCTGGTTTTGACAGCGTAGATCTTTGGAAGTGTAAGCATGTACTGCGTTGCGTAATTAGCAGTTTAATCTGAATACGAAAACTATAAATGGCAATACACAGTATGCCATGGCTGCCTAATCAGTGATTAAGTAGTCATATGGGCCGCCGGGCCGGTTGATCTGTTACCATGCCCCGCCGCCGACTCAACAACAAAACAGGTTGCTGCAATCATAGGCTGTGCTGATTGCTCAAGACTATTCAGCTAAGGAATTAATCGGTTGTCTTTTTCCAGTTGGTTCCCGACATAACAAAATTGAATAAACATGTAGAAAGCTTTTGAAGAATATGTTTGGACAGGGGTTCGATTCCCCTCACCTCCACAATGGGCAAGCAATAAATGTTTGCCCATTTTTATAAGATGTTATCATTAAAAAAAGTATTCGCTTTTTAGTAAATTCCTTTAGGATTTAATAAGCATTTGTAGCTATCCAACTACATATTTACAAGGTATTCTATTACTTTATTATCATAGGCTGTTCTATTTGCCCTTTCTAATAGCTATCGTTACTTTGAATTGAATTTGGGGACGATTAGAGGGTTTAATTTTGAATACCCAAATTAAGAGTTTGTATAGTTGTTTATAGCCCGTTTTTAAATCCAATTTTTCTTTTTGAAACACATTTTACCAACAATAAACCAATAAGTCTAATGGAAAAAATCACCATACTTTTAGTTGACGATCACAAACTTATCAGAGAGTCCTGGTCGTTTATCCTTAATAGCGATGCCCGTTTTAATGTAGTAGGGGAAAGCAGTAATGGAAATGATGCCGTCGAATTAGCAAAAGAAATAAGACCTCAGATTGTGTTGATGGATATTAATATGACTCCTGTAAATGGATTTGAAGCAACCAAACTTTTACGCAAACATTCCCCGTCTTCAAAAGTCATTGGAATTTCAATGCACAGCATGCCTGCCTATGCTCGCAAAATGTTACAAATGGGGGCAATGGGCTATGTTACAAAGAACTCATCAAAAAATGAATTGATGACTGCAATTGTAGAGGTAAATGATGGAAAAAAATATGTATGTGATGAAGTTAAAAATATCCTTGCCCAACAGGAATTGGAACATGATATTGTTCGTCCAGATATGAACTCTCTTTCCCGAAGAGAAATTGATATTGTAAAACTGATTAAGGAAGGCCTTTCCTCCAAGGAAATCGCTGTTAACCTTGATATCTCAATTAAAACGGTTGAAGTACACCGATATAATATCCTTAAAAAGTTAAACTTGAAAAATACAGCCGCCCTTGTAAACTTTACTAACGAACAAGGCCTGTAAGATTTTTTTTGGAAACCGAAAATTTGCCGAACTTACAGTAATCTGATCTGTAGCAATTACACTGTTTTAAGCAAGCTTCACTACTTATTTAAAGCTGTTTGTTTATTTCTTAGTTTACATAGTAAGCGAAAGTTTTTGCTTGGTATTATATACTAAATTTAGATCAGGATGCTCAAAATTCTAATTGCAGATGATCATGGTATTGTTCGAAAAGGATTAAAGCAGATATTGCTTGAGCAATACCCTACTGCAATAATAGGAGAAGCTGAGACTGCAGATTTGCTTATTGCTTCAACATTAAAAGAGAAGTGGGATCTCGTAATTTGTGATATGAGTATGCCCGGACGCAGCGGTCTTGACGCTCTAAACCAGATAAAACAATCAACTCCACAATTACCAGTTTTGATTATGAGTATGCATCCCGAAGATCAGTACGCTGTAAGGGTTTTAAAAGCCGGTGCAGCTGGATTTTTGGGAAAAGAAACTATTCATGAGGATATTATAAAAGCGATTGAAACAGTAAGGCTGGGAAAGAAATACATTACCCCTGAAATTGCAGAGAAACTTGCTGAAGCATTAGATACAGGAATTTATCAACCTTTACATCAAACCCTTTCTGACCGTGAGTTTGATGTATTTAAACTTCTTGCGTCCGGTAAATCTGTTACTGAGATAGGAGAACAGTTGCTTTTAAGTGCAACGACAATCAGCACTTATCGTTCCCGTATTATGGAAAAAATGGGTATGCGTTCAAATTCAGATCTTACAAGGTATGCGCTAGAAAATGGGATTATATAATTATTTATGTCTCTCTCCGAGAATAGTTTCTACTTCCTTCAATGAAAAGTTTTTTGCTTGTAGCAAAACGAGATAATGAAAAATTAAATCTGCTGCTTCATTCAGAAATTTGTCTCCATCCTCATCTTTACTTTCTATTACAAGCTCAACTGCTTCTTCGCCTACTTTCTGGGCAATCTTATTTATACCTTTACCAAACAATGAAGAAGTATAGGATGTATCGTTTGGATTATTTTTTCGGTCAGCTATAATATTTTCAAGTTTGTTTAATGAAAATGAATTATTTGTTTCATTAAAACAGGTGTCAGCTCCTGAGTGGCAAACAGGTCCGGTTGGCTCAGCTTTGATTAATAATGTGTCATTATCACAATCAATCAGTATTTCCTTCACTAATAAAAAATTACTTGAAGTTTCTCCTTTCGTCCAAAGCCTTTGTTTGCTGCGGCTATAAAAAGTGACCTTACCTTCATTTTGTGTTTGCTTAAAAGCAACTTCATTCATAAAGCCAAGCATCAGCACTTTTTGTGTAGTAGAATCTTGTACAATGACTGGCATTAGTCCATCTGTATATTTTGAAAAATCTAGGTTCATATATTTTCAGTGTTAGAATTATCTTTTGTTTGCTGTTACTTATTTTTTTTCTTTTAAAGAATTTAGCAAGTTGGAGTATGCATCCTTTCTTCTTTCATAATTAGCTTCATTGCGTTCATCTCTTTTTCGCTCAAAATGCCTAATCAGGAAGACAATCACTATCAACGATATAAAAATAATGAATATCATAACCGCACAGGAATACTTTGTTCTTGTAAATATTTTTTTAATTCATGAATTGGAATTTCTCTAAAATGAAAAATACTTGCTGCCAAAGCAGCATCGGCATTACCCATTTTAAACACATCCTTAAAATGTTCCATAGTTCCTGCTCCACCAGAAGCAATCACCGGGATAGAAACTGCTGTTGAAATTTCTTTTGTAATATCAATTGCAAAACCAGTTTTTGTGCCATCGTTCTCCATTGAAGTTAATAGAATTTCTCCGGCACCTCTGTCTGTTATTTCTTTCGCCCAATCGATAGCTTTAAACGAAGTTGGATTTCGTCCACCATGTGTTACAACTGTCCAGTTGCCGTTGATGATTTTTGTATCTATTGCTACAACAATACATTGGGTGCCAAAATTAGCTGCAAGTTGATTTACCAGTTCCGGGTTATTTACAGCCGATGTATTGACAGATATTTTATCAGCACCATTTTCTAATAAAAAGGATACATCTTCAATAGCATTGATGCCGCCACCAACGGTAAATGGAATATTAATATGTGTTGCAATCTCTCTGACAAGGGTTGCTAGTGTTTTTCTTTTTTCAGTAGTAGCTGTAATGTCCAGAAAAACGAGTTCATCCGCACCTTCTTCGCAATACCGCATAGCTAATTCAATTGGATTGCCTGCATCTCTTAACTGAACAAAATTTGTTCCTTTTACAGTTCTTCCATTATTAATGTCGAGGCATGGTATGATGCGTTTGGTCAACATTATTTATAGAAATTTCTTTAAATCAGTTAACGAAATTTTATTTTCATAGATAGCTTTACCAATTATTGCGCCGCTACATCCAACCTCTCTTAACTCTTCCAAATCTTTTATAGTTGAAACGCCACCACTTGCAATCAAATCAATGGAAGGATGCTCATTGATTATTTTCTTATACAAATCAACAGATGGGCCTTCAAGTAAACCGTCTTTCGATATATCGGTACAGAAAAATTGTTTCACTCCTTTTAGTTTGTACTTGTCTATCAATTCAAACACCGTTAGTGATGTTGATTCTGTCCATCCTTTAATAAGAATTTGCTCTTCTTTTACATCGGCACCGATTATAAATTTATCTGCTCCATATGCCAAAAGCCAGCCTGTAAAGGTGAATTCATCTTTTACTGCAATGCTTCCTATTGAGGCAAAAGTTGCTCCGGAATTAAAAGTGATCTCCAGATTATTTTGTGTACTAATTCCGCCACTGAAATCAATGCTGAGTTTCGTTTTACCAGCAATTTTCTCCAGCACTTTCCAATTTTTCACATCGCCTGCTTTGGCTCCATCCAGATCAACAAGATGCAATCGTTGTAAACCAGCATCTTCAAACTGTAAAGCTACTTCTAATGGATCTTTGTTATAAATTGTTTTCTGGCTGTAATCTCCTTTAGTAAGTCGTACACATTTTCCGTCAATTATATCTATGGCTGGTATGATTGTCATGTTATAAATCTAAAAAGTTTTTTAAAATCTGTTCGCCAACTGCAGCACTTTTTTCGGGGTGAAATTGAACTCCATAGAAATTATTATGAGTTAATGCAGAGCTATAGGGTTGTATATAATTAGTTTTTGCAATAGATAATTTGCTTTCTTCTGCATAATAGCTATGTACAAAATAGCAGTAGCTGTTCTCAGCAACCTTAGTAAATAGTTTTGATTGGAGGTTTGAAACTGTATTCCATCCGATTTGTGGAATTTTGAATTTATTATTTACTGAAATGAATTTCTTAACACTTATTTTCTCAAATACACTTAAACAGTTTGTGTCTCCTTCTTCGGAGTGGCTGCAAAGCAATTGCATGCCAAGGCAGATGCCAAGCACAGGTTGTTTTAATGAAACAATAAGCTGATCGAGTTTTCTTTCTCTCAGGTAATGCATAGCAGTACTTGCTTCGCCAACCCCTGGAAAAATGATTTTATCTGCTGTTCTTATTTCTTCAGTATTGTCGGTGACAGTTGCCTGTATCCCGATTCTTTCTAAAGCAAATAGAACAGATTGAATATTGCCAGCATTATATTTTATGATTGCAACTTTCATCAGAGTGTACCTTTTGTACTTGGCAACTGCATATTATTTGGATCTCTTTTTATCGCTATTTTCATTGCTTTTGCCCATGCTTTAAATATTGATTCGATTTTATGATGTTCATTATCGCCTTCTACTTTTATATTCAGATTACATTTCGCGGCATCGGAAAATGATTTGAAGAAATGATAAAACATTTCAGTTGGAACATCGCCAATTTTTTCTCTTTTGAATGTCGCATCCCAAACAAGCCAACTTCTGCCACCAAAGTCAATGGCGACTTGAGCCAAACAGTCATCCATTGGAAGCGTAAAGCCATACCTTTCTATTCCTTTCTTATCTCCCAATGCTTTTGCAAATGCTTCACCCAATGCAATGGCAGTATCTTCTATTGTATGATGCTCATCAATTTGTAAATCGCCTTGCACCTTTAGCATCATGTCAATACCGCTATGGCGGCTTAACTGATCAAGCATATGGTTAAAGAAATTAAGGCCTGTGTCAATTACACCATTACCTTTTCCATCAAGATTGAGTAAAAGCTGGATTTTGGTTTCGTTTGTATTTCTTTCATGTTGAATTATCCTTTGCCCAAGCCGGAGATATTCATAAATGGATTTCCAATTGGTAGTTTCAAGTGCAATTGATTCTTGAAAGGCTTCTTCAGTATTGATTTCATTCAAACCAAGTGTTGGGTCATTGTTCAGCCAAATCGCTTTACAACCCAGATTTTTCGCTAGTTGTATATCTGTAATTCTGTCGCCAATTACAAAGGAGTTTGCAATATCATATTCATTGTTTCCTAGATAGCTGGTTAACATACCAGTAGATGGTTTTCTATTGGGAGAATTCTCTTTTGGAAGCGATTTATCAATCAGGATTTCGGAAAAAGCTATACCCTCATTGGCTAAAGTCTTTAAAATAAAGTTTTGTACTGGTGTAAATGTTTCTTCAGGAAAAGAATCCGTACCCAAACCATCCTGGTTGCTAACCATTACCAGTTCAAAATCTAACTCCTTAGCTATCCGGCTCATCCAGGTAAACATATCTGGATAGAACTCTAATTTTTCAAATGAATCAATCTGGTATGTGGGAGGAACTTCTTTTATTAAAGTACCATCACGGTCTATAAATAATACTTTTTTCATTTCGAATAGTCGTTTAGTGCTAATACTAATTTTTTATTTTCTTCAGGAGTGCCGATGGTGATGCGTAAACAATCATCACAGAGAATAACTTTAGAACGGTCACGGACAATGATTCCTTTTGTTGTCAGGAATTCGTATACTTTTTTTGCATTATCCATTTTTACCAAAATAAAGTTTGCGTCTGATGGATAAACAATTTTAGTTGAATTTATTTTGCCCAGTTCTTCTGATAGCCAATCCTTTTGCTCTGCTGTTGTCTTCGTCCAGTTATTGATACTTAAAATATTTCCTAATGCTTCCATCGCCAATTGCTGTGTTGCGGTATTTATATTGTACGGATACTTTACTTTATTAAAATAGTTTATGATTGGCTGGCCAGCGAAAGCCATGCCCAGTCTTAATCCTGCAAGACCCCATGCTTTGGATAAGGTTTGAAGAATAACAAGATTTGGATATTCCATTAATTCAGGAATAAATGTTTTCTGCTTTGCAAAATTTATATAAGCTTCATCAATAACCACTAAACCATCAAAATTATTCAAGAGCACTTCAATATCTGTTCTGTTGATACTGTTGCCGGTTGGATTGTTTGGAGAGCAAACAAAAATTAGTTTTGTATCTGCATCAATGTTTTCTTCTATGGCTTCAAGATTCAATTGAAAATTATCTAACAGCGGAACTTTCTTAACCAGTACATCATTTGTTTCTGCACAAACTTCATACATCCCATACGTAGGAGGGAAGATGATTACATTGTCTTTGCCCGGAGTACAAAAAATACGGAATAACAGATCAATTGCTTCATCACTTCCATTTCCGAGAAAAATATTTTCTGCAGGAACACCTTTTATACCACTCAGCTTATTTTTTAATTCCCATTGCAATGGATCAGGATAACGATTGTAATTAACTGGAAGCGGTGATCCAAATGAATTTTCATTGGCATCTAAAAAAATACTGGCTTCGCCTTTGTATTCATGTCTTGCAGATGAATAGGCCGTCATGCTTTTAATATTTTCCCTTACTAGATTATCTAAATTGAATTCCATTTTACTTTTTTAATCTGATTGATATTGCATTTTTATGAGCATCCAAGCCTTCGGCTGCTGCCATTGTCATTACTGTTTGGCCAATATTCTCTAACCCTTCTTTTGTTAGTTCTTGGTAGGTTATTTTTTTTACAAAGCTGTCTAACGAAACTCCGCTGTACATAGCTGCATATCCATTGGTTGGTAAAGTATGATTTGTGCCACTTCCATAATCTCCAGCACTTTCTGGCGAATAATTCCCAATAAAAACAGACCCAGCGGTACTAACCTGTTGTGCAACTTCATTTGCATTTTTGCATATAATAATTAAATGTTCAGGTGCATATAAATCGGATAATTCAATTGCCTCTTCAATATTGTTAATAATGACAAGCTTGCTGTTCTTTAAAGACCTTTCTGCTACAACTTTTCTCGGTAAAAGTTGGAGTTGACTTGTAATTGCTTTATTAACTTGCTTACTTAATTTTTCATCAGTCGTAATTAAGATAACCTGCGAATCTGGTCCATGTTCGGCTTGTGATAAAAGATCGGAAGCAACAAATTCCGGATCAGCAGTTTCGTCTGCAATCACCAGCACTTCTGATGGCCCTGCAGGCATATCAATTGCAACGCCATACTGCTGTGCCATTTGCTTACCCATTGTTACATATTGATTTCCGGGCCCGAATATTTTAAAAACTTTTGGAATACTTTCCGTACCAAATGTCATTGAAGCAATTGCCTGTACACCTCCAACTTTGTAAACTTTTGTGATGCCACATAATTGTGCAGCAAATAAAATAGCCGGATTTATTTTACCTTTTTTATCAGGAGGAGTACACAAAATAATTTCTTTGCACTCTGCTATTTGTGCCGGAATGGCTAGCATTAATACTGTAGAAAAAAGTGGGGCAGTGCCACCTGGAATATATAAGCCAACTTTTTCAATGCCTTTTGATTGCCGCCAGCAAGTAACGCCAGGCATTGTTTCAATCTTCTTTACTTCTGTTTTTTGTGAATTATGAAATAGTTCAATATTTTTCTTAGCTTGTATAATAGCTGTTTTTAATTCTAATGGAACCGATAGAATAGCTTTGTCAATTTCCTTCTGATTTACAGCAAGTGATTTCAATTTTACTCCATCAAATTCTTTGCAATATCTGAAGACAGCTTTATCCCCTTTCTTTTTTACATTCAACATCATTTTCTTCACTTTTTTTTCAAGCGAAGAATAATCGGCAATAGGTCGTTCAACTATTTCTGCCCATTCTTTTTTATCTGGGTATTCATATTGTTTCATCATACAATCATCTTTTCAATAGGGATTACAAGAATGCCTTCTGCACCATTGGATTTTAATTTTTCAATTATATTCCAGAAATCAGTTTCGCTGATTACTGAGTGAACCGAGCTCCAGCCTTCTTCTGCTAATGGAAGAATTGTTGGGCTTTTCATTCCAGGTAGTAATTGGCAAATGGTATCTAATTTTTCGTTTGGCGCATTTAACAAAACATATTTATTGTTCTTCGCTTTTTTAACGGCGCTTAATCTGAACTGCAAACTTTCAAGAATAATTTTCTTTTCAGCAGAGAGTTTCTTATTACTGATTAGTATAGACTCTGAATAAAGAATTGTTTCGATTTCTTTTAATTCATTTGTAAATAGTGTGCTACCAGAGCTTACAAGATCGCAGATAGCATCAGCTAAACCAATTTTTGGTGCTATTTCTACTGAGCCGCTTATCTCATGAATGGAAGCTTGAATATTTTTCTCTTTGAGGAACGATGAAAGAATAAAAGGATAGCTGGTTGCAATTTTTTTTCCATTTAAATCACTTATCGATTGCAAAGCACCTGTTTTAGGAATGGCAATAGATAAACGACATTTTCCAAAACCTAATTTCTCAATTGTATCCACTTCTTTGTTTTTCTCTTTCACTACATTTTCGCCAACAAATCCAATATCGGCTACAGCATCTTGTACATATTCTGGAATGTCATCATCCCGCAAAAAGAAAATCTCTACCGGAAAATTGGCAGCAATTACTCGTAGTTGATTATTGCCATTGCTTACTTCAATGCCACATTCTTTGAGCAGTTTCATGGAGCCATCGTATAGGCGACCAGATTTTTGAACAGCAATTCTTAGTGTCTCACTCATTTCGTATTATTTAAAATAAAAGGGCTTACCGTTAAGTAAGCCCTTGATTATGTATAGTACATAATATCCTCACGGCCTACTCTGAAAGAGTAAGAAATGATGATGATTATGTGTAAATGTTCTCATGATTGACCGCAAAAGTATGGTATTTTCAGATTAATCTGCAGTTTTACTTTTTATTTTTATTTTCGTCCCATTGATTTATAATCAAATTTACCAATTAGATTAACATGTCGAACGAAAAGGAAAATACATCCAGTAATCTAGGGACCTCAATAGGTTCTTATTCTAGTAGAACTGAAACATTTTCTTTCGACTTGCTCCAGCCTTGGAAAGTAATTTCGCAGAATAACGTTTATATAATTTATCTGTCAGTTTTCTTGTTTGCTTTTTATTCGTTTGCTAGGCATGGTTTCAATTGGATTGGATTTTCAACTTCTTTGATTGTAAGCTTGCCCATAGGATTTGCTATTGCCTTTTTTGAAACTCAATCACAAGCGTTTCGACGGCGCCATCGTCGTAACCGTTTTTGGATTTACCTTTTTTTAAGAACATTCAGGTTGGTAGTATGGTTCATGGTCTTGTTTTTCTTCATCATGGTAATTGTGATGTGGTTAAATATCAATACATATGAAACCATTTTTCCACATAGCCTGTATGATTTCTTTTCTACAAGAAAAGTGTTTGAATTTCTAGGATTAGCACTTTCCATTTCTATTTTCTCAAATTTTCTTGATGAATTGCATCGAAAGTTGGGAAGGGATGCTATTTATAATCTTGTGCTTGGTAAATATCACCAGGTAAAACAAGAGGAACGTTTATTTCTCTTTGTTGATCTTAATAATTCTACAGATATAGCAGAAGAAATGGGAGAGATGGAGTACAGTCATTTTCTACAAGATTATTTTTATGATATAAGCGAACCTATTGCCCGTTATTTTGGGAGAATATATCAGTATGTTGGAGACGAAGCTGTGGTTACATGGCCACTTAAGAAGGGAATTAAATTTGCTGTCTGCATCCGTTGTTTCTTTGCCATACAAAAACAAATAAGAAGATACAAGTCATATTACGAAGAAAGATATGGAAGAGTACCAGAATTTAAGGCAGCATTACATGGAGGAACAGTTGTCGTATCGGAAGTTGGAAAATATAAATCTGAAATTGCCTATCATGGCGATGTATTGAATGCTACAGCAAGAATGCTGGGTAAATGCCATGAATTAGCATCTGAATTACTGGTTTCAGATGCTGTACTTAAACTGGTTGAATTGCCCAAATATCTAAAGGCGGATCAAATGGGAACATTTCAGTTAAAAGGTAAAATACAGGAAATGGGATTACATTCTGTATATCTATCCAAAAATAGGGATGCATTAATACAGAATCGCCGTCGTTTTTTTAGCAGAAAAAGGCAAAAAAGCATTGCCAACTAAATTAATACCAGATTTTTTGATGTTGGAATTAGCCTCTGAACTTTGAACTTGCTTGAGGATTTCCTGGGCAGCCATATTTTTGCGAAGAACAGGCTGAAAGGAATACAATTACCATTAAAATAGCTAAAACTGTAAGAAATTTATTTTTCATTAGATGGATATTTGAAGGTAAACGGAAATTTGCTCAAAATATTTTGTTGGATAAAGGTAAGAAGTCTTTTTCGTTTATTTTTATACAAAATGATTCTTATAAATGCTTGATTTTCTTCATTTCGTATGCAGTTTTTTGCGACGAACCCTTTTTTTAAAGGAATATAATCTGTTACCTTTACCATCTTTAATATTATAAAATAAGAGAAATTACTAACCTGATGCTACAACTTAAAAAGCCCTTAGCCTTTATTGACCTTGAAACAACTGGTGTAAATCCAGGATCTGACCGTATCGTTGAAATTGCCATTGTAAAAGTATTGACAGATGGTACCAAGAGTGTAAAATGCAAACGCATCAATCCCGGAATGCCCATACCCAAAAGCTCTAGCGATATACATGGTATTACGGACGAAATGGTAAAGGATGAACCAACTTTTAAACAAGTGGCACAGGAATTAAAGCAAATGCTGGATGGTTGCGATTTCGCCGGATATAATTCTAATCGTTTTGATATTCCGTTATTGATGGAGGAATTTCTAAGAGCCGATGTCGATTTTGACATGAAGAACAGAAAATTGCTTGATGTTCAGAATATCTTTCACAAAATGGAACCAAGAACATTAACTGCCGCATACAAATTCTATTGTAGTAAAACTTTAGATGGGGCTCATAGCGCAGAAGTAGATGCATCGGCAACCTATGAAATTTTGGAAGCCCAGTTAAAGCATTACAGTGAACTTGGTAATAATTTAGACTCCATTCTTAAAGTAATTGGCGAGGATCAAGTGGTGGATTTTGCCCGCCGGTTTGTAATGGAAAATGGAACCGAAGTATTCAACTTTGGTAAATTTAAAGGTCGTCCGGTTTCAGAAGTTCTAAAAGCAGAACCTCAATATTACGATTGGATGATGAAAGGCGATTTTCCACAACATACCAAGCAGAAACTGACAGAGATTTACACCCGTACCATGCTTAAGAAAAGCTAACGGAAGCATTAAGAACCGTTTAATTTTTTAACACAGCATCTCTACTGTTTTTCGTAAATTCGATATTTACAATATATATTTATTGAGTGGAAAAATTAGTTATCATTCCTACATATAATGAGAAGGAGAATATCAGCAACATTCTTCATGCCATCTTCAATTTGAATGATGGCTTTCATGTATTGGTTATTGACGATGGCTCACCTGACGGTACGGCTCAAATTGTACTGGAGCTTATTCCTAAATTTTCCGGTAAAATATTTATAGAAGAAAGAACTGGTAAGCTAGGATTAGGAACAGCCTATATTCATGGCTTTAAATGGGCAATTGAAAAGGGATACCAATTTATTTTTGAAATTGACGCAGACTTTTCTCACAATCCAAATGATTTGCCAAAGCTTTACAATGCCTGTAAAAATGATGGAGCTGATGTTGCCGTTGGGTCGAGGTATATAAAAGGTGGTGGCGTAGTTAACTGGCCTACCAATCGAATTGCATTATCAAAAGGAGCTTCTCTCTATACAAGAATGATTACCTGGATGCCGGTAAAAGATCCTACTGCCGGGTTTGTTTGTTATAAAAAGGAAGTGCTTGAAACAATTAATCTTGATGAAATTCGATTTGTAGGCTATGCATTCCAGATTGAAATGAAATTTGCCGCCTGGAAATTAGGTTTTAAAGTAAAAGAAGTGCCAATCATATTTCAAGACAGAACCTACGGCGTTTCAAAAATGAACAAAGGGATTGTAAAGGAAGGAATACTTGGTGTACTAAAGTTGCGTTGGAACAGTATGTTTAAAAATTATAGAAAACGGGTAAAAAAAAATGATACTTTAAAGGCTGTGCCGTTGAATAACAAGTAAGTTCCGGTTGAAATAAAATATCTCCACTATTTTATAATCTCTTTTCTTTAGTTTGCAGGGCGAATGAAAAAAGCCTTTCTTCAACTGCATATTGCCGTTTTTCTTGCCGGGTTTACTGGAATTCTTGGTAGACTTATTACCTTAAATGAAGGGATGATAGTATGGTATAGACTCTTGCTGACCGCGGCTACCATGTGGATTTTATTTGGCCTTATGAAGAAGCTGCAAAAGATCCCTTTAATTGACATTATTAAAATTTCTGCGGTTGGTTTTATTGCAGCTATGCATTGGATAACATTTTATGGCTCCATAAAATATTCGAATGTATCAGTATCGCTGGTTTGTTTCTCTGCCATCAGTTTCTTTACAGCTTTGTTTGAACCAGTGATTTTAAAAAAGAAGATGAACTGGACCGAGTTAGCTCTTGGCCTTATTACATTAAGCGGTATTTATATCATCTTTCATTTTGATACGCATTACAAAACAGGTATCATTTTGGGAATAATATCAGCCATTCTTGCATCCTTATTTCCCATTTTCAATCGGGAGTTTTTAAAAAGAACAAATGTTGAAACTATGCTAACCTGGCAGCAAACCGGCGGTCTTTTAGTATTGTCATTACTTATGCCTTTTTATTTGCAAAAATTCCCGGTAGATAGTTTTATTCCATCATTAGAAAACCTAGGTTGGTTATTGGTATTGGCTTGGTTCTGTTCAGTATTGGCATTCAAACTTTCAGGAAATGCATTGAAAAGACTTTCCGCTTTCACAGTGAATCTTTCTTATAATCTGGAGCCAGTCTATGGAATTATACTAGCTTTCATTGTGTACAAAGAAAACGAGTTTCTTAGCAAATGGTTTTATGTTGGTTTCGCCATTATTGCAGTGGCATTGATAATCCATATTTATTTATTAGTTAAAGTAGAAAAGAAGATAATAGAAAATGCAGTCAGCTGATTACCATAAAAGAATAATTGAATATTATAAAGACACCGAGAATGCTTACAAAGATTCCTGGGATTTGAATAACAGCCTCGCCATTCATTATGGTTATTGGGATGAAAAAGTAAATTCTTTTCCAGAATCATTGTTACGAATGAATGAAATAATGATTGAAACAGCAGAAATCAAATCCACTGATAAAGTGCTAGATGCAGGTTGCGGTGTAGGTGGTAGCAGTATTTTTATGGCAACCGTGTTAGGTTGTAAAGTAACAGGCATTACTCTAAGTGAACGGCAGGTGCAACAAGCAAATGAAAACGCTGCAAAAAAAAATGTAGAGGATTTAGTCAATTTTAAAGCGATGGATTATAGTGCAACTGATTTTCCGGATGCAAGTTTTGATGTGGTGTGGGGCTGCGAAAGCATTTGCTATGCTGATGATAAGGAAAAATTTATCAAAGAAGCATTTCGGTTATTAAAACCCGGAGGAAGATTAGTAGTGGCAGATGGGTTTGTTACTGATTTTACAAACAATGAGAATCCTATTATCAGTCAATGGGCAGATGGATGGCAGGTAAATTATCTAGAATCGCCGGAAAGGTTTAAAAATTTCATGCAAGCCGCTGGCTTTACAGATATTAATTATCATAATATATCAAAACAAGCTTCTCATTCTTCCCGGCGATTGTACCGGTTTTATTTTCTGGCGAAGCTTTATCTGCTTTGGAAAAAAGTCAATTTCTCCAAACCCGCAACCGATATGCAGAAGAAAAATATTATGGCTTGTAAATATCAATACAAGGGAATGAAAAAAGGGCTTTGGCAATATGGTATTGCCGTTGGTAAAAAGCCGTAAGATATTTGCCATTTCACCATTATCTTTAAGGGATCCAAAACTATACAAATGAAAAGGCTCATTTTTAGCACTACACTATTATTATCATTCACTATTTTACTTGCACAAAAAAAAACATTAGACCATTCTGTTTATGATGGCTGGCAAAGCATCGGTGAACGTATGATCAGCAATGATGGGAAATGGGTCGTTTATTCCATCAACCCACAAGAAGGCGACAATGAATTGGTGATACAATCATCAGATGCCACTTACAAAAAAGTGGTGCCAAGAGGTTATAACGCTACAATTACTGAAGACAGTCGCTATGCTATTTTTAAGATTAAACCTTTTTTTGCTGATACTAGAGAAGCAAGAATAAAAAAGAAAAAGCCTGATGATACGCCAAAAGATTCTTTTGCCATAGTAGAATTGGGTAAAGACAGTGTATGGAAACTACCCAAAGTAAAAAATTATAAAACACCTGATAAAGAAGCAGGCTGGGTAGCTTATCATCTGGAGAAAGCAATAGAGAAAAAAGAAACAGCGAAGAAGCCTGAATCATCAGATAAAAAAATTGCGGATAGTTTGAGCAGAGTAATTGATTCTTTGTACAATGTAATTGAATCAATGCCGAAGAAAAAGAAAAAAAACAAGGATGATGACGAGGAAATTATTTTTTCTGAATTATTAATTACCAATTACACTGATGCCGACGGCGATGAAACTCCTACTGGCCCAACTGATGCTGGAACTGATTTAGTTGTTCGAAATCTTTACGATGGAAAAGAAAAGACATTCAAAAATGTACTGGAATATCAATTTAGCAAGAAAGGGAAGCAATTGCTGATAGAGCAAGCTAAAAATCCAAAAGATAGTTTAAGTAAAGCTTCTGTGTTTGTATATAATCTAGATAAAGCAGCAACAACTGTTTTAAGCAATGGTGGAAATGAGTTTAAGAACTTTTCTTTTTCGGAAGATGGATCACAACTAGCTTATGTGGCAGAAAGAGATGCAAAGCCAAAAGAGTTGCAGAAGTTTTATAAACTATGGTATTATAAAAATGGAATGGATAGTGCAAGGATGCTTGTTGATAAGAATTCGGTAGGAATGGAATTAGGTATGACAGTGAGTGAACATGCCAATCTTAGTTTCAGCAAATCAGGCAGCCGATTGTTTTTTGGAACAGCACCTATTCAAGCTCCAAAGGATACAACTTTAATAGATATTGATCTGGTAAAACTAGATGTGTGGCATTATAATGATGATTATTTACAACCCGTACAGTTAAGAAGATTACAAAGAGATTTACAAACAAGCTATCTGGCAGTTTATGATTTCAATGATAATAGTTTGCAGCAATTAGAAACTGAAGAAATTCCTACAGTTTATCAAACCAATGAAGGCGATGGTAGTCAATTTGTGGGGGTTACAGATTTTGGCAAACGAATAGAAAGCCAATGGACTGGTACGACTAAAAAAGATATTTATGCTATCAATGTAAAAGATGCCAGTAAAAAATTAGTGAAGAAAGATTTGGATGGATTTATTTCACCTCAACTTGTTTCACCAACCGGAAAATATATAATGTGGTACGAGAGCAAAGCGAAAAATTATTTTGCTTGGGATGGAACAATTACAAAAAATATTACAGCTAATATTAAGTTTCCTTTATGGGATGAAGAACATGATTCGCCGAGTGATCCGCCGCCTTATGGAGTAATGGGTTGGTATAAAAACGATTCATTATTATTTGTTTATGATCAGTATGATATCTGGGAGATTAATCCATCTAATTCTTTTAATGTAAAAAATATCACTAATGGAAGGGAAAAGAATGAAGCGTACAGGTATTTAAAAACAGATAATGAAGAAAAGTTTATTGCATTGCCTCCGGTAAAATGGCTGAAATTTACTAATAAAATTACTAAGAGTGAAGGATTAGCTCATTTAGGAATTACCACCAATAATAAATTAAGAGGAGTTTTATACAAGCCGGAAGATTTTGATTCCACAAAGAAGTACCCGATGATCATGTATTTCTATGAAACACATTCTAACACTTTGCATGATTATATTGACCCCACACCAACAGGTAGTCGCTTAAATATTTCCTTCTTTGTAAGCCGTGGGTATGTTGTTTTTTCTCCGGATATACATTACACCACTGGTAAGCAATCAAAAAATACATACGACTATGTAGTAAGTGCTGCTCAATCGTTGGCAAAGAAAAAATGGATTGATGGTGCTAATATTGGCATACAAGGTCAAAGCTGGGGTGGTATACAAGTTGCTCAGTTAATTACAATGACCAATATGTTTAAAGCAGCATGGGCTGGTGCTCCTGTTGCCAACATGACAAGTGCTTACGGCGGAATCCGCTGGGGAACTGGTGTTACTCGTCAGTTTCAATACGAAAAAACACAAAGCCGGATTGGAGCTACATTATGGGAGCGGCCAGATCTTTATATTGCCAACTCTCCGTTATTCCATTTGCCAAAAGTAAAAACACCATTAGTAATTATGGCTAACGATGCAGATGGAGCAGTTCCTTGGTATCAGGGCATAGAACTTTTTACCGGAATGAGAAGACTTGGTAAAAAAGTTTGGATGCTTACTTATAATGGAGAAGACCATAACCTTGTTCAGCGTATCAATAAAAAAGATATTTCAATAAGAGAACAACAATATTTCGATTGGTTATTGAAAGGAGAGAAACCGCCAAAGTGGATAGTAGATGGTATTCCTGCCGTGAAGAAAGGAAAAGATTGGGGGTTGGAACTGGTTGATTAGTTTATTAGTTAAGTAGTTAATTGGGCGATAAATATTATTTTTTCCCATTTAAACCAATTAACTATTTAACTGATTAACCATTAGGCAGCCTCGCTTATAAATTTCACCAAACTTCTTTTTGCCACCGGCAACAAAGTTTCATCAACTGGAAATTTCAAATCTGTTTCAATACAATATACAGCCGGATTGGGAAGGTCTTTCCAATGTCGGATCAATTCAGCTTTGATGTTTTCATAAGTGTTTGAAATAGTTCGTTGTCTTTCATCTAGAAATAATGTGCGGATGCTCCTGTATTTTTCATCATGCTTTTCAAAAATTGAAAGTCTGTAATGATAGACGTGAGTTTGATGATTATCTCCTGCACTTAAAAAGAAATAACCTTCTCTTGTATCAAGCGGTATGATACCAACCGGGTTGATACTTATTTTATCTTCTACAAATTCATATATCTCTGTTCCGTTACGGATTGTTTTTTGAATCTTGGCTGCAGAATAATGAATAATATCTTCCAACTCCTGCATCATTTCATCATCCTGAATCAACTGCTCATAAAGAACCTGCAGTTTTTCCATTTGCATACCAGTCAGTCTTTTAGGAAAATTTTCCTGTAAGTGTTTTTTATTTTCCCGGAAGGCGACAATATTATTGTAATGAAATACCATATCGGCCAGTTGCGGATATAGTTTATTTGCGTCGAAGTGCTTATTCACTTCCTGCAGGTAGGCGAGAAGGGTATATTTTTTTAATTCAAAATCAATACGGCCTTCGGCAAACCAGGTTTCGGATAATGATTTCATAGTGTTTCAAATTTTGTTTAAGTAATTTACTAAAAAGACGGAATAATAAGAAAGGAAGTTTAATTTTAATTTGTTAAAACAATCCACATGCGGTTAATAATTTTATTGCTTTCTGTCGTTCTTTTTTCCTGTAGTAATACAATCTATGTAGTTCGCCATGCAGAAAAAGCATCAGGTATTGATATGGCTTCTATGAAACCATCCACCAATCCGCCATTGACCATTGAAGGGGAAGAAAGGGCATTGGCATTAAAACAAATTTTAGGAAGTAAAAATGTAAAGCATATTTTTTCTACCAATACATTACGTACCACTTCTACAGCAAAACCTTTGAAAGAGTTATACCTTGGAATGCCGATTCAGATTTACAGTAGCAGACCAGATTCAATGGATGCTTTTATCCAAAAGATAAAAACAATTAAAAAAGGGGATGTATTAATTGTCGGCCACTCAAATACTATTGATGACCTGGCTAATAAATTAGTAGGAACTAAAGTAGTACCGGGAGATTTAAATGAATCGATATACGACAACCTTTTTATCCTGAAGCGGAAAGGAGATAAATATATTTTTACAAATGGTAAATACGGAAAGCCTTCTCAATAAATAAGATAACTATTTTTGCCGGGAAGGCGGAAAGATAATAAGGAAGTTATTAAAACTTACCGTCTTACATTCTTACCGGCTAATACTCTCTATCTCCATCAAAGTTTTCCATCTCTTTTGCTACAGCAGTTAAAAATGTAGCACCCAAACTTCCATCCACAATACGATGGTCATAGCTCATACTTAAATACATCATATGACGTATGGCGATGCTATCGCCAGATGGAGACTCAATTACTACAGGCCTTTTCTTAATAGCACCAACAGCAAGAATAGCAACCTGTGGTTGATTGATTATCGGTGTTCCCATCAAGCTGCCAAAAGTTCCAACATTTGTCATGGTAAAAGTGCCGCCAGTTGTATCATCAACTTTCAACTTTCCGTTTCTTGCAGCATCTGCCAAACCGTTTACTTGTTTCGCTAAACCAACTAAATTTAATTGATCAGCATTTTTAATTACAGGTACGATCAAATTGCCACTTGGCAATGCTGTAGCCATTCCGATATTAATATCTTTCTTTATAATTATATTGTTCCCATCTAACGAACAATTAATCAGCGGGAATTTCTTAATGCAACGTACAACAGCTTCTATAAACAATGGGGTGAAAGTGATTTTAGTTCCTTCTCTTTTTTCAAAATCTTTCTTCACTTTATTTCGCCACATCACCATATTTGTTACATCAGCTTCGGTAAAGCTGGTTACATGCGGACTTGTATGCTTACTACGAACCATATGGTCTGCAATCAGCTTCCGCATTCTGTCCATTTCAATAATCTCTACATTGCCAGAGTAAGTTGTGAGCTGTGAGTTGTGAGCTGCGAGTTTTGGAGATTCATTTGTAACTGATACATTTTCCCTGCTCGAAACTCGTAGCTCATTGCTCGAAGCTTTCCCCGACTTTCTCTCACTCACAAATTGCAAAATATCTTTCTTTGTCACCCTTCCTTCATTACCAGTACCCGGAATATTTTCCAAGTCAACCATACTAACACCTTCGCTTGCAGCAATATTTAATACCAACGGAGAGTAAAAGCGATTTGTTGCACCATTTGTTGGTTGTGCTTGCGCAGCAGCAGGCCTTTTAATTGTTTCCACCACTTCTGCCACCTGATCTGGTTGCGATGAGACAACTTCCTGCATCGGTGCAGATACAACTGTTTTAGGCGCTGAAGTTTCCGCAGCACCCGTTTTTATTCTGGCAATTACAGTACCAATGGGCACTACATCATTTACATTAAATAGAATTTCTTCAATCACACCAGCGGCAGTGCTCGGCACTTCGCTATCCACTTTATCAGTGGCAATTTCCAACACTGTTTCATCCATTTCCACAGTATCTCCCGGCTGCTTCATCCATTTCAAAATGGTAGCTTCCATTATACTTTCACCCAGTTTCGGCATTATTAAATCAACAACAGCCATAATATTATTTAAGATTTTAGATTTAAGATTGCAGTTTTACTTTTTAAGTAATATTTCCAATTTTGGAATACTGTGCGTTTGAATTTGGGCAGTAGCAATCGGCTCAAAGGTAAAGTTTTCCAGCTAATCAATTTTAATCCGAATTTTCCTAGTTCTTTAGTATAAATTTCCGTAGAAAGTTTAATGCGTTGGCGGCTGTCATCTCAATATTCCGTTGCCTGTCAAAGCGAAGATGTAAAACAGTTGTTTCCACTTTATTCTTATCAGCTACAGCGATCCAAACGGTTCCAACTGGTTTATCTTCAGTTCCTCCTTCCGGCCCCATAATACCTGAAACAGCAACAACATAATCTACATTCAAAGTTTTTATGGCACCTTTTGCCATTTCAGTAACCGTTTCTTCACTAACGGCACCGGTTTTTTCCAATGTTTCTTTTTTTACACCAAGAATATTTTCTTTTGTTTCATATGAGTAGCTCACTACTGAGCCATTATAGTATATTGATGAACCAGGAATTGCTGTGATCAGATGAGCAATATAACCACCAGTACAACTTTCAGCGGTTCCCATAGTCTTGCCTTTTGCTTTCTTCATCATCTTTTCAAAAAGAGGCAGCAATTCTTTTTCAACTTCTTCCTTATTATTACCTGTTGTTGTCAATCTTAGTTTTACCATACCATAATTTGGCAAGTATGCAAGTTTAATATGCGATGGTAGAGAAGGTTCAAATTCTTTCAGCATTTCTGCCAACATAGATTCGCCAATACCGGCAGTGAAAGCAGTTTTATGAACGATGGCAGGCAAATCATATTCCTTAAGAATAAATGGAATTACTTCATCCATCATTAATCCTTTCATTTCGTGGGGAACGCCGGGTAGGGAAATAAATACAGGCCCAGCCTCCCCAAACCCCTCCGCAGGAGGGGCTTCAGAGTCTGATATTTCAGGCTTTTCTTTTTTTAATTCGAGAAGGATAGTGTTTATTGTATAATCGGTTTCAGATAATACCTGTTTGTTGGTGAAACGAATGACATTAAAGCCAAGCATGTTTAATTCTTTCGTTCGTTCGTCATCACTTTTTTTATTTTCCGGGAGCTGATGATGCAGTCCATCAACTTCAATAATTAGTTTTTCTGAAAGAGAAACAAAATCAGCAATATAAGTTGAAATAATATGTTGTCTTCTAAACTTAAAACCAGCCATTTTTTTTCCTTTCACAATTTCCCATAATAGCTTTTCAGCATCAGTAGACTTACTTCGATGCTCCTTTACAAAATCTTTTAGCAAGCCATATACAAATGGATCTGCTCTTAAGTAAGCTTTAGTGTTAAATGCACTTTCGGATTCCAAATCCCCCCTGCGGGGGGTGGGGGGGCTGAACAACATCCCCGGTGCCGTACCTCTTTTATTATGTAAAACTGTACACACATCCGGTACTTCAGCCTGCTTCATATTTCTTTCCAGCATTGGACCGCTACGACGAAATACGTTTTCAAATAAATATTTTACATGAGCCAGCACTTTCTCATTCACTATCATCTTACCGCCAAAATATTTGCAAAGAAGTGGTTTGGTAATATCATCTGCCGTAGGGCCTAATCCACCAGTAATAATAATGATGTCTGAGTTTTCTCCTTCTTCATCCAATGCCTGCCATATATCATCATACACATCACCCACAGCAACTCTTCTTCTTACCCACACACCAATTTTATTGAGTTCCTGTGCAATAAAAGCAGAGTTGGTGTCAATTGTTTGGCCAATCAATAATTCATCACCAATGGTGATGATAGAAGCATTAACATTATTCATAGATCAAAATTCGGAGCAAAGGTAAGAGTTGGTTAAATTTGACAGATTAATGTTTAAGTCTATGAAGAAAATAATTCTTGTTTTTTGTACGGTATTTTTCGTTTCAGTTTCTTTTAGTCAGTCAGTTTCTCAAAACCTACAAAAAGCCTGGCAACAGTTTGAAAGCGACAGCCAGTTAAAACATGCCATCAGTTCCTTGTATGTTATTGATGCTAAAACAGGTGAGGTTGTGTTTGATAAAAACTCTCAGATTGGTTTGGCGCCGGCATCTACTCAGAAAATTATTACTGCCGCTACTGCTTTTGAGTTGTTGGGGAAAGATTATAGGTATAAAACGGAACTGGGAATACTGAAAGGGGAAAAAGAAAACTCTGTGTACTTGAAACCTTCTGGGGATCCTACATTTGGTAGTTGGAGATGGAATTCAACAAAAGAACAATTCATACTTGATGGGATAATTAAGACCTATAAACCTGTTATTGAAAGTACTAATTCGACAGTTTATGTAAATCAAAAAGGATGGGATAGGCAAAACATTCCAGACGGTTGGATTTGGCAGGATATTGGAAATTATTATGGAGCAGGCGCAGGTTTAATCAACTGGAGAGAAAACCAATATGACTTGATTCTAAAATCAGGTTCCAAAATTGGAGATAATGTGGAAGTGGTTAAAACAATTCCTGATTTATATTCTTATGAAATCAATTCATATGCTACTTCTGCTAAAGCTGGCTCTGGGGATAATGCCTATATATATCTTCCTGCTTCAGAAAATGGCGGAGTTGTAAGAGGAACTATTCCTGTAAATGAAAATAAGTTTGAGATTTCTGGAGCTATGCCTTATCCAGCTAATCAATTTGTTGAGACACTTCGGGATACATTGTTTGGGAGAGATAAACCCTATAATCACATAGCTACACTGTTTAGCGATGAGTTTAAAAGTAAGCCAGAGATTTTGTACACCCACTATTCTCCATCCCTCGACTCCATCACTTATTGGTTCCTCAAAAAAAGCATTAACCTCTACGGCGAAGCATTACTAAAAACATTTGCTTACGAAAAAAACGGTTTTGGCAGTACCGATGGCGGCGTAAAAATTGTAAAAGACTTTTGGAAACAAAAAGGTATTGATGAGGATGAATTAAACATCAGCGATGGTTCTGGTTTATCGCCACAAAATAGAACAACGACTCATGCACAGGTGGAGGTTTTAAAATATGCAAAGGGAAAAGACTGGTACCCGTATTATCTCAAAGGGTTCCCTGATTACAATGGCATGAAAATGAAAAGCGGTACTATAAAAGATGTAAAAGGCTTTTGCGGTTATCACAAAGCAAAAGATGGCAAAGAGTATATCTTTTCTTTTTTGGTAAATAATTACAATGGCAAAACTTCTGGAGTGGTAAGTAAGATGTATAAGGTGCTGGATGAGTTGAAGTGAATGGTCAATAGGCAATAGTGAACGGGAAGCAGAATTCCCTTACTTTCAAGGTCGCAATTGCAAACAATAAGTTTTCAAACCACAAACTAATTATTATGTCTGAACAAAATTTTAAGAATCATACCCGCCTAGTACCAAACTATCATTTTATCGGAGGTTTATTATTGCTGCTAGGTTTTGGAGGAAGTATTGTCAATCTCCTTCAAGCAGATGCTCATACTCATTATTCAGCTGCTCTGTTAGTAGTTGTTTTTATAATTCTAATAATCATTTTCTGGTATGCCAGAGTTTTTGCTTTAAAGGCACAAGACAGAGCTATTAGAGCTGAAGAAAATTTCCGTCATTTTGTATTAACTGGAAAACCGTTTGACAAGGAATTAAGAATGGGACAAATTATTGCCCTTCGCTTTGCAAGTGATGAAGAGTTTGTTGCATTAGCAAAAAGAGCAGTGGATGAAAAAATGAGTCAGAAACAAATTAAAGAAGCCGTACAAAACTGGAGAGCTGACCACAACAGGGTTTAAAGTCCAAATTGCCGTAAAAAAGGAATATCCATTTTTAAAAGCCATGGTGATGCGATGGCTGCAATCCAGATAAGAAAGATTAAAATTTTTCCGGCAATGGACATATCCTGTATCAAATGGCGATGTAACAAGTTTTGTATTGTTGTCATTATTTTTTCTTCTTTTTCATCGTATTCAAATGGCGGTGCAGGGTTTACATCTTTAAAGGGAGGATAATCTTCGATCAAAATATTTCTAATTTTCCAGTAGTCTTCATCAGGTAGGTCTTCATATTCTAGATCAGTATTGATGCCTTCTTCCTCAATTCTCTTTTCTAAAGATGAAATGTTTTTTTCGCCAAACATTCTTAATAACATCATTGCAGGAAAAATTAATAACACATAGAAAGGAATGGCGATAGCCGCCCAGCATAAAATGCCTATTGATAGAAAAATGAAGAATTTACTCCATCTGCTTTCTTCATTTAGAAAAACCCTGTTTAATAATTGGCCGCCATCTAATGGGTAAATAGGGAAGAGGTTAATCAGATTTAGAATAATAAACAGAAAAGCAATTTGGGAGTATGAAATTTTTAAGATTGAGTACCCTGCGCCATTTTGATCTATCAAGTAAAGAATTATCCCAATAATTATTCCCGGCAATGGACCTGCCAGCAATATTACTGCTGATTGCTTTTGAGAAACCTCCCGTTTACTTCCTGAAACATATGCACCTAACAATGGAATAAAAAAAATACCCAGATCGTTATACTTGAAAAATTTCATCGCAAAAAAATGTCCCAGTTCATGTATCATTACAATGGCGGTAATTAACAATAGAATTTCCCACTGCTTAAAAATATAATAGCCAAGTGCAAGATATAAAGCAAGGCTGATGATAGATTTCATCCACACATTTTCGGGTTGATGCTGCTTTCGGTATTTTGAAGGATAAATAATAGTTTCATTGGTCTCCATTTCTGGCGATACATGTTGTTTTTCCAATCCGTCTTCGAAATTATCCATCAGTTTAATTAAAATAGGGTTGAAGTTTTTCAAGTATCGGCAAAGGCATAGTTGTACGTTTCATTCTGTTAGCTTCCATAAAATATAAAATGATCTTTCCAGTTACCAGCAATTCGTTTGCTTCATTATAAACTTCATGGTGGAATTCTATTTTGTGATGTATTGGAAGTTCTTTCAATATTGTTTTCACCGTTAGTAGGTCATCATACTTTGCCGGTCGAAGGTAGTGGCAATGTACATCAACAACTGGCATTATAATGCCCATCTTTTCCATGTCTGAATAGGTATATCCTAATTCTCTGATTGCTTCTGCTCTAGACGATTCAAAATAAGGAATATAGTTGCCATGATATACAACTCCCATCTGGTCTGTTTCGGCATAGCGAACCCTGATTTGCGTTTCGGTAGTAAACATTTTTCTAAACTAAGGATTATTTTCCTATCAACCTGTCGGCACTTATTTTCCCCGGACCAGCTAATAAAATGATAAGATAACCGGCTAGGAATAGTGCTGCTGTTTCACCATCGCCAAATATTTGTCCTTTATGTGCAATGAATAATGCCACTGACATGGTAATAATTAATGGTATAGTAGCTAAACGGGTAAGTAGACCTAAAACAAGTAATCCTGCACAAAAGAATTCTGCAAATATCACCATCGACATGGAAGCTGGACCGCCAATACCAAACGGATCGGTAAATCCGGAAGACTTGTTGGCAAAGTTTAAAAGTTTTTTATAGCCATGCGGAATCATGAGACCACCTACGGCAAGTCTGAGTAATAATAATGAAAGCGAAATAGAACGATCTGAATATTTTGTAGTGAATAGTTTTTTCATGGGTATTTTTTTTGAATTGCAATATTAAGTAAAAGCGAAGAGGAATGATTCATATTATTATTTTCGAGGGAAATGGGTACTGTAAAGACAATGAAATGTTAAACCATTCTCAATAAGACACTTATCCACATATGTTTGGAATGATGTTTGGTTTCACTTGAAATAATTTGAATATTCGCAACGTTTACTGATTATCCCCAAATTTTTCGGGGCCACCGGTTTAAAGGACAAAATCAATGAAGAATCTAAGTTTACTGATAATTTGTATTGCTATCGGCCAAGCCGTCATTTCCCAACAAACCCGTTACTACACTGATTCCGACGAAAAATTTAAGGAAGCAAAAGAATATTTCCAGAAAGAGAAGTATAGTCTTGCTTATCCTTTATTGAAGGAATTAAGACAAGATATCCGGGAAACCAATAAAGCAAATCAACCGATTGTTGTACAGGAAATAAATTACTATGCTATTGTTTGTGCATTAAAGCAAAATGAAGGAAGGGCAGAAGAAGAGGCGCAGCAGTATATTGATGTAGAAAAAAACAATGCCAGAGTGCAGATGATGAATTATCACTTGGCAGAATATTATTTCCGTACTGAAAAGTTTGAAGATGCGATCCGCTATTATGAGCAGGCCAATATCTCAAACCTCAGCAATAAGGAAATTGCTGATATGAGTTTTCATCAAGGTTATGCTTATTTCAATTTGCAAAATTTTGCAAAAGCAAAACCTTTGTTCAATAGCATTCGTTCCACGAAGGACGATCCTAATTATATGGATGCTAATTATTATTATGGTTTCCTTGCTTTCAGAGATAAGCAGTATGGCGAAGCATTGGAAAGTTTTAGAGTTGTAGAAAACGAAAAGAACTACAACACAGTTGTTCCTTATTATATAGCACAGATATATTATATACAAGGAAAAAAGGATGAAGCCATCACTTATATACAGAACAAGCTACAATCGGGTAGCAGTTCTCAGTATTACGATCTTGAATTAAAGCAGTTGATTGGTCATGCATATTTTGAAAAGAAAGAATATGCAAAAGCATTGCCTTATCTGGAAGATTATGTAGGTCGTTCCAAAAAAGTTCGTCGGGAAGATTTGTATGAACTTTCTTACAGTTATTATCAGGCCAATAATCTTACCAAAGCGATTGATGGATTTAAACAATTAAGTGGTAAAGATGATTCTATAAGCCAGCATTCTATGTATTTGCTGGGTGATGCATATTTGAAGACTGGTCAAAAAGCAAATGCAAGAAATGCATTTTTGTTTTGTTCTTCCAACAGCAGCTATCCGGAACAAAAAGAGATTTCTAAATATCAATATGCAAAACTGTCTTACGAATTGGGCTATCAGGATGAAGCGTTGAACAGCTTAAGTTCTTTTTTGGCTGATTATCCAAACTCTACTTACAATAATGAAGCAAAAGAGCTTTTAGTAGATGTACTGGCAAATACTAATAATTACAAAGATGCTCAGGCTTTACTCGAAAGTTTAAGCAAGCCATCAGAAAATGCAAAGCGATTATATCCAAGAATATTATACGGTCGAGCCACAGAATTTATTAGTGATGGTCAATTGAATGAAGCAGATGTATTACTGAGCAAAGTGATGAATGACAAATACAATGGTTCTGTTTTGCCATTCACACATTTTTGGAAAGGAGAAATTGGTTATCGTAATAACAAACTGGATACAGCGATTAAATATTACCAACTTTATGCAAACTCAAATACACCTACAAGTGGAGAGGCGAATATCAATAATGTTAGATATAACCTTGGTTATTCTTATCTAAGAAAAGAGAACTATTCCGTTGCTTTATCTTATTTCGAACCGCTTGGAAGAGGTGCGGCGTTAAGTTCAAGTGCATTTGTGCAAGATGCCTATATCCGCACAGCAGATTGTCATTATATGCAGAAAGATTATACAAAGGCAAAAGCCATGTATGATAATGTAATTAAATATTCATGGCCTGCGGAAGATTATGCAACATTTCAGAATGCAATGCTTGCAGGTGTAAGAAGTTCTACTGAAAAGATTTCTTTGATGAATACAATGATCAGGAAGTTCCCTAACTCTTCTTTGGTAACAGATGCGAATATGGAAGTTGCTAAAACATATATGAGTAATGAAAGATTCCGTGAGGCGTTACCTTATTTAACAGCAGTAACAAAAACAACTGGCAATACGAGTCTAGTACCACAGGCTTATCTTAAATTGGGAACAGCTTATTTTAACCTAAAAAAGTAATCAGGAGGCACTAGCTCAGTTTAAAACGTTGGTAGAAAAATATCCTAATTCGCAGGAAGCAGATGATGCATTGGATATTATCAGAGTTATTTATATAGAAGATTCCAAGCCAGATGAATATGCAGCTTATATGCGTTCCGTGGGAAAACCGTTAAGTGTTAGTACAGAAGACTCACTTACGTATGCAGCAGCAGAAAAACAATATGATGACCAAAAGATAAATGAAGCCTTAGCAAGTTTCAATGGCTATTTACAAAAATTTCCTAATGGTTCATATGCATTGGATGCAAATTTCAATAGAGCAGAAATTTATTATACAAAGAAAGACTGGGCAAATTCATTGGTTGGCTATGAGAATGTAGCAGTAAATGCACCAAACAGATATGCAGAAAGAGCGGTGCTTGCTGCAGCAAGAATTAATTTCTTCGAATTAAAAGATTATACAAAAGCAGAAGATTATTTCATTCAGCTAAAAGAAATAACAGGTAGTCAGGAAATAAAATTGGAAGCGATGCGTGGTTTGTTACGTTCGCAATATCAGTTAAAGAAATGGACAGAAGCTGCTGCCAATGCAAAAGAGTTGACAGAAGCAAAAGGAAGCAGTGCTGATGATAAGACATTGGCGAATATGACGATTGCAAAATCGTTCCAAGTGTCTGGCGAATTTGATCAGGCAATTACAAGTTATAAGTCGGTGGTGCAATTAAACAAAGCTGCAATGGCGGCAGAAGCCAGATATGAGATTGCTAGTTGCTGGCTTAGTCTGAACAAATTAAGCGATGCTGAAAAAGCCGCATTTGAAACAATCAATAAATCAGGGTCATATGACTATTGGGTAACGAAAGCATATATTCTTTTGGGAGATATTTATTTCAAACAAAAAGATTATTTCAATGCAAAAGCTACATTCCAAAGTGTTGTAGATAATACTACGGATGCTGAATTAAAAGCAGAAGCACAGTCAAAATTGGATCAGGTAACAGTAGAAGAAGGTAAATCAAGCAAGGTTAATAATTAAACCCCAACCTCCCGAAAATTCGGGACAGGCTCTAAAGGGGCTTTAAATACGTTTTGAATAGAAATTGTAATTCGGAATAAATAGTAATAATGAAGAAGCAAATTTTTAAAATACTTTTACTGGCAACAGGCATTTTATCTTTTGGAATTATAAATGCTCAAAAAGATACATCTGGTAAAGGCGGTGTTGAAATTATATCAGCATTTAAACCAATTCTAAGAGAAGCGGCAAAAATTAATTTCAATCCTACACCTCCGCCAGCAGACGATACAAAGCCAAAGCTTACGTATGATATTCCTAATCAGAATCTTGCATTTGCCTATCAGCCTGGTTCTTTAAAGCCATTGGCGTTGGATATTGATTCAGTAGGACGTTTTGATAATAGCAACTACATCAAAGCAGGTTTCGGTAGTTTAAGAACTCCGTTTGTGCAAGCAGGTTTTTCTTTTGGCGATGGCGAAACTGCCGGACTTAATATCTATGCAAAGCATGTTGGCTCTGATGGTAAAAGAGAGTTTCAGAAATTCAGTAATACAAATGTGAAGTTATCTGGCTATTTCAGATCAGGAAATAACTTAGAATGGAATGCAGGGATTGGTATGAAACAAGAAAGAATGTATAAATATGGTTACGAACCACAAACACTTTCTTTTTCTAATGATTCATTGAAACAAAACTTCCAGACTATATCTGCAAGAGTTGGTTTTCATAATATCAACAAAACAGAGTTTGGATTAACCTATTCTCCTGAAGTAAAAATTGATGTATTCAGCGATGATTTTAAAAATTCTGAAAGCAATACAGTTGTAAATCTTCCGCTTCAAAAAACATTAGGTAAAGAATGGGTTATTAATCTTGGGGTAACGTTTGATCTTACCCGTCTCTCTCCAAAAAATAAAACGGCGTTGAATAACACTATGTATTATATATCACCATCGGTGCTGTATAAATCATCAAATATCAATGCACAGATCGGTATCAGGCCTTCATGGGATAACAAGAGTTTTAAAATGTTCCCAAATGTATTGGCAGATATTAATACAGAAGATCGCCGCTTTACTTTTCAGGCAGGGTGGACAGGCTATATCCGAAAAACCACTTATATGTACCTGGCGGGAGAAAATCCGTGGTTATTTATTCCTGATCAATTAAAGAATACATGGATTGAAGAACGGTTTGCAGGGTTTAAGGGTTCTGTTGGAGATCATTTCACCTATGCTGCTAAAGTGGGATTCAACAAACTAAATAATCAACCATTGTTTGTAAATGATACATTAACTGCTTTGGGTGGAAAATCTTTCCGTGTGGTGAACGAAAGTAAAATGAATGTGGTGAATTTTGGTGGGGAATTAGGTTTTAATATCCATGAAAAGTTTTCAATAATTACAGGAGTTACTTTCAATCAGTTTTCTGGCTTGCAAGATAATGCTAAAGCCTATGGGCTAATTCCGCTGGAACTGAAAGCAGCTATGCGTTTACAGATCATAAAAGATCTTTGGTTAAAAACAGATTTGTTTGCCTGGGATGGTGCAAGGTATCAACTTAAGGATGGCACTCCCGGAAAATTAGAAGGTGCAATAGATTTAAGTGCTGGACTTGAGTTTAAAATAACCAAGAACATAAATCTTTGGACGCAATTCAACAACGTTTTCAATAAAGAATATCGGCGTTGGAACCAATATCCTGTATATGGGTTCAACTTTGTCGGGGGAGTCGTATTTTCGTTTGACCAAAAGACGAAATAATGTACGCTGAACTTTATAGCTATCTCATTTTACATAAAAATTTACCAGTGCCGGGCATCGGCACTTTTTTATTGCAAAGACATTCCGCTGTTGCAGATTTTCCTAATAGAAAGATTTTACCGCCCTCTTATAGCGTTGCATTCGATAGTAAAGAACAAACTCCGGCAATGAGTTTTTATAAATGGCTTAGTCAGGCTTTATCATCATCCGATCATGAGGCTGTAACAAGATTTAATGATTTTGCTTTCAATCTGAAAAATCAATTGGCAAATGGTGATATCATTAACTGGAATGATGTAGGAACGATAAGCAAAGGCTTAGGTGGCGAAGTGAAATTTATTCCACAGGAAAAGATAGTGCTGGAACAACCAGTGGCTGCAGAAAAAGTGGAAAAAAAATCGCTTTGGTGGGCGGCTGCAGTAGTCATCGGGTTGATAGCAGTTGTTTTTTTGGGTTGGTACTTTTCTGAAAATGGAGTAGAAGTTACTTCTACTGCAAACAGTAAACAAGTAAGTCCAATTGAATCAACAGCGACTTACAAGCTATTGCCTTAATATCTTCTTTCTGATTAATCATTATCCATTTACTTTGCGAGTATAAAATGTCACAACTTATACATTATACTAATTGTCCGGCTTGCGGTGCTGAAGGATTAAAACCTATTCTTACTGCCAAAGATTATACTGTAAGTAGTGAATTATTCGTAATAGTTGAATGTACAGCTTGCACACTTCGTTTTACGCAGGATGTGCCTAATATTGATTCCATCGGACCTTATTACAAATCGGAGAATTATATTTCACACACCAATACATCCAAAGGATTTATAAACAGCCTTTATCAATCAGTAAGAAAAAGAACACTGAAGCAGAAAAGAAAATTGATAGAGAAAACCACAGGATTAAAAACAGGAAATTTTTTAGATGTTGGTAGCGGCACCGGTGCATTTGCCAGCGAAATGAAACAGGCTGGTTGGCAGATAACAGGATTAGAGCCTGATGACGATGCAAGAAAAGTAGCTGTACAAATAAATAATGTTGATTTAAATAACATCAACCTGTTTTATGATTTGCCGGAAAATAGTTTTGATGCAATTACTATGTGGCATGTGTTGGAGCATGTACATGATTTGCAAGGTTATATTACAAAGCTGAAATCCATATTAAAAGAGAATGGGAAACTATTTATAGCAGTGCCAAACTATACTTCTAAAGATGCTGCTATTTACCAAGAGCATTGGGCAGCATATGATGTGCCAAGGCATTTGTATCACTTCTCACCACAATCCATGAAAATACTGATTGAAAAGCATGGAATGAGAATTGAGCAGTACAAACCAATGTGGTACGATAGCTTTTATGTGTCGATGCTCAGTAGTAAATACAAGAATGCCCGCCTGTCGGATAGGCAGGGAAAATCAAATTTATTTGCTTCATTCTTTAATGGGCTACGTTCAAATAGTAAAGCACTAGGTAATGTACAGCGGTGTAGTTCGGTAATTTATATTATTGGAAAATAATTACTGACTAAACTGTACTTCATACAATTCAGGCCACAATTTTCCAGTGATATAAATTTTCTTTGTACTTGAATCATAGGCAATGCCATTGGGTACTTCAGCATGAGGATCTATTGCTTTAATTCTATCCCACATTCCTGTTAAATCTGCTTTTGCTATAATTTTTCCGTTGGTGGGATCAATTTTAAATATATATGGCAATAGATATTGATTGGCATAAACATATCCATCAATATATTCAAGTTCGTTTAAGTTAAAGGAAGGATTACCTGATTCAGTTACTGTTTGTGTTTTTAATAATTTGAAAGTTGATGGTTCGTAATAATTCAAATCGCTTCCGCCTGTACTTACAATAAGGTTTTTTCCATCATTGGTTAATCCCCATCCTTCAATATTTGCATCAAACTCTTTTACTTTTTTGAAATCCTTTAATGTATAAACAAAAACCTTTTTCTCTTTCCAAGTAAGTTGATAAATTGTATCGTTTAGAATAGTAATACCTTCTCCAAAATATTTATCTGGAAGCGAAATTTGTTGCAAAGCTTTTCCGGTCTTTATATCCACTTTTTTCAATTTCGAAAAAGTATAATTGCCAGTGCCTTCATACATTTCGCCTTTGTAAATAAGCAAACCTTGTGTATAAGATGATGTATCATGCGGATAGCTGGTTATGATAGAATAGCTCATGCTTTTTGGAGCATCGGGTAGAGGAGTAACTGGCCTTTTTGAGTCATCATTTTTACAGGCAATAGCAAAACATAGAATTCCAATCAATAAATACTGTTTCATTTTTTACTTTTAGCGGCACAAAAATAAGTGCTGATTTTCTTTTAAGCTGTTAAAGGTTATACTATTAACCTTCGTATGGGAAAACTACGATATAAAAACTTATTGTACAATCACTTGTAAAATCAATTTTATGCTTTATATTTGAAACACACAATCCTTAACAAAGGAATTTTACAAGCGAAATCCTATCCCTGAATTGCCTTTTTAATCCCCAATTCCTTCATTTTTTATAGTTCCAAATTCCCGTGATCAGCACCTGGTAATTTTTTGTTGCCTTGATGTACCGACTAAGCAATTGAAAACTCATGAAGACGGGATTAATTTTTATACTATTTACTTTTATTACTATCAGTTGCCTCAATGCACAACGTAACTGCGTTTCAAAATCATATCAACTTGAAGCTTTTGCAAAAGATGCAGCATTAAAAAACAATGTTGCAGCTATTGAGTCTTTCATTGCAAGACAGCAACCCCAAAACACTACAGAAGGAAACAGAATTGAATCTACCATTATAAAAATTCCTGTTGTTGTACATATTCTATATCATTCTCCGGAACAAAAGCTGACTGATGCAGTTGTTCAAAACCAGATTAAAATACTAAACGAAGCTTTCAGAAAGCAGAATGCTGACACTGCTAATATACCGGCCAGATTTAAAGCACTTGCTGCTGATTGCGAAATTGAATTTCAACTGGCAACCTCAGACCCTAAAAGAAGATACACCAATGGTATTACTCGCAAATACACTCCAATAAAAGAGTGGGAAGCGAATGATGAAATGAAGTATGCCGCTAAAATGGGTACTGATGCTTGGGACCCTAAAAGTTATCTGAACATATGGGTTTGTAAACTAGATAATGTTTCAGGATATTCCAGTGTAATTGGCGGAACTACAGAAAATGACGGCATTGTATTGGACTTTAATGCCTTTGACTTAAATGTGACAAGTGCTGTATCTAATCTTGGAAAAACGGCAGTGCATGAAGTTGGGCACTGGCTCGGTTTAAAACATTTATGGGGTGATGAATATTGTGGTGACGATGGTATTACCGATACACCTAAGCAATCAGGTAATAATGTTAGTTGCCCTTCGGGAGTGCTAATTTCTTGTGGAAACGGACCAAACGGTGATATGTATATGAATTATATGGATTTTACCAACGATGACTGTATTAATATGTTTACGCTGGGTCAAAAAGCAAGAATGCTTAGCCTATTTAACCCGGGAGGTGTTCGCAATTCATTGCTTACTTCAAAAGGATTGGATGCCCCGATCATATTTGAATCACCAGTACCAGAAGAAGATCCAAGGTGGTTGGAGGTGAAAATGTACCCGAATCCGGCAACATCAGAGCTTATCTTGGATTTGGCGTATGATATTCGCTGGATTGGAAAATAATTTATATATATAATTTACATGGACAACTCGTTATGAATGTGTTGATTAAGTCTAAAACACAGCGTATAGATGTCACTCAATTGCAGCCGGGAATATATTTCCTTGCAGCGAAAAAGGATGATGGGGAGTCTATGAAGAAGCGTTTTACCAAGTTATGAGTCGCAACCAAAATTTATTCTAACGGCAAGCTATGGGGTCACTGAAAAGTGATCCCTATTTTTTTATAGCACCTTCAAGCTGTTGATTTTGTCCTGATCTATTTGTTTTACAAGAGCTTCCAGCCCGTCAAACTTTACTTCTTCCCGTAGGTATTTTTTTACAAACACTTTTAGTTGCTGGTCGTATATCTCTTTATCGAAATCAAACAAGTTTACTTCAATCACTTTTGTTTTGCCATCTACAGTTGGGCGAAAGCCAATACTCATCATACCCTTTATTCTGTCTTCAGAACCTTCAACTTGTGCATACACAGCATAAATACCGTTACCGGGAATAATTTTTTCTTCATCTTCCATTTTTAAGTTGGCTGTCGGATAACCAAGTTGTCTGCCTAATTTATTACCATGAACAACGGTACCGGAAAAGAAAAAATTATAGCCTAATAACTTATCTGCTGTTGCAATATCATTGTGCAAAATAGCTTCTCGTATATTGGTAGAACTGATAGAAATATTCTCCAATATATGTTTTGGAATTTCTTTAAGCTGAAAATTTAATTCCTTAGACATTTTTTCTAAAAGGCGATAATCTCCTAAACGGTCACGGCCAAAACGATGATCGTAACCAATAATAATAGTATGTGGGTGAAATTTATCAAAGAGAAAATGCTCAACGTATTCTTCCGCAGGTTGATTGGCAAACCCATCAGTAAACGGAACGATTACCAAATGGTCAATTCCAATTGCCTGTAACAATTCAATCTTCTCATCCAATGTATTAATGAGCCTAATGCCTAAAATGGTTGAAGAAACTACTTTTCTTGGATGCGGATGAAATGTTACAATAACAGATTCGCCATTAATTGCTTTTGCTTCTGCCAATAATTTATCTATTACTTGCCTGTGGCCCATATGCACACCATCAAATGTTCCAATGGTGATGACTGCATTATTAAATAAGGGCAAATTTTCTATATCACGGTGTACTTGCATAATTTGAATGGGTAAAATTAATTGATAATTGATTATCAGTCTGCGAAAATTCATCTCTGATGTCAGGTACGGAACAATTAAATTTGCCGGGTAATTGAAACTATGAGTTTGTATAGCAAAAGAGGCGTATCTGCCCAGAAAGAAGAAGTACATGCCGCCACTAAGAACCTTGACAAAGGACTTTATGAAAAGGCGTTTTGTAAAATTTATGCCGATATAATGTGTGGAGATGAGGATTGGGTGAATGTGATGCATGCAGATGGAGCTGGTACCAAAAGCATTCTTGCCTATTTATATTGGAAAGAAACAGGCGATGTGTCCGTTTGGAAAGGCATTGCTCAGGATGCTATAGTTATGAATCTCGACGATTTGCTTTGTGTAGGTATTTATGATAAGATACTTTTTTCCTCTACGATTGACAGAAACAAAAATCTCATTCCTGCAGAATTGCTGGAAGCCGTAATAACAGGTACTCAAGAGTTTTTTGACCGTATGAAAGGCTTTGGTGTCAACATCAGTTTTATGGGTGGCGAAACGGCAGATGTAGGTGATGTGGTAAGAACGATGGCGGTAAATGGCACTATGACTGCTCGTTGGCCAAAAGCAAAGCTGATTACCAATGAAAAGATTAAAGCCGGAAATGTAATTGTTGGCCTAGCTGGATTTGGACAAGCAAATTACGAAACAAGTTATAACAGTGGCTTAGCCAGTAACGGATTGACCAGTGCAAGGCATGATGTATTGCACAAAACGTATGGAGCAAGATTTCAGGAGAGTTATGATACATCGTTGGATGAATCTGTGGTGTATATCGGCCCGCATAGAATAACCGATGAAATTAAGGATGGTGAAAGGACAACAACTATTGGGGAACTTTTATTAAGCCCAACTAGAACATTTGCGCCGATAATGAAAGAGTTATTGGAAAATCATTTTGATGCTATTAATGGTTTGGTGCATTGTAGTGGCGGCGGGCAAACCAAATGTTTGAAATTTGTACCCGATAATGTCCGCATTGTAAAAGATAATTTATTTGAGCCGCCAATAATTTTTAAACTGATTCAGGAAGCTAGCAAATCTGGTGATCGAGAAATGTACCAGGTTTTTAATATGGGTACAAGATTAGAAATTTATACCAATGAAAAAGACGTTGAATCAATTATCAGCGTCTCTAAAAACTTCGGTGTGGATGCGCAAGTTATTGGAAGGGTGGAAGAGAGTGAGAAAAAGGAGTTAGTGATAATAACGAATGATGAGAGCTTGTTGTTTACTTAGTTATTCAGAAATACGAAAAACTCTTGACGCTAATTTCTTTTCTTCCCCATCTATTTCCATTCTGATTGAATCAAAGTAAATAATTGCTCCTTTTTTCAACCTTTTCATATTGCTTATTGTACTTTCTGTATAATTATTTCCAGTGTTATAATTTTCGACTATAGTCTTGTCTGGTAAATCCATGGAGAAACTATATTTTAATGCCTCTGATTTTTCTGGGATTCCCAAAAGTTTATAAGCTCCAATACTTAATAATTCTTTCAGGGTAATTATTGGTATTTTGTTTAGTATCTGTTCATTATCGCCATTACTTACCTGAAATGTAATCGGTTGAAGTATATAAGCTCTTACAAAATGTCCGTTTTGTTTTGCTGGTTGCCATTTTGGCCCTTCTTTAATTAATCGCATTGCTTCTTTTTCCAAACCATAACCATGATTGGTGAGGGTTTTCATTTCAGATACGGTACCATCTATGTTCACTATAAATTGTACATCTACTTTATAACTTCCACTAGGCGCAGCCTTGTCTAATACTACATTGCCATTTGCTCTTGCAGAAATATATTTTTCCATTTTCTTCTCCGGGAAAAGAAGGATGGGTTTCTGTTTCTGTAAAAATTTTATTATCATTATTTTGATTTGTAATATCTACAACTGTAATTTCACTCAAATCATTTGCTGATTCGACAGATTTGCCCAGGAAATTCTTTTCGCCTTTTCCAACGATAAAAGTTATAGGTTGCTTTTTATAAGCTATTACTAATCGTCCGCCTTGCACAGCAGGGTTCCATTTTGGTGATTTTTTTATAACTCTGATTGCTTCTTGTTCCATTCCATAACCATGCTTTGTCAATGTTTGTACATCAGAGATATTTCCTTCTTTGTCAACAATAAATTGTACAATAACACTATAGGCTCCGTCTTTTGCTTTTTGTTTTGGTACTGTGGCGTCAAGATTTTTCTCAAGGAATTTTCTCCATTCATTTGCTCCGCCTGGAAATGATGCTTCAATTTCAACTTTGTCGAATACTTTATTATTCCCTGGCTTAGTCGTATCAACAATCGTTCCCTTTTTTTCATTTACAACAAAAGTTTCTTTTTGCAAAAGATATTGGTTAATGCTTTCTAATATACTTTTCGCCATAGCATCTTGATTATCGGCATCTTTTATAAAGGCAAGATCAGTTGCATTGGTAAGAAACCCGCATTCAATCAGTGCAGCCGGGCAAGGAGATTGATCCAGCACCCAAATACCATTTTCTCTTTGTTTAATATTATCTCCTACACTAAAATGTTTTGCAAATTGATTTTGCAGAATGGTACCAAGTAATTGGTTCTCGTTATAAAAACTGTTGTTCTTTTTTGATATATAAACCTCAAAACCGGTTTTGCCTTTGATATTATCCTTGTTCTCCGTATTGATATGCAAGGAGATAAAAAGAGAAGCATTTTTATTTTTACTCAATTCTGTTCTACTTTGTAATGTGGGAAGCAGGTCTGATTCTCTTGTTAAAACAATATTTATATTACTGTTTTCATTGAATGCTTTTACTCTTTTTGCAATGGCTAAGGCGATGTCTTTTTCTGTTGTGCCATCTGGAGCAGTTGCTCCAGCGTCGTCTCCTCCATGTCCGGCATCAATGATCACTGTAATTTGCTTGTCATGGTTAGATGCAAAATTCTTTTCAGCTTTATTCTTGTAGCTGAAAGCAAATAATATGGCTACAATAGCAGCCAAAGGCAATACCAGCATTTTCCGCAGGTATTGGTAGCGGGGTTTTTGTGATGTTGTAATCATGGCTATTCGTCTTTTATCTGGTTATGAAAAAAAGGATTTACAAGATGTGTGTTGGTGTTCAGTACCTGCATCAGTAACAGCTCTGCATAGTTCCATTGTTTGTTTTCAGTAACGGCAAATTCATCTGCTAGAAATTCATGTATGGCTTTTACTTCTTTCTTTATTAAATGAAAGAATGGGTTGAGCCAGAATATGGCTGTCAATATTTCCAGAAAAATAATATCACGGCTATGCTTTTGTTCAATATGAAATAGCTCATGCCGGAATATCTGCTCACCTTTTTCTGATTGCAGTTCTATTTTTTTATTCCAGAATAACCAACGGAAGAAAGAGAACGGTGTGCCGGGTTCTTCTGTATTTACAAAGTTAATCTTGTCAACTTTTTCTATTGGATGAGAAGAAACAATCCTTTTTATTTTTATTAATGATAAAATTATACGCAGGATAAACAGCGAAATAATTAGAGCATAACAACTATACAATATATTTTGTAGCGTAAACCAGCTTTGATGAACTGGTGGAGACGAAACAATTATTTCTGCTCCATCGTAAGAAGAAATAACGCCTAATCTGTTTAATACATAAAACGAACTATTGTCTTGTGGAGTAAAGTAAACCGGAATATTAAGAAAAGGCACAACGATACTGATCACCGTTGCAATCAATAAATAGAACCGGTTGTACCGATGAAACTTTTTATTACGCAATGCAAGATGATAGTAGCCGTATAAAATAGCTGAAATGCCGGTTACTTGCAGCAGGTATGAAAGCAATGGATTCATTTTTGCAGATTTTGTTGTTTTTTAATTTGTTTCAACAGTGTCTCTAATTCTTCTACCGAAATATTATTTTCTTTTACGAGGTAAGAGACCACATTGCTAAAAGAACCTTCAAAATAATTTTTAGCCAATTGCTTTATTCTTTTGCCTGAGTAATCCTCTTTTGCTACAATGGGAGAGTAGCGGTGCTGCCTTCCAAATACTTCAATCGCCACAAATTCTTTTTCTACCAGAATCTTTAAAAGTGTTGCTACCGTATTCTGATGTGGCTTTGGTTTTGGCATTGCATCTACAATATCTCGCAGGAATGCCATCTCTAATTGCCACAAGGCTTGCATCACCTGTTCTTCTGCTTTCGTTAATTGTTGCATAATCTCAATTTGAAATTGAAGCTAAAACTAATTTTTTAGTTAAACAACTATTTCATTAGTTATAAGGTAAATTTTAAGGAATTGGATTGATTAATAAGGCATAAGAAATATGAAATGAACTATAAAATATCAGGCAATCTGTATTTGATTTATATTTACAGCCATGCAATCATTCGAACTCTTATCACAAAAATTTGCCCTGCACTTTGATAAGCGGCATTTCCCGGAGCAGCCATCATCGCTATATGATCCTAATGAGTATTTTTTAAAACTGGGGGGAAAAAGAATCCGCCCTGTTTTATGTTTAATGGGAAATGAACTCTTTGATGATATAAAAGAAGATGCCTGGTTCTTAGGCACTGCTATTGAACTTTTTCACAACTTCACCTTGATACATGACGACATCATGGATAAAGCTCCGTTGCGTCGAGGAATGGAAACCGTTCATTCGAAGTATGGCGATAGTACAGCATTGCTGGCGGGTGATGTAATGCTGGTAACAGCATATGAAGAACTAAATAAGATAGGCGTTGAACAGCTAAAACCAATCCTTACGTTATTTAATAGAACAGCTAAGGAAGTTTGCGAAGGCCAGCAGCTGGATATGGATTTTGAGAAAATGGACAATGTGAATATGGAAGCTTATATCAACATGATCACATTAAAAACATCTGTTGCTTTGGCAGCCAGTTTGCAAACCGGTGCAATACTTGGTGGAGCTGGGGAAAGGAATCAGCATTTGTTATATGATTTTGGAAAAAAACTCGGCATTGCTTTTCAGGTGCAAGATGATTATCTCGATGCATTCGGCGATCCGGATAAATTTGGAAAACAGGTTGGCGGAGATATTCTTTCCAATAAAAAAACATTTCTTTTATTGCATGCATTAGAAACTGCAACTGCAACACAACAAAAAGAATTAAAAGAGTTGTTATTAGTAAATAGCGATGATAAAATAGAAAAAGTATTACAGATTTTCCGGGATTGCAAAGTGGATGAATGGGCTTTGCAACTTAAGAATAAATACCTCGATGAAGCTTTTAATCATTTAGAAGATATTGCGGTCCTCTCAAAAAGAAAAGAGCCACTCAAAGAGTTGGCTCATTTCCTGATTAAACGGGAGCATTGATAAATAAGTAAGCAGTTAGCTCCATTAAATAAAACTTATTAGGCAAGCAGCAATTATTGCTATATCTATTAAAACAGTTATAAATAATGTTGGTATGATAATCTTTGTTGGCAATGCTGCAAGATTAGTGATCAGGCTTGCTGCCATTGCACCAATTGCAAAAGGCCAGAAGATAAAATTGTTTCCCGTTGCTAAAATGACAGCAACAGTAATAATAGTAAATACACATCCATGACCTGCAATGGCGAAAGCTGTCCAGCCAAAACGGTTTTCCTCCTGGCTATCTGCCCAGTTGATAAAACGTTTCCATAAAGATTTTTTAGTTGCTGTCTGACTATAAGTTGGAGCAAAAGATTTTTGGATTGTTGTTTCCATGATTTTTGTTTTATGTAAGCGAAATTGGGTTCATATACCTTTTTTTATACTGATCTATGTCTCATTTGAAACTGATCTTCGTCAGTTTGTCTTTTAATTCACCCAAAAAGAGGAACAAAAAACCTTTCAACATTCATATTTTTACCTAATTTGAAACCCAAAACCAACTGACTGATGGCAAATCAACTCTTTAGAAAAAAATCAATTGACGTTATTTTAAGAGATGCTGAACAGGGTTATGGCGATGGGCATGGCACTGGTCTTAAAAAAGTGCTGGGAGTCCGTGACCTTACTTTCTTTGGTATCGCAGCTATTATTGGCGCTGGTATCTTCAGTGGTATTGGTACTGCAGCCTCTTCCGGCGGACCAGGAATTGTTTTTCTTTATGTATTTACGGCAATAGCTTGCGGATTTGCAGCCTTATGTTATGCAGAGTTTGCTTCAACTGTTCCAGTTTCTGGTAGTGCTTACACTTATTCTTATGTTGCCTTCGGCGAAATATTTGCCTGGATCATCGGTTGGGATTTATTGATGGAGTATGCCATTGGTAATATTGCTGTTGCTATTTCATGGAGTGATTATTTTACAACCATGATGGCCAACGCAGGCTTGCATATTCCTGAATGGATGACGATGGATTATATGTCTGCCAAAGCAGCGCAGGGAGCTGCTTGGTTGAATGCGCCTCAGATTGGAGGCTTCAGAATCATTCTGGATATTCCGGCACTAATGATTGTAGCATTAATCACTTATATCGTTTTCAGAGGGATAAAAGAATCCCGTTCGGCAAGTAATCTGATGGTGATTATTAAATTGGCAGTTATCTTCTTTGTAATTGTGTTGGGAGCATTTTATATTAATCCTGATAACTGGACTCCTTTTTCTCCCGAAGGATTTGGCGGAATTATGAAAGGAGTATCGGCTGTGTTTTTTGCTTATATAGGTTTTGATGCAATTTCAACTACGGCAGAGGAATGTAAGAATCCACAACGAGATTTGCCTAAGGCAATGATCTATTCTCTTATCATTTGTACCATCGTTTATGTATTGTTAGCATTAGTGCTAACGGGTATGGTGCATTACACCAAGCTGAGTGTTGGCGATCCGTTGGCAATGGTATTTGATGAGAAAGGTTTAAAATTCATTTCGGGTATCGTTGCTGTTAGTGCCATTATTGCCACGGCAAGTGTATTACTCGTTTTTCAGATGGGACAACCAAGAATATGGATGAGTATGAGCCGAGATGGTTTATTACCAAAAGTATTTTCAAAAATTCATCCTAAGTATGGCACTCCATCTTTCTCTACAATACTTACTGGTTTAGTTGTTGGAATTCCTGCTTTATTTTTAAATTTGAATGAAGTAATATCATTAACAAGTATTGGCACTTTATTCGCCTTTGTACTTGTATGTGCTGGTGTACTGGCGTTGCAACAAAGGAAAAACAGGCCAGAAAGTAAATTCAAAGTGCCATATATAAACGGGCAATTTATTTATCCGATATTAATAATTGCAGCAATTATTATTGTTGCCATTAAAGTGCCATCGCATTTTACGGCAGATATCTGGACTATAGAGACCTGGCCAATGGCTGCATTTTGGATAATAGCAATTATTGTAGCAGTAATGGCATTTGTAAAGAAGTTTTCATTGTTGCCAGTTTTAGGAATGATCAGTTGTTTTTATCTGATGTCGCAGGAAACGCATAAAGTTTGGATGCGGTTTATTATCTGGCTTGCTGCTGGGCTTGTAATTTATTTTATATATAGCTACAAGCATAGTAAACTGGCAAAAGAAAAGGAATAAATTTCTTTTAATAGAAAGCCCTGCCGCACATTTTTACTTTCACCCTCCTTAGCCTTTTGTCCAATATTATTTTTTTGGACATTGGATGGCGAAGGAAGGTGGTAACTTTGTGCGGCATTTTGTTTTTAATATAGATAGATAAATATGAAGTACCAGATAGGCGATACAGTTTTATTACTCCATTCAAACGAAGAAGGGCAGGTGGTGGACATTATGAATGAAAAAATGCTGATGGTGGATGTAAAAGGTGTCACATTTCCCGTTTATATGGATCAGGTGGATTTTCCTTACTTCAAACGATTTACTGAAAAGAAAATAGTTCCGGCTAATAAAGAGAAACAATATGTGGATGATTTAAGAAAAGAAAAGTTACCAAAGGAGAAACAAGTTGCCGATGGAGTGTGGCTTACTTTTCTTCCAGTAATGGATACAGATGAGTTTGGAGATGTAGTGGTAGAGGAATTGAAAATGCATTTGGTGAACAGAACAGAAACGCCGTATAATTTTATTTATAAATTACATTTTTTTGGGAAGCCGGATTTTGATTTAAAGAACAGCATTCATCCATTCGAAGATTTTTATTTGCATGATATTGACTTCGCAGATTTGAATGATAGCCCAAGTTTTGAGTTTGATTTTTCCTTGATAACTCCTTCAAAGCATAAAGCAGATCATTATGAAGCATCTGTTAAATTAAAACCCAAACAGCTCTTTGCAAGAATTGAAGAGTTGAAGAAAAAGAATGAAGCCACTTTTTCACAATTACTTTTCGAAAATTATCCTGATAAATTGGTGGAAGATGTAGTGGAAATGGGAAGGCTAGCTGCAAGAGGATATAAAATATACGATGCATCCAAAGCAAGACAACATATGGAGCCAGCCCGAAGTGTGGTAGATCTGCATATCGAAAAATTGACAGACGACTGGAAGCATCTAAGCAACTTTGATATTTTAAGTACACAGTTAAAAGCTTTTGAAAAATATTATCAATTATCTGTTTTACATCATCAGCCTTCATTAACTGTTATACATGGAGTAGGAGAAGGAGTGCTGCGGGATGAGATACATGAAAAACTTAGATTGAAAAGAGAAGTGAAATCATTTGTAAACCAGTTTCATCCAAGTTTTGGATATGGTGCTACGGAGATATTTTTTCAGTATTAAAAAAAGTAAAATTCTAAATTGAATTGTTTGTTTTTGAAATCTATTTTTTCTTTGAGAAAGAATCAATAAATTTTAAAATAATGCTTAGAATAATTGAAAGAAGATGTAAAATAGCCAGCCAGATTGTTATGATTGTGCCATAGAAACCAATAAAGCCGATTAGTTGAAAACCCAAAGAATCTTGGTTGCCTAAAAAAGCTATTACTATTGCAATTAAAGAGACAATAAAACTATTTGTCATCAACTTCAATAGAAATCCAGAAACTTTTGTCATTCCTTTTTTATTAGATTTTTAAAATTACAACCTATTCTAATCATAAATGGTTTTTACAAATTGCTGAAAAGAATTACTGAACGTACAAGAGTGCGTCGCAACAGACGATGATAGTAGTAATGTCGCTGGCTACATAAATTGTATATTTGCCTTCGCTTCTTTGAAATTTTTGCTACAAGCCAGGCTATCGCTTCTTATTTATTTAGGAGGAGGAAAGTCCGGACAGCACAGAGCAATGCACCGGTGAATAGCCGGGTCTTGAGAAATCAGGAACAGATAGTGCCACAGAAAATAACTACCCTCCTTCGCCAAGGCTACGGAGGGCAAGGGTGAAAACGTAGGGTAAGAGCCTACGGCTTTTGATGGTAACATCATTTGCGGGTAAACCTTGCATGCTGAAATGCCACATATACCATCGCCTGAGAACGGCTCGTTCGATGATGGAGGGTAGGCAGCTTGATTCCGATTGGTAACTTTCGGAACAGATAAATGATAGCCCACGACAGAATCCGGCTTACGGCTTGTAGCTTTTTTTAAACAATTAATTATGCGGAGTTTATTATTAATACTGTCAATTATTTTTTTAGTAGTCGCCTGTAAAAGCAAATCGGGAAAAAAAGAAGAGGAGCCTATAGTTCCAACTATTAGTGCGGCCGATTCTTTATTACTAAAGCAGCAAAAGGACTCCACACTTTTAAGTCTTACAAAAGATGTGCTGACAGTAATTAAAAATAAAAAATACGATTCTCTTGCTTTATTTATTCATCCCGATGAAGGAGTACGATTTTCTCCCAATGCATATATTGATACTGCTGTTGATAAAATTTTTACAATAGAGATATTTAAAAAAGATGCAACAGCAAAAAAGCACCAAAAATTTACCTGGGGTGAATATGATGGTTCCGGTGACCCGATCAACCTGACAATTGACGAATATTTCAAGAGGTTTGTTTACGATGTTGATTTTCTTACACCGGAGACTCGTAAAGTGAATGAATTTATTGGTGGAAGTAATTCACAAAACAACCTGCTGGCAGTTTACGATAGTTGTGATTTTACGGAAAGCCATTTTTCCCGGTTCGATAAAAAATTTGATGGAATGGACTGGCGAAGTATCCGGCTTGTTTTTAAAATTAAAGATGGAAAATATTTTTTAGTTGGTGTTATTCATGATGAATGGACTATTTAATAAATGCATTCCCTATATATCCTCCCAGTTCCATCAACCATGCAATGCCAAGGTGAACAATCAATCCGCCTAAGATTGACCTGGTATGATAAACAACAATACCCAAAAGTATTCCTCCAAAATAAGAACTGATACATTCACCCATTGGCTTTCCAAAATGTATGGCGCAATAAAAACAAGCCATTGGCAATATTGCATCTTTGCCAGCCCATTTTATAAAAGCAAGGATTAAAAATCCACGGAAGAATAATTCTATAGTGATGAAATCTGTACCATAAGAAATTTCAAATAATAATTTATGCCACCACTGCATACCCGGTTCATCATAAATACTGGCAATGGTTTTTAGTTTTGGATATACGGCTAAAAAATCTTGTTGTGTAGAAGCTGCTGCAATCAATGGCATCATTATTAATAACATCAGCAGATATGGCCTCCAGTTCATTTCCTTTGTCTTCAATCCATAAAAAGGTTGCTCTTTATCAAAGACTTTCCATATAATAAATAATGCGCCACCAATAATAAGTACCAGCAAAGGCCAGTAAACAATATGGTTCCAATAATTATTCCAGTTAAGATTTGGAGAGAAGTTGAAATGAAAATCTACGCTAGATTTAAAAGAAAATATAGCCGGAGCCAGCAAGACTAAGAAGATGAATGCAGGGTTTGAAGTGTATTTTCTTTTTGCAATTAATCGGTAAAGCAAATAAGGAACTGAAAAAGCTAAAAGGAATAATGCGTATCGACTAATAAAGCTAAAAGCAAATGAATGCTGCTTCTTTATATAACTGTCTGCATCAAAATGGTAATTCAGAAATATTAAAATGGCCGTAAAAACGGACACAGCCAACAATACTTTCTTGTCAACTGCTGAAAAATATTCCCTGATTTGCTGGATTATAGCCTTCATTTCAGGCGGAAAATAAAATATTTTGCTGGTCTTTAAACTTTCTTGCGGTTGAGAGTTCCAATGTTTCGTTAAATGATTTAAACAAACCAAAAAAGTATAACCATGAAAACTCTCAAACTTAACCGGATTACACTTGCTGCCTTTGCAGTATTGTTCTCACTTTTTATTACTTCCTGTCAGAAGGAAGCCAGTTTATCAAGTCCCGAAGAAACAGTTAACGAAGAAGAAGCTGCCACTCTTTCTGATGAAAGTTCAGTGGCTGAAGCCAGCTTTGATGATGCTGACGACATCGCTTTTACCGCCGCCGATGAAGAAGGCAATGCAGGTGGCTTTGGCGTAGAAGGTCGTTCTGCTGGAGGAGATCAGGGCCGTATTTTTCTTCCGAATTTCTTTGAGCTAAGAGAAAGAATTGGTGACTGTGCTACGATTACTGTAACACCCAACGACAGTACCTATCCAAAAAGAGTTGTTATTGATTTTGGCGACAGTTGCCTTGGGCGAGATGGCAAAGTAAGAAGCGGAAAGCTTGTTCTTGACTTTACAGGACCTATCCGCAGACCAGGTTCTATTGTTACACTTGAATTTGTTCGCTATCATGTAAACCGTGTACATATTGAAGGAAGAAAGATTTTCAAAAACCTTTCTGAGCCGCCTGTACATAAATGGAGTATTGCGATAGACGATGGAAAAGTAACTTTCCCAAGTGGCAGAGGTTATAGATATGAAGGTATTAAAACTGTAACACAGATTGGCGGAATACTTACGGCAAGAGTTTGGGATGATGTTTACAAAATGACAACTCGTTCTTCTACAAGATTTAATAATAGCTGGACAGTAAATATCACTACAGAAGATCCTCTAATTAAGAAAGTAGCTTGTCGTTGGATTAGCGAAGGTACTTTGAAAATAAGAATCAACGACAGAGTATTGAAACTTGATTTTGGATTCCCTAATAATGGTAACTGCGATAACAAAGCATTACTTAGTTGGAATAATGGCAACAGCCAGCGAATTGTAATCCTCCCTTAATCATACACTAAATAAATATAAAAGTCCTTCCTGATTACGGAAGGACTTTTATATTTATTGCAATTAGATAATGGTCTTTTTATTTATTTTCTTTTGCAGAAATTCTATTCAATATGATAGCTGACGAGTGTTAGGATTTGCTCAGTCTTAATTATTGGAACACCTAATTTAGCTTTCTCTCTTTTGTACTTTAATACGCCGATACCTGGTTTAAAGAAAACCTGATCTTTACGATAGTTACGGGCATTTTTTTCAAAATAGAGATAATTATTGTATGTGCCTGCAGGTGTTGTCATCTCTGATTCTATTTTTAATGAACGACCAATTGCTGCGGCATCCTCAAAACTTGTAATATATCTAATAGAGTCGCCCTCAAATAGGCTATAACCTTTTTTTGCTTCTACTATTCCGGGAGCATATAAGCGATCTTCAAGACCAAAAAAAGATGAATCGTTTGCAAATAATGTTTCTGGTAACCCTATATACATATTGCTTTTCCACCAAACCAGCTTATCAGGAAGCGACATTAAGTTTGAAATAAACCGCAATGTATCAAACTGAACTTTCTGAAATACCCCATCATTAAAGAGTGAGTCTTCATACACCCAATAATTTTTGCTGCTTAAAGAGATAAAACCACAATGCTTAGAAGTGTAGTTATAATTGATTACAGAATCTGAAGAATAGGAACGGCCAGCCGGATTAGCGGTCTGTAGCTCACATGGCTCAGATTTTTGTTCAACATCAACAAAGATGTCTTTTCTACAGGATGCAAATAATATGCATCCTATTACAAGAGGTAGAAATATTTTTTTCAAAAGAATCCGTTTTTAGTCCAAAAGGATTGACAAAATAGAGAGTAGTTTTCATATCTCATAACTTTACTAAGGAAATTTACGATAAGTGATATACCGTAATTTGTGCAATTGATTGAATTTAAACAGGAATCGCCTTGTTATTTGCAATAAAAAAAGTCTGAAGAAATTTTCAGACTTTTTAATAAAATGATTAATTCCTTTATATAATAGCTATTATTTAAACGTTTTTTCAAAGAAATCTTTCATGTCATTCCAAGATGCAGTATCTGCTGCCGCATTATATTTAATCGGAATCTTGAATTTTTCTCCACTTGCTGTTGCATCGGGATTGGTAAAAGCATGGGTGGCATCCTTATAAGATTTAAATTGATAAGGAATTTTTGCACTGTCCATCATAGCTTTAAACTGCACAACTTGGCTTTCCGGTACAAAACTATCAGCCTCACCATGGCAAATAAGGATTTGAGCGTTTGTTAGGCCAATAGATGCAGGATAGGTTTCCAACCCTCCATGAAAGCTTACGACTCCCTTTAATGGTAAACCATAAAGTGCAAGGTTTAGCACTTGGGTGCCTCCAAAGCAATAGCCAATTGCTGCAACTTTTGTTGAATCCATTTGCGGATATTTTTTTAACAAGTTTTCGGCAGCAACAAAACGGGTTACACATTTTGAATTGTTTTCATAAAATGGTGTTGCTAATTCCTGTGCTGTAGCAGGATTATCAGCTTGCTTTCCTCCGCCGTATAAGTCTATGGCCATAGCGATGTATCCAAGTTTTGCAAGTTCTCTAGCTCTCATCTTTGTATAATCACTTAGGCCCCACCATTCATGTATTATAAAAACTGCAGGTCGGGCACCTTTAATATTCTCATCATATACAACAAACCCATTCATGCTTAACCCATCATCCTCATATATAACATTTTCTTCTTTTAATATTGGCGCTGTCATTTCGACCTCCTTTTTTTTGTCTTCATTTTTGCAAGACATAAGTACAATAGCTGATGTGAAAATTGTAAGTAATAGTGATTTAAATGATTTCATTGTTGAAGTTTTTGTAGTCATTGCGTTAAACAATAAAGTTCCGGAAAAGTTTTAACATACAACAGTTGGGATTGATACTGTTACAATAAGAAGGCAAATTAGTTATATCGGCCCATATAGATTACCTTCCTCACCAACATCTTTTTATTTATACACTTTTACAGCTCTTTTAATGCTAATAATATTATTGTTTTTTGTTTGCCACTGGTATCTGGCGATTTTTTCTCAAACTTTTCTCCAACACCGTTATGCATCTCATGCTGCTTTCAGCATGAATAAATTCTGGGAACGTTTTTTCTATCTTATTGCTTACATCGGGCAGGGTTCTTCGTATGTAAGTCCAAGGGTGTATGCGATTATGCATCGTATGCATCATGCCTATACAGATACAGAAAAGGATCCGCATTCACCTTTGTTTGATGACAACCTTTTTGCCATGATGTGGCGAAGTCGGAATTTTACTTCCGGAGTATTCAATAATAAAATAGAGATAGAAGAGAGATTTTTAAAAAATCTTCCTGACTGGCCGGCATTGGACAGGATTGCTCATAACTGGATGTCAAGAGTTGGATGGATTATATTTTATATTACTTTCTATATCATTTTTGCTCCATCAGCTTGGTGGTATTTATTGATACCAATACATATTGTAATGCTTCCGCTACACGGAGCGGTTATTAACTGGTATGCACATAAATATGGTGCTGTAAATTTTAAAATGGATAATACTTCTAAGAATTTATATCCCATGGATATTTTCTTAATGGGAGAGGCATATCATAACAATCATCACAAAACACCATCAGCAATTAATTTTGGAAGAAGGTGGTATGAGTTTGATCCTACTTATCCAATAATACGGTTCTTAAGCCTTGTTAAGGTTATTAAAGTGAATAAGATAAACAGAAATAGCAATGTAGAACTGGAATAATTTTTTGTTTGAATATTTCTTCAGAAGGCACTAGAAATTTTCTATGTGCCTTCTGTGTTTTTAGGAACTGTTTTTCGCAAATCAAGAATGATCCATAATACTACAAAGCTGAGTATAGCGGCAAAAAAGCACCAGACGGAAATTACAAATCCGGTATAAAAAATAACTGCGAATAGATAAGATGTAAGGAAGACTACACCCAGCCATTTCATCTTTTTTATGGTTGATATAAATGGAGTAACGATTGTAGCAGCTATATAAAGTACACTAAATGCAACGATCAAGTTCTTTACAAGAGTTGGAATGGCAAACTCATAATGGAGATGGTCTCTTAATGATGCGGTAGCAGCATCAGGACAGTTTAAACAAAATGGGGTAACTGCTTTTACAGGATAGCTAAAGAGTATAAAGCAAACGCCTATTGCAACAAATGCTCCAATCCATGCAAAAACTTTTGTAAGTCTCTTTCTCTTTTCGTCCGTTTCCAATTTATGTATTGTAAAAGGAATCCAGAATGGCCATACAGCCATGGCAAATACCAGAAATGTATATGTAAGGAATGGTAACCAGTTTGACATATCAGTATTCCTTAGGGATATCCTCAACAGTCCTTCAGTCAATTGTTGTATCGAAAACAGCAACGGAATTGTTCCAAAAAGCTTTTGTGGTTTTGTTTTGGCTTTTGAAAGGGAAACGACACCAATTACTCCTAAAACTGCACTTGCTCCAAAACTTGCTGTAGCTGAAAAACACATTAGCTAATTCTTTTTTTTGAACAGGTAAGATAGGAGATGTTTTTTAGAATCCGTATATACTTTTGCCAATTTGATGTTCAATTTTGATAAGAGGCAATACTTTTTTTCAGGAAAAGCTTATTTTCATTCCTATGAAAAAGAGTCTATTATTTTTTATTCTATTTGTTTCACTCGAATCTTTATCGCAATCCACTCAGAAAATGGATTTTGAAAACTATAATCCTCCTTCCACATTAGTGGTTCCAGGAAAAGTTTTTACAAAAGCAAAATATCCATTCATTGATGTGCACAATCATCAGTTTCAAATGCCGACGATGGATCTTGGCAAATTGATTACTGAAATGGATAAGATGAATATGAAAGTGATGGTAAACCTGAGCGGACAAAGTGGCGAATCAATTACGAAATCTGTCGCCAACATAAAAGGGAACTTTCCAAAACGCTTTATCGTTTTTGCAAACATTGATTTTAAGAATGTTGGAGAAGCTGGATGGAGTGAAAAGGCAGCTAAACAATTAGAAGAAGATGTAAAGAACGGTGCAAATGGATTGAAGATTTATAAGAGCCTTGGTTTTTCTGTGAATGATGTAAATGGTAAAAGAGTAACTGTCGATGATCCAAGATTGGATGCCATTTGGAAGAAAGCCGGGGATTTGAAAATTCCGGTATTAATTCATACTGCAGACCCAAAGCCATTCTGGCAACCAATGGATTCTACCAATGAACGTTGGCTGGAACTGGCAACACATCCACGCAGAAAAAGAGGAGATGATGATCCGGCTCCATTTGATACATTAATTGCTGAGCAACATAGAATGTTTCAAAAACATCCAAAGACAATTTTTATTGCCGCACATTTTGGCTGGTATCCGAATGATCTTGGTAAACTTGGACAATTACTGGATGCAATGCCAAATGTTGTAGTAGAGTTTGGTGCGATCATAGCAGAATTAGGTAGACAACCCCGAATGGCCAATCATTTTTTTACAAAATATCAAGACAGGATATTATTTGGGAAAGATAGTTGGGTGCCAGATGAATATCCGACGTATTTCAGAGTGTTGGAATCAACAGATGAATATTTTCCTTATCATAAAAAATATCATGCTTTTTGGTCAATGTATGGAATGGGTTTGTCAGATGAAATCTTGAAAAAAATTTATTACAAAAATGCTTTAAGGATTATCCCTAATATTGATAAAAGCCAATTTCCTGAATAATTCATAGTTTTCGAAATTTTTATATCGAATGGATACAAGTTTAAATAAATATATAAGCGAAACCGGTTTTGCTCACGAAGAGAAGCCGATAAATATATTGATCAGTTAAGAGTTACAATAAATGGGATTGAAGCAACAAAAGGGAATAGAGTAAGACCTGGAGATGTTGTTTTAGTAGATGGCGAACGAATAAAAAAGAAAGTTGCTGCTATTTATATTGCTTTAAATAAACCCAAAGGAATAACATGTACAACTGATTTAAAGGACAAAACAAATATTATTCATTTTATAAATTATAAATCGAGAATATTTCCCATTGGTAGGTTAGATAAAAGAAGCGAAGGACTTATTTTTCTTACAAACGATGGTGATATTGTAAATAAAATATTGAGAGCTGGCAATCAGCATGAAAAAGAATATATAGTATCGGTTGACAATCCAGTAACAAATGAGTTTGTTGAAAAAATGAAGAATGGAGTACGAATACAGGGCGGCGTAACAAAAAACTGTTTTGTTAAACAAATTGGGCCAAAACTGTTTAAAATTGTGTTGACCCAAGGATTAAATCGGCAAATAAGAAGAATGTGCGAAGCTTTAGGCTATAATGTAGTGAGTCTGAAAAGAACCAGGATTATGAATATGACTCTTGGCAATCTGCCACTTGGCAAATGGAGGTTCTTTACTCCTGATGAGATTGAGACTATCAATCTGATGCTAAAAAATTCAAGAAAAACTGCAGATGGGGCTGAGGGCATGGACGAATGATTTTAAAGGTGTTTTAGTATTTCGCAATTTGGCAAAAATTTGACTGGCTTTAATTGGCCGATTACAAAAATGAAATATGCATTATTTCTGATATTAATAAACCTGAGTTTTCAGAACAATAATTAACTATAGAAAACATAAAGATTAAACATCCTTCCGTTTTTTATCACTTAGGTTGTAAATTGCAACCGAAATTATTTTGAATGTATTATTTAGTTTTTGGGGTTCTTTATCTTTTTTCTTTACTTCCGATCCGGCTTCTTTATTTCTTTTCTGATCTTGTTGCTTTGCTGCTATATTATGTTTTTCAATATAGAAAAGAAGTCGTCATGGCTAACCTTTTGCAGGCTTTTCCTGATAAATCCGAGGAGGAGAGGATTGTAATCGCCAAAAAATTTTATCGAAATTTCATTGACAATTGGATTGAGACAATCAAATTGCTTTCAATAAGTAAACGTACAATGAATAAAAGAGTTACTGGTAATTTTGAAATATTTCATCAATTGTATGGTAGTGGCAAATCGGTACAATTAAATCTTGGACATTTTTTTAATTGGGAAATAATGACATTGCATGCGGGCATTAATCAACCGTACACTTTTTTGACGGTTTACTTGCCGCAGAGTAGCATAATAATGAACCGATTAATTCTTTATATACGAGGTCGATGGGGAAACCCCTTGTTGCCAAGTTCGGATATGATCAGGTCAATTATTCCCTGGCGAAAAAAGCAATACTTGATTGCACTGGGTGCAGATCAGAGTCCGGCATTACCAGAAAATGCTTACTGGTTATATTTTTTGAATAAACCTACTGGGTTCTTAAAGGGTTCTGAAAAATTTGCAAAGGGGCAAAAGATCCCTGTTGTTATGATGACCCACAACCGAACGAAAAGAGGCCATTACCATTTTGAGTATTTTCTACTGTGCGAAGACCCTACAGTAATCCCAGAAGGAGAATTGATAAGACAGTACGTTTACCATCTTGAAAAAAATATTCAGCTTCAACCAGAACTTTATTTATGGAGTCATAAAAGATGGAAGCATTCCTGGAAAGAAGAATATAAAGAACTCTGGGTAGATAATACAGCTATGCCAACATTATAATTGCACAATGCTATAGAGGTAATTGCTAATCTTTGATTGTAGCAACTGCAATTACTAGAGATATATTTTCTAATTTTACAAGGATGAGAAGATATTTTACTTTCCTTGTTTTTATTGTAATCTCTTCAGCTACTTATTGTCAGGATTATAAAAAACAAATAGAAGGACTGGATACGGCCTATGCTCAAGGCGATTATCCTCTTGCCAAAAAAATAATTGATAAGATTTACCCAACAGCAGCAACGGTTATCAAAGATGATACAGTATTAGTAGAATTTTTGAGTACCTGCGGATCTGTTTATTTTCAAACCAGTGAGTATAAAAAGGCTGGTGAATACTTTAAAGAAGCTTCGTTGAAGGCATTGCAAAAGTTGGGAGATAAGGATTATCGTTATTCATTGGCCAATTTTAATCTGGCAGCTTGTTATAAACAAGAAGGCCGCTATCCGGAAGCAGAGCCTCTTTTTCTCCAATCTTTGCCGGTGTTAGCAGAAGCTTTTGGACAAAGCACTATTGAATATACCCGCTGTTTTTATACGCTGGCTTCGCTTTACATCGAGATGGCAAAATTTGCAGAAGCGGAAAGTATGTGTGCTGTTGCTGTAAATGTTTACAAAGTAGTTTTAGGGGAAACCAGTGATGATTATCTGGGTGCATTAGGATCAATGGGTGTTATATACCAGGGATTGGGTAAATATGAAAAAGCAGAAGAGATTTTTTTGGCATTGAAAGCATATCATTCCTTGTTGCAACCGCCTCACAAGGCAACGTTGCAGATACTCGAAAATAACCTTGGCGAGTTGTACCGCCACATGGGTGATTATGAAAAAGCACAGTCCTATCTTATCAGTGCTGTTACATTGGCTGGCGAAGGTGCTGATGAAACGGCAAGCTCATTAAATAACCTTGCACTGGTGCAAAAAGCAATGGGTAATTATGCAGGAGCAGAACAATCCTATAAAAAAGCGATTGCTGTTTATATTAAACTTGGCAAAACAAATCATCCTGATTATACAAATCCAATTAATAATCTTGGCGAACTATACCGTACGATGGGAAGGTTTCAGGAAGCAGTATATGCGTTTGAAGAAGTAATTGAGTTGAGAAAAAAAATCCTGGGTACAGACCATCCTAATTATGCGAATGCGGTTAATAATCTTGCTTTGGTGGAATCTTCTGTTGGCATGTATGCAGAAGCAGAAAAGCATTTGCTGGAATGCAAAGCTATCTATAAAAAAATATTGGGAGAGAAGCATCGGTTCTATGCCAATGTTCTTGAACAATCTTGCTTCTTTGTATAATTTGCAGGGTAAGTTGAAACTGGCGGAAGAAACCTACAAAGAATGTTTACAATTATACAAAGAAACATATGGCGAAACAAGTGATAAGTATGGGCTTTATCTTGGTGGTTTAGCAGCTACATATCGTTTGATGAAAAGATATGATGATGCGATTGCTCTCACTTTACAGTCGCTGGCAATCCTTAAAAATAAACTTGGTGAAAATCATTATGATTATATTGAAACAGAATATCATCTTGCCGAAACTTATAGAGAAGCAGGTAAATATCCGGAAACAGAAAAGCATTATTTGAATTCCCTGAAAGGTTATTTGTTGCTTGTCGAGAAATATTTTCCCTATCTAAGTGAAAGTGATAAGACTGCTTTTTATTTTGGGGTTGCTGCTGTTTTTGAAACATTCAACTCTTTTGTTATTGAGATGGAATTGGATTTCCCTGCAAAGAATAGCGATGCATTAGTAGCAAGAATGTACAATAACCAGGTCGCATTAAAATCATTATTGTTAAAAGAATCCGGAAATATCCAGGCAAAGATTACAGCATCCGATAATGCTGACTTAAAGAAAGATTACCAGCAATGGCTGGAGAAAAGAGAGAACATTGTGCAGCATTACAGACTTAGTTCAGAAGAAGCTGAAACTAAAGAATTCAACATACCTACATTGGAATTGCAGGCAAATGAACTGGAGCAGCGCATTGCTATTGCATTAAAAACTAATCTTAAGAAAGAAGCTGCTAAAACTGTAACATGGACTGATATACAAACTGGATTAAAAGATGGTGAATATGCTGTAGAAATTATCCGCACAGAATTTTATACCAAAGCAAGATGGACCGATACTATTTATTATACGGCATTAATAATAGATAAGGATTGCAAAGTTCCAAAGCTTGTACTGTTTAATAATGGAAAGAATCTTGAAACAAATAATATCGCTACTTATCGCAGAGCAATTAAAACAAAAACGGAAGACAATGTTTCTTATAATACATTTTGGAGGCCACTAAAAGAACAGTTGACAAATGCAAGCAAGATTTATTTCTCTTCTGACGGCGTTTACCAGCAGTTGAATCTTAATACACTGAGAAATACTGAAACAAAAAAATACATATTGGATGAAGCTGAAATACAATTAGTTTCTAATACAAAAGATATTCTACAAGAACATTCAACAGTTGTTTCAAAGAAAGCAAACATATTTTCTTATCCTGATTATGGTGTTAAAACTTCTGATGAGAATCCGTCAGAAACAAGGTTTCCCGGCTTTCCGGAATTAAAAGAACTGCCCGGTACAAAAGCTGAAGCAGATTCTATTAAAAGAATAATGTCAACACAAAATTGGATTATAGAGGAATTTCTACGAAAGAATGCAACAGAAGATGCCATAAAAAAAATAAACAATCCTCAAGTATTGCATATTGCAACGCATGGTTTTTTTCTGAATGATGTGAAAGGGAACACTGAAAAGGTAATGGGTATTCAAAGCGAAGTGGTTAAACAAAATCCTTTGCTTCGTTCCGGTGTGATACTGGCGGGAGCAGCTGCTATTGCCAGAGATTCATTATCATCTAATACAAAAGAAGATGGAATACTTACAGCATACGAAGCAATTGGACTTAATCTTACAAATACCGATCTTGTTGTTTTATCGGCTTGCGAAACCGGACTTGGCGAATTGCTGAACGGACAAGGTGTCTATGGTTTGCAACGGGCATTTCTTATTGCAGGAGCAAAATCAGTCATTATGAGTTTGTGGGTGATAGATGATTTTGCCACACAGGAATTGATGGCAAATTTTTATAGAGAATGGTTGAAAGATCCTACATCAGCAAACAAACACAAGGCTTTTAGAAATGCACAGTTAAAGCTTAAAGAAAAATACGACAAGCCTTATTATTGGGGCGCATTTGTAATAGTTGGTGATTAATGAGCAAGTTGCTTTGCGTCCACTACTTCAATTTCAAATACTAAAATACTATTTGGAGGTATTTTAGCAGACCTTGTCCGGATAGAATATGCTATGTCTGATGGAATTACTAATTTGATTTTTCCTCCCACTTTAGATAAAGGAATACCGATTTGCCATCCTTTGATCAATCTATTTAAAGGGAAAGAAATAGGCTTATCTTTTGTTTGATCAAATATTGAATTGTCAGAAAATAAATATCCTTTATAAAAAACGGTAACGGTATCTGTCAATAAAACCTGGCGGCCTGTTCCTTCTTTTATGATAGAGTAATAAACTCCTTGTTCGTTTTTTGTTGCATCTGTTTTGCCTGCAACAATTGCATCTTCAATAATCTTTATGTCAGTCTGCCGTTGTTGTACACTATCTATATGACCCAATAAATTAATAACTGGTGCAGGCTGATTTTCTTCTTTTAGATTTTTCCAGGAACCATTTTGTCGTTGGCACCAGGCAGAACTAATATCAATTGCAAGTCCGCCCTTTCTTTTAGCAATATTAATGATTCCAGGTTGCTGAATAGTATTCCATCTACCAGTGATTTTACTAGTGCCAATATGTTTCCATTTGTTTTCCTGAGGTAGCCAGACATATCCGGAATAAAGAGAAAAATTATCAATGGAGTCTGTTGCTATTGAAATCATTAGTTTATATGACTCATTAAGTTTCCAATTGTATTTACAACTTATTTCACCTCTTTTGCTAATATCAACCTCTTTGCCAGTTGAAATTACAGATGCTGACTTTGGATACTTAAATACAATTTTTTTTTCCTGTTTATCAGTTTGAAGGAAAAGTATTAGCGCCATCGCTTTAATACCTGCATAGTATTTCTTATCTCAATTAACACCTATTACTTTAACTTCTATAAAGATCTGCACAGCCTTTTACACTATCAGGTAAATTATAGTTAATAGTAGTAAACTTTCTCGGCCCTGTGCCAATTGATGAAGTATCAAAAAGAATGGATAAAAGAAAGACTGTTTCTCATTAATAATATTTGTATAAATCTACAACTTCTGACAAAATGATGAATAGAATTACGGAACGATCAACGGAGCGTCGCAACGTCAGCTGATAGTAGTACAAAAGCTGGTTACAAAATCCTCATTCATTTCCTTTAACTTCGCCGCATGACAATCGAAAAATTGAATGATATGCGGTCCCGCATTGCCGGGGTAAGGAGGTTTCTTTGACGTCGAAAACCGACGATATAAAATCAATGAAGACAAGCAGCTTTCGTTAAGTTCCGGTTTCTGGGACGACAACAAAAGGGCTACCGAAATTCTTAAAAACATCAAGCTGAACGAGTATTGGGTGAATCTCTATGAAGATGCAGAAGCGTCTGTAGAAGATTTTGCAGTACTATTTGAATTCTGGAAATCAGGTGATGCTACAGAAGAAGAAACGCAGTCTGCTTATGATCTTTCTTTGGAGAAACTGGATGATGCAGAATTTAAAGCCACACTCAACGAACCGGAAGATGAGTTGCCAGTTGTATTACAAATAAATTCAGGTGCTGGTGGAACGGAAAGTCAGGATTGGGCAGAAATGCTTGCCCGAATGTATAGAATGTATGGCGAAAAGCAAGGCTGGAAAGTCACCGAACTCGACTGGCAATGGGGCGATGGTGCCGGAATAAAAACCTGTACATTACAATTCGACGGGCCATTTGCTTATGGGTTTCTAAAAGCAGAAAGTGGTGTGCATCGTTTGGTTCGGATTTCTCCGTTTGACAGTAATGCCCGACGACATACTTCATTTGTTTCTGTGTATGCTTATCCCTTAGTGGATGATACAATTGAGATTGAAATAAAACCGGCTGATGTAAAAATGGAAACATCAAGAAGTGGTGGAGCAGGCGGACAGAATGTAAATAAGGTAGAAACAAAAGTACAGTTGACGCATTTACCTACGGGTATTGTAGTGGTTTGTCAGCAGGACAGAAGCCAGCTTGGTAACAGAGAACTTGCAATGCAAATGCTTCGCAGTCGATTATACGAATTGGAATTACAAAAAAGAAATGCGGCTAAAGATGCTACCAATGCAAAAAAGAAAAAAATAGAGTGGGGAAGCCAGATCCGCAGTTATGTTTTTCATCCTTATAAAATGATAAAAGACCATCGTACTGATTTTGAAGTTGGTAATATTGGACCAGTGATGGATGGTGAGTTGGATGGTTTTATTAAGGCGTATCTTATGTCGGAAAAAGAAACTGAGAATTGATTTGGCAATTTGGTGATTAGCTGATTTGGTGATGATACAACCGGGAGTCCTTTAAATTGATGTCATGCAAGGGAATAAGGAAAAGAATTTAATTGTTGAACTTACTTTCGAATTTGCATTGAAAATTATTAAGTACACAGAACTGTTGGAAAAGGACAGAAAGTTTGTTTTGGCTACCCAACTTTTAAAGTCAGGTACAAGTATAGGAGCAAACGTTAGGGAAGCACAAAATGCAGAAAGTAAGCCTGATTTTATTCATAAAATGAAAATTGCTGCTAAAGAAGCAGATGAAACGGAATATTGGTTATTACTTTGTGATAAGACACAAGGTTATCCGGATTGCAAAGAATTGTTGAATGATTGTTTGTCAATCGTCAAAGTTTTATCTAAAATAAATGCATCGTCGAAAAACAAGATTAATTAACTAATCATCAAATTACCAAATCTTCAAATTGTTATATTATGTCTATTGGAACTTTCTCTTACCCAATGCCAGTAAACGAGCCTGTTCTTTCTTATGCACCTAACAGTGCTGAAAAGAAAAAATTAAAGGAAGTATTGAAAGAATTGAAAAGCTCAGAAGTGGATGTGCCGATGTTTATTGGTAGTAAAGAAGTGAGAACTGGGAAAAAAGTTTCAATGCATCCGCCGCATGAAACCAAGCATATATTGGGGTATTTTCATGCTGGAGAGGAAAAGCATGTGCAACAAGCTATAGAAGCAGCATTGGCTGCAAAAGAAAGCTGGGAAAACATGAGTTGGGAAAACCGTGCAGGCATCTTTTTAAAAGCGGCTGACCTGATGGCGACAAAGTATCGTCCCTACATGAATGGAACAACGATGCTTGGACAAAGCAAGAACGCATATCAGGCAGAAATTGATGCAGCTTGTGAGTTGATAGATTTTTTACGATTCAATGTTCATTTCCTTTCTGAAATATATAAGCAACAACCAATTAGTAGTCCAGGTTTCCATAACAGAATGGAGTATCGTCCACTGGAAGGATTTGTACTGGCAATAACACCTTTCAACTTTACTGCAATTGGCGGAAACCTTCCTGCATCTGCTGCCATGTGTGGTAATGTTGTTGTTTGGAAGCCTGCTAATACACAAGTGTATTCAGCGCAAATGACGATGCGTATTTTAAAAGAAGCAGGTTTGCCTGATGGGGTAATAAATCTTATATATGTTGATGGTCCAACGATTGGTAAAGTCTGTTTCAATCATAGAGATTTTGCAGGTGTACATTTTACCGGCTCTACTGGAGTTTTTAATAATATGTGGGAAACAATTGGTAAGAACATGGCCAATTATAAAACCTATCCAAGAATAGTAGGAGAAACTGGTGGAAAGGATTTTGTAATAGCTCATAAATCTGCTGATCCAGATGTAGTAGTTACAGCATTGTTGCGTGGCGCATTTGAATTCCAAGGGCAGAAATGTTCGGCTGCATCAAGAGCATACATTCCATCTAACATTGCGGAAGAAGTAAAAAAGAAATTGATTGCCGGTGTAAAGAGTTTCAAAATGGGTACTGTAGAAGACTTTACCAATTTTGTAAATGCAGTGATTGATGAAAAGAGTTTCAACACTATAAAGACATATATTGACAACGCAAAGAAAGATCCGAAAGCAGAAATTTGGGTTGGTGGAAAATGTGATAGCAAAGAAGGATGGTTTGTTCAGCCAACAGTCATTCAGGCAAAGACAGCGAAGTATGTAACGATGTGCGAAGAAATATTCGGTCCAGTATTGACAGTTTACATTTATCCGGCCAACAGCTTTGAAAAGACATTGGACTTGCTAGATTCAACTTCTCCTTATGCATTAACAGGCTCTGTTATTTCAAAAGATAGAGATGCTGTAGAACTAGCGACAAAAAAATTAAGAAATGCAGCCGGTAATTTTTATATTAACGATAAACCAACTGGTGCTGTAGTTGGCCAACAACCATTTGGTGGTGCAAGAGCCAGCGGAACAAATGATAAAGCAGGTTCGATATTAAATCTATATCGCTGGTTAAGTGCAAGAACGATAAAGGAAACTTTCAATCCGCCAACGGAATATGATTATCCTTTTATGGGAGAAAAATAGATTATTTATTTCTGCTTACTTGTCTTTGCAAGAATTAAGATACTTGTCAAACTCAAATAAATTTTTATAAACCGCTTTCATTTTTTTTAAATCAGAACAATTATAATAACCATTTTCAATAAGTTCTATCACAAGGTCAAAAGATTTTTTAAAGTCCCCTGTATATAAAAATTGATTAGCTAATTTTTCTTGTATTTGCGCTTTTTCATCACCAGAAAAAAGTTGTAATCCTGAAGTGAGCAATTGTTGAGCTTCATCATAATCACCCTGTTGACCAAGAAAATCTGCAAAATCGAGCACATAATTAAGATTTATTGAATCTAACTGAACAGCAGTTGAGAGACAATAATATACAGAGTCGCTGTCATATGTCTTTGTATCCCTGTAATAAAAAGAAAGAGTAAAATAATACTCAGAAGAGTCAAAATTGTTTTTTAGCTTGGTACTGATCTGCTCTAAATTCTCAGGCGAAAAAGGGGTCTTGAAAAAATCATATTCAAATCTAATTCTATATAGATACATTGAGGCTAAACTATCCTGCTTATGTATATAGCTAATCAATTTATTTGCAACTTCTGAATCCTTTTTTTCAATCGCATAATTATAAAGTAATTCATACGTTTTAGAATGATTAGGGAATAGTTCAATGTTCTTGTATAAATAATTAAGGGCTTTACCTGTTTGTTTTGTTTTTAATGCATATTCTGCCATATTTAATAGAATACATTTAGTACATTCAAAAGTTTTATAAGTTGTATCTTTTTCAATTACCTGTTCATAATATTCAAGGGCTTTTTTATAATTTTTATTTTTTGCGTAGCAAACTCCAAGATAATATTTTGGAATGAGCCAAGTTGGGCTTTTCCCCAAAATTACATTTAGCAGTTTGATAGCTTCAGTCCAGTTCTCTTTTTCCATTTCTAATCTTGCTTTAGCAATAAAGAGATAAGAGGCATCCGGTTCCTCTTTAATCGCAGAGTCTATAATGAGACTTAAATGATTAGAATTAATCTGGCTTTGCCAAGTTGTTTTTCCTAGCACTTCTAGGTACTTTTTAAGATTCATTACATGATTTATAGTATTAAGTTTTAAGTCATTGTTATCAATGAATTGTTGTAATAGGTCCATTCCTGTATTACAACCATCTTCACTTACCAGTTGTTTTCCAACAAAGGAGTTGTTTATAATTTCCTGTGATGCATTCATAAGCGATGATAGCAATTCACCATTAGCTCTCCATTGAATTTCATCACCTTTTGCACATTGTTTCAGTTTTTGATAGATAGCGGTTGCAGAGTTAGGATTTGATGAACTCAATCTGTTTTCATTAATTGCTTTAGTCATTTGATCATAATAAAAAATACAACTATCAAATTGCTGAAAGCTTATTTTTATATGATTGCTTGCTCTATTGCCAGCCGGTTTTCCGTTTCTATTTGAAGAGGGTGAGGAAAGTTTTCCTATAATAGTTGAAAACTTATTAGGGCCTTCGAAAATCGGTTGTTGTTTATTACCTGTTTCCCTTGCAACATTACTGCCCACATACATTTCCAGCTCCGATAAAGTAATTGTAGAGTCCTTATTCGTATCGGCATCGCCGTTAAGACCATTAATAAGATAGTAAGAAAAGACACCTCTTCCATTTCCCCATTTTTTATCTTCATAAGAAAGTTGGCCGGGCTGGGAACTGAGAATCTTAATTTCATTTTTCCACATGTTACTTATTGCAGCTGAAGTAAATTCTGCACCTTTCAATCCTCCAGCAAGTTTACCCGACCGGCAGGCATCAGTAACAATAATTACCTTTATATTATTTGAAAGCAGTGTTACAAAAAGGTCTTTAAGGTCATCAACCCTCAGCCCATTCGCCATATAGTTACTTGAATAAGTATCATAAGCCAATAAGTAACCTCTGTTAAAAATGGTTTGAGTTTCTACATCACCATGACCGGAAAAATAGAATAACAGGTTATCTCCAGGCTTTGAAATCATTGCTATTCTTTGTAATTGAACAGTAAGATCACCATATCTGGCTTTATCATTTGTTAGTAGTGTTATATCTTCTTTTTGAATACCCCAAAAACTGTTTTGCTGTAAGTATTGTGCAAACATCTTTGCATCAACATCGGCATACTGAAGTGTGTCTATATACTCGTATTTAGAAATCCCTACAATAAGGGCTCTGGTTTTACCTTGAGCAATTTCGTCTTGGGTGTCCAGTATAACTCCTTTTGGCGTTTGTGAAATAGTAAGAATCGAACAGGATAAAAAAATACATAGCGTAAGAGAAATCTTTAAGCCTGTATATCGTTTTAGCCTCATTTAGTAAAGTTACCTTTTGAATTGCCATAAACAATACCGTTTAGTGGGTAGGTATTGGGCGAGTTGTCAAATCCCACTGCATTAATAATTTAGAAAATTTGGAATTAGGTAAAAATGACTTCTAAAATGACGAAAACTAGTTTTTTATTCTTTTCATATGTGAATAGTGGATAAGAATTGTTTCAAAGTATTTCGCTTTATGAAAACTCTGCACTACTTTTGCGCATTCAAAAAACCTAAAATAAATTTTATGAAAAAAATCTTATTAGCAATCGTTGTTTTAACAACAACAGTATTAGCGTCTCAGGCGCAAGTTCAGTTTGGATTAAAAGCTGGTGCAAACTTCTACACTCTTGGAGGTGATAATGCTGAAGGTGAAAATATTAATTCCAAATTTGGTCTTAATGCAGGCGGTATTGTAAATATTCCTGTAAGCGGAAGATTCAAAGTTCAGCCCGAAGTTGTTTTTTCTATCCAAGGCGCAAAGGAAGAAGATGGAGGTGATCTGAATTTCAACTTTAATTACATTAACATTCCGATCATGGCGCAGATTTATGCTACGGAAGGTCTTTATTTTGAATTAGGTCCTCAAATCGGTTTTCTTTTGAAGGCAGATCTTAAAGACGAAACTAGCGGAGCAACTCAAGACGTTAAAGATCAACTAAAGAGTACAGATTTTGGTCTTGGCGTAGGTGCTGGTTACAGAATGACTTCTGGTTTTGGATTTAATGCCCGTTATAATCTTGGTCTTTCAAATATTATCGAAGACAGTGGCGACGGCGAACTTAAGAACCGTGGTTTCCAGATAGGAGTTTCTTTCCTTTTTGGTGGTAAAAAAGGTGGTGCAGAAAAAAAATAATTAGTGAAAATGTTATTTTACAAAGGCCGGGTTTTCCCGGCCTTTGTGTTTTGTGATATATTTGTAAGAATTAAATCTTCAGGCTTAAAAGCATTTCATTGAAAACAATTATAAACCAAAGTAAATTATCAGACTTAGTAAATAAACTAGCCAACCAATTAAATGAGGCTCACCCTTCATTCAATGAAGTTGTTTTTCTTGGTATACAACAAGGAGGAGTGATTCTTGCCAATGATATAATTGCTTCGCTGAAAAAAATACGCAATACAGACAAGATCAATTATGGTCAGCTGGACATCACCTTTTACCGAGACGATATTCGGAAGGAAATACTGGCGCCAGATACTATGAACATCCCATTTGACATCGAAAACAAACAAGTGATTTTAATTGATGATGTCCTTTTTACTGGCCGAACTATCAAAGCTGCATTAGATGCTTTACTGGATTATGGCCGTCCTGCAAAAGTGGAACTTTGTGTATTGATCGACCGAAAAGAGCATCGACAATTCCCAATTCAGGCTGATTATATTGGCGAAATTGTACAAACAAATAAGTCTGACAAGGTGAAACTGATAAACGGTGAAGTGGTATTGGTAACAGCTTAGTTTTCTTGAATAATATATTATTCGTGTCATTCGTGCAATTAGTGGCCAAAAACCTATAATTTCGATCTTTAATGCAACTATCCACTCGACATCTGCTCGGCATTAAGAATCTTACCAAAGAAGATATTTCATTAATTCTATCCACTGCAGAGCAATTCAAAGAAGTTTTACAACGGCCAGTAAAGAAAGTTCCATCGCTACGAGATGTAACCATTGTCAATCTATTCTACGAGAATTCAACTCGTACAAAATTTTCGTTTGAATTGGCTGAAAAAAGATTGAGTGCTGATACAATCAATTTTGCAGCCACAGGTTCTTCTGCGGCAAAAGGCGAGACTTTATTAGATACTGTCAACAACATTCTATCCATGAAAGTGGATATGGTCGTAATGAGGCATAGTGCCAGCGGCGCACCACATTTTCTGGCACAACATATTCCGGCAGCTATTATCAATGCAGGCGATGGTATTAATGAGCATCCAACACAAGGATTACTGGACGCTTTTTCTATTAAAGAAAAGACTGGCACATTGGAAGGCAGAAAGGTGGCCATCATTGGTGACATCATGCACAGCCGTGTAGCCCAAAGCAATATTTATTTGCTCAAAAAGATGGGCGCAGAAGTTACTGTTTGTGGCCCACCCACATTAATTCCAAAATATATTGCAGAAGCTTTGGGAGTAAATGTGAGTTACAACCTAAAGGAAGCATTGGAATGGTGTGATGTGGCAAATGTGCTACGTATTCAATTAGAAAGACAAAACCAGGTTCTATTTTCTTCACTCAGAGAATATAGCCTTGCATTTGGAATTAACCGTAAACTTCTCGATAATTTAAATAAAGAGATTGTTATCATGCACCCAGGTCCAATTAACAGGGGTGTGGAACTTGACAGCGATGTGGCTGACTCTAAACAATCCATTATATTGCAGCAGGTAGAAAACGGTGTGGCAGTCAGGATGGCTGTATTGTATCTTTTGTCAGGCAGAAATGCTTCATAATCAAAAAAACGAAAATGCGAATTTGCTTATTTCCCGGCACTTTTGACCCTGTTACATTGGGGCATGTAGATATCATTAACCGAGCTATCCCTTTGTTTGATAAAATCATTGTCGGCATTGGTATAAATACTGCTAAAGCACCCATGTTTTCTGCTGAGCAAAGATTACAATGGATCAATGATATTTATAAAGATGAGGAGAAAGTAGAAGGTGCTATTTATGAAGGATTGACAATTGAATATTGTAAAAAAATCGGAGCCAGGTTTATTTTACGAGGTATTCGCTATGTTAGTGATTTTGAATATGAGAAAACAATTGCAGACGCTAACCGTACATTGGACAAAACTATTGAGACAGTCTTTCTAACAGGTGAACCGAAATATACTTCTGTAGCATCCACAATCGTTCGAGACATCATTAAAAATAAAGGGAATGCAAGTCCATTTCTTCCAGAATCGGTTTATCAATCATTACCAAAATAATTTATGAGCATCTGGTTTAATAAAGAATTGTCTATCGAGAAATTCAGTAAGGTTGGTCAAAAGACAATGGGAGATTTTCTTGGTATCGAGTGGGTGGAGATAGGTGATGATTTCATCAAAGCCAGAATGCCTGTAGATGAAAGAACAAAGCAGCCTTACGGTTTGTTACATGGCGGTGCTTCCTGTGTGCTGGCAGAAACTATTGGAAGTATCGCTTCTGCAATGGTTATTGATACTGCACAATTTCAATGTGTGGGATTGGAAATAAATGCAAACCATGTTCATAGTGCTACATCAGGTTACGTAACTGGCATTGCTTTGCCGCTACATCTTGGCAAATCAACCCATGTGTGGGATATAAAAATTTATAATGAAGAGGAGAAAATGGTGTGTGTGAGCAGGCTTACTGTTGCCATTATTCAAAAAAGAGATTTCTCAAAAACCAGATCATTATAAAAGGATAGTTTATTTTATATACTTTTCAAGCACATCAACTACAGAAGGATAACATTCCGGAAAATACTGTTTCGCTTCTTCTTTTGTAATCCATTTTACTTCCAGAATATCTTCTTCAGTTTGCGGAGTTAAAGTTTGGTTGCCGCTTACTTTCATAGTGTACCAATGCGATTCTTTTAATATAAACCTTGAGCCTTCATGATAAGTATGATAAGTAATAATAAGCGGTTCAATTAATTTCACATTTTTTAATCCGGTTTCTTCTTCTACTTCTCTTATAGCACATGCCGAAATTGTTTCTCCATTGTCCAATTTACCTTTTGGCAAATCCCATTTTCCTTTTCTGAATATGAGTAGTATTTCATTTTTTTCATTCAAGACCAATCCTCCGCCAGCCTGAATGATGGTGAACTTTTTATAGAATGCTTTTTTCAATGCGTCCAGATCATCATGAAAGAAAACACCGGCATGTATTTTCTCCAACTGCATTTCATGTATCATTGATTTTACGGTGTGGGAATTCAATTCATCAATAAATACGGCATCATCATGATGAACATATGGCTCTATGGTTTCATCAATGCTGTCACAAAGAAAGAGTGGTTTGTCGTTAAAGTATATTTTGATAAACATAATTATTAAGGCACAAGGTACAAGGTACAAGGAACAAGTATCCTCGACCCTTAGTTTTCTTTTAGCCCCCCAGTTTTATTATAATTGCAGATAATATTTTTTTATTTCTTCACAATTAATTGGTATATTGTCTTTTGAGGTCCTGTCAAACAATTAAGTCAATCCATTTAATTGTTTTTTTGCTTTCCTGGATATTTTTAGTTTCTTTTTCGCCTTCCTAATCGCTAACAACCACTGGATCGGATTATGTTTGATATAGAAATTCCATTTCACTTTTGTACAGAAATTCCTCACTGCTTTCGCATAATTATGAAACCTATCTTCTAATTCCTTAGACATGGATGTATTTCTTTACTGATAAATAAATTTAAACCAATTTATTATCAGTTGTAAAATAAATGCTTTAAGTCCTTGTTCTTGTTCCTTGCACTTTTACCTTTGCTGCATGACAGACGCAAAAGCAGTTGCAGAGAAACTTTTACAGGTCAATGCAGTTAAATTGAACCCAGAGAATCCATTTACATGAGCCAGCGGTTGGAAGAGTCCGATCTATTGTGATAACAGAAAGGTGCTTTCTTTTCCATACATCAGAGATTTTATTAAATCTGAAATGTGCAATGTAGTGTTTGAGAAATTTCCTGATGCAGAATTACTGGCAGGTGTTGCCACAGCAGGAATACCCTGGGGAGCAATGGCTGCAGATCAATTGAAACTACCCTATATCTACGTTCGCCCAAAACCTAAAGAACATGGATTAGGAAACCAGATTGAAGGCTATTATGAAAAGGGAAAGAAAGTAGTGGTGATAGAAGATCTTGTTTCTACCGGAAAAAGCAGCTTACAAGTAGTAGAAGTATTGAAACAGGAAGGGATAGAAGTGATAGGAATGGTTTCTATATTTACGTATGGATTTGCTGTTGCAACGGATGCTTTCAGTACTGCATCATTGCCCTATCAATCCTTAACTGATTATGCTACATTAATAGAATCAGCGATTCAAAAAGGAATGGTGAAACCTGAACAGGAATCGGTTTTGTTAAAATGGAGAGATGATCCGGCTAACTGGACAGGTGTTTCGTAATTTTAAGCAAATAATTTACCTATGAAGCAATTATTACTTGCAATCGCATTTTTCGGCTTTGGATCAACAGGGTTTTCCCAAACAAAGCCATTATTGATTGCAACAATTAAAACTCCCAATGCTCTTTGCGCAGTTTGTAAAACAAGAATTGAAGCATATGTGAAGCGTTACGATGGAGTGTTGGAAGCAACGGTAAATTATCGCAAAGGGGAAACCAAAGTAAAGTACCTGACAGACAGAACAGATATAGAACAAATTAAAACAGCTATCGCTAATTGCGGCTACGATGCGGATGATGTGCCTGCAGCAGAAGATATTTATAACAGACTTCCGAAATCCTGTAAGAAGTTTGAAGATGGAGGAGGGCATCCTAAGCCTAAAGTTTCACCACCACCTCCACCACAATAATCAAAAAACCATAGAAGAAAATATAACAAGGGAAATCAGAATAGCTGAGTTTCCCTTTTTTCATGTCTTAAAGCTTTAGAAAGGAAAGCAGCACATTTTGCGAAGCAAAATTATATCTGTGAGAATCTGTCTAATCCGTGAAATCTGTGGTCTTGTATTTATTGATGTAAGTTGGCTATTTAAGCAACTCCCGTAGATTTTGCTTACCCTCATATTTTATCGGGTAATTGATATATACAATGCCTTTTCCAAGTTTTGCCTTTCCGTTTACTTTTATCATCACCTCGGGGTTTAAAAAAGCCAATATAGAGCTTTGAAGAATCTTGCTCATATCCACCTGCAACTTAACCGGAAGTCTAAACAGATTATTGGCCGGTATATTAATAAGTGAATCAACTGTAAAATGTCCCAAAAAATTGTTATCCAGCCAGGCTTCTCCCTCTGCACTTTTTAGCTTTAGCCTGGTATTATTTGGGTTTGAATAAACAATATCAAGGTTCAAGGTAGATTCAGACAATCCCAGCTTGCCGAGCTTGATATTTTCTATGCTTTGAAATTCCGGGTCTTTTATTGATCCGCAGGAGGAGAGCACCCCAACAATAATAAAAATCAATAAAAAGAGAACAGGTGTTTTTGTCATTTGATTTAAAAATGAAATGTACGGATTGGTTGGTTAATTCCGCTTCGCAAAAAATCAATAATCTAAAAATATTTTAGTGTCAGGGCTTGGAATTTTGACTATCCCAAAAGAGTAGGAAAGGGGATTTTCTTGAGGCTTTGTCGGCTTCATTTCGGACCTCAATTTTTCGGAAAAGGGGAGTAATAGGGCAACGACTTCTTAAAACACCCTTATACTATAACAACCATCAAGATACCTGTTTTTGGGTTTTGGCGGTTTATGGTATTTGGGAGAAAAATTTGCCCCGATTATTCGGGGTTTTTTATTTAATAGTTTGAAGTGCAGATACTTAAAGTAGAATTTTAGGTAAAGTGGTATTTAAGTATCAAAGGGTTGTGGCATATAAAACAATAGAAATACAGTTTAGAATTTATTTAATAACCGAAGTGGAAAAGTATGTTACCAATTTTTTTTGGTTATACTACTACTTCTTATTTCCGTTGACTATATTTAACTTGTATTTAAAAAAGCCCCGATTCCCATATTCCTGTACTGGATGTACAGTTTTTAGGTATATCAGGACTATTGAGACTTTGGTTTCTTACGGGAAGTAAATACGCCAAAGAACTCTGTAACAAAATGGAAGCCTTCACTTTACTACGGTGGGAGGCTTTCTCGTTTTGAGACGTAGCTAAATTGATTTAAATAATCTATAATTCATAGCCTGAAATATGCACATTCTGTGTATAAGCGGATGTTGATAACCTACAATGCAAGCCAGTATTGATTCTTGTCATTTCTTCACAATGAATGTCAGTTTTTAGGGTAATTTATTTTGCGTATTTGCAATTAAGATTGTATTCGACAAAAACTTAAAACGTCATCCCTTGAAAGCCTTTGCCAGAATGAGTTTTATTAATCAAATCCTCTGAAACCATTGATTTTACTGGTGTTTCAGAGGTGTTCATATTTAGCAAATATTAAAGACAAGTATTTTCAAATGAAATGTTCCCTCCAAAAGATGAAAGATTGATAGAGATTTATAAACTTATAGATGATGCTTTTCAGCCGTTTAAAAAAGTAATTGATATATACCCCGATATATTCCAACTTGATTACGACAAAGAGGATGGTTACTTTATTTTTTATAATCCAACCGATTTAGAACAGACTGCGAAGTTTCCAGACCAAGTGCCGCAATAAGTTCATCTATTTGTGGTGCTGCGTTCTTTTTCCCAAATGTAATCTCTGCATAAACAAGAAACCTATCTTGAATGCCTGCTTTTTTATAAAGCCCATGAACCGTCAAAATTTTATCGAGGTATGTAATTGGGTTGTCTATCAGACGGCTAAAATAATTTATTAGCAAATCACTTTCATGCTCCAAATAGTAGGTGAATTTGTGTACGACTAATCCTATTATCTTTTCATCTCTATAACGATTTATAGCATTTTGTCTTTTTGGATTATTCTGATTTTTAAATTCAGCAACTATTTTATCCAATACTGCGGATAAGTCACTGTACATCATCTTTGCCGTAATCACATTTATTTTTTTATCTACACCTGTATTTTCATAAGGAGCATCTTCACTTGTAAGTTTTATGTGATGGGAAATTGAATAGCCATGTACAAGTTTGTTTCTTAGGTTTACCCATAGATTTAAAGGGATATATTGAGGTAGGTATTCTTTTATAAATCTCTTGTATGTCTGGCTATTTGTTGATTCGTTATCGTTGTACACAAATGAAGATAGTTGGTCTATTAGGCAACTGGATAAAATAAAGGCAGCTATTGGTTTTTTGTTTACGTTGTATTCAACATCTCCTAAAGCATAATCCTTTAAAGATTTAATAATAGCCTCTATTATCAAATCATCGTCATTCACTTCTTTTTCTTTTTAGGTAGTGGAGTAGTAGCAGCAAGTTTTAGTAGTTCTTCAAATGTCATTCCCTCCGGTGCTTTGACCGTTATATCATACTTGCTTTTCTTTTTTACTGCTTTCTTTTTGGGGATTGCTTTCTTAGCTTTTGCCATGATAGCTAAGTTACTACTTAGCGATTAAATCTTTCCATTTTAGCCGTCCTTCTGTTTGTTTCAGGGCTGTTTCAAACCTGTTATTATCTTTTTCTTTACGGGAGTTCCAGCGGTATGTAAATTCATCACAATAGCGGTGTAGATGCTTTGGGCTTACTTGATGGTATGTACCGTACAGTAATCTTTTGAAATGACTAAATGCCCCCTCTATGCTGTTTGTATAAAAGATGCCGTCTTTAAACTGGTCTTTGGAGTGGTCAACGGTATTGTGTCCTGCAAATTCATAGTTAAGCCCTTTATATCCTAAGTGGGAATCCGTTACTAATTGAGCATTGGTACTTACATTCTGCCTCACCATATCCTTAAAGGTGTCTTTCTCTATTACTTTTAATCTTGCTTTACCATCCCTTTCAAGCAATCCCATAACAGGAGTTTTATTATCCTTTCCGCTTTCCTGCCATGCTTTACGTCTGCCTCTGTGCATATTGGCAACTTTTCCACCGCAGTACGTTTCATCAATTTCTACAATGTTATCCAGTAGTTCAAATGTTTTAGCCTTCAATATTTCTCTTATCCTACATAGCATAAACCAAGCTGCCTTCTGACCTATTCCCAAATCTCTTGCTAACTGGTGAGAGGATATTCCCTTCTTATGAGCAGTAACCAAGTACATAGCAGTAAACCATTTCCCTAAAGGCAGTTTAGTAGCTTCTAAGAACGTTCCTTTAGTTATTGAGAACCTACTCCCACAAGATTTATTACGGCATTTATAGTGCTTCATATCTCCCATACGATAAGCCCTTTCAGTAAGACAGTTTGGGCAAATAATATTCCCGTCTGCCCACCTCATTTTTTCAAACATATCCTGACACCTTTCCTCACTTGAAAAGTACTCAATAGCTTCCGGCAAGGTCTTAAAGTTGAACATGGTTATTTAGTTTAATTTCGTCAAAACAACTTTTATGGAGAACAAAGAATTAATTGTAGCTATTGAAAATCTAACAGAGTCAGTAGGGAGTTTAAACGCTATTCAAAATGACATCTTCAATCAAGACACTTCGCATGATGATATGGTTTCTTTAAAAGGGAAGATGCAATCGGTAATAGATTCAAACAAGGAGTTAAAGGATGCGATTACCGCCCTTGCCAATGTTATGCAGGAACGCCAATAACAGACACTCCCTGTAATTCTTCAATCAAATCCAGAGCAATTCTTTTTGCTTGCTTGTAGGTAAATCCTGCCAGTAGGGTAGTTATTTGCCCCTTCACTTGAATTATTTTTTCCCCACTATCTTCTTTAGTTTCTAATCCTACAAATTCTTTAGCAAGGGTAGGTAAGGGCTTTTCCCCCTCATTTAATTTACTAACATCTTTATTTTCTGACGGGGTATTATTCGAAGTTGTTGCCGAGTAATAGCCTTTATAAAAAACAGAAATTTCAGCCAATATTATTAGTATTATTAAAAATTGACCATAAAAATTAAATGCTAATATTTTATGTTTTATATATTTGCATAAAATATTTATTATTAATATTATACATAAGTTTATGAAAATTAAATATTCAAATTTTTTAAAACAATTCTTGATTCTGTAGAAGAATGCCCATATGCCTGCTAATTTATTATACTAATAATTATAATTAATAGAAAATCATTTAGTTGTGAATATTTATTAATTATAAAAATGAAATAAAAAATTATGTAGCTATTTTTTGTTATATAAACTGAGTATTTATAATGGAATCCAGGCTTGAGGATTATAAAAAGCTGGAGTAAGGTTATTAATCTGGTAGCCCAAAACGGATATATCTTTCTTTTAGTAGGACGATTTCACTAGAAAATTACAAATCCAATTTTTCCCCAACTGCTTCTAAATCTTTAGATAATCAGATAGTTTTACTAAATTCGTTACCTCTTTCTTTAACTACACCGGACTTTGGATTTAATGAGAAAACTATACATTTTTAGTACCCTAGTACTCGTGGCTTTATTTAGCCAGTTAAATAGCTATTCACAAGATTTTTCCAATAAGGGAAAAGATTTTTGGGTAGCTTATGGCTATCATCAGGTTATGGGGGCAACAGGAAACGGGCCTCAGCAAATGGTGCTTTATTTTGCAGCAGAAGAAAACGCAAACGTTACAGTTGCAATTCCTGGAGTTGGATACACGGTAAATTACTTTGTTGCGGCAAACACAGTAGTTACATCTAGTCCTATTCCCAAAGTTGGACCTCAAAATGTAACATTAAGAACAGAATCTATTGCGCCAGAAGATAAAGGCATACATATAACCAGTGACAAACCAATTGTGGCTTATGCACACATTTATAATTCCAGTGTTTCTGGAGCTTCGATATTGTTTCCAACTAATACTTTAGGTAAGGAGTATTACTCAGTTAATTATGACAATATCTCTAATTCGAACAATTCTAATTGTTGGGTTTATGTTATCGCAGCTGACACTGGTACCACAACTGTCGAAATCACTACAAGTGCAAATACTCAAAACCATGCTGCCGGTATTCCATTTACAATAAATCTAACGCAGGGGCAAGTTTACAATTTATTAGGCGAATATACTAACAGCTTAGGTCGTGGTGTAGACCTTACTGGTACAAAAATTAGAAGTATTGCATCAGGAAGCGGTGCATGTAAAAAAATAGCCGTTTTTTCTGGTAGCGGTCGAATAAGCATTACCTGTAATGGTTCATCCTCTTCCTCAGATAATTATATGGTTCAGGCTTTTCCTCAAACTGCTTGGGGAAAAAAATTCTTGACAACATCTACAGGAGGAAATCAGTCTAACAATATTTATAGAGTCTGCGTCTCAGATCCAACAACCGTTGTTACATTAAACGGAGCACCAATCCCATATCCTTTACTAAATAATTTTTATTACGAAATACCTGCTTCTACAACACCTAAACTTATTGAAGCCGATAAACCAATTATGGTGGCTCAATATTTAACATCACAAGGGGCTTGTGGAAATGGGTCTCAACCAGGGGATCCTGAAGTAATTTATCTAAGTTCAGTAGAGCAGAATATAAGTAAGGTGCTATGGAATGCAACTCCAAATTTTAATATACTTCAACATTATTTCAATGTTATTATCCCTAATACAGGCACGGCCCTTACTTCTTTTAGATTAGATGGAGCACCTATTTCACCGGCACTTTTTACTGTTCACCCGCAGGATCCTAATTATTCATACCTTATTCAAAATATAGTTGGTGGACAGCATATTATTCAATCTGATTCAGGGTTTAATGCTATTGCTTATGGATACGGCAATGCTGAGTCATATGGGTACAACGCTGGTACTAATATAAAAGATATATTTCAATACATATCGGTTCAAAACCCATACGGCACAGTTAACTTTCCTGCCACTTGTAGAGGTACTCCATTTATTTTTTCAATGACGTTTCCTTACCAACCAACTCAAATTAGGTGGGTGTTTGGTGCTTTGCTAAATGCGATGGGAATTGCTGACGTTACACTAAATAGTCCTGTACCCACTTCCACTATAATTGTAGCCGGGAAAACTTTGTATGTATACGAATTGCCTGGTACCTATATCATAAATACAATTGGAACTTACCCCATAAAAGTTATTGCCAACAATCCCACACCAGATGGATGTAGTGGTGTTCAGGAAATAGACTTTGATGTTCAGGTATTTGAGCCTCCAGTGGCTGATTTCAATTTTAATAATGTTTGTTTTCCTAATCCTGTTCAGTTCACAGACAATTCTAATACCAATGGAAGACCTGTAAGTACAAGATTCTGGGATTTTGGTGATGCAACAAATTCGACAATTAATAATCCATCTCATCCTTACCTTACACCTGGGTCTTACACTGTAAAATATTCATACATTACAGACGTTGGCTGTATTGCAGATACAGTTAGCAAAATTGTAACTGTTTCTCCTTTACCAACAGCAACAATATCTGGTGATTTACAAGTTTGCTTAAATGCCGCCTTGCCAAATGTAACATTTACAGGAGCTATTGGTATGGCGCCATATACGTTTACATATAACATAAATGGTGGTGCAAATCAAACAATAACGACAGTAAGTGGCAACAGCGTAACAGTATCTGCACCTACAAATGCGCCAGGTACATTTGTTTATAATCTTGTAAGTATTTCAGATGCAAGTCTGGCTGTTTGTGCACAGCCACAAACAGGGTCTGTTACTATTCAGGTAAACCCATTACCGACCGCAACTATTTCCGGAACTTTCTCTATATGTAAAATGGAGCAGCTCCAAACATTACATTTACTGCAGCTGGAGGCGCCGTTGCTCCTTACACATTTACTTACAATATCAATGGAGGGCCTAACCAAACAGTAAGTACTGTGAGTGGTAATTCTGTAACTGTAGCAGTCCCGACTAGCGTAGCGGGAACATTTACCTACAACTTACTTAATGTTAGTGATGCAAGTACAACACTTTGTGGACAAGCACAATCAGGTTCTGCAACTGTTACTGTTATTGAATTGCCAACAGCAAATATTACCGGAACAACAGAAGTTTGTTTGAACGGAACTTCTCCTTTAATAACTTTTACAGGAACTGGTAATGCTGCTCCTTACACTTTTACTTATAACATAAATGGCGGCGTTAATCAAACCGTTACAACAGTAAGTGGAAATTCTGTTACTTTAACAGTACCAACTGGAATGGCTGGAACGTATACTTATAATTTGATAAGTATTCAAGATGGGGGTAGTACAAGCTGTTCACAAGTTCAAACTGGTGCTGCAACCGTTATTGTAAACCCATTACCAACCCGAAACTTTACCACCAACACTCCAACCTGCGTAACAAGAGATATTCAATTTACAGATGCATCAGTTCCCAATGCAGGCGCATTAAGTAATTGGCAGTGGAACTTTGGCGACCCTGCAAGTGGTGCTACTAATACTTCTACATTGCAAAATCCAACACATAATTATGCTTTGCCAGGAACCTATAATGTTTCGCTAACCGTTACAACAGATAAAGGTTGTGTAAGTATAGGCCCATCAATTCCAGTTACAATTGAAAGAAGACCATTGGCAGGATTTAGTTTCCCTGAAATTTGTTTTGGTGATCCGTTTGTACCGTTTACAGACACAAGTAAAGTTGCAGCACCAGACAATATATCAGCTTGGAACTGGAACTTTGGTGATCCGCCAAGCGGTGCAGCTAATACATCTACATTACAAAATCCTCAGCATACTTATCCTGCTGTTGGTGCTTACAATATTGAATTGATTGCTATAAGTAATAAAGGATGCAGAGATACAATTGTAAACTCACTCTTTATTAATGGCAGCAATCCTACTGCTGATTTTAATGTTTTAAATCCGACAACACTTTGTTCCAGCGATACTATTAAAATTTCAGAAGCCTCTTCTGTTAGTCCTGGTACTATCACTAAAGTGGAAATTTATTGGGACAATGTAAACCAACCGGCAGTGTTTGATTTAGATGATGTGCCCGTTACTGGTAAAATCTATGCACATAAATATCCAACTACACCAGTTACAAATACCTATACAATCCGTTACAGAGCTTATTCGGGAGGTTTATGTGTAGATGATAAGCTGACAAGCATTACTGTAAATGGTACACCAGTTGTACAGTTTAATGATATGCCAGCTGCTTGCTTTGATGCAGCACCTTTCCAGATTACGCAAGCAAGTGAAGTAGGTGGTGTGGCAGGTACGGCTGTATATAGTGGGCCAGGAGTTTCATCAACTGGTATATTCGATCCTGTTGCGGCTGGTATTGGCACATTTACTATAAAATATGTTTACACGGCAACTGCTGGTGGATGTTTAGATTCTATGTCTAAATCAATAACGGTATTAGATACTGCTTCGGCAAGGTTTACTTATTCTCCTGTGGTATGTGAAAATGCTGCTATCAGTTTCAATAGCTCAATCTCAACTATACCAACGGCATCTGGAACAATAACCGGATGGAACTGGAACTTTGGTGATCCTGCAAGCGGCGCAGCTAATACTTCTACGTTGGAGAATCCTACACATACATTCAGCACATGGGGTAATTATAATGTTACACTAAATGTTACAAGCAGTAATGGATGTAGAAGTACAACGAACACAACAACTGTTTTTGTAAACCCACTTCCGGTACCTGATTTTAGTTTCCCACCGAGTGTTTGTTTGCCTTCAGCTAATGTTGTTTTTACCAATGCATCAAGTATTCCTGATGGCACTGAGTCAGCATTTTCATATTTGTGGGATTTTGGTGATCCGGCTAGTGGAGGAGCAAACAGTTCAACGGGTTCTGGTCCATCTCATATTTATAATGCTGTTGGTCCGTATAACGTAAACCTGCAGGTAACAAGCGGAGCAGGTTGTGTGCTGTCAACTACTAAAGTTTTGAACACAATTCATCCTCAACCTACTGGTAATTTCACAGTGGACAGAGATGATGTTTGTATCGGTCAAAGCTTTTCTTTCACAGATATTAGCGATCCGGCAGATGGAACTACAACAGCATGGGAGTGGACAATGGCTGATGGCAATACAAGGTCAGTTCCTACATTTAATTATACGTATGGCTCGGCGGGTGAGTATGATGTAAACCTTGTTATTACAAACAGTAATGGATGCCGTAGTACATTGGCCACAAAAAAAGTAACGGTGAATGCATATCCTTCCGTAACTGCAGGTCCGGACCTCTTTATTTTGGAAGGGGGTAGCGATACGCTAAATGCAGTAGTTACTGCTAATAACCCAACTTATTTATGGACACCCAATACGTATTTTATATCCAGCAATACGATTAAAAATCCGATTGTTAAAGGTGTACAAGATATAACGTACATACTAACTGTTACGGGAAGAGGAAATTGTGTTGTTTCTGATCAGGTATTTATTAAAGTGTTGAAAGGCCCGGAAATACCAAACATTTTTAGCCCGAATGGCGATGGTGTGCATGATAAATGGTCAATTAAATATCTTGATACATATCCTGAAAGTACAGTGGAGATTTTCAACAGGTATGGGCAGTTGATCTATCGTTCCGTTGGATACGGTATTCCTTGGGATGGAACTATAAATGGCAAAGATGTTCCGATAGGAACGTACTATTATATTGTGAACCCGAAAAATGGCAGGGTTATTATAACCGGCTATGTAGATGTAATCCGTTAAGAAATGAAAAAGAAATTATTAATAATTCCGTTTGTACTGTTTGTATTTTTTGCTGATGCACAACAACGTCCGCATTATACACAGTATATTTTAAATAACTACATTTTGAATCCCGCATTGAGTGGTATCGAGAATTATGTAGATGTAAAACTAAGTACAAGAGACCAGTGGGTAGGGTTGGATGGTGCCCCAAAGACTTCTTATATTTCTATACAAGGGCCAATAGGGAAGAATAATTACAGTACCAGTGCAACATCCTTTCAAGTGCCTGGAGAAAATCCAAGGGGGAAGAGCTATTGGGAAAGTTATACGGCTGCCGAACCGCACCATGGAATTGGATTAACGATGGTGAACGATAAAGCAGGCAGTTTTAATCGGTTTACAGTTAATGCCACCTATGCTTATCATCTTGGATTAACACCTACTTTAAATCTTTCAGCAGGATTTGCAGCTGGCATTACCAATGTAAGTCTTGATAGAACAAAGCATGACTTTGACGGCGTTGGCGATCCTTTTGATCCTGCTACCGGTGCATCTTTAAATGGAGAGTTAAGTAAAATAAGACCAGACCTTGGATTTGGTATGTGGTTATATTCAAAAAATTATTTTGTTGGTATATCTGCGCAGCAAATCATTCCACAGAAACTTTCATTTGTAGACGATGCAGCCATTCTTACAAAAGGAAGATTGGTGCCGCATTTATTTTTAACGGCTGGTTACAGGGTTTTAGTGGGAGAAGATGTAAATATCATCCCTTCGGTAATGATGAAATATGTGCAAGGGTCTTCTAAAAATAATTTTCAACCAGAGCTGAATCTTAAAATGCAGTACCAGGATTTACTATGGCTCGGTGGCAGTTATCGCTACCAAGATGGTTATGCTGCCATGGCGGGTATTAATATCGGTAACTCATTTAATGTTGGATATGCATACGATATTACTACTACTGCATTGAATACAGTAAGCCGTGGTACACATGAAATTATGGTTGGGTTCTTACTGGGCAATAAGTATAGTGAGAAATGTCCTAGGTGCTGGTAAAATTATAATTGTACAATCTTCTTCGTCCTTACAGCTTTCAATTCATTTAGAATATGCTGTACCATTTTCTTTTTGTCTATTATGGATTCTAATGAAATGTCAGTATCAGGAATACCCTTTAATTTCTTTGAAGCCAGTTCTTTTTGTACTTCACTTAGTTTTAGTGAAACATTTGCATACACATTTTGTAAGCTGTCAATTTTTATCTGATTGATAGCACTATTCAATTGATAGTTTACTTTATCCCAGTTTACATTATCGTAAACAGTACGGAGCCTGTTTTCCCATTTATTCCAATCAAACTTATTAAGCTCTTGTCGATAGCTGGCTTTTAATTCTTCTTTTTCCTTTTGTGAGAAAACTTCGGCGATATTATTTTCAACTGTTTTCCAGTGATCATTTTCTAATACTCTCTTAGACGCTTCCAGTGCATCTTTTATTTGTTTTTCCTGATACTGTTTTAGTTCAGGAGCTTGAGAACGGTTATAGGAAACGTTAATTAATTCAGGTGACACAATTCTGCTTGCAAAATTCTTAGCATAATTTTCATTCGTAATTGCAGCAGTTGCTGAAGTTTCTGTATTAGCAATAACTGGTGCATTAATGATAGGAGCTGTATTAATTTCTGCAAGAGTATTTATGGCAGGATCATTTTCCGGGACAATATATTTAGATACTCCAAGAATGGTATCATTGGAAGCAGTAAAGTTTCCTGACGAAAATTGCTGACTAAAAAGAAACAGCACATTTATTGATATGATAAAACAAACAGTAAAAGCAAGCCCTGTAATCTTTCTTACACTTAACATACTTTTCTTTGGAACATTTAAAATATTTTCAATACGGTGAAGCAAATCATTTTTGTTGCCTGCTGCCGAAAGAGCTAATAACCGCTGAGAATGATTTACTTTTTCTAATTCTAATAAGGCAGAAGCATACTCAAGGGAGTTATATTGAAACTGAATAACCATTTCATCACAACTCTTTTCTCTTTCTGTTTCCGTAATCTTAATAAATGCTTTTACAAAAGGATTAAAGTATAGAATGGCTTGTATAGCATTAATAAGCAGGTTGATTAAATAATCGAAACGTTTGATATGCGACAGCTCATGTAATAAGACAGCTTCTAACTGCTGTGTTGTTAGCTGATTGATAGCAGCCATCGGCACTAATATTATCGGTTTCAAAAAACCGATTGTAACAGGAGAGGAGACTAGTTCTGAAACCCAAACTTGTACTTTTCTTTTAATCCCTAAAAGAGAAGCTGTTCTTTTTACAAAAAGTTTTGAATCGATATTGATTTTCGATAACCCGTACCTGCTAATAATTTGAACATAGCGATAGTTTCTGATGAAACGAAGTATCGGAAAAATAAGTAATGACAAATAAATTATGGAAGCGATGGGAAGAAACTGTAAGAACCAGTCATTAACTTGTTGGTAACCGTTTACATTTAGAAACCCAGAAGAGAATGTGACAATATTAGAAGATGTATTAAATGTTGTAGCAAATGTGTATATAAACCAACCAAACCCTGCGAAAAGGAGGGTAGAAGCAATTCCACTTTTGAAAGAGGGTTTTACTTTGAAAACAGTAACAAGTAACTGGAATATTATCCAAAGAAATGCTATCTGCCAGAGACTATTTAAAGCAGCCCATCCCAGCGATTGCAAAAAGTTAGCATGGTAACTAATCATAATTACTGTTTTTTAAGGTTGTCCAGTAATGCCTGAATGGTGTCAATTTCTTCTTGGCTGGTTTTATGGTTATCATCACCCAATGCTTGAATAACCAACTGGGTGGAAGACCCGCCAAAAAGATTATCAATCATCTTATTTAATAAATGCTTTTGAGTTTTTTCTTTGTTTACAGCTGCCTGGTAAATATGTGTTCGCATAGAATCATCTCTTTTCACAATACCCTTCTCGTTCATTATTTGCATAAGCTTAAGGGTGGTGGTATATCCAACGTCTTTTGTTACGGCAAGGCGTTCATGTACTTCCCTAACAGTTGCCACACCTTTTTCCCATAGAATTTGTAGTATTTCAAGTTCGCTTTCGGTAGGTTTTATCAATTTAGGTGCTGCCATAGTTGTTGAATTAGATGTCGAATATACGATTATTTTCGTAAGACAATAAAAAGGCACATACTTTTTACCATTTTTAACACCACAACTACTTTGACGTATAAGCCGGAAAAATGTTACTCACCTCTGAGCAATAAAAAACCGGGTTTGAATCATTCAAACCCGGTTAACGCAACATATTATTTTTACTTGGAGGTAGAATCCTTAGCTGGCTTTTCTTCCATTGGAGGAGGAGTTGTAGTAGTTTCTCCTCCCATCATTTTCATAAGTTCTTTAGGCTCCATCATTGTCCAATGTTCAATTGTTTTGCCATCTTTAAATTTTGATACTTCCATGGATTCTGAAGTAAAAGATTCGCCAGCCTTCTTACCCATCATGTCCTGGCTAAATTTTCCGGTAAATCGCATCCACGACATTACGTATTCATCATCGGCCAATTCCCTTATAGGTTCTGATTTCATTTCGCTGAACATGGTTGTCATTTTTTCAAATTCAGCTTTCATATTAGCAAGTCCTACTATGTCTCCATTTTCTCCGGCATGGTCAACACAGTTATCAGCAATATAATCGCCCAGTTTACTGAAATCCTTTGTTTCAAACGTTTTAGAAATAGCTTGAGAAGTCTCAAGATTTTTTTTAGCTTTTTCAGACATACCTCCTTCATTTTTTGGTGTGCAGGAAGAGAACATAAGAATTGAAGCTGCTGAAATAATTACTACTAACTTTTTCATGTTTTATTGTTTTGGTTTTAAACTAAATGTGAAAGCAAGATCAAATATCTTTCGAAAGGGAGGGAGAAATTATTATATAATGTAAAAGGTAAGGAATATTCTATAATAACAATACTTACTTAGTAGCTGCGGTAATAGCAGGCTTTTCATATATAAACCTGACCATTGCATTCTTTTGTTCATCCGCTGTTAAATAGAGTTGATATCTTTTGTCGCCTGAATAAACAATCATTAGTGCAGTATTGGGAGGAATGGAGCCGAGATTTTCTCCAACCATAATCACCTCTTGTACTGTTTTTTTCAAATCAATTTTTATATCTATTGAAACAGGTTTAGTAGTCAGCATTTTATTGGAAACAATCGGCATGTTATTTACATACACAGAAATGGTGTCTCCATCAATCTGGCCATTATCATAAAAGTCTAAACGAATAGTACCCGTATCTACTTTTATTTCCTTTACAAGTTCCGCTTTTCGCTTTGTAAGTGTAGTTGGTAAATTAAATTCCGGTTTGAAGGATGATTTGTCGAATCGTGTAAGAACAATTGTTCCAGGGTCGCAAACGGTTTTTCCATCAGCTGCTTTGCCGGTCCAAGTACCACGAAGCTGTTCTTCTGTAACCACATTGCCTCCACCTTTATGAAACGATAGGGCATATTTTTTTATACAGGGAACGCAGTCTTCCCTGATTTTAAATGTAATAATCCCGTTTTCTTGGATGGAAATGCTATTACTATCAGAGTTGTAAACCCCTTCAAATTTTTCCCTTACATAATTAAGTGAATCCGAGAAATGATATGCTGAGCCGGAAATTCTTGTACCCGCCACTTCTATTTGTAGTTCTATATTATAAACAGGAAAACAGGCTCCCGGGGCCATAACCAGCTTACGTTTACAAATACCATTAATATCCTGTGCGCCGCAGGGTACAGATATGAAGAGAAGGAAAGGTAAAATGGATTTTCGCAACATTATTCAGGAAAAATAGTTGAAAATAAGAAGCTGTACTAAAAAATTTGCTTGACGGCAGTCAGGTTACAGAAACGGTTAAAAAAAGTAGGCCAACCTTATTTTGGTTTCTGGTATCTGAATCTGACAACAGCATTTTTCTGTTCTGTAGACGTAATGCGTACTTCAAATCGTTGCTCGCCAGCTTCTACTATCATTAATGATGTATTGGGAGGAATGGAACCAAGGTTTTCTGCCACCATAGTTAACTCCATGTTCATCATTCAGTTCATCCATTTTCAATTTCAATATCAATGCAGAAGCTGTTAATTTTTTTTCTGAAAGTACCAGCTTGTTATCCATGTAAACAGAAATAATGTCGCCATCAATTTCTCCGTTATCATAAATCTTAATAATTACATTTGGATCGGTAACTGTTAAGGTTTTTACCAGTTCGTTACTACGGTTTTTTATTACTTCAGGTACTAGCACTATTTCTGGTGGATTTATTTTTACAATAGGCGGTTCATAAATCTTTCTTGTTGTAGTATCAATTTTTACTACGGGAGGATTTATTGGTTTTTGTATTGGTGGCTTTACGACAGGCTTTGTTACAGGTTTTTTTTCAAGTACCTTTACTAGTTCTTTTTTGGTTGGAGGTTGGTTAACGATAACAGGTGTTTTAACCGGATTTACTTTGTTACGTAGAAAAGGTTCTATATAAAAGTCAGAAGTAGTTACTTTTCGCAGATAAACTTTACCACCACCGCAGTTGCCACCTTTTTTTACATCATTACCGTCCTTTTCATACTTGCTGGTAAAAGTACCTTCCAGAAATTCTTCATTGCCTGATTTTTCGTATTGAAAAATACACTTCATAATACAGGCTCCCTGATTACCAGCCATCTTTAATTCTACTGTTCTTATTTCTTTAATAAGTGCATTTTGTCCCGATTTGTTGAAAACACCTGTAAGAGTGGCTTTGCCATAAAAAATTGTGCTGAGATAGGAATACGAAACGCCAGATACTGAACTTCCGTTTTGCTTTATCTGTATTTCAAACTTATAATGATCAAATGATTCTGTTATGAAATTACCTCTCCAGATGCCTGTAAGGTGCTGGGCATTCAAATTAGCATGGGCAATTGAGACCAGCAATAGGAGACTAAAAAAATACTTTATGACAGTTCGAATCATAACGGAGTCAAAACTAACGAATAAGTTCGTATCGAATGCTTGCACTCCGGCAATAGTTTGTTAATTTTGCACTCTTAAAATAACAGCCGATTAATTGATTATATGATAAATATTACACTACCAGATGGAGCGGTACGACAGTATGAAAAAGGAATTACTGTTTTAGATATTGCAAAATCTATTTCAGAAGGGTTGGCAAGAAAAGTATTGGCTGCAGAAGTGAATGGCCAGGTTTGGGATACAACCAGAGCTATTAATGAAGATGCATCGTTAAAACTATTGACATGGAATGATCAGGAAGGAAAGAATACATTCTGGCATTCATCTGCACATTTGATGGCAGAAGCAGTTGAAACAATTTTTCCTAGCGTTAAATTTTGGGTAGGCCCGCCGGTTGATAACGGTTTTTATTATGACATGGATTTAGGCGATAAGAAAATGAATGAAGATGACCTTATCGCTTTGGAAAAGAAAATGAACGAATTGGCAAAGAAGAATAGTGAATTTCTTCGAAAAGAAATGCCAAAAGCCGAAGCGGTTAAATACTTTACAGAAAAAGGAGATGAGTATAAACTTGATTTGTTGAGTAATTTAAAAGACGGAGAAATAACATTTTATTCACAGGGCAATTTTACAGATTTGTGTCGTGGCCCGCATATACCCAATACTTCTTTTATTAAAGCTATAAAGCTGACAAGTATAGCCGGAGCTTATTGGAAAGGAGATGAGAAGAATAAAATGCTGACTAGAGTATACGGCGTTACTTATCCCTCGCAAAAAGAGCTGGATGAATATCTGCTAATGCTGGAAGAAGCAAAGAAAAGAGATCACCGAAAATTAGGTAAGGAATTAAGTATTTATACAACGAATGATGATGTGGGAGCCGGACTAATTCTTTGGATGCCAAACGGTACCGTAATAATTGAAGAGTTAGAAAAGTTGGCAAAGGAAACAGAAGTGGCTGCCGGTTATAAAAGAGTGGTTACGCCACATATTGCAAAAGAAAATTTGTACCTCACTAGTGGACATTTGCCTTATTACGCAGATAGTATGTACCCTCCAATGGAAATGGACGGCGAAAAATATTATCTGAGAGCAATGAACTGTCCGCATCATCATAAAATATTTGATGCAGAACCAAAGAGCTATAGAGATATGCCATACCGGATTGCTGAGTATGGTACTTGTTATCGTTATGAACAAAGTGGTGAATTGTTTGGCTTGATGAGGGTTCGTTGTTTGCACATGAATGATGCACATATCTATTGCACAAAAGAACAGTTTGCGCAGGAGTTCAAAGCTGTAAATGATATGTATCTCAAATATTTTAAAATATTCGGGGTCGAAAAATATGTAATGCGGTTGAGTTTACATGATCCTGCCCAGTTGGGAAAAAAATATGTGAACGAACCTGAATTGTGGTTAGAGACAGAAGATTTGGTAAGAAAAGTTTTAATCGAAACTGGAGTGCCATATGTGGAAGTAAAAGGAGAAGGCGCCTTTTATGGTCCAAAAATTGATGTTCAAATATGGAGTGCAATCGGTAGAGAGTTTACATTGGCAACAAATCAGGTAGATTTTGCTCAGCCTCGTAGTTTTAAACTTTCATTTACCAATCAGAATAATGAACCGGAGATTCCTTTGATTATTCACAGGGCTCCCTTGGGAACTCATGAGCGGTTTATTGGGTTTTTACTGGAACATTATGCTGGTAAGTTTCCAACATGGCTTGCCCCTGTTCAGGTAAAAGTGTTGCCTATAAGCGACAAATTTTTAGATTATGCAAATTCTGTTTCTGATAAATTGAAAAAAGCAGATATTCGTTGTGAGGTAGACGACAGAAGTGAGAAGATTGGTAAAAAGATCCGTGACACAGAGTTACTGAAAGTTCCCTACATGCTAGTGGTTGGTGAAAAGGAGATGAATGAAAACATGGTGGCTGTAAGAAGACAAGGTAAAGGTGATACTGGAGTGAAATCGGTAGACGACTTTCTAAATGAAATTGTTGAAGAAGTAAAAGAAAGAAAAGAGGGTTAGAAAAAGGCTATTCATTTTCTAATCTATTAATTGAAAAAAGAGTATTTTTAATGCAAGCCTCATATTCCTGAATTGAGGTTTTAATAAACAAAAAAAGATATACTCCTTCATCAGGAAAGGAGTTAACTAAAAAAAATAAATGGCAGTACCACAAAAACCCGGAGGCGGGTTCAACAGACCAGCATCAGGCGGCGCATATAAGCCCGGCGGTGGTGGATTTAATAAAGGCGGTTACAGAGGCAGATTTGCTCCCCGCAAAGAAGCAGAACACCGAATCAACAATTTCATCAGAGTTCCACAGGTTCGTTTAGTAGGCGAGAATATAGAGCCGGGTATCTTCGATACACAAACAGCTTTAAAAATGGCGCAGGATATGGAGTTGGATCTTGTAGAGATTTCTCCAACAGTAGACCCGCCGGTTTGTAAAATTATTGACTATAATAAATTTTTATACGATAAGAAGCGTAAGGAAAAGGAGATGAAGGCCAAGAGCAAAGTCTCTGAGGTAAAAGAAATACGTTTTACTCCTAATACAGATGATCATGATTTTGACTTTAAGGCAAAACATGCGGTAGAGTTTTTAAAAGATGGTAATAAGGTTAAAGCTTATGTACAGTTTAAAGGCCGTGCCATTCAATTTCAGGATAGAGGACAGTTACTTTTATTAAAGTTTGCTGAGCGATTGGCTGAAGTTGGAATACTGGAGAGTATGCCTAAAATGGAAGGTAGAAGAATGTTGGCAATGTTTGCACCCAAAGGGAAAAAGAAATCTTGATAATTTCAAAACATATAAATAAAAGCCACCCTGTACTTCAGGGTGGTTTTTTTTTGTAATAATATATAATCTTTGTCATCAAATTCTGACCGTTGGTATAATATTCCTCCAATTAATTAAGTATGTCAATGGTTTGCGTATCTTGGCGACCATACAAAATCACCATTTATGCAGTTAAAAATTCAGTCATTTTCATTAACAATTTTATGCTTGTTTATTTCCGTAGTTATGCTGGCGCAACCAGGCGGAGCAAGACCTGACACTACCCGCAGGCCTTTAACGCCAGCCGCACCTTCAAAAGGCCCTAAGCCTTACAAAGAAGTAATTTCTTCCAAAGCCGTTACTGATGACGGGCTGTTTAAAGTACATAAGGTAGAAGATAAATATTATTTCGAAATACCTGAATCATTATTCGGAAGAGAAATATTGGTAGTAAACAGAATTTCAAAAGCCGCAGCAGGTATGCGGGCAGCAGGAAGTTTTTTTGGATATGGCGGCGATCAGATAGGGCAGAATGTAATACGATTTGAAAAAGGACCTAATGATAAAATTTTTCTTAGAAATATTTCTTTTGCTGAATATTCCAAAGACTCTACGTCTCCAATGTTTACGGCAGTAAATAATTCTAATATTCAGCCAATTGCTGCTTCATTTGATATTAAAGCTTTTGGAAAAGATTCTAGCGGAGCTGTAATTGATATTACAGATTATATTGCTGGGGATAATGATGTATTGAATTTTAATGGCGGATTAAAATCAAGTCTTCGCCTTTCTTCAGTACAAAGTGATAAATCATACGTAGTAGGTGTAAATTCATACCCAATTAACATTGAAATAAAAACAGTAAAAACATATGCACAAGGTGCTGCCCCAGCTACTACTGGAAATTTTGGCGGCGGAGGTTCAAGAGGTGGTGGTAATCTTACAATGGAATTAAACAGCTCTCTTGTTTTGCTACCAAAGGAACCCATGCAAGCAAGATATTATGATCCAAGGGTTGGTTATTTTTCTGTTCGATATACAGATTTTGATGCTAACCCACAAGGAGTAAAAAATATTTCTGTTGTAAAAAGATGGAGACTAGAGCCAAAGCCAGAGGATATGGAAAAGTATAAAAGAGGTGAATTGGTAGAACCACAAAAACCAATCATTTTTTATATAGACCCAGCAACACCTAAAAATTGGGTTCCTTATTTAATGCAAGGAGTTAATGATTGGCAAGCTTCTTTTGAAAAAGCTGGATTTAAGAATGCTATTATGGCAAAGCTGGCTCCAACTAAAGCAGAAGACAGTACCTGGAGTCTTGATGATGCTCGTAATTCTGCGATAGTTTATAAGCCTTCAGATATAGCAAATGCAAGTGGCCCTAGTATTTCAGATCCTCGTAGTGGAGAAATTATGGAGAGCCATATAAACTGGTACCATAATGTAATGGAATTGATACATGATTGGTATTTCGTACAAACAGCAGCAGTTGATCCAGGAGCAAGAAAAATGGTATATGACGATGAGTTGATGGGACAATTGATTCGTTTTGTTTCTTCGCATGAAGTAGGACATACATTAGGATTACGTCATAACTATGGTTCAAGTTCTACTGTGCAGGTTGAAGATCTTAGAAATAAAAACTGGGTTGAAACTAATGGTCATACTCCTTCCATCATGGACTATGCCCGATTCAATTATGTGGCACAACCAGAAGATAATATCGGACGGAAAGGTTTATTTCCTCGCATCGGCGCTTATGACGATTGGGCTATAGAGTGGGGTTATAAATTATTTCCTCAGTACAAAAATGCCGAAGAGGAAAAAGCATCTTTGAACAAATGGGTAATAGAAAAATTAAAAGATAACCGTCTTTGGTTTGGTACTGAAAGTAATCCTGATGATCCTCGTAGCCAAAGTGAGCAGGTTGGAGATGATGCAATGAAGGGCAGTATGTATGGTATAAAAAATCTTCAGCGTATTGTTCCAAATCTTATTCAATGGACAAAACAACCGAATGAAGATTATTCAGATCTGAATAAAATGTATGGGCAGGTTACAGGCCAATACTCCAGATACCTTGGCCATGTCGCAAAATATATTGGTGGCATAATGGAAACACCAAAAAGTGTAGAACAGCAAGGGCCAGTATATGAAATTGTTTCTGAAGCAAAGCAAAAAGAGGCAGTTGATTTCTTAAACAAACAACTATTTGCTACACCTACATGGCTTATTCAAAAAGATTTATTTGAAAGAACAGGTGCCAGCGGTTTAACCATTATTGGAGGAATACAAGATAATATTTTGAACCGTATTTTAGCTAGCAGAACTCTTAATAAGCTAATAGAAGCAGAAGCTACATTAGGTGCAAATGCATATCAGATTACTGAATTGTTTAGTGATTTAAAGAAAGGCATTTTGGCTGAATTGCCAACTAGAAAGCCGGTTGATATTTATCGTCGTAATCTGCAAAAGTCATATGTAAATACTCTTTGCAACCTAGCTAATCCTCCAAAACCAACTACTGCAAGTGTTAATGGTTTTACAATTACTACTTCTTCGAGTGCTGACAAATCTGATGTGAGTAGTGTATTAAGAGGGCATTTGACTTCTCTTAAAAGCGAAATTAATGCTGCGGCAGCTGGAACTGCTGATTTGATGACAAAATATCACCTTCAGGATTTGTCGAAAAGAATTGATAATGCATTGAATGCTAAAGACTAGTATTCAGATTTGCTAAGAATAATGAAGGGAAGGGCATCTTTATAGATGCTCTTTTTTTCTTTCTACCAGATATTGCCTGTTGGCATTTCACCCTTATCTTTGCAATCCGAAAATTAGAGGCTTTGCTTCAACTTTTTGGTAGTTCTTATTTAGAACATATTATCTGAAGAGGTTCGACAAAGGTCTCCCTGTGGAGAATGCCTCAAAGATGTAATATTAAATACTTGGTAAAATGCCTAAAGTAAAAACAAATTCCAGCGCCAAAAAACGCTTTAAAGTGACCGGCACTGGAAAGATCATGCATCAGAAAGCTTTCAAACGTCACATCCTGACGAAGAAATCAAAAAAACGTAAACGTAACATGAGACTTGACGGAACTGTTGCAAAATCACATGTTGATTTTGTAAAACGCCTATTACGTCTAAAGTAAGCCACGAGTATTGAGCTATGAGTTACGAGACTTTGTCTCACAACTCGTCACTCTGAACTCGATGCTGGTTCTATTAAAATTAAAAATCTAAAATAATTAAGATATGCCTCGTTCAAAAAATGCAGTGGCCTCTAAAGCCCGCCGCAAAAAAATATTAAAACAAGCCAAAGGTTACTACGGCAAACGTAAAAATGTATTAACGGTTGCTAAAAACGTAGTAGAGAAAGGTATGACCTACATGTTTGTAGGCCGTAAGTTGAAGAAAAGAGAATACCGTTCATTATGGATTGCCCGTATCAATGCGGCTGTCCGTGCAGAAGGTATGACCTATTCTGAGTTCATCAACAAAATTCAGAAAAAAGGAATTGAGTTAGATCGTAAAGTATTGGCTGATCTTGCAATGAACAATCCTGAAACTTTCAAGAGCCTTGTTGATTCAGTAAAATAAATTTTTAAGACAACTAATATAAAAATGTCCTGTAGCAATACAGGACATTTTTTATTTATAAGCTATAAGTTGTTTAATTTTCTAGTTATTTAGTCTTTTCCTAAAACAACTATCAGTGCATAGATTACTCCAGGAACAAAAAATAACAATGTAAGTAACAGGCTTATCCAGAATTTGTTATTAATGACACCCTGATGTAGGTAAACAGCCAATGGTGGGAGTAGAATAGCAAGAATTACTAGCAATAATGTATTTGTGCTTGGTTCACCATTCGCTTTTTTAGCCGCTTTAAATGCTTTGATCTCTTTTTTTACTTTCTTTATTTTTGCTTTTCTTTCTTTTTTAGGCAGATTTCGGAAGGCATTAACAGCATCACTTACTGCAACAGAATCGGGAGTAGTACTGTTGGTAGAGCCAGGTACAATAATTGAAGCAGTAGCTTGTTGGATGGAAAAAGTCAAAATTAAAACAGGCATTAAAAAGTAAATAATTTTTCTCATATTGAGTTTATTTAGTTGTGATTGTAAATTAAAACTGTCAGGAAGTAAAATAGCTCCTTTTAAGGGGAGCTATTAAATATCTTATCAACAAAAATGAGTAATTACATTATGGCCATGGCTTTTACAAAAGCTGTTGTTTGAAAAGGAAGAATCAAGGTCAACCACTCCCAATGTGAGTAGATTGCAAATATCATCGCTGCTGTTGAGAGAAAAAACACCAACCACCATATGCCTTTGTAACTTTTTGATTGTTCCATAACTTTTTAATTATTTCAGCAAAAATAAGGCTGAAAGTTTAAATCAAAAAATGGGATTTATTTTTAAACCTTTCTTTAAATTCAAAGAAATGGCAATTAATGCCCCGAAGATTGCCAAGATCCATTTAATAGCAACTACCCAATGAAAAAAAGCGAACTCATTTTCAATTACAGGTTTGTTTAACCAGTTAAGTAAATAAATATTCTCAATTATATCGCATCCAAAAGCTATTAACTGTAGTAAAGCCACTGATAACAATACACTTTTTATTAGTTTATTGCTTCTTTTTTCTCTAGCCATCATACACAAGGCTGCAATGCCGGGATAGACTCCGGCCATAAATACAAAGTCGAAAGCAAAATGATAGCCTACTACTGATTTTACAAAAGGTGTTATTCCAGTAAAAATTTCAACTATTTTTTCTTTAGGATAAGTTATTTCAAGACCAATAATTGTAAAGAGCTTGTCATTATGCAAAAAATCAAATTCTATCCATTTCATACAAAAGGCAGACCCAATGAAAATTCCTAGACATATCAGAAAAAGAGACCTCCAATGTTTGTAATTAAGTATCATTGCATGGCTGGTTAATTATTTGCAAGTTTAGTCAAATAAGGCATTATCCTGAACAGTTTTTTTACTTTCGTGGAAATTGTTGGCAGCTTCCATTTTTAATTAATAGAATAAGATTTACAATGAAGATTCAGTTTTATATACGTTTTCAAACGCAATATGGCGAAAAGTTATTTGTTTCAGGCGATGTAGAAGAATTGGGAAGTAATGATGCTACTAAAGCCTTACCACTTGAATACCTGAACAGCGAATTCTGGACGGGGACAATTAATGTAAAAAAGAAAGATTTTTCCAAAGGAGTCAGTTATAGATATATTTTACAAGGTGAAGATGGCAGCCAAACAATAGAAACCTGTAGGGAAAGACAAGTAGATTTTTATAAAAAAGAAACAGAGAGCATCCAGCTGGTTGACACCTGGAATTATGCTGGCGATTTCGAGAATGCTTTTTATACAACGCCATTTAAAAATGTGTTGTTGAACACCAGTATTCCTAAAGTAAGAAAACAGGATGATAAAATATTTTCTCATGTATTTAAAGTAAAAGCACCGCTTCTGAAAAAGAATGAAGTGCTGTGCCTGATCGGTTCAGACGAAAAGTTGTCGGAATGGTCAACAAAAAAACCGCTGCTACTTTCAAAGTATTCAACTTGGTGGATGATTAAACTCGACCTTTCAAATGCAGGTTTCCCAATTGCATATAAGTATGGAGTCTTTGACACAAAGGAAAAGTTATTTATACGTTTTGAAGAAGGCAACAACCGGTTTTTGTACACAGATTCTGGAAAGAAAAAACTCACTATAGTACATGATGGATTTGTTCATCTTCCTAATAACACATGGAAAGGAGCTGGTGTGGCAATTCCTGTTTTTAGTCTGCGTAGCAATAACAGCTTTGGTGTTGGAGAATTTTCAGATATACAATTGCTAGTTGATTGGTGTGTAAAATCAGGATTGAAACTTATTCAACTGCTTCCGGTTAATGACACCATAACAGATAATACCTGGAAGGATTCTTATCCTTATTCTGCAATATCTGCTTTTGCATTACATCCGATTTATACTAGTGTAAAAAAAGTAGCGGGGAAAGATTTCGCCAGTCAGTTGTCAGTTCTAAAAAAGAAACAAAAGCAATTGAATGAACTTAAAGCAGTAGACTACGAAGAAGTTTTAAAACTCAAGCTTTCAATTTTGCGGGAACTTTATCTTGTAATGGGCGAAGAATGTTTAGCATCTGAAGACTTTATTATTTTTTTCGATGCCAATAAACAATGGCTTGAAACTTATGCAGCCTTTAGTTATTTAAGAGATAAACACGGAACTGCAGAGTTTGGTAAATGGAAAACAAATTCGGTATATAAGAAGTCATCCATTGCTAGATTATTATCACCAAAATCTGTTGCCAGTTATGAAATCAGATTTTATTATTTTATTCAGTTCCATCTTCACCTTCAGTTAAAAGAAGCAAGTGATTATGCTCACAAAAAAGGCATTATTTTAAAAGGAGATATTCCGATTGGCATTTCGAGAAATAGTTGCGATGCTTGGGAGTCTCCGGAGATGTACAATATGGAATGGCAGGCCGGTGCACCGCCAGATGATTTTGCTGCTGTTGGTCAAAACTGGGGCTTTCCAACGTACAACTGGGAGAAAATGCATGAAGATGGATTCTCCTGGTGGCATCGCCGCTTCGAGCAAATGAATAATTACTTTGATGCATTTCGCATAGATCACATACTTGGTTTTTTTAGAATATGGAGTATTCCGGTTGATGAGGTACAAGGAATACTTGGACGATTTGTTCCTTGTATTCCTGTTCATATTAATGAGTTTGGCGAAAAAGGAATCTGGTTTGATTATCAACGTTATTGTCGCCCATATATAACCGATGTAATGTTGGAAGATGTGTTTGGCGAAGATGCTGAAAAAGTAAAAACAGATTTCTTAATTGAAAACAAATTTGAATGTTATGATCTTGCTCCTGCATTTGAAACACAGCGACAGGTCGAGGAGCATTTTAGTAAAGAAGAATTGACTCAAGAGAATGAAAAATTGAAATTGGGTTTATTCGATTTGATTTCAAATGTGATTTTGTTAGAGGAAGAAGATTCAAACGGCATGAAGTTTCATTTCCGCATCGGGATGGATAAAACTGTTTCCTTTGAAAATCTGATGCCTCCGGTAAGAGATAAATTGAAGGAACTATACATAAACTATTTTTATCAGCGGCAAGAGGTGTGTTGGCGTAGCGAGGCGATGAATAAGTTGCCACAGTTAAAAGCTGCCACCAATATGCTTGTTTGTGGCGAAGATCTTGGAATGGTGCCTGCTTGTGTACCCGATGTAATGGCACAACTTGGAATTCTTAGTTTGGAGATTCAACGGATGCCTAAAAAGTCTGACAAAGAATTTTTTCATCCGAATGATGCACCTTACTTATCTGTTATTACACCGTCCACTCATGATATGAGTACGGTGAGAGCCTGGTGGTTGGAAGATACAGAACGAACACAACGATTTTACAACAATGAAATGGGGCAGTGGGGCAATGCGCCGCAGCAATGTGAAGCATGGATAAGCAGAGCAATTGTAATGCAACATTTATATTCTCCGGCCATGTGGAGTGTTTTTCAATTGCAGGACTTTTTAGGAATGAGTGAAAAATTAAGAAGAGAAAATCCGCAGGCAGAAAGAATTAATAATCCAGCTAATCCAAACCATTACTGGCAATACAGGATGCATATTTCATTGGAAGACCTGATAAAAGAAAAAGAATTTAATGAAGAATTGAAAGATTATGTAACGAATAGCGGCCGTTGAAATTTCTAATCGTGTAACTTTATAGTAATTATTTTAATCGTAAAAAATGAAAGTTCAATACTGGCAACATAATTTAAAGTTTCGTCACCCTTTTACTATTTCTAAAGGAACTAAAACACATCAGCCAACATTAATTGTAGAACTGGAACATTTTGGAATTAAGGGTTATGGCGAAGCATCTGCAATTGCTTATTATAATATTCCGGTGGAGAAAATGATTGAAGACCTGGAGCAGAAAAAACAATTTATTGAAAAGTTTGCCTTTACAGATCCTGAAAGATACTGGCACTATTTACATCACTTATTGCCCAATAATAATTTTTTAGTTTGTGCATTGGACATAGCTGCCTGGGATCTTTATGGAAAAATGAGGGGAAAGAAATTGTATGAATTATGGGAAGGTGATATTTCAAAAAATGCTATTTGCGATTATACAATCGGAATCGATACAGTTGACAAAATGGTGGAGAAGATGAAAGAAAAACCATGGCCTATTTATAAAATAAAAGTGGGGACAGCTGATGATATTGCCATTGTAAAAGCATTAAGGGAAAACACAGATGCTGTATTACGAGTAGATGCAAATGCTGCCTGGGATATAGAAACTGCATTAAAATTAATTCCGGAGTTAGATAAACTTGGAGTAGAACTTGTAGAACAACCTTTGGCAAAAGATGATTGGGAAGGTATGAAAATATTGTATAAAGAATCAACTTTGCCATTGTATGCGGATGAATCTTGTGTGATAGAAAGCGATGTTGAAAGATGCCACAATCATTTTCACGGCATCAATATTAAGTTGACCAAATGCAGCGGCATTACACCTGCCCGCAGAATGATTAATAAAGCTAAAGAGCTGGACATGAAGGTAATGGTCGGGTGTATGAATGAGTCAACTGTTGGTTCATCTGCGATTGCACATTTATTACCGTTTATTGATCATGTAGATATGGATGGTCCATTATTATTAGAAGAAGATGTGGCAACAGGCATCAATTATGATTATGGAAAAATCGGCTATTCAGATGCGCCAGGCTTAGGCATAAATTATACCGGAGTTTTTAAGAAATAGATTTCCCTTTCTCGTTAATTATCAGAACTTTTACTCTTTAAAGCTGTTGTACCTTTGAAACATCTATTCGAATATTATGGCTTGGAAAAATCAGCAACAATTTATAGACGCATTAGAGAAAGCCGGTGAATTAATCCGTATAAAATCTTTAGTTGATCCTAAATTGGAAATAGCGGAGATAACAGACCGGATTAGTAAATCTGGCAATGGTGGTAAGGCTTTACTTTTTGAAAATACCGGATATGACTTTCCTGTTTTAATGAACGCCTATGGCAGCGAAAGGAGAATGTGTATGGCCTTGGGTGTGGATCATCTCGATGATGTGGCAAAAGAAATTGAAAACCTTTTTAAGTTATTGGCTTCCCCAAAAGAAGGAATACTTGATAAATTAAAACTGCTTCCCAAACTTGGACAGTTTGCAAGTTGGATGCCTAAAGTAAAAAGTGGTAGAGGAGAATGCCAGGAAGTGGTGATGACAGACCCAGACATTACAAAAATACCTGTTATAACCTGCTGGCCAAAAGATGGTGGCCCGTTTGTAACATTGCCAATTATACATACAAAAGACCCGAATAACAATGCAAGAAATGTAGGTATGTACCGTATGCAGGTTTTTGGACCAACGCTTACTGGTATGCATTGGCATAAACATAAGGTAAGTGCCAAACATTTTGCAGAGTATAAAAAGCTCAATAAGAGAATGCCCGTTGCTGTGGCATTGGGCGGCGATCCGGCTTATGCTTATTCAGCTACAGCACCGCTACCGGAAAATGTGGATGAATATATGCTGGCAGGGTTTTTACGAAAGAAGAAAGTGGAGTTAGTTAAATGTATTTCACAACCTGATATAGAAGTACCGGCTGATGCAGATTTTATTATTGAAGGATATGTTGATCCGAACGATGAATTGATTTGGGAAGGTCCTTTTGGAGATCATACCGGTTATTATTCTTTACCCGATTGGTATCCAAGATTTCATATAACGGCTATCACTCACAAAAAAAATGCTGTTTATCCTGCAACGATTGTTGGCATTCCGCCACAGGAAGATGCTTGGTTGGGCAAAGCCACCGAAAGGATTTTTCTTGCACCAATAAAAATGACAATGGTGCCTGAGATTTTAGATATGGATATGCCAATAGAAGGAGTGTTTCATAACCTTGTTATTACTAAAATAAAAAAGGATTATGCCGGGCAGGGCCAAAAAGTGATGAATGCCATGTGGGGTGCAGGCCAAATGATGTTTAACAAGATATTGGTGATGGCGGATGAAGGTGTGTCAATTCAAGATTATGATTCATTGGCAAAATATGTATTTAAGAACTTGAATCCGGCTACAGATATCTTCTTTTCTACTGGCCCGATGGATGTGCTGGATCATAGTTGCAGCAAAATGGGCTTTGGCGGAAAAATGTGTATTGATGGAACTGCAAAATTTGAAGAAGAGTTAAGCGACAATTATTTAGAGAATTCTATAAAAATTAGCGCAGACTCAATTGAAAAAAAACTAAAATCGTTTCTAGAAATAAAGGTTGTAAATGCTGAATTAGTAAAAAAAGATATTCCTTGTCTTATTCTTTCTGTAGAAAAAAATAGAAAAGGCCATTTGAAAGAATTACATCAGCAAATTTGTTCTCATAAAGAACTGGAAGGAATAAAAATGATTTTGTATGTAGAGCATACAGTAGATGCAAATGATTTGCCAATTGCATTATGGCGGTTTTGTAATAACCTTGATCCTAAAAGAGATTTTCTTTTATTTGAGAATCCTTCGCAAAATAATCCTGAAAAGATTTTTTCTTGTATGGGCCTCGATGGCATTAGAAAAACAAAGGAGTTTGATAATTTTCACCGTGATTGGCCTAATATAATTGTTGCCGATGATGAAACAATTAAATCAGTGGATGAAAAATGGAATGAACTGGGATTGGGTACTTTTATACCATCGCCATCACTTAAATTTAAAGATCAGATGTATGGAGACGAAGCTGTAGTAGAGTCGCTTTCTTCTTAAATGAGTTGCTTACAATAAATTTCTTTTATCTTGTCAGCTAATTGATTTCCTAATTTATTATGCCCGATCAGATCATAAATATCTTAATGACCGGCGGAGGTGCACCCGGTGCCGCAGGAATTATTAAATGCCTGCAGGAAGAAAAATTATTTAAGATTTTTGTTGCAGATGCAAATACAGATGTTATTGGAAAATATTTAGGTGATGAGTTTGAAACAATACCTTTTGCTGATAGTCCTGAATTCATCGACAAGCTACTTTCAATTTGCAAACAACATAATATTCAAATTATTCTTCCATTAGTTACAAGAGAATTAATACCTCTTTCTTCTAGAATAAACGAATTTGAAGCTATCGGTACTAAAGTTTTGATTTCTACGCAATCATCATTAGAGATAGCAAATAATAAAAGCAAGTTGTATGAGTTTTTACAATGGCGTGGAATTGCAGTACCGGCATTCAAAATTGTAGAAACGATAGAACAATTTAAAGAAGCTGTTACAGCGTTGGGCTATCCCGAAAAGGAAGTTTGTTTTAAGCCATCAGTATCAAATGGTAGCCGTGGATTTAGAATTATCTCAGAAAAAATTAATGAACTTGATTTGCTATTAAATTATAAACCTGCTTCAACTTTTATCAGTTTTAAAAATGCAATAGAGATTTTGTCTTCAGGAACCTTTCCGGAATTATTAGTGGTTGAATATTTACCCGGCGAAGAATTTTCAGTTGATTGTCTGGCAAATCATGGCGCTTCAGTTTTAATTGTTCCAAGATTGAGAAAGAAAATGATAAATGGAATAAGTGTGGAAGGCGAAATTGTGGAAGAGAAAAATATCATTAATTATTGCAGACAAATAATTAAAGAATTACAACTGCACGGTAATATTGGAATACAAGTAAAAAAGGCTGATTCAGATGAGTTTTTAATACTAGAAATCAATCCAAGAGTACAAGGTACCATTGCTGCGGCTCTGGGTGCAGGTATTAATTTTCCTGTGTTGGCAGTTAAACAGGAAATTGGCCTGTGGATTTCTGCTGATGAGCTAAAGGTAAAATGGGGAACAAAGTTCTCCCGCCATTGGAGTGAAGTATTTTATTAAGTTATAGACTGACACAAAGGCATTGTTTCAATTTGGATGGATTTTTGAAATAGGAGAATTTCCGATTTACCTTTTAAATTTACAAATCGTCCTTTTAAAAAATATTGATGAAAAAATTAAGTGTAGGATTGATAGTTAGCCTTGTTACAATGACTTCTCTAGCCCAAAGTGGAACGGGAAATAATACTTTGTTATGGAAAATAAGTGGTAACGGTTTAGAAAAACCATCCTACCTTTTTGGAACAATCCATATGCTATGTGCAGACGATGCAGTCCTGAGTAAGAACATGAAAAAGATTATAGAAGATTGTGACGAAGTTTATTTCGAAGTCGACATGGATAATCTCTTTGAAATGGTAGGTGCGATGAATAAAATGAAGATGAAGGGCGATACAACTTTAAAAGATTTATTGACCGAGGAGGAATATGATAAAGTGAAGGCATATTTTGATTTCAAAGGCTCCATGCTTCCCTTTTCCATGCTGGAAACCTATAAACCGATGCTTGCAGCATCTACGCTGCAAGAAGGTGCTATGCCTTGTGATAATACAGCCATGATGGAACAAGTAATCATGCAAGAGGCTAAAATCTATAAAAAGAAAATTAACGGGATGGAAACCATGTCATATCAGGCAGGTGTTTTGGATAGCATTCCATACAAGTTGCAGGCGCAACAATTACTCAGCTATATTGAGACGGCAGGAAAAGATAGCATAGGAGATAAGCAAATGGAGGATATGTTCAAGGCGTATAATAATCAGGATCTGCAAAAACTGGAAGAATTGATGATTGAAACTGACGCAGGCATGGCTGGCTTCACAGATATTTTATTATACCACCGAAATCAGAATTGGGTGAAGAAACTGAAAACTTTATTGCCTCAAAAATCAATTCTCGTTGCTGTTGGTGCTGGACATTTGCCGGGCGAAAAGGGAGTAATTAATCTTCTGCGAAAAGAGGGTTATAAGGTAACACCAGTTGAAAATAAGTTGAATTTAAATAGAGAGATATAAACTATTAGGTCCTCCGAAATTTTTCCGTCTAAAAATCTCCAAACTTATACTTTTGCACAGTTAACTAATTACTGGCTTAACCCATTTATGCTCAAATGACAAATTCCTACCACGACCTTGTAAAACAAACATTCAACTTTCCACAAGAAGGGATTGAAGTAAAAGATGGTAATCTTTATTTTAATGATCTTGACTTGAAGGCGATTATAGCCAAATACGGAACGCCTTTAAAGATGACTTATCTACCAAAAATTGGTATGCAGATAAGGAAAGCAAAAACCATGTTTGCCGCTGCTTTTAAAAAGCATAAGTATGAAGGCAAATATTTTTATTGTTACTGTACCAAAAGTTCTCATTTCAGCTTTGTGGTAGAGGAAGCCTTGAAAAGCGAAATACATTTAGAAACTTCTTACGCATACGATATAGAAATTATTAAAAAGCTTTACGCAAAAAAGAAAATCACAAAAGATATACATATCATTTGTAATGGCTTTAAACAAAAGCCTTATACAAGAAGGATTGCCAATTTATTAAACGCTGGGTTTCATAACGTAATTCCGGTTCTTGATAATAAAGAAGAGCTTAAGGATTATGCAACCTCAGTTAAAGTTCCTTTTAAGCTAGGAATTAGAGTAGCCGCTGAGGAAGAACCAAACTTCCCTTTTTATACTTCAAGGCTCGGAATGCGGGCAAAGGACATTCTTGAGTTTTATGTTGATAGAATAGAAGGATATGAAAGTAAGTTTCAACTAAAAATGCTCCACATTTTTTTGAACAAAGGAATCAAAGACGACATTTACTATTGGAGTGAGTTGAATAAAGTAATTAACCTTTATTGCCAGCTAAAGAAAATCTGCCCAGAGCTTGATTCTATAAATATCGGCGGCGGGTTCCCAATCAAACATTCATTGGGGTTTGATTATGATTATCAATTCATGATCAACGAAATTGTAAAGAACATTAAGACGACTTGTAAAAAAGCCAAAGTGCCGATGCCAAATATCTTTACTGAATTTGGAAGCTATACAGTGGGAGAGAGTATGGCACATATTTACAAAATAATTGCAGAAAAAGTTCAAAATGATAGAGAGACATGGTACATGATTGATTCATCATTTATTACAACACTGCCTGATACATGGGGAATAGGTGAGAAGTTCCTGATGTTGCCGGTAAATAAATGGGAAGAAGATCACCACCGTGTAGTATTAGGTGGTATCACTTGCGATAGTCATGATTATTATGATTCCGAAGAACATATCAACGAAGTCTTCTTGCCCAAAACAGGTAATGATGATGAACCGCTTTATGTTGGGTTCTTTCATACTGGTGCTTATCAAGATCAGATAAGTGGATATGGAGGTATTAAGCATTGTTTAATCCCTTCGCCAAAACATATTATTGTTGGACATGATAAAAATGGCAAACTCATTGACTGGCTTTATGCAAAAGAACAAACTGCCCAAAGTATGTTGAAGATTTTGGGTTACAAATAAAAAAAGCCACCCCGATAAAATCGGGGCGGCTTTTTTTATATAGAAATTTTAGTGCTGAATTCTATTTTATTTCATTTCATAATCTTTTCTGAAGGACATCAATGTGCTACGATATAAAGCATTTGTAGAATCTAATGTTGCCGCTTTATTATAATACTGAAATGCTTCTGAAAGAAAATGTGCATCTTCAAGCATAAAACCCATTCGATAGGCTTGCTCAGCTTTTGCTTCAAAAGCAGCCCCTTGACTTTTTAATTTATTTTCTATTATCTTAAAGTCTTCCTTTGTAACATAATGCAAAGTTTTGTATTCCTCAGAATCTTCACCCTTTATAGATGCTGTCCAGAAATAACTATTGCCCGGTTTCATTTTATCTGTAAAAGATTTGATATCAATTTTTTTCTTGTCTTTAATAACTGTAGAATAAATTGGAGTACTTACATTGTCATAGTTATATAACTTAAAGTCAAACTCTTTTGCTTCTTCGTATGATTTCCATGAAATGGGAAATGCTCCGTCAGAATAATTGATAGTATCAAGTCTTGCATCAACCCATACATTAGGTAAACCACGACTTACGGCACCCACCGTATTCATATAAGCTTTTCTGTTGCTGCCAGGAGAACCGCTTGATTTTGTCATTTGTGCCCACACATACTTTACATAGTTTGCACTAACTGAGTTGTTTCCAACTGTACAAGAGTCTCCAAATTTATTTAACGCATAGCTACCAGCTTTTGAAAAGGTAAACATGGCTGCTTCATTACAAATTATTGTAACAGCAGCTCCACTTGGTACCTTTACAACTGCATTTGCACTAACAGTTTTTCCAACTTTTGCTTTGGTTTCTACTTTGTTTTCTACTACAGAAACGTTTCCTTTAAAACTGTATAGCATATAATTGTTTTGTGCAGATACAATTACAGTGAATAAACTAAAAAGGATAAGGAGGTGTAACTTTTTCATCTTTAGGAGTTTTAGGTTTACTTATTAATGGTGATGAGGTTTAAATACGGTTTTATAATTAAATTTTTTATGCATCCACACTGCCCAGGCTTCGTAAAAGTAAATAACGTCGACTGCCATCACAATTACAAGCAGACTCAGCTTCAAATCAACCTTTAGACGATACTTATCATACAAATAGATGCCTAGCCACACAAAAAATATTGCCGATAGCACCTGTGCTATTTTTGCTGCTAAATGGAACCAGATATGGCTTTCCAGGTAATAATGGATAAAAAATGACATGTGCAACCAACATATTACAATGGCTATCAACACATTTGCCCACGAAGGTAGCTTTTTTACATAGTTTTTCTCCAAAGCCATAGAAATTATGTTGGCATGTACATAAATACCGTTCATATCTGGTATCGATTTGCCATAAAATCTGTCGTTCATCGGAGTGAACTTTTTGTCGGCTATATCATTTGGGTCAGTATTTACATAGCCAAATAATACTATTTTATTCTTAAAAATAGATGAATCACTTTCATCATAAGTCATTAAGTCTTCAAAGTTTATAGTAAGATATTGAGTTGACCTGCGACTATAATTTATCAGCACTTTGCTGGCTCCTTTTTTCTCAAGTTTGTTATAAGCATTTGAGTCATACGCCTCTATTACAGCTGTTGAAAATGCCTTATATCTTTTGTGGGCATAATCTTCATAAAAAGGCTCAAAGTAGCGGAATGTTGATAAAGAATCCTGGAAAAAGTTTACATGTGCATATTGATTGGCGGTGCTAATATATGTCCCCATTAAAGAGGCAGTATCTCCATTTTTCCCTTTAAATTGTAAAACACTAGCTGCAATTAGATTTTTGTTATTTCTGAAGGTTTCGCTGAGCAGCGAATCTTGGTATGGATCTTTTGAGCCGCTGAAATATGCATCCAGAGCCATCACTTTTGGTTTATAGCTTGCCACCTTATTTATCATCAAAGACAAACCTTCTCTATCCAAGTAGCCAATATTAACAACTATGATGTTTTTATCTGGCGGAGTTGTTTTTGCTTTTCCCAATTTTGAATAACTCATGTCATTAGAGTCAAAATCTTTTAAGGAAAGCTTTATTGGGTTGATAACACCTAGGTTTAACGGAATAGACCCGAGGATAAAGATGAAAAGAAATACCCATAGCGTAGCAAAAAGAGTATCTTTTTCCAGAAGATATTTGGTAAGATGCCGATGAATCTTTTTCTTCTGTTTAGGTTGGTCAGTATGGTGGTCGTTTGGTTTACTCATCACAGTTGGTGGTTTCTAATTTTGTGTGATTAATACAATGATATTATAAGATTTTTCATGGTTGCAACTATGCCGGACTTTAACGCAATCTCCATTTGACTGCCAATAAATCAGACTTAGGCAGTTATTAGTATCTGAAATAATGATATTCCCTTGTAAATCCGTAATTTAGTTAGTCGAATTTATGCGAAAAATTTTTCACATAATCAATCTTATCCTTTTGTTTTGGTTTTTCGGTGTAAACCAATGCATGGCTCAGTCTCCTCCTAAGCCAAGAGATACTACTATAAAAGGCCCGCAAACTTTTGCAATGATCATGGGCATCTCCGAATATAAGTATATCAAGCCTCTCACTTATGCTGATAAAGATGCTGAAATGTTTGGCAATTTCCTCAAATCACCCGCAGGTGGAAGTTTGAAAGAGGATGATATCTATATGTTATTAAATGAAGAGGCAACGTTGGCCAATTTCTATGCAAAAGGATTTCAATGGCTTAAAGTGAAGAAACTACAGGAAGGGGATCGATTGTTTATTTACCTGGCAGGGCATGGAGATGCTATTAGTGAAGATGAGTTCTTTTATCTGGCATACGATTGTAATCCTGCCGGAGATAAAAATAATTACCTGGTAAGCGGAGCCGTTCAGATGTTGAATGTGAAAATTAAAATTCAGAAAGAAGCAGCAAAAGGAGTAGATGTTTATCTTATTATGGATGCCTGTCGTTCAAATGAGTTGCCAGGCGGAGTAGAAGGTCAAGGGTTTTTTAACACGGCCATTTCTGAAAAAAGAGCTGGTGAAATTATAATGTTGGCAACCGGAGCCGGGCAGGAGTCGCTTGAAGATGCTTCAATTGGTAATGGTCATGGCCTTTTTACATATTATCTTGTAGATGGTTTAAATGGATTAGCAGATAATGATGGAAATAAGGATAGTAAAGTAACAGTAGAAGAAATTCAGAAATATGTTGAAAAAAATGTTCCTTCCGTTGCGAAGGAACGATTTAAACGAAAACAAGAACCTTATTTCTGCTGTTCGGAGAACAGTAGTAAAATTGTAAGCATAGTTGATCCGGCGTATTTAAAAAAATGGCAGGACCTTAAAATTCAGCAGTCAAGAGGAGGTAATTCATTTATTCCGGGAAGAGGAAAAAGATATACGTTTTCATTAGCTGATACATTATTGCTAGAATCGTATAACCTTTTTAATTCAGCTGTAAAAGAAAGCCGGTTAACAGGCAAAAACTCCGCTGAATACTATTATGATTTGATGGCAAAGAAATTTCCTGATAATTCATATACTATCGATGCCCAATCTACATTGGCCGTAGAATTTATCAATTTTGCACAAAACAAGATTAATCTTTATCTGGATTGTAAAGACCCGGTTTCCATTCAAAAGTTAAGAGCCCAGATTGATGTAGAAGAAAAGACGGATGAAATCAACTCCAGTTTCGACAGAATGGAAAAAGTAGCAAGACAGGAATCTTATGAAGTTGGGCACATGCTCGAAAGAGCCATAAGTTTTATTATGGAAGACGACCCGACTTTTGCCAAATCATTACAAGGGCGGATGTATTTTTTTAAGGCTCGGGGTTTTTTTGGTGTTGGAAGAAGACAGGTTGATATTAAACAAGCATTTCAATATGCCTATTCTGCAAATAGTAGTGAAAAAAATGCGGCCTATGTGATGCACACTTTATCGTCATTACATCTTGAAAATAACAGAATGGACAGTGCTATTTATTATGCATATAGGGCAATTGCAACTGCGCCCAAATGGCGGTATCCATATGTTACCTTGGCATTTGCTTATAAAACATTAAGTAAACCAGATTCGGCCATTAAGTACTATCGAAAAGCTATCGAATTAAATGACGAAAATGCAGATGCTTATGTAGATCTGGGGCATTATTACTATTCATTGTCAAAAGGAGATTCGGCGGTTGCTTATTATGAAAAAGCTTTACGATTGGAGCCTACAAATCCTTATGCGAGTAATAATATAGGTTGGGTAAATTTTACAAGAAAAAATTACGAAAAAGCCATTACATATTTTAAAAGGAGTATTAATGCTAGTCCTAAATTTATTAATGCATATAACGGGTTAGCTAAAACTTTTTTTGAAATAAACCAATTTGACTCCGCAAGGATATATTACTCCAAAGCATTTGACAATTATCAGGATAAATCAATTGTAAATATTTATATCGGAAATTTCTACAGGGATTTGAAGCAATACGATTCTGCAAAAGTTTATTACAGGCTTGCTGGTTCTATTGATCCATCTTATGAAGAGTCGTTTAATAATTTAGGAAAGTTAAGTTTTGAATTAAAGCAAATGGATTCGGCTATTTATTATTATCGCCGGGCATTATCCGCCAATCCATATTCAGCGTTTGCGTATATTAATATTGGGCTTGTATACAAGCAACAAAAAGTAGCAGACTCAACGTATTATTATTTTCAACAGGCTGTAAGAATGGAACCTGGCAACCCTTCTATATTAAACAATCTTGGAGTTATTTATGGGCAGGAAAAAAATTACGATTCTGCCAAACAGTATTTTAAAAGAGCTTTAAAAGTAAGGTCAGATTACAAGCCTGCTTCTAACAACCTTATAAAAATATACAAGGAATTAAATCAACTTGATTCTTTAGCTAATTTTATACAAGGATCTTCACGGATAGAACCTGGTAGCGTTTCTTTCTTCAATGAGATGGGCACTGTTTTTCTTGATCAGAAAAGATATGACTCTGCCCGAAAATATTACAGGCTAGCATTAAACAAAGAACCTGGTAATTCTCAAGTGTATAATAATATGGGTTTAGCCATGCAGGGATTGAAAAGATATGACTCTGCCAGAATATATATTCATAGAGCTATGCAGATTGATCCGACAAATGCAATATACTGGTCGAACATGGCTGGTGTTTTCCGGCAGTTAAAACTATATGATTCGGCTACTTATTATTACAAAAAACAGGTCTTTTCTGGTAAGGAACCTACCGCTCAGGCCTACTTTAGTTTGGGTAGCTATCTGGATGATATGGAAGTATACGATTCTGCGATTGTATACTTTAAAAAATCGATTGAACTGGATAAAAACAATGCTGTAGCCTACAGCAATATTGGAGTTGCATTTATTCAGCTAGAGCGGTTAGATTCAGCAATTGTTTATTGCCGACAGGCAGTTAACCTTGCTCCAAAATATGAAAATGCAATTATAAACCTTGGCCTTGCTTTTCATGCCAATGGTCAGTATGATTCTTCTATAAACTATTTTCTTAAGGCCATACAAATAGAACCAACAAGGGGACGGACTTATTTCCGTGTAGCATGTAGCTATACATTAAATAAAAATATCGAGCAGGCAATAAGCTATCTTAAATTGGCCTATGAAAAAGGCTACAAAAATAAGGATGCACTACTTAGTGATCCGGATTTAATTGATCTCTACAATGTTAAAGCATATCAGGATTTACTGGATAAATATGTTCCGGATTGGCGAAACCGATAATATTCTTGTTGCTATTTTTCGGTATTTTATTTTGCTGTATATTTGCCGTCCGTTTGGCTTCGTAGCTCAATTGAATAGAGCATCCCGATTACAAATCGGGAAGGTTTTAGGAAATGATTTACAAAGCAATAATAATTTGGCTTCGTAGCTCAATTGAATAGAGCATCTGACTACGGATCAGAAGGTTATAGGTTTGAATCCTATCGAGGTCACAATAGCGAAGTCTAACTTCGCTTTTTTTATTTTGTAGATGGAAGGCGAAATCCCTCTAAAAAGACATTTACTTTCGCTTCGGGCAGGTTCTTACTACTATAGGCGTACATAAAACCAATGTATTTGCCATCAGTCCATGCTTTTATTTTCCATTTATCGCCTTCTCCATCTTCCCAGTAATCAAGTATGCCACGGGTATTTTCATTGTTATTTAAGCGATGACCTTTGCCGTACCCGGCTGATTTTTTTATAGAAAAAGATGATTTCAGATAATCAACATAAGCGATTAAAAGGTCTTCTGCTGCAACAAGGTCTGTGACAGGATTTAATAAGAGCACACAGATTGTACCATAAGTTATATCCTCAACGGTACATTCTCCAGTGTACACTTTGGAAGAGTCGGAACTGTAATCCAATTTAAATTTGGATTCGCAATAATTATAAAAGGAACAGCCTGAACTGCTAATGGGATATTTCTTTAGTGTTTGCGCCTGACTGGATACAGCCATAAATAAAAAAAGAATTAATAGCCGGTAGATTTTCATGTGATAAATATAAGATTCAATTTTATTTCATTCCGGGAAAACGTAGCCCATTTAAGAAAACATCAACTTTTTTATCGGGCATTTCTTTCTGGCTATGCATATGCATGATGCATATAAAATTTCCGTTCGTCCAGGCTCTTACTTTCCACTTGTTTTTGTCAACATCGTCCCATGTGTCAAATATGCCTCTTGTATTATTGTCTTTATTTAGCTTATGCCCATTGTCATAGCCTTTGGCTTTTACGATGCCATAATCTAGTTTTAAGAAATCTAAATAGGCTTTAATGGTGTCTTCTGCGGCGTCAAGGTCATGAATAGCCTTTTTCAACTTTACACAGTAAATACCGTACATTATTCCTTCTTTATCGCAATCGCTTGCATAAACGGTCGATTCGTCTTCGATATCATACACATCAAACCGGCCTGGAAAGCAAAATACTTCTGCTGTACACCCTGTATTACTGATTGCAATTTTTGAGGCATCCTGAGCAGAACTGTTGACAATAGTAAATAACAATAAAAGAGATAGAAGAGTATGGCGCATAATAATCAGTTTTTGGCTTAAGCAATTGATAATCATAGCTACGGTTTTGTAAAGATAAAAGTCATTTCCGATTGGTTGCACTAGAGCACAACTTAATTCAAAAACTTTAGTAAGTTTCAAATCTTTTAAATTGCACTTCTAATTGATTTCTATGTCATCTATTTTCAACTACGGATCAGGCCATCTTACCATATCAACCGTTATTTCCATTGCTTCAGGAAAAATAAAGGGAGTATTGAGCGAAGCTGTTATTAAGCAGGTGAATGATAGCCAAAAAGCAGTTCAGCAGATTGTAGACGAAGGCAGAACTGTATATGGAGTTAACACCGGCTTTGGTATTTTGGCAAATACAGCCATATCAAAAGAAGATACAGCAACACTTCAGTATAAAATATTGCAAAGCCATAGTGTAGGTGTTGGCGATCCTATTCCGGTAGAAGTCGCCAAATTAATGCTTATAACAAAAGTGCATGCACTTGCACAAGGTTTTAGTGGTGTGCAATTATCAACTTTAGAAAGAATTATCTGGCATATAGAAAATAATGTGATCCCAGTTGTGCCGGAAAAGGGTAGCGTAGGAGCTTCCGGTGATTTAGCGCCATTGGCTCATTTATTTTTACCATTGATAGGTCTTGGTGAAGTATTTTATAATAACAGGCAACAACCAACTGGTAATGTACTTAGACATTTTTCATTAGGGCCCATTCAACTTGGCCCCAAAGAAGGACTTGCTCTCATCAATGGCACTCAATTCATTTTAGCTTTTGCAGTAAAAGCAGTGCAGCGTATGCACAACTGTTTGGAAGCAGCCGATATTATCGGCGCCATGAGCCTCGAAGCCCTATCAGGTACAAAAGCCCCTTTTGATGAAAGATTACATAACCTTCGGCCATTTAACGGGAATAAATTAGTGGCGCAACGTTTACGTTTATTGTTGAAAGATTCTGATATTATGCAAAGCCATATCGATTGTGGAAGGGTGCAAGATCCTTATTCATTACGTTGTATGCCACAAGTGCATGGTGCATCAAGAAATGCCTGGTTACATTTAAAAGAGCTCACAGAAATTGAATTGAATTCTGTAACAGACAATCCTATTATCTTAAGTGCAGAAGATACAATCAGCGGTGGCAACTTTCACGGACAGCCATTAGCTTTGCCACTTGACTATTGTTGTTTTGCTGCTGCAGAAATTGGAAACATCAGCGACCGTCGTTGTTATTTATTATTAGAAGGAAAATGGGGTTTACCGATGCTACTGATGAAAGATGTCGGACTAAACAGTGGCTTTATGATTCCGCAGTACACCACAGCGGCTTTAGTAACAGAAAATAAAACACTTTGTTTTCCAGCAAGTGCGGATAGTATTCCTACATCACTCGGACAAGAAGATCATGTAAGTATGGGAAGTATTAGCGGCAGAAAACTTAACCGTGTATTAGATAATCTGGAATACATTATGGCTATTGAATTATTATCTGCTGCACAAGCAATTGAATTTAGAAAACCTCTGAAGAGTTCTCCCATGCTTGAATTTGCTCATGATTATGTTCGCCAGCATGTTGGTTTTGCAGAAGAGGATAGAATCTTCGCCGATGACATCAATAAAGTAACTACCATCATCAAAGATTTTTCTTTTGTGGAAAAGGTGAATGAATTTGCAGCCTCAAAAAAGATAGAGTTGAATAGAGATTATTTAGGATTTATAAATTAAAATACTAACCACAGATAACACAGATTAATACACTGATAACACTATGTAATCCGTGAAAAAATAATCTGTGTAATCTGTGGTAAAAGTTTACATGTTTAATACCGATTCCAACGCAAGTTCCATCATTTCCTTCAACGCTTTTTCCCTATCAGCAGACGACATTTGTTCATGTGTAGGAATAATATCTGAAACTGTCAACAGGGTAGCAGCCGACTTTTTTAAATATCTGGCATTAGCAAACAAAGCAAAGGATTCCATCTCAACCGCAGGGCAATCATTCTTTACCGCAATTTCCGGTGTCCCTTTTTTATCTCTGTAAAAAATATCGCTGGAGTGTATAGCACCTTTAATAATTGTCATTCCTCTTTCACCAGCTTTCTCATTGATGGTTTCATAAGCATCGCCTTCATGGTACATATGTTCACCGGTAAATCCAAAAGCATGCAATGCATAAGTAGATTCGCTGTAAGCTCTTTCTACATTGATAATGTCAAACAATTTTAGATCTGTTGTATAAGCTCCACAGGTACCAACACGGATGATGCATTCCACATCATATTCATTATACAATTCAAAAGAATAAATACCGATAGAAGGGCAGCCCATTCCACTGGCACCAACACTCACAGCTTTGCCCTTATATGTTCCGGTAAAGTATAAAGCATTCCGAACACTGCTCACCTGTTTTACATCCTGTAAAAAATTATCAGCAATATATTTGGCTCTAAGCGGATCGCCGGGCATTAATACGATTGGGGCTATTTCTCCTTTCTTTGCACTTATGTGTACACTCATGTATAATTAGATTTCAATGAAGATATTTATTTATTGGATAATTACGACTTTTGTGGTTAACCACACCTGCCTGTCGGCAGGCAGGGATAAATCAGATTAATGCACAGATTACACTGTGTTATCTGCGAAAACAAATCCGTGTAATCTGTGGTAAAAAATTAAGCATGACTACAACTACCAAACGATACGACGCCATTAAATACAAAACCCCAACAGGTACCAAACTTTCCTGCAAAGGATGGATACAAGAAGCTGCTCTTCGAATGTTACTTAACAACCTCGACCCCGAAGTAGCCGAACGTCCCGAAGACTTGATAGTATATGGTGGCCGTGGCAAAGCTGCCCGCAACTTTGAAGCATTGGATAATATCATCTCAGCTTTAAAAGTGGTGGAGAATGATGAAACATTGCTTGTTCAATCTGGCAAACCTGTGGGCATACTTAAAACACATAAAGATGCACCAAGAGTACTTATCAGCAACAGCCAACTTGTTCCCAATTGGGCCAACTGGAAACACTTTGATGAGTTAGAAAAGAAAGGCCTCATGATGTATGGACAAATGACCGCCGGTTCCTGGATATACATTGGCAGCCAGGGTATCGTACAAGGTACTTACGAAACCTACGCCGCATTGGCCAATAAACACTTTTCAAATAATGATGACTCCAAGAACCCCCTTTCGGAGGGCAGGGGGGCTTCTCTCAAAGGAACATTAAATGTAACAGCAGGCCTCGGCGGCATGGGCGGCGCACAACCTTTGGCCATTACGATGAACGAAGGTGTGGCACTTATTGCCGAAGTAGAAGAATGGCGGATTGATAAACGCATCGAAACAAGATACCTTGATGAAAAATATAGTGACATAGATGAAGCCATCAACAAGGCACAACAATACAAGGCAGAAGGCAAGGCCATCAGCATCGGCGTACTCTGCAATGCGGTGCATTTGTTAGAAAGATTAATTGAAAGAAATATAATTCCCGATACACTTAGCGACCAAACCTCGGCACATGATCCGCTCATTGGTTATATACCGTATACTTTAAATAACGAACAAGCCAATGTACTAAGAGAACAAAATCCTGATGAATATACAAAGCTTAGTTACGAAAGCATGTACCTGCATGTGCAATTGATGTTGCAACTTATGGACAAAGGCGCCATCACTTTTGATTATGGAAATAATATAAGAGCAAGGGCAAAAGAATATGAAAACGGAAGTCATAAGTCAGAAAATTCCAAAGAAGGCAACGGTACGTTGACATCCCGTCTTCCCAACTTCCCGGCATTCAAAACCGGCAGATGTTTCGATTTTCCCGGCTTTGTTCCCGCCTACATCCGTCCGCTATTCTGCGAAGGCAAAGGCCCTTTCCGTTGGGCGGCTCTAAGCGGCGACCCGGCTGATATAGCCGTAACTGACGAAGTGATAAGGAAACTATTTCCGGAGAACACCGCATTGATGCGTTGGTTAAAACTAGCGAATGAAAAAATTGCCTTTCAGGGTTTGCCAGCAAGAATTTGTTGGCTTGGACAAGGCGAAAGAGAAAAAGCAGGTCTTGCTTTTAATGAATTAGTAAGAACAGGAAAAGTAAAAGCTCCAATCGTTATTGGCCGGGATCATTTAGATACAGGTTCCGTGGCATCTCCCAACAGAGAAACAGAAGCCATGCTCGATGGTAGCGATGCTGTTGCCGACTGGCCTATATTAAATGCATTGGTAAATACTGCTGGTGGAGCCAGCTGGGTTTCATTACATCATGGTGGTGGAGTAGGTATGGGGTATAGTATACATTCCGGTATGGTGATAGTTGCTGATGGAACAGATGATGCCGAAGCAAGATTAAAAAGAGTTTTGCGAAATGACCCCGGCATGGGAGTAATACGACATGCTGATGCAGGGTATGATATTGCTAAGGAAACGTTGAAGGATAATGATCTTGATTTTAAGAATCGTTTGTAACTTATACTGTCACACCGGGCTTGACCCGGTGTCTTTCTCAATAAAAACGCAACGTCTCCTGCGGGTGACATTGCTGGGAATTAGGCGATTGGCATATTTGCTATGCGTGTCTTTTAATAATAAATAATTTTTCTCTCAGCAATATCAAAATCAACACCTTCATTCGAGTATTGTGTTCGTTTGATCCAATTGCCTGTTTTATCATAATCGTATGTCCAGGTGGTTTTGTGCAGATAGTTATCCTGTCCTTCATATGTTTTTTCTTCTGTCATGCTGCCATGTGCATCATAAGCTCTTACTTTCCGAAACATAATTTCTCCTTTGCCATCATAATTTATCTCTTCTATTTTGTTCCCTTTATCATCATACACAAGTTTCCTGGAAGAGTTTGAGTAGCCCGAGGTTTCCAGCAAATAACTTACTTCATTTCCTTTGGCATCATAAGTATAGCTGGTTTTGCTTGACATTGTTCCGTCTCCTCTGTATCTTGTCATGGAGATATTATTTCCTTTATCATTGTATGTAAAAACATAACGTCTGTCTAACTGACCTTCTTTTGTATATTCCAGCATCTCGGTTAATTCTCCTTTAGCATTATAGAGCCAGGTTTTTTTTGTGGTAGGCTTTTCATCTTTATCAAAGTAGGCCAGTTCTGCCTTTTTTTCTTTTGTATTATTAATGTATTTTATCTTGTAAGACAGACTTCCGTCTTTTTTCAGTTCGGTATATTCTGCGTACCTGCCCATATTATCAAAAAGATACTTTTTTATTATATAGTATTTCCCATGCCGTAAATACACCATCTTCTTTATAACGGTAATTCTCCACCAGTGCCATTGATTTTACTTTCCCTTTCAATTCCACTTTCTTAAGGTCATTCTTTAATTGAGCATCAGTACTAAAAACAACAGATATTGCAAACAATAAGATAAAGAATGATTTCATAATGTATTTTTTATTGTAGCCAGAAAATATCTTAAAGCTAAAGCACATAAAAGTAAAAACAAAGTAAAAATAACGAATACCCTCTGAACGGTATTTTGTCTACATCTCAAACTCCCAAACCGTTCTATAACTACCATGCTGCTCCATGTACGTAAGAAAGGCATGGTAAAATGCATCGGCAGCAATGGTGGCACTGTCGCCGATTACAAATAATTTTTCTTTGGCTCGGGTAAGGGCCACATTCATGCGGCGATAGTCTTTGAGAAAACCAATATCGCCATCATCATTACTTCGCACCAGAGAGAGAATGATGTTTTCTTTTTCCTGTCCCTGAAAACTATCGATAGTGCTGATGCGCATTGGCTTTGGCAACACTTCTTTTGCGGCCGCTACCTGACCCGAATACGGAGAGATAAAAGCTGTAGACAAAGGATCGAGTTCTTCTGTTTGCAGAAGCTTGATGACTATATTTAATTCGCCGGGGTTTTGCAGACTGCTGCCATTGGCACCATGCTCTTCGTTGTAACCTGAACCTGCAGTATCTATAAAAGTTATATGTGTGCCAGTGTTTGCCAACTGCGCAGGTGAGAGCAATTGATTGTTGTAAAAATAACTGCTGCTGAAACCAGCGATGGCTTCCTTCATCCGGTATTGTGTGTTGAGCAGATGAATGATGGCGGTATGTTGTATGGCAGTTTCCAGAATAGAAACATTGAGACCGAGCTTTGTGGCTTCCATACTTAATACGGTTGGCGGTAATTGCCAATGATCGCCAGCCAATACTACTTTATCTGCCAATGGAAAAATACACCAGGCTAATGGTTCGATACATTGGCCTGCTTCATCCAATACCATTGTGGCAAACTGCAAGTGATTGACACCAGCATCATAAATGCCGATAGGTGTGCCGGCGATTACCTGTGCTTCTTCAAAAAGTTTTTCCTCGTTGTAGGCTTGCAGTTTTTTTATTTCGCTCCGCAGATTTTTTACTTCTTTGAAGAGGAGTTGCCGCTGTTCTCTTTCTGCTTTGCCAAAGCTGCGTTTGTACTTTAAAGCCATTCGGCGAAACTCTTCTGCTCTTTGTTTTAATTGTTTGATTTCTTTTTGTTGTTTGCTGTTGGCCAACCTTCCTTCTGGTGTATGAGCAAAAATGGCTTCGTCTGTTTTGCTGGCGTTGCCAACACGAAGTAGTCGTATGTTTTGTTGTAGTAATCCCTTTGCAATATTATCAACAGCAGTGTTGCTTGGTGCAGAGACTAAAACTTTTTCGCCATTCTTTATTAATTGCACAATGGCTTCGATAAGAGTAGTCGTTTTACCGGTGCCGGGCGGGCCATGTACAATGGTAATGTCTTCATTTTGCAGAATGGCTTTTACGGCTTGTTGCTGACTATCGTTTAACTGCTTGTTGCGAAAATCAACAGCTATATTTTTTACAGCAGGAGCAAGGTTGGTTGGTTCTCCATCATGCAATTGTTCAAATCGTTTGAACAGGGGTTTGTTGTTCTCCAACTCGTTCAATACTTTTTTCATGATGCTGGTAGTTCTTGTATCAGGTGCTAACTTGATACCGACACCATTATCTTCAATCCAATCGGGAAAATCGGGAGCAAAGAGACGGAACTCCCCATTCTTTCCATCTAAATTTATAAGAACACCTTTTACTGGTTCTTCACCCGTAATAAAACATTCGATGGCTGCACCATCACGGAACATATTTGCCTCCGGCGGAAAACTTAGTTTGAAATTTACTTCGGGATAATCTGCATAACCAAAATTTTTGCGGGTAACGATGATGGGATGCAGGGCTAGGCCTTCTGCTTTTAATGCTTTTAGACTATGCTGCTGATCTAAGCGATACCGCTGAGCCTGTTCTTTTTCTTCAAGATTAATACATTGCAACAGCCGCTGAATATCCTTATGCATGGTGTGAAAATAGGATGGAAGGGAGGAATAAAAAAACCTGTTTCATTCTTGCAATTAAAATCAAGAACAAAACAGGTTGTAGTATTATAACATTGAATTAATTTCCCTGCTGCGCCATCATAGCCTGCGACTCTTCATATGTAGGGCCGTACATACCTGGCACAGTATTACCAGTTGCTCTAAGATGTGCAACTAACTCTCCACGATGGTGATAAAGATGATTAAATAAGAATCCTCTCACAACTGTAATTCTTGGCATTGGCGGCATAATGTCTTGCCCGCCCATTTGCATACTCCATATATTCATGTAAGTGGATTCATCGCTATTTTCCAGTACGGCTTTGGCTTTAGCAATATTATCTTCAAGCTTGGCAACAATATTGGAAGCTTTGCTGATATCGCCTTTATCATATTTATAAGTATCCATACTAAATACATCCACATCAAAAGTGGCATCAAACCAATTATATACTTCCGCAATATGTGATGCCAGTTGTCCGATAGACCATAGATGTGGTTGAGGTCTGTAGTCCAATGCTGAATCCGGAATTGCTTTTAATAACTTAAGGGTGTTTTCTGCCTCATGGGCAAATTCACCTAACAAAGATTGCTTTATCATTTTAAATATTGTTATTACTAATATAAGATTATTGGCTGGTAAATAAATACTGAATTATACCAGCGGTAATCTTAAAATAAACGGGTTATAACTGTCAATCTGTTGCGATTAATATCTTAACAAGCTACTTCATATTTGTAATCATTCTTTCATTATTTTAGTACTTCTTTTTAATACAAAATTGATATGAAGACATATATTTTATCCGTACTCATTCTTATATCTGTTGCAACAATTGCACAAGAGCCTTACTGGCAGCAAGAACTACGATATACGATTTATGCAACGCTAAATGATAAGGACAACAGCATTACTGCCAATGAAACAATAGTATATAAAAATAATGCTCCTTCTTCATTAGACTTTATTTGGTTTCATCTTTGGCCCAACGCTTATAAAGACGAGTCAACCGCATTGTTTCAACAAATAAAAAATGACGAATCCCGGTCGAAGAAACTGAAAGACCCTAAATACGGTTATATCGATCAGCTTGCTTTTAAAGTAAAGGGCGTGGCAGCTAAAACAGAAGCACATCCAAAGCATATTGACATTATAAAATTACTGCTTGACAAACCGCTTGCCTCCGGTGATTCGATTACTATTGCCACACCTTTTCATGTAGTATTACCATCTTATTTTTCCCGTTCCGGCTATGCTGATGGAGAATTTATGGCTTGCCAATGGTATCCAAAACCAGCAGTGTATGATAAAAATGGTTGGCATGAAATGCCTTACTTAGATATGGGAGAGTTTTATAGTGAGTATGCAACATTTAATGTAACGCTTACTGTGCCGTCAGATTTTATTGTGGCTGCAACGGGTACATTGCAAACCAAAGCTGAGCTTGATACTTATAAAAAAACTGGTGCTGCCAATACAGTAAGCAGAAGCAATAAGCCTGTATTATACCAGCCAGCAACAAAGGGTGGAAACAAAACATTAAGTTATTACGCAGAACAGGTTCCTGACTTTGCATGGTTTGCTGATAAAGATTTTGTGATACAATACGACACAGTGCAACTTAGTTCTGGCAAAGTAGTCGATGCTTTTAGCTATTATCACAATAAAAAGAAAACACTTTGGGATAACAGTATTGATTATGTAAAAGATGCTACCAGAAAATACAGCGAATGGGTGGGAGAGTATGCTTACCCCGTGGTGCAGGCGGTAGAAGGCCCGGCAAATAATTCAAGCGGTGGAATGGAATACCCGATGGTTACACTTATTACAAGCCCTGATGCAAAAGTGGAAACATTAGATGGTGTGATAGCACATGAAGTGGGACATAACTGGTTTATGGCAATACTTGGCAGCAATGAAAGAATGCATACCTGGATGGATGAAGGTTTAAACAGTTATTATCACTTTAGATATGAAGCTGAAAAATACCGATACAACTCAATATTTGGCGATGCGATGCCAAAGGAAGTAAGGGATTTACCAGTAGATAAATTTCAGGAAACAGTTTATACTGTTATTGATAAAAACCTGCCGATGGAATCTGCCATGGAAACTCCGGCAGATAAATTTCCTAACAGTGATGAATATGGATTGGTATCGTATGTAAAAACGGCTTTGTGGTTATACCTGCTCGAATCCTCCGTAGGACGAGAAAAGTTGGATGCTGCCATGCAAAATTATTATCAGCAATGGAAATTCAAACATCCGCAACCAGAAGACATGCAAAAAGCTTTTGAAGAGGCTATTGGTGGTAACCTTGATCAATTTTTTAAGCTGACTAAAAAGAAAGGAAGGCTAGAATAATTTATTTTCCTGTAATCAATTTAAAGAAAGATGAATCTATTCAAAAATAATTTTATTCTACGATTTGCGGTAGCAGTGATTCTGCTGGCGCATAGTATTCCTGGAATGTTTGACGGAGGCATAAATAATTTTGGAAAATATTATTTAAACGAAACCGGATTTTCACCAATAGGTGTACCAATTGCTTGGGCAATAAAATTATCTCACATAGCTGCTGCCATTTGCCTGCTTATTGGTCATTTTATAAAACCTGCATCCATGATCACCATTTTAGTATTGATAATGGGAATCATTATGGTTCATTTTAAAGAAGGTTGGTATGTAGTTGGTGGTGGCAGAAATGGTATTGAATTTAACTTTCTGCTGATTTTCGTACTGCTCAGTTTTATATTTCCAAATGGATTTGCTAAAAACGTAACTGCTTAATTAGTTTTTGTTCCTTGTAACACATTTACACCTTTTGGTAATGGATTGCCGGATGATCTTCGAAAAGTAACTATCTGACCGACATGCCATAGCGCATCAGCAATTGGGCCGTTTATAAGGTTCCAAAAAGGATATTCTTGTTTGCCATTTGTTCGTTCAAATATCATATCAAAATCTTCAAGATTGGCGTCTGGCTTTTTTAGTATTTCACTTGCTTGCTGAATCTGTAATAAAGTCTTTATACGCAATTCTTCAAACGTAAGTTTTTCAAACCCAGATGAACCGATTGTTGTTTTTTTATTTACAGCATTAAGCAAAATAAAAGTAAGTCCATCAATATGCTGCAGTGTTTCCAAACTTGTTCTGCTATCCTCGGTAGGTTTATAAGCAATATCTTTTTCTGTTAATCCTTCCGTAGCCCAGAAATAACGAAAGCCAAGTCCGTCAACCATTCTGGCAGCAACTGTTGCAGGTGTAAATGTTGCCGGAGCTTCTGGTATCTGATAATAATACGGTTTGTTTTGTGCTGAAGAAATTAAAGTAATCATTGCGGCAAATAAAAAAGTTATTGTTTTCATTATTGAAATCTTTGATTAAATGTAAGGTTTAATTGCTAGGCACTAGCTGCCGTTAATGTAATATTGAAACTTATAAGAAAATAATATTTATATTTCAGGTATAAATATTATTTCTATGAAATGTAAACTGCTGCTTTCTGTTATTTTCATTTCACTTTTTTCCAAAGTCAATGCCCAAACGAAAAGTGAAACCACAGATAATGATCTCAATTCTTTTTTTAAACCTGTAAAGTGGAGATGTATAGGCCCGTTTCGTGGCGGTCGTTCTGTAGGATCAATGGGTGTACTCGGAGCTACAAATACATACTACATGGGTAGTACAGGTGTCGGTGTTTGGAAGACTGATGATATGGGTATTACCTGGTCAAATATTTCGGATGGCTATTTTAAAACAGGTTCTGTAGGTGCAGTTGCTGTTGCAGAAAGTGATGCCAATATAGTGTATGTAGGTATGGGAGAACATGCCGTTCGAGGTGTGATGACTTCTCATGGGGATGGTGTTTATAAAAGTACTGATGCTGGAAAGACATGGAAAAAGATGGGATTGGAAACAACACAACATATTGCCCGGATAACAATTCATCCAAAGGATCCTAACATAGTTTATGTAGCAGCACAAGGAGCATTATATAGTCCATCAAAGCAACGGGGTATTTACAAGTCAACTGATGGGGGTGTAACCTGGAAAAATATTTTATATGTTGATGAAAAAACAGGCTGTGCAGAATTATCAATGGACATGAATAATCCACGGATATTATATGCGGCGATGTGGGAACATGGTCGACTTCCATGGAAAGTGATCAGCGGTGGACCAGGAAGTGGATTATACAAATCAATAGATGCTGGTGATACATGGGAAAAATTAAAAGAAGGGTTGCCTCCAATTTTGGGTAAGATGTCAATTGCAGTTTGCCGTTCGAATTCTGAAAAAGTGTATGCCTTAATAGAAAGTGATTGGGAAAAAGAAGCAGGTGGATTATATGTTTCAGAGAATTCCGGAAAAAGCTGGTCGCAAATTTCAAAAGATCACCGTTTGGTACAGCGGTCATGGTATTATATTGAATTGTTTCCAGATCCATTGAATGAAAACACTTTGTATGTAATGAGTGCACCGGCACTTCGATCAATTGATGGTGGAAAAAACTGGGAAGACATTTCTAATACACATGGAGATTATCATGATCTATGGATTAATCCAAACAATTCGAATAACATGATTATTTCTGATGATGGTGGTGCTGCTATCACTTTCAACAAAGGAAAATCCTGGAGCAGTCAGAATAATATGCCTACTGCACAGTTTTACCGAATCAATGTCGACAATAAATTTCCTTATAATATTTATGGTGGGCAACAGGATAATACATCTGTAAAAATTGCCAGTCGTGAATTAGGAAGCGGAGGAATATCTACAAATAGCTGGGCAGCATCTGCGGGTGGAGAAAGTGCTTTTCTGGCGTTTAATCCCGATGATCCACAGATTGTTTTAGGCGGTAGTTATTTGGGTACAATCGAAATGCTTGATAATAAGTCAAAGGCATCAACCAATATAATGGCTGCACCGATCCAATACCTTGGAAGAGAAACAAAGGATATGAAATACCGGTACAACTGGAATGCTCCAATAATCTGGTCGAAACATGAAACAAATACTTATTATCATGGTGCACAATATTTATTAAAGACAACTGATAACGGAAAGTCATGGACGGAAGCTTCGCCTGATCTTACTCGAAATGAAAAAGAAAAACAGGGAAAAGGTGGTGGACCGATAACTAATGAAGCGGTGGGAGCAGAGAACTATGGAACATTAAGTTATGTTATAGAATCGCCGCATGAAAAAGGAGTGATATGGACAGGTAGCGACGATGGGTTAGTATATCTTACCCGTGACGGTGGTGCAAACTGGCAAAATGTTACGCCTACGGGTTTACAAGAATGTCTTATCAATGCAATTGAAATATCTCCGTTCGATAAAGGGACAGCTTATATTGCCACTACACGATACAAGTTTAATGACCATACACCGGGAATCTATAAAACAACGGACTATGGTAAAACATGGACAAGAATCTCAAACGGAATACCAGTTGGAGCATTTACAAGAGTTGTAAGAGAAGATGATACCAGAAAAGACATGCTGTTTGCCGGAACAGAATCTGGTTTATACGTTTCGTGGGATGGGGGAAAGGCATGGACATCATTTCAGTTGAATTTGCCCATTACACCCATTACTGATTTAAGAATTCACCAAGGAAATTTAATTGCAGCCACTTCCGGCAGATCATTCTGGATATTGGATGATCTTAGCTTGCTTCGACAATACAAAAAAGAGATATCTTCTTTTTCAATTTTACAACCATCGCCTGCTTATCTAGTAAATGGTTCAAGTGAGTTGGATAAAACGGATACAAGTTTTACCGGACTTCATAAATTCCGAGGTGTAAATCCTGCTACCGGTGTCGTTCTTTATTATACGTTGCCTGCTCTAAAGGATGATGAAATACTAAAAATGGAAATTAAAGATGCAGAAGGAAATCTTGTTCGCAGTTTTAGTTCTAAAGCTGATAGTACTTATAAAAAATATGATGGTGGCCCGAATGATGAACCCCTTTTGTCAAAATCAAAAGGCTTGAACCGCTTTGTTTGGGATATGCGTTATAGCACAATGCCTGGTGTGCCCGATGTTTATATAGAAAGTAGTTATCGTGGCCATAAAGCTTCTCCGGGAAAATATGCTGTATCAATACTGATAAACGGGAAAAAAATAATGGCTGATGCTACAATCCTGTCCAACCCTTTATATGAAATTGATGCACCTACTTATAAGGAATATCATACATTGATGAATCAAATGGAGCAAGAAGTTACCAAGATGCACCAGATTGTAAATAGCTTGAATGCAAAAAGAATACAGTTAGAAGGAATTCTGAATACACTTTCGGCCGAAGAAAAATATACATCTTTGAAAAAAGAAGGTGATGTATTGGTAAAGAAAATGAAAGTATGGGATGAAGATATGGTTCAACGCAGATCAAAAGCATATGATGATGTAGAAAATTTTGAAAATAAGTTTACAGCGAATTATATGTTTCTAATCAATCAGACTGAAAGTGATTTACCCAGAGTTAATCAACCAAATGTTGACAGGCTTAAAGAATTGAATATAACCTGGGCAACTTTAAAAGCAAAAGCAGATGAAATAATGAATAAAGATATTCCTGCATTGAATAAATTACTGTGGGCAGCAGGAGTGGGAGCTATCTGGGAACAATGATTTCACAATAAAGCATTGTATACAATTAATACTAAATTCTTTGTTTTGACTAACTCAACAATTAATTTTCAACCTTTGCTTAGTAACGAACTTGTAAAAGCTCGGCCACTTGTACAGTCCGATTTTGATGGCCTGTACCGTGCTGCATCTGATCCACTGATATGGGAGCAGCATCCTAATAAGAACAGATATCAACTTGCAGATTTTAAAAATTATTTTAAAGGCGGTATTGAATCAGGTGGTGCATTTTTAGTTATGGATGCTGATACTGAAGAAATATTCGGCAGCTCACGGTATAGTGATTTTATTACTGAAACAAGCACTGTATCGATTGGCTACACATTTTTTGTTCGAAAATGTTGGGGCAAAGGTTATAATAAAGCTTTAAAGCAATTAATGCTTGATCATATTTTTCAATATGTTCAAAATGTAAATTTTTTTATTGGGGCTGTTAATAAGCGGTCACAAATTTCTATTCAAAAAATGGGTGCTATAAAAATAGGAGAAGTTGAAATGGCTTATTATGGAGAACCTGCAAAACTTGATTTTATCTACGCAATAACAAAGGACCAATGGTTTCATCAACGAAGTAAAGAATAACCATCGGCCCTTATTATTTTTACATTTTTCTAATTTACCAAAGTGGCTTTTTACCGGATGGTTTAGGGCCGCCTTTTTTTACGTTGTTTAATTTGATATGATGCGGATCATGATTCCGGGCAGGTACCAGCCTTTTTGATTTATTCAGAATTCCTTTTACACCCTCATCTGGTTTTGTTTCAGTTGTAGGAAAAGGTATTGCAGTTTGTTCAACTACTTCAGGAACAACTTCAGGAGTTTCAATTCTTTCAGCTATATTTTTCCTAATAGTTTCTTTTTGAACTTCAGAAACCACATCATTTTCATTTTTTACAGCAGAATCACTGGTAGCTTGAGTTGGAATAGCCTTTTTAATTTCAGGTTTCTTTGCAACAGCTACTGCTTTTTTTGGCACTGATTTCTTTTTTGCTACTGCAGCCTTTTTAGGTGATCCTTTCTTTTTAGGAATTGTGACCTTTTTTGCTATCGATTTCTTTTTAGAAGCAACTTTCTTTTTCGATGCTACCTTTTTCTTTGCTACCACTTTCTTTTTCGGGGTAGCTTTTTTTGCTGCAACCTTCTTTTTCGGTACAGCCTTCCTTACAGGTGAAGCTTTTTTGTTTGTTGCTGCTTTCTTTTTTGGAGCAGTTTTCTTCTTAACTGCCGTTTTCTTTTTTGCTGCTGATTTTTTCTTTGAAGTCATAATGTGGAAATTGATTTAGTCCTAATTTAAGACAGATTTTTTAAAGAACCATTAAAATAATTCAACTTGTTTCAAGTTGGGTATATCTATTCCTTATTAGAATTCAAGAATCAAGCCAAGTGAGGGTAAAATATTGCCTTCTCTATTTTCAAGTATAAATGGAATTGCATTACTTCCATTCTGGTTGATAGGCTGATTATCTGTTGTAACAAAAGCAGTATTGCTTTCGTTTCGCTTAAAGGTATACTGCTGGCCACCGGCACTTTTGGAGCCATAAAAATTCTGAATATCAAAAAACAGGTCTATCGTAAAACGTTTAAAATTCCATTTTTTATCAATTCTTATGTCTGCTGCATGGAAAGCCTCCAAACGTAGCGTATTAACCTGATTGAAATTAAATATACCTGTTCCTAATGTTAGATAATTTCTCTGACTTTCGATAAGATCGAAGGGAGTGTATGGAGCAGCTCCCTGATAACGGAATTTGAGACCTAATTCCCAATTTCGATTTAATTTATAGCCTGTAGTAATACTTATTAAATGCCTGTTGTCCCATGAGGCTGGTGCATATTTTCCATTGGTACCAGTAAACTCACTTTTGTACAATGTATAGCTAAAGACACCAAAAAGCCGATTGGTTAATTTTTGTTGCGCAAAAAACTCTAGCCCAAAAGCTCTTCCAATACCATTTTGATCGACAGATTCATTACCAATGGCGCCAAATTCTGTTCCCTTATTAGCAAGGCTTATGCCATCGAAAATACTAACAGGATAATTGCCATATTTTTTATAAAACCCTTCGATGGTAAATCTCGTTGTGATAGAGGGTAAATATTCAACTCCTGCTACAAAATGATTACTTCTTATATACTCTCCAGGATTTGAAGCATTAAAACCAACAGTATTGGTATAAGCCAGTTGAGTATAAGATGGTAGGCGATAATAAATTCCGTAACTGCTGCTGACATTCCATTTTGGTGCCAATGCATAACTTATACTTAATCTTGGACTTAATTGTTTAAGGGGGTTCGTTTCACTATTCTCCAATGAGTTTGCATCTATTCGTACACCACCACTTAGCGACATCCGGTCATTGAAAAACCTTTTTCCTGCTTGTATAAAAGCACCGTAACGAAGAAAGTTTTTAGTAGTGTTGTTGTTTATTACTTGTTGGCTTTGTATAATATTTCCCTGATCATCTCTCAATTCCGGCCTTAACAGCTGAAAAAAACTATTCTCAAACTGAACATATTGTGCAACTGTTCCATACGTTATTTTCCAATCCCGAATATTATTCGTGACATCAAATCTGAATTTATTTTCTGTTTCATTACTTCTGATTTTATAGGTGCGACTGGCTTCAGTTGGAAAATTATTGTCTTCATATTTATCCGCACTGTTATCTAAAGTATTTCTGCTTAAAGAAAAATTATAAAAGCCGTTTTTTGTTAATCGCTTTAAAGAAACTCCAGCGGTATAACTCCACTGGTTGATGAGAGGATTACTGTTAACTCCATATATCTTCTCAGGTGTAGCATTTCTTGTTGCTGCAAATCTGAACTCATCAATGGCCCCAACTCCTAAAACTGTTAACGTTGTTTTGTTATTAAGCCGGGTAGTTGTTTTAAATTGAAAATCCCAATAATTAGGTCTGATTGGAATATCCAATGCCTTAAATAAAAGCTGTAAATAACTTCTGCGGGCAGAAGCAATAAAAGTGGTGTTTTTGGATAATGGTCCATCTAGAGTTCCGGCAACTTCAGTGGCACTTATTCTAAAATTTCCTTGAAGCCTTTTGCTATTACCATTTTTTTGCTTGAATTGAAAAACACTGCTAAGTGCATTATCATATCTAGCATCAAATGCGGAAGTACTTAAAACTACTTCCTGTATAAAACTTACATTCAAAATGCCTTGCGGGCCACCACCACTGCCTTGTGTGCTGAAATGATTAATAATAGGAACTTCAATTCCATCCAGATAAAATACATTTTCGCTAGGTGCTCCTCCACGAATGATGATATCATTTCTAAAACTTCCACCTCCTGCACCGCCACCCACTCCGGGAAGAGATTGAATTACTTTACTGATATCAAAATTACCTCCGGGATTAGCCTTAATGTCTTCTGTTGTTAATTTTTGAACACTTAATGGACTTTCTAAAGTAGCAGTTTTCGCTGTGTTTTTTCTGCTAATTATGGTCACATCGCCTAGAGAAGTAACCTTTGGCTCCATTTCAATAGTTAATGTATTCTCATTACCCGAGGTAACAATCAGGTTTGTTATAATTTTTGTTTGATAGCTTATGCCTGTTATTTGAAGGCTATAAGTACCCGGTTGAAGATCTTGAAACCTGAAAACACCGTTGGAATCTGTAATTAATTTTGATTACCTGGTATGAGCTCAACTGTTACCAAAGGAACCACCTGTTGATTGTTTCGATTTACTACTACTCCTGATAAATTGCCATTGGATTGTGCAAAACTCGTAAATGAACAAATAGCAAGAATTAAAGAGGCTTCGAGATTAATTAAAAATTGCTTATACGTATTCTTAGTCATAAGAGGTTAAATATGTTGATTAAACATATTTGTTTAGAAAATGTTCGAAAATTGGTACTTTTTTAAAGTTACAAAGCAATATTTCTATGTGAAAGATATTGGATTATTTTAGTGCGATGAAAGCGGCTACAATAAATGAATTAAAACAAGAGCTTTTGAATGAAAAGCCTGCTAAACTGGTAGAACTATGCATCCGGCTGGCCCGTTTTAAAAAAGAAAATAAAGAACTATTGACCTACTTGCTTTTCGAAGCTCATGATACAGAGGCATACATCAAGAGTGTAATACAGGAAATGGATAGCAATTTTGAAACCATTAATAAAAGCAACGCCTATTTTGTAAAGAAAACATTGCGAAAAATACTTCGTATCACTCATAAATTTATCCGGTACAGCGGTTCTGATATTGTGGCCACAGAATTATTGATACATTTTTGTAAAACGGTAAAAAGATGGACAAATCAATTACAACGAATCAGGTTATTATTAATATCTATCAAAATCAATTGAAGAAAATAAACAAAGCTATTGCTGCCATGCATGAAGATTTGCAATATGATTATTTGAAAGAAGTAGAAACATTAAGCAATTAATTTTTTTCCGTAAGTATCTCTTTCCACTTTTTTGTTGTGAGTTTATTTTCTTTAATGTCTCGTAGGCTGCTTACATCGTCAAAATATTGCCCTGCAAAAACTACACTTGGGTAAGGATTGCCTTTTACAATTTCAATTTCCGGTGCAGAAGCGTTGGGTTTGGCAAAAGAAAATTTGTATTTCTCTCCATTAATAACAGCATCAAAACCCATACCCATGCGAAGAAATGGCCATTTAAGGTTTGTAATACCAGCAACTGAGGTTTGAAATTGAACTCCATCTTCTGTAATGAATATTACCAGATTATTTTTCCAGATTAGAGCACCAGGAGTTACTTTGCCAAATAGGCTGGCAATTTTCCAGACTTTTGAAACCAATTCCAGAGTCATATTTTGATTGTTTAAATTTTTATGTTACCCTGATCATAGCATTTCTATAGCTGCCGGGCTGCCGGATAGAAGCGGAAAGCCCACAGAGAAGCGAAGCGAAACGAGGACTTGCAGCGGATAGCCGGATATACAGCTGGGATATGCACTGCAGTTGACAGCCCCAATTATTTTTTGCTGATGCGATATAAATTTCCATTGTCGGTTACTGCGTACAGCATCCCGTTATGATAGGCTACATCCCGAAAACGTTCCTTTTTATCTTCCAGCAATCTTTCTTCACCAACTACTTTATTATTTACAATTACCAGTCTTGCTATGTGAGCACTGCTAAGTCCACCAATGAATAAATTATTTTTCCATTCAGGAATGGTATTGCCTTTATAAAATGCCATGCCGCCAGGAGAAAGAACAGGATCCCAATAATAAACCGGCTGCTCCATTCCAGCTTTTTGCTGTATACCAGTTCCCACTTTGCCACCAGCATATTCAATTCCATAGGTTATAGTTGGCCAACCATAATCTTTTCCTGCTTTTATAATATTTAATTCATCGCCGCCACGGGGCCCAAATTCTGCTTCCCATAATTCGCCGGTTACGGGATGAATATCGAGGCTTTGTGCATTACGAATTCCGTAGGCAAATATTTCAGGCATTATATTAGGTTTATTAAGAAATGGATTACCAGGTGCAGGTTTGCCATCTTTTGTAATTCTGAAAATTTTTCCGAGACCTGAGCTAAGTAACTGAGCTTGAACTCTACCTTCCATATTGGAACGTTCGCCTGTACTTACAAGCAGGTTTTCATTTTTATCGAATAGGAGGCGAGAGCCAAAATGTAAACGACTGTTTAATGCAGGAGTGGCACGGAAGATAACAACAGGGTTATCAATTTTACCGGTAGCTTCATTCAATTTTCCTTTGGCGACAGCCATTAAATTTCCAGACCCTGACTTTTCAGAAAAAGACCAATAAATCATTTTATTAGATGAAAAAGATGGATCTAATGCCACATCAAGCATTCCGCCTTGTCCACCAGATTCTACTGAAGGGAAACCTGTTATCTTTTTTACCAGAGCACCATTTGCATTATGTATTTGCATGAATCCGGTTTTCTCTGTAATGAGTAACCGGCCATCTGGCATTGGAACAACTGCCCAAGGTCGTCCAAGATTTTCAGCAATTTTTTCAGCTTTATAAGCTGTGGTTGTTTTTACACCCGATACTCTTGTCTGACCTTTGAAAGCAGGTTTATATTTTGTGTTTGCATCTTTTGTTTCGACTGGGGGCAAATTGCTTGTATCTACTGCATTGCTTTTATTTGTAGCATTATTATTACATCCGTAAGCGTAAACTGCAGTAAGAGTGAGGAAACCGGAAATTATTATTTGTTTTTTCATGTGTCAAACTTTTATAAGTAGATATAAAATTAACGAACTGAAATTAAATAGGTTTGTTTTTATGTTAAAATACATGTTTTACAACACAAAATTGATAAATGATATATTTAAGTAACTTTATAAAAATAAAAAAATATGGATACTCATCACAGTGGCGAAACAGCAGAAGTAGCTGGCATCTTTAATGATACAGTGGAAGCCGGAGTGGCACAGAACAAATTAGCTGAAGCAGGTATAGAATCTTTTGTGCATGATGAAAATGTGCTTGGCATGAATCCGTTGGGCGGAGTTAAACTAAAAGTTTTTTCAAAGGATCTTGCACTGGCAAAAAAGATTTTACAGGAAGAAAAGTAAATTAAAGTAAAATGAAAAAGTGTTTATTCGTCCTTGCAGGTCTTTGTTTCTTTATAAATGCTATTGCACAATCCGAAACTCAAGTACCATTTGCTGAGACTATAAAAATTTCTGCAAACGATAGCCTTTTAAAAATAAACTCAGTTGCAAAAAATCAGCTTGTAAAAATAGCAGAAGGTTATAGTAAAGGAAAGAAGACAAGACCAATACGCTTATTTTTTAATTCTCCTACGAACGATGAAAATAAAAAATGGCAAATTTTATAGCTGCACATTTAGAACAAGATTTATATAAAGTGAATTTATCGGGAGTGATTAGCAAGTACATTGGAGAAACTGAAAAAAAACTTGACAACGTATTTGAAGTGGCAGCAAATAGTAACCTGATTTTATTTTTTGACGAAGCAGACGCATTATTTGGGAAAAGGACAACAGTTAAAGATTCGCATGACAAATATGCAAATCAACAAATCGCTTACTTTATGAGCCTTGTTAATCAATTTAAAGGATTCGTTTTCATTCAATGTAAAAACAATGATTGTTTAGATGGCTCACTACTACAAACTTTTACCAAAGTTGGCGAGAAGCAAGAATAAATTTCTTTTCTTTGAAGTCTTTTAGATTTAATTTCTGCTGATGAAAAGAATGTTGAGTAATCCGTCAATATTATTTCTTATTGCCGGAAACCTTTATTGTATATGGTATTATCAAAAGTACCCAGAAGATTTTGCCACCATAGTTTGGATTTACTGGTTCCAGAGTATTATTATAGGCTTTTTTTAATTTTCTTGAATTACTTACTGCAAAGAACACAAGTGGAAATATTACAACGGTTAATAAATCCTCAAAAGAACTTTCAAAAGGTTGTTCGGCATTCTTTTTTCTTTTTCACTATGGTATTTTTCATTTAGTATATTTCATTTTCTTACTAGTCGATTTTAATTCCAGTTCAGTACAAAAACTTGTTTTGCTATTAGGAATTGCTACTTTTTTTCTGGAGTCACTTATTGGATTTATACGACACAAATCAATAGAAAAAACTCAACAAGTTAATGTTGGCTTATTATTTTTCTTACCATACGTACGCATAATTCCAATGCACTTGATGATACTTTTACCAAAGTTTTTTGGCATAACTCCAACCTTGCTTTTTCTAGTGTTGAAAATGGGCGCAGATTTACTTACGTTTAGGATCTACAATTTTATATATAAAAAAAGAAGTGAGAATCAGTCAACTTATTAGCTAATCTAATGTTGCTTTCTTACATATTTAGTAAGGATAACGATAACCTGTCCTTCAATGCGACCTTCAATTTGTTCAGTATTATTATCTACTAGTCGAATATTTCTAACGACCGTTCCCAACTTTGCATTAATGGTAGATCCTTTTACATCTAATGATTTAATTAAAACAACCGAATCGCCATTTTGTAACACATGACCATTGCTATCTTTATGCAAATCAACTGAGCCATCGCTTTCATGGTCACCTGTGGCTTTTGCCCAAGCCAGCTTCTCATCATCAAGATACAGCATATCAAGATTATCCATTGCCCAGCTTTCGTTACGAAGGCGATTTAACATTCGCCATGCGACAATTTGTATTCCCGGCACTTCACTCCACATTGACTCTGCTAAACATTGCCAGTGTTTGCTATCCAATTCTTCTTTTTTTTCAATCTGGGCTGTACATTTTGCACAAATCAAAATGCAATTCTCTTCCGTTGTTCCATTTGGAGAAAGGACTTCATACATTTTTAATGTATCAGTTCCTTTACACAATTCACATTTTTCTTCAGCTCTTTTCTGTATTACCTCTTCTATTTTCATATTCCAATTTGCAGCGAAGGTAAATCTTTCAAAAGCTTACCTTAAAATAAATATTTCAGATTATACAGATAACAAGTTTTTGGGGAAATAGCCTACAAAGGAATTATAAGGCTCATTTAAAATATCTTTATGATATTTTACTTTTAAGATCGCAAGAAAATAGATACCTTGAGTAGGTAAATAAAAAATGAAGAAAATTATATTCATAGCATATCTTTTCCTGCTTGCCAGTAATTCTTATTCTCAAGATTTAAGTGAGATAAAATTCAGCAATGCTTCAACTTTATCTTTTTTCTCATTTTTAACTGATCAAAAAATTGTTATCAGAGTTTCTCCTGATGGAAAAATTACTGAATGGGGTAATATTTGGGAAAAAGGTTATTATAATTATCAGCCCGGTAAACTACAAGAATACATGGGAAGGGTGGAATATTATGGTACAGAAGCTGATTCAATTAACCGGGGTAAGGTAAAAAATATTGGTACTTGTTATATTACCTATTATGGCAAGTTTGATATTGCAACTAATGCCGGTAAAGTAAAATCAATTGGCAGAACTTATCTAGACTATTACTCTAATTTTGATAATGATGCATCAGAAGGCAAATTGAAATCTGCTGGCAATACGATGTTTGCTTATTATAATTCATTTGACAATATTGCAGTAAAAGGAAAATTAAAGTCAGTAGGAGCAAACCAGATTAATTATTACAACTCATTTGATGATAAAAAAATACAAGGCAAAGTAAAAAGCATTGGCTCCGTAAATTATGTCTGGTATAATTCAAATGACAGAAGAGAATATCAGGGAAGTTTAAAATCCGGTTCAATAGAACAGGTTATTAATGGCGTAAAATATATAATGCAATAGATTACTTTTCCGCCCAACTGTTATTCATATCCATCCATTCCCTCAACGATATCACCGTAATTAATCAATAATTCTTGCCCCGGTAAAATATCATCAATTGCTTCAAATTCTTCACCATCATTGATTGAAATAATATTGGGTTTCGACGAATGATTCAAATAGATAACCGGATCTATCATTTTAAAACCATATTCAGGAACGAAATAGTTTTCTTCATCAAAAAGGCAGTACGTTTCTATTAATGACCTTGAATGGTCGGGTAGTGCTTCCACTTCTTTAATCGGGACTTTTATCCATTCACCCAGACCTTTTGAGAAAATGTTCCGGCAACCCTTAGGGATTAACAGAATAGCAAATACTCCTATACCATGAACTGGGGAACCTTTTAACTGTATATATGTTTGGCTTGCTAATTGATTAAGTAGTTTTGAATAAGGCATCAGAATGAATTATTACAATATTTGGGGATTACCATTGCCGCAAATGTAGGTTTTACTGCTATAAAACGTTAAAGCACAAAAAATTGATGGCTATTTTAAAATCAGTGTCACAGTATTGAGGTATATTTTAATATCTGTCACCTCAATGGTCGTATTGTTCAATACTATGGAGATGGATGTTTACTCACTTTTGAAAGTTCGACAGATGCAGTTGATTGTGCTATTAGCATGCAATATGTTTTTTCCGAATCGCCTGTAATACCCGTTCGTATTGGCATTCATATGGGTGAGATAATGTTTAGAAATAATGGCGCATTTGGCAATGGTGTAAATATTGCATCCCGGATTGAGTCAATGGGTATTCCGGGCTCAATCCTCGTCTCTAAAACAATAAGAGATCAAATCATAAATAAATCAAGTTTTCTCCTTGCTTCGCTCGGTACTTTTCAATTTAAAAATGTAAGCGAACCAATGGAAGTTTTGCATTGGCTAACGAAGGGTTGGTAATTCCCGACAAATCTGAATTGGAAGGCAAATTTAAATTACCGTCGAAATCGAAAATACCAAAATGGCTAACATTTGGCATACCAGCTTTGTTGTTAGCTGCAATTGCGATTGTTTGGTTTCTTAATTTGAAAAAAAATGCTACCACATTATCAGATGAACAAAGAGAACAACCTGTAGCAGTAATGGCTTTTGAAAATCTTACCAAGGACAAGAATATGGGCGACTTAGGGCTAATGATAAAAGACTGGATAAGTTATGGGTTATTAGAATCTGAAAAAGCTCCTGTTATTATTCTTGATGAAGAAAAAAATGCAAATACAAAAGATGAAAAAGAGAAGTTAGCTAATATTCCAACAGGAGTGGGACTTGTTGTTAAAGGACGATTTTTTGATCAGAGTGAGGAACAAATTGCTGCTATCGCTGAAATTCTTGATGTAAAAACAAACAAAATACTATTTACATTAAAGCCAGTAGTTGCAAAAAAAGACAGTCTGACAGTCATGCTTGATCAATTAAAAATACAGGTTATAGAGTATTGGGGAGAGGATAATCACCAATCTTCTAAAAGACCACCGCTTTTTGCTGCCTATGCAAAATATTTAGACGGATTAAAATATCAAAAAACTAATTATTTAAAGGCACAGCTTTTTTATCAGGAAGCAATGAAAGAAGATTCAACCTTTGTAGCTCCGCTTTTTGCATTGGCTACATCTTCCATTGATAATTTACAACCAGTGTTAAGGGACTCTATAATGGCAACCTTGCAATTGATGGAAAACTCATTTACATCGTTTGAAAAAAAGAATTGGGAGAATTTAAAGACTAGGCTTGCTGTTGATAGCAGTGAAAAATAGTTATACCTAAATTCTTTCTCAAACTGCATTATCAATGGCTATACCTTTACAGCTTATGAACTTATTTACTGAAAAGTCTACTATTATTATTACCTGTCATAAACGTATTACTCCTTATTTAGAAGATGAAGTGAAACAACTAGGATTTTCTATTGACTCAAGTTTTATTACAGGGATAAGTATTACTGGAACAATTACAGATTGCATTAAACTAAACCTTAATCTTCGTTGTGCAAGTCAGGTATTATATAGTTTAAAAAGTTTTAATGCTGATAATGCTGATAATATTTATAATAACCTTGTTAGTTACCCTTGGGAAAACATTTTGCCAGATCCGGGGTATTTTTCCATCACCAGCAATGTAAACAATCCGACAATTAATAACAGCATGTTTGCCAATCTTCGGGTTAAAGATGCAATTGTAGACAGGATTAGGGATAAAAGAGGAAGCCGTCCTTCAACAGGATCTGAATTAACCGGAACTGTGATTCATCTTTTTTGGAAAAATGAAGATGCTACCATTTTTGTTGATACTTCAGGAGATTCGCTGGCAAGGCATGGCTATCGAAAAATACCTGGATTAGCTCCAATGCTTGAAGGTTTAGCTGCAGCTACTATTTATGCAACAAGATGGGACAAAGTTTCCCCATTTATAAACCCAATGTGTGGTTCAGGTACATTGGCAATTGAAGCAGCAATGATTGCTACCAACAGAGTACCTGGTTTATTTAGAACCAATTATGCTTTTATGCATGTGCAAGGTTATGATGAAATGGTGTACTTAAAAGAAGATACATTGCTTGAACAACAAATAACAGATGTTACAGAATTGAAAATTATCGCCACTGATATTAGTGCAAAGGCCATTGAGAATGCAAGGAAAAATGCGATAGCAGCAGGAGTAGAAAAATTAATTGATTTTGAAGTTTGTGAGTTTGCTGAAACAGATGTTCCTGTTGAAGCAGCAGGGGTAATGATGATTAATCCAGAATATGGTGAAAGGCTTGGAGAAATTTCTGCCTTAGAAGAAACCTATAAAAGAATTGGGGATTTTATGAAAAAGAGTTGTGGAGGTTATTTTGGCTATGTATTTACGGGCAACATGGAGCTGGCAAAAAAAATTGGATTAAAAGCAAAACGTAGAATTGAGTTTTATAACAGTACGATTGATTGTCGTTTATTAGAATATGAATTATACAGCGGAACCAGAAGAACTGACAAAGAAAATAACTAAATACTTTTCAGCAGTTGCTGCATATAAGCAAGACCTTTCTCTTTTGTAAATGCAATATTTCTTTTGGAACATTTTCAATGTCAGTATATCCAGCAATTGCTTTAGTCACACTTTCTTCTCTCAAAAAATGTAACATAGGGTAGGGCGAACGATTGGTGTAATTCGAGGGATCATTTTCATCGCTGTCTGCAAACATATATTTGGGATGAAAACTGGCAATCTGATAAATGCCTTCGTAATTATTCTTTGTAAGTAAAGTTTCTACTTTCTCTACCAGATCAAGATAGTCATTGAATTCAGAAAAGTGATCAGGCAATATTAATATAGATGTTTCTATTTGTTCATTATTATTCAGCAGTAAAAACATTTTCAGTGTAGCTTCCAGAACGGTTTTGGTAGTTGCATTATTTATTACTTCATAGTGAATACTTCCTCGTTTAATTTCTCTTGCTGCAAAGGGGCAAAAATTACAAGCAACCACTACATTAGTAATCCAGCTTTTAGTTTTGGTAACGATAATTTCATTATCGGCGTTACTCATAATTTATTCTTTGTAATATAGCTAATGTATAAATCTTCAACCTTTTTCTTGCCCAAGGTGTTTTGCGTAAGAACTTTAAAGAAGAGGTAATACTTGGATCGCTAATAAAACAATTTATCCGTATCATATTACCGAGTTCATCCCAACCGTAATGTTTTTGCAATTCAATGAGAATGGACTCCAGTGTTTTTCCATGAAGTGGATCGTTGGATGGCATTTGCTTATTATTTCAAGGCTTCATTTAATACTTGTGCAAGACGAAGACCGCCTTTTAGTAATTGCATATCAAGATCACTCTTAAAAATATAATTGTATTTATAACCAAGCTTTCCATCTGCAGGTACAGAAGCATATACTTTATTAGCCAACACATAAGACTCATAAAACCATTCTTCCAGCGAAGATTCCTGCCAATTCTTTATATCAGTGGCATTTGCTATATTAAGGTTATTAGCATATTCTGAATAGCTGTATTGCTGAAACTCCACAATATCACTATCCCAAACTGAATGAAGATTCGTTTGTTTATCAAACCAGCTTACTTTAACTCTATTACCTCCAAGATCTGCTTCCCGGCCAACATGCAATGGCTGATGTAAATCACCAATAAAATGTATAAGCAAACGCAATGCAATCTGTCTTTTTTCAAGAGGCAACGATTTATCTTTCAACTCTACAGTCAGTGCTTTAATTTGCGAATACAAATTTTCGACTTTAAGATTTTGCAATGATGAAAGAAAATCTTCCTTTGCCAAATTACCTGGCAAGTTTACATAATGCCATTTTGAAACATGATCCCAAGTATGCGTTGTATCCGACTTGATAAAATCTGCCCAGTTAGACCAAGAGGAAAGCGACTCCATGCCAATTAGCTTTTGCAATTCCTTTTTTGCTTTTTTACTTAAATGCCTTTGCGCTATTTCTCCAACAACACGATGACCAGTAACTCCCCAACTAAAACATATTGCCGGAGCAAGTAAAAAGAAGAACAAAGTAATTGACTTTACAATTCCTGAATTTATGAATCTGCGCATATTAATTTATTGTAGTTACAAATGTCAAAGAAAAAACACATGGAATAAAAAAAAGTACCAAATAATTGATACTTAAGTTTAAAATATTTTAACGATCGTTTTTATCAGTTATTACTTTTGCAAGGACACATTTACTGCATTAGCACCTTTCGGCCCCATCTCAATTTCAAAAGTCACTTTGTTGCTTTCGGCAATCTCTTCTTTTACAGAATTAATATGTACAAAAACACTTTCCTGTGTTTCCAAATCTCTTATAAATCCATACCCTTTTTCATGATTGAAATGGGTAACAATTCCAGTGCGGATAAGATCTTCGGGATTGATTGGCTCATGCTTTGGTACACCAATTTCAATATCCTCTAGTTTAATGGCAATTTTTTTCCTGGGATCGGGTGGCACCGAAGAAAGATTTCCGTTCTCATCAATATAAGCAAGCATATCATCAAGACTTTGTCCTGACTTGGCATTTTCCTTACGTTCAGCCTTTTTTTCTGCTTTTTCTTTTTTGTTTTGTCTTTTTTTCTTTTCTCTTTCTTTTTTGTTCCAGGTTTCTGCCATAAACTGTATTCGGGGTTTAATTAAAAATGATGTTCTTTTATTCTTGAAATCAGGGTGTAAAATGGATAGTTATGATTAACTAGTTCTTTACGAATTGACTAAAGGTAAGCTTTTTTAGTCTCTTTTCCTTAACTATACTACCATCAGTAGATTATGTGTACTATTTGAGTATAAGTTTTAAACAATCTTTTAGCAATCGTTTTACTGGACTTTTCTATTAATAGTTTAATTTTATTGCTTAATCTATTAAACACTTATAATAATTAATTAAATGAAATCCTTAATCACCCTTATTATTTGCAGTTTTTTTGCGATTCAGTTGAGTGCTCAGAACAGCCCTTCTAAAACATCGAAACCAGATTCTACAAAGAAAATAATGATTGTAGAAGCCTCTTGTGGCCAATGCCAGTTTAAGATAAAGGGTGGTGGTTGTGATTTGGCTGTGCGTTTAGATGGCAAAGGTTATTTTGTTGATGGAACAAAAATTGATGAACATGGTGATGCCCATGCGGAGGATGGCTTTTGTGAAGCAATCAGAAAAGCAGAAGTTCAAGGTGGAATTGTAAATGATCGCTTTGTAGCAACCTATTTTAAGCTAGTGGCCGAAAAGCCAAAAAAGGAGAAAGAAAAAATGCATCCATAATTTTGGAGAAATTTATATACTTAAAAACCCGTTTTGCTTACTGCGAAACGGGTTTTTAAATTGTGCTTTATAAATAGCTTAGAACTGCTCCAACATTGAAAACATAAAGTCGCCTTCAATTTTTGCATTTTCTTCACTATCACTTCCATGGACTGCATTTTCACCAACAGATGCAGCATATAATTTACGAATGGTATTTGCTTCAGCCTTTGCAGGATCGGTTGCACCAATAAGCTTTCTAAAATCTTCTACTGCATTGTCTTTTTCAAGAACTGCGGCAATAATTGGTCCTTCACACATGAAAGAAACCAGTTCTCCAAAAAATGGTCTTTCCTTATGGATGGCATAAAACTCGCTAGCCTTTTCAGGAGTAAGTTTTGTCATTTTCAAAGCCTTGATATTATATCCTTCCTGCAGAATACGATCCAGTATTGCTCCGGCATGACCATTCTTAAAGGCATCGGGCTTGATCATTGTAAATGTACGGTTACTCATTATTTCGTTTATTTATTTTAAGGCGGCAAAGGTAGCCAAAGTTTCGGTTCTAAAATGATAGATTTAAACTAAATGTCAGATTATAACTTGTTCTTATAAAAGGATTAAGCAACAAGTAACAAACTCTTATCTTCGCAGCCGTTTTTATGAAAGCTATAAAAGAAATATTTCCTTTACTATCATCGCCTCGAAAAGTGGTAATTACCACTCACCAGAAGCCGGATGCGGATGCGATGGGTTCTTCATTAGCATTATATCATTTTCTTACTGGGTTTGGCCATTCGGTTACTGTAATTTCTCCAACCAACTGGGCTGGCTGGGTAGATTGGATGCCGGGTGCAAGACTGGTTTTGGATTATGAAAAAAATAGGGTAAAAGCTGATGCCATTATGGATGATACTGACTGGCTTTTTTGTCTTGACTTCAATATTTTTCATCGTACCAAGTCGATGACAGATAAGTTGAAAGATCTTGCTTGTACTAAAATTCTGATAGACCATCATCAGGAACCAGATTCAACATCTTTTACATTCGGCATTAGCGACACATCTAAAAGTTCTACCTGCGAAATGATATATGATTTTATCGTTGATTCAGGTAATGCTGATAAACTAACAATGGAAATCAACGAGTGTATTTATGCAGGAGTTGTTGCAGATACTGGCTCATTTCGATTTTCGTCAACACATGCAGGTGTTCATACACTGGTAGCGGATTTAAAAACCAGAGGGTTAGATCATGGCAAAGTGCATGAAAAACTTTTTGATAATTTTTTAGAGAACCGTTTGCGGTTTACTGGAAATGTGCTGTTGAACAGAATGGAGGTGTTTTATGAATATAATACTGCCTTGGTTGCCATTCCCAAAGCTGATCTAATTAAATACCAGATTAAAACCGGAGATTCAGAAGGTCTTGTAAATTTTCCCCTAAGCATACAAGGAATAAAGCTGGTGGCGTTGGTTATCGACAGAGATGAAGAAAGAAAATGGAGCTTCCGTAGCAAAGGCGAATTTGATTGTAATACATTTGCCCGCAAATATTTTGAAGGCGGAGGACATTATAATGCTTCTGGGGGAAGGAGTAGTGAATCGTTGGACGAAGCTGTAGAAAATTTTAAAAAAGCGATGATTGAAAATAAAAATCTATTACAATAAAAATTCAAAAAAAATGAGGATTAAAAATTTCCTGTTTGTACTTATTGCCGTTGCTACTCTTGCAAGTTGTGGAAAGACTACTTATCGTAAAACACCAGGCGGAATGCCTTACAAAGTGTATAGTGGAAGCGATACGCAAAGAATAGCTGTTGGTAATATCATCAAAGTTCATTTTACCAGAACAATCAAAGACAGCGTTGACTATACTACAACTGGTAGTCTGCCTGTTTATGTTCCTATTAGTGCTAACTCAACACCATATGACCTTTCAGAAATATGGACAAAACTTAAAAAAGGTGACAGCGTTGTTGCAACACAAATGATGGACACTTTTATTATGCGTAATCCTCAACATCCTAACTTTTTAAGTGGACAATTTAAAAAAGGTGACAAAATTGTTATATCGTTAAAAATAATTGATGTGTTTGCATCTGATTCCCTTGCCCAATTAGACGAAGCAAAGCAGAAAAAAGAATGGGAATCAAAAGAAGGGGAAATAGTTGCAAAATATATAAAGGACAAAAATATTACCGCACAGAAAACAACTTCTGGTGTATATGTTGAAACACTTACACCTGGTACTGGAAACGTTGTTGGTACAGGAAAATATGTTTCAGTAAACTATACAGGAACTACATTTGGTGGATTTAAATTTGATAGTAATACCGATTCTGCATTCCAGCATGTTGCACCGTTGTCCTTTACTACAGCAAGTGGTGAAATGACCAAAGGCTTCGATGATGGTGTTCAAATGATGCGCAAAGGAGAACAAGCAAGAGTTTATGTGCCATCTTCTTTAGCTTACGGAGCTCAACCAAACCCCCAATCAGGTATTAAGCCTTATGAAAATTTGATATTTGATATAGTTGTGCTGGACATAAAGGATAAAGCCCCACCGCCGCCGCCTGCTCCCGTTCAGGCTCCTCAGCAAATGCCACAGCAATAAATTGATTTAAAGCAAGGCTAAAATATCTATTGAATCAAAAAATAAAAGAACTTTGTACCCGTCTCATTGAGGCGGGTATTTTTTTAAGGCTCCGTTTTTAATCCAATGTCAGCGCCGTACCCTTTTGGGAATAAAGTTCTTAATAAGTTTGCCTAACTTTTTTTATTGTCAAATAAGGAAATTCGTACTTTTAGGAACCTGACTGTTTTTACAGTGATTAAGGTAACGATTACAATGTCATGAGGAAAGGGTTTCGCAGCAATGTGAAGCCTTTTTCTTTTTAGTGATGTTGATAGGCAGAAATAAGGTTAATTGTTTCTACTGCTTCTTTTACATCATGCACCCTGAGAATACTGGCTCCATTTAATAAACCGGTAGAATGCAAGGCCGTTGTTCCGTTCAAAGAATCTTCAACAGAAATGTTTAGTGTTTTATAGATAAACGATTTTCTGGAAATGCCCAGCAAAATAGGAGAGTTTAGCATTTTAAAAACAGAAAGATTACGGAGCAATTCAAAATTTTGCTGAATCGTTTTTCCAAAACCAAAACCTGGATCTATAATAATGTCTTTAATGCCCAACTTTTTAAGTTCATTAGTTTTTTGAATAAAAAGATCAAGAATTTCTCTGTTTACATTTTCATACACCGGTTCCTGCTGCATGGTTTGTGGTGTTCCTTGCATATGCATCAAAACATATGGAACATTTAATGATGCTACTGTTGAAATCATTTCAGCATCCATACTTCCGGCAGATACATCATTAACTATTGATGCGCCTACGGCAACGGCTTCTTTGGCGACTAATGAATAATAAGTATCAATAGAAATAAAAGCTTCGGGGAAGTTTGTCTGAATAGCTTTAATCGAGGCAATTACTCTTTTCAATTCATCCTCTGCTGTCAGTTTTTCACTACCAGGTCTTGTACTCTGGCCACCAATATCAAGTATCGTGGCACCTTCCTTAAGCATTTGTTCAGCTTTCTTTAAAACAGCATCAGTATTCTGTTGGCGACTATCACCGTAAAAAGAATCCGGCGTAGCATTAATAATGCCCATTACAATGGGTTTATCAATTACCAGCAATCTTCCTTTACAATTCAGTGTAAACATTAGCCTTAGTTCGTTATTTTTGGGACTAAAGATAAAGAGAACAGGGGAGTGGCGAAATTAAAAGGGCAATTAATAATATAAGCCCCATTCACTACTCACTATTTACCATTCAAAATATGACATCAACAAATACACAATACGACGAAGCGATTCATTCCTGTAAAGAAATATTTCTAAAGAAATCGAATGACTACGGTACTGCCTGGAGAGTGTTAAGAACCATTTCAATCGTTGACCAGATATTTATCAAAGCTCAACGAATCCGCACCATTCAGGAAAAGAAGGAGCAGAAAATTCTGGATGACGTTTCTGGTGAATTTAAAGGCATTATCAACTATGCTGTTATCGGTTTAATTCAATTAGAACTGCCAGCAGATGCGCCTGAAGAAATGAAAATTGATGAAGTATCAAAACTATTTGATAAAAATGTCGCTATTGCTAAAAGACTGATGGAAGATAAAAACCATGATTACGGCGAAGCATGGCGGAGTATGAGCCAGCAAAGTTTTGTGGATCTGATATTGATGAAACTCCAACGTATTCGTCAGATATTGAATAATGATGGTAAAACAATTATGAGTGAAGGAATTGATGCCAACTATCTTGATATAGTAAACTATGCAGTATTCGCATTAATACTTATGTAATATGAAATGAGTCATAAAAAATTATAGAGTAATTTATACTTTACGATAAGAATTTTTTATGACGAATTCCATGTGGCAACATTAAATAAATAATAACACATGAAAATTGCAGTAACGGTTATCAGAATTATTGTTGGGCTACTTTTCGTTTTCTCCGGATTGGTAAAAGCTAACGATCCATTGGGATTAAGCTACAAGATGCAGGAGTTTTTTGAGATATGGAATTTGCATCAATTCAATTCATGGACATTGTTGATGTCCGTTTTAATGAATGCTTTTGAAATAATTGCCGGTACTGCTTTAATAGTGGGCTGGAGAATAAAACTCTTTAGCTGGCTTTTATTATTATTAATCGTCTTCTTTACTTTCCTAACAGGCTATACATATATCACAGGAATGCCGAAGAACTGCGGTTGCTTTGGAGATTGCCTGCCTATCAGTTCTAAAACTTCTTTCTTAAAAGATGTTGCGTTGACTATAATGATTGTTTTCCTTTTCTGGAAACAGAAATATATAAAACCGTTTCTTTCCAACAGTTTTACTACTATCAAAATGATTGCTGTAACCATCTTCGCATTTGGTTTTCAATGGTACACCTTAAATTATATGCCGGTAGTTGATTGTATGCCATTTAAAGTTGGTAATAATATTCCAGAAAAAATGAAAATGCCGCCCAATGCAATTCCAGATAGTACGGTTATCACTTTTGTCTATGATAAAAACGGACAGACGGTTGAGTTTACGGCAACAGATTTCCCTGCTGATTTTAAAGTGCCACCTTATAAATTGATTAAGCGTTACGATAAAATAATACGAAAAGGAAGTAATAACGAACCACCAATAAAAGGTTTTGCATTATCCGGAGAAAGTAAAATTGATTCTACTGCGATTGTGTTAAGTCAGCCTTATGCTATTTTATTATTCATTGAGAATTTTTCAATTCCTGTTTCCAAATGGGATAAGAAGTTTGCTGAAGTTTATGCAGCAGCCAAAGAAAAAAATATTCCTGTTTACATAGTAACAAGCCAGCCAGATATTGCTGCAAAAGAAATTACTAAAACAGCTTTTGCTGATATTATAATTCTAAGCTGCGACTTCACTGCCGTAAGAACTGCGGCAAGAGTAAGTCCCAATTTATATTTATTAAAAGAAGGAACAATCTTAAATAAATGGAGCCGCTCTGGATTTGGTTCTGCTTTAAAAAGTATTGAACCAATAACAGCACTCCCCAAAAAAGAAGTACCGATTATTGATACCACTATAAATATTGATCCTATTGACAGCCTGAATAATAATTAGAAAAAAGTAACCAACATACATGTTAAAATTCATCATCAAAAAATCTTTATACGGCCTTTTGGTTCTGGTGGGAGTGGTGGTGCTGGTGTTTTTCTTGTTCCAGGGTTTTGGTGATCCATCCAGATTGGTGATGGGACAATCAGGTGACTCTGCTACACAAGCCAATATTAAAAAAGAATTATATCTCGATCAGCCAAAATGGAAACAGTTTGTATATTACCTCAATGATGTTTCCCCAATTTGCTTTCATAGCAAATCTGAAATTGAAAAGAAGAAATTAAAAGGTTTTTTTATTGGCGGCGAAACAAAATTTGGAATAAAAGTTCCATATCTCCGAACATCTTATCAAACAAAAAGGCCAGTGTGGAATGTTTTAATGCAAGCCTTACCGGGAACATTGATGCTCGCAATCGCAGCCATGGTCATTGCCATATTGATTGGCATTCCGTTGGGAGTAATGGCTGCTGTAAAACAAAATACCTGGCTGGATACTTCAGCCATCTTTTCAAGTATCGTTGGTATTTCTGCCCCGTCTTTTTTTACGGGGATAATCATGGTATATATTTTTGGTTTTGTGCTGAGCGATTGGACAGGTTTACATATTGCAGGAAACTGGTTTGTGATTGATGATGATGGAAACAAACGGTTGACGATGCAAAATCTTATTCTACCTGCGGTAACATTGGGTATTCGTCCGTTGGCAATTATTACACAGCTTACAAGAAGTGCCATGCTTGATGTATTAGATCAGGATTATATCCGCACAGCCTATGCAAAAGGATTAAGCAAAAGACAGGTTATCTGGAAACATGGCTTACGCAATGCACTGAATCCTGTAATTACCGCCATCACTGGTTGGTTTGCAGAGTTGCTTGCCGGAGCGTTCTTTGTAGAATATATTTTCGGCTGGCAGGGGATAGGAAAAGTTACGGTGGATGCCTTGGAGAAACTGGATTATCCTGTTGTGATGGGATCTGTTTTAGTAGCCGCTACTTTTTTCATTCTAATAAATATTCTGGCGGATATTCTTTATGGCGTTGTTGATCCGAGGGTGAGGGTTGAATAAAATCATATTATGAGAACCATTCTTTTATTATTTGCTTTTTCTATTGTAAGCTGCAAAGCAAAAGTAGTTACACATATTAACATTATGATAATGGTTCCAAGGAAAGTGAAATTGATATGGAAAGAAACATGAAAGAAGGGTTGAATATTCTATACTATGAAAATGGACAAGTTAAACAAAAAGGAATTTGGAGAAAAGATAGACAGGAAGGATTATGGAAGTTTTATTATGAAACTGGAAATCTATCTGCAGACGTATGGTTCAAAAATGGAGTACAGGAAGGTAAGAGTATTTTTTACTATCCAAATGGCAATAAGTCATCTGAATCATTTTTTGAATTTGGAAAAATAAATGGTGAAACATTACTGTATTACGAAGATGGAGTTATAAAAGAAATTTCATACTGGAAAGAAAATAAATTGAATGGCCTTCAAATACTTTATGACACATTAGGAAAGGAAGTAAAAAGAAATAATAATAAATAAGAATAGTTACTGAATTATTACCTCATTCACCACTTTCTGCTTCAACGCTTCATTTACTCTTTGTTTAATTTTTTCTTTCTGGTACATCAACTCATTTTTCAGCGGGGCAACATGAGTAGTGATGAATAATTTATCACCAATGATCTGGAGTTTGTCGGTGTAACGGGCTACTGTTTTTCCCATGATTTCTTCCCACACATCTTCAATCTGCAATGCTTGAATGCCGCCTTTAATCCGGCTGCCATCCAGAAATTTTTTCATTGCATCACCAATAGAATATTCACCCATGAGGGCAAAGTTACAGGTTTTAGTTTGTCATGCCGAGGTACAGCCTGTCCCAAATCAAGTTTGTGTATTTGTCACTCCGACGATAGGAGGAGTCTCAAACTTTTCGAACTTTAAATTAATTCAAACCCTATGAGATATGACTCCTTCGTCGGCAAAGCAAAAAACAAGCTCGGGTATTTGTCACTCCGACGATAGGAGGAGTCTCATACTTTTCAAATATTCAATTGATTCTAATTCTTTGAGATGCCTCCTTCGTCGGCAAAACAAAAACCAAGCTCGGGTATTTGTGACTCCGACGATAGGAGGAGTCTCAAACTTTTCAAGGATTCAATTGATTCTAATTCTTTGAGATGCCTCGTACCTCGGCAAGACAAAAAATGTTACGAAAGAGTACTTCGTCGACTTGACTAAAGACTATTCTCTTTTATTCACTTCCTTTGGCGGCCAGCCATCACAAATAGAAGGATTTAAAAAAGTCCAGTCAGGATTCATTGTTTTTATTAGGTCAAGTTTCTTTTGCCTTCTCCAGCCTTTTATTTCCTTTTCCCTTGCAATAGCGTTGTTGATGTAAGTGAAATACTCGTAGAAGACCAGATTATAGCAATAATATTTTCCAGCAAATGTTTTAGTTTGACCTCTGTTATCCCAGTGTTCAGTTATTCGTTGTGGGAGATTATTGGTTACTCCTGTATATAAAACGGTTCTTTCTGCATTTGTAACTATATACACATAATAATGATGTTGTTTTAAAATATGCATGTATAAACATTATATTTTGAGATGTCTACTCGAATATAGTTTGGGTATTTGTCACTCCGATACTTCCTTTGTCAATACAAGCTTTGAAGGAGTCGCAAACACTTCGATATTTTATTACTTTTAATTCTCTGAGATGCCTCGTCCCTCGGCATGACAAACTCAAGCCTACAACCCTATCAACTGAAACTCAATTCCCAACTCCTTCAAGTGAGAACTTAACCTTTCCTCATTCGTATCGGTAATAAAAACCTGCCCTTCATTTTCTTTGCAAACCTTATTCAGCAGATTACTTATCCTGTCTTCGTCCAATTTTTCAAAAACATCATCCAGCAAAAGGAGGGGAGCAAACTTTTTTTCTTTCTTTAATATTTCCAGTTCAGCAAGCTTCAATGCAAATAATAAACTTTTCCGCTGTCCTTGTGAAGCAATCGTTTTAAAAGATTGATTACCCAGTTTTATTTCAAGATCATCCCGATGCACACCGGATGTTGTCCGTTGTGCCATGCAATCTTTATTTCGGTTTAGTTTTAATAATTCTGCAAACTCTGCTTGCAATAATTCACTTTCGTAGAACAAGTTTACATTCTCATCCTTCTGAGAAATTTCGTTGTATAAGTTTTTAACCAATGGCAAATAAAAAATCAAAAACTCTTTTCTCCTATCAAAAATATAATCACCCGATTTTATCAATTGCTCATCCAGCACATCTAATAAAGCAAAATTCTTATTTCCTGTTTCAAAAAAAGATTTTAATAATGAGTTTCGCTGTTCTATTATTTTTTTATAAACAATCAGGTGCTGCATATACTCACTATCCAACTGGCAAAGCAATAAATCTAAAAAAGTTCTTCTAGCTCTACTATCACCAGTTATCAATTCAGCATCATCCGGAGCAATAACCACACAAGGATAGCGGCCGATATGCTGTGAGAATTTATCGTACTGATTATCGTCTACAGAAAATTCTTTTTTACCAGTTTCCCGGAGTATGCAAACTGCTTTTTCTTGTTTATCAAACAACTCCATATTTCCTTCTACACGAAAACCAGCATTGCCGTGTAACACATTGTTTGCATCCTGTCTTGTAAAATAACTTTTTGTAAAACAGAGATAATGAATGGCATCCAACAGGTTTGTTTTACCAACTCCATTGTTGCCACAAATACCTACAATACGATTCGTAAAATCAAACGAACGGTTTGTATAATTTTTAAATTGTAGTAATGATATGGAATGCAGTTGCAGCATTAATATGCGATATAAACTCTTGAATAAAAAAATGGTTGATTAACGCCCAAGTTAAATTATTACAGAGCAAGGAGAATTCGGGCTTTATCTGTGGGTGAATTTTTTATCAATCAGGTTTTGATAAAGGTTTTCAATTTCATTTGTTCGGATGTAAACCTGTCCATAATTTTCCTTAGGCTCAAGAGCTTTGAATTCAAAAAAATGAATCTGTATGCTGTCTTTTTCCACTATCAGGTATTCTTTATAATCTTCCGCACCGGCGTCTATAAATCCAAGCTTATTTATATAGTAATCTTTTGTAATTGCTTTATTTCGCATTGGCAATTTTGGATTGATATCGGTAAGCATTTTAGTCTAAATTATTTTCAATTATAGAATGATTGTTTAATTAATCGAGGCTGGAAATAATTCCAGCCATTATCTTTTAATCAAGTAATACAGGATCAAGATCAATCACATGACAGTTCTTGCAGAACTCTGGCGGTTCGTTTCTATACCACATTGCCCTGAATTGCCGGTAGTCTTTATTATTCAAACATTTCATCAGGCCGTCATCAAAAATGCTTCCGAAATTTAATTCCTTTGGAAAAGGTTTGGCACAACATGGCGTTGCATATCCATCCCAGGAAACATAAAAGTGTGACCACACCAAATCGCATTTGCGAAAACCTTTTGGTGCTTCAATATCCCAGGTAGTAAATTCAATCTCCGGATAATTCTTCGCCATCGCTTTTGCTCTTTTCAATTCCGATTTAAATTCAGTTGTTTGAAAAAAGTCATAGTACGTTTTATCATGAATAGTTACAGATGCTACATTGAAGGGAGTGATGTTGACATATTTTACTCCGAGTTTACCAGCTAGTTCAACAACCTCAGCCATATCCTGGTAATTCTCTTTTATCGCCACAAAGTTGAACATGACAGTTGCTCTTTTTCCTCTGCAAGCTTCAATAGTCTGCAACATATTTTCATAAAAGAAACTGTAATCGCTTTTCAATCTTACTTTTTCATACACTTTGCCGATACCATCAATTGAAACTTGTATCGTATCAATTTTATCAGCAAGATCTTCCGCCATTTTTACACTAATGGGCAAATGTGCATTGGTCGACACACTGATGATGATGCCATTATTTTTTGAACGGATATAGTCAACAATCTCCGGCAACTTCTTAAACATGAAAGTTTCTCCCAAACCAGTCAGTCCAATTGAATCAACATACGGGAAAGCTTCATCCACCACCTTCTTCATTTTCTCCATATCCATAAAACCCTTTGCCATTTGTTCGCCGTAAGTATATTCCCTTGGGCAAGTAATACATGCCAGATTACACTGATTGGTTACTTCCAACATAATGGAAGAAGGATGCGGAACTTTGGTGCTACGGGTCATCCGAAGCCAGAATCCATGAGCTTTATTCGCTGAATATTTGAAGAAATTTATACCGCCAGGAAGCCTTTTCAATCGCAGAAATGCTTTTTGAAGCCGACGGCGGGTTATCCGATTGGCCATTCGCAAAAGTAGAACATTTATATCTTCTTCTTTATCAGTACACTTACTCAAAAGGGAAGATTATTTTGAGGCTTTAAAATTCCTTTTTTCCCCTTATTTTTGCGTCCCGTAATTTAGGTATAAACCAACTCAAAAATTTAAGCCTGTGGCTACTAAATTTTCAAAAGATACTTACCTCTATTGGTACGAATTAATGCAACTGATTCGTCAGTTTGAATTGATGGCCGAAGAGAAGTATAAAATGGATGGGAAGATCCGTGGATTCTTCCATGCATACATCGGGCAGGAAGCTATTGCTGCGGGTTGTGTAACTGCCACTCGTCCGGAAGACCTGATGATTACTGCTTACCGTGACCATGGTTTGGCAATTGCTAAAGGTGTTTCTGTAAACAGTTGCATGGCTGAATTATATGGAAAAGCTACAGGTTGTGCCAAAGGGAAAGGCGGAAGTATGCACTTTTTTGGTAAAGATGTTGGTTTTTTTGGTGGTCATGGAATTGTGGGTGCACAGATTGGAACTGGAGCTGGTTTAGCATTTGCTGAAAAATACCGTGATACTGATAATGTGGTGCTTTGTTATTTTGGTGATGGGGCTTCAAGACAAGGAATGTTACATGAAACATTCAATCTGGCTATGCTTTGGAAATTGCCAGTAGTTTTTATTTGCGAGAATAATCATTATGCAATGGGTACTTCGGTAGAACGTACATCCAATGTAATTGATATTTATAAACTGGCAGATGGTTACGAAATGCCTGCAGATGTTATTGATGGTATGAGCCCTGAAGCAGTGCATGAAGGAGTTGGCCGTGCAGTAAAAAGAGCAAGAGAAAAAGGCGGACCTACTTTATTAGAAATTAAAACATATCGCTATAAAGGCCATTCAATCAGCGATCCACAGAAATACAGAACAAAAGAAGAAGTGGATGAGTATAAGAGCAAAGACCCGATTGCCATGGTTTTAAAAACCATTCTGGACAATAAATTTGCAACACAAGAAGAGATTGATGCAATTAATAAAAGGGTAGATGATATTGTTGATGAGTCGGTAAAGTTTGCTGAAGAAAGTCCTTGGCCAGATGATGATGAAGTGTTGAAAGATGTGTACGTTGATCAGAATTATCCATTTATCGTTGATTAAATAAAACAAAAACAAGCAATAAAAATAAAACAATGGCAGACAAGAAAAATGTGCAGGATGTGGATTCAGGTGAAGTGATCGTAGCAAAAGCGAAAGATTTCTGGGAAAAATATAGTAAACCATTGATGATTGCGTCAGTAGCAATTATCGTTTTAGTGGGTGGCTGGTATATCTATCAGAACTTTTTTGAAAAACCAAAAGAAACGAAAGCTGCGGAAGTAATGTTCAAAGCGGAAGATTATTACCGTCAGGATTCTGTGCTACTTGCTTTAAATGGCGACGGACAGAATTGGGGTTTTCTGAAAGTAATTGATAAATATGGCGGAACCGATGCCGGTAATCTTGCCCGTTTTTATGCTGGTGATTGCTTTATCAAATTAAATGAGAATCAAAAAGCAATTGATCAATTGAAGAAATTCAGTTCAAGTTCAAAACCAGTACAAGCAAGAGCTTATAAATTGATTGGTGATGCTTATGGTGATTTAGGAAAGAACAAAGAAGCATTTGACTATTATAAAAAAGCTGGTCATCATTTTGAAAAAGATGAAACAAATTCTGCAGAAGCTTTATTTATGGCTGCATATCTTGCTCAGCGTACATTGAATGATAATAAAGGTGCAATTGAATTGTACAAAGAAATCAAAGAGAAATTTCCAAGAACAGATCAAGCAAGAGATGCTGATAATTACCTGGCTCAAATGGGTGTATACAGCACTGAAAAATAATTATGGCTGAAGTAACAGATAGTAAATTATTACATATAGATACAGGCATTCTGAAAAAGGATGCCTGTATTGTTTTGGTTAAAACAGAATGGAATGCCCGTATTACAGACCAATTGGAAATGGGTTGTATTGCTGAGTTGGAAAAACTTGGGGTAAAGAAAACCGTTGTTATTACCGTTCCAGGTGCATTTGAAATTCCATTTGCGATAAAAAATTATTACGAAACTGCGGGAAAGAAAAATAAAGCCGATGCTTTTATAGCATTAGGATGTGTGATAAAAGGAGATACCCCTCATTTTGAATATGTGTGCCAGGCAATCACCAATGGTGTGTTGCAATTAAATCTTTTGTTACCTGTTCCAACAATTTTTGGAGTATTGACAGTTAATACCGAAGAACAAGCTATAGAAAGAATTGGTGGTAAACATGGTCATAAAGGAGAAGAAGCGGCAATAACAGCGATGAAAATGGGATTAACAACTTAAAATAAAATTTTTTTAAAAATAACAGGCTTGAATGTTCAGCTATTCATACCATGCTTTGTAGATCAGCTTTACCCTGAAACAGCTTTTAATATGATAAAAGTGTTGGAGAAAGCAGGATGTACTGTTAGCTACAACACTTCACAAACCTGTTGCGGACAGCCAGCTTTCAATGCAGGTTTTTGGGATGAAGCAAAAGCAGTTTGCAGTAAATTTATTAAAGATTTTGGCGATGCTGATTGTATCGTAACGCCAAGTGCAAGTTGTGCCGGGTTTGTAAAAAATTATTATACAAAACTATTTGAAAACTCATCTGTTCACAACGAAGTAAAAGACCTGAGCAAAAAAATATTTGAGTTCTCAGAATTTTTGATCGATATACTAAAATTTGACAATGTTGGTGCCGAACTAAACGGCAGAGCAACGTATCATGATTCCTGTGCTGCCTTGCGGGAATGTAAAATAAAAGAGGAACCAAGAAGATTGCTATCGAATGTAAAAGGCCTTGAGCTTGTTGAAATGAATGATGTGGAAACCTGCTGTGGTTTTGGTGGCACTTTCGCAGTTAAGTTTGAAGCTATCTCCGTTGCAATGGGAGAGCAGAAGGTTGAGAATGCTTTAGCAACTGATGCTGATTATTTAATATCAACTGACCTTTCCTGCCTCATGCACTTACAAGGCTATATCAATACAAAAGGATATAAATTAAAGACGATGCATATTGCGGATGTGCTGGCGAGTGGATGGTAAAATTTAAGCCGGTAACAATCACTGTTACCGGCTTAAGAATTTTCAAAGGAATTTATCGTTACTGTTAAGGATTAACTATTTAGGAAGTACTACATGATCAATTACATGTATCACACCGTTACTTTGATAGACATCACTGATAGAAATGGTAGCCATTCCTCCATTTTCATCTTTCAAAATCAGCTTTCCACCTTTTTTCATTATAAATAATTTTCCTCCTGCAACTGTAGTTAGTTCTCCAGTGCCATTACCTTCTTTAATCTTTGATTTTAAAGCATCTGCATCTAATTTCCCAGCAACAACATGGTAAGTAAGTATACCTGTCAGTTTTGCTTTGTTTTCAGGCATTACCAACGTTTCAACTGTTCCTGCAGGCAACATTCCAAATGCGGTATTAGTTGGAGCAAATACTGTGAAAGGGCCTGCTGACATTAAAGTTTCTACTAAACCTGCTGCCTTTACTGCTGCAACAAGTGTAGTGTGGTCTTTTGAGTTAACTGCGTTCTCTACAATATTTTTAGAAGGATACATGGCAGCGCCACCAACTTCTACAGTTTTTTCTTTCATCATTGTTTGTGCAAAAGAAAAATTGAATGCTAATGCAGCCACTAACATAAGTCCGATTGATTTAATAGATTTCATAACGTTTTAGTTTAATATTTGTTTTTAAAATGTGAACGTTAACAGATACGGTATACGATGATGTTTCAGATTTTTAAAAAGAAAATAATAATTGTTCACATCATTGTATTTTTGAAAACCAATCAAAATAAATAATCGTATGGCATACTGGCTGGCAAAATCTGAACCCTCAACCTATAGTTGGGATGATCTAGTAAAAGAAAAGCAAACTTGTTGGAGCGGTATAAGAAATTATGCAGCCAGAATTCATATGCGAAATATGAAAAAAGGGGATGAAGTCTTTTTTTATCATAGTAATGAAGGAGTAGAAATTGTTGGCATTGCCAAAGTGATTAAAGAAGCTTATCCCGATCCTACAACAGATGATGACAGATGGGTGGCTGTAGATCTGAAGCCTGTAAAAAAACTAAAGAGCCCCAAAGCCTTGATGCAATAAAAAAAGAAAAGCGCCTAAAAGAGATGGCATTAGTCCGCATCAGCAGACTTTCATTGCAACCCGTAAGTGATGAAGAGTGGGAAATTGTAATGAAGATGGCTGGGGAGAAATAATTTTACTATGGCAAAAAAGAAACTAGTTATTCTCTCCGGCGCAGGTATCAGTGCTGAAAGCGGATTAAGAACTTTTAGAGATAGCGATGGATTATGGGAAGGATATAATGTAGAAGATGTGGCTACACCAGAGGCCTGGCAAAAAGATCCGCAGTTGGTTCTCAATTTTTATAATGAACGAAGAAGAAATGTGGCCGATGCAAAACCCAATACTGCACATATTGGATTAGCAGAGTTAGAAAATGATTTTGATGTAACTGTCATTACGCAAAATATTGATGACTTACATGAAAGAGCTGGTTCTACAAACGTTCTGCATCTGCATGGAGAAATATTTAAAATGCGGAGTGAATGGGATGATGAATTGATTTCAGAAATAAAAGGTGATTTAAAACTGGGAGATTTGGCTACCGATGGCAAACAGTTACGGCCATTCATCGTGTGGTTTGGCGAGCCGGTTGTAATGATGGAAAAGGCAGTAGAAGTAGTTTATACCGCTGATATATTTGCAGTGGTTGGTACTTCATTAGCAGTTTATCCGGCAGCAGGATTGATTAATTATGTATTGGAAACTACGCCTAAGTATATTATTGATAAAAAGATTCCATATACTTCACCAATGAAGAACCTGACATTGATTGAAAAAGCAGCGACAGAAGGAATAGTGGATTTTAAGAAGTTATTACTTGATTAATATTTTACATTACAACTCACTTTTTCTTTCATCAAATTTTACATTGTACGTTTCCAGTTCTGCAAGAACTGGTTCATAAATTTCCTTTACAGTAGGAATATGCAATCCGGTTAACTTTATTTTCCCGTTTAAAATATTTTTAGCTGCTATTCCTAAAGGTAATCCAACAGTTTTTGCCATGGCTGTTCTCAAATTATTTTCTCCTTTTACAACCAACGAACTATTGATAACAATTTTCTTTCCTTCTAATTCATATTCTATCTCATGGAGCATTACAATCATATCCTTATCATAAGGTCGTAGTGCCAGTTTTTTCTCAACGGCAAACTGTAAAATGTCTGCAGCACTGCATAAGCCTTTATTTACTTCAGTGTCTTTATCATCCAATCCCAAAAAGAAAAGTTGCTTTAATGTAAGATTTGCTTCATGCATTTTTTGTGCTAAAATAGATGCAGCCGTATTTTTCACTTCATCAATTTCTACTTCTTCTAAGTTGCCTTTAGCATCTGCGGTCATAAATTTATCTGGCATATTCTTACCTGCTTCTTCCGCTTCATTTTCCGCTTCCATTAATTTCATCAATGTTTCCATCATCCCTTTGGTTTCTTCGAACCGTTCCGTCAATTGCTGTGTTAGCCATTCGCCAAAGCCATTCTTGTCCATATGTTCTTTGAAAACGGCTTGTAATGTCTTCCCATCTGTCGCATATTGAAGTTTTTCATCAACAAGTTTTAAGTCAATCACATTTTTCCATCCATACATAAAATCCGGATGGCGCAAAGTTGTTCTAATAAATGTTGGTGCATCTTCCAATCCATAAAGTGTTGTATAGCTTAACGAATCTCTATTGGGATACCAACTAAGTGTTCCTAAATCCGGTATATGCACTTGTCTGTCCGCAGTAAAAAGTTCTTCGTATTTCAGGTTTACTTCTTTACCGTTTTCTTTAAAATGAGCTCCGCTTTTTCCTGCCATGATGATGTTCCTTGGATTCCAGCTTATTTTATAGTGCCAGGGATTATCATCACTTTCTGGAGCTACAAGTCCGCCACAATGTGATTGAAAAGAAACAACCTTTCCATTCTTTGCATGAATTTCATCAATAATTTTCATTGCACTCATATGATCAATACCAGGATCCAGTCCCATTTCACAAGGAAGAGCAATTTGCTTTTTTCAATCTCAGGTTGCAATTCCCTTATTGCATCATCAACATACGAAGCGGTAAGCAGGTTTTTCTGAAAGGCTACACAATCCTTTGCAACCTCAATATGAAGAAAAGGAGGTAGCATAGAAATTACAATGTCAGCCTTTTCAATATAACGTATCCGTTCACTGGTATTAGTTATGTCGAAGGAAACAGCAGTGGCGGCTTGTGCATTCCCGATCTTTGATTGAGCAAGTGCTAAATCCGCATCAACAACGATTAGATGCCAATCCTCATTGATAGCATTTTCCAACAAATAATCAATTAAAACAGTGGCTGATTTTCCTGCTCCAAACAATAGTATTGACTTCATATTCCGGTTAATTGTAAAAGTTGGAAATTAACACGAAAAAATCAAAAATTGCAGGTAAAAATAGCAAGGAAAAACCTGTTGTTTCTTAACTACTTAACTATTCCACATTAGTGGATAAAAAGGCCAAAAAAAAGAACTATTTATCAGGTTTTCAAGTCCGAAAAAGTTAGATTTGCTCACCTTAAAAATAGACCTGAAAAAGGCCGTTTGAGGCATATAAATTTCATAGTAAAAAGAAGAAGGATAAATAACGATGGAAGAGAACTCAACGCCGCTTGAAACGAATGACAGCAACCGGATAATTCCCGTCAACATTGAAGAACAAATGAAGACTGCTTACATTGATTATTCAATGTCGGTAATTGTAGGCCGTGCATTGCCTGATGTAAGAGATGGATTAAAACCTGTTCATCGCCGTGTTTTATATGCAATGAATGAACTAGGAATTCATTACAACAAGCCGTATAAAAAATCTGCTCGTATTGTGGGAGAGGTGTTGGGTAAATATCATCCGCATGGTGATACTTCTGTTTACGATGCAATGGTTCGTATGGCGCAGGAGTGGAGTATGCGGTATACGTTGATTGACAGCCAGGGTAACTTTGGCAACCAGGATGGTGATGGCCCTGCAGCTATGCGTTATACAGAGGCAAGGTTGGACAAATTGGCTGAACATCTGTTGGATGATATAGAAAAAGACACAGTTGATTTTCAGAATAATTTTGATGATTCTGAAACAGAACCAACGGTATTGCCATCAAGAATACCGCAATTACTAATAAATGGCTCCAGCGGTATTGCGGTAGGTATGGCCACGAATATGATGCCGCATAACTTGTCGGAGGTTATCGACGGCTGCATCGCCTATATCGACAACAATGAGATTACAATAGACGAGTTGATGGAGCATGTAAAAGCTCCTGATTTTCCAACCGGAGGAATTATCTATGGTATGGAAGGAGTGAAGGCTGGTTTACATTTTGGTCGTGGAAGGGTAGTAGTAAGAGGAAGATTGACTGTGGAAGCAAAAGCTAGTGGTAGAGAACAGATCATTATTACTGAAGTTCCTTATCAGGTTAACCGTGATGCACTAACTAACAAGATTGGTGAACTAGTGAATAACAAGCTAATAGAAGGAATAGCTCATGTAAATAATGAATCTAATAACAAAGAAGGAACTAGGCTTGTAATTGATTTGAAGAGAGATGCTATTGCCAATGTAATTGTAAATCAGTTGTACAAAATGACTGACTTGCAAACTTCCTACGGTATCAATAATGTAGCGATTGTAAGAGGCAGGCCAAAGACGTTGAACCTGAAAGACCTTATAAGTGAGTTTGTAGATTTCCGTCATGAAGTAGTTATTCGCAGAACTAAGTACGAATTAAGGGAAGCAGAGAAAAGGGCTCATATATTAAAAGGGTATTTGATTGCCCTTGATCATCTGGATGAAGTAATTGCATTGATACGTTCGTCTGCTACACCTGATATTGCAAAGGATAATTTGATCAATGCCGGTTGGGGATTAGATGAAATTCAGGCTAAAGCAATTCTGGAACTCCGTTTACAGCGGTTAACCGGAATGGAAAGAGATAAGATCAAAGCAGAGTTTGATGAATTGATGAAACTGATAGCACACCTGAATGAGTTGTTGTCAAACGAAGGAATGCGGTTTGATGTAATCAAAAAAGAATTACTGGAGATAAAGGAAAAGTTTGGTGATGAAAGAAAAACTGAAATTACTTTCCTGGATGATGAAGTAAAAATTAAAGATCTTATTAAAGAAGAAGATGTTGTTATCACCATATCGCATCTTGGTTATATCAAACGTACACCTGCAGATGAGTTTAGATCACAGCGTCGTGGTGGCAGGGGAGTGATGGGTGGAAAAACAAGAGATGAAGATTATATTGAACATCTGTTTGTAGCATCTACACATCACACCATGTTATTCTTTACTGAAAAAGGAAGAGTATATTGGCTGAATGTATATGAAATTCCAGAAGGTGAGAAAACAGGAAAAGGAAGAGCTATTCAAAACCTGATGCAATTACCTCCAGACGATAAAGTAAGAGCTATATTGGATGTAAAAGACCTCAAAGATGAAGAGTTTGTAAACTCTCACAATATTGTACTTTGTACGAAGAAAGGGATAATTAAAAAAACAGCATTAGAAGATTTCAGCCGCCCAAGACAAACGGGTGTAAATGCTATAAATATTATAGAAGGAGATGAGCTGATTGAGGCAAGAATGACAGATGGTAACTCCGAAATAATGATGGCAGTAAAAGTGGTAGAGCCATCCGTTTCTCTGAACAAAAAGTAAGAGCAACCGGTCGTGGAGCAATTGGTGTTGGTGGTATTCATGTAGATGATGATAATGATGAAGTGGTAGGCATGATTTGTGTTAATCCAGCAACGGACGTTACCAAAACCGTAATGGTGGTTAGTGAAAAAGGATATGGAAAAAGAACTGCGGTAGATGAGTACAGATATACAAACCGTGGTGGAAAAGGTGTAAAAACAATTAACGTAACTGAAAAAACAGGTGCATTAATTGGAATGTTAGCTGTTGAAGAAACCCAGGATATCATGATTACTTGTAAAAGTGGGGTGACTATACGGATGCCTGTAAGCGGAATAAGCGAACAGGGAAGAGCAACACAAGGTGTAAAAGTTATCAGATTAGATGAAGGAGATGAAATAGCTGCAATAACTAAACTGGATGATCAAACAGAGCCTGAAAACGAAGAAAACGGGCCTGCAGAAAATGACAACGCAACGCAACCGGGAGAAAATCCATCTACGGAAAACAATAACGAAGAATCTATTTAATTAAACAATCACAATCTGAAATGAAAAAAGTCATCTTATTTTCAGCCATTTGTCTGGCAGCATTTAGTGCAACTTCTCAGAAATACAGCGATATTAAAAATCTTATGCTTTTAAATCAGTTTGAAAAGGCTAAAACTGAATTTGATAAGGCAATTACAAATGCAAAGTTTGCCGGTAATGCAGAAGCATACATATTGAAAACAGCCATATATACTGGTTTAGCTTCAAGCACAGCCTTAAAAAACACACCTGATGGAGCTAAGTATATTGATGAGGCCTTTACGGCTTTTAAGAAATACAAAGAAATGGATGCTTCTATGGCATTAGCAACAGATCCGATTTACCAGAATGGACCTGTTAACTTGTATTCAAATTTATATTCATCAGGCTATGATGCTTATTCCAAAAACAATTGGCAACCAGCATTTGAAAAACTAAAAAGTGCCGTTGAAATGTCTGATGTTTTACTTGGCCTTAAGATACTTACAGTTCCCATTGATACGAATGTTTTAATACTTGCAGGTATTACTGCTGAAAAAAGTAATAATAGAGATGATGCCGCAAAATTTTATGGACGTCTGGCTGATGCTAAAGTAACGGGTGATGGCTTTGAAAGTGTTTATCGTTATATGGTTAGCTATTCTGTAGATAAAAAGGATATGGCCGCATTCGAAAGATATAAAAAATTAGGCATTGAGCTTTTTCCAAAAAGTGAATTTTTCACTTATGACAAAGTAGATTTTGCAGTTGGGCTTGCAGAAGGATTTGAAAACAAAAAGAAAGCATTAGACGAAGTGCTTGCAACTGATCCAACTAATTACAAAGCGAACCAGATACTGGGAGAAATTATATATGACACTTTAAATTCAGATAAAGAAGGTGCTGTACTTCCAGCTAATGCTGCAGAATTGGAGAAAACAATGGTAAGTTCTTTTTTAAAAGCAGCAGCAGCAAAGCCAGAATCTGAAATTTCATACCTATACTTAGGTGATCACTTTATCAATAAAGCGTCTAAAATAAATGATGCAAGATCAGCACATGTCGCCGATATGAAAAACAGAACTAAACCGGGAACAATGGCTTCTAAAGAAGATGTGGCAAAAAGAGACCAATTGGATGCACAATATGGAGAAGAATTAGAAAAAGCAAAAGAACCATATGAAAAAGCAGCTGCAATGTTTGCTGCCAGAGTAAAAGCAAATAACGGACTTGAATTAAGAGATAAAGAGCAATATAAAAAGTCTATCAATTATTTGTCAGAGATAGCTATGTTTAAAAGAATTCAGGCTAAAGGCAAACCTGCTGAAGTAACAAAATACACAGCCGAAGAAAAGAAGTGGAATGAGTTGTACGATACAATTAATGCAATACCTACTCTTAAGAAGGATCATTAATCTGATAAAACTAATAATAAGAAAGCACCAATTCGAAAGAGTTGGGGTTTTCTTTATTTAATGGGGTATAACTATGCTATCAATTATGCAACTAATTGAGCATGAGTTTATCATTTGTTTAACATAATGTAAATTATAAGAAAAATATTACATTTTAAACTCATCCAACAGTTCATTCATACAAACGAACTTAATAATTTAGCTTAACCATTAATACACCAATTTAAATGAATCTTAAAGAGAAAATCCTTTTAGAACATACAAAGACTAATCGGGAAGAAATAGTAAACTGGATTGGCAGTAATCAAACTCGGTTTGATGAACTAGTGAAGTTATTTTTGGGTAATGATAAATTAATAACTCAACGTTCTGGCTGGCCATTAAGTTTTGCTGGTATTGCACATCCGGAATTCATTCCAAAGCATCTTGGGAAGCTAGTAACTAATTTAAAGCAAAAAGATCTGCATGACGCTGTAAAAGAAATACCATCCGGCTTTTACAAGAAATTTCCATTCCAGAGAAATACCAAGGTGATGTAATGAATATCTGTTTCGATTTTATTATTTCTCCAACAGAAAAGCCAGCTATCAAGGCATTTTCGCTTACTGTATTAGAAAACCTTTCAAAAGAATATCCTGAAATAAAACAAGAACTAAAAACAGTGATTGAAGATCGTTGGGATTATGAGACAGCAGCTTTTCATTCAAGAGCCAAAAAAATACTTAAGAATCTTTAGCATCTTCATTCCTATCAAACTCTTTAAATATCAACCGCAAATTCTGATCGTATGTTATATAACTGTACATCCAGTTAAAGAATACGAAGAATCTATTCTTTACTCCAAGTATCAACATCAGGTGCAATCCCATCCAGATAAGCCAGGCAAAAAATCCTCCAAAATGTAATTTAGGTTTTGGAATATCTACTACAGCCAAATTACGGCCTACAGTTGCCATTGAACCTTTATCCTTGTATTCAAATTCATACTGACGGTCTAGATTAGACTTTCTTTCTATCAAACGTAAATTACCTGCTACCAAATCCGCTTGCTGCATTGCCACCGGAGCCACTTGTGGTAAACCAGTGCTAAACTTTGGTGTTTCCAAATAAGCAAGATCCCCAATTGCATAGATATTATTAAATCCTTGCACTAAACATCGCCGGTCTGTTTTAATACGATTCCCTTTTCCAATTAAAGAACTATCAATACCAGCTGGCACATTGCCTTTAATACCTGCAGCCCAAATTACAGTGGATGTTGGTATCTCATCTCCATTTTGTAACATAATATTTTGGCCATCATAATCTTTCACCAACGTATTTGTCATTACAGTTACTCCTAACCTGTTCAAGTATTTTCCAGATTGCTTCGAGGATTTTTCACTCATAGCGGCTAATGTTTTATCAGCTCCTTCTAATAAATAGATATTCATTTTTGAAAAATCCAACTCAGGAAAATCTTTTGGCAAGACATACTTCTTCATTTCTGCCAATGCACCGGAGACCTCCACTCCTGTTGGTCCTCCACCTACAACTACAATATTCATCATTCGTTGTAGTTCTAATTCATTTTTTATACTATGAGCTTTTTCAAAAAGTTGTAGTAATTTATGGCGGATCTGCAATGCTTCTACTGTTGACTTCATTGGAAAAGCATGAGCTTCCAATTGCTTTTTGCCGAAGAAATTTGTATCAGCTCCTGTTGCCAGAACCAGTACATCATAACTTATCTCTTCAACATCTGTTATTACTTTATTTTCAGCAGGAACAACTTCTGACAGATTACATAATCGTATTCTTACATTTTTACTTTTCTGAAACACTTTACGAAGAGGAAATGAAATATTACTTGCATCCAATCCGGCTGTAGCTACTTGGTAAAAAAGAGGCTGAAATTGATGATAATTAAAACGGTCAATCAGGATTACTTCGAAGCCAGGTTTGTTATTCAGTTTTCTTGCCAGTCTTAACCCTCCGAGTCCTGCGCCGACTATTACGACTTTCATGTTGTTTGATTTTGTAGTACAAATTTACAGTATTTTCAATAATTATTGAAAATACTGTAAATAAATATCCAGATTTAATTACCCAAGTAATTCTCCTTCCAATCTGGAATACTCACATTTTAATACAACATCCTCACCTTAATCGTCTCCTTCACTTCTTTTAAAAGTTGCAATGCTCTTGAAGATAATTGCTTATCTACATCCAACACTACATAACCAATCTCTTCATTTGTTTTAAGATACTGACCCAGTATGTTGATCTTGTTTTTAGAAAGCTGTGTATTGATTTCAGAAAGTACACCCGGTACATTATTATGTATATGCAAAATACGATGGCTTCCCTCCTGTGGCGGCAATGCCAATGCAGGTATGGACTGCGAACCAAAAGTGATTCCTTTTTCCAGGTAGTTAAAAAGCTTCAAGCTAACATCTTCACCAATATTTTGCTGTGCTTCTTCCGTAGAACCGCCAATATGTGGAGTGAGCAAAACATTCGGGCAATCCTGCAACGGCGTACGGAAGCGGTCGCCGTTTTTTTCAGGTTCCACTGGAAAAACATCTATTGCTGCGCCTGCAATATGTCCATCCAGAATTAATTTTCGCAACATTCCCAGATCTACTACTTCTCCCCTTGCATAGTTAATAAGTATTGATCCTTTCTTACAATGCTTCAAGTTAATCTTGCCAAGTAAATTTTTTGTTTGCGAATTATCCGGCACATGCAAAGTGATGATATCGGCTTTGCCCAATAATGTTTTTAATGATTTTGCATCTTCGGCATTGCCAAGTGGCAGTTTAGTTTCCACATCATAAAAAATAACTTTCAATCCCAATGCTTCCGCCAATACACTTACCTGAGAACCGATATTTCCATACCCAATAATGCCAATTGTTTTTCCTCGTAGCTCATAACTTCCCTGCGATTCTTTCATCCAGATGCCTTCATGAGCTGCTTTGTTTTTATCAGGAATTCTTCTTATCAGCATGATGGCGGCACCAATCACTAATTCTGCAACAGATCTTGTATTAGAATAAGGCGCATTAAATACAGCAACGCCACTCTTTGTTGCTTCATCAAGATCAACCTGATTAACACCAATACAAAAGCAACCGATGGCTTGTAATTTTTTTGCGGCAGCTAAAACATTTTTTGTAATTAATGTTTTGGAACGAATACCAAGAATATGAACATCTTTAATTTCTTTGATCAGTTCTTCTTCCGTCATCGCTTTCGAAATTTTTTCTACCTGCACATAACCATGTCCACGGAAGTTCTTTACCGCCTTATCACTTATATTTTCAAGGAATAGTATTTTGATTTTTTCTTTTGGATAACTTGTTATATCTGTTTTTGCCATGTTGCAAATATAAATTGGAGATTATTACCATTTTCAAGATTATGGGGAAAACGAAGGTTTGTTTGAATAAATTTACACTCATACATTTGTCAAAATCGGATTGTATTGAAAAACCTGTTCTTATTTGCTGTATTGCTATGTCTTTATGTTTCTTGTAATACTTCTTCTGGTAAAGGAAAGCCTGAGGATGATTCGCTGCAATATTATCCTCCAACGCCGGGAAAACTTGATAAAGAAGATTTCCGTTCTTACTATCGCCAACTCAGCAGTTTTTTTGATACCGGTCTTCTAAAATCAGGGTTTAATGGTGGTATTCTCATTGCTAAAGATGGAAATATTATTTATGAAAAGTATCAAGGGAAAGTTGATCTTCGAAAAAATGATTCTATTACCAGCAATACTTCTTTTCATATTGCTTCAACCAGCAAAACATTTACAGCCATCGCTATACTAAGGCTTATTCAGGAAAATCAACTTTCACTTAATGATACGATAGCAAAATTCTTTCCCGGATTCCCCTATGCTGATATTACCGTGAAATTGTTGCTGTCGCACCGTAGTGGCTTACCTAATTACCTCTATTTTATGTCGAACAGTAATTGGGATAAGAAGAAGTATGTAACTAACGAAGATGTATTACAGTTTTTAATCAATGAAAAGCCAAACAAAAGTTACTCGCCTGATAAACGTTTCAACTATTGTAATACCAACTTTGTTCTACTTGCATTTATAGTTGATAGAATAACAGGAAAATCTTTTCCGGAATATATGCAGCAAAAAATATTCAACCCATTGCAAATGGCAAATTCTTTTGTGTTCACCTATAAAGACACATTGTCAGCCACTACTTCATTTACTTATAACGGCACTTTTTGGAATAATGACTTTCTGGATATCACCTACGGCGATAAAAATATCTATTCAACACCACTAGATTTATTAAAATGGGATCAGGCATTGTATACCGATCAGCTACTAAATTCCGCATTATTGGATTCGGCATTTGCACCACATAGTTTTGAAAAGCCTTCCATACATAATTATGGATTAGGATGGCGACTTCAGCTGTTGCCCAATGGTAAAAAAGTTGTGTATCATTTTGGTAAATGGCATGGTTTCAATGCATCATTTGCGAGGTTAATCGATGAAAAGGCAACGATAATTATTTTGGGAAATAAATTCAATAGAAATATTTATGGGGCTGCAAGTCAGTGTTATGACATCTTTGGCGATTATATGCAAACCCGCCAGCCGCAAAATGATGACAGTGAGAATCCTGAAGCCGTTGTAAAAGAAACCAAAAAGGAAACAAAGTCAACTTCTCCGGCAAAGCCAAAGGCTGATGTAAAAAAAAGACGATAATCATCCAGATTCCGAAAATTGTTTTGCAACTTTAGAGAGTCATGAAAATTCTTTCTGCTCCGCAAATAAGGCTATGGGATGAATTCACCATTCAGCATGAACCTATTTCTTCCATCGACCTGATGGAAAGAGCCGCTTTACGATGTACAGAATGGCTTGTTGAACAATATCCGGCTGAAACTTCTTTTGGAATATTTTGTGGCAAAGGAAATAATGGTGGCGATGGATTAGCCATTGCAAGATTGCTGTTAGAAAGAAACTATGCTGTTACAATTCACATTCTAGAGTTTGGTCATTTAGGAACAGATGATTTTCAGGCTAACCTTACTAGACTACATCATATCCATTCGTCTGATATTCACTTCATTCAATCAGAGCAACATCTTCATCCAATTCCAGATGGACAAATAATAATTGACGCCATTCTTGGTGCTGGCATCAACAGAAAAGTTGAAGGAATAACAGCAAGCCTTATCGACCATATGAATGCTTCTGGTGCTGAGATTGTTTCGATAGATATTCCAAGTGGTCTTTTTGTTGACAAATCTTCAAAAGGCATCAAAGCTATAAAAGCAAATCATACGCTAAGTTTTCAGTGTTACAAAATGGCGTTGCTTGTTCCGGAGAATAGTGATGCAATTGGTGAAGTACATATTCTTGATATCGGCCTGCTCAATGATTTTTATAAAACAGAGGAATCGAAATTCGAAATAATTGATCAGCAAATAATACTGTCAATTTACAAGCCACGGAACAAATTTGCTCACAAAGGAAATTTTGGTCATGCTCTTTTGATTGCAGGTAGCTATGGCAAAACAGGTGCTGCAGTTTTATCTGCGAAAGCCTGTTTGCGGAGTGGTGTTGGTTTATTGACTTGCCATATCCCAAAATGCGGATATGATATTTTACAAATAACAGTTCCAGAAGCGATGGTTGAAACAGATTTGAATGCTGAATTCATTTCAAAAGTTGAAATCGATGCTCAAAAATATTCAGCAATAGGAATCGGTCCGGGAATTGGAACTGAAGCAGCAACAAAACTGATGTTGAAAGAATTAATTACATCATGTAAGGCGGGAGTTGTTTTGGATGCCGATGCTTTAAATATTCTTGCTGCAGAAAAAGAATTAATCGCATTAATTCCTGAAGAATCAATTCTTACTCCGCATCCAAAAGAGTTTGAACGGTTATTTGGAAAATGGGAAAACGATTTTGAAAAAATACAACTCGCAGTTACTAAAGCAGTTGAATTAAAGTGTTTTATAGTTTTAAAAGGTCATCATACAGTAATTGCAACTCCAGGCGGCATAGCTTATTTTAATGCTACTGGAAATGCAGGTATGGCTACTGGCGGCAGCGGTGATGTTTTAACAGGTATTCTTACAGGTTTACTGGCACAGGGTTACAGTTCTGCTGAAGCTGCAATACTTGGAGTTTATTTACATGGATTGGCGGGAGATATTGCTGCTGATGCAAATTCTGAAGAAGCAATGTTAGCAGGTGATATAATTGAAAAACTTGGAGCCGCATTTCTTCAAATACAATAATAAAATAATTAATTGCCTTCCAAGGCATACTTCTTGTAACCTTATCTATTATTTAATGTATTAAAATAAATTATTCATGAAAAAGCAACATCAAGTTAGTCTGATACTAAGTTCATTTTTTTCTATCTGTTTTGCATTTTATGCATGTAACAACAGCAATGAAGAATCTTCATCAGAAAAAACAAAAATGGAAGACACTAAAACGATGAATGACAGCGGACATGTAGAGGCAATTGCTATTATCGCTGGTACTGTTCCTGACACTACAGTTTCGGGTACTGTGGAATTTATGCAACACGATGGAAAAGTAAAAATGAATTTTAAAATAACCGTTTCAGCCATGGCCAATAAAACGGTTGCCGTGCATTTCCATGAAATGGGTGATTGTGGAGATATGGGCAAAATGGCTCATGGACATTGGAACCCAACAGAAAAGGAACATGGTAAATGGGGAACTGAGAGTTTTCATTCGGGTGATATAGGCAATATCAGCCTGAACGAAAAAGGGGAAGGTTCAATGGAACTGGAAACAGATCTTTGGTCAATTGGGGGGTGATGAGAAAACAAATATTTTGAACAGGTCTATTATTGTACATAGTGGAACAGATGATTACACCTCACAACCAACAGGAAACTCAGGATCAAGGATAGGTTGTGGTATTATAATGAAGAAATAAGAAGATCTTTTTGAATTTAATTTATTGAAAGATGCGCTTCCAATCATAACGAAGTGCATTTTTCATATCAAACCACCATAATTTATATAATATCGGGTCAACTTTAATCTGTTTGGCACTCAATTATATGCTTAATAAATACACTTCATATTTTAATTCCTGATTGTCAAATTAGGCTTCCAACCCCTATCTTTGCCGCCCGGCTAAATAGCCGCTTTTTATTAAATTTTGATTAAGAATCAACTCTTATGGACAAATTGATCTATCTCGTCCCAGTAATGGGCCTTATTGGTCTTCTTTACACTTTTGTAAAATATAACTGGGTTTCTAAACAAGATGCCGGTACTGACCGAATGAAGGAAATCAGCAAATACATTGCTGATGGTGCCATGGCTTTCTTAAAAGCTGAATGGAAAGTACTTGGCTATTTTGTGGTTATCGTCGGTATTTTACTAGCTGTGATGGCGCAAGCCAATCCACATTCACATTGGTTAATTGCTATTGCTTTTGTAATTGGTGCCGTTCTTAGTGCTTTGGCTGGATACATAGGTATGAAAGCTGCGACTAAAGCAAATGTTAGAACCGCACAAGCTGCCCGTACCAGTTTAAGCAAAGCGCTGAACGTTTCATTTACTGGTGGAGCTGTAATGGGATTAGGCGTTGCCGGTCTTGCTGTAATGGGATTGGGTGGTTTATACATTGTATTAAAACAATATTTCGCACCAGGTTCCGAAGTGAATTCTGACGAAATGTTTAAAACGATAGAAGTGCTTACTGGTTTTTCTTTAGGTGCAGAATCCATTGCTCTTTTTGCAAGAGTTGGTGGTGGAATTTATACAAAAGCTGCTGACGTAGGTGCTGATCTTGTTGGTAAAGTGGAAGCTGGTATTCCTGAAGATGATCCAAGGAACCCTGCAACGATTGCGGATAATGTTGGTGACAACGTAGGTGATGTTGCTGGTATGGGTGCCGATCTTTTCGGTTCTTATGTAGCTACCGTTTTAGCGACAATTGTATTAGGACAACAGACGGTAATATTTGATGGCACTGATGCATTGGGTGGATTTTCTCCAATCGTATTACCAATGCTAATTGCAGGAATAGGAATTTTATTCTCAATCGTTGGAACATTGTTTGTTCGTATAAGTGATAAAGCCGGAGTAAATACGGATAATGTACAAAGGGCTTTGAACATGGGTAACTGGGGTTCAATGATTCTTACAGCCATTGCTGCCGCAGGATTGGTTTATTGGATTTTGCCAGAGGCAATGATGCTGAGAGGTGTAATCTTTACTAAATGGGGTGTGCTTGGTGCAATTGGCGTTGGCCTTTTGGTTGGTGCATTAATGAGCATTATTACTGAATATTATACTGCTATGGGCAAAGGCCCGGTTAAATCTATAATTAGACAATCCTCTACTGGGCATGCTACCAACGTAATTGGCGGTTTAGCTGTTGGTATGGAATCAACCTTTCTTCCAATACTTGTATTAGCTGGAGGTATATGGGGATCTTATCAGTTTGCTGGTTTGTATGGTGTAGCTATCGCTGCTGCTGGTATGATGGCAACAACTGCTATGCAATTGGCAATCGATGCATTTGGCCCTATCGCAGATAATGCAGGCGGTATTGCTGAAATGAGTGAGTTGCCTCCTGATGTTAGAGAAAAAACAGACGTATTAGATGCTGTTGGAAATACAACTGCTGCATCCGGTAAAGGTTTTGCTATTGCTTCTGCTGCATTAACAGCCTTAGCTTTATTTGCAGCCTTTGTTGGTGTTGCCATGCCAGATAATCAGCATATTGATATTTATAAAGCGGATGTGCTGGCTGCTCTATTTGTGGGCGGTATGATTCCATTCATATTTTCATCATTGGCCATCCGTGCCGTAGGCGAAGCTGCCATGGCAATGGTAGAAGAAGTTCGTCGCCAGTTCCGCACTATTCCTGGTATCATGGAAGGAACGGGAAAACCTGAATATGAAAAATGTGTTGCCATTTCTACACAAGCCTCTATCAAAAAGATGATGCTGCCAGGTGCTATAACCATTGTATCTCCATTGATTATTGGTTTTACTTTAGGCCCTGAGGCATTAGGAGGTTTTCTTGCCGGTGCCACTGTTAGTGGTGTACTAATGGGAATGTTTCAAAATAATGCTGGTGGAGCTTGGGACAATGCAAAAAAATCATTTGAAAAAGGTGTAGAGATAAATGGCGAGATGTATTACAAAAAATCTGAACCACATAAAGCATCTGTAACCGGTGATACTGTTGGTGATCCATTTAAAGATACTTCTGGCCCATCGATGAATATTTTGATTAAATTGATGTCGATTGTATCTTTGGTCATCGCCCCTACTCTTGCACAGATCGATGCTAAAAAAGCATCAAAAGAGCAAGTAGAGAAAAAAATTGAAATAAAAACTGAATCAGTTGCCGCTATAAACAAAAGCAATACTGTTCATTGTTAATAAAAGCTTAATCAGAACCATTACTTAAGTCCTGCTGTTTCTACAGTGGGACTTACTTTTTTATAGTCCTTATTATTAGCCGCTTTTAAAATCATTTTCAATTTTGTACATTTATAGCATCTGACCAAATAAACCATACACTAAACCTCAAAGAATGAAATTCAAACTACTTTTTGTATCTGCATTAACGCTGTTTTTTTTTAACTGTAACAACTCAAAAAAAGAAGAGAAAAAAGAAGGTGAGATTGAAGTTATCAATGTAGATGAGCCAATTGATCAAGGCAAAAATAAAAAAGTAACTGACCGGGATTTTAGTGTAACTCCGGAAAACGCCTACAATGATTTAATGCTTGACAGTCTTGCGATGGAGAGATACATCGAAAGTCGTCAGTTAGCCGATAAAAAAATATCACTTGCGTATCCGCAGCTTTTACAATGCAAGAAACTATCACTTTGCCTGGTTTTCATCAAGAGGATTAACAGAACAAGCAAGATTTTTCTGGAATCAATATGATTATGCTGTTACGCATTTAAAAGACACAACACTAGTCAATAGTGAATTTTATAAGCAGGCTGAGAAATATCTGAACCAGGAGAAGATGACCGCAAACTCAAAAGACTCATTAATCAGAAATACTGAGTTTGGATTTACAGAACATTTTATCAGGTTCATCAATAGCACTTATGAAAAGGGATATGTAAAAAGAAAAGAGCAGGAAAAATTCGTTCCAATAAAAAAGATAGACCCAATTGTAATGGCTGATTCTTTATTAAATAAGAAACACAGCGACGATAAGTACTATGAGCAGGTAAATGACATGTATGCTGGATTAAAAAATAACCTTCAATTATATTTAGATATTACAAAAGCTGGTGGGTGGCAAACAATACCAGCAATAAAAAAATCTTTAAAAATAGGTGATAGCCTGGATGTAATTACATCTGTAAAAAACAGGTTACAAATGACTAAAGATATGCCTGGTGTTGATAGCTCAAGTCTATTTTCAGATACCTTGGAATTGGCTGTTAAAAAATTTCAACGCATACATGGCTATAAAGAAACGGGTGAGATAAGTAATACGTTGATTAAAGACATGAACGTTACTGCTTCCAAAAGGTTGATGGAAATATTAGTGAATATGGACAGGATGAGGTGGATGCCGCAAAAACCAAAAGGGAATCTCATTATTGTAAACCTGCCTGAGTTTATGTTGCATGTTTATGATGGAAAAGAATTGGTTTTTGATATGGTCGTTGTTGTTGGAAAGGTTGGAAACAACACCATGATGTTTAACGGAGACTTGAATCAGATATTCTTTAGCCCTTACTGGAATGTTCCGCAAAGCATTATTAAGAATGAAATTATGCCAGCAATAGCCCGCAATCCAAATTACCTTGCTAATAAAAATATGGAAAAAACAAGTTGGGGCATTAGGCAAAAACCCGGTCCGGGAAATGCATTAGGAAAAGTAAAATTCATTTTCCCCAACAGTTTCAATATGTATTTTCATGACACTCCATCTAAAAGCCTTTTCGGACAGGATAAGAGGGCTTTCAGTCATGGATGTATAAGATTGAGCGAACCACAAAAAATGGCAGAATGGTTACTAAGAAATGATGCTGAATGGCCAAAAGAAAAGATTGTTTCTGCGATGAATCAAACTACAGAAAAAGGCGTTAAACTTAAAGAATCAATCCCTGTATTCATTATTTATTACACTGCCTGGGTAGATCATGAAGGTCTGCTGAATTTCAGAGATGATGTATACAAGCATGATTCAGAATTGATAAAAAAAATGTTTGAAGAACCTGCTGATAATTCAAAAGATATAACAAAGATTATGCGTATTGACAATATCAAAGTTTCAAATACTCAATAATACTTGTTATAAACCTCTTTTCCAATAAACTGCTTTATTCATCACATCAAAGCAGCATAACTTTTACGATGAGTGCCATAACCATGCCGGCTTTAGTTAATTTAAGTTGTATGCATTATGGTAAGATACATCCTGCCCTTTCACATACCAGAAAGCCAATGGTAAACTGCTGCAAAATTTATTAACTCCTATTTTGACGCTTTGCAACAGTTTCAGCAGCAACGAATGAAAGAGTATTTACTAATAATAGCGAGAATAATTTCATACATATTAAAAATTTTAAAAGGGAAGCAATCGCTAATCATCATTTCAAATCAGCGATTTTTAGAGAATATCTTTAAAAGCTAACTTCCATTAGTTGCAAAGCTTATTCCTTCTCCAAACTCTATCAGCCACAGACATTTTAATCGAACTATTAAGTCATTTCAGTTTTTATAGAAATACTACTGCATAAAATTACAGATTCTTGTTCCATCCAATTTTAGAATTAGAAATATCTCTTTCAATTTTGTAACTTTAGAAAATTGAACTAAACCAACTACTATGTATCGTGTAATCATTCCTATTGACTTTTCAGAAACATCGCTAAATGCGGCAAGATATGCTGCACAAATGCTTGCAGGAAAAGATAATGTAGTTGCAATTCTCTATAATAATTACGAAAGCCAAGACGATCAAGACACTTCGCTTAATTACCAAGAAAGCATTCGCCAGGAATTTTTGCGTGCCGGTGTAAAATCAGTTGAATGTGAAGGAGAAATGGGCGGCGACCTTATTGACAATATTACTCGACTTGCACATACAATAAGAGCAACTTTGATTTTAATGGGGATAACTGGAAAATCAGCTATCCGGCAAGTAATGTTTGGCAGCAACACACTAAAATTAATTGACAACAACTTGTATCCAGTAATGATTATACCTCCCGATGCAGTTTATAAAGGGGTAAATAATGTTGCTTTTGCTTCCGATTTTAAGAATGTTGAAAACACAACACCATCAGACCTTATTTGCTCAGTATTAGAAATGTTTAATCCAAAACTTCACATTTTTACAGTAAATAAGGACGGTTATATCACTATAGATGAAGGAATGGAAGACAGAAGCAAATTTCGAAAAATGTTCAGCAAATATAAAACTGAGTTTTACTTCCTGACAATAAACGACTTCTACTCTGCTGTTGATAATTTTAGTATTGATAACAATATTGATATAATGGTTACTGTTCCAAAACATCAGAGTAATTCTACTTCACTGTTTAAAACTTCGCATACAAAAAGGCTCGCCTACCATAGTCATATTCCGATTCTGGCTGCACATGAATAATTTACTATTTCTTTAAAAATTGATTATGAGCATGACTGGTATTTTCATACCTTTGCCGACAATTTTTAACTGAAATTAGTTTTATGCAAACCGTTATCGTTCCTGTAGATTTTTCTGAAAATTCTTTAAAAGCTGCTCGTTATGCTACAAAACTTCTAACAGGACATTATGGAGTAAATATGATTCTTCATCATGTTTACGAAAAAGCTAGTCAGGCGTCAGAAGCTGCTGAACGTTTAGAAAGTTTAAAGGCAGAACTTATGGAAATTGGCGTAGTAAAAATTACAACGCTTTCTGAAGAAGGTTCTGATTTTATTGTAGAGTTGGATAAACTAGCTCGTCACCAACAAGCCGATCTAATTATCATGGGAATAACAGGTCGCTCAGCTATTGGTCAGACATTTATTGGAAGCAATACATTAAAAATGGTTCAGCAAAAAGTATGTCCAGTATTGATTGTTCCTGAGGATGCAACTTACAAGGATGTAAAGAATGTATTGCTTACTTCAGATTTTAAGAATGTACAATCGGTTACTCCCTCTGTTCCAATTAAAAAGATATTAAAAACATTCAGTCCCAATCTTCATATTATGAATGTTGATAGCGAACATTATGTTGCCCTTACAGAAGAATACCAGGCTGAAAGAGCAAAATTGAATGAAATGTTCAGCGATTTTAAACCTGAATTCTATTTTCTTGGTTTACATGATGTAGATGAAGCAATTAACCAGTTTGCAAATGATAAAAAAGTAGACATGATTATCGTTGTTCACAAAGGGCAAAGTCTATTTTCTAAGTTATTTGTAAAAAGCCATACAAAAAAGCTGGTTTATCACAGTAGTATACCTGTTTTAGCAATACATGAATAAAATGCTGCTTATTTAGGCAGCACTTGACTTCACGGAAACAAATAACTAACTTTAGGCTTGTTTCCTTTATGATTGCTATATCACAAAAATCTTTACGTATTTACTCATTTGCAGCGCAACTACTGCCTGCCAATTACTATATACCGGTTTAGCCTATTGCTTTTCTATTTTCTTTTCCATTCATACTTATTGAATGTAAAGAATTACATAACGATTGACATATGAAAAATATTAAAATAATTGAAGTTCCATCAGAAATTGGCGCAGGCACAAGAGGCTCCAGTTTAGGTATTGAAGCCATTAAAATTGCCGCATTGGATTTTATGAGCAACTTCTTTATTCATTTCCCTTCCGAAAAAATTCAGGACGAAAATAAAATACTATACGAACCAATTGAATCACCATATGCCAAACGCATAAAAGGTGTTGCAGCCATGTACGACAAATTGAGCAAATCTATCTGCAATTCAATGAAGGACAATTTTTTTCCTGTTGTATTAAGCGGAGATCACAGCACATCTGGCGGAACAATTGCTGGTATAAAAATGGCCAAGCCAAAAAGCCGCTTAGGTGTTATTTGGATTGATGCACATGCAGACCTCCATACACCTTACACTACTCCATCAGGAAATGTACATGGAATGCCAATGGCCGCTACAATCAGCAAGGATAATGAAGAATGTGCTGTTCATGAAATAGATGCTGAAACAAAAAAACATTGGGAGTTTTTAAAGAATGTTGGAAAAATAAACCCAAAAGTTTTGCCTGAAGATGTTGTTTTCATTTCACTTCGGGATTATGAAAAAGAAGAACGTTACCTGATTGAGAAATATGGCATGAAGGTTATAACTACAAAAGAAGTAAGAAGTAAAGGTGCAGAGAATGTAGTAAGAGCCGTTATCCGATATTTATCTGAATGTACTGATATTTATATTTCATTTGATGTAGACAGTCTTGACTCTTCAATTTCAAAGGGAACCGGCACACCGGTTGGAAATGGTTTAAAAGAAAGAGAAGCGGAAGACCTGATCAGTAAGTTTATGCAGAATAGAAAAGTTTGCTGCTTTGAAATAACAGAAGTAAACCCAACTTTGGATAAAGAAAACCTGATGGCTGAAATAGCTTTTAATATTCTGCAACGAAGTGTAAATGTGCTCTTGATGAACTAATTAAGCGAACTATCTGGTTCCCTTTTTCGTATGTTTTTAAAAAATTGAAATGAGAACCAACTTTTTTGCCCTAATTATAGCTTTTATACTTTTTTCCTGTAATAATAAAAATGAAACTATTGTTGATGTTGTATTTACAGACAGTCTAATCAAAAATTATTCTATTTCTCCATTATATAAAGCTACAGAAGGCAACTATGAATTCTGGAAGAAAAGAATGGATAGTTTACCAGATAATTATGTAAACGGACCAAAATATGCTGGAGCTCTCTCCGCTTTGTTTCAAAGTTCAGGTAACATTGAATATTTAGTAAAAGCAGATAGCCTTATACAGCAGTCTTTAATTGCATACCTGGAAAGAGAACCAGGATTAAACAATACGTTAGCTTATTTGTCCATTCAGCAACATAAATTTAACAGAGCCGATTCGCTATTAAAAATTGCCGTGAAGGCTGAAGGACAGACAAAACCTAATGCATTTCTTGATTTTGACATCAGTTTTGAGAAAGGCGATTACCGTCGTTCAAAAAATCTGCTTGCAACATTAAAAGATGACAACTCCTACGCTTATTTATTTCGGAAGGCAAAATTTGATCATTATGATGGATCCCTGGACAGTGCTATTTCCAATATGCTGAAAGCAGCAGAATTGGCTGGCGAAAACAAATACTTGAAACAAGCTGCCCTTTCAAACGCAGCAGATCTTTGTTTGCATAAAGGAGATTTAAAGAAAGCTTTTTCACTTTATAAATCAAGTATCAATATTGATGCAGCGGACATGCACAGCATAAGCGGTATTGGATGGCTTGCTTTAGTGCATGATAAAAAAAACACCCTTGCAGAAAAAATATTTCGATTTGTACTGAAAAATACGCAGTCGCCAGATGTGTTGCTAAAATTAATGCAGGTGGAAGAATTTAGAGGTGATTCAATAACGCAGAGACAATATGCTGAAGAATTTATTTCGATAGCAACCAAGCAGCATTATGGCAATATGTATAATAAGTATCTTATAGATCTTTATACAGGCATCATTAATGAACCTGCCAAAGCAGTTGCACTAGCTGAAAAAGAACTAATTGACCGTGCCAATCCGCAAACATATGCCTGGTATGTGTGGAGCTTGTATAGCAACAATGAAAAAGAAAAAGCTTATACCTATTTTAAAAGTTATGTATCTGCGCAACCTTTGGAAGGATTAGAATTATATTATATGGGAAGAATGATGGAAGGCTTAGACAAAAAATATAATGCAACAGAGTTTTATAAAGTTGCGATGAAGAACAAATACGATCTAAGCCCATCAAAACAAAAATACCTGGAAGAAATTTTAGAGTAAGGTTCTTTCAATTACCCAATACAATGCTATTGCTGCAATCAGTATAGAAAGTGGTATAACTACATATTTGCGATAGTATGGTTTCTTTCCGAACCATAACCCAAACAACAGGAATGCTGCTAAAATAACTATTACTTGCCCAAGCTCCACCCCTACATTAAACATAATTAAGGAAGAAAGAAATGCATCTTTGGGAAGTCCAAGGCTATTTAACACACTGGCAAAGCCTAAACCATGTATAAGCCCAAATAAAAAGATAATACCAATACGGGAGGCCTTAAGTTTCTTTGCGAATATATTTTCCAATGCTACATACATAATGGACAAGGCAATTAACGGTTCTACAATGTTGGGAGAAATTGTGATTACATCATAAACTGCAAGTCCCAAAGTAACTGAGTGTGCCACTGTAAAAGCAAGAGACTGCCACAATACTTTCTTAAGATCAGCACTGAAGAGAAACAAACTCAGTACAAAAAGAATATGATCAAGCCCAAGAGGAAGAATATGTTTGTATCCAAGATTAAGATAAAGAATTGCCTTATCACCTTTCGACATATCTTCTAATTCCCCTACTACATCATGTGCAAAAGCCGATATAGAAAACAACGAAATGATAAGCAGGAGTGCTATTCTTAAAACAGTATTGGAATTTGAAATATTACTCATTATCATAAAACTTAAACAGCAAATTATAAAAAGACTCCCCGGTATTCACCAAGGAGTCTTTATTATTAAAAATAGGGTGAATTAAAATGGTGCTGCGAGAAAAGGAAACGATCCTAAAAACGGCTTATCATTTGCATTTACATTATCACTGGTTAATTTTGGATTGCTATTACCGGTTGGTCCTCCAAAAATTAAGAACTTAAGCTCTATGTCAATAACATCATCTGATAAGTTTCTTCCAGATAAAGTTGCCAATGATGTAGCACCTGTCATTGATACACCTAAAACATCTGTTGCTAAAGTTGTAGTAAGAACTTGAGGACTCAATTCCCAAGTGCATTTGTTGAATATTGCACATATGTTGGATCATTGGCCTTTATTGCTGCATCCAATGCTACCAGATTGTTTAAAAATTTAGGTGCAAATATTGCTCCCATTGCAGATGGCGTAGTAACATTAAAAGTGTTTTTATCCGCTGAACCATTAAAAACGGTGTTCACAGCAGGTCTTCCCATTTGATCATTTTGCGTAAAAGTTCCAGAAGTATCAAATGTATCGCCTGGCGCATCATCTTTATCGCAGCTAACAAGCACAAAGCCTAATGCAGCTATAGCAAGAATTGAAAATTTATTAAAGCGTATCATAATTTAAAATTTTAATTTGTAAGAATAATTATTTTGATTTTGTTTCGCCCCAAACACCAATTGTCGCAGATGTTCCTAAAAGTGATTTAGGCACTTCCACAACGATTGACATTACATTTGATCCTTTAAAAGTATCGTTACCTGGATTCGCAAATCCTATTACTGGGTTTGCCAACACCATGTTATACCTTGTAAAGTCAAAGAAGAATGGATCGTCTCTTGGGCCTGCAAAAACTCTTACACCGTTTGCATTTGTTGCGGTTACAGGTGTTGCAGATGCATAAGAAGTTACAGCAACTTCTGTCATTGGGCCACTTGTTTTACCTGTGCTTGTAATGCCTGGCGTTCCAACAACTACAGGTCCATAAACTCTCATTCTACCATTTTGCACCAAGCATTGAATTACCAGGTCTTCAACATTGTCACCACTGTTGTCGATATTAAATTCAAACATAACATTGGAAGGGAAAGTTGCTGTGGCAGAGGCCGCTGGAGAAAGTAAACCTTGCGTATTCATTACGAATACCATTTTGCTGTTATCAGCAGGGCTTTGAAAAGCATAAATGTCTGTAATGTCATTATTCAAACTACTGGGTCCTGCACCAGTTACTGCAGGTGCATCAATATGGTCAGCAGCAAAAATTATTCCGCCAACCATTACTACACCTAGTAAACTACCTAAAAGAAGTTTCTTTTTCATAATTAAAAATTTGTTGTTAAAAAAAGGTTTTAAAATTTTTCCCTAAACCCTCCTCCGAAAGAAAATCACTTGTTGGTTAATTGCTTTTGGTCAGGTTAGTAAAAGGATTTCGTTATCAGATACGGGTTGCTTTATAAATCAGATTGCAGCCTTGTAAACTTTTATTAACAAAAAATTTATAGTGGGTTTAAAAATCCATATTTGTAATTTGGTCGTATACAATGTATAACCAACTTATTATGAAAAAGAACTATTCCATTCTTTTAGCTATACTTGTTAGTGCTATTACAAGTTTTGCCCAAAAAGGAAGTATTGAAGGCTCTATAATAGATGCCAGTTCAAGAACCCCACTTATTGGTGCTTCTATAAATCTTTCTGGAGATAGAGGCGATAACTCAGATATGTTTGGAAAATTCAGCATTCCGGCCATAAATCCCGGTCAATATGAAATGATCATTTCGCATATCGGCTATAAAACAGAAATTATTCCGGTAGATGTTAAACCAAATTTGCTTTCATCTGTAAGTATAAATCTTAAAAAAGATGAGTTAAATCTGGCTGAAATCCGTGTAAATAGTAAAAGAACATCTGGTTTGAATTCAATTGGAGCAATTGATATTCGTTTAAGGCCAGTTAACACATCTCAGGATGTTTTACGAATTGTACCCGGTTTATTTATTGCACAACATGCTGGTGGTGGAAAAGCAGAGCAAATCTTTTTAAGAGGCTTTGATATTGACCATGGTACTGATATTGCCATTACCGTTGATGGAATGCCCGTTAATATGGTAAGCCATGCACATGGACAAGGTTACGCTGATCTTCATTTTCTTATTCCAGAAACTGTAGAGAAAGTTGCATTTGATAAAGGCCCATATTTTTCTGGAAAAGGTAATTTGGCTACTGCCGCTTATGTTGATTTTTCCACAAAAGAGTTTTTAGATGCAAATCTTATTAAAGCAGAGATTGGCCAATTTAATAGTCAGCGTTTTGTAACCATGCTGAAACTATTCAACAAAACAAATGAAAAAAATAGGCAACAATTTTATATCGCTTCTGAATATTCTTCCACTGATGGATATTTTGAAAGCCCACAGGATTTTCATCGGTTTAATGTTATGGGAAAATACAATGCCTGGTTTGGCAATCAATCGCAACTAAGTATTACTGCTTCCACATTCGATAGCAAATGGAATGCATCAGGACAAGTTCCTGATAGGGCAGTTCAAGATGGCACAATTGGCCGCTTTGGTGCAATTGATGATACAGAAGGTGGAAATACAAGTCGTACCAATGTTAATATCAAATTCAATAAACAGTGGAAAAGTAACTGGAAAACAACAGATCAGCTTTATTACAGCCATTATAAATTTAATTTATACTCCAACTTCACTTTCTTTTTGGAAGACCAGATAAATGGCGATATGATACGGCAAACAGAGGAAAGAGATATTTTTGGCTATAATACAACAGCCGAAAAATCATACCTATTAGGAAATAGCAAAGCCACAACTACTTTTGGTGGTGGAATACGATATGATAATATAAATGATATTGAATTGGCAAAAGCTAACCGTACCACTTTTTTCAACAGTATTCAAAAAGGCGATGTAAAAGAATTGAATTCTTCTTTATATATAAATCAAGACATTGAACTATCTGATAAAGTAAATCTGAATGCCGGATTAAGATATGATCATTTTATTTTTCGATACAAAGATGAACTAGTAGGTGCAACAGATTTTGCAAAAACAAAAAAAGGGGTGTTTAGTCCTAAGCTAAATCTTAGTTATTCGCCTAATACTAAAATCAAAATTTATTTGAATAACGGAATAGGATTTCACTCCAATGATACAAGAGTAATATTGAATAATGATGCAGACAAAATTCTACCAAAAGTATTTGGAACTGATCTTGGTGTGATTTTTAAGCCTAACAAATCATTGGTTCTTAAAGCTGCTTTGTGGCATTTACTATCTGAACAAGAGTTTGTGTATGTAGGTGATGCTGGTGTAGTAGAGCCAAGTGGTCGTTCAAGAAGAATGGGTGTTGACGTTTCTGCCAGATATCAGTTTAATAAATGGTTATTTGCTGATATGGATGTGAACCTTACGAGAGCAAGAGCAATTGGTGTAGCAAAGGTGAAGATTTTATTCCATTGGCTCCATTATTTACAAGTATTGGTGGCTTAACTGCTAAAACAAAAGATGGTTTTAGTGGTTCACTTCGCTATCGCTTTATTGACAACAGACCAGCCAATGAAACAAACACGGTAAGAGCTGAAGGTTATTTACTGGCTGATGTCGTTTTATCATATCGGTTTAAAAAATTTGAATTTACATTGGCGGGAGAAAATATTTTAAATAATGAATGGAGAGAAGCACAGTTCGATACGGAATCAAGATTGAGAAACGAAATTGATCCTGTTTCTGAAATACATTATACTCCTGGCTCACCAAGAAATCTGAAAGTTGGCGTTAGTTTTCATTTTTAATCTCGAAAGTTTTTCTAAGGCCTTCATCAAATGATACAGGTGAATAGTTTAATAAGGCTTTTGCCTTACTAATATCAAAGCCGGTGAAAGGCGGCCGGAGAGCTTTCTCTTTCAAATCATTTTGGTTTATAGGAAGAATTAATTCTTTGTTGAGGCCAAACAAATCTGCCATTTTAATTACCATTTCGTAAGGAGACAATTGATCTACTCCGGAAATGTGAAATATCCCGTTCGCTTTATTATCAATTATTGAAATAATTGCCGATGCCAAATCTTCAACATAGGTTGGAGTTCTTAACTGATCTGTAAAAACTTTGAAAACTTCTCCGTTCTCATTTTTCTTCTTTACCAAAGTAAGTAGATTTTCTCTCCCCATTTGTGGCCTGCCATAAACTAAAACTGTTCTAACAATACACCATTCGCCAACATACTCTTTCACTTTTTCTTCTGCTAATAATTTAGTTTGCCCATAGTAATTAACCGGGGTTGGACTATCTTTTTCATTATACATTCCTTTTAGTCCATCAAATACAAAATCAGTTGAAATAAAAATAAAAAAGCTATTTAAAGGTATAGCAGCTTTAAGTAAATTAATTGTCCCTTGTGTATTTATATCAAATGCAAGCTCTCTATTCTCCTCACATTCATCAGGTTTGCTTATTGCGCCTGCATGAACGATAACCTCAGGTTTATATGTAGAAAAAACATGATTTACGGATTGAACATTTGTAAAATCCATTTCTTCATAAACAAACGTATCAGTCACTTTAATCCTGCATTTACCTTTTCCAGTTGCTATCACTTCATACTTTCTCTTTAACAACTCTGGTATAAGATAATTGCCTAAAAAACCATTAGCACCTGTAACTAAAATTCGCATTCATTAAAAATATAATTATATAAATAAAAATTCATCCTGAACTTTTTAGAATCAGGGTTTTTTATATAATGTTAATAGAAATTAGAATCCTTTTTTTACCGGCTCTTTATATTGCATGCCCAAATTTTGCATAGTAAAACTCCAGATATCTGTTGCTTCTTCAATTTGTTTACTGGTTGGTTTTCCAGCACCATGTCCAGCCTTGCTTTCAATGCGGATCAATGTTGGATTGGCACCAGCTTGAACTGCCTGCAATGCTGCTGCAAATTTGAATGAATGAGCCGGTACTACCCTGTCGTCATGATCAGCAGTAGTTACAATTGTTGCCGGATAGTTAATTCCCGATTTTAAATTATGAACCGGAGAATATTTATACAAATAATCAAAGTCCTCTTTTTTATCACTACTTCCGTATTCAACCGCCCAAGCATATCCAATAGTAAATTTATGATAACGCAACATATCCATTACTCCCACTTGTGGAATAGCAACTTTGAATAAGTCAGGACGTTGCGTCATTGCAGCACCAACCAATAAGCCTCCGTTACTTCCTCCACGGATTGCAATTTTATCTTTGTTGGTGTATTTTTCTTTTATCAACGTTTCAGCAGCACCAATAAAATCATCAAATACGTTTTGCTTTTTTTCCAACATTCCTGCTTTATGCCAATCTTCTCCATACTCACTTCCTCCACGAAGATTTACTTGCACATACACTCCTCCTTGTTCCATAAAGAAAGCATTAGAAATACTAAAGCCAGGTGTCATTGGGATATTAAAACCACCATATCCATATAAAAGCACAGGATTAGTTCCATCTAGCTTTAAGCCTTTTTTATGTGAAACAAACATTGGAACTTTTGTTCCATCCTTGCTTTTGAAGAAAATTTGTTTTGTCTCATAACCAGTCGGATCAAACTTTGTTTCAGTTTTTCTGAACAAGCTAGATTTTCCAGTCGCTACATCATATCTGAAAATTGTAGGTGGATAATTAAATGAAGTAAACGTATAAAAGAATTCTTTCTCTTCTTTTTTACCACCAAATCCACCGGCAGTTCCAATACCCGGCAACTCTATATTTCTTATAAGCTTACCATCATAACTATGTTGATAAACTCTTGTAGATGCATCTTTCAAATAAGAAGAAAAAAGGCTTCCTCCTCCAGTACTTACACCTTGTAGCACTTCTTTTTTCTCTGGAATTACTAACTTCCAATTTTCCTTTGCAGGATTTTTTGGATCAACTAATACAAGTTTGTAATTAGGTGCATCTTCGTTTGTCAATAAAAGAAGTTTGTCGTCAACATTATCAACGATGCTTGGTTCTGTTGTAAATCCAGGTATCAATAAGCTGAATTCTTTTTGTGATGGATCTTTCAAATCTTTATACCATATTTCACTTCCACTTGTTCCTTCAGATGTAGACAAAATCAGAAATCGTTCAGCTTCCGTTAGTCCAACGCCGACAAACCGAAGAGGATGTTCTTTGTCTTCATATATCAAAACATCTTCCGTTTGTGTAGTTCCAAGTTGATGATAATATACTTTCGACGATTCATTTTTTCCCTTTAACTCATCCCCTTCTTTTGGTTCTGGATACCGGGAATAGTAAAACCCGTCATCACCCTTCCAGCTAAAGCCAGTAAATTTTAACCAGTTCAATTGCTCGCCAGTTTTTTTTTTAGTCTTTACATCCATTATGTAACCAGTTTGCCAATCGCTGCCCGATTGCGATACTGAATAAACAAGGTATTTACTAGTTTTAGAAAAACTAATACCTGCCAATGCCGCTGTACCATCATCTGACAGCTTGTTTGGATCAAGAAAAACTTCAGGGCTACCGTCGAGTCCCATTTGCCGATAAGCTACACTTTGATTTTGAAGTCCATCATTCTTAAAGAAATAATAATACTCTCCCTCTTTAAATGGCGAAGAATACTTTGGATAATTCCACAGTTCTTCTAATCTTTTTTTAACATTATTTCTAAACGGGATTGTAGCCAGGTAATCATCTGTTACTTTATTTTGCGCAGCAACCCAAGCCTTTGTTTCTTCACTATTATCGTCCTCCAACCATCTATAAGGGTCAGCCACTTTTGTTCCATGGTAGTCTTCAACAATATCTTGTAGGATATTGCACTTGGGCTAATGCTATGCAGGGTATTATCATAATTGAAAGAGAAAGCAGTTTTTTCATAAAAATAATTATGCTGCTAAAGTTATAGCAAGTATTGCCAATAAAAAAACTCCGATACAGAAGGGTTTTTAGGATAAGAAGTAAATCATTCTGAAAGTACCATTGGCGCACCTTCTGATAGCCAAGTGGCGAATATTTCAGACACTTTCCATTCTTTACCTGCATACAACCTTGGACGGGCAATTATATAGTTGAAAAAATAAATCAAGTCAGTTTTGCTACACTCTGTCATTACATTTAATGTTTTTTTACCAGTATATTTTCCTGTAGTTATTGTCTTGTCAATGGACGGATTGTTTTCAATAAAATAATTCCCAGTAAATTTTATATCGCTAATAATTGAATCAAGAATTTTCTCTTCATCAGTTTTTGTCCATTTCAAAAAGATAAGGTATCGGTCATAAAACGGTTCTTCATAAACATCTTGTAACCTGATAAAATGAGAAGCTAATTTTGGAAGAATTCCATCATAAATATTTGTTTTCGCCATGAATGTGTATAGCAGATCCCCTTCTTTAATTTGATACTTACTTTCATTGTTACCAATAGCGAAATAATAATAATTCCCTTTAATAAGTTGACATTTGCCATAGCCTTTTTGTACAGTCACTTCCCTATTTCCATCATACACACCGTACAATAATCCTATTTGCTTTTCTACCAGTTTAATTTCATCCGGCATTTCGATTTGTACAAGTTTTGAACTATCCGTCAGATCAATAATATAATCTGTGATAGGAAATCCTCGTAATACTCTTGAAGTATCTGGTTGAGCCAAACAAATAATTGAGTAAATTAGTAATAGAAAGGTTAAGGTCTTTTTCATAATAAAAATTATACATCTAAATTAAAAATGATTTAACCTTGATACATCCGTACAAAAGGGTATTTCGAAGAGCCGCTGTCATTCACAATCGTATATTCGTATTTTATACAAATTAACGTTAGTGTGTAATAATTACACATTGAGAACAATTGCTTATTTTTGACCTCTTTTAAACAAAAAAATGGAAAAGAAAGTTTCGAAAATCGGGGTTTTGACTTCTGGTGGAGACTCCCCCGGCATGAATGCAGCAGTTCGGGCAGTAGTTCGTACGGGCAATTATCATGGATTAGAAGTATATGGAATAATGCGGGGTTTTCAGGGATTAATTGAAGATGATATTTTCAGGATGGACTCCCGTTCAGTTGCGAATATTATACAAAGAGGCGGCACTATTTTAAAAACAGCAAGGTGTAAAGAATTTTTTGAATACGAGGGAAGGAAAAAGGCATATGATAATTTGAAAAAAAGAGAAATAGATGGCCTTATTATAATTGGTGGCGATGGATCATTTCGTGGTGCAGTAAATTTCAGTAACGAATTTGATATCCCTTGTATAGGAATAGCCGGTACGATTGATAAGGATATTCAAGGAACTGATTTTACAATTGGTTTTGATACTGCAGTGAATACTGCGGTGGAGGCAATTGATAAGATAAGAGATACAATGGATGCACATGACCGCATTTTCATTATTGAAGTAATGGGAAGAGATGCTGGCTATATTGCATTGCATAGCGGCATAGCAACAGGTGCAGAAAATATTTTGATACCTGAGCGAAAAACAGATATGGATGCAATTATCAAATCCTTATTGGAGAAAGAACGTCGCAAAAAATTAGTAAACCTGATTGTTGTTGCAGAGGGTGATGACTTTGGTGGAGCAAATCAGGTGCAGAAAATATTGAAAGAAAAACTCCCGAAGGCAGAAATAAGAGTTTGTATACTCGGCCATATACAACGTGGAGGCTCCCCTACCTGTATTGACAGATTAATTGCCAGTCGTATGGGTTATCATGCTGTGGAAGCATTACTAGAAGGCCGTCACAATGTATTTGTAGGAATTCAAAACAACAAAATGAATTACATTCCGTTGGAGAGTGCAGTGAAGAACAAAGGTAAAATAAGTGAAGAATGGATGAAGATCGTTAAGATACTGGCTTCATAAAATAATCTCAAATAAAATCGTACTAAAACAAGTATAGAAAATGGCAAAACACTCAAAGAAGTATTATCATGAATCAATGGATCGGGAAGCCGCTATTGCACACAAAACGCATAAAACAAAAATTGTTGCAACCGTAGGCCCTGCTTGTGACACATATGAAAAGCTTCTTGGGTTAGTGAAAGCTGGTGTGAATGTTTTTCGTTTAAATTTTTCTCATGGCACACATGAAAACAAAGCCACTATAATTGAACATATCAGAAAAATAAATAAAACTGAACCTTTTAATATTTCAATACTTGGCGATTTACAAGGCCCAAAATTAAGAGTAGGCGAGATTGAAGGTGGTGAAATGCAAATTAAACCAGGTGATATTCTGACATTTACCAACGAAAAAGTAATAGGTACGAAGGAAAGAATTTATGTTTCCTATACTAATCTTCATCAGGATGTAACGATTGGCAATACAATTCTAATTAATGATGGAAAGCTGGAAGTAAAAGTGAAACAAATTCTTGCCAATAATGATGTTCAAGTTGAAGTAACAATGGGTGGTATCCTTTCTTCCAAAAAGGGAATAAACTTACCTGACACTAAAATTTCATTGCCGGCACTAACTGAAAAAGATGTAGAAGATCTTGAATTTATCATTGACCAAAAATTGGATTGGGTTGCCTTATCATTTGTGCGAAGTGTAAAAGATTTAGAAGGACTCAGAAAAAGGTTAGAAGCTAGAAACAGTAAAACAAAGATTATTTCTAAAATAGAAAAACCTGAGGCACTTGAAAATTTAAGAGATATTATTGTAGAGTCTGATGCTGTAATGATTGCCCGTGGAGACCTCGGCGTTGAACTACCTGTTGAAAAAATTCCATTGTTACAAAAGCAAATCATCCGAATGTGTATCCACAGGGCAAAGCCAGTAATTGTTGCCACGCAGATGATGGAGAGTATGATTGAACTTAATAAACCAAACAGAAGCGAAATTACTGATGTAGCAAATGCTGTTATTGAAGGTGCTGACGCTGTAATGCTTAGTGCTGAGACTGCAGCTGGCGAACATCCTATTTTGGTTGTTGAAACAATGCGAAAGATTATACTTGAAGTTGAAAAATCAGGTTATAACTATAATAGAGAAGATGAATTGGTACCACAGCCACACTCTCCTTCTTTTTTAAGTGATGCCATATGTTATAATGCATGTAAACTGGCAAAAGATGTAAATGCTGACGCATTACTTGGAATGACTCAAAGTGGCTATACAGGATTTGTTTTAAGTAGCTACAGGCCAAAATCACCATTGTATATTTTACAAAAGAGAAAAGCCTAGTTAATCAGCTTACACTAAGCTGGGGCGTAAGAGCTTTTTATTACGATGAGGAAGAAAGTTTAGATGATATTATTTTCGACCAGATTGATATTTTGAAAGAAAGAAAATTTTTGAAAACAGGAGATATCGTAATCAATACAGGAAGTACTCCGGTTGACCTGCACTTGCAGACCAATGTTTTAAAAATTACAACGGTAGATTAATTTCAAAAAGCTTTAAATTATTGAAGATGCTAATTGCTATGCAATGTGCCAATCTTTTTAATATAAATAAAGTATTAAAGCCTTCTGATTTTTATATTTCTAAACTGTACTTCATTACCATGGTCTTGTAATCCTATTCTTCCTTTCTTATAAGTTCCAAAACCGGGCATATTTTTAAATTTACTTCCGGCTACCATTTTTTTCCAGGCCGCATCCCACATAGCTGTTGACACTACGTTTTCTCCATTCAGCAATAAATCTAGTTTCCCATTTACGCATTTTATTTCGGCAGTATTCCATTCTCCCGGCGGCTTTACATTTTCTTTTGATATAGAAATAAGATCGTATAAGTCACCAGCCCTATGCTTAATTATTTTTGCATCAGGATGGCCATTATTATCCAGTATCTGCATTTCAGGTCCTGTTTCCCAAGGCCAGTTGTATTTTGACTTGTCCTCATGTATATAAAATATAATTCCACTGTTTCCATCTTTGGCAATATTCCATTCTAATTTTAAATGAAAATTTTCATATTCTTCATCGCTTACTATATCACCACCATTTTTTATCTGCCAGTTTTCTTTTACTGTAGTATCTAGGTATAGAACTTCATTTTTAATTTTCCAGGCCGAACCTACAGGATTGCCGCCATATTTATGCCAGCCTTTTGTAGTTTTTCCATCGAACATTAATTTCCAACCATCATATTTTTCTTCAGTTGATAATTGGTTTTCTTGCATTATTACTTTTGAAGAATTGCAAGATGAAAATGCAATCATAAGGATTGCAATAAAAAATACTCTATACATTCATTCTATTTTTTCAGTAACAAGACATATTTAACCATCGCTTTTGCATCTTCTTGAGAAACAGTTGGATGTGCTGTCATTGCAACTTCACCCCAAACACCAGAACCACCATTGATTATTTTTCCGGCAAGATGTGTTACAATGGTATCTGAAAGGCTTGCATACTTATTTGCAACATCCCTGTAAGAAGGACCAATTAAAGCTTCATCAACCTTATGACAGGTAAGACAGTCACTTTTCGCAATTAATCCAAGCCCAGTTTGATAATCAGGATTACTGGACAGATCAGTAGTTGCAGGCACATCTGTTTTAGCTTCTTCCTTTGGCTCTTCTGTCGTCTTTTTATCCCCGCTATCTCCGCAGGAAATCAGTAATAAGCCTAATCCAAAAGATAAAATGATTTTTTTCATAATTATAAATTTTAAATGCAATTTACTTAATTTATTGAACCGAACCCAATCCTAATATTTTCCGGTTTGTATTTTCATCATTTTTTGCACCTGCAAAATCATCAAATGCTTTGTCAGTAACACGGATAATGTGCTGCTGAATAAATTGTGATCCTTCTTTTGCTCCGTCTTCAGGATGTTTGAGGCAACACTCCCATTCCATTACCGCCCAACCACTATAATCGTATTGCGTCAGTTTACTAAAGATAGTTTTAAAATCAACCTGACCATCGCCTGGACTACGGTAACGACCTGCTCTATTTGCCCAACTTTGATAGCCGCCAAATGTTCCTTGCTTTCCTGTTGCGTTAAACTCAGCATCTTTTACATGAAATGCTTTAATTCTTTCATGATAATGATCTATGTATTGTATATAATCTAATTGCTGCAAAACAAAATGCGAGGGATCATATAACAAACAAGCTCTTGGATGATTATTTACTTCTTTCAAAAACATTTCATAAGTAATACCATCAAATAAATCTTCGCCGGGATGAATTTCATAACAAATGTCTACACCACATTCATCAAAATAATTTAAAATCGGCATCCATCTTTTTCCTAATTCTTTAAATCCTTCTTCCACCAATCCTTCAGGTCGTTGCGGCCATGGATGAAATGTATGCCACATTAAAGAACCGCTAAATGTTGGATGTGCAGTTAGACCCATGTTCTGAGACGCCTTCGCTCCGTATTTTAATTGTTGTACCGCCCATTCAGTTCTTGCTTTAGGATTGCCTCGTAATTTTTCCGGTGCAAAGCCATCAAACAATGTATCATATGCAGGATGAACAGCAACTAGCTGCCCTTGCAAATGTGTTGACAGTTCTGAAATTTCCAATCCACTATCATTTACAATTCCTTTTATTTCTTCTGCATAGGTTTTGCTTTCGGCTGCTTTTTGCAAATCAATACAACGGCTATCCCATGTTGGTATTTGTACGGCTTTATAACCCAGTTCTTCTGCCCATGCACAAATTGCCTTTAAGCTATTATAAGGAGCTTTATCTCCTAAAAACTGAGCAAGAAAAATACCCGGCCCTTTGATCGTTGTCATATTGTGAAAATTGTTTTTATTAAACCTTAAAGTCTGACCACTTCTCTTTCGCTTTTGAGGAAGCTACAACATTTTCTATAAAAGCCATACCTCTTATTCCATCATCTGCATTTGGAAAATCAAGACTCTCAGCTTTTGCTTTTCTATTATTCAATTTAGCTTTTAATGTTAATGCAAAATTTCTGTAATGGTTAGCAAATGCTTCTAAATAACCTTCCGGGTGTCCTGCAGGAGTTCTTGTATTATGCTTTGCAAAAGAATTCAGATAATCATTACCAGTTCTATAAATTTCTGTTGGCTTACTAAGCCATTTAACTAATAATGAATTTGCATCTTCCTGCTTCCATTCGATACCTCCCTTTTCTCCGTACACTCTCAGTTTTATATTATTCTCTTCACCAGCGGCAATTTGCGTTGCAAATAATACACCACTTGCTCCGTTGTCAAATTTCAATAACACTGCTCCATCATCATCCAACTTTCTTCCTTTCACAACTGTATTCAGATCTGCACATATTTTTGTTGTTGAAAGTCCTGAAACGTATTCTGCGAGATTGAATGCATGAGTGCCAATATCTCCCATTGCCCCTGCAATGCCGCTTCGTTTCGGATCTGTTCTCCAGGCGGCTTGCTTCTGTTCAGTATTTTCCAAAGCAGTACTAAGCCAGCCTTGTGGATATTCCACTACTATTCTTCTTATTGTGCCAAACAATCCCTTCTTTATCATTTGTCTGGCTTGTTTTATCATTGGGTAGCCAGTATAGGTATGCGTTAGACAAATTAGTCTATCATTTTTTAGTGCAATCTCCTTTAATTGATTCGCTTCTTTTAATGTAAGTGTCATTGGCTTATCCAGCACCACATGAAAACCATTCTCTAACGCAAGCTTAGCTGGTTCAAAATGTAAATGATTTGGCGTTACGATACTTACAAAATCGATTCTCTCGTTATCAGGTAGATTTTTCTCAAGCCTTATCATGTCTTTGTATGAAGCATATACCCTTAATGCAGACAAGTGCAATTCTTTACCTGCTTGTTTTGATTTTTTGGGATCGCTGCTAAAACAGCCGCTTACCAGTTCTATATCTCCATCAAGATTTGCTGCCATACGATGTACTGCACCGATAAATGCACCCGGTCCGCCGCCAATCATTCCCATTCTTATTTTTCTGTCTGTCATTATTACAATTGATGTGAATATGTATCTGGTAAAATATGTGTTGATGATACATGAATCTGTTATTAAAAATAGTACATTTAGTTTTCTAACGGTTTTTTTTGAAAAACTTACAATAATCTAATAAGGCTTGATTATGAAACTTACTACCAGAGTTCAGCTCTCTTCCATGATGTTTTTTAATTTCTTTGTCTGGGGCATCTGGTTTGTAACAATGGGCACTTACTTAACCAAGGGAAATATTGGAGCAACGGACGGCCAAACGGGACTTGCCTACGGTACACAATGTTTAGGTGCAATCATTGCTCCTTTTATTATTGGAATGATTGCCGACAAATTTTTCGCTGCACAAAAGATTCTTGGTGTTTTACATTTAGCTGGCGCAGGTTTGCTTTATTATATAACTACACAAACTACATTCGGCTCATTTTACAGTCTTTTACTTATTTACATGATTATTTACATGCCAACGCTGGCATTAGTCAATGCAATTGCATTGAAACAAGTAACCAGTGCAGAAAAACAATTCAGCGGATTAAGAATGTGGGGAACCATTGGATGGATAGTTGCAGGTGCGATTATACAATGGATGGCATGGGAAAATAATCCAGAATCTCTTTCAATTACCTATAAAGTAGCCGCTGCTACTTCTGCCCTATTTGGTGTCTATTCTTTCTTTTTACCCAATACACCTCCGCCAAAAGCCGGTCAAAAAGTATCCATTTCAGAAGTACTTGGATTGGATGCGTTGAAAATCTTGAAAGACAAAAACTATCTCATATTTTTTATTGCATCTATATTGATTTGTATTCCACTTGCATTTTATTATGGCCAGGCAAATCTTTTCTTAAATGAATCAGGCATGGTAGGTGCCGCTGGAAAAATGACACTCGGACAAGTAGCGGAAACAGTTTTCTTATTTCTGATGCCTTTCTTCTTTAAACGATTTGGTGTTAAGCAGATGTTGCTGATAGGAATGTTTGCTTGGGTATTGCGTTATTTATTATTTTCTTATGGAGATATGAACAGCGGTTTATGGATGCTCTACTTCGGAATAATATTACACGGCATATGTTATGATTTCTTTTTTGTTACCGGACAAATTTATACAGATCATAAAGCAGGCGAAAGAGTTCGTTCATCTGCACAAGGCTTGATTACATTGGCAACTTATGGAGTTGGTATGTATATCGGTTTCTGGGCAGCCGGAAAAATTGTCGGTAGTTATGCAATCACTGATGCTGCTGGAAAAGTGATAAACCATAACTGGCAAACCATCTGGATATATCCTTGCTTGTTTGCTGCCGGCGTTTCTTTACTATTTATGTTATTCTTTAAAAATGACAAAAAAACGGTGCAGACTTAAACATGAAAAGAAGAAAAGCCATATCATTATTAAGTGCTGGGCTTGCTGGTATTTCGTTAACTGGTAAATCTGCCCCTGCTGACATTGTGAATGAAGATATTCCGAAACTCAAAGGAAATATCAATCACTCTGTTTGTTTATGGACATATAATTTTTTAGGATTGGAAGGAATGTGTGCAATGGTGAAAAAAATGGGTGTAAAAGCTATTGATTTACTTGCACCCAAAGATTGGCCAACTATTCAAAAACATGGTATTACTTGTTCCATGTGCTACACTAACGGAAAAATAAGTTTAACCGAAGGTTGGAATAACAAATCCTTTCATCCTGAGTTAATAAAAAACTTTTCAGAAGCCATTCCATTAGTTGCTGCTGCCGGTTATAAAAATTTAATATGCTTTAGTGGAAACAGAAAAGGCATAGACGATGAAACAGGCATGAATAACATGTCTGAAGGCATTAAACAAGTAATAGGTTTGGCAGAAAAAAACGGAGTAACTATACAGATTGAAGTATTCAACAGCAAAGTAGATCATAAAGATTATATGGCAGATAATACAAAATGGGCCGTAGATCTTTGCAAGAAAATTGGTTCAGAAAATTTTAAGATATTATACGACATCTACCATATGCAGGTAAATGAAGGCGATGTTATCAGAACAATACAAAACAACCATCAATATTTTGGTCATTATCATACTGCTGGTGTACCGGGACGGCATGAGATAGATGAATCGCAGGAATTATATTATCCCGCAATCATGAAAGCAATAATTGCAACAGGATATAAGGGATATGTGGCGCAGGAGTTTATTCCCAGTGGAAAGGAAAATTCTGATAAGATAGCAGCACTTAAAAAAGCAATAAAAATCTGTGACGTATAAAATAATTAATATTCAATCTTAAATATTCAAGAAGACATGGCAGATAATACTTATGACGCAATTGTAGTTGGCTCTGGTATCAGCGGTGGCTGGGCTGCGAAAGAACTGACAGAAAAAGGCCTGAAAGTTTTATTATTGGAAAGAGGCCGGGATATAGAACATGTAAAAGATTATGTAAATGCCAATAAAGAATCCTGGGAATTCCCTCACCGTGGTGGACGTACACAAAAGATGATTGAAGAATATCCAAAATTAAAAAGAGATTATCCTTTAAATGAAGTTGTACTCGATATGTGGGCAAGTGATAAAGATTCTCCATATACCGAAACAAAACCCTTCTCCTGGTTTCGGGGTTATCATGTTGGTGGCCGTTCATTATTGTGGGGCCGTCATAGTTATCGTTGGAATAAAGAAGACTTTGAAGCAAATCAAAAAGATGGACATGGCGTTGATTGGCCCATCCGTTATGAAGATTTGGCATCCTGGTATGGCTATGCAGAAAGATTTGCTGGTATACAAGGCATGAAAGAAGGTTTGGATGTTTTACCTGATGGTGATTTTATGCCTCCTATGGATTTAAATATTGTAGAAAAAGATATAAGAGAAAAACTAAAGAAGCACTACAATAATAAAAGAATACTGACCGTTGGCCGTACTGCCAACATTACGGTGCCGCATAATAATCGTACGAATTGTCAATATCGTAATCGTTGTTGGCGAGGTTGTCCTTTCGGTGCATATTTCAGTACACAATCAGCAACATTGCCTGCTGCTATGGCAACAGGTAATTTAACACTCCGTCCTTTTTCATTGGTAACAAAAGTGAATTATAATAAGGACACAAAAAAAGCAACTGGTGTCGAAATTATTGATACGACTGATAACAAAACTTACGAATTCAAATCAAAAATTGTTTTTCTCTGTGCATCTTCATTCAATTCAACATGGGTGTTAATGAATTCTGCAACCGATATCTGGCCTGATGGATTAGGTAGCAGCAGCGGAGAATTGGGACATAATGTAATGGATCACCATTTTCGCACAGGTGCAGGCGGCACAGTGGAGGGCTTTAGTGATAAATATGAATATGGCCGTCGTCCTTCAGGAATTTATTTGCCAAGATTCAGAAATTATTATGATGATAAAAGAGATTATGTAAGAGGTTTTGGATACCAAGGTGGCGCAGGCAGAGGCCGGGGTGCTGAAGTAGCTGAATTTACAATCGGTGCAGACTTAAAAGAGGCAATGAGCATACCCCGTGACAACTGGCATATGGGACTAACGGGTTTCGGAGAAATGCTACCTTATCATGAAAACAAAATAACACTTAATAAAAATGTAAAAGATAAATGGGGCTTGCCGGTTCTTGATATGGATGTTGAGATCAAAGAAAATGAAATAAAGATGCGGGAAGACATGCAAAATGATGCGAAAGAAATGCTGGAAGCTGCGGGAGTAAAAAATGTAAATACCTACGATGCTGGATACGAAGTAGGAATGGGCATTCATGAAATGGGAACAGCCCGTATGGGCCGTGACCCAAAAACATCTGTACTTAATGGTAATAACCAGGTTTGGGATGCTACAAATGTATTTGTAACCGACGGAGCTTGTATGACAAGTGCAAGCTGTGTAAACCCGTCATTAACCTATATGGCATTAACAGCAAGAGCAGCAGAATTTGCAGTAAACGAATTGAAAAAAGGAAATTTATGAGCCCAGCAACTGTGGTACTAGCATCTTTGTTGCGTCGCACTCTTGTACGTTCGGTTCTTTACTCAGCATAGTTCGAAAACCAAAATTTGTAACGAATAATTTTTTAGATATGGATCGCAGAGAACTTTTAAAAATGATTGCCGTTCTTACTGGTGGTGTAGTAATTGGCGGTGAAGTTTTTTAACCGGTTGTAAAACCGGAGCAAAAGCCGATGCAGGTTTTACCGCTACCAATATTGCTTTGCTCGATGAAATTGGTGAAACAATAATTCCAGCTACAACAACACCTGGTGCCAAAGCTGCAAAAGTTGGTGAGTTTATGAAAGTAATGGTGACTGATTGTTATACACAAGAGCAACAAGATGCTTTTATGAAAGGTATCAGCACATTAGATGATGCTTGTACAAAAGCAACCAATAAATCCTTCATGGATTGTATATCTGAGGAACGTCATGCATTTTTAGTGAGTCTTGAAAAAGAAGCAAAAGAATTTGACAAAGCAGTGTCAGAAAAAGATAAACCGCAGCGGGAAGAATTTGCAGCTAAGAAAAAACCTTACGATTTTGTTTCATCCCCTCGTCATTATTACACTATGATGAAGCAATTGACATTACTTGGCTTCTTCTCTTCCAAAACAGGCATGACTGAAACATTACGGCATATGCCGGTACCTGGTAAATATGACGGAGCCTTTCCCTATGCAAAAGGTGATAAAGCTTGGGCTGAATAATTAAATTAAAAGTTTATGTCGTACAATAGAAGAAAATTCATAAAAACATCAGGAAGTATTACTAGTGGATTAATGCTTGCTAATATGAGTGGTTTATCGCTATTAGATGCCTGTAACAAACCAGGAAAAATCGGTGACTTCGGAATTCAACTATATACACTGCGGGATGATATGCCCAAAGACCCTAAAGGTGTATTAAAACAAATAGCCGGATTTGGCTATAAGCAAATTGAAAGTTATGAAGGGCCAAATGGAATGTTTTGGGGAATGAGCAATATCGATTTTAAAAAATATATGGATGAATTAGGAATGAAGATTGTTGACAGTCACGCAGATATTAATAAAGATTTTGAAAAGAAAGCTGCCGAAGCTAGTGCTATTGGTATGAAATATTTGATTTGCCCTTGGTTAGGCCCACAAAAATCAATGGATGATTACAAAAAAGCGGCTGACAACTTTAATAAAAAAGGTGAAATATGTAAGAGTAACGGAATCCGCTTTGCCTATCACAATCATGATTATTCTTTTAAACCAATAGACGGACAACTGCCACAAGATGTAATGATGAATAATACTGATGCATCATTGGTAGATTTTGAACTCGATATGTATTGGGTAGCCACTGCCGGGGAGGATATTGAAGCATGGCTGAAAAAATATAAAAATAGGTTTCGTCTTTGCCATGTTAAAGACCGCAGCAAAACACCAGGAACAAATAATAGCCAAAATTCAGTTGACCTTGGCACCGGTTCTATTAACTGGCCATCTGTTTTAAAAACAGCAAAGGAAAATGGCATGAAGCATTTTATTGTTGAGCAAGAATATTATGCGGGTACTACGCCATTGAATGCTGTAGAGGTTAATGCGGGGTATATGAAATCACTGAAAATTTAAAAAATCAACGCATTTCTCAACTCCTTTACTTCAGCTGATGAGATTGCATTATTAGTATAGCTCTCCGCCGAATCTTTAAACCCAGAATGAATAAAACTCATTTTACTTGTCTCCTTGCTTCTTAATGATGAATGAAACTCCGTACAACCGGTTTTCTCTGCCAGCATTTTAATATTTTCTTTTCTTACACCGCTGCCTGGCATTATAATAATTCTGTCATCTGCAATTCTATTTAATTCAGCAACCATATCTACCCCGTCTACAACAGAAGGCTGCTGCCCGGAAGTAAGAATTCTTTCACAGCCAATTTCAATTAATTGTTCCAACGCTACAAAAGGATCTTTACATCTGTCAAATGCCCGGTGAAAAGTAACACCCAAGGGATAAGCAGTCTCAATTAGCTGAGCAGTTCTTACCATATCAATAGTACCGTCCATGTTCAGCAATCCAATCACTACCCCATCACAGCCGAGCTGTTTACATAGTTTTATGTCCAGCAACATAATTTCGTATTCATCTTTTGTATAAAGGAAATCGCCACCTCTTGGTCGTATAATTGGAGATAAAGCAACATTAAAATTTTCTCTACACTGTTTTAATGTTCCGAGTGATGGTGTAGTTCCTCCTTCTGCAAGATTGGCGCAAAGTTCAATCCTGTCTGCTCCACCTTCTACAGCTGATCTTGTTGTTACAAAATCTGATGTTGCAATTTCGATTATATATTTTTTATCATTCATTCTACTCCATTATGTATTTTGAATTCACCATTTCTTCAACGCTATTTGTTTTAATTGCATAACTAAATCCTTTGTGTATTGCAAATGCACCAACTTCTCCCTTCTTATTAACAGCAAGAAAGCCGACCTGAATATCTTTTGCTTTCTCTCCTTTAATCCGCATAATTCTTTCAATGGCAGTCTTGCATGCTTTTTCTGGCGATAAACCTTGCCGCATTAATTCCACTACTGTATGCGAACCAGCAACACGGATTACATCTTCCCCTTGTCCCGTTGCTGTACAAGCTCCCACTTCATTATCTACAAATAATCCGGCACCAATAATGGGAGAATCTCCCAAACGTCCCCGCATTTTAAAACCGGCACCGCTGGTAGTACAACTACCACTTAGGTTTCCATTGGCATCCATTGCTATCATTCCAATTGTATCATGATTCCATTCTCCATTCTCTAATTTATATGGTGCAAATGGCCCATGACCTTGTTTAGATTCAACATTTATGGCAGGTGGTTTATATTCAGATTTCTTTAACCAGTTATCATAATTCTTTTGTGCATCAGGGGAAAGTTTTTGTTCTTCCAATGGAAATCCTTCTGCTACCGCAAATTGTTGTGCGCCGCTTCCTACTAACATTACATGCGGTGTTTTTTCCATTACTCTTCTTGCCACGGAAACAGGATGTTTTATTCTTTCCAAAAATGCTACGCTACCACAATTAGAAAACTCATCCATAATGCATGCATCCAATGTTACAAAACCATCTCTATCTGGATTGGCGCCTAATCCTACACAACAGTTTTGTTCATTTTCTGTTACCATTACTCCTTTTTCTACAGCATCTAATGCTCTACCACCATCTTTCAATACTTCCCAGGCCGCTTTATTAGCTCTCAATCCAGCATCCCAAGTGGAAATAACCACAGCTTTTCCTTTTACCGGAAAGGATTGGCTGTTACATGCTGCAACTTTACCGAAGGATAATGCCATTGAACTGAGTGCAGACGCTTTGATGAACTTTCTTCTGTTTACCATTGTTTTAATTTAGCAAGCCGAAATTAACCGTTTCCCTTTCAAAAACCACCAAAAACAACATTAACAAATCCGCTGGAAATAAAATTTGATGTTTAAACATTGATTTTGTAACTTTGAAAATAAAATCAAGAAAATGAAAATAGAAATAATATCAGGAAGCCCAAGAATCAATAGTGTAACAAGAAGAGTTGCAATGCATCTTAAAAACCAAATTAAAGAAACAACAGAGCATGAAGTTGATATAATTGATATGAAAGACTGGACAATTCCTCCTGTTCAATCCGTTTGGGTATCGGTTGATAAAGCACCTGCAGAATTCCAACCATTAGCAAAAAGAATTTTTGATGCAGATGCTTATATTTTAGTAACCCCGGAGTATAACGGCAGCTACTCTCCTGCTTTAAAAAATTTGCTGGATCATTTTCCAAAAAGAAACCATAAGCCTTTTGGAATTGTAACTGCATCTCCAGGCGCAATGGGCGGTATGAGAGCATCACAACAATTATTGCAATTGGTTCCTGCTTTATTTGGAATTGCATCACCTTATTTGCTGATAACACCTGCGGTTGATAAAAAATTCAATGAGCACGGTGAACTGATTGATGAAAGCTTCCAGAATGCTGTTCATAATTTTATAACTGAATTTTTCTGGTTGGCAGAAAAATTAGTTGAAGAAAAAGTATCTATTTAATTTTTATAAACATAAAATAAAAAGGAGTTTATTATGAACACCATTCTTCACAAGGCCAATACAAGAGGTCATGCTAATCATGGATGGTTAGATTCGTATCACACATTTAGCTTTGCAGGTTATCATGATCCGGAAAGAATTCATTTTGGTGCATTAAGAGTACTAAATGACGATACTGTTTCTGGCGGCATGGGTTTCGGTACACATCCGCATGATAACATGGAAATAATTTCAATTCCCACTTCTGGGGATTTAGAACATAGAGACGATCTGGGAAACACTCAGGTTATCCGCCAAGGCGATATACAGGCAATGAGTGCCGGAACAGGTATACAGCATGGCGAAAAGAATAAGAACCATGATAAAGAAGTAAAGTTCTTTCAGATATGGGTTTTTCCTAATAAGAAAAATGTAACGCCTCGTTACGATCAAAAAAGTTTTACTGATTCCGACAAGCATAATAAACTTTTAACTGTTGTATCTCCTGTGGGAACTAATGATGGTGGTGTACAAATTCACCAAGATGCATGGTTTAGTTTAGGAAAAATGGATAAAGGTTTTACAACAACCTATAATTTGAAAAAAGATGGCAACGGCATTTATGTATTTGTGATAGAAGGTGATGTAACTATTAATGGAGAAGAATTGAATAGAAGAGACGGATTGGCAATATCTGCTACCGACAAATTAGAAATAAAAGCAGATGCAAATGCAGAAATATTACTAATGGAAGTTCCATTAATATTTTAAAAGGAGATAATATGAGTACTATAAAAAAAATCGAAGCGATTATTCCACCTCCTGCAGCACATATGGTAGGTGATGGATTCAGAGTTCATGGGTTTTTCCCAGGTGGAAGAATATCGAAGCAAAGAATGAGTCCATTCTTTTTAATGGATTATAATTCTAAAGTGGAATTTCCACCAACTGATAAACCAAGAGGTGTAGGCGTTCATCCGCATCGTGGGTTTGAAACCGTGACGATTGCCTATCATGGAAGAATTGCTCATCATGACAGTTCTGGCAACAGCGGCATAATTGGCCAAGGCGATGTGCAATGGATGACGGCAGCATCAGGTTTGTTACATAAAGAATATCATGAAGAAACTTTTGCGAAAGAAGGTGGTATGTTTCAAATGGTTCAGCTTTGGGTAAATCTTCCAGCTAAATATAAAATGACGGCCCCAAAATATCAGGAGATCACTAATAAAATGATGGGCAAATATCAATTATCCGACAATAAAGGTGTAGTTGAGATTATTGCAGGTGAATATGATAATGCAAAAGGAGCAGCATCTACATTCACACCCATACAAATGTATAATGCAAGGTTGAAAATGGATGCAGAAATCGATTTTAAATTTCCTGCAACATATAATACAGGCATTTTAGTGGTAGAGGGAAGTGTAACTATTAATAATGAAACAGCACAAGCCGATCATTTTGTTTTATTTGGTAATGAAGGTGAGCTGATTTCCATTAAGGCAAGCGAAGACTCAATATTGTTCGTCCTATCTGGCGAACCAATTGATGAACCAATTGCACAGTATGGTCCATTTCTAATGAATACAATGAAGGAAGTGCAAGAGGCAATTGCAGATGTGAATGCAGGGAAGTTCGGAGTTCTAGAAGATTAATTGTTGAATAGTCAGTAGTGAATAGTGAATAGTGAATAGTCAATGGGACTTTATAGTTACAGAATCTGTTCACTACTGACAATTCACTATTCACTTGTTTTTTTCTCTATAAACTTTATCAGATTCTTTCTCGCATTCTGCTGTATCTTTTTCTTCATATATCCCGACCAACCCAATAAAACTCCTTTAAATCCTAAAGCTTGTGCTGCCCATTTACTTATTTTAAATGCATCGCTATGTTCAACAATCAATCCATCCTTCAGCAACATATAAGCCTTGATATGATTCACCACTCTCCTGCCGGTTTTTGAAAAAGTATAAGTAGCTACCCAATTGCAGGTAGCATATTCCTCATCCAGCAATTCAATATTGGAAAAAGTAAGCGAAAAGTCTTTTGCATTTTTACAAAGCATTTCCCACATATACTTTGCCTCATCGCCCCGCAATAACCCGAACAACGGGTCATTAAATACAATATCATTGCTGTAGCAACTATTCATCGTTTGATAATCCAGTTTTTGAAAGGCTGTATAAAATTTTGTGATGGTATCCGTATTTGTTTGCATAATAAAAAAGTTATTGCAGTTAGAATCAGTAAATTTAAAGCATCAAAATAACATCTATGCGAAAAATACTGACTTCACTTCTACTACTGCTTTTTGTAAATCTTCTGTCAGCCCAACATGAACAGGATTCTGCCTGGATAAAAGATAACTATACTAAGATTGAGCAATACATTCCTATGCGGGATGGTGTAAAGCTCTTTACTTCCATTTATATGCCAAAGGATAAAAGTGAAAAGCATCCTATACTGATGACGAGAACACCTTACTCCTGTGCGCCGTATGGAACTGCTTTTAATGCAAGACTATGGGATCGATACTGGAAATATTATACAAGAGAAAACTATATCATCGTAACACAAGACGTTAGAGGCCGATGGATGAGTGAAGGGGAATTTGCAGATGTTCGTCCCTTTAATAAAAATAAAACCGGAATTGAAACAGATGAAGCCAGCGATACCTATGATGCAATTGACTGGTTAGTAAAAAATCTGACAGATAATAATGGAAACGTTGGTGTATTTGGCATTTCTTATCCGGGATTCTATTCAACAATGGCTGCAGCCTCCGGTCATCCAGCATTGAAAGCGGTAAGTCCACAAGCACCAGTTACCGATTGGTTTATGGGTGATGATTTCCATCATAACGGTGCTTTCTTCCCAATGGACGGGTTTTCATTTTATTCTTCGTTTGGTAAACCAAGACCCAAACCAACAACCGTTGGCTCTCCTGGCTATAATTTTAAAGTAAGAGATAATTATAAATTCTATCTCGAAGCAGGCGGATTAAAAAAATTAGGAGAATATTTAGGAGACAGCATAAAATTCTGGCATGAAATGTATGCCCATCCTAATTACGATGACTGGTGGAAAGCAAGAGATGCGAGAACGGCAATGTATAATATTAAGCCAGCTATGTTAGTTGTAGGCGGATTGTTTGATGCAGAAGATTGTTTTGGTGCATGGAACTTGTACAAAGCAATTGAAAAACAAAACCCTTCTGCAAATAATAAGATAGTGATGGGCCCTTTGTATCATGGTCAGTGGGCAAGCAGCGATGGTACACAACTGGGAAATGTAAAATTTGAAAGCAATACCTCCCATTGGTATCAGAATAATATTGAAATACCATTCTTTAATTATTACCTGAAAGGAAAAGGCGATGATCCCAAATTATCAGAAGCAACAATCTTTTTTACAGGAGAAAACAAATGGAGAAAACTGGAACAGTGGCCGCCTGCAGCCACACAACAAAGACCGATTTACCTTGCACCTGATGGAGCATTATCCTGGAACCTTCCAACTTATATAAAAACTGGAAGCTTTTCGGAGTATGTAAGTGACCCAGCCAAACCTGTGCCCTATACAGAAGATGTACATTTCAGAAGAACAAGAGAATATATGACCGATGATCAGCGGTTTGCTTCCCGCAGGCCTGATGTGCTGACTTTCGAAACAGATGTGCTGGATGAAGATTTGACATTAGCTGGCCCTGTAATTGCCAATCTGAAGGTAAGCATCAGTGGTACAGATGCAGATTTTGTAGTAAAAGTCATTGACGTATTTCCAGACAATTTTCAATATTCGGAGGCTAACTCCTCCCCTACGGGGAGGTCGGGTGTGGCTTCATATCCAATGAATGGCTATCAAATGCTGGTTCGTGGAGAAATTATGCGGGGGAAATTCAGAAACAGTTTTACAACCCCAGAGCCTTTCAAACCAAACAAAATAGAAACGGTTGAATTTGCTTTACCGGATGTAGCACATACGTTTAAAAAAGGACATCGTTTAATGATACAGGTACAAAGCAGTTGGTTTCCATTGGCTGACCGCAACCCACAGCAATTTATGAACATCTATGAAGCCAAGCCGGAAGATTTCAAAAAAGCGACTATAAAGATTTATCATGATGGAAGTAATTCATCAAGTGTCAGTTTACCGATAATGAGATAAAAAAATCTCCTTGATTTAAATGTTGGAACGTTATTATATATTTATTACTATCTAATTAAAATCGAATCATGCGAAGAATATTTTTAATACAATTTTTCTTAATCACATTTTTTCTCTTTCTGCACAAGACTTTAATATAGTACCACAACCAGTAGAGATAAAAAAAGGCAAAGGAGTTTTTACTATCACAGAGGAAACCGTTATTTCGTATGACGATATGACCAAATCTTCGGCATTCTACTTGAATGAATTTCTAAAAGAAAACTTTGCACTGGATTTACAGGTAACAAGCAAAGCTGAAAAAAATGCTATCTACCTAATCTATAATAGCAAACAAGATAAAAAAGGGTTTTACAAACTTGAAAGCAATAACAAAGGAATTACAATTAGTGGTGATAATGAAGGAATATTTTATGGGATACAAACTTTAAGTCAGCTTCTAACACAACCAAAATCAAGTGACGGTAATAAAATATCTGAGTCAGGCTTTGCAGTTCCTCAGGTAAGTATCACAGATTATCCTCGTTTTCAATATCGTGGTATGCACCTCGATGTTTGCCGTCACTTCTTCTCTGTTTCATTTGTAAAAAGATATATTGATTATCTCGCCTTTCATAAACTAAATATTTTTCACTGGCATTTAACGGAAGACCAGGGCTGGCGGATTGAAATAAAAAATATCCTGAACTAACGAAAATTGGTGGATGGAGAAACGGAACCATCATTGGTCGTTATCCAGGAACTGGTCACGATGATATTCCTTATGTCGGCTCTTACACACAAGCAGAGATAAAAGAAGTGGGACAGTATGCAAAGGACAGATATATTGAAGTGATTCCTGAAATTGAAATGCCAGGGCATGGCAGTGCTGCAATTGCTGCGTATCCATGGTTGAGTTGTTTTCCGGAAAAGCCAACGGAGATTCCAATAAATATGATCTCCAATAAAAGTGTGGAAGAACAAAAGAACGGTAAAATAAAATTAGTACAAGAAACATGGGGAGTGTTTGATGATATTTTCTGTGCAGGAAAGGATTCAACATTTTTATTCTTACAAAATGTGATAGACGAAGTGATTCCGTTATTCCCGTCAAAGTATTTTCATATTGGTGGTGATGAAGCACCAAAAACTCATTGGAAGAAATGCCCGCAATGCCAAAAAAGAATAAAAGAGTTAGGATTAAAAGACGAACATGAACTACAAAGCTGGTTTGTACAACGCATCGAAAAATACTTGAACAGCAAAGGCAAAACATTAATTGGCTGGGATGAAATATTGGAAGGTGGTCTTGCCCCAAATGCTGTAGTCATGAGCTGGCGGGGTGAAGCTGGCGGCATAGAGGCAGCCAAGCAAAAACATAATGTGATTATGACACCCGGCAGTCCTTTATATTTCGATCACTCACAAAGTGAGAATGAAGACTCGGTTACAATCGGCGGCTACAACCCAATTGAAAAAGTATATACTTACGAACCTATACCAAAAGAGCTGAGCGAAGCAGAAGGCAAATATATACTCGGTGCACAAGCAAATGTTTGGGCAGAATATATTGGTAATGAAAAGAAAGTGGAATACACCATCTTTCCCCGAATGGCTGCACTAAGCGAAATACTTTGGACTCCGAAAGAAAAAAGGGATTGGAAAGATTTTGAAAAAAGGTTGCCTGAACAAATCAAAAGGTATGAAAACTGGGGAGCAAATTATAGTAAGGCGTATTTTGATTTGAAGACAACTGTGTTGCCCACAGATGACTTTAATGGAGTTTTGTGGAAACTTGAAACAAAAATTAAAGCCAACAAAATAAAATACAATAAGATACTTGATATTAATGATCCGCCTAATCCCCCAGCATTTCTTTTTTATGACAAACCAATCCAAATAACAAGAAGTGGTAAATACATTGGATGGTCAACTGAAAATGGAGAAAATCTTAATAATAGTATTTCACAAAAATTTTCCTTCAACAAAGCCACCGGCAAAAAAATTACATTAACTAACGAAGCAGCAAAAAATTATCCTGGTGATGGAGCTTTTACTTTAGTCAACGGCGTTATCAATGAAAAAGGTTTTACCAGAACAAAAGAGTTTCTTGGGTTTAGTGGTGCCAATTGCGAAGCAATTATTGATTTCGGCACTGAACAAAAAATCAGTTCTGTAGTGGTTAATAGTTTTAAAAGAACTTCGAGTTGGATATGGCAACCACTTACTGCCGAAGTTTTTGGTTCCTTAGACGGCACTACCTGGAAATCTCTCAGCATGACAGATGATTTTGTAGAAAGCAAAACCGTGACAGGAAAGGGCATTATGAAAATGAGTTTTGATTCAACTGCTGTAAGGTTTGTAAAAATTGTTGCAGCAAACTGGGGTGAGATTCCCACCGGAAACCCCGGTGCAGGCAAGAAGGCATGGCTTTTTATTGATGAAATTGAAGTGAATTAAACTAAATAAATTTATTTTTCCGCAAATACCTGCAAATAGCAGCAAAAACCTTCAATCTTAATTATCTTTATGACTCAACACAATCATATGGCAAAGAAGATTGGTTCTATAGATCTTTCTGACAGCTTTGAGAAGATACCTGTAAAAGTTTTTCCTTCTCCAAAAGATGGTTCAGCATTTGTTGCCCGCCAGATTTCCGACTTTATTCGGGGGAAACAAAAGTTAAAACAAAAATGTGTTCTCGGTCTTGCTACCGGTTCAACACCAAAATCGCTATACACAGAACTGATCCGATTACATAAAGAGGAAAAGCTGAGTTTTAAAAACGTTATCGCTTTTAACCTTGATGAATATTATCCGATTGATAACAAAGCGTTGCAGAGTTACAATCGTTTTATGCAAACCAATTTGTTTAATCATGTTGATATCAACCCAAAAAACATTCATATACCGAATGGTGAAATAGCAAAAGAAGATATAAAGGAACAATGCCGCCAATATGAAAAAATGATAAAAGATGTAGGTGGAATTGATCTGCAAATTTTAGGCATTGGTAATAACGGGCATATCGGTTTCAACGAACCAGGGTCTGGCATTTATTCAAAAACCAGATTGATAACATTGGACAACTCCACTAGAATTGCCAATGCATATGAGTTTGCCAATATTTCGCAGGTTCCAAGATTGGCTATTACGATGGGCATCAGTACCATTCTACAATCAAAGAAAATTATTCTGATGGCATGGGGTAGTGCAAAAGCTCCTGTTATTAAAAAAGCTGTGGAAGAGGATGATAGCGAACATGTGCCAGCTTCATTGTTGCAAAATCATGATGATGTTACATTTATTGTAGACGAAGCGGCTGCATCTGAACTCACCAGAAATAAATCACCGTGGTTGACAGGTGATTGTGACTGGAATCCGAAAATGATAAAGAAGGCCGTGGTTAACATGGCGCTGAAATTAAAAAAACCAGTTCTTAGTTTAACCAACAGCGATTATAATGAATATGGCTTAAGTGATTTGTTGGTTGAAAAAGGCGATGCATACGAAATCAACTTACAAGTATATTATATGCTGCGGGATTCTATTACAGGCTGGCCCGGCGGTAAACCGAATGCAGATATTCCGGCGCATCCTGAACGTTCATCACCTTATCCAAAAAGAGTAATCATCTTCTCCCCTCACCCGGATGATGATATTATCAGCATGGGCGGAACATTTCAACGGCTGCATGATCAGGGACATGAAGTGCATGTAGGTTATCAAACCAGTGGCAATATTGCGGTAACGGATGAATTTGTAACAAGGCATCTTGACTTTGCTGTCGGCTTCGAAGAAATTGCAGGCATCAACACCAGCAAGTCTGGAAAAATATTGGAGAATGCCAGGAAATTTTTGGCAAGAAAAAAATCGAATCAGGTAGATACTCCAAATATCCGTTCGATAAAAGGTTTGATTCGCCGTGGCGAAGCAAAAGCGACCTGCCGCTATGTTGGTATTCCCGATGAGAATATCCATTTCATGAATCTTCCATTTTATGAAACCGGAACGATTGAGAAAAAACCAATGAGTGAAAAGGATGTAAAAATCACAATTGAGTTACTTCGTAAAATACAACCACAACAGGTTTATTGCGCCGGTGACTTTGCTGACCCGCATGGTACACATATCGTATGTTTTGAAGTGGTGCTGGAGGCATTAAGAAGAATTAAAGATGCTGGTGATGAATGGATAAACGACTGCTGGCTCTGGCTCTACAAAGGTGCCTGGCAGGAATGGAATATCGAAGAAATTGAAATGGCAATCCCAATGAGTCCTGATCAGGTTTTAAAGAAGAGGTTCGGCATTTTCATTCACCAATCGCAAAAAGATATGATTCCTTTTCAGGGAAGCGATTCAAGGGAATTCTGGCAAAGGGCAGAAGAAAGGAATGCAGCTACCGCAAACATCTATGCCGATCTTGGACTGACCCATTATGCAGCTATGGAGGCATTTGTTCGCTGGCACTACTAGACAAAACTCCAAAATCTAAATCCCAAATTCTAAATAAAAACAGGTTGTTCTGGCGGAATTTGGAATTTCCCCAATTTGCGATTTATTTTGTACTAAACATTCTATCTTTATTAAAATTTTAATCTATGTCAATTTTCAAATCGAGCAATCCTACTTTACAGGAAAAAACTTATCAGGAAACTATTCTTGAAGGAATTAGTACTGGTGAGGAAATGACAGTTACCGGAACACTAAATAAGTTTGGCGTTTTGATGGCGTTGATGATTGCCTCTACCCTTTTTGCATGGAATCAGTTTGACAAAGGAAGTGACCCGATGACATTAATGCTTATCGGTGTTTTTGGAGGGTTAGGAATTGCCTTGTTAATGATGTTCAAAAAAACATGGTCACAATACCTTGCTCCGGGCTATGCAGTTTTAGAAGGTTTGTTTGTTGGATCTATTTCAGCAATGTATAATTATTCTTATCCTGGTTTACCTACACAAGCTGTAGCACTAACTTTATTGGTAACATTAATAATGTTTTTACTCTATCGTTACAGAATAATAAAAGTTACTAAAAAACTGAGAACCGTTATAGTAGTTGCTACTGCCGCAATTGCAATATTTTATATGGTGCAATGGATTACTTTTCTAGTAATGGGTTCTCCAATCGGATCATTTACAAATGCAGCAACACCGTTGGGCATTGGCTTTTCAATATTAGTTGTTGGTTTAGCCGCTTTCAATCTTTTATTAAATTTTGACATGATTGAAAAAGGAGTTGAAATGAGAGCACCTAAATATATGGAATGGTACAGTGCATTTGGATTATTAGTAACTATAGTTTGGTTGTATTTGGAGTTACTTCGTTTATTATCGAAGCTTCAACGTAACTAATTAAGATAATTATTTTCAAAACCGCTTCACTTAAAACGAGGCGGTTTTTTTATGTATCGGACTCCTTTACATTTTTTTCATCTATATCTTTTACGGGAGTTGGTATCACTTCTAAAGTAGAAGTAAACTCATTCATATAAATTTTAGAAAGCACAATAATATAACTTACCAAAAGCGGCCCAAATATTAAACCAATAAAGCCAAATAATCCTAATCCAATAATAACTCCCAGAACAGTAACAACCGGATGAACATCACCCATCCTTCTCATAATAGTAATTCTTGCAACGTAATCTATGTTCCCAGTTATAAGAACACTGTATACCAATAAACCTGTGGCATTAATAGTATTTCCACTTGCATACATATAAATAACCAATGGTACCCATATAATCATCGTTCCTACCACCGGAAAAAAAGCAAATAAACCGGTTAAAAAACCCCATAAAGCAAATTCATCCAATCGAAATATAAAATACCCGAGTGTAGCTACAAGACCTTGAATAATAGAAATTAACGGAATGCCAAGTGCATTTGCTTTAATTAGCCGCTTTGTTTCTGTAGCAAGCAGACTTGTATTTTCATTTTTCAGTGGAATTAATTTTACCATAGTTTTTTCTAAATCGCTGCCATGATAAAGCATATAATAAAGAAAGAACAACATGATAATAAGATTCGTTAGCAAATTTGCTGTACTATTAAGTAACGAAGGAATAAAGGCTGCAGCCTTTTCCAAAGAATCCGACAAAGATTTTTCTGAAATGAAATTGACACCAGCCTTAGCCTGCACTTGTGTTACAGCAGATTTAATGTTCTCAACAGCAGCTGTAGGATCACTTATTAACTCATTTAATTTTGGACTTATAAGTGTTATTGCAAGAAAAATAGGTATCCCCAATAGTATGAGATAATAAAATAAATATAACAAAGCGGCCGTGCCTCTTTTCCATTTTTTATTATAGACAAGTTGAAAATAGCCTGCCCTGCTAAGCATATAAAAAGTAATGGCGCCGAGTATTCCTGGCAAAAACATAACAAGTTCTTTTAAAGAAAGAACTACAAGTAGGATGATTAAGATTAGAACAAGAATTTGCTTTAATCGGTCATTAAACAATGGCATATTACTAATAATTTAAAACTATTATTGATGAATGTATCGTATTTTTTTGGTTCTTAAATCTTATAGCAAAAATTTAATTAGCTTATATATTCGAATGGCTTATACACTACATAAAAAAGGCTGAATTAGATTAAATTCAGCCTTTCAAGTTTTTAACTAAGGAGTTATTCTTCATCCATTACCGATTCTCCATTTTTTCTATTTTTTAAATCAGGTATTTTATTTCTAACCATATTGGTTACCAAAAACTGAGTAGCGAGTCCTGCAATTTGTCTGAAAATATTTCCAGATTTTTTAGCAATAATTTTCTTTCCAAGAATTCCTGCACCAGCACTGATTATGGTATCAATAAAAGTACTTTTTAGTCCTGGAGTCGCAATAACATTCTTCATGGCAGATCCTACAATTTTTGCAGGTTGTAGGGATTCTAATAAATCAGCATATGAACTCTTAATTTCGGTTACCTGATTTGCCTGTTGCAATTCCAGTTGCTTTATTTTTTCATTAAGCAAATCTTTGCTAGTACTTTTAGTTGTCACTTTCAGTAATTTTATCAATAATAAGATTGCTTATTGGTGTTTTTAAAAGTCTTTCTCTCAAAAAATAAAGTAGTACTCCCACAATGGCATACAATCCGCCGACAATAAAGAAGCCATAATGTAAATTTCCCAGTTCATTTCCTATCCAATAGGCTACACCAAAACTTAATATTGTGATAGACACTCCTGCAAGTAGCACTACTGCTATTATAGATATAATTGAAGAAACTGTGCCTGAAATTTTACCTACAGCTTTTAATTTCCAGATTTCAGTTTTAGTTTCTACTAAATCTACTGTACTATTAACGATATCTTCGAGATTGTTAATTGCTGATTTCATAAATCTGTGCTTTACTATTTGACGTTGCTATCGAAATCAGGATAAGGCACTTTTCGCTTCATTTTTTGCTGATGCCAATTTAGCTTTTGCTTTATCACTTAACTCTTCTGCTTCATCTTTAGCATCAGAATATATGTTTTTCATGCCATCAATTAAATCACTGAATTTGTGTTTTACTGATTCTGCCAAGTCACCTGATTTGTTTTTAATTTTCTTCCTAGTTGCCGAACCCTTATCTGGTGCAAAAAGAATACCTGCTAAAGCTCCTACTGCAGCACCTGCTACAAATCCTAATAATGCTTTTGAATTACTCATAAAAATTAAATTTAAATGTTATAAATGTTAATACTACTACAAAAAGTATACTTTGTTTCCGCTTTCTCTCACTTTAGTGAATATAATTAATTTATCAAAGAAAAACAATGACATTAAGCCGATACACAAAACTCCTCATTTATACTTTTCCCGATTTTCCAAAAATTAGTGAAATAAGAAATAATACGATAAAAACAAAAAACAGAATTTTCGCTATAGAAGCTGCTCCAGCGGCAATACCACCAAATCCGAATACAGCAGCAATAATCGCAATAATCAAAAATGTGACTGTCCAGCGTAACATTAGCTTAGGTTTTAGTTTTATAAATAATATATCAACTTGTACTTTGAAAAAACCATGCCATAATTTCTACAATTAAAATTAGAAAAAATATTACACACTAATTTTTTGTACTGCAAATAAGTATTAGAAAACTAGATATCTTTCATAAACCATGCTTTTACACCTTTAAAAATCATTTTAAAAGAAAATATATGTATTAAACGAAGTTATACAGGCTTAAATGTTACAAACCGCACAATTGGATAGAAAACTGAAAGTTGATAGCGATTATTTTTATTCTCTCCCAATAGGTAACTATCCCACCTCTTTAAAATCTCTTTTGATTTAATAAAATCAAGTTTAATCGGGGATTTTTAAAATGGGGCAAATATTAATAACTTATACTTCTATCATTACCCCTTTTAAGCCAAAAACATTGTTCTTATTAAAAATTAATTAAATTTAAAATAACCTTTTTTTTTGATTTTAAGTATTTTCTGAAAAAGTCATTGTAAACAGGAACCCAACTCATTTATCTCAATGCCTGCTAGACCCAAGCAAAGAACTTATTTGGGTCATTAATGCCAACTTTAAGTTGACATATGCCAATGATAGATATACCAGCCTTATTGAAAAAATTACAAGAAAAAAGCATAAACTACTCGACTCTGCATTTATCGGAATTTTTGGTAAAACTTATATTTAAAAATGGAAAATCTAGTATACTAGAGCATTAAAAGGAGAATCCTTTGAAGTGGTAGATCATCACTTCTATCCTGAATCAAATGAAATAGAATATGGCCTTACTACACTTGAACCTTTAATGGATGACAATAACAAAATTTTTGCTGTAGCCTGTCAAACTAAAGATATCACCCATATAGTAAAGCAAAGATCCGAAGCCAATCAAAAGATGGACGCATCTTTAGATGTTTTTTGCACGGTAAATGAACAAGGTAATTTTGTACATGTAAGTGCTGCGGTAGGTATTGAAATTAATAATTTACTTTCCATTACAACTTAAATAAACTAGAAAAGCCTCACATTTCTGTGATGCTTTGTGACCCGGATTGGATTCAAACCAATGACCTATTGCTTAGAAGGCAATTGCTCTATTCAGCTGAGCTACCGGGTCTTTTTGATTAAAGAGCGGCAAAGATATTTTTTTTTACTTTCCCCACCAAACTGAATACGAGGAATATAAACGTTATTTAAAAGAAAAACGAAGCTTTTGAGTGCTTCGCTTTTCAATTACTTCTTCCAAAGAGTACCAAGAAGATGCATTTTGGGAGATTAGTTTAGTCTGTCTCCCGCAGTGTAGTTTTTAACCAAGGTTTAAGCTTTAATGAAATGATCTGGTTTTTCAAAATCAAAAGGATTCCTAGTTTTCAATCGGGATATGAATTTCTGGTTTTCATTTGCGATTTGGATTCCAGTTTTAACATTGATATTGACTGTTGCCCGCCCGGATGACTCCGGTCGGACGGGGTTTTCATAATCAAGATTTCACATTGGTTTTTTAAAGGATCAGACTTAATGTTTCATATGTACGGAAAAAAACGGATACGCTTATTGTTCTACATCAGCAAACAGCAACAATAGATGTTTACTATTTACTTATTCAATTATCCTATTTTGACTGAAGCTAGTTGTACAAAGACATTCAAATTGTACAACTGAAAATGCAATTGTTTTCATTTATACACGAATAGGATTCTTTAAAAGGCTTTTGACGGGATAGTGTGGATTCTAGTAATTACAAAATGGCTTTCAAAAATGCCTTCGTAATTTCGTACAAATAAAATAAATTGATTTTATTACCGCAAGGTGTTTATACAAAGGATTTGTTCTCGTAAAAACACTAATTGATTAAAGTTGTTAAATGCCAATTATTTATAACTTGCAGAAGCTTTTATTTGCATAAATATTTTTTAATTAATGGATATTAAAATTGAAAAATCTTGGAAAGAGGCACTGAAGCTAGAGTTCAGTACGGATTATTTTCAGCAAATTCCTGCTCATATAAAAACCGAAAAATCACAAGGGAAAACAATCTATCCACCCGGTTCCTTAATATTTAACGCTTTTAATACTACAGCACTTCAAAAAGTAAAAGTTGTTATCCTTGGTCAAGATCCTTATCATGGACGAGGGCAGGCACATGGGCTTTGTTTCTCTGTACAGAATGGCGTACCACCGCCTCCATCTCTATTAAATATTTTTAAAGAGCTACAAAATGATATTGGTATTACTATTCCCGATCATGGCAATTTGACCAAATGGGCAGAACAGGGTGTTTTTTTACTAAATGCATCATTAACAGTAAGGGCTGGTGAGCCGATGAGTCATTCAAAAATTGGCTGGTCTACATTTACTGATGCTGTTATTAAAACTATTTCCAGTAAGAAAAAAAATATTGTCTTTTTATTATGGGGAAAGTTTGCGCAAGAAAAAAGAGTTTTAATAGATGAGTCGAAACATTGTATTTTACGATCAGTCCATCCTTCTCCTTTGTCAGCCTATGGTGGTTTTTTTGGATGCAAACATTTTTCTAAAACAAATGAATACCTTGTATCAAAAGGTATTGATCCTATTGACTGGAGTTTATAATTTATGAGAATAGTTAAAAATATATTGGGTAGAATATTTGCATTTTGGGCTTTACTAAGTTTTGTGCTTACATTCTTAATTATATTTATTCCTTCCATGTTTTGCTGGCTGATACCTGATCCCAAAGGCCAAAAATTATTTATACAAATAGCAAAATTGTGGATGAGTGTATGGATACGAATTACAGGTTGTTCAGTTCGTATTAAAGGGAAATCAAATTTCAAACTTGCTTGATAAGATGAAAGCGGTACTTAATCAAGGGATTCATATCTGCATTTATCCGGAAGGAACAAGAAACAGAACCAGCGAACCTCTTAAGAAATTTTATGATGGAGCATTTAAACTGGCTGTTGAAACAAAAAAATCAATCATTCCCGCAGTAATATTTAATACAAAGAAAGTATTGCCATTGGATAAGGCTTTTTATTTCTGGCCACATAGAATTGAAATGCATTTTCTTGAACCCGTTGAAGTACTACAAAAAAGTTCTGATGAATTAAAGCAAGAGGTTTCTGAAGTAATGAAAGCTTATTATGTACAAAACAACACTCTTTAGAAATTAGTAAAATACCTGCTACGATTAATTCTTAAATCTTGCAACACAGAAGATTTAGGGCTGATGGTAAAGCTAAAGGAACGATAGAGACCGATTGGTGTAACGTTTATAGATAATTGCCAGCAATGCATTTCCCGGTTGATGCTCATTTGAAATGTCTGCAATTTTTTTGTATCAAAATCAAAATTTCCGTTTGTTGAAAAATTCAATTCTGGAGAAAGATTAAAGCTGACCGTAAAGTTTAAACCAGATGTAAAATCTTTTTTATAACTAATAAGATCGGGTTGCAAACGATTGGTAAATGATATGGAATAGCCAAATGAAATCTGCCATGGAATATTGAAGTCAACAAAGTCCGCAGGGTTTTGCTGCATGTACTCCAATAATCTGCGTTGATCTCCAATCAGATTTGGATCATTTAAACGTTCCTCTGCCTCCTTCTTTCGCAATTCATCTTTTTTCTGATCCTTTGGTTTGCTTTGAAAACTTGTACTCATGGAAATACTACCATAAGTAAGTCTGCCCAATTTAAATTTACCACCCTCCCAAGCATATTTATCTATATCACGGCCGTATTGATCGGTTTGGTAGGGATCTAATGCAGACTGTGCATTGATTTGAATTTTATCAAATAAAGTTGCTCGCAGATATAAACTGATTATACTTAGTTTAAGTGAATCAGCTAAAAAATTATAGCCTGTTGAAAATCCGTAACCATCAATCAGCCTTACTTTCTTTATTGCATTCTCACCAGTGTCTTTTTTTGATCTCCATTTCATTTCCAGATTATTATCTACCTGAAATCCGATGCCGCCAGTTCTTCCTTCTCCATAGCCTTGATATAAGGCACCTTCAAATTCGCTGAAACGGCTAGTTATTCCTGCAGCAACTGTATCAGTATAAAAATGGCTTTTTGAAAGATCGGGTTTGTAGTTTAAGCTAAAAGAAGGACGAATTACATGCCGTAGTGCAACAATTCTTGATTTTTTAAATTGATATGTTCCAAATACGGCTGTATTAAAACTTAAAGAAAAAGTTGCCTGATGATCAGTAAAGAAACCTTTTGTAATAGTGGTATCCACTTTTTGTGTAGCGGTATTCCATTTTCTTCTGAACTTTTGTGCTATCCAAACCTGAGAGTATGATACTGAAGGTGAAACTATAACTGCACCGTTCAAAATTGGTGGCAGTGCTAATGTAATTGGAATACTATGTTGTGCTCCCCATTGCAACGTATCAATCAATCTTTTAAGATCAAAAGCTGTATCATAAAAAGATATCTGGTTTCTAAAATTACCGTTGTAACCAATTCCTAATTTTTCGTACCACTTGGGTGTTCCAACGGCATTTTTACTTTGAAAAGGATATAATGTGTTTACGGTAAACCCTGCATCAGGTAAGCTTACATTAATAAGTCTTGTTACATTATTCTGATTATGATTAGCACTTAGTGTAAGATTGTAAGGTTTGCCTATCCAGGATTTTGAATAAGCAATTGATGAGCCTAACTGGTTTTGAAAATTCAGCTGAACATTATTTGGCGTAAGCTGGTTATATTTTGTAGATCCTGCATTTACACTTGCAGAAAAACTAGTGCCTGGTCTTGATTTTCCATCAACACTGTGATTCCAATTTATATTAAATGTTCTGTTCTTTAAAAAATCAGGATCTCCTTTAAAGTTAATCTTAGTAGTTTGCATATTTATACTAAAAGCTCCGCTGTACCGATATCTTTTTCTATAAGTTGGGTTTACATTAACAGACCAACCTCCATAAGAATAAATATTACCCATTACCCTAACATCCCAGTAATTACTAAGCACTTTATAATAGCCAACACCTTCAAGCCCCAAACCAAACTGTTCGTTATTTGCAAACTGTGGAGGTATAAATCCTGAATGACGACCCTGACTTAATGGATAAATACCAAAAGGCAAATAAATCGGAATTGGAACACCTTCAAATTCTAAATGAGCCGGGCCAGATACTGCCAGCTTTTGATTGATCACTTTCATTTTTGGAGTTACAAAATCAAAATGTGGTTCATCGAGTAAGCAGGTGGTAAACCTTGCTCTTTTAATAAAAGTTGTAGTCTCATTTACCTTTTTCGCCACTTCACCAATTACTAAAAATTCTCCTTGCTGGGTATAGGTATTCTTTGTTAACCCAATCTGTGATTTAAAATTGTATCGTATGGTATCACTGGTAAATTCGCTTTCACCACTTTTAAAATGTGGCGTTTCAATTACAGCACCAGTACTATCTTTTGCATTTACGGCAGTAACAATTTGAGTTTTCTGATCAACTTCCACCTGCGGCGCAGTTAGTTCAATATCCTGGTATTGTGTTTTTGTTTTACCGTATAACAATACTTTTTTTTCCCCCACAAGTATTACAGCAGAATCTGCAGCTTCATATTTCAACGGGGCTGTTAATGTGTCTTTGGAAATTTTTAGTGTAAACGTATCTACTTTTTCAGTAAAAACGGATGAGTCAACACCAGGTTTTTTTGTGGTATCTGTTAAGTTAAATACAAGGTTAGCTACCGAATCATTTTTCAGCAACGGTTTAGTTGTATCTGCCGTCACTGTTAAAGGACTGCAAAAATCTGATACGGGAACAGCATAAGCCACAGTTTTCCACGTTATTGTGCAAAACATAAGAGCTGCCGTTATCCCGTAAAAAAAGAAATTTGACTTAAATTTGTACAGTTGCTCCATCAGGTAGGAAGCAAATGTAAATCATTATCCATCTGCATCCTATGAAGATTATAAAACAATTTGTGAATATTCTATTTGCCACTAAAGAACTGAAAAGCCATGATTGGACGGACCCTTATTATTTTCCTTGTTTGTTGTTTAAGTATTACAATATTTTCTTTTGTCAAAAACTCACCTCCAGTTGAAAAGAAACAGAAAGTTATAAGGACGATTATTGTAGATGCCGGCCATGGTATTATGGCAAATGGCGGACATAATGGAGCCAAAGGAGCTTATTCTTATGAAGATGATATTTGCCTTGCCATTTCAAAAGAATTTGTAAAGAATTTACAAAAGGAAATGCCGGAGATTAAGATCGTTGAAACCCGGCCAACAGAAAAAATTACTTCACTAAGCCGCCGAGCAGATATTGCTAATGAAAGTAATGGCGATTTGTTTTTTTGTATTCATGTAAATGCTGCGGTTCCCATTAAACGAAGAACACTTACTGGTTACAAAACTGTTACATATTATACAGGAAAAGGTAGCAAAAGAAAGAAAAAAACAAAGAACGAGCCTCAGTATAAAACGGTTACTCTCGACAATCCAGCAAAAGGAACCGAAACGTACATATGGGGTGCTCATAAAAGTGAAGAAAAGGAACTGGCAATAAGAGAAAATGCCCCAATGTTGCAAGAGCCTGATTTTAAAAAATCGTATGGTAATATAGACCCTAACTCTCCAGAGTTTATAGCACTTTCATTGTTAAAGACAAAACAATATTTTAAAAGAAGTGCCACACTTGCAGGATTTGTGCAAGATGAATTTGCAAAAGTGGGTCGTGTAGACAGAGATGTAAAACAACGAGGTGTTGGTATTTGGGTGTTGCAAGCTACTGCAATGCCCAGTATTTTAGTAGAGACTGGTTACATTACAAACCGTGTTGAAGAAGATTATTTGAATAGTAAATCAGGCCAGAAAGAATTAGCGGATTGTATGATAAGAGCGTTAAAGACTTATATTGCATGGCTTGAAAAACAGCAAGATGATATTGATAAGGAAAATAAAAAATCGGATAAGAATAAACCGAAAGATGTAAGTGCATTCCTGAAAATGGTAGAGGGAAAAGAAAAAGCAATTACCCGATAAAAGTTATCATTTAGCAACAAAATATCTGTTGATGAAAAAAATATTAATTCCGTTTTGTAGTCTATGCCTTTCGTTCATTTGTTTGCCTGTTTTTGGGCAACAACCCAAATTAAAACCTCTTCGTACATTGATAATTGACCCCGGTCATGGAGGTCAGGATCCCGGGGCGAAAGGAACACTTGAGTCTGAAGCAAATGTTTCATTAGCTATATCACTAAAACTTGGCGACACTATTGCAAAAGCATTTCCTGATATTAAAATTCTATATACCCGTACTACAGACATCCTTCCGGGCAATAGTACGAACCTAGATGCTTCATTAAAATACAGAGCTAATTTTGCTAACGAGAACAATGGTGATTTATTTATATCAGTTCACTGTAACTCCGCTGGTAAAACACCAGGTGGCTGGTACGAAAGAAGAGTGGTTGGTAAAACACCTTACACAAAAACAGTTAAGAAAGGAAAGAAAACTGTTAAACAAACAGCTTACAAATACGAATATGATAATGTGTGGGTTGATAATAAAGCAAAAGGCACTGAAACTTACATTTGGGCAATTGGAAAGAATGATGCTAAGATAAATTCAGTGGCAAAAAATGATTTTTCAGGTGAAATGGATTCTACTTCAACTTTAGAATTACCCGATCCCACAGACCCGGCGGAAAAAGTAAGAATGCTGATTTATACTCAAAATTTTTTTAGAAAAAGTCTGCAACTGGCAGACTATGTGCAGGAAGAGTTTAAAGATGCTGGACGGGTGAACCGAGGTGTAAAACAAAGAAATGATAAAGGTATCTGGGTTTTACAGGCAACTGCAATGCCAAGTATTTTGATTGAAATAGGTTTTATTTCAAATAATGAAGAACAAACATATATGCTTAGCCCCGAAGGGCAAAAGGAAATTGTAGCAAATATTTTCGCTGCGTTAAAAAAATATAAAGAAAAGCTTGAAGAAAAGGCAGCTAAATCTTCAGATGATAAAGAAAAGAAGTCTTTTTAGTTGCTTAAAGTTTTGAAAATAATTGGCTAATTTGGCAGCTTATTGAGCAGATAGACAAAGCAAAAAATCAGATGAAAATCAGCAACGAAACAAAAGTCGGCATTCTTACTATTACCGGCCTTACTATACTTATACTTGGATTTAATTTCCTAAAAGGTAAAGACCTTTTTAAGAAAAGCAAAAAGATATATGCTGTATTTAAAGATTTAGGAACACTTTCTAAATCAAATGAGGTAAAAGTAAATGGTTATGTAATTGGAAGTGTATATAGCCTTGCAGCTAAAGATAAAGACATGAGTGGCATAGTGGCCACTATTAATTTATCACAGGAAGTAAATATCCCTAAGGATTCTAAAGCAATGATTTCATCACCTCTTGTTGGTGCTTCTTATATTGTAATTCAAAAAGGAACTTCTTCAGAGTTTCTGAGTCCTGGCGACACTTTAATAACAATTGTAGATGTTGGTTTGCTGGATGATGTAAAAGCGCAACTTACTCCTACCCTTACAAAAGTTCGCACTACATTAGATTCTTTAAATAATGTTTTTGGCAGTATCAATGGTGTGCTAAATTCAGAAGCCAGAACTAATCTTCAACAAACATTAGCTAACCTAAACAGAGCCAGTAGCTCATTGACTGGGTTAATGGATAATCAAACAGGAGCATTGGCAAAAACTTTGAATAATGCAGAGCAGCTAACCCGAAAGCTGATGAACAATACGGATGACATTACTGCTACGATCAAAAATGCAAAAACGGCTTCGGAAAAATTAGCCGCTTTAGAATTGAAACCAACAATTGATTCTTTAAATGCAATGATCGGCAGCTTGAAATCAGCAGCAGCAAAAATTAGCAGTAATGATGGTACTCTTGGTGCTTTGCTAAATGATAAGACACTTTATAACAAGCTTACTGATGCAATTTTAAGCGCAGAAATATTAATGGACGACCTTCGCACTAATCCAAAACGCTACGTTAATTTATCCATTTTTGGTAAAAAAGATAAAAACGGGCCTATAACTTCGCCTGCGATAAAAGACAGTATTCCGAAGTAGTAAAACTTAATGCGAAAAATTACCTTACTTATTTGTTTATTTCTGGCAATACTGTTGCTAAGCAGAGGGATAATGTTTGCCCAGATTGTTACTCCCATTCAACCAACTTCAGCGCCAACTGCTGATAGTTCTTTATTAGTTGAAATTCTTCCTGGTGTCCGAAAACTGGAATTCAGAAAAGTAAATGACTCCACACAATTACAAATTTTGGCTGGCAATGTAAAACTAAAACAAGGAACATCTCTTTTCTTTTGCGACAGCTGTGTTATAAATAACAACACAAATACGTTTGAAGCATGGGGCAATGTTCATGTTAAAGATGCAGATACTGTCAATATTTATTCGAACCATCTTCGTTACTTAATTACTAAAAGACTTGCTTACCTCGATGGCGGTGTTCGGTTAACAGATGGGAAAGGGACATTGACGACTCCAGATTTGGAGTATGATATGACAACAGATATTGGTATTTATAAAAAAGGTGGCAAAGTAGTAAATAAGAAAACAGTACTTACCAGCCAGGAAGGTTATTACTATGCAGGTTTGAGAGATGTATATTTTAAGAAGAATGTTGTGCTAAATGATCCGGCTTATAAAATTACTACAGACTCTTTGCTATACAACACACAATCTCAAACTGCAAGATTTATTGCACAAACGCTTATCAAGGATAGCTCGGGAAGAACGATTGAAACCAAAGAAGGTTTCTATAATATTGGAACAGGCAAAGCAGAATTTGGAGGAAGACCAATCATTAAAGATGGTAAATTGACCATAACAGCAAATAAAATAATTAATGATGATAGCACCGGAATAAGCCAGGCAAGAGGGAATGTTATTATTATTGATACGGTACAAAAAACAACAATCTTGGCTGGAGAAGTGTATAGAGATAATAAAAATGACCGCATACTTGCAACAAGAAAACCATTAATGATCATTAAGCAGGATAATGATTCTATTTATGTAACGGCTGATACATTATTTTCTGCTAGACTTTCTGATTTGTATACTTCTAAAGATTCGTTGACAAAAGATACAATTAAAGGAATAAAAGTAGTTGATGTAAAAACTGACAAGAAAAGTAGCGATAGTACAAACAGGTATTTTGAAGCATATAGAAATGTTAGAATATTTTCTGATTCAATGCAAGCAATAAGCGATAGTATGTTTTATTCCTTTAGAGATTCCACTTTTCGCTTGTTTCAAAAACCTGTGGTTTGGTCAAAAGAAAGCCAGATTACCAGCGATACTATATATATGTTTACCAAAAATAAAAAGGCTGATAAGCTCGAAGTTTTTGAAAATAGCTTTATGGTTAATCGTATTGATCCAGAAGTGTACAATCAGGTAAAGGCAACCCGCATGGATGGATATTTTAAAGAAGGGCAACTTGATTCAATAAGAGCAGCCGGTTTAGCAGAAACGATATATTATATACAGGATGATGACAGTGCTTACACTGGAATTAATGAATCCCGATGTGATATTATTGATATTTATTTTGGAAAGGAAACATTGGAAAAGGTAGTCTTTCGTAGCAATGTATCAGGCACTATCTGGCCTATGAAACTAAAAGATCCCAAAGAGATGCGTCTTACTAATTTCATATGGCTCGAAGACCGCAGACCAAAAACAAAATTCGATTTGTTTGACTAATTCAACTTGGTTTTACATCCTTTAGCAGCACTTTTGCATTTCTTTTAGACTTCGCGGCACTATTTTTCGTTCTCCTTACAGCAAAAAACAAATCACCATGAAAAAGTTTCTATTTGTATCACTGTTTGCATTCAGTTTTTTATTTGTAAATGATATTAATGCACAAGATTATAAAACGGCACTTGGTGTTCGGCTTAGCAGTGCAGCCGCCAATATTAATAATTCTATTTCCATCAAACATTTCATTAATGAGAAAACAGCCATCGAAGGTTTGTTCTCCTTTGGTGATCCACTAGCATTCGGGGCTTTGGTTGAATTTCATAAACCATTAGCATCAGAAGGGCTTCGTTATTATTATGGTGCCGGCGGTTATTTAAGTTTTGTAAAAACCTTTGACCCTGTAAAGCAGAAAAATGAAATTGATCCGAATTTTGGCGCACAGGGTGTGATTGGCCTTGATTATAAATTTGCCAATATTCCGCTTAATATATCGCTTGATTGGAAGCCAGAATTAAATATTGTAAGTGATATTAATTTTGAACCAGCCGCAATTGGCTTTACTGCAAGGTTTACTTTTAGCAAGTAGTCGGTTATAAAAATCATGTTCCCATCCCATTTTGTTTAAAACGAGATGGGATTTTTTCTGCTCATATCCTCAATTTTTCCACATTTTGCAAAATAATACAGGTTTTTGCGTCTTTGTGCAGGAATTCGTATAAATTGAGCATTCAAAACTAACGATGCTTAAGAAAGAGCGACAAGCCTTTATTCTTCATCAGGTAAATCTTCATAACAAAGTTTTATCATCATCACTCTGTACAGAGATAAGTGTATCAGAAGATACTATTCGCCGTGACCTTCAGGAATTGTCCGAAGAAGGTAAAATAATAAAAGTGCATGGTGGTGCTTTATCACATTCATTTAATGAGGTTAATTTTTCAACGAATGGTGTTTATTCTCAACCTGAGAAACTTAAGATTGCACAGAAAGCAATTGCATTAATAAGTAATGGTATGTTCATTCTTACCAGCGGTGGTACTACTATTCTTGAACTTGCCCGTAGCCTGCCACCTCAATTAAAAGCAACATTTATGTCGGGTAGCATACCGGCAATACTTGAGTATATGCATCATCCTAATATTGAGGTAATAGTGATTGGCGATAAAATTTCAAAAAATTCAAAAATTACGGTGGGTTCAGAGGCTATTGCAAAAATAAAGCAAATGAAACCTGATATCTGTTTTTTGGGTACTAATGCAATAGATGTAGAACATGGCGTAACTGATAATGATTGGGAAGTGGTACAATTAAAGAAGGCGATGATAGAATCTTCTAAAATGGTTGTATGTCTTACAATTGCAGAAAAGATTAATTCAACTCAACCAATACATGTTTGTGATTTAAGTCAGATTGATATGCTTATTACTGAGTTGGATGCAACTAATAGTTTATTAAAACCCTATATCAATGCCGGGGTAAAAGTGGCTTGATAAAATATGGAACTGCTTATTATATTATATTAACTTAAAAAAACAGCTATGAGAAAAATTCTCCGATTGTTCTTTGCCTTTCCTTTGCTGCTACTGGTACTTTCTATGCCTGCGATAGCTCAGGAAAGAAACGTATCTGGTACAGTTGTATCTGATGACGGGTCATCAATGCCCGGTGTAACAGTTACTAATTTGAAAACGAATACTCGTACAAAAACTAATGACGCCGGTTATTATAGCATTAATGCTTCTGCAGGCGATCAACTTGGTTTTACTTTTGTAGGATTTGTTGAACAAAAATTTATAGTACCTGCTTCAGGTTTAGTTAATATCAAATTGGTATCAGCTGAAAATGAATTGGATAATGTAATCGTAACAGGTTACGGCGTAAAAAGAAATAAAAGAGAGCTTGCTTATCAAGCCCCAACAGTTAAAGGGGAAGACATTGCACAGACAAGACGTGACAATTTCTTGAATGCATTAGCAGGCCGTGTACCAGGATTAACCGTTACATCTAGCTCTGGTTTACCTGGAGCAAGTGCACAAATAGTTTTAAGAGGTGCTACTTCTATGAGTGGTAATAACCAACCATTATTTGTAGTGGATGGTGTGCCCTTGGATAATAATGGATTAAACCAAGAGTCATTAATTGCAGCTAGTAATACAAATGCAGTTGGCTTTGCAAACAGAAACAGTGATTACACAAATCGTATTGCTGACATAAACCCAGAAGATATTGAAGAAGTAGTAATATTGAAAGGACCTGAAGCAACAGCATTGTATGGATCGGATGGTGCATCTGGAGCTATTGTTATTACAACAAGAAAAGGTGTTTCTGGAAAAGCCAGAGTCAGTTATGACAATGCTTTCCGTATGGACCAAGTATATCGTTTCCCAAATATTCAAACTCGTTTTGCAAGGGGAACAAACGGAATTTACAATCCGGAGGCGTATTCAGCTACTTATGGCTTTCGCTATTTTGGGCCTGAATATGCAGAAAACACACAATTATTTGATAACATTCAAAACTTCTTTCAGAATTCTTTCTCTCAGCAACATAATCTTTCGTTAGAGGCCGGCAATGCAGAATCAAGTTATCGTTTTTCTGCAGGCTATTTGGATTCCAGAGGTGTAGTTGCAAATACAGGATTAAACAGGCTTACGTTACGTATTTCAGCACAAACAAAGCTGAATAAGAACATGAAGATTTCATCAAGCTGGTCTTATATACTTTCTGATAACGATAAGGTTCCTAAAGGTGCAGGTACTTATTATAACAACCTGATTACTTATCCGAAAGATATTGATGCAAGAAACTTTGTTAATAGTAATGGTACAAGGAAAATAATAAAAAACACTGTTGATTTTGCAACAGAATTTGATAATCCATACTGGGATGTGAATAGGAATAGTAGTAATGACAAAACAAATAGGTTGACTGGTAATGTCAACTTTAGTGCAGACCCTTTAAAATGGTTAAACCTTACAACTATTATCGGTATTGATAATTACTCTACAGAAGGATATTATCTTACTCATCCAGACTCTCGGTATGGCTTTGCAACAAAAGGTTTTATCTCAACATATGTGCAGAATTATCAAAATCTAAATGGTTTAGCAAGAGCTACATTTAAGAAAACAATTGCTGAAAAATTCAATAATACATTAAGTGCTTCTTTCTACGTTGAAAGTGGCAAAAGAAGTATTTATGCACAAAAAGGCGAGCAGTTTTATGAGAAAGAATTTATTTCTATTAATAATACTCAACCGCTTACACAAGCTGCAAAGTTGACAAGAAGTGAAATAAGAAAGATCAGGATGTTTGCCAATTACACATTGGGTTATAATAACATCTTATATCTTAATTTTTCTGCTATTAGAGAAGGAAACTCAACACTTGCATCAGCTTATTTTGACAAAGTACCTTTCTTTAATTATGGAAGTGCTTCAGCAAGTTTTGTTTTTACCGACTTAAAAGGGTTAAAAGATAATAAAGTTTTAAACTACGGTAAATTGAGATTATCGTATGCAACATCTGGAAAAGCACCATATGCTTCTTATGTTATTGACCCGCAATTTGCGCCACAGGTTACTACAGGTGGTGGTTATGCTTTGAATGTATTCTCAAGTAATCCAGATCTTCGTCCAGAAACTACACGCAACTTTGAAGTAGGTGGAGAGTTTCAATTTCTTAAGAAAAGATTGTCTTTTGATATCGCCTATTATATCTTAAATACAAAAGATCAGATCGTATCTAATAGATTAAGCTATGGTACTGGCGGTGTATTGAAGTTTATCAACGGCGGTGTGGTAGAAAATAAGGGTATTGAAATTCAATTAAAGGCTTTGGCAGTACAAAAAAAGAATTTCAACTGGGATGTTACTGTAAACTTTGATAAGAACCGCAGTACAGTTAAAAAAATGCCAGCTGACCTTCCTCTCTATTATGATTCTGACACATGGGTTTTTGGTGCTGTACGTTCCGAAGTTTCTGTGGGAACATCTGTAGGTAACCTGGTAGGTTTTGCTTTTCGTAGAAATGCTGCAGGTCAATTGTTAATCTCTCCTACTACAGGTCTACCATTAAATACACCAACTTATGTAAATATTGGTGATAGAACTCCTGAATTTAAAATGGGAATTATCAATAGTTTTACCTTCTTTGAAAATTTAAACCTTTCTTTTAATATTGATATTAGAAAAGGCGGTATAGTTTTTAATGGCAATGAAGCCATGATGATTTTAACTGGTACAAGCACAAAGACACTTGACCGTCTGCAACCTAGGGTTATTGATGGTGTGCTGTTAGATGGATTAGAGAATTCAGCTACTCCAACAAAAAATAACATTACTATAGTTCCATATTATCGCAATGACTATTATGATGGGGCTTTTGCTGAAGGCGATTTTGCAGAGGAAGTAAACTGGCTACGTATGAGAGATATTACACTTAGTTATCGCTTGCCTCAGAAATGGGTTAAACGTCAAAAAGTATTCAGGAATGCATCTGTGTTTGTTACTGGTACCGATCTATTCATGATTACAAATTACTCAGGAATGGATCCTAATGTAAATGCATTAAACTCTTCTACTGGTGGTTTTGGAGGTTCTGGTATTGATTATGGAGCTATTCCAAATCCAAGAGGAATCAATTTTGGTATTAAAGCACAGTTTTAAACTCACAAAAATTAAATTATGAAACATACATATAAAATTGTCTTATTAGCAGCCTTTTTTTCAATGGCTATGAGCAGTTGTAAAAAATACCTGAATATAAATTCAGACCCTGATACACCTCAAAATCCTTCCAACAGTTCAGTTTTTCCAGCTATGTTATCGGGTATCCCTCGAGGCGTACAATATGATGCTCGGTATATGAGTAAATATGTTCAGAATTTGCTATCCTCAGCAAATGGTAATAATGACACCTGGGACAGACACGGTTACCTTGCTGGTAGCGATGCGTCTGGTGACATATGGCGCCAGACCTATTTTGGACTTGGTAATAATTTGAATTATATTATAGATAATGGGATTCAAAAAGGTCAATCTGATTATGTTGGTGCATCATTAGTCTTAAAAGCACTTATGTTTCAGATGACTACCGATTATCATGGAGATATAATTTTCCGTGAAGCATTTAAAGAAAATACTTATTATTTTAAATATGATTCACAATTAGTAGTTTACCAGGGTGTTGATTCAATATGTCGTCTTGCTGATGCCTATTTGACAAAGTCAGCATCAGAAACATTGACATTAGGAATAGGAGATTTTGTTTACAATGGTGATATATCTAAATGGAAGAAATTAAACTATGCTATTCTTGCAAAAAACTTCCATCGATTTACAAATAAAGCCGGCATGTATAATGCTGACTCTGTAATTAAGTATTGTGATTTAGCAATGGGCTCTGTAAATGACGATTTCGTTATTCCATTTGATGCTACTAAAAATGATGATGCAAGTTTTTATGGCACTTATCGTAATAACTTGACATCTTTCCGTCAATCAAATTTTATTGTAAAATTGTTGGATGGAACAAGTCTTACCGGCTCTAGCACACCAGCTACAATAGATCCAAGAATATCTCATATGCTTTCAGCTTCTCAGGATCTTACCAACGGAAATGGAGGCTACCGTGGAGTAGATCCTGCCATTGGCGATCCATTCAGTGCTTTAACAGGTGTTTATACCGTTGGTTCTGCCAACTGGATTAATGCCCGCAAACGGGTAGGTATAGTTTGGGGCGATAGTATATATGCAAACCCAAGTGCTGCTAATTTTTCAGCTACTACCACTGGTAAATACCTTTTTAAAGATAAAGCAGTAATGCCTGTTATATCTTATACAGAAATGCAATTTATTAAAGCTGAGGCAGCATTCCGTAAAGGTGATTTTGGTACAGCTCACACAGCTTATTTAGCAGGAATTAACGGGCATTTTGATTTTATTAATAGAAATTATGGAGCAGTAAGAGGTAACTCAACTATTTTTAACGGCTCTCCTATTTCTACTGCAAGCAGAAATAGTTACTTAGCTAGTGCCAATGTAAGATCGCAAGCTCAATTAAGGATAACCGACATCATGCTACAGAAATATATCGCATTATGGGGTTGGGGATTCTTAGAAACCTGGGTTGATCTTAGACGTTTTCATTATCTCGATCTTGATCCAGCAACAGGGCAACAGGTTTATGTAAATTTTGCATTCCCTACCAGCTTTTTTCCTAATAACCTGAACAAGCCTGTACAAAGAGTAAGACCAAGATTTAATTCAGAGTACATTTGGAATTTGGAGGAATTAAAACGTTTTGGAGGTGATCAAACTGATTATCATACATACGAAATGTGGTTCAGTAAACCTTAATCAAGAATAACTAAACATACTCGATATGAAAAAAAATATAAGAATACCATTGCTCGGACTATTGACAGTATTAATTTTTAGTAGTTGCGAAAAAAATAAGTTTAGTCTGAAAGAAACAAATTTCATTGATGGAAAAGCACAGTTAAAGGTGAATTTTGTTTCTTCTTACAGAAACAATCCTGCTGTACAGCTAAAAATTGATGATGTTAGAGTTAGTAATAATTACACTTACTTTACTCCATTTCCTGGTGGCGGTTTAAATACTGGTGGAGGAAACTATGCAGATTACCTGTCTGTGAATCCAGGTTCACATACTGTAAAAATTAGTATTCCGAATGTAGGCACAAACAACGATTCATTAGTTTTAGCAACTACAACAGTTGATTTGACATCTGATAAAACATACTCTTTGTATTTTGCTGATACAGCGGCAAATACTATTGCTAAACTTTTGGAAGATGATTTATCTTCCCCTGATTCAGGTTATATTAAATTCCGGTTCATTAATTTGATGCCTGATCTACCAGCAGGGCTAGATTTGTATTATGGAACAGGTTTTACGAGTACAACTTCAACGAAAGTTTCAGGTCCAATTCTTTATCAGGGAGTTAGTGATTATTTCACTGTAGCGCTAAATACTGGATCTTCCTGGTCTATTCGTCCAGCAGGTGCTTTGCCTACAACTACAGCAATTGCAACATATGCAAGTGCCAGTACGGTAGTGAACCAGCGAGTATTTACAATTACATCAAGAGGCTATAATTCGATTACCTCTACAACGGATCCAAGAAGAAGGTTATTTAGTTTTATTTATAACCGGTAATTAAAAATACTTTTAAAAACTCCGGTTTTGCCGGAGTTTTTTTTGGTTTGAACTTTATAATATGAAAACAAATTTCTTCCCATTTTTAAAGTCAATCGCTGTATTCCTTTTATTGCTATTTATATCTGTTAGAATAAATGCACAGGCAGATCTTATTAAAGCGAATCTCGATAAATGGCGTAATGATTACCCACAAGAAAAAGTTTATCTGCAGACTGATAAATCATATTACGTTCCCGGAGAAGATATGTGGATGAAGGCATGGTGTACAACGATTGATGGTCCTACTTATTTAAGCCGAATTATCTATATTGATATCGTTGATCAAAAAGGTACTGTTGTTCAAAAGAAAATGTATCAACTTGACAGCCTTGGCAGCACCGCTGTAAACTTCAGTATTCCTGGAAATATTTTATCTGGTAATTACGCTGTTAATGCCTATACCCTATGGATGTTAAACTTTCCAGAGTTTATCTTCAGAAAAAATATTTTTATTTATGGGAACGATTATAAATCAGATGCTACTGTTGCAAATAAATTGGGTGCTAAACTTCAATTAACATTTTTCCCGGAAGGTGGTGATATAATTAATAGCGTTGAGAATCGTATTGCTTTTAAAGCAACGGATAGTTATGGGTACCCTATTTCGATTAAAGGCCAGATTGAAACCCTGGAAGGTATAAAAATTATAGATATTGCAACAGAGCATGATGGTATGGGGGTTTTTGAATTTCTGCCAGCGGCTGGAAAGAAATACAGAGCGGCTATCACTTCGGGAGGAAATAGCAAACTAACATTTCAACTGCCAGTAATAAAAGAAGAAGGAGTCAATATAAAAATCAACAATACTAATCCAAACAGGCTTTTCATACTACTACGAAGAGGCGAAAAAAATAAAGATGCATTTAATGAACTCAAAGTAGTTACACAACTTAATTATCAGGTTATTAATACTACTTTTTTGAATATTGATGAAGAAAAATCGGCAGCAAGTATCAGTAAAAAAGGATTGCCACCGGGAATTTTACAAATAACAGTTTTTGATAAGAGTAATTTGCCAGTGGCAGAAAGAATTGCATTTAACGAAAACTATTCCTTTGTTCAACCAGTTATTAAAAGTGAACTTAAAAATTTAAATGCAAAAGGGAAAAACCGATTAAATTTTAATTTTGATAGTATTGCAAACTCATCTATTTCCTGCCTTGTAACAGACTACGATGTCTCAACAATCTATGAAGATAACATTGCCTCAACCTTATTATTTGCAGCAGAACTGAAAGGCAATATTTTTAATGAGGGATATTATATTAAAGACAAAGACCCAATAACATTACGTCACCTCGATTTACTTTTAATGACACAAGGTTGGAGAAGATTTAACTGGAAAAAAATCAATAATCAGGAACCAATTGCTTTAAAATATCCTGTGGAATCCGCTATCTCTTTCAGAGGAACAATGAGTAAAAGCGACCGAACAGAAATTATTAAAGACGGAAAAATTTCTTTTATAATTCGTGGAGCAGACTCCACCTCTATTCTTGCAGAAGCTAATGTTACAGATAAAGGTGAATTTTTACTTTCTGATATTAATTATAAAAAAGATGCTGAAGTTGCATATATGGGAACAAATAATAAAAAGGAAAACTTGATTGTTGATGTAAAGCTGTTCCCCAATTATATTGACAGCCTTAAAAAATCAATTTTCGCACCAACACTAAATCTTGATACTACAGATATTGCTAATGGCCGTTCCCAGCTGTTATTATCCTTAAAAGCAGGGCTATTAGAGAATGATTCTGCTGCAAAGTATAAAACATTGGATAATGTCGTTTTAAAATCTCGTAAGGTTTCAAAAGTTGACTCATTGAATAATGAATACACAACGGGAGTTTTTCAAATGGGAAAATCAATTGATCCACAGGAATTCAAAAATGCATTTTCAATCTGGCAAATGATACAACAATCTGTTCCCGGTATTACTATTGAAGGCAATCCGTTTGACCCAACAGTTTCTTTTAATCGATTTTCTGGATTAGCTATTTCGCAACCGCCAACTGGTGAAGAAAGTACTGATCCGTTAAGCTCTCCAGATGTTTTGGAAGAAGGCGGAATTGCTTATTTCATTAATGAGGTAAACGTAAGCAAAGATGTTATCAATTCTCTATCTGTAAATGATATTGCTTTAATAAAAGTATTAAAAAATGAAGCCGCTGCATTAGGGGTAACTCAAGGCGCCATTGCCTTTTACACTAAATCAGGTGTTGACTTTAGTGCAAGAGCTTATGACAAAACATATACTAAAGAACGGCGGGATGGATATGCCATTGTGAAAGAGTTTTATTCACCAGACTATACTTTGCCCGAGAAAAAAATGGATAAAGACAACAGATACACATTATATTGGAGCGGTAATATCACTCCTGCAAAAGATGGAAAGTATAGATTTGAGTTTTATAATAATGATACAAGTAAAAAGCTAAGATTATTGATACAAGGTATTAGCTCGGATGGAGAGTTAATCTATCATCAGGCTATTATAGAATAAGACAATCTAACAGTTCCATCATCCAAAGAATATATATGCCATTGCAATGGCAGTTAAAATCCCTGCCAAATCAGCTAGCAGCATTGTGCTAACTGCATAACGGGTATTTTTTATTCCTACAGCTCCAAAATACACTGCTACAATATAAAAAGTGGTATCAGCAGAACCTCGGAATACAGATGCAAGGTTTCCTGCAAATGAATCAGCTCCCTGAACACTCAACGTATCAATCATCATAGCTCTGGCACCACTTCCGCTGAGTGGTTTTAATATAGCTGTTGGCAATGCATCTACTACTCTTGTGTCGCCGTTCAGCATAACGAATAAGCTTTTAATGCCATCCATTACAAATTCAAAGGCGCCGCTATTGCGTAACAAACTAATAGCAACTAATAATCCTACCAAATATGGGATAATTTTTACAGCTATTTCAAAGCCACCTTTGGCGCCATCAATAAAGGCATCAAACACATTTGTTTTCTTATAAATACCGCCCAAAACGATTAAAAAGAAAATAAGTAAAATCAAGCCATTACTTAGGCTTGTTGAAAATAGTTTTATACCCTGTGCATCAAGCGTCTTTACATATAATATTAAAGCGGCAATTACAATTGAAATACCGAGTACCCATAAAAGAATTACAGTTTGAAAGATTTTTATCTTTTGACGCCAAGCAACTAATACCAAAGCAGCCATCGTTGCAACAAATGTGGCGATCATACAAGGAATAAATATCGATGTTGGATTTTCAGAACCTAAAGCAAGCCTATCAGCAATAATTATGGTTGGTACTAATGTTAATCCAGATGCATGAAGACACAGAAACATAACCTGGGCATTAGAAGCTGTTTCTTTTGTCGGATTTATTTCCTGTAAACTTTCCATTGCTTTTATTCCAAATGGTGTAGCTGCATTGTCAAGACCTAATAGATTGGCAGAAAAATTCATCATCATATGCCCCATTGCCGGATGGCCTTTTGGCACTTCTGGAAATATTCTTGAGAAAAATGGGCCGATAATCCTTGATAAGAAACGAATGCCTCCTGCCCTTTCGGCTATGGCCATAAATCCCATAAACAGCGCCATAATGCCTATTAAACTGATGCTTAAATTAACGGCATCTTTCGTTGTTTCGAATACACCATTCGCAGATTGTGTTGAAAATACTCTGTATTCAGTTGGCCCAGTCTGGTACACTTTTTCTTTGCCCCATGAAACCAGGTTCTTCTCATTTAAACCATTCACTACTGTTGCAGGAAGTGCATCTGTGTTTAATACCCTTACATTTAGAGAGTCTCCACTTTTACCAGTAACCAAATTGCTAAAAATCTGGTTTTGCCCCGGTTGGAAAAGAAACTTTCCAGTTGCTGCCAGCATTGCAATAATTATAAATCCTGTCCATATTCTGCTTAGTGCCATGTGGTTTTCAGTTTAGGCTTTGAAGTTAATGGTTAGATTTCAAACAACCATCAGGCTGTTAACCCTTATCTTTGCGCCTCGAAAATTTACAACAATATGGCATTACAAGCAGGTATCGTAGGACTTCCAAACGTAGGTAAATCAACATTATTTAATGCAGTAAGTAACAGTGCTAAGGCTCAGGCAAGCAATTATCGTTTTTGCACTATTGATCCCAATGTTGGATTGGTAGATGTGCCGGATGCCCGTTTAAATAAGTTGGCAGAATTGGTGATTCCGGAAAAAGTGGTTCCTACACAAATTGAAATAGTTGATATTGCCGGTTTAGTTCGTGGTGCAAGCAAAGGAGAAGGGTTGGGAAATAAATTTCTTGGGAATATCCGTGAGGTAGATGCCATCATTCATGTAATCCGTTGTTTTGAGGATGAAAACATACTCAGAGATGAAGGAGCCATCAATCCGATAAGTGATAAAGAAATCATTGAAACAGAATTGCAGCTTAAAGATCTTGATAGTGTAGAAAAGAAAATTCAGAAAACGCAAAAGGCATTGAAGATTGAACCACAATTGAAAAGTGAGCTTGAAGTTTTAGTTCGTTGCAAAGATCACCTTGAAAAAGGAAAAAGTATCCGTTCATTGGGATTAGATAAAGAAGAACATGTAGCGATAGAAGATTTATTTCTTTTAACGGAAAAGCCGGTTTTGTATGTAGCCAATGTGGATGAGGCTTCTATGCATACAGGAAATAAATTTTCTGAAGCATTGATAGCTGCTGTAAAAGACGAAAATGCAGAAGTAATTGTGATGAACAATAATATTGAAGCACAAATTGCTGAAATGGATAATGATGAAGACCGTCAGTTGTTCATGGATGAATATAAAATGACTGAACCTGCATTAGACAGGCTTATTCATTCTGCCTATAAATTATTGAACCTGTTTACTTATTTTACTGCCGGTGTGCAGGAAGTAAGAGCTTGGACAATTCATGAAGGCTGGAAAGCTCCTCAAGCTGCTGGTGTAATTCATACAGATTTTGAAAAAGGATTTATTAAAGCAGAAGTAACCAGCTACGATGATTTTGTAAAATATGGTTCAGAAGCGGCCTGCCGTGAGGTTGGCAAATTAAGAATTGAAGGAAAAGAATATATAGTGAAAGATGGCGATCTGATGCATTTTAGGTTTAATGTTTAGAACAAAGCAGTTATTGCTGCTCTTCCTAGATGTACAGTTTTAGAAGAACCTGCTTTTCTTCCATCGTATAGAAGATTGATTTCAAGATTATTCAACAATCTTTTGCTAAAGCCAACAGACCACAAAAAATTTTTACCTGGCAGCAATCCATCAAGCATAATATAACTTACAGTAGTATTTGCCGGAAAATTATAACTAATATTATTGAAAGTAAACTTTCCTGTAAGGGCACTGTTCTGCAAAATATTGTACTTGCTATCCAGGTTGATGGAATTTGAAACTGATTTTTCTCCACCAAATAGCGGACTATTTTTCTTTGTTTCAATTTTATATCCACCAGCTATTCTAAAAGTTGTTCCTTTAATGAAGGTTACAAAAGGTTCTGCATTATAAATATTTAATTTGTAGTTTCTGTTTGCAAATTGTGGCGTTTCCAATTCATTTTGTCCTTTCTTCCCATTTAAAGTAATCAGAACGGAGCGGTTTATATTCCACCTCAACTTCATAAGCCAGTCGTTCAATTTCCTTGTTTCATAACCATAAGTAAGCAGTGATTTGCCATTATTTCTGAGATTCGTAAAATCTACTCCCCATTTATTATTCATCCGATTAAATGAAACAGTATTCAGTATAGTTGTATTTAATGTCACCAAAGCTGTATCACTAATTCCATATTTAAAAGGATTAAATTCGAAGCTACCTTTTGCAATTGATTTTTTACTGGTTTGCAATGATGTAATAATTATTAGTTTAGATAAAAATTTATTAACCCCAGTCAAATCGGGAGAAGATAAAACTGAACGAGGATTTATAGTGAAGCTATAATTGAATGTGGTATAATTTGCTTTTATGAAATCATTTGTCGGCGTAAATATTCGTAAAAATTTTGCCTGATCTGGAAAAGCGGCCAGCTCAAATTCATTTAGTTGTTGCACACCATCACTATTATAATCATTCCATGCATATTGCCCTGTCCCTGCCGGAACTTCTAGATAGGCAAAATCTCTTCTCTGCTCCTGTCCTGCTCCTACTTCATATAACATATTACCGGTCAATAATCCTTTCCACTCGTTCATTACATATTCTACTCTTCCCAATATTGTTTCATCTTCCTGTTGTTTTGAAACGGCGATATTATATACTTTCAACTTTCTAAAAGTTGTATTAATATATAATTGTCGTTTTGCATTGGCCAATAATTCTGTTTGTAGGTTCAGGTTCAAGCTTCTGTCGCCTCTCACAAAATCTTTAAACACAGCATATTTATCAGAACGGGTAAAAAAGGTTAGCCGATACCTATTTCTTTTACTTTCATCAGATTTTAAATAGGCGGAATAGATGTCGAAAGAAAAGGAACCAGGAATAAGTGTATCTGTGTTTTTAAACCTTGAATTATTTTGTTCCTGTAAATACGAAAAACCAAGCCGCCAATTATTCAATTGCTTTAATTCTTTGCTGATGTCGATTGACGGCCTTAAAAAACTTCCCTTATTATTTAGCAAACTAAAGTTTGTGAGTGAGATACTATTTGCAAGAGTCCAGCCTTTCCAGATTGCATTATGCTGAATACGGTTCTGAAAGCCATTATAATTATCGCTACGATTATAGTTTATAAATTGGTAGTTGAAAGCATGATTATTTTTATTCTTTAAACCTATTGAAGTACGGATAATATTTTCATCTGCCGGAATAGGAATTGTATTTATACCTAATCCCCAGTCTCTTGTAAATTCTACATTTCTTAATCTTTCTAGTGGCTTAAATTTTCTATCTACATATTCATACTCCAATGCGGTGGAAAGTAATAGATTTTTGTCCTTACGGATCATTTTTTCGTTTGTCAATTGAAACTTTGCTCCCCACCCTCTATCGTCCCCATTATCTTTTGATGAATAAGTATTGACATCTGTACTACTTGTTGCAAGTTCTACTTTTACATTAGTGTTTGGGCTGATTGCATAATCAACACCAAGATTAACAATCTGTTGTTTTTTTGGAGCTACTAATATCTGTACAGGCTCATACCTACCTTGTTTTATTCCTGCAATTGGTGCAACATATTTATATACTTTCCCATTAGCTCCATTAAAATCAGAAACATAATCCCCACTTCCTTGTGTTACATCTACAAATGACAAATTATAGATCGCCACATTCGGGACAGTTGAATATTGATAAATTGAATCAGCTCCTATATATATTTTCTCGTATAAAATCTTTCCGGGAGATAAGGTGTCAAGAAAGGCAGCAGGATAAAAGGCTCTTTGTACACTATCACCTAAATCAGCTAAGAATTGTTTTTGTTTTGGATCTAATACCTGGTTGATGGAGGAGTTCTTTGCATCACTATTATTAAATGCGCCAAGCCTTATTTTTAGTTTATTATTAATTTCAAATTCTTGTGACAGGAATAAATTTGCATTCAAAAAATTTCTATCTGCATACTCAAACTCTACCTGAATCCTGCTGTCTTTCGTAATCATCCTTCTGGGTGTAAAAGTAATTTCAGCAGAGTTGTAGTTTATTACATAATCCTGATCTTCTCCTCTTTGTAAAAGCTCACCGTCATAAAATACTCTTTCTGTATTGGCCAGCACAATAAAAAAGAATTCATTGTTTGCTCCTCTTAACCTGTATGGTCCTTGGTTGCCTTCTAATGATTCTAGAATGTTTCTGGTGAATTTCCCTTTTGCAATTGATCCACTTACCAGTGTGTTCGATTGAACTGATTTTGACAATCGGTTTGTTGTTTGAAATGAAACACCTTGCAAACGTTTATAGAAATTCAGAAAGTAGCTTTTATTTTCTCTGATATCTAAATCGCCAAGATTTAGCTGCCAGTTCTTCTTTTTAAATTGAAGAAAAACCTGATCAAATTCATTCAACTGTTGTGTATTCCCATCTGGTTGAATTGGTATATTGTTATCTGTAATAGCAGCATTAATTTCAATACTATCACCCAACATTCCATTTAGTTGTAGATTTAATGTAGAGTTAATAACCGCATCCTGACTATTTCCAAACCCTATTTGTCTTCCAAAGCTGCCTTCCGCTTTTAATGTGCCAAAATCAAAAATCTTGTTTTGAGAATTAGCTAGACCTTTATTTATTTCAATCGGTTTTATGTAAAAATTATTTATTACACTATCATAGACCATACGTTGTGCAACTGGATTTAATTTAAATGGAAATACCCGATAGCTAATCGTTACACTATCTGTAGCAGGTTTTTTTATCCAGAATAAAGTTGCACTAACAAAATCTAATCGATAATCAGCCGCAGCAACAAATGGGATCGAAAATGTGTTAGGTATAATGCTTATTGTATCAATCTTTAAACTGTCGGTTTTTGTACTAAAAACTTTCTGTCGAAGATTAGAAATACCAATGTTAGGTGCAGGAATCTGTGCACTGCTTTTGTAAGCAATCAGTGTCAACAATAAGATACTGGATATTCTTCCTAACAAGCTCAATAGCAGTGTATTTAGTTAAAAATCGTAAAATTCAGCCTTTTATTGCTTTAAAGTTATCCAATGCTGTTAATTCCGCAGAAAAGTGGCATTTTTGCAAGGACAGACCTAATATATACGTTGATTTAAGACTTTCAGGTGAAAAAAGATTACCCTTACTTCTCTTTCTTATAGTTTCCTCTACTCTATTTATTAACGCTCAGCAGAATAATATCTGGTATTTGGGACGACAGGCTGGCTTGGATTTTAATTTAACAGGTTCGCAAACGGTTCCAGTAGCACTCCAAAATAGTGCTATGATTACTGATGAAGGATGCTCTACAATCTCTGATGCAACAGGTAGTTTACTGTTTTACACAAACGGAGTTACTGTTTATAATAAAGCACATTCAATAATGGTAAATGGAGATGCTCTTGCCGGACACCCTTCAGCTTGCCAGTCTGGTTTGATAGTGCAGCAACCCGGCAGCGATAATTTGTTTTACATTTTTACAACTGATGGTATTGAAGGGAATTTTACAAAAGGTTACAACTATTCTATTGTAGATATGAATATGCAAGGTGGGAATGGTGAAGTGATTGTAAAAAATCAATTATTATGGCAGTCCTGTACTGAAAGGGTAACAGCAGTGCGTCATTCAAACGGAGTAGATGTATGGTTAATTACAAACGATAATAATTCAAATATTTTTCGTTCGTGGCTAATAACATGCAGTGGATTACAACCAACAGCTGTTGTTTCTACTGCAGGCATCATTTTAAATTACTCTGTTTTAACCAATACAGGCTATATGAAAGTAAGTCCTGATGGTAAGCAACTTTGTCAAACACATTTCCCTTTGGAGGAAGTAATTGGTGGGGTTTCTAATTTTATTCAGCTATTTGATTTCGATAACACAACAGGACAAATATCAAACGGAAAATCTGTTACTACACCTAATTCATTATACATCGGCTGCGAATATTCGCCAGATTCCAGATTTCTTTATATAACAAGACCCGGAGCAAGAAAAATTGATCAGATTGAAGCTAAATTAACGACTGTTGCTGCTATTGAAGCTTCTGTTGTTTCCATTCCTACGGTGGGTAATCCTTTTGGTATACAGTTAGGGCCCGATGAAAAAATATATGTTTTCAAACAAAGCCTAACGGTAGGTGTAATAAACAGCCCTAATGTAAAAGCACCAAATGTTAGCTTCAATGAAACACAAATAAGCACAGCTCCGCATACGGCTTATCTCAGTTCACCATCATTTATAAATGATGTGGCCTATGATGCGAGTAATACTTTTAATTATTCGCTTGTTGGTACTTGTAATGGCGAAGTACAATTTAATAGCTTCACTTCTATGCCCGGCACTATTACCTGGGATTGGGATTTTGGTGATGGAACAACTTCCGCATTGCAAAATCCGGTACACACTTTTGTTCCTGATGATAAGCTGTATAATGTAACACTGACAATGACTTCATCACTTTCCTGTGCAAGAATTCGACGATCAAGATTTGTAAAACCCGGCGGCATTTTTGGAGCAGCAGATTATGAATTTGTTATAAGATGCGATTCTAATTATGTTCGGTTTACAAATACAAGCAAAGAATTATTGGAAAACAACGTTCAGTTTGTCTGGGATTTTGGTGATGGAATAACCTCGACAGATCTGAATCCGATTCATACATTCAGCACTCCTGGAAAATACGATGTAAAATTGAGTACGGTTTCTGTTGGAACTTGTTCAGGTAAAGAAATAACAAAGGAGGTTGATATTGAACAATTCGAAATTTCCGCTTCGCCTACAGTTGCAACGATTCTTATTGGTGAAACTGTTTTTTTATCCGCTGCCGGTCCGGTTGCAGATTACAAATGGAGTCCTTCAAGATGGTTGGTGGATAGTGCTTCAAAAAATGTTGTTGCCACACCATTACAAGATATAGTTTATAAAGTAACCGCTACTGATAGTGAAGGTTGCAGTGCGGAAGATTCGGTAATTATAAAAGTGATTCAATATAACGATATCTATATTCCAACTGCGTTTACACCAAATAATGATGGTCGCAATGATCAACTAAAACCATATTTCCCAGGAACTATTTTGTTAAAAGACTTCAGCATTTTTAACCGTTGGGGAAATAGAATTTTTACCACTTCGCAAAGAGGATTCGGTTGGGATGGAAAAGTGAATGGCGAATTTCAGCCAGCCGGTGTTTATGTATGGAGTTTTCAGGCATTTGATGAAAAAACTCAAAAATCCGTTATTAGAAAAGGAGTTGTTACATTGATTCGATAATCAATGTGATATCTGCAATAAAAAAAGAGGCTGCTCTTATGTAAGGCAGCCTCTTTGAAATAATATAATAACAAACTTATTTATCAGAAACAGCACCCGCCATCATATATTCCCGGTTAAGCCTTGCAATATTCTCAATTGAAATTTCTTTAGGACAAACTGCTTCACAAGCACCAGTGTTGGTGCAAGAGCCAAACCCTTCCTTATCCATTTGTGCTACCATATTCAGAGCTCTTGATCTTCTTTCGGGACTTCCCTGTGGCAACAAATCCAAATGCCAAAGTTTAGCTTATACAAAGAGCAAGGCTGAGGAGTTTTTACAAGCTGCTACACAAGCACCACATCCTATACAAGCTGCTGCAGCAAAAGCGGAATCAGCATTATCTTTTTCAACAGGTGTTGCGTTGGCATCCACAGCATTACCAGTGTTAACTGAAATATAACCTCCGGCTTGAATAATGCGATCAAATGCAGTTCTATCAACCACTAAATCTTTAATAACCGGAAAAGAGTTGGCTCTCCATGGTTCAATTACAATGGTATCGCCATCTTTATAAGCCCTCATGTGTAACTGGCAAGTAGTGTTAGCATGCCATGGGCCATGCGGACGACCATTGATATACATTGAACATGCGCCACAAATTCCTTCTCTGCAATCATGGTCGAATGCAATCGGGTCTTTTCCTTCTCTTATAAGTTCTTCATTTAAAACGTCAATCATTTCAAGAAAAGACATTTCGGAAGAAATATTACTAACAGAATACGTTTCAAATTTACCTATTGACTTGCTATTTCTCTGTCTCCAGACTTTCAACGTAAGATTCATATTGTAATGCTCCATAAAAACGTAGTATAGTTCGTTAATAATTTTATTTATAACTCCTTTGTGTCAGCTTCACTACTTCAAACTCTAAAGGTTCTTTATTTAATTCCCAATTGCTTTCACCTTTATATTCCCAAGCCGATACATAAGCAAAGTTATCATCATCTCTTTTAGCTTCGCCTTCTTCGGTCTGGCTTTCTTCCCGGAAATGACCACCACAACTTTCATTTCTCTGTAAAGCATCTTTGCACATCAACTCTCCCAACTCAATAAAATCAGCAACTCGGCCTGCTTTATCCAGTTCAGGATTCATTTCATTTATTTCACCGGGAACTTTTACATCACTCCAGAATTCTTTTTTCAATTGTTGTATTTCCGAAATAGCTTCAGTTAATCCCTGTGTATTTCGGGCCATACCGCATTTCTCCCACATTATTTTTCCAAGACGCTTATGGAAACTTTCAACAGTTTGCTTACCCTTAATATTCATCAACGTATCAATTCTATCCTTCACAGCTTTTTCTGTTTGCTCAAAAGCTTCATGAGTAGTTGGAATTGGATTCACACTAATTTCATCTGCCAGGTAATTACCTATCGTGTATGGAATCACAAAATAACCATCGGCCAAACCCTGCATCAATGCAGATGCGCCAAGACGATTAGCACCATGATCGCTAAAGTTTGCTTCGCCCAAACAATACAAACCTTTTACATTGGTCATCAATTCATAATCTACCCATAGGCCACCCATGGTATAATGCACCGCTGGATAAATTCTCATTGGCACTTCGTATGGATTTTCGCCGGTTATCTTTTCATACATATCAAAAAGATTACCATACTCTTCTTTCACTACTTCTTTACCCAAACGAATTAAAGTTTCCAAATCAGGATTTTCAATACCTTGTTTCTGAGCTTCTGTTTTTCCGTATTTGTTAATCAGGTTATGTTTAAAATCAAGGTAAACAGCTTGCTTCGTTGTACCTACACCATAACCAGCATCGCATCTTTCTTTAGCAGCTCTAGATGCCACATCTCTTGGCACTAAGTTTCCGAAAGCCGGATATCTTCTTTCCAAATAATAATCTCTTTCTTCTTCCGGAATATCATTTGCTTTTCTGGTATCGTTCTTTTGCTTCGGCACCCAGATACGTCCATCATTTCTTAATGATTCAGACATCAACGTCAACTTAGACTGATTATCGCCACTTACCGGAATACAAGTTGGATGTATTTGTGTAAAGCAAGGATTACCAAACATGGCTCCTTTCTTATGTGCTTTCCAAGCCGCAGTTACGTTGCTGCCCATAGCGTTGGTTGACAAATAAAATACATTACCATAACCACCAGTACAAAGTAAAACAGCATGGCCAAAGAAACGTTCCAGTTCCCCTGTTATCAGATTACGACATATTATTCCTCTTGCTTTATCATCTATCATTACCACATCAAGCATTTCATGGCGACTATACATTTCTACATTTCCCAATGCCACTTGTCTTTCCAATGCCTGATAAGCTCCTATCAATAATTGCTGACCAGTTTGTCCGGCAGCGTAAAATGTTCTTTTTACCTGAGTACCACCAAAGGAACGATTGTTTAATAATCCCCCGTAATCTCTTGCAAAAGGTACTCCCTGCGCTACACACTGATCAATAATATTTACACTCACTTCAGCCAAACGATGTACGTTAGCCTCTCTAGCACGGTAGTCACCACCTTTTACAGTATCATAAAACAAACGGAATGTTGAATCACCATCATTCTGATAATTCTTTGCAGCGTTGATACCACCTTGTGCCGCTATACTATGTGCCCTTCTCGGAGAGTCCTGAAAACAAAAAGCTTTTACTTTATAACCCAGTTCTCCCAACGAAGCAGCAGCAGAAGCTCCAGCAAGGCCAGTACCAACAATAATAACTTCTAGCTTTCTTTTATTAGCCGGGTTCACCAATTTACAATGGCCTTTATAGTCCACCCATTTATCTTCCATTTTTCCGGCAGGAATTTTTGAATTCAACATACTCTTCTATTGAAATGTATAATTTTTATTTACCGAACTTCAGTACTACTATCATCTTCTTTTGCGTCGCACTCTTGTACTGTTGTAATTCTATTCAACTTATTATTGAACCCTTAAAGGGTTCAAGTACATTCTACAACTTTCATTCTCCGGGTTTCACCCGGAGCTACCAACATTTAAGCCCTCCGGACTTTCTTCCTATTCACTATTGCCTATTTACTATTCTATCCAACCCAAATAAAAGCTAACCGGCATTAATGCAAATGCCAGTGGAACGATGATTGAAAAGCCAATTCCAACAGCATTTAATAAGCCAAGATATTTTTTATTGCTAACGCCAATTGTTCTGAATGCACTTTGAAAACCATGCAGTAAGTGCCATGCTAATGAAATACACCCTAGCACATATAAGACCACAACCCAGTTAACTTGAAAAACTTCTTTCATTTTTTCATACAAAGAAATTTCCGGGCCTAATAACCAACCTTGATTACTGCGATTTGGTATCCAAAAATGGATAAAGTGCATTATCAGGAATAACAATATTATAGTACCCAACAAACCCATGCTGCGGCTGTACCATTTGCTTCCTTTATTTCCCATCGAAACAGCATATCCTTTTTTCCTCTTGCTGCGATTTTGTATCTCAAGCATTATCCCCTGCACAATGTGCAAGAGAATACCAAGCATTAACCCAACTTCTAAAATACGGGGCACAACATTTGAACCCATAAAATGAGCTCCGGCTTCAAACATTTTGCCGCCATCATTAGCCCAGATAGTAGCATTCAAACTTACATGTACAATAAGGAAAAGAATAAGAAAAATACCCGTCAATGCCATCACCCACTTTTTGCCAATCGAAGAAGTAAACAGTTCAGACCATTTCATATAAATCTTTCTTAAGTGTAATCAATATGTGCAAAAGTACTATCCAACAGCCAATAAATAACAAAAGATTTAGCTAGAAAGTTCAGCCAAAAAAGCTGATATGTTTAGCCTTCCAGACGATTCATCAATTCAGCATCAATTTTTTTGAATAAATGAAAGGGTCTGTAGATTCTCCAGTTGTCAAGTTCCTTCAGTTCGATAAACTGGTTTAAATGTGCCTGTTTAAAATCATACTGGGTTTGTTCCGGCATGTTTAAACAAACCACCCAGCCATTTTCATCTGTTACATCTTCATGTAGCTCTTCGTAGTAATCTTTTCCATCGCTATGAAAATTCAACACATTTTCTGTAATAAGTACAAATTTATAAATCCCTTCCTCCATAAACTTTTCCAGCACCTCCCTTTTTAATTCCATGATATCGTTTTCTATCGCATCATTCCACTCTCCTATTAATTCTAATACTGCATACTTCTCTTCATAATCTGCAATTAATACTTTAAGGTAAAGTGTCCGGCTGCCAAAATCATCCCACAGCGGATGGATATAATAATTGTAAACAGTTTGGGAGTATTCAAATTGGGAATATGTTCTCCCATAGAATGGCGATTTTTCGTCTTCCTCACTTATGTAAATATGCTGCCAGTTATAAAAGGGTTCAATGTCCTGCATAATCTATGCAAAATTAAGAACAGAATATAACTGTAACAAATATGCACACATATCAAATATTCAGCATTTCAAATAGTGCCTTCAGTAACATAAAACCAAAAATCAGGAAAAGTCTATTCCGATTGCTGACCTTATTAGCACCTTCCATAAAGAATAAATAACGTAATGGTAGGTAGAAAAATAAAAAAAGAAAAGAAAGGAAAAGAAAGAGGAACCAAATGTCGCCTATGGTTTGGGTTTTAGCATTAGCTAACATGGCCATTGCACCTTTTTCCCAAAACACAAAGGATAGTATAGCTACTCCGATAATTAAAAAGAAATCGGCCAACAACTCTCTCCGGAATAAATAATCATCAGAAAATATCCTGCTATGTTTTCGCTTGCTTTTGCCACGATAAACAAGCCAGGTAATAAAAGAAGATACTGATATTGCAATTATAATTGATTGGAAGCTTGTTTCGTTATTCGCTGCAATTGGTAAGTGGAATATATTGCGTAGCTCCGTTTCTGAAAGGATAAAAACCATTAACATAATTAGCCAGTGGCCAATAACTAGAAATATAGTATACGAAACAGGTTTTATTGTTTTAGCTGAATGAGAGAGCCGATAACTCAGTGGTAAATCTTTTAATGCTGCACCACAAATGTAAAATAGTAATGCAGCTAGCATCCAGTGATAAAAACCTTTATCATTTATGAAATCAGTGATTGTAGGGAAAATAAAACCCAGCAGAAAACTAATTGTTAATACAGACCAGTCAAATATAGCAAGCCGATTTTTAAGTATGTAATCCTTTGCTGCTAGCATAGAGTTGTTTTTATTCAAGATTTATTCAGTAAAAAATCTTTCAAAGCTGAATAATCAGCAGGAATGACGATACTGAACTTGTCTTTTTTCATAATTGGTAAAAGCGAATCCGGAATACTAATAAAATGACCAGTGGCTTTTTCAACTGCTTCTGGAAACTTAACCGGATGTGCAGTTTCGAGGAAAATTCCTTTTTCATTTGGATTGTCATTCAGGTAACGCTGTAATGATAAATAACCAACTGCGCCATGTGGATCAAGAATATAATTTTCTTTTTGATAGACTTCAGCAATCGTTTTCATTGTTTCCTTATCAGAAATGCTATATGAGCTTAATTTGCTTTTTAATTCGGGAAACTGGTGATGAAAGATTTCTAGTATCCTAACAAAATTGCTCGGATTGCCTACATCCATGGCATTGGATAATGTAGTAACTGATTGTCTTGGGATTAATTTTTCTGAATCCAAATATTCTGAAACAATATCATTTGCATTACAAGCAGCTATAAAATGCTTAATCGGCAAGCCAGATTGCATGGCTAATATTCCAGCGCAGATATTTCCAAAATTTCCGCTGGGAACTGATATTACAGGTGGATTATTCTTTTCTTTCCATTGTTTGTATGCAAAGAAATAATAGAATTGTTGCGGCAGCCATCTGGCTACATTGATAGAGTTGGCAGAAGTGAGAAATAATTTTTCTTTAATGTCCTTATCTGTAAATGCTTGTTTCACCATTTGCTGGCAATCATCAAATGTTCCTTGTACTTCTAATGCTTTTATATTCTTGCCAAGTGTTGTTAACTGCTTTTCCTGAACAGGGCTTACTTTTCCCGATGGATAAAGTATAATTACATCTACTCCTTCTACATCATAAAAACCATTGGCAACAGCTCCACCGGTGTCGCCGGAAGTGGCAACGAGAACTGTTACATTACGTTTTATACTGCTTTCAGTGTTCTGACTCAGGAAATGGCCGAGACAACGGCTCATAAATCTAGCACCAACATCTTTAAAAGCCAATGTTGGGCCATGAAATAATTCAAGTGACGAAATTTTGTCATTTACTTCTACCAATGGAATTGGGAAATTCACCGTTTCAGAAACAATTTGAAAAAGACTTTCATCATCAATCGTATTGCCTACATATGGCTTGATGACACGGAATGCAATTTCTTCATTCGAGGTGCTTTCAATTTTATTGATAAGTTCTTTATCAACTTGGGGAATTACTTCCGGAAAATATAATCCCTTATCCGGCGCCTGTCCTTTTATTGTCGCTTCTTTAAAATCAACTATTGGCGATTCTTTATTTGTGCTGTAATACTTCACTGAAAATTGAATATTGTTTATTGATCATTGAATATTTAGCTCATTATTTCTACACCTTTCTTATTGATTGTTGTTACATAGGTATTGTAATCAATTCCGATTCGTTCATACACTTCTTTCATAACTGTTTCAACTGCTTCAGCCGTTTTTTTATCCTTACTTAGCATAAACATGGAAGGCCCAGAACCTGAAATGCCACCACCCAAAGCACCGGCTTCTTTGCATTTATTTTTCACTTCATCGAAACCCGGAATAAGAATACTGCGTACAGGTTCTATGATCACATCTTCCAATGAACGGCCAATCAGGTCAACATCATTCTTTAAAAATCCTGTTACCAATCCTGCAATATTTCCCCATTGTTTGATAGCATCTTTTAATAAAACTTGCTGACGCAGAATTTGTCTTGCATCAGAAGTTCTTACTTCTATTTGCGGATGTACAATTGTTACAAATAAATCTGGCGATGAAAGCGGAATAATATCTAACGGATGTATAGAACGAATCAAACTTACTCCACCTAAAATACAGGGAGCAATATTATCGGCATGTTTTACACCCGAAGCCAATTTTTCACCGTTCATGGCAAACTGTGCCACTTCGTCGGAAGAAAATATATTTCCTAATAAATGATTAGCTGCTACTGCTGCTCCGGCGGCACTTGCTGCACTGGAACCAATTCCGCTTCCGGGTTTGATATGTTTATCAATTATAATTTCAAATCCAATTTTATTATCCATACTTTCTATGATGGATAATAATACAACACCTGCCACATTTTTTTCAGGTTCAGTTGGTAAGTTGAAATTGTCCTTATTATGAATAATGACTTTGGGTTCATCAATTAAAGTCAGCTCCATTATATCATATGGCTCTTTCAATGCCATTCCCAAAATATCAAACCCACAAACAAGATTTGCAACAGTTCCGGGACTATGTACTTTAACTGAGCCCCCTAAATCCCCCGTATGGGGGACTTTAGTCTCCGAATTTGTAAACTTTCCTTTTTCTTTTATCGGTTCCAATTCTTTAATTTATGTATTTACAATTCTTGTAAAAATTTTTAAATTTTGTGATTCGAAAGCCCCTCCTTCCGAGTTCCCTGAAAGGGAACGAACGGAGTTCAAGGGAGGCCTTTAAACTTTGCTTGCTCTTATAATATCTGCGAATACACCACTAGCAGTTACTTCTGCTCCTGCACCTGCTCCTTTAATCACAAGAGGTTGTTCAGGGTATCTGTCTGTATAAAATAACACCACATTGTCTTTTCCATATAAATGGTAAAGATCATGTTTAGGATCAATATGCTGTAACCCTACTGATGCTTTACCATTATCAAAGGAAGCTACAAATTTCAATTTGCATCCGGCAGCATCAGCTTCCTTAACCAATTTTTTAAAATGTTCTTCTTCATTCGCCATTTCTTTATAAAAATCTTCTACAGTTCCTTGCATACAAGCTGGTGGCATAAATGAGTTATTGGCAATATTATCCATTTCTATTTTTACACCAGCTTCTCTTGCAAGAATCATAATCTTCCGCATTACATCTGTGCCACCTAAATCTAATCTTGGGTCTGGCTCTGTATAACCTTCATCTTGTGCTTGTTTAACTACGTCAGCAAATTTCCTTGTGCCATCGTAATTATTAAACACAAAATTCAATGTTCCACTTAATACTGCTTTTATTTTATGCACTCTATCACCGCTATATACTAGGTCATTTAATGTAGCAATGACAATTAGCCCTGCACCAACATTTGTCTCAAACAAAAACTGACTGTTGAATTCTCTTGCCAGGTCTTTTATCTTTTTATAATTATCGTAAGCAGATGAAGCTGCTACTTTATTACAAGCAACAACTGAAATACTATTTTCTAATAATTGATCGTACACTCCAGCCACTTTATCATTGGCGGTGATATCAACAAAAATTGAATTGCGTAGGTTTCGGTTAATTATCTCATCAACAAAACCCTGTAAACTTGCAGGATTTCCATCATTTAGTTTTTCTTTCCAATTATCCAATGGAATTCCCTCTTCGTCAATAAGCATTTTGCGGCTGTTGCTCAATCCGACAACTCTTAACTGTAAGTTCATTCTTTCTTTTAAGAATTCGGCTTGCTGATTTATTTGTGCCAATAATTTTCCGCCAACATTTCCTGTTCCGGAAATAAATAAGTTTATAAGTTTAAATGTTGTTTCAAAGAATTCTTCATGCAATACGTTTATTGCTTTCTTTACATTTTTGGTGGCAATAACTGTTGAAATATTCTTTTCAGACGAACCTTGTGCAATAGCTCTGATGTTTACACCGTTTCTGCCCAGTGCGCCAAACATTCTGCCACTAATACCGGTATGATTCTTCATATTCTCACCAACCAACGCAACAATCGAAAGATCTGCTTCAACTTTCAAGGGTTCTACTTTCTGCAATGCAATTTCATTTGCAAAAGCAATGTCAATACTATGTTTTGCTTTTCCAGCATCTTTCGAATCAATGCCGACACAAATGGAATGCTCAGATGAACTTTGAGTAATCAGAATCACATTGATCTTTTCACTGCTCAATGCTTCAAACAATCTTTTTGAAAAACCGGGAATACCAACCATTCCACTTCCTTCCAAACTTATTAAAGCAATATTATTGATGCTTGAAATTCCTCTTACTATATTTCCATTTGAAGAACTTGTCGACTCAATCAATGTGCCAGCATCTGTTGGTGCAAATGTGTTTTTTATCCAAACAGGAATGGCTTTATTCATTACCGGTTTAATAGTTGGGGGATAAATTACTTTAGCCCCAAAATGCGACAGTTCCATCGCTTCCTGATAGGAAATGTTGGGAATGATGCGGGCATTGCTTGTTAGCCTTGGGTCGGCCGTCATCATGCCACTAACGTCTGTCCAAACCTCAAGTGCTTTTGCATTTAATGCTGAAGCAATGATTGCCGCCGTATAATCTGAACCGCCTCTTCCTAAAGTAGTTGTAACTCCGTTTTTATCTGTGGCAATAAAACCGGGTACAATGATAATTGATGCCGATTGTGAATTATAGTAACCATTTATTTTAGATTCTGTTTCTTTAAAATCGACTTCGGCTGCTGTAAAAGCAGAATTGGTAACAATCAGTTCTTTTGCATCTTTCCAAACTGCATCCACTTTATTTGCATTAAAAGCTGCTGCGATAATTTGAGACGAAATCCATTCGCCATAACTACTGATACGATCTTTTGATCTTGCTGTTAGTTCTCCCAATAAAAAGATACCATTACAAATATCTTCCAGTTCATTACAACTTTTCTTTACCAAACTTAGTAACTGACTTTGCTGTGCAACAGGAATCAATTGTTTTACTGCTTCAAGATGTCTTTGCTCAAATTCGCTGAGTTTTTCTTTATACAATTCATTACCCATTTCAGCTAATGAAGCAGCATTCAGCAACAAATCCGTTACACCGCCTAATGCAGAAACAACCACAATCGTTTTATCTTTTTGCGATGACAGCTTTACAATCTCTATTACCTTTTTTATGTTTTCGGCATTGGCAACCGAAGTACCTCCGAATTTTAAAACCTGCATGTACCACTGATTAAAATGAAAAAAAAATGATTTAGGAATATTCTTATGAAGTTATCCTTCTAAGTGTAGCATAAAGCCCAATGATGATATGGAAATATACAACCCTTAACGGGTTGTTGTAATTGTTGTGGTAGTAATGGAAGCCATTACAGGAGTAGAGAAATTGATATTTGTGTATTTTTTTACCACTTTGTATTCTGTGTGATCCACAATATAGAAATAAATCTTTAAAAGGCAATTATTGGTGCATTAAAATTTTCCGCTTCTGCCCCAACCCGAAGGGAGATACAGTTATTATTATCGACCATTTCTGCTCAATCCTATAAGTTTTTAGAATCCGAAACTGAGAAAATATTAATGCACTCAATCATTCAGCAAAAGAATCTGCGGCTTTTTTTACGCTTCCGAATTTCAGCAAAAGATTTTTTGCTTTCTCATAATTGGTTTCACTTATTCTTTCCATCAGCATTTTGGTACCACGGTCAACCAATTTCTCATTGGTCAGTTGCATATTCACCATCTTATTACCTTCTACTCTTCCCAATTGTATCATAGCTGTTGTTGAAATCATATTCAACACCAACTTCTGTGCAGTTCCACTTTTCATTCGAGTGCTGCCAGTAACAAACTCAGGCCCTACAACAACTTCTATCGGAAAATCAGCAGCTTCACTTACCGGGGAACCGGGATTGCATGCAATACTTCCTGTAATAATTTTCTTTTTTTTACATTCTTCCAATGCGCCAATTACATACGGTGTGGTTCCACTCGCTGCAATTCCAACTACAACATCTTTTTCACTTACATTATAGGCTTCGAGATCTTTCCAACCTTGTTCTTTATCGTCTTCTGCATTTTCTACGGCATTTGTAATTGCTTTTTCTCCCCCAGCGATTATACCAATTACTAATCCGTAGGGAACACCATAAGTTGGGGGACATTCGCTGGCATCGAGTATTCCTAATCTTCCACTAGTTCCAGCACCAATATAGAAAAGGCGACCGCCCATCAGCATTTTGTCGGTAACAGCTTCTACCAGCTTTTCAATTTGTGGAATTGCTTTTTCAATTGCAGCGGGAACAGTTTTATCTTCTGAATTTGTATTGACGAGAATTTCACCAATCGACATTTTTTCCAGATTGTGGAAACGACTTGGTTGCTCGGTTATTTTTTCGAATGCCATACTTGTGTTCATATTTTAGCTGTGGTATGCTACTAAACCTTCCATCGGATTTTTCAACACCTTACTCAATTCAAACTCGTAACTGTTGCACAGTTGCTGCACTACGTCTTTAAAACCAAATGCAATACTTCCGGCAAAATGAACGGGCATTGTCCATGTTTCCCTGTACTTGCAAAGATGGTTAAAGAAGAAGTCATTTATTCCATCTTCAATAATATTTTCAATCATATAATGTCCGCGGTTTTCTGCAAGGAACTTGGCAAACCCTGCCAGATAGCGGTTTGGCAACGGTTTTTTATATACGTTTTCTAATATTTCAGCGGCATTTGTTGTATAAGTAAGATCAAAACGGCCTCTCAATTCATAATCAAAAGTACCGTACAGATAGTATTGAATAACTTTTCGTCCAAGATAGGCTCCGCTACCTTCGTCTCCCAGCACATATCCCAGTCCTGGGCTATTTTTCACAATTCTTTTCCCATCATAATAGCAAGAATTGGAACCAGTGCCAAGAATACAGGCAACTCCCTTTTCTCTTCCACATAATGCCCGGGCAGCGGCCATCAAATCATGGGTTACCTCTATTTTAGCTCCTGCAAAGACTTTGCTTATTGCTTTCTTTACGGACTTTACATTTGTCGGATTGGCACAACCGGTTCCATAATAGAAAACTTCTCCAACTTCAATATTTTTAAGTTTTGGCTTCAATTCCTTTTGTAATAAATCTATTATCTGCTCTGTATTTAAAAAGTAGGGACTTATTCCTTGAGTAATGATGGTTTTCTTTTTCCCGTTATTTATCAAACACCACTCTCCTTTTGTGGCTCCACAGTCAGCTATTAATTTTACTTCCGGCATAAAGATTTGTTGAATTAGATGAACAGAAATTTGCTTTCCGCTCAAATCAAGTATTTTGCGTCAAATTACACAATAAAGTATTACGATGGTGAATAAAAAATTGCAAGTTTGGTTACCGTTACTATTTTCTTTGGTTTTAATAATTGGAATGTTGTTGGGTTACAAGCTGAATGATAAGGGAGGGAATAAAAATGGCTTTTTTGCATCCAACAGCAGCAACTCATTACAAGAAGCACTTGACCTTATAAAATTAAGATATGTTGACTCTGTAAATATTGGAGAACTTGAAGGGAAAGCGATACAGGAAATAATGACGGAATTAGACCCACATTCTGTTTACCTGCCACCAGTAAAAGTGCAATCCGCCAATGAAGACCTGGCAGGAAATTTTGAAGGAATCGGATTAGAGTTCAATGTATTTAGTGATACAGTAAATATTGTTTATGTAATCCCAAATGGCCCAAGTGATAAGGCAGGTTTGTTAATTGGTGATAAAATAGTTGCAGTTAATAAGGTTTCACTAACCCAGAAAACATTTGACACGGACAGCATAAAAAAATATATCCGTGGTGATAGAGGCTCAACAGCCGACTTGCAAATAATAAGAGAGTCAAAACAATTATTAGTATCTGTAACAAGAGGAAACATTCCCGTTTCTTCTGTAGATGCTGCTTATATGATTGAAAAAACGACTGGTTATATAAAACTGAACAAGTTTACAGAAAACAGCTATGAGGAATTTATGCAGGCAATGGAAAACTTGCAAAAACAAGGAATGCAAAGCCTCATTTATGATTTGCGGGGAAATGGAGGCGGTTTTATGAATGAAGCGGTAGATATGGCGGATGAATTTTTAGATGGCGATAAACTTATTGTGTACACGGCTGGTGTTAATAATAAGAAAAGAGAATACCGTTGCAAAAGACCAGGCTTATTTGAAAAAGGCAAGCTAGTATTATTAGTAGATGAATTATCTGCAAGTGCCAGCGAAGTATTAGCAGGTGCTTTGCAAGACTGGTGTAGGGCAACAATAATTGGTCGCCGTACTTTTGGAAAGGGCTTAGTGCAGGAACAATATCCGCTTAGTGATGGTTCTGCAATCCGATTAACTGTTGCGAGATATTACAGTCCTTTGGGAAGAAGCATTCAGCGATCCTATGAAAATGGGAAGAAAGTTTATATGGATGAATTGTGGGAACGTTTTAATAGCGGCGAATTACTTTCTGCAGATTCTATAAGATTACATACAGATGATAAAAGGTTTATGACGAGTTGTAAGGATACATTGTATGGAGGTGAAGGAATTACTCCTAACTTTTTTGTACCATTAGATACCAGTTTTTCTCAACGAAAAATAGTGAGGTTGTTGACAGAAACAAATATCAGCAACATTATTTATCTGTATTACATGGAAAACAAACAGCAGCTTGCTCAATATAAAACAGCACATGACTATGCGCAAAGCTTTGATGCAACTGGCCTTTGGAATAAACTTGTGAAAACAGCAAATGGTTCTTATGATTTCAGCAAACTATCTGCACAAGAAAAGAATTTGCTGCAACAAAGACTAAAAGCTCAATTAGCAAGGTATAAATGGAGAAACGATGGTTTTTACCAGGTAATGAATAATGAAGATGCTGTCATAAGAAAAGCATTGGAAAAGATATAAAATAAAAAATGCTGCCTAGCTTTTGCAAGGCAGCATTTAGATTTGCTGTGAGGTTTATTAAATTATTGCTTCTCTTTATTATCATCCCACCATTTCTTTTCCATTTTGTAAGAACCAAGCAATCCCAAACCGCCGCCAATTGCTATAAGGGCAAAATAAATCGGTACATTTTTATCGCCCTGATTTCCAAATTTATTAATCTCAACCGGCAACATATAGTTGTCCATTAGGTAAGCTAGAAATAAGCCTACCCCTGCTCCAATCAGCAACAAAGCCCATTTCAGGTTTTTATAGGGAGCTGGTCGGTTAGCAAACTCTTTAGGATTCATTCCTTTTTCTATCATCGCCAGATTCTGACGGGTTTTCAGATAATAAATGCCAAATATCATGGCAAAACCACCTGCAAACATGGTAATCGGTACTAAAGCTTCTCCTCCACTCATAATTGTAAATTTATTTTTTAATAATTTGTTTTCTAGTTGTTTTATCAGACAACATGGTTTTAAATCTGGTTACACTTTTAAAGAACTATTTTTCTGAACCAGCTTACAAATAATAAGACTACGGCAGATTAAATGAGGTTACAGGTCTTTTCTGAGGCCTACCTTTATATTATATATACATTCAAATTGTCGTATTTTGTACTGTAACCTAATCAATTATCATGTAGTCTTACTAAATGAATGTCTACCGGACTGAATGATAATGAAATCATTAGCGAAGTGCTGAATGGTAACCAACAAGCTTATGCTGTACTGGTGAACCGCTACCAAAACTATGTTTTTACGCTTTGCTTGCGAATTGTGCAAGGCAGAGAGGATGCAGAAGAAGTGGCGCAGGACGTATTTATTAAGGCTTATAAATACCTGGCTGATTTTCGGGGAGCGGCAAAATTTACTACCTGGCTTTACACCATCGTCAATAATACCTGCATCAGTTTTTTAAGAAAAAAGAAATTAGACATTCATTCGTTGGATAATGAGAAAGTTTTTGAAGTAGCCGATAGCCAGGATTCGGGAATGAGGGCAAATTTGGTAGAACAGAAATCAAGAATCTCTATGGTGAATGAAGCGATTGGCTTATTAAATCCTGCAGATGCAGAAATAATTACCTTGTTCTATAAAGCAGAACAATCGCTGGAAGAAACAGCTCAAGTTTTAGGTATAGAAGTAAATGCAGCCAAAGTAAGACTGCATAGAGCAAGGACAAGATTAAAAGAGAAAATGGAAACACATTTTATAGAGGAAGTAAGAAACTTATAGCCCCTGTCCTCCCGAAAAAATCGGGACAGGCTCTAAAGGGGAACTTAGGCTGAATCAACAAAATTGAATATAAAAACTCATTAAATGAAAGGAGGCATAATATGACAGATAATAACTCATATACATCTTCAGGAAATGAAGGAATGGAATATCGTCTTTGGAATTTTATTGACGGCTCAGTAAAAATAGATGAAAAAACAGTAATTGAAAAATTACTGCAAACGGATGCTAGCTGGAAAGCAAAGTATAATGAACTCTTGCAGGTAAACGATCTGTTGAAGTCTTCGGAACTTGAAGCACCATCCATGCGGTTCAGTAAGAATGTAATGGAAGAAATTTCGAAGTTGCATATTGCACCTGCTACTAAAAATTATATCAACAATAAAATAATCTGGGGAATTGGTTTTTTCTTTATTGCGTTATTAATTGGGTTACTAGTTTATGGATTTGGTCAAATGGAGTGGACAAGTGGAAGCGAAAGCAGCATTTCAAAAAATATAAACAAGATCGATTTTAGTAAATTCTTTAACAACTCATTTGTGAATGCTTTTATGATGATTAATGTGATACTTGGATTATTCTTATTGGATAATTACTTAAACATAAAAAGAAAAGCATTTCGTAAAGAAGCTTGATGCTTTTAGTAGCATTTAGTTCGGTAAAACCCTGCTGATTACAGTAGGGTTTTTGTTTTATATAAACTCTTTTTCATCAAACTCCTCTCATTCAAAAAACTTACCTTTGCGGCTTAAATGATTGCAATGGATATTAAGAATAACATATTAGAAACTATTGGTAACACTCCGCTTATTAAGTTGAATAAAATAACTAAAGATGTTCCCGGATTAGTATTGGCTAAAGTTGATTATTTCAATCCTGGTAATTCTATTAAAGACCGTATGGCATTGAAGATGGTAGAAGTAGCAGAGAAAGAGGGTAAATTAAAACCCGGCGGCACCATCATTGAAGGTACCAGTGGAAATACAGGAATGGGATTGGCGTTGGCAGCAATAATAAAAGGGTACAAATGTATTTTCGTTACTACTGATAAGCAATCGAAAGAAAAAGCTGATATTTTAAAAGCTGTAGGTGCCGAAGTAATTGTATGCCCTACCAACGTTGCTCCGGATGATCCAAAAAGTTATTATAGCGTAGCAGCAAGATTGGCAAAAGAAGTTCCTAACTCTTATCATATGAACCAGTATGATAACCTTGCCAATCGTTTGGCACATTACGAAACAACAGGCCCGGAAATTTGGAAACAAACAGATGGAAAAATTACTCATCTTGTTTGCACAGCGGGAACGGGTGGAACTATAACAGGAACGGCACAATACCTGAAAGAAAAAAATCCAAACATTCAGATATGGGCAATTGATGTGTACGGCTCATTGCTTACAAAATATTATCGCACCGGCGAAGTAGATATGAATGAAGTGCATCCGTACATCAGTGAAGGATTTGGCGAAGATTTTGTTCCGAAGAATTATGACATGTCTGTCATCGATTATTTTGAACAGGTTACAGATAAAGATGGCGCCGTAATGGCAAGAAAGCTGGCGAAGGAAGAAGGAATTTTTTGTGGATACAGTGCCGGTAGTTGCATACAAGGATTAATGCAGTTAAAAAACAAGTTGAAAAAAGATGATGTGACTGTTTGTATTTTCCATGATCATGGCAGTCGCTATGTTGGTAAAATATATAATGATCAGTGGATGATAGAAAGAGGTTTTTTGGATGTAAAAACATTTAAAGATGTTGTTAGTTCAAGAAACACAAAACGATTAATCACAGTAGAACCTACACAAACTGTATTAGAAGCTGTTGAGTTGATGAAAAAATTTGACATCGATCAGATTCCTGTTGTAAATTGTAATGGCCCGATGGGTGCTATCAGCGAAAGCGGATTATTTCAAAAGATATTTAACAACCCAGAGATAAAAAACTCCAAAGTAGAAGACGTATTAGAGCCATCTTTCCCAATAGTAGCATTTGATACACCCGTTGAAAAGCTTCGTAGCCTTATCAATAAAGAAAATGGTGCTGTTTTAGCAAAAGATGAAGCAGGCAATTTTCATATTGTTACCAAATACGATGTTATACAAGCATTAGGAAATTAATAAGCAATAATGTTGAAGGTTGATTTCGGTCATCTCCGGTAACGTTTCCGGAAGCCTTTTCCCGTATAATTACGTTGTTTCTTGTGGGCTATCCCTAAAAACAAGAGTGCAGTATTACTAATAATGTGGTAAATACCGTCGTAATAAAATAGGGTTGTTTTGCTCTATAATATTAAAGATTTGCCAATTATTTTTGTCTTCCAATCATCCAATATCAATGTCCAATTAACAAAACCAAAACCAATTCCTAAGAAAACCAATTAAGACCAACGTCCGATTGAAAAACCAAAGAAGATCAGATCCTTGAAAAACCGTTCGAAGTCCAAACATCCTTGAAGAAAAACCAAAGTGTCACCGTGTCCAAATCCAATGAAAAGATTCAAAGTCCGGAACCCTCCTGCTAAGTAAAATTAGCAGGAGGCGCGGTGAACCAATTAAACCTCCTATCCTTACAATTTTCCTGATTTTTTCCAATTCCAAAATTTGCAGTAAATTTCTGCATGCCCGTTTTTAAAGACCAAACCCGAAGAACCATTTTTATTGACGCTTATCCAAAGCGGATTATTTCCATTGTACCATCGCAAACGGAATTACTGGCTGATATTGGTCTATCTGACGAAGTTGTTGGTATTACTAAGTTTTGTGTACATCCCAATGAATGGTTTCGTAGCAAAGCAAGAGTTGGCGGAACCAAGCAATTGAATATTGAAACTATTCATGCTTTACAGCCCGACCTCATTATCGCCAACAAGGAAGAAAATGTAAAAGAGCAGATTGAAGAGTTGGAAAAGCATTTCCCTGTCTGGATTAGCGATGTAAATAAACTTACTGATGCCTATGAAATGATTGAACAAATTGGAATAATCAGCAATAAAGAAAGTAAGGCGAAGATGTTAATCAGCCATATCAAAGAAAACTTTTCCCAACTTCAACATTCAAACTCAAATCCCCAAACTATCTATCTTATTTGGCAAAAGCCATATATGACCGTTGGTGGTGACACTTTTATTCATTCTATGATTGAAGCAGCAGGGTTTCAAAATATATACGCCAATTCAACAAGATATCCGGAAGTAACAATTGAAGAATTGAAAGCTAAGAACCCTGATTTAATTATACTTTCTTCTGAACCATTTCCTTTTAACCAAAAACATATTGATGAGTTACAAGTTAATTTACCAACTACTAAAATAGTATTGGCCGATGGTGAAATGTTTAGCTGGTATGGCAGCCGATTAATAAGAGCTCCTGCATATTTTGCAACAGTTTCCGAACAAATTGTACGACCTTAGAAACAATTCACTCTTTACTAAATGAACTTTAGCGAAAAAAATAATGATGTAGAACTCAACGAAGGTGATAAACCTTCCAGAAAGAAGCCGATGTATCCTGTAAATGAGAAGCTACGTCATTACCTTAAAAATCATGGCCGTGAAGTAAAGTTATCAGTATCGTATAATGACCTACTAAATTTCACTTGGTCAACACCTATAAAAGATAAAAACGGAAATAATACTTTATGGGAAAAAACATCATATGACAGTCGTGACTGGAATTTCATCCGTGAAGGATTAGTAAAAATATATGCTGCATTAAAAACAGAAGGCGATTATAGTTTTCTCAGTCATTTTGATGTGGCTAGAGTAGATTATTGCACTTTTGGCAATTCGAATCCTTTTCGTATAAGAATCGTAAATAAATTCAACGACAATTACGATCATTACTATATTAAAATTGCAGATGCATCCAGAATATATGGATTAGAATTGGAGCATATCCTCTCTCCTAACCGCATCATTTTTTTTACCAGTGATAATACATTAGTAGAAGAACATATTCCCGGCATTCCAGGTGATATGTTTGTTAGTCAGTTTTTGAATGCTCCCGATATGAATAAGATCAGGATTGCAAAGGAGTTTGTAAAGTTTAATGAAAGATGTTTTGTACGATTGCTTGGCGATATGCGTAGCTACAATTTTGTAATTGATATTACACCGGATATTGAGGATTATCAATATCGCATCCGCTGTATTGATTTTGACCAGCAATCGTATGAGGGAAGAAAGAATTTATACTTTCCGCAATTCTTTAAAGAGAACTTCCCTTTTGTACAATTATGTCTTTCGCATTTAAACAACGAATCCATAGCTCAATATCAGTTTGAAGAAAGAACAATGATTACATTCCGGCTGGTTTCTTCCCGTTATAGAATAAAGGAATTATTGGACATAATGAAAGATGATGAAATATCTACGCCAGAAAAAATGCAACAACTAATAGAAGAATTGAACAATTATCATAACACCAATCATTTTAGCAGGTGTAAATCCATTGGCGATATTGTAAAAACAAACTTAAAGCAAACCCTTCGTAAAAATCTGCTATTGGTGCAGAAAAACCTGGGTAAGAATAGTGATTAACAATTGTCAAATTGCAGCATAAATAGAATAAAACAAAACCGTTATCTTAGCGAAAATATAAACAGATTTTCTGTTCTCTATTTTTAAACTTAACCAAAATTAGAAATGAAAAAGTATAAAGCCGGTGTGCTGTTCGGTGAAGAACTGGAAGCCCTTTTAAATGATGCGAAAGACAATGAATTTGCTTTGCCAGCGGTAAACACTATTGGTACCAATACCATTAATGCTACATTGGAAACTGCAGCTAAAGTAAATTCACCTGTCATAATCCAATTTTCGAATGGCGGTGCACAGTTTATTGCCGGTAAAGGAATGCCGAATGATCAATTACAAGGAAATATTTCTGGAGGAATTTCCGGTGCATTACATATACATAACGTTGCAAAGCATTACGGTGTGCCTGTAGTTTTGCATACAGACCATGCTTCAAAAAAATGGCTGCCCTGGATTAGTGGATTGTTAGATGCCGGTGAACAATTTTTTAAAGAGAAAGGCCAACCACTTTTCAGTTCGCATATGCTTGATTTGAGCGAAGAACCTATTGAAGAAAACATAGCGACATCTGTGGAATTCTTTAAAAGAATGAAGCCGCTTGGTATGGCGATTGAAATCGAACTCGGTGTAACGGGTGGTGAGGAAGACGGCGTTGATAACAGTAATGTAGATAATTCAAAACTATATACACAGCCTGAAGATGTTGCTTATTCCTATAAAGAATTGAATAAAGTCGGTAACATGTTTACCGTAGCGGCTGCTTTTGGTAATGTACACGGTGTATATAAGCCAGGTAATGTTGAGCTTCGTCCTGAGATATTAAATAACAGCCAGATATTTATTGAAAAAGAATTGGGCACAGGTCCTAAACCAGTTTGGTTTGTATTTCATGGAGGCAGTGGTTCTCCGCAAAATCAAATCAGAGAAGCAATTGGCTATGGCGCTATTAAAATGAATATTGATACAGATTTACAATGGGCTTTCTGGGAAGGTGTGCTTGAAAATTATAAAAAGAGTGAGCCATATCTACAAGGTCAACTTGGAAATCCAGATGGTGCGGATAAGCCGAATAAAAAATACTACGATCCAAGAGCATGGCTTCGTAAAGGTGAAGAATCATTTATCAAAAGACTTGAAGTTGCTTTTGATGATTTGAATTGTATAAATAGAAATGCTTAATTTCTTAACAGACTAATTGCTTATACTGCCCCCGAATTTTTTCGGGGGCATTTTTTATTAGAAACTCTTGATTATTAGCAATTTTCCCTCATAATTTGAGCACAAACTACAAACCCCAAACTTCTATATATTTGTAACTCAACAAGTAGCTATGTCGAAACAAATAGAAGACTTTGATGCAAATCTGGCTGGAGAAGATGGAAAAACCGAAGAGACTAAAGCCAGTTGGTTTAAAAGAATGAAAAAAGGCATTAATACCAAGACTTCAGAGAAAAAAGAAACTCCCGAAGGCCTTTGGGTCAAATGTCCGGATTGTAATCATATCGGAACGATGAACGATTTGAGAGAAGTATTATTCGTTTGTCCAAAATGTAATTTTCATCATAGAATAAACAGTAGTGAATACTATGACCTGTTATTTGATAATAGCGAATACACTGAGCTTTTTGAAAACATACGAAGCAAAGACTTTCTTGAATTCACCGATTTGAAGCCTTACAAAAAAAGATTGGAAGATACCTGGAGCAAAACAGACCTGAAGGATTCGATGAGAGTTGCTGTAGGAAAAGTAGGCGGACATGATATTGTAATTGCCTGTATGGATTTTGAATTTATCGGCGGATCATTAGGAAGTGTGATGGGAGAAAAATTTTCGAGAGCTGTGGATCATTGTATGAAACATAATATGCCGTACATGGTAATTAGCAAAAGTGGTGGTGCTAGAATGATGGAAAGTGCTTTTTCATTAATGCAATTGGCAAAAACAAGCGGTAAGCTTTCACAATTAAGCGATGCAAAACTTCCTTATATCTCTTTATTAACTGACCCTACTTTCGGAGGCATCTCCGCATCGTTTGGAATGCTTGGTGATTTGAATATCGCAGAACCAAATGCCTTAATCGGATTTGCAGGGCCTAGAGTAATAAAAGAAACCATAAAAAAAGATTTACCGGAAGGTTTCCAACGCAGTGAATTTATCCTAGAGCATGGCTTTTTAGATTTCATAGTTCCAAGAAAGGAGTTGAAGCATAAATTGACTACTGTGTTATCGCTTTTTAAAAACTAACACTCCTATCAGACAGCATTTCTATATTACTTATTAATGGCAGAATTAAAAAACAGACAAGCTTATCATGAATTCTTTATCGATGCAAAGTATATAGCAGGAATGATGTTGCTAGGTACTGAAGTAAAATCGCTACGAGATAACAGAGCTAGTTTTAATGATAGTTATTGCCTTATACATAAAGGGGAAGTATGGCTGAAATCATTACATATAGCCGAATATTCACACGGCAATGCCAATAATCATGATCCATTAAGAGATCGAAAACTATTATTGAAAAAAAAGGAAATAAAAAAGATAGAAGGTAAACTAAAGGAGAAAGGACACACCATTATTCCGCTACGGATATTTTTTAATGATAAGGGGCTGGCGAAAATTGAAATAGGACTTGCAAAAGGTAAAAAACTACATGACAAACGAGATAGTATCAAGAAAAAAGATGTAGAAAGAGAAATGAAACGTTTTTTAAAATAACATTTGTGTAAAACTTCCTTCCTGCGTAAAATTAGTTTTGCCGATATTACAAAGCCATGAAGAGATTGTTGCTACTGATTTTATTGTTTTCTTCTATATATGCCAGTTCACAATCTGTATTTGGTTATTGGTATGGCAATGCCAATGTAAAAACAAACAGCTCTGCAAATAACTACCTGGTGGAAATGGTATTGCAACCTGAAAAGAATTACGTAAAAGGAATTTTAAACTATTATTTCAAGAACACTTACCGAAGTGTAAAAGTGCAGGGAAATTACAATGCATCAACAAGACAATTAAGCTTATACAATATTCCCGTAGTTTATCATGGGTCTATTTCCAATTTTGAAGTTGATTGTGAAATGAATATGCAGGCAACATTAAGGGTATCTCAATTAACATCTAATCTTGTTGGTTCATTCAGAAGTTTACCAGACTATACATACACCTGTCCTGAAATAGTTTTTGACCTTGTGATGAATGCTGACATCAGCAAAAAAGATTCTGTATTAAAGGCCATTAGCGAATACAAAGAAAACTATCAGGTGTGGCAACCACAGATTGATGACACGTTGATATCAGTAACTGTTGTGCCACGAAAGGTGATAAATTATGTGGTAGAAGAGTCGTATAAAAAACGGGACAAAGAGATAGTTAATGAAATAGACGTAGAGTCAGACTCTTTACGAATTGATGTATATGATAATGGTGAAGTGGATGGAGATATCATTTCAGTTTTTTATAATGAAGGATTGATATTGAACAGTCAGAAACTCACTCACAAATCAATCCGCATAGATGTTGTACTGGATAGTACTAAAGAATATAATGAAGTGTCTATGTATGCGGAGAACCTTGGATTAATTCCACCGAATACGGCTTTAATGATCGTAAATGATGGCAAGAACAAATTCAATATTCGACTTTCAAGCAATTTGGAAAAGAATGCAACGATTAGGATTAAGAGAAAAAAATAAAAAATTCCTTTTCAATTAGTTATCAGCCGCAGCTTATAAATTATAAGGAAAATGATAAGATAGATTTATTTTCTATCAAAAATTGTTCAACCCTATTTACTTTGCCTTCATTAATAACTACTTCTATTGAAACTTCTATTATATTATCAGACAGAATGATTTTTTTGACTTCTACTGATTTTACTAAACTACGTAGTTCATCAATAAATTTTTCTTTATAACTAGTATTTTGTTTTATAAAAGTAACTTTTAGTAGCTTGGTGATTTTTTTTGACCTAAACAATCTATTTATTAATGGTGTAAGAAAGATAATTAGTAATGTTCCCCCCATGAAAGTTGCAGCAAGATAAAACTCACTGAAACCAATTGCAAGACCTACAGCAGCAGCCAACCATATTATTCCAGCAGTAGTTAGGCCAGAAATAGAAAACCCATCTTTAAATATAGCCCCAGCTCCTAAAAAACCAACGCCACTTACAACATAAGCCGCAATATGTGTAGGATTATTTGTTCCACCAACTTTGTAAGATAAAATACCGAATAATGTAGCTCCAAGACAAATAATTGTAATTGTTTTTAGACCTGCAACTTTATCTTTTAGCTCTCTTTCAAGACCTAGAATTATGCCAGCTACTATTGCAAACAGAGCCTTATAAACATCTAAAATTTCCCAATGATCAACCATTGCTATACTTTTAAAATAATTCAGTTTGATTCGTATCCTTCTCTTTTACCCATTCCATTTCGGTTGATTTGCTATAGTCAGCCATTTTAGTTCCTACTGTTCTGTAGCCTGTAATTTCTGCAATCTTGGCAATTTTTAATTTCCCTTTTCTTATTTGTGCTCCTCTGCCCTGCTGCATTGCCAGAATCGGCTCTTCCATTGTTGTTACAGTTTCTACATAATTACCATCGCCATCTTTAATAAATAAAAACTTGCTCTTTAAAGTCGTCGTTTCAATTTTGAAACGCTTGGCCATAAACTGTTTCGACTTCATATCAACATAGATAGCCGTAATAATTTTATCAGGATTGAATTTTTCAATAGCTATTACTTTCTCAGAATCTATCTTTTGAGTTAATTCCTGATCTGTTATTTCGTAATTACCATCTCTGTACAAAACTAAAATCGTATCGACTGCATCAAACATACCGAGGTATTCACCTTTTTCATCCATATTCAATCTGCCAAACTGTTCATCATACCATAGCTTCTTCCCAGCGATAGTCGAAACTCCGGCTTCTTTTAGTTTTACTGATTTGATTGGATACTTGGTAACAGTGTTTCCTAAACTACTTCTACCTTTTATTTCCAAATCGGAGAAACCAAATTCCAGCTCCTTTATTCTTGCTTTGCTTGATGGCATCAACATAATTTTCACCAGTTCAGCTTCAGCATTAGCATTGACAGATAAATAATGAACCTTACTTTTTTCATCACCTTTCGTCAGATCATATTCTTTCTCTCTTGTAACACCCGTTACATTAAATCGCTTGGCAAAACTTTTACCCGATTTGCCATCAGTGTAGATCATATTGTAAGTGGTACGTTCATCATTCTTCTGGAAAACTGCTACATGCAAAATATCTTTGCCGATAAACGTTTTATCCGAAACCTTTACCACTTTCATTGTTCCCCTTTTCGAGAAAGCAATAATGTCATCAAGATCTGAACATTCAAATAAGAATTCATCTTTCTTTAACCCAGTGCCAATAAATCCTTCTTCTTTATTTACATATAATTTGGTGTTAGCAATAGCGACATGCTTCGCCTCTATTACTTCAAATTCTTTTATCTCAGTTCTTCTTTCTCTTCCTTTGCTGTATTTCTTCAACAGGTTTTCAAAATAAGCTACTGCAAAATCAACAAGATTGTTTAAATCATGTTTCACCTGTTTAATATCTGCTTCAAGACCTTTTATCTGATCATTCAGCTCATCAATGTCTAATTTGTAAATACGACGAACAGGCTTCTCTGTCAGTTTTATTATATCTTCTCTGGTAATCTCTCTTTTTAATTGTTTCTTAAAAGGAATAAATGCTTTGTCAATTGCTTCCAGTACTTTATCCCAGGTTTCATGCTTCTTCTCCAACTCCTTATAAATCTTTTCTTCAAAGAATATTTTTTCCAGCGAAGTGTAATGCCATTTTTCCTGAAGCTCTCCCAATTTTATCTGCAATTCTTTTTCAAGCAAGTCTCTTGTCTTATCAACAGAAAGTTTCAATAACTCTTGAACACCTAAAAATTCAGGCTTGTGATTAACAATTACACAGGCATTGGGAGAAATTGAAGTTTCGCAATCGGTAAATTTATATAACGCATCAATTGTGATATCAGGAGAAATGCCCGGAGCCAGATCAACCTGTATCTCGACTTCGGCAGCAGTATTATCAGTTACTTTCTTAATTTTTATTTTTCCCTGATCATTTGCCTTTACAATAGACTCCATCAATTGAGAAGTAGTTACACCGTATGGAACACTTTTGATCAGTAATGTCTTCTTATCTGACTCTTCAATGTGTGCCCTAACTTTTACCTTACCACCTCTTTTCCCCTGATTATAATCTGTAACATCAATCATTCCGCCAGTCAAAAAATCTGGCATTAAATCAAACTTTTTACCTTTTAAATATTTAATAGAGGAATCAATCAGTTCGCAGAAATTATGAGGAAGAATTTTTGTTGATAATCCTACAGCAATTCCATCTGCACCTTGTGCTAATAACAAAGGAAATTTCATCGGCAATGTGACCGGTTCATTTTTTCTGCCATCATAGCTCAATTGCCAGACTGTTGTTTTAGCATTAAAAGCAACTTCTAAAGCAAACTTACTGGGCCTTGCTTCAATATATCTAGGTGCTGCGGCATCATCACCTGTCCTTACATCGCCCCAGTTACCTTGTGTATCAATCATTAGGTCTTTTTGACCCATATTCACTAAAGCATCGCCAATACTTGCATCGCCATGCGGATGGTACTGCATTGCTTGCCCAATAATATTCGCCACTTTATTGAAACGGCCATCATCCATTTCCTTCATGGCATGAAGTATGCGGCGCTGTACTGGCTTTAATCCGTCTTCTAAAGCAGGTACAGCTCTTTCCAGTATTACATAGGAAGCATAATCGAGAAACCAAGTTTTGTACTGGCCATGTAATCCTGTATCAATATTTTGAACGTCAGTATTTTTTTTCTTTGCTGCCATTTTATTTCTTTCCTATTATTCCGAGATGTTTTTATTTGAATCCTTCATCTGTTTTAATTCGTAACCAAAAATCAATCCATTGATGAATGTCCGAATAAGACAATTCCAATTAACTGCACAAGGGCTACATGTTAAAAATTAATTCTCAGATAAGTTTTCATCAACAATTGCCTCTGCCTTTTTTCCACCTTCCAGCTTAACATCAAAATCTTTCCACCCCTTTTCAATATCACCATTCACTTGAATTCTACCTTCATTGATTAGTTGCTTAATACGCCACTCGATAAAAACATCACCAGTTTTAATTTTCATTCTGTTTAAGGTATTCCCAACTAATCGCCAGGCTTTTTGCCATTCGGGTGTAAGATTCTTTAAAATTTCATTATCATAAAATTTCTCTTCCTTTCCCTCTATCTTCTTTCCTCCTTCCAGAATTCTCACCATTGAATTATCATCACCTAATTTCTTCCATTCATCTGGATCAATTTCGAATTCACTAAGCGTAACCGGTCTTGCAAGTTTTTTTGCTTTTAAGAATTCTGAAGGCTGTATTTCATTCAGCCATGAAGGATAAAATATCTGACCTTTATCATTGATAAAAGGAAGATTGTTCATGTACAATACCATTACCCTTCCTTGGTATTCACTAAGTTCAGGCATCATCCTGTAATAGCCGCACACATCATGTTGATTCTGTCCCATCCAAATCCATAATTGTTCTTCCGGATTTTCATCAAGCTTTGCTTTTAACTGACTTATAGTTTCCCTGTCGTCAACTTCGTTAATCTCATTCTTACTATAATGTGAGTGCTTTATCAATTCCATCCACCAGTCTGTTCTTGCTTGCCAGCCTTCAGGAGTATCAATGCCAGCAAGTGGTCCGACAGCATAATCGTCTCTAATCTGAATGATTTCTCCTGCCAATGTTTCATCTAACTCTATTACCTGTTTCATCAGGTCTATCTCACTTTCATTAAATACTATGTGTATCATCTTTTATTTTTTGTTTGGTTGTATTATATAATAAACACAAGTTGTTAAAAAATTTCTCACAAATGGGATTGCCTTTATCAGTAATCCTTGCCTTTTTGGTTTCCATCCAAATTTCCATTCATAAATCGGATTTAATAAATAATGCCGGTGATGTGGAATGCTATAACCTTCTTCTTTACAAATCTTTTCAAATCGTTCTATGCTGATACCTGTTTCTCGTATCTCCATCATCTCTGCTACATTCTCTTTCCTATTCTTCAAAATTGCTTTATACATAAACTTTGGCAACAAATGAATATAAGGCAGTTTTGAAATTTTTGATTTACAAATCTGCTGGTGTCCGCCAAATGGCATATACCATGGTGGAAATCCAAAGAACACAATTCCTTCTGGCTTCAAAAAATTTTTCATCCAGCCGATTAGCTTTGCTTGGTCATGAATATGCTCAATCACATCTTTCAAAATAATTATGTCAAACAACCCATTAAAATCTTTCTCTACATCCACTTCATAAATATCTTTCACTACAAAGCTTAATTTACCAGATGCAATATCTTCTGGTAAGAACTTTTGTGCATCCACTATTCTTGGCGCATCCAATTCCACTCCCACTCCTACACAGCCTTTATTAATAAATGCTTTTAAAACTCCACCCTCGCCACAACCTATTTCTAATACTCTCATTCCTCCAGCTATCGGAAACTTTTCTTCAATAAAAGGAATCACATATTTCTCTGCATTCAAAACCTGAATGTCGAAGTATCTTTTTCTATCTGCGTGAAATTCAAACATCTATTTAATTACTTTCCACAGGAGCGTCAAGCTCAACTTTCAGATTGTTAATAATAAATTCCTGTCTGTCTGGTGTATTTTTTCCCATATAAAAATCAAGCAAATCCTGAATATGCTCTCCAGCTTCTAATCCCATCAATGTTGTTTTCATTTCATCTCCAATAAATTGACCAAATTCATCCGGCGATATTTCACCTAATCCTTTGAAACGGGTTATCTCTGGTTTACTACCCAACTTTTTAACTGCATCGGCTTTCTCATCTTCACTATAGCAATAAATAGTCTCCTGTTTATTCCTAACTCTGAATAAAGGTGTTTCTAAAATATAAACATGGTTATGCTTTACCAAGTCAGGGAAAAATTGCAAAAAGAATGTCATCAATAACAAACGTATATGCATTCCATCCACATCGGCATCAGTTGCAATTACAATATTATTGAAACGAAGGCCTTCCATTCCTTCTTCAATATTCAATGCATGCTGTAAAAGGTTGAACTCTTCATTTTCATACACCACTTTCTTTGTCAGTCCAAAGCAGTTCAGCGGTTTTCCACGAAGACTAAACACAGCCTGCGTTTCTACATTTCTTGATTTGGTGATGGAACCGCTGGCACTATCCCCTTCCGTAATAAAGATGGTTGTTGCATTTTGTTTTTCTACAAACAATTCCTTTCCCTTCGATGGAGATTCATCATTCAAATGTACTCGGCAATCTCGTAGTTTTTATTATGAAGATTGGCTTTCTTAGCTCTTTCATTCGCCAGCTTTTTAATACCGGCCATATCTTTTCTTTCTCTCTCACTTTGCTCAATACGTTTTTTCAATGCCTCTGCAGTAGCAGGATTCTTGTGCAAATAATTATCCAGCTCTTTAGAAAGAAAGTCGCTGAAAAACTGCCGCATACTTGGCCCTTTGGTGTCTACGTTTACAGAACCCAATTTTGTTTTTGTCTGAGATTCAAAAACAGGTTCAACTACACGAACAGAAACCGCAGCTACAATACCTGTCCTTATATCAGAAGCATCATAATCTTTCTTATAAAATTCCCGGATGGTTTTTACATACATTTCCCGAAAAGCTTGGTGATGTGTGCCGCCTTGTGTTGTATGTTGTCCATTTACAAAACTGTAAATATCTTCTCCGTAATCATTGGTATGTGAAAGGGCAATTTCCATATCATTGCCTTTCAGATGTATTATTGGGTAACGAATTTCATCTTCATTCGTTTTGCGTTGCAACAGATCTAGCAATCCATTCTTACTTACAAAACTCTTACCGTTAAAAACAATTTTCAATCCTGCATTCAGAAAGCAATAATTCCAAATCTGATTCTCCAGAAATTCAGAATGGTATTTATAATTCTTAAATATCTGTTCATCGGGAATAAAAGTTACCAATGTCCCGTTTTCTTCACCAGTCTTTGCTTCCTTATGTTCTTTTATTAAAACGCCTCTTTCAAATTCAGCCGTTTTTTCTTTTCCTTCTCGTACAGCAGTTACTTTAAAATAATTACTCAATGCATTCACCGCTTTCGTACCCACACCATTCAAACCCACAGATTTTTGAAAAGCCTTACTGTCGTATTTCGCACCAGTATTTATTTTGCTCACTACATCCACCACTTTTCCCAATGGAATACCACGGCCATAATCTCTAACAGTCACTGTTTTCCCATCTATCGTCAGCTCCACAGTTTTGCCATGACCCATTGTATATTCATCAATACAATTGTCCATCACTTCTTTCACCAGCACATAAATACCATCATCAGGAGAGGCGCCGTCGCCAAGTTTACCAATATACATACCCGGCCGAAGGCGGATATGTTCTTTCCAGTCGAGAGATTTTATACTGTCTTCGTCGTAATTAAAAAGGTCGGTCTTTTCTTTTTCTTTTGCCATTGCTCACTTAAGTTTTTCAGAGATATTTTGTTGCCCAACTTCCTGTTCCCTGAGCATCGTCCCTTGCGTCGCACTCTTGTACGTTCGGTTCTTTACTCAGCTTTTTTACATAGAGAGCAAATATAACAAAACGGCCTTAGCGATAGGAATTTAGAGTTATTCACTTGATGTGAATAACTCTAAGGAACAATACGAACTGAACTTTTTATTATAGAAATGGATTTAGTATAAGAAAAATGAGTTAGTAAAGGAAAGTGCAGCCAAAAAGTAAAAAGACTACTTAACTGGATAGAATTGTTCCTTAAAATTGGAGTAAGGATTCTAAAAATACTTGACTTTTCTCATAGAAAAATATCTTATTTTATTAGAAAAGAAATTATTTTTTCTTTTTCCCTTTAGGCATTTCTTCTTTTTCTGCTCCCAGTTCATCAGCTACAACCCATTCATAATCCAGTTGCCGTTTAGTAAGGTTTGCAGCCACCACTTTTATTGTCACTTTATCTCCCATTCTGAATTTTTTGCCGCTTCGTTGACCAACCAAACAATAGTCAGTCTCCACATGACGGAATTCATCATATTCCAAGAGACTGTTTATGCTTACTAAGCCTTCACATTTATGTTTCACAGTTTCTACCCAAAAACCAAAACTGGCAACGCCACTAATCACTCCTTCAAAATCCTCGCCGAGGAAGTTCTTCATATACTGAACCTGTTTGTATTTATTGGATGCTCTTTCTGCTTCCATGGCAGCTCTTTCCCTTTCGCTGGCATGCTTGCATTTATCTTCCAGTTTTTTATCGGGTTGTATTTTGTTGTTCAGCACATCAAATAAAATGCGATGCACCATCACATCCGGATAACGGCGAATGGGTGAAGTAAAATGACAGTAATGTTCAAATCCCAAACCATAATGACCAATATTTTCTGAAGTATATTTTGCCTTCGACATGGTACGGATTCCCAACTGCTCCAGCACATGCTGTTCAGGTAGGCCATGCACATCTTTCAGTAACTGGTTAAATGAAATTGCAATCGCTTCGGGTGAAGATGTATCAAACGTATGTCCGAATTTTTTTGCAAATGCTGCAAAAGGAACCAGTTTTGCTTCATCCGGTTCATCATGTATCCGGTAAGGAAAAGGCAACGACTTATTATTTACTTTTATTTTTGAAATATTTTCTGCCACAGTTCTGTTGGCAAGTAGCATAAATTCTTCAATCAGTTTATGTGCTTCTTTGCTTTCTTTCACCATTATGCCGATTGGATTTCCTTTTTCATCCAATGTAAAACGTACTTCCTGTGAGGAAAAGTTAATTGCTCCGTGATTAAACCTAATCTTTCTAAATTTCTGTGCAATATCATTCAGTATCAAAATTTCCTCTGCATACAAACCAGCTTTGTTTTCAATGATTGCTTGTGCTTCTTCATACGTAAAGCGATGATCGGAATGCATCACTGTTTTTCCCAACCAGTATTGCTTTACTTCTCCCTTGGGGGTTATTTGAAAGATAGCAGAGAAAGTCAGCTTGTCTTCATTAGGTCTTAATGAGCAAAGCACATTAGAAATATGTTCCGGCAACATCGGATTTACTCTATCTGGCAAATAAACAGATGTAGCTCTTTGATAAGCTTCTTTATCCAAATCATTATCCTGTTCCACATAATGGCTTACGTCGGCAATATGAATTCCTATTTCATAATTGCCGGTTTTCAATTTTCTGAATGAAATGGCATCATCAAAATCCTTTGCATCTACAGGGTCAATAGTAATGGTGAAAATATCCCGGATATCTTTCCGCTTCTTTATTTCATCATTTGATATGGTATCAGGAATTCTAGCCGCTACTTCCAACGCTTCGTCAGAAAATGTTAATGGAAACCCTGCTTCCAGTAAAATATCTTTCATAGCAGCGTCATTGCTATTTTCGGGGTCAAGTACATTCACCACTTCGCCAACAGGTCTTTTATCGTCTTTATCCCATTGCACAATCTTTACGACAACTCTATCCTGATCTTTTGCATTATTAATATTAGTTAATGGAATAAAAATATCTGGCATAGGTTTATCTACATCAGCAACAAAAAAGGCAAAACCTTTATTCATTTGTAGATGGCCGATAAATTCTGTCCGCTTTCGATTAATAACTTCTTTCACCACTCCCTGCATTCGTTTGCCACTGCTTTTCATATCCTTTATTGCCACACTAACCGTGTCGCCATGCATGGCAGTATTAAAATCCGTCGGACGTATTAGAATATCTACTTCCATCCCTTCTATCGTAACAAACCCAATTCCTGAACGGGTAATATCCAATACACCTTTCAACACTTTTCCAGGTGATTGTCTTTGTTTCTGTTTCTCTTTTGTATTTCTCTTCTTTGTATTTTTTCTTCCCATAAAATCTTCTCTTAATTATTTGTAAACTCGTTTATAAATTTCGTAATTATTGTGTTAAATATTTCTACTTCATCAAACAAGAAGCGATGCCGGACTGGTAAAACATAAAATGGTAAATCTTTAATCTCTTCCCGAAATTTTGTCAACCTGACCGCATCTTTCTCCGTTGTAAGGATAATCTTATCCTGCGATTGAATATTCTCAAATTTATGCTTAATATCTTTTAAGTCGTCAATTGAAAATATATGATGATCCGCATACTGAAGCATATGATAACTATTACTATGTTCTTCCAGCATTGCTTTCAGCGGCTTTGGATTGGCAATACCAGAGACCAATAATATTTCTGTACTACTTGCCAATTTTCTTTTTTCCATCGAATCAATATGATATAGTTCACCATAGTCAATACTAGTGAAAAAAACATGTTGATGTGTTAGCGGTTTTATTTCAGCAATAATCTTCTGCTTTTCTTCTACAGTTAAATCAGGGTTGCATTTTGTAACAATTATTATTTCTGCTCTCTTGTAACTGCTTTTTAAATCCCGCAGATCACCTGTTGGTAAATAAAAGTCTCTTGTAAACAGGTTGCCATAATCAGTAAGCAGAATATTTAATCCTGCCTTTATAGCTCTATGTTGAAATGCATCATCCAGAATTACCACTTGGGTTTCAGGCTTGTCATGCAGCAGTTGAGGAATTGCTTCAATTCTTTCTTCACCAACAGCAATCGGCACATCAGGAAATTTTAAATGAAACTGCATAGGCTCATCCCCAATATCTAACGCTGTTGTATTTTCATCTGCTAAAGCATAACCCTTTGTCCTTCGTTTATAACCTCGGCTAAGTGTCGCCACTTTGTAGTTGTCTTTCAATAATCCTACCAAATATTCCACCATTGGCGATTTTCCTGTTCCGCCTACAGAAAGATTACCAACACAAATTAATGGAAGTCCGAAACTGCTGGATTTGAATATTTTTTTGTTGTAAAGAAAATTTCGGATAGTTATTCCATGCCAATATAATAAAGCGAAAGGCAGTAATAGTACGCGGAAAGATTTCATAGATGCATTAGAAAACATAGATATCGTGCGGTGTAATACAAAGTTCTAAAGGTACGTCAAATTGGTCCTTATCGGTAATTTCATCAACAGGCTCAAAATAAGAAAACCCGATTTTAAGGCATTCCTTTTTGCATGATGGAAGAAACTTATCATAAAAACCTTTACCATATCCAACTCTGTACCCTTTTTTATCTACGGCAAGCAGCGGCACCAATATTAAATCAATTTCATCTGCCGGAAGCACATCTCCTTCAGCTGGTTCATAAATATTGTATTCGTTTTTGATGAAATCAGTTTCGGGATGAACAGTTACAGCAATCATTTCATCCAACATAAAATCTGTTCTTGGATAGGCTATTGTCAATTCCGGATTTCTGAATTCGAGATAATCAGTAAAAAGATGTGTATCTGGCTCCTTATGTTCTTCAATCGGCCAGAAAGAAAGCAACGATTGTATAAAAGGAATTTCCGATTTTTGAAACTGAATCAATAAAAGATCATCCAGTTTGTTTCTTTCAGCGGTAGAAAGTTCATTTCTTTTCTCTTTATAAATATTTCTAAGTGCTGCTTTCTTCATTAGTCTCTGCTCTCAACAAAAGTAGTAAATATAGTTGTGCCGTAATTTCGTTCAGCTTTATAAAAAGGAAATGATTTGTAACTATTTCTTGGCGTATGTTCCAGCACAAACCAACCTTCTTTCTTTAATAATTGCTTTTCAAATACATTCTTCGGCAAATCATCAATGGTAGTTAAAGCATACGGTGGGCCGGCAAAAATAAAATCAAATTGCTCAGTACAATTATTAATAAACTTAAAAACATCCATTTTAATCACCTGAATGTTTTCTATTCTTAGGGTTGCGGCTGTTTTTTTAATAAAGTCATACATGGCAGCATCTTTCTCTACAATCGTTAAATCATCCACACCTCTTGAAGCCAGTTCGTAACTAATGCTGCCCGTGCCGCCGAAAAGATCTAATGTTCTGATTTCTTCAAAGACGAGATTGTTCTGCAATACATTAAACAAACCTTCTTTTGCAATATCGGTGGTTGGCCTTGTGTAAGGCATTTTATTGGGCGGATTAAATTTCCTTCCGCCATGTTCGCCACCTATGATACGCATTTGGCAAGATCATTTAGCGAAGTAAAAAAATGAGCCGGATATTCTGCACCTGTATTCCATTGGGCATTTCTAAAATCTATATTTATGAAATACTGGTACAGCTCCTTGTATAAAGATGATTGCTTATCAACCAAACCAGATAATTGCAATTGCACTACTTCTCTCGACAATGAAAATTGTTTACAAATTTTCAGCAAATAGAATAAGACATCTTCCGGTGTTGTATATTCAAATGTCTGTGTTAGTAAAATATTGTTGCGATTTGCAGCAATTACTACAAATTCAGTTTTTCTGAAATCAACCTGTAATCTACCTTCTTCCGTAACGCCAATTGAATTTCTTACATCCAGCGAATACTGGTGCCAGAAACGAGCCGTTGGAAATTTTTGGCTAATCCAATCCTTTACTTCCACCGGAATGGAATATATATTATACAACTGCCATCCTGTTATACTTTCAGATATAATTGTTGACTGACTATTTACTCCGTAAGATATATTAAGTAATGCTCCAGCTTCTTCACTTTTAAACTCCTTGGAAGGAACCAGCAAGCTTTCTGAAAAATCATAAGCTACCAGTACTTCGTAAAAAGAGTCACTTAAAACAGGATTTGAATCCATTATATCCTGCCAGTAGTTTTCATTCCATTCTTCTATTGAATAATAGGCTAATTGATAAAGCTCTAATCCAGATTTATTGGCAATAGCAAAGGCAAAATGCTGTTTTCCTATCCGCAAAGAAAGTACCTGCTGCTTATCTTCGGCAGCTTCAAATTTGATATGAAATAATTGTTTCAATATTTATTAAGTTGGCGTGCAATAATAGACAAAAATTTAAATATCGTAGGTTTGCCCACTTTTAACAATGGCAAATTCTTTACCAGCTACAAACCTTCAGGTCTCAACCAGCTATCGGCAAATTTTAAAGATTGCCTTACCAATAAGCCTTGCCATTCTGGTACCGCAATTCAATTTCATTACCAATAATATTTTTTTAGGCCATTATAGTCAGGAAGCTTTGGCTACAGCAAGTATTACAGGTGTTTACTACCTCATTTTTGCCATGATTGGTTTTGGATTGAATAATGGATTGCAAACCCTGATTGCAAGAAGAGCCGGAGAGAATAAACCTGAAGAAGTTGGAAAATTGTTTGGACAAGGAGTTTATATTTCATTAGCCATCGCTTTTGTGGGCATTCTTATTACTTGGTTGCTGGCACCTGTTATCCTGAAGGCAGTTTTACATTCTGATACAATTGCCACCGATTCTATTGAATATTTAAAGATCAGGATTTGGGGACTTCCTTTTTTGTATGTGTACCAAATGAGAAATGCTTTGCTGGTTGGAACCAACAACAGCAAATATCTTATTAGTGGTGCTATTGCTGAAACTGTTGCTAACGTAGCATTTGATTATGTTTTAATATTCGGTCATTATGGATTTCCAGAAATGGGTTTGAACGGAGCTGCTGTAGCTTCTATCATTGCTGAGTTTATAGGCATGGTAGTCGTTTTTTTGGTCATTCATAAAAAAGGGATTGGTAAACAATTTTCCTTATTCAAACATTTTTATTGGAATAAGAAATTAAGCAAACAACTTTTTGCCATATCGCTTCCTATCATTCTTCAGCTTGCTTTTAGTGTAATGAGCTGGGAGTTCTTTTATATTCTTATCGAGCATCATGGTCAAACTGATTTGGCCATTTCCAATGTGATGAGAAATGTATTTGGTTTAACTGGCTGTCTTACCTGGGCATTTGCAGCTACTAGTTCTGCAATGGTTAGTAATATTATCGGGCAAGGGAAGCAGGAAAATGTAAAAGCACTTATCCTAAAGATTGTCAAATTAAGTACTTGTTCTGCTTTGGTAATCGTATTATTAATAAACCTATTTCCCGGAGTATTGATTTCAATTTTTGGTCAATCAGAGCTTTTTATTGCTGATGCCATTCCTGTTGTTCGGGTAGTTTCAGTTGCTATTCTCTTTATGTCGTTCTCCGTTGTATGGCTGAATGCGGTAACCGGAACAGGAAACAGCCGGATGACACTTTTGATAGATGGAGTGGCAATTATTCTTTACTGCGTTTTTGTTTATCTGATTCTGGAAAAATATAAGCTCTCCATCACTTATGGTTGGATGGGCGAATGGATCTATTGGGGCAGTATTTTTATATTATCCGTTTGGTATATAAACAAAGGAAATTGGAAGAATAAGAATATTTAAAAATCTTTTGAATACTTCACCCCAACTTCTCCTGTAAATTTAGCAATGGGAGGATTTAATTTAGAAAGAGAAATGTCAATCTTTTTTACCGATGGAAATTTTTTGTGCAACAAATCTGTTACTTCCATTACAAAAGTTTCCAGCAACTCACGGGGCTTTTGCATTTCTTCCTTTAAAATGGAAAATAGGCTGGCATAATTTATAGTTTCACCTAATTCGTCAATAAGTTCACTTCCTGGATCGTATGAAACAGCGAGGTTTACTTCAAACTCATTGCCTGTTTTTTGTTCTTCTTCAAACAATCCATGATAAGCAAAAAAACGAACCTCGTTTAAATAAACAGTTAAGACAGTTTTCATACTAAATATTAATGTGATCCTTTTGCACTAAGATATCTTTCTGCATCCAATGCTGCCATACAACCCGTACCAGCTGCTGTTACAGCTTGCCTGTAAATTTTATCCTGCACATCGCCGGAGGCAAATACACCTTCTACATTTGTTTTTGTTGTGCCTGGAATTGTTATTACATAACCGGCATCATCCATTTCCAGAAATGGTTTAAATATTTCTGAGTTAGGCTGATGACCAATTGCCACGAAAAATGCACTTACAGGTATTTCAGTCTTCTCTCCTGTTTCATTATTCTTAATACGAACTGCTTCTACTTTTTTATCGCCCAGCACTTCGTCTGTTTCACTATGCCAGTACACTTTAATATTTGATGTTTTCAAAACTCTGTCCTGCATTACTTTACTTGCTCTCATTTCGCCACGGCGAACAATCATATGCACCTGAGAACATATTTTTGATAAATACAAGGCTTCTTCTGCAGCCGTATCTCCTGCACCAACAATTGCAACTTCCTTTCCTTTAAAGAAAAACCCATCGCAAACAGCACAGGCACTTACACCATGTCCATTTAGTCTTTGCTCACTTTCTATACCAAGCCATTTTGCAGAAGCCCCTGTTGAAATAATTACAGCATCAGCCTCAATCCATTTTTCTTCATCAATCTGCACTTTATGTACATCACCGGAAAAATCAACTTTTGTTGCCAATCCGTAACGAATATCTGTTCCCATACGGGCAGCTTGTTTTTCAAAATGCACCATCATATCTGGCCCCTGAATTCCATCCGGATAACCGGGATAGTTTTCAACTTCAGTTGTAATCGTTAATTGACCGCCCGGTTGAATGCCCTGGTATAAAACAGGGTTTAGTCCTGCTCTTGCTGCATAAATAGCTGCTGTATATCCGGCAGGTCCTGATCCGATGATCAGACAATGTACTTTCTCGTTTGTATCCATTCTTTATAATTTGTCTTGTAATAAAAGTTTGTAAAAATAACGCATAATCGGTTATGTATTATGTCTGTTTGACGACCATATAGAACTGAGTTATAAACTGAGAGGAATAATAGACAGAAAGAAAGGAGTATTTTGATTGATTAGGTTATAACCGAGTGTTATCTCTTACCATTTGTTCTTACTAATTTCCATTATTTTGGAGATTAACGTATAATATTTGCCTTTATTTGCTTCGGGTAATAAAAGAGAATTTGAAACAAAACCTCCAATCATTTGTTCTTCCTCAATTGTAAAGATCAAATCTAAATCCGGATGATGATGTGGTCTAAAAAATCCATAATAATAATTTATACAAGTAAAATCTACCAACGCATTTCGATATTTTCTTAGTTTCGTTTTTTTGAGGAGGCTCGTCTCAAAAGTTTTGTTTGTTACGTTAATTTTGATTTTATAAACATCAACAATCTCTTGTCGATTAGTTAGGTATAAAACTATTCCAAACAAATAACTACCATATGATTGATTTGTCAAATAAACTATACCATTCTTGATGTTCAGCTTCTCCAAAGAAGTTTTAATAAATGGTCTTTCCAAGAAAACAGAAAGTGATGTAAATTTTTCTTTTGAAATGGTATCTAAATTACAGTCTATATCTTCTGACTGTCCATTAACCTCAAATGCTATTGTTACATTAATTAATAAGGTTAATCCAACAATGATTGTATGTCTTATCACATTATTCATCTTTTACTTTTATCCAATCTGAGATTTTTATAAAATTACCACTTCCCTAAAATAAAACAACCCCGGCTAAAAGCCGGGGCAGTTTATACTAAACCCATCTAATTTAGAATTTATTAGCCTAAGTATGCTTTTAAAGCACTGCTATACCTGGCTTTTTGTAAACGCTTAATAGCTCTTTCTTTGATCTGGCGGATACGTTCTTTGGTAAGATCGTATTTCTGACCAATCTGTTCTATCGTAACTCCGTTTTCTCCATCCAAACCGAAATAAGCATTTACAATTTCTGCCTCTCTTGGTGACAGCGATTTCAAAACTCTGCGAATTTCGTTTCTTAAAGAATCCTTCATTACATCATCATCTGTATCATCACCACCTTCCAGCAAATCACCCATGGCTACATCTTCAGCTTCATGCACAGGTGCATCAAGGGAAGTATGACGGGTGTTACTTTGGAAAATATTGTTGATCTCTGTTTCACTCATCTCCAGTAATTCGGCTAATTCTTCAGTTGATGGCTCTCTCTCATGTTCCTGTTCAAAAGCCATGTAAGCTTTGTTAGCCTTGTTGTACGTACCAATTTTGTTTTGTGGCAAGCGGACTAATCTGCCCTGCTCTGCCAACGCCTGTAGTATAGATTGGCGAATCCACCACACAGCGTAAGAAATGAATTTGAAACCTTTGGTTTCGTCAAAACGTTGAGCCGCTTTAATTAAGCCGAGGTTACCCTCGTTAATCAAGTCACTAAGTGACAATCCCTGATGTTGATATTGCTTAGCAACAGATACCACGAAACGTAAGTTGGCTTGCACCAATTTATCCAAAGCTCTTTGAGAATCAACCGGATTTCTGCCAAACATCTTAATCCGCTGGGCAAGAGTGGTCTCTTCTTCCGGCGTAATCATCGAAATTTTTGAAATTTCCTGAAGGTACTTCTCAACAGCCTGGGAGTCTCTGTTGGTAATCTGAGTAGCAATTTTGAGCTGCCGCATAACTAATTTAATTTAAATATCAACGTAAAATGACAGTCATTGTTTGCAGAATGTTGCAAATGGATAGTTAATTGCCTTATAATGTATAAAAAGTAACGTCCGTCCCTGACCGTCTGCAAAAATAATCATTATTCGCCGTATCTCATAGCGTTTTAAAGCCTAAAATTGAGGACATTATCAACCAAACACATTTACAATGTTAATAAACATAGGAAAGTCAATACCAGTAAGGATTTCACAAATTGAGGAAAATTAACATTGATTTTATTCTATACCGATTTTGCCGTATTTGAAGCTGCCTTTTTATGCTTTGCCTTTCTTGCCAAGTAAATCCAAATACCCAACCCTGTTAGGAACAACAACGTTGAAATTACCTCTGCCTGTGTTGGATGTAATCCAAATAAATCAAGCCGAGTGTTGACCCTTATTTTCTCGATAAAAAACCGCTCCATGCCATTTAGCATTAGATAAAGTGCCATCATGGTTCCAGGCACTTTCAGCTTTTTTCGTAATGACATTAGCAGTAAAAAGAGAATAAAACAGATAATTATTTCATATAAAGCGGTTGGATAAACAGCTGCCGCCAGTTCATTACAAAATTTGCCTTCACAACCGGGAATTGGAACTCCGATTTCATTTACATTATGAGGATATTTATAAGCCCATATCCAATCAGGCAGCCAGCTAAAGGGCTTTGGATTGTTATTGACAATTCCCCAATCACCATCACCAGAAACCTGGCAGCCAATTCTACCCATTGAATAAGCCAGCATCATTGTTGGTGCCAACGCATCATTTAAATGCCAGAAACCAATTTTATGCTTTTTAGCATACCACCAGATAGCCAAGGCTGCACAGATAAGACCTCCGTAAAAAGTTAATCCTTTGGCAGAAAAAATATAATCGTAGGGATGTTTTAAAAAGTCGCTCCAATTTTCAAAAATATCGAACAGCTTTGCCCCAAGCAAACCGAAAACAAGAGCCAGAATAGTTATTTCTCCTACCCTGTCATGTGGCCAAATACGGACATTTCTGGTTTCTGGTTTAGCCAATTTTTGCTTGTTCTTTTCCCACCATTTCATTCCTGCAAACAATAGACCTAACAAGATACCTGCTGGCCAGCTTCCTAATGTAGAAAATATAAAAGCCTGCGGATCTTCAGTTGCCGAGCTATCCATTATGAATAAGGCAACAATTTTAAACCCTAAAAGAAATCCAAGAAGACAATTCAATCCTAAATCCAGATATGATGCTGGCTTACCAACAGTAACCTGCATTTCAGTTGGTTGAAATAAACCTTGCTTGCTTTTACGCTTTAGTTCATTTGCCAAAACAATTGCAGAAACAATGAAAGCGATGGCCACAAAAAAGCCAAAAGAATTCACAAACCTGAGAAAATTCCATTCAACGCCAAATAAATCTTTAAAAGCGAAGTATAGGTTGGGATACATGAATAAATAGTTGGTTAGCAGCGAATATAAGAAAGTTTCGAGTTGTAAGTTATGAGTAGTGAGTTTTGGTAAATAAGCTAAAAATTTATTTAATAGCAAAAAAATAAACGAGTTCCGAATCAATGATTCGAAACTCGCAAAATAAACCTGTCTACCGGCAGGCAGGCTAGTAACAATTTTAATTACAATGTTGACCAAAAGCGCCGATAAGGTTCTCAGCAATCATTTGAGCTGATCTGCCTTCAATCTGATGACGTTCGATAAAATGCACCACCTGGCCATTTTTAAATAATGCAATAGCTGGTGAAGATGGCGGGTAAGGCATTAAATGCTGGCGAATGCTTTTTACAGCTTCAACATCAAACCCTGCAAAACTTGTTGCCAGGTAAGTTGGTTTTTGTGATGCATTAGCAACGGCTAAAAAAACACCAGGTCTGGCAGTACCAGCCGAACAACCACAAACGGAATTTATCATAACTAATGTTGTTCCTTCTTTGGCTAATTGAGCATCTACATCTGTAGATGAAAGCAATTCTGAAAAACCATTTTCAGTCAATTCTTCTTTCATCGGTACTACTATTTCTTCTGGATACATATTTTTCTATTTTTTATTAAAAGCAAAAGTAAACAAAAGTACACTGTATGTAAGCTCTAACACAGCTACAGAAATTTTGTCAGCAGATTTTCCTCTTTTCGAAATTTTGTCTACCAAAAACAAAAAGCCGGACAGTATTGTCAGAAAAAACTGACCTTTTGGTGATGGTATGCCGTTTGATAAAATGTTAATCGTAATTAAAATTCAAAAAAATAAAACTATACAATCATGTTAAACGTAAATTTTAAGCAGAAGCCTTTTGAAGGATCAATGAACAATTTGGTTGATGAGTTGTTTAAAGAGTTACCAATGTTCTTTAAAAATGATTTTAACAATACAGAAAGAAAAGGTTCTGTTCCGGTTAACGTCAAAGAAACAGCAAACGGTTATCAACTAGAAGTTGTTGCACCGGGTTTTGAAAAAGCAGATTTTAAAATCAAACTGGATGACAGTTTACTGACAATCTCTGCTGACAATAAAATTGAAGAGAAGAAAGAAAGCGATAAGCAGATTAGAAGAGAATATAGTTATCGTTCTTTTAAGAGATCTTTTACAGTTGATTCGACAATTGATGCAACAAAAATTGATGCAACTTACGTCAATGGAGTGTTGATTTTAAACCTTCCGAAGAAGGAAGAAGTCAAAGCATCAGCAAAAGAAATTATTATTAATTAAAATATTCGAAGATTTTCTCATAAGCAGTTGGTTTTGGTTTACAACCCTCCGTTTCCACGGAGGGTTTAGTTTTTCCCACAAGCCCTAAGGGGGAGTATAAATACAAAGTCGTTTCACTTAGAAAGGATTTTTTCAATTTCGATAATTTAAATTACATCAATCTTTCAGTATTCTCTTTTCAGATTTCTACTCTGCTACACAATTATCTTTTCTTCTTGTATCAATTATATATTGAATTTTCCATATTCCATCAAAGCGAACTAATTGAAAAGAGTTTACTCCACAATGACTGAAGTTGTTATTGTAATAGAAACTATACGGTGTCCAGGCAAAAGCTAATGGTCCGTCAATTTTTATTGTTTCAAATGTTATTCTTTCATCCAAAGATCCGACAGTTGCCTTGCTTATCTGATTAATAAATCCCGATGGGCTTTCATTTCGAACAACAGTAGCCCCTGCTTTGTCTCTGCTGATACTTTGAAATACAATGCTATCCGAAAATGTACTTTTCAACATTTCTCCATCAGCATTTTTCATCGCCGTGAACATTTTGTTGATAACTGCTTTTATTGAGTCTTCTGCACTTTGAGCATTTGCAAAATTTCCACAAAATGTTAATGTTAAGAGTATGAAAAAATATTTCATGTTGTGATATTTTATGATTTTATGGCAAGTGAATTGGACAATAAATGCGTTATGAATTTATTCCTATAAATGTAAAACAGTAATCCATGCAAACAGCCAAAATAGTACAGACGGTCGTTTTGCTGATAATTGTGGCTATGGCAGCCAGTTGTACAGCAACGAAAGAATATACTGGTAAACTTTTTCCTGGTAGTCAATCCGCTGTAAAAGATAGTCAGGCTGTGGCTTTGCGTTTTCTTGAATTAGACAAAGTAGAAGAAGATAAAGAAAGCTGGGTGACAACTGATATTATTATGGGAAGAGATACAGTAAGTAAAACGCTGGCTTTAGACAATCTTGCAAAGTGTACCCTCCCACCAATACAAAAGCTGATTCCACTTTTAAAACATCAAACACCGAAAATAATAATGGTGCCTCTGCAACAAAAAGTATTGAACCTGTTGTAGAAGAGCCGGTAGCAAAGGCTTCCAATGCAAATGGTGTCAGAGAAAAACGAATAAGAGAAAATTAATACATCAACATTCTAATAAACCATTTATTAACAAAACACATACTCATGAAACGAACATTTATTTTTTCTGCCACAGCCATTTTTTCTCTGTTCCTGGTTTTGTCAAGTTGTAAATCCAGCAGAGTTTGGGAAACAAAAGACAGAACTGTAAGAAACACTCCGCCTCCACCAGCTCCAAGAAATTATGGCCCTTCCCCTGCTAGGTACAATTCTTCAGCGACATTAATAATCAGTCCAAGGCCAGGTTTTACGATGAATCAAAATCGGGATGGAAGTTATTATCATCGCAGTCCTCAAGGCTTTCTTTATTGGAAAGGACAGGACAATCGTTTTTATATTGATAAATCGTATTTGAACAGAGTTAGTTATACAAAGTGGGAGTACCAAGACTGGAAACGCTATAAAAAAGCAGCCTCCCAGAAAAGAAGATAATATCAATCCTTTTGTAAAAGTCCCGATAGATTCGGGACTTTTATTTATATAAATGGTTTTCTCTGCTGCTATGGTTTCCTTAGCTTTATCGCCTCAAAAAACATTGTGCAATGAAAAATATATTCATACCGCTTCTTCTCTTGATGTCAGGCGTCGCATTTTCTCAAATGAAAGTGGATGATGTAAAGTCTTTTACACTTAAAAATGGAATGAAGTTTTTAGTAGTAGAAGATTTTTCTATCCCAAATGCTAATATGTACCTTTTTATAAAGTAGGTAGTAGAAATGAATACCAGGGAATAACAGGTCTTTCTCATTTTTTTGAACACATGATGTTTAATGGAGCAAAAAAATATGGCCCCAAAATGTTTGACCAGACAATGGAATTTAATGGTGGTGCAAATAATGCATACACCAGAGAAGATGTAACGGTTTATACAAACTGGTTTCCTGCTTCTGCTGCTGATGTTATTTTCGATCTTGAAGGTGATCGAATTTCAAGTTTAAGTATTGCTCCCGAAATGGTGGAAAGTGAAAGAGGCGTTGTGCTAAGTGAAAGAAGAACCGGGCTTGAAAATTCTCCTTGGGAACAACTATCGCAAACATTAAGTGGCACAGCCTTTCTCGAACATCCCTATCACTGGCCGGTTATTGGCTATGAAGATGATATGAAAAACTGGACACAGGCAGATCTTGAAAGATATTTTAAAACATATTATGCTCCGAATAACTGTGTGGTTGTTGTATCGGGTAGTTTAAAATTTGATGAAGTAAAAAGATTGGCTGAAAAATATCTTGAGCCAATTCCCGCACAACCAGCACCGCCTGTTGTACATATTAAAGAACCAGAACAAACCGGTGAAAGAAGGGTTACTGTACAAAAAGATGTTGCTACGCCGTATTTGATGATAGGCTATCATACTCCAGAAGCAAAGCATGAAGATTATTATGCATTGAATATTTTAAGCGATATTTTATCAAGTGGAAATTCTTCAAGACTCTATACATCATTAGTTGATAAAAAACAACTGGCTACACAAGTATTTACAAGCTATGGCGAAAGTTTTGATCCTACGCTTTTTCAAGTATATGCAGTGACTAACAAGAATATTGATGTAGCTGATCTGGAAAAAGCCATCTATGAAGAAATTGAAAATATCAAGAAAGATGGTATCAGTGAAAACGAATTACAAAAAATAAAGAACCAAAAGTTAATGGGTTTTTATAATCAGGTCGAAACCATTAATGGCAAATCAAATAATATTGGCACCTACGAAGTGTTTTTTGGCGACTACAAAAAAATGTTTGATGCGCCTGCTAATTATAATAAAGTGACAGTGGCAGATGTTCAGAATGTTGCAAAAAAATATTTTTCAAAAAGTAATCGCACTGTAGGTGTATCAAAATCAAATACAGAAGATTAAACAACACTGCTTTAAATAACAACACATGAAACAGATAAAAATATTCTCACTAATAATATCACTTAGCATTATTGCTTCAATCACAAATGCACAGAGCTTTAAAGTGCCGCCATACGAAAAGTTTAAGTTGCCCAATGGTTTAACTATTTACCTGATGGAGCAGCATGATGTACCTGTAATCAATGTATCTGCAGTCTTACCCGCCGGTGCGATTTATGATGGAGATAAAGCTGGCCTTGCGTCTCTAACTGCTACTGCTTTAAAGCATGGTACAAAAAACTATTCAAAAACAAAATTGGATGAAGAGCTTGATTTTATTGGAGCATCGGTTAATACCTATGCATCCAAAGAGTCTTCCGGGCTTTCGGCAAAATTTGCTTCAAAAGATAAAGAAGAAGTGCTTGCTATTATTAAAGATCTATTGATGGAGCCAACTTTTGATGAATCAGAGTTTGATAAAGAAAAACAGCGGCTATTGGTAAGTCTTGAACAGCAAAAAGAAAGACCAGGTTCGGTTATTGGTTCTTATTTTGATAAACTATTGTTTGGCGAACATGTTTATGGCAATATTATACAAGGAAAAATATCTACCGTAAACCCTTTAACAACTACTGATCTTAAAAATTTTTACAAAGAGAATTATAGACCAGATGGTTCAGCCATTAGTATAGTTGGTGATTTTTCTACCAAAGAAATGAAAGGAATACTAACCACTCTGTTTTCAGGATGGAAAAAAGGAACGAAAGCTCAATCAAACTTAGCATCAAAACCGATAAACAAACCAACGGAAAATAATGTTCTATTGGTAAACAAGGAAGATGCTAAAGAAACAACATTCTATATCGGGGCACCTGGTGTTAGTCGCAATAACACAGACTATGTAGCGATTGAAGTAGTTAATACATTATTCGGTGGACGGTTTACTTCTATGTTAAATGATGAGTTAAGAGTAAATTCAGGATTGACATATGGCGCCGGTAGCCGTTTTAATGCATTAAAGAATGGAGGAAGCTTTTTAATCTCAACCTTTACCGCCAATAAAACAACTGAACCTGCCATTGATAAAGCACTTGAAGTATTAAAAAAATTGCATAGCAATGGTATTGATGAGCAATCATTAACCTCTGCAAAAAATTATGTAAAAGGTCAATTTCCTCCTCGGTACGAGACGTCAGGGCAATTGGCAAGTCTTATGACACAAATGTTCTGGTACAATTTTGATGAATCCTTTATCAATAATTTTGAAAAAAATGTGGATGGTTTAAATCTGGATAAAGCAAAAGAAATTATTGCAAAATATTTTCCAAAAGATAAGTTGCAATTTGTACTCATTGGCAAATCGGCTGAGATAAAAAAGATTGCCGAGAAATACGGTAAAGTAACAGAAGTACAAATAAAAGAAGAAGCGAAAAAAGGTTTTTAATAGTGAGGCAGGGAAATTTCCCTGCTTTTTTATTGGTTATTGTTTAAACTTGCAGGATGAAGATATCCTTCTGGTCTGTTGGAAAAAATAATGAATCTTATGTAAAAGAAGGTGTGGAAAATTTCACCCGCCGCATCTCAAGATATTTTAAGACTGAGTGGGCCATTATTCCTATGCCTAAGAATAGTGGTATTTTACCAGAAATGGAACTAAAGAAAAAAGAGGGGGAAGCGATTATGCAATTACTAACCAAAGATGATTATTTGGTTGCATTAGAAGAAAGAGGAAAACAATTAAGCTCCGAAGGATTAGCAGAATTTATCCAAGCAAGGGCAAACGAAAGCACAAATAAAATAATATTCTTAATTGGTGGTGCTTATGGAATTGATGAGCAGGTTTTAAAAAGAGCCAACTTTAAATGGAGTTTATCGCAACTTGTTTTTCCTCATCAGTTAGTTCGTTTAATACTTTCAGAACAGGTTTACAGAGCTTGTACTATTCTGAAAAATGAAAAATATCATCACAAATAATTTGTATCGCATAAATTCGGTTTACAATATTTTAATATGGCTTTAGACACAACGTTGATCATAATTATAATTACTGTTCTTGTTTCATTAGGTGGATTTAATAGCGACAAAGTGATGAACGACCTGATATTTTATCCGCCTGCCATTTCCAAACAAAATCAGTGGTATAGGTTTGTAACCTCAGGCTTTTTACATTCTGATTATACCCATCTTTTCTTCAACATGCTTACTTTGTATTTTTTTGGCAGAGGGATGGAAAGTTTTTATAATTTATATATGGGAAAATTAGGTTTCCTGATTTTCTACATTGCAGGCATAATTATTTCCAGTATTCCCACTTTTATTAAACATCGAAACGATTACCATTATAGAAGTCTTGGTGCCTCAGGTGGTGTTTCGGCAGTAGTGTTTGCTTATATTCTTTTTGCGCCGTGGGATTGGTTCACATTTCCTCCTGTTCCGGCAATTATTTATGCGTTGCTTTATATTTACTACTCAATTTATATGTCTAAAAAAGGTGGAGACAATATCAACCACGATGCCCACTTGTGGGGTGCCGCATTTGGTGTTGTATTCACCATTGCAATGGAACCAAGAATTATAAATGTTTTCTTGGATCAGATAACACATCCCAAAGGGCCGGGTGCAATTCTATTTAGCTTGATAAGTTAACTTAAGAACTTCTTTTGTTGTAGCTGTTAGTTTAAATCTATCGTCAATTCTTTGACCAACGATCCAGCAAATACGTTGTTTGCATTCAATAACCCAAGTATTTTCTTTTTCTGTTTTTGACAATTTAGAATCAATTAAGAAACGGGAAACCTTTTTCTTCTTCTTCATTCCCAAGGGATAAAAGTAATCTCCGGTTTTCCATTTGCGGAGCAGCAAAGGGAATTTTATTTCTCTGGCATCAAGAGTTGCAATACCACTGGAAGTTGATGGTTTATTATTTGATATTGTTTCAATGCTAAGATTTCCTAATGAAAAACTTACTTGTTTATCGTTTTCTTCAATAATGATATTTACAGATTCAGTTGCAACAACCGGACTAATAATAAACCAAAGCCTGTGTTTAATAATACTAAACTGATTATCTGGCGAAGTAATATATTTTCCCGAATCGCTATCTGTCAGTTTAATTAATTCCTCTACTTGCTTTTCCTGAAAATTAAAAGGATGAATTATTTCATAAATCAATGCCTTGTTATTGTAGGACATTAATTTATTGACAGGAATATAAAACTCATTGCCCTTTTGCTTACATATCTTTTTCTTTAATTCACTTACGGAAAGTTGATAGAGTTTTTCGATTTCTTTAAACCGGTTAATGTTATCCAGCAGATTATCTTTTACCTGCGGATAAATTTTGCTAATTGCAGGAATAATTTCATTGCGAAAATAATTCCTGGTGTATTTAGACGATTGATTCGAAGAGTCTTCAACAAATTCAAGATTATTCTCCCTAGCATAGGCCAATAACTCCTCTTTCGAAATTTCAAGTAATGGTCTTTTTATATATCCGTTCTTACCAGGAATTCCAGTTAACCCATGAAGCCCTGTTCCTCTAAAAAAATTCATGGCAATTGTTTCTGCATTATCATCTGAATGATGTGCCGTCAGGAGATGGTTAATTGGTTGATTAGTTGATTGGTTAATTAGGTCTTCAAACCATTCATACCTCAAATTTCTTGCAGCTTCCTGAGTCGAAAGTTTATTTTCTGTAGCATATTTTTCAGTTTCAAACTTCTTCACTAATACCTTAACTCCATATTTATTACCTAGGTTTTTTACAAACTGTTCATCTCTTTCACTCTCGGCTCCTCTTAATTGAAAATTACAATGTGCAATTGTAAAATCGAACTTAGCTTGTTTGCATAGCTCACACAAAACAACAGAATCAACACCGCCACTTACCGCAATAAGCAACTTATCTTTTGATGAGAAAAGATTTAGAAGTTTAATCGTACTTTGAAATGATAATAGTAAATTCATCTGATTTTTTAAGTTCAATTCTCAACAACAAAGGGAATATTATTCCTAAGTTCCCATTTAGGGGACTGGGGTTAACAGGTTCTAAAAAATTAATTCCTCATAAGCACCTCTCAGTTCTCCAAAAGCATGATTATCTCCAGCTTTTTTTGACTCTTGCATCCCTTTCTCGTACATAGCAATTGCTTCATCTGTTTGCTCCATTCGTTCCAGCAATTTAGCCAAATGATAATAGCTGCCAACATATCCCGGTTCTCTGTTTAATATTTCTTCAAATAAACGCCTTGCATCTTCATCATTTCCTTTTTTAATATACTCCAATGCCAGAGCATGTTGCAAAAAACTATCTGTCGGATTAGCTTGTAAAAACTCCTTCAACTTTTCTATCCTTTCCATGTTTATAATTAAAGTATAACCTGATTTGCCAATTTACTTTTCTGCACTTATCTTTGCTTAGTTGCATAAACAACTATCTATCTGACGAACCTAAAAAATAATCAATGAAGATCTTAGTTTGTATCAGTAAAACGCCGGACACAACGGCAAAAATAGCTTTCACCGATAACAACACGAAATTTGATGAAAGCGGTGTGCAGTGGATCATCAATCCTTACGATGAGTGGTATGCCCTTGTAAGAGCTATCGAATTAAAAGAAGCAGATGCTTCCACTGTTATTCATTTAGTAACTGTTGCCGGTGCAGATGCTGACCCAATTATCCGCAAAGCCCTTGCACTTGGTGGCGATGAAGCTATCCGAGTAAATGCTAATAGCCATGATAGTTTTTATATCGCTTCGCAAATTGCAGACGTTGCAAAACAAGGCGGCTACGATTTAGTATTAACTGGAAAAGAAACCATCGATTATAAGGGTTCTTCCATCGGTGGAATGGTTGCCGAGTTATTAGATCAGCCATTTATTTCATTAGCAGCAAAACTTGAATTAGCTGGCACAAAAGCAACGCTTACTAGAGAAATTGAAGGTGGCGAAGAAATATGCGAAGCCGAACTTCCATTGGTAGTAAGTGCACAAAAAGGAATGGCCGAAGCAAGAATACCAAACATGAGAGGTATTATGGCAGCCAGAACAAAACCATTAAAAGTAGTAGAACCAGTTGCAGCAGATTCATTAACAACCGTTTCAGGATTCGATTTACCACCAGCAAAAGCAGGCGTTACATTAGTTGATCCTGAAAATGTAGATGAACTAGTTCGTTTCCTGCACGAAGAAGCAAAAGCGATATAAATAGACAGTTTTGTTTGCCCCGCTTCAGTACTACTATCCTCGTCTGTTGCGTCGCACTCTTCAACTTTCTGTTCTTTATTCAACAAATACAAATAACTCTAAATTTATAATATGTCTGTTTTAATATTTATAGATGCTGCTGAAGGCCAGGTTAAAAAATCTTCACTTGAAGCATTGACATACGGTGCAAAAATTTCCGAGCAATTAGGTGTTGCAGCCGAAGGTGTTGTGCTTGGAAATGTAACAGAAGACCTCGCCGCACTTGGTAAATATGGTGTAAAGAAAATTCACCAGGTTTCTAATGATGCGTTGAAAAATTTGGATGCACAGGTTTATGCAAATGTAATTGCACAGGTTGCCCAAGCTTCCGGCGCAACTGTTATTGTATTCTCCAATAGTATGGATGGAAAAGCAATAGCTCCTCGCCTGTCTGCAAGAATGAAAGCAGGGTTAGTTGCTGGTGCTGTTGCCTTGCCAGATACAAGCAATGGCTTTACGGTTAAGAAAAGTGTTTTCTCCGGTAAAGCATTTGCAAATATTTCTGTAGCAACTCCTGTAAAGATTATTTCCTTAAGTCCTAATGCATATAAAACCGTAGCAGGTGAAGGCACTGCAGAAGTTGTAGCTTTTTCTGCAACGGTAGATACACCAAAAGTAAAAGTAACCAGCGTAAACAAAGCAAGTGGCGAAGTTTCTTTAACAGAAGCTGAAATAGTTGTAAGTGCTGGCCGTGGATTAAAAGGTCCTGAAAACTGGGGTATGGTAGAAGAATTGGCAAAACTATTACATGCTGCCACTGCTTGTAGCCGCCCTGTTGCAGATGCAGATTGGCGTCCGCATAATGAACATGTGGGACAAACCGGGTTCGCTATTGCTCCGAACTTATATATTGCTATCGGTATTTCTGGTGCTATTCAACATCTGGCTGGTGTAAACCGAAGTAAAGTAATTGTAGTTATCAATAAAGATTCAGAAGCTCCATTCTTTAAAGCAGCTGATTACGGAATAGTTGGAGATGCTTTTGAAGTAGTTCCAAAGCTTATCGAATCAATAAAAAAATTGAAAGGAGTAGCATAAATAATTATATAATTATCTTATACAAACCACAAACTATTGCGTTTGTGGTTTTTTATTGCCAACTTGTGCAAGTTTTAAACCCAGATATCTATGAAAAATGTATTGATTCTTTTATTTGCATTCATGACTATGAATGCAACCAATGCACAAAGCAAAAAGCAGAAAGCCAAAGAAAAAGCAAAGACTGCAATTTCCAGCGATTACACTTCTGAAGATACTTTTCCAGATACACTGACAAAATTTAACGGTATCATTAAATATAGAATGACCTCTGATGATCCTTCTGAAAAAGATTCGATGTTTATCATTTTTGGAGAGAACCAGATACGCTTCAACATGTTTATGCCAGGCTATAAGGAAAACGAAGTTTTTGAAAACAGTATGATTGCAGATTTTAAAGACAGTGTATTTTATATTTTGGATGTACGTAAAAAAACATACAGTATCGAAAAGTTGGGCAGCAGAAACCCCGGAATTGAATTTGCATTGTCAAACTTTAAAAAGACAGGACAGATTCTACAAATTCCTTGTAAAGAATATAGTGGTGAGATGAAAACCAAAGAAGGTGATATTTACCAAGTGAGCACATTAGTAAGTAACAAGCATTCCTATAAGAATGTAAGGGATTATAGCTTTATGAATATTCAACCGGCTGTAATGGGCTATAAAATTGTGCTGGCCTACAAATCTAAATCAGTAAATAACGAAAACACTATGGTTATGGCCTATAAGATTGAACCAGGTGAAACTAGTAGCTATTTTGATCTCAGCCAATACAAACAGAAGTGATAAGCCGCTGAATTATTAGTCATTTTCGCCGAATTTCTCATTAATTTTTCTACATTTTTTTAGTTATTTTATACTGCTAAAAGTTTAATCCATTGAAACTTATGGTGTAAATTCGTGGCTTCTATGAAGAAGATTGAACTGGAAATAGTGGCTTTATCGCATAGCATTACGCAAACTCATTCCTACGCTGTAGTACTGGGCGAAGTAAACGGACTGAGAAGATTACCTATTGTAATCGGTGGTTTCGAAGCGCAGGCAATAGCTGTTGCCTTGGAGAAAATGCAGCCAAGCCGTCCACTTACCCATGACTTGATGAAAAATTTCATGAATGCATTCGCCATTGATCTACATGAAATAAATATCTGTGATTTACAGGAGGGCATTTTCTACTCCAAATTGGTTTGCTCAACAGAAAATGACACGGTTGAAATTGATTCCAGAACTTCTGATGCTATTGCATTAGCCGTACGTTTCGGCTGTCCAATTTATACTTATGAGAATATTTTGGAAAGTGCAGGCATATTGATGGAGGACACTGAAACTAAGGGGAAAAAGAAAAAAACTAAAAAAGAAGTATTAGTGGAAGATGAAAGGCCAGCCGGCAACGAGGATTTAAAAACAATGACCATAGAAGAATTGAACAATATTCTAAATGAAGTACTGGACAGTGAAGATTATATCCGTGCCATTGCCATCCGGGATGAAATAAACAGCAGGAACAAGAAAAAATAGATATATCTTTTTCAGTTCATCGCCAGCCTTTACCAATGATTCTCTTCCCAAACTGTAAAATAAATCTTGGCCTCCATATACTTCGCAAAAGAAGTGATGGGTTTCATGATATCGAAACTTTTTTTTATCCTTTTCCTTTAGCAGATGCAGTAGAAATTATTCCTTCAAGTAAAGATGGCGACTTATCTATTCATCTTACAACAAGTGGTATTCCTGTTGCAGGAAATAGTGAATCTAACTTATGTGTAAAGGCTTATAACTTACTAAAGAGGAACTACCCGCAACTTCTATCCGTTTCAATTCATTTACATAAAGTAATTCCATCTGGAGCAGGACTTGGCGGCGGCAGTTCGAATGCAGCCTTTACAATAAAAGCACTGAACGAAATCGGACAACTAAATCTATCGAAAGAAAGGATGGCGGAATATGCATTAAAACTGGGAAGTGATTGTCCATTTTTTCTTATCAACAAACCATGTTTTGCTACTGGTCAAGGCGAGCAATTGGAAGAATACCCGATTGATCTTTCTGAATTTAATATCATGATAGTTAATCCTGGCATTCATGTAGATACAGGCAAAGCATTTGCAGATATTATTCCTGCAATTCCTTCAACATCATTAAAGGAAATAATTAGTCAACCAATTGCGAATTGGAAAAATCAGTTGACGAATGATTTTGAAAGCTCAGTCTTTGAAACGTATAAAGAGATTGCTGAAATAAAGACAGCACTATACAATCTTGGAGCCATCTATGCATCTATGAGTGGCAGCGGCAGCACTGTTTATGGTATTTTTGAAAAGGATAAAACAATTGCTCACTCCTTCCCTGCTCATTATTTTATTAAAACATCAATCGGCTAAAAGCAATAGTTCATCAAAATCAAGCCGCTCAGTTACCATTTGTAAATTCCCATTTGCATCCACTGGCCATTGCTCTTTTGGTTTATCCCAATACAGCTCTACTCCATTTTTATCAGGGTCGTCTAAATAAAGTGCTTCGGAAACTCCATGATCTGCTGCGCCTGTTAGCGGATAATCAGCTTCCATTAATCGTTTAAGAATTATTGCAAGATCTTTCCTTGTTGGATATAAAATAGCCGTGTGAAATAAGCCCGGTGCTTTTACCGGCGCAGGCTCTGCATTCTTACTATGCCATGTATTTAGACCAATATGATGATGATAACCACCTGCGGAAATGAATGCAGCACTATCACCAAAATATTGCTGTACTTCAAATCCAAGCAGATCCCGATAAAAAACTAACGACCTTTCAAGATCACTTACTTTTAAATGTACATGACCAATCCTCGTTTCAGCAGGTACTTTATATGACATTATAATAATTTTGACAACAATTTACTTCATTTCGATTATTTTCCTCCCAACCTTGGCAGGAATAAACGTCTCAATTTTATTTTGTACCTTGCACCCATCAAACAACAATCAAAAATATCATTCCTCCGGCAGAATCTTGATCTGCTCAATCATCGATGATTGTCCATTGTTGCCCGGTAAATTAATTACCGGTTATTTTTCTCATTTATCTCACTCACATACTTATTATGCAAACAACAATTGATATGACATCAACTACACAATATTATACTGACCTTGAAGATCAATACGGGGCACATAATTATCATCCACTGCCGGTAGTTTTAAAAAAAGGTAAAGGAGTTCATGTATGGGATGTGGATGGCAAGCAGTATTATGATTTTTTAAGCGGCTACTCTGCATTAAATCAAGGGCATTGTCACCCAAAACTGGTGGAAGCTATTACTGAACAAGCACAACAATTGACATTGACCAGCCGTGCCTTTCAAAGTGATCAGTTAGGTGAATATGCAAAATACATCACTGAATATTTTGGATACGATAAAGTGTTGCCAATGAATACGGGTGCGGAAGCAGTGGAAACAGCTATCAAGCTTTGCCGCAAATGGGCTTACGAAATAAAAGGTATTGAAGAGAATAAAGCTGTTATAATTGTCTGTGATGGTAATTTTCATGGACGAACCACAACCATCATTTCTTTTAGCAGCGATCCGGCTGCAAAGAAAAACTTTGGTGCTTTTACTCCGGGGTTTGTTTCAATTCCATACAATGATACCAATGCATTGGCTGAAGCATTAGCAGATAAAAATGCTGCTGGTTTTTTAATAGAACCAATACAAGGTGAAGCTGGAGTACTGATACCGGATGAAGGTTATTTAGCTAAAGCAAAACAACTTTGCGAAGAGGCCAATGTGTTATTCATTGGTGATGAAATACAAACAGGCTTGGCAAGAACTGGTAAGATGCTGGCTTGTGATTATGAAAATGTGCGGCCAGACATTCTGATACTTGGCAAAGCCTTAAGTGGCGGCATGTTGCCGGTGAGTGCAGTATTAGCAGATGATGAAATCATGTTGACCATAAAACCGGGAGAACATGGCTCTACGTATGGTGGTAATCCATTGGCATGCAAAATAGCTATGGTGTCATTACAAATTCTAAAAGATGAGAACCTGGCTGAAAACGCAGCCACACTTGGCGAAGTATTAAGAACAGAACTTGCAGCACTACAATCAAAACACATTTCACTAATAAGAGGTAAAGGATTGCTAAATGCTATTATTATTAAACACTCTAATCCAAATGCAGCCTGGGACTTGTGTATGCAGATGAAAGAAAATGGATTACTTGCAAAACCAACACATGGCGACAAGATCCGTTTTGCACCTCCATTGGTTATAACTAAAAAGCAGATTGTTGAGTGTGTGGAGATAATTGGTGAAAGCCTTTCAGTTCTTGATTAATTTATATTATTTTATTTAAGTCAATAAAAAAATCCGTTCCTTTCCTTTGATAAACTCAGGATTGGAACGGATTTATATATCTTGGTTTTTCCGTATTTACAATTTGATTCTATTGAACCAGAAATGCTTTAGTCATTTTAGCATTTTCGCCAACAAGCACAACCGTATACACTCCACTTGTTTGACCAGTTGGTAACTGAACAGAACGAATAGCAAATCCACCTAAATGCTCAATCGTTTGTGTTATTACTTGCTGACCAACTGCATTAAAGACCTGAAGATTATATTTTCCTGCATTCAACTCTGGTATTTGCATTACAAACTGTCCATCTCTAACCGGATTTGGATAAAGATTAATATCTGTGGTATTTGATTGACGGGTATCTACTCTTACAATAATGCTATAGAATTTTTTACCATCAACCTCAACTGCACTAATTCTATAATAACTAACACCTAGAATTGGAGACGCATCAATTTGTGAATAGCTGGCTTTTCCGCCATCATTTCTTAAGGCATTTTGCATATTGATAGCAGTAAATTGCTGACCATTTGCCGATCTTTCTACTACGTATTCAGTAATGTTTAATTCCGTAAGATTACTCCATGCAATTCTGATAGCAGAGCCAGCTTTTGCAGCACTTACATCAACAAATTTTACAGGCAGGGAAACATTATTTTGACCACCAACTCCAAATTGAGAGAACCCTACCATATCCGTTCTTTCCAATACTGCCAAACTATTACTTCCGGTGGTTGTAAAATGAACTCCGTTCAATGTCCAGGGCGAAGCACTGTTATCTCTTTTAACTAAATGAATTTTTGTATAATCAATTATATCAAAAAAACCTTTGGCGGTAAATGTACCCCTATAAAGATTTGGACTTGGATTTTGTGCATTTAGTTCCCAATATCCGTAATCGGAAGTTCTTTGAATATTGTCACCAGACTCTCCAAGAGGCAAACCATTGGAACCACTAGCACCATTAATAAATCTAGTGGACAATGTATTAAGTACATTCTGTGCTCCATTAAAAACTTCTGTAAAATCAATTTGAGCTAGCTGGAGATTTGCTGTATTTCCTATTGGGAATGTATAACCAGTATTTTCAATTACATCTCTTTTAAAAGAACCTGCTCCGTTGGTAACTACATAAGAAGTAGCTGAATAAGGAGCTACTGCAGCAGGTAAGGAATTTACTACATACAAGTCGTTATTTCCAAGAAATACCTTACCTCCATTTAAAGCTAATAAATCCTCAATGGTAAGGTTGGAAGAGAGTTGAACATTTCCTGTAATATTCGCTTGTGTAATATTACCTCCTACAGATGGATAAACTGTGGTTGGATTTGCTACGATAGAAATATCATCTAATGCAAACTCATCACGGCTAGTGCTGCCACCATTATCATCACCAAGCCAGCGTAAGTATATGTAATCGCCGTTAGCGACCGTTAATCCAGTTATAGATAGTGACCGTAGATAAGCTTTCCATACTGGCGATCCGTCTGCAGCTTCTATCGAAGCAAAATCGACTGTGCTAACAGGAATATAAGTGACATTATCAACTGAATATGAAAAATTAAAAGTTCCTGAATATAACCAGTCATTAAAATTAAATAATTTATATGCAAGCCCTAATGAACTCAAAACCGATCCAGTATTATTTTGTACCTTTAATGTAAGAGTCCCAGGAGTCCAATCATTTCCTCCGGGTTGAATTCCAAAAGCACTATTACCTGTACTGACAGTAAATGCATAATATCCTCCGGTACCAACTCCACCACTTGAAGTCCCTCTGGCAAAGTCAAGGGTTGTATAGCTGCCACCAAAACCACCACCACCATCACTCATTCCTGTAGTTGCCCAAGCATCTGAGTTTAGTTGTCCAGCAACAGGGGAAGTTGTAAAACCAGTTCCTAAATATTGACCATTATTTACATTCGCAACAGTATTATCAAAATCAATTACATAATTAGTGTTTGCAGCTGTTAATTGCAAACCCAATGCAGGTGCAGCTGTTGTTGCCTGACTTAGCGGATTGTCTGTAGCTGTTGAAGTATTATATTTTGTATTAACACCTGAACAATTATACTCATAAACCCTATACCAATATGTTGTACCAAACGATAATCCGGTTACTGATACTGATGAACCAGTATTGTTATAAATAACCTGCTCGCCGCTTCCTGAATATATAGTATTCGGAGATGGATCTGTTCCATCAACGGGATCTGTAAAAGAGTTAGTAGTATTAATAATTACAATCCTTTTTGAGCCGTTTCCGGGTGTCCAGTTAATTGTCATAGAAGTACCAGCAACAGCTGTAAAATTTATTCCAGAAGCCTGAGTGAGAGGTGCTGCACAGGAGGCTACTGTAACCTGGCTGTTAGGGTTATTTGCAGCTGCCGAAATATTGTATTTTGTATTTAATGCAATGCAATTATATTCATACACTCTATACCAATAAGTTGTTGCCGGGCTTAAAACAGCTATATCAACAGAATTACCATTTCCATTATACACAACCTGCTCTCCACTACCACTATAATTCGGATCGGGAAGTGGCGTCGTTCCATCTATAGGATCCGTAAAAGAATTAGTCGTATTCATAACTACTATTCTGGCTAGTCCATCGCCATTTGTCCATCCTACAGTCATCGTATTAATTCCAACGGAAGAAAAAGTAATTGCACTTGCTTGGGTGCTTGGTGCAGAGCAAGGCACACTAATTGGAGCAAGGCCAAAACCAGTTATACTGTTATCAGTTGATACAGTCTCAAAACGTATACTGGGATCAGTCCATCCGTCTAAATCACCGGCTGTGATACCTGTTTTTAATTGAATATTTGAGTTGGCAGTTGAGACACCACTACCTGTCCAAGCAGTACCTGGATCATTACCAGGTAACCCAAAAACATCTGTCGTAGTACCACCATATCTAACTGCTAATGCATCATCTCCGTTGAACGTAAATGCCTGAGTTACGAAAACAGCTCCATTTCCTGTTACAGTTGCTTCCATATCACTTGTTCCTATTACAATTACAGCATTGGCAGCCAATGTACCTGAACTGATTGTAACCAAAGTACTTAGAGCTCCTCCATTAGAACCTTGTTGAATAACCAGATTGTTAACACTAAAATTTAATGTCCCGGCAGTGTTATTCCAAATCTCAATCCCCTTAGGGGTTGTTCCAGAAGATGTTTCAACATACTGGCTTATAATCTGTCCTTTTGCTCCCAAAAAAGTAAAAACCATAACTACCACCAAAAAGTAAATCTTCTTCATAATAAATATTTAGATTAAAAATTAAATTTTCACAGTATAAGAATTTTCTTAACCGGACATTCAGAGGATTTGGATGGGACATGCAAAACTAAACTGCAAAACTGCCATCCACATCTTTTCTGTATTAAGAAAACATGAAGAAGTACTGTATAAAAGAACAGTTTTTATAGCAAATAGTTCTCGTTGCTACAAAACAATTTTGCATCGAGATGATGCACAACAATTATTCCAAGAGGTTACAGAAAGACTAATTTTTAAAGGGAGGAAGTCTGCTAATATACAAATCAATAGCAAGCTGTAGAAGTGATAAAACTCTTTGTGGATAACTTACTTATGAAGAATAAGTAACAAATGAAGCTTCTCTACTATTTGTTCTCTTTTTTATCAGCAGTCATCTTCATATCGGGGAAAAAAGTAGAAGCTAACATAAGTAATGAAGAAAGCAAAACGAGGTAAAGCCCTATTTTTCTTTCGGGACATTCGCCACCATAACAGGCAGCAATCATAAAGAAATTTCGCAATGCCCATGCCGTATTTAATGCCGCCACTAGCAGGTTTGATCGTTTTGCCCAAATACGAGGAATAAAATGAAACAACAGGAAAAAGAAAGCACATAAAAAATGAAAATATCCTGGTTTGCCAAATGTAGTACCAGTTGCATCGATACCAGATACGGTAATATTTCTCGAAGCAATATAAACCCAGGGAGTAAAGCAAGAAGCAATCAACAATACTGCTGCTGCAAGGCCAATCCATTTAATGTAACGCATAATAACAATGTTGGTCCGCAAGTTAGCGAAATGAGGTAATTTCTATTGCGAAAACTTAAAGTTCAATGATGCGTTTTACATTTTCTGTAGCCATACAGTTTTCATAAATATGACCTGCCAGTTTTTCCGGTGTAATCCATTTACTAAAATCCGCATCGGGCATTGCTTTTCTATTCTGTGGCGTATCGATAGTGGAAGGGATAACCACACAAGTTATTACCTCCGTATCTTTTGCTTCCTCATTCATCAGCTCTGCCAGTCGGAAAATAAGCGACTTGCTTAAACCATAGGCCGTCATTCCTTTGCTGTTCTGCATATCTTTTCCCGGTTGAGAACCGATAAGAAAAATGCGGCCGCTACCCTGTTTCATCATCTGTATAAAAACAGGCCGGGCAATATTGTATGTTGTTTCAAAATTGAGTTTGTATTGTTTGGCAATATCACTTGTTTTAGTTTCTGCGATGGAACCCATTGCAAAACCACCTACGGTTAGTACGGCAGCATTGATAACTGACTGGTGATGTATAATTGTTTGTATAGTTTCTAATGCGGCTTCTTCGTTCATCAAATCAGCTACCACTTTTTCAAATGCATTACTAGTAATAGCAAAATCAGTATTGTCTCCGTGAGTTACAGTGCCAGTTACTTTCCATTTTTCATCCAAAAAATGTTGAACAACTGCCCGGCCAAGATTGCCGGATGCGCCTGTTACGATAACTGTTTGCATATTTATCTGGTTTGATCTGCCATACAAAAGTAGCAGTTAATGTAAAAATCGATGTAATAAGAAAAGTTGAAGCAAGATCTAATCCTCTACCCAACTGCTGAACGTAGAACCTTCAATGCGAATACCCGTTTCGTTTTTCAGAGAATGATTGATAGTTAGTCTTTTATTAGGAAATGTGGCTGTGGCTTTATCAATAAAAACCACATTGCCCGATTTGTAAGTAACATCTGCAATGCTAACTGAAGAAACAAAAGATTTATGTTTTATGGGAACAATAACATACATGGGCGGCTGTAAACCTGGTGATGATCTGTTACTAATTCTGAATATAAGAATGGACTCCCACGCAAATCGCTGGTTGCTGAATTTATAAGAATTGTAACGAGGTACTATTTTTTCTCCACTTAAAACTTCTATGCCTTCTCCTTCTACCATATATTTACCACAATTGATATCAGCAGCCGTGAGTTTTGAAAAAACAATATCAGAAGTATCGTTGGTAAACCAGTCGCCTATGACCGTTTTATTAATGGGTTCGCAAATTTTCATTTCGATCTTAAACTTGCTGCTGCTGGTAATATCTAAGCTATCCATATTGAACCTGACGGATAAATATGGTGATTGTGCTGCAACTACTGAACAAATGCCAAAACATAATATAGAAAAAAGAAGGCGCATCTTTTACTTTTAGTACGATAAAATTATGAAAATCGTTTAGCTGCTATATACCCAATCAGCGGTATTTATACAGTAACTCTTTATTTATTCTTCTTTTTATAATAAAAATAGAGAGGGATACCTAAAGCAGTTATCAGCAATCCAAGCAGGGAATTAATGACTGGTTGTGTACCTGCCAGATAATTTGAAACATCATTATAGATTGTTGCCCCTAAAAAGAAAGCAGTAAAAGCAATATATAATAAAGTTACTAAAGGATGCTTCCATATTTTATAAGGTCTTTCAGTGGTAGCCATTTTTTTTCTCAGAATAAAAACGCCAACTGCACCCAATCCATAAAATATCCAGGTCATAAACACCATGATATCTGCCAACATATCAAACGATCCGGTTATAATAAACATACATATCCATATACAATGTAAAACCAATGCATTACCGGGGGTTTGAAATTTCGGATGCGCCTTTCCTGTCCAAGGCAAAAAGATTTTATCTTTTCCCATTGCATAAGTAACTCTAGCGGTAGCCATCGCATTACCATTGATGGCACCGAGTGTACAGATTACGATCAATGCAGCAATAACGGCGCCAGCCATACTTCCCATTGCAATTGTCATTGCATCTGCCGCAACTAACGATGATGTTGCAATACTTTCTACCGGCATTACATAGAGGTATGCCTGATTTACCAACACATAAATAACGATGCAGGTTAACACACCTGTAAAAAGACTCTTCGGAATATTCCTCTGAGGATTTTTTATTTCGCCGGCAATAAATGTGATATTTATCCAACCATCATATGCAAAAAAAGCACCTGAAAGAGCAGCCATAATACCTGCCAATAAAGCACCATTTTGTTTAGGGTTTTCTGCTGTAAAGAAATTATTTATATCACCAGCTCCTGAAAAGAAAATTCCAAATACCAACAATACAAGAGCTGCCACTTTTATAAATGTTGAAACAACTTGAAAAATACTTCCAGCTTTGGTGCTTAAATAATTAATGGTAGTGAATAGTATTACCAGAAGAATAGCCAATGATTTTACACCTATATTCTCCAACGGAAATAAATCTCCAATAAAAGGGATATGCCAGATAACGGAGTGTTCAGTAATTGTATGTAATCTTGGTAAATGCAAAAAATAATCTGCATACTGTGCACAAACGAATGATATAGCAGCAATGCCAGTTGTATTAATTGCAGAAAAAGCAGCCCAACCGTAGAGATACCCTACAAAGTCGCCAAACATTCTTTTGAAATAAACATAAAGCCCACCTGTTTCTGGAATCATGGCACCAAGCTCTGCATAAATCAATGCGCCGAACAAAGAAAAAATTCCTGCAATAATCCAGATAACCGTTAACCATATCGGCGAACCTAACTGTGCAGCCATGCTGGCTGGTTTCATAAAAACGCCGGAGCCGATTACACTGCCGATTATAATAGCGGTAGCAGACCAGAATCCGATTTTTTTGGCGAGGGAGGATGAGGTAGTTGACATTGAAGCAGGAAGATAAAGAAAAAGCCTTGTCTTTTGACAAGGCTTAATATTAAGATTTATCAGTAACTGCTATTTATACAATTCTTCTTTTACAGTTTTTACTCTATCATCTTCCAGGTACTCATCAAAAGTCATTAACCTGTCGATGATACCATTCGGTGTTAACTCAATTACACGATTAGCCACAGTCTGCATAAAAGTATGATCATGACTTGTAAGTAGAATGATACCTTTGTAATCTGTACACTGTTCGTTAAATGCCTGTATACTTTCAAGGTCAAGGTGATTCGTTGGTTGATCTAATAAAATAACATTTGGACTTTGCAACATCATTCGGCTTAACATACAACGAACCTTCTCTCCCCCACTTAGTACATTTGTTTTCTTCATTACATCATCACCACTGAATAACATTTTACCAAGAAATCCTCTCAGAAAAGGCTCATCTACATCTGTAACATGCGATGGTACATATTGACGAAGCCAATCCATCAGGTTATCTTCTCCGTTAAAAAACTCATTATTTTCTTGTGGTAAATAAGCATGGGTAACCGTTGTACCCCATTCATAAGACCCACTATCTGCTATTTCTTCGGCTGTAATTATATTAAAGAAGGCTGTAATGGCCAACGGGTCACGGCTTAATAAAGCAATCTTATCGCCTTTGTTAACAGTGAAGGTTACATTGCTGAACAAAACCCTTCCGTCAACTGATTTTTTTAATTTCTCTACATTCAAAATCTGATTACCAACTTCTCGCAACTGTTGGAAGATGATACCCGGATATTTTCTATAACTCGGTTCAATTTCATCAATAGATAATTTTTCCAACGCTTTCTTCCTCGAAGTTGCTTGTTTACTTTTACTTGCATTCGCACTGAAACGGGCAATGAAATCAATCAATGCCTGACGCTTATCTTCCGTCTTTTTGTTCTTATCGCTTATCTGGCGAGCCATTAACTGAGAAGACTCGTACCAGAATGTGTAGTTCCCCGTAAATATTTTAATTTTCTGACGATCAACATCCGTTATGTGAGTACATACTGCATCTAAAAAGTGACGGTCGTGACTTACTACCAACACTACGTTTTCATATTCAGCAAGGAAATTTTCCAGCCAGCCGATTGTTTCAATATCAAGACCGTTGGTAGGTTCATCTAACAATAAAATATCTGGATTACCAAAGATGGCCTGTGCCAGCAACACCCTTACTTTTAGATTAGAAGGGATATCTTTCATTAATGACTGGTGATATTGTTCTGTAACACCAAGTTCTCCTAACAAAGTAGCTGCATCACTCTCTGCAGTGTATCCACCTATTTCACCAAACTCCGCTTCTAGTTCACCTGCTCTCATTCCATTCTCTTCCGTAAAATCAGCCAACGCATAAATCGTTTCTCTTTCTTTTGCGATAGCCCATAATTTACTATGGCCCATCATCACTGTATTCAAAACCAATTCTTCATCGAACTGGAACTGGTTTTGTTTTAAAACCGCCAATCTTTCGCCGGGTGTAATTTCAACTGAGCCTTTGTTGGGTTCAATTTCTCCACTTAATATTTTCAGGAATGTACTTTTACCAGCACCATTGGCACCAATAACGCCATAACAATTGCCTTTTGTAAAATTCAGGTTTACATCTTCAAACAAAACCCTTTTACCTGCAATGTCAAGCGAAACAACGCTGCCATAAGTAAGACCGCTAAATTGTTCTGCATGAACTTGCTGTCCAAGAGAGTTGTAAATTCTAACTCCAAGTGTGTTATACAAATCACTGTTTAACCGAATGCTGAAACGACCATCATTTGGAGTAGGATATAATTTGAATGCCTGAAACTCGTACAATCTAAGATGACGATCAGCACATTCATTTACCTGAATGATTGAAGTTTTGGTAGTAACACAACCTGCATTAGTCAACACATAGTTGATTGTTTTAGTTCCCAAACCAGCAGCACTTGGCGAAAAGCTGTTACCAGTAACTCCAGGGCCATTCCAAACACCTCCAGCTAATGAAGCTGTAAGACTGTATGCTGGATCAGAAAGACAAAGCGTAGTTGGCAAATTGCTAATTGATGCTACCGGAAATGCATTTACAGTAATTGTTGCAGGATTTGAATTAGAAGATCCGCAACCAGCTGTAACGACAGCACGGAATTGATAACCATTTTGTCCAATTACACTGCTTTGACTAAATGAGCTTGATGTAGCACCTGAAATATTAACCCAAGCCGAAGCTGGTGTTTGTCTGAACTGCCACTGATAAGTAAGTGCACCTACTCCAGTTGTAGCACCAACAGTAAATGTAGAATTAGCCCCTTCACAAATAGTGAGATTGGAAGGATGACTTATAATAACAGGGAATGTATTTACAGTAAGTGTTGCCGCAGTAGTTATACCTGGTGTACAAGGTGGGCTTGTTATATTATTACGGTATCTATAATTATTAAATGTAGGAGGAACGTTGGTTAACGTCAGCGTTGGTGTGGTAGCACCTGCATAATTAGCGTTGTTAACAACATTGTTCCAAGTAGAACCACCATTAGTACTTACTTCCCACTGAAATATTAATCCACTTCCACTTGCCGCAGCTGTAAAGCTGGTTCCTGTTCCTTCACAAATTGTTTGATCAGAAGGATTACCAGTAACTGTTACGGATGAGTTTACAGTTAACAATGCAGGATTTGAAGTTGCAGGCGGTGTACAAGTGCCTGTTACAACACAGCGATAATAATTACCACTTAATCCGGTTGTTGTAGGGTTTATTGTAAGTGTTGCAGTGCCTACGTTTGAATAAGGAGCCACATTGCTCAAATTGCTATATGTTCCACCCATTCCAGTTGTGCTTATCTGCCATTGGTAGGTAATACCAGTACCAGTTGCTGTTACTGCAAATGATGCTGAGCTTCCTGAACAAACAGCAATACTTGATGGTTGTCCTCCAATATTTGGCAATGTGTTTACTGTTAAAATAGCAGGATTAGTATTTGAAGTTCCACATTGACCTGTCAACACACAACGGTATTGATTATTATTTAAACCAACGGTAACTCCTGAAATTGTATAGGAAGTTGCGATGGCACCACCAATCGGATTCCATGTACCACCACTATTCGTACTTACTTCCCATTGATATCCGGTTACTCCTGTACCAGCAGCATTAAAGGTTACATTGTTACCAACACATATTGCCTGGCTGGAAGGATTTGTTGTTACAGCTGGCCCTGAACCAGGGTTTATTGTGAATGTTATATTTCTTGTTTGAACAGGATTACCACCACCAACACCGGTTCCTGTAACAGTAACAACATAGTTGCCAGGGCTTAAAGTAGCCATGCCAGTTAAAGAAACTGTTGATGATGGTGAACCAGTAGTTAAAGTAGCATTACTGAAAGATACAGTAGGCCCTGCCGGAGCAACTGAACCAGTTAAGTTAATATTACCATTGAAAGAACCTTGATAAGTAGCTGTTAGGTTTCCTGAAGTCATAACATTTGGAGCAGGGCAACTTGCGGTTACAGCAGGTGGGCTATTAAAAGTAAAACCATTTGGTGTTGCTGAAATAATAAAGTCGGCATTAGAAATATCGAAGAAGATATTTCCAATTGCTTCAATTCTAATACGGGCAGTAGAAGTTACGACTGAAGGTATAGCTAAAGATTCCGAACCGTCATTTGCAGTACTTGCAGAAATAACAGTTGGGTAAGTTAATCCGCCATCAGTAGATAAAGTAATTCTTACATTGGCAACATTAAAAGGTGCTGCTGTAGTACCAGCATTATTCCAGGTAATAGTTTGTGAAGTTCCACCAGGATAATTTTCTCCACCATTTGGAGCAGTAACTGCAAACGGAGTTGTACCCACGGCATTTACCTGGAATATCGGTGTGCTCTGACAACCATCACCAGCCGAGACAATGCCACCGCCACCGGCACGGTTATCTCTTACTGTTAATCTGAATTTCATTGCTCTGGCGACCTGCGGGAGTACTTCTCCTCTTAATCCATCCATTACAGACGGAGCTGCTACTCCAGGATAATTGGCTGCAATAACTCTAATATCAGGAAATGTTCTTGATCCCGTAAGTTTCGAAACTCTTGTTCTAAAAAGAGGTCTTGTAGTACTTGTTGCAGCGGAAGTCCATGTTCCTGCTGCTCCAACATCCCAGCCTTCCCAGTTATAAGTAATTGCATCGCCATTTGCATCTGTCGCTGATGCATCTAATACAAACGGAGTGTTGATTGGAATACTTAGGTTGTTTGTTGTGTTAATAGTTACTACAGGCAATGTGTTGCCAGTAGCTGTTAATACAGCACAACTAGCTCCTCCGCCAGTTGAAACAAAATTTCCAATCTGATCGAAGCTAATAGCATGAAATATAGGATCACTATTTGGCTGAATATTTTCATTCGCAGAACAGATACCGGCATAAGCCATAATAGTTGTTCCACCGCCAGGCTCGTAAGAACCCCCAGCACTTGCACAGTTGTTTGAATTGAAAGTATGATTACCTCCAAACTGGTGACCCATTTCATGAGCTACATAATCAATATCAAAGCCATCACCAATTAGCACTGGTGCACCTGTTGCACCTCTTGCCTTTCCACTTCCACAAACAGCATTTAATTGTGCGAGACCATTGTTATCTGATGTAAACACATGGCCGATATCATAGTTAGCAAAGCCTATCACATTATCAATATTTGTCTGATTAGCATTCAGCAAAGCGGTATTTATTGTGTTAACATAAGGATCAGGCTCTCCATTTGTATATTCAATAAGATCGTTATTAGCTATCAGTACCAATCTGATAGCAAGTTCTACTTCATATACACCTGTGATTCTGTTGACTGAAGTTACAATTGCAGCATGTGTAGCAGCTGCATTGCCTCCAGCTACTGCAACGGAATACTCATTGGTACAAGCTACTGCCAATCGATAAGTTCTTAAATTAGTACCAAGACAAGGACCTGCATTTACTATATTTTGTGATTCTTCAATAGGATTTTCATCTACTACTGTGCAAACAAAATCAGACCTTCTTCTATTATCTCTCTGGTAATAACTTATATAATTATTAATATCCCGCCTTGCATAAGCGTCAATATAAATCCTTCCATTTGGAGAAAGAACTTGAGCACTAAAACCAAAATATGGATTGTAGTCAAATCTTATTGTTGCGTACGGGTCGTCAATACCCTGTCCTGCAAAAGTTTTTATTTCAGGGAATTTAGCTTCTAATCCCGGTTCTTGTATTGAACTTTCCCATACATGGAACCTTGCCATAGAGCCATCTGGCATTGGCAAAGAAATTATTGGGGTGTTGCCTCTGTTATAAAGAATACTGTTTTCGGATGGCAATGCCCATAAAAAATTTCTCATTGCCGCAACATCCATAGTTGATGTTCTGAATTTCTGAGGGATGATTACTCTCTCCCCTGTTGTCTGAACTGAATTATTTTCGCCAGCATCTTGAAAGAAACTGTTTTGCGCAAAGACAGCATTCGTTAGGGTAATAAGCAAAAGAGTAAATAAAGAAAATTTGTAAATTTTTCTCATAAACATTTTTTTTAGTAAATAATTGAGTCGGGAAACAGCTACTGTATTCCAAAACCCAGAACCAACTTAACGGGTTAAAAGTACGCAAAAAATGTAATTCTTGGTTTTGCTTGTTACCCACAAAAAATCCTGCCACTTTAAAAGAAGCAGGATTTATAATTAATAGTTCAGAAAAATATTAGTAGCCCATTCCACCCATATCAGGTGCACCATGCGAATGAGCAGCTTCTTCTTTCTTTGGTTTGTCAGCAACTACAGCTTCTGTAGTTAATAACATACCTGCAATTGAAGCAGCATTTTCTAAAGCAACACGGCTTACTTTAGTTGGATCAATAACACCAGCTTTAAACATATTCTCATATACTTCAGTACGGGCATTAAATCCAAAATCACCTTTTCCTTCTTTAATCCTCTGAACAACAATAGAACCATCTATTCCTGCATTAGCAGTCAAAATACGGATTGGCTCTTCTAATGCACGGCGAACGATTGCCATACCTGTTTGCTCATCAGCAATTTGTCCTTTTACTTTTGCATCAAGACTTTGGATTGCACGGATATAAGCAACTCCACCACCTGGAACAATACCTTCTTCAACCGCTGCTCTTGTTGCATGTAATGCATCGTCAACACGGTCTTTCTTTTCTTTCATTTCCATTTCGGTAGCAGCACCAATATAAAGAACAGCAACACCACCAGCTAACTTAGCAAGACGTTCCTGTAATTTTTCTTTATCGTAATCAGAAGTTGTATTTTCTACCTGAGCTTTGATTTGATTTACTCTTGCAGTGATATCGGCTTTCTTTCCTTTGCCACCAACGATTGTTGTATTGTCTTTATCGATAGTAACTGAAGCAGCCTGACCTAATGAAGTAAGATCAGCACCTTCTAATTTGTGACCTAATTCTTCGCTGATTACTGTACCTGCAGTAAGAATTGCAATGTCAGTCAACATTTCTTTTCTTCTATCACCAAAACCTGGAGCTTTAACGGCTGCCACTTTTATAGTACCACGAAGTTTGTTTACAACTAATGTTGCTAGTGCTTCGCCTTCTAAATCTTCAGCAATAATCAATAATGGACGTCCGCTTTGTGCAACTTTCTCTAGAATATGAAGAATATCTTTCATTGCAGAAATCTTCTTATCATATATTAAGATATAAGGATTCTCCAATTCAGCCTGCATTTTTTCGCTATTTGTAACGAAATATGGAGACACATAACCACGGTCAAATTGCATACCTTCTACTACATCAACAGTAGTATCAGTTCCTTTTGCTTCTTCAACAGTGATTACACCTTCTTTACCAACTTTTGCAAATGCTTCAGCAATCAGCTTACCAATTGTCTCATCATTGTTAGCAGAGATTGAAGCTACTTGTTGAATTTTTTTACTGTCGTTGCCAACAGTCTGGCTTTGACTCTTCAGATTTTCTACAACCAAAGCAACCGCTTTATCGATTCCTCTTTTCAAATCCATTGGATTTGCACCAGCAGCAACCATTTTCAGACCTTCACTGATAATTGATTGTGCCAACACCGTAGCAGTGGTAGTACCATCACCTGCAATATCTGCAGTTTTAGAAGCTACTTCTTTTACCATCTGAGCACCCATGTTTTCAATCGGGTCTTCCAGTTCAATTTCTTTTGCTACCGTTACACCATCTTTAGTAACCTGTGGTGCGCCGAATTTTTTCTCTATAACTACGTTACGACCTTTTGGTCCTAATGTTACTTTAACTGCGTTGGCAAGTGTATCAACGCCTTTTTCATTCTATTTCTTGCTTCTATGTCGAAGAAGATTTGCTTTGCCATAATATTTGATTTGTTAATTAATTAATTTGATGATTTGGAAATGAAGTTGAAAATTGAAATAGCCATTATCGAATTGGCACATTTTCAAATTTCCAAATTACACTATCGCCAGAATATCCGACTCTCTCATAATAAGATAATCCTGTCCGTCAATCTGAATTTCTGTACCGGCATATTTACCATACAAAACAGTGTTACCAGCTTTTACTGTTACCGGCTCATCTTTTTTACCTGGTCCGGCAGCAACAACAGTTCCACGTTGTGGTTTTTCTTTCGCAGTATCTGGGATAATGATTCCACCGGATGATTTTTCTTCGGCAGCGTCAGCCTTTACGATTACTCTGTCATGGAGTGGAGTAACGCTTACTTTTTTAGCCATAATTGTATTGATTTTTGATTTTTTGAATAATTATTCCCTAAGAATTTGGGACGGCAAAGGTAGGGCGAATAACATGCCGTAGTGATATTATAAGTCAAAATTTCATTTTGACAGACATTAATGGTTGAAATTGGTGATATGACAAGTACTCTGCGACAAAATTTCATGCTTTATAATGCTCGTTGTCCACTAACCTCAAAAAACATATAATAAATGTGTTCAGAACTAAAAGTACTAACATCCTTATAAAAGCCTTTTTTCATTTTTTAAACTCCAAAAAAAATCCCGCAAACCAGTTATTTGTAACCAGATTTGCGGAACTATTCAATTACTTATCAAGATTCGTCGATACAGTTTATTGGTGTAAAACATTTGAAATGAATCGGTTTCCATCTACAAAAATTTCTAGCTTATAAATACCTCTACCAAGACTTTGAGGAGTATTGAAAAGAACTTGTTGACCTGGAGTATTCATTTGCTGCCGAGATGCTATTCTCCCACTCATATCGAATAAACGCAAATCTACTCTGCCAGAAGGAGCTTTTATAAATCGTATCAATAAATTATCCTTAAAAGGATTTCCTAATACAATAATTCCTTGTTTTGCATCAGGGACTTTTAGTAGTACGATATTGCTAATCTTATCTTTACCATCTAAATCAATACTCCTTAAACGGTAGTAGTTCTTTTCTGTCAATGGCTCTTTGTCTTCATACAAATAATTTCTTTCTGAATTGCTATTACCTGCAGCGGCAATTGCTACGAGTTTCCTGAAGTTTATGCCATCAAATGATTTCTGTATTTCAAACTCTTTACTATTAAATTCTGTAGAAGTTGACCACTCAAGAATTGCTTTTTTATCTTGCAGCCTTCCAGTAAACTTTGTAAGGGTAACTGGTAACACTTCCAGTGAAGTAGTTTTCCACATACCATATCCATGTGTTCCAACAAGTAAATTATTATCAGATGTACGTAAAGCAAGGCTTGACACTACGGCGTTGCCCATTTCTGTCGGTCCTTCTTGAGTCCAGTTTATAGACCCGGGAAGACCATCGGAAGTATAAAGTCCTACTGAAGTACCTACAAAATATTGAACTCCTGTGGGAGTTACAACAATTGCAGAACTGCGAAATGACGGAAGGGTTAAAGATCCCTCGATATTTGTCCAGGTTGGAGTGGCGGAATTCGCATTTCCTGTCCACCATACATTACCCGTAACTCCATAATTTGAAAACGTCACAATTACAGTATCATCATTTCTTGGATTAACGGCAATACTACTTATATATCCTACAGGAAAACTTCCTCCAGTTATATTAACCGGGCTTGTGGCTGCCCCAGCACCTGTTGGGTCGTCCAATCGATAAACTCTTCCATTCGATGTTCCAAAAAACAAACTAGAAGTTGCGGCATTATATGTGCCACGGGAAGGAGTTAATACCGTAATATCATTAGCAGCACCAACAGCCGTAGCAACCCCTGTCATAGAAGTCCACGTCGCAGATGCAACTGTAGAAGCTGATGTTGTTCTGTAAAGAGCATTGTCATTTGCATAATATAATCTTTCCGTATTATCCTGATCCAGTTTGAATAGCGTTACAAATAATTCTCCGACGGTTCCGCCCTCTCCTGTCGGAGTAATAGTAGTTCCAAAACCTGAGCCTGAAGTGGAATTCCTTCGATAAATTGGCCCTTGTTGAGTACCAACATATTCATATTGAATAGTTGGATTAGGATTTGAAAGTCCGACAGAAACCCCATCGCCAGAAAAGATATTTTCATAAGTAGTTCCTGTCCCTCCAACATTTCTGGTTGTTCCATTATCCTGTGCTCCTCCAATCACTTTATTATTTCCGGATCTTGGGTCAATATCCACATAATAATATTGGTATGTTCTGTAACCAATGTTTATCTGCGACCAAGCAACTGTACCAGCTAGATTATTTATTGTTCTTTGAATTCCTCCATCATTTCCACACAACATTATTGATGAGTTTCCCGGTTGAAAAACAAATGAATGGATATCAGGGTGTGAGTTTGTGTATTGAGCATAACCAGCAGCACTTGCGTAGCCGCCAATTCTTGTCCATGTAGCGCCTGCATCTGTTGACCGGTATGCATTTGTACCACCAATGAATACGGTGTTGGCATCATCAGGTTTTACGGCAACCACTAAATCATATCCGCCCTGCGCAGAAAAGGGGTCATTTCCATCTGAACAACCGACTTCGTCAGGTAAGGTTGTAGAAAGATTTGTCCAAGAGGTTGTTGCATTGTCCCATCTAAAAAGTTCTGCCTCAGTTGCTGCTCCAGGACAAGCCACACTATTTGATGTGAAGTATAAAGCACAAACGATGTCTTCATTACTTGGAGCTATGGCTAATACAACTCTACCATATGTACCATTTGCATTCCAGCCAGCTGGTGTACCCCCTGGTCCTGCAATTCTTGTCCATGAACCGAATGCTCCAGTTGTTGATGTCCAGACACCATCAAAATTTAAAAGATTAGCAGTGCCTGCAAATCCTGCATAAAATCTACCTGTACTTGTAACAACAATATCTGTATGTTGATTAGTATTAGCTAATGTTCCGTTTAGAACTGATGCCCAAGTAGTCCCACCATCAGTTGATCTTCTAATTGTTGCCGGACATGCTATGTAAACATCGCCATTTACAGGATTCACAATAACTTTTGTAATAAAATCTGCAGGCGTTGAAAATGTTTCTATAGGTGTGGTGTTTGAGTTTGTAAGTCTCGTCCAAGTTTCACCATTATCAGTTGATTTATATACTCCATTACCAGAATAAAAAGCGCCTGAACCACTGGCTGAATTACCAGAGGCTTCCCCAACTCCATAATACCATGTATCCTGAAAACCAACTCTGGTATCCTGTGCAAAACTCGTACAACTAAAATGATCTCCGATAGGGCTTTTCCTTACCCATGTAGCTCCATTATCTGTTGATTTATAAATACCACCACTAACACCACCGGCAAGAATTGTTTGATTGCTTGTTCCATTATACCTCACATCATAAACAATAGCACGGGTACGTCCACCCAAATTATTTGGACCCTGAAAGGTATAGGTGTTGGCAGCAATTCGATTAGCGAAAAGTCGTGAATCAAATATTTGAGCAGCTTGAGCTTTTTCTGCTTCAAAAACTCCTTCCGGAATTTTTCCTGTAGCAGGGTTTTTAATCATATTAAACTCATATTCCATTGCTCCATTAAAATCAGTAGACCTTTCTTCATGTGGTCTTTCAATTTTAGTATCAGTATTATTTTCCTTGGAAATTTGGTGACAGGATGTAATAAAAGAAAGGAAGAAAAACAAAGGAGCAAAAAAACAAACCATTGAAAAGATTGGGACTTTTTTCATATACTGGATTTTAAATAAAGTTGATATTTATTTTAAAACTAATCTTTTAATTTCTTTTATAAAAGGAAACAATACTACTCTGCAGAAATTCAATTATCTTCGCCCTTCCAAACAGCTCTTAAGCAATGATTAGCAGAAGAAATATCCGAGTTAAAGTAATGCAGACCATTTACACGGTTTCCTCCCTTGAAATGGCTATAAAAAATTCTGAAGCACAAAAAATATTGCAAAAGCATATTGACGAATCCCGTTCTTTATTTGTTTACCTTATTTATTTTTTAACGGAAGTAATTCGTTACGCTGAAAAAGATGCTCATCAAAAAGCATCGAAGCACTTACCTACAGCTGAAGATCTTAGCACCAATACAAAAATTGCCGGCAATGAATTGCTCTGGAAAATATTAGAGGATCCTGCATTAAAGGAACAATTTGCAAGTGATAAGCCAGAACTTAGTACCGATAAAGAACTTATAAAAAAAGTGTACCTGAAACTGAAAGAAACTGCCGAGTACAAAACTTACATATCATCTTCTGCGAGAGAGAAAAAAGAAGAAGGCAAAATCATTGAATTTATTTTAAATGATCTTATGCTGGACAACGAACTTTTTGTATCGCATATTGAGGAAAATTTTTCAAACTGGGATGATGATGGAGAAATGGTGATACAATTACTTGCAGGGTATCTGCAAAAACCTGGTTCTATTAATTTTAATGAGTTGATGTCGAAAGATAAAGTTGATTTTGCAAAAGGCTTGTTGGAAACTGTGTTGGAAAAAATGATATGTTACAAGAAATCATCAAACCAAAACTAAAAAATTGGGACCCGAACGTATCGCTGTTTTGGATATGATAATGATGAAAATGGGTGTGTCTGAATTTTTATTTTTCGAAACAATTCCGCCAAAAGTAACCATCAACGAATACATTGACCTAGCCAAGGATTACAGCACACAACAAAGTGGACAGTTTGTAAACGGAATTCTTGATAATATCCATAAAGAATTGGTGCTGCAAGGCAAAATGCAAAAAGTTGAATACAAAAAAGGCTAACACCAAATCAGGCCTGCTTTTGAGTTATTTTGTCAGGCAATCAACTATGCTTTACATTTGCACTTCTAAAAATGTATTTAAATGAAAAAAATAATATTTATTTTATCAATAACAATAGTACTCCTCGCTTGTACTTCAACAGATAAAAAATCTGGTGACGCAAATAGTAATTCTGATAGCACACAACAAGCCGAGAAGGCAAAAATAATGAGTGACACAGCCAATTACACTAACATACAGTGGTTGGACTCTACATTTCTTTCTATGGGAACAGTGAACGAAGGCGCACAAGTCGAAGTGTCATTTCGGTTTAAAAACATAGGAAACAAACCTTTGGTTATTGCCAATGTAACCGCCAGTTGCGGATGTACTATTCCTGAAACACCACAGCAGCCTTTTGCTCCGGGTGAAGAAGGTGTAATAAAAGCAAAGTTTGACAGCAAAGGCCGTGTAGGTGAGCAGAGAAAACATATAAGTGTAGATGCAAACACTACTCCTTCCCGTGCACATGATCTTGAGTTTACAGTGGATGTAAAAAAATAATTTTTAATCTTTAGTAGCAAATAAAAACAACAAACATGAAGTCTCGTATAACTTATCTTTCAGCAATTACTCTTTTATTCTTCTCTTCTTGTACACCTCCGGGTGGCGAAGCAGGAAAAAGTGGGGGAACTGGTGGTACCATTCAATTAGTATTTCTTGGTTTAATGATTTTGGTTTTCTGGATGTTTTTTATTCGTCCCCAAGCTAAGAGAGCAAAAAATCAGAAGTCTTTTATTGAGAACCTTGGTAAAGGCGATAAAATTGTTACAATCGCTGGCATACATGGAACTATTAATAAGAATAACGAAGATGGCACTTTGAATATTGAAGTTAGTCCTGGAAGTTATTTAAAGATTGAAAAGAGTGCAATTAGTTTGGACTGGACTACTGCATTGAATAAGCCTGTGGCTGAAAAGAAATAATAAACAATAAAGCACTAAATTATTAATCTCAAATGCTAATCGTAACTGTATGATTGGAATTTGAGATTTTTTTAATTGTAAATTTTCAATTTGTATATGTTGAAAATCGGACTTACTGGTGGAATTGGAAGCGGAAAAACTACTGTTGCCAAAGTTTTTGAAACTTTAGGAATTCCCGTTTACTATGCTGACGATGCAACAAAGCGATTAATGAATTCTAACAACGCATTAAAAGCATTAGTGGTTCAACATTTTGGCGAAGCTTCTTATAAAAACGGAGAGCTAAATAGAAAACATATTGCTGATATTGTATTTAATAATAAAGAAAAATTAGACCTGCTTAATTCAATTACACATCCTGCTACCATTGAAGATGCTAATGAATGGATAAAACAACAAACCGCTCCTTATATCATTAAAGAAGCAGCACTTCTTTTTGAAACCGATGCCGCAAAGCATTTAGATTATTTTATTGGAGTATCTGCACCACTTGCAATTCGCTTAAAAAGAGTGATAGAGAGAGATAAAATAACTGAAAGCGAAGTAATGAAACGAATCAGCCGCCAAATGGATGAAGTTGAAAAAATGAAACGATGCGATTTCATTATCACCAATAATGAAGAAGAGATGGTAATTCCACAGGTGTTGAGTACCCATGAAAAAATATTATCTCGTATTAAGAAATAGAAGTGATGCTATTTTATTTTTGCCAAAGCTGTCTTAATCCGCTTCCACCCTTCTTCAATTTTTTCCATACTATTTGCAAAAGAGAAACTAACACATTTTGGTTCGCCAAAATCATCGCCCATTACTGAAGAAACATTAGCAACATTCAACAAATACATACATAAATCAGACGCATTGGCTATTTGGGTTTCACCATCAGACTTGCCATAGTAATAACTAACATCAGGGAAAACATAAAAAGCACCGTCTGGCTCAGGGCATGAAATACCTGGAATTTCTTTTACCAGTTCTAACACTCTTGCTCTTCTTCTAGCAAACTCCTTTGTCATCTCGATTGAAGGACGTAAATCTGTTGTTAATGCGACAACTGCCGCTTTTTGTGTAATTGAATTAGTGCCACTTGTAAATTGTCCTTGCACTTTTTCACATGCTTTTGCGATATCTACATTTGCAGCAATATATCCTAACCTCCAACCAGTCATTGCAAATCCTTTACTTAATCCGTTGATGATAATTACCTGGTCTTTTATTTCATCAAACTGAGCAATGCTTTCATGCTTTCCAACGAAATTGATGTATTCATAAATCTCATCTGCCATTATGAAAATTCCCGGATACTTTTTAAATACAGCAGCTAATCCTTCCAGTTCTTCTTTGGTATAAACAGATCCACTTGGATTACATGGTGAGGAGAAAAGAAACACTTTTGTTTTAGGCGTAATTGCAGCTTCTAGTTGTGCCGGGGTAATTTTAAATTTTTGTTCTGCTGAACTTTTTATCTCAACTACTTTTCCTCTTGCAATTTTTACTAGTTCACTATAAGTTACCCAATATGGTGTTGGGATAATCACTTCATCGCCATCATCAACCAATGCCAGCATTGTATTCGCAAGACTTTGTTTTGCTCCGGTGGAAGCAACAATATTCTCTGGTTTATAATCAAGATTATTATCTCTTTTAAGTTTTGTGCAAATAGCTTCTCTTAAATCCGGAAAGCCTGGCACCGGGGTGTAATGACTCCAGTTATCCTTAATGGCATTTATAGCAGCTTCTTTGATATGCTCAGGTGTGTCAAAATCAGGTTCACCAAGGCTAAGGTCAATTACATCCACTCCTTTTGCTCTTAACTCACGGCCAAGCTTTGCCATTTTCAATGTTTCCGGTTCATTAAATCGATCTAAAAAAGATGATAACTGCATATCAGTTGTTTTTATTTAAAATGTTTTGGAAATAAGCCAAGGCAAGCAGTCGCAAAAGTAAGAATTTGGCAATAAGTCTATCTAATTTATTCGATATAATTAAACTTGAATTTGGAAAGATCAGCTTGTTTTTTAAGAACTCTTGTTAGTTCGTACTCATAAATTACTTTTCCAAGATTTTTTAAGAAAGGGAAACCAACTGTATCGTAATCATATTTATCATCATTGAAAACTCCATCACTGTTGCAATAGATTGTCGCACTTAAAAAGAATTCTATATTATTTTTGAAATCAGCGAAGTAAGCTGCATCAATTAGAAATCCATATGCATCTCCCACTTTATTAAAAATTCTAAATTCTGGCTTTGCTTTATCTTTTTCTGAACCATAGAAAAGAAATTTTACATAATTATCCCAATACTCTGGAGCTTTATAAACAGGATAATCCGATTCTTCTGGCGTCATCGACATATACATTCTCAAAAAATCATAATCATCTTTTGTAAGATTGAAACGCATTTTCTTATCTACAGCCTCAGGATAAATTATACTCCTTACAATCATGTGCAAATCCTGTAAAGGCAAACGATTCTTTTTTGAAAAATCAAAAGGCGCATTAACTAGCTTTCCACTACTTAAATATCCCTTACCCAATTTTGTATTTCGATCGGCATAAAGCAGTGAACTTTTTTCGGAAGATTTTGAATAAATAAGTTTTCCGCTTTTGTCTAAAAAATTAATAGGATTCGTTTGCCTGTTTTGTTCTTCTGTCAAACTAACATCCAACCTGTGAATAATCTGCACATAGGCATATCCCATTTTGTGTAAAGTGTTGTTGATATATTCCTGCCCTAAAATTCATACAGCCTATTGAATGCATCATTATCGCTAACCAGTAGTATTTTTTTAATATAATGAGCAATTGTTGGTTTAGCATTCGCTGCAGTTGGGTCCTTGTCAACTTCAGTTTGCCCAAAACCTGCATTTCCTGTAATCATAGCGGTATGCTTGTCTAATCCAGCCACTTTTAGCTCATTCAACTTTTGAAGAGCCAGAATAGCCACCGGCAGCTTAACGGTTGAAGCTGGATAAAAATAATTGTCAGGATTTAGATTAAAGGTATGGTCTGTAAAGGCGTATTTTTTCTTTTTAAGCCTGTCCACCTTTGTATAAACTATCTGAATATTTAGGTTTTCCGAATTTGGCAGCGTTGAAGAAAAATATTGAGGATACTTCTGTAACAGATTGCTAATGAAAGTGTCAGGAATGTTGTTCATAACAGAAATCTTATTTATATTTTCACTTTTAGCTAAAGCCGGCTTATGATAGATCCGGCTCTCTCCTAGTGGTAACTTGGCCAGTCCGATAAACAAAATGGCAATAAAAAATCCGGGTTTAACTACAGTATTCATGTATCTCCAAAGTTAGTGGTTGCACTTAGTTAAGTTTTTAAAAATCAAGCTTCAAGGGCTTCTTTTTTGTTAGTTAGAATTAATCCGAAACTGCTATCTTTGCCGTCCTTAAAAAATTAATGTATAGCCTTTCCCAATCTTCAAAATGAGCATGGTAAAGGCTAAATCATGTAAATCAATCAACGTATGCAACTGAAAGGTTTGGTTCGCTTTTTCACAATTCTACTGATTATTTATTCGCTTTACCAATTGTCTTTTACTTGGTTCGTAAAGAATCATGAAAAGAAAATGGAGGCCAGTGCAAGAAGCTATGTAAAGAAAAATTACCAGAGTGCCCTAGACAAGTTTCCTGGCAATAAAGATTCTCAATTAGTGTATCAGGAGTTTTTGGACAAAGAGTTTGACAGTCGCCTGAAAAGATTACTGGACAGCACTAAAGATGTTACTGTTACTTATGGCATCAACGGTGCAATGAGCTATCAGAAAGCAAAAGAAGAAGAGTTGAATCTTGGTCTTGACTTGCAAGGTGGAATGAACGTAACACTTGAAGTTGAAATGACAGGTCTATTAAGATCATTGTCTAATAACAGTAAAGACCCTAATTTTTCTGCTGCCATATTAAATGCAGACAAAAGAAAGGCTAACAGTGGTGATGACTTTATTACACTCTTTATAGGTGAATACAGAAAACTGGAAAAAAGCAGACCATTAGCTACTTTATTTGCGGCAGCAAGTAATGGAGAAATAGACATTAACTCTTCAGATAGTAAGGTTGAGACCTATATTCGAAAAAGTGCTGATGATGCTTTTGACAGAACATTCAAAGTATTACGTACCCGTATCGATCAGTTTGGTGTTGCACAACCGAATATTAACCCTAATAAGGCGAAGGGAACAATTAACGTTGAACTTCCAGGTATAAAAGATAAAGAGAGGGTAAGAAAGTATTTACAGAGTACTGCCAATTTACAATTCTGGGAATTATACACTTTGCAAGATGCAAATTATGCCTCCGGATGGCAACGTTTTATTGATGTTTTCAATAAAAAATATGGTGGAGCAAAAGACTCAACTACAAAGGTTGACACAATCGCCAAAACTGACACTACTGGAAATCAAGTTGCAAAAACTGATACAAATAAAACAAAAGGACTTGCTGACGAATTAGCAACCGGAGATAACACTGATACTACTGGTAAAACAGATGGGTTAGATAATGCAGTTGCAGGTATTGAAAAATACATTCAGTTTTTCCAACCTGGCAGAAATGAAAAAGGTGAAATTTCTTATCCTTCTGCAATCGGTTCTGTACAAATAAAAGATTCAGCTTTATTCCGTGAATATCTAACAGAATTCAAAGCAAATTTCCCTTCAGATGCTGCATTTGCTTACGGTATTCCTGAAAAGGATGCAAAAGGAAGGGCATCAAAAACTATCCCACTATATGCTTTAAAAACATATGGTCGTCCAAATGCTAAATTAGAAGGTGACGCTATTTCAAATGCCAGTCAGGATTTTGACCAATATGGTAAAGTACAAATAGTGATGGATATGAAAAGTTTTGGGGCTGCCATCTGGAAAAGAATGACAGAGGAAGCCGCTGGTGATCCTAACACTCAATCAGATAATAAACCAATTGCTATTGCACTTGATAATATAGTTTACTCTGCTCCTACTGTTATCACTCCTATCCCTAATGGAACGTCAACCATTTCTGGTGGATATACACAACAGGAAGCTCAGGATCTAGCCAACATTCTTAAAGCTGGTAAACTTCCTGCTCCTGCAAAAATTGTTCAGGAACAACAAGTAGGTCCAACTCTTGGTAAAGATGCAATCCGTGGAGGCTCAATGGCTTTCTTAATTTCATTTATAGTTATTTTCTTATTGATGTTGGTATATTATAATACCAGCGGATGGATTGCCAATATTGCATTGATATTAAACTTATTGTTTACAGTAGGTGTATTGGCCGGATTAGGTGCAACATTAACAGCCCCTGGTATTGCCGGTTTGGTATTAACTATAGGTATGGCGGTGGACACCAACGTAATTATTTACGAACGTATCAAAGAGGAGCTATCGAAAGGCAAAGGATATATTCCTGCCATTAACGAAGGGTATAAACGATCATTGCCTCCTGTACTAGATGCCCACGTTACAACATTAATAACAGCATTCATATTGTTTTACTTTGGTCTGGGCCCTGTTAAAGGGTTTGCAACTACACAGATCATTGGTCTTATACTTTCTTTATTCTGTGGTATCCTTGTTAGCCGTTGGGTAACAGAATGGTTTACCAACAAGAAAAGACATCTTGAATATTTCACTGGTGTTTCAAAAAGAGTATTCAGGCATGCCAAATACAAATTCATTGAATACCGTAAGTATGCATATATGGTTTCTGTACTTGTGTTGGTGTTAGGTATTGCCTCTTATTTTAATGGATATGATCAAGGTGTTGAATTTAGTGGGGGAAGAAGTTATACCGTTCAGTTCCCTGTAAAAGTGGATGTAGAAAAAGTGCGGACAGAATTGACTGCAACTTTCGAAGGTGAAAACCCAATTATTAAAACTATTGGAGATAACACCACATTGGATATTACCACAGCTTATAGAATTAAAGACAACGTTGCGGGAATAGATTCAATTGTTGAAAGAAAACTATATGACGGACTCAAGACTAATTTCCCGGCAAATATGAATTATGAAAAATTCAGTGCTGGTGAAAATAATACAGGTAAAATGGCTTCCAAAAAAGTATTACCTACTATTTCAGATGACTTGAAAGCTGGCGCAGTGAAAGCTACCATTTTTGCCATCATCGCTATCTTCCTTTATATCTTCCTTCGCTTCCGCGACTGGAGATATTCATTAGGAACGATCTTCTCCTTAATGCATGACGTATTGGTAACATTAATTGTATTCTCATTTGCCCGGAATATTGTTCCATTCCCACTTGAGATTGACCAGCATTTCATTGCAGCCATTCTTACGGTTATTGGTTTCTCGATGAATGATACAGTAATTGTATTTGACCGTATCCGTGAAGACAGCAGATTGATGCCAAATGCTCCAAGAGGAGAAATTATCAACCGAGCCATCAATGAGACTTTGAGCAGAACTATAATGACATCATTGACTGTATTTCTTACCGTTCTTATTCTGTTCCTTGTAGGCGGACAGGTTACAAAAGGATTTGCCTTTGCAATGTTGATTGGTGTAATAACCGGTGTTTATTCTTCAATATTTGTGGCAGCTCCTATCTTAGTTGATTTAGGTAAAAAAGGTCAGTTGGGAAGATCATTCTCAAGAGACAAAAAGAAACCACCGACAGTATCTTAAATTATCAAGTTCTAAATAGCAAACCTGCAGTTTAATACTGCAGTTTTTTTTATAAGCAAGCATTTTGTTTGGCACAAAAAAAGTCTCCAGCAATTGCTAGAGACTTTTACATAACAAGGATATTTTATATTGATTATTCTTAGATATTGAAAGAATATAATCAATTAAGTAAAAATTATGCCAAACCTATCTTATAGCGACTTAAACCATCAAATAAAGTGTAAAAACAACTTATTACTTTCTGAAATAAGTAATAGTCCGGTAATATTCAATCAGGTTCGTTGGCTAAATAAAATTATTTCTGCTTGATAATAAACACCGCCGGAACAGGACGTTGACCGGTTTTATCTGAAATCTTGATTGTTTCTTTTCCATTTACCAGCATACAACTACTGCCACCGCCATCAAGATTTAATGCTTCCCAACAACCGATTTCTTTAAGCATTTGAGCTTCTTGTGTCAATGTTGCACCTTCTGCAAGGCCAGGATTTCTGCCTTCAATTACTAAAATGATCAGCTTATTATCTTTTGTATAACCCATTGCAGTTCTTGGATGTTTATCATCAATCGCTTTACCTGCAAATTTTAATTCTTCGTTATTGGTAATTTTAATTTCTCCGTTTTGAATAAGAACGGGGCCGCCACCAACAGCAGTTTTCATTTTCCATTTACTCAAGGATGATGAGACCCTCTGATGTGATACAATTGATGTTAAATAATCAGCACTCTTAAAATCAAGACTGATCATTGAATCTTTAATAGCTAGATTGGGCAGTTGCAATGCAGATGAAAATCGCTTTGTGGAATCAGTATACAACCATGCAACATCTGCTTCTCTCTTTTTTGAAATTCCAATAGCACTGCCAAAAGGATGTCGATAAGTAAAAGTATCTTTCCATCTTCCATTTATAGTATGAATGTTATATCCAAGCAACTTATTATCCTTTATCACTACATTCAGATTTTGATTAGTAGTAAATGAAAAGAAAGTAGTGTTCACCACCAAAATTGGCTTATCATTCTTTTCATAAAATTGTGATGGAGATAATCTTCGCTGATAAGTAGTATCAACAGTAAAATCCAATTTCTTATCTTTCAGAATAGCTTCTACATAGTAAGCAATATTTGGTTTACCATCGAGCATATCTGTTGTTTTATAAACATGAACAGAAGCAGGCAGCGGCTGAAATTCAGCATCCACATTCTGCCACTTTAATTGAGCGAATGAAGAAATTGAAAAAAAGAATATTGCAATAAAAACACTTAAAAAGATTCGAAAGTATCTTTGCATCCGCAAATATTTGACTATTGACTATTGACTATTGACTATTGACTATTGACTATTGACTATTGACTATTGACTATTGACTATTGACTATTGACTATTGACTATTGTCTCCTTCCCCGCCAACCATTCCTTTCTTCCCAATCCGGCAAACACATGTCTTTCGCTATGGTAAGAAGAACGAACCAAAGGTCCACTTTCTACATAATCTAAGCCAAGAGTGTAACCAATCTCTTTATATTCTGCAAACTCATCAGGATGTACAAAACGATGAACAGGTAAATGTTTTTTTGTTGGTTGTAGATACTGTCCAATAGTTACAACATCACAGCCATTTGCATGAAGATCTTTCAAGGTTTGAATTACTTCTTCTTTCTCCTCTCCTAAACCAAGCATGATGCCGCTCTTCGTTCGCATACCGCCTTCTTTCAATGTTCTAACGACTTCCATACTGCGCCAGTATTTAGCTTGTATTCTTACCTGCTTCGTTAATCGTTCGGTTGTTTCAATATTATGACTTACTACATCAGGTGCTGCATCAATCACTCTTTGTATATCTTCCTTCTTCCCTTTAAAATCTGGTATTAGTGTTTCTAATGTTGTATCAGGATTTAAAGCTTTCACTGCTTTAATAGTATTGTTCCAGATAATAGAACCACCATCTTTTAATTCATCTCTGTCAACAGAAGTAATAACAGCATGTTTCACTTTCATCAAGTGAATAGCTTCTGCCACTCGTTGCGGTTCATCCCAATCGAGTTCTTCCGGCTTTCCAGTTGCTACGGCGCAAAAACCACAGCTTCTTGTACAAGTGTTGCCTAATATCATAAATGTGGCTGTGCCAGCACCCCAGCATTCACCCATATTGGGGCAATTACCGCTTTCGCAAATTGTATGTAATTTATGATTGTCTACAAGGCCACGAACATGCTTATAGCTTTCGCCAATGGGAAGTTTTACTCGAAGCCAATCTGGCTTTTTCACTCTTGTATTATCAACTGCTGCAGAAGCTACAGGAAGTTCAATCATAGGGCAAAAATACGTTCATTACTTACGCCGTCCAAACAGGAGGGCTATGTAGCCCTGAAAGAATAAATTTCTGTCTTTTTGATTAGCCAGTATTTGAATTTTAGAACCATAAAATTCGGCACTAATACCTATTTCAATACCAGATACAGTTTCATTGAATCGACCATAATCAAAACGTAAAGCTGTTTTTACAAAGGCTCCTGGTTTTATTTTCATTTCACCCCAGCCTTTTCCAAAACCTCCGCCACCAATAATAGTTGGTCCCAAAAATAAAGCACTATCTGCCTGAGAATATTTTATAGTCTTAGTTTGATTATCTGCCGGGTCAATTACTTCAACATAATAAGGTTTTAGCAAACCTATCGCCAAACCGCCGCTATAAACCATTGACAGTGCCACTCCATTTTTATTCCCTTTCTGACCAAGCATGTGCTGTTGACCAAATCCAATTGTGGCCTGATAGAAATTATTGATCTTTCCGTAAAAGAATGGATTTCCAAAAATATTTCCGTTTAGAGTAAGCTTTTCCTGCTTCTGATGTTTGATCTCAGTTATATCAAGCCGAAAGATATTTGTCTTGCGGGTTGTTTTCATAAAACCTAATTCATAAAAGCCACCGTAGCCGTTTGTTCTTCCCTGAAACCCAAAAATGCTTTGCTTGCGGAAAACAAGTACACCTTCTTCGTCTTGTTTAATCAACGTATTTATTTTTTGACGGTGGGCTGTTTTCTTATCATCTTTCGAAGATTTCTTGGTTGCGGGGTCTTGCGCATAACCTGCGAAAACAAGTGATACAAGGATTAAACAAATGCTTAGTTTCTTCACGGAATATATTTTTTTAGCTAAGAGTTTAAAAGAGAAAAAGAGTTAAGGAGAATGCTTTAATTGCAATCTTTGTTTTCTTTTTCAACTATTCATTTAAATAAGAGATTAAAAAAGCCAGGAAATCTCAACCTTTACTCTTTTCTTCCTTCACTCCTTTTCTCCTAGTTAATAACGTAAATTTAGGGCAAAATATTGATAATGACTTCTACAGTAGTTTATAATGGTGACCTGCGGACAACCTGTACTCACCTGCAAAGTGGCTCTTCTTTTGAAACAGATGCACCTGTTGATAACAATGGAAAAGGTGAAAGGTTCTCGCCTACAGACTTGATGGCCACAAGTCTTGCCACCTGTATGATAACAGTAATGGGTATTAAGGCAAGAACGATGGGCTTTGATCTGAACGATGTAAAAATTGAAGTGTTGAAAATTATGAAGGCCGATCCCCGACGAGTGGGTGGCATACATTTAACATTTCATATACCAGATTCGTTGAAAGATATTGATGAAAAGACAAAAACGATTTTGAAGAATACGGGTAATACATGTCCAGTTTGGCAGAGTATTCACCCTGATATTGATGTTAAGGTGGATTGGGAAAGTTGGAGTTAAGATTTCAGTATTGAATTCCCTACCCCACATTCCAAACACCTTTTCTTATTGCAATATTCATTCTTTAATTCAATCAACCCCTGTGAATCAAAAGCAGTTTTGTTTTCAACCCCTAATTGCTGAAACCTTTTTGTAATATTATTTTTTTCTGCGGAAGTTTCTTCTAGCCATTTCAGGGCTTTCTCTTTGTATTTATTATCATTATGATAATTGCCATAGGCAAATAAAACAGGGCAAACGGTGTTGATGATAATATTGTCAATCATGGCTGCACCCAGTTTTTTCTTTCTGTAAGCTGACTCTTCATCAAACTTATAATGATAATGCCAGTAATCGTTAGCCGTAACATCCAGCCATGCTTTAACATCTTTTACAGAATCTGCTTCTTTAATTTTAGAAAACAAATGAGCCGAATCATGCACAAGCATCGCCAGTTGCGCCAAACGGATTGTAGGGAAGTTTCCCGGTCTCATTCGAAGAAAAAAAACAGGAAGGTTGATTGGGTTGAAGCTATATTTGTTTTTATAGAATTTATATTCTTTCTGTAACATAAGGGGATAATCATCTGCAAATTTTGCATCTAGCAATCCGGCCTGTCCCAGCAATAGTGCTTCTAACTGATGAATTTGCGTTTTATGTTTGGCCAGCATATTAATTGAAATTGATCTGGCTATTGCTTCAAATGCATCCGCATTTACTTTGATGCCAAAATTCCTTGCCAGCTGCCACCAGAATGATTCTTCCCAATGAAAATTGTTTTGGTTGAGTGAACTTTCAATAGGTTGAGACTTTCTGACCAATCTTTCCACCAGCAACCTATCCTTCCAGCTTTTCCAGGTTATTTCTTTTACTGTACTGATTGAATTTTCGCAAGGAATAAATGAATTTGAATGCATTAACTCTTCATAGCGTAGCAATAATATTTTCGAAACTCTGCCTTTTAATTCCAGGACGGGAATATGGTTAACGGAACTGTGTTCCGTTGTAACCTGAACAGAGTTCAGGTTCTCCTTTATCAGAACAGAGTTCCCGACTCCGTCATCTTCCCAAACAACATGCAGAATAACGTTCTTGTAATTCTTATCATTTTGATGATTATGCCTATTCCAGTCGGAAGTTTTGATATGCAGTTCTACTGTTCCTGCCCAAGTTGTTTTACCAATTACAATTTTCGCATCCGAGAAATCTGGGCCTTGATTAGTATTTAATTGCCCAGCAAATTGTATCTGAACTTTTTCCCCATCAATAGTTCCTAATTCAGATTTATTGAAATATTGAAATTGCCATATAAATTGCAACAGCTTTTCTGTCATTGCAAACTAGTTTATTGAATCCTCAAGTTATTAAAGGAATAGTAACCAACCAATACTACTTTCAGGTATATTCTTAAAACCTAGGCAAATTTTTTCAACTCTCTTACTACCCTACTAACCGGCAATCCCATCACATTATAAAAATCTCCATTGATAGATTTGATACCAACAACACCTATCCACTCCTGAATGGCATAAGCACCAGCTTTATCATAAGGCTTGTATTTGTCAACGTAAAATTCAATTTCTTTTACGGATACTTTATGAAAATCAACTTCTGTTGTATCTGCGAAAGCAACTTCCTCCTCTCCTTTTCTGATGACAACACCTGTTATCACTTTATGTTTTTCGCCAGACAATGCCAGTAAAATACTTACGGCATCTTCCCGGTGAACCGGCTTACCTATTATATTTTCTCCCAATACTACAATAGTGTCGGCTGCTAAAACAACTTCATCTGAGTCTCTTTTTTGCTGTACAGCTAATGCCTTATTTCTGGCAATATAAATGGCCACTTCGTCAAATGATAGATTTGGAGGAAACCGTTCATCTGTTTCGCTTACATCAATTTCAAATGGAACTTCTGCCCATTCCAGTAATTGTTTTCTTCTTGGAGATTGGGATGCGAGAATAATTTTAGGCATTATTAAAAGTAAAAAAATGTCATGGAAAGAATACCGGAAAACATGATCAATTTTGTGAGTGAGCTCAGTTTTTTAAAGTCAGCCGAACTGGTACTTTTTCTCAATTTGACTAACAATAAAATCAACGGAAAAATAATTGCAGGTATACAATAAGCAATCAATAACCACCATTTGAACTGCAATACATACACTTGCAGAATGCCTAATGCTGCAATTAATACAATCAGCCAAACAGCTACATACACTTTCGTTGCATTTACTCCCCAAACAATTGGCATAGTGCGGCAACCGTATTTAGAATCTCCGGCCATATCCTGCATATCTTTTATTGCTTCTCTTATCAAGGAAATAATAAAAGCAAATCCTGCGTATAAAATGGCTAGTCGAAAAAACTTATAATTACTGCCGTTGACTCCACCAAATGCATCAGTAATGTTGAATTTTGAGAAAAAGATAATCAGTATTGTCCACGCCGTAAGCAATGAAATAACAATATTACCTGTCAACAAACTCTTTTTAAAATTGGTGGAATACAACCAGAGCAGTATAACACAAAGAACATTTGCCAATATCAAATACCATTTTTGCCAAAATGGTAAAGCAATTATTGTAAGCAACACACCACTTGCACTCAACATAAAATGCCAAGCAATTGCCCAACGACGCTTTATGACTTTATCAACAACCATTTTTTCAGGTTTGTTTACTTCATCAATATTAATATCAAAATAGTCGTTGATAATATAACCAGCAGCGGCAATAAAGAGAGAAGCGAATACAATTAGTATAAAACGGTAAAGATCATCTACAGGAATAGCATCTTTATAAAGTGTATGATAAATGCAGAACTGAAACAGCACCTGCGTTAATGCCATGAAGAAGAGATTGGGCATCCGCACCAGCTTAAAAAAGGCCGCAATCAATCTCATGGATAAAATTTAGGGGAAGATACAATTAGGTGGTCTATTTAAAAACAAAAAATGACGGTTACGGCTTTTCAGTTTTAGTCGGCACAGAGTTCCGACTACCTCGACGTAACATCAACACTATACTCCCACTTGTCATTCAGCTTCAATACTTTTTCAATTACATCCCGTACACAAGCAAAGCCACCATTGATGGGTGAAATATATTGAACTGAATCTTTTATTTCTGCTACTGCATCCGCAGGACAACAAGGCAATCCTACAATTGACATAACAGGAAGATCTGGTAAATCATCACCCATAAACAGCACTTCTTCCTTTTTCAATTTATTTTCAGCAATATATTTTGTGATCATCGCTTTTTTATCTTCTACTGACATATGCACATCAGTAATGCCGAGCTTTTCCAAACGACCAGTTACTTGAGGAGAATTTCCACCTGAGACAATTAAAACCCGATAATCTTTTTTTACTGCCAGCTGCAATGCAAATCCATCTTTAATATTCATTCTTCTAGCCTGCACACCATTTTCCAAAAGTAATACGGTACCATCAGTAAGTACACCATCCACATCAAAAATAAAAGTAGTAATTTGCTTAAAGAGTTTGAGAATATTCATACAATAAAGTTGGAAATTATTTTTGATTATCTCTCCACTCATACACCCATGCACTCTGGATCATTTCCAGGTGACCTTCGGAACTTTGCTCTTTGGTTCCTTCAAAGCCTTTTATATCTAATATCCAAGTCAACAAATCTGTAAAACGGATACGATATATTTTTCCTTCGTTGAATTCATCGCCAAAACGTTCATATAGTTTCTGTGCAATATCTTCATGATCGGGCCAGTTAATCGGCGGTTCAAAATGAGCCATAGTATAATAATTTGCAAATTAATTTATTCTCCTAAAAATTGTGTCTGATCAGGTAACATTACTTCGATCTCCCCTCCTCCTTCATTCAACAAAGATTGACAACCCAATCTTGAATTCAACCTTGGATTTACAGCCCTGTCAATAAAGTCTTCTTCTTTATCCGTTATCTCGTCTATATAATCCATTCCCTTTTCAATATACAAATGACAGGTAGTACAAGCACAAACGCCACCGCAATTATGATGTAATTCAATATCGTTCTTGAGAGCAATTTCGAGCAAGGTTTGGCCTGCTTCTATATTCTCCAATATTACTGGTTCTAATCCTTTCTGTTCAAATTTAATTTTAACTGTGTACATCTGTTGATTTTTCGTTTCCTTTATCCACCGTAGCTTTAGCGGAGGTGGGTTGCAAAAATAACGGTTATAGAAGGAATATATTTACTTGTTTGGGAAAAGTAAGGAATGAGAAATTGCTGCAATTATTTGCTTTGCTGAATACTTTCTGTCAATAAAACATAAAGATTTTTCAATTGTGGATGATCTTTTAATAAATCCAGGTGTTTGTGAATAGAATCACTATCGTGACGAATAGCCGGGCCTGTTTGTAGTTCTTTAGGAGATTTATCTTTCAACCTTGTTGCTGTTTCCTCAATCAAGGGCAATAATAGTTTAAAATCTAGTCCTTCTTTTTTGCAATAATTTTCGGCCAATACATACAAATGATTTACAAAATTGCTTACAACAACTGCTGCTACATGTAATTTCAACCTTGCATCATCACCTGCCTGTATTACTTTTTCATCGGCAATAGAATGTGCCAGCTTATCCAGAACAGCTTTCGTTTTTTCATCATTACCATCAATAAAAATTGGAGCATCTGGGATAGCGGTCATTTCCTTTCGTAGACTTTGTAACGGATAAAATACGCCGTAATGATTAGTTACCGTTTGCAAAATTTCTTTTGGTACTGAGGCTGCAGTATGCACTACTATTTTTTCCGGCAAACGTAAATCTTTTATCACATCACTTATTGACTCATCGTTGACGGCGATAAGGTACAGGTCTGCATTTGGATAAATCATCGTTTTGTAATTGGTAGATTCTGTATCCCATTCATAGGCTAATTCAGATGCTGCTGAAGCATTACGACTGTAAATCTGCAGTATATTATGACCAGCCAATTTAAATTTTCTACCTAGCACAGCTGCCACATTTCCCGAACCGATGATTACAATGTCCATTTAAATAATGATTGAATAGATTTGCAAATTATACTAATTGTTTTTAGCAATTTATGATTATTAACTGTAATAATGCCGATGATGTAGCCGTTTCCCGTAAAATCGGGATTACGGATATATAATCAGCATTACATTAAAGAATGGAAACGGAATGGCAAAACTGAAGACTACTCAACAACTGGCAATAAAGTATTACAGAACGAAGTTTAAAATATTGACCTCTATCTCAAAGCGGAAAGCAGCAGAAAAAGCATTTGAACTTTTTTGCACTCCTCAAATAAGAAACAAGAAGAAACTGCCTAAAATTTTCGAGACTGCTGAAAGACTTCAGTTGAATGTTGATGGAATCATTGTCCGTGGATGGAGATTTAATCACCCGGCAGAAAGGAAAGTATTAATTCTACATGGTTACGAATCGTCTGTTACCAATTTTGATCGCTATGTAAAGCCCCTTATCAGCAAAGGGTATGAGGTGGTGGCTTTTGATGCGCCGGCAAATGGCAGAAGCGATGGCAAGCAAATCACTTTACCACTTTATTCAAAAATGATCAAAGAAATACATACTAAATTTGGTCCTGTTCAATCTTATTTGGCACATTCATTTGGAGGTTTAGCTGTTTCTTTGGCATTAGAAGAAATTAATCATGATGCCAATTACAGATTAGCATTAATAGCCCCTGCATCTGAAACAAGTACAGCTATTAATACTTTCTTTTCATTTTTGAAATTAAGCCCGGATATCAGAGAAGAGTTTGAGAAAATTATTATACAGAAGGGAGGAGTTCATTCTGATTGGTATTCTATCGCCAGGGCAATGAAGAACATTAAGGCAAATGTATTGTGGTTTCATGATGAAGATGATGATGTAACACCGCTTAGTGATGCAATGACAGTGAAAGAAGCAAACTATCCAAACGTTGAATTCGTAATTACAAAAGGATTAGGACATCGCCGTATTTACAGAGATAATGAAGTAGTTAAAGCCATTGTTGAATTTTTATGAAACATATCATATCAATATTATTTTTAGGTATTAATATTTTATCTTGTTCCAATAAGACAGTACCGACAATGGGAAATACAAACAATAAAAAAACACTTACTTACTTGGCCATTGGCGATTCTTATACAATCGGCGAACAGGTTCAAGGAAAAGATAATTTTCCTAATCAGGTATACAGTTTGATGAAAAAAGACTTTTCTGATTTTGCTGAACCAAGAATTATTGCTAAAACTGGGTGGACAACGAATGAACTGGAAAAAGGAATCATTGCTGCCGATAAAGCCGAACCCTTTCAAACTTCTTATGATTTTGTTTCTTTATTAATTGGTGTAAATAATCAATACCGTGGCAGCACAGTGGAAAATTACAAACCTGAATTTGAGGAACTTCTACAGAAAGCAATTCGCTTTGCGGGAAATAATGCTGATCATGTTGTAGTGATTTCAATACCCGATTGGGGAGTTACACCTTTTGCTAAAGGTCGGGACACCACTAAAATTGCCAAAGAAATTGATGCTTACAATACTGCCGCCAAAGAAATAGCCTCAACTTATGATGTACATTATATAGACATCACTCCGTGGACAAGGGAAGCGGCAACCGACAACTCCTTTTTAGCTGCTGATGGTTTGCATCCATCCAGTAAAGAGTATAAAAGATGGGCTGAAAAGATTGCTGAGTTCTTTAAAAGCCGACTTTGACCAGTTTTTCTTAAATTATTTTCTTCCTCTAAAATAATTGCTTTTCTTCTGTATTTTCCTCCTGCTCAGCAATGAACAGAACCCTGAACGGAGCGTCGCAACGTCAGCTGATCAAGGAACGAAAGTTGGCATTAAAAAAATTTTTATTATTCTTGTCCTAACTTGCGGCGGCTGAAAAGCAGTTGTAATACATAATATTATATCCAATATGGCAAAGAATTTACTGATAGTTGAGAGTCCGGCGAAAGCGAAAACGATTGAGAAAATCCTGGGGAGTGATTTCCAGGTGAAGAGCTGTTTTGGCCATATCCGTGACCTGCAGAAAGCCGGAATGGGCATTGATTTGGAGAAAAATTTTGAACCTACTTATATTATATCTCCTGATAAAGAAAAGGTAGTTGCTGAACTGAAAAAACTGGCAAGCAAAAGCCAGGAAGTGTGGCTGGCAACGGATGAGGACCGTGAGGGTGAAGCCATTAGCTGGCATTTGTGCGAAGTATTAGGTCTTGATCCAAAAACTACTAAGCGAATCGTATTTCATGAAATAACCAAACCTGCCATTAAAGCTGCGGTAGAAAACCCCCGGACACTGGATATGAACCTGGTGATGGCGCAGCAGGCAAGAAGAATTCTGGACAGGATTGTTGGATTTGAACTAAGCCCAATTCTCTGGCGCAAAATGAGTATGCGGAATAACCTGAGTGCAGGCCGTGTGCAAAGTGTGGCGGTAAGAATTATCGCTGAAAGAGAACGAGAAATCAATGCATTTAACACTGTAAGTACATTTAAAATAGAAGGCTTATTTACAGCGAAAGACGTTTCGGATAAAGCCGTTACTTTTTCTGCCGAAGGCAAAAAACAAAGTAAGGCAGATGATGCAGAAGCATTTTTGAAAAGCTGTATCGGTGCTAATTATAAAGTAAATGATATACAGGTGAAGCCGGGCAAAAGAACTCCTGCCCCGCCATTTACTACATCTACTTTGCAACAAGAGGCTTCGAGGAAATTAGGATATGGTGTTGCCCGTACCATGCAGATTGCACAAAAGTTGTACGAGAATGGATATATAACTTATATGCGTACCGACAGTGTGAACTTAAGTAATACTGCATTGGGCGATATTACTAATACGGTGAAAGGTATGTATGGTGATAAATATCACCAGTTCCGGAAGTATAAGAACAAAAATGAAAATGCACAAGAAGCTCACGAAGCTATACGACCAACTTATGCAAGCAATCCGTCTATACAAGAAGCAGAATGGGCAAAATTGTATGAGCTGATCTGGAAAAGAACAATGGCCAGCCAGATGGCAGATGCAGAACTGGAAAAGACAACAGCGAAAATTTCTATTTCAACCAATAAAGAAGAACTAACAGCCTCCGGCGAAGTATTAAAGTTTGACGGATTTTTAAAAGTGTACAGAGAAGATAAAGATGAAGATGAACTGGAAGAAGATGCGAACGAAGGAATGTTGCCTCCATTAACGGTTGGTCAGCAGTTACCATTGAAAGAAATGAAAGCTACGGAACGATTTAGCCGTCCGCCAGCAAGATATACTGAAGCATCATTGGTAAAAAAACTAGAAGAGTTAGGAATAGGAAGACCTTCTACATATGCACCAACTATTTCCACTGTATTAAAAAGAGGATATGTAGAAAAAAGAGATAAGGAAGGAACAAGAAGAGATTTTAGGGAATTGCTGAAAGATAATGTGAGCAAGGTAATGGAACAGGAAAATACCGGTGCTGAAAAATCTAAATTGTTTCCGTCTGATCTTGGTTTAGTTGTTACTGATTTTTTGAAACAGTATTTCGACGACATCATGGATTATGGTTTCACTGCTAAAATTGAAGGAGAATTTGACGAAGTGGCTGAAGGCAAGATGAAGTGGAACAAAATGATTGATGATTTCTACTTGCCATTTAAGAAAGATGTTGAGAACACTATTGAAAATGCAGAACGTATAAAAGGTGAAAGAGAATTAGGTGTAGATCCGGAAAGCGGCAAACCTGTTGTAGCAAGAATGGGCAGATATGGTGCCATGATACAGATTGGTGTGGCGGATGATGAAGAGAAACCAAGATTTGCCAAAGTACCTACTGGACAAAGTATTGAAACAATCACATTTGAAGAAGCAATGAACTTGTTTGGTGCACAGGGCAGCATGGGATTGTACGAAGAAAAGGAAGTATCGGTGAATGTTGGTCGTTTTGGTCCTTATGTAAAATGGGGAGATGAATTTGTTTCGTTGCCAAGAGGTACAGATTTACAAACAGTAGATTTTGATACAGCAGTTGAACATATCAAGCAAAAGCAAATTGCTGACGCACCGGTTGGTACATATAATCAAAAAACAATTATAAAAGGCAAAGGTAGATTTGGACCTTATATCAAATGGGACGGCATGTTTATCAATGTGCCTGCAAGATATAAGTTTGATAGTCTTACCCAAGCGGAAATGGATGAACTGATTACTGCCAAAGTAAAGAAAGAAGAGAACCGCTACGTACATCGTTGGGAAGATGAAAATATTTCTGTAGAGAATGATCGCTGGGCTCCTATTATTAAGTTTGGTAAAAAGAAAATTCGTTTACCAAAGAAAAAAGATGACACCCGATACACACCGGAAGAAGCAGCAGCCTTTACATTGGAAGATGTAAAAGGATTTATTGAAGCTGAGATACCGGGAGCATTTGCGAAGAAAGCGAAGAAAGCTACGGCGAAGAAAAAGGTGGCAACGAAGAAGAAAGCAGCGCCTAAGAAGAAGAAATAATTATTTCAAATGGAGTTTAACTTTAAGTATAGTCTTACCGAGGACGATTATGCAGAATATGCTGCCTTTACAAATTGGCATGCGCCTTGGCAGAAAAAAGAAAGAATCAAACATGCCATTAAAACTTTTATTTATTCTTTAATCTTTTTTATTGCAACTATAATATTATTAGACAGAATAAATTCGTCAGGAGTAGATAATTACATTGTTTTAATCCCAATTTCTATTGTTATTTTAATCTTGCTTACAATTTTAGAGTTTTATCAAGCTCCTTTTAGGCTTAAATCAAAAGCAAGAAAACTTGTAAGAAAAGAAGAGAATGTCCAAGTTCTTAACGAAACTGATTTATTCTTTGATGATTCCGGGATTATCAATAATGATAAAGATGTCAAAGTAAATTTAAAGTGGGAGTCAATAAAAAATATGCTCAAACCAAAGATTATTTTTATGTCTATCTTAGCTCATTGCAAGCTTTAGTTATTCCTAAAAAGCTATTTACAAGCAATAACTCAATTGAAAAATTTGACAAGTTTCTAACTGAAAAAATCCCATTATCTGCCTCTTTCCGTTCTATAGGAATATAATTTAACTTCATTCCCATGAAACGATCCTACTGGGAAAAACAGCACCTTCTTACAGCTAATTATTCTTCATTATTTTTTCGTAATTTACTTTATGAAAGCAAAGGAAGTTATCAAATTGCTGGAAAATGATGGATGGTATTTGTCAAGGCAAAAAGGAAGCCATAAGCAATATAAACATCCAGCAAAGAAAGGATTAGTAACTGTAGCAGCACATAAACTATCGGATGATATTGCTACCGGAACATTAAACAGCATTTTCAAACAAGCTCAACTTAAAAAGAAATGATAAAGTATCTCGTAGTATATGAAAAAACAAAGACTGGTTATTCAGCATATGTTCCAGATATTCCGGGTGTAATTGCAACTGGTAAAACAAAACCTATTGTCGAGAAAAATATATTCGGAGCCATTCAATTTCATTTAGAAGGATTGAAAGAAGAAAAACTACGCATTCCTAAATCTCAGGCTGATAGCGAAGTATTAGTGTTTGCTATCTGATATATTTTATAAATGAAACGATCCTACTGGGAAAAAATAGCACCTTCTTATAGTGAAGAAATCTTTGATGTGTTGCATAATGACAAGAAGGCATTGATTCGTTCTGTTATAAAAAAATATGCTTCCAAAAATAAAACGGTAATTGATATTGGCTGTGCTATCGGCAAATGGCTGCCCGTCATCTCTCCTGCTTTTAAAAAAGTGATTGCCGTTGATATTTCTGCAAAGAACCTCGAAATAGCTCAACAACTTTATCCGCAATATAAAAATGTAGAATACCTAAGAGCAGATATGAGTGGCAAGAATACAAAAGTACCAAAATGTGATTTTGGCATCTGCATTAATGCTATCCTTACGCCGAGTTTAAAAGACCGGACAAAATTCTTTCAATCTTTATCGGCCTGTGTAAAAAAAGGTGGTAAAATAGTTATTACAATTCCTTCTCTGGAATCATGGCTGCTCACCAATATTATCCAGCAACAATATAAAATTGATGCTAAACTTTTTTCCAAAACTAAAACTGGAAAAGATGCTTTATCAAAGTGGAATAATATTAAACAAGGAAATGTTGAAATAGATGATGTACCACATAAGCATTACTTAAAAGAAGAATTACAATTGTTATTATCAAAGGAAGGATTTGTTGCTGAAGAATTTCAAAAGATAGAATACAACTGGGATACAGAATTCATTAAAGTTCCCAAATGGTTGAAAGAACCAAAACCATGGGACTGGATGGTAGTGGCGAAGAAGCTATGAGTTATTTGCTTCGAGCTACGAGTAAATTCTACAACGAATAAAGAAAATTCTGTATTGAAGAAAACCTCCAACATCAAACCTGGAACATCCAACATTCTCTCTTCCTAACATCTGTGGAAAAGTTTAACGATTCTATTCCATCTGCATTAAAGATATTGTGCAGGAATCATCACCTTGGAAACAAACAACGAAATATCTGCTCTATTTACTTTGATCGACGATCCTGACGAGGAAGTGTTTGGCTTAGTGTCAAACAAGATTGTTGACTACGGTAAAAATATTATTCCCAACCTGGAACATCTTTGGGAAACAACTCCCAATGAAGAGATACAAACGAGGATTGAGTTACTGATTCATCGCCTTCATTTTACTGATCTTACAGAAGATTATCGCCAATGGAATATTTCAGGTCATCATGATATGATGTTGGGTGCTATGCTTGCCTGCAAGTTTCAATATCCTGATATTTCCACCACACCTGTAATGCAGGAAATAGAGAAAGTAAGACGTAATATCTGGCTAGAGTTAAACAACTATCTCACTCCGTTGGAACAAATAAATATTGTTACCAGTATATTATACAGCTATTATGGATTGAAAGGTGGCGAAACAAATTATAAAGAACCGGGTGAATTTTTATTGAACAAAACGCTGGAAGCAAAAAGAGGGAATCAGATCAGCAATGGAATCTTGTATTTAATTCTTTGTGAATTATTAGATATTCCAGTAAGAGCTATTAATATACCTAAGCAATTCATCATTGCTTATTTCAAACCAGGCTATTCCGAAGAGAATCTTCCCAACCCAATTCATAAAATAGAATTCTTTATTGATGCTACATCAGGACAGGTATTTACGCAAGATGATGTAGATAGTTATTTTAAAAGAATTGCTGTGCCGCCTGTAGGTTCTTATTTTAAACCACAGTCAAACAAACAAGTTATTCAGCAGTTGCTCGAAGAATTCGGCAAATGCTTTGACAATGATAAGGATAAATACAAACAGGTGGAGCTGATGGAATTAGTAAAACTGTTGGATTAAGTTCTATAATTCAAATTTCCAACCATCTCTGTATTCTCTCTTTACGAATTGATTCGCTTCATCAAAGTTGGTGACCTTCATATTCTTTGCATCCCACAATAATTTCTTTCTTCCAAGATATTTATCGCCCCATCCTTTTAAGTTAGGATTCTTCAACATCCAACTTCTGATAGCAAGATTACCCATCAATATACTCTCTGTAAATGGTCCTGAATAAGAGAAAGGTGAGCTTGTTTCTCCTTTTCCATAACCAGCAATACAAGCATTCACCCATTGCAGATAATGTCCTTCAGGTACTCTCTTTATTTTCTCTACCGGCATCTTTTTCTCTTTCATCAATTTTGTTGGTAACAATCTTGGATTGGCTCCATAGCAATCGAGCAACAGTTTTCCTTTTGTACCAATAAACAAAACACCGCCATCCCAGTTTCCAAATTCTTCTTCCGGTAATAATTCATCAGGTCTTTCTGGCAACAAGCCTCCATCATGCCATGAAACTTTTATGCTACCCTTGCCATTCTTTTTCGGATAGTTTAAATGAATGATTGATGCTGGCGGACAAGCATCTAAGTTTTGCGTATCATTCCACATTTCTTTCCATATCGTTGCCACACTGCATTCTGCCGCATCTGGATAGTCAATCGGTAGAATTCTAAAAATCGGATCCATAATATGACAAGCCATATCTCCTAATGCACCAGTTCCATAAGCCCACCAACCCCGCCAATTAAATGGTAGATAAGCAGGATTGTAATCAATCGATTTTGCAGGGCCCTGCCAAAGATCCCAATTCAGTTCAGAAGGTATATCATGCTTTCCTGTTGGTGTTGGAATACCTTGCGGCCAGACAGGTCTGTTAGTCCATGCTTTTGCCTCTGTTACTTCACCTATCATTCCTGCATCAATCATCTCTTTCGCCTTGCGTACACCATCGCCAGAGCCTCCTTGATTGCCCATTTGTGTCACCACTTTATATTTCTGCTCTGCCTGAGCTAAAGTTCTCGCTTCAAAAATATTATGTGTCAGTGGCTTTTGTGTGTACACATGTTTGCCTAGTTGCATGGCAGATAATGTGGCGATTGCATGTGTATGATCTGGTGTAGAAATACTTACCGCATCAATATTATTTTTTTCTTTAGCAAGCATTTCTCTGAAGTCACGGTAGTAAGGTGCTTTTGTATAAGTTTCCCTTGCCTTCTTAGCCTGCCTGTCGTCCACATCACACAAGGCAACAATATTTACTTTGGGACTCTTTGCAAATTCAAACAAATCACTCTGACCTTTACCGCCTACTCCAATACCTGCAATATTCAGTTTATCACTTGGTGCAATAAATCCTCTTCCCAATACATGGCGAGGAACAATAAAAAATCCGGCACCAACCATTCCGGCATTTCGAACAAAATTTCTGCGGGAAATCGATGAATGTTTTTTTACAGGCGTCATAATCCGTAATTTTCATCAAGTTTACACAAAATTTATAAGATGACAATCAATTGGAGCGACTTTGAAAAATAGATATGCGATTAGGGACAATCATCGCAGTTGATGATTTTGCCAAGGCCAAAAACCTGCCTATAAGCTAACGATAGATTTTGGTAATGAAATCGGGATTAAAAAATCTTCCGCACAGATAACAGCACATTATACTAAAGATGAATTAATGAATAGGCAAATCATTGCAGTTGTAAACTTTCCGCCCAAGCAAATCGCCGATTTCATCAGCGAATGTCTTGTGCTGGGTGTGTATGATGAAAACAATGCTGTAATTTTATTGCAACCTGAAAGGAATACCAAAAACGGAATGAAGATTGGCTAACAATGTCTGACAGCACCACATATTATCATTCGCCTGTAGGAATTCTAAAAATATCCGGCACTGATCAATACATCAGTGAGATAACTTTTAAAGAAAAAGTAGAACCAGTAAGTGAGCATTTATCGCCAATTCTTATAAATTGTGTGGAGCAACTGATTCAATATTTTAATGGAGAAAGGAGACAATTTGATTTTCCACTCAATCAACAGGGAACTCCATTTCAGCAAGATGTTTGGAATCATTTACTCACAATACCTTTTGGAAGAACGATTAGCTATCTCGATCTGGCCAAAAAGACAGGTGATACAAAAGCTACAAGAGCTGTTGCTAATGCCAATGGGAAAAATAATATTGCGATAGTAATTCCTTGTCATCGTGTAATAGGTTCCAATAGAGAACTGACAGGTTATGCTGGCGGATTATGGAGAAAGAAATGGTTGCTGGAGCATGAAGCAAAAGTTGCACATGGTGTGCAGACCTTATTTTAATTCGCTTTTGTAAACGCAAAGGGTAATAAATATTTTACAGTATTAATAATAAATACTTTTCCTTCCTGTCCACTAAGAATTATGCGTATCGGTTTTTCTGTTCTTGTTTCATATTCTAATAATGCCTGGCGACACATACCGCATGGAGAAATTGGATGATCACTTTTTACTTCTTTGCTATTATAACTGATTGCTATTGTCTTTATCGCAACATTCGGAAAAAGTGTTGCAGCAGATCCCAGCAAAACTCTCTCTGCACAAATACCAACGGGATATGAAGCATTCTCCTGATTAGTACCAGCTACTTTTTGCCCATTTTCTAAAATCGCAATAGCACCTACATGAAAATTTGAATACGGTGCATAAGCATCTTCCGTAACCTTTCTAGCTTCATCTAAAAGCCTTGCATCAGCTTCATTTAGTTCGCTGCTATCATTAAACGCTGAGTAAGAAAATTCAAATTTGTTGTCTGCCATTTTATTCGATTGGATTAAATACAAGAATGCCCCTGATTTTTATCAAGGGCATTTAAAGTTACATTTATTTTACGATGTTAAAGAACCTTTTCCATCTTGGTGATCCATCATAACTGAACCAGATCATCCAGGCTTTTCCAACAATTCTATCTTCCGGCACAAAACCCCAGAACCTTGAGTCCTGCGATTGATGACGGTTATCTCCCATCATCCAGTAATAATCCATTTTGAAAGTGTAGCTAGTTGTTTCTTTTCCATTGATAAAATACTTACCGCCTTTTACAACAAGATCATTCTTCTCATAAACTCTTATCACCCGTTGATAAATGCTGTAAGTGCTATCATTCAAAATTATTGCACTTCCTTTTTTAGGAACCCAAATCTTACCATAATTATCAACCGTCCATTTATTATTATAAACATAGTCTTCGAATGCAGCATTGTATGCTGGCAAAGTATCTACAATTGGTTGTATACTTTTAATTAGTGGAGACGCTTTCATTTTCTCCTCCGATTTCGCAGTAAGCAGTAACCTGTATCGGTTATTATTCATTGCCATACTTTCTTGTGGATTGAAAATATCAATATCAAATTCGCTTTTTGCAAAATCACCATCTAATGGCTGCGTAGTTGTAACATCATAATCCAATTGCGAATAAGGCGGCAATTTTTGCTTTTCTCCGTTTAAATAAACATCACTGTTTATTATTTGAACTGTATCGCCAGCAACAGCTACACATCGTTTGATATAGTTGTCTGTTTTATCAACCGGATGAACAGCCAAGGGATATTGTTCGGGATCGTTTAAAATAATTTGTCGTCCTTTATCAACATCTCCATTTCCTAATTCACGGCAAAGCTGATAGTAAGGATGTTTTGATTGATAATCATCTTTATTGATAACCGTATCACCGGAAGGAAAATTAAACACAACCACATCGCCTCTTTTAGGTGAAGTGCCAAACCATCTTGTGTATGGAATTTTTATTGCTTCAGAATATGACTTTCTGGTGCTGCCCGGAAGATAATTATGAACAAACGGAACAGATAATGGTGTGTTTGGAATTCTTGGTCCGTAGCTTAGTTTGCTTACAAAAAGAAAATCTTTTATCAGTAATGTTTTTTCCATTGAACCAGATGGAATAGTATAAGCTTCAAAAACAAATGTTCTTATCAAAGTAGCAGCTACTATTGCAAAAATGGCAGCATCTACCCATTCTCTCCAGGCTTTTTTCTTATGTTTCTTAACAGCTTCTGGCCCGATGTATTTAGGATTTTCTTTTATTGCCAAGTATGGAAAATAAACTGATGCCGTTAATGATGCAGCCGTGTGATGACCTAGGCCAAACTTTCCGAACAGTTTAGCAAATTCTATAAAAATACCGGGACTAATAAACCAGCCAACAACGGGAATAAACTGCCAGAAAACCCAATGCTTTGGTCGTTGAGCCAGATCCTGCATCACCCATGTGTTATAAAAGGGAACGTAGGCCTTCCAAGCTGGAACACCAGCTTTTTCAAAAAGCTTAGCGAAACCAAATGAAGGAAGAAAAACAATCAGCGTACCTATCAAATAAACTATAAAAAAATGAGTAAGGGGCATGAGCCATATTTTAGTGCAGACAAAAATATCGTAATTATATGCTTATCAAAATATTAAACACAAAAGTTTTGTGAAACGGCTGTCAATAGCACATATTTATCGGTAAATGGAGTAAAATAAAGATTGAGTCTTGAAAAATTGCTATTTCGGCATTACATAACTCTTCACATCTTCTGTAGTAATATTTTTACCAGACAAAATAACTAGTCTTTCCACTACATTTCTTAACTCTCTTATATTTCCAGTCCAATTATATTCCTGTAATAGCTTGATAGCATCATCATCAATGGGTTTTTGTGCAATGCCATAATCTGAACAGATGTCCTCAAGAAACTTTTCAACCAGCATAGGAATATCATCTCTCCTTTCATTCAAAGAAGGAACATGTATAAGAATTACACTAAGGCGATGATAAAGGTCAAGTCGAAAGTTTTTTTCTTCTACTTCTTTCAACAAATCTTTATTGGTAGCGGCAATTACTCTTACATCTACACTTATGTCTTTCTCTGCACCTACTCTTGTAATTTTTCCCTCTTGCAAAGCTCTAAGCACTTTTGCCTGAGCATTAGCACTCATATCACCAATCTCATCCAAGAAAAGTGTGCCGCCATTAGCCGTTTCAAATTTTCCTATTCTTTGTTTTATAGCAGAAGTAAAAGAGCCTTTCTCATGTCCGAATAATTCACTTTCGATTAATTCGGATGGTATAGCGGCACAGTTAACTTCTACAATGGGAGCAGAAGCTCTGTTACTTTTTTCATGCACCCATCTTGCTACCAACTCCTTACCTACTCCGTTATCCCCTGTTATTAATATTCTTGCATCCGTTGGAGCTACTTTTTCAATTGTCTCTTTTATCTTTTTAATAGGAGAAGATTCACCGATCATTTCCTGTACCCGGCTCACTCTTCTTTTCAGCACTTTGGCTTCGGAAACCAGTGTGCTTTTATCCATTGCATTACGTATCGTAATTAGCAGGCGATTAAGGTCCGGTGGTTTGGAAATGTAATCATAAGCTCCTTTTTTTACAGCTTCTACGGCCGTTTCAATATTTCCGTGACCAGAAATCATGATGATTGGAACATCGGCATTTACTTCGCCGGCCTTTTCTAAAAATTCTATGCCATCCATTTTTGGCATCTTAATATCGCAAAGAACTAGATCAAAAGTTTTTTCCTTAAATTTTTTCAACCCTTCTTCCCCGTCTGCTGCTTCATCAATTTTATATCCTTCAAACGATAAAATTTCGGTCAGGGTTTTACGAATCGCCTTTTCATCATCAATAATAAGTATATCAGCCATTTGGATTTATTTATGCGTAAAAATAAATGATTTGAGTCGAAAGATGTTGTTGCAAGAATTTGCAGTTTGGATAAGTAGTGAAAAGAATGTGCCAAAAAAAATAGAAGCCGGGTAGAAACCAAGCCTCGTTTTTAAAATCCAATATCCTATGAAAAACCGAAACGAAGATAGAGTATAAAAACCAAAAGGTTGCATGATTAACCTAAGTATTTTTTTAGTTTACACAAAAAAAAGCTCCGAAAAATTCATCAGAGCCTTTAAAAAAATTTATTTTTTAAAATATTATTTCTGTAGATACATTACTTCTTTTACCAGCTTAACGGTTCTTGGCACATCGGGTAATGCAGCAGCTACAAGGTTTGGGGCATAATGTAAAGGTGCGTCTGCAGCAGTAATTCGGCGAATTGGCGCATCCAGATAATCAAATCCTTCTTTTTGTATTCTGTACGTTATTTCAGATGAAACAGAAGCAAAGGGCCACTGTTCTTCAACAATGACAAGACGATTAGTTTTCTTTACACTTTCAAGAATTGTCATCCAATCCAAAGGGCGGATCGTACGCAAATCAATTACCTCGGCACTAATTCCCTCTTTTTCCAGTTCATCAGCAGCAGCAAGTGCAACTTTCATCATTTTATTGAAAGAAACAATGGTTACATCCCGACCAGCCTTCTTAATATCAGCTTTACCTAATTCTATGTAGTACTCTTCTTCAGGAATTTCCATTTTGTCGCCATACATCTGCTCACTTTCCATAAACATTATTGGATCTTCTTCATACCGAATAGCCTGTTTAAGCAATCCTTTCGCATCGTATCCATTGCTAGGAGAAACAACCTTGAGTCCTGGGATGTTAGCATAAAGAGCTTCAAAAGCAGTAGAATGCTGTGCTCCAAGCTGGCCTGCTGACCCGTTTCCACCTCTGAAAACAATAGGACATGAAATCTGTCCACCACTCATTGCCAACATTTTAGAAGCCGTATTTAATATTTGATCTAAAGCAAGAACTGCGAAATTCCATGTCATGTATTCAACTACGGGTCTTAAACCATTTTGTGCTGATCCAACTGCTATAGCAGTAAAACCAAGTTCTGCGATTGGAGTATCGATAACCCTTTTAGGTCCAAATTCGGCCAACATACCCTGGCTTACTTTATAAGCTCCGTTGTATTCTGCCACTTCTTCTCCCATCAAGTAAACCCTTTCGTCTCTTCTCATTTCTTCACTCATTGCTTCTCTTAGGGCATCCCGAAATGCGATTGATCTTGCCATTATTTATTATCTTTTTTGGTGTGGCAAATTTAAGAGGGAAAGCGGATAATACCTAAAAAGGTAAAGCCTGAACTTGAAGGTTCAGGCCTTGAAAAATAAGATTTTACACCTCTTACTTAAGACAACCAGGCGCATATTTATCAGTGATACGTTTAATATCTGCATTAGTTAAGGTTGCTGCATCGTTGATGTTTGGATACATCCCTTCAATTTTTCCTAACATGCAATCACAATATCTTTGTGAAACACTTGTACTCCTTCCAGCTTTAACTGCCTCTCTCACACAATTTGTCATAAAAGCATCTCTTTCTGATTGAGGCCATTCGCTGTCATCTTGACCATTTATAGATTCTACGTCTGCTTTGCTGTTGCCATCTTCATCCAATTCATCAGCGTTGGCGTTAGTTTTTTCTTTGTAATCAGTTTCTGTTTTCTCGTCATTATCAGCTTTATCTACTTTATCATCTACACTTTGATAGTCATCTTTCGTCTTATTTTCAGTCTTGTTTTCTTTTGAGTTTTCTTTGCTCTTACAAGAAACAAGAAAACCGAATACCATTAAAACGATTAATACTTTTTTCATAAATGAGGTTTTGGTTATTATTTTGAAACAACAAAATAATCAATATAGGCCAATAGAAAAAATATTACTCAAGTATTAGAAATCTTTCGCCGGTCGGTCCAACTCTGTAAAACCTCTTACCTTCAACAAGCAAAGCTTCGCTATGTCCTTTACTGTGATGGACATCGGTATTAATCAATTTGCCGCCGAACAAAACACTTATTGTATCTGCAACTACTGTGTGTCCTGTTGCAATGTGCTTTACTCTATAAAAAGATAGTGTACTATCAATTTGTGTAATTGCAGGTTTTTGCTTTCCATAATAACCTCTGTACCAAAATGGGCCTAAATCGCTGTAAAGAATTTCCACTTTCGGGTCTTTATAATTAAAAGTTGTATCACTATAAAAAGGTCTTACAAGCTTATTAATTTTACTTACGGGTAATTCCATATAATTCACCACATCGGAAATGCCCGCATGCATGAATAAAATATTGCCTATTTTTTCTGTTACATTTTTTGTCCTAAGCCACCGGCCCAATTCTGTCTTATCACTATAGAGATTGAGATAGCTTTCATTCATTAACGAAGCACTTTGCATATACTTACGATGCACATACCGGAGATCATTATTCAAATTCATAATCTCATGATTCCCTAAAATAAAATGCACATAGCCTCCTGCAGTTTTTGCTTTTTCTTCTAAAGAATAAATTAGCCAAAGAACTTCTGTAACAAGAGTTCCTCTGTCAACAAAATCACCTGTTAGTACAAGGTGTCCATTCCCAAAAGTCCAATTGAAATTTTCGTCAATAATATTATTGCCTTGTAGCAATTGCCTAAAAGCTTTGAATTCGCCTTCTATATCAGAAACAACAAACATTTTATTTTCTCCTGAGAAATCGGTCTTTTCATTCTGAAGATCTTTTTTCAATGCTACTTCGAATGTTATATCAGCTTTGTCTGTTGCTATAGTTAATTTAATACTTTCCTTTTGCGATTGTGACACACTGTCAACTTTAAGCTTACTGACTCCATTGTCATCAAAAATATAATTGACATAAACTTTATCATTTTTGTAAATGACATAAGGCCCATCAATCTGGCCATTACCTGGCATTCTATCAACTTTTTTATTCGACATAAAAAAAACAGCTAATACCAAGGGAATAAATAAGGTAATTAATCTCTTCATAATATTAATTTTTCCTTTAAAGTGTTATATTTAAAAGACAGTGACAACTCTATAAATGGTTGCTTGTTCTACTACTCAAATTACATAAAAAGTTCTACAAGGTTAGGTTGAATTTTGTTGACTAATATCAACTATGTAGGTATAAAATATTAATGTATAGAAGAACTTTCCTTAAAAAGGTAAATATATTTTGCAAATACATTTACTGGAACTAACTTAACGTTGTAAACAAATTTAAATATTTGATTTATCTCGAAAAGAATGCCTGTTTTCACAGGCATTTTTATTTCTATGTATTCTTAAAACCCAATTTTAACTCTTACATCAAAGACTTTAGAGCATCACAACCGCTTTTTTACATAACCGTTGCCTATTGGAGTCTAGAATAAATAACACTATCGTAAAATTTTTCATTAAAATAATACTCTTCTTTCAAATACCCTTCTTGCACAAAACCAGTTGCTTCAAGGACAGCAGCCGAGGGACTGTTACCTGCTTTTATTCTTGCTTCCACACTATGCAATTTCATGTTGCTAAATCCGTAATCTAGTACTTTAAAAATCGCTTCTTTCATCAATCCTTTTCTCCAGTGGTCTGGATGAAGCAAGTAACCTATTTCAGCTCTGTGATGCTGCTTGACAATATTCCAAAAACAAATAGTTCCGATTATTTTATCTGGAACTGAATCGAGTGCAATTCCCCACATTATTGATTCTGCCTGCCGGATTGATTCATTTACTCTAGTCAAAAGTTCTTCTACCTCTTTTATATCCTTTGCCGGTTCTTTACCAATTAAACGTAACACATTCTCATCTGAACGAAGAAAGAACAATTCGTTAGTGTCGTCGTTGTTTAGTTGTCTCAGAATAAGTCTTTCTGTAACCAAAACCGGAAAAACTGAGAAATCTAGATTCAGCATAACTTAATAATATTGAAAATATAATGTTATTGATAAGTTGATTCTACTGCAGATTCTTCTATTTAGTTTATTGAACAGAAGTTTCAACAATAAAATTTATAGTATCCTTCGGGCCACCGCATTCAAGCATTGAGTTTCCATACTTAGGATCTTTTGTACCAAGATAAGGATTACGAACATCCTTTGTTTTGCTTAACCAGTTTCCAGGCTTATCACCATCAAAAGCCATAGGACATTCCTGCCAATAAACTTTAGCACCATCATATTTCACAATTACAAGAAGGTTACGAATATTATCTGATAGAATATTCAACGATCCTCTTTTCTCTGTAAGAGAAGGGTCAGCAAGAATAGCCTCCAATTCATTTTTTGCATTATTATAAGGATCAAGGGCAGTTTGATAGATCAATGTATCCTTTTTATTTCATCAAGATTTAAACTATCGAAAGCAAACTTCAAGTTATCGCCAGCCTTGCTAATAACTGCCGTGTCCCAGTTCACAAATCCCTCGGTCATATCATAATAAGCTGATAGCAGAGAACCTATGGATTTATTAAAAGCCTCGCTATGCTTGCTTACAGCCAATGGTGGGGGTTTAGGCCCGGAGTTATTTGAACTTTTTTTGTTGCCAAAAATAAAGAACTGCAGAAGCCCCACTGCAAGCAGTAAGATGGCAAAAAGCATGGTCAGGCCATTTACCCCTTTTGTATTTTTGACAAAAATTCTAACAATTCCAAGAGCAATAATTAATGCCGGCAATACAATTCCTAAGATTTCTATTACTTTCTTCATATTTCCAAAACAATTTATACTGTTAATATTTCAAAAGAAAAACAGATACAAAGATAATCTCCTGCTTCCGCAAGTTGTAATCCTTTATTTTTGCGGATTGTTAAAATAAGAGGTCAAATAAGTATACTATGTTAGCAGGATTTCAAAATATAACGTTTGAATTTGGGGCAAGAGCCATTGTAGAAGAAGCAACTTGGCATATTCAGCCAGGTGAACGGATTGGACTGATTGGATATAATGGAACAGGCAAGTCTACATTGCTGAAATTATTAGTTGGAGAATATCTTCCATCAGCCGGTACGGTAGAAAGAAGCCGCACAACATCTATTGGCTATTTACACCAAGATCTTTTAAGTTTTGATACGAATGACTCAATAATACAGGTAGCACTTGGTGCTTTTGAAAAAATATTGCAATTAGAAAAAGAAATTGAAGATCTCGGCATCGAATTAGAGAAAACAGGTGATGAGAAAACCTTGCATGAATACAGTGACAAATTGCATGAAATGGACACACTGGATGGATATAACATTCATCATAAAACAGAAGAGGTATTACAAGGATTAGGGTTTTCTAACGCAGATTTACACAGACCCTATAAAGAGTTTAGTGGTGGATGGAGAATGAGAGTACTATTGGCGAAAATGATTTTGCAACAGCCAGATTTACTACTGATGGATGAACCTACCAATCACCTTGACCTTCCTTCCATTGAATGGCTGGAAAAATATTTATTGCATTATCAAGGTTCAGTAGTAATTGTGAGCCATGATAAATATTTTTTGAACAGAATGGTGACAAAGATTGTGGAAGTATATCAACAACAATTACATATTTACAATGGCAATTATGATTATTATGAAGCTGAGAAAACCATCCGAGTAGAGATGCAGCAAAAGGCCTACGAAAATCAACAGGATTATATTCGCCAGAATGAAAGGCTGGTGGAACGGTTCAGGGCAAAGGCCAGTAAAGCTGCGATGGCGCAGAGTATTATGAAGAAGCTTGATAAATTGGATAGAATTGAAGAAGCGGAAATTGAAAGACCGAATATCAGAATCAATTTCAGAGTAGATAAAACTCCGGGCCGTGTGCTAGTAGAGCTTAAAAATGTTTCTAAAGCATTTGGCGAAAATGTAATCTTTGAAAACTCTACTATTGAGATTGATCGGGGCGATAAAATTGCTTTGATTGGAGCTAACGGAAAAGGAAAATCAACATTATTGAGAATTATTGCAGGCGTTGAAAACTTCTCCGAAGGAGAAAGAAAATGGGGACATAATGTAGAAGAGAGTTTCTATGCCCAGCATCAGTTGGAAGCATTGAATGTTGATAATACCATTCTGGATGAAATGAAGGAATGTGGCAGCCAAATGAATGACCTTGAGTTAAGAGGTTTATTAGGTTGTTTTCTATTCAGCGGAGATGATTCAGATAAAAAAATAAAAATATTAAGTGGGGGCGAAAAAGCCAGAGTAGCTTTAGCAAAAGTGATTGTAAGCAAAGCCAATTTTTTGATGTTGGATGAGCCTACGAACCACCTTGATATGCATAGTTGTGATTTGCTGATCGACTCATTAAAAAAATATGAAGGCAGCATGATACTTGTTAGTCATGACCGTTATTTTGTTTCAAAAACTGCAAACAAGATTTGGGAGATCGTTGATCATGAAATAAAAGAATTCAAAGGCGGCTATGAGGAGTGGGTAAAGTGGAAAGAAAGAATGGCAATGCAGAAAAAGGAAAAAGAGGGTGAAAAAAAGTGAAGTAACACCTAAAAAAGTGGAAGCTCCTATTCCTGTTCAAAAGCCTGTTCACACTGCAATAGATAAAGAAGCAAAAAAGGAATTACAAAAAGTGCAGAAACAGTTTCAGCAACTTGAAGAGAAAATTGCACAGCTAAACAAGAAAAAAACGGAATTAGAATCTTCACTTACCGATCCGGCGATCTATTCAGATAGATCAAAATTTTTCGAGGCAGAAAACGCCTATAAAAAATCAGGAAATGAATTGGAGCAACTCAATGCTGAATACGAAATAGTGTTTGAGAAAATAATGGAGTTGGAAAAAAAATAAAAGATTTCAACATAGGTTTCACAGGTTTCATCGAAAAAAATTGCATACTAAAACTAAAGAACTAACTTGCTTTTCTAAAAATTTTTAAAAAATGAAAAAAATCTCAATTTCAATTGCTATGATGGCTTTCTTTACGTTGGCCATAGCCTTTACTTCGTGCAAATCAAAAGTAAGTGATGCCGACGTAAAAACTGCTGTGGAAACGGCTTTAAAAGCTGATCCAATGGCTGTTAACACAATGGTTTCTGTAGAAAAAGGCGTTGCCACCATTTCTGGAGAATGTAAGGATGATGCATGTAAAACGCATTGTGCGGATCTTGTAAAAGGCATAAAAGGCGTAAAAGAAGTAGTTAATAATTGTACAGTAACTCCACCAGTTGTTAATTCTACCGATGATGCACTTACAATGGGATTGACTGATGCTTTGAAAGATAACCCGGGAGTAACTGGCTCAGTGGATATGGGCAAAATTGTACTCAAAGGCGAAATTGCAAAAGCAAAATGGGCTGCTCTAAAACAAATGCTGGACAAACTAACTCCAAAAGGATATAATCTTGATGGATTAACTATTAAATAAGACTAAATCAAAAACTAATGGTACTACAAAATAAATACAACGAACTTGTTACTGCTGCTACGAATAGTGCTGTAGCTAATTTGCAAGTAAGAGAACAAGAAGGCATTTTATATATTGACGGCGAAGCTCCAACAGGTGCTGTAAAGGATATGCTTTGGTCTGTATATGATAAAATAGATCCAAATTTCTTATCTGGTGATCTTGTAATGAATATCAATGTTATTGCAACTGCCCCTGTTACTAAAGCAAAAGTAACTACAGAACGTTCGAATTTAAATATTCGTAAGGGCCCTGGTACTGACCAACCTATTGTTGGAAAAGCAGCTCATCATGAAATAGTTACTGTTGTAAGCCAGACTAGTGAACAATGGTGGCTAATAAGAACTGTAGATAACGAAGAGGGTTATGCATATGCACAATATCTTACTCCTGAGTTAGAAAGTTAGATTTTTTAAATTATACTAATTAAAAAATGCAGCTTTCGAGCTGCATTTTTTATGTATAAATTATTAAATGGAATTGCCTTTTATGAAATCACTAACGAGGTAACTTATTAATTTACCACTAGTGGCATCTGTTCTGCCATCGTTTAATCTTGTGGCTCCTTCACAAATATGAAAATAGGCTGGTTTAGTATCGGCAGCTGCAAAAGAAACATATTGCCTGGCTTGTGTTGCCGTAATACCGACGGGTGTCATGGCACTGCTTCATGTATTCTGAATAGCATCCAGATCAAGATCGATGCCTGTCAATGTATCTTCTGTAAAACCTGTAGCATGAGAAACCGCCTGCATAAATGTTCTTTTCTCATGCACAAAAATATCTTCGTAAGTGATACAATCTATAAACGGATTATTAACTATATCAATCCATACATTTTGTGGAATATAATTTTCATGCAATCCTATTACGCAATACTTCTGTAAGTAGCCGTCTTCTTCCGCATAGCGAAATGCATTACCGCTATGCCTTCCTTCCAATGGTCTGTAATCGGCATGTGTATCGAGATTAATACAATTAATCTGAGCCAATGGCAAAGCACCGGCTTTGTGCCAGCCTTTAGAACTTCCTTTAATTAAAGGATATGTATTATTATGTCCGCCGCCAATCACAATGGGGATCTTCTTTGCTTCAGTAATTATTTTAGCAAGATGTTCTACTTCATCATCCACAGCAATAACAGCATGTCTGAATGCTTCAATTTTTTCTTCCTCGCTTTTAGCTGTCGTATCAATCAGGTATTGAATATCACCAAAATCAAAATGACCAGCCAATAAAATCTGATTGCCATCAAAAAAATCATTGCTCTGCACATTCAAAAAACTTTGCAAAAATGGAATCCACAAAGTATCAGCGCCGCCTATACCCAAATTGCCTTTCACTCCAAGATCTTCGGGCACACCAAACAGTACATATTTTGCCGTAGAGCTTTTAATGGAGTCTGCGATATCAGTTACATCCTTTAGAATCTCCAGCCGCTCCCCTACTTTTGTTTCAAACCTGCGGATTTTTGTTAATGATAATACATCCTCTTTACTATACACTTTAAAATGTTTCATTTCTCCTATAACAGGCAGTTGCATCGTAGTATTAATTTCCAATTTTTCCATCTACAATTTTTAAAATTTCTTCTTCTAAAGCTATGGCTTTGTTTTCAATTTCTTTACCTCTTTTTAATGTTTCTGCTACATATGCTTTGTCATCATAACCGCTTGCATTGATGCGTACATTCATAAATGCTCCTATTACAGCTGATCTGGCACACAATGCACCTACACCTGCATCTGAAACAGAATTGGGATTGCCAATTTCAGCCATTGTCTTTATTACTTCCATACTGTTGTAAGAAGCCTTCATGACCTGAAACGGAATCTCAATGGCAAATTTTGTTGCTTCCTGAATAGCATTAGTTCTGGCAAGTTTTTCTTCATCCGTTGATTTAGGCATGCCAAATCCTTCCATTATTTTATTAAATGCTTTTGTATCGGCATCGACCAAACTAACTAATTCATTTTTGATCTTCTCTCCTTTTTCAGCCCAATTACCGAATTCTTCCCATCGCTCATCCCAACCTTTTTTATGCGAAGATAGATTGGCTACCATCGTTGCCAACGAAACTCCTAATGCCCCAACGTAAGCTGCAATAGAACCGCCACCAGGTGCTGGACTTTCACTAGATGTTTCATTGGCGAAATCAGCCAATGTCATATTCACCAATTTACTGTCGGCACTATACTTCAATAAATATTCAATAACTCTTTCCTCTGGTTTGAAAGGCCCCAATTCATCTAATCCCATTGATTTTACAGCAATCTTTATCAATTCCTTTTCAGAAACACCGATTGATCTTTTTTGTTTTTGCAAAAAATATTTACCAGCATCTGTCAATGACTTTAATGGCACCAAACCAACTAATTCGCTTCCTGTAACTCTTATTCCTCTTGCATCAGCTTTTTTACAAACTTCATCAAATGCAATATGAACTGGTACTGTATTAATATTAGTAAGGTTCATTGAAATCTGAGCTACCCCATATTCTTCAATATACCAACCTATTGCTTTTACTGATTTCAATGTTCCCGGCTTATTTACTTTTTTCCCATTTTCTTCTACATTTCTTCCTGCTTCCCTCACATCGAATGCAATTGCATTGGCTCTTCTTGTTGAAGTAGTATTAAGATTAATATTATAGGCCACTAAAAAATCTCTGGCGCCAATTACCGTTCCCCCTCTTTTTGCATCAAATTCCGCAGGGCCAAAATCTGGTTTCCATTCGGGCTCTTTAATTTTTTTAAAAAAGCCTTCATATTCTCCGGCTCTTATAACTGATAAATTGTTCCGGCTTTTATTTGGCTGTGCGGCTTCATATAGATACACTGGAATGTGTAATTCATTTCCAACTCTTTCTGCTAATTGATGTGCATACTTAGCCGTTTCTTCCATGGAGATATTAGCAATCGGAATAAGTGGACACACATCGGTAGCACCCATTCGTGGATGTTCACCTTTATGTTTGCTCATATCAATCAACTCTCCTGCTTTTTTTTTGGCAAGAAATGCAGCTTCAATAACTGCTTCAGGATTTCCAACCAATGTAACGACAGTTCTGTTCGTTGCTTTTCCTGGATCTACATTTAACAAACGGACTCCTTCCACAGATTCTATCTGATCAGTAATTTGTTTAATTATATTCAAGTCATTCCCTTCACTAAAATTGGGAACACATTCTATGATTTGTTGCATGTATAAATAATTTTTTTGAAAAATATTTTCGCTAAACCCACTCACCGCCAATCATGACCTTGTCAATCAAGTTTGACCCAAAAGCATAAGGCATATAGGCTAATGATGAAATTGGTTTTGTCAATATTAGATTTGCTTGTTTGCCAACGGTGATACTTCCAACTTCATTTTCCAATTCCATTGCATAAGCACCATTGATTGTTGAAGCATTAATAACTTCTTCTGGCAACATTTTCATTTGTATGCAACTCATCGCATTTACAAGGTTCATATTGCCTGATGGTGAAGATCCAGGATTAAAATCCGTTGCTAATGCAATTGCACAACCTGCATCTATTAATTGTCTAGCAGGTTGAAAAGGCATTCGCAGAAAAAAAGCGGCAGTAGGTAATAAGGTTCCAATTGTATTTGAATTCGCTAATGTTTGAATAGCTACATCGTCTATAGTTTCTAAATGGTCAACGCTAATTGCACCCAACTTTACTCCAACTTGAGTTCCACCTGATAAATTGAGTTGGTTAGCATGAATTTTTGGTTTTAACCCATAAGCCATACCGGCACGACAAATTTTTTCTGTTTCATCGGGAGAAAAGAACCCAGATTCGCAAAAGACATCTATATAATCAGCTAGTTTCTCTTTAGCAATAACTGGCAACATTTCGTTGATGATAAGGTCTATATATCCCTGATGATTTTCTTTGTATTCAATTGGAAAGGTATGAGCTCCGAGAAATGTTGCTTTTATAGATAATTTCGATTTCTCTTTTATTTTTTTTATTACACGAAGCATTTTTAATTCACCTTCCACTGATAATCCATAACCGCTTTTAATTTCAACTGCACCTGTGCCTAGTTTACTAATCTCGTCTAATCTTTTCCATGCTGAATTAAAAAGCTCAACTTCTGTAGCTGCATTTAACTTTCTTGCTGAGTTTAGAATACCGCCTCCTTTTGCAGCTATATCAGCATAACTCAATCCTTTTAATTTATCTACAAACTCTTCTTCCCTACTTGTTGCAAAAACAATATGTGTATGACTATCACACCAGGCAGGTAATACAAATTGTCCGGTTGCATCAATAACCGAAGGTGAATGCTTGAATTCAGCTGGCAATTCTTTCATACTGCTGAAATCAGTTATTACACCATCTTCAATTAGTAAATAAGCATCATCCAAGTTTGGCAAATCAGCTAATTCTTTTCCCCTTAGAAGTTTGTTCTCTACCCGGGTGTTTACCAGTTTTTTTATATTGATTATTTCTGTTCTCATTTTATTCAGTACTGGCAATTTAATCTATTACTATTAAAATTGCTAACATGGGAACACTTTCTCTCAGGACAGTGATTTCTTCATAAGCCAATCTGTCTGATTATCATCTCCCAACTTAAAAAAATGAGTAGCAAATTTTTCAAAGCCCCATTTAGTATAAAAATCAATTGCCCGTTTATTATGCTCCCAAACGCCTAACCATATCAATGATTTGCCCCTTTGTTTGGCTATCGAGATGCTTTCCTGCATCAGTAATTTACCGATTCCTTTTCCAATAGCATCTTTTGAAACATATAGTCTAGCAATTTCCATAGAAATTATTCCAGCTAATATTGGTGGGTTATTGTCTTCTCTTAATCGCACATAACCAATAGGTTTTTCAATCTCATAAGCCAATAAAAAAATATTACCAAATGCACCAACTTCATTAATCAACGATTCTTTAGAAAAAGATTCCTGCAGAAACTTATCCATATTTTCTTTGAATTTGAAGAAGCAAATGTTTCTATAAATGTTTGCTGACTTAATTCAGCAATCAGTTCAGCATCTTTTTTATCAGCAATTCGTATTGTTACCATGAACTAAAATATTTTAAACACAAATTTCATTAGTATTTTATGACATGGTTTTTTTTATAAATGAATTAAAAAACTCTCCTTAAAAAGAGAGTTTCTGTTTTTATAAAGAATAATCAAACCCTTGTTCTGATTAAACATTCTCAATTACCATTGCACTAGCACCGCCACCACCGTTACATATTCCTGCGGCACCATATTTTGCATTATTTGCTTTCAATACATTAATCAATGTAACAATAATTCTTGCTCCGCTGCACCCTAAAGGATGACCAATAGAAACAGCTCCACCATGCACATTTACTTTGGCAGGGTCAAGTTTCAGTCGTTTTGTATTTTCAATTCCAACAACAGCGAAAGCTTCATTTAGTTCCCAATAAGAAATGTCTTCCATTTTCAAACCAGCTTTAGCAACAGCTTTTGGAACTGCTAAAGAAGGAGTTGTAGTAAACCATTCTGGTGCTTGCTCTGCATCTGCATAGCCAATAATTTTTGCGATTGGTCTCAATCCAAGTTCATCCGCTTTTTCTTTACTCATTAATACCAATGCTGCGGCACCATCATTCATTGTAGAAGCATTTGCAGCAGTAACAGTACCATCTTTTTGAAATGCTGGATTTAAAGAAGTTATCTTATCAAACTTTACGTTGTAAGGATCTTCATCTTTTGCAAAAATTATTGGGTCGCCTTTTCTTTGCGGAATTTCAACAGGTATTACTTCATTATCAAACAACCCTTTTTCCCATGCTGCCTGGCTTCGTTTATAACTTTCGATAGCAAATGCATCCTGTTCTTCCCGGCTGATGCCACATTCCTTTGCACAAAGTTCTGCAGCATTGCCCATTGCTTTTCCATCGTACACATCAGTAAGGCCATCTTTCGCTAATCCATCAATCATAGCAGTGTTACCATATTTACTTCCCCAACGTTGTGCATCATTATAAAACGGAACATTGCTCATACTTTCCATTCCACCAGCAACAACAATATCAGCATCACCTAATAAAATACTTTGTGTTGCCTGTGCAATAGCTTTCATGCCGCTTGCACAAACTTTATTGATTGTAGTACAAGCTACTTCATTTGGCAAACCAGCAAATTTTGCAGCTTGTCTTGCCGGAGCTTGCCCCAGATTAGCTTGTAGGACACAGCCCATTAAAACATCTTGAACTTGTTCCCCTTTTATACCAGCTTTTGTAATAGCCGCTTTGATAGCTGTAGCACCCAATTGAGTCGCGGAAAATCCTTTTAATGATCCACCAAAACTTCCCAAAGGTGTTCTAACAGCAGATATAACATAGACTTCTTTCATAAAAATCATTTTGAATCGCAAAGATAACTAATAACAGGTTCTTTATCCACCGAATTAAACTGTCCAAAGCATTACTTATATTCGGTATTCAAATTTTTTTATGAATCAATTAAAAACACTATTGGTTATTTTTTTATTAAGCTACACACAATTCAATGCATATTCCCAATCTGAAAAAAGGAATTTAGTGCCCGGAGATATATTCAAGTTAAAAAGTACAAATGATGCACAAATTTCTCCTGATGGCAAGTGGGTGGCTTATACACTTACCACAACTGATTCGGCAAAGGATAAAAGAAATACAGATATCTGGATGTCTGCCTGGGATGGTGATGATAAAATACAATTAACAAATAGTCCTGATGGAGAATCCAATCCGAGATGGAGCCCTGATGGAAAATACTTGTCCTTTACAACTTCCCGCAACGGTGGAACTAACCAAGTATATCTTTTAAACAGATTAGGAGGGGAAGCCATTAAACTTACAGATGTAAAAGGCGATTTAAATGATTATAGCTGGAGCCCTGATGGAAAAAAAAACTACTACTAACAATTAAAGATTATGAAGATACTACAGGTAAAAAAAGTGCTAAGCCATATGTAATTGACAGGTATCGTTTTAAACTGGATGTATCAGGCTATCAATATGATAAAAGAAAAACTCATCTTTATTTATTTGATGTAGCAACTAAAAAAACCGACACTCTTACAAAAGGAAACTATAATGAAGGCAGCAGTCAATGGAGTCCGGACGGCACTTCAATTGTTTTTGTAAGTAACCGAACTGAGGATCCGGATAAAAATAGCAACTCAGATATTTTTACCATTGAAGCAAAAACAGGTTCAGTAGAAAAACAAATCACCAGTTGGAAAGGCAGCGACAATTCGCCACAATGGAGCCCTGATGGGAAAAGTGTTGCATATCTGAGAAGCACTTCCGATGCTAATTATATTATGTATGACCAGCCAATTTTGTGTGTAGTGCCAGCAACTGGTGGAGAATCTTTATTATTAAGCAAGTCATTAGACAGACCCGTTTCAAATCCTCGCTGGAACAAGGATGGAAAAAATATTACAGCAGTTGTTACTGATGATTGCGAAAGATATATTTCGACTTTCGATGTGAAAAATGGAATGATGAAAAAAGTTATAGGTGGAAACCGTTCCTTTGGGTCTTTAGAATTTCATCCAGATGGCAGTTGGGTCACTTCAATGTCAGACTCGCAGTTACCTTCAGAATTTTATGCGCTAAAAGATGGAAATCTTCGCCGACTCACTTCTATACAGGATGATTTTGTAGCAGGTTTATCATTAGCCACAGTTGAAAAATTCAGTTCTACTAGTAAGGACGGCGTCGTTGTATCTAACTTATTATTTCTTCCTGCGTCAGCAAAAAAAGAAAAGCTACCTGTTATTTTTTATATACATGGCGGACCTGTGGGTCAGGATGATTTTGGATTTGATCTGACTAGACAAATGTTGGCTGCAAAAGGTTATGCAGTTATTGCAGTTAATTACAGAGGAAGTAATGGAAGAGGAATTGATTTTTGTAAATCCATTTATGCAGATTGGGGAAATAAAGAAGTATTGGATATCCAGGGAGCTGCAGATTATCTTATCAGTAAAGGAATAATTGATGGAAACAGAATGGGGATTGGCGGATGGAGCTACGGTGGCATCCTTACAGATTATACCATTGCAAAAGACACCCGTTTTAAAGCGGCTATAAGTGGTGCGGGAAGTGCCTTACAACTTTCTTTATATGGAGTTGACCAATATATTCTGCAACTGGATAATGAAATTGGACAACCATGGAAAGATAAAAATTATGAAAAATATCTAAAGTTGTCTTACCCGTTTCTGAATGCTGATAAAATCAAAACACCAACACTTTTTATGGCTGGTGAAAAAGACTTTAATGTGCCGGCTATTGGCAGCGAACAGATGTACCAAGCGTTGAGATCGATTGGCACCCCAACAGAATTGATTATTTACCCAGGCCAGTTTCATGGTATAAGTCTACCCTCATTCCAGAAAGACAGGCTGGAACGATATGGGCAATGGTTTGACAAGTATCTAAAACTAAAATCCTTTTAAATTACCAGTTAACACTTAAGCTTTGTTTTGAATTTATGATTCTCGTCAATTTTACCCCTTTCAGGATTTCTTTATTACATTTGTAAAAAATAAGAGAATGAAGATATTTGTTGCCGGCTTACCCTATGATATGGATGATGCAGAACTCGAAGAATTTTTCGAAAAATTTGGAACTGTAACCTCAGTAAAAGTGGCCATGGACAGAGAGACAGGAAAAAGCAAAGGCTTTGGTTTTGTTGAAATGCCAAATGATGCAGAAGCAAAAGAAGCCATTGAAGGCTTAAACGATATTTCTCTTGGTAAAAAACCACTTGTCGTAAAACAGGCCGAAGAAAAACCCGGCGGCGGCGGCGGCGGTGGTGGTTACAGAGGAGGTGGTGGTAACCGTGGCGGAGGAGGTGGAGGTTATAATAATGGCTACGGAAATAATAGGGATAGAAACAGATAATAAAACAAAATTTTCTAAAATATAAAAGCTACTCATTTTTTGAGTAGCTTTTTTTTGAAATTAAAATCAAACTAACTCATTAATTTTTTTTATATTACAAGAGGCATCTATTTCTTTTATCAAATATTAAACAATGGCAAGATCTCATCACCGCAAGAAGCATAAATCACATGTACAACAATTTAAAAGAGAACGAAGTCAAAGCTCTGGTGCTTTTAAACGTAGTAGTAGTTTTCCTGTGTTTACAATTGTAGGCGGCCTGCTTGGTATTATCGTTGGCTATATTGCAACAAATGGTTCACTTCCTGTTGTACTGATTGGACTTGTTCTTGGAGCAATCGGAGGTTATATCCTTGGACGGAAAATAGATCTTAGTAGTAAAGAAAAATAATATCTTCTCGCAATTTGTGAAGAAAAATGCTTCAATAATTTCGGTCACTCAATCGCAAACTTGTAAATTGATGTTTTATAACCAAAACGTCTAAATCCAATGGGAGATTTTCAGGTTAAGAAGCAAACTAAAAAATACGATGTAGTTATTGTTGGTTCTGGCGCAGGCGGTGGTATGTCAGCTTATATATTAGCTAATGCTGGTTTAAAAGTGTGTTTACTGGAAGCCGGATACATGTATGATCCTCAAAAAAACATTACACAATTAAAAAATCCTTGGGAATCTCCGCGACGTGGCGCTAGTACAAAAATTCGCCCCTTTGGTGATTTTGATGCTTGTTATGGAGGCTGGTCGTTAGAAGGCGAGCCTTACACAAAAGAAAATGGAACTGAATGGGCATGGTGGCGGGCAAGAATGCTTGGTGGAAGAACAAATCACTGGGGCAGAATTTCTTTACGCTTTGGTCCGAAAGATTTTAAAAGAAGAAGCATTGATGGACTTGGTGATGACTGGCCAATAGGATATGAAGACATCAAGCCATATTATGACCGTGTAGATAAAATGATCGGTGTATTTGGCACCAATGAAGGATTAGAAAATGATCCTGATGGTTTCTTTTTAAAACCACCAAAGCCAAGACTACATGAACTATTTATTAAAAATGCAGCAACACAAGCCGGTGTAAAAGTTATTCCATCCAGATTATCTATTCTTACAGAAAAAATAGAAAATGATGCAGATAGAGCTCCATGTTTTTTCTGTGGCCAGTGTAATAGAAATTGTAGTATGGCAAAAGCAGACTTCTCCTCTCCCAACGTATTAATTTATCCTGCATTAAAAACAGGAAACATTGATATGATAACCAATGCAATGGCCAGAGAGGTTCTTACTAATAAAGACGGCTTGGCAACTGGAGTTTCATACGTCAGTAAAGATGATATGATGGAATACCAAGTAGAAGGAAAAGTTGTTATTCTTGCTGCCAGTGCCTGCGAAAGTGCAAGACTATTGTTGAATTCAAAATCAGAAAGGCATCCAAATGGGCTTGCTAATAATAGCAATGTAGTAGGAAAATATCTGCATGATTCAACGGGTGCAGCATTAGGCGGAATTCTTCCACAGCTTTTCGATAGAAAAAAATATAATGAAGATGGCGTAGGCGGAATGCATATCTATTCACCATGGTGGTTAGATAATAAAAAACTTGACTTTCCTAGAGGTTATCATGTTGAATATTGGGGAGGAATGAGCCAACCTTCTTATGGATTTAATTGGGGTATTGAAAATCTGAATGGCAAATATTTAGTGAAGGGAGAACAGAAAGAAGGTGGAGGTTATGGCAAATCATTAAAAGAAGATCATCGTTATTTTTATGGTTGTGGGGTTGGCATGGCTGGTCGTGGCGAAGCTATTGCATTGGAAAGCAATTATTGTGAGATAGATAAAAATACCGTTGATAAATTCGGCATCCCTGTTTTAAAATTCAATGTAAAGTGGAGCGAACATGAAATTAAGCAGGCAAAACACATGAAGGAAACTTTTAAAGAAGTGATGCATAATATGGGTGCCGTAATTACATGGGGAGGCGATGATGATGAAAAAAATCAATGGGGATTAGCAAAACCCGGAGAAATAATTCATGAAGCCGGAACAGTTCGTATGGGAAATGATGCCAAGAAGTCCGCACTCAATAAATGGAGCCAGGCACATGATTGTAAAAATCTTTTCTGTGTAGATGGCGGACAATTTGTTTCGCAAGCTGATAAAAATATTACCTGGACAATTCTTGCATTAAGCATGAGAGCTAGTGAATACATTATTGATGAAATGAAAAAACAGAATTTATAACCCAAAAACGTTTTACATGGATCGTCGTAATTCTTTAAAATTAATTATAACGGGTGCGGTTGCAGCTCCGGCAGTTATTGCTGGCTGCAAAACAGATGATAAAAAAACAGAGAACAAGATCAATGATCCGAAGTTTACAATAGACCGTAACCCTGATGAACTGAAGATGGAAAAAGAGTTATTAGCACAAGAAAATTTTTTTACAGCTCATGAAATGGCAACCATCACCGTATTGGCAGATATAATTATTCCAAAAGATGAAATTAGCGGCAGTGCAAGTGATGCAAAAGTTCCGGATTTTATTGAATTTATTGTAAAAGATATGCCTACTCACCAAGTACCAATGAAAGGCGGCCTTCGTTGGTTAGATGTACACTGCCTAAAACAGTATGAAAAAGCATTTGTTGATTGCGCAGCAGCACAACAAATTGAAGTGATAGATCAAATCGCTTACCCCAAAAAAGCAAAACCTGAAATGAGTCAAGGAGTAAAGTTTTTTAGTTTGATGAGAGACCTTACTGCTACGGGTTTTTATACTTCTGAAATTGGAGTAAAAGATATTGGCTACGTAGGTAATACTCCAACACAATGGAATGGTGTGCCTGAAGCAGTATTACAACAATACAAACTTGCTTACACTGAAAAAGAACTTGCAGAATGTGTAAGTTTTACGAAACAATAACCTAACCAAAGCAAGAATAACTGTGACCATTATTAACGCTGCCAAAACCATATATTCTTTACTAAACAGTGTTAAAAAACAACATCGTTTTATTACGGCAGAACTTGGCGAAATTTTAGCAGACGCAAAACAATCAAATGATGGCAGCCTTGACGCTTCTGATTTTAAAAAAATAACTCATTATTACGGTCTTGCTGTTCCTGCTATTCTGGGAGACTCCATTTGCGCTTTACGGGGTTTTAAAATGACAAAAAAGGAACGTTTAGCTCTTACTTATCAGGGAGCTATGACTGGATTATTTGATGATTTTTTTGACAAGTTTAATATGTCGGATGAACAAGTGAAAGCCTTTATGGAAAAACCAGATGAATTAAAAGGAGAAAATTCCGCTGAAAAGCTTTTTCTTGTGTTCTATAAAAATGCATTATTAAATGCTCATGATCCGGTTTTAGTTTCAAAATACCTGCGACAAGTATATCAAGCACAGATAGAAAGTAAAAAACAAGTGGCCCCGGGTTTATCTGAAAATGAAATTCTCGATATTACTTTAAAGAAAGGTGGTGTGTCTGTCTTATTTTACCGTGCATCAATGTCTCATTCATTTGTGGAAGGTGAAGAAGAAGCATTAAATGAAATGGGTGGTTTAATGCAATTCGGTAATGATATTTTTGATATTTATAAAGACAGTAACAGCAATATTCAAACAATTCCAACAACCGCAAAAAATATAGATTCTGTTCGCCAATTATTTACAAATCAAATGAATAAGAGTTTTGCTTTGACAGAACAACTCTCCTACAAAGCAAAGCATAAAAAAAGTATCTCAGTCTTGTTACAATGAGTCTTTGCAGCAGATGTTTTGTATGTCTCGATCAATTGAAAATGAATGAAAAAGCAACCAATTTAGTATTTATGCCCGAAAAATATACAAGAGAACAGCTTGTTTGCGATATGGACAAAAGAAGGAATAAAATAAAAACTATCAGCTATTTTTTACGACAGAACATATAAATGGCACTAAATAGCCATTTGATTAAAGGTGAAAATCACTAACTTTCAGTACCATTTATAAACCGAAAATATTTCTTATGCCTAAGTTTAGTATCGCATTATTGGCCATTATATTTTACAGTATTGACCTATCAGCACAAAGTAATTTTATAACTCTACACGAAGATTGTGACTTTAAAGGAAAACAAAGTATTCTTGAACCTGGCAATTACTCCACTTATCAGATGAATATCGGTAATGACAAGCTTTCGAGTATACAAATACCTTCAGGTATGAAAGTGACGATTTATGAACATAAAAATTATAAAGGAAAATCAAAAACTTTTACACAAAATATTCCATGTCTTGAAGCAGAATGGAATGACTTCGCCTCGTCTGTAGTGGTTGAAGGTTCCAATTATAATCCCAGATATAACCAAAACACTTACGTTACCTTTTATAATGATTGCTATAATAAAGGTTATTCAAAAAGCTTAAAAGCTGGCAGCTATAAAGGGGATGCTTTGGGATTATTAAAAAATAAAATTTCTTCATTTGCAATATATGGTAATCTTAAAGTAAGAGTTTATTTAAACAATGAAGATGCTACTGGCTATAATCATACATTTAACGAAACTACTAGTTGTCTTTCCAATATGTATAATGACAAGATAAGTTCACTTGTAATTGAATACGATTATAATCAAGGTAATAATTACAACAATGGTAATAATAATGGAAACTATAATAATTATGGAAACAGCTACGTAAATATTTATTCTAGCTGCGGCTATAAAGGCAATAGTCTGCGGCTTGCTCCAGGACAGTATCAAGGTGACAAGCTAGGCATATTAAAATCTGCCATTTCATCTATTGAAATCCCTTCAAACCTCCAAGTAAAAGCGTATGTAAGTAGCGATTATTTGTCTGGTAATTATTATACTATTTCTGAAAATATTAATTGCATGACAAGTACTTTGAAAAATAATATCCGTTCATTAGTAATTGAAGAAAAAAATCAGAGTTCAAATTACAACAACAACCAGAACACTTTAATAGATTCAAAAGTTACAATTTATGTAGATGGAAACTATAAAGGACAAGCTGTTTCATTACTCCCTGGTACTTACAGCTCAATGCAACAAATCGGCTTCCCAAATAAAGCTTTAAGTTCATTAACAGTTCCTGAAGGTTTCAGGGTTGTTTTATATGAAAATGAAAATTTTGTCGGCAAAAAATATACAATTACTCAATCTAAAACAGGTTTTAGTTTTTCTGGATGGAATGATAAAACATCATCTATTGCAGTCTATCGTGACCGATAACGAATAAATAACAAAGGCTGCAAATGATGCAGCCTTTGTTTTACGGTTTGTATTTTAAGCGTATTCTTCTTTTTCAGATTTACTATATTCATCGATGAGCTTTCGCTGTAAATCAAATGGTACAGGCTCATAGGCTTTAAACTCCATTCTAAATTTGGCCCTTCCCTGTGTAATAGATCGTATTGAAGAGGAATAACCATCCATTTCTGACAAGGGTACTTTAGCTATAATTTTTTGAAAATGACCTTCACTGTCTATTCCTTCCACAATTGCACGGCGGCTTTGCAAATCTCCCATTACAGAACCTGTAAGATCCTCCGGACATAAAACTTCCACATGATAGATTGGTTCCAAAATTTGTGGATCTGCTTGCTGAAATGCTTGGCGAAATGCCTGCAAACCTGCAATCTTAAATGAAATATCATTGCTATCGACAGGATGCATCTTGCCATCATATACACTTACCCGTATATCCCTAGCATAGGAGCCGGTTAATGGCCCGTTATGCATTTTCTCCATAACTCCCTTTAAGATGGATGGAAGAAATCTTGTATCTATTGCGCCTCCAACTATACAATTGTAGAAAACCAATTTGCCGCCCCAATCTAAATCATGTACATCTCTTGCCCTTACGTTTAAATCTTTTGGCTCTGGCATTCCTTCATGCCAGGGTTCAATCCGCATATACACTTCGCCAAACTGACCAGCACCACCACTTTGTTTTTTATGCCGATAGTTTGCTTCAGCCATTTTACGAATAGTTTCTCTATACGCAATTTTAGGTTTTACAAATTTTACATCCAGCTTATGTAAATGTTCAATTTTCCATTTTGCTACTGACAAATGCATATCTCCCTGGCAGTGAATTAATGTTTGTTTTAGTTCTGAAGATACTTCTACTAATAAAGTAGGGTCTTCTTCTCTCAATTGATGTAATGCCTGTGAAAGCTTCTCCTCCTCCCCTTTTTTCTGCGATTCAATGGCGACAGTCATATTATAAGCGGGGAATTCTATTGATGGCAATTCATAATTTTTCCCCTTTGCATGTAATGTATTGTTGACATGAGTGTTCTTTAACTTAAGTGTAGCACCAATATCACCAGCAACTAATTCATGAGTGGATGTTCTTTTATTACCTTCAACCAAGAATAATTGATTTATCCTTTCAGAAACACCTGTACTTTCATTTTCTAACTCCATTCCAACTTTTATTGTGCCTGAATACACCTTAAAAAATGACATCTCTCCTATATGCGGCTCTGATATAGTTTTGTAAATAAACAAACAGGCCGGACCATTTGCATCGCAGGTAAGCTTTTCACCATTCCTTGTAATTTGAGAAGGCATTTCATTTGCACTTGGGCAAACATTATCAATAAAGCCCATTAGCCTGCCACTTCCCATATTTCTTTCAGCCGATAAACAGAACAAAGGAAATAAATCATGATTGATCATTGCTTTTTTCAATCCTTCCTTCATTTCATCCTCATCTAATTCACCTTTATCAAAATATTTCTCCATCAACGTCTCATCATTGCTAGCTATTGCTTCAATTAGTTCTTTATGCAATTCTTCTGCCTTTGCTTTCTCATCATCAGGAATTGGTAATTTTTCCGGTTTGCCACCACCATCTTTAAACTTGTACATTGTCATCCGCAACACATCGATGATTTCATGAAATCCAACACCTGTTTGATGTGGATACTGCACCATAACTACTTTGTTTCCAAAATGTGCTTTTGCTTCTTTTACGGTTCTATCAAAATCTGCATTATCATCATCCAATTTGTTAATAGCAAATATCATTGGTGTTTTAAACTTCTCTGTGTACTCCCAAATTATATCTGCACCTACTTCTACTCCCATCATTGCATTCAACAGCATAATACCAGTATCTGCAACTCGCAATGCTGAAATTACTTCCCCTACAAAATCATCATAACCGGGAGTATCCAGTATATTTATTTTGTAGCCCCGCCATCTTGTATGTAGAAGTTTGCTGAAAATGGAATTACCCCTTTCCTGTTCCAGTTCATGGTAATCGCCTGTTGTATTTCTTTCAGCTATGTTGCCTCGCCGGTTTATTAAACCAGCTTCGAATAGCATACATTCCGCTAATGTTGTCTTACCAGTACCAGCATGGCCTAGCAAGACAATGTTTTTTACATGTGAAGTGTCAAATTCAGGCATGGCAATTTATTTAAGTGATAAAAATTGAATCGTCTTTTGAATCCAATGGGTATGAAAAAGACAAGACCTCTTTACACACAGAAATTAATTATTTCTGATCCTGTTTTGAAATACACTAAAAAAAGTAGCTGTATTAAATGTTTTTTAAAAACTCTTTGAATTCACTTCGTAAATCTTCTAAAGTTTGCTGCATACTCTGGTACTCTTCGAGAAGGCTTTCGTGCCGGGCATAACTATCTTCATTTGCATGACCATTGAATGCAACTTTTTCAAAGTTTATTTTACGGTCATGTACTTTGATGGACTGTTTTAAATCATGAATGTTAATAAGCTGAATGTGGAATTGATTGTGGAGATGTTCAACGTCCTGAAGTTGTTCTTTGGAGAGTGATTTTCCGGCAATTTCCCGAAGTTTTGTTTCATCATTTGTAAGTTCTTCCCGATATTGACGAAGTGTTTCTCTCCATACGTTACACTCTCCGGAAAGCTGTGAGATGTCTACCTGAACCATATCATTAAATTTTAGTGCTTGACAAAGCAAACAAGTTAGAAAAAGATTTACTAAAATTTTTTCGTGGGTGTGGATTCGAAACTGGGCCTTAATTCTATGGAGTAAATTAAGAAAGAAAATGGGAAAAGCAAATAAAGTAAGCCATATTTTTTCAACAAGCAAGTACCTGTGTAGAATTGATCGAATTACTATGTGAAAATATTAAAAAAATCATCAATGTGTTTACATCAATTAGGCTGCAATTAAACAAAAGCCGCCTCAATACTATGAAGCGGCTAAAAGGATAGAGAAAATGGTAATGGTTTTGAAATATACTACTTGGTCTTAATTTTTAATTTAAATGCCCCTTCCGAAATGCCAACCGGTGAGGAAACACCAATTAGTATATTAAAAGGTTTGCCTGTTGGATTATTAAAATTCACATACCTTTCACTGTTTTGCGTCTTGCCTTTCCATGGTCTATCCCATTTGTAATCTGCTTCACAAGTAATGCAGCTAGAAAGATTTGGAACAAGATTGTATGAATCTGCACCCATCATGTATGCATATAAACTCAAATTAGCAGTTTCATCATCTGGCTTTACACTTATAATTAATTCTGTATGCGGAAGTATAGTAGTGGCGAAAAAAACATGATTACCTCTGAACTTAGGGTTTTGAAATGAAACAAAGCAAGCGTTTGAGCTGTTAGCCGCCCAACTAAGGTCTTCCATAATCTTTCCATCGGCCAGATTTCCGGCCACCATAATTGAATCTTTTTGCACACCTTCAACAATTTTTACATTTGACGGCCATTGAGCAAATGATATACTATGCATAAAAAAAACAGACATCCCTATAAATAATAATTTTTTCATATCATTTTTATTTTTAATAATTAATCCCAGTTTATCTCCACTTTTACTTTTCTTGATAAATCGTTTCCATTGTAACTAATCCAAAAATTGAAAGTATATAAACCCGGATATTCGGGCCAGGGAAAATCTATTGTTTGGAATGAGCCTTCTTTACCCGGCAATACAACAGCTTTTACATCCTTCATCCCACTTAGTAATTCTTTCGGAAAAGATTTTGCTTTTGAGGGACTACCCGTAAGTTCCCATTCCAATTTTATTTTACCTTTTTCCCAGCCACAGGTGCCGGTATTTTTTACATCTACATTTACTACAGCTTTATCTCTAAAATCGGGGTCTTTAGGTGATACGCTAATGTCAGAAGAAGTAAACTCTGCAGTTAACTTGCAAGGCTGTGCTTTTGCAGTTGCAAATAGAAAGCCTGTAAGAAAACAGATAAAAAATAGTTTCAATTTCATAATAGAAAGTTTTACTGACTAATAATGTTAACTCAATAAAAATACCCTATCCATTTAATCATCGAATGACCCATTAGGGTGATTTTTAAAAGCAATTTCATTAGATATTCTGCTCTTAAAACATCAATTTCAAAATAAATAATCAAAATAGAGCAAGGTTGGTTTCAATGCACAAAAAAAGGGGTTCATCAAATGATGAACCCCTTTTGCAACGAATAAATAATTAGTTTAATTTCTTCTCACTTTTGTTTTCTGCGCTTTTACTTTTCCTTTTGGCCCTTTTACAGTTGTAGTAGTTTTTGTAGCGGATTTACCTCTTGGCCCAGTAACTGTTGTCTTAGTGCGTGTAACTCTGAAACGGCTTACAGATGCTGCATGTCTTGTTCTTACAGTAACAGAGCTGGCTCTAAACGGAGTATATACTTTATGAGCTCTACCAACTCTGTGTGTACGAACCACTATAAATTTTTTATGATAAACTACACGTCGTGGGTGCCATACGTTCCAACGATAAGGCTTCCAAGGTTTCCACCACATTGGGTAATGATTCCATCGCCATGGTGACACCCATGGCCTGTAACCAACACCAAATACAAAGCGAACTGATGGCCAAAACCAAACATTTACAATTATTCCATTATCCGAATAATTGTAGTTAACATTCGGGCCACTTACATTAAAATTATTACTCCAATTAACAGAGGCATTATCTTCACCTCCATCTGGTTCTATTATTGTTTCCTCACCGTAAATATCTTCATCACCAATTATCTGTGCAATTGCAGTTTCATTTCCTGTTTTTTCCAGTTCAATAACAGCAATATCCTGATTTTCCGAAGCTGAAACAGCCACTTGCAGTATGAATACATGAACATCATTATCCATTTTGGACACCACTTTTACATAATCAATTTCACCATCTTCATTAAGGTCCAGATTGTTCACATTATTATCTTCTGTATTTAATAGTTTCTCAAAATCTTCCGGCGAAGCTGCTTTTTGAAACATGGCTAATGCGCCTTGCAAATCAAAATTATCGCCAGGTAGACCTGTGGAATCAGTATCAGATGACTGTGCCTGGACAATAGTAAATGAAAAAAAGGCTGCGAGAATAAATAGTAAGTTAAAGAATTTCTTTTTCATAAAAATTATTTTGTTTGTGACAAAAAAATATTAATAAGGTTTAATTTCTAGATAATGATTTCTTTTAGTTAAGACAGAACTTTTAAAATTATTGAGGTGATTAAAAGAATAGAAAAGGCATGCCAATTCCAAAAATACTCCTGGCCACTTATTTTGACATAGCATCAATAATCTCATCCGTACACTCATTCAACCTTTTATTGAAAGCATCTTCTTGCTCCTTATCTCTGATAATCTTTCCCCAATTTTCTCCTTGAAGTTTAGAACATTCCATTCTAATTTTTTTTGCTTCCATATCTGCAAAAGCCAACCCTTTACCTTTTTTGCGGCATTCACACACTTCATTAGCAAGAGCAATACCATCAGCTTTATTTTACCGCCACAGGATAGTAATAAAACAGCTAATACCGCAAGAATTGAATACTTTTTCATGTGTAATTTTTAAAGATTGATGTATAGTTTTTAATTATTTACCAACTGATAATTGAAGCAGGCATTCTTTTACTCTGTCATTGAATGCTATCGTTTCTGACTTATCATATTCCAGCTTTTTCCAATTGGCGCCCTGCAAGTCAAGGCACTCCTTCCATATTTTCATCCTTTCTGGATCCGTGTATTTCATGCCTTTGGTTTTCATTTTACAATCACAAACTTCGTTGGCTAAAGCAAAACCATCTGTTTTCTTCTCTTCTTTCCCACCACAAGACAGAAATACAATGGCAAGAAATAATGGGATGAAGATTTTTTCCATAAATAATTTTTTAATCGTTTGGACAAAGTTTACTCTTATTTGAAAATGAATTTAGAAAATTAACAGCATCCGGGTCCTGCCGCACACTCACATCAAGTCTTACCAGTTTTACTTTTTGTAACGGGACACCTTCTTTATACCCATCATTGTACATTCCAGTTCCAATCACAGTAACAGTTTTGTCAATTACAGATTGTATATATATATATGATTTTGAGGTCAGGCTTGTTGTATAATAGTTTATGCAATACTGGTCTTTGTATTTCATATCGCCACCAAAAGCTTCTTTTACAGTTTTATCATATATTTCCTTTCCCTGCCAGGAAAATTGTGTTTTACTTCCATCTACCATTAAATGCGGTGCCAACGTTTTCAACATAGCAACTTTCAATAACTCAGGATTACCATTCCGCAATAAGTCGTGAAAGAAATCTGCCATTTCCTTACCTGTATTAAAATCAGGCACTTTCAGTTCTGGCAGTCCGGCAACTTCCTTTAATGCTATTTCTTCCGCCATCGTATAAGCAAGCGTCTTTTTTTCCAGTTCTCTCATTTTACCTTCTGTCACTTCCAGAGTTGATAAAACTTTTGTATTGGCTCCGCCAGATGTAGCCATGAAAGATTTCCAGGGATCTTTTATGTTATCTCTATATAAACGAACCTCGTATTCCTGTTCTACTGTTTGAATAATAGTATTTGTTTCGATTACATCTGCATTTATTTTCATAAAGAATAAAACCTGATTGGGGTTGTTCCAGGTAAAGTTTTTATCCTTTACTAAAGTTGGTCCGTTATTCAACTTTACAATTTTTCTAAACATGTATCCATAAAACTTCCCCCAGTCTGATGATATCATTTTTTCAATATCTGCATCTGTTGGATTAGGTATTCCTTCCCATTCATTATAACCTGTTCTGAATTTCTGATAAGAGTACTTAGCAGCGCCTACGTATTGATAAACAGCATCTCCAACAACTTTAACTACCAATCCTGGATATTCTTTCGATTTTAAACGGATGTGAACACCTCTTACATATTCCCAATTCCCCGAGGAAGAATTCCACTGTCTGGTTCCGGTTGTTTTTGTGAACTTGATGTCAATCGTATTAGGGTTTGTTAAGTCTTTTCTTATTACAGCGTCTGAAGGCTGTGCCATTGAAAAGAAAGACATTGACAAGAGCAAAAAAAGAAACAGGTTTTTTTTCATCTTGTTTAATTTATTACGGTTAACAATATAAAGTTGCTACCAAAATATATAACTCTTCTTACCCATTCGGGTGATTTTAAACCTTTGTTTCCAGTAGTTCCCTCAGCCTTGCAAGTACTGTAGATCTGGAATCTGCATCAAGCTTTAGATAAATATTCTTGATATGCGCCTTTATTGTGTTTATTGAAACAAATAAGGTTTCAGCTATCTGGTTGTTCGTTTTGCCATCATAAATAAGCCGGGTAACATCAAATTCCCTATCAGATAATTTATTAGTGAGAACGGAATTAATTTTTTCCAATGTAAGCTCTGGAAAAAGGTGTTTATTTTTTTGGGTATGATTAAAAAGAGCAATCTCCAATGTGGCATATAAACCCGCATCGGTAAAAGGTTTTACTACATAACCAGCTGGCTCAGTATTTTTTAGCATGTAACAAAGTAATTCTATCGGAATATGAAGTAAGGAAAACAAAAGGCAAGGAATATCTTTCATTAATTAGTTTAGCTATTTCAATCCCTTCTTCCCCACCATTCAGGTTAATATCTAGCAAAACAAGATCTGGTAGGTTTCTTTTCAATTCATCTAACGCATCTTCCATTGAATATGCGATTCCAGACACATTAAAATCATTATTGGCTAGTGCAGTTGCGATATCTTCTGCAATCAATGGTTCGTCTTCCACTATTAAAACTCTTACTTCACTCATACGATTGAAGGTTTATAATTTTTAATGGCAATTTCAACTTTTGTTCCTTCGTCTGTAAATGTCTTTAATTCCCCTTTTAACTTTTGAATGAAAGCATTAATCATTCTATATCCAAATGTTGTTTCATACTTTTTCTGAAAATCGTCAGGTAGTCCTACTCCATTATCAAATACTTTTAGAAACAAAGTATTATTCTCTTCTTTCAATATAATTTTTACAGCCCCAGTTTTATCACCAGGAAAACCATATTTAAGGCTATTGGTAATAAGTTCGTTTAGAATTAATCCCAGCGGAACAACAGTATCTACGTCGAGATTTAAAGATTGAATTTCTTTTATCAGTTTAATTCTTGTTGGATGAATATTATATGATTCAAATAAATTCTCACATAATTTGCTGATATAATCATTTACATCAATACCTGTAAGATTATCCTCCTGATAAAGATTCTGATGGATTAATGCCATTGATTGCACTCTGTTGCGGCTATCCTTTACCGCTTCCTGTGCCTGCTCATCTTTTATATAATGTGATTGTAGTTTTAGTAAACTGGAAACAACCTGCAGATTGTTTTTAACCCTGTGATGTATCTCCTTCATCAAAATCTCTTTCTCCTTTAAAGATTTTTCAATAATTGTATTTTGTGCTGCCAGCTGCTCTTTTTTCTTTCTATTAGACGTAAAGGCTTTATAAGCAAAAAAAGCTAACCCAAGAAAAAGAACCGACGCAATTATAAAATAATTTCTTTCCCGTTTTCTTCTCTGAGCAATAGCTGTAGTAACTGTGTTCTCTGTATTTAATTTCTCAATTCTTTTTTCTTTATCAGCATTTTCATAAACAGCAGCCATTTCATTTATCTGTCGGCTATTTTCAGCATTTAATAATCGTTCACTTATTTGCCTGCTAGAATCGGCCAAATCGTAAGCCTTTCTAAATTCACCAATATTAAAGGCATTTCTCGAAAGTTTTTTCAAGAAAACAATTTCCTGCTCATACCTTGAAGCATTTTTTGACAACGCTAGTCCTTTTGTATAATAGCTTCCTGAGATTGCATATTCTTTCTTACTAGAATAAATATCTCCAAGCGATTCATAAACCGTAAATAAAATACTTGAGTAATTATTAGCGATTGCTTTTCTTTCTGCTCCTTTTAAGACATCCATAGCTTCGTCGTATCTCCCAAGATTTACAAGAGCAGCACCAATATTCCCTTCCGCACTTACTATATCAGATGCTGAATTAATTTTCTTTGCCTGCTTCAAAGATTCTTCTGCAAAAAACAAAGCACTATCATATTTTCCCTGGCTATGATATGCACTGCCAATATTAATTAAAGAATTCAAAATCCCCTGCTCATCATTGTTCTCTTTTTTAATAGCCAGCGATTTTTGATAATACAAAGCTGCATTTACGTAATCCTTTCTTGCCCGATAGACTAAACCAATATTATTATAAGAGATGGCAATGAAACGTTTATTACCAAATTGTTGTCTTAATTCCAGAGCTTCAAGATGATTACGGATTGCCAGTTCATAATTCCCACGGAAATAATAAGCAATTGCTATATCACTTAAAATATGCGAAGCTCCGTCAATTTTATTGATGGAACGGTAAATAGACAAACCCTCGTTTAAATATGTAAGGCAAGAGTCTAGCTTATCCAAATAATCATAAGAAACACCAATAGTCTGGTTTCCCATAGCAATTCTGGTTTTGTCATTTGTTTTGAGTGCATGGCGGTAAGCCTCCTTTGCATGATATAAAGCACTATCTGGGTTTGTTTCCCAGAGGTGCTCCGTAATTTGTCTATTAGCTTCAAATAAAACGGTATCTGCTTTTGACATGGCAATCACCTTTTTTAAAGAGTCAATTTTGCCATTCTGGGCAGCACTATTTAGTGAAAAAAATAAATGGTAGAGTAAAAAAGGTAGCAGTTGTAAACGCATGTCTAAATGTACTTATAAAAGCGATAATCTAAAATAAGGTACCTCCGCTTTACTATTACTACCTTTTGGGGTGAATTAAACCCATATCACTTTGTAGACACTGGGTAATTCAATAACTTGCTGCTCCGTTATACATAAAACTTGATTTCTCAAACTACAATACAACAAATACTTGGCCGGCTCGATATTATCGATACGATAGGAAGCTTTGTAAAGCTCAAAAAACGAGGTAGTAATTACCTTGGTCTTTGCCCTTTTCACAATGAAAAGTCCCCTTCATTTACAGTTTCGCCAAGCAAGGAATTATATAAATGTTTTGGCTGTGGCCGTAGCGGTAATACGATCAGCTTCATCATGGAGCATGAAAAATATAGCTATGTAGAAGCGTTGAAATGGCTGGCTAATAAATACGGAATCGAGATTGAAGAAACTTTTCAAACAGATGAGCAAAAGCAAACTCAATTAGCCGCTGATAGCCTTTTTATCATCAATGCTTTTGCGCAGCAATTTTTTTCAAGCCAATTATTTGAAACCGAAGAAGGTCAAGATGTGGGTTTGGCTTATTTTAAAGAAAGGGGTTTCCGGGAAGATATAATCAAAAAATTTCAACTTGGATATTCTCCAGAGCAAAGAGATGCCTTCACCAAAGAAGCAATTGCAAAACAGTATAACACTGATTTACTTTTAAAAACGGGATTGGTTGCTAATCGCAACGACCAATTGATGGATAATTATCGTGGCAGAGTAATTTTCCCGATTCATAATCATAGTGGTAAGGTTTTAGGATTCGGTGCGAGAATATTAAAAAGCAATGATAAAGCTCCTAAGTATATTAATACACCGGAGAATGAAATTTATATAAAAAGTAAATTGCTCTACGGCTCCTATTTTGCACGGCAAGCCATTGACAAAGCTGATGAATGCTTATTGGTTGAAGGATACACCGATGTTGTTTCGCTTCACCAGGCTGGAATAGAAAATGTAGTGGCATCTGGAGGAACTTCATTGACTCCTGACCAGCTAAGACTTATTAGAAAGTATAGCAATAACCTTACAATTATTTATGACGGAGACTCTGCCGGAGTCAAAGCTGCCCTAAGGGGTCTTGATCTTGCATTAGAAGAAGGCTTAAATGTAAAACTGGTATTAATTCCAGACAAAGAAGATCCGGATAGTTATGTAAATAAAGTTGGCGCATCCGCTTTTTCAGAATTTATTCTTCGGAATAAAAAAGATTTTATTCTTTTTCAATTGGAAGTTGCACTAAAAGATGCGGGCAATGATTCAGTGAAAAAATCAGAAGTAGTAAATCGGATGGCTGAAACTATTTCTAAAATCAACAAAGTTGAAGATTTTACCAAGCAACAGGATTACATCAAGCAATGTTCAGAAATACTGAAAATAGAAGAAAGTGGTTTACATGCTTTAGTTAATAAGTTTATAAGGGATAAAATTACAGTTCAGGAAAGAAAGCAACCGTTTGAAGATGCAAAACAACTGGAAGAGAATGCCAAAAGAGCTGAAGAATCAGGTTATGATGATGCTACATTCAACTTATTATTTAAAGATGATCTGCAGGAAAGAGAAATAGCCCGAATACTTTTAGAATATGGGAAAAATAATTGGGATGAAGAAAGACTTGTGGCTGAATTTATTTTTGATGAAATGGTTGATGAAAGTCTGATTGACAATAAAGAAGTTCTTCAACTAATAAAAATATTTAAAGATGAATTGTTGCGTAATCCTGAGTTAGTAAACAGAAATTATTTTGTTTATCATGCTGATCCCAAAATGAGTGCTTTGGCAGTTTCGTTGCTTAATTTCCCCTTTGAAGAAAGTGATCATTGGAAAAAAGAGTATAGCCAGTCTACTGGTTATCAAAAAAGTTTATTTAAACAATCGTATGAAGATTTTATAAAAACTCTAGCCAAAGAAAATGAATCTCAATTGATGGGATTTCTAAAAATGGGTGAAGATAAAAGTAACGAAGGTGTTGAATCTGCTGTAAATTATTTAAAATTGAGAAAGGTTAAGCGAATGCTGCTGGAGAACCAACTAGATCTTGAAAAGCCACATACTGAAGAAGAATTTGGAATGCTTCATCAAACACATGAGCATTTAAAACAAATGGAAATTGAACTTTCCAAAAAAATGGGTGCTGTTATTTTGAAATAATCATTCTTTGTCGAGCAGCATATCACTGTAAGAGTTGCTAATCAGTTGTTCTTCTTTTATCCCAAATTCTTTTATATAATAATCACATTGCTCTTTCAATTCCTCTTGAGATAAATCGGCCAAAATATTTCCTGCCTCAATTTCTACATATGCACCAAGCCCAGACACATCGTCTAAATGAAACTTTACGTTTTTGATATAATAAATCTCCCTGCTTTTTAACACAACTACTTTTACTCCAATTGAATCAATTAATGCTTCTTTCAATCCGGCAGCATCTTCTACTTTCACTAATTTAAAATGAGAATTCTTTGGTCCAGCTTTATTATCCCGGTTGTAAAAAATAAGGTTGTTCTCAATATTACCTTCTCTTAGTTTTAGTCTGCCATGCTGCACATTAAAATATGTGTCTGTCTGCTTATCCACTCCTTTTAAATTGGCATTTTTTGATACAAGATAATTCCGGATAAAAGATGTGTTGCTGCACCGGGCTTTAATTTCTACATTTAAAAAAGACATAAAAAAAGGTTTGTTGCTTTCACAACAAACCTAAATACTTTTAACCTATAACCAGCTATTATTCTGCCAACGGAGCTGTTTCCCTTTTTCTTGCATGAGGTACTTCTTCACCTCTTTGCAAATCGCCTTTTTCAAAACGCATCGCACTCCAAACATGGTCAAGTTCCACCCTTTCGATACTTTCATAGCCTTCGCCAGTTAAACGGCTCCAACTACTTTCCCGATTAAGGTTGGTAACAATTTTTGAAGTGGTCTTGGGATAAGCTACCCAGAATTTTGACCCATCTTTCAACGAGGGCATAACATCTTTCAAAATGCCATTCAACTGGTTTTCGCTTACAGCAAATACCAATGCAAAATCAAGCTTCCGGTTTCGTAAAAGCGGAGTCATGTTTTTCGCAAATGACAGTTTACTAAATTGTTTCTCGATGGAAGAAGGCAAACCCTGAATTAATAAATTCTTTTCATCTGCCAGTTATAACTTTTCACGAAAGGTTTGTAACATACTTGGAAGAAATTTTTAAGGTTCCAGCTAATTTTCCGGTGGAGAAAATCAACAGAGTTTTCAATGAAGGGACTGCAAAGGTAATCAATTTATTCATTAGTGAAGCATTCAAACAACAAAAATCCCGTATGATTAATATCATACGGGATTTTTGTAGAGTTAATTCTACTATTTTCCCACAGGTTTATAATATTTCATCGCTTCAGGAAGATATTGCCTGATTTGATCAATTCTACGTCCTTCTGAAGGGTGAGTGCTTAAAAACTCAGGTGGTTTCTGGCCATTTGAAGCCTTTTCCATTCTTTCCCATAAATAAATGGCTTCTTCTGGATTATAACCCGCCATTGCAGTCCAAATTAACCCATAACGGTCTGCTTCTAATTCATGTTTACGAGAAAAGGGTAATAAAACACCTAATTGAGTACCTGCTCCATATGCACCTAAAAAGAGATTCTGCGTTTCAGCTGGTTTGTTGGCCACAGCAACTGTTAATGCTACACCGCCTAATTGTTGAAGTAATCCCTGGCTCATTCGCTGATTACCATGCTGCAATAATGCATGAGAAACTTCATGCCCCATTACTGCTGCCAATGCTGCTTCATTCTGCGTAATTGGGAGAATACCTGTATATACAACGATTTTACCGCCGGGCATACACCAGGCATTTACCGCTTTATCATCTACAAGATTTACTTCCCATTTAAAGCCGGTCAACTTATCTGATAACCCTTTTTGAGCATAAAATTCTTCTACAGCTTTTACTATCCGATTTCCTACCCTTTTTACCATCTCAGCATCTTTGTTATTAGTAGAAGCAACAACTTTGTTGCTGGAAAGAAATTGCTGATATTCCCCAATTGCCATTGTTTGCAATTCTGCTTCGGGCAATAATGTTAACTGATTTTTTCCTGTCAATGCATTTTTAGAACTTTCTTAATCCTGTTGATTGGAAGAAGCATCCTTACGACGTTGTTTTCGCCGGTCTCTACTCTTTAAAATTGGTACTTTGCTTTCATCACCTCTTAATAAACGACCAATATTTTTCTGATGCGTTAATAATACCATTAATGCTACTGCAATGGCAAATACACGGTAAGCCGGATTATCAACATTAAAAATGATTAGAATAAAAATAGGAAATGCAATGCTGGCTAAAATGGAGCTTAATGAAACAAATCTTGTAAGGTAAAGTACAATGGCAAAAATACCGACACAGCTAATAGCTGTCCAAGGAGAAATGCCGAGTACTAAACCAAATAAAGTAGCTACACCTTTTCCTCCTCTGAAATCAGCCCATATTGGAAATATATGACCTATAACAGCTGCAAGACCTAATAGTGTTTGCAAATTCTGCAAATTGACTTCGCTATCAGCATATTCTGGAAGTAATAATGCAAGTTTGACAGCGACAACTCCTTTTACCATATCTGCTATCATCACAATGGTTCCCCATTTGGGACCTAACACTCTGTATGTATTGGTAGCACCTGCATTTCCACTGCCATAGTCACGGATGTCTATGTCGAAAAAATGCTTACTCACCCATACAGAAGTAGGAATGCTGCCAATCAGATAAGCCAGAATAATTAATAAAAGTTCGTTCATAGTTTCCCCGATAGGGTACTACAAAAATACGAAAAAACTAGTTGGGATAACATTAATTTAATGAGCTGCTAACCTCCTGTTAATAAGTGAACTTTAAAGCGATCCAGTTGTTTCGCTCCGTTTTGGTTACCAGTTTTAGTTGAAATTTACCGGCGGCTTTTACAATATCGGTTTCATCTTCAACCAATAAGCCGCTTAGCAATAAAATGCCATCGAATAATAATTGCTCGGAAAGATTTGACATATTTTCAAGAATCACATTCTTATTAATATTAGCAAGAATGATGTCATACTGTTTCCCACTTCCTGCGTCATCAGTTTTTTGCAAATCAATCTTTGTACAATTATTTTTTTCAAAATTTTCATTTGCATTCTCCATGCTCCAATCATCAATATCAACTGCAAACACATTATTTGCTCCAAGCTTTGCAGCAAGTATTGCCAACACACCTGTTCCTGTACCAAAATCAAAAATGGTTTTATTTTTAAAATTGATATCCCGCATTTGCTGAATCATCATATAAGTAGTGGCATGATGACCTGTTCCAAAACTCATTTTAGGAGTAATTAGAATTTCATGCTCCACTCCTTTTATCTGTTCATGAAAATCTGCTCTTATTGAAACAAAGTCATCAACAATTACCGGATCAAAATTAGATTCCCAAACAGCATTCCAGTTGGTTTCTTCTATCGTTGATTGAGAGTATGAGAGATTGCTGCCTGAAGTAATTTCCTTTAATAATGCTTCATCAAATGCTGCCAAAGGAATAAAAGCTTTCAGCGAATTTTCTTCTTCTTCGAAGCCTTCAAAACCGATAGAACTCAATTGTGCCAATAATACATCTGATTGGTCGGATGTAATTTGTTGAAACGATATTTGAATGTATTTGCTCATGTTCAAAACAAAAAACCCCGATTGCTCAGGGTTTTATTTTTTAGTTATTTTCTTCTTGTTGCGGCTGACCCTGTCCATCTGGTTTTGGAATCAGAATCTTTCTCGACAATTTAAATTTACCAGATTTTGGATCTGTACCGATCAGTTTCACTTTCATCAAATCACCTTCTCTTACTATACCTTCTAATGTTTCCAAACGTTTCCAACTTACTTCACTAATGTGCACCAACCCTTGCTTACCAGGAAGGAACTCAACAAATGCACCAAAAGGCATAATTGATTTCACTGTAGCTTCATATACATCACCAACCTGCGGCACTGCAACAATTCCTTTAATCCATGAAACTGCTTTCTCCACCCCTTCTTTATTCGTACTAAAGATGGCTATCTCACCCATATTTTTTCTCTTCCAAATTGATGGTTGTGCCAGTCTCTCTTTGAATTTCCTGTATCACTTTACCACCTGGCCCGATTACCGCACCGATGAATTCTTTATCAATAAACAACTTCACCATTCTTGGTGCATGAGGTTTCACATCGCTTCTTGCTTCTGGCATTGCAACATACATCGCATCCAGAATATGTAAACGGGCATCTTTTGCCTGTGACAATGCTTTACGCATTACATCCATGCTCAGTCCGTCAACTTTAATATCCATCTGCACACCGCAAATACCATCTCTTGTTCCGGTTACTTTAAAGTCCATATCTCCAAGATGATCTTCATCTCCAAGAATATCTGTCAATACAGCAAACTGATCTCCTTTGCTAATCAATCCCATAGCTACTCCTGATACATGCTTAGGAATTGCAACACCAGCATCCATCAAGGCAAGAGAACCTGCACAAACTGTCGCCATTGAAGACGAACCGTTTGATTCCAGAATATCACTAACAATACGAACAGTATAAGGAAAATCTCCACCCGGCATCATTTGCTTTAATGAACGCATTGCCAGGTTACCATGACCAACTTCACGACGGCCAACACCTCTCATCATCTTTACTTCACCAGTTGAAAACGGCGGGAAATTATAGTGTAAATAAAATTTAGAATAATCAGAAACAGCTGCACTTTCAAGCAAAGTAGAGTCTAATGCAGTTCCTAAAGTAACTGTTGTAAGTGACTGTGTTTCACCTCTTGTAAACAATGCTGCACCATGTGGCGAAGGCAATATATCTACTTCCATATTGAGTGAACGAACTTCTTCCAGCTTACGGCCATCCAAACGAACTTTATCATTCAACATCATATCCCGAACAACATAATACTGAAGATCGCTATAATATATTTTTGCCCATTTTTTAATATTATCGGCAAGACTTTCACCTTCAGCTACTTTGTATTCAGCTTTCAAATGCTCCATCAATTCATCACCAATGGCTTTGAATTTTTCAGAACGATCATGCTTAGCTAATGCTCCCTTCGCAACTTCATATACTTTTGCTTTGCAAAAGCAGTTACTTTTTCTCTTACTTCTTCATTATGCTCAGGCTTTACATAATCTCTTTTTGCAGTAATGCCTTTTAAATCTCTTAGAACTTCTTGTGCTTTTACCTGAACTTTAATTGCTTCATGTCCCAGTTCGATCACTTTCACCAGGTCTTCTTCAGAACATTCTTTTGCTTCACCTTCCACCATCATGATATTTTTATCAGTAGCAGCAATAATGAAATTGATATCCGCTTTTGCTAATTCAGTTCTGGTAGGGTTGATGATGAATTCGCCATCAACTCTTGCTACTCTTACTTCAGAAATAATTTCCTGAATAGGAATATCTGAAACTGCTAATGCTGCAGATGCAGCTAAACAAGCTAATGCATCAGGCATAACTTCCGGATCGCTACTAACCAACGAAACCAATACCTGTACATCGCATAAATAATCTTCAGGAAACAAAGGACGAAGTGCTCTGTCAATCAATCTTGATGTCAAGATTTCATAATCGTTCAGTCTTGCTTCTCTTTTGAAGAAAGATCCCGGGATACGACCAGCAGAAGCAAATTTTTCCTGGTAGTCAACAGACAATGGGAAAAAGCTCTGACCTTCTCTGGCCTCTTTATTTGCAACTACTGTTGCTAATATGATGCAATTGCCTTGGCGAACAGTTACGGAACCATCTGCCTGGCGGGCCAAACGGCCTGATTCAATGATCACTTCATGACCATCTCTTATAGTAAATTTTGATTGTAATGGTTGTGTTAACATAAAATTGAAATTAATAATGAGTAAATAGAAAGTTAATGAACCAAACTGTATTGCTGCTATCATCTTCCGTTGCGTCGCACTCTTGTACTGTAGTAATTCTATTCAGCAATTTGTGAGAGCAAAAAGAATGTAAAAGATAGTAGACTAAAAACAGTTATTCCCAACATCGGATGAAGTTGGGAATAGCTTATATAAATTATGAGTTTCGTTGTGCTTTTTGAAACTTGGAATTTAAAGACTCTCCCAAAGTCCCCTTCGGGGATTTAGGGGCTTACTTTCTTAAACCTAGTTTCTCGATCAAAGCACGGTAACCAGTTAGGTTATGCTTTTGCAGGTAATTCAGTAAACTTTTACGTTCACCAACCAGCTTCATCAATCCACGGTGCGTAGAGAAATCTTTTTTGTTTGCTTGTAAGTGTGAGCTAATCTGACTGATACGTTCAGTTATTAAAGCAACTTGAGCTTCAATGGATCCTGTGTTCTTTTCAGAACCACCAAAAGTTTTGATAACTTCTGCTTTTTTTTCTTTAGTTAAAGGCATCTTTTTTTTAATTTTTAGACTTTCATCTTAGTTTGTCATCCGAATAATTTCGAGCGGCAAAGGTAAGGCAGATAAGTATAACAGCAAAGGGTTTCAGCTACTTTTTTACTGCTATTTACATCCAATTTCACTGATTTTCAGGCTATAACTATAATTTTGTCCGATGGAACTTTCTCAGGATACAAAAACATACTTGGTCTTCAACTTCCAACCGATCCAAGATGGGTAAATCTGGCCGAAATATCACTGGCCGAGATATTGACTGACCATGCCTGGTGTGAGGCAAAAGCGGCCAATACTTGTATTTCGCTGATTCAAAGGTACAGCGACCGGGAAAAACTGGTAGAAGAACTTTCTCCCATTGTAACCGAAGAATGGGGTCATTTCAGATTGGTGTTGGCAGAAATCAACAAAAGAAAGCTCAAACTCGGCAAACAAAGAAAAGATGAATATGTAAATGCATTGCTGGAGTTTCAACGAAAAGGTGGACATATTGACGATCGAATGCTTGACCAATTATTAACGATGGCATTAATAGAAGCCAGAAGTTGCGAACGATTTAAAAGACTAAGCGAAGGATTGAACGATCCTTATATGCAAAAATTTTATCGGCGATTTATGGAAAGTGAAGCAGGGCATTATACTTTGTTTATTGAATTAGCTGAAACGTATGTGGACAAAGAAAAAGTTCGTCGTCGTTGGAAAGAATGGTTAGATTATGAATCGGAGATAATGACAAAGCTGGAAGTACGGGGTGATAGAATTCATTGAGCCAAGATATTAAGTTTGCGAAAAATAACTAATCTCATCGCCAAGATTCATAAAAGGATATTTCAATTGCAATTCTTTTGCCTTTTCAAAATGAGCCATTAAAAATTGTTGATGTGCTTTTGTTGCTGGTTGAAAAGCTTTATGCTTTCTGGCAATTACTATTTTTTTTACTTCCTGCATTAGGTCTCTTGAATTTTCATCAATACAACTGTCTGCAAATTTCTCCAGTACAAATTCCGTAGCCGGATAATTTGGATGCACTAGGTCAATATCATAAAAACGATAATCTCTCAATACATCAATTACTAATTCATACGCCGGGAAATAATATGCAGACTCAAACTTTGTTGTGATAAAATGAACAGCTTCTATCAATCTTGCTTTGCTTCGGTTGTTCTCCACTACCCCATCTCGGATATGTCGAACCGGACTAACAGTAAAAATAAATTTCAGATTTGGGTTAAATGCTTTTAGTCGTTTCAAACAATCTTCAAGCATTAAACTGGTTTCATCTATCGTCAGCAAATCTTTTTCAAACCAGTTGGCTGGAGCTCTATGACAATTGGCTACACGGTTACTAATTGATTCTGATCCAAGATTTGCATTCTGCGTTAACCTGTACGAAAACGAAGAACCAAGTGTAATGATTAGCCAATCTGCATTCTTTAAAAAATCATGTGCCTGTTGTTGCGATTCATTAATAATTCTGACCGCATCATCTGCATTTATATTAGAATACCTGCTATGGTGTTGCCAACTATTCCACACTTCATTCAATTGAAAAAAATCGTCCTGAGTGTACTTTTTATTTTCAATATAAGACAACAAACTCTTACAAACACTATCCGGCCCGAAGAGTATTCCATTCGGATTTTGTAAAACAGAAAATTTAACTTCTGCCAATGCATTACCAATATGCTCTGTAAAGCAAGAACCAATTAACATGATTTTATTGCCGTAAGCAATCGGAGGATCAAGTTTATTAAAATCTATTTTCAACAATAAATCCATGGCTATCTAAATAAAAATCCTTTCTGCAATTTGTAAGCTTTCAATTAAAGCCTCTTTATTCAAATCGGTTAATAATTCTTTGTTTTCAAAATACTGAATCATCAGTTCGCTGTTCATATTACCAACCAGATCGTCGTCTGCCATGGGGCAACCGCCAATTCCTTTTAAAGCACCATCAAAACGTTTGCATCCTGCTTTAACTGCTGCTTCTAATTTTTCTTCCCAGTTTTGTGGAGTAGAATGTAAGTGAACACCTATTTCTGTTCCCGGCAAGGATTCAACCAAATAACTGGTAACATCATAAACCTGATGAGGAGTTGCTAAGCCAACAGTATCAGCCAATGAAATGATACCAATATCCATTGCTACCAACTTATTCACCCATTCAAAAACAAGGTCTTCATCATATAAGTCACCATAAGGGTTTCCAAAACCCATCGAAATATAAACGACCAGTTCTTTCCCGGTTTTTATACATAAATTTTGTATCTCCTCTACCCTTCCTAAGGACTGTTCAATAGTAGAATTGGTATTACGTTGCTGAAAAGTTTCTGAAACAGAAAAGGGAAAGCCGAGATAATTAATCTGATCATATATACTTGCTTCTTCTGCCCCTCTGTAATTTGCAATTATAGCAAGCAACTTTGTATTAGAATTTAAAATTTCAATTTTAGATATTACCTCACTCGTATCTGCCATTTGCGGAATCGCTTTTGGCGAAACGAAACTGCCAAAGTCAATTGTATCGAATCCAACTTTTAATAATGAGTTGATGTATTCAATCTTCTTTTCCGTAGGTATAAAACTTTTCCATCCCTGCATGGCATCACGGGGACATTCAATAAGTTTAACTAAGTTGTTATTCATTATGATTACAAAGATAACCGGTTATTAAAGGAAGGCTTTTACCCTAATGCTTTAATTTTTTCTCGAATGTTATTGAAAAATCGATTTCTATCCTTTTCACCTGTTTTACTCACAAGTGTCGAACGGTTAAGCAACGTATCAAAAGAAGCCATAACCTTAGTAGAGAAGCGAGGGTCTTTTGTAAATAAATAATGAAATACGCTGTAAGTAACCATGCTTATTTTCTTGCCATCAAGATTAATAACCATTGTGTTATTGCCAAGAATAAGTTCGTTAATAAAAAACTGAATAGATGCCCGATACGAAAGTTCAGTGTCACCGGGCATAAATTTTACACCTCTTTCTGCTTGTAACTGCAAATGGTCAACCATATTTACAAAAGCATTAATAACCAACGCTAAATCATGTTTAGATTTAAAGTTACCGGCGTCCCTATAGTATGCGATTTGATTCAGCGTACTATGCATACTTTCCAAATTCCATAATTCTACACTTGGTATCTGGTTATATTCTTTAAGCACCTGTTGACCTAAAAGAAAACAATCATGATAAGGAAACTCTTCAAAAGAGAACATCTTATTGCTGAGAGCCGCTTGGTTATTAATTGTCTTTGACCAAAAGAAAGTTTTAAATGCAGCCAGCTCAGGAAATAAGTAAAAATTCCAAATTGTTGAATCTTTACACAAATAGTGCATTTCCCTTGTAGTAAAAGAATTAAAATATTTGAATTGATTAAGTACGGCATTCAAATAATCTGAAAACTCAGCAGGCATACCATTCAATCCGGGTGCGTCGAATAATACAGATTCATTTTCTAGTTGCAAAAGCTGATCAAGTGAAATATGGTATTTTTCACAAATAATTTTTAACTCTGCTAGTGAAATTGGCTTTTCTCCTCTTATTCTTCTGTAAACACTATCATGGCTTAGATTAAGCAAATCGCACAACTCCTCCACAAGCGACAGGTGTGGAGGAATACATTCTTTAAGAAAGCTAAAGAGTTGTTGTTGCAGTTGGTTGGATTCCATTCTAAAAGAAAATTACGGAAAATCCGTAAAACCAAAAATTCAATTATGGAATCCACCAGACATGATCGCCATTTTACCTACTTAGATGTAGATATCTTAAAATTCAATGCTCCAAAACATTAATTGAACGGTTATCTACCAAAGTTGCCGAGTAAGTCTCTTGTTTCCATTTTAAATCTGTTTTATAGTAAGATAAGTTTGAATTGAAAATCAAAACCAACAATCATGAAAACACTAAACATAATCTTGTCAGTAGCTTTTTTACTAGCGGCCAGCTCTAAAAGTAATGCTCAGCAAAATAAGAAAATAGCTGGATTCCAAATTGAAGATATTCGGGATGATGCGAAAGAAAAGAAAAAGCAATTGAACTTCTTTATTATTTCTAAAAGAAAAAAAGGGAAACTTGATCTATCAACTCGGTTCAATATTTTTAGAACAAAGCTTAAAGGCTTATTCCGTCCATCAAAATTTGTTTCCATTATTGCAAAAAATGGAGAACAAATGAGTACAGAAGTTATGTACAGTCTGAATAAATACAACGCAAGGATAGGTACAATTTGGTTTGATTCACATGGCATGTATAAAAAAGGGTACTCCCTATTCTTTATTGGCAGTAATGAATACAGCTATTTAACATTAAAAGACTCATGTATCAATAAACCATTCAAAGAACTAATTCCTTTTGTAGATGAAGAGACTATGGTTGTCATTGGATCCTGTTATGGTGGCGCTACATATACCCGTTCATCTATTGACTATAAAGACACAACAAGAATGAATGGTGATTCTTTAATGATTGCTTTAGGGGAACTACTCAATAAACCCACAGTTTATGCATGCGAAAGTTGGGTGATGACAAAACCGGGTTTATTTCTAAAAAAAGCTGCTGTTGGCGGATACCCAAGCCGAAAATTATTTCTGGACTATTGTTATGAACCTGTCTGGGAAAATGTAGGGCGATGGAACAAATACAATGCATATACAAACATATTTGAATCAAGTAATACTGTTTCAATGGATATGTATGGGAAAATAGTTGTAAGAGACCAGTCTTACATTGAAGAAAAAATAGAGGGCATGATATTGAAAAGAACCTGAAAAATATGCAATCCGGTGTGTACAAGTAATCCTTTAAATTAAAAATAAAAGTTATGAGACATTTATTAATAACATTAGTGATTTTGGCATCTGTAATTATTGCAAGTGCACAAAGGCAAACTTATGTAAGCGCTGCTTTCTTTACAACACAGAATGCAATACCCTTTGAGAAGTTTTCCGGATTATTAAAAGAAACTATTCATCCTGGTTTAGAGATAGGGTATGGTAGAATTCTTAAGCCAAAAGAAAAACATGAATGGTTTGGTGAAGTTAAAATGGGTTATTTCTATCATCGCTTTGTGCAGCATGGTCTACCCCTTTATCTAAATTTTGGTTACAGGTATAAATTCAACTCCCGATTAGCAGCAGAAACTTCAATTGGAGCAGGTTATATGCACTCCATTCCTGCAACAGCCAAATTAAAACTTAATGAAGAGGGTGAATATGAGAATAACAAAGGTATTGGAAGGATGCAGGCCATGGCAACTTACGCCATAGGCTTTAGTTACGTTTTAAACCCTACTGCAGCAAAGACAATAAGAGTATTCACATCCTACCAACAGCGGCTCCAGTTTCCATTTGTAAAATCTTATGTCCCACTACTTCCTTATAACAGTTTTATGATCGGACTTATCAAATCAAAATAACCAACCAAAAAAAAATAACATGAAAAAATTAATTTTCTTGCTAGCATTTTTTTCAATCCTGACTAAAGCCTTTAATCAACAGATTGAAGCACCAAAAATGGAAGTAACAAAACAAGAATATTTAAAAAAAAGTAAAAGTCAGATAATAACCGGAACAATACTTTTGAGTGGCGGAGCAATATTGATTGGAGCAGGTCTTTCAACCATTCTAGAAAATGGAATTGTTAACCTGTTTGAACAAGATGCTAAAAAAAATAACTCAGGAGAGGTACTCACAGTCCTTGGAATCATTTCAATTGGAGGTAGTATTCCCTTATTTATTTCAGCAGGAAAAAATAAACGAAAAGCTATCAGCTTATCGGTAAAAAATCAACCTTCACAGGTTCTTCAAAATAACCAGCTCTACACCAAGATGACACCTTCCCTAACTTTTAAAATAAACTTATGAGAATATTATTTATCCTACTAGTCATAGTTATCGCCATTTCATCCTGTAGAAAAGCTCAGGTAGTAATGACAACAACCATTGGGCAAGAGATTCCTTGGGTTGACAGTAGTAATATTCATCCAAAAAATACAGCTTTCAGATCATTACTTGATAAATACAAACGCAAAGGGCTTCCTGGCATCTCACTATTAATAAATGATTCAAAAGGAACTTGGGTAGGCGCTGTCGGCAAGGCAGATATTTCAAACAATATTGATTTTGTGCCGGGCACAATTTCAAAAGCTGCCAGTATAACTAAACTTTTTATCGGAACCCTCGTTTTTAGAATGATTGAAGATTCGGTAAATACTGGAATCGGTTATAAGGAATTAAATAAAAAGATTGCTGACTGGCTTCCGTCAAATATTACAGATAAGCTAGCCAATGGAAGTCTGGTCACATTTGGTCAATGTATGAAACATGAAACAGGGATTCCCGACCTTATTGAAGAAGATAGATTTTATTTGGCAGTACTTAATAATCCAAACAAAAAGTGGACACAGGAAGAATTGCTTGAATTTATTTATAACAAACCTGCACTTTTTGCTCCGGGTGATACGGCTGTTTATTCGAATACAAATACTACGATAATAACATTGGTATTAGAAAAACAAACAGGGAAAAAACATGCAGACCTGTTAAAACAATACATAACAACTCCGCTTGGTCTTAGAGATACTTATTATCAACCGCATGACAAATTACCTCCTTCTGTTGCTCAGGGATACTTTGATATTTACAATAACCAAACAATTGTAAACGTATCAAATCTGGTAACAGGCAGCGGCAATGGTTATGGCGGCATTTTCAGCAACCTTTTTGACCTTTTCAAATTCGAGAATGCCTTATTGGTTCAACGAACATTTTTAAAACCCTCTTCTATGACTATTATGGAAACGTATGGCAAACAAGATGACACAAATTTCTACGGATATGGTATACAGAAGTCATACATGAACGGAACTGATTTTGGAATTGGTCATAAAGGCCGTGACTTAGGTTATACTGCTAATATGTTCTATTTCCCAACCAAAGGAGTAACACATATCTTCTTTATTAACTATGGCACAGACGCTGATAGTGAATTAAAACAAACATTCAGGGAATTTGTAGACGAGTTGATTTCATTAACACTTAATTAATCATTAAAACTTATCAAAATGAAATTTTTATCATTAATAATTGCCGTTTTTGTTGCTATAACAGCTACATCCTGTAAAGTTGTGGGAACCTTATATCCATTATCGCAAAATTCAAGAGATTTTGTGTTTAAAAAAGAATTAATCGGGAAATGGCAAGAGAGTATAGAGCAATCTGTTCATTATTTAATAGACACTATCAGCGGTCGAGAAGGTAAGTTATACAGTATAACATGTATTGAAAAAAGTAATGAAACCAATATAACTGACACAACAATACTCAGCGCCTTTCTGATTAAAGTAAATGACTGGTATTATCTCGATTGCAGTCTTGAAATTGGAAGCAACCCTTTTTTAAATAAGAAAAAAATTAATGATTTTTTACATCCACGACATTTCATTTTCAGATTGGCATTTGGTGAAAAAGATAAATTAGAAGTAGCTTCTTTGGATACTGATGAGCTAATACGGCTTATTGATGAGAAAAAAATATCATTACACTATGCCAATCTGAAAAAAGATGACTACCTGATACTTGACAAATCTGAAATTCTACAAAAAACACTTAGTGAAACCAAAAAAAATTATTTAATGTTCAAAAACAAAAGTATACTTAAAAAAATATTATAATCGTTGTTTCATAGCCTCATACAAAATCATTCCTGTTGCAACAGAAACGTTGAGAGATTCAAAATCACCAACCATGGGGATTTTCACTTTTTCATCACATATTTTCAGCAACGCCGGATAAATTCCTTTTTCTTCGCTACCAATTACAATGGCACAAGGGTCTTTAAAATCCGCATCTGCAATGTTTTTTTCAGCTGTCATTTCACTGGCAAAAACTTTAATACCATTCAACCGTAGTTCATCAACAGCTTTCATTAAACTGTTAACACGGCAGACTGGAATTTGCTCCAATGCACCGGCAGATGTCAGTATCGCATCTTCATTCAAAGCTCCCACTCCTTTTTCCGGAATAATAATAGCATGAACTCCTGTACAAAATGCTGTACGGGCAATGCCGCCAATATTTCTTATATCAGTTATGCCATCCAAAATAATAAACAAAGGAGCTTCGCCACTTTCAATTACAAATGAAATAACATCCTGTAAGTTTTGATATTGCACTTTTGCAATTTGTGCTATACAACCTTCATGATTGGGAACATTAAAACTATTTAGCTTGAAGATTGGAACATAATTAACAGGCACTCCATTTTCTCAAGCCAGTCTTTTAATATCGCTTATTTCTGCCCCTAGAACTTTCGTATCTAAATAAATTCTATCTAATTGTTGACCGCTTTGCAGGGCTGTTAGTACAGCATTGCGTCCTATTACAAGTGTGTTTTTCTTTGGTCTTTGTTGTTGTCTAAAATTTTTCACCTTTCAAAATTAATGGTTTTGTTTTTGAGGCAAGAATGGCTAAAATAAAAAACCTGAAAGTCTTTCGATTCTTTCAGGTTCTAAAGTCCCCCTTCGGGGGATTTAGGTGGCTTTTATTTCAACCCAAATGCTTTTTTCACTTTTGGCACATAGTCCAATTTCTCCCAAGTAAACAATTCAACTTTCTTTACAATTGTTTTTCCATCAGGCGAAGTAAATTTCTTTTCTACAACTTCAGACTTACGGCCCATATGACCGTATGCAGCTGTTTCACTATAAATAGGAGTTCTTAATTTGAAACGCTGTTCAATAAAGTAAGGACGCATATCAAAAAGATTCTCCACTATTTTTCCAATCTGGCCATCAGTTAATGAAACCTTTGCTGTACCATATGTATTTACATTAATACTGGTTGGTTTTGCAACACCAATAGCATAAGAAACCTGAACCAATACCTCATCTGCTACACCAGCAGCTACCAAATTCTTAGCAATATGTCTTGTGGCATAAGCTGCAGAACGATCCACTTTAGAAGGATCTTTTCCACTGAAAGCTCCACCACCGTGTGCACCTTTACCACCATAGGTATCAACAATAATCTTACGGCCTGTTAATCCAGTATCGCCATGTGGCCCTCCGATAACAAACTTACCTGTTGGGTTAATGTGATATTTTATATTGTCATTGAAAAGCTTTGCAAATTTTTTGTACTTAGACTTAACTATTGGAATAAGAATCTTGATCATGTCATCTTTGATTTTAGCAAGCATTCTTGCTTCAGAATCAAAATCATCATGTTGAGTAGAAATTACTATTGCATCAATTCGAACAGGCTTGTTGTTATCATCATATTCTAATGTAACCTGGCTCTTTGCATCTGGACGCAAATATTTTATTTGCTTATTCTCTCTTCTAAGCGCAGCTAGCTCAATCAATAATTTATGAGAAAGATCTAATGCCAATGGCATATAGTTTTCTGTTTCGTTAGTAGCATAGCCAAACATCATTCCTTGGTCACCTGCACCCTGCTCTTCTTTTTTCTTTCTGTCAACACCCTGATTGATATCGGATGATTGTTCATGTATTGCAGACAATACTCCACAACTGCTTGCTTCAAACATATATTCACTCTTGGTGTAACCAATCTTACGAATAACGCCTCTTGCAATTTCCTGTACATCTAAATATGCTTTTGATTTCACTTCGCCAGCTAATACAACCTGACCTGTAGTTACCAACGTTTCGCAAGCCACTTTTGATTGAGGATCAAAAGCAAGAAAATTATCAATTAACGCATCAGAGATCTGATCAGCTACTTTGTCAGGATGTCCTTCACTAACAGATTCAGAAGTAAATAAATAAGACATGAATATAATTTTTAGGCGGCAAAGATAAGGGTGAGCTCACAATGAAAAAAGTCCGCTTTCATAAGAAAGCAGACTTTTAAACATATCTTGATAACTATCGTTAAGATATTACAGTTTGGAATAAATAAGCCGAAGCCTCATTCTTTGAGTTGGATGATTTCCACCACCTACTCTTACTCTTCCTTTTGCAACACTCGTATTTATAGAAATAGGTATAGTTATATCTGCACCCGGAGGTATACCAAATTGCTCTATAAATGAGAATGGAGCAAGAAGTCGAAAATCGTATATTGACTGAGTTCCGGTTAAAATATGTTGTACATATCTAGATAAATTAAACTTCCATACCCGTATTTTATTTCCTGCACCATCAACAGACATTGTTGGAAAACTTCCAAAACTTCCAAGATTAAAGCTACCAGCACTATTTATTGATAAATCGTAAGGAATAGTTCTGTATTTATAATTAGCAGTTATACTTGGATCAAAGGCATCTAAATAAAGCAAATCTGGAACGCTGAAAGTGCTATCGCTTAAATCATATAATTGCTCTATAATTAACTCTGCCCTGTGAATAAGGCGGTTATTTACAGTTGCCAGGTCTGGTATTTTAATGGTGGTAAAAGTTCCCGGTGTTGTTTGTATATATGCTATCTGGTCAGAAATTGCACCTCCTACAGAAGCCTCTACTGGTGTTCCAGAATAATCTCGTTGTATATAATTAGCAGCAGCACATAGTGAACTAAAGAAAGAGAAATAAGCAACTGTTGTATCTAGTTTTGGAGTTGTTGGTACTACTCTTTTATCATAACGATAATAAATGGCAAGCTTGGTGTTGACTCCATTTAAATTAAACCCCATCACTGCATTACCAGAACTCATTGACCGTACTGCAAATCCTTTTAGCTTAGATTTAAAAGCAGAATCATTTGCATAAGCACCATTCAAAGAAGTTTTGGAAGAGTCATATGATAATAACCTTGTACCAAAACTATTGTCAAGCCGGATTCTTAACTGGTTACGAGAGGTATCTCTAAATACTTTTACAGAATCCTTTAGTGATTTCGGTGTAAAAGTTTTTGAACCTAATAAAGCGGAATAAGAAAAATGTTCCTTCCTGATTAAGTAGTTGGAATCCACTTTAAAGTTATTGGCAGGGATATTATCCATTTCATAAACATTCACCGTTTGCACGGTGTTAGTGTCTCCATACGTTTCAATATAATCCATCACTAGTACTACCGAATCAATAAATAAGCTATCAGGATGAGCATTTCCGAAACTATAAGGATATACCAACGGTTTTAGTTCAAAGAACATTCTGGCATCTGTTTTGCCGAAAAATGGATCGTTGTTTATTCTACCAAGAAAAAATTCCTGATTCTTATCAAGATACTGAGAATCAGTAGCCAATCCAAACGTATCATTAAAAGTCTGAACATTAATTAATGTATCAAATGTATTAATGCCATCCACTGGTGGTATTAATCCGCCGCCAAGTTCTGTGGCTTCATTAATTCTTCTGCAAGCTGAAAATACAATAGCAACCGTTGTAACGATTGCTATCAGGTTTAAAAAGAAATATCTGTTCTTCACAAAGTAGATTTATGTCCGGGTTAGTGATTTTATTTACTCGCAAGGTCGTTATACAGTTGTAAATAGTCTGTTAAATCTCCGTCTTCTGTATAAGGAAGTGTCTTTTTACCTCTTACTTTCGAAAATTCGTCGACCAATTTTTTATCTATTTTATCTGCACCAAATGTAATAGCGTCCGCATAAGTGGCTCCACCACGAAACATTGCTGTATTCGTTGTTTCTTTAAATGGCTCCAGGTCTTTATCTTTTAATGAAGCATGTATAAGTGCCTCTTTTAAAAATTTCGCTCCCAGCTTTTCTTTAAAAGTATTTTGCCCGATTGTATATACGATTTTGCTGTGTGCAAAAACTGGTTCTTTTTTGTACACAGTTTTTAAGTATGCAGGAATAAGTCCTGTCATCCAGCCGCTGCAATGAATAATATCAGGAGGCCATCCGAATTTTTTTACTGTTTCTAATGCGCCTTTGCAATAAAAAATTGTTCTCAATCCATTATCATCATACCATTTTTCATTTTCATCATGAAAATGAAACTTTCTTTTAAATAGCTCCTCATTATCCAAAAAATATACCTGTAATCTAGCACTAGGTAAAGATGCTACTTTAATCTGCAAAGGGATGTCATCGTTATCTACAGAAACATTGATTCCCGAAAGCCTTACAACTTCATGCAATCTGTGTCTGCGTTCATTAATAGTACCAAAACGGGGCATAATGCACCGCACTTCAAAATTATTATCGTTTGCCTTGATTGCTAATTTATTGACGATTTCAGAAAACTCTGTCAATTCAAGGTAGGGAGACATTTCGTTGGCGATAAATAAAATTCTTTTCTTTGCTGACATTTGCGTCTCGTTTAGTTTAATCCGCTTTATTAAAAGGTGGCAAAGGTAACTATTTTAGGGCTAAAATTGTGATTTAAGAATTATCAACATTAACTTGCTCTATCAATGATATTATTTAAGAAAGCCATGGCTTTACAAAACTGGCTTGATAAACAACGAAAATCAGGCCTAAAATTGGGTTTTGTACCTACAATGGGAGCCTTACATGATGGACATATTTCTTTAATTCATTCTTCAAAAAAGGTTAATGACATCACAGTTTGTAGCATATTTGTAAACCCTACCCAATTCAACAATACCATAGATTTTGATAAATATCCAAGTACGATCGAGCAAGACATCCCAAAATTAGAAGATGCTGGATGCGATGTTCTTTTTCTTCCTTCTGTTGAAGAAATCTATCCGAGCGGTCTTACCATTGAAAAAACATATGATTTAGGTAACCTAGAAGCAATATTAGAAGGCGAATTTCGTCCGGGACATTATCAGGGAGTCTGCATGGTTGTTGACCGTCTGCTTAATATTGTGGGGCCGGATAATCTTTATCTGGGAGAAAAAGATTTTCAACAGTGCATGGTGATTACTAAATTAATTGAACTTATTGGACTGAAAGAAAAGATAGCCATCACCATCTGCCCTACACTTCGACAAACTGATGGACTAGCTATGAGCAGCAGGAACATGAGGCTTAATGAAAATGAACGAAGCAGATCCGCTTTAATTTTTGAAACTTTATTGTTTATTAAAAATAATGCCGGTAAGTCAACTCCTTTTGCATTAAAAAAAGAAGCAGCAAGAATGCTTGAAGAAGCTGGTTTTAAAGTTGACTATGTTGAAATAGCAGATAGTTCAACATTGACAAGTATCAAAGATTGGGTTGAAAGCAAAAAAGTAGTTGCACTAATTGCCGCTTATAATAACGAAATAAGATTGATCGATAATATGTTATTGTTCAATTAAACAATAAAATTATTAATCATAAATAAGAAACATCGGGTTATTTTCGAATTCATGAACAAACGGCTTCGTACCATATTACAATACAGCTTTTTTCTTGGCTTAGGTATTTTTTTGGTTTGGTGGTCAATAAAAGATTTATCTGCCGACGATAAATCACACATTAAATCTGCACTCAAAACAGCAAGGTATTGGTTACTTATTCCGGTGTTTGGCCTTTTACTACTAAGTCATTTTATAAGAGCTTTGCGTTGGCGATTATTAATTGAACCGCTTGGCTATTTACCAACAAAAACAAATACATTTTTTGCGGTATTGATTGGTTATCTGGCAAATCAGGCGGTGCCAAGGCTGGGCGAAGTTTTAAAATGTACCGTGCTAGCCCGTTACGAAAAAATTCCTGCCGATAAATTAATTGGAACTATCATACTTGAAAGAATAATCGATGCTCTTACTTTATTAATCGTATTTGCCATCACACTGCTTATACAACCGCATCTTTATACACAACTACTCGACACCTTTTTTTCGTCGCCAGATAATACTGAAGAAAAGAAAAAAATAGCTGGATGGATTATCGCATTGATCGTTTTCGGAGTTCTTTTGATTGCCCTAATCGTCTGGATGATAAAAAAGAAAAAGAATCTGACTGACCTAAAACTATTAATCAAAAAAATTATTAATAGCATTGTTCAAGGCGTATCTGCAATCAAACATCTTAAAAAAAGAAAACAGTTTATCTTTCTGTCAATTCTTATCTGGACTATCTATCTGATGGGCGGTTATATAGGATTTCTGGCATTACAAGAAACTGAGCATTACGGAATCAAAGAAGCCTTCACTGTTCTATCGGCTGGTAGTATTGGCATGATCGTTACGCCTGGCGGCATCGGAGCTTATGCATGGCTTATTCAAAAAACGATGCTTTTGTATGGTTTAAATGAAGGTATTGCCCTGGCATTTGGTTGGATATTGTGGTTGGCACAAACGGCAGTTATTCTCATCGGTGGTTTAATTAGCTTTGTTGCATTACCTTATTATAATAAAAGAAAAAATCTTGCAAAACGCTGACCTAATATTAACCAAAATAGTATCAAAAAAGCAAATAGTTCAAAGCGTTGCGGATTGGAGAGTTGCTGGTAAAACAATTGCCTTTACCAATGGCGTTTTCGACATTCTTCATCATGGGCATATCGTTTCTTTAATCGCAGCGGCAAGAGAGGCAGATATTTTAATCGTAGGATTAAATGCTGATGTTTCGGTAAAAAGATTAAAAGGAGAAACTCGTCCTATTAATAATAACGAAGCAAGATCAATAGTGCTTGCGGCATTACAGATGGTTAATGCAGTTGTGTTATTTGAAGAAGATACACCGCTTGAATTAATAAAAAGCATAATGCCAGACGTCATAATAAAAGGCGGCGATTACAGCGTAGACCAAATTGCAGGAGCGAAAGAGGTAATTGCAAACGGCGGTCGTGTAGTTATCAATCCAATTCTTGAAGGATTTTCCACCACTTCAATTATTGAAGCTGCCAAAAAAAAGTAACATATCTCGAAAAACTTAATATTCTACTTTTTCTGCATTTCGTAATTTCACCAACTACGGAAATAATTTACCCTTTATGGCACACGACAAAAGAAAATTAATTGCAAGAGATATAAGCTGGCTCTCATTTAATGCAAGAGTATTACAAGAAGCCGCCGATGCATCAGTACCCCTTCGTGAACGCCTCAGGTTTCTAGGCATTTTTTCCAATAATATGGATGAATTCTTCAGAGTGAGAGTAGCAGCACTTCGTCGTATGATACAATTGGGAAGTAAGGCAAAAATGCATCTTGAAAATAATCCGCAACAGATTATTGATGAGATACAAATGACGGTATTAAATCAACAAGGTGAATTCAACCGCATATGGGAAGAAGTGAAACATCTGATGACAGAACAAAAAATATTTTTACGAACCGAAAAGGAATTAAATAGCGAACAACAAAAGTTTGTTCAAAATCACTTTGAAGAAGAAGTAAGTTCAGATGTCATCCCTTTAATGATTGAGAATATTCCCGACTTTCCGGTATTGAGAGATAAATCAATTTATCTGGCAGTAGTAATGTGGAAAAAAGAAAGTGCATTAAAAAGGAAATTCGCATTGATCGAAATTCCAAGCCGGGCTCTTGGCAGGTTTACCATTTTACCTTCTCCCAATCCTGATGAACATCATATTATTTTACTCGAAGATATAATCCGTGCCAATCTGCCTGACATATTTTCTTACTTCGGCTATGATCAGTACTCTTCGCATATTTTTAAAGTTACCCGTGATGCAGAAATTGATATTGATGAGGACATCTCGATGAATATTATCCAGAAACTGGAAAAGGGAATTAAAAATAGAAAGAAAGGGCATCCTGTTCGTTTTGTGTATGACAGAGAAATGGATCCAGGATTGTTAGAATATCTAATTCGCAGATTAAATCTTTCAAAAAGAGATAACCTAATTCCAGGTGGTCGTATTCATAATTACCGGCACTTCATAGATTTTCCTGATCAGGTATTTAAAGATAAAAAACAACGCAAAAAACCATTTGACCACCCCCAACTTACAGAAAATAGAGTTTCAGATGTTATACTCAAAAAAGATGTATTACTTCATTTTCCCTATCATTCCTTTCTTCCATTAATTGATCTTATACGGGAAGCGGCATTTGACCCAGATGTAACAACAATAAAAATTACCTGTTACCGTCTTGCATCACAATCTAAATTAGTAAATGCACTCATAAATGCTGTTCGTAACGGCAAAGAAGTAATTGTAATGCTGGAACTTAGAGCCAGGTTTGAAGAAGAAGCAAACATAGAATGGAAAAACAGGCTCGAAGAAGAAGGCGCAAAAGTGCTAATTGAAATCCCGGATTTAAAAGTGCATTCAAAAATTTGCCTGATCAAAAAGAAAACAAAGGATCATAAATTCATTATGTACGGCTTTATCAGTACCGGAAACATGAATGAGAAAACAGCTAAAATTTACGGCGACCATTGTTTAGTAACGTCTAATCAAAAAATAATGGCTGATATAAATCGAATCTTCAATTTTCTAGAACAACCAAAATCAGGAATGCATTTTCTTAAAGAATGCAAAACGATTATTCCAAGTCCAGGTTTTGTAAAACAAGAAATGATAAAACTTATTGATGAAGAAATAAAACAAGCTAAGAAGAAAAAGCCTGCCGCCATTACGCTGAAAATGAATTCACTTTCTGATGAAGTAATGATTTTAAAACTATATGAAGCTGCAAAAGCTGGTGTACAGATTAAATTAATTATTCGTGGTATTTTTTGTATGCTAACTGAAAATAAAAAATACGAGAAGCCAGTAAGAGCTATAAGTATTATTGATGAATATTTGGAACATGCAAGAGTTTGGATTTTTCACAACAGAGGCAAAGAAAAAGTTTTTTTATCTTCGGCAGATTGGATGACAAGAAATCTTGAACATAGAATGGAAGCCACCTGTCCCATCTGGAACAATGAATTAAAAAAAGAGCTGATTGATATTCTTGACATTCAGTTACAAGATAATGTGAAAGCGAGATGGCTTGATAATGAATTAAGCAATGAATATGTAAGAACAACTAAAAAGAAAATCCGATCGCAGGTAGAAACATATAATTACCTCTATAATAAATCAAAACCCAACCGTGAGATTAGCAGCAATTGATATAGGAAGCAACGCAGCAAGATTATTAATTACCGATGTTATTTCTGGCCCTCAGGGTACAAAAGAGTTCATCAAAGTAGTTTTGGTCAGAGTTCCTTTGCGACTCGGTTTTGACGTATTTGATAAAGGCGAAATTCCTCCAGCTAAAGTAGAAAAAATAATCAAGACAATTAAATCATACCAACTACTATTAGAAGTATATGATGTAAAACACTGGAAAGCCTGTGCCACTTCCGCCATGAGGGATGCTGTAAATTCTCCGGAAATTATAAAAAAAGTTAAGGCCGAAACTGGTATAGAAATACAAATTATCAGCGGCAAAGAAGAAGCTTCGTATATATATGAAAACCATATCGCAGAAAACCTAACTGATGAAGAATCTTATTTATATGTAGATGTTGGTGGAGGAAGTACTGAACTGACTTTTTTTAGTGACAACAAACTAATTTTTAAAGAATCCTTCAACATAGGAACAATTCGCTTATTAAAAAACCAAGTTACAGAAGCTACATGGGATGAGATGAAAGAATGTATAACCAAAAAAACTAAAGGTTATCATCATGTAACTGTAATCGGTTCGGGTGGTAACATCAATAAAATATTCTCCATATCTAAACGAAAAGAAGGCAAATCGCTGCCGCTTGATGTATTAAGAGATTACTATAAAGAATTCAGCAACCTTTCCCTGGCGCAACGTATCAGCCTGCATAAACTAAGAGAAGACAGAGCCGATGTAATTGTTCCCGCCCTGCTTATTTATATTAATGCCATGCGATGGTCTGATGCTGAAGAAATTTTTGTTCCCAAAATTGGATTGGCGGATGGGCTAATTCACAACCTATATGATGAATTAAGGCTCAGGAATATCGAAATATGATTTTAGTTACATTTATAATCTAAAAGAACATAATGTCCGTTAACAAAGAAATAAAAAGTTACTACGCTTACACTTCAAAAGATGAAAGAGTCTGGCGAAAAGATCAGTATGCTTACTGCCTACGACTTCTCTTTTGCAAAAATAATTGACGGCGCTGGCATTGATGTAATACTCGTTGGCGATTCTGCATCCAATGTAATGGCAGGCCATGAAACTACTTTGCCTATTACTTTAGACCAGATGATATACCATGCATCGTCTGTTATCCGTGCAGTTAATCGTAGTCTGGTTGTAGTAGATCTTCCTTTTGGCTCTTATCAATCCAATTCGGATATAGCTCTAGCTTCTGCTATCAAGATAATGAAAGAATCTGGCGGACATTCTATAAAGCTTGAAGGTGGCGAAGAAGTTTTAGACTCAATTAAAAAAATTGTTTCTGCCGGCATTCCGGTAATGGGGCATCTAGGACTTACTCCACAATCAATTTATAAATTCGGCACTTACACTGTAAGAGCAAAAGAAGAAGAAGAGGCAAATAAATTAAGAAATGATGCCAAACTTTTAGAAGATGCTGGCTGCTTTGCAATTGTATTAGAAAAAATTCCTGCAAGTCTTGCAAAAGAAGTTTCAGCTAGCATATCAATCCCAACGATTGGAATAGGTGCAGGTGGTAATTGTGATGGTCAAGTGCTTGTAATGCATGATATGCTTGGTATAAACACAGAATTTAAACCCCGTTTTTTAAGACAATACCTGAATGTTGCTGAGCAGGCTACCACTGCAGTTCAACAATACATCAAAGATGTAAAGTCAAACGATTTTCCAAATGAGAGTGAACAGTATTAATTGTCACGTTGCTGTCATTCCTTAAATCTTCTGATAAGCATTCGAATCATCGATTATTTTTGCGACCAAAATAACCTGCATGCAACTTGCAAAACAATTATCTTTTGGGATCATAACAACTCTCTTAACCACCCTATTATTAGCGCAGGAAAAAGATATTGAGTTAAGCAACATAACAATTACTGCAAGTCTTTTAGAACAAGAACAAAAAGAAACAGGGAGAAATATAATTACCATTAAAGGGGAATCTTTCTATTCTCTTCCTGTAAATTCAATAGACGAATTACTTCGTTATATTCCGGGAATAGAAGTACAACAAAGAGGCCCGCAAGGTTCTCAAAGCAATATAATATTACGAGGTGGCACATTTCAGCAGGTATTAGTAATTATTGATGGTGTAAAATTGAATGATCCGATTACCGGACATTTTAATGGCTATGTGCCAATCCATCCTTCCGAGATAGAAAGAATTGAAGTATTAAAAGGAGCCGCTTCTGCTATTTACGGTTCAGAAGCAGTTGGTGGTGTTATCAATATTATTACTAAAACATTTGTAGGAAAAATTAGTGCTACTAAAAAGCTTCGTTTAAATCTTGCAGCAGGAGAAAACAAAATGTTCAATGCAGGTGCCCATTTTCAATATGCAAAAAACAAGTCATCTTTTTCTGCCGGTGTGGTTACAAACAATGCCAAAGGAGAACAATTAAGAGGAACAACAGGCTTTTTTCATTTAACAACAGCCAGTATTGCTTTTTCACATCAGTTTAAAAAGGATTGGAGAGCAAGCATCCGTGCCAGTGCAGATTTTAGAGACTTCAATGCACAAAATTTTTTTACAACATTTGCCAGCGACACTTCCAATGAAAAAGTAAACTCCATCTGGAGTCAAATAAATATAAATAAGAAAACAAAAAATGGATTATTAAATATTGATTTAGGTTATAAAAAACTAAGAGATCAGTTCTGGTTTCGCCCAGCAGCAATACCGAATGATAACAAATCAAATTTATATACTGCACAGGTTTATTACAATTGGAATATTAATAAGAAATACAGTATTACTCCAGGTATCCAATTCATTGAAAAAAAGATTGAGTCAAATGATAGAGGAAATCACAGTATAGCACATCTATCTTTTTATACAATCTTCCGTCAGCAATTTGCTGAAAACATTTTCCTGAATGAAAGCCTGCGGCTCGATTGGGATGAACGATACGGTGCAGTGCTTGTTCCACAAATAAATTTTGCATGGACGCCTTCAGCATTAACCATCAGGTCCTCTGTTGGCAAATCAATCCGTGATGCAGACTTCACTGAGCGATTCAATAATTATAACAAAGTATTGGTAACAAGCGGAACAATCGGAAACCCTGATTTAAAGCCAGAAGAATCCTGGAATTTTGAAATCGGTGCAGATTATCGTTTTAATAAAAACTTACAGCTTAGTTCAACTTTCTTTTACAGAAATCACAAAGGGCTGATTGACTATGCCCCTACTCCATACAGCGAAATGCCAAGAAAGGCAAACCTTATACCAACAGGCTCTTATTCGTTGGCAAAAAATGTAGAAAGTGTAAAAACAAAAGGAATTGAGGTTGATGCCATTTATTCAAAGAAAATAAACCTTTCATCTACTTTGAATTTTATATTTGGTTATACATGGTTGAATTCAAAAAATAATGACAGCATTCCTTCTTTTTACATTTCATCTCATGCAAGGCATCTTGTCAATTTTAATACAACTTATACAATCAAGTCTTTTTTCATCTCAATTGGAGGACTATATAAAAACAGAAACGAAAGAAAAGCTGCATCAATAGGTGCTGAGATCACTCCATCCTATTTCATTCTGAATACTAAACTCGGATATCTTTTGCCAAAAGAAAAAGGAAAGCTTTTCGTTCAAGCCGATAATATTTTCGACAAGAAGTATAGCGACCTGTTAGGCTCACAAATGCCGGGTAGATGGTTATCAGGAGGAATTGAGGTAACTTTGTGACCCAAATTTAAAAGCTATGGATTTTTTAAAGACACTTGGAGTAAATACTTCAAATAAAGGAATAAGTACAGGAACGAAATGGATTGATTCTTCGGGAGAAACAATTGATTCCTACTCTCCAGTTGACGGGAAAAAGATCGGATCTGTTATCGCAGCTGATAAAGCCGGATATGAAGCAGTAGTCAATAAAGCACAAGAAGCATTTAAAACCTGGAGGCTGATGCCAGCCCCACAACGTGGAGAAATAGTACGACAAATTGGAGATGCATTAAGAAAAAATAAAGAGCCATTAGGTAAATTGGTTTCTTATGAAATGGGCAAAAGTTTACAAGAAGGTCTGGGCGAAGTACAGGAAATGATTGACATCTGCGATTTTGCGGTAGGCTTATCAAGACAATTGCATGGATTAACTATGCACAGCGAACGTCCAGGTCATAGAATGTACGAACAGTATCATCCATTAGGTATAGTTGGAATAATATCAGCATTTAATTTTCCAGTAGCTGTATGGAGTTGGAACACAATGCTTGCATGGGTTTGTGGAGATGTCTGTATTTGGAAACCCTCAGAAAAAACTCCCTTGTGCGGCATAGCCTGTCAAAATATTATTTCAGAAGTATTCAAAAAAAACAATGTGCCGGAAGGTGTGAGTGGATTGGTAATTGGCGGCAGGGATGTTGGAGAATGGATGTCGGCAGATACAAGAATGCCGCTTCTATCAGCAACTGGCTCTACAAGAATGGGTAAAGCTGTAAGTGCTGCTGTTGGCGCAAGATTAGGGCGAGCCTTATTAGAATTAGGAGGGAATAATGCCATCATTATATCAAAAGATGCTGATTTAAACATTGCTGTACTCGGTTCAGTATTTGGTGCAGTAGGCACCGCCGGGCAAAGATGTACCAGCACCAGAAGATTGATCATTCATGAAGATATTTATGAAACCATAAAAAATAAATTAGTTGCTGCTTATAAACAGCTACGCATTGGAGATCCATTAGATCAAAACAATCATGTAGGTCCATTGATTGATAAAGATGCAGTGCAGATGTATTTAGAGTCAATTGAAAAATGCAAAGTAGAAGGTGGAAATTTTGTTGTTGAAGGCGGTGTGCTATCTGGTGCAGGCTTTGAAAGTGGTTGCTATGTGAAGCCTTGTATTGCCGAAGCAAAACCCGGCTTCCAGATTGTACAACATGAAACATTTGCTCCCATTCTTTATTTATTAAAATATAAAACGATTGATGAGGCGATTGCTATTCAAAATGAAGTGCCGCAAGGATTATCATCATCAATTATGACACTAAACCTCCGAGAAGCGGAGCAATTCCTATCACATGCCGGAAGCGATTGTGGTATTGCGAATGTCAATATTGGCACATCTGGTGCCGAAATTGGGGGTGCATTTGGTGGCGAAAAAGAAACCGGTGGTGGCAGGGAAAGTGGCAGCGATGCATGGAAAGTTTATATGCGTCGTCAAACAAACACAATTAATTACAGTACATCTCTTCCTCTGGCACAAGGAATAAAGTTTGATGTATAGAAATCATAAAAAACCTCTGTAAAAACTTAGCAGGCAACCTATTAGTATTGCCGTCCGTCAAAAAAAGCATAAAATCACCTGCAAAAGGGTGTTTACGTTTGTAAAATGTATGAATGGTAATCATTATTTTTACGCCTACACCAATTTTGTATACAAATTAAAAACACATATGAATAAAAATTTCAAAAACAGTGCTTTATTTCTAGTGGCAGGATTCGTATCCTACGCATTACAAGCACAAGAGGTACCCAAAGGATGGCATATGATGGACAAGGCAAGTTCTGGTTACTATGGTATCAGTATCGATAAAGCATACGATTTTGTAAAAACAAAAAAGTTAAAAAGCAGTCCAGTAATTGTTGCCGTAATAGATTCTGGTATCGACACTTTACATGAAGACTTGAAGCCTGTTCTTTGGAGAAATCCAAAAGAAATACCTGGCAACGGAATTGACGATGATAAAAACGGCTATGTGGATGATGTATATGGCTGGAACTTTCTTGGTGGCCGTGACGGTCAAAATGTAGAACAAGACTCTTATGAAGCTGCCAGAGTATATCACAATTTAAAAGCTAAATATGCAGAGTTGAAAGATGTTTCTATGCTTTCCGTCGATGAATTATTTTATTATGACATGTGGGCAAGAGCAAAGCAAGAAATTGTTGGCGATGTAAATCCAATGGAAATAATTCAGATAAGAAGAATGTCTAAAATGATGGCAGCAGGCGATTCTGTAATTCGTAAATCGATAAAAAAAGAAGAATATAATTGTAAAGACCTTGAAAATTATACAACTGAAGATGCCGATGCAAAAAAAGTAAAAGATATTCTGATTAGAATTTGCGAAGGCAATGATAATAACGAAATTACCAATCAGCAGATTTTAGATCAATTGGAAGCTGACCTCAACAAAATGGAAGCTTCTGATATTGCTCCAAAAAACTACAGAGCAGATGTTGTAAAGGACAACTACAAAGACTTTAATGATAAATTTTATGGCAATAACAATGTAATGGTGAGCAATAAATCAGCATTGCATGGAACCCATGTGTCGGGAATAATCGGAGCCGCCCGTAACAATGGTAAAGGAATGGATGGTGTTGCCGATAATGTAAGAATAATGACCCTTCGAGCAGTACCTGATGGTGATGAACATGACAAAGACATTGCGTTAGCCATTTATTATGCTGTTGATAACGGAGCTAAGGTAATTAACATGAGTTTTGGCAAAGGTTTCTCTCCAGAGAAAAAGTGGGTTGATGATGCAGTGAAATATGCAGAAAGCAAAGGAGTTCTTTTGGTTCATGCCGCAGGTAATGATGCCAAAAATCTTGATACATCTTTTAACTATCCTACCCCTATTATGCTTGATCAAAGCAGACCAAATAACTGGATAACCGTTGGAGCTAGTGGAGATCCGAAAGCTGGCGGACTTACTGCAAGTTTTTCTAACTATGGTAAAAATGAAGTTGATGTTTTTGCGCCTGGGGTAAAGATTTACGCAACTGTTCCAGGTGGCAACACATATCAGAATTTGCAAGGAACAAGTATGGCCTCTCCTGTTGTAGCTGGTCTTGCAGCAATGATATTGGAATATTTCCCAACATTAAGTGCCGCACAAGTTAAAATGGTTATAGAAAAATCATCTCAAAACCCAGGGATTGACGTTAATAATCCTGGTACTGACGAAATGGTTAACTTAAATGAATTAAGTAAAGCTGGAGGAATTATTAATGCTTACGAAGCTGTAAAACTTGCATCTACGTTAAAAGGTGAAAGAAACATGTCAATTAAAAAAGGATTCTAAGATTCCTCCCAAAACAAAGAATAATATTTGCTGACAAAGTATTTATAGCCTCGTTTATAACGGGGCTATTTCTTTCTATTCTGTTCTCATAAAAGCTATTATAGTTTTATTTCTAAAAAAACTTGATTAAATTGCAGCATTGCTTCAGCAAAAAATTACATTATGAAATATTTATCACTACTTATAGGAATTGCAGCAGTTAGTTTTGTTACAGGATGTGGCAGTAATTCTAGCGGAGAAACTAAGTATATTCCAAAAAACGATTCAACAGCTGTTTATACTCCTTCAGTACCAGATACAAATGGGATAGTACCAACGAATACAATAACAGCACCAGTATTAACACCGGCAACTACATCAACAACGATAACGCCTGTTCAAACTGCTTCTGTATCTGGAGCCGGACTTAATCCTGAGCATGGCAAACCTGGTCATCGTTGTGATCTTGCTGTAGGTGCTCCTTTAAACAGCACTCCAACAAAACCTCAAGCACCAATTACTACCCCAACACTTACCAATACATCTGATATAAGTGCAAAAAACGCTACCATAGTTACTTCATCTCAACCGGTAAAACCTGCAGCTGCTGGAATGAATCCTGAACATGGTAAACCAGGTCATCGTTGCGACATAGCTGTAGGTGCGCCTTTAGATAGCAAACCTGCTGCAGTAAAGCCGGTAGAATCTCCTGTTATAACAAAACAGGAAGCTCCTGTTACACCTTTATTACCTGCTACCACTACGCCTACTGTGCCAACTACAACTCCAGTTGCGGCTGGTATGAATCCTGAACATGGTAAACCGGGACATCGTTGCGACATTGCTGTTGGTGCACCTTTACCAAAACAATAATTCAGCATGGCAAGACCAGACCTATCTTCTGCACCCGAATGGTACCATGGCTACATCAATGCGGTTAATGAAAATAATTTAACAGATGCATTAAAAAATCAAACAGCCTTGTTCAATACTTTTTTGAGTCGATAACAGATGAAAAAAAGAATTCCGCTATGCTGAAGGTAAGTGGTCGGTAAAAGAAGTCATTCAACATATCATTGATGCAGAAAGAGTATTTACGTACAGAGCACTTCGCTTTGCCCGCAAGGACGAAACACCTCTTCCTGGATTTGACGAAAATACATATGCAGATAATGCAAAAACGGGTAATAGAAAATGGGATGATTTATTAGAAGAATTCAATGCTCTTCGTCGTTCTTCAGAAATTCTTTTTAGTGCATTCGATGAAGATCAACTGAATGCTACAGGTATAGCCAGTGGCAACCCAGTTTCAGTTTTAGCAATCGGTTTTATTGTTGCTGGTCATGCTAATCATCATATCTCAGTTATTAAGGAGAGATACCTCTAATTAACCCTTCAACATAAAAGACGCTGCAAAAGCAACGTCCTTATTATTTATTTACGATCTATTATGCTTCTTAAACTGCAAAGCTTGTCCCACATCCACAAGTTGTGCTTGCATTTGGATTCTTGAAAGTAAAACCACGGTTATTTAATCCATCCTGCCAATCTACCTGCATTCCTAGTAAATACATTTCATGCGACTTGTCCATTATGCAGCCTATTCCGTCGACTTCAAAATGCTTGTCCTGTTCTGATGGCTGATCAAACCCCAGAATATAGGTCATACCAGAACAGCCCCCACCCTTTACTCCAATTCTTAAACGTTGAGTTGTATCAAATCCTTCCTCTAACATCAATCTTTTTATTTCGGCCAATGCTCCTTCAGTTAATGCAACCGGACATGTAATTGTGTTTTCCATACTGCAAAAATAATTATTCATTTTTTAAGTCACATAATTTACAGTTGCGAAGTGCGGAATTTTAATATGGTTACTGATTGAAATATTGCGGCGTAAACTACCTACAATCAGCCTATTTTTGTGGCAACTAAATTAATATCCATGGATCTTTCCTTACTAAGTCTTATTGTAGCAGTAATTGCGATAGCAATATCGCTTTATACTTTACTTAAAAAACACAAACTGTTATCGAAAACACAGGCCCTAAATATGACAGTACAGGCCTGCGTCTGCAAGCTTACGAAAGACTAGTTTTACTAGCCGAAAGAGTAGCATTGCCAAATCTTATCAGCAGATTAAATCAACCAGGAATTTCAGCAGTTGAAATGAAAATCATTTTAACTGAAAACATTAAGCATGAATTTGAATACAACAGTACACAACAGCTTTATGTAAGCCCCGTTAGTTGGGATGCTGTAAGGAATCTCAAAGAACAAAATATTATGATCATCAATCAGGTGGCAGCCACTTTGCCTCCAACTGCATCTGCAGCAGAATTGAATAAAAAAATACTAGAAGTATTAATGGCTCAACCAAATGGAGCATTACATGAACTGGTATTGCAAGCCTTAAATTTTGAAGCTAAAAAAATAATGAATTAATTACGTCAAATTAAATTCATTGTAGTTAAACGATTATATGTCAGAAGAAAATAAAAAATATACTGATTCGGGCATAGAAATAAAATCTCTATATTCAAGTAAAGACATCCCAACTTCAATCTTGGATAATGCAGAAGATTATTTACCTGGCAAATTTCCATATACAAGAGGTGTTCAAGACACTATGTACAGAGGCAGACTTTGGACAATGCGTCAATATGCCGGATTCAGTACTGCAGAAGAAAGTAATAAACGATATCATTATTTATTATCGCAAGGTGTAAATGGATTAAGTGTTGCTTTTGATTTACCCACACAAATTGGTTACGACAGCGACCATCCATTAGCTGAAGGAGAAGTTGGCAAAGTAGGTGTTGCCATTGATAGTATTGAAGATATTCAAACACTATTTGAAGGAATAAAATTGGAGGATGTTTCTACTTCGATGACTATTAATGCAACAGGTTATATCTTATTAGGATTTTATGTTGCTTTAGCCAAACAGCAAGGAGCTGACTTAAAAAAAATATCAGGTACAATTCAAAATGATATTCTAAAAGAATATGCTGCAAGAGGCACTTACATTTATCCGCCCAAACCTTCCATGCGGATCATTACAGATATATTTGAGTGGTGCAGCAAAGAAGTTCCTAAATGGAATACGATCTCTATTTCTGGCTATCATATAAGAGAAGCAGGTAGTACTGCCGTTCAGGAAATTGCTTTTACATTGGCAAATGGCAAAGCCTACGTACAAGCTGCCTTGAAGAAAGGACTTGACATTAATGTTTTTGGCAAAAGGCTTTCTTTCTTTTTTAATGCACACAATAATTTATTTGAAGAAGTTGCTAAATTCAGAGCGGCAAGAAAAATGTGGGCACAGATTATGAAAGACCTTGGAGCTACTGACCCAAAAGCGATGATGCTTCGCTTTCATACGCAAACAGGCGGCAGTACATTAACAGCACAGCAACCATTAAATAATATTTCAAGAGTCACTATTCAAACTTTGGCTGCTGTATTGGGTGGCACTCAATCATTACATACTAACGGATATGATGAAGCCTTAAGTCTTCCAACTGAAGAAGCTGCTAAAATTGCATTAAGAACACAGCAATTAGTTGCCTTTGAAAGCGGTGTTACTGAAACTGCTGATCCACTAGCAGGTTCCTTTTTCATTGAGTCATTAACGAATGAAATAGAACAAGCTGCTTATAAACTAATTGCTAAAATTGATGCAATGGGTGGAAGCGTTGCGGCCATTGAGCAAGGTTTTATACAAGATGAAATTGCAAGAAGTGCTTATGAATATCAGCGAAATATTGAAAGTGGTAAAAAAATAATTGTTGGTGTCAACCAATTTCAGTCAGAAGAAACGGAGACAATTCCTATTCTTAAAGTTGATGACAATATCAGAATAGTACAAACTGAAAAGCTACAAAAACTCCGCAGCAACCGTAATCACTCTAAATGTGATCAGATACTTCAGGACTTGAATGACAAAGCAAGCTCTGGCGAAAATATAATGCCTACTGTTGTAGAAGCTGTTGAAAACAAATGTACTTTGGGTGAGATTGCGGATACATTGCGGGAGATTTATGGAGAGCATAAGTAATAATCCCTTTGAACAGCGGAATGATATTTATAATATAGTCACATTTATATTTTATTGCTAATTTCATTCCCCAATACTATTAATTATGATGTTTAAAAAAATTAATGCTTTTGTAATTGCAGGCTCTGTTGCCGCTTTATTTTGTTTGGAAAGTAAAGCACAGCTTCCACCTTCTAAAATTGGGTTCGATACAATTGTAACTAAAACTGATGAAGGTCAATCTGAAATTCTGAACAAAAGAGTTGCCGAACTTGAAGAAGTATTAAAACAAAAAAACAACTCTACTACTAAACAACCTCAGACTTCCACTTCATTTATTACAGATAGTCTTGATAAATACATTGAAAGAGGAATGCGGCAATGGCAAATCCCCGGACTGGCGATCTCCATTGTAAAAGATGGGAAAGTAATTGTAAGAAAGGGGTACGGAGTAAGAGAACTCGGAAAAAATGATAAAGTAGATGAAAATACTTTGTTTATCATTGCATCCAATTCAAAACTATTCACCGGAACTTCTATTGCAAAACTTGAATATGAGAAAAAACTTTCACTCAATGATAAAGTAACCCAATACATTCCCTGGTTTCAATTGTACGACAGCACTTCTACAAAACTGGCTAATATAAGAGATATGCTTTCTCATAGAATTGGGACAAAAACTTTTCAAGGCGATTTTACTTTCTGGGATTCTAACCTACCTAAGGATTCCATTGTATGGAAAATGAGACACCTGAAACCTTCGGGAGAATTCCGCCAGGATTATGGTTATTGCAATTCCGGTTTTTTAGTTGCCGGACAAATTCTGGAAAAAATTACCGGACAAACATGGGAAAGCTATGTAGAAGAAAATATGCTCAAGCCATTAGGAATGAACAATACATACATGAACACTGCAGGGCTTTCGCAAAGAGATAATATTGCTTATCCGCATAATAATTTATACAGTTCCATTACAAAGATTCCATTTGACCTTGTAGATAATCTTGGTCCGGCAACAAGCATGGTTAGTAATGTAAAAGATTTAACCAATTGGCTGATGTTACAATTAGACAGTGGCAAATACAATGGCAAAGAAGTACTACCCTGGTCAGTTTTACAAAAGACCAGAGACATAAATATTCTTACTGGTAGCCGTAAATCAAACTTCTACCCCACACACTTCCGGGGTTATGGTTTGGGTGTATATTCAACTGATTATAACGGGCGGCAAGTGTATTGGCATACTGGTGGCGCATTCGGACATGTAACCAATGTATGTTTTATACCGGAAGAAAATATTGGCATTACTATTTTGACCAATAACGATAACCAAAGCTTTTTTGAAGCACTCCGTTACCAGATCATGGATGCATATCTTGGAGTTCCTTATACAGACCGTAGTAAATTTCAGTGGGGATTTTTTGAGCAGAATAAAAAACAAACTGATGCTACGCTGGCAGCAATGAAAAAAAGAGTAGATGCTAAAAATTATCCTTCTATTAAATTAGAAGAGTATACAGGCGAATATTTTAATACAGTTTACGGTAAGATCACCATTTCAAAAAGCGACAATTTGCTTATTTGCCGTTTCCAACATCATCCGGATTTGATTGGCTATATGCAATACATGGATAATAATGAGTTTCAGGTTACTTATTCAAATATTGGTTATGGAATTTACCCTGCAAAATTTTATGTAACAAATGGTAAGGCAAATGCTGTTGAAATAAAATCAAATGAATTTGTAGAAAGTGATGCTTATCTGTTTGCAAAAGATCCGCAAGGGTTGATGATAAAATAATTTTTACTAAAAAAAAAGCCATCCGTTCTGGATGGTTTTTTCTTACGTTTAATTTTTTTTCTGGTCTTTCATCCAGCCGTCTTTTAAAGTAACGGTTCTGTTGAATACAAGTTTGTCATCTACAGATTCTTTGTCCAGACAGTAATAACCTTTTCTTATAAATTGAAAACGATCATCCAATTTTGCTTCCTTTAATGCCGGTTCAGCAAAACCTTTTACTACTTTCAACGAATCTGGATTAATATAATCTTTAAAATCTCCTTCTTCATCTGTTGGGTCTTCTACTTGAAAAAGGCGATCATATTCTCTTACTTCAATTTCAACTGCATCCGCAGCATTTACCCAATGCAATGTTCCTTTTACTTTAATTTCAGATGTATCTGAACCACTTTTACTTTCAGGAATATAACTGCAATGCAATTCAGTAATATTTCCATCTGCATCTTTTATTACTTCATCACATTTAATAATGTAGGCCGATTTTAATCTTACCATTTGACCGGGAGCCAGTCTGAAATATTTCTTAGGCGCCACTTCCATGAAGTCATTGCTTTCTATATAAATTTCTTTACTGAATGAAATATCTCTTATTCCTCCCTTCTCATCTTCGGAATTATTTTCGCTGTGTAATACTTCTCCATCACTTTCATAATTGGTGATAATAACTTTTATAGGATCAAACACTACCATTCTTCGTAATGCAATCTTATTCAAATCTTCCCGAAGGCAAAATTCTAATAAGCCAACATCCACCATATTATCTCTCTTGGCTACTCCTATCCTATCGCAAAAGTCACGGATGCTTTTTGGTGTGTAGCCACGACGTCGCAATCCACTGATGGTTGGCATCCTTGGATCGTCCCAACCTGTAACATGTTTTTCTGTTACTAATTGCAATAGCTTTCTTTTACTGGTAACAGTATAATTAATATTTCTTCTTGCAAATTCATACTGATGCGAAGGATATATTTCCAGATTTTTTATCAGCCAATCATATAACTCTCTATGCGGCACAAATTCCATTGTGCAAATAGAATGTGTTACTTCTTCAATAGAATCACTTTGGCCGTGTGCAAAATCATACATTGGATAGATACACCATTTATCTCCAGTACGGTGATGATGTGCATGTTTGATACGATAGAGAATTGGATCCCGCATCAGCATATTGATATGTTGCATATCAATCTTTGCTCTCAAGGTTCTGCTTCCATCCGGAAACTCACCATTTTTCATTTTGGTAAATAAATCTTTATTCTCTTCAATGCTTCTTGTTCTGTAAATACTGTCTTTACCGGGTTCTGTAGGCGTTCCTTTTAACACTGCCATCTCTTCTGCTGTACTATCATCAACATAAGCAAGTCCGTTATTAATCAGCTTTAAAGCAAATGCATATAAGTTGTCAAAATAATCACTGGCAAAACGTTCATTCTTCCACTCAAAACCTAACCAACGAACATCTTCCTTGATACTCTCAACATATTCCGTTTCCTCTGTAACAGGGTTGGTGTCATCGAACCGAAGATTGGTATAACCGGGAAATTTTTGTGTTAACCCAAAGTTTAAACAGATAGACGAAGCATGACCAATATGTAAATAACCGTTTGGCTCAGGAGGAAAACGAGTAACGATTGATTGATACTTGCCGGTTTTCAAATCTTCTTCAATAATTTCTTCCAGAAAATTAAGGCTGCGTTCTTCTTTTTTTATTTCTTCAGACATAGTGCACAAAGTTAAGGAAATGAAGAATTTAAAGAAGTAACTATACTTCGGAAAACGGATTATTGCCTCAATAAATTACTTTTATTAAGGTCTATTCTGATCCTTTTCAAAATCGAAACCTGTCTCAACGTCGGGCATTTTTTGTAATGTTTGACGAATGGCGAAATAGCTAAGTATTGCAAGACTATAACCAAGCAACAACATCGGTCCAAATTCTTCTGAACCAAACATTGCGAATCCAATAGCAATACCTACAATTTCTGAAATAAACCAACCAAGGATTGCATAAGCTTTCCATTTCCCCTTTTTCTGACTTTTTCTTTCAGCCAAGTCTCCTATTTTACCTGAGAGGAAAATTACTGCCAGGATTTCAAGCATGAGTTTGGGTTTTAAAGATTGTTGTATTAGAATTGAATTATGTGTAATTCTTCTTATTGGGAAAGGTGATTCAAGAATAAAGGCAACCCTGATTTCCAGTCCTCATCAATATACAGCTCAAAAGAATAACGGCCGGCCGTTTCAAATTTCAACTGGTTAAAATTGACAACCATATTGATAGATGCAAACTGGCCATTTGGTGGAATACCTATATTAATATTTCCTTCTATTGGCTTAATGACTTCCTTACCTGCTGCATCAATCAATCGAAGCCTGAAACTATGATCGCCGGTTTCTTTTGCACCAAAACGTAACCGACAGGCAACTGCACATGCCGGATGTTGTAATGGAAACTGTTTACCATTGATACTATCAAACGTTCCGACGATAGTAAGCTTTGAATTATTGTCTTGTGCAAAGTCGCAGAGTGTGAAGATTTCTATTTCCATGTTAGTTTATTAATTGGTTTAAAGCTATGACAGAATTATCAATTTGCCTTATACCGAATAACCGTGCCGATACAGCATTAATGGTTTTTTAACGACAGTAACGAAGAATGAAGCAATGATAGCTGACAATGATGCAGTAAATGCTGACAAAATATGTTGGGATAGTTCAGAAAAAAATGTAAAGGTTTTACTCATTCCTTTTCATAAATATTACATTCTTCGATGTTTGAAAATCGCCGTAAGGCATGGGGAAATTAATTGCAAACTCCCAGAAGCCAGCTGCTCTGCAACCGCCATTGTAATTCCATTCTTTTAAGATAATGGCCGGATAATAATTATCCTGGAATACACTGAATTTAAAAGTAGCATGACAATCACCACCGGAATGAGTGAGCCATGTAGCCATTCCTGAATTTGAAACTAATACAGTATCGTAATACCTGAATTTCATAACCGTATTTTGTTCGTCATTAAGAGGCAATTTTTCTTGAGAAGAAATTTCTTTAAATGCTTTTTTGTTATCCCGCATCACCCAAGCCCATTCTCTGTTACAAACATTACGATGACAATCTCTTTGACCTTCATCATGTTTGCAATACATTTCACATTGGTTACAAATTTCTTTAGCAAGAATATGATAGTTTACAAAATCAAAATCTCTGAATTTCGAAGAGCCCTCTTTCCATCCAAAGACTTCATAAACATCTTTACTACTAATCAGGTAGAGGTATTTATGCTTTATTTCAAAACTGTAACTGTAGGCAGTATCAAATGGCGGCTTCTTTGGCAAGTTATCAATCAATTTCACAAAAGCACTATCCTTTGCAAATCCAAGTGATTGAGCCATTACGAGATTACTAAAGAATAGTAAACAAATCAGAAGTTTCATAAAAGACTTTATATTATTGATGCAATTTATAAAAAAATTGCAATCAAGGTAGTACCCATAGCAGGGTATAAAGCTACTATGGCTTTAGAATGTCGTTGATAATTTTAATGTGATGAATTGTATGAATGGCGATAACCCTTCTTGCCTTGTTTAGTTTCACATCTTTAAAAACAGGATGAGTAAAATATTTATCGTTACTTAATCTTTCGAATAACTCCGCTTTTTGTTTTGCTTTTTCCAACAAAGGTTTTATAGTTGCTTCGCTAACTTCATCGCCAGGTTTTACAGAGCTAGGAACTCTTGCTTTGCCTCTTGGAATTTTTCCCGTAGTTAACACTAGTGTTCGTTTCCAGTTAAACCTTTTTTTATACTCAGCAGGGTTTGAATGTTCTGTAGCGGTTATCATTTTTATTAAAGCAAGTAATGAATGCTCAATATGCCAGCCAACTGATACCTGAGATATGGCTGCATTCTTTTGCTCTATATATAGCATTGCATTTTCTAACTCAGTGATAAGTGCGGTGAGAGTTTTCATTTGTATGTTTTGACAAACTTAGTGAAAGAAAGGATGAGTATAGAAAAGGCCCATTGATAAACGAGCCTTTTAAAGTATGTATTTAACGGTGATTACATCTTTGTTGTATCCTTTGCAGGCATATCATCCATTTTGTGTTCAGTAGCTGGCGACATCATTTTCATCATATCTTTTGGATCCATATACATCCAATGCTCAATGGCTTTACCATCTTTGAATTTTGCAATTTCCACTGCAGTCATTTCCATTTTTTGACCATTCATTGTTCCCGAGGATTTTGACCAGGTAATAACATGGTCATCATCTGCCATAGTCTTTATATGTGTCATTTTCATGTCCGGTGACATTTCATGATATTTTTTAAATCAGCAACTATGTTTTCTAGTCCTACAACATCACCCTGATCACCACTATGATCTATCGCATCTGCAGCAATATAATCTCCCATTTTACTAAAGTCGCCAGATTCTATGGCTTTGAAGATTGCTTCATTCACTTCTACATTTTTTTTGGCTGTGGCAGACATACCGCCTTCTGATTTGCTGTCGCAGGAGACAAAAACGCTGCAAACAACAATTGTCAACAGAATACTTAATTTTTTCATAACTGTATGTTTTTGATTTAATGTAAAAGGTAGAGAAAATTTGAGAATGTACAAAAAAGGGTAACCCTTAATGAATGGCACAAAAAAATGCCGGCCATTACTCTATGTAATACCGGCATTACGATAAATTGGAAAGCATAGTTATTTACTATTACCCTCTAAAGCTTCCTTTTGCTGTTTTTGCATTTCTGCGGATTTTCCACAGGTCTGTAATAGTGAACAACGGTTGCTTTGCTTCAGGCAGCTGAATGTCTGTTGCCAATGTTTCTTTTACTTCTCTTACCAGGTTGTTTAACACTTCTGGCTCCATCTGTACAATAGATGGACTCGCATCAATTTTCATGATATTATGGTTTAAATAATTACGATTTATTTTCCGAGCAGTAATCAGGAATCGTTAGAAGAAGTGTTGAATTTTCAGGGTCAACGGCAAGTGTGCTTAATTGCTCAGATTTGAATTGCAAATGTACGCCTATTGTACACGGTGGGTGTTACTAATTTGGTAAAATCAGTAAATAAGGATTTAATAAAAACAGTGCAGGATTTTTTTTGAGGTGATTAATTGTTAACTGCGAAGCAATTTTTTTAAAAATGGTGAGGACTGCTATTATTTTGTTTTATTGCTACACCGAGTGCCACAGCCCCGACACACAAATCCATCTGACACATCGGCTATGAAGTGCTAAAGAAGACTCGGGCGGGAAGAAAAGAACCCAGAAGGAAGGAAAGTATGAATTGTATTGAATCGTTCATTATTTTTAATAAAAAAATATGCGATTTATTTGTTTTTTAGCTTTTGTTGTAAATGCATATTCTTCACTTGCACAAAAGCAAGATATTATCCTGAAACACGAAGAAACATTTTATGGAGGCAAAACAATTGTTCGATGGCAATATAATAATCAATTTTCTTTTGAACATCAGGGTGCCCCTTACGCATTAATTAAAGCTCCAGGTAATACAGTGTCTGATTTTGAATTCCCATTCCCTGGTTTTGACAATGCCAATGCGAAGCTTGGCAAAGATTTTACTTTGAGTATAAAAGTGGGTAACGGTCTACCCCGAACGCCTGTAGATACCGGCACCTTCATCGGCGTAAACATTGAACTGGCAAAGGGATACAGTATCGGGTTAAGTGTAAATGGGGTAAACAAATTTCAGGCTATTGGTTTGGGAGAAAAATACAGACCAATGCTTTTAGCTGGCAAGTATACCGGTCACAAACCATGGGGCGACCTCGCTTTTTCGCATTTAAAAATTCAAAAAAAATCTGATAGCCTTATCTTCTCCATAAATGACAAAGCTGTTTTGCGAACCCGGATATTATTATTAGACAGTAATGATACAAGGCTTAATTCTCCTTCCGAACTTTGTTACCAAAGTGCTGCATTTTATGCCAGCAGTCAGCAATCTTTCAAATCTTCTGCATCTTTTATTATAGATGATTTTGAATTGATGTGGCTTGCACGAAAAGGAGATGAACTGCTGGCTGAGGGTTTATTAAATAACTCCTTACAGAAGCACACTTTTTACAGCAAACCCTACTTTGGCAAATACATTATTGCAAAAACACTTAAAGATGAGCAATGCGTACTAAATCTGTACGGCAATTACATCATTCCTCCCACTACCGACCCGATACGTATTACCAGCCAGCCGGGCATTTTTGTAAAAGAAGATGGTGCACGGGAAGAATTCTATAATGATAAAGGCGAATATGAAGAGTTTAGTGCTACTAAAACAAAAGCTTTGCTGGCCTCACAAAAAGAACCGGTATTTCTGCAAGACAAACCATTATTATCACCCCTGCCATTGAAACATTTTAACGCCAATGTTCGCTCCATGGATAATGCAAATTCTTATCTTCCATTTATGCGTACAATTAGTATAACCATGGACGGCAGTAAAAAGGGTATGCGGAGCAGTTCCGGTAAAATATATTACCATCCTGGATTTGAGGAAATTTGGATAGAGCAGGTGAGCGGCGTTGATAATATGTATTCGAGATGGGAATCCGATTATCGGATAAAGGCAAAATTAAATGGCAAATTAATTGGTCTGAGTCTTGAGGAAACCAATCCTGATAAATTGTTCTTACAATCCAGCACAACCAACTGTAAAGTATGTAAGGGAATGGGCGGCACCACATATTCCGGTTTTGAACGGGGAGATTTTGTACCAGCAGAATACAAAACCACCGATATCTCACATATCTATACCAATGTGTATGGTGATAAATGGAAGAAGACATATACCAGTACCATGAAAGTAGCAGAAGGGTATTACAAAAAAGGGAAAGCTTATACAACCAAAGTAAATTGTAAAACCTGTAATGGCAAAGGTTATTCCGAAAAAAAATCCACTTATTTAGTTTGGAATTCCTCCAAAAAGCAATACGAAGAGAAGATTGAAACAGAACATTAAATTTTATTCTGTCAGACCCTGCCTTACTTTGCCTTCAAACTACTTGACCCCTATCATACGCAAAGACACAGATATGGAGTGAAGCTTTTTGTGGAAAACCTGCTAGGCAAAAAAGTTACAAATATTTATTTATGCCGGGAAGAAGGTAAAATTTTAAAGACGGAGTAAATGTCAAGTCTCTGAGATGCCTCCTTCGTCGGCAAGACAATAGTCTTTAAAATCAAAAATATTCTTACACTATCGGAGTCTTTGTCATTCCGAGGAACGAGGAATCGCAAAGACTTAATCTTTTCTGTTTTTTGATTTTATAGTATATTTCTCTTAACGTTATGCTGTTGGTCTCTTGCCTGCCTTGCTTTGTCTACACACTACTTGTCCCGCACTAAGCGGGAAGACACGACCAGCGGTGTGGAGTTTTTTGTTGAAAATCGACAATGGCGGAAAAACTAAGGACGGTCATTATTTAATGCAGTTCCAACATTAATAAAAATTTTCTTCTCATGTAAAATTAATTTAAACCCCTCCCCATCTGTTCCCATAGTGGGTTTTATGGCTGGATCAATATTATACCCTTTTGTTAAAAGAAATCCGGCAACTTCCTTGGCGAAACTTTGGTTTTCAACATTACCAAGAATATATCCAAACTCTATCTCAGTGTTTTTGGACAAATTATTATCAAGCAGTATTTTATTAACTCTATTTAATAAATTCGTTTTATCATTATCATTTAATTTTCTAGGAACAATGCCAACATTATATGTAACATAGTTATTGTTAGTTATTGTAAAAGCAGTCTGACCTCCACGTTGATCATTTGATTGAACGTTAATCTGATAGCCTGCGGTTGACAAACCATATTTAGTAAGTAATTTCTCCAAATCATTTTTAAAATTGAGACTATCTTGTTTTGAAAGAATTTGCGAATGACTACTTAATGAAGAAAAGAAAACACTAATTATTATTATTAATTTCTTTTGCTGTTTGGCCACCTGATTGGTTATTAGACGTAACATTTGTTTGCTCATGAATATCTGTTTTCTGTTTAGAAATTGGTTTTACTACAGGAACTTCAAGATGTTTTATAAAACTATCTTTCGCCTTTATTGAGTCCTTATCTCGAACATTGCCATTAAATGTATTGTTTTCAATTTTTATATCACCTTTTGCATTAAAGGTATTAATTGAACCAGAGTCAACTTTTCCCTCTTTTATTCCTTGTATTTTTTCACCTGTGCTAACATTTGAATTAGTTAACCACCAAGTAAGGACACTAGCAATTAGTAAAAATGAACCTGTAATTATTGCATTTTGTCTCAAATATTTACCACTTACATTAGCTGCTTTTTCAGCAACTGAAGTTTTTTGTGCTTTAGCCATATTTCAATTTTAAAGACGAAGACCCCTGCATTTCTACAAGGGTCTTATCGTTATCAGTTATTCATTTTTTTTACTTCACTTCTTCATACGGCACATCCGTTACATCATCTCCACCAGCTGTTGCATCGGCAGTTTGTTGTCCTGCATCAGCATTAGGTTGTCCTTCGGCTCCAGGTGCACCACCTTCCTGTGTGTTCTTATACATATCCTCACTGGCGGCTGTCCATGCAGCATTTAGTTCTGTCATTGCAGTATCTATGGCTGCAAGGTCTTGTGCTTTATGTGCTTCTTTTAATTTTTCTGCTGCTGTTTCAATAGCTGTTTTCTTTTCAGCAGGAATTTTTTCGCCGTATTCTTTTAGTTGTTTTTCTGTCTGGAAGATAAGGCTGTCTGCCTGGTTCATCTTCTCCACTTTTTCTTTTTCTACTTTATCGCTTTCTTCATTGGCTTTTGCTTCGGCTTTCATTTTCTCCACTTCTTCTTTGCTTAAGCCGCTGCCTGCTTCAATATGTATCTTCTGTTCTTTACCTGTGCCTTTATCTTTTGCGGTAACATGTAAGATACCGTTGGCATCTATATCAAATATTACTTCGATCTGCGGAACACCACGAGGCGCCGGTGGAATATTATCAAGGTTGAAAGTACCAAGGCTCTTGTTGTCCTTACTCATACTTCTTTCGCCTTGCAATACATGTATCTGCACACCCGGCTGGTTATCGCTGGCGGTAGAGAACACTTCTGATTTCTTCGTTGGTATCGTAGTGTTAGAAGGAATCAACGGTGTCATTACTCCACCCATTGTTTCAATACCTAATGATAAAGGTGTAACGTCCAATAACAATACATCTTTAATATCACCCGTCATTACTGCACCTTGTATGGCTGCACCTACAGCAACAACTTCATCCGGATTAACACCACGGTTTGGTTTTTTGCCAAAGTACTTTTCTACAATCTCCAATACTTTTGGAATACGGCTGCTACCTCCTACCATTATCACTTCATCAATTTGTGAAGTGGATAAGCCAGCGTCTTTCATGGCTACTTCGCAAGGCTTTAAGCAACGGCTGAATAAACTATCAGCCAGGCTTTCAAATTTTGCACGGCTTAATTTTTTAACCAAGTGCTTCGGCACTCCATCAACTGCTGTGATGTATGGAAGATTGATCTCTGTTTCTGAAGAAGAACTCAATTCCACTTTTGCTTTCTCTGAAGCTTCTTTCAAACGCTGCAACGCCATTGGGTCTTTGCGCAAATCAATTGCTTCGTCTTTTTTAAATTCATCAGCCAGCCAATCCATGATCACTTTATCAAAGTCATCACCACCCAAGTGTGTATCACCGTTGGTAGATTTTACTTCGAATACACCATCGCCCAATTCAAGTACGGAGATATCAAACGTACCACCACCTAAATCGAACACTGCAATTTTTTGGTCTTTGCTTTCCTTTATCCAAACCATACGCCAATGCGGCTGCGGTTGGTTCGTTCACAATTCTTTTTACAGTAAGTCCAGCAATTTCGCCAGCTTCTTTAGTAGCTTGACGCTGCGAATCGTTGAAGTATGCAGGCACAGTAATTACCGCTTCTGTTACTTCATGCCCAAGATAATCTTCGGCAGTTTTTTTCATTTTTTGCAGCACCATCGCACTGATTTCCTGTGGCGTATATAATCTGCCATCTATGTCAATACGAACGGTATTATTGTCACCTTTTGCTACTTTATAGCTCCAATGGCTTATTTCCTCGGTTACTTCGTCAAACTGACGACCCATGAAACGCTTTACTGAAGCGATGGTATTTTGCGGGTTGGTGATAGCCTGTCTTTTGGCAGGATCTCCCACTTTACGTTCGCCATTTTTAAGAAAAGCCACAATGGACGGGGTTGTACGGCGACCCTCGTCGTTGGCAATTACCACTGGCTCGCCATTTTCCATTACAGCAACGCAGCTATTGGTGGTACCTAAGTCTATTCCTATTATTTTTCCCATGTCTTTAATTTTTAATGATTCGCTATAAATAGTCAATCATTATGCCGATGGGGGGAAAAGTGCAAAAATGGCAGACCTCACCCCGATCCTCTCCTGAAAAAGAGGGCCACCGGGACGCAGCCCTAACTTTGCAAATAGGCTTAATTATTTGGAAAATTCACTCAATAAAAGGTAAATCTTGATTTAATTGGTGGTTTTCATTTACTTACCGATAATTCAGGATTCGGTTCGTTGGGCATCTATTTCATGTTCTTGATAATATCTTCTTTTGTGTCGTTAATTTTTTTCATGAGATTAGAAAGGGTTTCCATCATTTTACTACGTCTGTCCATATACATCTGTAATCTTATTTGATCTAGCTCACTCATTTCATTCAGAGAATTAAGATCAGTTTTCATTTGTTCAATCATTGCATTAATCTCAGCTTTTGTAGGGCTTTTTTTAGACGCAACTGATCGAACCAATCTTACCGTATCAAGGTTTTGTTTTTTTTGTATAGCAATGGTTTTGCTTCTTGATAGTTTAAAGGAATCCAATTGAGCAGAAGACATTGCTTTTTGTTGTTGCATTTTTGCTAACAACTCCCTTTGTTCTTTCTTTTGTTCATTGATGGATTTTACTCCGGCCATTATTGCTTTTAAATCTTCCTGAGCACTTTTAGATGCCTCCATTAAAATGAAGAAGGTTATTGCTTCAATGTCGCCGTTATTCATCTTCATAATCCTCACATAATCTGTAGCCATTTTTTTTGCTGCACTATCTGGGAAGTTTCTAATATGCATTTTCAATCCAAAAGCTTTAATTGATCTGACATGGCTGGGATTGATTTCTGACATAGCTTTTTTAAAAAATGCTTCTGCTTCGGGAGAAGGTTTGTCCTGTGCGGTAGCAAATGAAATGGCAAAAAGGAAAAGAAAACTACTTACAAGTATTGATTTCATGGTTTAAGGTTTAGGTATTTAAAGTTCTGACTTTTGGGGAACAAAAAGAATTTTTTGCAGGTCTATATTGCCACAGAGGCACAGAAACACAAAGAAGATTAAGCAATCGAATTGCTATTTACTTCAGATTCTGAATTATTGCACTTGATGTGTCGCTGAATTTTTTAAAGATGTTTGAAATGGTTGATATATACTTACTATGCCTATCCATATACATTTGTAACCTGAGAGATATCTTCTCTCCCGTTTCACTCAGAGAATCAAAATCATTTTTCAATTGAAATACCTGGGCGTCTATTGCGGCTTGTGTAACTTGTTTATTCAAATTTTTAGTTTTTATCACTTTTATAGTATCCCGGTTCACAACCTTTACATGTTCGCTTTTGTTTGAATTAATTTGCGTTAGCAATAGCTTGCTTTTTTCTGAGATATGCCTAACTGAATCGAGCAGAACCGCTGTAACTGGCTTCCGTTTATCTTCTAGTCCGGCAATAGCATCCATTATTTTACCCTTTTGTTTTTTGAGAGAATCGAGTGCAGATTGCAATTGAGCAATTTGCTTCTTTTGGTCTCCTTTGGTCAACGTAGCAGCTAATCCTATCAGAAATTCCATTTCATTTTTTGAAAACCCTTGTGATGATGTATAAACAGCAGCTTTACTTCCGATTTCATCAATTGTTAGGTTTTTTTCATTTGCTTCTTTAGCAATGTTCTTTATCCAATTCACATGTCGAACATTTATCTGCGACATTGCATTTTGATAAAATACTTCCACTTCGGGGGAAGGTTTTTCCTGCCCCAAAACAGGTGAAACTACAAGCAGGCAAATAAGGCTACTTAAAATTATCATCTTCATGGTTTAAGGTTTAGGTGTTTAAAGTTCCGACTTTTGGGGAACAAAAAGAATTTATTGCCTGTCTATTATTGCCACAGAGACACAGAGAAAGGATAAAGAAGAAAATCAGCTTATTTTAAGTTTTGAATGATCTTTTCCTGATGTTCAGTAACCTGATTCACCATTTTAGAAAGCATCAGCGTAATTTTTTGCTGATGTTGTTTTATTTCCAACATCTGATTCTCCTGCTGGCTTTTTGCTTCTGATAAAGCATTAATGCTCTCTTCAAGTTTTACTTTTGTAAGTGAGAAATTAGATGCAGAATTGTTATCTACTTTTTTCTCCGAAATTTTCCGGGATTGGACTTGGGCAGTTTGTCCTCCTTCTTTGGTAGCTTCTGTTATTTCTATTGAATTACTTTTGATGAGTAGGTTGATAGAATCCAATTGTGCATCATTAATCTGATAACTGCTATCGATGAGCATTTCCCGGGCTATTATTAAACTAGTTTTTTTATCGTTGATGGTCAGTGCTTGTTTGTTATACACACTGTATGCCTTACTCTCCAGCATAAATGCTTCTCTAAGCAATAAAACCTGTAACCCTTCAATAGCATTTTCACTTAAACCTTCATTTTTTCCATAATACCTCGCCATTACTTTAAAAGCCAGGTCATCCATTTTTTCTACAAATATTTTTTTTGCATTCTGTTTTACCCATACAACATGTTTTGCATTTATCTGGCTCATTGCTGAAGTATAAAAAGCCTCGGCCTTTGCATGAACAGTTGCGGCAGACATTTCGCTTAATTTGGCACTGCTGCTTTCACCTTTGGCTTGCTTCTCCAGCATCTTCAATATATCAGCCTCCTGTTTGGCCTTGGCTTTCGCCTCTGCATCGGCTTTTTCCTTGGCAGCCTTTTCAGCTTTCTCCTGTGCTTCTTTCTCCGCTTTTAATTGTTCCTTAGATGGCGGTTTAGGTGGTGGTGCAATTTGTGCAAAAGCAGGACCTGAAAGAGCCGCTAAAACAAATAATAGTAGTATTTTTCTTTTTAGAATCATCGATGTTTTACAATTGATTTTATTCATTACAAATCTACTAAACACAGGTGGTAGTTGCTAAAAAATAGTTTATGCCAAATACAATTGCAGACAAGTTGAAGATAAAAGCAAAGGAAACGTTGCTTACACTTAATGCTCCGGCTAATTTTAAAAAGAAACTAACCGGATTAACTGCGAATGCAAAGATTGTAACGGCAGGTAAAGACCCAATACCTATCGAGTACAACCAGATACATTGGTTTGTACTCAACAAGGCGCAGCTCGAAAAAGAAATGAGCAAAGTAATGAAGCTGGTAAAACCCGAAGTAATTGTTTGGATATATTATCCAAAAGGCACATCCAAAATACAGACCGACCTTACAAGAGATAAAGGCTGGGATTGCCTGATGGCAGAAACTGATAAACTGAAATGGATCAATCTTATTTCATTTGACGACACCTGGTCTGTTTTTGGTTTCCGGCCAAAGACAGATGCTGATAAAAAGAAAGAAGCCAACCCTGTTGAAAGAGAAATTTTTAATTGGGTAAACTCAAAAACAAAAGAAGTAAGATTGCCTGATGAGTTAACATCTGCTTTAAAGAAAAATAAAAAGCTATCCGATTATTTTCACTCATTGGCCTTCTCCCATAAAAAAGAATACATTGAATGGATAGTAACAGCGAAAAAAGAAGAAACAAAAATAAAGAGAGTAGAAGGAACGATGGAGAGGTTGGAGAAAAATGGAAGAACCCTAACAATAACTGATAAAATATCTTCACATTACATTATCCTTTCATTTATTATTTTTACAGCTAATAACTGCCATGAAAGGAAAATATTATTTATTGGTTCTAGGTTTAATTGCCTCGCTTTGTTCTTGTTCTCAAAAAGTTAGTCCGAGCTCACAAAAAATAAATCCGGCCAACCCCGATCTTTCTCCCGGCAATTTTTTATTGGATTCATTACCCGAATCGGAAATTAATATCCCCATACAAATTAACCTGAAACCGATGTACACCATGGCGGACAAAAGTGTGGATACGGTTTTTAATTCTCCAGGTTATCCCGACAAATGGATACAAGATGGCTGCGATTCTAGATTCAAATATGAATTTCGCCGTAGTCCGTTAAAGATAACTGGTGCAGGAAGTTCACTCAATATTGGTTTCACCGGCTTTTACAGAATTATTGGTTCAACAAGAGTTTGTGTGAATGGAACTGTGCTTTCACCATGGACACCAGCCTGCTCTTGTGGTTTTGGCAAAGAACCCGAACGAAGAGTGGATGTTTCTTTTTCTAACTCATTAACAGTATCTCCAGATTACAAAGTAAAATTATCGGTAAAAAGAAATGAACCAAAGCCATTGGATAAATGTGAAGTTTGTTTTTGGGGGCAAGACATTACCAAACAGGTAATAAAAGGATTGTCAGAAGAATTGGATGCCTCTAAAAAGGAAATGGAAAAAACTTATGGCTCGGTTGATTTGAAACCCTACTTCAAACAAGTGTGGGACAGGCTTAACCTGAATTATAATCTTTACAACTTAGGATGGCTACAGATCAATCCGCAAAAATTCCGCATCAATAATTTATTCATCAATAAAGATTCGCTGAATGTGTTTCTTGGCCTTACTGCAAAACCTGTTATCAGTTTTGAAAAGCCAACGGATAAAATTTCGACGATGCCAAACCTCGGTGGTTTTAGTAAACAACAGGGCTTTTCCATTTTTTTAGATGCCAAATTGAATTATGATTCGCTAGGTGGGATTATGAACAGTCAGATAAAAGGAAAAGAATTTAACTTCAAAAAAGGATTTATAAAAAAGAAATTTGTTATTGAAGATTGCAGCATTTATGGTGGCGGATTTGATAAAATGGTTATTAAAGTAGTGTTCTCCGGCACCAATGATGGTGTGGTTTATCTTACAGGGAAGCCAGTGTATGATGATGATAAAAAAGTAATTGAAATAGCAGATATTGATTTCGATATCAAGTCAAAGAATATTTTATTAGGATCTGCCGATTGGTTGTTCGATAAAAAGATAACTAAGGAAATAAGCAAGTATGCCCGTTTCGAATTGAAGGCTTATATAGACTCTGCCAAAATCAACATCAATCAGCAATTAAATCAGGAATTGATGCCGGGTATCCGTAGTGCAGGAAATATTAAAGATATAAAACTGATCAAAGTGTTTCCAATGCAAGAGCATTTAGTAATACGTAGCAACTGTACGGGAAATCTGGCAGTAAAGGTAGAGTCTATTGATTTTACTCTTTAGTCTCTTCGGTGTATTCATCCGGAAGGCTTGCCTTAAAAGAGAAATTCCGTTGGGCCACATAGCTAAATAGAATTACAATCGCTATGGTCATAATCTGTGCAAACACAGGATACACCTGAAATTTTTCTACCAGTATCTTCAGCAACAAGTAATTGATGAACAGATTGAACATGCAAACCAGAAAGTAACGGAACAATTGTACTCTTCCCTTCATAAACGAATCGCTAAACACTACATACTTCGACATAAAAAAACCTACAGGAAAAGTGACGCAAAAAGAAAGGAACAAAGCCGCAATATGCCCTTCAAAGGCATAAAAGCTAAAATGAAATGTCTTTTCAAAAAAAACATATTTGAAGCTGATAAAATAAATAATCAAACCTAGCAAGGTGTTTCCGCTACCAGCCGCCGCATAACGGAAAGTTTGAAGATTCATTAACCTGCGAAAAGGCGGGTAAAAAAAATCAATGATGGGAAGCACAAAATCCCTGGCACTATGCATATGTTTTCGCATTGAAGCAAAGGTAACGGCTAAGAGTGTAAAGGAGAAAAAGGAGTTAAAGAGCTTTGGTTTCAGGTGCTTATTTTTGTGGTAATTAAAAGAACTGAATAAGATGAGTATTGTAAATGAAATAAAAGGATTTGTTGCTACTGTTTTAAAGGATTTATATCAGTTTGATGTAGCAAAGCAGGATTTAACTATCAACAGTACCAAACCAGAATTTGAAGGTGATTATACATTAGTAATGTTCGGGTTTATTAAACAATTAAAAAAATCACCTGATCAATTGGGATCTGAAATTGGAGATGCGTTGCTAAAAGAAAACCCAGCAATTTTTACAGCACATAATACCATCAAAGGTTTTTTAAATCTAACTGTGGCTGATGCTTACTGGTTAGATTTTCTACAAAAAAATTATGCGGAAACAAAGTTTGGCTCAAGCCCCGCAAATTGCCAAAAAGTAATAGTAGAATATTCTTCTCCTAACACCAATAAACCAATTCACCTTGGTCACTTAAGAAATAATTTTCTAGGGTGGAGTGTAGCGCAAATATTAAAAGAAAGCGGTTACGAAACCATTAAAAGCTGTATTGTAAACGACAGAGGTATTCATATCTGCAAAAGCATGATAGCCTGGCAACAGTTTGCCAATGGTGCTACACCGCAATCAACAGGAACAAAAGGCGATCATTTTGTTGGCGATTACTATGTACGGTTTAATGATGAATATAAAAAACAGGTAGAAGAACTGATTGCTGGTGGAATGACAAAAGAACTGGCAGAGAAAGAAGCTCCGATTATGAAAGGCACACAGCAAATGCTGTTGGACTGGGAAAATGGAAAACCAGATGTAATAGAACTTTGGAAAAAAATGAACGGCTGGGTGTATGAAGGTTTTGATGTAACCTATAAAAGAATTGGTTCAGACTTTGCAAAAATGTATTACGAAAGTGAAACCTATATTCCGGGAAAGAAGTTTGTTGAAGAAGGATTAAAGACAGGAGTGTTTTTTAAGAAAGAAGATGGAAGCGTATGGATAGACTTAACTGAAGATGGATTAGATGAGAAATTAGTGCTAAGAAAGGATGGAACTTCTGTTTATATAACACAAGACTTAGGGCTGGCACAAGAGAAGTATGAAGACTTTAAATACGATCAGAGCATTTATGTGATAGCAGACGAACAGAATTATCACATGAAAGTGCTGAAACTAATTTTACAAAAATCCAACAAGCCTTATGCGGATGGCATCTATCACTTAAGCTACGGCATGGTAGAGTTGCCAAGCGGAAGAATGAAAAGCCGTGAAGGAACAGTAGTAGATGCAGATGATATGATTGCTGAAATGGTAAACGTTGCTAAAAACAAAACAGAAGAATTAGGAAAAGTAAAAGACTTTACCGAAGATGAATTAATAGAACTGTACGATACAATTGCTCTGGGCGCATTGAAGTTTTTCTTACTAAGAGTTGATCCTAAAAAAGAATGATATTTAATCCCGAAGAGTCAATAGATTTTCATGGATTCACCGGGCCGTTTGTACAATACACTCATGCAAGAATAAAGTCGATACTCAGAAAGCAAGCTACGAGTAATGAGTTACGAGTTCCGAGTCCGTTGTTGAAATTAGAAAAGGAGCTAATTATTTTATTGGAGCAATATCCTACTACAATTGAACAAGCTGTTGTTGAGCATAACCCTTCTATTATCGCTATCTATATTTTTAATGTTGCCAAACTATTTAACAGTTTTTATACTGAACATTCGGTAATGAAAGCAGAGTCTGAAGAAAAGAAACAATTACGTTTACAAATTGCTGCAATGACAGCAAATGTAATTGCATCGGGAATGAGTCTATTGGGAATCAAAGTACCGGAGAGGATGTAGGCTAAGAGTTTAAATGAGTGAAAAGAGAAAAGGAGACAGAGATGAATTTTCGCATTCACTCGTTATCTCCTTTTCTCTTTATTTCTCTTAGCTAACTATTTTACATTCCTGGCATCGACTTCTTCTGTTTCAATCTTGCAAGTGATGGATCTTTCTGTATAGCAATATCACAAAGCTTTATTCCTTTCTCCGCATTTTCTTTACCACCTTTTTTCTGATAAGCCATTCCAATCATATATAAGGAAGAAAAGTTTTCTGTATCATATTCTAGCACTTTATCCCAATACTCAATTGCCTTGTCAAATTTTCCTTTGTAATAGTAAGCCTCAGCCACCATATTCAGGATGTTCAAGTCACTAGGTTTTCTTTTCAGAATTTCATCCAGCATGGCAACACCTTCATCAAGATTACCAATATTCAAATAAGCGATGGCAAGGTTTTCCAGATAATCATTATCTCTCTTCAACCCCTTTTCTCCTGCTTCGAGCATATACTTCAATGCATCTTTATCATTATTCATTGCATAGAAAATAAGGCTAAGCTCATAAATCCAATAACTTTCGTTTGGCTTTAATTCTATTGCTTGCTTGAAATAAGGAACAGCTAACTTGTAATTCATCATATCCGAATAGCTATGTGCAATCATGTATGGTGCATCAGCATTAGTCGGATCTTCTTTTATGGCTTCGTTCAGGTATTTGATAGCTTCACCATAATTATCATTTTCATAATGAATACGGCCAATATAATAAGCCACCTTTTCAGATGGGTCAGCTTTCTTTAACTTATTAGCATACAACAGCACATCATCTTTTTGTTTCAACTGAAAGGACAACGTAAGAATCTGTTTAAAATTAGCTGCCGTTTCATCACCCATTCTTACCAACTTCAAAAACGTTTCTCTTGCCAATGCATAACGGCGAAGGTCAAGATAGGCTTGTGCCAGTTCGGTGTTAATAGCCAAACTATTTTCATCGTAGCGGATTGCTTTTTCAAAATTTTTCAAAGACTCCAGTCTTCGGCCATTTTGTTTTTCCACTAAACCTTTTTGTAAAAAATAATCGGCACTGTCCACCTTGGGTAGTGATTCGATTGTTGCTAATGATGTCTGAGAATATGCCAATGAAGTCATCAGCATCAGACCGAGTGATAAGAGGTAACGAGTCATAGGGCTTTAATTTGGATTGGATTTAAATTGCTACTCATATGCAAGATATGTTTAGAGAAATAATAATCAAAGCTTAACCGGCTTGTATTAGCGAATATCGTTCCTAAAAAGTATTATTTCAGAACAATTCCCGACAGCGGTGGTAAATTTACTGTCAGTTTATATTTTTGTTGATTCTTATCAATTATCTGGCACCTGATTTCAGGATTGAAAACATCCCTTGTACCCCAATAAATCTTGTCGTCACTATTAAAAATTTCCCTGCTGTAAGGTTTTCCAATTACTTCAATTTCCCAATCATTCCGAACCACTGGAGTCATATTTAAAATAATCAACAAGTCGTCGCTTTCTTTTTCTCCCTTTCGTTTGTAAACGATTATTGACTCTGCTCTATGATTAAGATCAACCCATTCAAATCCAGCTTTTTTAAATTGATTAAAATGCAAGGCAGGTTCTGCTTTTAATAAACTATTTAAATCTTTGATACAATCTTTCAATAGCCGATGAGCATCAAATTGTAACAAATCCCATTGTAATTCTGATTTGTAATTCCATTCGTTGGTTTGACCAAATTCATTCCCCATAAATAATAATCTTGCACCTGGGTGTGTCCACATATAAGTATACAATAAACGAAGGTTTGCAAACTTTTGCCATTCGTCACCTGTTACTTTATAAAGCATCGGACTTTTGCCATGCACCACTTCATCATGACTTATCGGAAGCATAAAATTTTCATCATAGAAGTACATCATGCTGAATGAAAACTTATCTTGATGAAACTGCCGCATGTATGGATCCATTTTAAAATAATCCAATGTATCATGCATCCAGCCCATCATCCATTTCATACCAAAGCCTAATCCATCGTCATAAGTCGGTCTTGAAATACCTGGCCAGTCCGTTGCTTCCTCTGCAATGGTTTGCACATCGGGAAAGTCACGGTAAATAGTATTATTGAGATCTTTGATAAATTCAATGGCTTCGATGTTTCCATTTCTTCCAAATTCGTTTGGCTCCCACTCTCCTTCCTTTCTTGAATAGTCCAGCTTCAACATAGAGCTTACGGCATCCACTCGTATTCCATCAATATTAAAAAGATCAAACCAATACCTTGCACTGCTTATTAAAAAAGATTTTACTTCGCCTCGTTTATAATTGAATATATAACTGTTCCAGTCGGGATGAAATCCTTTCCGCATGTCTGCATACTCATAGGTATGTGTGCCATCAAACATAAAAAGACCATGTGCATCATATGGAAAATGCGATGGCACCCAATCTAATATCACTCCAATATCTTCCTGGTGAAAAGCTTCTATCAGCCGCATTAAACCTTGCGGATCGCCAAACCTTGAAGTGGCTGCAAAAAAACCTGTGCATTGATAGCCCCAACTTCCATCAAACGGATGCTCCATTACCGGCATAAACTCTACATGTGTAAATCCTAATTCTTTAACGTAAGGAACCAATTGTTCTGTTAATTGATCGTAAGTATTATAACTTTCTTCATCATTTTTATCGGGCCGTTGCCAGCTTGCCAAATGCACTTCGTAAACACTCCATGGTGCATCGAGTGAATTATGCTGTTTCCTTTTTTTCATCCACTCACTATCCTTCCAATCATAATACATATCCCAAGTAATGCTTGCAGTTTGTGGTCGTTTTTCCCAAAAATTAGCAAACGGATCACCTTTATCTATTTTGCTTTTGCCATAACCAATGATATGGTATTTGTAGGCTTCGCCTAATTTGAAATGCGGAATGAACCCTTCCCAGATTCCGCTTTTATCCCAACGTGGGTTTAATTCAAACTCATGATTTTTCCAATCGTTAAAATTCCCTTTTACAGATACCGAAGTTGCATTGGGAGCCCACACACAGAAATACATTCCCCACACATCATTTACCTGAATAGAATGAGATCCAAATTTTTTATACAGCTGATAATTATTTCCATTTTGATAATTGGTTACATCTTCATCCGTCAGCAATGAATAATTCCAAACGGGCTTGGAAGTGTCGACAAAATTTGATTCTTCGAATTTTCCAGACACTTCTGCAGGCTTATGTACCAAATCGCTTATGGATTTTTTGTTTTTTTGACTCATACTCCGATAGAAAAAGCTTTAACTTAAAATTACATGAATGGTGACACATCGATGATTTTTTTAGAATAGTTTAGCGTTGCTTATCATTAAACCAAACCAATTTCACTCAGCCATGAGAAAAAAGCTAATATTTCTAGTGCTGATTTTGTTATGCACAGTACATTTTGCTAATTCCCAAACATCCTCTCTTAAAGGTAGTGTTACTGATTCAGTAGAAAAAAAGTATCCTGAAAATGCTGTCATAGCTCTACTACGGCAAACCGATTCAGTACTCGTAAAGTTTACCCGTGCTGACAAAGATGGAGCTTTCTCTATTGCTGATTTACAGCAAGGAAATTATATTTTAATGATTACTCACCCTTATATGGGGATTTTTTTGATATAGTTACACTGAATAGCAATGAAAATAAAAGCTTAGGAAAGTTGTATATGACACCTAAAAGCAAGTTACTGGCGGAAGTGCTTATTAGAACTGGAAGTCCCATTCGTATAAAAGGAGACACCACAATATATACAGCAGATAGTTTTAAAGTAAGAGCTGGCGCCAATGTGGAAGAGCTTTTACGGCGTTTGCCAGGCATACAAGTAGATAAAGATGGGAATATAACTGCCATGGGTGAAAGAGTGAAAAAAGTATTAGTGGACGGAGAAGAATTTTTTGGAAGCGACCCCGGTATAGCCACAAAAAATTTAAGGGCCGATGCCGTGAAGGAAGTAGAAGTGTTTGACAAAAAAAGTGATCAGGCAGAATTTACAGGGATAGATGATGGTGTAAAAGATAAAACCATCAACCTTAAAATGAAAAAGAAAGAAGGATATTTTGGTAAAGTTGAATTAGGTGGTGGTTTAAAAGACAAATATAATAATGCCATAATGCTAAATTCATTTAAAGCCAAACGAAAATTGGCAGGCTATGGCATTATGAGTAATACTGGACAAACTAATCTTGACTGGCGGGATGCACAGAATTATGGTAGTGGAGCAGATAATATGACATCTGGTATGACGGAAGACGGGGGTATGTACATAAGTATGGAAGGCGATGCAGATGAAAATTATTATGGTGGTGCAAAAGGGATTCCTCAAAACTGGAATGGCGGCTTGCATTATAGCGATAAGTTTGGTAAAGATCAGAAACAAAGCTTTAATTCCGGTTATAAATACAGCAAGATAAATGCTCCGGCAGAAAATAATGTTTTCTCTAAAATATTTCTACCAGATAGTAGTTGGAATAGTAATAGCAACAGCAGTAGTTTTAATTCAAATGTAAAACATGCACTAAACTTGACGCTGGACTTTAATATTGATTCAGCCAACTCGCTAAAGTGGACAACCAGAGGGAACAAAAAAAACACAATAACAAGTAGTGATTATTTCTCTCAGGATATTACTGAAAATGGAGATAGTATTAATAATAGTCGCAGAAACAGTACAAACAATGGAAATAATAATGCTATAAATTCTACTTTACTCTGGAGACATAAATTTAAAAAACTTTCCAGAACCTTGTCCATCAATAATGATTTTAGCTGGAGTAATTCTTTGAATGACGGCTACCTCTACTCATTAAATAAGTTTTATGCGAATGGCTTGCTAAACAATGTTGATACGATTGACCAGCAAAATATCCGCAACAGCGAAGCAAAAGGCATCAATACAAAAATTGCCTATACTGAGCCTCTTGCTAAAGATTTTTACCTTGAACTAAGCCACTCCATTGCTTACAACAGTAACACTACAGAAAGGCTTACTAATACTAAAACCAATAATGGCAAGTATGAGAACCAGGTAGACTCTCTTAGTAATTCATTTGTCTTTAACCGTCTTGTGAACACTCCAGGGTTAAACTTCCGGATGAATAAGAAAAAATATAATTATTCATTTGGAGCATCTGTTGGATTCAGCAATTTTATCCAAAAAAATATAACTGATGCCACACAGACCAAATATAAATTCACCAATTTCTTTCCACGGGCATCCTATAATTACAAAATTAAACCCAGTGAAAATATCAGGGTTAATTACAATGGGTCATCAAATGCCCCATCACTTGAACAATTGCAGCCTATCCGTGTAAATACAGACCCTTTAAATATTTACAATGGCAACCCTGATTTAAAACAATCATTCAGGCATTCATTTGGCATTGGCTACAACTCTTATAACGTATTAAAAGAAAGAAACATCTGGATAAACTTAAATATGAACATAACAGAAAATGCATTTGTACAATCAAGTAACATTGATAATGAGGGCAAAAGAACTTACCAGACTGTTAATGCAAACGGCGTTTATGATTTAAGCTTTTACGGTGATTACGGATTCAAACTAAAAAATAAATTGCGATTAGGATTTGAGCCTAGAGCAGGGATAAACCGTAACATTGACTTTATCAACAATATAAAAAATATTACTACCAACAAAAGCCTGGGAGTTAGTATGAATATCAGTAAATCCGTTCAAGATAAATTTGAATTTAATATCAGCCCAAGATTTAGTTGGAACCGATCAAAGGCGACAGTCAATGCTGCTGCCAATGCAGATTTCTGGCAATTAGACGGCTGGGCACAGGCAAAAGTTTTTCTACCTAAAAAAATTGAAATCGCCACTGATGCAAATACTCAGATCAGACAGAAAGACCCACGATTTCCGCAGAATAACAACTACACTCAATGGAATGCAACAATTATAAAACGGTTCTTTAAAGAAAACGATTTTGAGTTAAAATTTGGAGTATATGATATTCTTAATCAAAACCGTGGATACCAGCGAAACTTCAACAGTTATAGTTTTACCGAATCTTATTATACAACATTAAAAAGATTCTGGCTGCTTACTGCCACCTGGAACATTTCTAAAAATGGTAAACCATCTACTGGCTTTTAAATAAGGTACAATGAAAAAAAACATGCTGATACTTTTTCTCTTCTTCTGTATAAATGCAAATAGCCAATTGTATATCAATGATGGCAGTATCGAATTTGAAATGCGAATTAATAATTATAAAACCTTTGGAGATGGGATATGGGGCGAAATGTTCAAAGACAAATACCCGCAATTTTCTACTAACTATTTCAACTATACCTTTAAAGACAATAAAGCAGTTTATAAATTTTCTCATCGTGATGAAAAAAGCAAGCTGCCTTGGAATAATAACAACTACGAAGACGACAATATATGGTACAGTGATTATGCGAATGGCACATTTACAAATCAGAAATTTGTGTTTGACGACACCTATCTGCTCAGCGACTCACTAATGAAAATAGACTGGAAATTAGTGCCAAATGAAACAAGAGACATTGCAGGATTTAATTGCCGCAAAGCAGTCGGTATTCTCTTCGATAGTGTTTATGTATTTGCTTTCTATACTGACGAAATTACCATTATCGGAGGTCCAATGGGGATTAACGGACTGCCCGGTATGATTTTAGGAATTACTATTCCTAGAATGTACAGCAGTTGGATTGCAACTAAGCTACAAGTAAATGGAGTAAATACAAACATCATTATTCCTCCACAAAAGGGTAAAAAGAAAAAAGCTACAGATTTACAGCAGACAGTAAAAAAGGCAACTAGTGACTGGGGTAGCTGGGGACAGCAATCCGTCTGGAATATCTTTTTATGATTCACTAAACTGTTATACTAAATAACAAAACCATTAGGAATAATAGCACCTTTCTTTACCACTACAATGCCTTCTTTTACTGTATAAAGTGCATGATCCACATTCTCTAATTGGCTGCCTCCATTTATCCTAACATCATTACCTATTCTTACATTCTTATCGAGTATCGCATTTTTAATATAACAACGGTCTCCCACACCTAGCAATGGCAGGCCGTTGGATGAAACATCTACAATATCATTCAATGTTTCATAATAGTCACTACCCATCATGTATGTGCTTACAACAGTGCTGCCATTTCCTATTCTAGATCGTATTCCAATAACACTACTTTCTATTCTTGATGCATGGATAATGGAGCCTTCTGCTACCAAGGTTTTTTCTAAAGTAGTACCACTTATTTTTGCTGGCGGCAACATTCTTGGTCTTGTATAAATATTTCTATCGTTATCAAAGAGATTAAAAAGAGGAATCTCTTTTGTTAAATCAAGGTTTGCTTCAAAGAAAGAGTATATGTTTCCAATATCTGTCCAGTAGCCATCATACTGATAACTGGCCACTTTGTATTTATCTATCGAATTTGGGATTATCTCTTTTCCAAAATCTGTTGCATCTTTATATTCATCTCTCAATAATTCATAAAGCAATTTTGTATTGAAAATATAAATACCCATAGAGGCAAGATAGTTTCTGCCTTGATTCTTCATATCATCACCAGTATCGCTTATCCATTCACCCAGTAATTCTTTTTTAGGTTTCTCTATAAATGATTTTATTAACCCATCACCAGATTTAAGAATACCAAATTCAGGAGCTTCTCTTTCTGTAACAGGAATAGTGGCTACAGAAATATCTGCTCCCAATGCTTTATGATTATCCAACATTTCTGCAAAATCCATCTGGTAAAGTTGATCGCCGGATAGTATTAATATATAATCACTTTCAAATGTTTCTATGTGTCGTAAGCCCTGCCTTACCGCATCTGCTGTTCCCTGAAACCAGGTTGGATTATCGGGAGTTTGTTCTGCCGCCAGAATATCTACAAAGGCTTTGCTGAAAGCACTAAAGTGATAAGTGTTTTTAATATGCCGGTTGAGCGATGCGGAGTTGAATTGCGTCAATACAAACATCCTTCCTATGCCATTATTCAAACAGTTTGAAATTGGAATATCTACTAACCTATACTTACCTGCTATTGGAACTGCTGGTTTAGATCGGGCAGCCGTTAAAGGAAATAATCTTGACCCAGCACCGCCACCAAGTATGATAGCTAGAATTTCTTTTGAATGCGTAATTGTTCTTATCGCCATAACTAATTTTTATTTCAATGACTTATATAAATCTATATATTGTTGAGCAGAACTATCCCATGAATGATCGATCGTCATCATATGACCTCTCATCCAAGTATAAAGGTCTGGCTTATTATTGTATAGGTCAATAGCACGGCCAACCGAATAAGTAATATCTCCAATACTCGCCTGATCGAATCGAATACCAAAACCATCCGTGTCACCCATATCTGTTACTGTATCTCTTAGGCCGCCAATATTTCGTACCATTGGAACAGTTCCGTAACGCAAAGCATACATCTGGTTCAATCCGCAAGGCTCTACTCGGCTTGGCATCAGTAGAAAGTCAGATCCTGCATACATTAAATGACTCAACGGTTCACTATAGCCTATATAGGAATTATAATAACCGTTAAACTTGTGTTTCATCTGATCCAACTGATCTTCCAAATGCGGATCACCCGAGCCTAACACTAAAAAATTAGCATGACCATTATGCTGATAAATTGATTGACTAATTGCTTCGGGTAATAAGTCTGCTGACTTTTCTCCTACCAACCTTCCGATGAATGATATTAATGGTTTATCAGGATCTAATCCAAACTTACCAGCCAGTTCTTTTTTATTTTTCCGTTTTCCTTTCTCTACTAATTCCTTATCATAGTTTTTGGCAATGAGGCTATCCGTTAGCGGATCCCAAACCTGTGTGTCAATTCCATTCAATATACCGTGGCTTTTGCCTTGTTCATATCCAAAGAGATGCTCCAACCCATTTGCAGCACCTTTTAATTCATCTAGGTAACTATGGCTAACCGTGGTGACTTTCCATGCACACTTCACTGCAGATGCCATTGGATTAATTGTTTTCTCCCAATCCAGCATTCCCCATTTCCAGCTATCGAAAGATGGAAGTAAGTAATATTTATCCCAAGGAATCCATCCCTGGTATTGTGCATTATGAACGGTGAATACAGTTGGTATATCCGCCATGTTATCCCGAAACTCAATTGCATATTTTACAAAAAAAGGTATCAGGCCTGTATGATGATCATGGCAATGAAGAACATCAGGTTTATGCGACCATTTGTTTATCCAATCGCAAACAGCTACCTGAAAAGAAAGAAATCTTTCAGTATCATCATCGTAGCCATATATTTTTTCCCTATCCAGCAATCCATTTATGTCAACCAGATACAAATCAAAACCAAGCTTATTGGTTTTTTCTTTAATAATGCTGTAATGAAAAAACTGTGGACCAATATGCTGGCCGCCTTCATGCACAAGCTCCCACTCGTTATCGTATAAAAACTTTGTGCGGTACATTGGCATCACCACTTTTGCCACATGACCAAGTTCTGTTTGATATTTGGGTAAAGCTCCAACAACATCACCTAAACCTCCGGCTTTTGCTACCGGATAACATTCTGCCGCTATGTGAACAATCTCCATAATTTATTACTAAATGGTTTTGATTGAAATTAGGTTGTTTACTGATGAAAACAAAAATATAGTAACACAATATGAAGCCCATATTTACACCATTCAATTTACCCCTAAATGAATTTACTCATTTTTTATACAACTCACCAACAATGGAAATAAGAGTTTTTAAGTTAAACAAAATTTGTTTTACTTTCAGCATTCATTAAAAATCTATAGAATATTATGAATCAAGAAACTAATATTTTAGCTGACATAAAAAAGCCAACGAATTATGGTGCGTTAGGTACCCTCGTTACAGTTTTCTTTTTTTGGGGATTTATTGCTGCAGGCAATAGTGTTTTCATTCCTTTTTGTAAGCACTACTTCGATCTTGACCAATTTCAAAGCCAATTAATAGATTTTGCGTTTTATACTGCTTATTATGTTGGCGCATTATTATTATTCATTTTTGGAACAGTTGGCGGTAAAGACCTTGTTGGCAAATGGGGTTATAAAAAGAGTATTGTTTATGGCCTTCTCTTTTCTGCATTAGGAGCAGCTGCAATGATTATGGCGGTAAATGGAAATAGTTTTTCTGGAATGCTAGTTGGACTGTTTATAGTTGCTCTTGGCTTTTCCTTACAACAAACCGCAGCACAGCCTTTCGCAATTACATTGGGAGATCCTGCTACAGGCACTGCCAGGGTTACATTAGGGGGTGCTGTTAACTCATTTGGAACTTCCATCGGTCCATTGGTAGTTGCATTAGCACTATTCGGAACAACTGCTGCAATTACAGACGACCAAATTGCCGCACTAAGCCTTTCCAAAGTAATCGTATTATATATTGGTGTTGGTGCATTATTCATTAGCGCAGCAGCTATGTTTAATTTTTCAAAAAAGGTACCATCTGGAGTTATACTTGAGAAAACAGAAAGCGGAAACAAAGCATTGATCATGTTACTCATCATGACAGTTTTGTTAGGTGCTATGTTTGTTCCCGTATTCGGTACTTACAAAAACCCATTGGTAAATGCAACAGAAGCTGAACAAAAAGCATTAGAAATATATCGTCTCCGTTGGTTACTTGGGGCATTAGCTGTTGTAGTGGTTGGCCTTTTGGTTTCAAACCTTAGTGCAAGAAAAAAGCCAGATGGCTGGGGTGCTATGCGTTATCCTCAATTAGTATTGGGTATGCTAGGCATATTTACTTATGTGGGTGTGGAAGTTGCTGTTGGTAGTAATCTTGGGGAATTATTAAAACAAAAAGAGTTTGGTTCTTTATCGGCCTCTCAGGCCACTCCATATATTATGATGTATTGGGGAAGTTTAATGATTGGACGATGGACAGGTGCTGTGAGTGCTTTTAATTTTAGCAAAGCCAAAAAAACAGTTACTACAACTTATTGTGCCATTGGTTGCATTTGGAATTCTTATACTTATTATTTACCTATCTAATTATGATGTGTCAGCATTATTCTACTACATAATATGTGTTGTAGTTATGATTGCAGCATTTTTCTTAAGTAAAGACAGACCTGTTCAAACATTATTGATATTCAGTTTGCTTGGCATAGCTGGCATGGTTGTCGGATTACTATCGACAGGGATAGTAGCAATATATGCTTTCCTAAGTGCTGGACTTTGTTGCTCTATAATGTGGCCGTCTATTTTTAGTTTATCAATTGCTGGTCTTGGAAAATATGAATCACAGGGCTCAGCATTTTTGATTATGATGATACTTGGTGGTGGTATTATTCCTCCAATACAAGGAAAATTGGCAGATATAATAGGTATTCATCAGTCTTATATTATTGCTGCAGTTTGCTTTGCATACCTGGCACTGTTTGCATTTTTAGTAAAAGGCATCTTACGCAAACAAGGTATTGATTACGATGCAGAAATAAGTGGCGGCGGACATTAATAAACAAAACCAAAAAAATAGTATGTCAGATTTTGCAATAGGAGTAGATATTGGTGGAACCAACACAAAATTTGGAGTTGTTGATAAGCAAGGGAAAATTCTTTATCAAGACAGAATGCTTACAAATGATGCAAATGATGTGCAGGATTTTGTTGATGAGTTACACCAAAAATTAATGCCGCTGATTGAAAAATCCGGTGGTATTGAAAAATTTGCCGGCATAGGCGTTGGAGCACCAAACGGGAATTATTATACCGGCACAATTGAATATGCTGCAAACTTGAAATGGCGGGGTATTATCCCGTTTGCCAAAATCACTTCTGAAAAATTTGGGATTCCTGTCAAACTTACCAATGATGCTAATGCCGCTGCCATGGGCGAAATGATGTATGGATGTGCAAAAGGTATGAAACATTTCATCACAATCACATTGGGAACAGGGGTTGGAAGTGGAATTGTGATTGATGGAAAAATTGTACTGGGTCATGATGGATTTGCAGGTGAATTAGGGCACACTATTATCCGTCCGGGAGGTAGACTGCATAAGGGAACGGGAATAAGAGGCACTCTGGAATCATATGCTTCTGCAACAGGAGTAAGAGAAACTGCATTAGAAATGCTTTCTGATAATCCAAAAGTGGATAGTGTACTCAGAGATTCTTCAATCAACGATCTTATTACAAGCCAAACCGTGTACGAAGCGGCTATCAAAGGTGATAAAATTGCGAATGATATTTTCGATTATACTGGTCAGATATTAGGGGAAGCATTAGCCAACTTTGTTATGTTTTCTTCGCCGGAAGCAATTATTCTATTCGGTGGTTTAACGAAGGCTGGTAATCTAATATTAAGCCCTACAAAAAAGGCAATGGAAGAGACATTGGTTCAAAATTTTAAAAACAAAGTAAAAATATTGTTTAGCAATTTGCAGGAAGCTGATGCTGCCATACTTGGTGCTAGTGCATTGGTTTGGGATAATTAATTCTTCAACATTAACATAGAAAAAGCCCTGATAAATTATATATCAGGGCTTTTTAATAAAAATATTTTCTACTTTATCAGAATGCCTTTTTAGGTTCTTCGTTCCCTTTAATCTTCACCAGATTTTGCTGGTTGATCATATCATTCATCACTTTCATTGCCTGATCAAGGTAGATATCTTTCTGCAAAGATTTTAGCCATTGTTGAAATCTTTCCTGCTTGCTTTTATCATCTGACCACCGGTCTACTTCTTTTGGCAATGCGGATACATCCAATTCAGCCTTAAGTTTCAATAAAGACTCCAGTTGCTTTACAGTTTTGCGGATTGCCTCTTGCTCTTCCTTATACTTATCTAGTTTTAAGGAATACTCTTTGGTGTTCTGATTAGAAAGCCATTCTGCACTTTCTTTAATTAAGTTAAATGTGTTATCGTTCTCCAAACGCAGATTACTTAACTGTTGAATCGTTTTTAAATCATAACCAGGGTCCCAGTTTTTATAAGCTGCCTTATTAATCTCATCCCAAGGCAAAGCATCTTCATCGTCTTTCTCTCTTACTTTAAGGTATTCAAGATTATCGGGTAAAATAATATCAGAGCTAACACCTTTAAGCTGTGTTGAGCCTCCATTAATTCGATAGAATTTTTGTAAAGTAAGTTTTACAGTACCTAACTCTGCATTTGAAAGAGAGAAACCGTTTTCATCCAAACCGATATTACGCTGCACCGTTCCTTTTCCATAGGTAGATGTACTTCCGATAATAACACCTCTTCCATAATCCTGAATAGCTGCAGCAAATATTTCAGAAGCAGAAGCACTGAACTCATTTACCATTACTGCTAATGGACCTGTATATAAAACATTACGGTCTTTATCCTTCAACACACTGGCATTGTTCTCCCTGTCTTGCACCTGCACAATTGGGCCATCTTCTATAAATAATCCAGCCATTTGTACTACATCATATAGAGAACCACCACCATTATTCCTAAGATCGATTACAATACCATCTACATTTTCTGCTTTTAATTTTGTAACCTCATTTGCAACATCAGTAAAACTTCTATTGCCATTTGGCCTGTCGAAATCTGCATAAAACTCAGGAAGAAAAATATAACCAATCTTCGATGTTTCATTTTTTACAATAGCACTACGGGCAAATGTTTCGTCTTGAACTATTTCATCTCTGATGATAGAAACTACTTTTAATGTGCCATCCTGTTTGCGCAGCGTAAGATTTACTTCTGTTCCTTTTTTACCACGAATCAACTTAACTGCATCTGTAACTACAAAGCCTGTTAATTCAACCGGATCTTCTTTTCCTTGCGCTACTTTTACAATTACGTCGCCAGCTTGTATTTCGCCAGATTTCCATGCGGGGCTTCCAGATAGCACACTTGCCACTTTAATATTCCCTTCCTCATATTGCAACGAAGCACCTATTCCGTAAAAACGGCCACTCATTTCTTCATCAAAATATCTTTTATCTACTGGCGGAAAAAACTCTGAATGCGGATCAAATGTTGTTGTAATCGCATTTACAAACATGTTGAACTTGTCATCGTCACTAAACTTCAGACGATATCGGTCAAAAGTTCTGTCCATTATTTTTTGAACCTTTTCTCTTGCTTCTTTTTCAAGTTCTGTATCAGACTTTACAACAAAGCCCTCTTTTCCTTTATTCTTCTCCCTTGTTTCTAATAAGTCAACATAACGTTCAAGGGTCATGTATTTTATTTTCTTTCTCCAGCGATCCTTTCTTTCTGCGTCCGTTACAGGATAATTTAGTTTATCCGCATCAAGTAAGACCGTCTCGTCTGTAGAAAAAATAAAAGGCTTTGCAAGAAGCTCATTACTTATAGTTGCAGCCTCCTCCATTCTTTTATTAAAAGATTTTCCGGCAGCAAGAAAAAATTCTACCGTTGCGCCTTTAATCTCTTCATCAATTGTAGTTTCAAATTTCTTTAGTGCATCAATATCACTTTGAAGAAAGATATTCTTCTCGGCATTGAGATCAGTAATAAATTTTTTGAAAATTTTCTTAGAAAAATCGTCATTAATATCCTGCGGACTATAATGAGCTTGTTTAAGCATTTCACCAACTAATTTCAGGATCTGCTCATACTTTGTGGGTGGATTCGAGGGGGATTTTAGACCATTGCCCATTGTTTTAACAGCAAGGAACGATGCAGCTACAATCATCAGAATCACAAACGGAAGTCTTTTCATATTCAAAAGGTATTTTAATGTCTCGGACATAGTCCAAAAATAACGCAAAAAGCTTGCTTTTCTTGTCTTTACAGGGTTTTAACAACTGTTTTTGAAGAACGGTAGAAATCCCTTCGTAAAAACAGAAGCCACTTTTAATAAAATAGTTTGCCTTCAGCCTTCTTTTATTTTTAATGAAAACTCATTTTACCTATTTTTGCAATCCGAAATTTCCGTCTTAGGAAAATGGTTGCGGATATATGGTGGTTATAGCTCAGTTGGTTAGAGCATCAGATTGTGATTCTGAGGGTCGCCGGTTCGAGCCCGGTTAGCCACCCCAAAAAACCCCGTTTCAAACGAGACGGGGTTTAATTTTAGATTAAAGTTTCAAAATGAGTTATTGGTTCTTATTATTTCCCATTATTTCTGCCTTCATCGGTTGGATTACCAATTGGGTCGCCATTAAAATGCTTTTTCATCCTAGAACACCGAAAAGAATATTAGGTATAACATTTCATGGAATATTTCCAAAACGACAACAAAAGTTTGCTGAAAAACTGGGCAAACTTGTTAGCGAAGAATTTCTTTCTTTCGATGATATCGAAGCGAAAATCAGCAACCCGGAAAATCTGAAGCAGATTATGCCAATTATAGAAACTCATATTGATGATTTTCTAAGAAACAAACTTAAAGATGAGATGCCTGTTATCAGTATGTTTATTGGTGATAAAACAATTGGCAACCTGAAGACAATGTTCATGAAAGAGATTGAGACACTTTTGCCAATAGTAATGAAACAATATGCTGCTAATTTAAAAACCGAACTTGATCTTGAGCAAATCGTAATTACAAAAGTGGCTGCCTTTTCATCAGATAAGCTCGAAGAAGTCCTTTATCAGATTATGTCAAAAGAATTTCGCTTTGTTGAAATAATCGGAGCTGTAATCGGCTTCCTGATCGGTTCATTACAGGTAATATTCACTTATTTTATCAACAAAGGTTGATAAACCGAACATTTACCACTTATAACTGTCATAGTCAGTTCATCAAGTTATATAGTTAAGTCAGCAAGTTCTGAAACCATAACCCGTCTAAATATCAAATCAAAAAAATGAGAGTCTCATTAATCCTTTTCGCTTCATTATTAATTAGTTATACTTCCATTGCCCAATTTCCGGGTGGCGGTCGTCCCAGCGGTGCCGGTGCTGGACAGCAATTAACAGGAACCATGTACGGAAAAATTGTAGATGGTATATCGCAAAAACCAATCCCTTATGCATCTGTTCAATTATTGGGAAGCAAGTTTGACACGGCTACCAAAAAAATGATGAATGATGTAGTAGTGGGCGGTATGCTTACTGAATCTAATGGCGATTTCAGATTGGAAAAAGTGCCTGTTTTTGGCTCTTTAAAGTTAAAGGTTTCAGTTGTTGGGTTCAAACCTCATGAACAAGCTGTTTCATTTGATATAAAGAAAACAGAAACCGGTGCCCCAGACATGAGTTCTATTGCTAATGCACTCGATAAAGATCTTGGAAATATTACCATCACTATAGCAGAAAAAATGCTGGAGAATGTTATTATCACAGCTGAAAAGCCCGGTTTACAATTAGGTATAGACCGTAAGGTGTTCAATGTAGATAAAAACATCGTATCAGCTGGTGGAACGGCTGTTGATATTATGAGAAACGTCCCTTCTTTAAATGTTGATATAGATGGCAATGTTTCGCTTCGCAATAATTCCCCACAAATATTTGTTGATGGCAGACCGACCACTATGGAACTAGATCAGATTCCTGCTGATGCAATTGAAAGTGTTGAAATAATTACAAATCCATCTGCCAAATTTGATGCATCGGGTGGAACTGCAGGTATTCTGAATATCATTCTTAAGAAAAATAGAAAAGTAGGTTACAATGGTAGCCTGAGAGCAAATCTTGATAGTCGTGGCCGTATTGGTTTAGGTGGCGATATAAATATTAGACAAAATAAAATCAATGCTTTTGCAAGTGTAAATTTTAATCAACGTAAATCAATAAGCACAGGTGTTACAGAACGCCTATATACAAATACAAATTCAAGTTATTCGCAAATACAAAATGACATCTCAAATTTTGATGGCGACTTTAAATTTATTCGTACCGGGCTTGACTATTTCATGACCAACCGGTCTACTTTATCAGCTAGTTTTAATATAGCATCTGGTAAATTTGAGCCTTTCTCTAGTAATGAAGTATTTACTAAAGTATTATCACCAACTACTTACGATTCCCTTACTAAAAGGGTTACAAATTCAAGCCGTGAATTCGATAATTTAGGTGGTTCAATCAGTTTCAAACATAATTTCCCAAAGGCAGGCAGAGAATTAACTGCGGATATTAACTATAGAGGCAGAACTGGACCAAATAATAATCTGCTTACCACACAAATTTTTAACCCCGACTTAATTACCATTGATAGGACCTTAATTCAACGTCAGATTGGAGATGGCAAAAGCAATAATGTAACAATACAAACTGATTTTATAAATCCATTAAGCGAAAATTCTAAAATGGAAATGGGATTCAGAGCTGAATTCAACGATAACACAAGCACCAATGGCTATTATGATGTTGATCCTTCAACGGGTCAAATAATTCCAACTCCAACTTCATACAACGATTATAAAAGTAATGACCGTGTATTAGCAGCCTATGCTACTTATAGCAACAGGATTAAAGATTTTGGCTACCAGTTGGGCCTCCGAGCAGAAAGTTCAAACTACCAAGGAGATTTAAGAACTACAAACGAAAAGTTTAATATTGATTATCCAATCAGCCTTTTCCCAAGTGTTTTCTTGAATCAGAAATTAGGAGGTAATCAAGAAATACAGCTGAATTACTCAAGAAGGATTAACCGTCCAAATTTCTGGCAGCTAATTCCATTTATTGACTCTTCTGACATATTGAACCCTAGTGTTGGTAATCCTGGGCTACTGCCAGAATTTACAAACTCACTTGAATTGTCTTATCAGAAAACTTTTAAAAACAAAGACAATTTTCTTGCTTCAATTTATTACAAAAACACAAATGCATTAATATCTAGGTTTCAGGAACCAAGAATCATACCTGGCACAAGTAAAGAGCTATTGATAAGCACTTACATCAATGCAAATTCAAGCTATGTAACTGGTCTTGAATTAACAATGAGAAACAATCTTGCCAAATGGTGGGAGCTAACGTCAAACGTTAACTTGTTTACCTCAAAAATTGATATTGACGATGCAAGTATTACAAGCCAAGATCAATTTGTTAGCTGGTTTGCTAAAATAAACAACAGTTTTAAAGTATCTAAGAAATTAAGCTTCCAATTATCGGGCAGCTACCAATCTAAAACCGTTCTTCCTCCAGGAGGAAGTGGTAATAGTGGTGGTGGTCGTGGTGGTGGTGGTTTCGGCGGATTTGGTCAAACATCTTCTGCGCAGGGATATGTAAAACCTGTATATTATGTAGATGCCGCTGTGCGTTATTCTTTCATGAAAGAAGACAGAGCTTCTCTTTCTCTTAACATAAACGACATCTTCAGATCAAGAGTGTCAGATGTCCATTCCGAAGCACCTGGCTTTATACAGGATGCTATTCGCAGAAGAGATGCTCAAGTATTACGTCTAAACTTCAGCTGGAGATTTGGCAAATTTGATGCATCACTATTTAAAAGAAAAAGTAACAAACAAGGCGATCCGAACGGTGGATTAGATATGGGCGGTATGGGTCAGTAATAATTAAAAAAATAATTACTTGAAAAAAGGTTCTGTGATTTTGCAGCACCTTTTTTCTTTATTATAATAGATTGAAATGCTTAAACAATTTACAATTCCGTTTCTTTGCTGCGTATTGAAAATTAATAGTGAAAAGAATTTATTTTACAGTAACGAACGATTTAACTTACGACCAACGAATGCAACGCATTTGCACCTCTTTGGCTGAAAACGGTTATGAAGTAACATTGGTCGGATACAACAAACCCACTTCTCTCCCATTTGTTAATAAAAAATATAAACAAAAAAGAATCCATTGTTGGTTTCTAAAAGGCAAATCTTTTTACACAGAATATAACGTCAGACTTTTCTTGTATCTTTTATTCAAAAAAATGGATGCAATCTGTGCTATTGATTTAGATACGATTGTTCCTTGTCTTAATATTTCCAGATGGAAAAAAATACCCAGAGTTTACGATGCTCATGAATTGTTCACCGGGTTGAAAGAAGTTGTTGAAAGACCTGTAGTACACAAAGTATGGACAAAAGTTGAACAGCGGATTGTTCCCAAGTATCAAAATGGATATACAGTTGGCGAAGCTATTGCAGAAGAGTTTAAAAAAAGATATGGAGTGAACTATCTAACCATTCGAAATATCCCTGTTTTAACTCCACTTGAAGAAAAATCAAAAACTAATAAGTATTTATTATATCAAGGAGCTGTAAATGAAGGCAGAGGTTTTGAATATCTTATACCTGCTATGCAATGGGTAAATACAAAATTGATTATTTGTGGCGATGGTAATTTTATGCCGCAACTAAAAAAACTGATAAAAGACTTCAATGTAGAAGACAAGGTAGAATTCAAAGGCATGATGAAGCCGGAAGAGCTTGCTATTTTTTCACAATCAGCTTATATTGGAATTGCTACTCCCGAAAACAAAGGACTGAATCAATACCTGGCTTTACCCAATAAATTTTTTGACTACATACATGCGGGTCTTCCACAAATAAATGTAAACTATCCAGAATATAAAAAAATGAACGATCAATATGATGTAGCTATTTTGCTTAATGATCTTTCACCAGAAAATATTGCAGAAAAAATCAACAATTTGCTAGAAGATAATGTTATATATAGTAGGCTCAGAGAAAATTGCATTAAAGCAAGGTTTGAATTAAACTGGCAAAACGAAGAAAAAATATTGCTTAATTTCTATCAATCACTTTTTAATAATTGAAAAAACATCTGCATATCGTTTGTTTGGATACTCCATGGCCTGCTGATTATGGTGGTGCCATTGATATGATGAATCGTATCATGACAATGAAAAAAGCAGATGTGGCTATCCATCTTCACTATTTTTCTTATAATGAAAGAGGAGTTCCCACTGAGCTTAACCAATATTGCGAAAGTTTACATGTGTATAAAAGAAAAAAGAAACAGAATGCTGTCTTTTCAAAACTACCGTATATCGTTTCTTCCCGTATTAATGATGAACTAATAAAGAATTTGCAGAAAGATAATTACCCAATTTTGCTCGAAGGCCTTCATTGTACCGGCATTCTCCCTTACTTGAATTTGAAAGAAAGAAAAGTGGTGGTGCGAATGCACAATGAAGAAAGCACCTATTATAAAGAGTTGGGTGAAGCTGAATCAGCTTTTTTGAAAAAGATGTATTTTCTACGAGAAAGCAAATTGATAAAAAAGTATAACCATCAGCTACCTAATGAATGTGTGTATGCTTGCGTTTCTACAAAAGATATTGAACAATTAAAAGAATATTACAAGTTAGAAAATGTAATTGCAATACCAACATTCCCTTCCTGGCAAAAGGTAACATGTGATGAAGGACTTGGAACCATCTGCTTATATCATGGTAATCTTTCAGTATCTGAAAATGAGGAAGCTGCTATATGGCTTTTAAAAAATGTTTTCAGTAAAATTGAAAAACCATTTGTTATTGCGGGTAAAAACCCCTCTGCCCGATTGCAAAAAATGGCTCATAAATATCCTCACACTTGCTTTGTAGCTAATCCGACAGATAGTGAACTTAATGATTTGATCAAAAAAGCACAAATCAATATTTTACCCAGCTTTAATAAAAGAAGCACTGGAATAAAATTAAAACTACTACATGCATTGTTCGAAGGAAGGCATTGTCTTGTAAACGAACAAATGGTAATGGGAACTGGGTTGGAAACAGCCTGTCATATTGCAGGGAATGCAGATGGTTTTGCATCTGTAATTATGCAACTATATAATCAGCCTTTTTCAAATGAAGAAGTTTTATTAAGAAAAAGAATATTGGAAGACCAATTTGATAATGAAAATAATACCCGGCTACTTAGTCCATATTTATGGTAGCATTATCAATCACCTTCCCTCTTTCCGTTCTTATCATTCTCGCAGGAAATTTTTGCACCACAATATAATCATGAGAAGCCATCAATACCGTAGTATTATAATCTTTGGAAATACTAAATAGCAAGCTCATAATTTCATCCGAAGTTTCAGGATCAAGATTTCCTGTTGGCTCATCTGCGAGTATCAATTTTGGGGAATTCAATAATGCTCTGGCGATATCAATTCTTTGCTGCTCACCACCACTTAATTCAAAAGGCATTTTAAATCCTTTTACTTTCAACCCAACTTTATCCAGCACATCCATTATTTTTTCATCCATCAATTTTTCATCTGTCCAACCGGTTGCTTTCAACACAAACTTCAGATTTTCATTTACGTTTCTATCTGTCAGTAATTGAAAATCCTGAAAAACAACACCAAGATTTCTACGCAGGTATGGGACTTTTTTCCAATCCATATCTCTTAAGTTAAATCCTGCAATAGTTCCCTCTCCTTCTGTAAGAGGTAATTCACCATACAATGTTTTCAACAAACTTGATTTACCTGTTCCTGTTTTTCCTACGAGGTAAACAAATTCTCCTTTATTCACAGTTAGGTTCACATCCTGTAATACAAGATTGCTTCCCTGATAAATGTTTACATTATGTAATTCGATTATAACTTCAGCCATTTATTTCCGATTTGTTGCAAAGTAAAGGAAACTAAAGCAAGGGAGAATCAAAAAAAGGCAAATAATATATTAAAATACAGCCGATTACAGCCTGATTTTTGCAAGCTGAGGCATATATCAAAAAAATCATACTTCAGTGCAAACCCAAATAGCTATTTTTGAGCTGCCCGCTAACCCAAAGGTTCCTGCTAATAGAATATAAAAAGACTAAGAATATGGAAACTTCAATGTACACTTACGATTTGCTTGAAACAGGTTGCTATTACCTGGTGAAAATGAAAGAAGATTCTCCCGTTACTTTAATAAAAGTTGCTGTGGCTTCTGATCATTGTCTTTTTATACAACGATACGATGATCCGATGGAAACAGAGTGGAAACTTAAGAAAGATACCCTCCATGATATCATTGAATGCCTTACAGACGAAACGGTGAAAACCTGGGAAGAGCAATTTCTGGGAAGCAAGAATCCTTTTTATGAGGATGATTCAAATGAAGAATAAATTGTAAGCCGTTCATCCAAATTGCTACATTGGTTGATTGAAAAAGATTATTTTTAGTCTGCTGCAAAAGCAGTGTATTTTTTTTCACCCAACATTTCTTCAATGCAAAAATTTATCGCCCTTGCTTTTGTACTGGTTTCGCTAAACCTATTTGCACAACCATCACCAGCAGAAACAAAAGATAATCTTCCAACCGATTATCTCACTTCAGCATTTCATGAAGGAAGAAGAGATGCTCTTAGAGCTATAATGCCGGACAATTCTGTAATGGCAGTATTCGCATTTCCTACTAGAACATTTTCTAATGATGTAGAATATCTGTATCATCAAAACCCTGACCTGTATTATTTCAGTGGATATAAAGAACCGCATTCTCTTCTATTAGTTTTTAAAGATGAGCAAACTGATGCTGAGGGTAACAAGTTCAAAGAAATATTATTTGTACAAAAAAGAAATGCTGGAGCAGAACAATGGACTGGAAAACGATTGGGTATTGAAGGTGCCAAAGAGAAATTAGGTATTCCAATGTCGTTAAACGGTAATGATTTTAAAAATTACAATATTGATTTTTCCAAATTCTCTAAAATCATTTTCGATAGATTTCCAGAGGATATTCCAAACGGATTTGACAAAGCTGATTTATTTGACCTGATTCAACAGTTCAAAGAAAAAGCAGCAATACCTGAGCAATTGTCAAACCAATCAAAATTTGATACAAGATCATATAGAGATTTAACAGGCCAGTTAAGAGCTATTAAAACAGCAGAAGAAAAAGATTTGCTTCGCAAAGCAGTAGAAATTTCTTGCATGGGACAGAATGAAGTGATGAAAGCCGTAAGACCTGATATGTCGGAACTGGAAATACAAGGCTTACATGAGTATGTACACAAGAGATACGGTGCAGAAGGGGTTGGTTATGGTTCCATCATTGGATCTGGCGAAAACGGCTGCATTCTTCACTATATGGAAAACACCAAAACAAAAATTGGAACATCAATGATACTAATGGATGTGGGTGCAGAATATCATGGCTATACGGCGGATGTAACGAGAACAGTACCTGTGGACGGTAAATTCTCAACAGAAGAAAGAGCAATTTATCAATTAGTATATGATGCCCAAGAAGCCGCTTTTAAAACGTTGAAAGATGGTTCTAAATGGAGTGATGCGAGCAAAGCAGCGATGGATGCCATAGCAGAAGGATTAGTAAAACTGGGTATCATAAAAAATAAAAATGAAGCAGGCAGATATTATCCGCATGGATTAGGACATCATATCGGCATGGATGTGCATGACCGCGGCTCGATGAGTACCATGAAAAAAGATATGGTGATTACAGTAGAACCCGGTATCTATATTCCAGAAGGAAGTAACTGCGATAAAAAATGGTGGAGTATTGCGGTACGAATTGAAGATGACTTACTGATTACGGAAGATGGCTATGAACTTCTCTCCCATTTTGCCCCAAGAAAAATAGAAGAGATTGAAAAATTGATTAACCAAAAATCGGTGTTGGATAATTATAAACTTCCTCCTTTAGAATCAGGGAAGAAAAAAGGGTTCTAGAATAGTCAACAAATTTTGTTATAAAAATAGAAAAGCTCTTAATAATTAAGAGCTTTTCTATTTTTAATATTTTATAAGTAGTTATTGATAATTTACTGTAAAAGTGCCGTTAGTTATATTTTTAGTGGTTCCCGCATTATTTTTAGCTTGACCGGCAAACGATCCTGTGATTATTTTATTTGGCACATCATGGCCAGTAACTGTAAAAATTAGATTTCTTGTAGCATCTGTTGTTAACTGATCACCTCCACCGGTAAGGAAAAAAGTAAACACAGCCGAATTATTAGCTGATATAACTGTAGAGTATGTTTCACTTGCAGAAATTGTCCCTGAAGCGTCAACCAAATTAAACCCAAACTGATTACCTGGAACATCCATCCCGGTATAAGCAAGATTTAAAAATGGCGGTAAAATAGATGTTAATATAGCTGCAAGTGTTGTACCCTGATAAGTAGTAGATCCTTCTGTAAATTTCCAATCGACAGTTGCTCCAGCAACAACAGTAACACCAAATGTGCAGGCAGTAGTTCCCGGAACTGGGATATTACTCGTTCCTGCTGCGGTAGGCGTTCCAGAACCTGCTAAGGTGATAGCAATTGGTCCGTGCCAGCAAAAGTACCAGAAGCAGTAAATGTCATTCCGTTAGTTGCTGTTGTTGAAATATTATAAGGCCCGGCTGTTGCAACATTTACAGTTATATCAACTGTGTTTGCAGCCGTTAAAGCTGTTCCGGCCTGATAAGTTCCGTTTACAACGGCAGTTGCGCAATCGATAGAAAACACAGCTCCTGCGACTGTTGTTACACCAAAATTACAGGTGCTTGATCCTGCAGTGATTGGGATTGTAACTGCGCCAGGTGTTCCCGTTGGAGTACCCGAGCCAGTGAGAACCAGTGTTTGTACACCAGTTGCAAGAAAAGCACCTTGTACTGAAAATGTCATTCCGCTTGTAGCAACTGAAGAAACATTGTATGTTCCTATTGTTGTTACATTTACAGAAAGTGTTACTGTATTTGTGGCATTAAGAGGTGTTCCAATAATATATGTTCCGGCAGAAGTGGCTCCTGAGCAATTTGCAGGTGTGCCTGCACTTTGTATAGTAAATGCAGCAGGTCCGCCAGCACCAGCAGGTAATACTTGTACCTGCACATCGCAAACAGTGCTATCAAAAGTTACCACAAAATTATTAGTACCTGTTGCAAACGGAGTTCCATTACCTCTTAGTTTTATGGTATTAACACCCGGTGTTGTAAATATGCCTGTAGCTCTGAAAAAATACCCATTTACAGTATCTGTTGTAACTATATAAGTTCCTGCAGTTACTACATTTACTGAAACTGAAATGGTATTTGAGTCGGCAACCAATGGTTTCCCTGCTTCATACACACCATTCACTGTTTTGGGCAAGCAATCACCGGTTATATCTGCCTGAAGACTACCTTCCGCAGGACTATTTGGTCCTTCAAAGCTAAATTCCTTCTGACATCCAACTGCAATGATTGTACACAACGCCAGGCAATAGAAAATGTATTTCTTCATAAACTAAGATTATTATAATCTTCAAAAATAAGTGAATTTCTTAAGCTGTAAACCTGAAAAGCATGAATCGTCCAATTACTATACCAAACCTTTATTAAAACAATACTTATTTTTGAAACAAATAGATATAATGAAAAACGTATTTCTGGCTCATTTATTACTTTTTGCTTTTTCATGCAATTCACAAAACGAAACTTCTGCAAAGCTTGCGGCTGATGAATTTGAGCAGGCTATTCAGGCAAAAGATATACAAATATTAGATGTAAGAACTGCAGGCGAATTCAAATCAGGCTTTATTAAAAACGCATTACAGGCAGATTGGACGAATAAAGAACAATTCAAGGATCGGATGCAATATGTTGATAAAAATAAACCAGTCTATATATATTGTCTTGTAGGAGGCAGAAGTGCTGCAGCGGCAACTTGGTTAAGAGAAAATGGCTATTTAAAAGTTACAGAACTGCAAGGAGGCATTAATGCCTGGAAAGCTTCTAATAAACCGTTGGAAGGAAGCAGCAATGAAAAGCAACTGACTATGGATCAGTATCTGTCAAGTATTCCCAAAGACAAAAACGTACTAGTGGATTTTGGTGCACCTTGGTGCCCACCGTGTGTAAAAATGGCTCCCGTTATTGATGATTTACAACAAACAAAAGGAGTAGATTTTCTATTAATGAAAATTGATGCTGGTGTTCATACAGACATAATGAAAGAATTAAACATTGAGCCAATTCCTCAATTTATAATTTATAAAAAGGAAAAGAAGTGTGGAGAAAAGATGGAATTGTTTCTAAAGAAGAACTTATCAAGCAATTACAGTAACAATTAAAAATGTTATATGAAAAGAAAAGCTTTTTTACAATCGACCGCTGCGGTAATTGGAAGTAGTTTGCTTCCTTCCATCTCAAACGCAATTGAAACAAAAAAGAAATCTATCCGCTTTGCACATTTAACAGACATACATGTAAGTACTGGAATTGTACAAGAAACCGGGATGGCAAAGGCTTTACAACATGCACAACAACAAAAAATAGACTTCATTATTAATGGCGGAGATGCTATCAGTGATGCATTAGGAGCAGATAAGCAAAAAACACAACAGCAATGGGATGTTTTTAAAAATATTTTGCAAAAAGAAAACAGCCTGCCAATATATCATACTATTGGTAATCATGATGTGTGGGGTTGGTTTGTAAAAGAAAACAAACCGGATAACGACAGGCTGTATGGTAAAGTGTGGGTAACAGAAACGCTACAACTAAAAAAAAGATTTTATAGTTTCAAAAAAGATAACTGGACTTTTATAGTGCTCGACAGTACACAATTAAATCCCGCAGGTGGCTATATAGCTAACGTAGATGAAGAACAATATGCATGGCTGCAACAAGAATTAGCAGCAGTAGCTTTAACAGGTTTTGTTTGTATCGTATCACATATTCCAATTCTTTCTATTTGTGCTGGCCTTTTTTTTAATAAAACACAAACAAATGGCGATTTAGTTATTCAAAGAAATCTGATGCATACAGATTTTCTTACGTTGAAAAAATTATTCATGCAATATCCTCAGATAAAAGTTTGCATTAGTGGGCATATTCATATGCAGGATGAAATACATTACATGAATGTAAAATATCTCTGCAACGGCGCTGTGTCTGGTAATTGGTGGAAAGGTCCCTTCAACGAGTTTGCGCCATCCTATGCTGTAATGGAATTATTTAATGACGGTACAGTAAAAAGAACAATGATCCCTTATGAAAAGAAATAAAATCCTTTCAATAAAAATTTCTTTTGCACTTGCTCTGCTGCTCAGTTGCTTTTTAGCAACAGCCCAAAGACCAACCGTCGAAGTATTGACATCAGGCAATGGAATCAGCCTTCGTGGATTAAGTGTAGTAAATGATAATGTAATTTGGGTAAGTGGAAATAAAGGAACAGTTGGCCGTTCTAACAATGGCGGTAAAACTTGGAAATGGATGACTGTAACTGGTTTTGAAAAAAATGATTTCAGAGATATTGAAGGCTTTGATGGTGCTACTGCAGTTATTATGACAGTTGCAGAGCCAGCGTATATTTTAAAAACAACCGACGGAGGAGAAACATGGAAAGTGGTTTATGAAAACAGAACGAAAGGCATGTTTCTCGATGCAATGGAATTCTGGAATGAACAAGCTGGAATTATAGTTGGCGATCCGATTGATGGACGTTTCTTTATAACCCGAACGTTCGATGGAGGAAATACCTGGCAGGACATTCCATTTGCTAACCGACCAGTTGCCGATAGCGGAGAGGCTTGCTTTGCAGCCAGCGGTACAAATATTAGAGCCTTAGACAGAGATGAAGCTGTTTTTGTTTCAGGTGGATTAAAATCGAGGATGTTTAAAAGAACATCTGGAATAAAACTTTCCATTATTCAAGGTCAAGAAACAACAGGCGCAAATTCGATAGCCGTTTGGGATAAACTGAAAGTACATGCGGGCAAAAGAATTATTGTAGTTGGGGGTGATTTTAATAAACCAGAATCAACAACAAAGAATTGTTTTTACACCATGAATGGAGGAAAGTCATGGGAAGCACCCAACACTCCGCCACATGGCTATCGTAGTTGTGTAGAATATTTTTCTAAAACAGATTTATTCAGTTGTGGATTAAACGGTGTAGACTATACACATGACGGAGGTAAAAACTGGAAATGGATAAGCAAAGAAAGTTTTCATGTGGTAAGAGCTTCGAAATTAGGTGCTGCAATTTTTTTAGCAGGCATAGATGGAAAGATTGGTAAAATTGTCTGGTAAAAAATAAGTCTGCCGGTAAATTACCGGCAGACTTATTTTTTATTTCTTATTACAAATTACCCAGAATTTCTTTTACACTTGGTCGTTTCTTATAGTCTTTATCAAAAAAGCGATAGGTAATGGTTGATTCCTTATCAATAATATAAACGGCTGGTACTGGAAGATTAGTTCCGTTTTCTCCATTTAGTTTTTCTAAATCCAATCCCGAATTCCGATAACGGGTAACTGTATTTTCAGGGACTTCGAAGTCCACATCATAACCTTTCATTATTTTCAAGTCCTTATCATGTAGAATTGAATATTCGGCTTTCGTTTTTTCAACTGTCTTATCAATCATTTCTATTTTCTCAGGACTTACAGCCAACAGCGTTGCTCCTTTATCAATTATCAGCTGTAAAGAATCTTGCAAAGCAGCTAATTGCTTATTACAGTATGGGCACCATTGTCCTCTGTAAAATACTAAAACCACTTTGCCTTTTTTAAGCAGGTCTTTCAATTTAATATCCTTATCATTTTGATCTTTCCCTTTAAAATCTGGGGCTTTAGAACCTATAAACAATCCTTCTGGGGCTTCTTGTGCAAAAAGACCAATAGAACAAAACATAAATACAAAAAGCAATATATTTTTCATCTATTTAAATTTAGGTGTAAAATTAAACTTCTTCAGGTTAATTGATTGTCTTACTTGTGACTTATTAACAAAATGATATTTTCCCTATTTTTGCCTGCCTCCAAAACCATCCTTAGCAAAATTAAACTATCAGTCTATGTCAAATTCTCACAGCGAAAAATTTTTAACAAAACTACTTTTTGGATTCTCTTGTGTAATCGGAGGCATATTTTTTATTCTCTATGCTGCGTTCGACCGTGCGAAGTACGATGACTGGTATCCATGGGCTATCGTTGCATCTGTATTAATATGCTTAGGCCTTTATCTTTTATTAAGTGCCTTTGTACACAAAGTAAAATCAGATTTTATCAGAAGGCAAACAGATAAAGAAAAACAAAGGTCTGCAAGATCATAAGTTTATATAATTTGTATTCAGAGAATTACCGAAAGTCTAAATAATACAAACCTTCTGAAATAAAAAAGTCCGACTTATCGGACTCTTTTTATTTATAAATACTTTACTTATCAGCAATTTCTAATTCTGCTTCTCTAGATTTCTAAAGTCCACAGGCACCAATTTACTTACACCAGGTTCTTGCATAGTTACACCATATATAACATCGACAGTACTCATCGTCATTTTATTGTGCGTCACAATAATAAACTGTGAGTTGTCACTGAACTGACGGATCATATTGGTGAATTTGCTAACGTTTGCATCATCCAATGGTGCATCAACCTCATCCAGAATACAGAAAGGCGCAGGCTTAATTAAATAAATTGCAAACAACAAGGCAGTTGCTGTCAACGTTCTTTCACCACCACTAAGCTGTGTTAGTGATGATGGACGTTTACCTTTTGGTTTTGCAATTACATCAATTCCTGTTTCAGCAATATTCTCTGGATTTTCCAATACCAAATCACACTGATCGTCCTCTGTAAACAACGTTTTAAAAACTTTCTGAAAATTCTCTCTAACCAAATGGAAAGTATCAAGAAATTTTTTATTCGCAGTCAACTCTACTTCTTCTATCGTTTTTAATAAACTATCTTTTGCATTTACTAAGTCAGTCTTTTGTTCTACAATGAAATCATATCGCTTTTTCATTTCTGTAAATGCTTCAATCGCCGTAGGGTTTACTTCACCCAGGTTTTCTAACCTTTTCTTCATCCGGTCAGCCTTCTCCTGTAGTTCTTCCACTGGCACCTCTCCTGTTCTATCTTCGCCTAATATAGATTCAAGATCAATTCTAAATTCTACATTCAGCCTTTCCTTCATTCCCGCCAGCTGCAATTTCAGTTCATTCAGCCTGTCTTTTATAGCAGCAAGCATATGTTCTACTTGCTCTTTGTCTTTTGTTTTATGACGAATAGAGCTTTCTTTTTCAGCTAACTCATTTCTAAAATTATAATAAGCCTGGTCAGCCTCATTTAGATTCTTCTCCTCTTCTTCTTTGCTATGTAAAAGATGTAATAAAGCTTCTTGTATTTCTTTCAATAAAACAGATGATTCTTCAATATTGTTAACTGTTTCGCCAAACTGTACGGTATTCGTTTCTATCTGAAGATTTAAATCATTTAACTGATTACTCTTAAATTCCAGCTCCTGCTTCAGACCACTTATTTTGCTCTGTTGCCTTGTAACATTTAGATTAAACTCATTGTACAATCTCGACGCATCATTATAATTCGCTTCAGCTACCTTAAATGTTTCTTCTGCTTCTGTAAGCCTCGAAGCAGTCATTTGCAATTGTTCATTAAATAATCCCAACTCATTCCTTACCACTTCAACAGAAGATAAAACCTGCTGTGTTTGTAGATTTAATTCTTCCAACCGATGTTCACTTGTAGTTTGAGAAGAATGAATATTTTCTAATTTATTATGCAGTGAAAAAACTTCGTTTGTCAATTGCTGAATTCCTTTCTCTGTATCACGGATGGCAGTCTCTCTCAAATCTTCGTTGAAAGCAATTACTTCATTATGACGAATTTGTATTTCAGAACGAAGTGCTTCAACAACCACATCTTGTGTAGCAATTTCATCTTGTAATTTTTCAAGATTCTTTACACGGCCAATTTTCTTTCCCTCTATCAAGCCCACACTTCCTCCAGTTAAAGAGTACTTTCCTTTTACATATTTACCATTCTTCTCAATTACAACAAATCCGTTACTGTTTTGTAACGCATCTTCATTGTCAGCAATAAATACATTGCTCAATAAATGCTCAGCAAGCTTTTTATATTTCTCATCTACTTCTACTACACTCAGTGCAGGAATAGCTCCTTGTAATTGGTGATTTGAAACTTCAACCTGTAGTTCTGAAAATTTATTCAGCAAAAAGAAATTGGCTTTACCTTTTTTATTTTCATCCAAAAGGTGAACAGCTTGTAATCCTTCCTGCAAATCATTCACAACATAGTAACTGAGATAAGGCTCTAATACATTCTCTAATGCAGTTCTGTATTCTTCTTTCACATACAGCACATCAGAAAGTATTGGTGAGTTATGACTCCAGTTTGAATTATTATGTAAAAACTTAACCGAATCAGGATAGCCTTCCATTGAATCAATCATGCTTTTTAACAAGTCATGCTCATTCTTTTTAGCATCCAGCTTTCTGGTTTCTACAGCAAGATTATTTCTTAATTCATCCAAAACAGATTGTGTTTGCAATATCTGTTCTTTGGTGTTTTCCTGATGATGCTGCAACTGCTCAAGGTCAACTTTCTTTATTTCAAGTTCTTTCTCTTTTAAAATTCTTTCCTGATCTAAATTGTTGCGCTGCTCTTCTCTTTGTTTACGCTCCTCGTCTATCTGCCCAATCAATCTTTGTAAATTCTGAACAGAAGTATCTGCAACTGCTACTTTCTTCTCTGCATCAAACTGACTGCGTTGTATTTGTTGGTTTTCGCTACGAAGATTATCTAATGCTAAACGTTTTTCATCCAGCACTTTTCTTTTTGCTTCCACTTCATTACGAAGCTGTTCCAATTGCTCATTCAATCCTGTCAACGCTTTTTCTTCGTCATCAACTTGAAGATTTGTAAAGCCAATACTTTCATCAATACCTTTCAACTGGCCTGCTGCTTTTTCTAAAAAGCTTTTCAGGCTGGTTTCTTTTTCCTTTAAATGCTCCAATCGCTGAGCAGATAAGTTTTTATCATTCTCTTTGCTACGAACCTGCTGTTGCATTTCATTAAATGAATGCTGCATGGCTTGCAATGCTTTTTCTTTCTCTACAAAAACAAGTTTCTCTTTTTCTAGCGCCGCTTCGTCAGTAGCAATTTCTGCTTCCAACTTTATTTTTTTGTCTGTTTCTATTTCTTGTTGTTCGTTCAACTCTTTGTAAGAAAGATTGAACCCTTCCAATGCAGCTTTAGCCAATTCAATACTTATCTCACGGTAATCTTTCTTTATTTCATGATATTTCTCTGCCTTCTTTGCCTGGCTTTCCAATGCCTTCAACTGATTGTTGATTTCAAAAAGCAAATCTTCTATACGAGCAAGATCTTGCTCTGTAGCATCTAATTTAAGTTTGGCTTCTCTCTTTCTTGTTTTGTAAATGGAAATACCAGCTGCCTGTTCCAGCATTTTGCGGCGGCTATTGTCTTTGTCTTTAATCAAATCATCCACCATGCCCAACTCGATTATCGCATAACTGTCGGTGCTGATACCTGTATCCATGAACAAATTCTGAATGTCCTTCAAACGACATTGCACATCATTCAAACGATATTCACTTTCTCCGCTTTTATAAAATTTTCTTGTTACCGTTACGGTGCTAAACTCTGTAGGCAACAATCCCTTTGTATTTTCAAATGTCAGGTTTACTTCAGCAAGACCGCTGGCACTACGAGTTTTGGAACCGTTAAAGACCAAGCTATCCAAATTCTCACTTCGTAACTGGCTTATTTTCTGCTCACCAATTACCCAACGAATGCTATCCACAATATTCGATTTACCGCAACCATTTGGGCCTACAATGCCGGTTATATTATCGTCAAAACTAACAATGGTCTTGTCCGCAAAACTCTTAAATCCCTTTATTTCTAAACTCTTTAATCTCACTTTATTACTGTTTAAGTCAGCGGCGAATTTACACTAAAGGAGCAATAAACAAACTTTGGCAATCAGGCAGTTATTCACAATAATTAGCAAAAAATGTGAGAAGAAAAATTGTGGGTTTTCCCAGCGACAGTATCTCCGATTGAACTTCCGTTGCGACGCTCCGTTGAGGGTTCGGTAATTCTGTTGAACTATTAAAAAAAAAGCTAAATCAAATATATAATTTGTCAAAAACAAGTTGCAAATTCAAGAAAAAATGCATGAATAAACCCTGAATGACAAACTCATCAATAAAATAGTGATATTGCAATTCGGAAAGAGGTTGATGAATGACTACAAAAAATCTAAACTTTAATACTTTAAGACTCCCTTTTTTTCAACATTTTCCCTACTTGGCACAGTTTTTTGTTGTTTACTACAAAACCAACACAATGGTACCCGTATTTACCTCTTCCGTTACTAAGAAATTAGTGTTACAATATGCACAGCAAAATATAGATTTTAGAAAAAAGTCCTTATACCTACAGGAGATTATCACCATTGGCAAAACCAATAGATTGTGGCTGGATGCTTTGGTTGTGTTTTTCGACACACCACTTATCAATAATTCAAAAAGATGCTTCAGCAAAAATTAATTGCTGAATTAACTTATTAGTATAGGGATATCAATTTTCAAATTCAGATTCAAAAAAGCCTAAATCAGCCAGAATGATTCCCGGTGCGGTAAAATTCATCAGGCTGTTATTGAGATTGCATCTCAACTCTTCTCTTGTCTCTCTAAACGAGGACTTAATCATTGAAAGCTTGTAAGAATTAATCTTGAAAATAGCCAAACGGGCTGTTTGTGATGTAAAGTCATCAACAAGATAAAACGACTCAGCAATATGTGCTTGATCGTTGTAGAATGGTTGGTTCATACAATCGGATATTGGTTTTAAAAAGGACTGGACAGTCCTATAAACGTTCAAGTTTTTTTAAAAATTGCTTAAACTCTAATATCAGATTGTGAATTACGGGTATATACTTTTAGAAGATAAGTAGAATTACCCTTTACTCATTTACAAGCATCTGTTTTGAAAAAAATTAGTCGTTGCTTTCTTCTTCTTCACCCACTTCCACTGGCTCTTCTGGTGGTGTAATGTTCTTAATTGTCAATACAAAATCGCCATTAAGGGCAATGTTATATTGCTGTGGACGCATCAACGATCTTGTAGTTTCGTCTTCCTGTAATATTTCTATCAAGTCTCTAGCAGGAACCGACTTTACAATGGGGTTTAAACGGCCTTTTATAACATCCACATTGAATGTTACAACTGGCTTGCGGAGTTTGGTAGTTCTTTCAAAATCAATCCTGTTAAGATTAACAGTTTGCTCTGCGTCAACAGATTTTTTTAATAAAATCCGAATAACAGGCAAATATTTCTTCCAGGTATAAGTGTACATTAAAATTGAATTAATTAATCTAAATAGATAAGAGCAAAGAAGTACGAAGGTCAGATTTTATTTTTACAATTCACCGATTTTTTGTATATAAATTCAAATAAGAAGATTTTTTAACCCAAAAACAGATACATCCTCTCTCTTTATACCTCCGAGCCGCTGAAAATTGCCTATCTTCACCGTGTTTCAGTTCAAAGTTTTTCAATTAGTAATCTTCTTTACTTTTTTCTTTCAACTGTGCATTTTTATAATTAAGCCGGTTTTATACATTTTGGAGTGTCTTCAATCTGTACCGGAGCAATAAAACATAATATGACGAACGAACAAATTGAGAAATTTGTATCTCAACACAACAATCTCGACAAAGCCCCGGTAACAATCAGTTTTAAAGCCAGAACATCTATTACAGGCCTTTTTATTAAAACGGCTGATTATTCTGAATTGAGAGCTAAGAACCTTTGGAGAATTGTAAATGGAGCAAGTATTGAAGAATACCAAAAGTCAAAGGATTTGAATCTTGCCCGTATTTTTAACGGAGTAGAATTTACAAGGCTTAACGTCATTCATTCTTGATTTTAATCGTCAGGTTTAAATTTTTCCATAGTTTTAAGATAGTGGAAAGAAAAATTTAACTTATCAGATAAATGCTTATTTAAAGTATGGATTCCGGTACTAATAAATTTTTTTATTCCAGACTACCAGTAAATCAAATCCCTCTCAGCGATTTGCTTACAGAGGGGCATTTGTTTTTTACTGTTCCTCCCAACTGGCATGTTTTAATTACAGATGTAAAAAAATCAACAGACGCTGTTAGTAATGGCTTACATGAAACTGTAAACCTTGTGGCAACCGGCAGTATAGTTGCTGTGCTTAACATTGCCTTGCAAGAAGATATTACTGTACCCTATTTTTTTGGCGGCGATGGTGCCACTTTTATTATCCCTCCAACTATTCTGAATAAAGTAATGATTGCATTATGTATTCATCAAAAAAATACAGCTGATAATTATAATATTTTACTTAGAGTTGGACATGTTTCTGTTGAAAGTATTTATGCCAACGGACATCAACTTAGCATTAGTAAATTAAAATCAGCTGATCATTTCTCTATTCCTATTGTGCTGGGCGGAGGCTTGTCTTTTGCAGAGAAGATTATTAAAGGTGAAGATTATGAAATTCAGATTCCTCTGTTAAAAGATGAAACTCTTGACCTTAGCGGAATGCAATGTCGGTGGAATAAGGTGAAACCACCTCAAAATCTGGATGAAGTGGTTAGCTTAGTAGTAATTGGATGTGAAGGAAAAAAACAGGCTGAAGTTTTTAAAAAAGTTATTGATAAAATAGATAAAATATATGGACAGCCCCAGACAAGAACCCCCATTTCAACTACTCGGCTAAAATTAAAAGCCACGATAAAGAAAATAAGTGAAGAAATGAAAGTGAAAATGGGTGGAAGGCGACCTTTATTAATTTTAAAAACCTGGATTACTACCCTGCTTGGTACACTTTATTTTAAAACAAAATCCGGGAAAGATTATTTAATGCAATTAGTTGATTTTTCTGATACACTTGTAATCGATGGGAAAATAAACACGGTAATATCCGGCACAACAAGGCAAAGAGAATTGCTTGAAACTGCGTTAAATGAATTAGAACAAAATAATGAGATACATTATGGACTTTTTGTAAGCAAAGAATCTGTCATGTCATGCTATGTACGTAGTATGGATAACAACCATGTACACTTTGTTGACGGTTCGGACGGAGGTTATACAAAAGCTGCAGGTGTATTAAAAGAGAAACTGGCAGCCAATTAAAGAATATCATTCTTCTGCGGCTTGCTATATTGGTCAATTTTTTTGATTTGAATTATGCCTTATCTTTATTCAAAATATAAATACCATGTCGTTACTGAATCAGAATAATAAAAAAGGGAAAAAGAAAGACAACAAAAAGAGTGCTGCCACCGGTGGCCAGAGTTCAAAATTTATCCAAAAAGCAAAGTCTACAGGATTTGTTTCCAAGCAGTCTAATACTGGTTCTCAAAGAGGAAGTTAATATTATCCAGTTGTATGGAACACAACCCGTACAACTTTCCTTACTTATTATCGTAAAAAATTAATAAAATACTATTCTTTTGAACTAACGGGCGGCTTACCTCCTTCTGGTACAAAAATTAAGGCCGCCGAATTCATACAATATCTTTTCCCGGTAGGCTGTGGTCCATCATCAAATACATGACCAAGATGAGATCCACTTTTACTGTCAACAACCGCCCAGCGAACAGAGCCAAAACTTACGTCTTTTAATAGTTTAACTGCATCGGGTGTAATTGGTGCATAGAAACTTGGCCATCCGGTGCCGGAATCGAATTTTGCTTCTGAAGAAAATAGTGGTTGTAGCGTTGCAGCTGAGTAGTAAGTTCCTTTCTGATAGAAGTGATTGTACTTTCCTGTGCCTGCTCTTTCTGTTCCATCTTGTCGTAATATGTAATACTGAGATTCAGTCAACCTTGCTTTCCATTCAGCTTCCGAAAATCTCATCGGATATATCGTTTTATCAGTTGCCTTCGGTGGATTTGGATACTTATTCTTATTTGTTTGAGCAGAAGTGCAGCCTCCTATGATTAAAATTGCAGCCAAAAAAATTATATTGATTCTCTTCATAGTTTTTTTTAAATTAACGAAACAAATTGCTAGTAGGATTTTTTCTTTTAATTATTTCCAAAAGTTGTATTTACTTTAACATTAATATTAAACTGATGAAAGATTTAAATGTGGTGTTGATATTATTACTTGTTTCATTAATGGCCTGTTCACAAAATAAAATGAATTCAAAAAATGAACCAGCTGTTAATGATAAGAAAGTAGGCGGAACTTGTGAAGGTTGTGAAGGAATTTATGAATCGGTAATACCATTTAATCAACTTAATTCAATTGATACTTTGCCTGATTTTAATGAAGATGGCCCAAAGATTGAAATCAGTGGTATTATTTTTGAATCAGACGGGAAAACTCGTGCTGCAGGAACAATTATGTACTTATATCATACTGATCAGAATGGATTATATTCTGGCGGAAGTGATGAATCTGTTTGGAGCAAAACACATGGCTACATAAGGGGATGGCTAAAAACTGATAGCAACGGATTTTATAAGTTCTATACACTGATTCCGGCTTCATATCCAAACACTACCATACAAAAACACATTCACCCAACAATAAAAGAGCCCGGAAAAACAGCTTATTGGATTGATGATTTTGTATTTGATGACGATCCGTTTCTTATCGAAAAAGAAAGAAATAAAAAATATCCAGTAGCTGGGAGCGGTGTTTTAGTGGTAAGAAAAGAAGATGGCATCTTAAGAGCATCAAGAAATATTATACTGGGATTAAATGTGAAAGATTATAATCGCTGATAAAAATATTTTATTTAATATTCAAATCACCATACACTTTATAATAAGTAACACTACGTTCTACAAGGTTAGCGATCATCCCGTTCAATTTTAAAACCCAATGCTCGGTTTCCTTATTAAACGTTACATCAATTTTTCCACTTGAAATTGCAATGTATGAAGCCTGTTCACCTGACCTGAAAGAGTAAATAGCCTCAACCTCTTTACTTCCTCTAGAGCCTGGAGCTATTGAATAAGTTCCTGCTTTTAATCTTTTAACATGAAAATATAATGATACAAATTGACCTTTTTGCTCTACGGCAACAGTAAGTTTTCCTTTTACTCGATAAACTTTTAAAACTGAAGGACGAGCCGCTATGAAAAAATTATTGGAGCTAACAGTATCCGTTATATGAACTGGACAATTCCTTAACGAAGAATCTCTTTCTTCCTGTGCCTTTACATTAAAAGAAATTAAAATTAAAATAATGATAGATAAAATTCGCATGAACGATTTTTAATGCTTAAAAATTACGTATAAAAACTAATATTTAGACTTCTCGTCAGAAATAATCTATTATTTTTCCCTTACTCCAAAAAGTAGGCTGCCAATCCTTACCATTGTGCTGCCTTCTTCTATAGCGGTTTTATAATCGCTACTCATGCCCATCGATAGAATTTCAAAGTTTGGCACTGAATCAAAAAGCTCTTTCAAATACTCAAATTCTTTTCTAACTTTCTGTATATCAGTAGTAAAACTGGCCATCCCCATCAATCCACAAACCCTAACATTCTTCATTTCAAGCTTCGCTAACTCTTTAACCAAAGATTGCAATTCTTCCTCATTCAATCCAAACTTTGTTTCTTCTTGTGCAATATGAACCTGAAGAAGGCAATCTATAACTCTATTATTCTTTTCTGCTTGTTTATTGATCTCTTTTAATAGTTTCAGACTGTCAACGCCATGTATCAGTTGCACAAAAGGAGCTATTAACTTTACTTTATTAGTTTGCAAATGCCCAATAAAATGCCAGTTAATATCTTTTGGCAGAAGAGCTTCCTTGTCGACTAACTCCTGCACATAGTTTTCTCCGAAATCCCGATGGCCAAGATTGTACAATTCCTGAATTGCTGAAACTGATTTAGTTTTAGAAACAGCAACAAGAGTTACTTGCTTTTCGGCAAGTTGAGTTTTTATTGAGTGAAAGTTACTTTTATTTACAGGCATTGTTGGCATACCCTGCTTCGGGTATGTGATTTTGATTATTAAATATTTATTTTTATAGTCAAATATAGAATATGAAATTAAAACTACCCTTTTTGACCTTTATTGTTTGCGGCTTTTCAGTACTTACCTTCGGACAAAAAAAATATAATGGAACACTTTTTACTAAGCTTGGTCAGGAGATTAAAGGCGAAATATCATTAAATTTAGAAGGCGAGAATAATGAGCTAATTGAAATAGTTAGCATAGAAAAAACAAAAGGGAAAGGCACTAAACAAACCCTTACAACATCAAGCAAATTTAATGTGGCAATAATTGACCATGTAGTTGTAAATGGAACGACTTACTTCTTCAGAAATATAAAAACTAATTATGATGATAAGTTTATTGAAAATGCATGTGTGCAATTAATTCATGGCACTATTACATGCGGTATGTTTCAATCAGGCGATGGAAGTGCCATGCATAGTATTAGTGTTAAATTCCCTAATGAACTTCTATATATTCTTGCTTCTGTAGATTTCGAATATTACAATTCATCGGTAAGTGTGCCGCTTAGAATCAGTAACTGTAAACCTTTATTGGATAAAATGATGGGTGAAGATAAATCTGTAACATGGGCAGAAGATGCAACAAGGGGAAAAAGAATCCAATGTTTTAAGAATATTATTAGCGATTACAATAAATGTAATGTTCTCGAAAACTAGCCTTTCAAAATACTTCTACTAATTACAATCCGTTGCACTTCGCTGGTGCCTTCATAAATCTGTGTAATTTTTGCATCCCGCATTAATCTTTCCACATGATATTCCTTTACAAAACCATAGCCTCCGTGTATCTGTACAGCTTCTACTGTAGTCCACATCGCCGTTTCAGAAGCAAATACTTTAGCCATTGAAGAACTCACCGTATAATCAATCTTATTGTCTTTTTCCCAGGCAGCTTTCTGACAAAGCAATCTAGCAGCCTCAATTTTAGTTGCCATATCGGCCAACTTAAAAGCGATGATCTGATGATTCATAATTTCGGTTCCAAAAGCTTTTCTTGTTTTAGAATATTCTTTCGCTAACTCATACGCACCGCTTGCAATACCTAATGCTTGTGATGCTATTCCGATTCTACCTCCGGCCAATGTTTTCATAGCAAACGTAAATCCAAACCCGTCATCTCCTACTCTGTTCGCTTTTGGAACTTTCACATCGTTAAACATTACGGTATGTGTATCACTTCCACGAATGCCAAGCTTATTTTCTTTTGCTGCCACAACTACACCCGGCCACTCTTTTTCTACTATCAAACAGTTAATACCTCTTGAACCTTTAGACGTATCTGTTTGTGCCATTACTAGATAAACAGAAGCTGTTCCACCGTTTGTAATCCAGTTCTTGGTTCCATTTAATAAATAGTAATCACCTTTGTCTTCCGCAGTTGTACGTTGAGATGTCGCATCGCTACCAGCTTCCGGTTCGCTAAGCATAAATGCGCCAATATATAAATCTCCATCCTTTTTCCCCTGGGCAAGCGGAGTCAGGTATTTTTGTTTCTGCTCTTCGCTTCCATAAGCTTCAAGTCCATAACACACAAGACTATTATTTACACTTACAACCACACTTACACTTGCATCTACTTTGCTAATTTCTTCCATCGCAAGCACATAGCTGATCGTATCCATTCCAGCACCGCCATATTTTGGATCGACCATCATGCCTAAAAATCCAAGCTCGGCCAGCTTCATTATCTGTTCACGGGGAAACTGTTGTTTTTCGTCTCTTTCAATTACACCAGGCAAGCAATCATTTTGCGCAAAATCCTTTGCTGCTTTTTGAATCATTAATTGTTCCTCATTCAGTTGGAATAACATATTGCAAGTATCTTTTAAGTGTGCAAAGATAAGGGCAAACAGGAGGTTTTCGAGAGAAGGAAAGATTTGCAATCAAATTTGAATTAAACTGATTAACCAAACTATTCAGTAACATTTTTGACATAACTTTGCAGTCGCAAACAGAGGATTATGAAAAAGATACATATTATATTACTCGTTTTTGTTGCAGGCTCTATCGCATTATTGATAAGTTTATTAAATACAGGTTCTACTTACGAAACAATAGCTGATGCTAAGGCCATGCCCGGCAAATTTGTACATGTGGCCGTTCGGTTAGATAAAACCAAACCTGTAGAATTCGATGCAAAAAAAGATCCCAACTATTTAAGCTTTTATGCTGTTGGGGTAGAAAATCCTGATCAGGAAATGAAAGTAATTTATAGGAATGGAGAAATACCAAATCTGATGATCAGCGAACGCTTGGTATTAAAGGGCAAATATGACAATGATAAATTTGAATGTAAAGACGTTCAGACTAAATGCCCTTCGAAATATAAAGAAGAAATGAAGCCAACCGAAAAAAGCATTGATCAAAGTGCAATAATTAATCCTGCTGCAACAACATCTGAAGAAACTAAATACTAATCCGGAATGGAGTATATTGGCGAGCATCTTTTACCCGGTCAACTTGGACACTTATTCATTGTACTTTCTTTAGTGGCATCGCTTATTGCGACATTTTCCTATTTCAAATCAGCCCAATCAAAAAATGATATTGACGCAGCTTATTGGAAAAAGCTTGCTCGGATTGCTTTTATAACAGAAGTAATTTCTGTCTTCGCCATTTTTGCGATACTCTTTTATATTATTTCCAATCACCTTTTTGAATATAAGTATGCATGGCAGCATAGTAGCCGCTCTTTAGAAGTAAAATATCTTTTGGCTTGTTTTTGGGAAGGACAGGAAGGAAGTTTTCTACTCTGGAGTGTCTGGCATTGTGTGTTAGGATTGATATTAATTAAGACCAGTAAAAAATGGGAAGCTCCTGTAATGACAGTTGTAAGCTTAATGCAGTTTGCACTAGCAACGATGATTGCGGGCATTTACTTTTTTGGTTGGAAGATGGGGACAAACCCTTTCATTCTGTTAAGAGATTCTGGTGTCCTTGATAATGCTCCTGCCCTGCATATTAATGGTGATGTAACAATGGGTCTTCGTCAAGATTATATGCTTTCTATTTTAGATGGCAATGATCTTAATCCGTTATTACAGAATTATTGGATGGTTATTCATCCACCCGTATTATTTATGGGCTTTGCATCCACCATTATCCCATTTGCATTTGTAATAGCAGGCTTATGGAAAAAGAATTTTGGGGAATGGACTAAGCCTGCTCTTCCTTGGGCATTATTCTCAGCTGCAGTATTTGGCATTGGTATTATGATGGGTGCCATGTGGGCTTATGAATCGTTAACCTTTGGTGGTTACTGGGCATGGGATCCTGTTGAGAATGCTTCATTAGTTCCCTGGTTGATATTAATATCCGGTATTCATACTTTGTTAATTTACAAACACACCGGACATTCTTTAAGGGCCACACACCTTTTTTTAATATTAACGTTCGGCTTTGTGTTGTATTCAACTTTTTTAACAAGAAGTGGAATTCTTGGCGAAACTTCTGTTCATGCCTTTACTGATTTGGGAATGAATATGCAGTTGTTAATTTTCTTGCTAATGTTTGTTTTACCAGCATTAGTTCTTTTCATATACCGCTACAAAGAAATTCCGACTATACACAAGGAAGAAAGTACTTCTTCTAGAGAATTTTGGATGTTTATTGGTTCTTTGGTTTTCTTTTTATCTGCATTGGTTATTATTGGTAAAACTTCTATTCCTGTTGTTAATAAAATTTTGGGAACAAAGATTGCTCCTCCAGAAAAGGCAGAATTTTCCTATAACCAGATAATGGTTTTTATTGCCATCATTATTGCAGTGCTTACTGCTGTTACACAGTATTTGAAATATAAAAGCACAGGCACCAAAGTTTTTCTGAAAAAAATATTAATTCCGTTTGTTATAGCGGCTATCATAGCTACTCTGGTTCTTGTAGTTGGTAAAGTAAATTACGAAAAAGAAACTTTTGGATTTATGGTTGCCATCTGGATGGCTGTTGCCTGCAGCATTTTTACAATTGTTGCCAATGCATCATATATCTGGCTTGGATTAAAAGGTAAACTTAAACTTTCCGGCGGTTCAATTTCCCATGTTGGTTTTGGTATGGTTCTTTTAGGTATACTCATTTCCTCTTCAAACAAAGAAGTTTTATCTAATAATATTGGAGGTATTCCTGCCCCATTAGATAAGAATGAAGACCCGAGAGAAAACCTTACACTTGTAAAAGGCTTGACCGTGGATATGGGGAAATATTCCTTGACTTATGAAGGCGATTCATCACACCCAAAAAAGCAACTGTCCTATTATAAAGTTCATTTTAAAAGTAAAGATGGAAAAGAAGAGTTTGTTTTAACTCCAAATTCATTTGTAAATTATAAGGGCAATGAAGGTCTAATGTCGAATCCCGATTCAAGACATTATTGGAACCATGATGTGTTTACATATATAACATCTATTTCCAACCCCGATAAGTCAAAAGACACAACCACATTCCGGCCTAAAGATTTAAAACCCGGCGACACTTTGTTCTATTCAAGTGGTTTTATTATTTATGAGAATTTGAACAAAAAAGAAGATTTACCAGTTGATCTTTTTGGAAAAGATGGTAGCCTTTATGAAGCTAATCTGAAAGTTCACTCCAAAACAGGTTCCCTGTATTCAATTGCTCCAAAATTGGCTATAGCCAAAGGCAATGAGATGTCCTTACCTGATACAGTGCTTGCTGAAAGCATAGTGCTTCAGTTACAAAAAGTAACCCCAGATAAAAGCATCACTATAGGTATCAAGGAATCCAATGCTGTAATGGATTACATAACACTTAAGGCTTACAAGTTCCCTTATATTCGGCTGCTGTGGTTCGGAGTAGTAATTACTGCTATTGGTATTATCATCAGCATGGTCAGGAGAATCCGCTTAAACCGGGAAAACGTATCTCAGTCATAAATTTAGCTTTTCTAAAACAACATCCACAGTAGTTTTGCAGTCAGGTATATAAAATACCGAAACCGTGATATAATTTTACCATTAATGCTCCGGCTAAAAAAATATTGTAAACTTTTTGTCTTACTGTTTATGTCAGGTGGTAGTCTCTTTGCGCAAGTTGATTTACCAGAACCAATTATAGACTCGAACTATTATGCATTGGAACTAATGAAAGAACAGCGAAAAAAATGGGGCCCGAATGATACCATCTTTTTGCCTGCGGTTCTTTATCAGAATGAGATAGTAAATTATAAAGAAATGGAAATGGCTTGGGTTTCAAATATGTCACCCGACAAATTAGCCAAATTCATAGAAGAATGGACAAGGCTTCGCAACGCTGTTTTCGTTACATATCCTTATGCAAGAGTTGCAGGTGCTACAATAAATGACATTAACAAAAAACTTGAAGGAGTAAGTGGCAAAAGGGAAAGAAAGAATGAAATCAAAAGCAGAGAAAAGGAACTAAAAAAGCAGTTCACGGATCCACTTTCTAACTTATCAGTTTATCAGGGAAAGATATTAATGAAACTAATTAACCGCCAGACGGGGAATAACTGTTATGAAATTATAAAAGAATACAAAGGCGGATTAAATGCTAGGCTTTATCAAACAGTTGCATGGTTTGTGGGTGGCAACTTGAAGCAAGAATGGGATATGAAAGAAAACCTAATGGATCGACAAATTGAAAACATCGTTAAAGAAATTGACGGAAGCTGGTATGGAAACCCTTACCGCTACTAAATCTTACTCTTTATTTTTTCCTTTATACTTTTGAATTTCTAAACACTCAATATGAAATTAGATATACTTGCCATTGGCGTTCATCCGGATGATGTAGAATTAGGATGTTCTGGAACTATCATCAACGAAATAAAAAACGGAAAGAAAGTTGGAATAGTTGACATGACACAAGGCGAACTAGGAACAAGAGGCACTATAGAAACCAGATACGAAGAAGCTACAAATGCTTCTATGATAATGGGTGTACATATTAGAGAAAATTTAAAGATGAGAGATGGTTTTTTTGAAAATGATGAAGCCAACAAATTAAAACTGATTTCAGCCATTCGGAAATACCAACCTAATATTGTTATTGGCAATGTGTTACATGACAGACATCCAGATCATGGCCGTGCCGGAAAAATGATTGCTGATTGTTGTTTTCTTGCTGGACTTGCAAAAATTGAAACAAGAGATGAAAACGGAAAGGAGCAGTTAAGATGGCAACCATCGTATGTTTTACATTATATACAAGATTGGTATCATGAACCAGATTTACTCATAGATATAAGCGATGTATTTGAACAAAGAATGAAAGCGATTGAGGCTTATTCCACACAGTTCCATAGTATAGAAAATACATCTGATGAACCGCAAACATATATTTCTACTCCTGACTTTTTAGACAGTGTAATAGCAAGAGCCAGAATGCTAGGCAAACGAATTGGTGTAAAATATGCAGAAGGATTTATCAGTGAAAAAAAGATTGGTATTAAAACATTGAATGCATTGATTCAGAATGAAACTTAAACAAGCGTTAGTTGACTTAAATCATATAAATGATGCCCATTTCAGCTTAGTTTTCCACATTAAACTGTATATATTTTTTAAGATATTTTCTAAGTGATATAAACTATCTTTGCACATCTGAAATTAGTTAATATGTCAAGTCCAAAATTCTCAAATACCTCACAATCATTCCATACGGAATTAAAAAAAAGAATCAGCGAATATTTCAAGCAAGCAGGTAAAGCTTCTACCGGAAGTTTTGCGTTGTATTTTAAAGCAATTATTCTGATTATTAGTTTTCTTTTCGTATACACTCACCTTGTATTTTATACACCAACAACTTGGTTAGCTATTGTTGAATGTGTTATACTTGGTGGTTTAACAGCTGCCATTGGTTTTAACATTATGCATGATGGCTTGCACGGAAGCTTTAGCCAGAAGAAATGGGTTAATGAAATGGCAGGTCTTACATTAAATTTTTTAGGTGCTAACAATTTTATGTGGCGCAATAAACATAATATCATTCATCACACTTATACAAACATTGAAGGCATTGATGATGATATTGAAGCAAAACCTTTACTACGTCTTTGCGAAACACAGAAACATTATAAAATACATCGTTTCCAGCATTGGTACTTCTGGGCTGCATATTCATTGTTATATATATGGTGGGTACTTTTTACTGATTATAAAAAATATTTCTTGGGAAGAATAGGTCCTACTCCAATTAAGAAAATGAGTTTCGCAGATCATGTTTCATTTTGGGGATTTAAACTACTGCATGCTTTTATTTTCTTTGCAATACCAATTTACACTTTAGGTTTTTCTACTTGGCTAATCGGATTTCTAATTTATGGTATGTTTACCGGCTTTGTTCTAAGTATTGTATTCCAGTTGGCTCACACTGTTGAAGAAACAAATTTCCCTCAGGCAAGTGTCGAAACAGGTAAAATGGAAGACGAATGGGCAGTACATCAGTTGAAAACGACAGCAAATTTTGCAACCAATAACAGAGTAATATCCTGGTTAGTGGGTGGTTTAAACTTTCAGGTAGAACATCATCTTTTCCCAAGAATATCACATGTACACTACCCTGAAATAAGTAAAATAATCAAAAATGCTTGTCAAGAATTTGGTGTTCCATATATCGAATATCCAAAAATGAGAATGGCTGTAGCATCGCATATCACTCATCTTAAATCACTGAGTAGAAAATAAATAACTTCTATATAAAGAAGAGCTGCCTTGAGTAGCTCTTTTTTTATGAAAACTATTTTGATACCCTGCTGACTGAACAGCTTATTATTTTGTAACGAATAGAAAGACGCTAAATTTGCAACGTTTTAATTAAGTGCTATGACAGATCTCCGTAAACATGATCCCAATAAAGTAAGCAATCCAGATAATAATATTTTTGGCTTACCGACCAATGAAGAAGATTCAAGACTCATTATTGTTCCAGTACCCTGGGAAGTTACAGTTAGCTATGGTGCTGGCACTGCCAGAGCACCAGAGGCAATTTTAAAAGCAAGCTTACAAGTAGATTTGTTTGATCCCGACATGCCAGAGGCATGGAAGCAGGGTTTCTATATGAGACCATCTGATAAGAAAATATTAATGAAAAGCGACTTTCTACGAAAGGAAGCCGAACTGTATATTGACTACATTTCCAGGGGCGATGAAGTGGCTGCAAATCAGTTTATGTGCAAAGCCCTAAAAGAAGTAAATGAAGGTGGAGAGTATCTTAACAACTGGGTTTACGAACAAACAAAAGCATTACTGGAAAAAGAGAAACTAGTTGGTTTATTAGGTGGCGATCATAGTTCTCCTTTAGGTTATTTAAAAGCAATTGCTGAAAAGCATGGAGATTTTGGCCTATTACAAATTGATGCACATTGCGATTTAAGAATTGCTTACGAAGGTTTCAATTATTCCCATGCAAGCATTATGTATAATGCCCTCACTGAAATTCCTGAATTACAAAGATTGGTTCAGGTAGGTATCAGAGACTTTGGCAGTGATGAGTGGGAATATGTTAAGAACAGTAATTTCCGTGTAATTACTTATTTTGATAAAGAAATAAGAACCCGCCAGTTTGAAGGACAAACCTGGAAATATATTGCTGATGAAATCATTAGCAAACTGCCAGAAAAAGTATTTATCAGTTTTGATATTGATGGTCTTGATCGAAAACTTTGCCCTTTTACCGGCACTCCAGTTCCCGGTGGTTTCGAATTAGACCAAGTATTTTATCTGTTTACCAAGTTGCTTGAAAGTGGCAAAAAAATTGTAGGCTTTGACCTGAATGAAGTTGGAATTGGTGGAGATACCGATTGGGATGCTAATGTTGGAGCAAGAGCATTGTATAAACTTTGTAATTTATTGGCAACAAGTAATAGCTGATATGAAAGAGTGCAAGATTAGTTTAAAAAACGAAAAACTTATAACGTACAACAGTCTGAGCAAACTTATCATTTTTATATTCTTTGTTTTATTTTGCTACCTCGCCATTTTTTCTGAGTTAAGGCATATAAGAATTAAAAGCATCGGAACAATTATTCTATTGTCTATTTGCTTTGGTTTACAATTCTATTTTAGAAGTTCGAAATATAGTTTTAGTCATCGCCCATTCTTTTTTATTATCATACTGGCATGGATAAATATAGAATACTATTGGATGGCCGGCATTACTTTATTGTTCGATATATTTTCTAAAATTACTACCCGTAACTTGGAAGTTGCTTTTACAAAAAATGACATTCAATACCCTTCTTTTCCTATTAAGAAAATAAAATGGGATGAGGTAGCCCAAGTAATTCTTAAAGACGGTTTATTGACCATTGATTTCAAATCAAATAAACTTATTCAACAAACAATTGATGAAATTAAAACTCCTGTTGATGAAAAAGAATTTAACGACTTTTGCAGGCAACAATTAAATAAATGAGTTTACAGCAATCTCCATACATACTTTATTCCGACGGAAAAGGGAATATTTTTGAAGATACTTCTCTATATGTAACAGGCCGCAGTGGTTGGGATGCTGTTGATATTCCACAAGAAGATTGGATTGAATTACCTGTTGGCGGTTCTTTGTATGAATTACCAGGTAGAAAGGGTATTGGGATTGATGTAGAAACCGGGGAAATGAGGTTATGTGAAAAAGGGTTAGCCGTTGCTGCATTTGTACCTCCTGCTTATTCTGGCTTTTATATGGCTGCATTTGAAACTACGCCTGATGCACCTATACTACCTTTATTCTGTTATTCTGCTGCAGGATGGCTTGATGAAAAAATTTATGTGCCAGCAGTAAGAATTGAACAAGATATAAGGCAGGATTCCGAAGGATATGATAAAGAAAAAGTAGACGCCGGTGTAAAGGGCTTGCTTTCTCATTATCCTCATAATCGCTTAGTAAGTCACCTTGCAAATAACTGTGCATTAACTTATCAATGTCCTGCCGCAAGAAATTTTGCATTAGGTAGATGGGAATGCCCGATTCCGGTATCACCAGCTTGCAATGCCAACTGTGTTGGATGCATTTCCTTACAACCAGATGAAGAAACTATAGTTTCACCACAAGACAGATTAGGATTTAAACCTACGGTAGAAGAGATAGTAGAATTTACTGTACCGCATCTTGAATCTGCTCCTTATCCCATTGTAAGTTTTGGACAGGGATGCGAAGGCGAACCATTATTGATGTGGGAAACAATGCGGGATGCAATTATCGAAATAAGAAAACACACATCGAAAGGAAGCATCAACATCAATACAAATGGCTCCATGCCAAAAGCAGTAAAAGCTTTATGCGAAGCCGGATTGGATTCAATAAGAGTAAGTACCAATTCAATAAGAAAAGAAATTTATACCCCATATTATCGACCAAACAATTATCAATTTGAGGACATTGTTGAAAGTTTGAAAATTGTCAATAGCTTCGGCGGCTGGACGTCTATCAACTTTTTTGTTTTCCCTGGAATGACAGATTCAATTGCTGAATATGAAGCATTAAGAAAATTCATTCAGGAAACAGGATTGAAGATGATACAATGGCGGAGTTTCAATATTGACCCAGATTGGTATTTAGGAAAAATAGGTGTAACAGATACCGGAGAATGTCTGGGAGTAAAACAATTGCAAGAATTAATAAGAGAAGAATTTCCTGATTTAAAATACGGCTATTTCAATCCTCCAATAGAACGCATAAACGGAAAATTTGAAATGGACTTTGCGCATCATTAATAACATCTCCGGTAGATGAATGAAAAATTCTCACAAAACAAAATATTGGTTGGTGCCACACTGGCCATATTGGCTACATTGATATGGTCCGGAAATTTCATAATTGCAAGAGGCTCTAAAAACGACATCCCTCCCATTACATTAGCTTTTTATCGCTGGCTTAGTGCCACAATTATTCTACTACCTTTTACCTGGCATTTATTTATCAAAGAGATTTTAATGCTGAAAAAACATTTCTGGTATTTTCTATTAACAGCAGCTTCCGGGATTACATTATTTAACACATTCGTTTATATTGCTGGTCATACAACAGAAGCTATCAACATGGCCTTATTGGGCACTACCACCTCACCTATTATGTCGGTAATTCTCGCCAGAATATTTTTAAAAGAACCTGTACCATTAACAAGAGTAATTGGAATGTTGATCTGTATAGCTGGAATTTTATTATTGCTAAGCAAGGGAAGTATAGACATTCTCTTATCATTTTCCTTTACAGAAGGAGATTGGTGGATGCTTGCTGCAGCTCTAACATTTGCTATATACAATGTTTGTGTAAGAAAGAAGCCATCAGCAATGAGCTCAAGAAATTTTCTATTCACCATTTTCTTAATTGGAACAGCACTTCTTCTTCCTTTCTATATATATGAATTAAAAACGAAAGGTGGTTTTGAAATTAACACTCAAAACATCGGTGCTATTTTCTATCTCGGCCTTGGCGCATCCGTAATTTGTTTTCTTCTATGGAATAAATCAATTGCATACTTAGGTGCTGGCAGGGCTTCTTTATTTGGCAACTTGATTCCTGTTTTCAGCACTATCGAAGCTGTATTGTTCTTAAACGAAAAAGTATCCTTGATTCATTTATATAGTTTCATTTTAGTAATTGCGGGTTTGATAATAGCCAACCTTCAAATAAAGTCATTTATTCAGGTTTTAAATAAGAAATAGTGTCAGCATTGGTACCTAAAAAGATATTGCCTGTAATTGTATTGGCTCAATTTGCTGGCACATCTCTTTGGTTTGTGGGAAATGCAGTATTACCAGAGCTAAAGCAAACACTTGGGCTATCGCAATATGCCGTAAGCAATGTTACATCTGCTGTTATGCTGGGCTTTATTGCTGGCACTTTAATTTTTGCTTTTTTCTCATTGGCAGACAGATATTCTCCGGTTAAACTATTTTTCATATGTTCATTACTTGGAGCATTGTCAAACGCTGCTGTTGCATGGATTGCAACTGACGCAACCTCCCTCTTTTCATTACGTTTTATTACAGGATTTTTTATTGCTGGCATTTATCCTGTTGGGATGAAGATAGCAGCCGACTGGTACGAAAAAGGTCTAGGAAAGGCCCTAGGATTTTTGCTCGGAGCTTTAATTCTCGGAACAGCTTTCCCACATTTATTAAAGAATAGAGATTTTGCACTTCCTTGGAAATCCGTTTTATATTACATTTCCACCTTCGCTGTTATTGGAGGATTCCTGATGATTCTTTTTGTAGGTGATGGACCTTACAGGAAAAAAACCGGCGGCTTCCATTGGAATGCCTTTGGAAAAATATTTTCCTCAAAAAAATGGAGACAATCAGCCTACGGATATTTTGGTCATATGTGGGAATTATATACTTTCTGGGGATTCTTACCAGTAATACTTGCATTATATGCAACAAAAAATAACATTGATTTAAATATCCCGCTGCTTTGCTTTCTTATAATCGGTATTGGAAGTATTAGTTCTGTAATGGGCGGATTTCTTTCAAAATATTGGGGAAGTGCAAAAGTGGCAATGACTGCTTTATTTATTTCAGGCTTGTGTTGTTTTCTTTCACCTTTCATCTACTATCTTCCGTTGCCAGTTTTTCTTTCAATTCTTTTCATTTGGGGGTTTACAGTTAGTCCGGATTCACCGCAATTTTCAACATTAGTAACACAATATGCGCCAGATGGTTTAAAAGGAACAGCACTGACCATATATAATTCAATTGGATTTTTAATTTCCACAGTCAGCTTAATTGTAATTGACAGAATATTTTACTCAAATAGTTTTCTTGCAAAAGAGAATACTATGTTGGTTCTTGGATTTGGTGCAATCATTGGGTTAAACTTTATGAATCGATTAATAAAATCACGGTAAAAATCATTACTTACAAGCCCTCATCAGTGCAATTTCCAGAGCTTCCATAAATTCCTTTTCAGCTGCGGGGGAGTCAAAAGTAGTCCAGCAATCTGTTGAAAGATGTTTTACTGATTGCCATCCTAAATCATCATGATCTGCTTTTACAAAAACACCACCAATCGGCTGCCATTTACCATTTAAACATTTGTATTCAATGTCATAATCTATCCATTTTCTAATCACATGAATGGAGTAAGAAAAAGCTTTTGCTGTCGAAAATGCTTTTGCCATTTTCTCGGCTATATCCGTGGCTTTATCCAATTCAGCCTTTTCCAGCAATTCCTTTATTTTATCATATATTTCATCGCCTTCTTTAGTAAATCCACAACGCAAGACTTTTCTTTCAATTATTTCACATTTAAACGTTTTATGCCATCGCCATTTAATTGTTGCGCCTTCAGGATTACAAGGTATATCTCCCCTATAACCATAGGATCCAGGATAACCACTTTCATTTTTCAATTCATGTAAATCAAACCATCCTCCAGATTCTTTATTAGTTAAATCTAGATCAACATTTATATTGAATGATCCTGTTTTTAAGCTTTGAATATTAAACCTCCTCTCATAACTGCCTGAATTAATACTATCTGGGATTAAACTTATTTTCAAAAAATTAGATGGAAACAATGCTATTGTTTCAGTAGTTATATTTGTTAACGTAAGTGTAGCAGTGTCTGGCAAATTTTCTAACCCAGTTATTTTTACATCAATAAATGTCTTTTCTCCTTTAAGCAGGTTTAGCCTACCAGCTGAAATTTTCATGTTTACAGCTGAAATGATTTGACTACATAGTTGCCTCCCATTTTCCTGAATGCTCAGATAGTTTACGGCCTTTGCATTTTCAGGGAACTTAATTACACAGCCACGGGGTGATTCTGCTAACACAGTTACTGGCAGACTTCCAATAGAGCATAACGTATTGCTACTATTACCATCAAAAGGGCCAGGTATGTTTAAAGCTGAACCAGTAAGTGCATGTGACGGAATTACACAAACGTCATATGGTATAATTTGTATTTTATTGGGCACTTTAACGTCTACAACTTCTCCATGTAATGTTTGAACACTACTGATTAATTCCATCTGGCCGTTTACAGGTTTGCCAGTTTGAATTGACAACTGAATTGAATTATAAGTTTTGTTACCAACTGGAAATTTTTCATCATTAAAACTTATTGAATATTTTCTTAATTCTGCCAGGTTCTTTTCTTTCTTTCGGGCATTGTTTCCTGAAGGTTCTGAAACAACAGTTCCCGAAATAATATCTCCCTGTCGGATATCATCCGGTAAATAGACTTTTATGACACCGTTTGGAGTATTGAAAGTAGCTGTTGTTAGCCCTTTCTCACTTGAAATTTTCTGAGCCCAGATTATTGATGCGGGTACAAGCAGGAATAAAGAGAGCAATGCGGAGAAGTGAAGTAGCTTTCTCATTGCAGTGCTTTTGTTAAAATTAAAACAGTTTTTGAAACAAATTAAAATAAATTGTAAACTTCAGATTTTGAATACTTCATATTCTTATTTAAAAGAGTAATAATAAACTGTCATTTTAACATTTAATAAATAGGTTTTTATGCAAGTTGCATGGCATTTGCATCGTTACTAACGGGTGTGAACAATAATAGTTTGCTCCCCGAATCACCAAAATGTAAATTTGTATGAATAACTATTACACTATGTCAGCATCTCTTGAAATAAAGAATCGTAAACAGGCTACGCTGATTACCGTTGGTTTTGCCATTTCCGCCATATTATTGATGATTTTGCTCAAATGGAAATTACCTGAGTTTACAAAAACACTTTATGAACCTGGCATTGAAGTCGAGTTAAACTTACCAGAAGAACCAGAATTACTGGCAGATGGCGGCGGCGGCGGTGGAAATCCTGTTCAGGCAGCAGGTGTTGCGGGAATTGCAGATTATACACCACCAACACCCGGTGAAAATCTGGATTCTAAAGACATTGAAGATTTTAACGATAATAATAGCCCTGCAATTACAAAGCCCGTTGCTACAAAACCTAAAGCAACAACAATTACTAATACATCTGTTGTGAAAGCTGACCCGAAACCAGTCGTTGAGGTTCCAGCTCCAAAAGTTCCAAAAGCTGTTTTGGGAAAAACTACAACAGGAACTGGTCGTGGTGGCGGTGCTGCAGATGATTATGATAAAGCTGGCGGTCGTGGAACCGGAAGTGGTGTAGGTAATGGAAGTGGAACTGGTGGTGGAAGCGGCACTGGCAATGGCGGTGGAAATGGATCTGGTAATGGAAGTGGTAGCGGCTCTAAAGTAATGGGTGGCGATCGTAAAATTATCCGTCACTATTCATTTCAGGGAGATTTGGAAAAAGCAACCGTCTATGCAAACATCAGTGTTTCTCCAGAAGGAACCGGACGATTCGTAAGCATAGCTAGAGGTTCATCGAGCAGTAACAATGCTTATAAAACGGCTATTAAACAATATCTACAAAATATTCGTTTTGATAAATCTGATCATGAATCGATGGTAACAGTACGTTTCAATTTTGAAGTAAACTAACAAGAAATAAAATTTTGTTGAAGGGATGTTGTGACCACAAATCATAACATCCCTTTCTTATTTTTGTTAAGTATGGATTATCAGCAAACAACAGAGTATTTATTCAGCCGCTTACCAATGTTCAGCAGAATTGGCGCAGCAGCTTATAAAGCTGATCTTACTAACACCATTGAACTTTGCAATGCTCTCGACAATCCACAACAAAAATTCAAAACAGTTCATGTTGCCGGTACTAATGGCAAAGGCTCTGTAAGCCATATGCTGGCAGCCATTTTACAAACTGCTGGTTATAAAACCGGTTTATATACTTCTCCTCACTTAAAAGATTTTAGGGAAAGAATTAAGATAGATGGCAAAATGGTGAGTGAAGAATTTGTAATTGATTTTACAAACAAAATAAAACCTCAGATTGAGAAACTCGAACCCAGTTTTTTTGAAATCACTGTAGCAATGGCCTTCGAGTATTTTGCACAAGAAAAAGTAGACATAGCCATTATTGAAACTGGAATGGGTGGAAGGCTGGACAGCACCAATATTATTACTCCTGAAGTTTCTGTAATTACAAATATTGGATACGACCATATGCAATTCTTGGGAGACACATTGGAGAAAATTGCAGCTGAGAAAGCTGGAATCATCAAACCTAGAATTCCTGTTGTGATAGGCGAAGTGACGAATAAGACTAAACCAGTTTTTGAAATGACCGCATTTGAAAAAGCTTCTCCTATATCAATTGCCTCAAAAAACAGGATGATATCAGATTTTCATTGGGAAAATAATGAATTAGTGGTTGAAGTTTCAGAAGAGAATAATGCGGATCATAAGAAATATCATTTGGATTTACCGGGCATTTATCAGTTAAAAAATGTATTGACAGTTATTGAATGTTGTAAACAATTAAAAAGAAAAGGTTGGAATATACAGGAAGAACATATTAGGGAAGGTTTGCACAATACAAAAAAAATAACTGGACTTCATGGTCGTTGGGAGTCAATCCGAAACTCTCCCACCGTTATTGTAGACGTGGCCCATAATGCAGACGGTATCAATAAAATGATTAGCCAAATAGAGTTAACAAAGCATAAAAACCTTCATTTAATATTTGGTATGGTTGCAGATAAAGATGTTGAACAAATTGTTGAACAATTACCCACTTATGCATTATACTACTTTACAAAAGCCCAAATTCCTAGAGCGATGTCAGAAATAAAATTGAAAGAATTAGGAAATCAGTCTGGATTAAGAGGAAATTCTTTTCCAAATGTAAACTTAGCGTTAGAAGCAGCCTTGGTAAAAGCAGATTCCGATGATTTAATTATCATTTTTGGAAGTATTTTTCTTGCTTCAGAAATAAATATACAGTAACTTATTAAAATATACCGAAATCAAAATTGTATTTCTTCGAGCTGTAGCAAGGCATACAAAATGCAACTAACATGCATTGCCTGCATAATCTTATTTTCTTTTATTAGATTCTTTAATTCATCAATACTCAATAATACAATTTCTATTTCTTCATTTTCATCCAGTTGTTGCTCTGCAATCTTCTTTCCACCTGTGGCAAGAAACATATGCAAAAGATTACTGTTGGTAGAGGGATTAGGAGAAATTTTCCCGAGATATTTATAATCTGAAAAGATATAGCCAGTTTCTTCCAATAATTCCCTTGCCGCAGCTTCTTTAAAATCAGCATCGGTATCATCTACACAGCCTCCAGGTATTTCTATACAAGTTTCGCCCAATGCATGACGATATTGACGTACCATAATTATTTTTCCATCTTCTGTAACGGGAACTGCCCCAACCCATGTTGGAAAATCATAAACATAATAGGGATCAACAATTTTTCCTTGAGGTGTTTCGCAAACCTCTTTTCTAACTTTGAACCAGCGGTCGTTAAAGAGTTGTTCGGATGAGAGAGTTTTCCATTTAAGGTCTGCCATAAAATTAATCTATACCATTAAAAAGTACGTTCTATCACCAGCCCATTCTTTCTCTTAGAGTAGTAATATGTGCCACATGATGTTTACTGTGCCAGGCATACATTCCTAGTAAATACCAGAGACGTAAGGTCTTTTTATGTTCGGGATGAAAAACAGTTCTGTTATTCCATTCGTCATCCGTTACATACTTCAATGCTTCAAACCAACGGGAATGCAACGCATGAAGTAATGTCGTCGAAATATTTATTGGAAGCTTTTTCACATCATTCATCTCTGCCCACAGATTCTCATCATATGTTTTTATAGTTGGATTCTCCTCTGTTAGTGCAACTTTAAATCTGCAATAGGCATTCATGTGGCTATCTGCAACATGATGCACTACTTGATGGACAGTCCATCCTCCTTCTCTATACGGTGTTTGCAGCTGCGCCTCATCAAGGTTTAGTATTGCATTTTCAAGATGAACTGGCAAAAATTTAATTTCTGCCAGCCATTCCACTTTTTGTTCAATAGAAAATGGCTTTGGCTCATATTCACCAATCGGATAACGAGGATCAATTGCAATTGCGGACATAAGCATGTTTTTATTTTACGATTTCCAAAAGTTCTACTTCAAATATCAAAGTAGCGCCTCCAGGTATATCACTTCCGGCTCCTCGATCGCCATAAGCTAATTCTGATGGAATCCATAAACGCCAATGGCTTCCTTCTTTCATCATTGGCAAAGCAATTTGCCAACCTTTTATTAATGCTTTTAATGGCGCAGAAAATGGCTGACCTCTTTTAAAAGAATTATCAAACTCTTTTCCATCTAGCAATGTTCCTTTGTAGTGTGCTTTCACCGTATCATTTACATCTGGCAATGCTCCAGTACCTTCCTTTAAAACGAGGTATTGAATACCAACAGGTAACTCAACAACTCCTTCTACTGATTTATTCGTTTCTAAGAATACAGCTCCGGCTTTTTTTTGTGCTTCAATTTTGTCTGACATATATTGTTTTAATTTATTTTGAATACTCATATCGGTAAACGGAACTCCATTCCGTTCTTTTATTGGTTCACGGAACTCTGTTCCGTTATCCCTCTCTTAATGAATGTCCTGTCAAGCCAATAAACACATCTTCAAGGTTCGCCAGTTTCATTTCTTTCTTTCTGTCAAAACCAGCAGCAATCAAATTATCAATTAACTGATCTGGTGTATCTAATGCAATAATATTTCCATCATCAATAATTGCAACTCTATCACACAAATATTCTGCTTCATCCATATAATGTGTTGTAATGATAACTGTTGTTCCTCTTTCTCTTATTTTCTTTACCAGTTCCCAAAGATTTCTTCTGGCCTGCGGATCTAAACCTGTTGTAGGCTCATCCAAGAATACAACTCTCGGTTCATTGATTAACGTTGTTGCAACAGAAAAACGCTGCTTCTGCCCACCACTCAGCTCTTTCACTTTTGCTTTTGCCTTATCTTTCAAGTTCACCATTTCCAGCAATTCCATCGGGTCCACTTTTCTATTGTACAACCCACAAAAAAGTTCAATCAATTGTGTAAGATTCAATCCCGGATAATAACCACTGGATTGTAGCTGGACTCCTATAATTTTTTTTATCTCCCCCGGAGATTTATCGAGATTAAGCCCATCCACAATAACTTCACCACTGGTTTTCATTCTCAAAGTCTCAATTATTTCCAAAGTGGTTGATTTACCTGCTCCATTAGGCCCTAGCAAACCAAAAATTTCTCCTTCATACACATCAAAAGAAATACCTTTCACTGCATTAAAACTGCCATAATTTTTTATAAGATCCTTTACAGAAATAACTATATTCTTCATACTACAAAATTAATCAAGATAAGTATCTAATTCGTCCATCATCAATTTACTACCAATAAACATTGGTGTACGTTGATGCAATTCTGTTGGTATCACATCCAAAATTCTAATTCTTCCATCGGTAGCTCTTCCTCCAGCAACGGATACTATAAATGCGAAAGGATTGCACTCATATAACAACCTAAGTTTTCCTTCGGGTCTGTCCGTTGTTCCGGGATACATAAATATTCCGCCTTTTATCAGGTTTCGATGCACATCGGAAACCATACTGCCAATATAACGTTGTGTATAAGGGCCGCCATTTGTTTTATCTTTCTTTTGACAAGCAGTAATATATTTTTTCACTCCTTCATCATACTGAAAGAAGTTTCCATGATTGACTGAATATAATTTTCCAGTATCAGGACATTTTATATTAGGGTGGCTAAGAGCCCATTCACCAATGGAGGGATCTAATGTAAAACCATTTACTCCTCGTCTGGTAGCATACACCAGCATGGTAGAAGAGCCATACACAATATATCCTGCTGCTACTTGCTGGTTTCCCGGTTGTAAAAAATCTTCTTCTTTTACTACGGTTCCGATTGGAGTTACCCTTTTATACACTGAAAAAATAGTACCTATAGAAACATTTACATCAATATTACTGCTACCATCTAACGGATCGTAGAGGCAAACATATTTTGAGTTCACACTTTTTGCATCATCAAAAGCAACAAATTCATCTAGCTCTTCGCTTGCAATACCAGCACAACTAATCCCATGTCGAAGAATTCCGGTAAACTGATCGTTGGCATATATATCAAGCTTTTTAACTTCTTCTCCTTGTATATTAATAGAACCATGATCGCCAAGAATGTCAACGAGTCCTGCTTTATTCACTTCCACATTCACTCTTTTTGCAGCCAAGCCAATATTTCGCAAAAGGTTAGAAAGTTCTCCAGTTGCATGAGGAACATCTCTTAACTGTTGAATAGTAAATTCATCAAGCGTCTGTACTTTGCGATTTATGTCCATTTTGAGATGATTTAGATACTAACAAAAATAAGGGATTGGCAGATAGTTAAAAAGCCACTCCATAAGAAGTAATCACCTAAGAATCCTGAAAAAAGCAAACATTTTGGCGACATTTGCACACTTATCATTAAATCAGCAATAAAAAGCATGAAGGTTTTCAAATTTGGAGGAGCATCTGTTAGCAGCGTAGAAAGGATTCTGAATCTTGGTCATATAATGAAACATTGGGACAATGAAAAAATTGTCGTTATAGTTTCAGCCATGGGCAAAACAACTAATGCTTTAGAAAAAGTAGTAGAAGCATTTGTTGCGGATAGAAAAGAAGATGCCTTACAGTTATTCAATCAAATTAAACAACAACACCTTTCCACCGCCAAATACGTTTTAGTTACTAACTATCTTTCTTGCGAAAAAAAGTTAAAAGATTTTTTTACTGAAGTTGAATGGCTACTACATGATAAGCCTGTAAGAGATTATGATTACTACTACGATCAGATTGTTTGTGTCGGTGAATTATTATCCACTACTATCATCAGTGCATATTTAAACGAAATAGGAATTAAAAATACCTGGCTTGATGTACGAGATATTATTCGAACTGATGATGATTTTAGAAATGCTGGTATAGATTGGGATTTCACAAAGCAAAGAGTAGAGGAAATCATAAAGCCATCATTCGAAAAAACCAAGATTGTAATGATGCAGGGTTTCATTGGCGCAACAGATGAAAATGAAAGCACCACACTTGGCCGAGAAGGAAGTGATTATACTGCTGCGGTTTTTGCGAATATGCTTGATGCAGAAAATGTGACCATTTGGAAAGATGTGGAAAGTATAATGAATGCCGATCCAAAACAATTTACTGATGCAATACCTATTGCCGAGCTAAATTATAAAGAAACCATAGAAATGGCCTATTACGGTGCACAGATTATTCACCCAAAAACAATTAAGCCATTACAAAACAAAAATATTCCATTGATTGTAAAATGCTTTATTGACCCAACACTACTAGGAACACTAATTCACAACAACTCGATACAAAACCTTCCGCCAATCATTGTGTTGAAAGAAAAACAAGTAATGCTGAAAGTAACTACAAAGGATTTCTCATTTGTGGGAGACCATGAAGTAAGACGTTTATATCAACTGTTTGAAGCATTACATATAAAACCAAACCTTACACAGATAGGTGCAATTAATTTTACTTGTGTATTAGATTACTGGCCGGAGAAAATCGAAAAGCTGGCACTGCAAGCTTCTGAGTTTTTGAATGTAGAAGTAACAAAAGAGTTGTCGCTATTAACGATACGACATTACACAAAAGAAAAGTTTGAAGAATTAACTAAGGAGAAAACTATTATTCTCCGTCAACAAACAACTGACACTATTCAAGTTTTGATGAAATAAAAGTTACGGTTTTTCTACGGTCACTGTTTGAATCATTTTCTTTGCAACGGGTTTTCCGTGTAACATTGCAGGTTTCCAGGTGCCCATATCTTCCATACGAACTATTAGTTCGTTTTCAAGTTCCTCGGCGTCTTTTGTCCCTTTTAAAATTTTGAAGTTAACCGGCACACCGTCTTTATCAACAATAAATTCAACTTGCACATACGCCTTCTTAACTCCTTTTGGTAAAAATTCTCCAACCTCTTTGCCTACTTTATCAAGGTATTTCATAAATGCATCACCTCCGCCGGGAAATTCTGGCCATTGGTGTACAGCTTCAACTAACTCGCCAACTTTTCTGGTGCGATGCTGAACTGGGGGCCTTTTAATTTTTGCTTCTTCCACAATCTCTTTTCTTTTTTTAGGAGGAGCTTCGTTAATAATATAGCCGCCATTCTCACGGATTAACACTACTGGTATCTGCTTATATTTTTCAAAGTAATCGAAAGCATCCTCCATTCGATCTGCGAAATCTTTCAGTCGGTTATCAGTAAGTGTAAGACTCTCAAGGTATTTTACACTCTTTTCCTTATCAAATCTGATAGGGAAAATATGAACTGGAATAAAATCCTGACCTTGGCTTTTACTAAATGCCGCCAACACATACAGTTCATCAATTTGCTGGTCTGTAATAGGAATACAACCAACTGTAACGCAACTGCCATGAATATAAATTGCACTACCTGGTCTTGTTGCATCACTAAGAATTTTATCCGATGCATTTGGATAATTTAACCCAAGCGATAAATAGTAATTGCTTTTAGGATTGAATTCGTTGATATAGTAAAAACCTTCTGGTACCTGGTAATCACCTTCCATTCTTTTTGGCCCAAGTGTTCCTGCTAAAGCACAAACTTTATATGTTTTAAATAACTGGAATTTGTCTTTCAAATTATTCTTCACCCAAACTTCTAACTGGCTGTCATATTTAAATGAACGGACATACATATACTTTGCAGGCCATTCCATTTTTTTAGCTTCGAATTGTTTTTGTAAAGTATCCTGCTTCTTTTGAAATGCTTCGCTTGGTCTAGGGAAGTTTCGCTGATAATCAATAAATGAATATGAATTTGTTCCGCCTTTGGAGGGAGGTTGAGCAAATGTTGCAATTGAAAACCATGCACTTAAAAAATAGATAATCAGGTTCTTCATAATTTCTTCAATAAAATTAACGGCAGGTGATTAATAATAGTATCATCCTGTTCATAAATTATTGATAAAGATAACCAAAATGAGAGAAGCGAAAAAGGAGTAATTCAGGTTATTAACAGTTCTTATCAGATGTTTATAAATTCCCTCTAGCATCTTGTTCTCTTTCCAATGCTTCAAATAATGCCTTGAAATTTCCTTTTCCAAAACTCTGTGCACCTTTTCGTTGTATTATTTCGAAAAATAAAGTCGGTCTGTCTTCTAATGGTTTGCTGAAAATTTGTAAGAGATAGCCTTCATCATCTCTGTCAATCAGGACTCCTAATTTCTGCAATGGTTCAAGATCTTCATCAATTTTTCCTACACGGTCAAGCACCGTTTCATAATAACTATCGGGAATATTTAAAAACTCAATCCCTCTTTTTTGTAATTCAGTTACAGTAGCCACAATATCTGCCGTGGCAATAGCAACATGCTGCACTCCTTCTCCGTTATAAAAATCAAAATACTCTTCTACCTGGCTTTTCTTTTTTCCTTCAGCTGGTTCATTGATAGGAAATTTTACATACCCATTTCCATTGCTCATCACCTTACTCATCAAGGCAGAATATTCAGTAGAAATATCATTATCATCAAAACTTAAAATATTACGAAAGCCCATAACATCTTCATAAAACTTTACCCAAGGATTCATCTGGTTCCAGCCAACATTACCAACACAATGATCAACATATAACAACCCGGTTGATACTGGATTGTAATTTGATTTCCATTCTCTGAATCCAGGCATGAAAAGACCTGTATAGTTTTTTCTCTCTACAAATAAATGCACCGTTTCGCCATAGGTATGAATACCACTTAGTACTACTTCACCATTTATATCTTTTAAAACTTCTGGTTGCATATATGACTTGCCACCTCGTTTTGTAGTTTCTTCATAAGCAGATTTAGCATCATCTACTTTTAAGGCAATTACTTTTACTCCATCTCCATGTTTGTAGATATGGTCTGCGATTGGATTATCGATTCTTAGTGGTGTTGTTAACACAAATGTTAGTTTATTCTGACGAATCACATAACTCACTTTATCCATCATGCCTGTTTCTGGTCCAGCATAAGCCAACGATTGAAAGCCAAATGCTGTTTTATAAAAATGGGCGGCTTGCTTGGCATTGCCAACATAAAATTCTACGTAGTCAGTGCCATGTAATGGTAGAAAATCTGCTTGTGTTGTTTCAATTGTATTGGGTACTGTTGTTGAATTCATGATTTTGAAATTTAGAAATGAGAATTTGTTACAATACTTCGCCCAAAAAAAGGCGAATTCAAAATCAATTGCTATCCATAGCCAGTGCTTCCATCAGCAAACTGAAGTGTTGGCGATGATCTGTGAAGAGTTTATGTGGATAGTCGGGAAGCATCTTGTAAAGTTAAAGAAATCATTTTTAGAATCATTCATTAAAAAGCCTCTTGTAAAAACAAGAGGCTAAATCAAACCTGCCTGTCGGCAGGCAGGACTAACTGCATATGAGAAATATTTATCCTATACCTGTTAAACTTATTTGTTGATTTCTGTAAGAAAGTGACTTCATAGTTATTAATGGTTTTTTATTAATAAGCTGGTTTGAATGCTCAGTTGCTATTATAAAAATATTTTCCAAAACATTTCTGTACTGATGCCCTATTGGTAATTCCTGTCCGCATAACAAGGCTGTATCTTTATCAAACGCTGCGACTTTGTTGAGAGATACAATGTATGACTTATGAATTCGCTGAAAATCGCTTTTAGGCAGAATCTCCAAAATCCGTTTCATGGTCATTAAAACCATATACTTTTTTTTATCGGAAATGATTTTTAAGTAATTCCTGCATCCTTCGATATAATTAATTTCATGAAAATATATTTTCACATATTTACCATCTATCCTGAAGAAAAAATATTCCTGCATGTTTCTAATTCTTTGAAATGTTTATGTGTAATACTCCTGAAATGGCATATAGTTCATTTCTCATTTCATTGACCTGATTGTCAGATATTGCTTTTATTTTTACCTGTATCTCTTCTTTTTGATTCAAATAAAAGCTATTGGTATCAAACTTTACATATACGGGGCTTGAAAATTGATGAACCTTTTCCATCACCTTACCCTGGGTATTGCCACACTCTAACATCCGGATAACGATAGTATAACCTAGTGGTGCTATGCTTTGGCCTGAAGAAGTGGTTTTAACTATTTTACAGCTAAAAGACATCCATATAATTGTAAAAAATAATATTTTAGAAGAGATTTGCTTCATTCAACTATTAATATTTTTTTATTCGTTATTGGTGGTTGATTATACTTTCTATTAACAATTTGTCATTTTTAAATCAATTTCAGCATAACGTTCCCCAATCAATTTGATTTGTAATGCAGAAATTTCAATTTCACTTAATTCTTCTGGACTCAGTTTAATTGATGTAGCCCCAATGTTTTCTACAAGACGATTTAATTTGGTCGTTCCTGGAATAGGAACAATCCAAGGTTTTTGCGCCATGAGCCATGCTAATGATATCTGTGCTGGTGTCGCATTTTTTCTTTTTGCAATTCTTCGAAGTAAATCAACAAAGGATTGATTGGCTTTAATTGCGGGTTTTGAAAAGCGAGGTAGATTGTTGCGAAAATCAGCACTTTCAAATATTGTATTTTCATTTATTTCTCCTGTCAGAAAGCCTCTACCAAGAGGACTAAAAGGAACAAATCCAATTCCAAGATTTTCAAGAGTTGACAAAATTTCCTTTTCTGGCTGTCTTGACCAAAGGGAATACTCGCTTTGAAGAGCCGTCACTGGTTGAACTGCATGGGCCTTACGAATGGTACTTGCTCCTGCTTCTGATAATCCAAAGTGTTTTACCTTACCTTCTTGAATCAAATCTTTCACTGTTCCAGCAACATCTTCAATGGGAACATTTAAATCAACCCTATGCTGATAAAATAAATCTATGGCATCAACTTTAAGTCTTTTTAATGATGCTTCAGCAACATTTCTGATATGTTCTGGACGACTATTCAATTCACTCCATCTTGAAGAATTTGTTTTTGATGGAGCAAACCCAAATTTTGTTGCAATAATCACCTTTCCTTTAAAAGGAGCCAACGCTTCTCCAACAAGTTCTTCATTGGTAAATGGCCCATATTCTTCTGCTGTATCGAAAAATGTGATGCCATTTTCAACGGCTTTTCGAATCAACACTATCATTTCTTTTTTGTTAGGAGCTATACCGTAGCCGGCACTCATTCCCCAACAGCCAAGTCCAACTGCTGAAACTTCTAAGCCATTTATTCCTAATTTGCGTTTCTGCATTCTTATCTACTTAATCAAAATTTATTGGATATACAATAATGATTTCAGCATCTTCAAATCTTTGTTAAAAGAATTTCTTGTTATGCTACAATGAGCCAACTCTTTTCAATTAATTCTTGCTATCAATTAATTCTTTTAATTTTTCTTCCAGTTTCGGGCCCCTTAAGTCTTTAGCAATAATCTTCCCTTCTCGATCTAATAAGAAATTGGCTGGAATATTTTCTACTCCGTACAAATTCGCTGCTTTATTATTTTGATCTAACACTTGTGGCCAAAGGTTTGTACCATCTTTTCCTATAGCATCTAGCCATTTTTGCTCATCCTTTTGTCTATCTCTTGATACTGAAAATATGGTAAAATCATTTTTATACGTACTAAAAGCTTTTACTAAATGAGGACTCTCAGCTCTGCAGGGAGCACACCAACTTGCCCAAAATTCTAGCAATACATACTTTCCTTGACCTAAGGTAGATGATAAGTTTACAGTATTGCCGTGCATATCTGGTAAAGAAAAGTTACGAGCTTGATTACCTAATCTAACTGCCAATTGTCTTGCTAATTGCTCACCTAATTCTGTATTTTGTAAGGTTAATGGAGTTTGATTAAAAATTTCATCAACTTGATAAGCAATTCTCGGCATAGCACCTTGTACAAACTTAATAGGTATATCAATAAGAACTTGCATAATAACAGGAGAATTAATATGTTCTCTTGCATATTGCAAACCAAACTCTACATGCTTAATATTGGCGTCCCTAGAACCTGTATAGTTTTTAAAGCGTAAACTATCTTCCTTGCTTTTACTTTTCATCCATGTGTCACCTAACGCAAACCAAACTCCTGCCTTTTCATCCATGTTCGCTTTTGAAGGTATTGAAGCTGATATCCATTTTTGGTAGTCAATATTTGATGGAGAACCTGTAAGGTTTAAGTTTGAAAAGGAATTGCTGCTAGTAGCTTTCATTTTTGTAGGCTCTATAAATAACATGATTCTATCTACTATAGTATATTTATATTTACTTTCAATATTTTTATTAATATTAATAGCAATTAAGTACGCCGTTCTAGCATCTCTAATTTTCCCACTAAATTTATAGCTACCATTCTTTACATCAGTAGTATCTGTAAAATTTTCACCTTCTGATTTATACATAATCACAATCTTATCAATCGGGTCCTTTACTTTTGACACATCACCCTTAATAGAAAACTGCTTTAAAGTGTTATCAATTGCGGATGTAGATGTACTTGTAGTGTTCTTATATATTTTTGAATTGCATGCTACTAAAGAAATTAACAATACGATAGATATAATAAAATACTTAGTTCTTATTTGATTTTTCATTTTATGATTTCCTTTAGTGCTTAATGCAATTATTTATACAAAATATATTAATAGCTGCTTGTTGATTGATGATATTATATAAGTGTCCGTCTAAAAAAAGGTTTAATAATTTTTAAATGGATTGAATTTTACACTACTATGAGCCATCCCATTTTATTTAATTCTTATTTTCAATTACTTCTTTTAATTTTTCTTCTAATTGCAAGCCCCTTAAGTCTTTAGCAATAATCTTTCCTTCCCGATCTAGTAGAAAATTTGCTGGAATATTTCCTATTTTCCCATACAATAAAGATGCATCTGAAGTCCCTCCTACCTGATTAAATACTTGTGGCCAAAGGTTGGTCCCATCTTTTTCTATAGCATCCAACCACTTTTGCCTTGCACTTTGCACATCTATGGATACAGAAAAAACTGTAAAATCATTTTTATATTCATTATATGCTTTTACCAAATTTGGACTTTCGGCTCTGCAAGGACTACACCAGCTTGCCCAAAACTCCAGTAATACATATTTACCCCGTGTAGATGATAATTTTATAGGATTGCCATTCATGTCTGGTAACGAAAAATCTGGTCCCTGTTTTCCCAATCTAACAGCAACTTGATTTCCAATTTGCTCTCCCAGTTCAGAATTTTGCAAGGCTAATGAAGCCTGATTAAATAACCGTTCCTTTTCTACATCATACGTATCACTTTTTTCGAACATCGGTGGTGGGAAATTATTAAGTATATACATTAAAATCGGCGATTGACTGTGAGTATTTGCATATTGGAGATTAAAATCAAAAGACTGCTCCAAAGCATTGCTGGATTTGATGGAAAGCTTCGCTAATAGTAAGCTGTCTTCTTTCGTCTTACTTAAATCAAAGGCTTTCCTAGCATTTAAAAACTCCCATAGAAATTTATTCATACTATCATTAATTGGCCTTAAGGCTTCTTGCCATTCTATAAAAGCTATATACCCCGGTGAGCCTGTAAGAGTTAAATCTGAAAATACATCACCGCTAAATGTTTTCATTTTTGCAGGTTCAATGAACAACCATTTTTCATCTACTTTCTTATACTTATTTTTATCATCCGTATTATTATTAATCTTAATTGCTTTTAAACTAGCATATCTGGCATCTCTAATTTTTCCACTAAAAAAATATTTACCATTCTTTATATCACAAGTATCTTTTATTATTTCACCATTTGAAGTATATATAAGAACTATCTTATCAATCGAGTCCTTTACTTTTGATACATTACCTTTAATAGAAAATGGCTTTAAAGTGGCATCAATTATGGATGTAGAGGTATCTTTTTTATTCTTATATATTTTTGAATTACAACCTACTAAAGAAATTAACAATACAATATAGATAATGAAATAATTTGTTCTTATTTGATTTTTCATTTTATGATTGTTCCTTTAAAACTTAAGTTCAATTATTGCTCGTAGTTTGATGATTAAAAAAGAGACTGTCTAAAAAGTAGGGTTTAATCATTCTGAATCTATTCCTGGCAGTAATAATACTTTTACCAGCATGTTCAGGTTCTGAAATAAATTCAGAATGACGTTTCTAAATATTTTTAAACAGTCTCCTTTTAAAAATTGCTATTAATACCCAGGGTTTGGGGTTAACACATTTGCACTTTTATCTATTTCATCTTGTGGAATAGGCATTAAAACCTTGTCTATTGTCCATCCTGTTTTGTAAGGTATTACCGATAATGTAGCGTTAGCTTTACCAGTACGTACCAAATCGTACCAGCGGATTCCTTTTTCAAAGAAAAATTCCATCCGCCGTTCCTTTATAATGGCATCAATAATATCTGTTTGCGAAATAGCCGTGGTATTAAGAAGGCCAGCTCTGTTACGAATGCTGTTCAAATCGGCAGCTGCACCAGATAAGTCATTTAATCTTGCTCTTGTTTCGGCTCGAATTAGAATTATCTCTGCCAAACGGATAAATTTATTATCCTCTTGTTGTGCCGCAGGGGGTACAATTCCTGATGAACTAGTCCATTTATATTTTAGTGGAAACATTCGTTCATTATTATTAGGATAGTTAGCTAAATTATTAAGCAGTACCCATTTAACTTTTCTTAAATCTCCCGTTTCAAAGCTGTTTAATAGATCTGCGGTTAATGGAAACATAACCCCTTCAAAAAAAGTCTGAATATAAGCCCCATAAGACCCTGCTGGTGCTGAACATGAAGGACAATTATCTGGACCTGGCTGTGCATAGTTTGCGGAGGAAGCAGAGAGATATCCTGTTGCCATGATAGTTGCTTTGCTTGTTCGTAAGAACACATCATCAATGTTATCTAATTGATACTTGCCACTACTAATTACAGCATTGGCAGCAGCTTGTGCTTCGGTCCATTTCCCTTCAGTAAGATATACATCGGCAAGAATAGCTTGCGGGATATATTTGTTATTAATGTAATAAGGCACAGTGATAGTAGCGGAAAGCTTAGCTATTGCGTCTAACAAATCTGTTTCAATTTGAGCATACACATCAGCTTTAGGTGTACGGGGTTTAAACTTATTTTCTTCTACAGAAGTTGTCGTAACAAGTGGTACATCGCCATACAAACGTACCAATTGATATAAGGCAAAAGCCCGTACCGTTCTGGCAGCACCAATATATTGGTTGCGGGTATTGTCGTCTAAACCTACAGCGTCTGCAGTTGGCAAACCTTCAAGCATAAGGTTTGCTGAAAAATAGCTTTGTATAAACCTTTCCAGGAAATAAGTCCCTCATCTCTAGGGGTTAGATTATTGATGGTGTATTTATCAAGGTTTAGCGCATTGTATCCGTTGTCTGCATAAGGTTCAAATCTGCTATTATTGACAACAATTCCTTGAAAATCTGTATGCAGCTGGTTATTCAATTGCTTTATAGCCCCTAAGCTGGAAAAAGCTCCCTCCGCAGCCAGTGCATTGGTAGGTAATGGGGTTTCTAGGAACTCTTTATTGCATGATACAGTTGTCATAAAAAGTCCAACTATCAATGTCCATATTTTAAGTTGTGGTATATTTTTCATTTTGTAAATGTTTAAATTAATAGTTAAAATGATACCTGTAATCCTGCGGTTATCGTTCTCAATACTCCAGGATTTTGACTCCATAAAGACTCAGGATCTTTATACAATTTTACTGGTGTATAAACCGCAAGGTTTTCACCACTTATGTAAAACTGTGCTCCAAGTATTTTTGCTTTAGACAATAATCTTGATGGCAGGTTATAGCTAAAACGTACATTCTTTAAACGTATATAGTAACCTTTATACAAAGTAGCATCACTATTTCTATATCTATCAATTGCCTGTATATACTTTGTGCCAGTTCCAGTAGCGGCTACACCTGTTACCAACCTCGGATATGTTGAAACATCTCCTGGTTGCATCCAATAATTACCAATAATATCTTCTGATGGGTTGAAAATACTTCCGATGTTACTAACACTGTAATTCCATCTGGTAAAAATCCCGTTTGAGAATTGAACAAATACATCTAGGCTAAAGTTTTTGTAACTTAAACTATTAATCATACCACCCCAAGTAGTTGGTGTTGCCGAACCTATCCATGCACTATTTTGTAAGTAATCTTTTGTATTCACTACCCCATCCTTATTTACATCTTCAATGATAGGCACCCCGTTAGCTGGGTCTATTCCACTAAAATGATACGGAAATTCTATAGCTGTAAATCTTGAAAGCGAGTATGGAAGTGCTCTTCCAACCGCCAATGAATTGGCGTAAGCCGATTGTGCTAAACCATCATACTTTTTTAACTGGTTTTTATTATGGGTTAGGTTAAAGGTGGTTTTCCAAGACATCCTATTTTTTGGACCCAGGTTATTAGTAGTTAAATCAATTTCAAAACCAGTGTTCTCAACTTCGCCATCAAAATTACCGGCATAAGAAGGAAATCCTGTTTGGCTTGTTAATGGTAATTGAACTAATAAATTAGTGGTTAGTGAATTAAAATAAGTAGCATTTAACAAAATGCGATCTTTTAAAAAGCCTAAGCTTATTCCTAAATCATACTTTGTAGTTTTTTCCCACTGTAAATCTGGGTTGGCGACATTTGCCGCACTTAATTGTGGGTTACCCTGATATCCAGATCCTGAGGAATTTAGCAATGCTAAGTATCCATTATCTCCAATATTGTTGTTTCCGGTGGTACCATAGCTTGCTCTTAATTTACCAAAACTTAAGGCATTAAAATCTTTTAACCAGGCTTCGTTTGTAAAAATCCATGCAGCTCCAATTGAACCGAAATTACCAAAGCGATTAGCTGGACCAAACCTTGAAGAACCATCCCGCCTATAAGTTAAGTTAGCTAAATACTTTTTATCCCAGTCCATACTAAGTCTTCCAAAAGTAGAGTTGAATTTGGTAGTTGAACTACCTGAACTTGTTACAGTAGGGTTTCCTGAACCAAAATTATATAGTAAGTTATCGTCTCCAGGATTTGTTACGGTAGTAGAAGTAGAATTGCCAGTTTGTTTTAGTAATGTACCCCCAACAAGAGCTGCGATTGTTGCTTTATTTATACGCTTAGTATAGGTAAGTTGTGGTTCAAAATTAATTGCCTGGAAAAGAGAAGTAGAAAACCTTGCCTCTGGCACTTGATTAAATGTATTTTGAACATTTATCGCAGTTGTAGGATATACATTCTTATAATCGCTGCCTTGTGAGTTATAACTAATTTGAACTTTTCCAACCAAGTCTTTTATAAACTCATAGGACATCTCCCCTGAAAGCTGCGTATTTTTAGTTTTAGAAAATACATCTATATTCTCGTTAGGTAGCGGATTATAATAGCACCACTAATAGCCCCACTTCCTCCAGGGTAATTATACGTTCCATCAGTTTTATACAATTCAAAATTAGGGGCATTTGTACTAGAGCTAGGTATTGATCCACCTATGTTAAGTTGTGCGAATTTTTGATTTTCAATTCCAAGAATAGTATTTAAGCTTAATTTAAACTTATCGTTTTTAGATGTATGATTAAATCTCATACGACCATTATACCGCTCTTGGTAAGGATCAAAAAGATAGGTGTCATATTTTTTAGCGTAACTAATAGAGGTTAAAAAATTAAATTCTTTGGTACCACCTACCATAGAAACATCAGCATTATAACTATATGCAGGATTATCTATCTCAAATTTTGCATAATCTGTATAAGCGGTTTGACTCCATACCGTTAAATCGGGTGCATTAAAGCTACTAGGTACAATAGGGTTTATTGCCGAAGCGTCTGTAGCATTCCCCACTGCAAAAGCATCTTTTCGATATTGAAGATACTGTTCCGTATTTAATCGTTTGACAGCTCCTGCTGCTCTGGCAACACCAGCTGAGACGTTAGCAGAAACTCTAGTATCGCTAACTTGTGCTCCTTTTGTAGTTATAATTATTACCCCATTAGTACCTCTGGATCCATAGATAGCTGTAGCATCAGCATCTTTTAATATATCAATGCTTTTGACATCATTTGGATTTATACTGTTAAGTACTGAAACGCCATCTTGATAAAAAGCACTACCTTTTATATTTCCAAGATTTTGGTTAATAATTACTCCATCTAAAATAATTAAAGGCACTGTACCAGAAGTGATGGAATTTTTACCACGAATAAGAATTTGTTGTGGCGATCCAACACCAGACCCAGGATTGGTAATGGCAAGCCCGGATACCTGGCCTTGTAAAGCTTGAAATATATTATCAACTGGGCGTAAATTAATTTGATCACTTTTAACGGTACTGATTGCACCGGTAGTCAGACGCTTGGTAGTAGAACCATATCCGATAATCTGTATCTGGTCAAGGGAAGATACTTTTATTTTTACAGCAATATCAAAAGAAGTCTTACCGGAAACCTTTACTTCTACAGTTTCAATATTAGTAGCAGTAATAACTAATGTTGCATTTTCATTTACATTATTCAGTTCAAAATATCCACTTTCATTAGTTGTAGTTCCTGAATTGGTACCCTTAACGGTAACTGAAGCTCCTGCAACTGGTTCACCTTTTTCATCTTTCACAACTCCTGTAATTTTTAATGGAGGTGGAGGTGGTAGTTCAGCCACAATGTTATTTAATTCTGTCCTCTCTTTTACAACAATTGTCTTATCAGCAATATCATACGTAATAGAAAGATTGCTGAAACATTGTTTCAACACTTCATCAATAGCTGCATCTTTAACTTCTATATTAATCTTTCCAACCTGCTTTAGCAGAACATCTTTATAAAAAAACTGGAATCCGGTTTGCCGGTTAATTTCTTTAAATACTTTTTGCAAGGGTGCATTTTTCATAGAAAGAGTTACTTTCTGTGAAAATCCGTTAGCACTTACTTGCAAGCATACAGCGAGTAAAATAATAGCTGTGAGTTTCATAATCCTCAGCGTTTTGATTGTGGTCTCCCGTCGCATTGTACGAAAGGAACAAAGAGCAGTTAAATTCATAACTTTGATTTGTTTAGGTTAAACAATAAGCAGTCTCCAACGATTGTATATTGATGCTGACCTGAATTAGTTCCGGGGTCTCGCCCAACGGGATCCCGGTTTTTTCAAGTTCAGCAATAAGAACTCTGAATTTCTATTTACATCACCACTATTCTCTTTCCTTCAATTTTAAATTTCACTCCTGCCCTTTCCATGATCTTTAACACCTGCGACAGTTTACTTGTGCGGCTTACAATACCGCTGAATAATTCTTTACTTATACTTCCATCAAAACTTACATCTACATCGTACCAGCGGCTTATCTGCCGCATAATGTTTTCAATATCAGTACTGTTAAAAACAAATGAACCATTCTTCCATGCCATCACTTCCTCCACATCAATAATTTTACTTACCCTTATCGGCCCATTATTAGTAACCTGTGCCTGCTGCCCAGGGGAGAGTAATTGCAAAGCATTTCCTTTTGATACTTTTACTGCACCTTCCAATAAGGTAGTTGTGATAGCGGCTTCATCTGCATAAGAATTGATATTGAAATGTGTACCAAGCACTTCTACATTCAAACCATTAGCTGAAACGATAAAAGGCATTGAAGCATTTTTTGCTATTTCAAAATAAGCTTCACCGGTTATTTCAACTTTTCTTTCATTGCCAGTAAATGAAGCCGGAAAACGGAGTGATGAAGCAGCATTCAACCAGACTTTTGAACCATCAGCTAATGTTAATTGATATTGCCCGCCTCTAGGTGTTGAAATTGTATTATAAACAATTTCTGTTGGTTTTTCATTTAATGCATTATAAGCCAATTGGCCATTATTAAGTTTTACGATATTGCTATTCCCTTGTTGCGTAAGCTTTCCATTAGCAGCAGTATCTAATATTATAGTAGAACCATCAGCTAGCGTTAATATCGCTTTATTACCTCCGGGTGCAACATCCTGCTTTGTATTTTCAACTTTTGCAATTGGCAGCTCAGGCTTACTGATACCAATTAATTTGTAAATGGCAAAAGCACCAATTAATAAAACAGCCGCCGCAGCAACTTTAAACCAAGATTTCCTGTAGAAAGGGATAACCAACGGTATCTTAGATTTTCTCTTTGTAATTTGCTGATAAGCTTTCTCAGAAATTTTGTTGAAATAACTTTCGCCTTCGGCAGAAAATTCATTGTCTGAAGCCAAACTATTCAGGATGAAACTTCTTAATTCAGTTTCATTCTTCGCATTAGCGAAATAAGCCAATACTTCCTTTATTTCCTCCGAAGAACATTGATTATCAAGGTATTTTTGAAATAAGTCTTGCATATTTTTATTATAATTCATAGAATAATACATAGCTAATACGTTCGCCAGAGAAATATCCTCTGCCCCGATGCAATATTTTTTTGAAAATGGGTGAAGAAGGAAATTATGTACCCGCCAAAAAGGAAATGACTATTAACTTCAAAAGAGTATGTTCACTATCTTCAAAATAACTACGGATAGATTTAGTAGCTTTTACAATATGATCGCTGATAGTTGAAGTTGAAATACCTAATAATTCAGAAACCTCTTTATAACTCTTCCCTTCCAATTTGCACAATCGAAAAATCTGTTGACGTTGCGGAGGTAACGATTCAATTGCTTTATTAAGTAGTGCAGTACTTTCTTTATTTAGAATTGTTTCTTCGATATGTACATACTCCGAAGTTGCGATTGATAGTAAGGCTTCTTTTCTTTTTTTATCTCTGGAGATTTTCCTAAAAAGATCATACACTTTATTCTCAGCGATTTTAAAAAGATAAGAACGAAATGATTTTTCTGTATCTATATGTTGACGGTTATCCCATATTTTTATAAAAACATCCTGTAAAATTTCTTTGGCCTCTGTTTCTGATTTTACCAGTTTCAACAGGTTGCCAAATAGCCTTGTGCTATATAAATTGTACAATTCTTCAAAAGCACCTTCACTCCCCTTTTTTAATTGAGATAAAAGCTCTATTTCGTCATATGAATTATAACTATGCACTATACTAATCAGCGTTTTAATCACTAAAAATATACTATTTAAAGTGAATAATTTTTACATCTGACTTTTACAGTCAGACTTATCTTTGCCCCCATGCAAAAAATAGGAATCCTCGGTGGCGGCCAACTCGGCAGAATGTTATTACAGGCAGCAGCCAATTACCCGGTTGAAACTTTTGTGTTGGAAAATGATAATGAATGTCCAGCAGCACATCTTTGCCATCATTTTACAAGAGGCGATATAAAGGATTTTGATGCTGTTTATAATTTTGGGAAAGGATTAGATGCCATCACCATTGAAATAGAAAATGTGAATGTGGATGCATTGGAAATATTAGAAGCTGAAGGAGTAAAATTTTTCCAAAGCCATCGGTACTGAAAACAATCAAAAATAAAATTCTGCAAAAGCAATATTATGAACTGCACCAGATACCAAGCCCTAAGTTTATCATCACAAATAATTTAGCAGAACTAAACAAACAAGAAGAATTTTTACCTGCTGTTCACAAGGTTGGTGAAGGCGGTTATGATGGTAAAGGTGTTCAACTGCTAAAAACAAAAGAAGACTTCTTAAAAGGATTTGATGCACCATCGGTATTAGAAAAAATGGTGAATATTCACAAAGAGATTGCACAAATGGTAGCTATCAACGAAAAAGGTGAAACCGCTTTATATCCACCAGTTGAAATGTTGTTTAATCATCAACTTAATCTTTTAGATTTTCAACTTTGTCCTGCAGAACTGGAACAAAAAACTCTCTGGAAAGTTGAAGCTATAGCACTTGCTGTAGTCCGAAACTTCAAATCACCCGGCATATTTGCTATTGAAATGTTTGTGGATAGTGATGGAAACGTTTTAGTCAATGAAACTGCTCCAAGGGTTCATAATAGCGGCCATCATACCATAGAAGCACATTATAGTTCTCAATTTGATATGCTTTGGCGCATCATACTTGGTTATCCGCTGGGAAATACGGAAGTAATTATGCCATCGATTATGGTCAATATTATTGGTGCCGAAGGCTTTTCCGGAGATGTAAAATATGAAGGGCTAGAAGAAGTACTGAAGATTGAGAATGCCTTTGTTCATTTATATGGGAAAAAACAGACTAAGCCTGGTCGTAAAATGGGGCATGTTACCATTCTGAGTAAAGAAAAGCAGGAATTGATACACCAATCAACCAAAATAAAGAGACTGTTGTTGCCTAAAGCCTAATGCCAATTTGCCTTAAAATTGAATTATTCTGAAGCGGATATCTTCTATTTTAATTTCGTTTTAATTCGCAATTGAATGAAAGCCTTCTGTCAGCCTGATTAGCCGCTTATAATTACCAAAAAAATAGTGCAAGGATCGTATGCTTTTGACGTCCAAAACCTTGCAAATATCATTTACCTTTAGCGACCCATTTTTTTACCATTTTAGACCAAACCATGCAAATACGTACTATTTTAGTTTTTCTTATTTCACTCTTCTTACTATCCGCTTGTGGCGGAAAGAAAAAAGAGTCTTCCCTGCAAAAACCCGGAGGCTCTAATCAGCCTCCTATGAAGGTGGATGGATATGTTGTAATACCACAGATTTTTCAGGAAGATATTGAAGTGCCGGGGACTATTGTAGCCAATGAAATTGTTGAAATACACCCGGAAGTTTCTGGCCGTATTATTCAATTAAACGTAGTGGAAGGAAAATATGTAAGTAAAGGTGCTTTGCTAGCCAAGCTTTATGACGGTGATTTAAGGGCTCAGTTGAACAAAATTCAGATACAGCTTGCATTGGCGAAAAAAACAGAAGAAAGGCAAGCACAACTATTAAAAATACAAGGTATCAGCCAACAAGATTATGATATCAGCTTGTTGCAAGTAAACAGCCTTAATGCTGATATTGGTATTCTGCAAACAAGTATTGCAAAAACAGTTGTAAGAGCCCCTTTCAGTGGAAAGATTGGATTAAATGCAATTAGTCCCGGAGCTTATGTTACTCCTGCTACTATTATTGCTGTAATAAGTCAAACAGACCAACTAAAACTTGATTTTTCGGTTCCAGAAAAATATACAGGTCAGATTAAAATTGGGCAATTAGTAACTTTTAGTTTTGAAGGTTCTTCAAAACAGTTAGGTGCTAAAGTGATAGCAACTGAAGCTAATGTGATGGAAAATACCCGCAGCCTAATTGTTAGAGCAGCAGTAATTGGAAAAGATGCTGGATTATTACCCGGTTCTTTTGCAAAAGTGAAATTGAGTTTTGATCCCGATCCAAATGCAATACTAATACCTACACAAGCTGTATTACCACAGGCAAGAGGCAAGAAAGTTATTTTATACAAAGGAGGCACAGCAATATTTGCAGACGTTAAGACAGGAATCAGGGATTCTGCAAGGGTACAAATTCTAGATGGCTTAAAACCGGGAGACACGGTTGTAGTAACTGGGTTATTAAGTGTTAGACCCGAAGCAAAAATTCAGATTGGGAAAATAGTCAATGGGCAATAGACAATGGGCAATATCAAAGTATCAATTTTCACAATACTGATAACTTTGATTATATATAAGAGTTATATGTTGAGTATATTTTATTCAAAATAATATTTAAAATTCCCCTTTAGGGGCTAGGGGTATGAACATATCAGAACTCAGTTTACGGCGGCCGGTATTGGCAATAGTAATGAACATTATTATTGTTGTTTTTGGGCTTATTGGTTTTAATTTTTTGGGGGTAAGAGATTATCCAGCCATCGACCCTCCCAATATTAGTGTACGTACTTCATACCCGGGAGCCAATGCAGATATTGTTGAAACACAGATTACAGAACCTCTTGAAAAGGCCGTCAACGGTATCGCAGGTATTAAAAATATTACATCCAGCAGCAGTAACGGTAGCAGCAATATTAACGTTGAGTTTGACTTAAGCATAGACCTCGAAACAGCGGCAAATGATGTTAGAGATAAAGTATCACAGGCGCAACGTTCGTTACCCTCTGACCTTGATGCTCCACCTGTTGTATCTAAAGCAGACGCAAGCTCCGACCCTATTCTTTCCATGACGGTACAAAGCAATACAAGAAATCAGTTAGAAATGACGGAGTATGCAAACAATGTACTGGTAGAAAGACTGCAAACAATTCCGGGAGTTAGTGGTATACAGATATGGGGAGAAAAAAGATATGCAATGCGTATTTGGATTGACCCTGCTAAACTTGTTGCATTTAATATTACTGCGAATGATGTGCAAGCAGCTTTGTTAAGAGAAAATGTAGAGCTTCCTTCCGGAAAAATATCAGGTAGTAATACTGAACTAACAGTCCGAACATTTGGAAAATTAAATACCGAAGAAGAATTCAATAATCTGATTATTGCAAATGTAGGCGGAGCTGATGTTCGGTTATCGAATGTAGGCGAAGCAGTGCTGGGGCCCGAAAACGAAGAAACTGTTTTAAAAGGTGATGGCATTCCAATGATTGCTTTGGCAGTTATTCCGCAACCCGGTTCTAATTATGTATCTATTTCTGATGAATTTTACAAGCGACTGGAGCAAATTAAAAAAGATGTTCCGGAAGATGTAAAAATTAATATCTCATTAGATCAAACTAAGTTTATAAAAAAATCGATTCTGGAAGTAGAAGAAACATTGATAATTGCATTTCTACTTGTAGTAATTATTATTTATGCATTCTTCCGAGAGTGGATTATTGCCATTCGCCCATTAATAGATATTCCTGTTTCTCTTATTGGTGCATTCTTTATTATGTACCTTATGGGCTTTACTATAAATGTATTATCACTTCTAGCCATTGTACTTGCAACCGGTCTAGTAGTAGATGATGGTATTGTAGTAACCGAGAACATCTATAAAAAGATGGAAAAAGGGATGAACAAATGGCAAGCTGCATTGGAAGGAAGTAAAGAAATTTATTTTGCTGTTATTGCTACTTCTATCACACTGGCTGTTGTATTTCTTCCTATCGTATTTATGGAAGGCTTTACAGGCAGACTGTTCCGTGAATTTGGGATTGTAGTAGCTGGTGCCGTATTAATTTCTGCATTTGTATCATTAACACTTACACCAGTATTGAACGTAAAGCTCTCGAAAAAAAATCCACATAAACATTCCTGGTTTTATAATAAAACTGAACCATTTTTTAGAGGAATGGAAAATAGCTATCAGGCTTCATTACGCCGTTTTATGAAAATAAAGTGGATGGCATTTGTTATTGTGGGCATTTGCGTTGTTGGAGGGTTTTTTATTTTCAAGCAATTAAAATCTGAATTGGCACCTATGGAAGACCGGAGTCAATTTCGCCTTGGGTTAACGGCACCAGAAGGAACTTCCTTTGATGCGATGGATGCCTATGTAAACCGTTTGAACACTTTTATGTTGGATTCTGTTCCTGAACGAGAAGTAGTATTAAGTGTTACATCACCCGGTTTTACAGGCTCGGGCAATGCCAATACTGGTTTTGTTAGAGTTACGTTAGTCCCTCCATCAGAAAGAAAAAGGTCGCAAAAAGAAATTGTGGCCATGGTAAACAAGAACATGTCGAAATTTAATGAAGGCCGAGCTTCTGTTAATGAAGAACAAACAATTTCTGTAAATCGTCGTGGTGGACAACCAGTATCGTTTGTAATTCAGAATAATAATTTTGATAAGCTGACCGGCATGCTTCCTAAAATTTTAGAAAAAGCAAGAGATAGCAAAATTTTATTGAATGCAGATATAGATTTAAAATTCAATAAGCCAGAACTAAAAGTTGAAATTGACAGACTAAAAGCAGCACAGTTAGGGGTTAGCGTAAATGATATTTCGCAAACATTACAACTGGCATATAGCAACCGCCGACTTGGTTATTTTACAAAAGATGGTAAACAATACCAGGTATTGGGACAGGTAGCCCGTAATGACCGTGACGATCCAAATGATTTAAAAACATTATTTGCCCGTAATAATCGTGGTGAGCTTATTAGTCTCGACAATCTTGTCTCAGTCTCCGAATCAAATACCCCGCCTACTATCTACCACTTTAACCGTTATAAATCAGCTACAATTTCTGCCGGTTTACAACCTGGCTATACCATCGCTGATGGTATAGAAGAAATGGAAAATATAACTGATGAATTACTTGATGAAACTTTTGCCACTTCTCTTTCAGGCTCATCAAGAGATTTCAAAGAAAGTAGTGGTAACATTTTCTTTGCATTGATATTGGCCCTTGCTTTAATATATCTTATTCTAGCTGCGCAATTTGAAAGCTTCATTGATCCTTTTATAATAATGATTACCATTTTGCTCGCAATACCTGGTGCTCTTCTTTCACTATGGCTGTTCGGGCATACATTAAATATCTTCTCTCAGATTGGAATAATCATGCTGATTGGATTAGTAACCAAGAATGGAATTTTGATTGTAGAATTTGCTAACCAGAACCAGGAAAAAGGAATGAAAAAAATTGAAGCAGCAATTTATTCTGCCACACAACGTTTACGTCCTATATTAATGACAAGCCTTGCTATGTCTCTCGGAGCATTGCCGCTTGCATTATCACTAGGAGCTTCTTCAACAAGCCGTGTACCATTGGGTGTAGTAATTGTTGGCGGTATTATGTTCTCACTGGTACTTACCTTATTTGTTATACCGGCCATGTATGCTTTTCTTTCAACCAAAAAGAAAAAAAGTGAAATAGATAAATATGTAAATATGGCAACTAAAAACGAAACAACCATAATTGAAGAGGTATAAATTATGAATAACATGAAAAATATTTTATTGCCATTCCTTTTATTCATTACCCTTACTTCATCAGCACAAAAAGTACTGACGATTGAAGAAGCAATAGCAACAGCTTTGCAAAATAATTATGCCATACAGCTTTCAAAAAATGATTCTGCAATAGCGGCTCTGGATTATAGCTTTAGAAATGCTGCATTTCTTCCAAGAATAAATGGCAGTTTCGGAGGAACTTATAACAACAATAATCAACGACAGAAATTTGCTGACGGAACCGAAAGAAAATTAAACGATATCAAATCAAATAATTATAATGCAGGCTTGCAGATGAATTGGGTAGTGTTTGACGGCCTTAAGATGTTTGCGACAAGGGATAAATTAGAAGAATTTGTAAAACTAGGTGAACTGGGAATAAAACAACAAATCGTCAATACCATAGCCAGTGTTATTACAAACTATTATGCGATTGTAAGACAGAAACAACAATTAAAAGCCATTAATGATCAGATTCAATTAAGTGCAGAAAGAGTAAAACTTGCTCAATATAAACTAGATATTGGCGTAGGTGCAAAGCCCGATGTACTACAAAGTAAAGTAGATCTTAATGCTCAAAAGGCGGCTTACCTAAGTCAGGAAACAATAATGTCACAATTAAGGGAACAATTAAATCAGTTAATTAATATTGAGCCTGAAAGTAAATATCTTGTAAGTGATACTATTCTCATCAATATGAATGTTTCGCTTGGAGATATTCAGGAGAGTTTAGAAAATAATAATCCTGATTTATTAATGGCCCAAAAAAACATAGATATTGCAAGACTTGTCTTAAAAGAAAGAAAAGCAGACCGCTTCCCCACTGTTTCACTTAATTCTGGATACACATTCAACCGCACAAATAATAAAGCAACTGTTAATCCATTTCAACCTCTATTCAGCCGAAATTTCGGTCGTAATCTTGGATTTACAATAGCAGTACCTATCTTAAATAACTTTACAACAAAAAGACTTATTAAACAATCTGCAATCGATATACAATACCAGCAATTATTTTTTGAAAACCAAAAATCAATCTTAAATCTGAATGTTATTAATGCATATAAGGACTATGAATTGCAAAAAAGAGCACTGGCTCTCGAAGAGGAAAACATAGTGCTTGCAAATGAAAATGTTGCAATCGTTTTTGAGGTTTATAAATTAAACTCTACTACACTAATTCAACTGAAAGAAGCACAAAAAAGTCTGGAAGATGCACAGACAAGGCTTATCAATGCAAGGTATAATACCAAACTTGCAGAAACAGAATTACTGAGACTTAAAGGAGAAATAATTAAATAGTATTTTTGACAAAACAATCTACATGAATCCTTTGGTTGGAATAATTATGGGCAGCGACAGTGATTTACCTATCATGCAGTTTGCTTCCGAAATATTGAAGCATTTTGACATTCCGCATGAAGTAACAGTTGTTTCTGCGCATCGTACTCCACATCGTATGATAGAATATGCAGAAACTGCAAAGTCAAGAGGGCTGAAAGTTATTATTGCCGGTGCTGGCGGTGCTGCTCATCTACCTGGTATGGTTGCAGCTGTTACAACATTACCTGTAATCGGTGTTCCTGTAAAATCTTCCAACTCGATTGATGGCTGGGATTCGGTCTTATCTATTTTGCAAATGCCAAATGGAGTTCCTGTGGCTACGGTAGCATTAAATGCGTCAAAAAATGCAGGTATTCTTGCTGCTGAAATTTTAGGAACCGCTGACGAAGCTATTTCTCAAAAAATATCAGAGTACAAAAACTCTTTGAATACAGAGGTGATTGAGAAAGTAGAAAAAATGAAAAAAGCTGGCTGGGAAAATAAGTTTGACTAAAATATGTTTCGATTCTTTTTATTTTCTTTTCAAATTGCATTTATCTGCTCTTGCGGTAATAAAACCGTATTGGAAGAAGTAAAACTAATCCCCTCCTATCCTTCCGCATCTGGTATTGAAAAACTCAATAATAAATATTACATTATTGGAGATGATGCGAAAAATTTATTGATTCTTGACAGCAGTCTGAATGCATTTGACTCAATCTCTCTTTTCCCATTTTCTGAACAACGGATTCCAAAAACTATTAAGGCTGATCTTGAATCAATTAGTTTAACAAAAGATAATAAACTGTTTCTATTGGGATCTGGATCTCTTTCTCCCTACCGAAATACAGGTTGGCTTATTGATCCAGTAAAGAAGGAAAAACAACTTATTCACCTCGACACATTCTACAAACGTTTAGAACTAAAAGGAATCAAAGAATTAAATATTGAAGGGTATTGTACCATTCCCGGAGGCATGATACTTGCAAACAGGGGAAATAGAAATTATCCGAAAAATAAGCTGATACTAACAACTGATAATTTTTGGGAAAATCAAAGAGATGCACCAATTTCAACAATTGCTATCGGAACAAACAATGACAGCACAAAATTCAATGGACTGTCTGGGATGTGTTATTCAAATAAAAGTGATCAACTAATATTAACTGTTTCAACAGAAGATACCAGAAATAACGTTGATGATGGAACTATTGGCAAAAGTTATTTATGGATTGTAAAAAAATTATCTTCAAAGAAAAGATGGGCAGCTATTAATCCCGATGAGCTTATTGATCTTGAAAGCCTTGACCATCAGTTTAAAGGGCAAAAAATCGAATCCGTTTGCATCGCAAAAGAAACATCAGGTTTTCTACATTTAATTCTTGTAGCTGACAACGATAATGGTGCCAGCACAATCTTCAAAGTAATTGTGGAAAAGGATTAGCCTTAAAACAGGAAAGATTTAAAAATTGTAGTATTTTACTACCGAAATTAAGTTTTCAGTTTTACCATATCATCAAACCAGAACCATGAAATCTACACACTGCATCATTTGTTTGCTGTTATTAATTGCTTCTTTCACTAAAACTGAAGGGCAAACTCCATTAAAGTTCCGAGACACAACCATACAAGGTCCACAAACATTTGCTATTGTTGTAGGCGTTTCCGAATACAAGTATGTAAAACCTCTTACCTATGCAGATAAGGATGCTATCCTATTCAGTGATTATTTAAAATCGCCTGGTGGAGGAAGTGTAAATGGTGATAATATTTTTATGTTACTTAATGAAGAAGCGTCAAACTCAAATTTCTGGACAAAAGGATTTCAATGGTTGAAAGCAAAAAAATTACAAAAAGGAGATAAATTATTTATATATCTGGCCGGCCATGGCGATGCAATAGATCAAGATCAGTTTTTCTTTTTAGGTTATGATTGTAATCCAGAAGGCGATAAAAATAATTATCTGGTAGCAGGAACAATTCAGCTATTTAACCTAAAGAAAAAAATCTCAAACGAAACTGCAAAAGGTGTTGAAGTTTTTTTTATAATGGATGCCTGCCGCTCCAATGAGTTACCTGGTGGCGTAAGTGGTCAAAGTTTTTTAAATACTGCTATTTCAGAAAAGAAAGTTGGGGAAATTATTATGTTGGCTACTGGTGCCGGACAAGAATCGCTAGAAGATAAATCAATTGGCAACGGACATGGACTATTTACATATTATCTGGTAGATGGATTAAGCGGCGTCGCCGATACAGATGGCACACCTGATTTTAAAGTTACTTTTAGTGAGATTCAAAAATATGTTGATAAGAATGTCCCTTCTGTTGCAAAGGAACGATTTAAAAGAAGCCAGGATCCGTATTTCTGTTGTAACGAAAACACCGAGAAAGTGATCAGTAATGTTGATCCAACTTATTTGCAAAAATGGTTACAAACAAAAAGAGCACAAAATGGAGGTGGCAATTCATTCAATGGCATACTAAAATCTGGCAGTAGAAATTATGCAGACACTTTATTAGTAGAAACCTATAATCAATTTAACAAGGCAATTAAAAACAATAATATTGTTGGTAATAAATCTGCCGAAGAGTATTATCAGCAATTGAATAATAAATATCCAGGCAACCCTTATACACTGGATGCGAAGTCGAGCCTAACTGTTAAGTATATCGATTTTGCACAAGCAAAAGTTAATCGTTATCTAAGTTGTAGCGATGATTTATCTGCAAAGCAAAAGCAAGAAAATACAGATGCCGCAACAAGACTAGAAAAAGCAATCAATTATGTGAGAGAAGATGATGCAGATTTTGCCAATTCTTTAAGAGGAAGATTATTTTTATTGAAAGCAAGTGGGAACAATGCGTCATCTGCAGTTTCGTTTCAAAATGCTTATACCGCTCTCTCCATTGACCCGAACGGAGCATATATTCAAAACAAGCTTGCTTTATTGCACCTAGAGAATAACAACAAGGACAGCGCATTGTTTTATGCTGATAAAGCTGCAAGAACTGCACCTAACTGGAGATGCGCATTAACTACATTGGCGTTGGTTCAAAATGCTGCTAATAAAACTCCTGAAAATAAAAATGTAAAAAAGAATTCGCCTTTTAGGAAAGTTAGTTTTGGTGGCACAATTGGCGGAGGACTTAACCAATCAAATCCAACTTATTCTGGCAATGCCAATTCTAGTTATGATGATGTACGTTCAAACACAGCACCTGCATTTGATTTAGGTATAATTGTCCAGGTAAATATTGGTAATAACATCTTTATACGTCCATCTGTAACTGCCAGTTTTGGTAGTACGGATATTGATTTTATCAGGAAACCATTAACAGGAGGACAAGAAATAGTTGAAACAATCGGATTGAAAGGAACCTCAGCAAATATTGAATTACCACTTTTAGTAAGACTGTCTTCAAAAAGATTGCGCCATACATCATGCTTGGCCCTTCATTTAGTTATTTAGTGAGTCAAGATAGCAGAAGTGTAGAATTATTACCCATAAAGAAATCATTATTCAGTGGTAATGGAGGAATTGGGGTAGATTTTGGTTTGGGAAATTCAGGATTGTCTTTATCACCTGAATTAAAATATACTGCAGGTTTTTCTGACACAAAAGATCCCGCCGCTACTACTTCCTATAACCTTGCACTTTCATCGTTGAAGAAAAACACATTTTCATTTAATTTATACCTCAGAAAAAGATAAGATTATTCAACTTGTTTAGCGATGTAATTGGAATTTAAAATCTTCAATATGTTAAAATTGTGGTAGAAAAATAATATCTAATTAATCGTATTACAAATAATAGATTGAAGAAATATTATATTATTTTTCTGTCAGCATTACAAATTCTTGTTCAAGACTTAGAGATTCATTGTATAACAATTGAAGAATTGCAGGGCCGTATTTTGCATAGTAGTAAGAAATATTTTCGTGTCGCTCCTGCAATCCGTTGCCAGGAAATAAATGTGCTTTTATTTTTTGTATTTGACCTTGCTGATCCGTGAACTTCCTTTTTTCTGCCCGTAGCATTTTCTTTTCCAGCTCCTGCAAACGAAAGATTGTTTTTGTTTTCAATGCATCCACATGCTTCTCCAAAGTTGTATCAACAGCTTTTGCCTGTTGCTTAAATGAATCATATAATTCTTCGACAGCAGCCAAAGAACCATTCAGCTTTGTTTCATTTTTGCTTTCCTTTATAACCAGCTTATTCAATAATTCCTGTTCAGATGAAAAGAAATTTTCTGTTGTATAACCAAGTTTGCTTATCAGTGCTTTCCATTTTTCTTCAACCAATAAAAAAGAATTGCGTAACACCAAAACTGGAAACGGTACTTTATAGTGTTCAAATAGAGATTTTAACTGCAGCCAGTAAGCTGTTTCGCCACCGCCTCCGATAAATGCGATATTGGGTAAAATAGTTTCTTGATATATTCCACGCAGAATTACATTTGGGCTAAATCTTTCGGGATTTTGTTCAAGTTCTTTTCTCAACTCATCTTCTGAAAAATCAATGCTTGCACCTTGCACCTTGAATCTTGTATCTTCTTTAATTATTCTTTGCCGCAAATCATCTTTCAGATAAAACAAATTGATCTCTCTTGGATTTGCTTGTACTTTATATCCGGCATCCGAGAGGGCAGCAATTGATTTTTCTACAATTTCCGAAGCTGTCTGATTCACTAAATCATCTTCAAACACAGTAGTCAGTTCCTTTTTTAATTCCTTATTATCTGGCTTTAAAACTATCAATCCATACTCTGCAAACAATTCATTCAAAAAAAGAAAAGTGGCCTGCTCAATAGTTTCACCTTCTTTATATGACTTCTTTGTTAATGCTATAATATCGTTTCCATGCGGAAGAACGGACAACTGTCCTTCCATTGCATCTATCAATTTCAATAACTCCTTATCAACTTTCATTCTGCCAACAGCACCAGTTTGTTTCGTATTCCAAACCAGTTTATGTCCACCAAGGTTTATATTATTTAATTCATCTAGATCTGCATCCTCTGAACCAATATAAAAAACTGGAACAAAATCATACTGGGACAATGATGTCTTAAGGTTATCCGCAAGCTTAATACTGTGAAGTATTTTATAGATAAAATATAAAGGCCCGGTGAAAATATTATTCTGATGTGCAGATGTAATAGTGAATGTATTGTCTGATAAAAGTGATTCAATGCTTTGCTTCACTTTATTGCTGGCTTCAACACCATCATACTGCTTCTTCAATTCCTGCACCAGCACTGACCTATTAGTTTTAAATGCTTTTCTTGCTTCAATTGCTTGCTGAATACCCTGCAATGTTGCCGGATTCGCCATAAAAGGTTTAATGGCATCAACCTGATCTATATAATCCAGCACAAGTTTTGAGAAAACTCCTGTTTGCCGGTAAGGTATTCTTGTAGATTTACAATTCATAGTAATTAATGCTGCATTGCAACAGATTGTAAAAATAAGAAGATGAAAACGATACTACGAACTGATTATACATTTTTAACGAAACCGCTCAACAGAAAATGGCTTCAAATCCATACTTGTAGCATTCTTATTCACCAATTCATCTACTAATTTACCAGTTCCTGCTCCAAGACTTAAACCTAACATCGAATGCCCTGTTGCAACAGTAACATTTGATTGTTTAGAAGACCTACCAATAAATGGCAATCCATCCGCTGAGCAAGGACGATAACCATACCATACTTTTTCTTTTGGCGGCAATGGCACATCATATTCCGGGTAAAAACGTTTTACTGCATCCAATATTCCTTGCACCCTGTTCATTCTGATTGGTGTTTTGTGTGAAGTAATTTCCATTGTTCCGCCAAATCGAATTTTGTTGCCATCCATCGGTGTAATGGCAACACGGCCTTCCATGAGCACTGTTGGGTAATTAAATTTATAGGGTGAATCTTCATACGTAACAGAATAACCTCTTCCTGGAATAATAGGAGTATTAAGGTCCAACAATTTTGCAGTTGCCGTTCCCCATGAACCCGTTGCAAGCACAATTTCGTCCGGTTGATACTCATTCGTTTCCGTCATTATTTTTGTTACCGCTCCGTTTCTCTTTTCAAATTGTATTACTTCTTGGTGTGGTATCAGCTTAACTCCATTTTCTTTTAGATAAGCGATCAGGCTTCCCATTAATTTATTCGGATAACAATGAGCATCACAATTATATAAGAGACCTCCAATTGCATTCACATTTGTTTGCGGTTCTAATGTTTTCAATTCCTCTTTGCCAATTAACCTAGTTTCGTTTAATCCTAACGAAAGTGCTTTCTCATACATATGTTTTGCATGTTCAGCATATTCTTCGGTCTGATAAATTTCCAGTAATCCCTTTTGTTGATAGGCAAAATCAAATCCTGGTATTTTTAACCATGATTCATATTCTGCCTTGCTTAAAATATCAATATCTCTTAGAGGGATTGCAGCCGCTTCAACATTTTCCTTTTTTGCACTTTTAATAAATTTCAAACCCCAGCTAATAAGATTCCAATCTAATCTAGGCTGCACATAAAACGGACTCTTCGAATTCCACATCCAGTTAAACCCTTTTTTTACAATACCCGGTGTTGCCAGCGGTACAAAATGACTAGGACAGATATAACCAGCACTGCCATAACCACAACTGTCTGTAAAATCACCTTTATCAAGTACTGTTACATCCCAACCTGATTTTTGTAAATAGAATGCCGAGCTTAAACCGATAATGCCGCCGCCTACAATTGTTACTTTCATATAAGTTATAATTCCAGTTTATAATTCAATTACCATTCCTTCCTCTGCCACACCAAATCCTTTTGCTTGCACTTCCTTTTTCTCTGGCGAATCTTTCTTTAGCAATGGATTGGTATGATTAAAATGAATGAATACAATTTTCGACTTAATAGAATCCGGTAAAGCTGAGAATTTATTCATACTCTCTTCCACAAAAGGATGCGGCACTTCACTCATATCTCTTCCGGGCAGTTCTCCGCTTTTATAAAATGTTCCATCGAGCAAAGCAATATCTACTTTGTTTACTTCTTCAACAATTTTTCGTTCCCATTTTTCCCACTTGTCAATATCTGGGATAAAAAGAATTTTCTTTCTTTTGGATTCAATTATAAATCCAACTGTTTCAGAAAACTCATCCCGGTGCGGTACTTTTAATGGCGTTACTTTAAATGATGAACAAATTGCAACAGCACTATCTGCTTTCAATATTTGTAAAGAAATATTTTTTAGAGTCACCAACTGACTCCACGGCCCATTAGTTCGAATAAAAGAATCCAACCTTGGCATTGCATAAACAGGAATCTCCTTTGCTCCCATAGCTTCCCTACCAAATTCCATTAAACCTGTATAATGACCGACATGTGCATGAGTAATAAAAACACCATCCGGCGAATAATCTTTTTTAGTAAGGTAGACTTGTAGTGAATGTAATTGTGCAGTAATGTCAGGTGTTGCTTCAAACAACCAATCCTGATTTGTTATTCTATCTACCAATGCAAGACTAGTAACATGTTTCTTTTCTTCTATACCATCCCAATAAGCTGCACAATATTCATTAGTACAACCTATCTGTGGAAAGCCAGCATCCTGTGCCGTCCCAAGCACAACTAAAAATTGATCAGGCAAATCTTTCTGTTCATTCGTAGTTGCCGATTTTTCATTTGAACTACAACCTGTAATCAAAAAAATAAATCCGACAGCTATATATTGTATAATTTTTTTCAAACAGTCAAAATATTTAACATCTAAAGACTCTCCCCATTCACTATTTGCCATTGCCTATTCACTAAAATACCTGAAATCCTTCCGCATACGGATCATCTTCTTTATCAATCCATATAGTATTATATCCATAAATTTTTGCCCAGCCTTCTACTGAAGGACGTATTGCCGGTTTTCCATTCATTTCTAATTCTTCTTCAATCCGGCCCACGAATTTACTGCCGATAATGCTCTCATGTACAAACTCCTCTCCTTTTTTCAATTTTCCTTTTGCATACCATTGCGCCATTCTTGCTGAGGTGCCAGTACCACAAGGTGAACGGTCAATGGCTTTCTCTCCATAAAAAACTGCATTCCTCGCTGTAGAAGTCTTGTCCATTACCGCACCGGTCCATAATATGTGCGAGCAGCCTTTTATCGTTTCATCCTCAGGATGAACAAATGAATACTTTGCATTAATATTCTTACGCAGCTCTCTTGCCAATGCAATTAATTTATCTGCTATATAATGTTCCAGGCCTTTGAAGTTTTTTTGTACATCAACGATAGCATAAAAGTTTCCGCCGTAAGAAACATCTACCACTAACTCTCCCAACTCCGGGCAATCAACAACCAATTCAGACGAATGTAAAAATGATGGGACATTAGTTAATCGTACTGATGCACATTTATTATTATTCATCGTATAATTAACCAATACCAAACCGGCCGGAGTTTCCATTCTCACTAATCCTTCTATCTTTGGCTTTATCAATCCTTCTTCTATCGCAATGGTAATTGTTCCGATAGTTCCATGTCCGCACATCGGCAGGCAGCCGCTTGTTTCTATAAATAGTACTGCAACATCATTATCATCATCATGCGACGGGTAAAGAATACTGCCACTCATCATATCATGGCCTCTTGGTTCAAACATCAGTCCTGTTCTTATCCAGTCGTATTCTTTTAGAAAGTGTTGCCGCCTCTCACTCATGTTCTTTCCCTGCAATGCAGGGCCGCCTTCCTTTACCAATCTAACAGGATTACCGCAGGTATGTGCATCGATGCAATTAAATATGTGCTTCATCAATTATTTTTTTTACCCACGGAGGCACATAGGCACCGAGTAACACAAAGTTCTCCCCCGTGAACCTCCCTGTCTCTGTACCTCCGTGGTTCCTTAACTTTTACTAAATTCGTTTCTTATTACTTGCTACATGGAAACCTACGGAAAGATACTGCTCATTGCTATGCCAGCCTTCCTCATCCTCGTTTTATTTGAAAAATGGTGGGGTTGGCGGAAACAGAAAGACACTGTCCGAAATATGGATATGGTTTCCAGCCTCAGCAGTGGCGTCACCAATGTTACTAAAGATGTACTCGGTCTCTCCGTTGCCATCATTGCCTATAGCTGGCTGGTGCAGCAGATCGCCGTTATGCACATTTCAACCACATGGCTTACTTATCTAATAGCATTCATTGCAATCGACTTTGCAGGTTATTGGGTACACCGCTGGAGTCATCATATTAATATATTATGGAACCTGCACATCATTCATCATAGCAGCGAAGAGTTTAACCTTGCCTGTGCATTGCGGCAGAGCATTACCATGTTTGTCAATCCATTTACTTTTTTATTAATACCCGCAGCGTTGGTGGGTGTGCCGCCGATAGTAATAGCCACAGTAGGGCCGCTGCATTTGTTTGCACAGTTCTGGTATCATACACAACATATTGGCAAAATGGGTTTCCTCGAAAAGATAATTGTAACACCATCGCACCATCGGGTGCACCATGCCATTAATAAAGAGTATCTCGATAAAAATCTCGGACAAATTTTTATTTTCTGGGACAAACTCTTTGGCACTTATCAGGAAGAATTAAAAGAAGCACCGCCAGTGTATGGAATTACAAGGCCAGTGCGGACATGGAACCCTATCAAAATAAATTTCTCGCATCTGTGGTTAATGATACAAGATGCATGGCATACCAATAGCTGGAAAGAAAAATTTATGCTCTGGTTTAAGCCAACAGGCTACCGCCCGGCAGATGTAATAGAAAAATATCCTGTTTATAAAATTGACGATCCCTATCATTTCGAAAAGTATGACACCAAAGCCTCCACTCCATTACATATATGGACATGGGTGCAACTCCTGATGCTCTTACTCTTCGTTAGTTATTTCTTTGGCAGCATTGCCACCATCAATAATATGGGCACTCAATATATTTTCTGGTACGGTGGTTTTATTTTTCTTACGGTCTATGCACTTACCGAGTTAATGGATCGTAATCCTTGGGCTTTGTTTTGGGAAGTTGCCCGCAGCGGTCTTGGTCTTGCCTTTTTATTGCAGCAGAATGATTGGTTTGGCAGCGGCATATATTTTTCTCCCGTACTGTATGCACTTGGTGCTTATTTCATCCTCTCATTTATTGTAACAGGATGGTTTGTAGTAAAACACCGAAAGGAAGATGCGTTGTTGATGGCAGCCTGATGGCTTTGCTTAATGAGTGGTGAAGTTTCTCTTCTTTCCTTATCAATTTTCTGATTGATTTAGTATACTTGGCTATTCTTTTAGTGCAATTGGCAGTTTTGTTAAGTTAATGAACAATTAATTTACTGTAACTGGCATTCTTTTACTGTAAGTGATAATTATTTTAGTGTGATTGACTAAGGCTTTACTGTAAATATCTATTTCTCTAATGCTATTGACTGTTGCTTTACTGACAGTAACGATTACTTTAACGCAACTATCGATTTTTTACTGTAATAGTGCTATTCATGTATTTAATTGGTCTTTGCTTTACAATAAATATCTTAAAAATCAATGATTAATGCAGCAACTAAACGTAACTAAGCTGCTGGAGAGCCGGGGCAATGAAAAATGCCGGAACTTATCCGGTTCAAAACGGAATACCTTACCACACCGTGAACTGGCTACTAAACCATAAGCTACAAAACATTAGCTATGACATGATTGAAAAGCTTTGCTTTGTGTGTAATTGTACACCGAATGAGCTGTTTGTATGGAGCGATGTGGACCGAGCTGGCTTTTTTGCGAGGTTAGTTATTGCATGTTTGATTTGTGTGCTTTGCAAAAGACACTGACTTGATGCCTTGGCTTGTTAGAAAATTCAAATTGTAAGATATAAAAATCTAAAAAGGAAATTGAATTATGTATAATCTGCAATTTTAATCAACTTGGTCACATTTAGTACTATAATTTTCCTACCCTTTGTTTCGAGTATCTTATCTTCTTTAAATTCTGAAAGTACTCTGACAACATTTTCTCTTGCAGTGCCAACAAGACTGGCTAAATCGTCTCTACTCATATTTATTTCTACTGGCATGCCTGCGTTAAAGTTCACCTTATATTTTTCCCTCAGCACAATTAGTTGTAGAGCTAACCTTTCTCTCACAGATTTTTGAGCAAACAAACTAAGGCTGTTTGCCAACACTGCAAATTCATGACTTAGGGTTTTCAATAGCCGTCTGCTTAATTCTTTTGATTGATTCAATGTTTCTAAAAAATCTTCTTTTGGAATAAATGCAATGCGGCTTTCTTCTAATGCGGCTGCACAATCGGGATAACGGCCTTCGGAAAGTATCGCATGGTAGCCTAACAATTCTCCTGTGTTAGCTACATAGATAATCTGTTCTTTTGAATCCTTGTCTAATTTGTATTTCTTTACTTTCCCAGTAATAACATAGAATATGCCCGATGGAAACCCACCTTCCCTGAAAATTATTTCTCCTTTCTTATATACCTGTTCGGTTTTATGGGCAGTTAATGATGCCAAATCAGTCTCAGGCAAATCTGCCAAAACAGATTCACTCTTAAAATCCCAATTATCTATTTGAAATACGCCTTTGATACTCATGGAAGTAACAAAATTACCTTTTAAAAATTGATAAAACTCACTTTTAAAAGTGATAAGGTTTACCACAGGGCCTGAGTCTGTAAAATAACTTTGCAGTATGAAAAATAAAGAATCGGGAACAAAAGATTTGTACTTTACAAAAGATCATGAGTGGATTGATTTTCAGGGCAGCGTAGCCTATGTAGGCATTAGCTATTTTAAGCTTATTGGATTTAAAGAAATACAAGAATTGATTTTTATTGATCCTACAGGATTTAAGAACAAAGGCGAATCAATTGCCGCTATAAAATATAATGATTACCAGATAGAAGTTACTATGCCCGTTGACGGAAAACTGATAAAGGTAAATACCGATCTGCTAAACGGTGATCGGAATTTATTATTAAATCATGCCGAAAGTATTAGTTGGGTGGCCTTAATTGCACCTTCACAACCATTTGACAGAAATGATTTAATTCTTGCTAAACAATACCAAATGAACGGTAAAAGTAAATATGCCAAATAATAATCTCGAAGTTTTAAGAATAAATATGCAAGTACTTGAAAGAAGAAAACAGACAGCAACAGTGTTTAGTTCCGATAGCCAGTTGAATAAAATATACCCGCCTTCTATTCGATTACTGGCGCATCATCACTGGACACCTTTGGAGGTAGCCATAAAAGCAGCAGACTTTTTAGCTGCCGAAAACAATGTAAGCATTTTGGATATCGGAAGTGGTGTTGGAAAATTTTGCATTGCAGCGGCCAATTATAAACCCAATGCCTTTTTTACAGGTGTGGAACAACGAATGAGTTTAATTAGCCATGCTGAAATGGCCAAAGAACATTTTCAAGTAAAAAATGCTTGGTTTATTAATGGAAACTTTACCCAAATAGATTTTAGAAACTATGACCATTTTTACTTCTTTAATGCTTTTTACGAAAATTTAGAAGGTACAGTTAAAATTGATAATAGTATTGATTATTCAGGCGAGTTATATAATTATTATAGCCGGTATTTATATAAGCAATTGCAGCAAAAGCCTTCTGGCACAAGGCTGGCAACATTTCATAGTCTCGAAGACGAAATGCCTCCGGAGTATCATATTGTGGGAGTTGAAATGGATGGGTTATTAAAATTCTGGACAAAAATATAGTATGTGAAAATTAATTTTGATTATGATTTGAGTGCATTAATTAAAGACTTAAAAACAGCAGACGGCTATTTAGATTATGAAACAAATGTGTTAGTTAATATTAAAAGACAATTGTATAATAGGATTGCAATCCATACTATTGATAGTTATCTAAAGCAGCTCAAAAAATATTTTGAAGACAAGTCAGTCATTAATAAGGGTAATAAAAACAGCGTAAACTATTAGTATGCCGCAGGTTTTTTAACTACTATAAATGATACTCCTTACTGGCATAGTTGAATAAAGACAACAGTATAAAATTGTAATAAGCAAATATTGATGATAAAGAACATTACGAAAGTTAAAAGACACCATTAGTTATGACATTATCACTTACAGAATATCGTACGAAACTTATTGCAAAAATCATGTTAGCATCTTCGCAGGATGAAGTGAAACGATATATCGATACAGCAGTAAAAAGCCTGGAACAGCATAAATTAAACGGGAATATAGTTACCCGGTTTACAGAAAAAATGCTGGATGAATTAGAAGCATTCAACCCGATGAATAAAGAAGCACAACAATGGAGCAATATTAAAATGGCTCGTATCTGTTTTAACCAAATTAAAAGAAAACTCGACCTTGCTTCGCCGCATTAAAACACACGGTATGTTCAGGCCAAAGCTTTTCGACACTTTAAAAAATTACAATCGTCAACAATTTACTAAAGACTTGCTGGCGGGAATAATTGTAGGTATTGTAGCATTGCCACTTGCTATTGCTTTTGCCATTGCCTCAGGAGTATCACCTGAGAAAGGACTATATACAGCGGTTATTGCAGGATTCATTATTTCAGCTATGGGCGGTAGCCGGGTGCAAATTGGCGGCCCCACAGGCGCATTTATTGTAATTGTATATGGTATTGTTCAGGTGCATGGTGTAAACGGTTTAATCATAGCCACTTTTATGGCAGGTGTAATGTTGATCATTATGGGCCTTGCCCGTTTTGGCTCGGTTATAAAATTTATTCCACACCCTTTAATCGTGGGGTTTACCAGTGGCATTGCCGTTCTTATTTTTTCTTCTCAAATGAAAGATTTTTTTGGGCTGAGTATGGGTGATGTTCCTGCAGATTTTTTTACTAAATGGAAAAGTTATACAGCCGGTGTTGATACCGTAAATATGTATTCTTTTATGATTGCTGCTGCAACGGTGGCAATTATTTTATTATGGCCAAAAGTTACACATAAGATACCCGGTTCGCTTATTGCAATAGTTGTAACAACAACAGCCATGCAAATATTTCATCTTCCTGTTGATACAATCGGTAACCGGTTTGGCAGTATTCCCTCATCGTTGCCAATGCCGATAATTCCTGATTTAGATTTCAATACCATCAAAAAATTAATTCAGCCGGCTTTCACCATTGCTTTATTAGGTGGAATTGAATCACTATTATCGGCAGTAGTTTCAGATGGAATGATTGGCGGTAACCATAAATCTAATATGGAATTGATAGCACAAGGCACGGCAAATATTTTTTCTTCCATTTTTGGTGGTATCCCTGCTACGGGTGCAATTGCTCGTACCGCAACTAATGTAAAAAATGGTGGCCGTACTCCTGTTGCAGGCATTGTGCATGCCATTACTTTATTGCTGATTATGCTATTTGTTGGCAAGTGGGCTGCGCTTATACCAATGGCAACGTTAGCAGGAATATTAGTAGTTATCGCATACCATATGAGTGAGTGGCAAAGTTTTGTATCTGTATTTAAAGGCTCTCACAGCGATGTGGTTGTTTTAGTAACCACCTTTTTACTTACGGTAATAATAGACCTTACCGTTGCTATTGAAATTGGAATGGTACTAGCCGCATTCTTGTTTATGCGTAAGATGATAATGTTTAGTGATGTTAGTATTTTAAAAAGAGATATTGATGACAGCGGAAAGGAGAAAAATACAAATGATATTGAGATTCTTTCAATTCCTTCAACTGTTGAAGTGTTTGAGATAACAGGTCCTTTGTTTTTTGGAGCTGCTCATAAATTTAAAGCTGCCATGCGTTTTATTGAAAAGCCACCTAAAATATTAATCGTCAGAATGAGACAGGTGCCCTTTATAGATGCAACAGGAATAAGAACTTTGAAAGAAGTTCATAAAGATGCAAAGCACAGGGGAACAAAACTTATCTTATCCGAAGTGCACAACCCTCAAGTGATAAAAGAATTGCAGGATGCAAGGCTGCTTTTTGCTATCGGCAAAGCTAATGTAACAAGTAATTTTAAAGACGCTCTGTCAAGAAGTATTGTATTATTACAAGACACAGATGCAAATAAAAATATTCCACTTGCTGATTAATATAATAACTTTCTCGACTTATTTATGTTGCCCAAATATAACGAGTAGTAGACTGGTTGACTTGCGTTAACGATTGCAGTGGTTCGTTTGTGACTTTGTGTTGAATGTTCTGTAACTTAGAAAGTGAACAGAAATTGATTTTAGCATTGTCTACAACACATAAATACTCGACACTAAAACCCTTGTCTCCAAATTAGCAATGCTGAAAACCAAATCGTTGTCGTTCGCCATCTTCATTGCAACTGCAATAACGAAATTTTAAATAAATATTGGAGTGTTCCAAATTACTGACACTTCGAAAAGCTCAGTAGAATTACGGAATGATGAAGAGTGATTCTATTTTGCTCTTTCACTGGAAGAATAAAATAGAACCAATCAGAGATTGCAACAGACGATGATAGTAGTACTGATGCTGGGTTAATAAAAAAGGTATCTTGTATTAGACAATTTTATCTTTTGTCAATTCATTATTAACCGTTCGCCATATGCCTGAAGGGTTTTCGTTCTTCAATTCATCGGGTAATAAATCATTACTCCAGTTTTGAAATGCGATAGGTCTTACAAAACGTTTAATAGCATCTGCACCTACTGCGCCAAATCTCGAATCTGTACTTGCAGGAAAAGGACCACCGTGCTGCATACTTAAACAAACTTCTACACCGGTAGGTACACTGTTTATTATAAAACGTCCGCAGATGTTCTTTACGGCTTCTACTAGTTCTTGGTTTTGAATTATATCATCGTCGGTTGCCATTAGTGTTGCTGTGAGCTGTCCTTCTATATGCATTGCTACTTGGAGCATTTCACTCATATCGGTACAACGAATGACTAATGAATAAGGACCAAACACTTCCTGATGTAATAATGGATTTTCTATAAATGCATTTGCTGTAGTAGTTGCAACTGTAGCTATGCCCTGGTTAGACAGTGGTTGTTTTTCCGCTACGCCTTTTACTTCCACATCTGTTTGTGCAAGAGAGTTTGCCCTCTTCTCCACATAGTTTTTAAAGATGCTGATGTTTAGCATTTCGGCAGGGCTTACTTGTTTCATTTCTTCGCCCAACACATTGATGAAGTTTTGCAAGTCATCATTATCGATGCCGATGATTAATCCGGGATTAGTACAGAACTGACCAACACCTAAGGTGATGGAGCCTGCATATTGTTTTGCAATATCAGCGGCAGCTGTTTTCATTTTCTCCGGTAATAAAAAAACAGGATTGACGCTGCTCATTTCTGCAAACACTGGTATTGGTTCTTTTCGTTCATTAGCCCAATCGAATAATTGCTTACCACCAGTGAATGAACCAGTGAAGCCAACTGCTTTGGTGAATTTGTTTTCTATTAATGCTTTGCCTACATCGTGAGATACTCCATGCACATGGGTGAATACAGCGGCAGGTAAATAACAGTTAGCTGCTGCTTTGTGAATAGCAGTTGCCATCAATTCACTTGTTGCAGCATGTGCAGGATGTGCTTTTACAATTACCGGACAACCGGCAGCAAATGCACTGGCTGTGTCGCCACCGGCAGTGGAATAAGCAAATGGAAAGTTGGCTGCACCAAACACCACAACAGGACCAAGTGGTACTAACATTTTTCTAATATCTGGCTTGGGCGGTGCAACATCATTGACCGCAGTATTGATTCTTGCCTCTAGCCAATCGCCTTTTTCGCAAGCATCAGCATAAGAAGCATGTTGATACATTGTTCTTGCTCTTTCATTCCGCAGTCTTGCTTCGGGCAAATTAGTTTCTTTGCCTGCTGTAATTAATAATTCATCGCCAAGGTTTTCTATTTCTTTTGCGATGGCCCGCATAAAATTGGCCCGTTGCTGTAAAGTACATTTTCTGTATACATGAAAAGCTTTCCATGCCTCTTGCATAGCTATATCTATTTCTTCTGTTTTTACATCATTGTACATCGTATATAAAATATTTATTATTAAAAACTATCAATTTCAAATTGAACTAAAGATAAGGCTTTCAATATTTTATTAAGATCATGCCAGTTAAATGTCTGATTATTGACATGTGTCAAACCAGAAAACAGTAGTTATACAGGCCTGATAATGCCTTATCAACAAAGGGCTTTCCCAAGCCATTTTTAATCTATCTTTAACCCCTTTTAAAAAACGAAAACTCAGCTATGAAATTATTTTTTACACTGATCTGTCGCTTATTGGTTTTTCTTCTTTTTCCGGCAATGCTTTTTGCCCAGCAAAAGAATGAATATTCAATACTATTGAACTCCGGTACCGTAACCCCGGTCGAAAATGTAAATGCATTATCAAAAAGTTCAAGTCTTTTTCAAAACAGTTTATTTGGCAACAAGCATTATGTAACGATTCAGTTTTACTCATTGCCCGATGAAGCAATGAAAGCAAAGCTGAATGCTGCTGGCATTACACTGGAAGACTATATTCCGAATATGGCATACACTGCCACAGTACCTGCATCGCTTGATCTGAATAATTTAAAATCATTCAACATACGTAGTGTGCTCCATTTCTCTGTTGCACAAAAAGCACCGGTTGATATTCTTGCCGGCAAATATCCATCGTATGCTGTTAAATCATTCGGAACAGTGGATATGACTGTTGTAACGTATGAAAAAATAAGTGCTGCTATTATAGGTTCTTCTTTAAATGCAATTGGTGCTACTATACTTGCGGACAATCAGGTATTCAGAAGTTTTGTGATTCGAGTGCCACAAACTGCGGTGAACAGTTTGATAGGATTATCATTTGTTCAATGGGTAGAGCCAGTTTCTCCTCCAGATCAATTAGAAAACTTACCGGGCCGTACACTGCATCGTGTAAACGTATTACAGGAAGGTGTTCGTAACCTTAATGGTGATGGTATTAATATGGGAATATGGGATGGTGGATCTGTTAATACATCACACCTTGATTTTTCTCCAGCAGGAAGAGTTACAATTGAAAGAGCCGGAGCAGTATCAGACCATGCAACACATGTGGCCGGTACAATGACGGGTAAAGGGTTAGTAAACCCAACTGCAAAAGGCATGGCGCCCAATGCAAGATTATACAATTGGGATTTCAATACAGATATACAAGTAGAAATGGCGGTAGAGATTCCTGCAAAAAATCTTTTAGTGAGCAGTCACTCTTACGGATTTAGTTTTTCCGGAGCTTGTGCTCTTACTAATTCATTGTTATCTTATGAATCGAGAAGCAGAGGCACCGATATAAACATTAATAACAATCCTTATCACCTTCATGTACATTCTGCAGGTAACTCAGGTGGTTCTTGCACCGGTGGTTTCCATACCATTACTGGTAGTGGTAAACCTGCTAAGAACAATATAGTGGTGTCTAACGTAACTACTACTGAAGCCATTTCTGGATCGAGCAGCCGTGGACCAGTAAGAGATGGAAGAATCAAACCTGAGATAAGTGCAATGGGAACAAGTGTTTTCTCAACTTGGATACCTAATAATAGCTATAGTACAATCAGTGGAACTTCTATGTCTACTCCCGGAGTCTCTGGCACTGCTGCATTGTTATACCAGCGATACAAACAATTAAATGCAAATGCATTGCCTCCTTCTGCTTTAATAAAAAATATTATTTGTAATGGTGCCGAAGATCTTGGCAATCCAGGGCCTGATTACACTTTTGGTTTTGGCCGATTGAATGCATTAACGGCTGTTAGAATATTAGAAGATAACCGCTATGCTGTTAATACGATAACTACAGGTAATGCAAATGATATAAACATTACAGTGCCTGTTGGTGCTGTTCGTTTGAGTGTGATGCTTACCTGGAACGATCCTGCAGGTGCATTGAATGCAGATCCTGCTTTGGTAAACGATCTTGATTTATCCGTTATTAGTGGCGCTACTACTACCCTGCCATGGATAATGGATAAAAACAATCCATCTTTTAATGCTACAAGAGGTGTTGATACTTATAGTAATATTGAACAGATTACTATTGATAACCCTGCGGCTGGTTCTTACACATTAAAAGTAAATGGTACTGCTGTAGCTGTTGGACCAAATCAACAATATTCGCTTACATGGATTATAGAACAACAATACATTGAGGTACTTTATCCTAATGGCGGCGAGAATTTAAGCCCGGGTAGCAGCCAGGTTATTACTTGGGACAATGCCGGTATATCAGCCAACCAAACAGTTGAATATTCTCTTAATAACGGTGCTAACTGGACAACTATTTCCTCTTCTGTTCCTGCAACTACTACAAGACTTACATGGACTGTGCCTTCGGCTAATACTTCTACTGCACTTATAAGAATAAGCAGTGGTGCTGTTACAGATTTAAGCGATGCCAACTTTAACATAATGGGAACACCATCAAGTATGTCTGTTGGTGCACCGGGCTGTACGGCTGGCGAAGTGTCATTTACATGGGCGTCAGTAACAAATGCAACACACTATGATATTTATGTATTGAATCCTGCAACAGGTATTTATTCTGTAGTAGCCTCAAATATTGCTGGAACATCGTTTACTGTTCCTGGTCTTACGTCTGGAGCAAGTCTTTGGTTCTATCATGTAGCAAAAAATAATACAACTGGTGCTGTTAGTTCACAATCAAATGCAGTGAATGCTACAGTTTCCAGCGGCGGTGGCGGATTAGGAACTCTTGGTGCAATTACTGGAACCACTACTATTTGTGGAGCTACTAATGGTGTATCTTATAACGTTGCAGCCGTAGCAGGAGCTACAAGTTATACATGGTCGGCACCTCCGGGAGCTGTTATTGCCAGCGGACAAGGAACAAATTCTATTACTATTAATTATCCAGTTGGAAGCACAAGCGGCAACGTTTCAGTATTTGCTTCTAACGGTAGCTGCCAAACGGCGACTGTTACACTTGCAATCAGCACAAACAGTTCTGGCATTGCTGCACCAGTGAGTGGTGGCAATCAGTTACAAAATGTTTGTTCTGGTAGTTCTACTCCAACACTTACTGCTACTGCAACTGTACCTGCGGGGCATACAGTAATATGGTATGATGCAGCTACAGGCGGAGCAGTTGTTGGTAGTCCAACTCTAAATACTGCTGGCTCTGTTACTTATCATGCTGCCAGCAGAAACACAAGTACTGGCTGCGAAAGTGCAACAAGAACAGCAGTAACATTAACTATCACTTCAGTGCCTCCGGCTTCTATTACAGTTGGCGGTCCAACTACATTCTGTCAAGGCGGTTCTGTTACACTAACAGCTAATAGCGGAACTTCCTGGTTATGGAGTAATGGTGCTACATCTCAATCCATTGTTGCCAATACGTTGGGTACAACTAGCTATACTGTAACAGTTACAAACGGAGCTTGTGTTAACACATCATCTGCAACATCAGTTACGGTAAATCCTTTACCAACAGCAACAATTAGTGCAAGCGGACCGTTAGCATTCTGCGAACCAAATAATGTTGTGCTTACAGCTTCTGCAGGCAGCAGTTGGTTGTGGAGTAATGGAGCTACTACACAGGCTATTACTATTTCCTCTCCCGCTGCTTCTGGTGCTTACACCGTAAGAGTTACCAACAGCAATGGATGCTTCGCTACTTCCTCAGCTACTACTGTAACAGTAAGTGCAAGACCAACCGTGTCATTAAGTGCAGCACCATACACTAAACTATTCCCTGGATTAACGACAACACTTACTGGAGCAGTAACACCATCCGGTTCTTATACATACACATGGATGAACAACGGCTCAATACTTAACGGTGCAACTGCAGCAACAATTCCAGTTACTATTAATGAACTTGGAAGCTATACTTTAACTGCTACCAATAGTGGTGGATGTACAAACATTTCAAACGCAGTTGTAATTGGAGATTCAGTTACCGCTAAGTTGTTCATTATGCCAAATCCTAATGATGGACAGTTCCAGGTGAGTTATTACAGTACAGCTAACTCATCTTTCACCATGAACGTTGTTGATGCAAGAGGTGCAGTAGTTTATAGCAAATTCTATAGTATCGGCGCACCATACCAACGTATGGATGTCGATATCCGTAAACATAATGCAGGTATTTACACCATTGTATTGGTTGATAAAAATGGTAAGCGAATCGTTGCTGGCAATGTGCTTATTAATTAACTATTCTGAATTTTAATAGTAAAACCGGCTTCCTTACCTAAGCCGGTTTTTTATTTACTACCCAAAAAGGTAATACATTCAACTATTCATTAAATTACTTTAGATGTTATTAAACAATCTTTCCATTAAAAACTATTTACATGAAGAAGATTTTTATTATTTCAAGCCTTGTTGTTTTATACAGTTGCGGCGGCAATGGTGACAAAAAGCAAGATAGTAAAGTAGCTGTTCCAACTATCAACAAAAACAAAAAAGAACAAACTGCTGAAGATCTTGAAATGCAAAAGTGGATGCAAGGTAAAATATGGACTGCCGAAGAAAGTATGGCACCCATGTCTTTACTAAAATTAAAAGCTGATGGTGGCTATGAACTTAAATCGTCGGGTAGAAAAAGAGATCCCCCAGAGACATGGAAAATTATTAATGGTGAAATTTCAATGGTATGGGCTACAGAATGGCCCGTAGAAAAGATAGACGACAAGACATTTCGTTTGTATGTAAAACCTACTGACACATGGTATGTGTATAAACATACGGCAGATTTATAAGTAAAGTGAATGGGCAATAATGAGCAGCGAAGTTTCGCTAGTTGCCCATTCACTTCTATTATTACTGCTGAAAATAAACCTTCTTGATCTTTCCTTCTTCAATTATATAAATAGCTGTAGCATACACAGGCTTTTCTCCAAAGCCAAACACTTCTTCCTGATCAATTACCATATTACCTTGCACAATACGATTGAGTAAGTTGCAATGCAATTTCGGCACTTGCGTTACGAACTGGTAGTTCTTCCGCATTTCTGCTTTCCCTTTCATCTCTAGCTTGTCAGGAAAATTATATATCTCCACATCTTCTGCATACGGCTCCAGAAAAGCTTCAAGGTCATGAGCATTATAGGCATTCAGCTGTTGCTGAGCAAGCATGGCAGGTGTGTTATGTACCAAAGAAGATGGCTTCATTGGCACTCCTTTATTAATAACCCAATCAATCGTTTGCAAGTTCGCAATATCATCCAATGGATTTTTTGCAAGTACCAACATATTCGCCAGCTTATCTTTTGCAATGCTGCCCCATTGCTTTTCCTCTCCTACTGCTTTTGCTCCATTAATTGTTGAAGCCTCTAGTATTTGCCAGTTACTCAAACCTGCTAACTTCATAGCTTTTAGTTCTTCGTAGTAAGAAGATGCATGTTGTGTACCTATATTACCTGCATCTGTTCCTGTTGCAATCGTTACACCGCCGTCAATTAATAATTTAAGATTGGCCAGCATGATGGAATCTGTTGTTTGTCCTGCTTTTATTTGCATAGGCGAACTCATTGCTCCAATATACTTTGCGGCCAACGCTGTGTCCGGTTGTGGGAAATCCAATATAGAGCCTACCGTTACTGGATTAGCCACCGACAGTTCATGAGTATTAAAGTAATACTTATCGCCCAATGCCTTATCATAATTTCCAACAACTACAACAGTAGGGCAAAGCACTGTTTTATTTTTCTTCAACAACTGCACAAACTCTTTGCTTACTATTTCATCATCCACACTATGTACCAAAAAGTCTGCACCGGCTTCTACTGCCTGTTGTGCGGTGATGCGTTGTGTGGCATGCACCGCTACTCTTAGTTTATGTTTATGTGCTTCATCTATAGCAGCTTTTACCAATGGCAGGTTTTTTCTTGCACCTTTTTCCAGGTCTTTATCCAGTACGATGTACCATATTTTTATAAAATCTGTTTTCAATGGTAGTTGGTCTCTTACCGATTGGCGAACTCCTTCTTCGGTTTCCATCATAGCAAAAGGCGATTCTTTCTCCAAACCCTTGTACGGCTCAGGAACCCAAGTTGTAAGCAATGGCCCTGTCATTTTTATAAGCGGAGCATAAGTCTTTGTAGTAAAACTATCTCGTTGCGCTAAAAAATTATAAGATGCTCCCACATCTATTACAGATGTAATACCGATACTGCTATAGCGGCGCAGAAAATCTTCCATATTATTATGTACCCAATTCAATTCTTTTTCATGTGGCTGAAACTTTCGCAAATCAATCACATCTGGTCGGGTGTAAATGCCGCCACTCTGAAAAAAAATGCACATGAGCATCAACAAGGCCGGGCATCAAATACTTGCCACTGCCATCTATTACCTCCGTGCCATCGGGCAATTTGTACATTTTATCTTTATCTATAGACACAATCTTGCCATCCAGTGCCACCACATTGTAGCCTGCAAGAATCTTTTTGCCTTCCACATCTACTACGTTCACATTTTTAATTAATACCTGTGCAGTGGCAGATTGTAAAAGCATGATGCCAATAAGAAATGATAATAGTCGCATGGTTGTGGTTTTAAGAAAGATAATCCTTTTTGAAGTCACTAAATTACTTTAAGATTTATTAGTTCCCTTGTTAGTAAGCTTTGCATACATATCGAGGTTAATGAATTTTCCATTTTTTACTTCACATTCTATCATTGTTCCTTCATGTGTAAAGTCAAGTTTAGCCATTGCCTTCTTACAGTTTATGTTTTCAGTTTCTACAATTCCTTCTATACGATGAAGATTAAGTTTATCAAATCCATACTTGCATATTAAAGGCATTGCTTCTGTCATTATTCCTTGTCCCCAATAATCGGATATAAGCCAGAATCCTATTTCTGCCTTTTTATGTTCTTTCGATAAACTATTCAATCCTCCTGCGCCGTAAAACAGCTTTCCATCTAGCGAACAAATTGCCCACCATATTCCTGTTCCTTCTGTTTCAAGGTCGGCGAAAAATTTCATTTGTGCCTTTGTAGCTTCTAAGGAGTCGTAACTAACACCATAATATTTAATAATGTCTGGATGCGAAAGTCCTTTGAAAACATTTTCAAGATCTGTATCTACAAATTCCCTGAGTAGTAATCTTTCTGTTTTTATAATTGGAAATTCGGTTGTCATGTTTTTTTATTGCATGTAAGGTGTAAATGATTGGTTGAAAATAATGAAGATTTGCCGGGAAGAAATGAAGACGGAAAGATTTTTTGTTGCTTGCTAAGACGCAAAGAAATTTTTGCCATAAAGACACGGAGACACAAAGAAATACAGCACAGAGGTTTTGTATTTGTCATACTGAGGCACGAGGTAACTCAGAGAATTATATGTTTGAAATTCCTCCTTATTCGGAATGAGAAGCTGCATGTCTACTCCAAAGCAGCGGCCGTGACCAAAGCCTGCCGGGGAAAGCTTATCTGATGCTCCCTTTTGTTGCAAAACCCCGTGAATGGGGGGTTTTTAAGAATTTGATTTTGAATAGTTTTGATATGAAAAGTGTATCAATATGAAAAAAACAACCATAGTTTATATATTTTTTCTACTCCACGTTCTTACAACTCCAATGTTCTTGCAGGCACAGGACAAAGCAACGATAACAGTAACAATTAAAAGCTTAAAAGCTACTTCAACTGATGCCTGCAATGGCAAAATGGATTTTTATGCCAAAATACATATTGGAGAAAAAGTGAAAAATTTTCCGGTGCGGGAAGGTAATAACCTGCAGGAACTCAATTGGCGATTCGTAGCAACTACCGATAAAGATGTAATAACTCCTACAATTGAAATATGGGATGATGACGATTCATTTTGTGGCGGTGGGGATGATGCAGTTTCGATCTCCGGTAGTATCAACAAGGTACGTAAGACACTTAACACCAGCGAGTCCCAAAACCTTGAATACAGTTCTATTGGAACATCAAGCAGGAACGGCAGTGAAATTGGTCAAATAACATACTCCATCTCTATTGTACCTATAAAAACAAAAACCCAACTATTATCACAACAAAGCTGGAAAAAAATTAGAGTAGAAACAGCAACTGCAACGACATTAAGTATATGGAAACCTTCTCTGCCACCACCGCCTGGTATCTCTGCTTGTAAAAGAGATGATGACTATGCATTTAGCTTCAAAGGGCACTATGAAAAAAATGAAGGCCCCAGTAAATGTACTGCCACCGCACCCCAAGTTATAGCCACCGGTAACTGGGTTTTCAAATCTAATGAAACACAAATTCAACTAACTACTACAGAAAGCCACACACCGATTTTATATAAAGTGGCGAAGCTGGATGAAACTACCTTATGGCTTATCATAGAAGATACTTACGAGGGCATCACCACATATACCCGAATCACTTATGGACATTAATTCACAGAAAAATCAAATTATGAAGAACACGATGCTGCCCGTTATATTTTTTTCAATTTATTGTATGGCTGCCCCGTTTACAGTAATGGGGCAAGACAAAGCAAAAGTGACCGTAACAATTAAAAACTTAACCGCCATCTCCACCGATGCTTGCAATCAAAAAATGGATTTTTACGGAAACATAACTATTGACGGAAAGACAAAATCATTTCCCTTGATGGAAGGAAATAATATACGGCCTAACTGGCAATTTGTAACCACCACCGATAAAGAAATTGTAACTCCACTCATTCAAATATTGGATGATGACGATGCCCTGTGCGGCGGCGGTGATGATGAGATTTCAATATCCGGCAGTGCTAGCAGGATACGTAAATCACTTGTCACCACAGAAAGTCAAACTAAGGATTTCACTTCGCAAGGTACTAGTAGTAATAATGGAAATGAAATGGCAAGAATATCTTTTACTATTAATATTGAACCAACAAAAACGGGGTTTCTGACAAAAGGCAATTGGAAAAATGTAAGAAAAGAATATAAAACAGGTTCCGGCCCCTGGGAAGAATTACATATCACCACCATTCCTCCTACCTGCGAAACAGCCGACAACTTTCATATTTTTCGTACCAATGGACTTTATGAAATAAATGATGGCCCTGTTAAATGCAATCCAACAGACCCGCAGATTATTACCACCTACAGCTGGAGTTTTCAAGCAAACGAAACTCAGATCCGGCTAACGAAAAGAGGAAGCTCATTATTTGAAAACTACACCATCAATCAGCTGGATGAAAATATAATGATACTATCCAGTAGTTATTCTTCAGGTGGTGTTACCACTTATCACCGCACTATTTTCAAGCATTAATTTTTTCCTGCCGTTTTTGATCTGCGTAGCGGCGCTTCATTTACGTTTCCAGATACCAGAACAGCTTTTTCCACATCTAACTAATCCCGGTAATATAATTTATAAAGCTACAGGGTTATTGACAATGACTTACTGCAGCCAAAAGCAATCCGAACGGTAACATGGAAGGGGCAGGCAGTAAAGAATCACTGGAAATTTATGTACAGTCCCTGCAACAAGATGGATTTATCATTGTGTTGGTTTTACTGGCCCTATAACAACTATTATTGCAACTGATTATTTAACCGGGCTCCTGATAAGTGTATAAGATACTACTTCTTAAAAAAAATGTTCTCCTACCTCCCCTTCACAAACTCATATACCGCCTGCTGTGCAGCCAATGATGAATGATCGTTACGGATGCGTTGGTTATCGAGTGCTGGTGTTACATACACTGCTTTGCGGTTATCGTTTAGTTGCAATTGCAGTATTGTATTCAGTTCTTCCCCCATTGCTTTGTCATACACCGGAAAGATTACTTCTACTCTGCTGTGAAGGTTGCGGTTCATCCAATCGGCACTGCCCATGTAATATTTCGGGTCGCCATTATTGTGAAAAACAAATACTCTTGCATGCTCGAGATATCGGTCAACTATTCGAGTGACTGTAATGTTTTCGCTCTGCCCCTCTACTCCTGCTGCAAGGCTGCAAATACTGCGAACGATCAACTGCACTTTTACACCGGCACGGCTGGCTTCGTATAGTTTTTCTATCATTGGCCGCTCCTGCAAATTATTTAGTTTAATGATGATGCCGGAAGGCTTTCCCTTTTTTGCATTTTTTATTTCACGGTCTATTAGTTTTTCAAATCGCTTTATCATGTTGAACTGCGATACGAGCAGATGACGGAAAGGAATCTTCATGTAATCTGCCGGTTGCTTGCGGCTTTGCAGATAATCGAAAACCCATTGCAGCTCCAGCCCTATTTCTTTATGATTTGTGAAGAGTACATGGTCAGTATAAAAACGGCCTGTGGCTTCGTTGAAATTTCCAGTTGCCATGAAGGAATAGTTTTTCCAATCTTTACCTTCCACTCTTTTGATAAGTGCTACCTTGGCATGTACTTTTAAGCTGGGTATGCTGTTAATTATTTTTATACCTGCGGCTTTCATCCGCTTACTCCATTTTATATTATTGGCTTCATCGAACCTTGCTTTTAATTCTACAAACACCGTTACTTTTTTGCCATTCTTAGCGGCACTGATAAGTGCATTAACAATATGTGAATCGGCAGCCACTCTATACAATGTAATGTAAATTTCTTTTACGGCAGGATCGATGGCTGCTTCGTTGAAGAAACGCAATATATAATTATAAGAATGATATGGTAAGTGCAACAGCTTTTCACTTTCACTGATACTATGAAAAATAGAATGCTGATTATCAAATCCCGGATGTGCTACCGAAGGCCAGGAAGGATTCGATAATTTTCCTTTGAGCGGATTAGGCAGACTACCAAGATCTTTTAAATTATGATAACGGCCGCCAGCCAGCATTTCTTCATTACGCAGACCAAAGTAGTTTTGAATAAAATCTTTTGCTTCGGCTGGCATTATTTCATCATACAACAATCTTGTGGCATTACCAGCTTCTCTTTTAAGCAATTGCTTTTCTATTTTATCAGAGATGTCGCCAATGAATTCGTCCTCGATGTTCATCTCCGCATCTCTTGTAAGTTTTATACTCCATGCACCATGTATGGTGAAAACTGGAAATACTTCTTGCAGGTTTTCCCGAATTACATCATCGAGAAAAAGAATATAATGATTATCGCCAACCATGGCCTGCTCCGAAAAGCGGGGAAGGTTAGATGAAGGAATATTTAGCAAACCGTAAAGATGTTTACCGGGTTCTTCCGGCGACTCTAAGTCGATGATGAAATAGAGTGCATTGTTCTCTAGAAAAATATTAGTCTGATTTTCTTTTTTTAGAATTACGGGTTGCAAGAATGATAATACTTTGGAAAGAAAGTATTCTCTTGATGATTCCATATGCTCCGGACGAATGGGCTCGTTGTAATAAAGGCAGATATTATTGAACTTTAATTCCGGCAATATGTGGTTCTTTAATATGCCACCAAACTCTGTAAGATGCTTTTGTACTTCTGTTTGTACAAGTTGTACTAGGTTCTTTGGATATTCATCCCGTATGGAAGTTTTCTTTGCTTGAATACTGGTTAAAGCAAATATAGATGGCATCCGCACCCTGAAGAATTCATCAAGGTTGGATGAGAATATAGACAAAAAAGATATACGACTATAGAGCGGAACAGATTTATCGGCAGCCTCCATCAGTACCCGTTGATTGAAACTAAGCCAGCTAAGATCTCTATTTAAAAAAACATTTTTATTATCGGCCATTTAAGCGGTTTATGGACTAAGATAATGGTTTTTTGATGGTGATTTAATGGTGTAAGGAGAAAAATTATTGTTTAACGGGGAAGATATTTTTCTGCCAGCTTTTTGGGTGCAACAGTACAGTAAGCTACCGTTAATGCATCTTTAAACATGGCAAGTTTTACTTTTTTGAGGTTGACAGTAGTGTAACCCATCCGGCCCCAGCCGCCAGCTACAGGGTAGATAACTTCTTTATCAAAGGCAGAAAAAACGGATTGATCTTCTACGGTTAATTTCAGGTTTAGTGTTTTGTCTTTTTCTGATAGTGTGGCGAATACTTTCTTTTTGACACGAAAGGCTTTTCGTTCGAAATGTGGATGGTCATCCGTTTCTGAAAAAGACAAGGCAAAACTGCGGACTGTTTCTAAGGAAACCATATTCATTGTAAATTAATAAAAATTTAGGTAGCTTTTAACAGCCGGTATGATTAGCGTCACCCTACTTGGCTCTAATCTTTGTTAAATTGCCCATATTATACATGAAAAAATTTATTTTAATAATATTAGCAGTTTCATTTCTTAATAGCTCGACAGAGCTACATGAATTTTTTCGCCTGCCCTTTTTAGTACAGCATTATTCCAAGCATCATTCCGAAGATCACTCCCTTTCATTTATTGATTTCCTTAAAATGCATTACTCAGACAATCATACCGATGATAATGATGAGGATGAAGACAATGAATTGCCTTTTAAATCACAGGGCAATATTATTACTACATATTCAATAACATTTGATTTTATAGAACATGAAGAAGAGTTCATCTTCTTCCCGATTGAACGGACTTATAAATCGCTTACAGAAGGAAAACTGATTAAAAAATCCTTTTCAATTTTTCATCCACCACGGCTTTCTTAAGTCAATCCTTGCAATTTATATTTCGAAAAATTGGGCAAACGGCCCTTACTATTTTAATAATTTAAATTTATTATTATGAACTCAGCACAAATTCATTTGGCTCTAAATCATATGCCTTTATTGCTTTCCTTACTTGGAGGAATACTACTTATAATTGGAATGATTAAAAAGAATGCATCCTTTAAAAGCCTCTCCTTATATCTGCTTGTTGCCGCTGCTCTCTTTACGGCTCCGGTCTATTTAACAGGTGAAGGAACAGAAGAGATGGTTGAACATCTTACTGGTGTAAACGAATCTGCAATTGAAGAGCATGAAGACATGGCTAAAATAACAATGGTTATTATTGCTATAACAGGAGCCATTTCTTTAATTGGATTGTTTTTGCAAAAAAACATCCGATTTTCAAAGCTAATTTTAGGCATTACATTGGTTCTTTCTTTTGCATCATTTGGAACAATGGCGCAAACCGCACACCTTGGCGGTCTTATCAGACATAGTGAATTACAAAATGGTTCAGTTTCTGAAAATGACAAGAACAATGAAGGAAACAAAACTGATAAGAGGAATATTGAAAAAGATGATGATTGATTTTAAATGAGGGCTTCGGCCCTCATTTTTTTAACTTCAATTTTCCTAATTTTAAAAATTCAACTATAATATTAACAATCAGGACTAATTAAGAATAATGACAAAAACCAGGCTCGAAGCATTTAGCGATGGTGTGATTGCTATCATCATTACTATTATGGTGCTAGAAATGAAAGTGCCACATGAAGCCAGTTGGGCTGCATTGGAAAAGTTATGGCCTGTGTTTGTCAGCTATGTTTTTAGTTTTCTGATGCTGGGTATTTACTGGGGCAATCATCATCACCTGATTCATTCTATTAAGGAAGTAAATGGGGGTGTAATGTGGGCAAACCTGCATTTATTATTCTGGTTATCCTTAATCCCCTTTGCGACGGGTTGGATGGGAGAAAATCATTTTGAAGCAAAGACTGTTGCAGTATATGCCCTGCTGCTGAACTTATGTGGTGTGGCATACTATATACTTTTGAAAGTAATACAAAACTGTAACAGGAATAATGAAACTTTCCGGCATGTGCTGGTAAAGCAATCAAGAAAAGGAATGTTGTCGATGGTGCTTTATACAGTGGCGATACCTGCAGCCCTTTTACATGCTGCAATTGGCGGAGCTATAACAATTCTAATTGCCATAATGTGGCTATTACCTGACAGAAATATTGAAAAGGCAGAAAGGGAGCATTAATCAACCACTTCCCCTTCAAGATCGTAGTCGTATGCTTTGGTAACTTTTACATTGACGAATTCGCCAATCGGTAATTTCTTTTTGGAATGAATAACCACTTCATTATCTACTTCCACTGAATCAAATTCTGTACGACCCAAATAACGGCCTGCTTCTTTTTTATCAATCAGCGTTTTAAAAGTCTTTCCAATTTTTCCTGGTTGAGTTCGAAAGAAATTTCCTGCTGAACTTCCATTACATCCTGTGCTCTTCTTTCTTTTTCATCATCCGGCACATCATCTGTTAATGCAAAGCCGCTTGTTCCTTCTTCATGACTGTAGGTGAATATGCCAACTCTATCAAATCGTTGCTTAACTAAGAATCCTTTTAGTTCTTCTATATCATCCAATGTTTCGCCGGGGAAGCCTGCAATCAATGTTGTACGTAAACAAATACCCGGTACTTTCTCCCGGATGGCAGCCGTTAAGTCTTCCATCTCTTCTCTTGTGATCTGTCGTTTCATTGCTGCCAGCATATTGTTGGCAGCATGTTGCAAAGGCATATCGAGGTAGTTGCAGATATTATCCCGTTGGCGTATCACATCTAAAATCTCCATTGGGAATTTTGACGGATATGCATAATGCAAACGAATCCATTCTAATCCTTTTACATCAGCCAGTCGGTTTAAAAGATCAGGCAACATTCTTTTCTTATAAATATCCAAACCATAGTAAGTAAGTTCCTGCGCAATCAGCATTACTTCCTTCACTCCTCTTCTTACAAGACTTTCAGCTTCTTTCACCAGATCTTCCATGGTCCGACTAACATGTTGCCCCCGCATCAATGGAATGGCACAGAAAGAACAGGTTCTGTTACAACCTTCAGAAATCTTCATATAAGCATAGTGCTGTGGTGTAGCCAGCAGTCTTTCCCCTATCAATTCTGATTTATAATCCGCTTCAAATTGCTTTAGTATCATCGGCAGTTCCATCGTACCAAAAAAAGCATCTACCTCTGGAATTTCTGCTTCAAGATTTTGTTTGTAGCGTTCACTAAGGCATCCTGTCACATATACTTTATCCAGCTTGCCTCTTTTCTTTAATTCAACCTGGTCGAGAATGGTATTGATGCTTTCTTCTTTTGCTTTCTCGATAAAGCCACAGGTGTTTACCACCACAATATTATGATCTGATTTTTTATTCTCATGCACTACATCAATTTCGTTGGCAATTAGTTGACCGCTCAATACTTCACTATCAACCATATTCTTGCTACATCCAAGGGTGATGATGTTGACTTTATCTTTATGTAATTTTTTAGTTCGCATATTTTAAGGGATTCACTATATATGATTTTGCTGGGTCCGTGGTATCTAACTTAATCTCAACAGAGTCTCCTAATGAGAAATCATTAAAAAATCTTGATTCCTTTCTCCCATATCTTTTTCCTTTAAAAATATAAAAGTAAACTAACCCTCCGCTATCAAACCGACCAGATCCAATTCTTTTATCTACGATAATTCCTTTAATAACAATCCCGTTCCTATCGACATCTCTTCTATGTTTTCGTTCAACCCATTCTACAAATAAATAAACAAGTAGGGTAGACAATGCCAATAAAAAAAGGAATTTCCCAAAACGTATTATTTTCTTTCTGGTGATCGGCAAAAAAATAATTATTTTTCGAGGTTAAACAAACTATCGACAAACTCATGTTTATCAAATACCAGTAAATCTTCCATCTTCTCTCCCACACCAATAAACTTCACCGGTATTTTAAACTGATCTGTAATGGCCAGTACAACGCCTCCTTTTGCTGTTCCATCCAGTTTTGTAATGGCCAATGCTGAAACATCTGTTGTTGCTGTAAAATGCTTTGCCTGCTCTAATGCGTTTTGCCCTGTGCTTCCATCCAATACTAATAACACTTCATGCGGTGCATCAGGTATTGTTTTCTGAATAACTCTTTTAATTTTTCCCAACTCATCCATCAGGTGAGCTTTGTTGTGCAAACGTCCTGCGGTGTCTATTAATACCACATCAACATCTTTTGAAACTGCACTTTGAACCGTATCAAAAGCAACAGCTGCCGGATCGCTGCCCATTGCCTGCTTTACAATTGGCACTCCCACTCTTTCGCTCCAGATAGTGAGTTGGTCAACCGCAGCGGCACGAAAAGTATCGGCTGCTCCGAGTAAAACACTCTTACCTGCTTTCTTAAAGTTGTAAGCCAGTTTGCCAATAGTGGTTGTCTTTCCAACACCGTTTACACCTACTACCAATATGATATAAGGTTTGAAAGGAAGTTCAGAATCAAATGCATAACTATTTGATTCAGATGCATCTATCAACAATGCTTCAATTTCTTCCTGCAGCATTTTATTAAGCTCTTCTGCATTGAGATACTTGTCTTTGGCAACTCTTTTCTCAATTCTTTCAATAATGCGAACAGTGGTTTCAATACCAACATCTGCACCAACCAATGCTTCTTCAAGATTGTCCAGCACTTCTTCATCAACAGTGCTTTTTCCTGCAATTGCTTTAGTGATTTTGGCAAAGAAGCCTTCCTTGGTTTTTTTCAAACCCTCGTCAAGACTTTCCTTTTCCTTTTTCCAAATAATTTATTGAAGAATCCCATAATACTAAGTGAATGGTGAATAGTGAGTGGTGAATGGGCCTCTAATCTGAAAATCCTACATTCAATCACATTTCACTAAACTCTAATTTAAACAACAAAAGCCATCCGTATTGTCACGAATAGCTTTTAAATAGTTTGATCACAAAAATTATTTCTGAGCAAGAAAATCTTTCACTTTGTCTTTGTGAACCATCTGCTCTTTAAAAGTGTACGCACCAGATTTTGGACTGCGAACAGCCTTAATTACTTTAGAATAATTCTTTGCCTCCGCTGCTGCCTTTGGATCTTTCTTAATCGCCGTTTTTGCTGCTTTTGCCATGATTACTTGATTTCTTTATGAACAGTTACTTTTTTCAAAATTGGGTTCAACTTTCTTAGTTCCAATCTCTCTGGATTGTTTTTCTTGTTTTTTACCGTAATGTAACGGCTGGTGCCCGGCTGACCACTTGTTTTGTGCTCAGTACACTCCAGAATTACCTGTACACGGTTTCCTTTCTTTGCCATGATTATTAAACTTTAAAACTTTTAGATTTTTTCTCCTTTAGCTCTCAATTGTTTTACAACACTCATTAAGCCATTCTTATTGATGGTACGCATAGCGTCTGTTGTAAGCTTTAACGTAATCCATTTATCCTCTTCGGCAAGATAAAACTTCTTCTTCTGCAAATTGGGAAGAAAACGACGCTTGGTCTTGATATTTGAGTGAGAAACCTTGTTTCCTACTATTGGCGTTTTACCTGTTACCTGACATACTCTAGCCATGATTAATACTAATTTTTGGACGGCAAAGGTAGGGGTAAAAGGCGAATAAATACGACGGATTATTTAAGAATTTGCCCAAAACCCTTTTTTTTTCTTAACAGCCTGTGGAAAGACCGTTTTTATTGATTTTCAGATCAAAATTACTGACTTTCAGTTAAGCTAGAAATTATCAGATAAAACACTAGATGCTCCCCCTCTTCAGCAGCTACTAACACTCTTCATCTTTTGCCAATTGCCTCTTTTCGAATAACTTCGCTACTCTTTACATCTCTAATCACATTAAAATTAATCAACAAAACTATGGCATACGATGTAGTGGTTCTCGGAAGCGGTCCTGGCGGTTATGTAGCTGCAATTAGGGCTTCTCAATTAGGTTTTAAAACAGCAGTTGTTGAAAAAGAAAGCCTCGGCGGAGTTTGTCTTAACTGGGGCTGTATTCCAACAAAGGCATTATTAAAAAGTGCTCAGGTTAATGAATATATCAAACATGCTAATGACTATGGTATTGAAGCTAGCGGTGCTCCCAATTTTAGTGCTGTTATTAAGAGAAGCAGAGGTGTTGCCGATAAAATGAGCAAAGGTGTTCAATACCTGATGAAGAAAAATAAGATCGATGTAATTATGGGTTTTGGCAAAATTATTGCCAAAGGAAAAATAGAGGTTAGTGATAAGGATGGCAAGAATCAAACTGTTGAAGCCAAGCATATAATTATTGCTACAGGTGCCCGTAGCAGAGAATTGCCAACAATGAAAATTGATGGTAAAAAAATTATTGGCTACAGAGAAGCAATGGTATTGCCTGAAATACCAAAGTCAATGGTTATAGTAGGTAGCGGAGCTATTGGTGTTGAGTTTGCCTATTTTTATAATAGCATGGGAACAAAAGTTACGATTGTTGAATTTCTTCCAAGAATAGTTCCGGTAGAGGATGAAGATATTTCCAAAGAACTGGAAAAGAGCTATAAGAAAAATGGTATTACCATAATGACCAGTAGCGAAGTAACTTCTGTTGACACATCTGGCAATGGCGTAAAAGCTACTGTTAAAAGTGCAACTGGTGAAACTGTATTAGAAGCAGATGTGCTTTTAAGTGCTGTTGGTGTTACTGCAAATATTGAAGGTATCGGTCTTGAAACCTTAGGTATCAAAATCGATAAAGGAAGAGTTATGGTTGATAAATACGGACAAACTAATGTTCCCGGTATTTATTCAATCGGCGATTGTTCTCCCGGTCAAGCTTTGGCCCACGTAGCAAGTAAAGAAGGTATCGTTTGTGTAGAAGCTATTGCCTACAACGAAAATAAATATCATCACCAACCAGAACCAATCGATTATAATAACATTCCTGGTTGTACCTATTGCGTACCTGAGATTGCTTCGGTAGGCTATACTGAGCAGCAGGCAAAAGATCAGGGATATGAAATAAAGGTTGGTAAATTCCCATTGAGTGCAAGTGGAAAAGCATCTGCTGCCGGACATACCGAAGGGTTTATCAAAGTAATATTTGATGCCAAATACGGCGAATGGTTAGGCACTCATATGATTGGTTACAACGTAACTGAAATGATTGCAGAAACTGTTACGGCCCGTAAATTAGAAACAACTTATCTTGAAGTACTGAACGCAGTTCACCCTCATCCAACTATCAGTGAAAGCATAAAAGATGCTATTGAAGTTGCCTATGGTGAAGCAATTCATATTTAATTAAGATACTTGAAAATATAAAAACCGGTTTCGCCATAGGTGAGACCGGTTTTTCTTTATAAAATTTTTTTTTTAATACTAAAACTTCACTTTGAATTCCATTTTTTCCGGATGATCAAAGAAGTCGTCAATATCAACTTTTACGGTTAGTTTCATTTTATCTTCTGATAGTGTAGCATTCTTTCCTTCAACTTTCTCGGCTGGTCTTGGCAAATTGATTATTAAAGTAGATGTAACAGGAATACCCATTGCCGATGCTTGCTTTATGCCTTGCAAATATTCATCTCCATCTACCTTTGCATACTTCTCTTTATTGATTGTTCTTTCAATTTTGTCATTTGTAAATTTCATATCGAAATAATCATCGAAAGAGCTTGGATCAGCCATATCACCCATTCCCTGCATCTCTCCCATTGGAGCTTTAGCCATCTGGTCTTTCATGGCAGAACCAATAACCTTGTTCGTTAATTTGTTCAGCTCAACAATGTCCTCATATTTTGAAAATGGGAAACTGATCTTAGTGCTGAATTGCTCCTCAGCCAAGTTCATTTTTAAACTCATTGAACCGTCTTTCATCAAACCTTTTTCAGTGGCAGATATATTTTCAATGCTATCTATCATATTTGCCATTGCAATAGTAGTATCCATTTTTTGACCACCCATTTTCTCCATTTCGGCGCCGCCACCCATTTGCTTAGCCATTCCCAATAAGGCTCCCATATCACTTGTAGAACTGACGGTACCACTTCCGTCTTCTTTTATGGTAATTTCCTGAACTGTTTCAAGGCAACTTGTAAATAGTAGCACAGTTGCTGATAAAAATGTAAATAAGATTTTTTTCATGTAATTATTTTATTGATGAAGTTGATGCGATACTTTATTTAAAAGTTGCACAAAGAAAGGGCAAAGACTATATTAAATAACAAAGCTTAAGACATTATTTTTACAACCATTTCCTTCAGTAATGAAGCATCATCAGTACCGATGCTCCCCACACCTACACTTTTCAAGTTATAGTTATGCAGCAAAAGCAATGCTTTCTCAACCCCTGGGTAAGAGTAAAGCTTAGCAGCCTGCAAATAATCTTTCATAAAAAAAGGATTTACTCCAATTGCAGTGGCTATTGCTCTTTCATCTTGAGTGTTGGCACCAAATACCATAAACACTTTACTAAAGAAGCTATATAAAGATGGCAAAACCAATTGAATTGGTGCCGCTTTGGGATTAGCTTCAAAATATTGAATAATTCGAATACTCCGGGATAAGTCTTTTGCTGCCAATGCGGCTTGCAATTCAAACACATTAAAATCCTTACTAACCCCAATGTATTTTTCAATATCATCCTCCGTAATACTTGTTCGCTTTCCAAGATTCACAGATAGTTTATCAATTTCATTTTCAATTCGGGTAAGGTCGTTACCGATATGATCTACCAATAAAGCAAGACCTTTCGGAGTAATAGTTAATCCTTTCGTCTGCAACAATTCCTGTGTCCATTGAGGCAGCTCTTTATCATACATTTTTTTGGTACTAACCAACACTCCTTTTTCTTTCACCAGTTTAGCAAACTTCTTTCTGGCATCTAGCTTTTTATCTTTATATGATACAACAAAAATGGTTGAAGACAGGGGATTATCGATATATGACTCTAATTTTTCAACATCCCGCATTTGCTGAGCTTCTTTTAAAAGTACAACCTGCCGTTCTGCAAACATTGGATATCGTTTGCAAGCATTAATTATATCGGGCCAGTTTGCATCTTTTCCATAAAACACACTCAGGTTAAATGATGCTTCGCTTTCGGACAGAATATGGTGTTCTGCATATTCAATTGCTTTATCGATAAAAAACTCCTCTTCTCCCTCAAACCAGTATATTGGTTTAAAAGACTTTTTCTTCCAGTCATTTATTATCTTATCAACACTCATAAGCCGCTAAGATACAGGCTTTCAGTAAGGCTGATTAGCAAAGAAATCCACCATATCAAACACATAGCAATATTTCTGGCACGGTTTTCGAATTTTGCAGACCCGAAATAAGATTTTTTAACAGGATTTAGTATCGATAGTTGCAGTATGCAACTTACCTTGCAGTTGTTTTGAAACCATATATCAACGCTAATAGAAACTAAATTCAAATTCCTTTTTTATGACAAACACAAATTATCCATCAGCCTCAACTACAACACCATCTAAACCACCAAAAAACAATAACACCAAAAACATCGTTATTGGATTATTAGCAGCCTGTTTACTAGGCTCTTGGGGTTATTTGTTGTGGGACAAAAACAAATCAACAGAAAAGATAGAGCAACAACAAGTACAGATTTCTTCGTTAGACTCTGCTAAGACAGATATTCACCGTGAGTTTGATAATGCATTGGCTCGTCTTGATTCTGTTACTGGAGCAAATAACAATCTTGAAGGTCAGCTTAACGACAGTCAGAAAGATATTGACGCTAAAAAGCTGAAATCCGTAAAATATTGAACGATAAAAATGCAACGCAAGCACAGTTGACAAAAGCAAAAAACATGATTGCTGAATTAAATGCAAGAATCAGTGGTATGGAAGAAGAGATAACAAAGCTTACCGGGGAAAATCAGGTTTTGACAGCATCTAATGCTACATTAACTCAGGAAAAAACAGATTTGGAAACAAACCTGGCTACTTCTAAAACAGAAACTGAAACTCTTGCAAAAACGGTGGATGTAGCTTCTACATTCTCTGCTTCAAATATTCAAATTGTTCCGGTAAATGAGAAAAAAAGTGGAAAAGAAAAATCAACAACTACAGCTAAGAAAGTAGACAAATTAGTTGTGTCTTTCGATGTTGAAAATAGAATTGCAAAATCAGGCCCTGCGGATATGTATCTAATTGTAACCGCTCCTGACGGCAAAGTTATTTCCAGCGGCAGTGTTTTAAATACCAGAGCGGACGGAGATAAAAACTTTACAGCTAAAATTCCTGTAAATTATGAGCAAGGAACTCGTAAGCCAGTGCAGTTTCCAATTTCACAGCAAGGTTTTGAAACAGGAAACTATAAAATTGAAATTTATCATAACGGCTTCAAAATTGGTGAAGGTATAAGAAGCCTGAAAAAAGGTGGTTTATTTGGCTAATAAAAAAGGACTATTTTTTTAATTAAGAACCGCTCATAGATTTTGTTTATGGGCGGTTTTTTATTGTCATATTTTAGTTTTAGGGAATAATTCATAATGGCTAAGTCGTCAGAGTTAAACACATATTCTTCACATATTACTTTACCGGGGCGAATCTATCTTTATACTGCCACTATAAACCTTAATTTTATGTCTACTTTAAACAGTGCCCCATGCCTAATAAAATATTCCGCAAGTCAATTCTTTTTTTCTGTTTTTCTCTTATCTGTTTATTGAGTATTTCTCAGAACAGTGTAAAAACAAAATATAACAATGCTTCTGTTTATACCGGCATAGAGGTTGGTTCAAAAGGTGTGAAAATGAGCATGATTGAAATGGGAAAGAATGCTCAAAAAAGTGGTGCAATAAATATTATAAAAGACACTTCAATCAATACTGATTTTATCAGTTTTTCGGATGCTACTTTTTCTGCAACGCTTAATGGACTTTATGCATTATTCACATCAGCAACAAATAATTACCAGATACCATCAGAAAATATATTTACTGTCATCAGTAGTGGTGTAAAAATGCAGGCTGAAAAAGATAAAAAAACAGAATGGATTCAGAAACTGATAGATTCATTTCGACTAAAAATAAACGAACCAACACGAAAAATAGAAGTCGTTGATGTTATGAAAGAGGCAAAACTTTCACATCTGGGAATAGTTCCTGAATCAAGACGCTATTCTACATTTCTAATAGATATTGGTAGCGGAAATACCAAAGGTGGTTTTTTCCCTTATGGTGATACTAAAACTTTTAAGCTTTTGGAATTGAACTGGGGAACTAAAAGCGTTGCGAATGCTACGGAAAAAAGATGTGAAGATGACCATGGAGTACCTAACTACAATAAACACTTACAAAGAGTATTAGGCGGGGCTGAAGAAACAGATATTACTTATGCAGTAAATGCAAGTGGAGCATACCCATTAAGCGATAATATTGCCGTAAGTGGCGGTATAGCTTGGGCCATCGCTACTCTTACTCATCCAGAACTAATAGAGAACCCAATTGTATCGGTTAGTTATGACGAAGTAAAAAAGTTTGCTGAAAAAGCACATAACAACTACGATGCTTTAAGTGCTTCATTCCTTTGTGGTAACGTAAATAGAAAAGCAGAAAAAGATGTAATAATAAAAGCTGTAAATCAAGTACACAAAGTATTTGATCAAAAAGCATTGATGGCAGGATCGGGTTTGTTATTAAAAATAATGCGTCAGTTTGAATCTTCTTTTGCCACCAAATATTTCTATCTTGTAAAAAACGGACAGGTTGGCTGGGTATCTGCATACGTAGATCAAACGATTAGTCAATAATATGAGAGATACAAAAAGTCTTTTACTGATATTACTTTCATTCGGTTTAGTAGGCACATGGGTATATCATCTCTACGATAAAACAAAATACAGTAAACAAAGAACTGAAATTTATATTAAAGACTCAATCGCCGTAGCAGAAGGAATTCAGGATTCTTTACACAAACTATATTCTTCTACAATTACTAATCTGGATGCTGAGTTAGATTCGACAAAGAGTAACGCCGGACAATTAAAGGGTGAACTCGGCAACAAACTATCTGAAATTAATCGATTGAAAGCAGAAATAGCAGCTATTCTAAAAAAGAATAATGTAAAAAAAGAAGACATTGAATTAGCCAGAAAAAAAACTACAGAACTACAGTTATTAGTACAGCAATTAACAAGTAGGAACAATACTGTTGAAGAGGAAAAGCAACAGATAAGTGTAGCCTTGGATAATGTAAATATTCAGATGAAAAACATGGAAGGCAATGTGCAACAGCTTACAAATGAAAATAAAGTGCTGGCTGAAAAGGTTACAATAGCATCCACATTCAATGCTTCTGAAATTTCTCTTACACCAGTAGCAGTTAGAAACGATAAAGAAAAGGAAACAAGTGCTGCAGATAAAGTAAGTAAGCTAGTTGTATCATTCGCTGTTCAAAATAATATTAGTGATGAACCTGTTTCAGAAATATATGTAGTAATAACGCAACCAGATGGTAAAGTTTTAAAAACCGATGTTTGGGATGCGTTCTCAATTGATACCCGTAAAGAAGGTAAAAAAAGCTACACCAGAAAAGTGAGGTTTGACTACGAAAGAGGTGAAAACAAAAAACTACTTTTTTCCCTCAATGCTGATGACTATATGAAAGGCAATTATAAACTTCAGGTTTATCATAACGGGTATATGATAGGACAAACAAATAAGGTTCTAAATTGATTGCTTGTTCTCTAACGTTAAATTTCAATAATAACAGCTTACTCTTCCTTTGCATTAAATCAACTACTTCAATTATTAACTTTCTTAAGGGAATAAACAAGTAGAGGAATAAATAACCAATACAAAAAAGAAGGTTCCGCCGAAGCGGAACCTTTATACTTAAAACCCTATTTTCTAATTATAGATTATAACCATAGCTCATGTAATATAAACCACCAACAGCCGGGCTACCGTAACCTGTACGCTGATAATTATTAGCTACGTTTGTTCCTCCAACCCTGAAAGTGCTTTTTGTTCCTTTAGGACGGTAAGTTACCTGAGCATCTAACCAGCCAAAAGAAGGAAGAGTTCCGCTAACAAAAGTTCCTTCATAAAAGTTATCGTCCTGCCATTTGTAAACTACATTGAAGCCAATATTGTGACAAACATTATCATTTCTTACTCCAAGATTAAAACGATACTTAGGAGCATTGAAAAAAGTAACCTCTCCAGGAGCTACATCTCTTAAAAGATCTGAAAATATATTACCATAAACAGAATACCCTTTGTAAACACGGTAATCAATTCCAATACCCCAACCAGTCGATTTCACCGTAGTCTCAGAGTTCTGTACGTAAGAATAGTTGTTTGATGTAAATTCAGAATATGCACCAAGTTTATTGCCTGTTCTTGATTGAACTACAGCTGTGCTTAATAAGAAATTATCGTATTTGCTATAATAGAAATAAGCATCAATCAATATTTTGTTTGATAGAATGCCTTTGTAACCCAATTCATACGATTTTACAGTTTCAGGCTTTACATCCTTATAAACAGCTTCTACCAATCTGCTTGAGTCTGCAGGAGAACCATTACGATAGCCAGTGCCATTTGTATTGAAAATGCTAGCAGCGGTATAACCTTTAAATCCTGGTGTAGTCAAGTTAAAATAAGGTTGAAACTGAGGTAAACATCCAATCAAATAATTGCTTCTATCTCCACCTAAGGGTAAGCTGATGTATTGATTCTGGTTTGATGGGAAACGATAAGAAGTCTGATAAGAAAGACGGATATTATTATCCTTTGCAATCTTTATTACTGCTGCCAATCTTGGAGTAAATTTACCTTTATAATTTGTTTGCTTATCAAAACGGCCAGAAGCTGTTAAAGTAAGAATATCATTAAATAATTTCTTTTTTAATTGAAGATAGGTTCCATATTCATTAACCCTTATTGGTTGTACGGTATCTGCAAATATTGTTCCGTTAGAGTTTAGTATCCATTGTTTCCAAGCAGCACCGCCAATTACTTCAACAAAATTTGAAAAATTTCCAATGTCAGAAATATTCAATTGCAATTCTGTTGCCCATAATTCAGACCTGTCTTCAAATTTAGAGCCACCTGCTTTATTTATTGGTGTATTTTTAATAGAATTGGCGGCCGAATTGAAGCCAGCTGTGCCTGGTTGCAGTCTACCAATTTCCGCATTAGCTCTACTAATTGTATCTAGTCTTAAAGCAGAAAAAGTGCCATTTGATTGACGGGTTCCTTCAGAGAAAGCAAGAATATATTGTGGGAACCATGATGCTGCCAATCCTGGCAAACCTCCAGTTTGATTGACACTTGGCTTCCATGCCTCATTAACAAAAGAACCAACCGCATCTCCAATATAAGAGTCGCCGGAGTTTTCCTGTGTAGTATAACCTCTTACAAACCAATTTTTGGCTTTAATCTCTAATTTATGCTGTGCCAATTTAAAATTGCGGAGAGAATACCTGTTAGCACCAGTATAAACTGTTGTACCAGATCCAAAATATGTGTTGATAGATGCTTCAATCTTATCAGTTATATTCCAATGAAATCCAGCATTAATTTTTGCATTTAAAGTATTGTAATCAACAAGGCTTTTCTCTTGATAACCTGTTCTTGTAACATTGGTACTTGTTCCAAAATAATTTCTGGTAAGGCCCAAATAAATTGGTGCGTATAATTGTGCTGCTGGCTGAAGTTGGGCAGGGAACAGACCAACAAAACCTGCTACTTGAGCATTTGTCGGATATTGGGGATTCCCTAGAAATGTGCCAAAATAATTGTTGGCTGAAGTTTGAATGTTTACTGTATTAAAAGATGCTGCTAATACCCCTCCAACAATTGTTTGATTTAAAACACCTGCAAGTTGTCCAATATTGATACTTCTTTCATCACCATAAGTATTTATTCCATTATAACTTGGCGTATTGCCGCGGTTACCCGCTGCAACATTACTAATAATACCTACTTGTTGTTTATTATCATAATCTTCTGCTTGCCAATCGCTACCTCTGATAAGCTCTGCTGAAATTCGGAATGCGAATTTATTATTAAACTGCTTTGCCCAACGCATCGCAATATTATTGTAAGGTGCCGGCTTTCTTTGCTTGCTATCTGTATGAGAAATACCTTGCTTTACATTGAAACTAAAACCGTCATATTTAAACGGATTTTTACCGGTAATTAATATAGTTCCGTTCATTCCTCCAGATCCATACAATGCTGATGATGCTCCAGACAAAACTTCAATATTATCAATATCAAGGTCGGTAAGACCAACAATACTACTCACCGAAAAGTTAAGACCGGTGCCTGATTATCCATGCCATCAACTAACTGGTTAAGCCTTGTGTTACCACTGCTAACAAATCCACGGGTTGTTACTGAACGGAAAGTTAAACTCGCAGTGTGTACATCCACACCTTTAAGGTTGCTGATTGCTTCATAAACTGAAGGAGCGGCAACGTTTTTAATAAGTGATTGACTCATCCGCTCAACCGTTACCGGCGATTCCAAAATCTTTTGAGGAGCTCTTGTCGCTGCGATAACAACTTCCTGTCCCAAAGCATTATTTACTTTAAAATCTACATCAATAGATTTCGAAGCATCAGAAACAGTAATATCTTGGCTCTCGAAACCAATAGAGCTAAACGAAAGTACTACTGGAAGTTTGTCCACTTTAAGACTGAACATACCGTTTGAATTGGTATAAGTTCCTTGTGTAGTTCCTTTTACAACAACAGATACTGCTGGAACTATTTCCTTAGAAGTATTGTTTGTTACTTTTCCAGATATGGTAAAAGTTTGAGCATTAGCGGTAATAAAAGACATACAACTAATGATAATGGCAGCTAAAACGTTATAACGTTTTCTCATAATTAGGGATTTAAGTTTTGGAATTAGGCGGAAAAATAAGCATTGTAGTGTTTATCTAAAAATTTAATTTTTAAGGGTATATGGCCAAAACTTTTTTCAAGCTAGGGTAAGTTGTTGAAACCTCAGAACTCCGTAGATTCGCTTTTCTAATCATTTCACATTTTCTGGTATGAGTACATTTTCTTTCCCCGGTCAAACAGCCTTTTATAGCGGAAAAGTAAGGGACGTTTACACCATAGAGAATGAACTATTGGTAATGCTCGCCTCCAACCGAATTTCTGCCTTTGATGTAATTCTGCCCCGATCTATTCCATATAAAGGACAAGTTTTGAACCAGATTGCTGCATATATGCTAACTGCAACTAAAGATATTTGCCCCAATTGGCTAATAGATGTGCCAGCACCGAATGCTTCATTTGGCAAAAGATGTGAACCTTTCAAGATTGAAATGGTGGTAAGAGGAAACCTTACAGGCCATGCCTGGCGAACTTATTCATCGGGAAAGAGGGTTTTATGCGGCGTCGAAATGCCGGAACGATTAAAAGAAAATGACTACTTCCCTACCCCAATAATAACGCCAAGTACCAAAGCATCGGAAGGACATGATGAAGATATATCTGCTGAAGAAATAATAAAGACAGGCTTAGCTTCTGAAATAGACTGGAATATTTTAAAAGATTATACGCTCAAGTTATTTGCAAGAGGTAAAGAAATTGCGGCAAAACAAGGATTGATATTGGTAGATACAAAATATGAATTTGGGAAAATTGGCGATGCTATTTATTTAATGGATGAAATACACACCCCAGATTCTTCAAGGTATTTTTATGCGGAAGGGTTTGAACAAAGACAGGCAAATGATGAAAAGCAAAAACAGCTGAGTAAAGAGTTTGTAAGAGAATGGCTTATTGAAAATAATTTTATGGGAAAGGAAGGGCAATCAGTTCCTGAAATGAGTGATGAGTGGATTGACACTATTTCAAAGAGATATATAGAATTATATGAAAAAATAATTGGTGAAAAATTTTTGCCGGTAGAACTAAACGACGATGAAACATTTGAGCTAATCACATCTGCACTTAAAAAAATACAGTATAAATAAAAGCCGCCACCAAATTATGGCAGCGGCCTTATTCTTAGTTATCAGGGTTATTTCTTTTTGATGGATGACACTTTGAAAACTCTTTTTGCACCATCACCTTTTCCATAAATAGGGCAATAATAATCCAGTGCATCCTGAGCTTCTGTATATGTTAACCAATAGTCAGTAACAGTACCAGTGAATACAAAGTCGCCGGAGTAATTGTACATATCTCTTGTACCTCTGCTGCTGAAGTTGCCATACACAATTGTTCCTTCAGAAGGTTTGTAACCTCCATAAGAACGAATAACGTTGTAGCCATAATAGGTTTCTACAATATAATAGTTACAGTAACTATCACTATAAACTACTTCGCCTTGCTCCTTGTTTAACCAGTGATTTTGATTACCGGTAACAATTGTGTTATCTCTGTAGCAACTGCTTAATAAAACGATAGCCAGAACAAAGACTGAGGAAAGTGTAAATATTTTTTTCATAACGGTTCGATTTAAATTGTAAAAAATGTTTTGTCAGTTAACTAATGATAAGATTGTGCCAGAACTCCTAAAAGTTGATTTCAGTTTTGTTAAAATGATTTGATTGCCGATATTCACTTTCTGAAAGTTTAATATGAGATATCTTATTTTATTTTTTTTAACACTAGAATTGACTACTTCGAATGCACAAGAGCACTACTTGCTTGTGGGTACATACGACTCTCCAAAGAGTGAAGGAATCTATGTTTACAAATTCAATTCTGAAACCGGAACAGCAAAAGAAGTAAGTCATATCAAAACACCTAACCCTTCTTTTCTGGCAATTTCTCCAGATGAGAAATTTGTGTATGCTGTTGCAGAAACAGCACCTCAAGATGGAAAGGGTGGAGACATAGCAGCATTTTCTTTTAACAAAGAAAAAGGTACTCTTACATTTATTAATAAGCAACATTCGGGTGGAGATCATCCTTGCCATGTAGAAGTTGATAAAACCGGAGGATGGATATTTGCCTCAAACTATACCAGTGGAAGTTTATCTGTATTACCTGTAAACGAAGATGGCGGTCTTGGCAAGGCTGTTTCCTTTCAACATTATGGAAGCGGCCCAAATGTTCAGCGGCAAAAAAGTCCACATGTTCATGGAGCTATTATTTCACCCGACAATAAAACGCTGTTTGTAACCGATTTGGGAATTGACAAGGTAATGCTTTACGATTTCGATGCTACAACCGGTAAATTATCTCCATCAAAAAGACCGTTCATTCAATCTGAATCTGGCTCCGGGCCAAGGAGTTTTTACTTTTCACAACAATAATAAGTTTGCTTACACAATTGAGGAACTTTCCGGTAGAGTTGTATTATATCATCAAAAAAAAGGAAGTCTGAAAGAAAAACAACGAATCAGCACAATGCCTGCAGATGACAAACGGTTTCCGGGAAGTGCAGATATTCATGTGTCACCTGATGGAAAATTCTTGTATGCCAGCAATCGGGGTGAAGTGAATACGATAGCCATATTCAGTATCAATAAAAAAAACGGACAGCTAACATTAATAGGGCATCAATCAACTTTAGGCAAAGCTCCAAGAAATTTCAACTTTGATCTTACTGGCAAATTTTTATTGGTGGGCAATCAAAATAGCGATGAGATAGTAATCTTTAAAAAAGATTCAATAACAGGATTGCTTATAGATTCCGGTAATAGAATTACAGTTGGCAAACCGGTTTGCCTGAAGTGGATAGCTAATTAATATCCTCCAGCCTTTTTTTGGATTTGTTAAATACATTTCGGCCTTTGTCTATTCCGGAACGAAGCTTTTTCTGTTCTTCCTCCGGGAGATGGATAAATGCCAAACATTCCTTACTACAGGTTGCTTCCATTTTGGTTTTACATTCCTCGCATTGAATAAATAGCAAATGACAGGCATCGTTTACACAGTTCACATGAGAATCGGCCGGTTTCCCGCATTGATGGCATTTTGAAATGACCTCCTCCGTTACCCTCTCTCCCAGCCGTTGATCAAAAACAAAATTCTTTCCATGAAATTTATTCGGTAATCCATTTTCTTTTGCCTGATTTACATAGTTGATAATGCCTCCTTCCAGATGAAAAACATTTTTGAATCCCTGGTGCTTCATATAAGCAGAAGCCTTCTCGCAACGAATACCACCAGTGCAGTACATGATAATATTCTTCTCCTTATCAGTCTTCATCATTTCAACAGCCATGGGCAACTGCTCCCGGAAAGTATCACTCGGCACTTCAATTGCTTTTTCAAAATGACCAACTTCATATTCATAATGATTACGCATGTCTATGACAACAGTATCCGGATCATTAGTAAGTTTATTAAATTCTTCAGCATTTACATATCTGCCTCGGTTTGCCATATCAAAATCAGGATCTGAGATTCCATCTGCCACTATTTTATTTCTAACTTTTACATCCAGCACATAAAAGCTTTTACCCCGTCCTATAGGTTTTATTTCAGTAGTGGCCGGGCAAGCATCATCATCAACCGCCACATTAAGCCGGAGACCATCGAGTGGTTCATGTGAGTAGAGATAGGAACGAAGCATTTCAAATTTTTCTTCCGGAACACTTATTTGTGCATTGATGCCTTCATTTGCCAGATAGATTCTGCCAAGCACATCCAATGCCTTTAGCTCCTTGTACAGCTGATTACGGAAAGTCTCAGGTTCTTCAATACTGAAATAGCAATAAAATGAAATGGTAATTCTTGGAGTTGGGTCGTTAAGGATTTTCTCCTTCAACTCCTTGCGGGAAATGCGATTGTGTAGTTGGGCCATGATGTTTAAATTTTATTCCGCCTTTGGCGAAACCCAATTTCAGGTTGGGCAAAATTTGTAAAGCATGGCAAAGATAAGTGAAGAATTAAAAAAACTATGGCCAATCGTCTCCTCTTCTTCCACCTAGTCTGGTAAGCCCTATCCGGAAACCGTTTTGCCAACGTCTTCCGTTAAGATATGATTGAACAAAATCTACCCGAAGCTGTTTAAAAATATTGTCAAGACCCACAAACACCTCATAATAATCCCTTGAATTATTTATATAGAATCCATTACCGCCAGTAACAAGGTAAAGATTAAGTTTTCTGAATCCGGGAATCTTATTAGTAATAAATCCTTTTAAATTATATTCAATATGTGCCAATGAGTAAAATTTAGCTGTATTGCTAAACTGATATATAGGTAATAATTGGAAACTGTTCAGGTATTCTGTTGCCAATGTTGAAATATTTCCATTAAAGTGATTGTAGTCTGGCAGTTCAACTTTCTTGTTACTTAAAAAACCGCCAACGCCTATCCTATAATTCAAAACACCCTGTAACTTTAAATTAATATCATCTTTTATATTAAACTTCCATTTGCTGAAATCAACATCACTATCAAACAGTTTTGGGAACCCATAAGTATACTCAACTGAAAAAACAGGATATTTTGAACCGATACTTATTTTCCTGTCAGGTAGCTCAATATACTTTGCTCCGGGTTGCCAGCTTAATCCAAATAATGCTGTAAGAGATTGATGTCGCTTTATATTCTCTGACACTATTTCAAATGGGTAATTTGGAGTGTACTCCTTGTTGTCTTTCTTACTCCAAGTGTAATCGGTCAGGTTATTCAAAGGGGATCTGTCTTGGTATTGAAACCCTGCTACAATGGAAAAACCATCGCCTACATTCTTTCTATAACTTCCTCTGAAGTAAGCGGCTTCATAACTTTTAATTCGATTCTCTTCACTAAGTAAACTACTAATAGTATTTCCTCTTTCTCCAATCGGGCTGTTATTGTTGAATTGAAAAACTCTTTTGCCTCCTGATAAACTTATTGTGGAAGCATACTTTTTACCATACACATAGTTCAACGTAAGATTTGGATTAAAATGCTTATTCAAAAAACCATATCGAAGATTAGGTTGAATTGAGATTTGCTTCCTGCCAAATGAAGTACTATCCAATTTTTTTGTCCATTTGAATCCTCCACTAAAAACTAATCCCTCTGCTGGATTAAAGTTAACCTCCTCAATCAATGGAGGAATACTAACTGAAATTCTTTTTCTTTCTTTTGTAAAAGTTTGGCCTACCAGCAATACACCGGCAAGAGTAAACTTATTCCTTCTTTTATCTAACGAATCGACATAAGCCGGGTCTTTTCTTAATTGCTCAAGACTATCTTTTTTTCTATAATCACTTTGTTCATCCGTCAATAAAGGCAACGGTCTATTTTTCTCCCAATATTCTTTGGTTCTTTTATTAGAGCTGTCGGTGTATTTTAAGATTGTGTTATTAAAAGTCTTTTTAGTAAAAGTTGGATCGACATTTATATCAGAGTAAATGTTTACAAAACTTCCGTAGGCATCGAAACCGAAAATTTTAATCGAAGGATAAATAACCTGACTACTGATAAACCATGTATCCTTGTCGATTGGGATGTAGAGTTGTTCAATACGCAATGTATCTAATATCTCCATTTGCGATTGTTTGGTTAATTCTAATTGCACAGAATGTATTCTCCAGTCATCTTCTACAATGTTTATGTAACCACTAAAAAGCGGCTCGTATTTCCGCTTGGGAATTACTTTTATACGACTGATAATAATATTATCTTCAAAAAAACTTCCTTCAAATTTATAGCGATAATAATTCAACGCATTATCAGAAATAGGAGAAATAAAACCTCTAGGATTCAAATTATTCCCTATGGAAATATTATTCTCATAAAAAGAAAAAAACTGTGGTGCACTTAATCCATACCCATCACTCTGTCCGCTTACTTTAGAAGAAACAACTTCTACTTTTACTTTATCCGGCGGGCGGGATGAATATTTAGAAATCGTTTCAGACAGGTAAAGCATTTTTCTTTTACTTGTATCGCCATCTTCAAAATCAACAGTTCTTCCTAATATTTTGTTGGGATAATTTCTAACCCGAAGCTGGCCTTTTGTGTAAACCATACATTCATAAGCTTCAGGCTGATTTAAATAATAAGTTCGCTTCTTAATTGCATTCCTGATAATCTGGTAAGCAGGATCTTCTCCATTTTTTAAAACAACTTCGCCCAAAACAGTTTCCTGTACTTTCAATATGAAATTGACCTCTAGATCATCATTATTAATTGAAATGGATATTTCTACTTTTTTATATCCTACATATTGACAAGCCAATGTGTATTTACCAGGTGCTAATTTGAGAGAATATACGCCTTCGCTATTTGCATTGGTTCCTTTGCCTGTATTTTTAATAAAAACTGAAGCAAATGGCAACGGATTACCTTCAATATCTGTAATTTTTCCTTTCACTTTTTGTGAATAGGCCGTTACAACAGTGAAGACCAATAAAAAAGGAATCAAGTATTTTATCATACGAAACAGATACGGAAAGATAGCATCATTAAGTTTCCTAAAAGATAAACGGAAATACGTTTGGAAAAGTTTTAACGAATCGATTTAGCTGAACGAAGAAAACTGCCGCTCATAGCGGCAAGTCCTGCTACTAATCCACCTACGAAGCCTGTTGCCATTATTAAATAAATGGTATTGCCACCTAGTGGTAACACATTTGCAATTTTTTCAGATAACACTCCGTTATTCTTCATATCTACCCACCAGGCTAGTCCTGCCCATAATAATTGTAACCCAAGAAAGCCAGCTAAAAATGCTTTTCCAGCTTTTTGATGAACTAATACGGCAACCAGTAATGAAGTAACTGCAAATCCCCACCACGGAGAAAACGATAATAACCCAGCAATAAATGCAAGAATAGCTGTAAGAATTGTTGCCACTAAAAATTTCATATCTATTAGTTAATTAGTTAAAAGGTTAATTAGTTAAGAAGGCCATTTTAAGAAAATCGCCTTTCCTCAAAAAATCAAACTACCCTTTTTTAAATTTCATTGTCCATTTAATATTCTTGTCCATCCTGTCTCCATCTCTCATAAACCAGAGCTTATTATATTTTCCTGCTACCCAATTATCGATATAGTCATCATAAAATTTACTGCCGGGATTACCACTTTGCCCGCCGGGATAAACTCCATAAGCTTCTGTTGGTGTGCTCATTTGCACAACCATTCGCCAGCTTGGGCCATGACTATGTGTAACAGCATTAATGATATTATTATTACCTCCAATATTCAACCCCTTTCTAGCGAAAGCTGGTAATGCATCTTTCAATAAATGATAAACGGTTGGATTTTTGAATTTTGTCCACTCCAATTTTCCTTCTGCTTCTGCTTTTGATAATCTAATAGACGCATTCTTTAAAGCCACAGTTACAATATCATTTAATGTTTCTACTTCAGGAGTATTTATATCATCTATAAATTTAAACGCTGTATCTCTTTTCAACCATTCCATTGTAGTTTCCTCATTTGGCCATGGCAACATGGGTTTCACTTTCGTCAAATCATCTTTCCAGATTCCTGCCTCCAAATTCTTAAACCAGCTTTGAAATACGGTTTGTCCTTTTGAATCTGGCGAAGCCATCAAATCCCAATTCTTAAAAATGTCTAGGTATTTTCTCTCCACTGCGTTCAGGTCTGCTTCTCTTACAAAACCTAGCAAAATACTTTTTGCATCTTCTGCCAATGTATTAAAATAGTTGTTCTGCAACTTCATCATATCATCCGGCGTAATATTATTCATTCCGCTCAGGTAATGCTCAATAGTAACTCCTCTTTCAGTAATATAACTTCCGGGAATAAAATAAGGATAGGTAGAATCAACCGGTCGCTGATTGGCACTTTCTAAATAACCTCTTGCCGGATTTTTACTATGTGGATTTTCAGCCTGCGGAATAAATCCCTGCCACATAAAACTGCTGTCTTCTCCCGGCATTACATACAAGCCCTGCCTGTCCCATCTTGCAGGAAATTTTCCTTGTTGCCAAATGGCAATATCACCCGACTTGGATGCAAATACAAAATTCTGTCCGGGAGACTCAAATGTTTTTATCGCCGTTTCATACTCATCATAATTTTTTGATCTGTTCAATTTATAAAAAGTCATTCCTTCATTGCTTGGGTCATGTGCCGTCCATCGAACTGCAAGATTTCTGTTTCCTTTAGTAGTATCCTGAAAACTTTTATCAAACATTACCGGACCAAAAACAGTATAGGCAACCGTATCAAAAACATCTTTACCGTCTTTCACCTTAATTGTTTCAACTCTCAAGTCTGATTTTTTCCACTCTCCATTGAACCAATACTCGGCTTTTGTTTTATCATCTTTAAATTTTATATCGTAATAATCCTTTACATCTCGTTGAGCATTGGTAACACCCCATGCAATACTATCATTGAATCCGATAATGATAAAAGGACTTCCCGGCAGCGAAACACCATACGTATTACTTGATGGCGTTTGCAATTGCATTTCGTACCAGATAGATGGCAGCGATAATTCCAAGTGCGGATCATTACTTAAAATAGGAACACCACTTTGTGTTTTACTACCCGCAACTACCCAATTGTTACTTCCGTTATTAATATCAGGTTTTGAAATTTCTTTAGCAGTAACCATTTCTTTATTATTAAAATATAAAGAATCCGCTAAAGCAGGTTTTACAGGAACAATTCCCGGTTTGTCAAATGCAGTTCCTTTTGGGACAATTGGCATTAGCGAATCAGGCACCTGTGGATATAAGTTTTTTAACTCATCGGGGATAAAAACAGACTTTGCATTTGTGTAAGCAAGATCATTTTCGGTACCAGATGATAACATCTTTGCCATCATCTTTAATAACAAAGCCGTTCTAAGGTTTGTCCACTTCTCTGGTTTAAAATTCAGCAGCTTATATTCTAATGGAAGATTACTTTCTTTTAATGTGCCGATATAAGCATTCACACCATTTGTATATGCATCAAACATTAATTTGCTTGCCGGATCTTTATCAATCTCCTTCATTGCATTTTCTGCTGCAAATTTCATCCCCAGTCTTCTTTGTTCTTTATCATAATTAATGGCTTTAGCACCGGCAATTTCACTGGCTCTTCCTTCTGCTGCTTTTGTTTGCAAATCCATTTGAAACAAACGGAATTTTGCATGTAAGTAACCTTGAATGAAATAAAGGTCTTCGTCATTTTCTGCAAATACATGCGGCACTAAACGATCATCAAAATACACTTCGGCCTTTCCTTTTAAATTGGCAAAGGAAAGATCAGCATCAAAACTTTGCGCAGCCGGTTCTGCGTTTTGCCAGAATCCATATTGTGGATGCAGAAATTTTCCCATTGGAGGAATAGAACCCCATTGTTTATTCAAAGCAAAAATTAAAGCAGATGTAACAACTGTAGAAATAATAAAGGGAGCTACTCGCATAATATATAATATAATGAGGAAAGATATTAAAGATGTTCGAAAAGAATCGTACAAATTTACCTTTCTTTTCCTAACTTCATTAAGACTTGTTAACGACACTTAAATTTTAAAACTATGCCAATATTAATTGTAGTCGGTATTTTAGTTCTTATTGTAATATGGCTTGTAAGCCTGTATAACGGACTTGTTCGTTTACGTAACAGACGACAAAATGCATTTGCAGATATTGATGTGCAACTGAGACAACGCCATGACCTAGTGCCCCAATTAGTGGAAACAGTAAAAGGCTATGCGGCGCATGAAAAGGAATTGTTACTTAAAGTTACAGAAGCAAGAACTGCTGCCATGGCTGCCACAACGATTGATGGTAAGATTGCAGCAGAACAGCAATTATCTTCTGCCTTGCAAGGATTAAAAGTACAGGTAGAAGCTTATCCTGATTTAAAAGCCAACCAAAACTTTTTGCAATTGCAGGAAGAACTGAGTGATATTGAAAATAAATTGGCTGCAAGCCGTCGTTTCTTTAACGGTGCTACTACAGAGTACAACAATGCTGTAGAAGCATTTCCAGGAAATCTTATTGCCAAAAACTTTGGCTTCAAAAGAGAAGTATTGTTTGATTTGGGAGAAGATACCAGGAAGCAAATGGATGAACCTCCTAAAATTCAATTTTAAATACCCCTCTAAACCTGCCTGACGGCAGGCAGGTCTCCCAAAAAAGAGTCTACTATGCACAGACCCTTACAGAGTAAAGAGGTTTGTTTTTAGAAAAATAATAATTGCGAATGGAGTATGTTGGTTTAGATAAACAAATCCGAAAGAATAATACCAATTCAATAATGTTATTGATAGCATTCCCGGCATTGCTGCTGGGAATGGTTTATCTTTTTTTATTCTTTACCAAAGGAGAATATGGCGAAGATCCTAATTCAATGTTTGCAAGATATATTCCTTTTGTAATGGCTGGTGTTGGCATCTGGTTCTTTATTGCATGGACAGGGCATTCTGCATTTATAAAAATGGCGACACACAGCAAATCGCTGGAAAGAATGGAAAACAAAAGGGTTTATAATCTACTGGAGAATCTCTGCATTTCGCAAGGCATGAAAATGCCAAAGCTGAACATCATTGATGATGATTCATTGAATGCATTTGCTAGTGGCATCTCTGAAAGAAGTTATTCCATCTCTTTATCAAAAGGCATTATTGAAAAACTCAATGATGAAGAACTGGAAGGTGTAATTGCTCATGAACTTTCGCATATTAAAAACAGAGATGTTCGGCTTTTAATTATCTCCATCATCTTCGTTGGCATATTTGCTTTCCTAGCTGAACTGGCTTTTCGTAGTCTTCGCTTTGCAGGTTCTGGTAAAAAGAGTAAAGACAGTAAAGGTTCTGGTGCTATTATTTTAATCGCTATTGCTATTACAGCTGTCGCTTACTTGCTATCTATCTTACTTCGCTTTGGCATTAGCAGAAAAAGAGAATACCTCGCCGATGCAGGTGCTGCTGACATGACCAAGAGACCTCATGCTCTTGCTAATGCTCTCCGTAAAATTTCTGAAGACCCATATATTGAAGCAGTAGAAAGCAGAGATGTTGCTCAGCTATTTATTGGCAATCCAAAACCATCGAGTCACAAAGCATCTTGGGATAATATGTTTGCTACGCATCCGCCGATTGAGAAGAGGATTGCACTTCTTGACCAATTCGCCTAATTGTTTTTGCCATAAATCATAGGAACAAAAGAAAAATAATCGAACACTTCTTCTTTCAACGAACCGTTTTCCAGTTTAGTGATACGCATCATTTGTTGCAAGTCGCCTGCACCAAGCGGAATCACCATCATACCACCGGGCTTAAGTTGTTCGATTAATTTTTGTGGAATTTCAGGAGCAGCAGCGGTTATGATAACTCTGTCAAACGGACCGTAGGTTGGCAAGCCGTCATAACCATCCCCATAAAAAGTTTTTAAAAATTTATATTTCTTTAAAAAATCAAATTTTTTATTGTTGTCAAATAATTTTCTCTGTCGTTCTATTGTAAACACCTGCACTCCCATTTCTGCCAGCACTACTGCCTGGTAAGCACTGCCAGTGCCAATTTCGAGTACTTTCATAAAAGGTTTTACTTCTAGCAACTGGCTTTGATAAGCAACAGTATAAGGCTGTGAAATGGTTTGCCCTTCACCAATAGGAAAGGCTTTGTCTTCATAAGCTCTTTTATCAAAAGCAGAATCCAGAAAAAAATGACGAGGTACGGCTAACATGGCATCCAATACTCTATCATCCGTTATGCCTTTGGCATGAATAGATTGTACCAATTGTCTTCGTAACCCTTGATGGTTGTAAGTATCTTCTGTTAGTCTCATAAGTTGGTTGCAAGATAAGCTATGAAGAATAAAACATATAAACCAAAATATCGATTTTTATGTTACTTAATTTCGAAAAATAAATTTCCCCATCTGCAAAAAGACCTATCAATAAGATATACCGTTTACCCTTCAATATTGTCACAAAATCGGGAATAGACTTAATACTAACGAATCTATCAATTATTCGCAAAAGGCACTATTTTCATATTAAGTTAGTTATATTAAAAACTTCCGACATACAGTAGCTAGTGGTATTTAAAACGAATAAACGATGGGGCTTTACAATAAATATATTCTTCCCAAAGTAGTTAACTGGGCTTGTAAGCAAAAACCCACCATGCGTCAACGAGAAAAAGTAATTTCATTGGCTACTGGTAACGTATTAGAAATCGGAATTGGTTCAGGGTTGAATTTGCCATTGTATAACTGCGAAAATGTCAAGCACCTATCTGCTATTGACCCTTCAAAAGAAATGTGGAATAAAAACAAAATTGACACAAAAAAATTACCGTTTGAGTTTTGCTTTACTACAGCATTTGCCGAAGATATCCCAGAAGATAATAACAGTTTTGATACAGTTGTAATTACATATACCCTTTGTACAATTTCTGATACGAACAAGGCTCTTCAAGAAATGCGAAGAGTCTTAAAACCAAATGGGAAATTGATATTTTGTGAGCATGGAAAAGCTCCTGATAAGGATATTCAAAAATGGCAGAATCTGATTAACCCTTTTTGGAATCGTCTCGGAGGTGGATGTAATTTGAATAGAGATATCCCTTTAATTATTGAAGAAAGTGGGTTTAAAATAAATAATATGGAAACAATGTATATCCCCGGATGGAAACCAACAAGCTTTAACTACTGGGGTACGGCTGATCCTCATTAAAAAATCTGCCGATATAAAATAAACGTAATAAAACAGTCGGCTATGTAAACCCTTAGTAGTTACAAAAAAGGAACCTATGGCAGACTTCTGCAAAAAAAATGGGATGAAAAGTACAGTGAAAAAGAGTATGCTTTTGAAAAAAATAATGATAATTTACGCCGATGTTGATATTTTCTTCCGCTAACATCATAAATTGTTCTTGCGTTTCGACTTGGACATTCTTATAAAAGCCAGTAACGATTATAAAATATTTATGCCTCACTTAATTTGGAAGTAAAAATTTATATACCGCATCCTTCTTTACAGAACTATGTTTTAAATATATCAACTGTAAATGTCATATTACCTGAAGGAATTAATGATGCGATAACTCCTTATCCTCCTACTCCATTTCAATCGTTGATTTTCTACTGCAACAATCCAGTATCCATGAGCAGAACAGGTCAAAATGATTTTGAACTTCAACCACCAATTGTAATAGTGGGTCCGCAGTTTTCACGGGTAAATGTAAAAGTGAATAAACAGCTGAGAGCCATCCGTGTCGATTTTCTTCCGGGTGGCATGTTTAGAATGTTGGGTATTCCTATGCAGGAGTTGTTTGATGGTGGATTTGATGCACTTGATTTTTTTGGTGCGAAAATGAAGATCATCAATGACCAACTACAGCATATATCCAATTTGGAAGATGGCAAAAATATCGTAGAAAAATTTTTAATAGCCCAGCTAACAACAATGAAAGAAATACTGCCGCTGGATTATGCATTACAAATTTTGTTGAATAGTAACGGCAATATGGCTATAGAAAAGACAGCTTCGCTTTCTTGCCTCAGCCTGAAACAATTTGAAAGAAAGTGCCTGGAAAGAATAGGGATGAATCCGAAAATGTATGCCCGTATTCTACGTTTTTCAAAAGCATACCGAATGCATGAAACTTCCCCAACACTCAGCTGGATAAATATTGCACACGAAGCAGGTTACTACGACCAAATGCACATGATAAGAGATTTCAAAGTCTTTGCTGGTGTAAATCCATCGGTAATAGAACAGCAACTGCTTTCCACACCGCTGAGAATGCAAAAAGACCTTCCTTATTAAATTGTCGATTTTATACTATGCTGTCGGCAATAGTTCAACATAAATTTGTTGAAAAAAAATAATGGCAAGGAATTTAATAGCAGGCAAAAAGAAAAAAAGCATTCACATCATAACAGCGTTGCTGTTGTTTTGCAATGTTTCACTGGCACAGGATAGTTCGGGAAAGGCTTCGCTGCCTGTTGGCATTGAAGTATTAAACGGCTTCACACAAAAAATTTATTATAGCACTGGTTACAATGAAAGAGCAAGAGATATTGCTGTGTTTATGGAGCAGGCAGGTAAGTATTTTCAAAATGAGATTGGTTTTACACCAAAAACAAACATGTACATACTTGGCCCAAAAAACTGGAAAGACTTTGCTGCTAAACCTTTGCTCGATGTATATGGATTTCCGCATAACCTAGATCAGGTACGCCTTGTAATTGGAGCAGAAGACAATGATTTTTGGCGCAGCTTTTTGCCACCTGTTGACCAACTACCGCCACACATAGCAATACAGATTAAAAAAGCTTATGGCAAACCAGATGGCTCATATAGTATGATGCCTTTCTTTGATTTATTAGCCCTACATGAAATGGGACATTCGTATACCGCACAGGCGGGACTTAAAATGCAACGGAACTGGATGAGTGAGTTGTTTGTAAACATCATGCTGCATACTTACGTTGCCGAAAAACACCCTGAACTTTTACCTGCACTGGAAGCATTTCCAAATATGGTGGTAGGTGGCAGCACATCCGACTATAAATTCACCAGCCTTGAAGATTTTGAAAGATTGTATGCTACTCTGGGTATGGGCCCAAAAAATTATGGTTGGTATCAATGCAAACTCCATTCAGCAGCAAAAGATATTTACAATGCCGGTGGCAAAAAAGTGTTGAAGAAATTATGGAAGGCTTTGAAAAAGCACCAGGAAAAAATGACAGATGAAGTATTTGTACGTATGCTAAAAAAAGTCCATCCTGCTGTGGCAGATGTATGTTTAAAATGGGATAAAAATTAATTAATACTATACCTGTTTACGCCGAGGTTAGTTTTTTCTTGCACTAACCTCGGCGTAATTTCTAAACTTCTACAACTTCATATCCTCAATCACTTTCTTAATCTTCTCATCCATTGCTGCACTTACTTTCTCAAAATCAGCAGCACTGTTCAATTTCGCATTCACACTAAAATAAAATTTGATCTTTGGCTCCGTACCACTTGGTCTTGCAGAAATACTGCTGCCATCTGCTAAAATAAATTGCAGCACATTTGATTTTGGTAATTCAATCGGCCACTCTTCCCCTGTTTGTGGGTTGTTTCCTTTTGCAATTCATAATCCAGCAACTGCACTACATCAGAGCCGTTAATGGCTTTCGGCGGGTTGTTACGATAAGCTTCCATCATCGCTGCTATCTGCTCCTGTCCGTCCATTCCTTTTTTAGTAATAGAGATCAGGTGTTCTTTGTAAAAACCATACTCTACATACAGGTCAATCATTTTTTCATACAGGCTGCGGCCTTTTTCTTTTTCATAAGCCGCCATTTCGCAGAGCAATGCTACAGCACTAATGCCGTCCTTGTCCCGTATCTGGTCGCCGATCATTAGGCCAAAACTTTCTTCGCCACCAATCACATAATTTTCCTTGCCTTCTTTCTGGCGAATCAGTTCAGCAATCCATTTAAAACCTGTCAGCACCCGGTAGCAATTCACACCGTTGCCTTTCGCAATAGCATCAATCATCGGTGTGGTCACAATTGTTGTTACCACCATATCATTCGGCTGTGCAATTCCTTTTGTTTTCCGAGCTTCCATCAGATAATTAAAAGCAAGCACCGCAGTCTGGTTGCCATTCATCAGCACCCATTTACCATTGCTGTCCTTTACACCAATTGCAATTCTATCTGCATCCGGATCAGTACCACTAAGTATATCAGCATCTAATTTCTCTGCCAGCTTCAAACCATAACTCATCGCCTCACTTTCTTCTGGATTAGGATAAGCCACCGTTGGAAAATTGCCATCAGGCTCACTCTGTTCTTTTACAATATGTACATTATCAAAACCAAATTCTTTCAAAACTTGCGGTAGCAATGTAATGCCCGTTCCATGTATTGGTGTATAAACAATTTTCAGGTCTTTATGTTTCTGTATCACTTCCGGGTACACACTCAAGCTTTTCACCATCTTGATGTATGCATCATCCATATCCTTGCCCAGCATAGAAATATTAGATTCTCCGCCACTCCATTTCACATCATCTACCGATGCAATTTTATCTACTTCCTTAATTACATTCTTATCATGTGGCGGCACCAGTTGCGAACCATCATTCCAATAGGCTTTGTAGCCGTTGTATTCTTTTGGATTATGCGAAGCAGTTACTACCACACCACCCTGACATTTTAAATGGCGGATTGCAAACGATAATTCCGGAGTTGGCCGCAATGCTTCAAACAAATAAACTTTTACTCCATTCGCTGCAAAAACATTGGCTACCGTTTCAGCAAAGAAGCGGCTGTTGTTCCGGCTGTCATGTGCAATCGCCACACTCACAGCATCAGGGAAACATTGCTTCAAATAATTGGCATAGCCCTGCGTAGCCATTCCCACCGTGTATTTATTCATACGATTGGTACCCACTCCCATCAACCCACGAAGTCCACCCGTACCAAACTCCAGATTTTTATAAAACGAATCGGCTAAATCATCCGGATTATTTTTTTGCAGATCAGCCACGGCTGTTTTTGTGTCCACATCAAAATTTCCTTCCAACCATGTATTTACTTTCTTCGCTATTTCCTCTTTCATATCGCCAAAATTTAAATGAGCCTCTAAGATATTGAATTTCCTGCCCGACTTCGTCATTCAGGCGGGCATCTTTTCAATCCGATTCAGTTCGCAAATCGTAAATTTGATGTTTATGAAGTCATCGGCATTACTACTATCAGCTTTCGTTGCGTCGCACTCTTCAAGGTTCTGTTTGCTATTCAGCATTTTGATAGTTTCCGTTTGTCTTTCAACAAACATTAAGGCACAAACAGACTCATCCACAAATCATAATTCCGAATTCAACATTTCTAAGGATTCATCTTTAAAGGCAGTATTAGAAAATGCAATGCCTAATAACAATATTATTCGCAATTATGGCCCAAACAAAAAAAGAATCTGGCTTGTTGCAGGTGCCAATATAGTTGGCTATAGTGCTACAATGATTGCTTTATCATCTGCCTGGTACAGTCAATATGATCGTACTAAGTTTCATACGTTCAACGATTTTCCGGAATGGAAGCAAGTAGATAAGGTTGGTCACCTGTATGCAGCGTATATAGAAAGCCGTGCCAGTATGGAAATGTGGCGATGGACAGGTATTGACCGTAAGAAAAGAATTTGGATCGGCGGTATGAGTGGCGCCGTGTATCAAACCGTTATTGAAGTGTTGGATGGTTACAGTGCCGGCTGGGGATGGAGCTGGGGAGATTTTGGTGCCAACTTTCTCGGCAGCGGAGTAATGATTGCACAAGAACTAGCTTGGGATGATCAACGAATCAAACTAAAATTTTCTTTTCATAAAAAATCTTATAACGATCCAACATTAAATCAACGTAGCGATAAATTGTTTGGCAAAAGCACTCCTGAACGATTGCTGAAAGATTATAATGGTCAAACCTATTGGGCAAGTATGAACCTGAAACCATTTTTTAAAAACTCCAATCTTCCTGAATGGCTATCCGTTGCAGTTGGCTATGGTGCAGAGGGACTGTTTGGCGGCACAGAAAATATCGGCAAAGATGATAACGGAAATATTATTTTCAACCGGCCGGATATTAAAAGATATAGACAATGGTACATAGCTCCGGATATTGATTTAACCAAAATCAAAACCAATAAAAAAGGATTGAAGTTTCTTTTTACTGTTTTAAGTGCTTTTAAGTTCCCTACTCCGTCGTTGGAACTGTCTAACGGGAAATTTAAAGTTCATGCTATACATTTTTAAGCCGATTGCTTATGATGCCGTAAATTAGCAGTTGTAAACATCTGCCATGCAAATTATTCAACAGGTTCTCTTTATTCTTGTCAGTGCATTTTCAGTTTGGTTCTTTTCAAAAAAAGCAAGAGAGATTAGCCGCAACATCAAACTCGGCCGAGATGAAGACATTAGCGACAACAAACCACAACGCTGGAAAAATGTTTTGCTACTGGCATTCGGACAAAAGAAAATGTTTCGCAATCCTCTAGTAGCCATATTACACTTCTTTGTATATGCCGGCTTTGTTATCATAAATATTGAAGTATTGGAAATTGTACTCGAGGGTATTTTTGGTACACACCGAATGTTTGCTCCGTTATTGGGAAGCTTTTACAATTTTTTGATTAATAGTTTTGAAGTTTTAGCGTTACTTGTACTGCTGGCAGTGGTTATATTTCTTGTTCGAAGAAATATCATTAAACTAAAAAGATTTGTTAGTAAGGACCTGAATGGATGGCCAAGAAATGATGCGAATTATATACTTATTATAGAGATTGTTTTAATGTCACTTTTTCTTTTCCTGAATGCAAGCGATACATTATTACAGGCAAGAGGTGTTGAACATTATGCCGCACACCCAACTGGTAATTTTATTATTTCACAATACTTGCAGCCAATTTTAAATGGCTTAGATAATAGCCAACTTGAAATAGTTGAAAGAAGTTGCTGGTGGTTACATATCGTTGGCATATTTGCCTTCTTAAACTATTTGCCTTACTCAAAACATCTGCATATTATTTTAGCATTTCCGAATGCATACTATGGCCGCTTGAAACCAATGGGACAAATGGAAAATATGCCTTCAATCCAAAAAGAAGTATTGTATGCCATGCAGCCTGAGTTAGCTCCTACAGGCGAACAAGCAGCCGTAGTTCAAAAGTTTGGAGCAAAAGATATTCAGGATCTCAGTTGGAAGAATCTGATGGATGCCTATAGCTGTACAGAATGTGGAAGATGTTCTGCTGCATGTCCGGCCACACAAACCGGCAAATTGTTGTCACCAAGAAAAATAATGATGGATACCCGTGACAGAGTGGACAATGTCGGCAAAAATATAAATGCAAACGGCGAATTTAAAGATGATGGCAAAAGTTTATTGCATGATTATATCTCAGTAGAAGAATTAAGTGCCTGTACTACTTGTAATGCCTGCGTACAAGAATGCCCTGTCAGTATTAGTCCATTAGATATTATTATGCAACTACGCCGGTATTTGGTAATGGAAGAAAGTAATACTTCGCCTGAATGGGCAGCCATGTTTAGCAATGTGGAGAATAATTTTGCACCGCGGAAATTTAGTCCGGAAGATAGAGATAAGTGGGCGGAAGAAATGAAATGATAATTAGCAATTAGCAATTAGCAAAAAAATAAATAATTGGAACTTAAAAACTTTCCTTTCCAAACAATAGACTGGTCTTCCATTCCTGCGGAAGAACATAAAGGTGAAACTGGCGTTGCTTACTGGAAAGTACAAATGATGAATGATATCAGAGTCAGAGAGGTTGTTTATACCCCCGGCTACAAAGCCGATCATTGGTGCAGCAAAGGTCATATTATATATTGTGTTGAAGGGAGCATGTCAACAGAATTAGCTGATGGAAGAATTATGGATTTATCAGCAGGTATGTGTTATTTCGTTGGAGACAACAATGAAGCACACCGCACATCCACTGAAAAGGGCTGCAAACTTTTTATTGTTGATTAGACAAAATCAACATTATGCAAAATAATTCCTTTATCCTTACGTTTTATCACTACTTATGCTACGATTTATTATTTTATTAGTTCTACTATCAACCACATTGTTTAGCAAGGCACAAAATCCGTTTGAATTAGGTGCTGAGTATATGCGGCTTATCGGCAAAGGTTATAATAATGCCAAAGCGGCTGTTCGAGGAGAATCATTTAATAATAAAAGTAGCTTTAGTGCAGGCATTACCTATCAATTAGCCTCAAAGAAAGCATATTCTGTATCACATGGCTTTGGTGTATATATCGGCTATCGTTATGCTTTCAGTGATAAAATTATTACGAAAGGCAGCAGTCCTTTTGCTGGAGCAAGGATTTTATTCTCTCTCGAAAATTTTGAAGGAAAGACCAGCCGAAACAGTTTACTAATTACTCCATTTGCCGAAGCAGGTTATCATTTAGTATTTGCTAAACGGATTTATGCAGCACCATCTGTTGGCTATGGTTACACATTGAAGATTAGTAAAGATTATAATTCAATGGATGAAGACAATGGCGGAAGAGTAATTCCATCGCTTTCGGCAGGTTATCGTTTTTAATCAGTTGATTTATCTTTTTCTTCGGCTTTTCTTTTCTCCTCCTCTTGTACCATCTTATTAATCGGGTCTTTTTTCCGTGCTATTCGCCACAACTGAAACAGTGCAGTTAATGCAAATATTCCACCGATTACCCAGTTTAAAATATCCTGATTATTGCTGATTTTATCAGCAACTAATCTGCCACCAAAAATGAAAACGCAATTGCCTATAAAAGTACCAATACCAATTCCAATTATATAAGTATTATAATGATCATTTCTAGGCAATAAAACTTTTTTTGTAAAAAGTACTGTACTCCAGCCAAACCAAAAAGGTATCTGAACCGGATTTAATGCACTCATTACAAAACCCAATATAAATTTTGGCATTGGACTATCCAATATTGCATTTTTTGAAACAGATGGATGCGAAGCAGCATAAAAGCTGGCAACTGCTAACGCCAGCACTATAACTAATGTTATCCATTCTAACACCTTGAGTATTTTTTCCTGTTTTCTTATCCAATCCATTGCTACCAATGAAATACGGACATAAATTATTTCTGCTAATAAAGAACCAGCTGAGAAAAGAATTGCTGCCATTACTCCATCAGTTATTGAAATTTGCATGGCAGCAATATTCAGTGTTCCTAATGGTAAAGAACCCAGGAAACTGACCATCATTCCAACGAAGAAAATTTTTAGCAACGGCCGCATAAAACGAAAATAAGAAGTAAATACTATGTAACCATTTTCGGTAAAGAGTGGATAAAGAAAAAAGAAACAAGTTAGTCATACTTTTCAAGCATCTTAAAATGCTTCTTAGCATCCTGTAGGTATCGGTAGCCTTTCATAAAAGACCAATAAGGCAACCCTTGCTTATGATTATATCTGCTAATCTTATACAATACTTTCCAGTGATGTAATAAAACGCCGTAAGCTTTCCAGATGCTCATATTGCAATCGTAAATATGATTTGGTTCTGCGCCGCAACCGTTAAATTCAAGAATCAAAAAATTCTTTCCCTGTTTTAAATCTTCGATAGAAGTAGTTTTAATATCATAACGGCCATAATAAAACTTATCAGTATAATGGCTAAGGTCATCAAATACTTTGTGAAGGTTTTCGTCAATCTCGTTATGCAAGTTGGTAAATTGTGCGCCTCTGTTATGATTGCCTGCATAAGAAAGATAAAATATTTCGCCTTCAGGAAGCACTCTGTCGAAACGATGTCCATGCCTATGTTCCATTTCTTCCATCCGGAATTTTGCACGGGGATGCATGGCCACTAAATCCTTTAGGGTTGTATTCCCATCACCTTTTACTTGTAGCAATTCTTTATCAATGAATCCACTCACAACACCTTTCTTTTCCCATGGATAGCGGTAATAAAACACACTTACTTCTACCGGCAATTCTACCAAATCCTGTACAATGTATTCGACCGGAATTCTTTCATGATATTTTTCCAATTGGTCTTCGCTATCAATTTTCCGGAATAAGATTCCTTTCATTCCTACATCTGGTTTTACAATATAGGGAAGTGCAAATCCTGCATCAGCGATTTTCTTTTTACTTCATCAAAAGACCAATCATGCATGATGTAAATAGTACGGGGAATAAGGTTTTCCGGCAACTGATCATACATCTCTTTTTTCCCCTCTCCTTCAAATCCACCAAAAGTAATGGTAGGATTAGATGGACTAAAAAACCAGAAATTCCAGCTACGTATACAATACCATAGCCAGACAAAGCTAATTGGGAAATACAGGACATAAAAGTTCCAAAGCTCCCAGTTTGTAATTTTCTGAAAAAATTTCTTTAGACGCATACGTAGGTTAAACAAAAATAAGTCTCCTGTCAATAAAGAAGGACTTTTGTTTCAAAATACTCAAAAACATAGTTAAATAAAAATTACAACCGCATTTATTGGGATTGATAAGTGCTGTGTTTTTAGTAATATTGTTGCTGAAACTTAATTAAATGAATGTTCCAACTGTAGCTGAATTATTTGCTGAAGGTAAAAGCCCTGAAGTTCTTTTCTGGGTGGGCTGTGCCGGTAGTTTTGACCAACGGGCACAAAAAATCACTAAGGCCTTCATTACCATTCTTGATAAAGTGGGTATTAACTATGCTATTCTGGGCAAGGAAGAAATGTGCACCGGCGATCCTGTGCGTAGAGCTGGTAATGAATTTATGTTTCAGATGATGGCATACCAAAATATTCAGATCCTTAATAATTATAATATTAAAAAAATAGTAACGGCTTGCCCGCATTGTTTCAATACTCTGAAAAATGAATATCCGGAATTAGGGGGCAATTATGAAGTGATACATCATTCTACTTTTTTACAAGAGTTAATCGATGAAGGAAAAATAACGATGAAAGAAGGCGGTACATTCAAAGGTAAAAAAATTACTTACCATGACAGTTGCTACCTTGGCCGTTCCAATAATATTTATGAAGCTCCAAGAAAAGTACTGGAAGCATTAGATGCAGAGCTAATAGAAATGAAACGTTGTAAAAGCAACGGACTTTGTTGTGGTGCAGGCGGAGCACAAATGTTTAAAGAAGAAGAAAAAGGAATTACAAGGGTAAATATAGAACGCAGCCACGAAGCTATTGGAACCGGCGCTTCTGTAATAGCAGCGGCTTGTCCTTTTTGCAACACTATGTTGACAGACGGAGTAAAATTGGAAGAAAAAGAAGATTCCGTACAGGTTTTGGACATTGCTGAATTGATTGCCGCCAGTATGAATTAACTTTGCGCAATGAATTTCGAATACAAACATCTACTCAATAAAGATTTTCATGCAGACTCAAGGGTGTGGGTTTATCAATCAAGCAGAATATTTTCTTTAAGTGAAGCTTTTGATGTAGAAGAGAAGCTGAATGCATTTACTGCAAACTGGTTAAGTCACGGCACACCAGTAAAAGGGGAAGCTCATCTTTTCTTCGGTCAGTTTATTGTTTTACTGGCAGATGAAACCGCAACCGGAGTAAGCGGATGCAGTACCGATAGTTCAGTAAGATTGATAAAAGAAATAGAACAACAGTTCAATGTAAATTTATTCGACAGAATTACGCTGGCATTTATTGTAAAAGACAAAATTCAGTTATTGCCCATCTCCCAACTTCCATACAGTGTTGACAATGGCTTTATCCAGCTTGAAACATTATATTTCAACAACCTAGTGCAAACAAGAGAAGAATTAGAAAATAATTGGATTGTGCCAGTGAAAGATAGCTGGCTTAGTAATAAAATTGCTGACTCTAAATCAACCTTGTAAACTTTCTTATTTAGCTATCACTGCTTTTTTAGTAGTTGGTGCAGGCTTTTTCTTTGGAGTCGTTGTAAGATTATATGCTAAACTCAATCTAAAGTTTCTTGTTTGTGTGATGCTATAACTTTCCAGATTAAAGTTTGTAGCATAAGTAAATATTCTACGCTGCTGATTTACAAAAGGATCAATGATATTGATTGTCGCTATTAGTTTCTTATTGAAGAATTTCTTTTGAATTCCAAGATTCATACTGGTATTCCAACGGGCAAAACCTTGTGGATTTCCAAATCTATTGATATTAAATCCTCCGGTAAAATTCCAGATATCTTTTGGAGAAAAACTTGATGTTACATTAGAAGTAAATGATCCGCCATTGCGAAACCGGCGAACAGTAATGTCAAAATCGCTGTATTTGCTGTAGGTATAACTTGCACTAGCATTCAGCTTTAGTTTTTTTGAAAGAGTAACGCCATTCCAAGTACTGATTTCATATTCTTTTCTTCCGCTTATATTTTCCCAGGTAATTTGCGTTTTACCTTCTGGCAACAATGTTCTTACCTGACTGAAAACATCATCTACAATATTATAACCCATTCCAAGATTCAAAAAATATTTTGGCTTTGTACGACCTGCTACAAAATCAAAATTATGAGAAGAAGAAGCTTCCAGTTTATCATTACCAAACCGTACATTATACGGATCAGAATAATCTATAGCAGGATTCAATTGTGTAATGCCCGGTCGATTGATAGTACGTCGATAAGAAAATGTAAGACTCAGTTTCTCTTTCCATGTTTTGTTGATATTGGCAAACGGCAACCAAGTGAAATAATTATTCTTTACGTCCTTGCTTTCTTTTAATAACTCAAACCAGATATCAGTCCTTTCAACAGAAGTTCCAGCTGTAAAACTAAAAGCAGTACCCAGCAATTGTTTTATAGAACCACGAAAATTAGTAATAGTCTGATGAAACCAAAAATCATTACTCAGTAATTCAAGCCGTTCCATCGTTCCTTCAGGTTTCTTTTTATAACTGGCATCTACAATTACATGGTTGTTAGAACGATTATAATAACCACCAACTGAAAGGAATGTTTTTGTTTTTGCTAACAATCTATCATAGTTCACTCTTACATTATAATTATTTATTTCAGTTGAGTTTACTTGTCGTTGTGTAGAATCAATTCCTTTTGCCGTATAATCGGGGTTAAAATATTCCTGATAAAATAGTCTGTCACTATTATTCGATGAAAAATTATAACTAGTAATAACTTTCAATGTTTCTCCGGGTTTACCTTTCCAGGCATAGCTAAAACTCAAGTTTGGGCTGTAATTATCGCCTTCGCTTGTTACTTGCCGTTGGCTCAATTTCCACAATTCATCAAAGCGATTGATATTTTGATATTCGGTATTATTCGTATTATCGAAAGTGTTTTGATTATAATTAAAAACAAGGTTCAGGCTGTTGTTCTTATTTAAATCGTAATTCACATTCATCCGGAAGTTGGGTCGAATGTTTTTATTGGTGTAATTGTTGGTCGTATTAAAAAAGTTAGAAGAGTCAGTATATATATTATTTCGGATGGAATAACCGTTGCCTTCATAGCGGTTGAAACCACCACCAGCATTTATATTAATTGAAAAGTTTTGCTTTCTGTAAGTAAAACTTCCATTCATCGAAGCTTCTCCCCTTGTTCCTGCTGTAAGCGAAACTCTTCCGCTTTTACCAACTTTACCTTTCTTGGTTATAATGTTTATAACGCCGCCTTCTTCATTTGCATATTGAGGTGGCGGGTTCGTCATTACTTCTATCTTATCAATAGAGCTTCCGGGCATTGATTCCAATAAATCCTGCAACTGTTGCAAATTGAGTTCAACTGGTTTATCATCAATCAGAATTTTTGGCTCTTTACCTCTAACTGTAATTTTTCCATCGGCATCTTTTGCAACTAACGGAACATTAGTTAATAAATCACTTGCGTTACTACCCGCTGCCAATGCCGATTCGCCAACATTAAAAGTGATATTCCCTTCTTTCGATTCTATCAATGGTTTTTCAGCATAAATAATTACCTCGCCAAGATTTTGTGTGCTTTTAGGCTTTAGTGTAAGATCTGAAAGATTAAAATCGAAACGCTCCGTTCTAAAATGAATGCTATCAATATTTAGCAACTGCATTCCTACGTAATTGATACGAAGTCTGTAATATCCAAATGAAATATTGCTGATGGCAAACTCACCATCCTTATCTGTCAATATTGTCTGTCTTTGTAAACTATCTTCCAGCTTGATTAATTCAACAGTTGCACTTAGTACCGCTTTACCTTTATCATCGAGCACATTACCGGTTATAATACCTAAACTGCTCTCCTGCGAAAAGGAGATAAACCCGATGGCTAAAGTGAATATTAAGAAGTTAATTTTTTTCAACACACAAACTTAGACGCAAATATATTATTTAGCTTGCTAACTACCTGAAAAAGAGAATACTAACAAGTGATAGCTTGAATATATCAGTTTTCTAAAAGCTCTGACATACTGTCGCAATTAGGGCATGAATTTGTATATTTGCTGTTCTAATTTTTATTCCATGCTTGACTATGTGTCAGATAAAGTGCAGGATGAAACGAGACAGGGTGAGGCTTTTGCCCCGTTTTCGGAAGATCCAAATAGCTATAAGAAAAGGTTCTTTATAGAAAGCTATGGCTGTGCTATGAACTTTGCGGATAGTGAAATAGTCGCATCTATATTAAATAGTGAAGGGTTTGGAGCTACTAAAAATTTAGAAGAAGCTGATCTGATATTTATTAATACTTGTTCCATCCGTGAAAAAGCGGAGCTAACCGTTCGCAAACGGTTAACAGAATTTAGATCCTTAAAACAAAAGAAAAAAGGATTGCTTGTTGGCGTACTCGGCTGCATGGCTGAGCGATTGAAATCAAAATTTTTGGAAGAAGAAAAACTGGTTGACTTAGTTGTTGGGCCGGATGCGTACAGAACTCTTCCTTCATTAGTTCTAGAAGCAGAAACCGGACAAAAAGCAGTAAATGTTTTATTAAGCCGTGATGAAACTTATTCCGACATCTCTCCCATACGTTTAAATAGTAATGGTGTTAATGCCTTTGTAAGCATTATGCGAGGCTGTAATAATATGTGTTCATTTTGTGTGGTTCCATTTACTAGAGGAAGAGAGAGAAGCCGCAGTGCGGATAGTATTGTAGCCGAATGCAAAGATTTGTTTGAACAAGGATTTAGAGAAGTAACATTACTTGGACAAAATGTAGATAGTTATCATTTCTTGGATGAAGAAAAAGATGTTGCGATAACATTTGCAATGCTGTTAGAAAAAGTAGCATTGATTTCTCCATTGCTAAGAATTCGTTTTTCAACATCGCATCCAAAAGATATTACAGACGAAGTATTATTTACTATAAAGAAATATGAGAATGTCTGTGATTACGTTCATCTGCCGGTACAAAGCGGTTCTACAAGAGTGCTTCAATTGATGAACCGCACATATACCAGAGAATGGTATATGGCTAAAGTTGCAAGGATAAAAGAAATAATTCCGCATTGTGGTATTAGTGCAGATATTATTACCGGATTTTGTACGGAAGAGGAAAAAGACCATCAGGACACATTAAGCATTATGGAATATGCACAGTATCATTCTGCTTATATGTATTACTATTCTGAAAGGCCGGGCACACTGGCACAGAAAAGATATATGGATGATGTACCATTAGAAGAAAAGAAAAGAAGGTTGTATGAAGTAGTAGCATTACAAAATAAACTTTCATTAGAAAGTAATCTAAAAGACATTGGTCAATCATTTAAAATATTAATAGAAGGCGATAGTAAGAAAAGTGAAACTGACTGGATGGGAAAAAATTCGCAGGGGAAAGTTTTTGTATTCCCGAAAGAAGAATATCAGTTACAGAAAGGTGAATATGTAATGGTGGAAGCGACGAGTTGTACACAAGGAACATTACTAGGCAAAATTATTAAATAAATTCAGAAAGACTACTGGCATGGAAATTCAAAGTATAAAAAATAGGTTTGGTATAATTGGCAACTCTCCTGCATTGAATTATGCTTTGCAGGTGGCAACGCAGGTTACCAATACAGATCTTACTGTTTTAATTAATGGGGAAAGTGGCGTAGGTAAAGAAGTTTTTTTCGCAAATTATTCATACACTTTCTCCAAGAAAGCATAATCCATTTATTGCTGTAAACTGTGGAGCAATTCCTGAAGGCACTATTGATTCCGAATTATTCGGGCATGAAAAGGGTTCTTTTACCGGAGCTGCAGATTCGAGGAAAGGATATTTTGAAACGGTAAATGGCGGAACAATTTTCTTAGATGAAATTGGCGAATTACCATTGGGCACACAGGCAAGATTACTCCGTGTATTGGAAACAGGTGAATTTATTCGGGTAGGTTCATCAAAAGTGCAGAAAACAGATGTTAGAGTTATTGCTGCTACCAATAAAGATTTATTACAGCTGGTGCAAATGGGAAAATTCAGAGAAGACTTGTACTACAGGTTAAGCACTGTCCCCATCAGAGTACCATCCTTACACGACAGACCCGAAGATATTCATATCCTATTCCGGAAATTTGCATCAGATTTTGCTGAAAAATATAAAACTGCTCCTGTTCAATTGAATGAGGAAGCGAAACAACTGTTAATAAATTATCCATGGCCGGGCAATGTTAGAGAATTAAAGAATATTGCAGAACAGATTTCTGTTCTTTCTCAGGATAAAGTAATTACCGCAAAAGATCTCAACAAGTTTTTGCAGCCCTATTCTAATAACAGGATGCCAGTATTAGCGTCTGCAAATGGCAACTCACATGAGTTTGCTAATGAACGAGAAATTCTTTACAAACTTTTTTTTGATATGAAGAAAGATGTAACAGAATTAAAAAGAATGTTTTTGGATGTATTACAAAATCCTGAAATGGCGAATCATAACCAATCATTCATGAATGATCTACAGGAATTAAAAAGTGCTGATTCATTACAATCTAAAATGAAGCAGCCAGCATTGCAATCTTCTCAACCTGTGCTTATGAATGATGACATTCATGACCATGTGGAAGTGGAAGAAAGCCTTAACATAGTTGATAAAGAAAGAGAACTAATTATTAAAGCCCTGAAAAAACATAAGAGTAAAAGAAAAGATGCAGCATTAGACCTTGGCATCAGCGAAAGAACATTGTATAGAAAATTAAAAGAATACGATATAGAAGACTAAATGAATAAATTTAAAAAAATATCAATCCTAGCTGTGCTTGCTATGTTGTTCGTATTTGCATTGTTCAGCAATAGCAGTTGTAACATTTATAAATTTAATGAAGCAACTATCCCCGACAGTATCAAAACTGTGAAAATAAATTTTATTGAAAATAAAGCCAGGTATATCAACCCACAGATAAGCCAGCGGTTGACTGATAAGTTGCGTCAAAAAATTATCGGGCAAACAAGACTGACTCAAACAAATAGTGAAAATGTTGATTGGGAAATAAGCGGTTTTATCAGTGAATATAATTTCAGCACTTCTGCTATTTCCGGGCAGCAGGTAGCTAATAACAGGCTTACGGTTTCTGTTCGTATTACTTTAAACAACCGAAAAGGAGAAAAAACTACAGACTATGATGTTTCCAGAAGTTTTGAATTCAAAGGAGACCAGTCTTTCCAGCAAGCAGAAAATACATTAAGTGATGAAATCGTCCGCACAATAACGGATGAAATATTTAATAAGCTTTTTTCTAACTGGTAATCAGTCCTTATCTTGTAAATTATGAATGTTCAGATTGATCAATTAGTAAAATCATTATTGGAAAAAGATTCGCTGGAGAATTGCAGTCTACAGGAAGTAAAAGAATATGCTGACCGTCACCCGTATTTTGGCGCAGCACAATTGTTGCTTACAAAAAAAATGCAGATTGAAAACATTTCTGAATACAACGAACAACTTCAAAAAACAATCCTCTTTTTTCATAATCCATTATGGGTAAAGAAAATTCTGAACGATACTGGTGATGCAACTGTTATTGAAAAGAAGAAAGAAGAATCTGTAGAAACGACTAAAGAGGAAATAACGGAGGTTACCCCAATTGATATAAAAGAAGAAGAAACAATTATTATTGCTGACTCAACTTCACTGCCCGACGAAACGGAAGAAACGGAAAGCACAGAAAATGGCGATTTAGTTGAATTGCCAGCTTTCAAGTTTGAACCGGTGAAAAACTCAAAATCGGACCTTTTATTTGAACCATTTCACACCGTTGACTATTTTGCTTCGCAAGGCATCAATTTTAAAGAAGAGGAAAAACCAACAGACAAATTTGGTCAGCAATTAAGAAGTTTTACTGATTGGCTAAAAACCATGAAAAGGCTTCCTGCTGGGGAAACATCTACTACAGAAGAGCCATTGGCAGAGAAAAAAGTGGAGCAAATGGCAGAACATTCGATAAAAGAAAGGGAAATAATAACAGTAGCGATGGCAGAAGTTTGGGAAAAACAAGGTAATAAAGCCAAGGCTATTGACATTTACAGCAAATTAAGTTTGCTTGAACCCTCTAAAAGTCCTTATTTTGCAGCGAAAATAGAAGAATTAAAGAAAACAAATTAAAGATGATAACCCTTTTCATAATACTTATAGTTATTGCTTCTGTGGCACTTGGTCTTATTGTGTTAGTTCAAAACCCTAAAGGCGGTGGATTGGCCGGAAGTATTGGCGGTTTTAGCAGCCAATTTATGGGTGTAAAACAAACAAATGATGTACTTGAAAAAGGAACCTGGGTTTTTGCGGGTCTTGTAGGAGCTTTATGCTTGCTTTCAGTATTCTTTATTTCTAAATCATCGTCAACGGTGCCGGACAGAACAATTGATGCGACAGGAGCACCTGTTCCATCTACTTCTCAGCCGTTGCCGTCAAATACGGTGCCATTGACCCCAACGCCTGCACCTACTACACCACAAACGCCTTAATTAATATAAACGCTGTATAAATTTTAGGACCCTGCCTCGTTGAGACAGGGTTTTTTATTTATATTGAACTCCACGAGTAATTAACTTATTAGCCCATACTATGAAAAAGAGAATATTTTATGTAATCGTTCTATTAATACTAATCGCCGGAGCTTTCGTTGCCTATAAATTCTTTGGCCCGGCCACCACTACTCCATCCGGAGAGTTCTTCTATATAAAAACAGGTGCAACTTATGCTGATGTAAAAAATGAACTGGTTGAAAAAAAGTATATCAACTCAACAACTTGGTTTGACTATGCAAAAAAAATACTTCGCTTTAATACTATAAAGCCGGGTAGATATAAGATTACAAAAGGAATGAGCCTTTTTAAATTAGTCAGAATGTTGCGCAGTGGAGATCAGAGTAAATTGAATCTTGTAATTACAAAAATTAGAACCAGAGAAGACCTCGCCAAAAAGGTTGGCAATTTATTTGAATTCGATTCCTTGCAAATGATTAATCTTTTGAACAACAACGAAAAATTAAAGGAATACGGGCTGGACACTAATACTGTGATGGCTGTTGTAATGCCCTATACCTACAGCGAAGTATGGAACAGTAAACCTGAATCTATATTTGAACAGTTTCTTACCGCTTATAAAAAATTCTGGAACGATGAAAGAAAAGTAAAAGCCGATAGTTTAAAGCTGACTCCGTTAGAAGTTTCAACCATTGCTTCTATAGTGGAAGAAGAAACCAATAAAAAAGCAGATAAGTATAATGTTGCAAGCACTTATCTGAACAGGGTAAGAATTGGCATGAAATTACAAGCCGACCCGACTGTAAAATTCGCTATGAAAAACTTTCCATTGAAAAGAGTGACTGGTGTTCACCTCAAAACAGATTCCCCTTTCAATACTTATATGTATGCTGGCATTCCTCCGGGACCAATATGTACACCTTCTATCGAATCTATTGATGCAGTATTAGATGCGCCAAAAACTGATTACTTATACTTTGTAGCCAGTCATAAGTTTGATGGGACAAGTATCTTTACAAGTAATTATAACGATCATTTAAAGTATGCAAGAATGTACCAGCAGGAATTAACAAGAAGAATGGACTCAACTAAAAAAGCAAAGGAGAATCAATAATGCCGTTGTTGTCTAAAATAGGAACAAAAAATACGGATACAACGCCGATAAAATTTATTATCGATAAAAGTAAAGCAACTTCATTCCCTGGCTTCAGAGGCATTCCTTTATATGATGTTATTCAATTTTTTATTTCGCAGGTAAAAACTGTAGGAATGACGGAAAGAGCTTCTGCTATTGCCTTCAACTTCGTAATGGCCATTCCGCCAGCATTAATTTTTCTTTTCACATTACTGCCCTTCATTCCGATCACAGCACAGTTCGAGAATCAGTTATATGGATTGATAAGAGACGTTATTCCCGGGGAAAAAGATAATGCAGTATTAATCAGTTTTTTAAAAGACTTTATTAATAAACCTCGTAACGGATTATTATCGCTGAGTTTTATCTTATCAATGTTCTTCTCATCAAATGCTTTGATGGGTATTATGCGATCCTTTGATCAAAACTATATAGGATTTAAAAAAAGAAAAGGTTTGCAGATGAGAGGCATTGCATTAAAAATTACATTAATCTTATTTTTAATAGTTATTGTTTCTGTGTTACTCTTGATAGGAAGAGAAGCAGTTTTAGAGTGGTTGGGAATTGAAAATAAAACAGTCCGGTATATTATTCTAAATGGCAGATGGATTGTAATCGTATTACTATTTTTCGCTTGCATATCATTTATCTATCGCTATGCTCCAGCCGTTCATAAAAAATGGAGGTTCATAAATCCTGGCTCCATATTAGCAACTTTTCTAATGTTATTGATGACGATACTCTTCTCCTGGTGGGTGAGTCGTTTTGGAACATATAATCAATTATATGGATCTATCGGTACAGTACTGATACTCATGGTACTTATATTTATTAATTCACTAGTCTTACTAATCGGATTTGAATTAAATGTAAGTATCAGTTCCTTAAAAAAAATAGCCGATGAACGGAAAGATAAACCTCTAGACGGGAGTGATAAATCCGAATGATTGCACGAAATTTGAATAATAAAATAAAATCTACAAAATGAAAAAAATATTATTCTCGGCATTACCTATTGCCGCTATTGCTGCCATCACATTATTTCCGGTAAGTGATCCATTACCAATTGGCGCAACACTTCCTAATGCTAACCAGAAAATGCTGAACACTTCTGGTGAGCAGATTTCTTTTGCAGATGCAAAAAAGAAAAATGGTTTACTGGTAATGTTTAGCTGTAATACATGCCCGTATGTAGAAAAAAATCAGGGAAGAACAAATGAGATTAGCAAATATGCTTTGGCAAACGATATTGGTGTTGTTATCCTTAATTCAAATGAAGCGTACCGAGGCAATGAAGATTCTTATGAAGCCATGAAAGAATATGCGTTGAAACAAAATTACAAATGGCACTATCTGGTCGATAAGAATTCTGAAATGGCTGATGCCTTTGGTGCCAACAAAACTCCAGAATGTTTCTTATTCGACAACAATAATAAACTCACTTATCATGGTGCTATAGATGATCACCCAGGTGATGCCAATGCAGCTGGCCGCAAGCATCTGAAAATAGCTATCGATGAAATGAAATCGGGTAAAGATGTATCCGTTAAGGAATCAAAATCGATAGGTTGTAGCATAAAGAGAAACAAATAAACGCATTTTTAATACGTTGAAAAATCCTCCGGAAACCCCGGAGGATTTTTTTTAGTAAAATTTTATGGAATGTTTTTATGGATGCATCAAATAAGATAACTGACGCTTTTCTTCACTTCGCACCTGCGGAAATAAAACCACAGCTTATGCTTTCCAAACAAACAATCAAACGGCTAATCATTATCGGCTTTATGGTCTTAGTTGGATTTTGTCTTGCCAAGGCTATCTATCACCAAAGTGTAATGGGAGTAATTCTGGCATTAACCAGCCTTGGGGCTGGTATTTACTTCCTATATATGGTCGCAAAGGCAAATGAAGAAATTAAAAGGGAAGAAATAAGATAATCTCATTTTAGTATAGCCTTGATTTCATCTTTCAATTGGTCATGGGAGATTTGTGCTTCAAAAAAATTCCGGTAGCCGGATTTATTATTAATAAATAAAGTTGCCGGAATTGCTCCCGACCATTTAGCATCTATCTTAGGGCAGAAATAATCTGCATTTGTTTCATTCAACCAAACTATCGGAGCATTGATATTTCGTTTAGCAGCAAATTTTGAAATCCCTTCGGGAAAAGAAAGTGCAAAATCAAAACTAACCAGCAATAGTTGAATGCTATCTGCTGTTCCTTTCGAAGTATTATACTTATTCACTTCTTCGAGAAAATAAGGTAGTTCTTCAACACATGGTTTGCACCACGTAGCCCACATATTAACGATTAAGGGAGTTTTGCTTTCAGCAATAATCTTTTCTATATCAGTAATCTTAACACTCTTTATCTCCTGCCCCTCCACATTGACAAATCCAAGAAATAACAAAAACAATAATAACTTACATCTCCTCATACCATGACTATTGACTATTGACTATTGACTATTGACTATTGACTATTGACTATTGACTATTGACTATTGACTATTGACTATCCTCTTCTCTCCTATTCCTCTCCCACTCTTTAAATAATTCATTATATCTGACGTCGTCCAAACTTGGCTGGTTGTACTGTCCCGCAATTGATTTTTGCCGGAAAGCTTCATATAAAGTAACAGCACATGCCACACTTATATTTAGTGACTGAATAATACCAACCTGTGGAATAATAAAATTCCCATGGCCATTGCTCTTATTTCTTCACTTACGCCACTTTTCTCATTCCCAAAAACCAATGCAATGGGTTGCGTAAAATCAATACTGTGTAAACTTACGGCATCACTACTGAGATGAGTTGTTAAAATGGTTGAATAACTTTTTCGTAATGCAGCAAAACATTCGGCTGCATTTTCAAACTGATGAACGGTTAACCATTTAACGGCGCTAGAAGAACTTCTGGCACCCCATTTTTTATGCTGCGGAATCTTTGTATTTAAAATATAAATATCTTGAATGCCAACAGCATCTGCGGTTCGCATTACTGCCGAAATATTATGCGGATCAAACACATTCTCCAAAACGATTGTAATATCGCCTTGCCTTTTATTAAGTACTGATGTAAGCCGTTCTGTTCTTTCCGGTGTCATTGAAATTGAAGTTGTTAGGTTGTAAACTTCGCTAAATTAAGTATATTTATCAGTGGTTATTAATTATTGAGCCACGAAGACTGTAAGTCACGAAGGCACAATGGGTTTTTTATATGACTCGTTTCTTCTCTGTGCCTTTGTGTCTTTGCGACTTAGTGTTTCAAAACCATTAAAACTTATTTAAAAAGAAACTTACAATATGAAATACTCACCTGTCCAGAATTTTATCAATGGAAAATTTGTTGATGCCGCAACACAAAAATCATTGGAAGTTATTTCCCCTTTAGATGGAAATTTATTATCAAAAGTGCCGATGTCTTCAGCAAAAGATTTAGATGATGCAGTAAAAGCTGCTAAAGCCGCTTTCCCATCCTGGAGTAAAACCCCCATAAAAGAAAGAGTGCAGGTTTTCTTTCGCTATAAAACTTTATTAGAAAGAGATTTAAAAGTCCTGGCTGAGTTATGCAGTGAAGAAAACGGAAAGACCTACGGTGAATCAGTCGCCGAAATTGAAAAAAGTATTGAGCTCACAGAATTTGCAACTTCCCTTCCACAATTGATTACTGGAGAAATTCTGGAAGTAAGTAAAGGAGTTGAATGCAGAACAGAGCATGTTCCATTAGGAGTTGTTGCGTCAATCGTTCCATTTAATTTTCCAAGTATGGTTCCTAACTGGACATTACCAAATGCGATTGCACTTGGCAATTGTATGATTATGAAACCATCAGAAAAAGTACCGCTGAGTTGCGGTAGGTTAGCTGAACTTTTAAAAGAAGCAGGTTTACCCGATGGTGTTTTCAATATCGTTCATGGTGATGTGGAAATTGTAGAAGCCATTTGCGATCACCCAGGTATAGAAGCAGTTTCATTTGTTGGTTCTACCAAAGTGGCCAAGATCGTTTATCAAAGAGCTACACAGAATTATAAAAGAGCACTGGCACTCGGCGGAGCAAAAAATCATTTAATGGTATTGCCTGATGCTATTCCCGGAATGACAGCACAGAATGTTGCTGCAAGTATGAGTGGTTGTGCAGGGCAACGTTGCATGGCTGCATCTGCCATGATTGGTGTGGGAAATGTAGATGCTATTATTGATAAGATTTGTGAGGAAGCCAGAAAAATTATTCCTGGAGAAAATCTCGGTGCTGTTATCAGTAAAGAAAGTAAAGAAAGGATTGAACGCTATATCGGAGAAGCAGAAAGAGATGGTGCAAAGATTTTAGTAGATGGACGAAATACAAAAGTGATAGGAAAAGAGAATGGTACTTATGTTGGTCCCACAGTTATTGATTATGTAACACCTGAGATGTCCGTTGCAAAAGAAGAAATTTTCGGCCCTGTTATTTCTATTATGCGAACAAACACTGTTGATGAAGCATTAGCGATTGAAAATGCAAATCCTTATGGCAATGCAGCTTCTGTGTTTACACAAAATGGTGGCATGGCCCGATACATCATTGAACGCAGCAGTGCCGGAATGATTGGTGTGAATGTGGGTGTCCCTGTTCCAAGAGAACCATTCTCTTTTGGCGGATGGAATGAAAGTAAATTCGGTGTAGGCGACATTACCGGAAAAAGTTCCATTGAATTCTGGACGAAGTTGAAGAAGAGTACAACGAAGTGGAATGCAGAGGCGGGTGTGAATTGGATGAGTTAATAATTATTATAAATGTTGAATTTTAAATGTTGAATGAAGAAAATGCATTTAAAATTCAACATTCAACATTTAAAATAAATAAAGTGTCAGAGACTAAAACAATTTCCGAATCACAAGAGATTATCCAAAATAATCAAGACTACACCCTATTCTCCTGGAGCAAACAAAAAGGAACCAACCCAATCGCTGTAAAACATGCCGAAGGTGTTTATCTGTACGACTACGATGGCAAAAGTTATATTGATTTCTCATCGGGTTTGATGAATGTAAACATCGGTCATGGTGACCAACGTATTACAAATGCTGTTGTAAAACAAATGCAAGAGGTGAGTTATGTAACGCCAAGTTGTGTAACAAAAGTTCGGGGTGAATTAGGAAAGAAGCTAGCAGAAATTTGTCCCGGTGATCTGAACAAAGCATTTTTTACTTTATGTGGTGCCACCTCGATTGAAAATGCATTAAAGCTGGCAAGGCTATATACGGGCCGTCATAAAATTCTCAGCCGTTATCAATCTTATCATGGTGCATCTATTGGTGCTATGTCTGCCAGTGGCGACCCAAGAAGAATTCCAGTGGATGCACAACAAGCTCCCAACTTTGTGCATTTTGATTTACCTTATTTATATCGCTGGGAATATGGAGAAGAAACCTTTTTAAAAGAAACGGTAAGCAATCTTGAAAAAATAATTGCATACGAAGGCCCAGCGACCATCGCTGCTATTTTACTCGAAGGCGAATCCGGTTCATCAGGTTGTTTTAAATATCCAGTTGGTTATTTAAAAGCAGTAAGAGAAATCTGCAACAAGCATGGCATTTTATTAATAATGGATGAAGTAATGAGCGGCTTTGGCAGAACAGGCAAATGGTTCGGTTTTGAAAATCATGGTATCGTTCCCGATATGATTGCAATGGCGAAAGGATTGACCTGTGGTTATCTACCATTTGGTTGCCTGATGGTAAGCGACAAGATTGCTGCAAAGTATGATGATACAGTTCTGGCTCTCGGTCTCACCTATTCTGCTCATCCCGTTAGTTGTGCCGCTGCCTTAGCAACTTTAAAAATTTATGAAGAGGATAACCTAATTGAGAATTGTGTAGCGATGGGAAAATATATAGAGCAGGAAGTAGAAAAGTTAAAACAAAAACATCCAAGCATCGGCGATTTCAGAAATACCGGTTTGCTCGGTTGTATTGAATTGGTGACGAACCGAAAAACAAAAGAGCCGATGGCTCCATTCAATGCAAAGCCTGATGAAATGATTGTGATGAATAAAGTGGCTGCAAAAATTAAAGAACTCGGTATGTACACTTTTGTTCGTTGGGGTTTTATTTTTATTGCACCCCCATTAATAGTTACAAAAGAACAGATTAATGAAGGGTTGGCGATTATTAGTGAAGCGATAAATATTGCGGATGAGAGTACGGCCCCCTAAATCCCCCGCAGGGGGACTTTAGAACCCTATTGTTTAAAATATTTTATAGCAAATGAAAGTGATAGTGTAGAAGTCTTAAAAACTTTAAAGTCTTATTGAACTTTAAAATCTTGAATTCCGAATGAACAAAGAAAATATCAAATTATCGGAGACCAAGAACCCCCTTTCGGGGGGCAGGGGGGCTTCGTCTTCGGAGGGTATGGAGGCTTCACTTTACAACGAAGACCTTGCTCCCATTCCCCAGCACAAACGAACTTGGGGCACCTGGAACTATGCAGCCTTATGGATAAGTATGAGTTTGTGTATACCAACTTATATGCTGGCAAGTTCATTGATAGAAGGTGGAATGAATTGGTGGCAATCTATCCTTACAATATTTATTGGCAATACAGTTGTATTAATTCCAATGATACTAAACGGACATGCCGGAGCCAAATACGGAATTCCATTTCCTGTTTTTGCAAGAGCAAGTTTTGGTACAAGAGGCGCAAACATTCCGGCAATGCTAAGAGCTATCGTTGCATGCGGATGGTTTGGTATTCAAACATGGATTGGCGGATTCGCATTGTATCAAATGATGAAACTCTGGATTCCATCACTCGCAACCATGCCGCAAATTTTTCCTGCTTCATTCGGATTAGAAACCGGACCCGCCATTTGTTTTATTATTTTTTGGTTCATCAATATGCTCGTCGTTTATTTTGGAATTGAAAGCATCAAAAAATTATTAATCTTCAAAGCATTCTTTTTACCCTTTGCAGCATTGGCATTATTATTCTGGGCAATCAATGCAGGCAATGGATTAGGACCAATACTTTCTCAACCAGCAAAATTGACCGGCCAAGCATTTTGGGCATATTTCTTTCCTGCATTAACAGGCATGGTTGGTTTTTGGGCAACACTCTCTTTAAACATTCCTGATTTTACACGGTATGCAAAAAGTCAGAAAGCACAAATCAACGGGCAAATAATTGGCCTGCCACCTTCCATGACGTTGTTTGCATTCATCGGTGTTGTTGTCACTTCAGCAACATTTATAATTTATGGCGAAACCATTTGGGATCCAGTAGTGCTTGCAGGAAAATTTGAAAATAAATTATTAGTAAGCTTTGCCATGATAGCAGTTGCCTTGTCAACATTAGCTACCAATATTGCAGCAAACATTGTAAGTCCAGCAAATGATTTCGCAAACCTTTCTCCAACAAAAATAAATTTCAGAACCGGCGGCTATATCACTGGCATCATTGGTATTTTAATTTTCCCCTGGAAATTAATTGCCGATCCCAACGGATATATTTTCACCTGGCTCATTGCGTATTCAAGTTTACTCGGGCCTGTCGGCGGCATCATGATTGCGGATTATTATTTTATTCGAAAGCAACAATTAAATGTAACCGAACTATACCAGCACAAAGGGCAGTATGGATTTAAAAATGGTTTTAATAGCGCAGCCATCATTGCATTGTTAGCTGGAATCATTCCAAACATTCCCGGATTTTTATTGCAGATAAAAGTGGTTTCGTCCACTGTATTCCCTGTTTGGATTTCCGACCTCTATCATTATGCATGGTTTGTTGGCTTTTTTGTAAGCAGTTTTGTATATTGGGTAGCCTCCCCAACCCCTCCGAAGGAGGGGCTTTAGTGTCCTAAAGCATTAAACACTTTATTACATAGTAAATAAAAAAAATGTCCGAACAAAAAAAAGAAAACATCAATTTATCGGAGTCCAAGAACCCTCCTTCGGAGGGCAGGGAGGCCGTATCTATTCTTATCAAAAACGGAAGAATAATAACGGCCGACTCCGACCAGCTGGCTGATATTTATATTGAAGGCGAAACAATAAAAACAATTGGCAGGAACCTTAATGTAAAAGCAGATAAAGAAATTGATGCTGCGGGTAAATTAGTTTTCCCGGGTGGTATTGATCCGCATGTACATCTCGAAATGCCTTTCATGGGAACATCTAGCAGCGATACCTACGAAACTGGAACAAGAGCAGCTTTGTATGGTGGCACCACCATGGTCATCGATTTTATTTTACAAAAACAAGGTAATTCACTCCGTGCCGCTTTAGAAGAATGGAAAGGAAGAAGCGATAATAATTGTGTTGGCGATTACAGCTTCCACATGGCTGTAACTGATTTTAACGACAACACTAAAAATGAAATACAGGAAATGATTGAGAAAGAAGGCATCACTTCTTTTAAAACTTTCATGGCCTACAAAGGAGCATTGATGATTGATGACCGGCAGATGATCGGGTTAATGGAAGAAGTAAAAAAACGGGGCGGCCTTATAAACGTACATGCCACCAATGGCGATATGATTGATTATTTAATTGCCAAACATAGAAGCGAAGGCAAGCTCTCTCCACTTTATCATTATTTATCACAACCAGAAGTAACAGAAGCCGAAGCATCCGAACGTTTTGCAGACATGGCAAACTATACCGGTTGTCCGGGTTATATCGTTCACCTTACTTGTGAAGGCGCATTGAATGCAGTACGAAATGCAACCAAAAGAAATCAAAACATATTTGTAGAAACCTGTATTCAATATTTAATACTTGATGCTTCCTTATATGAACAAGAAGACGGAGCCAAATGGGTAATGAGTCCGCCATTAAGAGAAAAGAAAGATCAGGCAACATTATGGGCGGGTATCAATCAGGGATTAGTAAATGTTGTTGCAACAGACCACTGCCCTTTTAAATGGGAACAGAAACTGTTAGGAAAAGATGATTTTTCAAAGATACCCAACGGTCATCCTGCCATAGAAAACAGAATGGAACTTTTATACAGTGAAGGTGTACACAAAGGAAAAATTACGTTAAACAAATATGTAGAAGTAGCCTGTACCAACCCTGCAAAAATTTTCGGCATGTTTCCCCGCAAAGGAACAATTGCCGTTGGCAGCGATGCAGACATCGTAATCTTTGACCCGAATGAAAAACATACACTGTCCGCTAAAACGCATCATATGAATGTTGATTACAGCGGTTATGAAGGATGGGAATTAACAGGTAAAGTAAAAACAGTTTTACTCCGTGGGCAAGTTGCTATTGATAATAATAATTGTGTAATAGAAAAAGGATATGGTAAATTTATAAAGAGAAATAAAGTGTCTCAGATCATTTAATCTTTCACGCAAAGGCGCCAAGGAGCAAAGCCGCAAAGCTTTTCTTAGCGTCTTTTAAACTTTGCGTCTTTGCGAGAAATAAAAAAAAACTATGCCAAGAATCATCAAATCAGGATTAATTCAAATGAGCCTTCCAAAAACCGAAGGTGAAGGAACAATTGCGGAAATTAAGGAAGCAATGGTGCAAAAACACATTCCCTATATAGAAGAAGCGGGGAAAAAAGGTGTGCAGATACTTTGCTTCCAGGAAATTTTCAATACACCGTATTTCTGTCCCGGGCAAGATAAAGCTTGGTACGAAAGTGCAGAAACAGTTCCCGGCCCTACGATAGAACGGATGCAGGAGTATGCAAAAAAGTACAGTATGGTTATCATTGTTCCTGTCTATGAAAAAGAACAGGCTGGAGTATTATACAACACCGCAGCAGTAATTGATGCCGACGGAACTTATCTTGGTAAGTACAGAAAAAATCATATTCCACATACTTCAGGTTTCTGGGAAAAGTTTTTCTTTAAACCCGGCAACTTAGGTTATCCCGTTTTTCAAACCAAGTATGCAAAAGTTGGAGTGTACATCTGTTATGATCGTCACTTTCCCGATGGTGCAAGATGTTTGGGTTTGAATGGTGCCGAGATAGTTTACAATCCTTCGGCAACAGTTGCTGGCCTTTCACAATATTTATGGAAGTTAGAGCAACCGGCACATGCTGCTGCCAATGGATATTTTATGGGATGTATCAACAGAGTTGGCGAAGAAAAACCCTGGAACCTCGGCAAGTTTTATGGCACCAGTTATTTCGTTGACCCGAGAGGACAAATATTAGCGGAGGCATCAGAAGACAATGATGAATTATTAATTGCTGATTTTGATCTGGATGAAATTGAAAAAGTAAGGAATACTTGGCAATTTTTTAGAGACAGAAGACCGGAGACGTACGGCAAATTGACGGAGTTATAGCCCCTGTCCCCTAAAGGGGAACTTAGGTTAATGATTCTTAACAATTTTATAAGTTCTTTAAAGTAGAAAATATACACAAACGAAAACTTCCCCTCCTTGGAGGGGCGAACTAAGTGTGTTTAATGATTTTAGGAAACTGGGGTGGGTAATTATGCACACAACAATATTAACACCGATGAACTTTTTTGCGTCGCACTCTTGTACGTTCGGTTCTTTGGGCATCAATTAAAAATAAATGGCAATCGAAAACAACAGACTAACCGAGCAGCAATACGAAGAAAACTTCGCCGACATTCATCCCCCGTATGAAAATATTACGGCAGCAAAAGTGGATGCAAATCGTTGTTTGTTTTGTTATGATGCACCATGCATGAAAAGTTGTCCGACAAGTATTGACGTCCCCAAGTTTATTAAACAGATTTCAACAGAAAATATAAAAGGTTCGGCCAAAACAATTTTCTCCTCCAATATTATGGGAGCAGGTTGCTCCAAAGTTTGCCCCGTAGAAAAATTATGCGAAGGTGCCTGTGTTTATAATTTACTCGAAGAAGAACCAATCCCTATTGCCAAACTACAACGCTACACTACCGAAATAGCAATGAAAGAAAATTGGCAACTCTTCGAACGTAAACCATCAACAGGTAAGAAGGTAGCAATTGTCGGCGCCGGCCCTGCCGGATTAAGCTGTGCCCATGCCCTTTCAAGAGAAGGAATTGATTGTACTATTTATGAAAAAGAAAACAAAGGCGGCGGTTTAATGACCTATGGAATTGCTGCCTATAAAGTAACCCCACAATTCTGCGAAGACGAAGTCAATTATATTTTATCCATTGGTGGTATCGATGTAAAGTACAATCAGGAATTAGGCAAAGACATTACACTGGCCCAATTAAGAAAAGAATACGATGCAGTATATCTCGGCATCGGTGTTGGTGTTGCAAGACATTTAGATATTCCCGGTGAAAAATTAGAAGGCGTAGTAGATGCCATCAGTTTTATTTATGACATCAGAGCAAAAGGTTTTTCAACTGTCCCTGTAGGTGATAAAGTAGCTGTAATAGGAATGGGAATGACGGCGATTGATGCTGCAACACAAGCAAAACGACTCGGTGCAAAAGAAGTAACAATGCTCTACCGAAGAACTCAGGATGAAATGCCTTGCACAGAAGTAGAACTGGATATTGCGATGCTTGATGGTTGCAAAATCATTTGGTTAACCGCACCAAAAGAAGTAAAAGGTATTAATGGTAAAGTAACAGAACTAGTTTGCAGTAAAATGAAACTAGGCGAACCTGATACAAGTGGTCGCCGTTCCCCTATCGATACTGGAGAAACATTTACATTAGATGTTGACATGGTCATTAAAGCAGCTGGGCAAACTCCTTTTGAAGATTTGATTGAAGATTTAAAAATTCAAAATTTAAAAGGAAAAATTACAATTGATGGTAATTGCTCAACAAACATCCAAGGTGTGTTCGCCGGTGGCGATGCGGTGAATGGTGGTAAAGAAGTGGTGGATGCGGTGCAAGCGGGAAAAGATGGAGCTAAGGCTATTTTAGATTATATATTTTAAATTTTGAATTATTGAAGACGGAGAATAAAATATTGGAGTTGTCTTTCAGTTTTGCATTGCAGATTATAGAATTATATAAGAAACTGCAAGAGAAAAAAGAATTCGTTATTTCAAAACAAGTCTTAAGAAGTGGGACAAGTATAGGCGCCAACATTGAAGAAGCGACAGCAGCACAATCAAGAAAAGATTTTATTTCGAAAATGGCAATTGCTTCGAAAGAAGCAAGAGAAACAAGATACTGGCTCAGATTACTTGAAAAAAGCAAGCTGATTGACATTGATTATTCGCCATGCATTGAATCAATTACTCATATCATAAACATCCTGACCAAAATCGTAAAAACAACTCAGGAAACTACTTAATTCAAAATAACCTTGCCTTTAATTCAAAATTTATCATTCAAAATTCAAAATAAATGGCTTCGTTACATAGCAACTTCCTCGGCATCTCATCCCCCAACCCCTATTGGCTTGCCTCTGCGCCGCCAACGGATAAAAAATACAATGTCCTAAGAGCATTCGAAGCCGGCTGGGGCGGTGTGGTTTGGAAAACACTCGGCAGCCAGGTAAAAAATGTTTCCTCACGGTATTCCGCAGTAGATTTTAATGGCGGCAGAATGATGGGCTTTAATAATATTGAATTAATAAGTGACCGTCCGCTCGACATCAACCTCAAAGAAATTGCCGAGTGCATAAAATTATTCCCCGACCGAGCCATGGTTGTTTCCTTAATGGCCGACAACGATAAAAAAAGCTGGCATGAGTTAATAAAAAAAGTAGAAGACACCGGCGCACATGGCCTCGAATTAAATTTCGGTTGCCCGCATGGAATGACGGAAAGAGGAATGGGTGCCGCCGTGGGGCAAGACCCTGAAATTGCCTGCATGGTAGTAGAATGGGTAATGGAAGCCGCCAACATTCCCGTAATCACAAAACTCACACCCAATGTACATTCCGTAGTGCCAACCGGCCGCTCGGTAGTAAAAGCAGGCACCAATGCTCTCTCATTAATCAATACCATTCAATCCGTAACCGGTGTTGATCTCGATACGCTGGTTCCCAATCCTTATGTGGCGGGTAAGTCTGTCTTTGGTGGTTATTGCGGCCCGGCCGTAAAACCCATTGCCTTAAAATTCCTAACCACTATTGCGCAGGATGAGTTAACCAAAACAGTTCCCGTCTCCGGTATCGGTGGCGTAAGCACCTGGAAAGATGCCGTAGAGTTTATGCTCCTCGGTGCCAGCAATGTGCAGGTATGCACTGCCGCTATGAAATATGGATTCCGCATCATAGACGATTTATGCGATGGCCTCAACAACTGGATGGATGAAAAAGGATTCAACACCCTTGATGATTTTATCGGCAAATCTGTCGACAGCATCACTCATTGGGAAGACCTCGACATCAACTATCATCATATTGCCAAAATAAACCAGGACAAATGTATCCACTGCGGTCTTTGCTATATTGCCTGCGAGGATACATCGCATCAGTCCATCAAAATTGAAAAGGGAAATCCATATAACACTTATACCATTATTGATGAAGAATGTGTAGGCTGCAATCTTTGCCAACTCGTTTGCCCGGTAGATGATTGCATTACCATGGAAGAACACCGTGTAGCACCGGAGTACATCAACTGGATTGAGTGGCAGAAAAGAGGTTTGCCGCTCAACGACCATTAACACAAAACGAACTTCCCCTCCTGAGCGGGGCGAACTAAGGAAAATAAAATGCTTTAGAAAATTGGGGTGGGTTTTGTTACCAGCTTCAGTTTTTTATGGCATCGTCTGTTGTGTCACTCACTTGTACGTCCCCTTTTTCATGGCAACAAAAAAAATAATACAATTCCATATTTGCTTAAAACCCATCACCAACTAGTGCAATAGATTCAATAGGAAATAGTTCTTCTGAAGAATTCTCATCTGGTATAAAATGGTATCTAAAAAACCCATAATTAACAAAATATGTTTCATCATAACTTTTCATAATCTCCTCTTCCCTCATTTCGGATACAAACACATCATGAAGTATAAGGAATGGTCTTATACCTGACGATATTCTTTCACTAATTTTTTGAAAAGCATCAAACTCCTTCCATATTCTAGCAGAAAATATTTTCCTCTCGAAATCAGCCTGATGAAAAAAGAAAGATATTCCTAATTCAAAATATTTCATTTCAAATGCATATCCATTTACGTCATAAAAATCATATGCCATACCATACTTTTTCTGAATATCATGAGCATTATTGTAATTAAAAATAATTTCGTCAACACCTACTCGATACAAAATCTCTCCTTTATTTGGTGTTGCTTTATCGGGCCTCGTGGCATGTTGTAATGGCTGAATAAACTCCTCTTTGAGATTATTCAGCACAATAGGTGAGTATCTTGACATATCTAAAATTATTTCTCCCAACAATATAAGATATTATATTATCATTCCGAGTATAAGTAAGCCTTCTGTTACTTTACACTTTTATTCTTTTTGTAATTCTATTCTTTTCCAAGCCGAGTCTCCTAAAAGGGATTTGACGCATTTTGCCTTACACAGCAACTATCCAAAACGCCTATAATTCATCTTATATTGTTTGTACCTTGTGTCATGGTTAATTGTTATCTGTGCAACGATCCTTTATCAGAACAAAATCATTCATTAGAACATATTATTCAAGAATCAATAGGCGGAAGACTTAAAAGCAGATCATTGATTTGCAAACCATGTAACGATAAAACAGGAAGTCTTTTCGACAAGGAGTTTGCCAAGTTTGGAAATATTTTAGCCAGTAAGTATAATATAAACCGGGAAAGAGGTGCTGTACAACCAATTAAAGCTAAAAATTTATCAACCGGAGAAAAATTAATAGTAGCACCGGGATACAAGTTAGCTTCCGCTGATCCTAAAATTGAAGTAACAAAAGATTTAATAAAAGTCTCTCACCATGATAAAAAAAGAGTTTTTGAGGAGATGAAAAAATTGGCCAAGGATTTAGATGGCATAGAAATAACTAGGAAAGATCTCCAATTTGAAATCACAGAAGATGATAATACAGAAAAGAAATTTTTAATTGATATCGCAATCGAGCCAAATTTATTATTAAGGTCTGTTTCTAAAACAATAGTAAATCTATACATACATAAAACCGAAGACTATCAAAATTGCAGCCCACTTATTAATTTTCTAAAGGAAGATATTGATAATAATTTTTGTTGGTTTCTAGATTATGGCGTTTCGAAATCAAAACATAATAACTCCCCATATCATATTGTCATTATTCGAGGCGATAAAAAAAGTAAAATGTTGTACGCATATTATGAAATATTTGGAGAAGTTGGCTTTTTAACACTAATCAATGGACAATACAAAGGTGAGAATCAAGAAATCAACTATACATTTGACCCAATCAATATCACTGAAGTCAATAGCAATTATCAGTTTAATTTAAAAGCTAGTGATATTATCGAACATCTGATAACAAAACCAGAATCAGAAATGGTCAAATGCTTACACCATTAGAGCTCTATTTATGCCGTGGTTGGTGTTTTCCTCCACCAACCACATAAATTAAAAAAATCTCTTACGCTAACAAAACAAAATCTCCCAGTGCCTCTTTTTCGGCAAAATAAAACGTCACAGCAAAGCAGCACATCGCCTGTCGAAAAAGCAGCACCTGCATGGTCTTACCATACCACGCAGCGGAGTCTGGCACCTTCCCTTTACCAACCAATAGTAAAAAATAAATCTTTCAGAGTCCCTGTGCGTTGGCCGGACAAAAGGCGGAGCATTCTTTTGTCCTTGAATTTTCTTTGGTTACTTTCTTTGTTTCAAGACAAAGAAAGTGACAAACTAAAAACCAATAAACGACAACCAAAAAATCAAACTCTCTGAGATACCTCCTTCGTCGGTATGACAAATACAAAACCTGTACGTCCGAAGAGATTGCTTCAGCCGTTCAGCATCCCACTCACATAGAAGCATCATCAACGGCCTCGCAATGACGAAGCACAAACGAGGTTCGTCATTGCGAGGCAAGCAAAATCCTTTAATTGCAAAGCATCGCCAATTCGCCGAAGCAATCTCATCAATATAGCAATTTCCGCATCCATCATTTCCCAATTAGAATTCTGTATCTTTCAATACAAACAACTGAATAAAGAAAGTTTATAGTAAAAATATTACCAGCAAATATGAAAGAAAAATGGGACGAAAGGTATAGTGCAAAAGAATTCGCTTATGGCGAGCAACCAAACAATTACCTCAAAGAACAACTATTGAAAATCCCGACTGGAACAATACTGTTTCCGGCAGAAGGAGAAGGACGCAACGCCGTTTATGCTGCAACAATTGGTTGGTCAGTTTCTGCATTTGACATTAGTGTGGAAGGCAGGAAGAAAGCAATCCAATTGGCAGACAAGCACCATATAAACATTAATTATGAGGTTACTGAAATTCAATCTTTGACTTACCAGATTAATCAATTTGATGCTATCGCATTAATTTATGCTCATTTCCCTGCCGACGCCAAATCATCCTATCACAAAATATTGGCAACTTTCCTGCGACCCGGTGGAATATTAATTTTTGAAGCTTTTAGTAAAAAGCATTTCGAATTCATGAACAAAAATATGGGCGGACCCAAAGAAATTGACATGTTATTTTCAATAGATGAACTAAAATCAGATTTTTACAATTTTGAAATAATAGAATTAGTTGAACAGGAAATAGAATTAAATGAAGGACAATTTCATATCGGAAAAGGTTCAGTGATAAGATTTGTTGGAAGAAAATTATAAAGAAAATTTATCCAGTTGCTATTTCATTTAGATTGCTTCGGTCTCTCAGCATCCTAATCATATAGTACCTTTATCAACGGCCTCGCAAGGAAAATTTAGTATCTTCCTACACACAACAACCACAGCATGAAACTCATTCTACTCTTTTGTTTTTCTTCTCCACAGCCATGCGTCAAGAAAAACCAACTGGCATCAAAAAAACAATCATGGCAGTCTTTGCCCATCCTGATGATGAAGCCGTAACCAATGTAAGTGCTTTACTAGCCCGGTATGCAAGAGAAGGCCACAGCGTTTACCTCGTCATAGCCACCAAAGGCGAACTCGGCACCAATAAACATGCAGCCATTCCTGCCGGAGATTCATTAGCAAAAGTCCGTGCCGGGGAAGCAGCCTGTGCCAGCAAAGCATTAGGAATAGAGTCACCAATTCTGTTGGGATTAGATGATGGCAGTCTTGCCAAAGGATTTACACAGGAGCCTGTACATAAAAAACTCGACAGTGTTTTTAAAAAATATCAACCCGACATCATTATTACCTGGGGACCTGATGGTGGTTACGGACATATGGATCATCGCACCGTACATACAACAGTAACAGATTTATTTCAATCCGGCGATATGCCAGCTAAAACCCAATTATTTTATACAGGTATGCCCACTTCAATGGTAAAACATTGGACAGAAAACAAAACTGGCAAGAACTGGATGTATAATCATTGGAACATGGTAGCTGATAAATATCTTACTACAAAAATAAAATGCAGCAAAGAAGATATGAATAAAGCGGTAACAGCATTGTATTGCCATTGGTCACAATTCAAAAAAGAGGATATGGAAGAAACAAGCCGATGGATGAGAACTACAAATGATACCGTTTATCTCAGACCTTTTCTACCTGTAGCAAAAAATAGTTACGATTTGCTTCCATAGTTGATTGCAATACCGAAAGAAATGAAATTATTGCTTGAGCCCTTTGTGATTTTTATAATAATATTCCGCTACTGAAATTATAGTAACTTGTCTTTGGCTTTATTATTGTCTTTATAGCCTAAAATACATTATAAGCCAGCACATTATGAAAAAATTCTTTAAAATTACAGGTATTACCCTCGTTGTATTAATAGTTTTAGCATTCCTCATCCCCGTTGTATTCAAAAAGCAGATACAACGCCTGGTAAAAAAAGAAATCAATAAAAGCATCAATGCAAAGGTGGATTTCTCCGATGTAAAACTTTCTTTGTTCAAGCATTTCCCAAAAGTGGCAATAGTAATAGAAGACCTTACAATTATTGGCCTAAATGAATTTTCAGAAGACACATTATTGGCTGCAAAAAAAGTAGATGCATCTGCAGGATTATTTAATGTGCTAAAAGGGAAAGACATCAAACTTTATGGTCTCTTTTTCGATTCACCAAGAATTCATGCATTAATGAATGCAGATGGAAATGCAAACTGGGATATAGCAAAAGCTAGCAGCGATACAACGGGAGGTGTTGATACTTCCGCATCGGTATTTCAACTTACATTGAAGAAATACGAAATTAATAATGGTTATCTGTTGTTCGAAGATAAACGAGCAAACACCTATACTGAGTTAACCGAACTTACACATTCCGGCAGCGGCGATCTTACAGCCGATGTTTTTACACTTTCTACAAAAACAAAAGCAGCAACCGCCACATTGATACAGGATAATATTCCTTACCTGGCTGACGCAAAAGCAGACATTGAAACAGAAATTAAAATTGATAACAGAACAAACACTTACACATTCGATACAAAGGACATTATATTAAATGACCTGAAATTATCCGCTGCAGGATTTTTTCAACTGGTAAATGACAGTACTTACAATATGGATATAAAATTTGAGTCACCATCCAACGATTTCAAATCTATTCTTTCCATGATACCGTCGATGTATACGGAGGATTTCTCAACTATAAAGACAAGCGGTAAAGCTGTATTCAACGGATTTGTAAAAGGTACTTACTCTCCTGAGCAAATCCCTGCTTACGATGTAAACCTCGAAGTAAAAGATGGTTCTTTCCAATATCCTGATCTGCCAAAGCCAGTTAAAAATATTCAGCTAACAATGAGAGCAAGTAATGCCGATGGCAAACCTGATAACTCTATAATTGATATTCCAAAAGGACATTTGGAAATGGACAACGAGCCATTTGACTTTCGTTTTATTTATAAAAATCCAGTCACCACTCAGTTAATAGATGCTGCTGCAAAAGGAAAAGTAGATTTATCACAGCTATCAAAATTTATAAAGCTTGAAGACGGAACAAAACTCTCCGGACTTGTTTGGGCCGATGCATTTGTAAAAGGCCCGATGCAGGCATTGCAAAACCAATCTGGAAACTTTACCGCAGGCGGCTTCTTTGATGTTCGAAACTTATTTTATTCCGCAGCTAGTTTTCCTCAACCAATTAAGAATGGAAATTTCAAAGCAACATTGACAAATAGCGGAGGCATCGCCGACAACACAGCTATTAATATTTCATCCGGACATATTGAAATAGGAAACGATCCGCTAGATTTTTCCGTACAACTAAGCAAACCAATGTCTGCCGTTAATTTCGCTGGAAATGCAAAAGGAAGATTCACTTTGGATAATATCAAACAGTTCACAACACTTGAGCCGGGCACAAGTATAAGCGGTGTGCTGAATACTCATATGGGTTTTGCTGGAAATAAAACTGCCATCACCCAAAAACAATATGATAAGATAACCCTCAGCGGAAATGCCTCATTGAATAATTTCAATTATAAATCGGCTGACTATCCATCCGGCATTGCAATCAACGGCACACAGTTATCTTTCAACCCGTCGAATATTACATTAAGTAATATGTCTGGCAAATACTTAAGTACAAGCTTTACCGCCAGCGGCGCATTGAATAATTTTATTGGTTACTTAATGAGTAATCAAACCTTATCAGGAAACCTGAACGTAAATACAGGCACAGTGAACCTGCATGAATGGATGGGAACATCGTCAAATGCAAATGTGGCGGCAACTACGGCTTCAACTAGTTCGGCAAATCCGTTCCTTGTGCCAGCAGGTGTCGACTTCACAGTAAATGCAAATGCAGGCAAGGTGCAATATGATGGCGTTGATTATAACAATGTAGCTGGCACTATGCTGCTGGAAGATGAAAAAATAACATTGAAGAATATTACCACCAATGTGCTGGGTGGCGATGTTATTCTGAATGGCTCCTACTCTACCAAAATTCATAAGAAAGAACCTGACATCGGATTCACTTACGACATAAAGAACATGGATGTTCAGAAAGCATTTCAGTCTTACAATACAATTCAAGTGCTGATGCCTATCGCTAAATTTCTTTCTGGTACGTTAAGTTCACAACTTACACTTACAGGAAATCTTAAAGGCGATATGATGCCAAAACTGAATAGTCTTAGTGGAAATGGCAATCTATTATTATTAAAAGGAGTTTTAGCAAAATTTGCTCCGCTAGAAAAGATTGCTGCAGTATTACAAATAGACCGGTTAAAATCCATCAGTGTAAAAGAAGTAAAAAATTACATTGAGTTTGCAAATGGAAAAGTATTGGTAAAACCGTTTACACTTAACATTGATAATATTGAAATGGAGATTGGCGGCTTTCATAGTTTTGATAACTCTATAGATTATGCAATACAGATGAAGCTGCCAAGAAGTTTGATGGGTTCTCAGGGGAATAATTTGGTAAACAACCTTGCTGCAGCTGCTACTAAAAAAGGTATCCCAATAAAACTAGGTGAAACAATAAGTCTTCACATGAAAATGACCGGCTCTATTTCCAACCCTTCATTAAGTATTAACCTCAAAGAGATAGCAGGCGATGCCATCAAACAATTAGAAGAACAGGCAAAAGATTTTGTTCAGGAAAAGATTGACAGTGCAAAGGCAAAAGTAAAAGACTCATTACAGGCGGTAAAAGATAAAATAACTGATAAAGTAAAAGACAAATTGCTGGAGCAAGTTTTTGGGAAAGACACAACTAATCAGAATACGTCACAGGATAGTGTTCCAAAAAAACCAACCCCATCCATTAAGAAAACAATAAAGGATATTTTTATTAAGCCGAAGAAACCTGTAAAAGACTCCTTATAATTATTAATAAAAAGGGCAGCCACCTATTTAAAATGGCTGCCCTTTTGAAAAGTCGGAACGATTCCGATTTTATCGGAACGACCCATTCAACTTATGTAAGGACTATCCCGATTTCATCTGGAAGATCCTTACAATTGTCGGGACGACAAGATTCGAACTTGCGACCCCCAGACCCCCAGCCTGGTACGCTACCGGACTGCGCTACGTCCCGACATAAATACTCCGAAGAGCATCTAATTAAGTCGCAAAAGTAAGCCATTTTGCTATTTTTCTGTACCAATAACAACCTTTAACTTCGCTCCTTAATGACAATACTCATTAAGCAAGCCACAATAGTTGATCCTTCTTCACCCTTCAACGGGCAATCAGCAGATATTTTTATAGAGAACTGTATCATTCTTAAAATTGATAAGAAGATAACTGACAATGCCGATCAGGTAATTGAAATTCCCGGTCTTCATGTTTCGCCAGGTTGGGTAGATGTGTTTGCCAATTTTGCAGATCCCGGTTATGAATTTAAAGAAACATTGGAAACAGGTGCAGCAGCAGCAGCGGCTGGTGGTTATACAGATGTATTTGTAATTCCTAATACCAATCCCGTTGTTCATAATAAATCAGGCGTAGAATATATTGTTCAAAAAACAAAATCGCTGCCAGTTACTATTCATCCAATCGGTGCAATTACTAAAAATACAAAAGGCGAAGAACTTGCGGAAATGTATGATATGAAAGCAAGTGGTGCTGTTGCTTTTAGTGATGGGATAAACGGTGTACAGACTGCCGGATTATTGGTAAAAGCATTACAATATGTAAAAGCATTTGATGGTATACTGATTCAGTTGCCCGATGATAAAAGTATCAATCCGCATGGACTGATGAATGAAGGAATTGTATCAACGCAGTTAGGATTGCCGGGCAAACCAGCCATGGCCGAAGAATTGATTGTTGCAAGAGATATTAAGCTAACAAGATATGCAGAATCAAAAATGCATTTCACTGGAGTATCAACAAAAAAATCATTGGAATATATTCAGAGAGGGAAAGAAGGTGGTACAGAAGTTAGTTGTTCAGTTACACCTTATCATCTTTTCTTTTGTGATGAAGATATGGTTAGTTACGATACCAATCTGAAAGTAAATCTTCCGCTTCGAAATAAAGAAGACAGGAACGCATTACAAAAAGGAATTACAGACGGCACCGTAGATTGTATTGCAACACATCATCTTCCACATGAATATGACAGCAAAGTATTGGAATTTGAATATGCAAAATTTGGAATGATAGGACTTGAAACTGCTTACGGAGTTTTATGCACAGCATTACCCGAAGTAAAACAAGAGAGATGGGTTGAACTGCTTAGTGCAAATCCAAGAAAACTATTCAACCTTGAAGAAGGAAGTATAAAAGTAGGAAGCAAGGCTTGCATCACATTATTTGAACCAGGAAAAAAATGGACAGTAACAGAAAAAGAAATTCATTCTAAATCAAAAAACTCTCCTTTTATCGGAAAAGAACTGACTGGTAAAGTTGTGGGTATCATCAACGCAAATAAAGCTTCCCTTTCCTAAAAAATGAATAACAACTGAATGAAGATTTCACCGGCAATAAAAGGAATAATAACCGCTGCATTAATGACAGGTATTATCCTCCTGATTTATAATATGGGTAAAAATGCAGATACGAGATTGCAATATGCTGTATATGGCATTTATGCATTGGGTATTGTCTGGACATTGGTTGCCTTTCGGCAAACAGCGGCTTACACAGGAACCTTTGGTAACCTTTTCAGTCAAGGCTTTCGTTGCTTTATTGTTGTTACACTGATAATGGCATTATTCTATGGCATTTTCAACTATTCACATCCGGAATTTGCGGAAGAGTCAGCAAAAATTTACAAGGAGCAATTATTATCAGAAAAAAACAGTTCGAAAACACCAGATGAAATTGAAGAAGCTACCCGTAGTTATAAAAAGGGTTATAATATGGCTGTTGTTTATGGTTCGATTTTCGGATATTTGATAATTGGAGTAGCAGTAACAGCCGCTATCTCTGTCTTTTTAATTAAGAGAAAAGAATAAATGGACTTATCAATCGTCATACCACTTATAGATGAAGCTGAATCATTACCAGAGTTAACAAGCTGGATTGAAAAGGTAATGAATGAAAATAATTACAGCTACGAAGTAATATTTGTAGATGATGGCAGCAGCGATAACTCCTGGGAAATCATTGAACATCTTCGTTCGAAAAACTCTAATATAAAAGGCATAAAGTTTCAACGCAATTATGGAAAGTCTGCCGGACTGAATGTTGCTTTTCAAGCTGCTTCAGGAGATGTGGTGATTACAATGGATGCAGATTTACAAGACAGCCCAGAAGAAATACCTGACTTAAGAAAAATGATTGTGGAAGGTGGTTACGATATGGTAAGCGGTTGGAAAAAGAAACGTTACGATAATACACTGACTAAAAATATTCCTTCTAAATTTTTTAATGCGGTTACCAGAAAAGTTTCAGGCATTAAATTACATGACTTCAACTGCGGACTAAAGGCCTATAGCAAAAGAGTAGTAAAAGGCGTAGAAGTGTATGGTGAAATGCACCGCTACATTCCTGTGCTCGCAAAATGGGCAGGATTTAAAAAGATTGGCGAAAAAGTAGTAGAACACCGTGCAAGAAAATATGGTGTATCTAAATTTGGCTGGAGAAGATTTGTAAATGGTTTTTTAGATTTATTGTCTATCACTTTTGTTGGAAAATTTTCTAAACGTCCAATGCACTTTTTCGGAATGTGGGGAACTTTGTTCTTTATGGTTGGTTTATGAATTTCATTGTATTTGATCATCTCTAAAATTATTGACAGCAGTTTTGCATTGACCAACCGTCCTGGATTTTTTCTTGCACTAACATCATTGATTATTGGAATGCAATTATTTCTAGCTGGTTTTATAGGTGAATTAATTTCCCGCAATTCGCCCAACCGTAATTCTTATTTAATAGAAACGAAAACTGGTTTGTGATGGCAAAGGTCATCATCATAGGGCCCGGGCATCCGCTACGGGGAGGATTGGCTACTTTCAACCAGCGATTGGCAAAAGAATATATTGATGAAGGACATGATTCTTCTATTTATTCGTTCTCATTACAGTATCCCTCTTTTTTATTTCCAGGAAAAACACAATACAGTAACGAACCGGCTCCAGAAAACCTGACCATACATTCAGTCATAAATTCAATCAATCCTTTTAACTGGATTAAGATTGGCAACAGATTAAGAAAAGAAAAAGCAGATATTGTCATTGTTCGTTTCTGGTTACCTTTTATGGGCCCGGCATTGGGGACAATTTTAAGAAGAGTAAGAAAGAATAAACATACAAAGATTATTTGCATAGCCGATAATGTAATTCCGCATGAAAAAAGAATCGGCGACAAACTTTTTACCAAATACTTTTTGAAAAGTTGCGATGCATTTATAACGATGAGTGAAAAAGTGATGGCCGACTTGAGGTTGTTTCAAAAAACCAAACCTGCCATTTTAGTTTCGCATCCTTTGTATGATAATTTTGGAGAAATTATTTCAAAAGAAGAAGCAAGAGAGAGATTAAGTCTTAATCAAGAAGAGAAAATTATATTGTTCTTTGGATTCATTCGCAAATACAAAGGCCTTGATTTGTTATTGGAAGCAATGGCAGAAGAAAGAATAAAGGAATCCGGTATTAAACTATTGGTGGCAGGAGAATATTATGAAGATGCCAAAACTTACAATGAACAGATAGAAAAACTGGGCATAAAAAATCAATTGATATTAAAAACCGACTTTATACCCGACAGTGAAGTAAAATATTATCTATGTGCTGCCGATGCTGTGATTCAACCATACAGAAACGCCACACAAAGCGGCGTAACTCCCCTCGCCTACCATTTTGAAAAACCAATGGTGGTTACCAATGTAGGCGGCTTGCCTTTTCTGGTTCCACATGAGAAAGTAGGATTGGTTGTAGAGCCAAATGCAAAAGATATCGCAGATGGTATTCTTAAATTTTATCCATTAGGCGAACAGTTTTTTATTCCTCATCTTCGCAATGAAAAGCAGAAATACAGCTGGTCGAATCTGGTGAAAGCTATTCAAAGTCTTGCTGAGTATTGATATGCAGTACAAGAGTGCGACGCAACAAAAGTTGATAGTAGTAGAACAGCTGGGTAACTATTCCTTCGCTAAATGCTATGGAGTAAAACTAAAAATCAAAGCAATAAACGGAAGATGATATACAGAAGTAAAGCTCCATTGCGGATTGGATTGGCCGGTGGTGGTACAGATGTGAGTCCTTATAGTGATTTGTTTGGAGGTGCAATATTGAATGCAACAATTTCGCTGTATGCAAATGCCACATTGGAACCAAACGAAGAAAAGAAAATTGTACTGGAAGCGTTGGACAGAAATGAACGACAGGAATTTGACTGGGCAACAGAACTACCAATTGATGGAAAATTGGATTTACTGAAAGGCGTATATAACCGAATTCAAAAGGATTACAAATTAAAAGAGCAAGGTTTTCGTTTATCAACATTTGTTGATGCGCCTGCAGGTTCAGGATTAGGCACTTCCTCTACATTAGTGGTTGCAATCCTTGGTGCTTTTACCGAAATGCTTCGATTGCCATTGGGAGAATACGACATGGCCCATTACGCATATGATATTGAAAGAAATGATTTAAAGTTGGCGGGTGGCAAGCAAGATCAATATGCAGCTACATTTGGTGGTGTAAACTTTATGGAGTTTTATGCAGATGATAAAGTAATTGTGAATCCACTTCGGGTAAAGCAGCAACATTTATTTGAACTGGAAAATAATCTTGTTTTGTATTATACAGCAACAAACAGAGAATCTGCTGAGCTTATAAAAAAACAAAGTAAAAACGTTACTGATAAAAAAGAAAAGTCCATAGAAGCAATGCACCAGTTAAAAGAACAGGCGCAACGGATGAAGGAAGCATTGCTGATGGGAAAGCTTAATGAAGTTGGAGATATTCTGGATTATGGCTTTCAACAAAAAAGGAAAATGGCTGATGGCATCAGCAATCCATTGATGGAAGAAATTTATGAAACTACGAAAAAAGCTGGTGCAACTGGTGGAAAAATTTCTGGTGCAGGTGGTGGTGGCTTTATGATTTTCTATTGCCCCGGCAATGCAAAGTATACCGTGATGCAAAGACTTGAAAAATTTGGTGGTTATAGTAAGAATTACCAATTTGTGGAGCATGGGTTGAAGACATGGACGATTTAAGCCCCCATCCGACTTCCCCCGAAAGGGGAAGCCACCAACACACAGCCCTGTTAATTGAAATTTGAATCATTATTTGTAAAGGCCTTTGAATAAGTTATGCAAAAGATTAAAAATATAATTCAGTCTTCTATAGATACGAAGCAGAAGATATTAAAGAATGAAGAACTCATATCTACTATTGAAAAAGTAGTTGAAGTAGTCACTGCTGCTTTTAAAAATGGTAATAGAGTTTATTTTTGTGGAAATGGCGGTAGTGCTGCTGATGCACAACACTTGGCAGCAGAGTTTTCTGGTCGTTTTTATACAGATAGAAAAGCATTACCAGCAGAAGCATTGCATTGCAATACATCTTACCTTACAGCGGTTGCTAATGATTATGGATATGATGTTGTCTACTCAAGAATGATTGATGGTATTGGTGAAAAAGGTGATGTGCTGATTGGCCTTTCAACTTCTGGCAATTCTGTCAATATTATTAAAGCATTTGAAGTTGCAAGAGAAAAAGGAATTCATACAGTTAGTTTTACCGGAACGACGGGCGGAGAAATGAAATCTATGAGTGATTACTTAATTAATGTTCCTTCAGCTGATACGCCTCGAATACAAGAAAGCCATATTACGATTGGACATATCATTTGTCAGTTGGTGGAAGAAAAAGTATTCAACGCCCCAAACCCCTAAAGGGGCTTAATAAAAATCTTTATGGTAAAAGAAGTTATTGTTTTAGCTGGCGGATTAGGCACAAGACTTCGGAATGCTGTTCCCGATTTACCAAAGTGCATGGCACCTGTTGCAGGGCGGCCATTTCTTTTTTATGTTATTAATTATCTGAGAAGTCAGGGAATTGAAAAATTTATTTTCTCCCTTGGTTATAGGCATGAAGTAATTGAAGAATATCTGAACGAACAATTCCCAACACTTAATTATGAATGTACTGTAGAAGAAGAACCATTAGGGACTGGTGGCGCCATTCAATTAGCCTGTACTAAAACAACTGAAGAAAATGTGTTAATCACCAACGGAGATACAATTTTTAAAATTCATATTGATGAACTAGCAACAGTGCATTATAAAAATACTGCAGATGCTACTTTGGGTTTAAAGCCAATGACAGATTTTGATCGTTATGGAATTGTGGAAATAAATGAGAAAAATGCCATTACAAGTTTTCAGGAAAAGCAATTTTGTAAACAAGGAAATATTAATGGAGGAGTATACCTATTAAACGTAAAGGCACTTCTTAACACTAAATGGCCGGGAAAATTTGCATTTGAAAAGGATTTTTTAGAAACTCAAAAGTTCAGACTATTCGGCTCAGTTCAAGATAAATATTTTATTGATATCGGCATACCTGAAGATTATTGCAAAGCACAAGCTGAATTTGCAAAACCTGTTCTTAATTTAAAAGCAATTGATAAAAGCTGGACTATATTTATTGACCGGGACGGTGTTATTAATCATGAAAAAAAAGAAGACTACATCAAGAACTGGGATGAGTTTCGATTTTATGAAGGCATTAAAGAAGCGTTCCAAGTATTGAATAAGAAGTTTGGTAAAATTGTCGTCGTCAGTAATCAAAGAGGTGTTGGCAGAGAATTGATGACAGAAACAGATTTGCATAATATTCACCAGTATATGACCAAAGAAATTGTTACTGCCGGCGGTCGTATTGATAAGATCTATTATTGTACCAGCACAGATAACAAACATCCTAATCGAAAACCAAATCCTGGGATGGCCTTTTTAGCAAAAGCTGATTATCCTGGAATTGACCTTAACAAATCAATCATGATTGGTAACAAACTCAGCGATATGCGGTTTGGAAGGAATGCGGGCATTTACACAATATTTGTTGCCACCACAAACCCGGATACCGCCTTTCCTCATATTGATATTGATAACAGGTTCGGCTCTCTACCCGATTTTGTCAAAGCTTTATAAATCGTTATAAAATTTTTGTCAATTTTTTTCGTTTAGCCACCTTAAACACAGCATAAAGGTGCAACCAGCCTATCCTGTTAAGCATCTTTATGAAGTCGTAACTTAGCATATAAAATCAAAATTCATCCGGTGAAAAAATATTCTTTCGTTTTACTTCCTATTGTTCTGTTGCTTTCATTTTCGCAAGCAACATTCGCCCAAAAAATAAATGCGGCCGACATGAAAAAACTACAGGCTAAGGAAGATACCTTAAAGGAATATTCATATTACCTGAATACCGATACATTGCAAGAAGATCGGATGGTATCTGACAGCGTTTTTACGAAAGTGTTGGTACGGGCTTTGTTGGTCAAAAATTCCTTCTACTACCCTTTCGATTCTGTTTTAGGTATTTCTAAAATATATTCACCAGACACTTCTTTCCGCATTATAACCTGGAGTCTTACTTACGACGATTATTATTCAAGGCAGCGGGGTGCCATTCAAATGAGAACAGCAGACGGCTCACTAAGACTCTTTCCGCTTCGAGACGTTTCAGAATTTACTGCTAAGGCAGAAGATTCTGTCCGTACAAGAAGCAATTGGATTGGCGCCATGTACTATAACATGATAAAGACGCAGCACAAGGGTAAAAATTTCTATACCTTATTTGGCTTTGACCCCTTTGGCGTACAGAGCAGTATGAAGTGGATTGAAGTACTCACATTTAACGAAAAAAGAGAACCTGTTTTTGGCGGACCTTTCTTCACTTATGAAAATGATTCAATTCCAAAACCACCAAAGTATAGGATTGGAGTAGAGTTTAAAAAAGGTGCCAGAATCCTGGCAAACTATATTCCTGAAGAAGAAATAATTTTAGTTGATCACCTTATTTCTGAAACTGACCAGCCTGAATTAGCCTGGACCTTTATTCCCGATGGCGATCAAGAAGGTTATAAATGGGAAAATGGCAAATGGGTGCACATAAATAAAGTGTTCACATTTAAATTGCAGGATGGACAAGCACCTAACGAAGACCCAATCTTAGACGCTAAAGGCAAGAAGGACGAAAAGAAACTACAGGAAAAAAGCGATAAGAATAAAAAGAAGGATAACGAAAAGGTGCCAATAAACTACGATAATTAACGGCAGGCAATTTTCACTTTCACCGGGCAATGGCTATCTTTAGGGCCATGTCTAAATTCATCCAGCACATCAAGCCACCTTCGGGCTTTTCATTGGGATTGAAAGAGTTATGGCAGTACCGTGAACTTTTTTATTTCTTTACCTGGCGAGATATTAAGGTTAAATACAAACAAACATACCTAGGCATCATATGGGCTTTATTACAGCCTTTAGGAATGATGGTCATTTTTACTTTTTTATTTTCAAAGACATTGAAAATTGATTCCGGAAATGTGGCTTACCCCTTATTTGTTTTGTCGGGTTTAATTCTTTGGAATCTGTTTAGCTCATCAGTATCTCATGCTGGTGAAAGCATGATTCAAAATTCTAACATCATCAAAAAAATATATTTCCCTCGTTTAATCATTCCCGGCTCAGCAATATTAGTTGCCTTCTTTGATTTTATAATGGGATTATTGATTTTTGTTGTGCTTTGCATAATCTATAAACAATCTATCAGTTGGCAAGCTGTATTATATTTCCCTGCGGGAATAATTATTGTTTTGCTTGCAGCTTTTGGTATTGGAACTTTTTTAGCAGCACTAAATGTAAAATTCCGTGACTTTAGATATACCATTCCCTTCCTTTTACAGGTTCTATTTTTGCTTCTCAAATAATATATCCGTTATTTTCAATACAACAGCAATGGCTTAAATATCTGCTAGCCATTAATCCGATGAATGCAGCAATTGAATTATTCAGGTCTCCACTCTCTGGCACTTCGCCGGATTTTGCTGTTATTGGTATTGGCGTGCTAAGTACTTTACTATTCTTTGCTATGGGTATTTTTTATTTCCGTAAAACAGAATCTTATTTCGCCGATCTTTCCTGATGAAACCAGCCATTGAAATACGAAACCTTGGTAAAGAGTATACGCTTGCTTCGGCACAGCCATATATCTCATTAAGAGATGTTATAGCAGGTTCAATGAAAAATATCTTTCAACCTTCAAAAAATAAAAAAGAAAAGTTCTGGGCCTTAGAAGATATTAATGCTAACATTATGCCTGGTGAAAGAGTTGGAATAATTGGTAGAAATGGAGCAGGTAAAAGCACTCTATTAAAAATAATCAGTCGCATCACTCCGCCAACAACTGGTGAAGCTATTATTCGTGGAAGAGTTGGAAGTTTGTTAGAAGTTGGAACCGGCTTTCACAATGAACTAACAGGCAGAGAAAATATTTATCTCAATGGTTCAATACTAGGCTTAAAGAGAGCAGAAATTACAAAACAATTAGACCAAATCATTGATTTCAGCGGTATTGAAAAATTTATTGATATGCCGTTAAAACATTACAGCAGTGGCATGCAGTTGCGTTTGGCTTTTGCTGTGGCAGCTCATCTTGAGTCAGAAATATTATTAATTGACGAAGTGCTAGCTGTCGGTGATATTGAATTTCAAAAAAAATGTTTGGGCAAAATGGAAGAAGTGAGTAATAAGGATGGACGAACGATTTTGTTTGTGAGTCATGATTTGGGTGCTGTATCAACGTTAACTGAAAAATCAATCTTACTAAATAAAGGCAATATTGTCAAAATTGATCATACTGAAAATATTATTAGCGATTATGCAGGATTGATTTCAAAAGAAAAAATATATAAAAGTACTTCAATTAAAAGCATACCTGCAATTACCCGAGTTGAATTACTTACTTCAGAAATGGGGAGTTTACAAGGTCATGCAAAACCTATGTCAATCGAATTTGAGATCAGTATGCCAAATAGCGATATCCCAAACATGGCTTTGTCATTCCAAATTTTTAATAATTTAAATCAACCTCTCTTATTTAACTGGATATTTGATATTGAAAATAAAATATGCAGATTGGAAGGGAAGAATACTATAAGATTCACTTATCCTTCTTTTCGATTATATAAAGGAGATTATTATTTAAAAGTGCATCTCGCTGAAACAAAAGGAAGAAATAAATATGAAGAAATCGAATGTTGCCATTTCACTGTGGAAATGATTAATATTAAAGCACCTGAATGGGGATGGCAAAATAATGTTACACAATTTATTGACGAGGGAAAATGGACTAACATGTAATAACTTGGAGACACCAAAAAAATATATTGACAGTTTTTATGACATCCACCAGGAATCAACGATAAATTCAGCAAGAGGGGTAATTCCAGTGATTTGCAAGTATATCACTCCGTCAAATATTTTAGATGTAGGCTGTGGCAATGGCGCCTGGCTAAAAGTCTGGAAAGAATTCGGAATCAATCATGTATTGGGTTTTGATGCAGAGCATATAAACACTGAAGAGCTTTTAATAAATAAAAATGAGTTTAAATGCATCGATTTAAATAAAGGTTTTATTGTTGAAACTAAATTCGATTTAGTGACATGCCTTGAAGTTGCCGAACATCTAACACCAGAGTCATCAGATTTATTTGTCGAATCCCTTTGCAAATCTGGTAATGTTATTTTATTTTCAGCAGCCATTCCCGGTCAGGAAGGTACATTACATTTGAATGAACAGTATCCGGATTATTGGGTTACTTTATTTGCTAACAACGGATTCGAAGTATTTGATTGCATACGATTCCAAATATGGAATGACGATTCTATTTCACCTTGGTATAAACAAAATATTTTCTTTTTTCTAAATAAAAACACAAAAAACAATTACCCTGAAATTTCAAAAAGGAAATTCAATGCCACTAAAAGTTATTCATCCACAACTTTTTGAATACAAACTCGCCCAAGTTATTCATTATAAAAAAAATATAAAAAATCCAGTTGCTGTATTCGTATATTTTATTAAAAAGTATTTAAAGGGGTTAATTAATTTTATAAAAAAATGAGGAAATAAATCAGTTAAAATGACTCCTGTTCTCTCAATAATAATACCCTGCTACAATCTTGGTCAGTATTTACAAGAAGCAATAGAGAGTGTTGAATTACATGCTAATAAAAATATATTTGAAATAGTTATAGTAAACGATGGCTCCACAGAAGAATATACAATCACTATTTTGGCCGAACTAGAAAAAAAGGGATATCATATCATTCATCAGAATAATGAAGGGTTGAGTGGAGCAAGAAATAAAGGAATTGAAGCTGCAAAAGGGAAGTATATATTACCACTTGATGCTGACAATAAAATAAATCCTTTATATATAACAAAAGGAATATCGATACTTGAGAATAATATTAAAGTTGGAATAGTTTATGGAGATTCAAAGCATTTTGGTGAAGAAAAAAGAATTTTTAAACCCGGCAAATTCAGTTTGAAAAAACTGTTAATTGAAAATTATATTGATGCTTGCATTGTATTTCGAAAAAAAATTTGGGAACAAGCCCAAGGATATGACACAAAACTTAGCTTGTTTGAAGATTGGGATTTTAATCTTACTGCAGCAAAATTAGGATGGGAGTTTTATTACATCCCTGAAATAATGTTTGAGTATCGCATAAGATTTAACTCAATGCAAAGAATAGGTAAAAGACTTGAAGAAAATAAAAGTTTTGTTATTAATAAACATGGCTCACTTTATAGAAATGAATTTTTAAAGACTATCACAATTTCCAGCAGGTTAAAATCATCCTTGTATGACTTGTGGTGCAAGATAAAAAGGAAACCAAATTATTAAACAGATTACTTTGAAATGAATACTTTTTGTACCATTATCACTTCGGATTATATCCCTTTTGCCAAGGCATTGTTTAATTCATTGCAAAAATATAATAATTCCTGCCTGATTCATGTATTGATTGCGGACAATGACCGGAATTTTGAAGTCACAGAAAATTTTCACACCATTTCTTTGTCTGAAATATCAGAAAATAAACTATTCAAAGAGATTGAAAAAAAATATGCCTATACTAATTCAGATTTCTTCCGATGGTCTCTTAAGCCAATTTTAATGCGTTATCTTTTGGAAAGAGAATTTGAAAAGGTTATTTTTCTAGACCCTGATATATACTTTGTAGGGAACTATAATTTTCTTTTCGATAAACTTGATACCTCATCCATGTTATTAACTCCGCACTGGAGCAATACGGACCCTTATTTCTTAGAAGAAAGCCTTATCTATATCTTGAGAAATGGCTTATTTAATGCCGGATTTGTAGGTGCTTGCAAAAAAGGGATTGATGCATTGAAGTGGTGGGCTGAAGCTTGTCATATGAATATAGCCAAGCGAGAAGAACTTGGTATTTATGTAGATCAAAAGTACTTGGATGTTTTACCAGTAGAATTTCCGGGAGTTGAAATTGTGAGACATCGTGGTTGCAATATTGCATGCTGGAATATGAACTCTAACAAAAGAAGTATGGTTGATGGCAAGCTACTTATTAATAATCAATTCGAACCAGTGTTTATACATTTTACAAAAGATACAATCCGGCATATACTGAACCTGAACGATTATCAGCTACGTCCATACCTGGATGAATATGCAAATGAATTCACTAAACAGGGATTTCAGCTACAGGAACTATTAGCAGGCATTGATATCCAGGAAAAACACACTATCTTAAAAAAAATAAAAAGGAAAGTATTATTAAAAACACGGCTTAAAAGGTGGTTACTGAAAATTTCTAAAAGTATTTAGCAGGTCTGGTCTCCGGATTAATCAATCTTTACAAACAATATGCAAACCTTTTGCACCATAGTAACATCAGAATTTATTCCTTTTGCGAAGGTATTGTACAGTTCACTGGTAAAGTTTAAACCCAGCACAACACTACAAGTGTTGGTTATTGGCGATACAAATATTGAATCAGAAAACAATCTTATAATCCATCCAGTTGCTTCACTAAAAAACTATCCGTTAGTTAAAAAACTGGAAGAAAAATATACCACTATAAATAATGATCAGTTTCGCTGGGCGTTAAAACCTGTTTTTCTTTCGCATCTTCTTGAACAATTTGATAAAGTAATTTACCTAGATGCAGATATTTATTTCGTTAATGACCCTTCTTTTCTTTTTACAGAATTAGATAATACGTCTATACTGTTATCTCCTCATTGGGGTGAAACAAACCCTACACCCGACGAAGAGAAATTTCTCATGAATTTCAGAATTGGTTTATACAATGCTGGTTTTATTGGTGCATCAAAAAAAGCACTACCGGTACTTGAATGGTGGGCAACTGCCTGTTCGTATGAAATAAAACAAGATAATGAAAAAGGATTGTACGATGACCAACGATACCTTGACTTAATTCCCATTATTGATCCAGACGCTAAAATGCTACGACATAAGGGGTGTAACATTGGTAGCTGGAACATCAATACTTGTAAAAGATCAATTAAAAATGAAAATGTTTTTATAAACGAAGAGTTCCCCATAATCTTTATTCATTTTAATTACGAGACCATCCGACACATACTTAACGGAAATGATAATTTATTAACCCCTTATTTTAATCAATACGAAAAAGCTTTTAATCAAATTGACCAACCATTACAAGAATTTGTCCGAAAGCTAACTGAGTGGAAAAAGACAAATTTCTTTCTATCACTCAAAAGAAAAACAAAAATAAGGTCCCGGATAAAAAAATGGCTATATAAACTAGCAACCAAATAGCAAATACATTTTGAACAATAGCAAGAATAAAAAAATAGTAATCCTCTGCTCCCGCCTCGACCTGCCCGGTGGTATTGAAAGAGCTATTGTAAATACTGCAAATCTTTTTATTGAGAATAGTCATTCAGTAAGCATAATTATTCTTGACCATACTGAAGAAACATTTTATCCTATTGATAGTAAGGTAAACATAGTTCAACGACCTCTTTCCTTTGGGATTACAAAAGATGGTAATATAATTACAAGAAAGCTAGGAATGCTTAGCGATGTATTACAATTGCGAAAACTATTAAAGAAGCTAAGCCCCGATATTGTCATAGCTACCGACTACCCTTTTGCCGTAGCTGCTATTCTTACAAGAATAAAAAAGCAAACAAAAGTATTTTCATGGGAGCACCATCACAGGTATGAATTGAATAAAAATCAATTCTGGACAAAGCTTTTTAATTACTCATATCCAGTACTTGATGCAGTAGTTTGCCTGAATGAAGATGAGAAAAAATTATTTCAACCACTCAACAAAAAATCCGTTGTAATACCAAATCTCATAAAAAGAGGTAACGATTTGGCATTGCTGAAAAACAAAACAATACTGACAATTGCCAGGCTTGTACATGTAAAAGGAATCGATCTATTAATTAGCACTGCTAAAAAAATCTTTCAGCAACATCCCGATTGGAGTTGGAAAGTTATAGGCACATGTGATGATGTTGAAAGTATTAAGAAAATAATTTTGCAGGAAGGTTTAGCCGAAAAACTAATCATTCAGATACCTGTTGATCACAATATAATATCAGAATATCTAAATGCCAGTATCTATGTAATGACCTCAAGGAATGAATGTTTTCCGATGGTTTTACTAGAAGCTCAATCTGTAGGATTGCCTTGCATTGCTTTTGATTGTGAAACTGGACCAAGACATATTATTTCAACCAATGTTGATGGCATCTTAGTTGAAAAAGAAAACACAGATAAATTAGCCGAAGCTCTTTCTTCACTTATCACCAACGAAGGAGGAAGAATACAAATGGGCAAAGCGGCTTTTGAAAATGTACAACGGTTTTCTCCTGATGCGATCTATAAACTTTGGGAAGAGAATATTCTACTTTATAAGTAATCGTCCTGTAAAATCAATCCTGTTTAAATAGACAGTACCATTGTCTTTTAAATACTCATCCACTGCTTTTCTTGCACCTTGCCATGCTCCATAATCATCAATGATCAGTACTCCGGATTTTTCCAGTAAAGGAAAAAGATAAGTGAGTTCATGTTTGGTTGATTCGTACCAATCTGTATCTAATCGCAACAAGGCAATCTTTGCTGGCATGGTTCCCGGAATTGTATCTTCTACTTTTCCTTTTAACAATCTTATATTTCCAACAGGATAGCCTGTACTTTTCATATTCGCCTCTACTTCTTCATAAGAAGCGAAACACCAGCTATTATTTCCGTCATCCTTTTTATTCTTTTCCCACTCAATTTTTTCTTCTACACCATCATTCTTACCCGGCTCTGTCATTCCAGCAAAAGTATCATACAGGTATATTTTCCGATCAACTACATTTTCATTTTTCAGTAGTAAGGCAACCAACATTGAAGAACCACCTTTCCAAACACCACATTCTACAAAATCACCAGGGATATTATTCTTCAAAATGTATTTCACAGAAGTATAAAGAGTATAACATCGTTCAATCCCCACCATTGTATAATCTTTTATTTTACCATACAACTCTATAAATTCAGCATCATTTTCAATATCAGAGTTATTCGCCTTCCGGAAACGTTGTCGTAGCTTTTCCAGGCTTGATTGACGAACAATCTTAAGTCCCAGCAACGACAATGGATAATTTATAATATCTGAAAACTTCACTCTTATCTATTTAAAGTCTAAAATACAATAATAAAAAAAGGCATCCGTCTTTGATGCCTATATAATTCTTGAACCCCTACTGACTATTCACCATTCACTAAATTAATCATCCAACTTCAACACCGCCAAAAATGCCTCCTGAGGTATTTCCACATTTCCTATCTGTCTCATTCGCTTTTTTCCTTCTTTCTGCTTCTCTAATAATTTACGTTTACGACTTATGTCACCACCATAACATTTTGCAGTTACATCTTTACGCATAGCAGAGATAGTTTCTCTTGCTAGTACTTTAGCACCTATCGCTGCCTGAATTGCGATCTGGAATTGCTGACGGGGAACCAGTTCTTTCAATTTCTCACAAAGCTTTCTACCAAATTCCTGCCCCCTTGCCCGGTGTATCAATGCACTTAAGGCATCCACTTTATCACCATTCAACAGAATATCCATTTTTACAATATCCGCATCACGGAAACCGATCGGATGATAATCAAACGAAGCATAACCTCTTGTTTGCGATTTCAGTTTATCATAAAAATCAAAAACAATCTCTGTCAATGGCATTTCAAAAATCAACTCAACTCTTGTTGTAGTCAGGTAGCTTTGGTTCATCAGCATACCTCTTTTACCCAAGCAAAGGGTCATGATGTTCCCAATGTATTCCGGCTTTGTAATTATCTGTGCTTTAATGAAAGGCTCTTCAATCCTTTCTGTCTTTACTGGGTCTGGAAATTCAGTTGGGTTGTTTACAATTATTTTTTCTCCAGCAGTGGTATAAGCTATAAAACTTACGTTGGGTACTGTAGTAATTACTGTCTGGTTAAACTCTCTTTCCAAACGTTCCTGTATAATCTCCATGTGCAGCAACCCAAGGAATCCGCAACGGAAACCAAAACCAAGGGCTTGCGAAGTTTCTAACTCATAAGTCAGCGAAGCATCATTCAACTGCAGTTTGTCCATACAATCCCGCAGCTCTTCAAAATCTTCTGTGTTTACGGGAAAGATACCTGCGAACACCATCGGCTTCACTTCCTGAAAACCTTTGATGATTTCCTGTGTAGGATTATCCGCCAATGTAATCGTATCACCCACTTTTACTTCTTTGGCATTTTTAATACCGGTAATCAGGTAGCCAACATCGCCACATTTCACTTCGCTTTTCGCCGTCATTTTCATTTTCAAAATACCTACTTCATCCGCTTCATATTCCTGACCGGTACTTACAAATTCCACCTTGTCACCTTTCTTTATCGAGCCATTTCTTACCCGGAAATAAACGATGATTCCGCGGAAGGAATTGAACATACTATCAAAAATCAATGCCTGTAACGGAGCATCTGGCTTACCAACTGGTGCCGGAATTCTGTTCACAATTGCATCCAAAATTCCTTCTACACCAATGCCAGTACGGCCGCTGGCATGTAGTATTTCTTCCTTCTTACAACCAATCAATTCGATGATCTGGTCTTCTACTTCCTCAATCATTGCCCCGTCCATATCAATCTTATTGATGACAGGAATTATCTCAAGATCATTATCAATTGCAAGATATAAGTTGCTGATAGTCTGGGCTTGAATACCCTGTGTAGCATCTACTAAAAGCAGACAACCTTCGCAAGCAGCCAGTGCCCTGCTCACCTCATAACTAAAGTCCACATGGCCCGGAGTATCAATCAGGTTCAGCGTATATTCCTGTCCATCGGTATGCTTATAATCAATTTGAATAGCATGACTCTTAATAGTAATTCCCTTCTCCCTTTCTAGGTCCATATCATCCAACACTTGATCCATCATATCTCTGTCGCTAATGGTACCAGTAGATTGTAACAGACGGTCAGCCAGAGTAGATTTTCCGTGGTCAATATGTGCGATGATGCAAAAATTTCTGATGTTCTTCATGTACTAAATACCTCTTTTTTCAGGTGGGCAAAGGTAGGCGATTTAAGCGAGGATTTAGTAGTATTTAGACTGTTGCCTTGTCATTCCGACGAAGGAGGAATCAGGTATTGTTTACCGAGCTTTAGAGCCTTGATTGAACTTCCGTTGCAATCTCTGATTTGTTCATTTTTTTTCTTTCAGTGAAAGAGAACAAATGAATCTCCGTTCGGGGTTCTGTTCGCTATTCATCAATAGCATATGTATTAAACCATGGGCTATCGAAACTTACTTTTGAAAAAACTTTTATCAGGTTCCAAGTAATGAAAGATTTCTAAATGAAAATTCTATCTTAGTACAAACCTTGCTATGATTTTCATCTACATCTTCATGATACTTCTTGCCGCCTTTCCAGTATTGCTTACCATCTGGAGAATGCGACGGGCTGCAATGGTTAAAAAGAATGGTATCTATACCGATGCAATTGTTACAAAAGTGAAATCCATTCGTTTACGTCACTCACCGATAGATATTCTTACACTTGAATACAAAGACAGAGCCACCGGACAATCCTTCTATGGTAAAGCCACTGTACATTATATGAGAAATAATATAGGCGATAGAATTACAATCGCCTATTTGCCAGAAAAACCTGCTACATACGCTATATCCGACACAAAAAAAGGTTTTACCGGAATTCTTATTTTCACCATCATTCTATTTCTTTTTATGCTGTTTGCTGTTTATAAGATTGATGAAATGGTACGAACAGGGCAGATGTAATAGCTGACTTTAAATAAGCTATCTTCCCATCTTATGGAAACAACACAGTTTGATACGTTAATAGATAGCTATATCAGCAACAAGGTAGGCATCGATATAAACTTTCTCTCCGACAAACTGGTCAAAGGCCTGCAGCAAAATATCAGTCAATTACATAGTACTAACAAAATGACACAGGCAGGTATTGGCAATGCAGCGGTAAAAGATAGCAATCAAAAAATGCGGAGCGATAAAATAGCCTGGCTAGATAAAACGAATAACAATGCCTTTGAACAAGAGTTTTTAGAACTCGCCGAAAGCTTCATTGCTCACCTCAACAGCAGTTGCTATACCGGCATACACAATTACGAATTTCATTATGCCGTTTACGAAGCAGGTAGTTATTATAAAAAGCATATCGACCAGTTTCAATCAGATGATAAAAGAAAATTTTCTTTTATCAATTACCTTAATGATGACTGGCAGGAAGCCGACGGCGGCCAGCTACACTTGTACCATGGTAGAGAAGTACAAAAGATACAACCCCAATCAAAAACTGCCGTATTCTTTAAAAGCAACGAAATGGAACATGAAGTGGTGTTATGTAACCGCAGTCGAATGAGCATCAGCGGTTGGTTGAAAAGCAGTTAATTTTTGACTATCCTCCAAAACTGTAGTAAAAGCATGGATTAAAAAAAATCTTTAAACAATTATCACCACTTTCCCTTTATGCTTTCCTTCACCAAAATGCTGAATAGCTTTTCGGATTTCGCTAAAAGAATAAGGCCCGTCTATTACAGGTTTTATTTTACCCGCAGCATATAGATTATTGATATATTCCAAATCTCTGTTTGGTTTCAATGCAACAATTATCAATCTCTTATTAGTAAATATCCTTATCCAGAATTTTAAAATCAATAACTGTAGCAATCGACCAACCTTGCCTCCCACCGTTACGTACTTTCCATTTTTATGTAGCGAACGCAGGAATACCAATGGCGAACGATTAGTTTTTGCATCAATCACCAAATTGTATCGCTGCCCGTTCTTTGTAAAATCTTCTTTGGTGTAATCAATGCACTCATCAAACCCGGTTGTCTTCATCATTGCAAATTTATCTCCAGCATCTACCCCCATTACGGTAACGTCAAACTGTTTGGCGATTTGTAAACCGAAATTGCCCACTCCTCCACCTGCACCGTTTATAAGTACTGTTTGTCCATCCTTAATATTTCCTTTTTCAACAATAGCCTGATAGGCCAGCATAGATGCATGTGGTATAGATGCCGCATCGGTAAAAGACATGTCCGCAGGTTTAAGCATTACTGCTTTTTCATTGATGCAGATATATTCGGCAAAACTTCCAAATCCATAGTTTGAAATATCGCCATACACTTCATCACCCACTTTAAATAATGTTACGCCGCTTCCTACATCTTCCACCACACCAGACAGCTCCATTCCGGGAATTGGGTTCTTCGGTTTTCGCAAACCAAACAGCAATCGATATACAAATGGCTTACCACTTACAAGGCTCCAGTCATAATCATTTACAGCAGTGGCCTTTACTTTTACCAGCAGCTCATTTTTTGTAGGAACAGGTTTATCAATTTCTATCAATTGCAAATCTTCCGTTGAGCCATATTTAGTACAATAGATTGCTTTCATTGTTTCCATGCAAACAAAAGTAAAAAATAATGAATTCAATAGTATTTAAAATGCAAATAGAATAGCTAAGACTATATAAACATTTACGTCATGGATAACATATTTTACAAACATCTGTCAATGTTAAAAAATCAGGCAGGCAATTTGCTATACATTAACAGACTTATCCCAATAATTATGACCAACACAAAAGCATTGAACAAAACGACTGCAAAAAAAGTACTAGTTGTAGAAGATGATGGCGAAATGGGCTTGGTACTAGATATGATTCTTTCAGGAAAAAACATCCACTTAGACTATGTTGACTGCCTATTATCTGCCGAAGAATATCTTAAGGAACAAGAACCGGCTGTAATTTTATTGGACAACCAGCTTCCGGATGGATTGGGGGTAGATTTTATAAGCTACCTTAAGAAAAAATATCCTGCTATCAAGATCATCATGATTTCGGGACTCGGTTCTGCCAGAGATGTTGCTTTGGAAAATGGTGCTGAAATGTTTTTCGAAAAACCTTTTGCATTGGAAGAATTCGACAAGGCATTGAGTAGTTTGTTACAATAGCACAACTATACACTTTTTACGCTTTGGCGGGAATTTCTTAGTCGCCTCACTTTACCTTTTAAAATTTGTTTATTCAAATTCTTTAATTTAAGTGGTTGGTGAGGACAAACATCAACCATGGTGTATTACTTATTTGGAACACCTACCAAGGCGGGTATTTGTTACTGCAAGCATAAGTTTTTAGAAGCAATACACAAAGGCTACTAATTATTAAAATCAGGAATTTCTGGTGTTGGAATTACTAAAATATCGGCATCAACATTACGTTCATTATTTTGAAAAACAACATTGATCATTAAATCCGCAAAATTGAATCCAGCTGGCAGCTTGTTTATATTCATTCCAATTACATTATTATGTACTTTCCCATCCGAGCAATTTCCAGTGGCATTAATTAATTGAAGTCCACACAAATCCGCATATCCAATTTCAAAATGAGAAAGCTTTATGTAGGCGCCTCCATTTACGACGATAGCATTGACACCTCCCCATTCCCGGGAATCTACACAAATTAATTTTTTAGTACGAAGTATAACAACATCAGTACCGGTAAATTTTGCACCATCATGAATATAAAGCCCGCAAAATTCATTGTCCAAAATTTTCACTGCATTCACCTGCATTGTAGCACCATTAAGTACCTCAACAGCAGAAAGTCCGTTATTAAATCTTTTACTTTTACAAATAAAATCTGCTTTAATAACGGGACTTATGACATGACGTTCTACAAGCATATTATTAACTTCCACATTCGTACTGGCTCCATCGGCCACTATTCCCTGCTGATTACTACGAAGAATAATATCGGATAAATCGGCTATAGCATTCTTTAAAAAAATACCTGTACCATAAGACACTAATTCTTTGCTCATTTTCTTTTCGTATCCTGCAATCATTCCAACTGAAGTAAATACAATAGTTCCCTTGTTAATAGTAAGTTTGCCCCCTTGTTGATAAATTCCGTAAAGTGTCGCTTTTTCAATAGTTACATTTTTCAGTATAGTTATTGCCATATCATTTATTACCACTATGGCACCAGGTGCCGGAGCATTGGAAATACGAAGGTTTTCTATTTTTAAAGTAGAGGAAGAATTGTTGTGTACTGAACCAACCAGAATAGTTTCTGGATTCTTTATCATCCTACCTGGTTTAATGATCCCAATAAGTGTAGTATTACCGGTTATAACCAGATTTTCAATATAAGAACCACTAATAATGTTCACTATCACCTGTTGATTATTGTTATTTGCGGTGATGAGAGCAGTTGATATTTTTTGAAAGGGATGTAATAGTGTACCATCCCCACCTGCAGCAGCTACTCTATCAACATAAAAAGTGACCGGCTTCTTAAATGTTATTTGTGCAATTACATCGGAGTTACTAAATATCAATAAAAAGAAACAGAATAAAAGAGATTGATATTTACTTCTGTATAAGAATTGCATATAAAAATACTAAGTTAACGTCTACTAAGTTAACAACTATATAGTGGCTAATATAAAAAAGGAATAGAAATCCAAAAGATTGATTTTAAAACTTATCTCTGCCTATCGGTTGGCAGGTTGTAGTTGAACCAATCGTTGACATAAGAACTTTTAATCAAAGTTATAAGAACTTAAATTGTATTTAATTTTATGTCTTTACAGGTAATTGAATAACACTAATTAACTGGCTGTGGAGTTGAATAAATTGCATCCACTGTGCCACCTCCAGCCAAGTGAATCTTTTTATCTCCACCGTTTATTGCATCACAACTGGCAATCGAAAATTGAAGCCCCCACCCCAAAGTGTGAAAGTAAACCCGTTTACTATCTGCTGTCCAGTAAGGCACACCATTAATTTTATCATCATCCATAATATTCTTTTCATCACTACCGTCAGGTTTTATTCTGATGATATCGGCATTACCAGGCAAGGGTATTAACTCTAGAAATTTTGATCTTGAAAAGGATATGTATTTTCCATCAGGGCTCCAACATGGATCAAAGCAATATTTATCATCATTGGTGAGGCGGATCTCATTTTCAATTTCTTTAGTTGTTGCATTATAATCTGCGGCATATAATTCAAATTGATCTTGATATCCAATTAACATTCCCGGAGGCAATGTAACATACACAATCTTTTTTCCATCAGGTGACCATGCAGGATCAGCAAAAAGACTGTTTCGGGTAGAGATTATTTTAGGATTGTTACCATTAATGTCTGTAATAACTAATCGCCAATGTAAATCATTGCTACCTCTGGCAGGATCAGTACATAAGGCAGCCATCAGTATTTTAGTTCCATCCGGGCTAAATTTTGCAACACCTTGTTCACTCCATCCATATTTCCCTTTTTGAATAATTACTTTAGGATTTGTTCCATCAATATTAAAAACCATCAAGTCTGCATTTGCATAATCATTTGATTTATTATCGAGATAATTATTGTTCACCTTTGGAGAGCGGTAACATAAAAATTTTGTCTTATCGGCTGAAACCCTCACCCACCAATAATTATACGTTAAGTCATTTGTAAGGTTTGTTTCTATTATACCATCATATTTAAAAACCTGTGAAACCACTTGGGTTGAAGAATTTTTATCATAGTATATAACTGTATTCCCGGGTGGTGGTTCAGCAGGTGGCTGATTCTTGGTGCAGGCTGAAATGATTATTAATAATAATCCAGCAAAAAGTTGGTTAACTCTCATAATTTAGTATAATTGTTCTATAAAGATGGCAAGTATTGCGCCAATAGTTGCCAGTTACCTTAAATTATTTAAAAACCTTGACAAGGGGACAAAAGAGCTAAAACTCCCGTTGTTTTACAATAAAAAAAATACGTATAAATCCCGAGTTATTTATTATTTAGATTGTAAAGGAGTTTTTAAAAGACGGTTCGGTTAGCTATATCATGGGTGCTTCCAATGCGCAGACCTGCTACCTAATTAGAAATTTCTATTACTTCTATAACAGGGGAAAATATCGGTTATAATAAGAACATTGTTTTGCTTTTTATGCTTTATCAATCTTAATATTGAAGACGTCCAGATAACAATGACGAAAAAAGCAGATTGGATATCTATTGGTAAATTGAAAAAAATAGGAAGTACAAAAGCCTCCTTGAAATATAGATTATCGTGTAGTGATACAGTCTATTTCCTTTCTATGAAAAATTTTACTAAGCGAGAAGAAAAAGTAGAATCACACTTCTTCGGAGTAAAATTTTCTGGAATTGATGATACATTTGAAAAATTCTACGAGCTTTTAAAATCATTTTTTCTGGATGAAAATCGTAAAAATAAAAATTATTCACAAACATTTAGGTTGGTTGAAAAAATGGTTAATCTGCAACATTACCCACTGATCAAAGGCAAAGGCATAATGGTGAGTACTAATGAAGGCTATATTGATAAACTTTTTGGTAAAAGATGATCTTGCTCTCATTCACTACTTACTACCTAACTGCCGGCAGTTAGGTTCTCCATTCACCCCTTCCCCTCTCCTCATTACCCCTTACTTTTGCATCTTCGCAATGGCCAACAATAAAAGATTTAAACTGATACTCGTACTGGGCATGATTACGGCCATTGGCCCATTCTCAATAGACATGTACCTGCCTGCTTTTGCTAACATTGCTGAGCATATGAATACTACGGTAGCTCATGTGTCACTGTCGCTTTCGAGTTTTTTCATTGGTATCTCCTTCGGTCAATTTATCTATGGCCCATTACTAGATAGATTTGGTAGAAAGAAACCCTTGTATGTAGGACTATGTATTTACATGCTTACTTCTGCTGCTTGTGTGTTTGCACAAAGTGCCGACATGCTTATAGTGATGCGATTTCTGCAAGCTTTGGGTAGCTGCGCTGGTATGGTGGCAGCGAGGGCAATGATAAGAGATTTGTTTTCTGTAAAGGATAATGCGAAAGTACTTTCTAAACTGATGCTGGTGATTGCTGTGTCGCCCATTATTGCGCCTACATTGGGTGGCTTTGTTACGTCGGCGTTCGGCTGGCAATCGGTGTTTGTTATTCTTACAATCATGGCAGTGATTATTTTACTGGCAGTGCATTACTTTTTGCCGGAAACACAAAAGCCTGACCCTTCGTATTCATTAAAACCAAGAGCTATTATTAAAGGCTATCGAGCAGTGCTAAAGGAGCCGCAGTTTTATACTTATGCTTTTGCGGGTGCAGCGGCAGCTGCCGGTTTGTATGCATACATTGCTGGTTCGCCTACTGTTTTTTTGGAACTATTTAAAGTTTCGGAAAAAGAATACGGTCTCATCTTTGCATTGATAGCCGGTGGCCTCATTACTGCCTCACAGATAAATAGCCTTTTATTGAAGAAATATAACAGTGAGCAAATAATTCCTGTTGCATTGTTTATCCAATGTCTTGCCGGTATTGGTTTCTTTGCATGGTCGCTGCTGGGGGACATCAGTTTGTTTGGCACTATCTCTTTATTATTACTTTATTTGAGTTGTCAAGGTTTTATATTTCCTAATTCTTCTGCGCTATCCATGGCTCCGTTTACAAAAAATGCGGGTAGTGCTTCGGCATTGATGGGTGGTGTGCAAATGGCTATCGGTGCATTTACTTCTGTGCTCGTAAGTTATTTTAGCAATGGCACATCCTTGCCAATGGCAGCAGTAATGGCTAGCTGTGCAATTACAAGTTTTTTAATTCTGCAAGTGGGTACAAAGATCATCCGATATAAAGCTTCTAAAACTTTGGTGGAAGAAGAGTGTGTAGATATGATTGGGAACTCATAAGAAAAAATAATCAGGATCAAGTTCCGTATAACTTTGTTGCATATATCGCATTTTTTTATTTTATCCTAACTTACATATACAAATACTACCACTGCCATGAAAAAAATCATCAGCTTGCGCATTTTCCCTGTTATTCTTCTTACGCTTTTACTGCCTGTATTAGCAACGGCACAGGTAATTCAATTGACTGGAGTAAACAAATCAGTTAATTATAAAAAGCTAGCAGTGATTGATGATGTAGTGAATGAATACATAAATAAGAACTGGCTGACAGGTGCAGTATCAATTGTAATAAAAGATAATCAGATAGTTCAATACAAAGGTTATGGCTATGCAGATGTGGCTACAAAAAAGCCGATGCAAAAAGACAACCTCTTCCGCATCATGTCGCAATCAAAAGCTATTACCAGTGTTGGTATTATGATTTTGTATGAACAAGGGAAATTATTATTGGATGAACCAATCTCCCATTTTATTCCAGAATATAAAAACCAGACGGTGCTTGCTACATTCAATGATGCAGATACAACTTACACCACTGTTCCCGTAAAAAGAGATATTACTTTCCGGGATCTGCTCACTCATACTTCGGGGTTGGATTATACTGATATCGGCAGTTCCAAAGTGCAGGCTATCTATAGCAAAAACAATATTCCATCAGGGCTTGGTTATTTTAAAGCGAGTCTGCTAGAACGTATGAAAGCAATGGGCAAACTGCCGCTGAGTTTTCAACCCGGCGAAAAATGGCAGTATGGATTGAACAGTGACTTGCTCGGTTGTTTAATTGAAGTAATAAGCGGAATGAATCTTGAAAATTTCTTTCGCAAATATATTTTTGATCCACTGGGCATGAAGGATACCTATTTTAATGTGCCGAAAACAAAAGCAAACCGCCTCGCTACTGTGTATACAGAAGATAATTTAAAGAACGTCATACCATGGAGCCATACATTCAGAAATATAGATCCTGACTATCCGTTGATGAACACTAACTATTTTTCTGGTGGTGCAGGTCTTACATCTACTGCATTTGATTATGCTGTATTTATGCAAATGCTGCTAAACAATGGCATGTATAACGGGCATCAGATACTTTCTAAAAGATCGGTGGAAATGATGACTTCAAATCAGATAAATGAAGGACTTTTTGGCGATGACTACATGGGATTTGGATTTAATATTACATCGGAGAAATCTGCCGCCAAAGGTCCAAGGTATGCAGGTGCATTTGCCTGGGGTGGTTATTATGGCACTTCTTATTGGGCCGATCCCAAAGCAGGTCTTGTTTGTCTTTTTTTAACACAGCAAAATCCCAATAGCCATGGAGATGTTCAGGAAAAATTTGAAGCTCTCGTTTATTCAAGTTTGAAGTAACAAAATATGATATAAATTACAAACAGCTTTTATATCAAAAAAACTATTGCATGACCAAAGTTGGAAATATTACATTTATAAAAAGCCTTATACTCTCGTTTTTTCTTTTATTATCGCCTTTTCTATTTTCCCAAAAATTAAAACTGGACAGCCTTAGTAATTTATTGAGTAGTGCAGAAAATGATACTACAAGGGTAGAATTATTATGGAGAATGGCAAGTGCAGCTAGTGTTTATAATCCCGACACTGCTTTTGCATTAGCTTTTGAATCTATTTCTCTATCCAAAGATATAAAGAACGTTGAAGGGCAAGCAAGGGCTACAGGAATAATGGCCAATATCTTTATGCGGATAGGAAATTATCCAAAAGCATTAGAATTAAATATTGAAAAACTAAAATTGGTTGAAAAAGAAAAAGAAAAATTGAACCTCGCCAGTGTATTAATAAATATTGGAATTGTTTACGCTTTGCAAGAAGAATATCAAAAAGCACTTACCTATTATAAAAGGGCAGATTCAATTATTGATTTGCATAAGCTGGAAAGTATAAGCTATAATATTGCGTTGAATACAGGTGACACCTACGATCGTTTAAATCAATCAGCAGATGCATATACATATTTCGACAGATCATTAAAGATTGCCAGAAAGGATGAAGATGGTGACCTTATCGGAACTTCGCTAACCGGAATCGGTCATAGCTATCGCAAATTAGGTAAGTATGCTGAAGCTGGTAAAGCTTATCTTGAAGCCATCCATTATTTAAAAGCTGCTAATGATAATGAAATGCTTTGTGAAACAACATTGGGCATGGCAAAGCTTTACCGATTAACAGACAAAAAAGATTCTGCGAGATACTACGCTAATCTTTCTATGGCGTTTGCCAAAACAGGATTTCCAACAAAAGAAATGGAAGCTGCAATTTTTCTTTCGGATCATTATAAAAAAATACAAAAATACGATAGTGCTTTTGTGTATGTCGATTATGCAAGAGAGTTAAACGATTCTATAAATAGCAAAAACAATATCCGTAAATCGCAAATTATTTCAAGCAATGAACAACTTAGGCAATTGGAATTGGCGGCTATTCGTATAAAGGAAAAAAAGGATAGAAGCACTCAGTTACAATTGTTGTTAATTGCTGTTTTTATACCACTGCTGTTTATGTTAACATTGCTATTAAGCAGAGTAATACTCAGTATTAAATTTATCAGGCTGCTTGGCATTATCTCCTTGTTATTTTTCTTTGAATACCTTACATTGTTAATTCATCCAACTGTTGCAAAACTTACACATCACACTCCTCTTTATGAAATAATTATTTTAGTAGTATTGGCGGCATTCATTATTCCAGTTCATCATAAACTAGAACATTGGATGATACACAAACTATTACATCGCCCTGTAAAAAAGCATAAAAAAAAGAAGCAAGAAGAAAAAGACGAAACTAAAGAAGCATAAAAAAACCGTCTTATTGCTAAGACGGTTTAAAAGTTTCTTTTAAAAAAAAATTACTCAGTTGGCTTTACCGGACGAGTATCTGCAGTATCTTTTTTCTTAGTTGTATCCACTACGGCAGGTGCTGGTTCAGGTGTTGGTAGAGGAGTTACAATCACTGTTGTATCTGCTGGAGGAGTATCTTCTTTCTTTTCGCCATCGTTGTTACAAGCTACGAATACAAAAGAAAGCATAAAAAGACCCATTACTGTTTTCAAAAAATTGTTGCGCATTTGATGTATCATAATTGTTAGTTTTAGGATGCAAGAATACAATATCTGCCTAATATATCCAAGCTTCGCATTTTATCTATTGGACAGTAGCGGTTTATTTTCTTTGTACTGTGCTTTTTGCCTTTTTAACTGCCAGCTTTTTAAATATCAAGTTTTGACGGCAAGGGCCATTAAATTCTTTACAATAAAGTCGGGCTGCATCAGTTAAAGCAGTTGTTTTGGTACTACTTAAAATCTGCGACCATGCTTTTTGTGGATCTATTTTACCTTCACCTCTTACTTTATTATACAAAATTCGGGTGAAGTTAGAAGTAAAGAAACCACCACTCAGCGTATCACCTGCAGCAGGTTCCCCTTTTTTTGCTGCACAAGCTATATAAGCTCCTTCAGCTTCCATTAATAACCGCATATAATTTCTACGGATCAACACTTCCATTCCCATACTTGCTGGTGGCGGAGGTTCAGGTTCTTCCAATTTACGGGTAATACCAGCATCTGTGTTACAACAATCGCCAAGCACAAGAGTAAGCCTGGCTCCTTTTCCCCGCAACGTATTGAAAATAGTTTCCAGATTAATACTGTTCAATCGAAAAAATGCGGCATTCTTATTTCCATGCCATAATGCAAGTTGCGGGTATTGAAAAGCAGGATCTTTGGAATAACTAAAGCCATGTCCTGAGTAGGAAAATATGATGACATCATTCGGTCCTGTCTTTAAATTACGAACAACTGAATTAACTTTATTGAAATTAAAATCCTTTCCCTGAATAGCAATATACCGCACTTTCATGTTTAGTACATCGGCTCCATATCCAAAAAATTGCTGGATTTTATCTCTGTCCATTATTGTTGTCTTACTTATTTTTTCATCAATATCATCCGTAACAGTAATGCAATATAAGGTTGCATCATTTTTATTTCTGATTGTAACTAATTGCTCCTGCGTCATTGGAAATGGATAGGAAAGTTCACCCGGTAAAAAATAATTAGCTAACAGTTCCTTGTTTAAGTCTTTGGTTTGTAATAAACGGAAACGTTGAATTGCCACACTGTCAGAAATAATAAAAGGTTTTTCATTCCAGCGATCCGCAGGACGATCATATTCAATATAGAAATCAGATTTTCCAAAATCAGGAATCTTACCAAGGTATGGTTGTGAGGTATCTTCATTTCCTTGAAACCATAGTATGAAATCATTAGCAGGAAAAGGAGTTTTTCCTTTTATATTTTTATTGGCAATTGCCCTTGTAAAAACTAATGTATCCCTTTTATGCTCTGTAGAACTGCTATCAGTAAGGTTTAAACTTTGCTGATACATCCACAAAATATCAAAATCAGTGATGATTGTTTGATTCGTTGCCGAGTCTTTCCAACTTAGACGAATAAAACCATCACCATATTTACCCCGCACAATAAGGGCTTTGCCTGCTTGCTTTATTTTGCCTGGAAGATTACACTCTATTTCAAACACAGATTGCCCCTGAGCAGTATTTAAAAAAACTGAAACCGAAAAGAGTAAAATAAAAAAACGCATATCGTTCTATTAATCCTTTTAAAAGTACCGAATAGCAATTAGAATTAGCAGAAAATAAGGCAGAAATTTTATAGCAATTGAAATGAGAATAGTATAAGTGGAAAAGGTTGCCTTAATTTCCTCTTATCAATAATTCAAAAATTACATTAACCCAATTAATAAATCAGTTAAATACCTTAAAAAAATCGCCAACACACTTCCGGATTCATACTTGCCAAAGTATCATCCTAGTATCGTTATTGAAAACAAAATAAAGATTATAAGTTTTCTGTAACGTCAGCGGCGAAGGCGGAACTGATGTTTCAAATTTTAAAGACGAATTACAAAAGGACAATATGATATCTAAAAATGAAATATTCCTATTGAATTTGATTGAGTAGAAAGAAAGGCAACTCTTTAAAATTAAAGTTCACGGAATAATATTTACATAAAATATTTTATTGCTTAATCAAAGTTGTAACAATCTTAGTAGGCTTCTCCACCGTCACCTTTGATCCTTTCGCCAGAAAAACAGAATGAGGTTTTTTGCCAGTAATAAACGGAACAAATTCTTTACCATAAAGATTTTCAATATCACAATCAATTAAATAATCTTTTACTGGAAAAGTTTCCCATCTGGGATGATGCACTGCATATTCGATTATTGAAGAAGCTGAAAGCTGATTATACCCAAAATAGTGTTCGAAAATAAATTCTTCTTCGGAGCCAGGTTCAATTTCTACTGATAATGGAGCAGCAGAAACCTTGATGATATTTTTATATTGTTTCCTTCTTTGCCAGCTATACCCCAGCTCAAGCTCATTTTCTGTTTTGGTAATACGATGATTCACACAGGCTGTACTGTAATGCTCATTATAAAGCAGGTTTGCCATTATTGTAACTAATGGCTTGGGAACAATTTCAGAAACAAAACCTACACCCCTTTTCCATTGTTCTCCGTCAAATCGCTTTATATAGTAACGAAGATTAGCTTCTTCAAAATTTACATGACCAGGCCACTTAATACCCATGACTTTTGTATTATTAAATAAAAACCCTACAATACTCACTATTGCCTTCCCGTTGAAAAAGTCAATTTCAGTTCCTGAAGGAATATGTTTCTCTAAAATATTCGGATCAATTTCATAATTAAACATAGCCAGGTATTCCCATTGAGCTGATAAAAAAGTTCGTTTACTCATACTAAAATGTATTTTATTTTTTATTATCCGGTTTTGCATAAGCAAGCCGGGTAATCGGCATTGTTCTATAATAGCTGTCTATGCCATTGCTGCTAATTGTTTCTGCTTTATGGAGATTAATAAAACCATCTGGTAACAAAATATCTTTTTGGAGGTATATAAATTCAATCTTTCCGATTACCAAAAAAGTATTGTTTGCTGTTATAGGAATTACTTCTTGCAGGGCTAATGCATATTTTACAACACTTTCGCCGACAAAGGGAGCCTGAAAATTATTTAGGTATTGGATAGTTAAGCCCACCGCTTCAAATTCTGAAATGTCTTCGGGATATTTTGCACTTGTTTGATGTGCCTGATTCAAAAACAATGGTTGAATATGATTGATGGTATACTTACCAGTCGATTCAATATTCGCCAATGTATGTGGAGCTGCACTGCGGGGCCGGTTGATGTAGCCAACTAAAGCAGGATCCGAACCTATGTGTACAATACTACTAAAAATGCCAAGATTGGTCTGCCCATTCTCATTACTGGTACCAATTAAACTAACTGATTTAAAACCGGTTACACTATTTATAAAATTGCCCCGGTAAAACCGTTCCCATCCGGCGATTTCTTCTTTTGTATAGATATGCATAAAAAAATATTGATATACAATAAACAATTAATAAGAAGAATTGTTAATGAACCAGACAAAAAAATACAGGCCTGTGATATCTGCCTGTTATTATTAACTATTAAAAACATTTTTTATGTTCCATAAATTCAAAGCATCTGAAATCCTGCTGGTTATCCTAGTAGTCGTTTTGATTTTTGTTTCAGAGTATTACTATGTAGTTGTGAAAGATCCGATGCGGGCCATCTTTATTGGTCTTTGGCCACCCACTATTCTTGGATTAATCAATTTCTTTAACCTGAAAAGAAAATAAACTATGGAAAATCTGGATATTATCATACTTACTATTATCGTATCGTTGTTATTCCTTGTGTTCATTATTGCCACCTATCAGGAATTGACATCAGCAAAACTTACAAAGACAAAATTTGGAAAAGAAACAGGCCCCCGTGCGGCAATGATTGAGTTTATTGGGAAAATATTTACAGGTGAAAATATAGAAACAACAGAAAAGGAAAAACTGATTGAATTAATGAAAAAAAGTTTGAAAGATTTAGAAAAGGATACTGAATAATTATTTAAGTATGGAAAAAACAGCAGCAAAAAACTATTTAATACTTGGCGGCTCATCTGGTATTGGTAAAAGGCTAGCGACCATGTTAAGTACAGGCAACCGTGTATTTGCTACTTATAATAAGAATCAACAAACAGATATTGTAGATTCAAATCTCACCTACCATTTTTGTAATGTGCTGAATGAGAATTTGTCTTTTGATTATCTTCCTGATACTATTGATGGTATTGTATATTGCCCGGGTTCTATAAACCTAAAGCCCTTTGCCCGTATTGGAATAAATGATTTTGTTAACGATTATCAACTAAATGTTGCAGGTGCTATAAAAATTATTCAACTTCTGTTACCTAAATTAAAAGCAGCCAAAGAGGCTTCAATCATTTTGTTTTCAACTGTAGCCGTGCAACAAGGATTTAGCTTTCATTCCATCGTTGCTTCTTCAAAAGGTGCCATAGAAGGTTTAACCAAAGCATTGGCGGCGGAATTAGCACCATCAATACGGGTCAACTGTATAGCCCCTTCTATTACCGACACTCCTTTAAGTTCATCATTACTTAATAATGATGCAAAAAAAGAAGCGAATGCAAACAGGCACCCACTAAAAAGAATTGGCACCACAGATGATGTGGCGAACCTCGCTGCTTTTTTGCTTTCCGATAAATCTTCCTGGATTACCGGACAGGTGCTTGCTGTAGACGGTGGCATGTCTTCAATAAAATAATGACACATAATAAATAGGATTTACTTGACTTAGCTTCTTTGCTATCTTCAATTCATGTTCTCCTGCACAGGGTATTCGATTTCAAAACACTTAATAATTCATTATGACTGTTTAATGATTTTCACTTTCAGATGATTATCATTAAACAGAAATACTATTAACAAGTATTTTATAGACAATTCAAACCATTTGTTTTGTTTAATGTTATTGAGATTGTATTAAACAAAATAAAAACTAAAAAATCATTAAAATTATGAAAAAGCAAATTCAATCTGCACTATTCGCTGCAGCAATGTTCCTGACAATATCAGCAACCGCCCAAAAAAATGATATAGTAGATATTGCCATCGGATCTGATGCTCACACTACATTAGTAGCTGCTGTTAAAGCTGCTGACCTAGTATCTACCTTAAAAACTGACGGTCCATTTACAGTATTCGCACCGGTAAATGAAGCCTTTGCTAAACTACCAGCAGGCACAGTAGATTTTTTATTAAAGCCTGAAAACAAAGCTACACTGGCAAAAATTCTTACCTATCATGTAGTAGCTGGTAATCTGGATGCAAATGCAGTTATAGCTGCAATTAAAGAAGGAAAAGGTACTGCTACGTTAACTACAGTAAGCGGTGGTCTTTTAAAAGCTTCTATTGATAATGGAAAAGTGAAATTAACAGATGAAAAAGGTGGTTCTTCATTTGTAACTGTAGCTGATTTGAAAGGCAGTAACGGTGTAATTCATGTTATTGACACAGTAGTGTTACCAAAGTAATTACCTATTTAAAACTATAAGGTCATCTGAAAGGATGGCTTTATAGTTTATATACTTTTGAAATTTTTTCAGAGTAGTAAATCCACTGATTATTGAGCAAGTAAAATATACTAGTATGGAATTTCCAAAAGCATATGCAGAAATATTGAATAGATTAGATGAAATTAATCCGATTGAATACGGCCATACAAGAAATTATGCAAAAGGAAATATTACCTACCTCTCCCCCTATATTTCAAGGGGTGTCATTTCTACTCGCCAAGTATTAGATGCTATACTTACAAAAGGATATAAAAACGCTGAAATAAAGAAACTAGTACAACAACTTGCCTGGAGAGAATATTTTCAAAGAGCCTGGCAATATTTGCAAGATGATATGTTTGATGATATACTTCATCGCTATAACGGAGTGCAACATAAAAAAATACCCATTGCGATATTGGATGCGAATACTGGTATTGAATCCATCGACAATGCTATCAATGAATTATATCAAACAGGATATATGCACAACCATCTCCGACTATATGTGGCAAGCATTACCTGCAATATTGCCAAATCCGACTGGCAATTACCATCCCAGTGGATGTATTATCATTTACTCGATGGCGATCTGGCCAGTAATAATTGCAGCTGGCAATGGGTAACCGGTAATTTTTCAAGTCGCCAATATTTTTGCAACCAGGAAAACATCAATAAATTCACCAATACAAATCAAACTGGTACCTTCCTAGATAAAACATATGAAGAGTTGCCTCAATTAAAAATTCCAGACGAGCTTAGTCAACTTAAAAATATTCAGCTTACTACTTCATTACCAAAAAAAGAACAGCCGAAGTTAGACACATCACTGCCGCTGGTAATATATACTTCCTATAATCTTGATCCGCTATGGAAACAAGACATTAAAGCAAACAGAGTCTTATTGTTGGAGCCATCACATTTTAAACAGTTTCCAGTAAGCGAAAATGTTATGAACTTTATAACCGGGCTTGCAAAAAAAATAGAGGGGTTACAAATATTTTCCGGAAAACTAAATGAATTAACAGGAGTTAATAACTTTCCTGCCATCTACAGCAAAGAACATCCGTTTACAAAACACTTCCCTGGAATTAAAGAAGAAAGAGATTGGATATTTCCTGAAGTAAAAGGATACTTTAATTCATTTTTTCAATATTGGAAACAATGCGAAAAGATTTTAGACAGAAAAGAACATACTAAGTTTCCTAAGCAGATGCTAAAGGCATCTTAGTTTAAAAATATTATATAAAAATGCTTTCATTAATTCACCATCTTATTGTTTTGCTTGCTTTAAACCCAATAGTACTTTTCGATTTTACTACATCTTCAGATATTTCGAAGTGGCGAATTACAGATGATGTGGTTATGGGTGGAAGGTCTGATGGTAAGTTCCAATTATCAGCAAATGGCAATGGTCTCTTTAGTGGCAAAGTGTCATTAGAAAACAATGGAGGATTCTCATCCGTACGATATTATTTGGATCAAAAAGAAATGAAGGGCTTGAATAAATTCGTTATCCGGATAAAAGGCGATGGTAAAAATTATCAATTTAGAGTGAGAGCAAAAAGAAATGAGTATTACGAATACAATATCACTTTTAAAACAAGTGGCGATTGGGAAACTATAGATTTACCCTTTAATCAAATGACCCCATCTTTCAGAGGAAGAGAATTGAACTTACCTCCATTTCCTGGTTCTAATATTTCAGAAATCGGTTTTCTAATCAGTAATAAAAAAGCAGAGACGTTTATGCTTGAAATTGAATCAATTAAAATTCAATAAATGCAATTCCCTTTTCAAGTAAAAGCATTTTAAATAGCTTCCTTATCTAATTGTTTTAGAAATTTATCTGCAGTTTGCAAATGCAGTTTCTTTTTTTCATCACTAATCTTATCGAATGTTCTGATGAGCATTCCAAGCCTAGGATTGCTTAAGAAGAATTTCCTGTGCACATGCATAAACCGCCAGAAAAGTGCATCCCATATTGTCGTCCATTTTTCATCTTTCTTATAATCACTCATTTTCAATAAATAATTACTTCCGCTTATATAGGGTTTGGTTGTCATTAACCCTCCATCAGCAAATTGGGTCATACCATATACATTCGGTACCATTACCCAATCATAGGCATCGATATACATTTCCATGAACCATTGATAAACTTCATCAGGATCAAATTCGCAGAGGAGCATAAAATTGCCCATAACCATTAATCGTTCTATATGGTGTGAATAGCTTGTTTGCAGTGCCTTTTTTATAACATTATCAACTGGTACAATGCCAGTGGTCCCCTGCCAAAAACTTTGGGAATTTTGCGGGTAAAGTTCCAATAGTTGGTGGTCCGTTGCCGGTTGCCTTCTCTTTCGTACACGGCTCGTATAAACTCCCTCCACCCCATTATTTGCCGTATAAATCCTTCCAAAGAATTTAGGGGTACATTATCTTTTTGAGCATAATCGATTGCTTTATCAATTATTTCTCCGGGGGTTAATAATCCTGTATTTAATAATGGGGAAAGAATAGAGTGAAAAAGATAATTTTCTCCAGCAACCATCGCATCTTCATATATACCAAACTTTTTGAACCGGTACTTAAAAAAATCGTTTAGCCAAACGCTGGAACTAGTAAAATCAATAGGATAAATAAAACTGTTTACGTCTCCATAATTATCAGCAAAATATGTATTTACATATTGCTTCGCTTCCTTTACAAAGTTATTTTCTTTACTAACAGGAAGTACAGGAACCACTTCATCTTTTGGCATTCGCTTTCTGTTGTCACTATCAAAGGTCCATTTATCCCCGGTGGGCTTTTGATCAGCATCTACTAACACATTTCGCTTTTTCCGTTGTGCGATATAAAAATCAGTTTGAAAATATTTTTTCTTTTTCTCAAAATAATCTTCCAGTTCTTTCTGCGTATTTAAAAAAGAAGGACTATCTGATTTTATCAACTTTATTTTAGTGTTCTGACAGGACTCCGCCATTCTTTTCTGTAACCAGTTATCAACAACATCAATATACTGAATCTCCTTTATGCCTTCAGCCTTCAATTGCTTAATTAACTTTTGAATATCTGCCTGAGGAGAAAAGCTATCAATATAGTTTACAGCAAATCCTTTGGCTTTTAAATAGCTTTCATAACACTTCATGGTAGCCCTATGAAATACTATTTTCTGTTTATGAAACTTATATTGTGTAAAAAATAAAGATTCCTCAACCAGGTAAATAGGTTGCTTCAATTTAAGCACCTCATGCTCTTCAAATAATTGATGCGGGAAAAGTATTGTTACAGATTTCATTATGTTAGGAACAAATACTATTAAATAATGTTTATGCCAGCAAAATCAAAAAATAGAAATCTTAAAGGAGTCAAGGGATAACTGACCAATAAAACAGGTGAAATTAATACTAGTTCTTATCCTCCTTACCTTTTGATAATTTATTGATCATCCCGTTAAAAATAAAATAATGAAAGGGCCAGCTACCGTACCAATATAATCGACCCCATACACCCTTCGGTCTAAATGTGGCTGTTTGTTTTAATTCAAAGTTATCTTCAACAGGGGTAATCTGAAATTCAAGCCAAGCTTCTCCCGGTAATTTCATTTCTGCATATAATAAAAGACGCATTGCATTTTTATCTGCCACCAATACTCGCCAGAAATCCAATGCATCGCCGGCATCAATGGTAGTATTATTTGTACGGCCACGACGTAATCCAACCCCACCCACTAATTTATCCATGAACCCACGAATGCGCCATAAAATATTTCCATAGTACCAGCCGGTTTTACCACCGATACTCCATATCTTATTCATTACCGGTGATGCATCGGTATTGAACATTCGCTTTTTTTCATCCTTAAAACAGCCGAATTCCGGTACTTGTATATATTCCATTAACCGCTGCGGTGTGCGGCTGCTACTAAACGAATCTTTCCAACTCGATAAAACAAGATTCTGCTCTATTTTTTCAAAAGCAAGTTGCACCGCTTGCTTATAACTCAGCAATTCAATATTCAATTCTTCAGCCAGATTATTGGGCCGGCAAATTACATCCACTTTCATGCTGTTTACTAGGTTAATAGCAAGCGGATAAGAAGTAGATGTAACAAAATATAACCAGTAAGAAGATATCCGAGGTGTCATAAACGGTAAGGTGTAGATATATCTTTTCAATCCCCGGATAGCTGCATATTGTAGCAACATCTGTTTATAGGTAAGCACTTCAGATGCGCCAATATCAAAATTTTTATTAAACGTATTTTCTTTTAGCAGTATCCCGGTTAAAAACTGAACTACATTCCGAATGGCGATGGGTTGACATTTAGTGTTCAGCCATTTGGGTGTAACCATTATCGGCAATTTTTCTACCAGGTCACGGATGATTTCAAATGAAGCACTACCCGAACCAACGATAATTGCGGCCCTTAAAACAGTAAGGGGTGCTCCAGCATTTGATAATATATTCTCTACCTGTAACCTGCTGTTTAAATGTTTACTTAATGCATCAGCATTACTGATGCCGCTCATGTAGATGATCTGCTTTGTAGAAGTAGGATTAATTAATGCAATAAAATTCTTTGCACAAGCAGCTTCCGCTTCATCAAAGTCGGATGTATTGTCACTCATAGAATGGATAAGGTAATAAGCAACATCAATAGCAATCGGTAGTTTTACATCAGGTGCAGGCTTTTCAAAATCAATTTCTATTGTAAGCAACCGTTCATCGCTGTGTGAGGCTATAAATCTACTTTTATTACGAACACAACAATACAGGGTATGCCCCTGCTCCAACAGAACAGGAATTAACCGTTCGCCGATATAACCATTGGCACCTGTAAGCAATATATTCATGAACTTAATTAAAAAGATGAATCTGTTCTATTTCATCTTACGATACATTATAAAATACAAAAACAAGCTACTCAATTAATCTTACATTTCAGCAGGACTATAAAACGCTTTATTAATTTTTTATTTATTTTTTCTAAGCCTGTTATACATCTCATGCATAATATTCATATGCGGTGCTGTAAGAACGGCCAGACCAAATAAAATATAAATAACAACTGCCCGGGAACTAAAATCGAGATAACCAGTAAACATGAATAAAGCAATACCGAATAATGCAAGTAGACTATAAAATACAATTTGTCGGGCAATGAGGGGATAAGTCATTTCTCTATTAACAGACAGATAGGAAAATATATTTCTAATGGATAATAGTGAATGCCAGATTACAAAGTAGAAAGTAAATCCAAGTAATAATGGAATATTATATAAAATGATAATTAAGATAGCAAATTGCCATAGAAATTGGTCTTCAATTTTTTCTTTCTCTTTTGCAAGGAGGAAATATAAAAAAACTGAACTGAAAAAAAAGAGCAATGAAAAAGATAATATAGCTACCCTATAATTTATTAATTGTTGGATAAACAAGAAATTACCTTCCTCAAAACCTCCTATGCTAATAATTTGAACTAACTCTTCCGGATCATGTAATAAAATAACTGAGAGAATTACTAGACCATAGCTTACAACCAATAATTTACCCCAAAAATTATTAGTTTTAAAAAAGTGTAAATCAGTTTCACCAAAATGATACGCTGAAAATAATATAAACAGAAGAATTCCCCCCACTGGGAAAAAGTATAATAAGAGACCAAACCCTATCATTCTTCCAAGATATCCAGAAAAAAAATGAATGCGGGAAAATACTGATTTTTGATGCTGTCGGTTTTGAATGGCAACTAATAGATCAGCTGCCCCATGCGGAATACCTAGTAAAATAATGCCTGCAATAAAAAAGGAGAACTGCAAGTTAAATGAAATGAGTTGCCCTGTTTGATTAAGAATCAAAAGTATTATACCAAATAATATCAGAGCTATTCTATACATATGTGATTATAAAAAGATAAATGAGTAATACCTGTTAAAACAACAGGTATTACTCATTTAATTTTAAGCAGTAGCAGTTTGCTTATCTGATTGTGCAAGCATATATATCACAAGACCAAAACCAATTTTATTGATTGCATCTCCGATATTGTATACTACATCGAGAGATACACCTTCTAAAACCTTCATTCCAAATAACCCACCTTCTGTGCCAGCTATATAGCCAAGAGGATAAATAGCCCAACCTACTAATACAAACCATCCTAACGTTTTCACTGCTTTTACTACTGCCGGACCAGCATTACCTGCCAGTTTCGCCACTTCTCCAAACCATATCAAGTAAACGATATAGAAATAACCAATACTGCTAACAAAACCCCATATCCAGCTTTGTGTTTCAGTTGGATAAATAGCTTCGCCGATATAACCCGTTACCAGCATGAAAACCGAAGCAGCGATAAGTTTCCAAAGTAAACCCAGTTTTGCACCTGCTTTTTTTGTAATAAGATAAAATTCAACACACATAAGAGGCACGGTAAGTAACCAGTCTACATAGCGAAAAAATGTCGGGGATTCGTTTGTCGCTAAATTGTAATCCCGCATGTAATAATAATGCACAGCTGCAATGAAAGTAATTAAGCCTGAAACCAGAATAGAAGTTCGCCACTTTTTTTCTACGTTTGACATTTCAAAAAAGAAGAAAACAGATGCAGCAAGCATAGCCATACATCCTACAAAAAAAGTAAAGGCAACGTAATTGTCGTTGGCAATTGGTTTGATCTCCAACAATTGAATTGAAAAATCCATATTAGTTAATTTAATTGAAAAATGTTGTTTAATAAATCTATCGTAACATTAAACACAAAACAGTTTCAAAAAAGTTTATGAATTTTCAAAAAATATTGAAAATAATTTTTTCTCTATAGTTTTTTTAATCTTTGAATTCGATTTAATGAAAAAAGTTAAACAAGGGTTTCTGGTGAGAGAATTAAAAACCCATCCATAGAACAACTCAGGAACGGCTTCAAGAAATTAAAAAGACTGTTTAATATTTCTGATTTTAAAACTGAAAAAGTAAAACAGAATTTAATGAGACTCGAATCCTGTCGGCCCAAATAATAAAATCAGCGGAGTAGTTGGATTGAATGGTGGCTTCGTAAAAGGAAATAGCAATAATAGCTATTCAAAGATTACACCAGCAAATCTACTGGCAACAAATGGTGTGATACAGGTAATTGACCGTGTATTGTTACCCTGATATATTTTTAATTAGTGTTGGTGATGATTGGATAACAGGTATTGGGATTCCCCAGTACCTGTTTTTTTTCGGCATAGAGAGCCTGTCAGGTAGGTGCTACTATATTTTAGATTGATATAGAGCAACTATTTATTTTAATTTAATATATTAGATTAATAATATACTATGCCACATTTATTAATCATTGGAGGAAATGGTGAATTAGGAAAATCAGCTTCGCTGTTTTTAAATCAAAGGTTTTACTGTAACCGTTTTGGTAAGAGATGAAACGAAGGCCGCAGCATTAAAAACCAAAGGCGTTCTTATAAGAAAAGGTGATCTTACAAAACCGTCTACTATCACAGGAATTTTTGAAGGAGTTGATATTGTTTTAACTGCTGCACATGCAATGTTAGGGCGGGGCTCAAACAAATCGAAACAGGTAGATGAAGAAGGCCATCTTTTATTAATAGCCGAAGCCAAAAAATCCGGTGTAAAGCAGTTTATCTTTACTTCAGTAAATAATCCCAGTCCCGATCATCCAATTGATTTTTTTCGCACCAAATATGCCATTGAACAAATCCTTTTGCAGAGCGGATTAAATTATACCATACTTCGATTGCCGGCTTTTATGGAATGGCATGTATATAACCTGCTCGGAAAAAATATAGTAAAAAAAGGCAAAGCTGATATTATCGGGAAAGGAAACAATCCTGTTAACTTTATTGCTATCAAAGATGTAGTAGCAGCACTAAATATAATAATTGGTAATTCTAGTTTTTATAATAAGACGATACAACTTGCCGGCCCGCAAAATATTTCACGGAATGAAATAGCCGCCTTATTTGGTAAAGCTTTACAAATAAAACCCAAAATAAATTACCTACCGGTTCCCATTGCAAAAATATTGTCGGTATTATTTAAACCATTTCACCCGGGTATTAGCAGGATAATGAAATTGAGTGTATACTCAGAAAAAGCAAATGAAACGCTGGACAAAAAATTATCTATTGAACAGTTTGGATTAGAACCAACTTATATTGAATCTTACATTGAATCCGTCATTCACAAATAGCCGGATACAAAGAAGCAGCTTATTTGCACCGTAACGAAAATTCTGCCAATCCGAAACTTTATAAGTCAACCTCTGTTCACACAAACTATTGTTGAAAAAGTGTACTTGTCAAAACTGAATCCTTGATACTAACCCATGTATTATTAAGACCAACCGTCTTCACCAATGCATTAAAAATTTTTGCATTATCCGGATGCAGGCGAATGCATCCATGTGATGCCCTGGTTCCTAGTTTTGCAAAATTGCCGGTAGTCGTTCCATGTATAGCATACCCACCTTTTAAAAAAACGGCATAAGGCATATTACCTAAACCCTGGTAATTGCCTCCTGGAAATTTCTCCGAAGTATACTTAGTCAATATCGGACCATTTGGACGAAGGCTCATCGTCGGCGTTTCATATTTCTTTGCTAACCCTGTTGATACTTTAAAAGTATCTTTTACCTCTCCTAGCAGATAGATGTACATCAACTGTTTCGACTTATCAATTTCTGCATACAAAAGACAATCCTTTTCTTTACAAGTTATCTTTCTTGTTGTATCCATTCTGGCTTTAAGAAATGAATCTACCAAATGAATATTTTCTTTAATAACTGCTTTCTCTGCCTCTGTAAAACCAGGTACATTTGTCAGCTTCTTTTTCATCGTATCCAGTTGTATCATCATCAAAACGGAGTCCCTTTCTAATATCGCTTCAATATTCAGCAATAGGGTTTCCAGCGAATCAACTCCGGGGATATAGTCTTGCGAATCAAAAACATTCTCTTCGTCTGGTTTTTCGTCTTTATTAACCTTTATTACAGAATCCTTGAAAGATTCATATACGATCGGCTGCACAGGCACATTTTTTTCTTCTTGCTCACAGGATACAAAAAATACAATACAAACAAAAAAAAAGGCAAGTTTGTTTTTCATATTCATATTAGTTGTTTAATGTTTGGCACAATATATACTATCAGATTTAATTTATAATTCTACCATCTTCCATTTCAATAATCCTATTTGAAATGGCAGCCATACTTTCATCATGTGTAACAATAAGTAAAGTTTGATTGAATTCTTTCGCTAGGCTGCTAAAAATATCAAACACAATTTCTCTGTTCTTTTTATCCAGGTTGCCCGTAGGTTCATCACCCATAATGATAGCTGGATTATTGATCAAAGCCCGGGCAATAGCCACTCGTTGCTTTTCGCCGCCAGAAATACGGTTAGCCTTTTTAGAGGCCAGATGTTCTATACCAAGCATCGCCAGTTTTTCCAGTGCCTGTTTCTCGATTTCCTTTTCGGTAAACTTTCCCAGTTTTAAACCCGGCAACATCACATTCCTTAACACTGTAAATTCATTAAGCAAGTAATGAAACTGAAAAATGAAGCCAATCTTTTCATTTCTTATACGGGCCAGCTCCCAATCTTTTTTTTCATCCATCTTTTCGCCATCAATCACCAGACTACCTTCATGATCTGTATCCATGGTAGAAAGAATATATAATAAGGTAGATTTCCCGCAACCAGATTTACCAATTACAGTAACAAACTCTCTTTCATTAATACTAAAATTAATATCGTTCAGCACCTTTATTTTATTGGGGCTGCTGAAATATTTATTAATATGTTGTGCTTCCAAAATAGTCTTCATAATCATTTATTTCCCTCGAATAATAACAACCGGATCTACTTTACTGGCCTTTTTAGCCGGAAAAAATCCGGCAAAGAAAGTAGTAGCCAATGAAAATCCGGCAGCAATAATATAATAAACAGGGTTATAGTTTACTGGATAGCTTGTAACGGTTGGTAAAGAAGCCGTAACAAAAGGAATCTGATCAATAATGACTGATAAAATAAACCCAAACAACAAACCTAATAAGCCACCTGCTATGCCAATACTGAGTGAGATAAAAAGAAAAATCGTTTTCACATCCCTGCCAGCAAACCCCGTTGCTTTTAAAATAGCGATGCTATCCATTTTTTCATAAATCATCATATTTAAAATATTATAGATACCGAAACCAGCAACGATTAGTAAGGTGATACCGACAGCATAAGAAATTAAAGTCCTGATAAAACTACCCGTTTCAAACTGTGCATTAGCTGTTTGAATATCTTCGGCCTGTGTGCCGAATTTAGCAGCATATTCTTTTGCCACAGCAGGTGCGCATCCAATTCAAATAGTTTTACTTGCAAATCTGTAAAATAATTATTGGGCTTACCCAGTAATTTCTGGGTTGTAGCCAGTGAAGCAAAGCCCTGGGTCTTATCATAATCCTGCAAGCCTGATTGGTAAAACCCAACCACTTTCAAAGAGAAGCGATCACCTTTTATGGTAACGATTTGTACATTATCGCCAATGGTAATTAGTAATTTTTCGGCGAGTGGCTTTCCTATAATGATACTGTTAGGAATAATTGTAAGGTCATTTATATTTCCATTTACCACATAATCCTGAAAATGATAGAGTCTACTTTCTTCTACCGCATCAATACCATTAACAGCTCCCGTAATGTCCACCGCACCATCATTATAAAAAACAGGAGCTATTATTTTAGGACTCACTCCATCCACCCGTTTATCTTTTTTTATTGCGTCCAGTATCGCACCACTATTATAAATATCCTGACGGCTGGTAACTGATTTAATAGAATGTATAAAATGATAACTATCTTGATAGGCAGAATCCAACATCACCGGTTGCATAGAACTTGGTTTTATTTCGTTAAACAAACGGATATGTGGCGTTCTGTTTAAAACCAATCCATCCAGTAAACCGTTTAGCCCTGTCATAAACCCCAGCAACGCAATAAACATCGTAATGCTGAATGTGACACCAATGGCTGCAATCAGCGTTTGCTTCCACCGTGCCATTAATAATGATCGGGCAATACTAAAAATTAATTTATAATTCATTGACCGGGTTTAAAAATAATATCTGTTTCTTTCAGCCCACTAAGGATTTCCACCTTTTGAAAATCTTTAAGTCCTGTTACTACTTTTTGCTTTTTATCTCCTTTCATTAACACAAGGGAGTCGCTGATAAGATAAGCCCTTGGAATGGTAAGTGCCATTTCTTTTGTTTGAATAACAATATTTCCTTCCACCGTTATATTGGGATAAACTAATTCAGGTGCTGCAGTAAAAACAGCTTCAATAGTAAAGGCCCTTGTTCGTTCATTCATATAAGGGATAACTCTGGTGACGACAGCCTCAAAACTTTTGTTTTTATAACTATCCATAGTAATAACAACCTTCTGCCCTGTCTTAATCCTTGCCAGATCGTATTCATCCACCTGCAATTCAATAATAAAATTATCTGCCTGCCCTATTACAGCAACAGGTGATTGTGTGCTGACCATCTCTCCTGGTTTTTTTAAAACACTGTAAACCTTACCGGCTATTTTACTTTTTATTGTAAAATCAGCAGCTTGTGTTTTACTGATCTTCAGATTATTATTTGCCTGTGCTGCAGAAAAATCAATTTGTTTTTGCAAATCTTTATATCTGGATACAGCCGCATCATAAGCATCAGCACTTGTTCTATAAGCCAGTTCTCGTTGATCCAGTTCATTACGGGTACCAATCTCCTGCGCCCAAAGATTTTTTTGCTTTTGCAAGAGCAAGGAATCATTTTTCATTTTACTTTTTGCCTGGCTAATACCTGACTTTAATTCATTTAATTTGTCACGGTTACGATCCGGATCATTATTCGCAGCAATCAATGTAGCATTATCAATTTGCAATTGAGCTGTTTCATTAGAAACGATCAGTACTGGTTCGCCAGCATTTACTTTATCACCTTCTTTCACTAATTGTTGAAGTAATAATCCATTTACCGGAGAAAAAACTTCGTATTGATCAGTACTTTTAATAATACCTGATGCATAAACCGATTCGGTAATATCTTCTTGAATTGGACTCGTTTTCTCTTTGCTTTCTTTACACGAAAACAATAAAGAAGTAATTACCAATACTGAAACTATTTTTTTAATCATAAAAGATGCTTTGTCCGTTTAAACTCCCCAATTTAATTATTTATAAAATCTTGAATAATGATGAATATCAACATTACTCTTGATTCTAATCCGCATCCCGAACCACACATATTATCTTGTAAGATTATTATCCGTTTTACCTAAACCTACAATCTCCACAAATGTGTAAGTAAACGAAGGAAATCAAAATCAGGTTCAATAATGATATTAATCAATCAAAATTGATGAATTAATTAGTTATTTAACAACTTAAACTACATGATTATGAAAAAAATTTTAGTGCCGACAGATTTTTCTCCCAATGCAGAAAAAGCCCTGAACTATGCAGTACAACTTGCTAAAAAACAAACGGAGAATTGTTGCTTATACATTCTGTAAAATCAGATAATTACGAAGAGGATATCAAAAATGCTGAAGCCCGGTTGGAAATAATTGGAAAAACAATTACTGAAAGTGAAGGAGTTAAAATTGATACTAAGGTGTACTTCGGGCCAACAGAAAATTCCATCCGGATTGCTACCAGTGAAAATAATATTGATATGGTGATTATGGGAACATTGGGTAACACTGCATTCGTTGAAAAAGTATTTGGATCCATAACAGCCAGTGTTATAGGCAAAACTATTGTTCCACTGCTGGCCATACCGCTATTAAGTGATTGGAAGACGCCAAAAAGATTTTGCTAGCCATCAATGAGTTTAAAGAAAAGACAAAGAGATACAACCAGTAGTAGAACTTGCACGGCTGTTTAATGCCAGTATACAGTTAGCAATTTTTACGGATACTGATGATGACTTTGTTGAAGATTTTGCAGAACATGAAGCAAAGATTTCGGACTTCAGGGATTTGTTGAGAGAAAAATATAAGGATATTGAAATTCATGCTGTTCACCTAGCAAGCCGTAAGTTCAAGGAGAGTCTTATAAACTGGGTAGATAATAAGGAAATAGATATGGTAGCTATGTTAACGCATAAAAAAAATATTATCGAAAAAATATTTTCAGGAAGTAAAACTAAAAAAGTGTCCTATTATATAAATGTGCCATTGCTGGCAATTCCTGTTTAATGTAGTATTGTGTTATAGTTGATATTTAATATTTAGGGTATTGGCAGCAGTATTGCTGAGAACAAATGTCAGTTCGCAAAGCAATTTCTACTGCTACTTTTTAAAAACCCTTTTATTTATTGAATTCATTTTATTGCATGATAAGGTCAACTCACTTTTATCGCCAGATATTAAACCTTAAGCGAATCTTTTTTTCTTTTAGAAAAGATCTCCAATCAATAAATACCAGTGCCGCAAGTAACAAAAGTCCCAGCAATAAAGCGAAAACCGATTTCCATGTAAGCATCCCCTTTAAAATACTTTCTGAATTTTCAGCAGCATATTTACCCATAAATACGGCGACGCTGTCACTTATAAATTTTCCGACAGTAAAGCCGGTAAAATAAAATAGGCCTTCATCCTGGCAATACCACCTGCAAGAAATAAAGGAGTAGAAGGCAAAGGCATCAATGTATAAAACAAAATAAACAACTGTGCTTTTATACCCCTGGTTTTTAGCTTCTCGCCCAGATAACGAATATCATCATTCTTATCTTTCTTAAAAATCCGGTCGGCCAGAGATGGGATATATAAAATCAGAATGTATCGCCCCAGCATCGACCCCAACACACCAACAATAATTACCGGCCATATGGATAGATTGAATATTATTTGCAGCAATATCATTACAGTAAATGCAGGAGGAAGCGGTAAAGGTGAAATATCCACTAATAAAGCTGCTATAAAAACTAAACCATATTGCCACACCATATCCCGATGTATTTTTTGAAAATTACCTTAAATAAAACCAAATAAACTGACGAATGTTTCATACAAAACAAACAAGAATCATGTCAATTAATATTTCAACAGCAGTATGGTTCATGTCATTTTTCAGCAACCTTTACAGCTGGGAAGTTGCTCATTACTAAAGCTCAACGTACTCAGCTAAGCTTCAAGCTGGAAGAAAGACGTTGCTGGGAAATAATTATCAAAATTTAATTCTGTAAATAATAAAAGGAGCAATCGTTGTCCAGATAGGTATCAATATCCAAAGTCTGCCTTTTAAAATATTATAGTCTGCAAAAAGTTCAGCCCATGATTTTCCCCGGTAAAGGCCAAAACCAAATTCAAAAGTCAACGTCAGCAATAACCAAAACAAACCGACATAGATACTTTGCGTTTCAGATTGAGGAGGAAACTTTTTTATAACAAAACTAATGTAGAACCAGAAAAGGATGATTAGTGAAATGGTGGATAGCTGATGTGCTGTAAGTTCACCAACATATTTTTTATACCATAAATCCCTAGCTGAACCATTGAGTATGGCCAGCAAGAGCATTGGAAACCATAACAGAAAATAGTTTAGCATGTAGTAAAAGTATCGACTTCGCATTTAAATATGGCTGACGATGGTTATGAGCATGCCTGATTTTTATCCAGCGACAAAAGCAAGCATCAGTCTTTGGTGGCTATTACTACAAAACAGTTTAATGTGTAAGTAATTGGTAGAGCACAAACATCAATTATACAGCGTAAAGAATCGCAGAGAATTATAATCAATGAAATTCTTCTCTACAATGTCTCAGACAGGTACGTGGCGTTATATGAAGCCGCAACCTCCTCAGCTAAGCTTCAGTCTCGGCGAGGAAGAATTTGCTGGAAAATAAAGTATAATTTTAGTCATCAATATTTATCAAACATTCCTTTTCGATTATGTTTTATATACGAAAATATTTTTTGCACTTATTGCTAATCAACGGTATGATGCTATATAATAATACCTCCATTTTTTGCCAGACAATTTTAAAGAAAGACTCCACCAAGTTGAGTTCAAGTAATCTGAAAATAAAACCTCCACCAAACGATAGCTCTGTAAAAAAGCGAAGTGGCTTGCAAGGACAAAACAATTCATCAAGCCCTGATTTAGAAATGGCAAAAAAACTTGCTGCCGAATTAAACAATGCAGGTATACAGATGAGCTCAAATGAATTGAATGATTTGGCAAATGCAATAACTAAAGGAGGACAAGGAGCAATGGCAGTAGCAACGATGATTTCAGCGGAAATTGCAAAAATCAAATATAAAGAACCCAGCGAGGGAAATGCTAATTCAACAACAGCCAAAAGTTAAACTAAGTGATAAGCAGCTGAATGAAATGATAAAGAAAATATCAACAGGAAAAGATTCCACACTCGGGATTTCTCAATTTCTCAAAACAAAATTGAGTCAAGTAAAAAAAGTCAATAATATACTCAGTGGTTTCTTCACAGCAACGTCTCCGACAAGGAGGTTACGTATTGCGAAGCTGTAACTTTCTCAGCTAAGCTTCAGACTCAGTTAGAGACTTTGCTCAAAAGGTGCGACTCATCATTTCGAGGCCATGCGCTGCGTAACTCTTGCAACAGATTGCTGAAAGGTCGGAGCAATCTTAGCTGCAAATCCTACAGGCTCCTGTCCTCAGGAAAGTTTAATAACAGCTATTCCAAGTGCATCAGCTGCAGCTTCAGCTTTATCCGACATATTAGAAATATGCCTGTACACTTCACGCAAATGGAATATAGCTTGTAAGTCACTTTCTAATCTGTTTTTATCATCAAACAATTCTTTAACTGCATCCCGGTAAATCCTTTCAATTTTAGCTTCAAGCTTTATTACTTGTATAATATGATCATAAGATAACCTCGGGTTTTTCATTAATCGGCTTATAGCCTGAAATATCTCATGTGCTTCTTGTTTTACTTTTTCCACCATTTCCCTAATAAACCGATCCGGTTTCACGTTGAGTAATTGCATTTCTTCTATTGTAGTCAACGAATATTTAGCCATGCCAAATAGAGAAGTCGAAATTTGATAAATATCTTCCCTGTCAATTGGAGTAATAAAAGTATTATGAAGATCATCCATCAACAACATCTTAATATCGATGAGTTCATTTATAAGTAACCTGTTTTCATTAATAACCTGATCCGTTATTTCATCCATATTTTCTAATAGAAATACAAGACAAGCTTCCGTTTTTTCGGCCTGTAATTTCAACTGCGTAATAAAACTGTCTTCCTTCTTTGATGAACTTATTAATCCCATAATTTTTTATTTTAATGTACTAAAAACCGAATCAGTAAATAAATTGCAACAGATAGTATTGCTGTAATTGGAATGGTCAATATCCATGATAAAAAATATCTTTCAAAACAAGCCATCTTACTTTTGATAACCGTTCACCTGCCCCTGCTCCCATAATTGACATACTTACTACCTGTGTAGTACTAACGGGTCCGCCAAATAAAGAAGCTGTTATTATCACAATCGCCGAAGCAAACTGAGAGGTAAAACTATGAATTGGACTTATTTTATAAAATTTTGAACCCAACGTTTTTATGAGCCTCCAACCCCAGAAAAGTACCAAGACTTATGGCACTTGCACTTATTATTATCACCCAAAAGGTACAACAAACTGGGTTTGGTAACCGGTAATTACAAGACCAAGTGTTATAACACCCATAGTTTTTTGCGCATCGTTTGCACCATGACTTAATGCAAGAGCAATTGCAGTAGGAATTTGACCTAGTTTAAAAAAATAATTAGCCTTGGGTGTAGCTTTTCTTAAAAGCCGGTGTGTTAGTTTCATTGTTAACCAGCCAAAAACAAACCTATTAACGGGAAAAAAGTAATGCGATAAAATATTTTAATAAGGCCTTTGGATAACAATGCATGTACCCCCACCAATAAGTACGGCACCACCAAACCACCGATTAAAGCATGAGAAGAACTGGAAGGTATACCAAAATACCAGGTTACTAAATTCCAGATACAGGCACTCACCAGCGCTGCAACCAGTACTTCAATAGTAATAAATTCAGGAATTGCTATCCCGCTACCAATTGTTTTTGCAACTGCAACTCCAAAAATAAATGGGCCTGCAAAATCTGCTAATGCCGCCCATGGTAAGTGCATTTCTGCCACTCATAGAACAGGAAGAGATAATTGTTGCAACAATATTTGCACTGTCGTGAAATCCATTTAAAAAATCAAATGAAAGTGCAAATACTATTAAAATTATCATCCATATAAAAGGATCATAAGCGTATTATTATTTAGTGGTTGTAGTTGTAGCTCATCTTAGCTTTGGTTATTCTCTACATTTTCTTTGAACTTATATGGATTGATCGTCTTGTCAAAAAAAGGAGATTGAAGTATTTTCTCATTCTTTCCTTCATAGGGTATTAGCGATAGCACATATCGAATACTTTCCAGCCTTGCCGTTTTTTATTATTACCATTTACTATAACCCAGGGGCTAAAACTTTGACTTGTTGTTTTAAACATCTCTCTTTTATATTTTGTGTATTCATCCCACTTTTCCTGTGCTTGCAAATCAACCAGACTAATTTTCCATTGTTTCAACTTATCCTTTTGCCTTGATTCAAACCTCCTTAATTGCTCCTTTTGGTAATTGAAAACCATAATTTAATAATAGTTACGCCGTCTGAATGTATCATTTGCTCAAACGCTTTTACTTGTTCCATATATGACTGATACTCTTCCTGCGTACAAAAATTATTAACAGGCTCTACCAAAGCCCTGTTATACCAGCTCCTGTCAAAAAAAAGAATTTCCCCCTTATTAGGTAATTGCTTAGTGTACCGTTGAAAATACCACTGCCCTTTTTCTTCTTCTGTAGGTTTCGGTAATGCAACTGCTCGCATATACCGTGGACTTAGATGCTCTATAAACCGTCGTATAGCACCTCCTTTTCCGGCAGCATCACGGCCTTCAAAAATAATTACAATCCGTTTGCCTTCCTGCTGTACCCATTGCTGCATTTTTACTAATTCAATTTGAAGCAGTTCTAATTCTTTCTCATATTTTATTACGGCAAGAAGTTTTTTTAATGTACCATTGGTTTCATTAAAAAGGCTGGGTAAGCTATCCGTTGACAGCAATTTTTTCAACTCTCTAAAGCTGATAGAATCACTTTTCTTACTGCTAACATTTTTCTTTACTGGCGCATTACGTTCCGCTGCATATTTACTTTCTCCACTCTCTTGAGTGGTTGTTAACGTATCAACCTGTGGAAGCACTTTCGTATCACTCTTTTTATCATTATTGTTTACAGCTTTTTTACTGATTTTCTTTGCAATACGCTATTATGATTTTATTTACAATCTCATTTACATAACTATATAGCAAATTCTTAATAATAATTTAATAGTAGTATGTTTTGGGAACACTTACAAAATGATTAAGATCATGTAATAATTAAATACACCATGACGAAAGTCAACTTGTTTAAAACAACATCTGTCAAGATGGAATAATTCTTAAATTACACCAACACAAATCGTAAATCCCAAATCCAAAATCGTAAATACTAAAACATGCCTCATTCCCGAAAAAAATTCCTTAAACAAATCTCCACCGGCCTCATCCTCGCCAGCCTACCATCAATAGCATCCGCAAAAGAAAAAGAAAACAAAACAACCATAGACCCAACCGACTTCACCGGCACCGGCGCCCCCGACGATGAAAAATTCTGGAAACGCATTGCCAAAAAATATTACGACACACCAACAGACTATATCAATCTCGAAAACGGTTATTACGGCATGCAGCCCAAACCCGTATTGCAGGCCTTTCAAAAAAATATTGAGAAAGCCAATAAACAAGGAGCCAGGTTTGCAAGAAAAGAATATCCCGCCATTGCCGCCAACGTAAAAAAACAACTGGCGCAGTTTTTAAAAGTGGCCGACGAAGAAATCATCATCACCCGCAATGCCACCGAAGCATTGAACATCGCCATACAAGGTTATCCATTTAAAGTTGGTGACGAAGTGCTGCTCAACCAGCTCGACTATTTCAGCATGATAGAAACTTTTCAGCTACTCCAAAAAAGAGGACAGCTAACCGTAAAAGCATTCGACATGCCGCTGCTGCCCGCCACCGAAGAGGAGATAGTAGAAGTGTACAAACAACAGCTCACTCCCAAAACAAAAGTCATACTCCTCACCCATGTCTCCAATATCAATGGGCTAATAGTACCCGTAGCAAAAATTGCCGCCATGGCCCGGCAGCGGGGTATAGATATCATTTGCGACGCTGCCCATGCACTCGGGCATATCCCTTTCAGCCTGCCCGACCTTGGTGCCGCCTATGTAGGGCTCAATCTGCACAAGTGGATCGGCAACCCGTAGGTGCCGGAGTACTCTATATAAAAAAAGAAAGAATTGCCGCCACCAAAGCCCTGTTTGGCGATACAGCCGCCGCCGATGCTGATATCCGCAAGCTGGCACATTTTGGCACCACACCCTTTGCCGTGGTAATGACCATACCCGATAGTCTTGCCTTTCACCAAATGCTCGGCATAAATAAAATAGCTGCCCGGTTGCACTATTTAAAAAATCATTAGGTACAAGCAGTCCTGCAGCAGCCGGGGTAGAAGTAGTAACCCCAGCCGCTCCCCAATTATCCGGTGCCATAGCAGCCTTTCGTATTACTGGCAGCACAGCCGCCCAAACCGCCGACCTCTTATACACCCAGCACAACATAATGACCGTAGGCCGTACCCTCGGCCCGCAAGGCTGTGTACGGGTAACCCCTTCCATTTTTAATTCAATAGACGATTGTAAAAAACTCGTTGCCGCTGTAAAACAAATTGTGGGGAGTTGATTTTTTATGAGCCCAGCACCTGTACTACTATCATCGTCTGTTGCGTCGCACTCTTCAGGGTTCTGTTCGCTATTCGGCAAAAAAATAATATTCTAAAAAGCATTTCTATACTCTATTGATTTACCAATTTTATTTTTCTTTAGATTGTTCCCAAAAAAAACAATTTCCATAATACTTGTTCTTCACTGGAAAGTTTATGCAAATTCTCTCCGCCTTGTAGAAGATTGTAAAAATAGATAAGTACAAGCATTATTACTTTCATTAGGATTAATTGCGACAGAAGGAACTAAATATGCCGGCCCTTCTAAATGAAATACATTGATTATTCCATTGCTTGAAAGATAATTAAGTAGCCCAGAAACAATCCTATTTTCTGCATTTCCGTAATCTTGAACATCCTCTTGAACTTGATTCTCGAAACTATTCTTTGGTAATAACTTTACAGTAGATAACAAACTTGAAATTAACGATGTATCAGTTTTCAAATATTTAATAACTTCTTTTCTTAATCCCCGCCAGAATAGTTCGCAAGTTTGTTCTAAAGGAAAATTAAATCGATAATATTTTAACTCAACTTCGCTTTTTATAGAATCAATTAAGTTTCTAATAAGCAAATCAACAAATGAAACTTTTTTATCTCCCATTTCATATTGAAACAAAATTTCTCTTGATGTAAAAACTGATAAATAATTTGCACCTATTACTTCTTTAAGAAATCCGCTTACAACATGACTTTTTCTAACACCAGAATCAATAGAATCATCTTTCCGATTTATGCTTTTAAAATCTGAAATAATCATTTCAGTAATGTCATCAGCATTGACTTCACTTGCAATTAATCGATCTTTAATAACTGTACGAAGTGATTCATGGAGTTCGGTTGTTACGGATCGCCTAGCTGAATCAGAAAGCAACTGAGAGATGTATGCCTTTAATCTACTAACAGCCTGGTATATTCTATACTGTCATCGTTATCTTGATAATATGAAGATCGAATGTTGCTAATTAATTCATTTACAAGCTCAATCTGATTCTTAAAGAGAGGGCCATTTCCAAAGTCATGCTCAAATAATAGCTCTAATGCACTTTTTGGTAGCATTCGGCGAAGGTAGGAATTAAAAAATTAAAAAATATTAATTTTTTTGCGAATTAAACAGATTGTTAAAATTTATTTACTATACCTTTTTATTGTCTTGTCAGCCGAGCATAAAAAACCCGGCAGATGTTGAAGCATCGACCGGGCAATAACAGAAAGGGTAACTTGAGTTTGCTGGATCTTTACAGACCCACCCTTTCGGATTTGAAATTCTTGGAGTAAATATACGGCTGTACTTGATACAAAAATCATTCCGTACCACTTCTTATCAAATCTCCTCTGCAAAGTCTCCGGCTATAAGATGCCTTGATCCGTTAGTACTATCAATAGGTGTCTTAATAAAAAAACAAAATTAATATGCAAACACAACTTGTAAAATTTCGTGTACAAAACTTTAGATCCATCATAGACAGCGGATGGGTTGATGCCTTTGAAAACACTTGTCTTATTGGAACTAATGAGTCAGGAAAGACAAACCTGCTAGTTGGCCTATGGAAATTAAACCCCGCTAATGGGGAACAAATCATTCCTCTTATTGATTATCCAAGAAAAAAATATGTTGATTATGCAAAAACTAATGGCGAAGAAGTTTTTGTGAGTGCACATTACCATTTGAATGAATCGAGCATTAGATTGGTAAAGACTTATTTAAAAGAAGAAACTGTTCCAATAAGGAAAACAGAAAATAGAGATTTGATCATTCCAGAAAAGCTAAATGGCGAGTTAGTTGTTACAGAAGAAGTAACTACTGCCGTAATTGAAAAAGTGAAAACAGAAGTACGATTTACTGATATTGTGACTGAAGAAGAAGTAAGCGAAATTATTATACACCGAAAATATAATGGGAATTTTAGTTTTTTATTCCCAAAATGAAAGGTGAAACAAAGTCGCAAATAAAAATAACAAAAAAGACAGAGGATAAGTTATTAGGGCTTATCCCAAAATTCGTCTACTATTCAGATTATGGAAATTTAGATTCAGAAATTTATCTGCCGCATGTAATTGAAAATTTCGAACGAACTGACTTGGGAGAAAAAGAGAGAGCCAAATCCAGAAGTTTGAAAGTCTTATTTGAATTTGTAAAACTTTCTCCTGACGACATCCTAAGGCTAGAAAAGAAAAAGGTGAAACCCAAACAACAATTACCGTTAATAATCAGAATCAGGAGATAGAACGTAAGTCTGAAGAAATTAAACTAACTGATGTAGAAATTGAAATAGAAAGAACTAAAAAAAAGGAAAGAGAAATTTTGCTACAATCTGCATCAACAAAATTAACCCGTGAGTTTAAAGAATGGTGGAAGCAAGGAAATTATAGGTTTCGTTTCCAAGCTGATGGAAATCATTTTAGGATTTGGGTAAGTGATGAATTAAGACCTGAAGAAGTAGAACTAGAAAGCCGAAGCAAAGGATTACAATGGTTTTTTAGTTTCTTCTTAGTTTTCTTAGTAGAGAGTAAAGACACTCATTCAAATTGTGTATTACTATTAGATGAGCCAGGAGTTTCTTTACATCCTGTTGCACAATTCGATTTAATTAAATTTTTTAACTCACTAGCTGAACAAAATCAGATAGCTTATACAACTCATTCTCCTTTTCTAGTAAATCCAGACAATCTTGCCAATGTGAAAGCAGTTTTTGTTGATGAAGAAGGTACATCAACTGTTTCAAGTGATTTACGCAAAAACTCTAAAGTCGCACACAGTTCAATTTACCCTGTCCATGCTGCAATCGGTTTAACGATCTCCGAAACATTGCTTCTGGGTTGTCAACCTGTTTTAGTTGAAGGTCAATCAGATCAAATTTATCTACAAGCAATAAAAAACCATTTGTCTGGACTAGGTAAATAAAAAGCTCCTAGGAATTAGTTTTTATACCAACAGGTGGTATTCGAGGAATGTCAACTGTAATGAGTATAGTTACAGGTAGAGAAAATGATTTGCCGTTTGCGATTGTTGATAGCGATGAAGCCGGCAGAGTCAAGTTAGCAAGCCTAAAAAAAGATATTTATAAGTTACAGCCTGAGAAAATCATAGAAGTAGAATCCATTATGCCTCAAAAAGGCAACTTCGAAATTGAAGACGTTGTTCCGTACGAAGAGTTATCAAAGCTCTTTAGTAAAAGATATAGAGGGAAAAACGATGACTTTGAGTTCGTTGTAATCAAAGATGAGCCAATAGTCAAACAAATGGAAGATTTTGCTATTGCGAATGATCATAAATTAAATCGGATGGAAAGTTCAACTTGCTATAGATTTCAATAATCAGTTTCTACATATATCTAAAAAATATCTGAAGATACAGTAAAGATTTGGGCATTACTTTTTGATAAACTAACAGCGAAAAAATAAACAGAAGCTCCATTGCATTTGTTTCGGATTTCTATACAAAAAATTTAAAAATATTAAACAATGGACAGACTACAGTACTTTGTCGTACTTCATGATAACCAATGGAAAATTTCTTTTCAAGGAAAGCATTATGGACCTTACAACACCCAAAAGAAGCGATTCAAAGCTGTTGATGCAGCACATACTGAAGGACGAAAAGGAAATAACTCCCAAGTTTTGATACAAGGTCAAAATAATCAATGGAGAACGGAATGGACCTACGGAAATGATCCGTATCCACCGAAAGGATAATACTAATAACTAAAAACGACTATAAAACTGTTTCTCTTTTATAGTCGTTTTGTTTTCGCCTCAGGTACTCATCAAAAAATACTCCGCTGTTTCCGCCCTTGCAGGTGTTCAAAAAAAAGAAGTACGCCTACGCCGTGGTCAGTGTTTTCTTCCACCGACCACATGAATCAAAGACCCAAAACTACAATTCATCACTTATTACAAGGGTTGGTTTTGCCCTCACTAACCACGGTGTAAAATTAACATATAGGGTATATGATAAATTGCTGAATCTTATAACTTCACAATGTGAACAGTTTTTAGTCAAACATATATTCTACATAGTCTTATTATTTAGTATAGGCATGTTTTCTTTCATGTAAAAAGTCCGGTGATGCTATGGCAAATACCAATAGCTTTATCTGGACACATAATGGTATTAGTAATACTACAAAACTGGATACAGCCTACAAATCATTGTCTTGGCTGTCACTTCCCCTTATTCAATATTTGCAGGTGAAAATAAACCGGGCTATATCATATTTCGGAGAGTTGAGTTCAATTTAACTTCATTTGATGTGGGTACTTATGCGGTCAATGCAGGTTCGGGTGCTTATAACAGGTTAACCTATGTAGATGATGCAGGAAATACTTTAATCGGAGCTGGTGGAACATTGAATATTACAGCCAATACCAATAATTATTTGTCGGGAAATTTTTCTACTACAGTAATTACCGGTTCAGGTTTAAGCAGTCTGCTCACTGGCTACTTTACCAACATACCAATCAGGTAAAATTCGTCGGAATCCTTTTACCCACCTCTGCGAAACTTCCAGTTTCGCAGTCCTATTCTATCGCTTACAGCGATAAAAACAACCTGCTCAAAATTTATTAACTTGTAATCATGTGTAATTTTTATGGCCATAAAGTAAGCAGGATGGATTATATCCGTTTAAAACGGATAGAAAAAGAATTAGGAACAATAGCAGCATTAAACGAGTTAGAGATTTTTAAAAATGGATTTGCCTATGGCAATGCTCCCATACTTCGCAAGTCAGCACCAGATGATTTTGAAATAATTTCAGCACACTGGGAGTTCATTCCTTCATGGATAGATAATGTAAAACAATTAGAAACAGCAAGAAAGCAAGGCATCCCTTGGCTCAATGCCCGGTCAGAAACTTTGCTAACCAGTAAAATGTTTGGAGATGCTGCATTAAACAGAAGATGTTTGGTATTAGCATCACATTTCTACGAATGGCGGCACTACAAACCCGAAGGCGCAAAAAAAGAAATCGCTTATCCTTATGCTATCGAAGTAGCAGATGCAGATTACTTTTATATGGCAGGCATTTACAATAGCTACACCAATCCCGATACAGAAAAAAAGAAATAAAACAGATTGCTTCTTATCAATTACCAGCTGAATTTATGACGGCCTATACAATCAAAAAAATTCAAGACTTCTGCTAACCCATTAGAGCCATTTGAATATGAAGATTTACCACCACTCGACATAGCAGTATAATGGAATGGATATTACATTTAAGTTACAAGGGTAAAGCCTTCAAACAAAAGCTGTCATTGAATACAAGAGCCGCCAGATATTTCGAATACTGGTAGATGGCTCCGAAAGATAGTTTGCTGTTAGAAAACGATTGCCGGGTATAAGATTTACCAATTCAAAAAGAGGTGTGCGGTGGAAGATTCGTAAAGGAAAGTTAGATGCAGCCGATAAAGATTCCGCAAGGTTACTGGTGGATATATTCAGTCAATTGGAATTTTTAATGAAAAAAGATTTCAAGGAAATATATCCTGATGAAATATTTCTCTAAAAGAAAAACTGAAAAAGTAAAGATTGCTTCGTCCCTTCACCATCCCATTCCCATACTAACATCATATACGGTCTCGCAATGACGATACAACAAACGAGGTTCGTCATTGCGAGGCCAATAAAATACTCCTCAATTACAAACGATTACAAAATGGCCGAAGCAATCTCTTCGTTGACAAGTCTCCCAACCTGCTCTTTTGCATGTGGCGTACTCGTCTACTAATCTATAAACTTGGAGTCACAAATTGTGACTTCAAAATAGTTTCTGTTGATTGAAAATATAAAGGCCAAAGGCTGCTCCGAGTAAAAAACCGGAGTCTGCGGCCGGATGCAAAACGAAACTACTGTTGAGTAAAGAACCGAACCCTGAAGAGTGCGACGCAACAGACGATAGTAGTACTACGGCTGGGCTAATAAAGTCACTCATCATTCACCACTCTTATCGTTTTCTACTTTCCTTTCTTTGAGTTTCCTGCGCCGCCCGGTTTTTTTGGGAGTTATTTTCTTGCCTCATTTTCCAATTTTCGCTGTACTTTTTTACATCTTCCGCAGTAGGCAATTGCTCCGGTTGCACACCCCGTTCATTCAGCATTTTCGTACGGCCAGGTTATTATCAATATGTTCTTTGCCGATGGCGATCTTTCTGATTTTTCTCCACTACGTTATGGCTTGTTAGTTCTGTTGCAAAATCTTTGGCCTTAATAGTAAGAGTTGGTAAAAAATCGGCTAACGGGCGGCTGGCCAGGCATACCTAATTTGCGTTTCATATCGGTGGTGCTAAAGCCACCAAACAATGCCTGATCGCCTTTGGAGCGAATGATAGCAAAACCTTTATCATCCACCCCCGTTCGTAAATAATACCGGATAATTTCTTTTCTGACTTCGATAATTTTCTCTGGCTGCTACCCTTGCAATATCCAGCAACCGTTGTTCAATAATTTCCTGTCTGCGGGTTTGCACAGCAAAATAAGTTTGTGCAAAAGCAATGGCCTGTTTGGATGCATCTCCATTTTGGGCAATAAGATAACAGGCATACCTTGTCAGGGCAATATCTTCTATTTCCCGTTGAGCTCCTTTTGCTAAGTTTATCATTTTCGTGAAGCCACGAAAATGATGGGTTAATTCTTCTCCGGCATTTTCACAAGCCTTTTCGCCTTTTCAATTGCATTGGTAAAATTCTCCCATCGCAGATAACCCAGAATAGGCTGTAGTTCTCTTGCACTCCAGCACTCAATACCTTTATAATCATAACATGCCTGTTCAAATTTTTCAAACAGTTCTGCAATCAATTCTTTTTTCATAACCCCTCGTTATGTCTTAAAGATATTAAATTTCTCTGCCTTATGCCGTAACCTGCTTCGTTCCCAGCCGAGTCTCACAGCCATGCCTTCCCGCTTAAGGCGGGACAAGTTATGTGCAGAGTGGACTCGGCGTAAATCTGTAATATAACTCCGTAGTACAACGAGTGCCACAGCCCCAACACACAAAGCCATCCGACACTCGTCTAGAAAGTAGGCCTCATCCTCGCAGGCCTCCCCCTCCATCGCAACCGCAACAGAAAAACAAACAGAAAATAAAACAAACATAGACGCCGCAGATTTCACCGGTACCGACGCCTCCGACGATGAAAATTCTCTATGTCCAGGCGGGAAAACTACTGTAAATAAGATTTGGGTAAACTGCAAAAAAATTATTTAATTTTATATTCTAACATTTACCTGTAATGAAGAGAATTACATTTCTTCTTTTATTTATTGGACCATATGCAATTCCTATTCGCAAAGTAATAAACAGGATCTTCCTTCTGAATTTAAAACTATTGCAATTGAAGCATTTCAGAAAGCTAACCCAACAACAACCAAATGGTTTGTGGAAGTTGCAAAACAACATCCGGTAGGCTCATTTGACAGTGCCTGGACAAAGCAAAAACTGAAAGAGAAATTCAGTACAGCTGAAATAGCGCAAGTAGAAGGCCTTTGGATGGTAATGTTAGAATACCAACGAATGTTAAACAAAGAATCCAAGACAAGATAGGAAACAAAGAGCTTCAAGATAGGAAATCGAATTTGAGGTGCTAAGGAGAGTAAAATATCGATGGAAAATTCTAAAATTAAACAAGGGATGGATGAGGCAAAGATAAGGCGGACAATGCTATGTCTCCTGCACAAAATGCTCTTTGGACGGGAATAATTTCCTCATCATCAATCGCTAACAGTCCTAAATATTTCAGAGAATCAAAATATTTCTAATGTTCAAGCATCCCGTATAATATTACAGAAACCAGATTCAAATAAGTTGCGGGTGAATAATTTCAAACAAAAAAATCAACCAGTATTGAAAGAGTCAGAGAAAAAACTCAAATAAAAATTACAGAATTATCAAGAAAAGAAGAATCTAGAGACGAGTTTAAAAAAGAATTAGAGGATCCTAATAAAGCAATAAAAGATGCTATCAAGAAATTGCTTGACCAAATGGCTAAAGTAATGGCTATTGGAATTCTATAATCTAGAATAGGACTTGGTGTGTATTCCAGTTCCCAGCCCTCTCAGCTACGCTTTCCCGCATAAGGCGGGACAAGTTATGTACAGAGTGGACTCGGCGTAAATTATTAATATTACTCTGTAGTACGACGGAGTGCCACAAGCCCAACACACAAAGCCATCCGACACTCGTCTGGAAAGTAGCTTTTCAACCGAAGACATGCCTTTACAGAAAGGGTTTTAGCTGCTACTGTATAACCGGCATACATTACTATCAGGCAAAGCAAACATTCCTCTACCGCCCTTACGCAAAACAAAAACAGAAAAGCCTGTGCCTCTTTTCGGCAAAGAAAAAGCCACAACACAGCAGCAACCCAACTGTCGAAAAAGCAGCACCTGCATGGTCTTACACAAACAAGCAGCGGAGTCTTGCCCCACCCCTTACAAACCAATAGTAACATAAAAATCTTTCGGAGTCCCTGTGCGTTGGCCGGACAAAGGAAGCCTGTCCCGATGGCAATGGGAGAGCATTCTTTTGTTCTAGACCTTTTTGTTACTTGGCGCCTGTCCCGATGAAAATCGGGAGGGCAATGCCAAAAAGTAAAGAAAGAATACTCTTGAATTTTAAAAGAAAAAGAAATCTCAAATACAATAACATATAGAACAATATAAATCTATGAGATGCCTCCTACGTCGGCATGACAAAGACTGCGTTCCCACCTACGTTAAGGCTTCGATTTACAAACCCAAATAAAAACACAGAATAAAGAACCTGCCTACTCGCCTTCGCATAGCTACTGCGTGTAAGGCAGGCAGACAGCAAACACGGCGTATTACTTTTTTTGGGAAGTATTATTTAAGTCTGGACCATTCCTCGTAAATAGGTGCCCCTTTTGAACTAAGCCCCTGATGAATCCACACTCCTTCTTTTAAACTATAATCAAAAGAAAGGATGCCCCCACCCGACTACTGTCACGGGAAAAGAATTCAATCGTTTCTGTGTATTTGCCATCTTTTAAAGTGTAGGTGCACCGCCTGTTCCTAAAACTCTTTTGTTTCAATATTAATGGCCATCCATTGAAACGTTGTTGCTGATAAAGCTTTAATGTTCTTCTTGCCCGTAAAGGCACTTGCTCCATTTGGTTGTTTAGCAACCAACAGAAATTCTCCAATTACCTGCTAATCCATCCATTCCATTATCTACTCTCCCATTTTTTAGCTTCTCCAATTTCCGCAGCAAGCTTTTTATTCTTAAAGGTGTATACAAATTTATATTCGCGCTAATAGTTTCAGCAAGCTGAGAATCAAACTCACCCTTAACAATAATAGTATTGCCAGAGATATTATAAGAGCCACCAAAACTGCGGATGAATTTTTTTGCAGGAATATTAAAACTACTGTATGACAGATACCCGTCCTGAAAAGTTACTGTATAAGTGTTATCTCCATCCTGCGATTTCCAGGCGCCGGTTAAACTATTTTCTTCTGTATAACTAAAGGCTGTTACTAAAAAAGCGATGCAAGCAATAACTGCTGAAAGCAGTATCTTTTTCATATGCTAATTTTAGTAAAAGGTAAGAATATTTATTTGCTGATAGGCATGAAACGACAACGGTTTAATGTTTTTTTTCAAAAACTGCAAAGGCAAGAAATTCAAACAATGGAATATTATCTCCTATTTCTTATTTCAGCATTCCGCTGAATTCCAATTCCACAGTAAACTCTGGCAATTCACTTAAGCTATTCACATAGGTGATATACAGATTCGCATTGAGCCTTGCTTCCAACCAAGACTTTCCTTTTCATTAAAATGCCAGGAACGGCCTGTTTCTGATGTATCGCTTGTTATATCGTGGCTTGCGCCGAAGTTAACTTTCAATGCCTGATATATATTTTCAAAAACCGCATCGAATGCGGCTTTTTTACCTATGTAATCTTCATCACTAAACTTGAACGTATAGTTTGCCATCCCCTCTACAGGTACAAACATCCCTTTAACAGCGCAAATAGTTGTTGGTGGATAAACAACATCTTTCTTTGCATTCAATACCAACTGGTCGAAAGTGGAGTTGATCTTTGCTATCTCCGTTGCAACAGACGGGCAGGCAGGTAGCGATTTTTTTTGTGCTACAAGCAATAAAGAAAACAAACAAAAGGATAACAGTAAAAAGGAATTTTTCATTTTTTATTTTTAAAGAGGTGACTGTATGCAACAACTGCATTACTGTTAGTGTTGTAGAAGATAGGATTATAAAAGCATTAAACCTATTTGTAGAATTTGAGGAGATGGCAATCCAGATTAGCAAAGAGAGCAACAGCATGAGAAAGATTGCTTCGGCCCTTCAGCATCCCTTTCCCATACAAACAACACCAACGGTCTCGCAATGACGATACCACAAACGAGGTTCGTCATTGCGAGGCCAATAAAATACTCCTCAAATACAAACGATTACAAAATGGCCGAAATAATCCTCTTCGTTGACAAGTCTCCCTAACCTGCTCTTTTTGCATGTGGCGTACTCGTCTACTAATCTATAAACTTGGAGTCACAAATTGTGACTTCAAAATAGTTTCTGTTGATTGAAAATATAAAGGCCAAAGGCTGCTCCGATAAAAACCGGAGTCTGCGACCGGATGTCAGCCGGAAATACTGTTGAGTAAAGAACCGAACCCTGAAGAGTGCGACGCAACGAAAGATGATAGTATTACAACAGCTTGGCTAATAATTAAAACATCGAATAATGAAGTTTGCCATCCCTTTCTCCTCTCTCCTTTCACCTCTCCCCACTTCCTTATCTTTGCCCCTCAACTACTTGCACTATGGATTTAGCATTTAATAATAACGAAGATGTACTAAAACAAAGCCTGAGTGAGATGCGCTGGAGAAGATTTATGAAGGCGGCGCAAAAAAGCAATTGAGAAACAGCACCAGCAGAATAAACTTACCCCAAGAGAAAGAATTGATTACTTAATAGATAATGAATCGGCGTTTATAGAGATCGGTGCTTTTGCCGGTTATGAACTTTATGCCGAACAAGGTGGTTGCCCGCCGGTGGTACAGTGGCCGGTGTGGGTTATGTAAGCGGCCGGCAATGTATGATAGTTGCCAACGACCAAACGGTGAAAGCCGTGCCTGGTTTCCGATAACGGGTAAGAAGAACCTGCGGCTGCAAGAGATAGCCATGGAAAATCATTTGCCAGTAATTTATCTGCTAGATAGTGCCGGTGTTTTTCTACCTATGCAGGATGAAATATTTCCCGACAAAGAACATTTGGCCGCATCTTTCGCAACAATGCGGTAATTAGTGGAATGGGCATTACACAAATAGCTGCGGTACGCCCAGTGTGGCGGGCGGTGCCACCTACCAATCACGAGTGATGAAACATTAATGGTGGAAGGCAATGGTTCTATTTTTGGCCGGTCCATACCTGGTAAAAGCCGCCATTGGCGAAGACATAGATAATGAAACCTCGGCGGTGCAGCTACGCATACGGAGATAAGCGGTATAGCCGATTATAAATTCAAGACCGAGCAGGAATGTATGGATCATATTAAAAATGTTTTCCATGCTCGGCGACAAACCCAAAGCCGGTTTTGACCGAAGTATCTGCTGCGCCAACAAAAAACCCGGAAGAACTGTACGGCATCTTTCCACATGACGGCGGACAGTATGATATGCTGGAAGTGATTGAACGCATTGTTGATGGGCCTGAGTTTGAGCAGTTTAAAGAAGATTATGGTAAAACAATTATTTGTGGCTATGGAAGGATTGATGGTGGGCGGTTGGTATTGTAGCAAATCAACGCAGCATTGTAAAAACAAAGAAAAAGAAATGCAGCTCGGCGGTGTTATTTATAACGACAGTGCTGATAAGTCTGCCCGGTTTATATTGAACTGCAACCAGAAAAAAATACCGTTGGTATTCTTACAAGATGTTACTGGTTTTATGGTGGGCAGCCGCAGCGAACACAGCGGTATTATTAAAGACGGTGCTAAAATGGTGAATGCCGTGATTAATTCCGTTGTGCCGAAGATTACTATTGTTGTGGGTAACAGTTATAGAGCCGGCAACTATGCCATGTGCGGCAAGGCTTTACGATCCCCGTTTTATTTATGCACGGCCTACGGCCAAAATCGCTGTAATGGGTGGTGATGCGGCAGCAAAAGTTTTGTTGCAAATAGAAGTGGCATCATTAAAGAAAGAAGGTAAAGAAATTACACCCAAAGCAGAGAATGCTTTGCTAAATAAAATTAAAGGTCGTTATGATACACAAACATCGCCGTACTATGCCGCGGCAAGGCTTTGGGTAGATGCGATCATTGATCCCTATTGATACCAGAAAAGTTATCAGCGAAGGGATAAAGGCGGCGAATAATAATCTGAGATCTCAGACTTGAAGACTGGCGTTTCAAGTCTGATTATTTTGAATGTTGAATGATGAATTTTAAATGAATACAACAGCCATTCAACATTTAAGAATTAGCATTTAAAATAAATGAGTAACGCTAAATAATAGCGGATTTCCATTCAACATTTAGCATTTAACATTCAACATGAGTAACGAAGTTACAATATACACCGACGGCTCATCAAGAGGTAATCCCGGCCCCGGTGGCTATGGCGTTGTACTCATGAGTGGCAATCACCGCAAAGAATTATCCCAAGGTTATCACCACACCACCAACAACCGCATGGAGTTAATGGCCGTCATCGCCGGACTGAAAGCATTGAAAAAAACAGGCATGCACATTACTATTTATTCTGATAGCCAGTATGTGGTGCGGGCAGTAGAAGAAGGCTGGCTGAATAACTGGATAAAAACAAACTTTAAAGGCGGTAAAAAAAACCCAGACCTGTGGAGAGAGTATTTTGAACTGGCGAAACGCCATGTTATCAAATTTAAATGGGTGAAGGGTCATGCAACGAATGCATTAAATAACCGCTGTGATGAATTAGCCACCGAAGCGGCAGATGGTAGCCACCATACATTAATGCATGATGAGGGGTATGAGGGAACAGCTTCGTAGCCACAAAAAAAGGTTAACACAGATTACACGGATTAACACGGATTATTCTGTCTTCCGGCAGAATTTTTAATATAGTTGAACCTGCCTGCCGGCAGGCAGGGGAAAGAAGACGGGAAGTTTATAGCATTTGATTTCTTCTTTTCGTCTTACCGACTTACCGGCAAAAAATAAATTGCGCAGCAATCAATTGTATTTAATCTGTGCTAATCCGTGTAATCTGTGGCAAAGAAAATTGCGCAGCAATCAATTGTATTTAATCTGTGTTAATCCGTGTAATCTGTAGTAAAGAAAACCCATCGCTTTAGCGTATGGGTTTCAATATTATTAGTGGTAAGTATTACGCTAACGTAATCTCTACTTTCTTCTTCGTCATATAATTAAAAGCAAACAATATCACCGGCAAGAAAACCATTGTAGCAATTAATGAATTTCTATAGAAAGGTAAACCAGCTTCGAGGCAAGTTAACCAACCAGTAAAACTTTTTGCATAAACAACTTCTGTTGCTGCCATCCATACCATGTTAGATATTACAAAGAAAAACTGTAGGTGCAATAATGAATGCCGCCAAAATGCCGGAGAGTTTTTTTCCTTTCAAGCCCCAACCGATTAAAACTGCAGCCAACAATACTAAATAGTTTTTCCACTGACCGCCATAGAATCCGGCATAAGGAAATAAGTCCTGTGTATATAATAATCGTATTACCGCATCGCTGATGAACAACGCAGCTAAAGGCAATAAGAACGACATGTCTTTTTGCTTCATGATAAAGCCAGCGAATAAAGCGATAGCAATAACCGTGAAAATCCTGACCAGGCCAGTTCGGGGCCCGAAAAGAATTTGCAGGCTGTTGCCAATGCTACCAATATAATTCTGAATACGATTAATTTCTTGTTGATCTTCATAATAATAATTTGATTCTGTGTTAAGGGGCAAAATAACTTAATTGAAGCAATTAGCCTTTCCTTTTATCAACGATTGTGGATAGTTTACTCTACGAAGTTTTTTAACGAAGTTGAGCTGCTGAAGCCCTGAATACAACGGATTTAGCGGCAGCAGCCAGGTAAACAGTTGCGCCGGAAATACAACGGCAGATGGAGTTCCTGCTTGCAGCTTAATGGTGGTATCATCATCATCTGCTTCCACAACACCTTTCAGTTAACAAAACTATTTGTTGTAGTGGGATTGAAAGAAGCCACATCTCCTTTTTCCATTTCAAAACACTGAGGGTAAAATCAGTACCGGTGTATTATAGGTCCTCTCCCTTCTCCATTTACATCACCTGTAATTATTTGTGGAATGGTGGCTTCTGCATTTTACATGCTTCATCAATTCAACAACATCAATATGTTTGTAGTTAGTCCGTCGCGGAGTACATTATCCGAATTCGCCATGATCTCTACATTCTGTCCTTCCAGATATGCATGGCATTACCGTCCGCTTGAAATTTCACCTTTTTCAACTGAATGATGTTGAATATATAACAGAAAAAAAATTCCCAGTCAATATTGCCATCGGTATTAAATGTGGGAAGCGGCTTTGGATGCCCAATTCGTTGTTGATTTATCAGATGCTTCATCTTTATATATATCTGTTAGGTTGTTCAATAATGGCAGAAGTAAATTGATTTACTTTGCCTGCGGCATTTCCATTACATGTTGGTATAAGCCAGCATAACCCAATCTGGTTAAACACCGGAAGTAACTCGTTAAGCTCAGTAACATTGGTCAAGGTATTAATCAACGCTTTGTTGGTTTGAATCCATGCAATAACTCAAAGTCGCTTAATGCCACCATCAGTTCCGGCTTATGATTGTCATCTTTATATGAACGGTTTGGCGCATCGAGCGGAATTCCTTCTGCTTCTTCTCTTGCAAATTCTATTTCCGCAGCATCTTTGGAAGGATGTACCTGAATGGATAACATATCTTTACATCCAACACTTTAAATAAATAAGGCAAACTGTTGGCAATTGCATTTAATTCAGTAGGAATACTTCCACCCGTATCTACAACAGACTGACCTAAAGGATGCGTACCCATCCAATATTCAGTATGAGGAATTTTCTTTTCATTTACTTTTTCAATAAAGAAGGAATAAAAGAAATGCCAACCCCATTCATAATGCTTTTACAACACCTGTTAATTTGTAAATCCTCCATAGAATAATGTCTTCCTGATTTTGTAATTTGCCGATAAAGATACTACATGGCGTCTCATAATGAACTAGGAAAAGAAGGAGAAGAATTAGCTGCTAAATGGCTGAGTGAGTATGGCTATACTATCCTGCATGCAAACCGGCGGCACTCGCATTATGAAATTGACATCGTTGCTACCAAAGGAAAGTTTTTACATTTTGAAGTGAAGGCGAGAAAGGCCGCCATTTGGCTACCCGGAAGACAGCGTTACCAAAAAGAAATTTAAAATTTACAAAAAGCAGCGGATGAGTGTTTGTTTTTAAATCCTGAAGTGATTGATACAGTATGATGATTTCGATTACGATGAATGGGAAGGAGACGGAGTATTTTTTTGATTGAAGATATCTTTTTATAGGTGAATGGTCAATGATGAATAGTGAATGGAAATACAAGAACCCTATTAACCATGATTTCTTAATTAAATAATAATTATATGTTGAATCTTGCACAAAAATCTAGAGGTTTATAAAATTACATTGCTTTTGCAAAGAAGTCTATTTGATAACCAAATCTTATCCAAAGGAAGAACTATATGTTTTAGTAGCCAATTAAGAAGAGCAGCTATTTCAGTTTGCAGTAATATCGCTGAAGGATCTGCCAGAAGCTCTAAATTGGAGAGAAAACGTTTTTATGAACATCCCGCAGTTCGCTGGTTGAAATAGAAACACAAATCGAAATATCAGTTTTACTCGAATATACTGATCATAAAAAAACAATCGAATTAAACAAGTCGATGGAATCGATTTTTAAAATGTTAAGTAAACTCATTTCCAATCTGAGTGCCTGACCCATTCACCATTCACCGTTCACAATTCACCATTGACCCGACTCATCATTTTCTCCACCAACCTAAAAGTAGCCGGACACAGCTCAACATTCTGCTTATGCACATGATCGTATTCGCTGAACTTTTTGAGAGATGCGGAAAGTTCGAACAATCAACCGGTCTTACTTCGTAGATGCTACACTTATTATCCTTCAGATTCTAAGAACTGACATGGTTCTGTTTTATTCAGCCAGTCACGGTCGCCGCCTTTTTCTTTTCTTAGCCATTTATTCTGAAAAGCTTCAACTGTCATATTCAATGTGCTGATATGCTTTTCATATCAGTATTGGTAAATGTCGTACATTACCGTTTTGCAGCAATTGGACAGGTAAGACAATCAGTTTCCCTGCCAAACTTTTTTCCAATACCGCTATTTTTTTTATCCAATTCCACGGGGGAGCTTCTTCCCAATTTAGTAAGGAAGCGGCGCATACTATTTTTTTATCCTTTGCTTTTTGTCTAAACGAACGAAGATTAACGGGCTGCATTATACCATGTGCCGAAGATACTATTTGAAAACAATTGATTGAGCAGTAAAATAATATTCGTCTCTCAAATTTTCAATGGTTATTTTGCTTCACAACAAACCAATTATCATGAAGACTTTTATTACTTTAGCATTATCATTTATTACTGCTATAATGTTTGTTGCCTGCGGCTCAAAATCAGCTGATGGGCCAGCAACTTTGCGACACTGCCTGCTTAACCGATAGTATTAATTTTAAAGGAGACCATAAGCTAGAGCCGGCCGTGTTTATTATTAGTAACAATTGTAAGGCTGATAGCATTATTTGGACGTACAGTGATTAGGCGAATTACGTAAAACAAGTTTTGAAGGCTTGATCGGAAGAACCCCGGAATATTAATAAAATTTTATTCGTTGTTATTTCAATAATGCAGATGTAGCATGGATACGTTTAACGATTGTGAAAGTGGCAGAGGGTTTCAGATTAAGTTACCGTACGATAGAAGTCAGAGTGTAAGTCCCAAAGGCAGTGGTATCATTAATCTTAATCCTAAATTTTCCATATCAGATAATTAGTAGTGTTTACTGACCGTGGCACCTATTTATCGAAGATATGAGTACAGGCAAAAGCTTCGATGATTTTCGGCGAAGTTTTGAAATTGATTACGACTACATGCATGACCATATAGACTCCGTAAACGTAACCAACACAAGAGCATGGACTAAAGTAAAGATTGGTAAAGAGTGGAAAGTAATTGAGAAGAATATTACGTTTGAATAATAAGTTTTTGGACTTTATCCCACAAGCACTAAGCAAAGAATACAGCAATAACGTCTTTGTGGGATTTTTTACCGCTTAAGAGAAAATCAACTCTTCAATAATGTGGGGAACCTTATAAAAAAGGATTTAAAGCATACCTGCAATTAGAAAATCTCTTTCTGATAATTCTGTGCAAGCCTATCTGCGGGATATGGAATTACTGACGAATTATTTACAAGAATCAGCAGCGTTAAAAATCCGGCTGAAATTAAATTAAAAGATCTTCAGCAATTTATTAAAATGGATTGCTGAACTAGGCATGACCGCTTTTCGCAAGCAAGAATTATTTCCGGCATCAGGGCTTTTATAAATATTGTTTGCTGGAAGATATTTCCAAAACTGATCCTACAGCATTGCTAGAAGCTCCCAAACAAAAAGGTTGTTGCCAGATGTGTTGAGTTTTTGATGAAATAGAAAAATCATTTCCTGCATTGATCTCAGCAAACCAGAAGGCGGTCGAAACAAAGCAATACTGGAAACGATGTACAGTTGTGGGGCTTCGCATCAGAATTGTTAACCTTAAAATTTTCAGCTTTATTTGGATGTGGGTTTTATAAGAGTGTTGGCAAAGGTGATAAAGAAAGGCTAGTACCAATTGGCAGCAGTGCTATCAAGTATATTAACATTTATAAAAACACTATCCGGTTCACATAACTCCAACAAAAGGAAATGGAGGACATTCTTTTTCTAAACTATAGAGGGAGTAAATTATCGAGAGTAATGATCTTTTATATCATTAAAGACCTTGCAGGGAAAGCTGAGATAAAGAAAACAGTATCGCCACATACATTCCGGCATTCATTTGCCACACATCTTGTAGAAGGCGGTGCTTGACTTACGAGCCGTACAGGAAATGCTGGGGCATGCAAGCATTATTACCACTGAAATCTATACGCATCTCGACAGAGAATTTCTTAGAAAAACATTAGAAAATTTCCATCCGTCTTTTAAAGACTAACCTTATTGAATAATTATTTTTTCTGTCATCTTCTTACTTGTCTTTTTATTAGTAAGCACTAAGAAATAACTGCCAGCAGCTACTTTAGGCACATCAATATTCAACACTTTTACCTTCCCATCAATCCATATTTCTTTTTGCAGTAACAACTGACCTGAAAGACTTAGAAAATTAACTGCGTAATATCCTTCTTCCATCATTGCAATACCCAATGAAGCATTACCGCCTGACAGAACTGGATTGGGATATATAAAGAATTTATTTTGCGAAGCTGGAACTTCAATATCTCTGGTTACTATTTCATCGGTATTAGTATCAATTCCTCAACACTTAAACCTCCTGCAATAATTTCTCCTTTTACAAAACTTTGTGTGGAAGAAGTTGTCACATCTCCCATTATCATAGTAAGCTCAACCTTTAAAAAATTAATCGCATCTTTAATTATAACTTTTCGATTCAAATCCTACACATGAAATGAGCAATGATTTATTATTACCAAGAAGTTCTGTATTAATCACAAACTCACCTTTCTCATCTGCTATATATGTATGTAATGTTTTGCCCACCTGGATACTGGCAAAAGGAACAGCATTTCCAACTTCATCCACTATTTTCCCCTTGAGATTTTTCGTAATTACTTCAGTCGTACAAACAGTGGTATCTCCCATAAATGGTAAAATATTTTGTGCCACCATTCCCAGGGTTCTGAATTCGCTTGTCATTGGTGTACGGGTAGTATCTTTCTCTACAGGTATTACCTTACCCATTCTATTATTTTGTGCAGATGCTTTGAAATCAAGAAAGCAGGCAGCAGTAAAGTAAAAAATGTTTTGCCCATGGAATTCTCTTTTTAGGAATTTCAATCTCTCTGTTGAGTTGATCCGTCATAAAACGACCGCAAATAGAACCTGTGGATGGCTTTTTTAAAAACTGTGCAACCTGCGTATCGCTCATGCTACTGAAATCAATGACTTGTTTTGGCAAGAGCCACAAAATTTACCCTTTGCATCAGGGCTCATCTTTTCCAGTTTTCATGACAAGGTTCGGCGATAGAGAGTGCTATTTTTTACTCATAAAGAGGTTTTATTGTATTATTATCTTTTAAGATGCAAAGGATTTCTCAATTGCATAAACTTGTGGAGAAATCTAAAAAATGAGGGTTCCAAAAACGAACCCCGATATCACTAACCGGCTGTTAAATGATTAGCTATTTATTCTTACTTATTGGAAGGGTTTCTTCGTCGTCATCCGTATCAATACTTTTCTTTGGCTCTGGCTTTGATTTTGCAAGCAACTGAGCACTTTCTACTAATCTTATAAATTCAGAACGATAGCCTTCATCATCGTTGCCTCTTGCTTTGCGTGCCATTTCTACCACACTAGTGTAAGAAGCAGCTGATTTGAATTCTGAATCCCTAAGCAACATGCCAAACTGTGCTACCGCTGCTGCAAAACGGAAATTGTCAGACGTTTTTGCAATAGCCACTTGTTTATCAGCAACAGGATGTTCTATTAGTTTGCTTACCCTCGCCATCAGGTGCTTTGTAGCGAAACTTCACTGTCAAGATTTCGTCAGTCTGTTTCGACTTGCTTAAAGGAGCTACATCTTTCTGGTATTTCAATGCATCCACATCTTTCAGAAAACTGCTTTTACACCTACGGGAATTACTTGCAGATGGCAGTTACGGTATGACCACTGCCTAATTCTCCGGCATCTTTTTATCATCATTAAAATCTTCTTTCGCCAACATCCTGTTTTCATAACCGATAAGGCGATAGCCTTGTACTTTAGCAGGATTAAATTCTATCTGCAGCTTTACATCTTTAGCAATGGTAAAGAGTGTTCCGCCAAATTCGTTCACCAATACTTTTTTTGCTTCGCTGATGCCATCTATATAGGCATGATTACCGTTTCCTTTATCAGCTAGCTTTTGCATTTTAGCATCCTGGTAATTACCCATGCCATAACCAAGTATGGTTAAGAACACTCCACTCTTTCTTTCCGTTTCAATTAATCGCTCCATTGCATCATCACTGCTTTCGCCTACATTAAAATCTCCATCAGAACAAAGAATTACACGGTTGTTACCATTTCTTACAAAATTTTCCTGAGCAGTTTTATAAGCCAGTTTTATACCAGCACCACCAGCGGTAGAACCACCAGCTTCTAATTTATCAATCGCATCTTTGATCTTTGTTTTTCTGCTCCACTTGTTGGTGGTAACACAATGCCTGCGCTCCTGCATATACAACCATAGAAATTTTATCTTGCTCTCTTAGCTGATCTACCAGCATTTTCATAGAAGCTTTTACCAATGGTAATTTATTAGCACTCTGCATAGAGCCTGATACATCAATCAGGAAAACAAGATTTGATGCAGGAAGATTTTCTGTTGGAATTTTCTTTCCTTGCAAACCAATTAAAATAAGTTTGTGATCTTTATTCCAAGGCGCATCTGCAATTTCTGTATTGATAGAAAAAGGATCGTTATTTGTTGGCTGCGGATATTCATACTTAAAGTAATTCACCATTTCTTCAATCCTTACGGAGCCAGCAGGTGGTAATTGCCCCTGGTTTAAAAAACGGCGAACATTGCTATACGATGCTGCATCTACATCAATAGAGAAAGTAGATAAAGGATTGTCGTTTACTTTCATAAACTGATTTTCAGTTATTTTATCATAACCTTCCTGATTAAAATCGACAAACTCATCGTCTGTTCTTTAAAATCATAATATCCTTGTTCTGTATTAACGCTGGAGCCGAACCGACTAACCCACGGCCGTTATAAGACTTTGTAGAATAGCCAAGTGTTCTTTTTGTGCTGCCTGACCTTGTGCTGTAACAATTACTTCTTGTAATTCTTTTTTACTTGTGCTAAGTACAATATCAATAACAGCCTTTCCATTTACTTTCATCTCAACTGTTTGATAGCCTAGTGTGGAATAAATCAATGTGCCAGAAGATGAAGAAATTGTAAGCTGTACTTACCTGAAGCATCAGTAAAAGTTCCACTTGAGCTTCCTTTATATTTAACAGAAACAGATGAAAGAGGGTTACCTTTTCATCTGTAACTGTTCCGGAAACGTGTGAGACTTGACGGGACGGAATGCCAGCATTATTAAAATAATGGGCATTATTAATAGGAGTATTCGTTTCATAATATAAGTATTTACATACCCAGATGCCGGTATTTAGAGGATTGCATAAACTATCTCAATATATCTCTGATTTTTTAACTCCGACTCTCTGCTTGAGGAGAGGATAGAATGACTTTTCCTTTATTAGGAATGCTAATAGGAAGAGGTTTTGATGACCAATGTTCTGAACGATAAAAAGTGCGACGCAAGGGACGATGCCATATGCACTAAAGCTGGTTAAGTAAATAATTATTCATTAATTTTAGACCGTTGTCATTTTTAAAGAACATATCTCATAACTCACTATCCGACAAGGAGCTGGTTGCTCTTTACAAGGAATCTGGTGATATGGCCGTACTCGGAGAATTGTATCAGCGATACATGGAGCTGGTGTATGGTGTATGCCTTAAATATTATAAGGATCCGGAAACTGCGAAAGACAGTGTGATGCAAATATTTGAGGAACTGGGTACCAAAATTGAGAAAGCATGAAGTGGAGAATTTTAAACCTTGGCTGCACCAGGTGGCTAAAAACCACTGTTTGATGCAACTGCGGACTCCCAAAAACATGAAAACAGTAGAGTTTAAATATGAACTTGTGCAATCAGAGGACAATGTGCATCTGAATGGTGTGTTGGAAAAGAGGAGAATTTCAAGAAACTGGAATTCTGCCTTGGCACTTTGACAAATGAGCAACGGGAAACTGTAAAACTATTTTACCTGGATGGAAAATGTTATAATGAAATAGTAGAAATAACCGGACTGGAATGGAATCAGGTGAGAAGTTTTATACAAAATGGACGACGAAATTTGAAACTATGTATGGAGAATGAAAAGTTGGGAGTGGGAAATGAGTTATAGACAATTGGCAAATAAAATACAAGGATTCTAATAATAAATGGCTACAGATAATAACATAAATAATTTTACCGCCGCTGATATTGAAAAATATCATAAGGGTTTGCTTTCTGCCAAAGAAATGCATGAACTGGAAAAGCTGCAATGGATGATCCTTTTCTTGCGGATGCATTAGAAGGATATGCTATTGCTGGTGTAAATGTAGCCACTGATATTGCTGAACTTAAAGGAAGGCTTGCCCAAAAGACCATGCCTGAAGGCAGGCAGGCAGCATCTGCCAAAGTAATTCCTTTACAAACTACTGAACGAAAAAATAATTTCCGATTGTTAAAAGTGGCTGCTATGCTTCTGTTTGTTGCTGGTGCCGCATTTGCCGTTTATCAATTTGGATTTAATAAAAAGGCAGAATCAATTGCTCAGAATGAACCTGCAAAGCAACAGAAAATAAATTAACTGATGCTGCTGATTCCAATACAGCTAACAAACCTGTTTCTGTAACTGAAAAGGCACCACAAGTGAAACAGTAGAACAACCTTTAACAACAGATCAAACTTCAAATACTTCTGGTAGTGGAGCAGTTGAAAAAAGGAAGTCAGCATTTCAATGGATGATGAAAAAGCAGTTCCTCCAGCCCCTGTAGTTGCTACGCCAACAATAAAAAACAATGAGCCCCAAAGAGCTATAGGAAATGCAACTGAGAAAAAAATATTGGGTAAAGAAGAAGTAAAACCAGGAAGTGAAGAAGGGAAGCAAGAAATTGATGTAGTTACTACGAAAGATAAAGCAGCGCAAATAGAAGATAATTTCGAATCAAGAAAAAGAGCTGTAGCTGCTACCAAAAAAATTGATGATCAGAATTATCGTAATCAAACTACAAATATTTTTCGTGGCCGTGTAACCGATCAGAATAATGTAGGTGTGCCTTTTGCTAATGTTACTAATCTGGAAGAAAACACCGGTACTTATACTGATGTAAGAGGATATTTCAATCTTAGCTATCCCGATTCAATAGTAGATGTGCAGGTACGTTCCATCGGATTTGAAAATAATAATATACAATTGAGAAATGCAGCACCAACTAACCAAGTTGTTTTACAAGATGATAGGAGCGTATGTCTGAAGTAGTGATAAGCCAACAAAAGCCGAACCTGCAAGCAAGGTCTAATAACAATAGCATGCAACTGGAAGAACCAGAACCATCAGATGGGTGGGCATATTATGATAATTATCTTGTAAATAATATTCAATTACCAGATGATTATAAATCCAAGTCGGTAAAGACAGGTGAAGTACAAGTGTCTTTTGAAGTAAATAAAAATGGCGAGCCTGTAAACTTCAAAATAGTAAAATCGCTTTGCAGCAAATGCGATAAAAGCTATACGCCTTATTAAAGAAGGACCAAAATGGATACGCAAAGCAAAAAATAGCCGCACCACTGTTACTATTCCTTTCTAACAGAACCATTTACCTTTCATGTGTATATTATAGTTTTAGAAATTTGTCACATGTAATGCCCTAAATAATCAAAACTGATTGCTATACATCTGCTTATGGGCATTTCATAACGTTATTCTTCAATCTGTAATTAGCCAGTCGGATTTACCTGATTCTCCTACCTTTGCACTTCGAAAATCTTTAAAGACAATAGCAATTTTGTGACAACACAAAACGACTATTAAACATTAAAATAATACACACATGAAAAAATTATTTATTACAGCCATTGCTGCCTGCTCATTATTTATGGCTGAAGCACAATTAAAAACTCCTGCTCCAAGTCCAACACAAACTGTTAAACAGGATTTTGCGTTGTCCAGTGTTGAACTTTCTTATTCCCGTCCTGCTATGAAAGGAAGAACAATTTATGGAGATCTTGTTCCTTTTGATAAAGTATGGCGTACCGGTGCTAACCAGGCAACAACACTTACTTTCGGCGAAGATGTAATGATAGGTGGAACAAAGGTAGCTGCTGGAAAATATGGCTTACTAACTATTCCTGGAAAAAAAGAATGGACAATCATTATCAGCAAACAAACGAATGTTACAAGCCCTTCTGCTTATAAAGAAGATATGGATGTAGTAAGAGTAATGGCTGCTCCAGAAAAAATGAGCGATAAAATTGAAACATTTACTATTGAATTTGCAAACATTACTGCAAATAAATGTGACATTGAAATTAAATGGGATAACACATCTGTTACACTTCCAATATCAGCTGATGTTGAAACAAAAGTAATGGCGCAGATTGATCAGTTAATGAATAAGGACAGCAAGCCTTATTTTAATGCTGCTATGTACTATATGGAAAACGGCAAAGATCTGAATACAGCACTTGGATGGTTTGATAAAGCTGTAGAAGCACAACCAAGTGCTTTCTGGATTCATCATCAAAGAGCAAATTGTCTTGCTAAATTGGGCAAGAAAGCAGATGCAAAAATGGCTGCAGAAAAGTCAATAGAACTTGCAACTGCTGCTAAGAATGATGACTATGTGAAATTGAATGAAAAATTATTGAAAGAATTAAAGTAATGCCCTAAATCTCCTAAAGGAGACTTATAGTCTTTATTAAAAAAATAGTCCTGTTAGTTCAGGGCTATTTTTTGGGTATAATCTTATTAAGAATAAGACTGAATATTATTACACCAAATGCTCCAATTGGATTTAACCAAAGAAAGCCCATTTTGAAAACGCCGACTTTGGTAAGAATAAAAACAGTGAGTACTAATACCTCCGCCAATACCGCTCCCCAGAAAACAACATGACCGCTTTTTATATTCTTAAACATAAACGCAACTAGGAATACACCGAGTATTACACCATAGAACAATGAGCCCAACACATTCACTGCTTCAATTAAACTATTGCCAACATTATAGGTGAACATGGCAACGATAATGCAAAAGATTCCCCAGGCCAAGGTATACTTTTTTGAAAGCTTGTATTCAGTTTCTTCTGTATCTTTTTCTTTGTAAAACGTCTGTGAAAGTCAATCATTGTACAAGATGCTAGTGAGTTGATAGCAGCAGCAATACTTCCCCAGGATGCAACGAAAATTATAGCAATCAACAAGCCAACAAGACCAACAGGTAAATTATCCACTACAAAGCGAAGAAAAATATAGTTTGTATCATTATTATCGCCGCCAACTTCTTTTGAAGCAAGCCAGCCTTTCACCGATTTCCGTAAACTGTCTGATTTCTTTTGAAGTCCTTCCAATGTATTCATTGAAGCAGCCTTCGCCGTTCTATCATTTATATCAGAAGCAGCAGAATAATCAACTACTGCTTTTTGCTTTAATTCTGTAATCGATTCATACTGTGCAGTAGCAATCATCAATGAATCTTTGTACTTAGATGACTCCAATTTTTTCAACTGTACATCATTAAAAAATATCGGTGCCTTATTAAATTGATAAAAAGAAAAAACCAAAACCCCAATCAATAAAATACCAAACTGCATAGGTATTTTAACAAACCCGTTCATTAATAATCCCATGCGGGATTGCTTTAATGATTTGGCAGTAAGATAGCGGCCAACCTGCGACTGGTCAGTTCCAAAATAAGAAAGGGCCAAAAAGAATCCTCCTATTAATCCACTGAAGAGGTTATACTGATCACTCCAGTTAAATTTTCCATTTTCAAATCCTGTTGTAATTACATTCAGCTTTCCCATCTTACCACTTACTTCCAGTGCATCGGTAAAGCTTACATTATCGGGCAACATATTCACAACCATATAAGCGGCAAGGAACATACCAGTAAAAATGATAATGAGTTGTAACTGTTGTGTGTAAGCAACTGCTTTTGCACCACCACTCATAGTATAAATAATAAGCAGGCCACCCATTAATATATTGGTGTAATAAATATTCCAGCCAAAAAGTGACGAGAGAATTATTGAAGGAGCAAATACACTGATACCAGTTGATAATCCTCTTTGCAATAAAAATAAAAATGAAGTAAGTGTTCTTGTTTTACTGTCGAAGCGATTCTCCAGATATTCGTAAGCCGTATAAACTTTCAAGCGACTGAATATGGGAACGAAAAAAATACAAATAACTATCATTGCCAATGGAAGGCCGAAATAATATTGTACAAACCGCATTCCATCTGTGTAAGCTTGTCCCGGAGCAGAAAGAAAAGTAATAGCACTGGCTTGTGTACCCATTATGCTAAGCAATACTAATCCCCAAGGAAGGCTTCGGTTGGATAAAAAATACCCGTCGAGGTTTCGGGTAGTACGGCTTTTATATAATCCGTAGGAAATAATGCAGAGCAATGTTCCGATTAATACAATCCAATCAATCTGGCTCATACCCCTATCCCCAAAAGGGGCATTTTAAAACTTCGCATAAAATATTTCGCATACTTATTTAAAGTTTTCAGTGAATAAATAAAATAAAACTATCAAGACTACCAAAAAGGCAATTAAAGAAATGTACCATCCATTCCAATTCTTAAAAAAGGTGGTTTATTGTTTTCTCTTTCTTGCATAATTTATTTTCGATTTGTTCGCAGCCAGCCGGTAAAAACAATCACAATACCCAGCACAAGACCAATCAACAAACCAATTCTTACTTTTTTTATTAATATCCCAATCACTAATCCAAGTATAATAGCAAAAATAAATGCCATCTCCCCTCTTTTTGCATCTGGCTTTTTCTCCTGTGGCATTAAAATCCTTTTTTCTTATTGAGTGCAATCAGGTTTGCTAACAATCTATAAGCACCCGGAACACCAGCTGGCAGTTCTCTGAAAAATACAATACCTGTATAACTAAAATAACCTTTGCCATGCTTTGCAATAATTAAGCTTCCTTCATCAGGTTTTTCACCAGCATCATTCATAGAGAAAATAGGTTCAAACTTTTCTTTATCCCAGTTAGATGCATGATAAATACTTCGTTCCTGTATCCATCCTCTGAAATCATTGGAAGTAATCTTATTGGGAAAATTCAGTACAGGATGTTCAGGCCTTAAGAATTTTACAGCAGCATTTTCATCAGTAACTCTGGTTCTGGAAATTTCAAAATCATATGGACCGATTTTCTGACTAACCGGACCAACACGACTACTGGTATTATACTGTACAATTACATTACCCCCATCTTCAACATACTTCATCAGTTTATTATAATACTTACTCATCCAGTCATTCGTATTATACGTTCTTACACCTGTAATAATTGCTTCGAATTTATCCAACCCATTCTTTGCCATTTCCTTTTCAGTCAACAATGTTACTTCATAACCCATTTGCTCCAAAGATTCTGGCACTTTATCGCCAGCACCAACAATGTAGCCTATTTTTTTGTTGTATGTTTTTACATCAATTTTTTTAAACTCAACTTATGGTTTTACCATATAATTAATATATGGAATATTTTCATACTTGATTTCTTTCAATTCACTTGAACTGTAATAGTCGATATTATTATCTTTTGCTAGAAATCGAAAAGCAGATGCTGTATCCGATTTGATTTCATATCCTACTGTTATCGCCTGATCTTTGGCTGTCATGACCACAGATCCGATATTAAATTTACAGACGGATCAGGTTTATTATTGCTTAAAAAATAATTAGTATGTGGTGTAGCTACTATATTATTCTTTTTATTCTGAATAGTTAGATCGCCTTTTTATTTTTTCGTCTTTATTGATCACAATGCGTAATGCCGGTTCACTTTTTTAAAAGCATAGAAGGTATAACCACCAACGGTTGATATAACTCTCCTTTTACAGGATCGGTGAATTTATATTTAACTGGCAAAAGATAGTTAATGTATGCTCCGTTAATTTTTACCTGAACAGCAAAATTGTAAGCAGGATCAACATCTGCCTGCCCGATTTTCCATTGATCATCTACATTAAAATAGCCTTCAGCCATCTTATTTACTAACCAATAAGGCTGAGTAACAGGCCTATCTGCTGGAACAAATATTGTTTTTGAAAAAGAAATATTTTTATTCTTCTCCATTGATTTTGCAAACACAGTATCAAAACCAACTCCAATTACTTTGTTTAATTCAATATTTGCACCAAGTCTATTATTTAGAGAATAATTGACTCGTAAAGAATCTGTTTGCACTGCAAAAGGAACACTTGTTGTAGCCTCCATAAACAATCCGGCGCATTGTGGTATTAATTCATATACCTCTTTGAGTTTTTGATTTCGCCAATATCCATCTCTTAAATTCATTAAATCTTTATACAAGTCTACTAATCCATCCACTGATTTTTCAGGATGAAGCATATCAAAACCTGCAATAAGTTTATCGACTTTTGCTCCTACTGCTTCACCCCCCGGAATTCTTTTCCAACTTAAATCCACATTATCCATTAAGTCATTTTACTGATGCACTCCCTTTTGTTGTTCTGAAAAATTCATATTGTTCACCCCGTGAACCTGCGGAACCAAAGCCCTGGCTTTTATGATTACTACGGCTGATAGCAGCTATCTCTCCATAACTTTTTCCCAATAATGGATTAAAGCCTCCTACATCCATTTTATACTGATCAGCAGCAGTTGTATTAGTACCTCCAAAATTGAATGTATTCCACAAAACTCTTTTTACTTGCCATGGATGAATGAGGTTGCTTAATTGTTCCGGAAAACGATTAGGATTTGCGGCTGCTTCGAAAGCTTCATTCGCTAAAATGGCTGAGGCCGTATGATGACCATGCCCACCTTCGCCAGTAGTAGGGAATCTTGTAACTATTACATCTGGCTGAAACATTCTGATGATCCAGACCACATCACTCAATATTTTTCTTTATTCCACTTATCAAATGTTTCTTCCGGAGTTTTGGAATAACCAAAATCATATGCTCTTGTAAAAAACTGTTCGCCGCCATCTGTTCTTCTAGCCGATAATAATTCTTGTGTTCTTATTAACCCCAACTCAATACCTTGTTCATCTCCAATTAAATTCTGTCCGCCGTCACCCCTTGTTATGGATAGATAACCAGTACGCAACATTCTATCTTTGGAGAGATAAGCAATCAGTCTTGTATTTTCATCATCCGGATGTGCTGCAAGGTATAGCACCGAACCCAACACATTTAATTTGCGAATAGCAAGATACATATCGGCAGATGTCCAACTTGGAGGAGTTTGCGAATAAATACTTCCACTAAAAGAAATTATATATATTAAAACGAGCAGAACAAATTTCTTCATTATAAAAAGATTATCAGCGAATATAACAGCTATTTATGAGGCTAGAAGAACCAGTCATGTATTAATATAAAATTAACTAAGAAACAATAAAATAAATGATTGATAACATTTGTTAAAAAATCAAATATTATTTTTCCAGTTTGAATCCATTGACATCTGCATATTTTCGCTGTGCCCCCTGCATTTCCGTAATTACCTTTTCTTTATCTCTTACTAATTTCTGAATAGCTAAAACTATTGCATCCCTCTCCTCTGCTGTTTCTGCATTACCCCATTTTTTATAGTTTGTATACAAACTCTTTATATATTGAAAATATTTTAGCATAGCTCTTTTGAAATTATCAGCCTCATTCACTTTAGGAGGTGGTGTCGATTTAATCTCATCAATCGTTACCTGTATCATATTTTCCATATTTGCTGCTACTGCTGAAACACTATCAAATTGTTCTTTCGCTGCAAATTTTTCTACTTTACTTTCTGTCACCTCAATATGAGGGATCAGGCTTCTCTCTTTTTTAATCATTTCCTCAGAATAATTAAAAGCCGACTTTGATTTACAGCCGGTTAACAATAGAAATAATAGTCCTGCTAAAATTGTTTTTGAATTCATAATCTATGTATTAATATTAAAACTCCGATTTTCATAATAATATTGAACAACTATTGCCCCACCAAAAAAACTGCATTGCAAAGTATCAGCTTACCATTCTCCCAAAAATTACGAAACATAATATCATCTGTTATATACGTTACAGAACCTCTTCCCATTTCCTGTACGCCAAAAATTAACCCATCTTGTAACTTTTCTTTCAGTTTTTATCCAACAAATCCAGCTACCTGGTTATCTTTTTTAATGACGCCAACATTCCAGCCATCCTTGATGAATTCATATACATTATCATCCATTTTCAATGTATAATAATAATTGGGATACCCAAACGCTAACGGATGCGAATTATCCATTTCGACTTTATAAATAGAGCCGGGAGTCATGTTTGGAATACCATCTCTTTCTCTATCTTCAAATTTTCTCAATACATCGTAACTCACTTTTTCTTTCTTGTCATCTTTCTTTTCATCTGTATCTGTCTTTTTCAGTTTAATGCCAAATTCTGCTTTTGCCAATGCTCCAACAGCCCCTTCAATCGCTATTACTCTTCCTCCTTTATTTATCCAGTCTTTAAATTTTTCAGCACCATCTTTATCGCTTAGAAAACGATAATTGCCATCCGGCATAATTAATACATCAAAATCGCTAAGATCTGCACGGTTAATATCTGTGAGATTTATCAATGTAATCGGGTAGTCAATTTGTTGCTCAAAGAAATGCCATATCTCCCCTGCTCCCAACGAACCAATACCTTCACCTGTTAGTAATGCAACTTTTGGTGCTTTGAATGGATGCACAGAACCACTGCCAAAATCTTTCCCTTTATCAACAAATCCTGTTGACACAGGATATAACAGTGTATTATTATTATTTGCAATCTTCTTTACTTCACTCCATAAATTATCGCCAAAAAATTTGTTTGCCGTTTTTAAAACTATAACAGCTCCACGTTCGAATTTATTTCCATTTACTTCAAAGGGGTTTTCTGCATACCGGAGTAAAATTCCTTTTTGTAATAGCTGACCAACCGTTTTTACTGTTTGCAGGCCGTTCCATGGTATTACATAACCATAAGTTGTTTCCGCATTATTCACTGTTACTTTATTGATCGAACCGCTACCAGTTAATTTTTCCTTGCTGGCAAATGCTTCTAATCCATAAGCATATGGTAATGCCCATGCAGTAATATCGTATGTAGCCGAATCCACCAGTTTTGCTTTTGGCTCGAACAAAACTTTTACCATTGCAGACCGTGGCTGTACAGCATTTATCACAATATCATTGCTAAAAGAAAATGATTCTTCTTTTCCTGAATTATAATTATATCCTTTCCCTGTTCCCGAACCAGTTCCGTATTGAATGCCATTTTTATTTAACAGTTCGAGTAAAGATTCTACTCTTTCTTTATCCTTTGGATTATTTTTTATCACATATGATTTGTATTCTCCAATGCCTGTAGAAACAGCATCGTTAAAAAACTTTCTGAATTCTTTGATCAATTTACCTGCATTGATTGAAGAAATTTCTATTGTACTCAATGAAGTAGTAAAATGATGATTGGCTCTGTCGAATAATGTAAGCGTATCACCTTCGTCATTAATAACAGCAGCTCCACCAGCACCGCCACCACCTTGTTCGTAGGTCATTCCTATAGCACCATTGTAAGTTGGATAAGTGTCTCCATAAGAAGGATAGTATAAGTCAAAAACTTCTTTAGTAAAAAATAACCAGCCTTTCGCATCAAAATATTTTGCATGATTTTTACCGATGGTTGATTGAAATTCTCTTTGCCATGAAGTGATCACATCATGATAAGGCTGTACTGCTGGTGCAAAATAATAAGGTTGATTAAGCCCCTGCTCATGGTAATCTACATGTATTTGCGGCATCCATTCATTATATACTTTTACTCTTCTTCTACTTTCAATCTGTGTTTGCCAGGCCCAGTCCCTATTCAAATCAAAATTATAGTGATTGGATCTTCCTCCCGGCCAAGGTTCACGGTGCTCACGGGAGATTAATTGAGGATTTGCATTTTTCCCAACAACAGAATTAAACCAATTTACATAACGGTCTCTTCCATCCGGATTAATACAGGGATCAATAATTACAACTGTATTTTTCAACCACTCTTTCGTTTTTGTATTGGATGGATCTACCAATGCCCAAATCGTCATTAACGCTGCTTCAGAACTTGATGTTTCATTGCCATGTACATTATAGCTTAACCAAACAATGGCGGGTACTGATTCCTCATTCGGTGCAGCTTTATCATTTGCTAGATTGGCTAGTCGTAAATTATTAAGCCGGATTTGCTCCAGATTTTTCATGTTTTCTGGAGTAGAAATAAATGTAAGCAGCAATGGCCGCCCTTCGTTGGTTTCACCATATTGCTGAATCTTGACTGATGCAGTAGCATTCGCAGCAACATGTTGAAAATAATTTACAATTTTAAAATGTGGTGTATACCGGCTACCCACTTTATATCCTAAAAATTCTTCCGGTGATTTTACTTGTGCAATAAGAGCAACTGCAAAAAGCAGCAATAAATTAGTTACAAAAATTTTTCGAATCATAGTATTAATTTAAAGGTGAAAGTTAACAAAGCTGTTCCGAAATTCAATTTTTATTACTTCAATAAAAATCACCAGATTTATGTAGTTTAGTTCTATAATATTTACAAATGAGAAAAATAATTATTGCGTTAATCTACCTTTCACCATTCTTGTTGTCCTGCAATGCTCAAAAGAATAGTTCAGTTGTTGCAGAAATAAATCCATTTAAGTATACCAGTTCTAAAAAAGTGATAGCAGAAAATGGTGCTGTCGTTTCTGCACATCCGCTTGCTAGCAAAGTAGGTGTAGTTATTTTAAAGATGGGTGGTAATGCTGTAGATGCTGCAATTGCAACACAATTAGCATTGGCAGTTGTTTATCCCGCTGCAGGTAATATCGGTGGCGGCGGTTTTTTGGTTGGAAGATTAAGCAATGGCGAATTAATTTCCATTGATTACAGAGAAAAAGCACCCGGCGCAGCCACCAGAGATATGTATATTGATGAAACAGGAAAAGCAAGAACCGATCTAAGCCAAAACGGGCATCTTGCTGGTGGTGTTCCAGGCACAGTGTCAGGATTATTCACCTCGCATCAATATGCAAAACTTCCTTTCTCAAAATTAATTCAACCAGCAATTGATCTCGCTGAAAAAGGTTTTGCTATTACTTCTGGCGAAGCAAGGGCCTTTAATAGTATTCAGGAAAGTTTGAAGAAGTATAATTCTGTAATGCCAGCTTTTGTAAAACAAACTCCCTGGAAAGAAGGCGATACCTTAATTCAAACTGATCTTGCCAATACATTAAAAAGAATTCAAAAAAATGGCGCAGCTGGTTTTTACGAAGGAGAAACTGCCAATCTGATTGTGGCTGAAATGAAAAGAGGCAATGGAATTATTTCATTGGGAGATTTAAAAAATTACAAAGCAAAACCAAGAACTCCACAAACATTTAATTACAAGGGATATAAAATAGTGGGAATGGGAATGCCAAGCAGTGGCGGATTACTCATGGCTCAAATGATGAAAATGATTGAAGGCAGAGGGATTGACAAAATGGGTTTTCATTCTGTGCAAGCGGTGCAGTTAATGACGGAAGTGCAAAGAAGAGCTTATGCTGACAGAGCTGAATATATGGGCGATGCCGATCATTATAATGTTCCGGTAGAAATGCTTGCCAGCGATAAGTATTTAAAGGAAAGAATGAAAAGTTATAAGAATGATAAAGCGACTCCGAGTACAGAAATCAAACCCCGCATAGATATAGATTCAGAAAGCGAAGAAACTACTCATCTGAGTGTGATAGATAAAGAAGGAAATGCTATTTCGGTTACCACTACTTTAAATGGTGGATACGGGAGTAAAACGGTAATTGGCGGAGCTGGTTTCTTTTTAAATAATGAAATGGATGATTTCAGTATTAAACCCGGCGTTCCAAATATGTTTGGTGCAGTTGGTGGCGATGCCAATGCCATCAAACCCGGAAAAAGAATGTTGAGCTCAATGACACCGACATTAGTGTTGAAAGATGATAAACCTTTTATTGTGGTAGGCACACCGGGCGGCACTACTATTCCAACACAGGTTTTTGAAACACTGGTAAATATTCTTGACTTTAATATGAGTACGGAAGATGCAGTGTACAAACCAAAATTTCATCACCAATGGTTACCTGACAGATTAGATGTTGAAAGAGGATTTCCGCAAGCAGTGAAAGAAGCTCTACAAAAAATGGGTTACACCATTTATGAAAGGGGAAGTATAGGGCGAACAGAAATAATAAAAGTATTGCCCAATGGAAAGTTTGAAGCAGTAGCAGATAACAGAGGTGAAGATGCTGCCGAAGGCTATTAGTAAAAACAGATACTATGAGTTCTCTTTCTAAAGAATTTCTAACAAGTTCAATCCGCAGGTTCCGGTACTATAAAGAACTTGGCGATAAAACTTTTGAGCAGTTAAATGATTGGGATTTTCATTATCAACCAAATGAAGAATCTAACAGCATAGCCATCATCATTCAGCATATGGCAGGAAATATGCTCAGCCGCTGGACTAACTTTTTAAAAGAGGACGGCGAAAAAGAATGGCGGCAACGGGATGATGAATTTGAAATACATGAATACTCAAAAGATCAATTGCTGAAAGTATGGGAAAAAGGATGGCAATGCTTTTTCAATACTATGGAATCATTAACGAAAAAAGACCTTAAGAAAACGGTACATATTCGCAAGGAACCTCTCACAGTTGTTGATGCTATTAACCGACAGCTTGCCCATTATCCTTATCATGTGGGGCAAATTATCTACATCGCCAAGATCATAAAAAACAACAATTGGAAAAGCCTTTCTATACCAAAAGGAAATTCGCAGACTTATAATAATTCAACAGAAATAAAAGACCCAGCAAAGAAGCTCGGCTAATGTTTAGCACCCGCAATTAATACTTTCCCCTTCATTTGAATTCACGGAATATTATCTCTATTTTGCGCCACTATCCAGCCCAATCCGTTACGGATTATGGTTCCATCCTTCCAGAAAAGCTACAATTTATTTTACCTAACATTCTGATTTTAAGGAATTAAACCCTGTTAATGAAAATTTTTATTTCGACCATAGTTGCCCTATTTATTGTATCCTCTGCCAACAGCCAGGTTGAGTTTGGCATCTTTGGCGGTCCGCAAGCGACTTCCGCATCCTATAAAATTAAAGAGGTCAAACAGAAGACTGATTACAAATTTGGCTTTCAATTTGGCGGAATGATGAAAGTCCCTTTTGAAGGGAATCTCTATTTTGCCCCGGCAGCTTTTTACAGCATGAAGGGTTATAAAGCTACATTTAACCGAGTTTCGTTTCCACCGGATAGTTTTGCAGTCGATAACAATACTACCTTCCATAACTTCGAACTTGCTGCTCTTTTACAATATGATTTTGGAACAAAGCCTGGTCATTTTTTCTTAAAAGCTGGTCCTTCTTTGGAGCTTCAATTAGTTGGTACCGAAAAATTCAACCGATCCAATGATGTAGCGGTTGACAGAAAAATTAGATTTGGATTTGCAGACTATGGCCGTTATCTCTTCAATTTCCTAACAATATTGGGATACGAAACCAGTAGTGGCTTCACCATTCACGGACAATACTCACTAGGCCTTGCCAACACAATTAACACAGATGGCGGTCCAACTGTAAAACATCAGGCTTTTGGTATTTCCTTTGGAAAATACTTCAATCGCAAAAAAATCATCATCGATACAAGAAATATCGAATAACGATTCTACTTAATCTTTTGTTAACAAAAACCATTTCGCAATTGCTGCAAAATGGTTTTCGTTTTATTAGGTACACTAAATATGACTTTGTCCTTTCATTCCTGTACAAATTCTATTAAGACCTATTATTGGTATTGAATTTGCCCTACAGCAACGATTGCCTATTTTTACAGCTTAAATAGTTGAACCTGAGGAGATTTAAAAAAATACTGAAATGGTTTTTTCTGTCCCTGCTTTTTCTTATTGCAGCGGTCTATATTTTCATACAAACTCCTTTTGGACAAAACTGGATTGCACGACAGGTTACAAAAAGACTTTCAAAAGACCTGCAAACAAAAGTCAGCATCAAACATGTTGATTTTTCTTTACTCAATAAGATGCACCTGGAAGGTGTGTTAATTGAAGATCGGCAAGGTGATACACTTTTGTACGCCAACGATATGAAAGTACGCATCACCGATTGGTTTATTTTTAAAAAACAAGCCGAGCTTAAATATATCGGTCTTGATGATGCGATAATAAAATTTCAACGAAAAGACTCTCTCTGGAGCCAGCAATTTCTTTTCGATTATTTTTCTTCACCTTCTACAGGTGCGCCAAAGAAGAAAGCAGGCATTCAGCTTAACCTTAAGCAAGTCGAATTCAACAATGTAACTTTTATAAAAAAAGATGCTTGGCTTGGAGAAGACATGACTATCAAGCTAGGTAAGCTAGATTTAAATGCAAACAACCTCAGTTTTTCAGGCAATCAATATGAAATTAATTCTTTAATACTCCGTAATCCTGTTGTTGCTATTAATAGTTACGGAAAACTTAAGCCAGCCAAAATCGAGACATTTAATGATATAAAAGAAGAAATTCAAAAGGCCACTTCTTGGAATACCGGAAATACAATTTTTAAAATCGGTAATCTGAAAATTATCAACGGTACTTTCAAAACTGATAAAGAGACTGAAAGGGCTCCCTTTGACTATTTCGATGGGCAGCATATTTTATTTACAGAGATCAATGGTGATTTTAAAAGTTCCAGTTTTATTGGCGATACTATTTACTCAAATCTGAAATTAACAGCGAAAGAAAGAAGTGGGCTTGCATTAAAAAATCTTACTGCGGATGTAAAACTGACACCGCAAGGAATGTTCTTTAACAATTTAGATATTTCTCTAAACAGAAGTACTATCAGAAATTATTTTTCTATGTCTTATGATGACTTGAGCGATATGGGAGACTTTATTCACAAAGTGAAAATGTCTGCCAATTTTGAAGACTCGTATGTTGACAGTGATGATATTGCTTTTTTTGCACCAGCACTAAGAAGCTGGAATAAAGAAATAAAACTGGAAGGAAAAGTAAAAGGTACGGTAGATGATATTGCTGGTAGAGATATGATTATCCAAGCAGGCAATAATACTTTATTCAACGGGAATATTTCCATGACTGGCCTACCCAATATAAATCAGACTTTTATTGATTTTAAATCGAATGATTTCAGAACTACTTACGGAGATGCAGTTACCATTGTTCCTGCATTGAGAAAAGTAACCAATCCTGATCTTCGTAAACTACAATACGTCGCTTTCAAAGGAAGTTTTACTGGTTTCATTCGTGACTTTGTAACCTTTGGAACCCTACAAACAAACCTGGGTTCACTATCCACTGACCTTAATATGAAACTTCACATTGGTCAAGACCCGGTTTACTCCGGAAAGATTGCTACCGATAATTTTCGTTTAGGAGAATTGCTTGGCCAAAAAAATCTTGGTGCTATCTCCATGACAGGAACTTTGAAAGGAAAAGGTTTTACTGAAAGAAATATAAACACATTGGTGGATGGGACTATCCGTTTTATAGACTACAACGGCTACCGATATGAAAACATTACTGTAAAAGGAAAGCTGGAGAAAAAATTATTTGAAGGTGTAGCCGCTTTACAAGATAAAAATGCTGAACTGATTCTTAATGGCATAATAGATTTCAATGGCCCTGCTCCCCGATTTAATCTAATAGCCGATATAAAAAAAGCGGACTTCAATAACCTTAATCTTACAAAAGACAGTCTTGGCTTTACCGGAAAACTAAATTTTGATTTTACTAGTAATAGCATTGATAATTTCGTTGGCGAAGCAAGAATAACAGATGCAGAGATTTCAAAAGGTGGGCTTAAAATACCTTTCGATTCTTTGGTCATTACCTCTAAAGATGTTGATGGCGGAAGAAAACTTGACATTTATTCCAATGAATTTGAAGGAACTTTCACCGGAGATTTTAGTCTTACGGATTTGCCTAATGCCTTTACTTATTTGTTGAACAAATACTATCCTGCATATGTTGCACCTCCCAGAAAATTTCCTAAAAATCAGGATATAACTTTTGATATTAAAACCTATTATGTTGATGATTATTTACAGATATTATCTCCAGCAATAACTGGCTTTAACAACAGCACATTAGTGGGGAATTTTAACCTTGCAAAAAATGAAATAAATGTGCTGGCCAATGTTCCTCAAATGAAATTTAAACAATATAATTTTGACAATGTCTCCCTCAGGGCAAAGGGTAACTTTACTTCACTGGCCGTTACCGGAGAGGCCTATAATATTAAGCTTAATGACAGTTTAAACATACCAATGGTTTCCTTTTCTATTGATGCCAGAAATGATTCATCCATTGTGAAAATAAAATCCGGCGCTAATAGAACTGTCGATACTGCCAACTTGAATGCGTTAGTGCTTACCTATAATGATGGAGTGAAAATCGAATTTGAACCTTCTACATTTACCATCAACAGCAAAACATGGGCAATCGACGAAACGGGAGAATTGGTCTTTAGAAAAAATACACCAGCCAGCGGTTTGCTATTATTAAGCGAAGGTGATCAAAAAATTTCTTTGCGAACAGAAAAATCATCCAGAGGAGATTGGAATGATATAAAAATAAGTTTGACTAAACTTAATCTTAGCGACTTCGGTCCATTTTTTATACCAAAGAACAGACTTGAAGGTTTACTATCTGGCGACATACTTGTTGAAGATCCTACAGGTGATATCAATGCATATTCGGATAATATAGAAACAAAATTTCTACGGCTGGATAATGATTCACTTGGGGAATTAAAAACCACTTTATCCTATAAGAATAGTACCAAACTGCTTAAAATAAATGGCAGCACCGTAAATCAGGAAAACTATCTCGGTTTTGATGCAAACATATATATTGGAGATGCCGAAAAAGCAAAAAATAATTTGATTGCATTAAAAGCAAAACAATTCGAAATAAAAATCCTTGAACGTTTTCTTGGCACTTTATTTAGCGACATGCGGGGTTATCTAACTGGCGATGTAAACCTAATCGGCGATTTTAAAGAACTTACAGTAACCGGAAAAGGAAGATTAAAGAACGCAGGATTAAGAGTGAATTTCACTCAATGCTTTTATAATATTATAGATACAGACATTGAACTTACTTCAAAAAAAATAGACCTTGATGGAATTGTACTTACCGATACGGTAACAAATAATCCAATCTACATTACAGGAGGTATCGATCATGAGTCATTTAAAAATATGTTCTATGATCTAGACATATCTACTCAAAAGCCAAAAACAGTTGGTGCAGCAAATAACAAACCTATCTTGCTATTGAATACAACGTTTAAAGACAATCAGCAATTTTATGGTTATGTGAAAGGGACAGGATTATTACAATTAAGAGGACCGCAGTCAGATATGTTCATGACTATTAATGCTGTTGCATCAGATCAGGACAGTAGCAATATTACTCTTCCACCAAGTTCAAGCCGTGAATCAGGCATCGCTGATTTTCTGGTAGAAAGAAAATATGGTAAAGAAATGGAAGAGGTACAATACACAAGTAATGCTACTAATATTATATATGATGTGGACATTACTGCTAACCCAATGGTAACGGTAAAAGTTATTCTGGATGAACTTACCGGAGATGAAATTAAAGGGAAAGGTACAGGTACATTAAATATCCGTTCCGGTTCTACCGAGCCATTATCATTACGAGGCAGATTTGATATTGATGAAGGAAGTTACTTATTTACATTCCAGTCTTTTTTTAAAAAACCTTTTGAACTAAAAAAAGGTGGTAATAATTATATTGAATGGAATGGTGATCCTTATGATGCTAATATTCAGTTTGATGCCATTTATACTGCTGAAAGAGTAAGCTATGCCCCGCTAGCTAATTTATTAAAAGTAAATACCGCTGCTTCAACTGCCAGAGGAGATGTATATGTAGTAGCTTCACTCACAGACAAGTTGTTTAAACCTCAGATTAAGTTCTCACTTGATTTTCCAAATACAAGTGCCGCCGCAACTGATCCAGAACTTGCATTAGTAATACAACAACTGGAAAAAAATGTAAACGAATTAAACAGACAGGTTACTTACCTTATTGTATTCAATAGTTTCGCCCCAAGTGAGTTGGCGAACAGTGAAGTTGGCGGTGGTTCAGTTGTAAATACTATCTCAGGAATATTCTTAAACGTTATTAATGATCAGATCAATAAAATATTAGGCAACCTGCTGAAAAATGACAAGTACAATATCAGCCTGAATACATCAATCTATAATCGCAATCCTATAGACCAGACAAAAACCTCTCTTAATCTTGGTAGTAATGTAAATTTTTCCATTGGCCGTTCTTTCTTTAACAACCGCTTCATTATTTCTACCGGAGTTGGTTTTGATGCTGCCTGGCAGCAAACAGATGTAGCACAAAACATACAACTGTTGCCGGATGTAACATTAGAATGGTTAATAAACCAATCTGGTAGTTTAAGGGCTTCCTTCTTTTATAGAGAAAACGCAGATTATCTCACAGCAACTGTAGGTGGTGGGTCTGGAAAATCTACAAAACGATTTGGCGGTAGCCTTTCTTATAGAAAAGATTTTGACAAGCTTAGCGATATTTTTAAACGAAAGAAAAAACTTCCTCCGCCAGAACCTGAAGAGCCTTCGACTGATGCTAATATTCCAAAAGAAGAAAAGGAAAATCAAGATCCAGGCAATTAGCCTTTATCTAAAATTTCATGTCCTAACTTATCCCTCTTTGTTTGCAGGTATTTTTCATTATGCGGATTAGGAAAAATTTCAATTGGAATATTTTCTACTATTTCTAAACCATATCCAATCAGCCCTACCCGCTTCTTTGGGTTATTCGTCATCAATCTTAATTTATTAATATTTAAATGACGAAGCATTTGTGCACCCAATCCATAATCTCTTTCATCCATTTGAAATCCTAGATGAAGATTCGCATCCACCGTGTCCATTCCCTCTTCTTGCAAACGGTAGGCTTTCAATTTATTTAATAACCCTATTCCTCTTCCCTCTTGGTTCATATATAATATTGCTCCCTTGCCCTCTGCTTGTACCATTTTCATAGCTGCATGTAGTTGTTCTCCACAATCGCAACGAAGGGAACCAAGAATATCTCCAGTAAAACAAGATGAATGTACTCTTGTTAATACAGGTTCATCTTTTTCCCATATTCCTTTTATTAATGCAAGATGTTCGTTGGTCGAATTTTTCTCTTTAAACGCCACCAATTGAAAATCGCCAAACTGGGTTGGCATTTCTACTCTTACTATTTCTTCAATTAGCGAATCACTTTTTATTCTGTACTCAATAAGATCTTTAATAGAAATTATTTTAAAATCAAACTTTCGGGCTATTTCCATTAATTCTGGTAAACGAGCCATTGAACCATCATCATTCATAATTTCCACTAACACTCCACCCGGTTCAAAACCTGCCAATCGAGCAAGATCAACTACCGCTTCTGTATGTCCGGCCCTACGAAGCACCCCTCCTTTTTTAGCTCTAAGTGGGAAAATATGACCTGGTCTGCCAAGATCTGCAGGAATAGTTGCAGGATTTATTAAAGCCTGTATAGTTTTTGCCCTGTCGTGAGCCGAAATACCGGTTGTACAGCCATATCCAAGCAAATCCACAGAAACGGTAAAGGCCGTTTCATGTAATGCTGTATTATTATTTACCATCAACTCAAGACCAAGCTCATCGCATCTTTCTTGTGGCAAAGCCACACAAATCAGGCCCCGCCCATGTTTGCTCATAAAATTGATAACTTCTGGAGTTGCGTTTCGGGCAGCGGTAACAAAATCGCCTTCATTTTCACGGTCTTCGTCATCTACCACTATTACCAGCTTTCCGCTTTTTATATCCTCAATTGCACTTTCGATAGTATCTAACATTTTACCAATTTTCTGCAAAAGTAAAACAAAGAAACTGCCCAAAGAGATTAAAGCACTAAAGGCAGCGAAAATCCTTTCAAATCTGTCTTTTAAGTGTGCATATGAAATCACATTTTGTTAATATTTACATATTATTTATTAGCAAATAATCCCTTTCTTTGCTCCCGAAAATCAATCTATATGCTTAAGAAAATTAATTTGCTTTTATCAATTGCACTGTTGCTTAGTTCTACCCTTGTGGCACAGGTAACTACGAGTAACATTTCCTGTGTTGTAAAAACCTCTTCAGGGGATGGGCTTGCTGGTGCATCAGTTACAGTTACTAATAGTTCTAACGGTGAAGTTTTTTCTAGTTTAACCCGTGAAGGCGGACGTTATGAGCTAGCCAACATTGCCCCTGGAGGACCTTACAAAATTGAAGTCTCTTTTTCTGGTTATGAAAAAATTGTCCGGGAAAACATTTTTCTTGGTCTCGGTGAAACCAGTCAGCAAGATTTTATCCTTTTAAATAAAACAACTGACCTGAAAGAAGTTGTTATCACTACTGCAAGACGTTCTCTTGAATCAAAAGGTGGAACTGAAACAACAGTAGGAAGAGATAAAATGGCTAATTTGCCAACAGTAGGAAGAAATATTTCTGATTTCTTAAGGTTTGTACCGCAAGCAAAAATTACCGGCGACGGTGGCGTTTCTATCGCAGGACAAAATAATCGATACAACTCTTTTTATATTGATGGAGCAGTTAATAATGACGTATTTGGACTTGCCGCTTCTGGAACAAATGGAGGACAGTCTGGAATTGCACCTATTTCAATTGACGCAATTGATCAGTTTCAAGTTGTTATTTCTCCTTACGATGCATCGTTAGGTAATTTTACAGGTGGTGGTATAAATGCTACAACCCGTAGTGGAAGTAATGTATATGAAGGTTCTGTTTATCACTTCTATAGAAATGAAAATCTTTCTGGCAAAAATCCTGCTGGAGATAAAGCAGCGGCAACTAAGCTTCCTAATTTTTCCAACAAAACAACTGGTTTCAGAGTTGGTGGCCCGATAATTAAGAATAAATTATTCTTTTTCTTAAACGGAGAAATCCAAAGAGATGAAAGACCACAACCTTTTACTGGGACATATGGAGGAAGTTCATCTGCAACTGACATAGCAACTCTAACCAACTTTTTGCAGACAAATTATGGGTATGATCCAGGTGGATACCTTGACAACCCAGAATTGGTGGAAGCTGATAGAATAGCAGCTAAGATTGATTGGAAAATTAATGCTAAAAATAAATTAACTGCTAGCTATCGTTATAATGAAGGTTTCCGAAATAATGTAAGCCGAAGCAGTGTATCAACTATCAATTTTTATAATAATGGATACGCATTTCCGACTACAACACAGTCTGGATCTTTAGAACTTAACTCTCGTTTTAAAGGTAATGCCAATAATAAATTATTATTGACCTTTACAGAAGTTGAAGATGACCGTGGTGCTATCAGCAGTCCGTTCCCAAGAGGAACTATTCGTGACGGTTTAGGCTCTATGATTTTTGGTACAGAAGAATTTTCTACCGGCAATCTTTTACAACAAAAGAACTATGCTTTATTTGACGTATTCAAATTTTATAAAAACAAGCACTCATTCTCAATTGGTACCGACAATGAATTGAGTACATCATTAAACATATTTATTCGCCAGAACTATGGGTCTTATACATTTGCGGATTTAAACACTTTCCTAACAGGAGGAACCGCCGCAACTTATAATAGATCATATTCCCTTCTTGACCCAGGAAAATCTGGTGATGAATCTGTGAATGCTGCTGCCAAGTTTAATACTGCTCGCATTGGTTTTTTTGCCAGCGATGAAATAAAGATAAATGACAACTTTACATTAACAGTTGGTGTAAGAGCTGATAGAACTAAGTTCTTAACAACTCCTAGAACTGATAATTTCTTTAATGATACTGCTGTTGCAATTATATCGCAGTATTATGATATGAAAGGTGCCCGTTCCGGTCAGATTAGCGATCCAAAATGGTCATTAAATCCCCGTGCCGGATTCGTTTATAAAATACCTGAAGAAAATCTTACGATTCGTGGAGGTGTTGGATTCTTTACTGGTCGTGTGCCTTTAGTATGGCCGGGTGGAGTTTATAACAATAATGGAATTAGTGTTGGTGGAGTAGCCAGAAGCAATGTTGCCTTTAGAGCTGATCCATTTGGCCAATATGAAGCAAGTGATTTTGGAATTACCTTACCATCGCCTTCAGGTCAGGTTGACCTTATTTCCAAAGATTTCAGATTGAATAAAGTATTCCGTACCTCATTAGCTGTTGATAAAAACCTTGGAAAAGGTTGGAAAGCAACTTTAGAAGGTGTGTTTACAAAAAATATTAATGAAATTGATTACAAAAATATCAGCATATTACCTCCTACTCAAAAAGCTGTTGGCATTGACGACAGAAACGTATATAATCTAATTGGAAGTTTTGCTGCTCACATACCTCTTAGACCTAATGGAAGTACACCATACACTGGTATTTATCTTTTGAGTAACAATGATGGCAAAAAAGGCTTTTCTTATAGTCTAACGGCTTCTATTGATAAGGCATTCTCCAAAGGATGGGCATTTAATGCTAATTATTCATATGGAAATTCCATCGTATTAAATGAAGGGACAAGTTCGCAGAATAATTCTCAATGGAGATTTATGGAAACTGTTAACGGACGTAACTTCCAAGGCCTTTCTAATAGTGACTACGATCCAGGTCACAGAATAAATGCTTATATCTCTAAAAAGTTCAGCTACCTGAAAGGTTTAATGGCTACTACTGTTTCTCTTGTTTATAATGCACAAAGTGGAAACACATACAGTTATGTTATGAACAGAGGTATGGTAAAGGATTTGGATAATTTTGAGACGAATGATCTTATTTATGTTCCAACAACAGCAGAAATATCTAGTATGGTGTTTTTAACCAATGGAGCTTTAACTGCGGCTCAGCAAAGAACTGCATATGATGATTTTCTTAATCAAGATCCATATTTGCGTAAAATTCGTGGACAATACTCAGAAAGAAATGGTGCCAGATTGCCATTTACTAATGTGGTTGATTTAAAACTACAACAGGATTTTAATCTTAAATTAGGTGCTAAGGTTTATCAGTTACAGTTAACCTACGACGTATTTAATTTTACAAATATGCTTAACAGAGATTGGGGCAAAGTCTACTTTGTAGCTAACGACCAGGTTAACATACTTGACTTTACGGGTTTTGTTAGCAATGCAAACTTGACTCCACAATACAGATTTACACCTGTTACAAGAACTAAAAATCTATTAACATTATCTGATGGAGTGTTTAACAGTTCTCGTTGGACAAGCCAGTTGGGTGTTCGTTTGAGCTTCTAATAAAAATAATTTAATATAAAAAAAAGAGACTGTTTTAAATAACAGTCTCTTTTTTTTATTGAATAGAACTTAGCTAATTGTCATTCCCCACCCCCATTTCAAAAATTCAGGGAAAGCTCTTGCCCAGGTAGGCACATTGTGAAGACCATCTGCCATTTCCAGATAATGAATATCAGTTTCTTTATTATATCCTATCGCTTCTAATTCTTTTATCATATCTAAAGTGTCATCGATAGAATCAATTACACCGTTGTTGTTTCTATCTCTTGTTTCATCCATATTGCCACATTGAAAAAAGAATTTAAGCCATGGAGCATAATGCCCATTTCTTATTTGCTGGTGCATGATGCGGTGTTTATCATCATCATACTCTTTTTCTATCTGGTCAACACTTCTCCACCATAAAGAACCCGAAAACACTCCTACTTTAGAAAACTCTTCCGGATGATTCCATACAATATCCAACGCCATTAAGCCACCCAATGAAAACCCGGCAAAAGCCTTTTCGTTAAATGAACTGATGGCAAACTTCTGTCGTATAAAAGGAATTAGTTCTTCAAACACAAAAGAAGTGTATAATGAGGCTCTAGCTCCCCGTCCCAAAAAATCTGGTTTGTTGGCTATGCCATACTCCATTTTTCGGTCGGCACTACAGTGTATGCCAACACATAGTAAAGGGGCCGAAATAGATTTGTCAACATATAGCTTGTCAAGAATAGATTCAAAATCCATTTTTAGCAGATCCTGTCCATCATTAATTAATAAAAGGTTCAACAAAGATGTGTCCTTCAGGTTGCGTGGTAAGTAAAAGTCAACTTTTACTTCTCTTGCCAAAAAAACGGATTTGATAACTGTATTTTCTGTGAAAATTCCGGATGCGTTTTCCAATTGCATGGCCGCAAAATTAAGGATTTCACTATTATTTCTGCATATTCAAGATATTCTTAGCCATACTGATAAAACAAGCTTATTAATGTGTTATATTGATAACGAAAAAATAAATTTGATAAAAGCACTAGCTAATTCTGTTTCTTATCAATTTTTACAAACCAATCACAAAAAATAACACATGAAAAAAATCGGAATCCTGCACGGTAAAGAAAGATCTTTCCCAGAAGCATTTGTAGCAAGAGTGAATAGTAAAAATGTTCCCGGCATAATAGCTGAGCCAGTGCAAATAAGTAAAGCAATGCAAGGAGAGCATAGTGGTTACGCAGTTATTATTGATCGTATATCGCAGGACATTCCTTTTTATCGCACCTGGCTAAAGAATGCCGCAGTTACTGGCACAGCAGTTATTAATAACCCTTTCTGGTGGAGTGCAGATGATAAATATTTTAATAATTGCCTGATGACTAAAATAGATGTGCCTGTTCCTAAAACAGCAATTCTTCCATCAAAGGAATTACCGCCAGATACCACTGCTGAATCATTCAGCAATCTTACTTATCCATTAGATTGGGATGCTATTTTTAAATACGTTGGCTTTCCTGCCTATATGAAACCTTATGCTGGTGGCGGATGGAAAAGTGTTTATAAATTAGAAGATGCAGAAGACTTTTTTAATAAACATACTGAAACAGAACAATTGGTAATGTTGTTGCAGGAAGAAATCGTCTTTACAGAATACTATCGTTGTTATTGTATCGGTGGTAAACATGTCCGCATTATGTCGTACGAACCAAGAAATCCGCATCATCTTCGTTATGTAGCAGACTTTCAACCTTCGCCAGAAAGATTGAAACAAATGACTGACATCGTTCTTCGCATCAATGCATATCTCGGATATGATTTCAATACAGTTGAATTAGCCGTAAGAGACGGAGTTCCTTATGCAATTGATTTCTGTAATCCTGCTCCAGATGCAGAAAGAACAAGTGTGGGTGATGAAAATTTTGAATGGGTAGTAGAAACAGCTGCTAACTATGCAATTGAAAAAGCACTGGCAAACAAAGAAGGACAAGACAACCTTACTTGGGGCGAATACATAAAAAGAAGCAGTAACAAACAAAGTCTTATCTAATCAAACCCATAATTACTAATTATGAATTAGTAATTATTAATAAGTAATTATGAACCTAAACTACAAAAGCTTTACCATCGGCGTAGAAGAAGAGTACATGGTGCTTGACAAAGAAACTTTTGAACTAAAAAGTCATGAACAAAAGATTGTTCAGGAAGGACAAAAAGTAATAAAGGATAAAGTAAAAGCCGAGATGCACCAGGCAGTGGTGGAAGTAGGTACAGATATCTGTGCTGATATTGACGAAGCCTTTGTTGATGTTTCTACTTTGCGAAAAACGATTGGAGGCATTGCTCAGGATCTTGGTTTTACTATGGGGGCTTCCGGCACACACCCTTTCAGCCATTGGGAAAGCCAGCTCATAACTGATCATGCACGGTACAGCGAAATTGTAAACGAATTACAAGAAGCTGCCCGAAGCAATTTAATTTTTGGATTACATGTGCATGTAGGAATGGAAAACAGAGAAATGGCAAATCATATTGCCAACAGTACCCGTTATTTTTTACCGCATGTATTTGCACTAAGTACCAACTCCCCTTTTTGGGAAGGAAGAAAAACAGGTTACAAATCCTACCGCACAAAAGTATTCGATAAATTTCCCCGCACTGGTATACCCGGCACTTTTGAAAGTATAGAAGCCTACGATAATTATGTGAAGCTGTTGATCAAAACAAATTGTATCGATAATGCAAAAAAAATATGGTGGGATTTAAGAGTTCATCCATTCTTCAATACAGTTGAATTTCGCATTTGCGATATTCCGATGACGGTGGATGAAACCATTACCATTGCTGCATTGTTCCAGGCAATTTGTGCAAGAATTTATATGCTACGTTCCAAGAATCTGAATTTTATTCAATACCACAGAGCATTACTGAATGAAAATAAATGGCGGGCCAGCCGTTATGGTGTAGATGGCTACCTTATTGACTTTGGAAAAGAAGAAGAAGTAAATACAAGAGCATTGATATATGAGTTGCTGGATTTCCTTGATCCGGTACTCGACCATTTAGGTAGCCGCCACCGTGTAATGAATGTAGTAAAGATGCTGGAGAACGGAACGGGTGCCGACAGGCAATTAAAAGTGTACGAAGACACCAAGAGCCTGAAAAGTGTAGCAGAGTTTATTCAGAGTCAGTTTTTGTTGGGAGTGTAGTTTTTCTTGTATAAATTTCTATTGAGTATCAACGAAATTTTATACAAGGAGATACGTAAATACAAACGTTGTAGGAAACCTTAAAAACAAGCTAATGAATCAAAATCATCTATCACGAAGAAAAGTTATGCAATTAATGAGCCTTACATTCCTTGGTTCATTAGCTATTCCCAAAGTAACCTATTCAATGACAAATCATAATGATTTTTTTGATGAAGAAATAGAAACAATTCATATAAAAAAAGGAGAAGGTAAAGTTAGTAAAATTGGAGGTATAGATATAATCTCGAAGTTATCCAAACATCAAACAAGTGGAAATCTTGGGTGCGATGAAGCAACTCTAAAACCTGGTTTTTTAGGAGCACCACCACACATGCACAAGAATTTTGATGAGATCTGTTATGTACTTGAAGGGTCAGTCACAATTATGGTTGAAGAAAAAATATTTCAAGTTAATGCTGGGGACTGGCATTTGAGACCTAGAAATAAAATACACACATTTTGGAACTCTTCTGAATCTCCTGCAAGGTTTATAGATATATATTCCAGGGGGACATGAAGAATATATGGCGGATTTGGCTAAACTTTTTGAAAATAATGGACGCCCAAAAAAAGAGGATTTTACATTGCTTGAAAAAAAACATGACATAGTTTATTTCTGGAATATGCTCCCAGATATAATATCAAAATATAAAGTTCATTTATAAAAAATGGCTTCCCTACAACATTGGGTTTTATGCAAGTTGGGCTTGACCAGCAAACATCAGCCAATTGCAAATCCCTGCTTCAGTTCCAGCAGATGAATAACTATCAGCTTATGTACATAAAGCCCTAACGTTATCGGTTATTTTAAAAGACATCTAACAAATAGAAAAATTATGATAACAATTGACAACTATTTAGACAATCATTATATACATAGAAGCAATTGGCTAAGAGCCGCTGTGTTGGGTGCTAACGATGGAATAATTTCCATTTCCAGTCTGGCTATTGGCGTTGCGGCTGCAAGTTCGACAAGAGAACCTATTGTATTGGCCACAGTTGCAGGACTTGTGGCAGGTGCATTATCTATGGCAGCAGGTGAATATGTTTCCGTAAGTTCACAAACAGACACTGAAAAAGCAGACATTGAAAGAGAGAAAAAAGAGCTGAAAGAAATGCCCAAAGAAGAACTGAATATTTTGGCTCAAATCTATGAGAAACGGGGACTAAAAAAAGAAACAGCAATGCAAGTTGCCATTGAATTGACAGAGAAAGACGCCTTGGGAACACATATTAGAGACGAATTAGGTATCAATGAGATTAGTCAAGCAAACCCAATACAAGCAGCTATTGCATCAGGAGCATCCTTTACAGTTGGTGGTGTTTTACCTTTATTAATAGTTCTGTTTGCAACAGTCAAAGGAATTGAATATTGGTTATATGGTTTCACTATTATTTTTCTTGTCATTTTAGGAGCTACATCAGCAAAAACAGGTGGTTCAAACATTAAAAGAGCTATTGTGCGAATCACAATATGGGGAACTTTAGCAATGGGCTTGTCCGCATTGGTGGGCTATATTTTTGGCGTTAATGTATAATTTTAAAAGACACCCAAAATGAAGACAAGCCACATAAGCAAACAAGAAATTCAAAAAGGTGAAGACGTAAAAGGTCAGGATATCAGAGAAGGAATTTTTAATTTAATCAAATCCAACTTCCCGGACTTTGACCAAGACGACTTTATTACAATAGCTGAACTAAATCAATACAGACGACTTTATTTAACATCATTGATAACTCAGGAAAAAGGAGAAATTGCATTAATTGACAAAGACGTAATAGAAGCGATTAAAAACAACTCCATTCTTTCTGAAAACATTCAAGATGAAATAGAAGCTGAACTCACTTTCGGGCAAAGACTTGCCGACCAAGTTGCATCTTTTGGTGGTAGCTGGACATTTATAATTACCTTTTTTTCTTTCATTTTAGTTTGGATGATTATTAATATTTGGTTTTTAGCCACAAGACCTTTTGACCCATTTCCGTTTATACTGCTTAATCTTATTCTTTCTTGTTTAGCGGCCATTCAAGCTCCTATCATTATGATGAGCCAAAATAGACAAGAACAAAAAGACAGACAAAGAGGCGAACATGACTATAAAATCAATCTAAAAGCCGAACTTGAAATAAAATTGTTGAGTGAAAAAATTGACCACTTGTTGGTTCATCAAAACAAAAAACTTTTAGAAATTCAAGAAGTTCAAACTGACTACTTGGAAGATCTAATGAAAGAACTCAAAAAGAAATGAAATTAGAAAACCGCAGACAAAAAATAGCTCCATTACCTCACTTCGTATTTAGACTTGGGCGTTACGGATTATTTGCTTTAGGCTTAATAGTATTTTCGGTTTTACTTGGAACAATAGGCTATCATAATTTTGGCAAAATTTCTTGGATAGACAGTCTTCATATGGCTTGCATGATTTTGACTGGAATGGGACCAGTTGCAGAAATGACAACATCATCAGCAAAAATATTTTCGTCAATTTACGCCTTGTATAGTGGAGTAGCTTTTTTGAGTATAACAGCAGTCTTTTTTGCACCAATCATTCATAGACTTTTACACATCTTACACGTTGAACAAGACGACAATGAAAACTAACCGACAGAGAAGAAAAACAACCGATAAAAGCGGTTTGGCAAAAGTGGCGGTTCGGTGCTCCGCAAACACATTTTTGGTTAATCAAACATTGGCTCTCCGCATCAACATTTGTGGTGATAGTCGCCACCTTCACCAAGCCGCAAAACGTTGTTCCCTTCCCAGCAATGTCTCCTGAAGGGGACGTTGCGTTATACAAATTCAATAGGAACTGTTTCAGGTTACATTTTAGCTTAATTCATAACTTCAACCATTAACCACTTTACTTCCCCATAATATGCTCACCACAAAAAGAACCAGGTCCTCCAACATCGATTTTCAAACATTAGTAAAAGCATTAGATGCCGATTTGAAAATACGGGATGGAGAAGAACATGACTTTTATCATCAGTTTTATAAAATTGATATGATTCAAAATGTTGTGGTGGCATATGCTGGCGATGAGCCTATTGGCTGCGGTGCTGTAAAGGAATATTCATCAGACAGTATGGAAGTAAAGAGAATGTATGTGCCGCCGCAACATCGGGGAAAAGGTATTGCTTCCATCGTTTTAAAAGAACTGGAAAGCTGGTGTAAGGAACTGGGTTATAAAAAATGTATTCTAGAAACAGGGAAAAAGCAACCGGAAGCTATTGAATTGTATAAGAAAAATGGGTACATTATTATTCCCAATTACGGACAATACTCAACTATAGCCAACAGTGTGTGTTTCGAAAAAGAGCTGACAAAATAAAAACCCCGCAAAATGCAGGGCTTTAAATTCATCTGTCAAACAAATTATTTTTTTAGCATATGGAAAACCTGGTCTTTGTTATTCTGCATTTTAACCACTAGTGTGTCTCCATTGAAATAATAATTATACATAAACTTATATTCATTACCATCTGCCTGAAAACTAAATGTAGAATCTGTTACTTCTGTTGATCCGGGGTTTGAGAATCCGTCTTTACCAAAAGACAATTTACTTCCTTTGAATTCATACACTGTTCCAAGATTTAATGATTCCATGGAGCCTTCAGCCCTTTTAATTTCCCATGCACCTTCCAGTTTAGAAGAAGGTCCATTGTCAGCGGTTACAGTTTCTTCTTTTGTTTGTTTACCACTTTCCCCTTCCTTTTTGTCATCGCTTCCGCAAGCAGTTAACAATGTTGTTGACAAAAAAAATCCGATTGCTAATTGTAAAAATTTCATGTTGTTTGGTTTTGGTTAAGATGCGTAAGATATATTATTTTTAAAATTTCCCCTCATCCACATCCTTAATAAATTTTATAACCCCAGTCATAAAGACTTGTTGGTCGTCCCACATGGCAAGGTGGCTTCCATCGGGGCAATAAAGATAGCGGCCTTTCTGTACCATTGTACTTTGTTCTTCCATTGCTTTCGGATCCATCGTATCATGTTTAGCACCTATCATTAATGTTGGCACTTTTATTTCCTTCAACCTGTACTTTATATCCCAATTTTTTAATCTGCCGCCAACGCCAAATTCGCTTGGCCCTTGCATCATCGTATAAATTTCTCCGTTGGCATGTTTCATGGTACGGTTAAATCCGTCAGGCCATTCTTTTAACCTGCACAAATGCTCATTATAAAAATTGGGTATCAGCAATTCCATATACCTTGGATTTGCAAAATCACCTTTGGCTTCAATGCCTCGTATTTCAGCCAATACTTTCGGGTCCATTTGTTTTGCCAGCACATCTTCCGAATATTTTCCATACTCTGGTGCACTGGCTACCATATTTGCTACGATCATTCCTTTCAGGTTTGCCTGATATTTTAATGCATACTCCATTGCCAAAATGCCACCCCATGAATTTCCAAGCACATAAAAATTTGTTGAATCAGCACCGATTGCTTGTCGAACCTGCTCCACTTCTTCTACAAACCGTTCGGTTGTCCACAAGCTACTATCTTTTGGCTGATCGCTGTAGTAAGAACCTAATTGATCGTATTCATAAAATTCAAATCCTTCTTTTGGAAAAAAACTTTCAAAACATTCCATGTACTCATGCGTCATAGCAGGACCGCCATGCAGCAATAAAATTTTAATCCTTGGATTATTCCCAAATCTTTTTGTCCATACCTTGAAATCACCAACGGGTGTTTTTATAGGTATCATTCTAACACCAGCAGCTTTCACTCCGCTATCGCCATAATTAAAATATTCTGCAAGTGATTTATTGCTGCCCGATTTATTTTTTACAGGTTGACTGCATGAAAGCAATATTAAAGAACCGAATACTATAAACAGATAACTTCTCATACTTGTTGAATTTAGCAAAAGGTAAAGAAATTCCTTAATTTCAATATTCTTAAATTTCAGCATATGAAAATACTGCTCACCTTCATTCTTACCGGCACCTTGATTACTGTGCAGGCGCAAACAAAAGCTGATAGTATAAAACTGATTCAACAATCAGTTAATCTGTTAGACCTCAACTTTACCGATGCAGAAGCTGACTCAATGCTGGGAAGTATCAACAGTAACTATCAATTGTATAAAGCAATCCATCGCACATTGCCCACAAACGATATTACGTTTCCTTTTGCATTCAACCCTGCTCCCGCAGGAATGAAAATTCCCAAAAAACAATTCAGAATTTATTGGGATGTGCCAACACAAACAAAGCTTCCTGCCGATAAAAATGAGCTGGCTTTTTATTCTATTCCTCAATTGGCTTCACTTATTATGAATAAAAAGATAAGTTCTGTAGAGCTAACAAAAATTTTCATTGCACGGCTAAAAAAATGGGACGATACTTTAGAATGTGTTATTACGCTGACGGAAGAACTGGCCCTGAAGCAGGCAAAAAAAGCTGATGACGAATTAAAAACAGGCATTTATCGTGGGCCTTTGCATGGAATTCCTTATGGACTTAAAGATCTGTTTGCCGTAAAAGGATATAAAACAACCTGGGGCACTACCCCATATATGGATCAGGTAATTGATGTTGATTCTTATGTATATACTGAATTAAAAAATCATGGGGCAGTGCTTTGTGCTAAGCTTTCTTTGGGAGCATTAGCCTATAACAATAAATGGTTTGGCGGCGAAACAAAAAACCCATGGAACCTTTCACAAGGTTCAAGCGGATCATCAGCCGGATCTGCCGCTGCTGTTACTGCTGGTTTATTACCTTTTGCAATCGGAACAGAAACGCTAGGCTCCATTGTTTCTCCATCTACCAGATGTGGTGCAACAGGATTGCGGCCTACATTCGGCACCGTTAGCCGCTACGGCGCTATGGTGCTTTGCTGGAGTTTGGATAAAGTTGGACCTATTTGCAGAAGTGCAGAAGATGCTGCCATTGTTTATGCTGCCATTAATGGTACTGATGGTAATGATCCATCTGCTATAAAGCATGCATTTAATTATAATGGAAAAACGGACTGGACTAAAATACGTATCGCTTATGCTGAAAATTATTTTAAAAGAATACCAAAAGAAGCTGATGAATGGAAAGTGTTGGAAGTTTACAAATCATTGGGGGCAAAATTAAAGCCGGTTGTGTTTCCAGATACCAGTTTATATGCTGTTAATTACATCAGCTTAATATTAAATGCAGAAAGTGCCGCAGCTTTTGATGAACTGACAAGAACGAACAGAGATGACTTAATTGAAAGACAGGATAAAGGCTTTTGGCCAAACTCATTCCGTGCTGCCAGAACAATTCCTGCCGTTGAATATATTAATGCCAATCGTTACCGTTCGCAATTATGCAAAAGCTTTAACGAATTCATGAAAGATTACGATGTAGTAATTGTTCCAAGTTTTGCGGGCAGGCAATTAGCCATGACAAATCTAACCGGCAACCCTGTAGTTTGCATGCCGATTGGATTTAATAAAGAGGGCACACCAACAAGCATTACTTTGATTGGTAACTTATATGATGAAGCCACTATCTTAGCAGCCGCAAAAGCATTCCAGGACAAAACAGATCATAATAAAAAGCATCCGGCTTTATTTCGTAATTAATAATAATCCGGAGTCGAAGCTATTCAGTACAAATAAATAATTAATCATGAAGAATTTTCTTATTGCAATTGTTACCCTACTATTATTTTCTTGTAATTCAAAAGAAAAAGCAGACTTGCTTGTTTACAATGCGACAATCTATACAGTTGACTCATCATTTTCTACAGCCGAAGCAATGGTGGTAAAAGATGGAAAAATAATTGCAACAGGTGCTTCGGCAGATATGGAGAAAACATATGATGCAAAAGAAAAGATTAATGCCGAAGGAAAATTTATTTATCCCGGCTTCATTGATGCCCATGCCCATTTTGCTGGTTATGCAATGAGTTTACAAACTGTAAATTTGGTTGGCACCAATAGCTGGGATGAAGCAATAGAAAAAGTAAAAGAATTTGCTGCGGAAAATCCGGAAGGATGGATCACTGGCCGAGGTTGGGATCAGAATGATTGGGATATAAAAGTATTTCCTACTAATGAAAAATTGAATGAGCTTTTTCCTGACAGACCCGTATTACTAAGAAGAGTAGATGGACATGCGGCAATCGCCAACAAAGCAGCATTAGATATGGCAGGTATAAAACCGGGTGATAATTTAACGGGTGGAGAAATTGAAGAAATGGAAGGAACACTTACAGGAATTCTTATTGATAATGCTATCGGTTTGGTAGGGGCAAAAATTCCTTCATCGTCTGATGAACAATTTAAAAAAGCTATTTTGACAGCACAAGATAATTGCTTTGCGATGGGATTGACAACAATAGATGATTGCGGACTTGGCTATAAAACAGTGGAAGGCATAAAAAAATTACAAGAAGCAGGTGATTTAAAAATGAGATTGTATGTAATGTTAAGTGATGATAAAGAGAATTATGATTATGCTTCTAAAACAGGAATGATTAAAACAGACAGACTGAATGTAAGAAGCTTTAAAGTATATGGAGATGGGGCTTTGGGATCAAGAGGTGCTTATTTACTAGAACCATACAGTAACAAAACTGGTCATTATGGCTTTCTATTAAGCAACCAATCACATTTTGATTCTGTAGCCAACTGGATTTATGATAAAGGCTGGCAGATGTGTACACATGCCATTGGTGATAGCGGCAACAGAACAATGCTAAACATTTATGCAAAATATTTAAAAGGTATGAATGACCGTCGCTGGAGGATTGAACATGCACAAGTGGTGAGCCGTTATGATTTTAATTTATTCGGTGCAAACTCTATTATCCCTTCTGTGCAACCTACACATGCCACATCGGATATGTATTGGGCAGGTGATAGAGTGGGCAGTGTAAGAGTAACCGGAGCTTATGCGTATAAACAATTATTAAATGAAAATGGTTGGTTGCCATTGGGTACTGATTTTCCGGTAGAAGATATTTCAACCTTTAAAACATTTTATGCTGCTGTTGTAAGAAAAGATGCAAAAGGCTGGCCCGAAAGTGGCTACCAAATGGAAAATGCATTAAGCCGTGAAGAAACATTAAGAGGCATGACCATTTGGGCGGCAAAATCCAACTTTGAAGAAAATGAAAAAGGAAGTTTGGAAAAAGGAAAGTTTGCAGATTTTGTAATCTTGGATGAAGACCTGATGAAAGTAGCTCCTGAAAAAATATTATCCGTAAAAGTGTTGAATACATTTTTGGGAGGAGAGAAAGTGTATGAAAAGAAATAGTTTTTGCATCTAACTATGAACTTAACTACACATGAAATCCCTTTCTTTAATATTTATTTGTCTATTTATTCAATCCTGTTTAGAAGGTAGAAAAAACAAAGATTTAAGAGTTGATTCTCTTAGGTATTATGAGTATTGGTGGACTCCAATAGATTCCACCTTTATTACTGAGGAGATATACATAAATCAATTTTTAGAAATAGATAAAAAAGGAAACGTTCGGGGCTATCATAAATCCTATGCTGGAAATGATAAGTATTTATCTGAAAAAGTTAATAGTAACACTGCTCAACTTATTGATTCAATATTCTCTGATAAAAAATCCAGCTCTACTATAACATATACTGATGCAACAATTTACTGCGGTCCTTCTTACCTCTTTGCGTATGTCATTGATTCAAAAAGATATTTCCTGAAATTTATACCAGGATTATTACCGCAAGATATTCGAACCCTTTATGAAGAGCTAAGTTCAACAACTATCCAAAAAACTAATTATGATGATCCAATTTTTGATATAAGTAGTTGCAAAGCTGAGCTACTGGGTATAGATACACTTCTTCACCCTCGTCCAAAAGTTGAATACATCGAATTTTCACATCCTGTTGTGAATTAATTTGTATTAAAGATCAGCAGCGTACAGAACCCTGAACGGAGCGTCGCAAGGGAGGATGCCATTAGTACTACAGCTAGCTACAAAATAATCTTATATAAATCCACTTAATTTTAACTAATTAATCCACAATTGTGGGTAATTCTGCTACCTCAATCAAGTAGCTGTAGGTCAAAAAATCATTATGTTTGTTAAATGAGTTGGATGGAAAAAAGGTCTGTAAAAGTAGCAATCCTCGATCTTTATGATGGTTATGAAAATCAGGGTATGCGATGTATTCGAACCCTTTTGAAAGAATGGGCTGAAGCAAATGACCTTGATGTACAAAGTACCGAATTTAATGTGCGTCAGAAAGATGAATTGCCCGATACTTCTTACGATGTTTACATTTCGAGTGGCGGACCTGGCGATCCATTAAAAAGCCGTTTTGAAGATTGGGATATTGCCTGGATTCGTTGGTTGGATAATATTGTACGATGGAATAAAATCCAAATACTACAGAAAAAAAACATGTCTTCTTTATTTGTCATTCATTTCAATTGGCGTGCCGCTATTTCAATGCAGGAATAGTTTGCAAAAGAAAATCAAACTCATTTGGTGTGTTTCCCATGCATATGTTAGAAGCAGGGAAAGATGAGCCTGTATTGAATGGATTGAAAGACCCTTTTTATGCAGTGGACAGTCGGGATTTTCAAGTAATACAACCTAATCATCAACTGCTGAATGAAATGGGTGCAAGTATTCTTTGCATCGAAAAAAGCCGTCCGCATGTTCCATATGAAAGAGCAGTAATGGGCATCCGCTTTAACGAATATATGATCGGCACTCAGTTTCATCCCGAAGCAGATGCTACAGGTATGAGTGTACACTTGCAAACAGAAGAAAAAAGACAATCTGTTATCGAAAATCATGGTGAAGAAAAATTAAACAATATGCTGGAGCACCTTAGTGATCCGGATAAGATTTTATGGACCTATTCGCATATCATTCCCAATTTTCTGAATCAGTCTATTGAGCAACTTCAAGAAGTAATGGCTTAAATTTCATCAACTTTTTTGCTGGCCGCCCTGCATTTACTACCTTCCGATACATAAATACTGGAATATGATACCTGCTATCCGCAAAGCGTATAATGAAGCATTTACGAAAGAAAATTATGAAGCATTTTTAAACGAATTACATGGAGTCCATCCGGGTGAGTTGGATTTTCGAGTGGCGGAAACTCCCATTTTTGTACCAAAGGATTTTACAAAGAAGATAATAGATGCCTGCGAAAGTATTGTTGATATAATTGTTGATCCAAAATTCATCAAATTAACAGACAAATCAATTCCTCTAGATGTAAAGACACTTGGAAGAAATGAGCATACACAATTCATTGCCTTTGACTTTGGCATTTGCATTAATGAAGCAGGGGAATACGAACCACAATTGATAGAGATGCAGGGCTTCCCTACTCTATTTGCTTACGAAATATTACTGGATGATGTTTTCCGTAATCATTTTCCCGTACCGGAAAATTTTAGTTGTTACCTGAACGGACATGACAGAGAATCATACATCAAACTATTAAAAGAAATTATTATTGGCAATCATGCACCGGAGAATGTTATACTGTTAGAAATATTTCCCCGCCAGCAAAAAACAAGAATAGATTTTTATTGCACCGAAGAATATGTAGGCATTAAAATGGTTTGCCTAACTGAATTAATTAAAGAGGGCAAGAAATTATATTACATGAACGACGGTAAGAAAACAGAAGTAAAAAGAATTTACAACCGTGTAATCTTCGATGATTTGCATCAGCAGTCTGCCGAAGTACAGGAAAAGGGAAAACTATTTTTTGAAGAATTAGATGTTGAATGGTGTCCGCATCCTGATTGGTTTTACCGCATCAGTAAATTCACATTACCATTAATCAATCATCCGTATGTACCACAAACTTTTTATCTGAATGAAATAAAGCAACTACCCGCCGATTTGGAAAATTATGTGTTGAAGCCGTTATTCTCTTTTGCAGGGCAAGGTGTAGTAATAGATATTACACAAGAAGATATTGACAATGTAAAAGACCCGGAAAACTGGATACTGCAAAAGAAAGTAAAGTATGCTGATGTAATACTTACTCCTGATGTGCCTGCCAAAGCAGAAATACGAATGTTCTATTTCTGGAAAGAAGGTGAAGCAAGGCCTGTTGCTGTAAATAATCTTGGTAGATTAAGCAAAGGGAAAATGATTGGTGTACGGTATAATAAGGATAAGGAATGGGTTGGGGGGAACTTTTGTTATTTTGAGGGGTAACCGCAGAGGCGCAAAGACGCAGAGATTTATTTCGCATTATTCATCACTACTACTACTTATTTAATTGCTTATGCAACAGATAAAAAATTTGCCAGTAAAAGAATTAGCACCAGGCTTAAATGGTTACTATGCACATGGAACGTCTATGACTTTTGGCTTGGTAGAAATAAAAGCCGGAAGCAACTTGCCATCCCATTATCATGTGCAGGAGCAGATAACATATATACTCGAAGGAAATTTAGATATGACGATTGATGGAAAACCTTGTCCGCTTATTGCCGGCATGTATTATGTTATTCCATCCAATGTCGTTCACTCTGCTGTTGCTTTAACGGATTGTAAAGTGATAGATGTGTTTAATCCAGTGAGGGAAGATTATAAAAAATAATCAAACTTTAAAAAATTTTTTCAACTCTGCCAGCTTTGCCAGAAAAGGATTTAATGCCGAAGATGGTCCCCACTTTCCGGTAATTTTTCTTTCCGTCTTCCAGTCTAACCGTTTGCAATTCATCAGCAACAAAAACAAGCTACCCAATTGACGGAATAATCTTCATCCTTAATTATTAACCATGTAACAAAAGTTACAATAAAAGGTAGAAACTGTGTTTATTTTTATCAATGACATTCACAAACTAAAATTTATAATCATGAAAGGAAAAAACAATATTGCCATTGGCTTCCTGACCATGGGTACTTTTATGGCTTATGGTTTCCTGCTTATTTATTTGAGGGATTTTGCACCAGGTAAAGAAGAATGGGTTGCTAATTATTCATCGGGTAAACATTTTGAAAGCAGGCTGGCACATGTACATGGAAACTTATTTGCTTTCCTGAATATTCTTATTGGTTATTTACTCTTACATTTCAGAGATAAACTTAAAAGTGTAAACAGTATTTCCTGGCTGGCACTTACCGGCTTAGTTATGCCGCTGGGCATTTTAGCTGAAGTTTACTTTGGAGCGCCGCCAATATTTGTTTTGATTGGCGCAATTGCAATGACGGCTTCTGTTATCTGGCTCGGTATTTCCTTTTTTAAAATGAAAAAGCAAACAATTTCATGATTCTAAAAAAAAATACAGTAGCAGATAAGATTCTTTCAGAAAGTGGTGTTAGTGGGTTAAGTACAAAAAGGCAATAGACTGATGGCAGGCATCATCAAATTAATAAAATTATAATAAAAAATGAACCGGACACTCAGATATATATTAGCCGTTGCATTGGGCTTATTTGCTTCACTCACTCTGTTTTTAAGTAGCTCGGTGATTCTTGATTTATTCGATATCAGGGAAAAGGAAGGCAACTATGTATTGTTTGTAGTGTGGTCAAATTTTATCAGCAGCATTCTGTACCTTCTAGCTGTTTATGGATTAGTGAAAGCAAAGAAATGGACGACTCTTGTATTATTGGCATCTGTATTAATCCTTTTAGCTGCATTTATTGGCTTAAATATATATATAAGCAATGGCGGTATTTATGAAATAAAAACAGTTAATGCAATGATTTTCCGCATAGGGCTTACATTTGTATTTGCCATAGCTTCATATTTTCTAATTTCAAAACAAAAACTAGTCAAACAATGAAAAAAATAATTTATCTATTTCCTATATCACTTGTTTTTTTAGTTGCTTGCAACAATAGTACACAGAAAGAAGAAAAGCATGAAACGACCGAAATGAATAAGGAAGCAGAAAGCAATCATCAGCATGAGGAATCTCAACCCAAAGTGCAGTTAGATAATGGGAAAAAATGGAAGGCAAACCCTGAAACAATTACTGGAATCAATAATATGCTTGGACTGGTACAGGATGGCATTGACGGCAAAAAAGAATTAGCCACACTACATGAACCCTTACAGCTTGAGTTTAAAACAATCTTTGAAAAATGTACCATGAAAGGTGAATCGCATGACCAGTTGCATAATTTCCTACTACCACTAAAGGATGAATTAGCTAAATTTAAAGAAGTAATTATCAATGCAGAGAACCTAAAAGAAATGAAGGAATATTTGCTGACATTTAAAAATTATTTTGAATGAAGAATATAAATTATTCTCTGATTACACTAAGTTTACTCTTGTCTGTTTTTTTCTTGGCTTGTAAAAATGAAAATGATTTTAGCAATGAGGAGAGATTGAACTATACAAAAAGAGGCAACAGTGTAGTAAAACAAACATTTGATACGCTGAGCCATTCACTAAAATCCGCAATTAGTGAAATGGGTGTTGAAAATGCTGTCGCTTATTGCCAGGCAAATGCATATCCACTCACAGATATTTATACATCTGATTCTGTAAAAATCCGAAGAACAGCCTTGAAATATCGGAATACCGCTAACAAACCAGATACTACCGAAGAAAGAATATTGAAATTCTTTGCATCGCAAAAAGAAAAAGGTATCGAAAATGACTCGTTACAAGCAATAACAGAGAAAGATGCAAGCGGAAAAATACATTTTTACAAACCAATTATACTGCAATCAATGTGTGCAAACTGCCATGGCAGCAAAACAGATGTCGGGCAAGCTTCGTTATGGAAAACAATTGATTCGCTTTATCCTTCGGATATGGCATTTGGATTTCAACCGGGTGATTTGAGAGGTATTTGGCATGTAACGTTTATAAAAAAATAAACTTCGCCGTCCAGTTTTTTTTCTATGAACTGAATTTTTACAAAAAGAAAATGGTTCGTGGAGACACGAACCATTGCAAACAAAAAGGTTTTCAAATCAACAAACTATTGAAAAGAAGATTATAAAATAATCAATTCTTAAAATTTTTCTTTAACTCCGCCAGCTTTGCCTGAAAAGGATTCATCGGTTCGGGTTTTCTATTACTTATTACAGGTTTCTGTCCTCTGATATCTGGCTTCTGACCTCGGGCTTCCTGCTTTTCTCCCCCATCTTTCAGTGATAATGCAATTCTTTTTCTGGCAATATCAACTTCCAAAACAGTTACCATTACTTTCTGTCCCAGCTTCACCGCTTCATTCGGATCACTAATAAAGCGATTGGCTAAATGAGAGATATGTATTAGTCCGTCCTGCTTCACTCCCACATCTGCAAAAGCACCGAAGTTGGTTACGTTTGTAATGATGGCCGGAATTTTCATTCCTGGCTTCAAATCTTCCATTGTACTCACACCATCTACAAAACGAAACTCTTCAATCGGAGAACGGGGATCTCTTCCTGGCTTTTCCAGTTCTCTCAATATATCCTCAATGGTAAACTGTCCTATCGTTTCAGAAATAAAGTCTTTTGCTATCAATTGTTTCCTTGTCTCTGCATTCTGAATCAATTCAGGAACGGTACAACTTGCTTTGGCAGCCATCGCTTCCACCACATGATAAGTTTCAGGATGCACAGCCGAATTATCCAACGGATTTATTGCATTATTGATTCTTAAGAAGGCAGCGCATTGTTCAAATGCCTTTGGGCCAAGCAAAGAAACTTTTTTCAATTCTTCCCTATTGATAAATGGTCCGTTTTTCATTCTGTATTCCACTACATTTTTGCAACAGAATTTGTAAGTCCAGAAACATAAGCCAGCAAATGTTTACTAGCGGTGTTTACATCCACACCCACAAAATTTACACAGCTTTCAATTGTTTGATCTAATGACTCTTTTAATCGGTTTTGATTTACATCATGCTGGTACTGTCCAACACCAATACTTTTTGGATCTATCTTCACCAACTCACTCAATGGATCGAGTAATCTTCTGCCGATGCTGATAGCACCACGAACCGTTACATCTTCATCCGGGAATTCTTCTCTGGCCACTTCGCTGGCAGAATAGATGGATGCACCACTTTCATTCACCATAAAAACAGAAACTGTTTTTCCAAAATCAATTCCTCTTACCAATTGCTCAGTTTCTTTACTCGCTGTTCCATTACCATAACCGATGGCATCAATATCATATTTAGCCACCAGTTCTTTGATGGTTTGCACAGCGCCGTTCCAATCATTCTGCGGTGCATGAGGGAAAATAGTAATGTATTTTAAAAATGTCCCTTGCTCATCCAGACAAACTACTTTACATCCGCTGCGAAATCCCGGATCGAGAGCCATTATTCTTTTATGGCCTAATGGTGATGCCAATAGTAACTGACGTAAATTTTCTGCAAATACTTTTATAGCTTCTTCATCTGCTTTTGTTTTACTCAATATTCTGAACTCCGTTTCGATTGAAGGCTTTAATAAACGGGAAAACGAATCTTCAATAGCCAATCCTACTTGTTGTGATGCTTCGTTGTGAACGGTGATGAATTTTCTTTTCAGCTCATCAATAGATGATTCTTTTTCAATATTAATATCCATAATGAGGAATCCTTCTTTTTCTCCTCTACGGATTGCCATTATCCTATGCGAAGGACAGTTTGCTAAGGGTTCTTTGAATTCAAAATAATCTCTGTACTTCTGCGCATCCTCTTCACCTTTCTTTGTCGTAAGTACTCTTGAACTAAATATTGCAGATTCAGTAAATATTTTACGTACAGCATTTCTTGCTGTTTCATTTTCAGCAATCCATTCTGCCATAATATCCCTCGCACCTTGCAAAGCTTCTTCATTATCTTTTACCTGATCAGTAATATATTTGGCAGCTTCTTCATTTGCATTCACATCTTGTTGTGCAAATAATATTGTTGCCAAAGGTTCTAACCCTTTTTCAATTGCTATGGATGCTTTTGTTTTCCGTTTTGGTTTGTACGGCAAATAAATATCTTCTAGCTCAGTAGCATTGACACAGTCTTGAATTCTCATTTTTAATTCAGGAGTCATCTTCCCTGCTTCTTCAATCGTTTTAGTGACCGTTTCTTTTCTTTTCTCCAGCTCATTAAAATATTTGATCTGGTCAATCACATTGCCAATCTGCACTTCGCCCATATTACCCGTAGCTTCTTTCCGGTAACGAGCAATAAAAGGCAATGTTGAGCCTTCCGCATGTAAATCAAAAATGCTGTTAATCTGTTTTAGTGACAAATTAAGAACAGTTGCAATATGTTGAGAATATTTTAAATCCATTTCTTTCTGTTTGGGTGGCAAATGTAGAGGCAGGATCGCTTATAAAAAATTTGTTTTTACAAGTTTTTCCTATATACAAAAATGCAACCCTATTCTTCTTCTACATTCATTAACTGGGAAAGAAGAGAATATGCTTTTGTTAATACCAACGTCTTATCTTTTAAATTTTCTGACTGCCCCTCAATGGCTGTTCTTCCGTTTTGCCGAACAGGGGTTTTTACCGGAATCATCCTGAAAACATTTTTTTCCTTTTCTTCAAACACATAGGACGATTCTCCATATCTTACTACCGCTTCATCAGGCACTGTTATCACTTTAAAATTATCAACAAGTATCCTTGCACTCAAAAACATTCCCGGAATGAGTTGCTTTGGTTTTGTTTCAAAGTGACAATGCACTAAGGCGCTTCGGTTATCATCCACATTTTTTGTAACGAGTAATACTTCACAATCATATTCTTTTCTTGGATCTTCCACAAACGAAACTTTTACTTTTTGTTTTGGAAGAACAGCAGGCAAATCTTTCTCAAATACTACAAGTGATGCATGAATATCATCCGGGTTGATTAGTTCAAATAAAATATCAGCAGGATTTACATACTTTCCTATATTGACATTCACGGCAGAAACAAATCCATTAATAGGCGAATAAATAGGTAGACTTCTGGAAATTGTTTCTTCATTTAGTTTATCAGGATTTATGTTAATCAGCCGCAACCTTTCTGACAACCCTTTCCTCATAATTTTTTGGGCACTGTAATCAGATTGTGACTGTTCAAATACTTTAGCTGCATTTACATCATTTTCATGAAGAAGCTTTTGTCGTTCATATTCTTTTTCCAGATACAGCAACCGGGCTCCGGCTACTAAGTAATCTTGTTGCAGTTGCACCAGTCCCGGATCTTCAATTCTGGCAATTACCTGTCCTTTCGAAACATGCATACCTGGTAATAAATTAGTCGATTTCAAATAGCCTCCCATTGGAAAACTTACGGATACCATATTCTGTGGTGGCACATCTACAGTTCCGTTCACAATAATTTCAGTACTCATAAATTCTTCCCTAGCAATACCTGTTGTGATGCCGGCATTTGCAATTTGTTCTTTACTCAGGCTTACCTGATTAGGCAGTTCCATTATTTTGCTTTCGGGTTCTTTCTCTGCTGATTTGCAAGAAGCAAACAGTAATATGACAAAATAAATATTTATAATACGCATATCAGTATTTTTAGTTTCCGGTTAAATAATTTATTTCTATTAGTGTATTGTTATATTGTTGTATTGCCTGTAAATAGGATAACTCAATAGTAACTGCATTATTCATGAGCATGATCCACTCCAGATAACTAATCTGGCCCTGCTTATAAGCAATCGAAGCATTTTTAATTATTAAAGCCGCCTGTTGCAAGCCTGTCTTTTCGTAATATTCTACACCTGTCTCTTGCTTTTTTAATTCATCGTTCAATTCATTCCTTCTTGAAATAAGATAATGTTTTGCTGCATCAGCTTCCAGCATTGCCACTTCGTGGCCTGTTTTTCCTGCCCTGATTTTTGCCTTTGTAGCTTTATTGAAAAGAGGAATACCAACTGACAGCATCGCTGTATGAAATCGGTCGCTACCGCCATAGTATTGCTGGCTAATTCCATCTTTGGTTTGAAATCCTATAATAGACTGGTTATTGTAACCGATCGTAAAATCAGGAGTAAGCTTAGTTTTTTCAACGGCTACCTGTGCCATTGAGAGTGCCACTTTTTTATTTTCATATTCCAAAAGAGGATGATTATTAATTAAGGCTGAATCATTCGATTCAATTCTCAATCTCAGATCACTATAAACCGGCACTACTTTTTCATCGGTATGCAGCAACCATCCTAACTGATCCTGTAGTATAGCGATATCAGCTTTTAATTGCTTTTCCTGTAATTGCAGTTGTTGCAATTGTGCTTCAGCAGTTGTTTTTTCCAATTGATCAGACTCTCCTGTTTTTAAACGTAACTGAGCGGCAGATTGAAAACGGTTATAAATACTATCAAGTTTTATCAGAATTTTTTCTCGTTCCATTAAAATCACAATGGAGTAAAACCGGTGGCTGATTTCTTTTTTCAAATCTGCATACTTCAAACTATATGCTGATTGTTGTAAACTTTCATTTGACTTGTAAAGATCTCTCTGCCTTTGGTAAACAACAGGCAAACTAAACGATTGACCTACTGAAAAACGGGTGTCCGTATTAAAACTATTGACACTTCCATATTCGAAACCAATTTGTGTTTTTGGCGGATCAAAAATTCCCGTTTGTAACTGCTTCCAATATTCTTTTTGCTTTTGTAATACCTGCAATTGCAAATTTTCAGCTTTCGCCTTTTCCTGCATCTCCTGTAATGTTAATCTGGTTTCTGATGTTTGCGCAGAAGACCCGATAGTAAAAGCAAGAAACAATAAAGTTAATTCTACATGCTTGCTCTTTTTCTTAAATTTGATTTTGTCAAACCACCGAAATAATACCGGCAGTACTATTAAGGTCAAAAATGTAGCGGTAATTAAACCGCCTATAACTACGGTTGCTAATGGACGTTGCACTTCTGCACCTGCTCCATGACTTAGTGCCATTGGCAAAAATCCTAATGAAGCAACAGCTGCTGTCATCAAAACAGGCCGTAAGCGAATACTGGTTCCTTCCATAATAATTTTATTTAAGTCTACTAATCCTGATTTTTTTAACCTGCTGAATTCAGCAATCAAAACAATTCCATTTAATACTGCAACGCCAAACAATGCAATAAAACCTATACCTGCAGAAATACTAAATGGCATACCTCTTATCCATAATGCAAACACTCCCCCAATAGCCGACAAGGGAATGGCAGAAAAAATAAGTAACCCATATTTGATGGAGCCAAAAGCAAAATAGAGCATCAATAAAATAAGTAGTAATGCCGCTGGTACTGCTATGGATAATCGTTGAGAGGCTTCAACAAGATTTTCAAATTGACCTCCATAAGTAATAAAATAGCCTGGCGGTAATTGCACATTGGTTCCAACTTTTTTCTCTACCTCTTTTACCAGCGACTCTACATCTCTACCCCTTACATTAAACCCGACAATGATGCGCCTACGGGTATCTTCCCGCTGAATCTGATTGGGACCTTCTTTGATGGAAACGCTGGCCAGTTGATTTAATGGAATTTGTAATCCTGATGGTGAGGCTATTAATAATTGTTGAACATCTTTTATATCCTTTCGTAAGTCTTGTTTTAATCTTACTACAAGATCATATCGTCGCTCATCTTCATAAATCAACCCGGCACTTTCGCCTGCAAAAGCAGTACGTATCACCTGATTTACATCTGCTATATTCATTTTATAAAGAGCAATTGCATCCCGGTTATAATTAATGACTATCTGAGGTAATCCAGTTACCGTTTCAATATAAATATCTTTAGCTCCATCAACATTACTGATAATACTTCCTAATTTTTTTGCATATGCTGACAAACTATCCAGATCATCTCCAAATATTTTACACACAACATCCTGCCGTGCACCTGATATTAATTCATTAAAACGCATCTGCACTGGAAATTGAAATCCAGCAATCATTCCTGGTATTTCTTTTAAGGCTACACTCATTTTGTCCGCCAATTCATCAAAACTGCTGGCCGATGTCCATTTCTCTTTTGGTTTCAATAAAATAATAATATCCGTCATTTCAACAGGCATGGGATCAGTGGGAATTTCACTTGCTCCTATCCTTGTTACTATTTTTTCTATTTCTGGAAATCGTTCCTGAAGAATTGTTGCCGCCTTTGTAGAATTGTTGATAGATTCTGTTAATGAACTTCCAGTTAATAAACGGGCATCCACAGCAAAATCTCCTTCTTCCAATTCAGGAATAAATTCGCCACCTAACCTCGAAAGTAGTAGCACTGAAAATATAAATAGCCCCAATACAATAGCAACAATTGTTTTTGGAAATGCCAGTGCTACTTTTAGTACTCGCTGATACAGACGGTTGATAAAACGCATCATTTTATCAGCAAAACTTTCCTTATGACTGATTTTTTTGCTTAATAGCAATGAAGAAATCATCGGCACATAAGTCATTGAAAGTATAAACGCCCCAATTAAAGCAAATGAAACTGTTTGTGCCATAGGCCGAAACATCTTTCCTTCAATTCCCACCAGGCTCAGAATAGGCAGGTAAACTATTAAAATAATAATTTGACCAAACACAGCTGAATTCATCATTCGTCCGGCAGAAACTTCAACCTCACTATCCATTTCATTTTGTGTAATGTGGATGACTTTATTTAAATGTTTACTATGCGATAACCGATGCATCACTGCTTCAACAATTATAACAGCTCCGTCAACTATTAATCCGAAATCAAGTGCCCCGAGGCTCATTAAATTTCCAGATACTCCAAACAAGTTCATCATAATAACTGCAAACAGCATGGCAAGCGGAATAACTGAGGCTACTATCAATCCGGCCCGCAGATTTCCCAAAAAAAGAACCAATACAAATATGACGATCAATGCACCTTCTAATAAATTTTTTTCTACCGTACCAATAGCCCGGTTAACCAATTTGGAACGATCATAAAAAGTCTCCAATATCACTCCCTCTGGCAGCGTTTTTTTAATTTGCTCAATTTTTGTTTTTACATTTTTTACAACTTCTGAAGCATTAGCTCCTTTTAACATCAATACCACGGCACCTGCTACTTCCCCTTTATCTTTATATGTCATGGCTCCATATCGTACTGCATGTCCAATCCGAATTTCTGCCAGATCTTTTAAAAAAACCGGAATACCATCACTGTTATGGCGAACAACAATTTTTTCCAGATCAGCAGTTGTTTTAGCAATTCCCTCGGTACGAATAAATAAAGCAGTGGACCGCTTTCAATATATGCTCCACCTGAATTTTGATTATTTTTTTCTAAAGCAGAAAAGATATCAGCAATAGTAACATTCATACTCTTCAACTTTTCCGGTATCACTGCTATTTCATATTGCTTGAGATACCCACCAAAGCTGCTTACATCGGCTACGCCTTCTGTGCCAATTAATTGACGACGGACAATCCAATCCTGAATAGATCGCAACTCAGTAAGATCATATTTTGCTTCATATCCTTTTACCGGTCGTAGAATGTATTGATAAACTTCACCAAGACCTGTAGTAACAGGCGCCAGCTCTGGCCTACCTGCATTAGCAGGTATTTCGTCTTTAACTTTATTGAGTCGCTCAGACACTTGTTGCCTTGCCCAGTAAATGTCAGTATTGTCTGAAAATACAATAGTCACAACTGATAAACCAAACCTCGACATAGACCGTATTTCCTTTAGACCTGGAATATTGGCGTTTGCCTGCTCTATCGGAAATGTAATTAACCGCTCCACTTCCGGTGCTGCCAATGAAGGTGAAGTAGTAATTACCTGTACCTGATTACTTGTTATATCAGGCAATGCATCAATAGGTAGTCTTGTTACATTTATAATACCAGCAACAATTAATGCCACTATGCCCAATCCAATAAGTAATTTATTCCTTATTGAAAACTGAATAATTTTCGTTAACATAAAAAAATATTAATAAGCTAAAAATGTGCAGGATACCAAAGAGAAGGTTGATCAATCATTAGTAATAAACAATCCTTTGATTATTTGAAACCAATTTATGATTCAACATACTGCTGTATCATTGTAAATCAATAAATCAGGCTGCAACCCGTGGAGGTTGGAAAATTGTGGAAGTGCATAGATGCAGGTACAATACAGTTGCAATTGGAATTACTTTATCAGCATCAAACCGATAGTCCTGCTTTTCGATCTTAATATTTTGTGGGGGTATATCTATTACTAATCCGGAAACAGATGTGGTACAATTTGCATCTCTGAATGGCAATTGCTGATCCCGTTGATAATCATCATCCACAACTATTTTATCGTAATGAAGTTTGATAAACTGTATAAATGTGATAGAGGGATCTTCCTTTTTATGTTCTTTAAAATGGTCTATTAAGACAGGTATCCTTAATAATTGATGTAACTCAGAATGAGATAAGACAATAATGCTGAGGAATAATATAGATACCCATTTTCGCATGACACCAAAAATAGTAAGTAAAGCTGAAAATTACAATCTATATTTTACTTTAAAGTTGTTCTAAATCCTAGAAACAAACGAATTCCCTGATTTGGGGCATACACATAAGTTGGATCAAAACTCAAAGCATAAGGATTATCAGGTGTCGCCAGAATCTTTCCATTTCCATCATACTGTACATTCTTATCAAAAGGGTCATTTGATCTTGCAATAATGAAAGGAGTATTTTTTGCCGGTGTCCAATTCAATAGATTTTTTACACCACCATAAAATTCAACAGATTTGTTGAATCTTTTAGTCACTTGTATATTCTGAATGCTCCATACGGGTGAAAATCCTGGTCTTGGGTCAATTGCTGAAAGTAATGGCAAACGCATCGGGCCGTACATATTTCCTGTATAATCAATTGTTATTCCAGCTCCAGGAAATACATAAGTGAGAGCCCAAGTGCCACTCCATTTTTCTGTCAGCACCGGCAATGTCTTTATTCTTTTTCCTGCATCATCTTTCTCCACTTTAGAAACATCCTGTACCGTTGCGCCAAATAAACTTTTAAAGCGATGTCCAATATTCAATTCAAGATTTAAGGTAACTCCTTTCGAAGCTGAATATCCTTTCAAATTTTCGTAAATAATTTTATTGGGATCCGTATCATAATCCGGAATGATCTGGTTGGAGAAATGCGAATACCAAGTGGATGCATCAATATTTAATGTGACTCCTTTAAATGCAAAATATTTTGAATAATTCAAATTGATATTAAAACTCTTTTCAGGATTTAATGATTCTTTTATTTCTACCGCTCTTGCACCTGTAAGAGCTGCATGTTCTTCTGTAAACAAACTCACTACTCTGAAACCTGTTCCTGCATTTAATCGGAATACCTGTTTGTTCTTCATCGTCCATTTCCAGGCAAGCCTTGGAGTAATTATACTTTTGTGAATGGGATGATAATCGTATCGAAGTCCTGAAAGAAGTGAATGCGATTCATTCAACTTCCACTCATCCTGCACAAAAATTCCGGGAATAATATATTTATCAGGGTGATTGTTTCCTGACAAAGTATCTAATGTTGCAGTTGAGTTATCGTCATAAAAATTATAGCGTACTGCAGAACCAAGTAATAAATTATGTGATGCACCAGCTTGTTTATCCCATGTCAATTGACCGAAAGCAATCCGTTGTTTTCCAAAATAGGGAATGGATCCATAATAAGAATTCTGCTTATGTCCTGTTGTTGAAAAAGAGAACATCATTTTTTCTTTTATGGGCAGTTGATAATTACCAATCAACTCCCAACGTTTAGTGGAAATAGTTTCGCCATAGATGCTATCTGTTCCGCTGAAGCTTTTATTCCACCGCATTTCTCCGCCCCATCTATTTTCTGTAAAATAACGGCCAGCCAATGTTGCCACCCGGTTCTTCTTTCTTATAAAGCTTAGCTTATTAAAAATGGAAATTCTGTGTTGTAACGTTACATCGGTAAACTGATCATTATTTTTATCAAGAGGATTCAGGTAATTATAATAATTGATACCTAATAGTGAAACTGCTTTATTACCTACTTTAAATTTGGTTCCCAGATCAACTGTATGTTCCAGCCAATTGGTGGTCATTACGTTTCCTGTAAATAAGGGAGCTTTTTCCGGAGACTTGGTAATGATATTGATCATACCACCAATAGCTTCCGAACCATATAAACCAGAAGCAGGGCCTTTTACAATTTCAATCCTGTCTATTAATTGCGTTGGTATTCCAAACAATCCATACACTGAAGCAAGACTACTGACGATTGGCATTCCATCAATGGTTACCATCGTATATGGACCTTCCAATCCATTGATATGAATATCGCCGGTATTACAAACACTGCAATTCAATTGCGGACGAACACCGTTTACATTTTGTAAGGATTCAAAAATACTAGGCGAAGGGTTTTTCTTTAAGAACTGTGGGGTATATACTTCAACAGCAATCGGACTTTCGGATTTCCTTACAGCCCTCATCGTTCCTGTAATAACCACTGCATCCAGTTCTTTTTGTAATGGAGATAATAAGATGATAAAGCGATCTTTCGCACCAATTATATACTCCTTTTCTTTGAAGCCTATAGCAGTTATCAGAAGGCTTTGCTTTTCAGATGGGTAAATAGAAAACCTACCATGCTCATCACTGACTAAAGATTGTGATGAATCTTTATAAGTAATTGTAGCGCCGGGAATATTTTCGCCAGTTGCTTCATTTCTTATTTCTCCAATCCTTACCGTCTGACTAAACGATGGAAAACAGAAAATGGTGAAAAATATTATAGTGAATAGTTGTTGCATTTCGAGGAGTGTAAATATATTTTTAGCCTTGTCTAAATATTAGTTTAGACGAATATAATATATTTCTTGAAATGCAAAGAACTTTTTAAGCATAAAAAAGCTGCCCAATTCAAAAATGGGCAGCTTACTTCAAAGTCTTATTACTTTATTTTAAAACGTATCCCTGTATAAAACATACTTCCGGAAATCGGGCCCCATATCATTGAAGCATCGAAATTTGGCCCAAAAGGCTGATCCGGTGCAATGATGACTTGCTTCTGATAGAAGTTTGTCAGGTTCTCCCCTCCCACATAAAGATCGAAAGGCCTTTTCTTTCCAAAAGTTTTAGTTACCTGTGCATTCATTAATGTAAAAGCAGGAGATGTTTCAGGCAACTGATACTGCTGCGGATTACCAGCAGTAGAAGGAATTCGCTTTGTTCCATTCACTGTTATGGTATAATCGAATTTCCAGCTTCCTGTTTCGTAAGCCAGATTAGCAAAGCCACGATGCTTTGATACAAATGGACGTTCGAGCAATGTACCGCTATACGTTGTTTGTACATCGAATAAGCGATAAGCGAGACGAACTTCAAATTTATCAAATGGCTCATAACTTAATTCAGCCAAGAAACTATTTGAATATGATTTACCATCAAGGTTATAAAAATTCACTTGTTGAACTGACCTATCAAAATCAACAACAGCTTGATTGCTGAAACTGGTTCTGTAATAATCTAAACCAATAGAACCATTTCTATTGAACAGCCGAAACTTTTGATCCAAGGTAATACCTGTACTCCATGCTACTTCCTGATTCAATCCATAAGCTTTTCCTGCAACTGCAGTTGGAATATTCACTTGCCTTGAACTAACAAGTACACTTGAATTCTCCGCCAGGATATTTGCTGTACGTTGCCCTTTGCCAAATGCTAAACGAATGGTTGTTTTTTCAGCAGGCTGATACCGAAGATGAAACCTTGGGGTTACAAAAAATCCATAGAGACTGTTATGATCTCCACGAATACCCAAAATTATATCCAGCTTTTTTAAATAGCTGTAAGTGTATTCAAAGAAAGCACCACCCACATTTTCATTTCTTTTGTAGTTTGTATTACGAAACAACTCATCATATTTATCAGCAACAAAACTTAATCCTGTTCTGAATTTATGATTCGTATTACCAATGATTGACTGATAGATCAGGTTGGAATAAAAATTAGTTTGCTTCGCATCATAAACCGTTTGCCCAAAATAAGAATCCTGTGTATGGCTAAATGCAGATAACTGTACGCCAAAACTTTTATAGCTTTTTCCAGGAAAAACATAACCAACTTTAGCGAAGGCATCAAATCGTCGGGTATCAATTCCTAATCCGTAATAATCTGTAGTAAGGCGGTGTTTACCTGATTCAAACATTGTTTCGCCACCCACTTTATTATCAATCAACATTCGTACACCAAACTGCCCTTCTACCGTTTTACTATTGTTGTAATTCCATCTGTTCAACGCACTAAAAAGATTTCCTGTTGGGATATCTCTGAAGCCATCTTTATTAAAATCAACATTTGGATTATTCATAAATGCATTGTGCAACAAAAGTCCGGTTGACCATTTATCGTTGATCTTCTTAGCAAGATTCAGATTCAAGTCTGTCTTACCCATATTATTTACATAGGCATTGGCATATAATTGTTCTGCAGTTTCCGGTTTTTTCAATTCTACATTTATCTGCCCGGTTATACTTTCAAAACCATTGGCAACAGAGCCAACTCCTTTTGATAGCTGAATACTTTCTACCCATGTTCCGGGAATATAGTTCAACCCCCAAAGCGTAGCAATTCCTCTTGGGCCGGGAAGATTCTCAACATTTAATTGGGAATAGATTCCAGAAAGACCCAATAATTGTATTTGTTTGGAACCAGTAACACCATCGCTGTAGGAAACATCAACAGATGCATTCGTTTCAAAACTTTCACTCAAATTGCAACAAGCTGCTTTAAATAATTCCTTCTCCGTCATAACCAATGTACGAATAGCTGAAGTCGGGGAAATAAAAGAGGCTCTTTTTCTTGCAGTGATTTTAACTTCCTGTAATTCCTTTTTTGTGTTCAACATAATGTTTACATGCTGACCAGCATTAACTTCAATGCTTTTGCTTTGATAATCTGCATAGCTGACTACGATATTCGTTTTTCCAGTAACAGTAATTGTAAAAAATCCATTTTCATTGGTACTGATTCCTCCCGAGGTCCCTGCAATAATAATGGAAGCTCCTTGCAATGGTTTAAGATTCCCTTTTTCATCCTGTTCCACTACTACTCCATTCACTTCCATATCTGCATTACCGTCCTCTTCTTCAGTTTGTGCATTATCTCTATAGCGGCAACAATCGGCTAATCCATTATAAGTTGCAGTTGCTGCTTTAATTAATCTTGTATCATGTCCTACGTCGGCAATTCGATCATGCACTTTATAGCTAGTTGTAACAGATGGATCATAAACCAGTGTAAGCATTTTTGAATCAACATTCCAAACGGCTGATTTAACGCCATTACCTTTGGCTGCTTCTTCAATGCGCATTTTGCACATCTCACAAGAGCCAGAGACTTCAAATGTTGTCGTGGTGTCCTTTGAAGCTTTATTTTTTTGCGCAAATAATGTACTACTACTGAGGAGTAGTAAAAAAATAATAAATTTTTTCATATCCATGTTTCTCATGGCTATGAGCAATACTATAATAAATCTTTAAGTGCTTTTTCGAGTTGCTTTTCTGATAAGTCCATTGCCAAAAGTTTCCCATCTTTACCTATAAGATAAGTAGTAGGCAAAGCGTCAACATACCATTGCTGAGCAGTTTTTGCATCTCGTCCACCATTATCATTTACCTGTTGCCAGGTAATCTTATCTTTCTTCACTGCTTTTTCCCATGCACTAATATTATCATCCAGCGAAACACTGAAAACTTCAAAACCCTTTTCTTTAAATTTCGCATATAATTTTCCAATGTCCTTATTGGCAGATCTGCATGGCCCACACCAGGAAGCCCAAAAGTCTAACAGCACAACTTTACCTTTCAAAGAAGATAATTTCAACGTATCTCCATTCAATGAGGGCAATGCAATCTCGTATGCATCTCTGCCTTGTTTTGGCTGACCGTAGCTTATTTGTGCTATCACTAAAAAAATAGATAGCACTAAAAAAGATTTAAATAGTCTGATCATAGCTTATTAGAAAGTACTCCGGAAAATACCGGAGTACTACGATTAATAATTAATGTTTGTGTCCTTTGTGTGCATCTTCTTTTTTGCAACAATCTTTGCCATCGTGTCCTTCCTTTGTGCACTTGCCATCTTTGCAGCAGTCCATTTTAGTATCACCCTTTTTGCAACAATCTTTACCATCATGTCCTTCCATTGTGCACTTGCCATCTTTGCAACAGTCCATTTTAGCATCACCCTTTTTGCAACAATCTTTCCCGTCATGTCCTTCCATTGTGCACTTGCCATCTTTGCAACAATCTTTCCCGTCATGTCCTTCTTTTGTACACTTACCTTCTTTGCAGCAACTCATCATCCCTTCGTTGGTATCCATTGATGCTTTTTCATATTTGCAGCAGCCTGGTAATTTATTATAGGCTTCCATGGTAGATTTAAAACCAACATTATCATATCCTACATCAGCAATTTTCTGTTGAATCTTTGCTGTGTTTGTTGTGCTGCTTGCATATGTTATTGTAAGATTCTTTGTATCCTCATCCCAACTTGCTTCTGTAGCTCCTGCTGCTTTTGCTGTTTTTTCAATTTTTGATTTACACATACCACAGTTGCCAGACACTTTAAAGGTTTCTGTTTTTGTTTGTGCAACAGCTACCATTGATACGGCTGTAAACAATGCAGCCATCGAAAATATTTTAAACAATTTCATGATAATAAATTTTATTGTAATAGTTATTAATAAATATGATAAAGTGTAATTAGCGTCAACACTATATTACACACTAAATCATCATTACTATACTCTATAGTAACGATTGCTTAAACTAAAAAGTATCAAATTCTGAAAACGTTGATCTGCAAATAAGTATCCTGTGCAGATAAAAGAGGAGGAGAATGATTAAAAAAATGACGATTTATGTCAGTATTTTGAAATAACGCAGCAATAAACTCGGAAGGCTTAATTGCAAGTTGATCTATCGATGAAAATTCATAGGAAATAACAGGAATCTTATTCTGATCTTGTACAAGTTTCACAACTTTTATTTCATCACGGCAACAACCATCGGACTCCTCAGTGTGCATTCCGCATTTACCACAGTCTTTTTCATTGGAAACAAACAATTGAGTAGAAGCAAGTTTGTTCATGCAATAATGATAATTCACTACTATCCCACAGGTTACAACCAGGTAGCAGAGAAGCACAATTGATGTAAATATTTTTTTCATGAACCCGACAAAGATAATATCAAAAATCGGAAGAAAGAAGCCGTATGGAAGACAATTATAAAAGTATCTTAAAGATTCTCAATCAGTTAACAAAACTCCAATACACCCCTACTCTAATCTGAAGGCCAGGCAAAGCATAGCCGGGTGCCACAAGATTATTTCTTGTAAACCCAAAACCATTGTCAGCTCTTGCTGTATTCAGGTTTTCTGCCCGTACAAATGCTTTAAATGGTTTTATTCTGAAATGAACATAAGCAGCAATATCAGGTAACTGGTTTTTGATTGTTATACTATCCTGAAAGAAGAATTGGCCAAGCACCGGTGAATAGCCATCTGCTTTGTATGTTGTTCTATACCTGAATTCTGCCCCCATTGTAATATCAAGGTTTTTAAATCCAAGATTACCTTCATATGCAATTCTGTTACGAGTATAAATAATGGGGACATTTATTGGCGCATTGCCAATAACCTGTTGAAAATAAATATCAGTATGCCAATTCCAGTGCTTACCTAATTTAAACGTCTTTTCCAATGCTACCTGTAATACATTTGATAAAGCACTTTCTTGTTGCAACTCGTAATAATTTTTAATGTAAGTGTAATTAGTAAGTAAGTAATAATGCCCTGTCAATCTAAACTTAAAAGAAGGTAGAAAATAAGAAGCGAATAAATGAGTATTATTTTCCTTTTTGAAATCATTAGCTGTTTTCATGAGGTAAAAACTGCTTCTATTATCATATATAGTATACGGCGAACGATTAGTGTTTTGAAATCCAACCTGTAGATAACCTATCTTATTCCCTAATAATCGCTGGAGATTAATAGAAACTTCAAAGTCACCTGAATTCAGACCTGTAAAATATAGTTTACCATTCGCTTCCATATCCCACTGCTGATTCTTTGTTTTGTTTCTGTATTCAGCATGGCCGAAGAGATTATAAAAGTTCCCTTTGGACGAAGAGAACTCACCTGCCAGATTCTGAATTGTTAATCCTGCTTTTATAAATTGGTGAAGATTCTTTGCATCAGGAAACTGATAAATGGAAAAATCGTTCGTAACTATATTCCATCTCTCTCTCACCAGAAATGTGTCAATCGGCTTACTTAGTGTAGTGTCATAATACGTCTTGTAATAAACAGAATCAGCAACATAGTCCTGATAAATGTATTTATTCTGCTCCAATGTAAATGTATGTTCGAACCTAAGTCTTGGAAAGAATAAAGGAATAACGGTAGAGTCTGTTACGATGGAATCTTTCTTACCTAAATCATATTGCTGCCGCAGCAATACCGTAAACAAACTGTACTTATTACCTGTAGAAATTTTTGTAGTAAAGAAGTTGGAAGAAAACCCTTCGTCACCACCGAGTTTTACAGGAATATTGAAACGGTCGTTATAAACTCTATTTGGATTATTTAAGTAATCAACGGTATCTACTATCCCTCCATTTTCAGACGATTGGAGCTTATTCCCCAAAAGTATAAAATAGTTCTTGTAGCGTCTGTTTTTAGATGCATACAATGAATTCAGCAGGTAATTGTTGTGATTCGTTTTTTGATTCTTAAAAAATCCCGGAGCATTTATCAGCCGATACCTGAATGCAACATTCCAATCTGGTTTTAGATTTTGCGTATGTACTAAATCTATTATCTGCTCTGCTCGGCTTGCTAACTGGTAATTCAATTCTGAATAAGGCCTTGTTGTATTATAAAAACGAACGGCTTCTGGCTTCAATGTATAAATATCGAATGCATTGAGACCAGTATTGAAGCCAGATGAAAATTGTGGGGAAAACAATAATGACTTTGCAGCATTCCCTGTATTGCCTAAAAATATATGTGTAGCAGGAATAGGAAACCGTTTTGTAAAATCACTTACAGAAGAATCAAGTTTATAATTGCCAGTTGAATCCAAATACTTGTAGCTGATAGTTATTGAATCTGCATTTTTGTCTCTTCTTCGTAAACTATCTGTACCTGTTGATCCTGTTCGACCGGCTCCGCCAACAGTTCTAATTCTATTCCCAATGCCTTGTATTACTTCATCCTGTGCAGAACTTTCTTGAGCTACAATAAATAAGAGTAAAAAAATAATGTATGTTGATTTTTTTTTCAGAACTGTTCTATTTTTATTCAATTCGGTACAAAACCGCTGCAATTTAATCTTACAAAGTTAAACTAGCGTAGTGTAATTGTTAATTATAAATTTATATCGTTTGTTACAGAACAGGAATCATTAATAGCTGTACCGGTAAAAATCACAAAACTCTTCATCGCACAACAGTCTTTTTAGCAGTGAATCTTTTAATACATCTGCATAGTCCATCCACTTACCATCCACTTTTATATTACGATATACTAACCGAATGCCCTGGCTGTAATCTACCCACCAAAAAATATGGCCTGTATATAAAGGTTGAATAGGTTTACTATCCAATTGATGCCAACCATAAATAGCCACTCTGTCGGGCCTTGCATCTCTTGTAATTTTTCCACTTATTACTACATCCTTTTTTATACCAGCTATCAATCCGCTGCTACCCTTTCGTTGTCCTTCTATAATTAAATGGTGTTGCCACATAGTAGGTGTGCTGTCACGAAAAGCATACATCGGCACAGGTTCCAGTTTTACTGTAGCAGCGTTATAAATATCATCCACCATTTTTTTTGTTGGTAGAAAACAATCAAAATCATCAGCTATCTTTTGAGCCGCTTTTGGAGAAATGTTGATTCTTGCCCAATCATCATTAGTTCCGATACTTAAATAATCCGGCGCAACATAATAGGTTGCATTTATTTTCTTACCGGTAGTAGAATCTGTTACTGAAACATTAATAGGCTTAAACTCTCTCAAAAATCCTGGAACGTTTCCTGCCAGTATTTCCTTAACAACAAAAGAATCTCTGGCAGCCCAATTCATAGCAGCCGCTTGTTTATAAAAATCGCTTCCACTCAAACTTGTCTGCCGAGGGGGTACGTCAATATATTTGTAATGATTACATCCAGCCAGCAAAAAAAATAAACTGATTAAAAAACGGTAACCCATTTCTAAAGATAAAAAAGTCGCCTTGATTTTAAGGCGACTTCTATTGTTTATTTTAATCAATAAGGATTATCTACTTATCACAAACCGTGTATATGTAACAGTTTCTTTATTATTTAAACGCAACATATATATACCAGCCGGTAATTGTTGAACAGGAATCTGGTAAGATGATTGACCAGCTTGAAAATAAAAACTTTTCAATGTTCTTCCTGATAAATCAGATAAAGAACCCTGCCACTCTTTTGTATTTGCAGTACGAAACTGTAAAGTCAGGTTATCTGTTGCTGGATTAGGATATACAGTTATCAATTGTTTTTTTAAAGGAATTTTTATAGAAATAGTACTGCTATACTTGTAGGTAAAATTTTGATCAATACTTTTAAGTCTATATAAGACGATGCCTTCAAAATTTTTTACATTATCATTATATGAGTAAGAATTGACTCCTTGCAACCAACTTACATTTCCTGCAGCTTGAAATGTTGCACCGCCATCCACACTTCTTTCAACAATAAAACCCGATAGTCCATCAGCCCTTTCAATATTCCAACTTAATTTAACGGTATTGTCTTTATACAAAGCGGTAAATGAAGTAATATCAACAGGCAATGTTAAACCACATCCACTTACCCAAACCTCTGCAACATATTCCGGATGATCTATATACGGATTTCTGTTTCCTTGTAAAGTATACCCGGCATTGTTTCGATCAATCTCCTTCTGGCTAACCGGGTCGTTATTATTCCACTGGAGCATCATCTTTAAATAAGGAATTTCTATAGAAGGCCAGGTAGAACCATCAAACGCTTTATCCCCTTCGGTATTTAGCGTTTGCCATGCTGACATATTGCCTTGGTATCTTGTAACAAAATAAAAGAAGGATCTGGCCAAATCACCTTTAAATTCATTAATCGGTTCAAATGCTATTCCAGAAAGACCAGCTACAGTATTAGGTCCAAGTTTACCTCCATTTGAGCTTATAATAGTAGGTGAAGTAACAACCCCATATATAAAGTTTCCCCTGTTAGAGTTTACTTCTTTATCGGTTGGATAAACATGAAAGTAATCGCTTTCTGGACCCACAGAAGTAGGGCCGGCATTGGCACCAAACCAGCTTTGTGGCACACTATGTTCCCTGTTATAATAAATTCCTTCTAGCCCACCAGTACTACTACCATTATCCTGTTGACCGCCACTAGCTATTGTACCAGGTGTAAAATTATATGGATCATTTCCTGTTGGGTTATCGCTATAGATATCCCATATTACATTAGGAGAAGTACCTGGACCTACTTCACGGGGTTTAACATCTGAAACAAGATATTGTATCCATAAATCACCATAAGTTTTGGGAGTCATTCCTGTAGTAATAATATTACTTAAAGCTGTTTTTAGTTGCCCACAGCTTAATCCGGCTGCAGCACCATAGTACCCCGGAGGTATTCCTGAGCCACCACTTGTTGTACTAAAACTCTGTATTAAATTTCCTGTTGAAAGATAATCGGGTGTGCCACTGCAACTATTGAAAGTATAAACTGTAACATAGTATGTCGTTGTATTTGTAAGCCCAGTTACCGTTACAGCGCTTCCAGTACCCGAATAAATTGTTTGCTCCCCACTTGAGTAATTTGTATTTGCGGTATACGTACTGCCATCTGCTGGTGGCGTAAAACTATTAACTGAATTAAATCTGACTAATGAAGAATTACCATTTCCACCGGACCAGTTAATGCTGGCCGATGATCCACCTGGCGTTATTGTTATTGTTGAAACCTGAACAGTAGGTTCTGCACAGGATGTAGTGGCATTATTTGCTGCAGGTAGCATTGTATTATAACAATTATCTGCGGTGTTAAAGCTAAATACAGAAATATGATAAGTAGTTCCAATTGCCAATCCAGTTACTGGGACATCATTACCAGTACCATTATACACAACAAATTCTCCACCAGCAATGGTTTGACCTGCACCAAAAACTGTATTAGCTGAGTAAGCATTTCCGTTTGAAGGAATACCAGCAACTGCACTGCCTTGTTTTACCACAACTAATGAATTGGTACTAGCAACAGGTGTCCAGTTTATATCAAAAGAAGATGATGTAATTGTATTTATTGAAGCACTGCTTGCTTGTGTGCCTGGAGGTGTACATGCTATACCACCGTTAAAATTTAATACCAGGTCATCAATACCAGATGTAGCTCTGTTTCCTGTACCTGATGTTGAAGCTAAAGCAACAATACGGATCCACACTGGCTGATTAATATTATTAAGCGCAGTTCCAAAATTTACGGTAACAGTTGTATTAGTAAATGAAGAACCGCCAGTAGTTATCGGTGTTGGCGACGTTACTAATGAAGTAAAGGAAGTAGGTGAAGACCCGAAACCATAATCTACGATCCATGTTGTAATCCTTGGGGATGCAACATCCAATGATTGCAATTTAAAACTCATTGTAAAATCTGTAAATCCATTAGTATTGGCTAATTGCATTTCTAAAGCTGATCCAGGGTCACCTGTAGAACCACTTTGCCGTATAGCAACTACCCTGTCAGCACTAGCACTTTGAGCAGTTGATGATGATCCGCTTACAAGACCCTCTGCTGAAGCATAATTTTTCCATCCAGAAGAAGTAGAATTCCATGCTGTGGCAGCATTGGTGAATGTAGCAGAAGTACCCAAACTTATTGAAGTTGCATTCGTAGCAACCTGAAAACCGGTTGGAAGGGCAGTACCAACCCCATCAAAATTTTGTGTATAATTGGTACCGCTAAGTGTAATTTGTGCATTAACTGTTGATGTTAAGAGCAAAACATATACAACTGACAATAAATTTCTCATAAAACCAAAAGTTGTGTTTGTAGTATAAACTAATCAGTCGAAGAGTAGCTATTGGGTGTAAAAATTTAAAAGCAATCCCAAATATAGAGTACCTTTTTAAATACAAATGATTTACAAAAAAATATACCCTCGCTTCTTAATATTTAGTGTATAAGTAGAGTTAAGACATGTGTTTATCTAAGGGTAAAAGTTATACACCCGTTATATTATTAACTCTTAATTGAAACCTATTACAAATACATGTTAAGTAAGCGACATCTTCTAATCTAGTAAAATATATAGCTTCCTAAATACAATTCAAACGCCATATCATACAAGAGTTTCCGTTTCTCTATCTAGTGCTAATTCAATATTGGGTATTCCTTATCTTCCCACAAATCTTTACAGACTGAATCTACTCGAATACCAGGCTAAAGAGTTATTAAAAAAGTATAATGTTCCTGTGCAGGAAGGCTTTGCATGCAAAACAGTGCATGAAGCAGAAGAAGCTTACCGTCAGATTAAGAACGAATCGGGCAGCAGCTTTGCAGTAATAAATGCACATATACATGCAGGCGGCAGAGGAAAAGGAACCGCAAAAAAATCTCTAGCCTTCCAGTTCATTGCAGCAGCTTGTTTATAGAAATCTGCACCTGTTAAGGATGACATCCTTTCAGGAAAGATTATTTTTTTCACTGGCTTACAGGAAACAATTGCTAAGAGTAAGAAAAAACAATTATTTGTAACATCAATATTCAAATTTAATAATAAAAAAGGCTGTCGCAATGCTGCAACAGCCTTTTAAAACTCTTCATTAATAATTTACTTTGTCCAGACAGCTACAAATTTTTCCGAATTATCATAACCAATTACTCTGGAAAGCTTATAACCCTTACCATTCATTTCAGTAAACTTATTCTGATAAGCACCTGGAGAAAGTTCGGCCAAAGCAACAAATGCTTTTCCATTAGCAGGCACCCACACACCAGAGAAGGTTGTACTATTTCCTATCTCATCTGCTTCAAGATTAGAAGGCATAAATCCGGCTTTCGACATATCATCAAATTTTGTTTGAAGCTCTACTTTTGTCATACCATGGTATACATAAAACCCTTTGTTGATATTACTGAATACGGCTGCATGCATCGTTTTCCCATTCCATTCGTACTTCACATGTTCTGTACAGCTTTTCTTTTCTGTATCCACATGTTTTTTCCAGGCCGCTTTCCACGCTGCATCATCCATATTGTGATAAGAGGCGGTCCCTTCACCAGCCGCTAACTTTCTCCAGATTACTGTAAAGAGTGGATCACCGCTATTGGATTTACAAACTGATATCTGCCTTGGTGTATATCCTTTACCCGAATACTCATTAAAATATTGCTGATATTGTTCGCTGTTCATATTGATTCTGCAATACCATTGCGAAGGAAGGCCATATTGAAAAGAGCCTGATGCATAATAGTTATTGCCTTTCTTGTGTACACTCAATGTTTGCAACGACATTCCAGTGCCGGGAAAATAACCAAACTCACCTGTTACAAATTCTAATGGCACATTATGAAAAGAAGGATAGTGTGCTGCAAAAAAACGTTTAAAGCCATTGTTTACTCCTGCTTGCAAACAGTCTTTATTGCTATCATTAATAAGAGCATACAATCCGTAAGGATCTATTTCCAGCCAGGAAATCTCTGCACTGGCATCCGGGCTTTTTATCCAAAGCATATAGTGCAAATGATTATTAGCTGTATTTGGATTAGTAGGATTTCCATTTGCATCTAATCCCCAACCTGCACCACCATATCCTGTATTTCCAGCAAAAGCAACATGCTGCCCTGCATAGACAGTATTACCTACATTCACTTTTATCTTTTGCGCATTAGTACCCCATTGTAGTTGACTTGGGTTTGGTTTATTTGCATACAAAACATAAAGACTATCTCTGGATGATGCTTTACCAGAAGTTACTTTCGTTGCTTTTGCTTTCAGTAAGTCATGATCAAACCCATCCCGAAGATGGAAGTAACCACTGCGATACACGGTTCCATTTGGAGCAACATGTTCAATGATTAAATAATTACCAAACAGATCTTTCCATCCTTTTGCTACCACTTTTCCATTTCCTGATGAATGGATATTAAAAGTTGGATCAATCCCTGGACCATAAGCACTGCTTTCTTTTGAATAATCAACAGAGCCATGTCCGTTCCCATTGGAATAGTACCACACATTTCCCGGCTTCACTTTCGAATCGCTATAAGGAATGTACAATGGTGTTCTTGGCTTCAGAGACAAATAATAATTTCGGGCATCGGTTTCATTATCAAATACTTCATCCGGAGGGCCATATAGCTCTTCTTTATTAGTTATATTATTATTAATCCAGTAATTACAACAGCCCTGTGCTAATACAGATGGAGAGGTGCAATAATCTGCCGTAGCGGATGGATTATTATTTGCCGTTGATAATACTGCTTTGCTCAGCAGATTGCGGTTATCTACAAATACTCTCACTTCATCATTATCCGCAACAGGTTTTATCTTTCTTGCAGCACCCACTCTTGTTGGTTTTGTTCGCCTTATCGTTGCCGAAGGAATTGTTTTTTCCAATGTTTCATGATCTTCTGCTATTACAGCAGGCTTATTAACTGACTGATAAAGAAGTGAAGAGGAACTGGTAGTTCGGCTGTCTTGTGCAGAAGCTGTTGTTGCACAGACATAGAGTAACAAGAAAACTGTTACCTGCTTTAATAATTGGTTCATGGTTAATTAGTTTAATGGTTATGGAATACTCTCTTAAAGGTAGAGAAATAGGGAAAAGAGCAATCAAAAAACAGCCTCTTATTTATACACATTTCGAAGGCTTTTATAACTACAAACTAATCAATATCTTCGCCACAAATCATACAGAATGAATCTACACGAATACCAAGCTAAAGAGTTATTAAAAAAGTACAATGTTCCAGTGCAAGAAGGCTTTGCATGCAATACAGTACATGAAGCAGAAGAAGCTTATCGCCAAATCAAGAACGAATCGGGCAGCAGCTTTGCAGTAATAAAAGCACAGATACATGCCGGAGGAAGAGGAAAAGGAACCGTAAAAGAAACTGGCATCAACGGTGTGAAGGTTGGTAAAAGTCTTGAAGAAATAAGCGACTTCGCCAACAAGATTCTAGGTGGTACATTAGTTACTATACAAACGGGTCCTGCTGGTAAAGTAGTAAACAAAGTTTTGGTGGCGCAGGATATGTATTACGATGGGCCTAGCGAAAGAAAAGAATTCTACCTCTCTATATTATTAGATCGTACCAAAGGGCAAAATGTAATTATGTACAGTACGGAAGGCGGAATGAACATTGAAGATGTTGCACACAACACTCCTGATAAAATATTTAAAGAGTGGGTACACCCTTCCGGTGGTTTACAAGCTTTTCAGGCAAGGAAGATTGCATTCAATCTTGGATTGAGTGGTGAGGCATTTAAAAACTGTGTAAAATTTGTAACCAATCTTTACAATGCCTACATCGGTTTAGATTGTTCAATGCTAGAAATCAATCCGCTGTTCAAAGCGGCTGATGATAAAATAATTGCTGTTGATTGTAAGATGGGATTGGATGAAAACTCATTGATGCGCCACAAAGATCTTGCATCATTAAGAGATGTAACTGAAGAAGACCCTACAGAAGTAGAAGCGGGACAGTTCAACCTGAACTTTGTAAAGCTAGATGGTAACGTTGGTTGCATGGTGAATGGTGCAGGCCTTGCAATGGCAACAATGGATATGATAAAACTTAGCGGTGGCGAACCAGCCAACTTCCTCGATGTGGGTGGAAGTGCCAATGCACAAACGGTAGAAGCCGGATTCAAAATAATTTTAAAAGATCCTGCTGTAAAAGCAATCCTAATCAACATTTTTGGTGGTATCGTTCGTTGCGACCGTGTGGCGCAAGGTGTTATCGATGCTTATCAAAAGTTGGGCAACATACAAATACCAATCATCGTTCGCCTGCAAGGCACCAATGCAGTAGAAGCCAAAAAGCTGATTGACGAAAGTGGCTTGCAAGTACAATCTGCTATCTTATTAAGCGAAGCAGCAGATTTGGTGAAGAAAGCAGTTGCGTAATTCCTTTCGTCATTCCGACGAAGATTTTGTCATCCCGACAACGAAGGGATCAAATATTTAATCCCGGCTTATACGCTGGGATTTTTATTTTACTCCGAAGCTTTTTAGCTTCGATAGCTTCAGCGAAGGAATGCAGTGAAAGAGTATTTACACATCACCTTTACTTTTATCATCGTCTGTTGCAATCTTTGATTTGTTCATATATTTTCTTTCAATGAAAGAGAAAAAATGAATCATTCTTGTACGTACTTTTCAGTATTCGGCAAATTTGCAGCATGCAAAATTTATTACAGTTTTATTTTGTGTAACACTTCTTATACTATAAATTTAGATGAATCAGAAAAAATATAAAAAATGAATCTCATCATAAAAAATCTATTATTAATTGTAATTACTCTAGCAATTTTAAATTGTAACTCTCAAAAAAAAGGCTCTTTTAAAGCCAAAGAACTTTACAAATCCAATAATTTAATTATAACCCAAATTGCGGACAATACTTTTGAACATACCTCATTTAAACAAACCAATGATTTTGGCAATGTTCCTTGTAACGGTCTCATTGTGATAAATAGTAAGGAAGCAATTATTTTCGACACACCAACCAATGATAAAAGTTCTACGGAATTAATCATCTGGATAAAAGAAACACTTCATTGCAAAATAAACGCCATTATTCCAACACATTTTCACGACGATTGTTTAGGTGGACTAAAAGCATTTCATGAAAATAATATTCCTTCTTATGCGTATTTCAAAACAATTGAACTTGCAAAAGAAAATAATTTTGTTGTTCCCAAAAACAGCTTTGGCGATTCACTTATTTTGAAAGTAGGCAATGAAAATATAATAGCAAAATTTTTCGGAGAAGGACATACAAAAGATAATGTAGTTGTCTATTTCCCTAGTGAAGATGTATTGTTTGGCGGTTGTTTACTAAAAGAAATAGATGCAACTAAAGGTTATTTAGGAGATGCCAATGTTACAGATTGGTCAATTACAGTTGAAAAAATTAAAAAAGAATATTCTAATGTGAAAATTATTGTTCCAGGACATGGAGAATATGGAAACAAAAAATTACTTGATTATACAATTAACTTATTCAAGACTCAATAAAAAAACTTCCTGCAGTGGCAGATATTTTCTACCTCGATCAGATACATTTAACTCACTGCTATCATACAAATTAAGCCCTCTAGGCAATATTTTTCTGTGTTACGATACATTCCCTCTCTTCTCAGTAATGCCTCTAGCAGGTTATGCTGTATACTTTCCATTCCGACCTCGAAATATGCTCCGAAATGATTACTATATCAATTTTTTCCAGTTTTTAACCCGGATGATGATGTTTTGACAAAATGATTGAAAAGCCGGGCCATTTACTTAACTTCCTATGTCTAATCATTAACCATTGTCTCAAAGCCGCCAACTTGCCGCTATCATGTTTACCGATATTGTCGGTTATACTACTTTAATGGGGCAGGATGAAGAGAAAGCATTTGAAATATTAAAAAAAAACAGAAGCCTCCATCATCCTTTAATTGAACAATTCAACGGCCGGTGGATAAAAGAGTTAGGTGATGGGATTCTAATTTGCTTCAATACTGCCACCGATGCAGTGCAATGTGCCTGTAAAATCCAAGAAGCTACCGAATCTATTGAAGGCCTGAAATTGCGGATCGGTATTCATTTAGGTGATATTATTTTTGAAAATGATGACATTTTTGGTGATGGAGTGAATATAGCAGCAAGAATATTATCTCAAGCTGAAAGCGGCAAGATTTATATATCAGAAGTGGTTCATAATAATATTTCAAATAAAAAAGGAATTACTTCTTTTTTTATAAAAGAAGAAGTACTGAAAAATGTAAAGGAACCGGTGAAAATCTATGCAGTACAAATTGAAAATACATTACCAACAAAGAATAATTCTATTAAGGATATATCCCAAAAAAATCAACTTGATAATAACGCAACTGAAAAAGCTGGCAATAAAAGCATTGCTGTTTTACCGTTTGTAAATATGAGTAATGACCCTGATCAGGAGTATTTCAGCGATGGCATTACAGAAGAAATTTTAAATTCTCTGGCGCATGTAAAAGCACTAAGAGTAGCTGGCAGAACTTCTTCGTTTTACTTTAAAGGAAAAAATATTGATCTCCGTGAGATTGGAAAACAACTTAATGTGAATACAGTCTTAGAAGGAAGTGTTCGTAAACAAGGACAGACACTCCGGGTAACAGCCCAGTTAATAAATGTTGATGATGGGTATCATCTATGGTCTGAAAAATACGACAGGGGTATGGATGATCTTTTTGCCATTCAGGACGAAATAGCGTTGGCCATTACAGAAGAATTAAAAATTACTTTACTAGAAGAAGAAAAGGCCAATATCATAAAAAATCCAACCGACAATAAAGAAGCTTATGACCTTTATTTAAAAGGAAGGTATTATTTTAATAAACGAGGCACAGATATTATTAAAGGTCTCGAATATTTTCAACTGGCATTGGAAAAAGATCCGGAACTGACTGTTGCATATACTGGCATTGCTGATGCATATTGTATACTGGCATTATATTGTGTTATTCCAACGCTTAATGCCATGCCTAAAGCAAGGGTGTATGCAAATAAAGCAATTGAAAAGAACTCTTCTTTATCAGAAGCATATACAGCAGTGGCTTTTATCAGTACATTTTATGACTGGAATTGGGAAGAAGCAAAAAAAGGCTTTCAAACGGTATTTGCTTATAATCCCAACTATGCTTCCGCCTATTATTGGTACAGTTATTACCTCACTTTTGTAGAACGTAAATACAATGAAGCAATTGAATTAGCAAAAAAAGCCGCCGAGGAACTTGAGCCATTGGTTCCCATTTCACATCATGTCTTGTCTATAATGTACATGAATGCTGGAAGATTTGAAGAAGGTGTTCAGGCAAGCACAAAAACATTGGAATTAGATGTAAACTCCTACCCAGGTTATCGAGGTCTTGGATTAAACCTTGCAGGATTAAAGAAATTCGATGAAGCAATTGAAGCTTTTCAAATGGCAGTCAGTGTTTCATCAAGACAACCGCTTCCACTTGTAGAATTAGCCTGGGTTTATTCATTAACAGGTAATGATTCGGCAATTCAGATTATTATGGATGAATTAATATTACGTTCAAAAACAGAATATATTGCTGCCACTTTTTTAAGTTGCCTGGCATACTATTTAAAAAATTACGACCAATCTTTAAAATATATGGAGCAGGCTTACGAACAGCGGGAATGTATACTAGCCTGCATAAATACATATCCTTTAAGTACTTTCATACGTACAGATTCACGGTTTCAATCAATTATTAAGAAATTGAATTTCCCTGTTTAATAAAGTTTTCTTCCTAACAATATCTCCTGCTAGGCTCGTTGCATCTACCTTGTTCCCTTCAAAGTGCAAAGTATCTCGTTTTCTGCCAAATATAATTGACCACTTTTGAAATTAGTTCTCCAATTATATTTGCTGCATGAACACTACCATCCGACTTATACAAGCTGAAGACAATCTGGTTATTGCTACAATAATCAGAGATGCATTAACAGAGTTCGGTGCTAACAGACCGGGCACTGTGTTTACCGATCCAACAACGGATGCATTGTTTGAACTGTTTGCAAAGGATGGTGCTGCTTATTTTATTGCAGAGCATAATGGCACCGTAGTGGGAGGCGGCGGCTACTATCCTACCGAAGGGTTACCAGAAGATACTTGTGAGCTAGTGAAGATGTATCTGTCACCAGCGATTAGAGGCACAGGCCTTGGCCGCACATTAATTGAAAAAAGCATAGCGGCTGCGAAAGAATATGGTTACAAAAGAATGTACCTGGAAAGTATGCCAGAACTAAAACAGGCGTTGAATACTTATGCAAAGTTTGGTTTTGAATACCTGCCCGGCCCTATGGGTAACAGCGGACATACTGGCTGCAGCTTATGGATGCTGAAAACATTATAAAAAGTAAAAAGCTAAACAGCCGTAACAACTTCCACAGGATACACCGGACTGAATAAATAGAGCTTACCCGTTTTTACTTCCAGACACTTGAATCGTTTTCTTAATTGCTCGCCTCGGCGAAAGACTCGTCCATCTTTTGTACGGAACAATTTGTTCAATTCAATTTCTTCTACTAGTTGTTGATTGGAATTGGCTTTATCATATTTACGCAACACTCTTAGCAATCCATCTTCGGCACAACTGCTGGCAGCAGGACTTTTGAGGGAGAGAAGAATTTCTTTTTCCAGATCAGCAGGAAATACTTTGTGCTCTACAAACTGTGCAAGCAACTGACCAAAGATTAGCTTCCACTCTTTACCATGCGACTGTACCTTGTTACCATACTGCTCGAAAGTGAGCAGATGCGCCAGCTCATGTAACAAAGTAATGAGGAATGAATATTTATTAAGATTGCTATTTATACTTATGCGATGATTGGCATGATTGGTACGATGACGATAATCGCCCAGTATGCTTGCTCTTTCTTTAGCTATAGTAAGATGTACTTTGTGCTGTTGCAGATAAGCCAATACTGCATCGCCAGTGCCGGGGGGCAAATAGTTTTGCAAGTAATTGACAGGCACTTCTTTTTTAGGCATGCTTCTTTGGCTTCAGTAATTGAAGGAGCTTACTAATTTCCAGTACACTGTAAATAATGTATAACACTGCGCAAATCATTAGTGCAGGTTTGCTTACGGCTTTCTTAGCAACCATGATGTAGACAAATGCAGAAATGGCTACTACAAAAAAACGGATGATGAAACCAGCATAAATAGATCTTACAAATGCCTGCGGGTTTGCTGACTTAAAGGAACGCTGCGTAATAACCAATGTCGCTAACGAAACAAGAAAGAGAATAAAATTGCCGATGATAACAACCGTGCCATCTATATTGTAATTGGCAAACACTCCTTGCCTGTCAAGAAACAGAAATAAAAAATTAGAAGCAATCCAGCAATAAGTGATTGACTGATTAAAGATCGTTTTCCTCTTCATTGTTATTTTTTCTGGTGGTTTCTCTGTAGAGTTTGTAAAACATTGCTGATAATACAAGCAAAGGTAAGACAGAAGCAAATAAGGGTGACGTATGCAGCCATTTGTCAATTTTCAATCCTCCAAAAACTGATAAGCCAATCGCCACTAATAATTGTGTGCCCAATCCGGCATATTTCATTAAAAATTCCTTGTTACTACTTTGCGATGGCTTGTGCTTGTTGTTCATTTTTGCTTATCTCTACTACGTTAGCACCCATATGGCATTGCCCGTTAAAGGTGGCGGTTGGTTCTATTTGCAATTTACCGGCATAAATGTTTCCGGTAACAGTAGAATCTCCTCTTAACTGCAGCAATTCTTTTGCCCGGATATTACCTGAAACTTTTCCAACAATATCGGCCTGGTTACCCATAATGTCACCTTCTACCACACCGCTGGTACCAACAATGATTTTAGCATTACTGTTGATGTTTCCAATTACGGTTCCATCAATTCGTAAATCATTGTTGCTTTTGATGTCGCCTTTAAGTGTTGTTCCAGCACCAATAAGAGTGGCACCGCTTCCATTGTTAGTTGTGTTTGACATTTCGGTTTTGTTTTTAGTAAACATATCTATTGATTTTAGTCATTGGATATTTCTGCATTTGGCAATTTCAGCATCGTTGTATCCATTACAACCGTATTATCTCCTTTTAATGGTCCGTTTCTTAATCCTGCATCAAACTGTTGTAATAATAAAATCTGCTTGTTAGCTTCATCAACCTGATATTTCAATTGTCTTAGCTCCGTTACAGATTTATAATCGGTACTGGCTCCGGGAATATAATACTTCAAAGGTGTGAAAACGATGAGGGCTACTGTAAGGCCCACCAATAAGACAAAAACTGTGCTTAACATGACGTAAACACTCAATCTGGATAATTTAAAAGTAACCACTTCCTCATAAGTGTCATCATTCATAACGACAAGCCGGTAGCGGTTTCTAAGCCTTTTCAGGGTAGAACCTGCGTCTAATTTTACCATAACCACATTTTATAGGTTTAAAGGTAAGAAATGACGGTTTGTAATGCCAATTTAGCCCGGTCAAATTGAACTAAAAAAAATGGCCTATTTTTATACTAAATTGTTTGAAATTCAGTTAATAAGACTTTAGATTGCGACGGAAAATGCGACTGACCCGAAATACTTTTACTGCTGTTCTCCTCCTTATCCTCTGCCAAATCAGTTTACCTGCTTTCAGCCAGTTGGGAATACCTATTACTATCTCAAAACCAAAGGAATACGAAGAAAGAGTATTACGTTCCGAAAAATCGGAAGATTCTAAGTTTACCTTACCAAAAAGGTTTATTCAAAATACAGTTACCCATTACAACTATTACTTTAATGCCAATACAAAGCTGAATGAAGTATTGGAAAGAGCCAAACTAGGATTTAAAGATGATTATTCTGAATTGCTCCCTTTCTATAACTATTCGCTTGATGTAACTGCCGGAGATTCTATCCAACTTGACTCAATAACCTATAAATCATCCAGCGGTATTGCTTTGCATGATCTTAGAAATGATTGGGTAGATAACCTTTATTTATTATGGGGAGCCTCATTTTACCTGCAAAAGAAATTTGATTCTGCCTACCTAATGTTTCAATTCATCAATTATGCATTTGCTCCAAAAGAAAAAGACGGATATTATCTAACGATAGGAAGTGCAAGAGATGGCAACTCTGCTTATAGCATTGCAACAAAAGAGAAAAGCAGTATAGCTAAAAAAATATTTTCAGAACCGCCAAGCCGTAATGATGCTTTTATCTGGCAGATAAGAAATTTTTTAGCGCAAGATCAATTTGCCGAAGCATCCAGTTTAATAGTAGCATTAAAGAACGATCCTGTTTTTCCAAAACGATTACACAACGACCTTTCTGAAGTACAATCTTTCTGGTTTTACAAGCAAAAGATGTGGGACAGCGCAGCAGTGCATTTAACCAACGCATTAAACAATGCCACCAACCTGCAGGAAAAAGCAAGATGGGAATACTTGGCCGCACAACTTTACGAACTATCAGGAAACTATAAAGAGTCAGAAAAATATTTTGGGAAAGTAAGTACCCATACTACCGATCCAATACTTGACATTTATGCAAGGCTTTCTGCCCTTCGTGTAAACAGAGATGGCGGCGAGCAAACCATTGAGAAAAATGTTGCCAAGCTTATACGGATGGCAAAACAGGATAAGTATGAAGATTATCGTGACATCATTTACTACATGGCTGCTCAAATGCAATTGCAGGGGAATAATATTGACGAGGCAATAGCATTGCTATTAAAAAGCACAAAATATTCTAACAACGGAGAAGAACAAAGAAATAAAGCCTTCCTTCAACTTGCTGATCTTTCTCTTGCAAAAAAGAATTACAGACAGGCTTATAATTTTTATGACAGCCTAAAATTGGATGATCCTTCACTGAAAAATGTTGATGAAATAAAAGCAAAGAAAACTTCGCTGGGACTTATTGCCGGTAACTTAGAAATAATAGAACGACAGGACAGTTTGCAACGGATTGCTGCAATGCCAGAAGATAATCGAAAAGACTTTGTAAAAAAACTGGTAAAGCAATTACGAAAGCAACAGGGATTGAAAGATGAGCCTTCATCAACCGGCTCTCCTTTTACCACTCCTACCATACCATCTTTATTCCCAACAAATACAAAAGGAGAATGGTATTTTTATAATACAGCATCCCGATCCAGAGGACAAGCTGATTTTAAAAGCAGATGGGGAACAAGAGCCAATATGGACAACTGGCGGAGAAGTGCGGCAACTGGAAATATAATACCAAATAATGTTTCGGGTCAAAACCCGAATAACAGAACTCCTGGCGGACAGCAAGAAACAGAATTATCATTTGATGCGCTGTATGATAATCTTCCATTGACACCGGAAGCTATAAAAGTATCTAACGACTCTATTCAGGAAGCAATGCTTGCACTTGGAAAAGCTTATATCCAAAACATAGAAGATTGTAATGCTGGTACAGCCACATTAGAAGAATTAAGAATCAGATTTCCAGAGTATGCAAAAATGGATGAAGTATTATTCAACCTATTTTACTGTTATAATAAAAATGGAGATGCAGCAAGAGCAGCTACATTAAAAAAATCATTATCACAGAACTTTGTCAACAGCGATTTCAATAAAATTCTAACAACAGGCATTAATCCAAATTCAGGGCTACCAAATCCTGAAGCAACAAAAACCTATGAAGACATTTATGATTTGTTTATAGAAGGAAACTTTGCCGAAGCAATTGCACAAAAGAAAAAAGCTGATAGCATTTATAACAAAAATTTTTGGACACCTCAGTTACTTTATATAGAAGCAGTTTATTATGCTAAACAAAGAGACGATAGTGCTGCCAAAAAAGTATTGAACAACCTGATAACTCAGTTTGGAGATTCTCCATTAAAAGAAAAAGCAACTACACTACTGGACGTATTGGGAAGAAGAGCACAGATAGAAGAAGAATTGAAAAATATGGTGGTAACTCGTTTACCTGAAGATAAGGTGTCGTTACCAAAAGATCCCGTTACAATAATTACACAGCCAAAGCCAGACACAGCAAATGTGCAACCAGTAACTCCTATTCCACCAATTGTAGTTAACAATGTTCCGCCGCAAGATACGAGTATGGTAAAACCACCAGTGACTGTTTCATCGTCGTATGTAAACTCTCCTAACGAAGCACATTATGTGGTATTATTATTAAACAAAGTTGACCCGGTTTTTTCTAATGGGGCAAAAAATGCTTTTCTAAGATTTAATCGTACGAATTATTCCGCTAAGAATTATTCTGCTGATCTCTTTGAGCTGAATGCTGAATATAAATTGTTGCTCATTGCACCATTTACAAATGCGCAGGATGCAATTAACTATATTGAAAAAACAAAGCCAAGAACTGCTTCAGAAATTATACCATGGTTAAAAGGTGGTAAATATTTCTTTTCCATATTAACAAACGGGAACTTTGATGTGTTGAAATTTAATATGGACGTAGATGTTTATAAAGCTTTCTTGAACCAACATTTTCCCGGAAAGTTTGATTAATCTTAACAGAAAGGATAAACAACGAGGTATTTACAGATACTTTTGCAAAATATTAGACTCTTAGGCAACTCCACCGCAATCTATTTTCTTAATTTAGGGGATTGAAAAAACTATTCGCTGAAATTACAATAACCTGAGTATTAAATGAGCAGTAAAAATATACAGATGAAAAAAACCGTTCGAATTTTTTGGCGCATTTTTGGAGTGGGTTTTATTTTATTTATTGCTTTGGTATTGATGGCCAATTTTGGTGTGTTTGGCAAAATGCCTTCGCTATCTGAATTGGAAAACCCATCCATCCTTCAGGCATCTGAAGTATATGCAGAAGATGGAACACTGATGGGTAAATACTATACTGAAAGAGGTAACCGGAGCAATGTAAAGTATAGCGATATTTCAACACATGTCATTGATGCATTAGTTGCTACCGAAGATGAACGTTTTCATCAACATAGTGGAATAGATTTCAAATCTACGCTAAGGGCAATTCTTACTCTAGGTTCTCAAGGCGGAGGAAGTACCATCACTCAGCAGTTAGCAAAGGCATTGCTTGCACAAGGCAGTAAAAACAGAGCCACAAGAGTAATTGAAAAATTAAAAGAGTGGATTATTGCTGTAAAACTTGAGAAGAATTTTACCAAAGAAGAAATCATCACATTGTATTTAAACGTTGTTCCATTTGGAAATAATATTTATGGTATACGAAATGCCGCCCGTTCTTTCTTTCAAAAAGAACCCGATCGCCTGAATGTAGAAGAGGCTGCTTTACTTGTTGGAATGCTAAAAGGAAATAGTATTTACAATCCTACCCACAATCCAAAAGCAGCACTAGACAGAAGAAATATTGTAATCGGCCAGATGGAAGTAAACGGGAAAATAAAACCAACAGAGGCCGCAAAATTTAAAGCCACACCAATTAAGCTTAATTATAAAAAGCTGGATGAAAATACAGGCTATGCTCCTTATTTCAGAGAGGTATTAAAATCAGAATTACGAGAAGCTTTAAAAGGACTAAAAAATCCAAACGGCGATGATTACAGCATTTATAATGATGGATTGAAAGTATATACAACGATAAACATTCAGATGCAGGAAATTGCCGAAGAAGGAATGGCACAACATATGTTGCTATTGCAAAAAGGAATTAATGCTAGATCTGATTTCAAAAATGGTAGCATCTGGAAAGGAAGAGAAAAGTTTTTGGAAAAGGCTGCCAAAGAATCTGATCGTTGGAAAAATCTGGAAGAAGACGGATTAAGTGATAAAGAAATAAGAGCAAGCTTTGATGTAAAAGTGCCAATGAAGGTTTTCGTATGGAATAGCAAAAGAGAAAAAGATACCACTCTAACTCCAATGGATTCTATCAAGTATCATTTACAAATGGAGCAAGCTGGTTTTATGGCAATGGACCCGGTAACTGGTGAAGTAAGAGCATGGGTAGGTGGCATTGATTTTAAAACCTACAAGAATGACCATGTGAACTTGAATACAAAACGACAAGTTGGTTCAACTATAAAGCCGTTTTTATACACTCAAGCCATGGAGGAAAGAGGTTTTACTCCTGAAACAGAATGGGAGAATGTTGCCCAGTTTTTCCCGGGCAGTGGCTGGGTTCCTTCTGGCAGAAAATGTGGCGGCGGCAGTATGTCAATGGCTAATGCATTGGCTTTTTCTAAAAACTGTGCAACAGCGTACATTATGAAACAAGTGGGGCCGCAACAATTTTCAGATTTTCTTTCCCGAATAAGTATTCCAACGAAAGTAAAGCCCTACCCTTCCATTGCCTTAGGTACTTGCGATTTATCGATTTACGAAATGCTATGGGGCTATACCATTTTTGCGGGTAGAGGTTTTTCTACAAGACCTTATAGCATCAGCCGGATAGAAGATAGAAATGGTAATGTTATTAAACGATTTGATTATAGTGTAAATAGAAAAGAAGCCATCAGCGAAGTAACTGCCTACACCATGGCAAGAATGATGCAAGGCACTGTTGACAAAGGAACCGCCAGAGGTATGAGAAGCCGTGTTGGAGCTGCAGAAATGGGAGGGAAAACAGGAACTACCGATGACAATGCAGATGCATGGTTTATTGGCTATACCCCACAATTATTGGCAGGTTCGTGGGTTGGGTTTGAATACCAGTTTATGCGCAACCAAGGTGATGGTTCAAGAATAGCCCGACCTATTACTGAATATTTTTTTAGAAAAGTACTGGCAAATAAAAAATTGGGTATTGAAAAAGATGCAAAATTTGTGAAGCCGGCAGAAATGGAAAACGAAATCAACAGTGCTGATATAATAATCAGTGATAGCGACCCTAACCCAGGTGCGGAAGGAAATGACCAAGGTGTAGGTAATGAGCAGGACTATTATAATGATTACGATTCGCCAGACACACTTGGACCTGAGTCAAAACCTTTGCCAGTTGAGGAAGACAACAAACTTCCTAAAAAGGATACCACAAAGACCATTACAAAATCAACCGCAATAAAAAATGAAGATCCGAGCATTAAACCTATTGGTTCTGCAACTGAAGAACCTGAGAAAAAGAAGGGACTCCTAAAACGATTGTTGAAAAAGAAAAACGATTAGATTTTTAAAAATGGGTTTTGCGAAAACAAAACCCATTTTTATTTTCGCTACTTAAACCATTCGCTAAAGATGCTTAATGAGATTACAATCAGGAATGCTACTATTAATGATATAGAACTTATCAGGGAACTCACATTTAAAGTGTGGCCTCAAACCTATTCATCTATCATTTCAAAAGAGCAGATTGATTATATGCTTGAAATGATGTACAGCAATAAATCTTTAGCTCTTCAAATGGCAGAAGGCTCCCAGTTTATAATAGTTCAGGATACTAAGAGGCCGGTTGGCTTTGCTTCTTACAAACCAGTTGCCATAAAAATATACAAACTAGACAAAATTTACATTCTGCAAACACAACAAGGAAAAGGAATAGGAAAATTTGTAATTGACTATATTCTTCAACAAATAAAAGATAGAGGTGCTGAATCTTTACAATTACAAGTGAACAGAAATAATATAAACGCTAAATCATTTTATGAGAAAATCGGTTTCCGCATAATACAAGAAGCCGATTTCGAAATAGGGAACGGCTATTTTATGAATGATTATGTAATGGAGAAGAAAGTATGAATGTATAAACCACAAGAATGCTGAAATATTAAATCGCTATTCTGTTTTCAATACTTTCTTACATTCAAGAAATCTTATCGGATCTATCGGTGTTTCAAAATTGTACATTAAAAATTCAAGACTACCTCCAAGGGGTATATTTCCCAAAGGCTGACCTGTTTTAACATTATCTCCTCTTCTAACTAATACTTTTGAAAGACCCGAATACCAGAAATAATAATCCCGGTAATAAAATACAACATCCCATTTGCCATCATCATTCTGTACGACATTTGAAACCCTTCCAGTAACTACAGCTTTTACAACTGTATCCGGAATACTTACCAGTACAATACACAAATCAGGCTCATCAAACTTCATAACGTTTTTAGGGGGAGGCACTACTATTGCATCCTCTAGTGGACACTTTAACCAGATACTGTCTTGCTGTGCATAAACACCCACAGGCAATATTAATAATATCGCCAATACCAAATTCTTAACCATTTTAATCATAAGGCAATTTTATAAATCAGAAAACCTAAGCTTCTTCGCCATTTCAGCACTAATTCCTTCTGCTGAAATTCCGTATCCACTCACAAGTACACCCTTCACTCCATTTGAAGACTCAATTCCATATACGATTGATTCATCCGACGGATTTGAATCTCCTTCAAAACGATAAAATTCTACAATCTCAAAATCTTTTACATCAAACTTATTACCATGACAGACGAGACAATTCTCCTGAAGGTTGAAATCAACAATAAAACCTCTTTCCCTCATTCCATTAATTGCTCCCGATAGTGTATCATATGCATTCATTCCTATTGCTTTGTCTTTCTCAAAATTATTCTTTATTGTTTGAAACACCTTAGGAATCATGGTATTAATTATATAAATAGGCTTATTTCTATGTCAAAATTTGACAGTCTAATGATTCTTATCATAGACAAATAATCCATTGCTAAACCGTACCTTTGCCGCCATAAAATAAAAAGAAAGACAATGTCAACAACAACAAAATCAATAAATTTTAGCCTCCCTTATAAAGTGGCTGATATTTCCCTTGCAGCATGGGGACGTAAAGAAATAAGACTTGCAGAAGCAGAAATGCCCGGTCTAATGTCGATAAGAACTGAGTATGGGCCTGCTCAACCTTTAAAAGGTTCAAGAATTGCTGGTTGCTTACACATGACCATTCAAACCGCCGTATTAATTGAAACATTGGTGGCCTTAGGTGCAGAAGTAAAATGGAGCTCTTGCAACATTTTTTCTACACAAGATCATGCTGCTGCTGCAATAGCACAAGCTGGCATTGGTGTATTTGCCTGGAAAGGACAAAGTCAAGAAGAAGCTGATTGGTGTATTGAACAAACATTATTCTTTGGTGCGCAGGACAAGCCTTTGAATATGATTCTTGATGACGGTGGTGATTTAACAAACATGGTGTTGGATACTTATCCTGAATTGGTTCAGCATGTAAAAGGAATTTCTGAAGAAACTACTACAGGTGTTCACCGTTTATATGAAAGAGTAGCAAAAGGAACATTACCAATGCCTGCTATCAATGTAAACGACTCTGTTACCAAATCTAAGTTTGATAACAAATACGGTTGTAAAGAATCATTGGTAGATGCTATCCGCAGAGCTACTGATGTAATGATGGCGGGTAAAGTAGCCGTTGTTGGTGGCTATGGTGATGTTGGAAAAGGTTCTGCCGCTTCATTAAAAGGTGCTGGCTGTCGTGTTATTGTTACGGAGATCGATCCTATCTGTGCTTTACAGGCAGCTATGGACGGTTTTGAAGTTAAGAAAATGATTGATGCTGTTAAAGAAGCTGATATCGTTGTTACTGCTTCAGGATGCCGTGACCTTATCACTGGTGAACATTTCAAACTGATGAAGGATAAAGTTATCGTTTGTAACATCGGACATTTTGATATTGAAATTGACATAGCCTGGTTGAATACAAATTATGGCGATACAAAAGATACAATTAAGCCACAGGTTTATATTTATACTATTGATGGAAAAGATATTATCATTTTGGCAGAAGGAAGATTAGTAAATCTCGGTTGTGCAACTGGACATCCATCCTTTGTGATGAGTAATTCATTTGCAAACCAAACATTGGCACAAATTGAGCTTTGGACCAACAACAAAAACTATGATAACAATGTTTATGTTCTTCCAAAACAACTTGATGAAAAAGTTGCTCGTTTGCATTTAGCAAAAATTGGTGTTGTGTTGGATGAGCTAACTACCGCACAAGCTTCTTATCTTGGTATTACGAATGAAGGACCATTTAAGCCAGAACATTACAGGTATTAATCCTTGATTATATTTTACTGAAAACCCAGCTAATTGGCTGGGTTTTTTATTTTGATTTAAGATATGATTACAAGAGTGTCTTAGATTCGTTGATAAGGCAAGTAGCCATTTTCATTATTAGTGTTTGCTCGAGTGGCCTAACAGTAAGTGTAGTTTCTTTTTTATTACTATCAGTAAAAATAATTGAAGCAATTTTATAAGTCATTAACCTTTGCAATAAGGTGGTAGTAGAAGTTGTATTTCTGAAAACAAACTGGAACAATCCTTCACAGTTCATAGTTCCACCATTTCTTGAAGATGTTTTTGATTTCAACCCTTCAAACATTATTATAGCCGTAGAATTGTTATCAAAACACCTTCCGGCATCATTTATAGAAAAAAGAACCAGTACTTCCTTTTTATCAGCATCTATGGTAAGTGAGCCACCGTCCACAAAAATAAAGCCTGTTGAAATTTTTATCTCCTTTGTAAAAGGATCAGTTTCACGGATTAGTTTACAGTCCTGAGCTGTTCCAAATAAAGGCAGCAAGAAAAGAAGTCCTATTATTTTTTTCATATTGCTAAAATAATTATTAATTAGCTTTTATCCCGTTCAAGATTGTTAAACAACAAACATAGTTGCACTCCTTTTTACAACCAATACAACTACTATTCTATATACTAACGACCATAGTAAAGTCACCCTCTAATTGTTCTAATGACTCAAATCAATTTGTGAATAACTTTAATTCGAAGTATTCTTACTCATAGCACACTTCTTGCAGTATTGTTGGCTTAATAAAATGGTGTGATATGCAGATTCAATTCATCAGAGCAGTACAGTTTTCCTTATTGATAAAACTAGATGGCAGATTAAGAGAGTTTAATTTCAGAAAGATCAGAAATTCCGAAGTAGAAACTTTCTCGGTGAATGTTTGTAATGAACGGGGCGACAGAATATTTTTCGATATGAAAAAGCTGGATAGTAGTTGGGATTTTACTCCATCCAACCTTCCCGGATGGATTGAACAAAACAAAAAAGTAATACGTCAGGCTGTAGAGGACGAACTGCCTAATTGGTGATAAACCATTTACATTTCATTTTTTCGGAATTGTTTCTCTATTATTTCAAGTTCAGCTTTTTTAAGCGAAGTCGTTTTTTTCAATACACTGATAAAAAAGTCAACTTCTACTTCGCTGGCAGGGCAACCGCTGTTTTCTCCTACTTCGGGGCCTTCGCCCTTCTTTCTTATTTTAGAGTCGGAGAGCAACTTACCATCTTTATCAAAAATGAGCCAAAATGGGATACCCTGACCTGTCCCATGATAAAGGTTCTTGAGATCTTCTGCGCCGGGGTTTTCAAGATGCTTTTTATCAGGAGATTCATTAACGACTAAATGGCGGATGACAAAATTGTCGTCGAAATACTTTTTACAACTTTCATCATTCATACTTTTATCCATCTTATGGCACCAACCACACCAGGATGCATGAAACATGATAAATACTTTTTATTCTCTTTTGCCGCCAGAGCATATGCCTCATTTAGAATTTGCTTTGTTGTTTGCACCGGCTCTTGAGCTTTTACAACTACAGCGGCGAACAATAAACTCAATGAAATAAGTATTTGTTTCAAGTTGCTATAATTAAAATTTAGAATCGTACTGCTGTTCCTGTAGCAATTACCATCAGCATACTGCCACCGCTTCCTATAGTTTCAAAGTCCAGGTCTACACCTAATATGCCATTAGCTCCTAATGCTTGTGCTTTTTCTGATAATTCCCTCAATGCATCTTCCTTAGCTTGTTCAAGCACTTTCTCGTAGGTTTTACTTCTACCACCAAACACATCTCTTAATCCGGCAAATATGTCTTTAAAGATATTAGCACCGATTATGCTTTGTGCATTAATAACACCGAGGTATTCCTGCACTTGTTTTCCATCTACTGTACTTGTTGTTGTAACTAACATGATTGTTTATTTTAATTTTTCAAATATACCTTTTAGTTTTTCATCTTCCTTTATTACAATCGTTTTTCCAGCTTCTTTAACATAAGCAATACGCTTATCAATATCCGGATGGCTTCCAAAAAATTCTGGCATCGCATCACCCCCTGCCGCCGTTTTTAAATTAGTAAACAAATCTTCGAATCCATTCGGATCTATTCCCCGTTTTGCCAAAAGTGCAAGACCATCAATATCTGCTTCTTTCTCTAGTTTACGGGAATACTTTAAGGACTTTAAATTATCTGCATGATCAACCACAACAGATGTAACCGTTCCAAATCTTCCAAATAACAAACCAAGAAATACTTTTGATCCAAGCTTTCTGAAAATTGATTTTGTGGAATGCTTATTATTTACATGAGTAAACTCATGACTAAGCAAAGCTGCCAACTCTGGGTATGAATTAATCTCTTTCAATAATGCACTGTACACCACAATGCGGCCACCCGGCAAAGCAAAAGCATTCACCATATTATCATTCACCACAGTAATTTTTATATCATATGCTGTGGGGACATCCATTTCCTGAAAAAATTCATTTAATATGTAACTGCTGGCTGTATCTTCCTGTCCGGCAAGACCCATTGCATTATATGCCGCTTCGCCTAATTGCTTTTCAGTTTTAATAGAAATTTTTGTAGCAAGCTTTTCAGATAGCCACGGAACTATTAAAAGATACAGTAGAAATAATCCACCCAGTAATGTAAGTAAAAGCAAACCGTTTCTTATCCATTCCTTTCCGCTGCTTTTCCGATGCCATGGCTTTTGTCTTTCCGCCTGCATTTCTTTTATGAAATCCCCAGCTTCTTTTCCTTTAATCGTTAATGTTGCTCCCGGATGTTTAGAAGATGTAAGTTTTGTTCCTTGCGAAGAAAAAGCATGTATAACCTCCACATCTTTCAGTAGCCAACTTATCATAGCATTGCTTCCATCTGCATTGCGAAAACCTATGCTGAGGTTCTTATCAAAAATCAATACGGTAGACTCTACCGCACCTGTACCTTGGGCATTTTGGTATTCGCCAAAATAACTTTTCATTGTTTTCGCTATTTCATAATAAAGATAGTAGAAAAATAAAGCTAAACCTTCATTAATGAATTTGCAAACAAACTCTTCAATACTTTGTTATATGGCAGGAAAACAAAATCTTTGCTACATCACAACTAATCAATAATATGGTTCAAGCATATAATTTTCTAGCTTCATGGCAACTATTTCCCGAAAAGGGAACATACGAATTGGGCGAAAGACCCAAAAGTGGTATTTATAAAATAGAAGCAATAAAGGATACTAAAGATCTCATCGTTCATCATAATTGGGTATCACTTGAAAACACCGCCTTTGCCAGCAGCTATACCATAAATGCCGATGGAGATTTAAATGATTTCCAAAATCATGACTTGGCAGATAAAGTGCAGGCCTTATTTCCCGACAGCGTTAGTTTCGAAATACATTTTTACAAAAAAGGAGAAGTAGTACTGCACATTGTGCATGAGATAATGCCCAATGGTTATTTAAGAGTTACTCAACAAGGAAACAGAGAAGACGGGACCTCTTACACCAATGCAGAAATGTATCATAAACAATTGAGTGTGCTGCCTTACTCCGCTTCCGTATCAGGAGCCGTAATAAAAGCTACAGAAGAAGGTGTTATCAAACATAAAGCTCTAACAGCAATGGAGGAGCAAACAAATATGCAGCTCGACCAAATACGTAAGCAAATAGAGCTACTGGCCTTGCAAGCACATGAAATTCAGAAAAGAAAAGAATTATCAATGTTGATCTATCAGGCTAAGCTTTCTTTCAAACCTAATATCGGGCAAACATATTATTTGTATGAGAAGAATGATGAAAGTTTCATGCTGTCATTGGTTTCTCCAAAAGAATGGGGAGTTGCTGGACCGTTTAAGAAATTTGTATCGGCTGTACAATTATTAGCCGACCACACATGGAAGGAATTATAAGAACTGTATTTTTGCGACATGACGAAACTCTCCGTTAACATCAACAAGTTTGCAACACTCCGCAACTCCAGAGGCGGCGATAATCCCGATGTAGTAAAAGCAGCCATCGATGCTCAACTGTTTGGAGCCGATGGTGTAACAGTTCATCCACGGCCAGACGAACGGCATATTCGCTATGAAGATGTGCGGCAGATAAAAAAAATAATAACTACCGAGTTTAATATAGAAGGTAATTGCAGAGAGCAAAAATTTATTGACTTGGTGCTGGAAACAAAACCACATCAGGTAACATTAGTACCTGACACATTGGGACAACTTACCAGTGACCATGGCTGGGACACTGTCTCCAACAAAGACTATCTGCAACAAACCATAAAAGTGTTTAAAGATGCAGGCATCCGTGTTTCGATTTTTGTAGATCCCGATGTAGCAATGGTGGAAGGCGCCGCTGCAACAGGAACAGATAGAATTGAATTGTATACAGAAAGCTATGCAAAGCAATATGCCAACGGCAATAAAGATGCTGCTATCAAACCATTTATCGCTGCTGCTACCAAAGCAAAAGAATTAGGTCTTGGCATTAATGCAGGACATGATCTTGACAGACAAAATCTTCAATTTCTGAAACAACAAATACCGTGGATAGATGAAGTAAGCATTGGTCATGCTCTTATCTGCGATGCATTGTATCTGGGTTTTGAAAATGCGATACAGTTGTATAAAAGGCAATTGCAATGATATAAGAAGTTGTTATAAAATACCAATTCCACATAATGAGTTTAACAGCACAAATAGCAAAACACTTTCGTGAAATTCATTTTGGTGGCAACTGGACTACCTCCAATCTGAAAGATAATCTCGCAGATGTAACATGGCAACAGGCTACTACAAAAATTGATTCGCTAAATACTATTGCTGCTCTTACTTATCATATCAATTATTATGTAAGTGCTGTTTTAAAAGTATTACAAGGTGAAATTTTGGAAGCTCATGACAAATTTAGTTTTGATGTGCCTCTTATTCAATCGCAGCAAGATTGGGAAAAGATGCTGAATAAAGTTTGGGCAGATGCAGAAACCTTTGCCAAGCTTGTGGAGCAGCTACCAGACGAAAAGCTTAACGAATATCTTGCTGATGAAAAATATGGTAATTACTTCAGAAACCTACACGGCATTATAGAGCATAGCCACTACCATCTTGGGCAAATTGTTATTATTAAGAAGATTATTTTGAAAGAAAAAGATAAATGATTAGCTGATACGCAACGTACCCTGCGGGAGACATTGCTATTGAGAGAGACCATCGGTATCAAAAAGTTGAATAGAATTACTACAGTACAAGAGTGCGACGCAAGGGACGATGCTCAGGGAACTGAAGCTCGGTTAATACTCCTTCGCTGAAGCTTCGGAGTACAAGAAAAATGGTTAGTGAAGACACAAACCATTGCAACGTTTTAATTCTCCATCATTACAAATGCGCCCCAATACAATGGCTCTTTGAACTTTGTCATGAGCTGCACTTGTGCATCTCGAAAAGCTTTTTGCTTGTCGCCACCTTTTATCCAGTTGGAATAAAAAATATTCATGAGCTCTTGTGTGGCGGCATCGTCTACCTTCCATAAACTCATGATAATAGCATCTGCACCGGCTACGAGAAATGCCCTTTGCAAACCATAAACACCTTCTCCGGCTTTTACTTCGCCCAAGCCAGTTTCGCAGGCACTTAGCACTACGAGGTTGGTGCCTTTTAGATCGAGATTCATGGCTTCGTAAGAAGTGATAATGCCATTGTTGCTATTGTCAAGTCCGGGAATTAATTTGTCTGCATTGGAAGCACCAGTGAGCATAAGCCCGGAACGAAGCAACACATTATCTTTTGCATAATCTGAATGTACACCCAGCGGCCAACTCGGCTTTACCACATCTTTTAAGAAATAACCATGCGTTGCGATATGCAATACCTTAACATACTTTGCCGATTTAAGATTTTTTTCTGTAGCATTCTGCTGCATTAATTCTGCAACAGCATAGCCAGAATTTTTTAATTGCCCTCCTACTCCTTCTACTTCTTTTTTTGTGGCTGGTAATGGAGCTATATTTCCTGCTCCGTAATTTGGGAAACCGATTACGGCTGCATTTTTATCACCGACGGATTTCCCATTTTTATAGCTCGCCATTATATCACGGGGATTACTGAGCAGAATAAAATCATATTTCTTTATAAGATAGTCGTTACCTGTTTTCTTTAGTGTGTTTAGGTTTACCTGGTTGTACACCCCATCCAGCGAAACATAAATTGTTTTCTTACCGCTTAATTATTTTTCAAATGGCTCCCAGAAGTTAGTGTACGATTGCACATCGTTTCCTTTGCTCTTCATCATTACCCTATAGGTTCTGGCATGTTTTACTTCGAGATCGTTGCCTTTATCCAACACAACTATTTCTGGTTGCGATTTATCTTTTGTGGCTACTAAACCTATGTAACGGCAATCATCTGTAAAGCCCTGCTCAAACTGCTGCAAGCGAATTATTTCTACCAAAGCCTCATCACCCTTTAATTGATTTTGAATGGCATTGAATTTTATTTTACCTGCAAAATAAAAATCTGCAAACTCTTTTGAATTTTTAGAAATCTTTTTCTCCATGCTGTTTACATTGGCTTCTAGCGAATCTATATTTACAGCCTGTTCTTTTAAATCTTGCTTGGAATATGCATACAGCTTTGTAAGTTGCTCTTTATGATCGATCCAGTTGGTGTAATCATCAATCAACTGTTGGCTGCCACTGTTACTAATGCTCTCACTTATCTTTCTGGTTGAACTGAGTAAAATGCCTTTTGTGGCGGTTCTGTATTCAAACATGTCCTTTAATATTCCTTTATCTGACGATGCAGCATCTAATGCAAAATTGTAAAACCGTTGAAACCTTGGAGCAAGCATATCCCAATACCTTGTTTTCTCCGCTTCACTCATCGGAGCAAAGTAGCTGTTGATAAAATCCAATGTTCTCTCCATTACAGTTTTGTACAGCGAAATAGATTTAGTAATATCTTTTTGCTTCCAGTGCAGTATTGCCATATCTTCTTGCGACTGTACATACATTGGATGATTTGTACCAAGCACATCTTCTCTTATCTGCAAGGCTTGCTGCAATAAAGGTTCGGCCTCTGCATATCTTGCTTTGTGGCGATAAAAATTGCCAAGATCACTTATCACTTTTGCATAAGCCGGACTTGACTCTCCCATCGAACTTTTATAAATGCCTGCTGATTGCTTTAGCATGGATTCAACTTTATCCTCCTTCTTCATTAATAAAGAAAGAATGGCGTAGTTGTTCAGCATGTTTGCCTGCTCGGGTTTTCCTTTGTCCAGTTTTTTATCCAACTCCAGATAAATTTTTTCTGCCTCAGCATATTTTCCCATTTGCTGATACAGCAACGCAAGATTAGATAAAAATTTTAATTGATTTCTGGCTTTGGCAGATTCAAGCTTTGCAGATAATGTCATTGCCTGTAGCAATACTTTTACTGCTGCTTCATAATTCCCCATTGATTGGTACAGCATAGCCTGATTGTTCAACACAATTGCATAGGGCATTGCTTCCTGTAACTTATTTGTTTTAATAACTGCAATAGCGTCATTAAATTCTTTTTCTGATTCGTTGTACTTGCCAAGATTGTAATGCAGCACTGCATAATTATTCAGCGAAGCGGCTACAGCCATATTGGTATTCCCCAATTTCTCTTCCCGAAGTTGTAATGCTTTTGCAGTGTATTCATCTGCCAATGCGAACCGTCCTGTTGTTGTGTACAATAAACCACGGCTGGCAATTGTTTTCATATAATTCAATTCGCTAGTGCGATAAGACTTTTCAAAAAAGCCCTGTGCCGACTTTAATCTTTTTTCTGCAAAAACATATTTGCCCATTGCATAGGAAGATTGCCCCATTTGCAAATTCAATGTTGCATTTTCCTCATCATCCAGATCAAAATCTTTATACAATGAATTGGCAATACCCCCTAATCGTAGAAACTTGGAACCAAATCCACCTTTTCCCTGTCCGCCAAATAAACCGGAATTGTCACTTAATAGAATTGCATAGTCAATATCAGTAGAATCGAAGTCGGCCTTTACTTCATCCATTTCATTGTGGGCAGCAGCTCTAGCTTTTGCTTTAGCTTCATACTTAGCATCCCTTACTTCGCTTTCGGCTTTGCCTTTTACTTTGTTCTTTATTTTATTGAGTATCTGCGCCTGACTAGCAATTGAAATAAAAATAAGCAGGGCTAATGAAAGAATTTTCATGATAGCATTTTGGATTTAGGTTATAACTGAGTTCTAAGGTACTATATAATTTACAAATTTTACATGTGACGAGTATCTTCTTTCTACCGTTGCTCAGTTATTACTTAGAACATATACGTTTATTAATCAACTATCTTAGCAAATAAAAATAAACTTCAATGAAAAAAATAGTACTTATCTGCACATTGGCAATTTTATCACTAAATAGTTTTTCACAAACCTGTGAAGAAAGAGAAGAAAAATTATTAGCTACGATTGGAGGAGTATCTGGAACAATGTTGTACAATACATATGTATTGATTGATGTAGCTAAAGATGCTTTTGTTAAGAAGATATATGAGACAGAAAAAGTAACCCAGCTAATGAATTCTCAAAAAGGGATGTTTGATTTTCTTATCAAATCATTTGAAGACAACTTAAAAGAAAAAGTATTTTCTAAGGAAAATGATAAGAATTTTATTGAATCTATAGCTGAATCAATAAAAGGGTTGAAAAATCAGGCAGCTCTCCTGCTAAAAATAACTGAAGACAATATTCCTTCTAATACAGAAGCATATACTAAGCAAAAAGAGAAAAACTGGACAGCAATTTCGACGTTGTTAGGTATAGCCGAAGAATAGAATTAAAAACCCTTTGTTTCGCAACCAAGCAATTCGCAAAGCTTTTCCCGCAAGGCAGGGCCTCTAAGATTTTTTGCTACGATTTTTCCTTCTGGGTCTACCAGAAAATTCTGTGGTATGCCTTGCACTTTATACAATTTGGCGGCAGCATTGTTCCAGAATTGCAGATCGCTTACTTGTGTCCAGGCAAGATTGTCCTCTTTAATGGCATTTAACCATTTATCTTTTTGCCCGGGCCTGTCCAACGAAACGCCTAATACTGTAAAATTTTTTGCATTAAAGTAGTTATAGTTTTCAACTACAGTTGGGTTTTCCTGACGACAAGGTCCACACCAGCTTGCCCAAAAATCTACTAATACATATTTCCCTCTAAAAGAAGAAAGGGCAACAGCATTTCCTAATGTATCAGGTTGCGAAAAATCCATTGCCTCTGTGCCTACAGCACCAATCTTATTCTCTGCAATAAAACCCGCAAGTGCTTGCCCTGTTTCTGATTGCTTTACTAATGCATCCAATTGATTAAACCTGTTCTCTAATATTACTATGTCTTCGTTGAAGCCATACGTAACATTCAAGATAAAAGCAGTAACTATTGATTTAGGCTTGCCATTTACAACTTTAGTAATTGCGTTTTGTACATTCTCCTGTAAAGCATTATAAGTCTTCATCAAATTATCCCTTTCAGTGCCAGGCATTTTATTATTTATAGTGGTGGCAATGCTGCTCACTTGTTGAATAAGTGGTAAAAACTCTTTTGTAAAATCAGTAAACTCTTTATGAGATTCAGAACCGGATATTTCAACTGTTAGCGGATTTACACTCTTTCCTTTTAAAGAAGCCTTTCCTCCTTCCACAAAAATTTCCACAGGCTTATTATCACCTATTGCCAAAAAACACAGCACAGGTTCTTTTACTTTTCCTTTTAATGTAAACTTTGTTTTGATTAGTTTAGCCGAAGCCATTTCAGTGTTGTCACCGTTTTTATACAACTTAATTTCTGTGCCATCGGGAAGACCATCCAGTTTTCCTTCAATTATAAAAGACTTTTCAGCATTCTGCGCCAAAACAAAAACGGGGCTAAGCAAAAGAAGAAGCAATAATTTTTTCATAGTTATATCTGATTTTCATAAATGGGTGATTCGGCTATTAATTTGCAAATTTAATCATTGAATTGGAAACCTTCAAGTCATTCAACCGACAATTGTCGAAAGGAAAGATTTTGTGGATGCATTAACATCTGTACTGTTTTCCAATGCTTTAATATAGGCAGTTCCGATAATTCCGCCATCGGCATACTGACAAACGGCATCAAATGAGGCTTTATCCTGGATTCCAAAGCCAACTAACACAGGATTTTTTAATGAAAGCCCTTTCAACTTCTTTAAATACGCATCGGGGCTTGCATTAGTTTTGTCGCTACCAGTTGTAGAAGAAGATGAAACTGCATATAAAAAACCGGAGCTTAGGCTATCCAGTTTCTTGATTCTTTCATCAGATGTTTCGGGAGTAACGAGAAAAATAAAATCAAGGTTGTACTTTTTTATGATGGTTCCATATTCTGTCTCAAATTCAAACTCGGGTAAGTCAGGCAATATTAAACCGTCAATACCAACGGCTGAAGCATCAGCACAAAATTTTTCAAAGCCGTATTGTAAAACAGGATTCATGTAACCCATTAAGATTACTGGAATGACCTCCCCAACCCCTCCGAAGGAGGGGCTTCTGCGAAAGTCTTTTAACTGTTCGAACAGTTTTGAAATCGTCATTCCATTTGCAATAGCAATAGCACTGCTTTGTTGAATAACTGGGCCATCTGCTAAAGGATCGCTGTAAGGCATACCGAGCTCAATAATGTCGGCACCGTTTTGTTGCAGAGCTTTCATTATTTCCAGAGTGGAATTTAATTGAGGGTAGCCTGCGGTGCAGTAAACATTCAATATATTCTTGCCTTTTGTTTTAAATATTTCTTTTAATGTACTCATACTATTATTTCCGACAAAACTTCTTATTGGTGTCTCCGTGTCTTTGTGACTTAGTCTTTCAAAATAAATAGTACAGGGTTTGAACCACAGAGACACCAAAACACTAAGGCACTGAGTTAAAAATACTTCTTACCCAATTACAAATTTTTCATGTATGTAGAAAGATCCTTATCCCCTCTCCCACTCAAACAAATCACCACCACATCTTCCTTCTTAAATTTCATTTGCTTCAATGCAGATAAAGCATGAGCCGTTTCTAATGCCGGAATAATTCCTTCCAATTTTGATAATTCAAACGCTGCCAGTAATGCTTCCTCATCAGTTGCACTTAAAAATGTACCTCTACCACTTTTAAATAAATGTGCATGCAAAGGGCCAATACCAGGATAATCCAAACCGGCAGAAATACTATGGGGCTCCACTACTTGTCCATCATCCGTTTGCATCAGCAAACTTTTACTACCATGTAAAATACCTGGCTTACCCAATGCTGTTGTTGCAGCACTCTTACCACTGTTTACTCCTTCACCTGCAGCTTCTACAGCAATCAATTGAACTGAAGTTTCATCTAAGAAATGATAAAATGCTCCTGCAGCATTACTGCCGCCGCCTACACAGGCCATTACATGAGTGGGTAATTCATTACCAGTTTTCTCTAATAATTGTTTGCGCATTTCTTCGCTTATCACACTCTGAAATCTCGCTACCATATCAGGATATGGATGCGGCCCTACTACACTGCCGATTATATAATGTGTATCATTGGGATTATTAATCCAATCCCGTATCGCTTCATTCGTTGCATCTTTCAATGTCTTACTGCCACTAGTAGCCGGAATCACTGTTGCTCCTAACATTTTCATTCTTGCTACATTCGGAGCTTGTCGTTCAATATCTTTTTCTCCCATGTACACAATACACTTAACACCTTTTAATGCACAAACCGTAGCCGTTGCCACTCCATGCTGTCCAGCACCTGTCTCTGCAATGATTCTTGTTTTTCCCAATCGCTGCGCCAATAATATCTGCCCGATGGTATTATTTATTTTATGTGCGCCGGTATGACAGAGATCTTCTCGTTTTAAATAGATCGTTGTACCAAATTGTTTACTCAATCTCTCTGCCATATACAATGGCGTCGGCCTTCCTACATAATCCCGTAGCAAATACTGAAACTCTTTTTGAAAACCTTCCTCATATATTATTTCTAAATACTTTGTCCGCAGATCTTCCACATTGCGATGCAGCATTTCAGGTATGAAGCACCACCGAATGGACCGTAGTAGCCTTGTTCGTTTGGAGAAGTATATGTTTGTGTTGTTGTCATTTTTATTTTTTGTTACCATCTTCAGTATTACATGGCATCGTCTGTTGTGTCACTCACTTGTACGTTCGGTTTTCATTGCATCAAAACACACCCCCAGTTTCCTTAAAGTAAAACATCTCCTCAAGCCGCCCCTCCAAGGAGGGGGATGTTTACTAAAGCAATGCTTTTGTTTTTTTCTATTTCTTTTGCTTCATTAATCAATACTTCAGTCTTCTTTTACAACCAATAATAACTTTCTAAAATTTCAGACTCTAAAGCCCCTCCTTTGGAGGTTCCATGAAATGGAACGAACGGAGTTCAGGGGAGGCCTTACTTCAACGCCAACTTAAACTGTAACAACTTCGCCATATCTTTTACTCCCGGTTCGGTTTCAAAACGGCTGTTAATATCAACACCAAAAAAATCAGGATGTTTAAAGGCTTTTAATTTTGCCGCATCTTCCACCGCAATACCACCGCTTAAAAAGAAAGGTTTTTCAATCTTGGCTTTCCGTAAAATTTCCCAATCAAACTGCTGGCCTGTGCCGCCGATAGTGTAATCTGTGGCCTTATCAAACAAGTAATAATCACAGACGGCATCATATTTTGCTACCATTTCGTCAATATCTTCCTTATTATCTTTAATACTAAATACTTTTATCACTTCCACTTCGCTGCTTAGGTCTTCACACATCTCCGGACTTTCGTTACCGTGCAGTTGCACTACTTCCAGTCCATACTCATCAATAGCATCCAGCACATCAATCATTTCAGGATTTACAAACACACCGGTTTTTTTCAGATCAAAATCTGCCTTTTTTACATCATTCTTAGAAAGTTTATCGCCAATAAATCGGGGAGAATCTTTATAAAAGATCATTCCTGCAAAATCAATAGCCAGCCCATCCAACTGTTGCAATTGTTTCATTTCTGTAATGCCGCATACTTTAATATTCATATTGTTTTTTTTAGCCACAGATTACACAGATTTTCACGAATTAGATTCTTCAAAATCCTGATCTGCTTTAGATATGTTATAATGTTATAATTGAATTTATTAATAATCTGTGTTAATACGTTTAATCTGTGAGAATCTGTGTTCAGTTTTTTAATTGGGCTTCAGCCCAATCACAAATTCCTCAAATGCCTTTCCCGGCTGTTCTTCTTTCATAAAATTCTCACCAATCAAAAATCCTTTATAACCGGCATTTCGCAAAGTTACAATAGTATCTACGCTGCTGATGCCACTTTCTGCAATCGCTGGTTTTTCTTTAGGAATTTTATCAATCAATTCTAAGGAAGTATTAATATCTACTTCAAATGTTTTCAGGTTCCGGTTGTTCACTCCAACCATCGTTACTTCATCGCAACAATGCCCTAACTCTTCTTCATTATGCACTTCGAGAATGCTTTCCAATCCAATGCTTTTTGCATAGGATGCAAAGTCTTTCACTTCTTTAATAGACAAGCAGGCAGCAATCAATAAAATAACATCTGCGCCAAAAGCCTTGGCTTCTGCTATCTGCCATTTATCAATTATAAAATCTTTGCGAAGCACCGGAATATCTGTTATAACCTTTGTCTGTATTAGATCATCTAGGTCGCCACCAAAAAATTCATCATCTGTCAACACAGAAATACCGGCCGCTCCTTTATTATATGACGTTACAACAGGTTCCACTTCAAGTTCTTTTGTCTTAAACCAACCCTTGCTTGGGCTTTTTCTTTTGAACTCTGCTATGATGCCATTACTTCCCGGGAACAATAAATTCTCAGCCAAAGAACGATTAGCTATTTTCCAGAAAAAGCCATCCTTCTCAAACCGCTCTATACTGCTCATCGGTTTGAACTTTTCTACTTCTTTTCTTTTAGCTGCAACGATAGTATCTAAGATTGTACTCATTGTAATGCAATCAATTTATTTAATGATTCATTAGCTTTCCCACTATCCAAACTTTCCACTGCCATATGATATGCTTCATCATAGCTTTTATACTTACCAGTGCAATGTAATGCCATCGCTGCATTTGCCAGCACAACCGCATTCTGCGCAAAAGTTCCTTCCCCTTTTAATATGGATGTAAAAATCTTTGCTGCTTCGTCTACTGAGTTTCCTCCGCTTATATCGTTAGCAGAAACCATTCGTTTGCCCAATTGTTCTGGCGTCATTATTCTTTCTCCTTCATTGGTGATAACCTTTGTGTCATTCGTCAATGAAATCTCATCATAACCATCCAAGCTATGAATAATGGTAAATGCTTTTTCTGATTGTTGTAATAAATAATTATAAATCCTAGCCATCTCCAAACTATAAACACCAACTAATTGATAAGTTGGGTGTGCAGGATTCGCCATCGGCCCAAGCATATTAAAGAAAGTTCGCATGGCAAGATTCTTTCTGATCGGCCCAACTGTTTTTAATGCCGGATGAAATAATGGTGCATGTAAAAAACAGATACCAGCTTCTTCTATCTCTTTCTTTAATTTATCATTATCACTTTTAAATGTATAACCGAGTTGTTCCATTACATTACTGGAACCGCTGATAGACGAAGCTCCATAGTTACCATGTTTGGCCACTTTTTGTCCGGCACCTGCTACAATAAAACAACTCAGTGTAGAAATATTAAATGTATTTTTTCCATCACCACCTGTGCCAACGATGTCCATTGTTTCAAATTCGTTCAAATCTGATTTTACACATAATTCTAATAAAGCATCCCTGAAACCCTGTAACTCTTCAATGGTTATGCTGCGCATTAGATACACAGTCATGAAAGCTGTGACTTCATGCTCATTATACATCCCTTTACCAATGTTCACCAGCACTTCCTTTGCCTTTTCTTTTGTTAAGGTTTTGTGTTCGAATAAAAATTGTAAATTTTTTTTCATACCCCTGTCCCCTAAAGGGGAACTTAGTTTTATAATTAATAAAATTATTTAGTTAATCTTTATTTTATAGCTACTCGAATGATTTCAAAATTAAAGTTCACCAAAGTCCCCTTTAGGAGGTTGGGGGCTTTAACCAATTTCTCATAATTACTTCTCCATCAGGTGTCAAAATACTTTCCGGATGAAATTGCACACCTTGAACATCAAATTTTTTATGTTGTAACGCCATAATATAGTTGTTCTCATCTCTTGCTGTTATTTCTAATTCATAAGGAAAATTCTTTTCATCAATAATCCAGCTATGGTAACGACCAACTTCAATTGAATCAGGCAAATCTTTAAACAAATCACTTTTCTTTTTTCTATCTATTTGAATTGGCATAGCAACACCATGATAAACTGTAGAAAGATTGGTCAACTTACCACCAAATGCTTCACCAATTGCCTGATGACCGAGACAAACACCAAGAATTGATTTCGTTGCAGCAAATTCTTTTATCAACGGTAACAGCAGTCCTGCTTCTTCTGGTATACCAGGACCAGGTGATAAAATAATCTTATCATACTCTTTTATTTTTTCCAATGCAATCTGGTCGTTACGAAATACATCCACTTTTTCATGGGTAATCTTTTCCACCAAATGGACAAGGTTGTAAGTAAACGAATCGTAATTATCAAAAACTAAAATCTTCATACTTAAATATCTTTTGCGAGGCCAATCGCTTTTTTTAATGCCCCAAGTTTATTATTTACTTCCTGCAATTCATTTTCAGGGTTACTTGCGGCTACAACTCCGGCTCCCGCCTGATATGTTAAAGTATTATGCTGACTTAAAAATGTTCTAATCATGATTGCATGATTACAACTTCCGTCAAATCCCATAAAACCGATTGCACCTCCATAATAACTTCTTGCAGTCGGTTCATAATTGTCGATTAATTCCATTGCCTTAAACTTTGGTGCACCACTTAATGTTCCTGCCGGAAAAGTTTTTGCCATCAACTCAAATGGATTACTATTCTCTCTCACTTTAGCTTTCACTTCACTCACCAAATGGATAACATGAGAAAAATATTGTACTTGCCGATATTGAGACACCGATACCTCATCACAAACACGGCTCAAATCATTTCTGGCTAAATCAACCAGCATAACATGTTCTGCATTTTCTTTTGCATCTTCCAATAATCTTTCCGTTGCTTTTTTATCGGCTTCATCATCACCAGTTCTTTTAAATGTTCCTGCAATAGGATGAACTATAGCCGTTCCATCCTGAATCACTAATTGTGCTTCCGGCGAAGAGCCCATCAACTTATAGTCTCCATAATCGAAGAAGAATAAATATGGAGAAGGATTTACACTCCGCAATGCTCTGTACACATTAAATTCGTCTCCAATAAATTTTTGCTGAAATCTTCTGCTTAATACAATCTGAAATACATCACCTCTATGACAACTGGCAATTCCTTTTTCAACTATCTTCTTATATTCTTCATCCGTCATATTTGTCATCTCTTCTCCTTTCGGAGCAAAAGGATAAACAGGAACATCTTTACTTCTTATCAATGATTCTACAACTGCCACATCACTTTCAACGCCAGCAATTTTATTTTCACAAATAAATAATTCGTCTTTAAAATGGTTGATGGCAATCACATATTGATAAAGCCTATAACGCATTAGTGGAATTGCTTCAAGATTTGAGCTACGAGTTACAAGACTTACCGTATCAAAAAACTGCACAGCATCATATGATGTATAACCAAATAAACCTTGTGCAAATTTTTCTTCTTTTGTATCGCCTTGCTTACTATCAAATTTTTGCATGAAGTCCCACAACAGTTGTGGCACTTCGTTTTTGTTTTTAAAACTAACCTTTTCAGGATTTCGTCCCGGTAATTTGAATTCAACAGATTCCTTTGAGCTGATTTCCATTCCACCAATTGCATTGATGCAGATAAAAGAATAGCTATTCTCCGAACTATGATGATCTGTACTTTCCAATAATATTGTATCCCTGAATCGATCTCGTAAACGCAGATAAATGCTAACAGGTGTAAAAACATCGGCCAGCAGCCTTTTGCAAGAGGTAGTTATTTCTATTTTCTTCATAATTAATTATCTTAATCTTCAATGCCTTCTTCGCTTCAGCTACGAAGGGCAAGAAAAAGCCCCGAACTCTGTCGGGGCCTGAATATATTTTTTCAAATACAGTAATTACATTACAGCCCCTTCAGAGTTGTATGCCACCACCATATTTTATTTGTTATCTGTATCATTACCGGACAAATATAAAAGTAAAATCATAATTGCCCAATTATTTTTAGATTTATGCAACTCTAATAAATTATTATGCAGATTCTACACAAAAAAGACGGCAACAAAGGCTTCTTTCATATCGGCGATGAAAATAATACGCTGGCTAAAATGACTTACAGCATGGCAGGAGCAGAAAAAATGATTATTGACCATACAGAAGTAAGTGAGGAATTACGAGGAAAGAATGCAGGTTACCAAATGGTTTCTGCAGCAGTTGAATATGCCAGAGAAAATGCAATCAGGATAATTCCCCTTTGCCCATTTGCTAATTCTGTTTTCAAAAAGAAGTCCGAATTGGGAGATGTATTATTCACCCATTAATTAAATCAATTATATATCGAATATTTTCCATCAGCGGTTCATTTAAATATTCATTTCTTACTTATCTTGTTGCACTAAAATATTCGCTATGGTTACCAAACGTTATGCTCTGATTTTTTCCTTCTTCTTTTTATTCCTAACAATTAATACTACTGCACAGGATGATGCCGGCTACACAATACCCCCAAAAGATATTGCTGATATGTTATTGGCAAAACCAACGCCTGGTGTAAGAGTGGATGACAAAGGCACTTGGATGTTGTTTATGCAAAGCAACAGTTATCCATCGGTGGAAGAATTGGCAAGACCAGAATTAAAAATTGCTGGCCTTCGTATCAACCCCGCCAACTTTGCCCCAAGCCGTCAGAATTTTATTAATGATCTTTCTCTTCGTAATATTCAAACTGGTAAGGATTACAAAATAACTGGTCTGCCTTCACCACTATATGCAGGAAGTGTTTCTTTTAGTCCCGACGATAAAAAAATTGCTTTTACAAATACTAATCCCACACATGTGGATTTATATGTAATTGATGTAGCAACACAGAAAGCAACGAAAGTAAATAAGACTGCACTGAATGTAATTTCTGGAGGTGTTCAATGGTACGATGCTACTACTTTGCTATATAGAACAATTATAAAATCAGTTGCTGCTGCACCAGTTCGTCCTGCTGTACCTACCGGCCCAACTGTTCAGGAAAATTATGGCAAAGCATCTCCAAGACCAACCTACCAGGATCTTATTAAAAATCCGTACGATGAAAAGCTTTATGAGTTTTATGCAACTACACAGTTGGTAAAAAATGTAAATGGTATTGAAACAAAAATTGGTAGTCCGGCTATTTATGCTAACACAAATATTTCTCCTGATAAAAAATATATGATTGTCCGCACCTTGAAGAAACCATTCTCTTATACCGTTCCTGCATCTGGATTTCCATCTACTTATGCAATTACAGACATGAATGGTAAAATAGTAAAACATTTAGCCGATGTGCCTTCGTCGGAAACGGCTCCTTCCGGAAATGATAATGTGATGATGGCCCCTCGCAGTTTTGACTGGAGAGATGATGAAGCTGCCACGGTAACTTGGTGCATGCCACTAGACAGTGGTATGATTAAAAAAAATATTGATTTTCATGACGCCGTCTATGCCTTATCTGCTCCATTTAATACCGAGGCAAAACAATTATTCAAAACTCAAATGCGTTTCCAAGGTGTTACATGGGGCAATGCGACTTTTGCTATGATATCTGAAGGATTAAGAGGCAAACAAAAAACACAGGTAAGCCAATACAATCCTTCTACGGGAGAAATGACATTATTGATGGAAAGAAATATTACTGATGCTTATTCCGATCCCGGCAATCCGGTTACCGTACAAAATCAATGGAAAAGAGAAGTTGTAAAATTAATCGACAATGGAACCAAATTATTAATGAATAATACAACTGGAAGTTCACCAAAAGGCGATTTACCTTTTTTAGCAACTTTTGATCTTACAACTAAAAAAACAAATATTATCTGGAGATGCAATGAAGGTTTTTATGAAAGCATCACCAAAATTTTAGATGCTGACAAACTAGAATTGTTGACAAGAAAAGAAAGTGAATCCGTTGTTCCTAATTACTGGATCAAAAATCTGAAAGCAAAAATTGCTGACAGACAAATTACCCAATTCACTAATCCTTACCCACAAATGGATGGAGTTACCAAAGAAAAAATAAAATACAAAAGAGCCGATGGAGTTGATCTTACCGGCGATTTATACCTACCAAAAGGTTACAACAAAGACCGTGATGGCAAACTTCCTGTTTTAATCTGGGCTTATCCAAGAGAATTTAATTCTGCCGCAGATGCTGCGCAGATTCGTGGAAGTGAGCACCGTTTTACATTGGTAAATGGAGGCTCCCCTATCTTTTACGTAACACAGGGTTATGCTGTTTTCAATAATGCTGAGATGCCAATTGTGGCTTCAGCTAAAGACAAAAAACCAAATGATGATTTTATCGAGCAATTAACAATGAATGCTGAAGCAGCTGTAAATACCCTTGATTCAATTGGTGTGGGTGACAAAAATCGTATGTCAGTTGGTGGCCATAGTTACGGCGCATTTATGACAGCGAATCTTTTAGCACATACCAAATTATTTAAAGCAGGTATTGCAAGAAGCGGGGCCTACAACAGAACATTGACTCCGTTTGGTTTCCAAAATGAAGACCGTACTTATTGGCAGGCTCCTGATTTATACAATGAGATGAGTCCTTTCAGTAATGCAGATAAAATCAAAACACCCATTCTGTTAGTTCATGGAGAAATGGATAATAACACTGGAACATTTCCGATACAAAGTGATAGAATGTTCAATGCTATAAAAGGTCATGGAGGAACTGTAAAATTCCTAAGCCTACCATACGAAAGTCATGGTTACGCAGGGAGAGAAAATCTATTGCACTTGTTAAACGAACAATTTCAATGGCTGGAGAAATATGTAAAAAATCCAGACCAGAAAATGAAGAAGGATGAGAAAAAAGGTTTCTAATCAAAAGCCCGGTTGAAAGACCGGGTTTTTATTTTAAATAGAATATTTGTTCTCCTGTAACAAAAGAGAATATAAGAATTAATTAATGCTATAAAAAACAGTCCGAAACCAGCTATTTACCTTCAACATAGTAGTCCATAAACCTCGGATTGCCATCGCTTTAGAATTAATGACAAAAGCTTACCTTTGCGCCACTTATTTCTCAAATTTATTTTCTAAATCATACCAACTATATGGCAGATATTTTTGAACGTTTACTAAAGAATTATGGCCCACTTGGTCAGTACCGTGAAAGAGCTCATGGTTATTTTGCGTTTCCAAAATTGGAAGGCGATATCGGCAGCCGCATGATGTTTCGTGGAAAAGAAATGATTGTATGGAGTTTGAATAATTATTTAGGGCTTGCAAACCATCCAGAAGTAAGAAAAGCAGATGCGGATGGTGCTAAAGATTATGGGCTCGCCTATCCTATGGGGGCAAGAATGATGAGTGGCAACAGTAACCTTCATGAACAATTAGAAGAAGAGTTAGCAGCTTTTGTAATGAAAGAAGATGCTGCATTACTTAATTATGGATACCAGGGAATGGTAAGTGTTATTGATGTGCTTTGCAGCCGTCATGATGTAATTGTGTACGATGCCGAAAGCCATGCCTGTATTATTGACGGATTACGTTTGCATCCAGGCCATCGTTTTGTATACAAGCACAACGATATGGCGGATCTTGAAAAACAATTACAAAGAGCAACTGCATTAACTGAAAAGCAAAAGGCTGGCGGCATATTAGTAATTACAGAAGGTGTGTTTGGCATGGCAGGCGATCAGGGAAATTTGACAGCGACAGTTGTATTAAAAGAAAAGTACCCTTTCCGTTTATTGGTAGATGATGCCCATGGTTTTGGTACATTGGGTAAAACGGGTGCTGGTGCAGGCGAAGAACAAGGCTGTCAGGATGCAATAGATCTTTACTTTTCTACATTCGCCAAATCGATGGCAAGCATTGGTGCTTTTATTGCCGGCGATAAAAAAATTATAGATTATATCCGCTACAATATCCGTTCGCAAATTTTTGCTAAGAGTTTGCCAATGCCATTAGTTGTTGGTAATCTTAAAAGGCTAGAGCTTTTGCGCAATCACCCTGAGCTAAAAGAAAAGCTTTGGAGCAATGCCATGAAATTGCAAAAGGGATTAAAAGATCGTGGCTTTGATATAGGTAAAACCGATTCGGTGGTTACTCCTGTTTATATGAAAGGCGATGTTCCCGAAGCGACAGCTATGGTAATGGATTTAAGAGAAAACTATGGAATTTTTGCTTCCATCGTTGTATATCCAGTTATTCCAAAAGGACATATTATTTATCGTTTAATACCTTCCGCTGTTCATACAGACGAGGATATTGAATTGACATTAAATGCCTTCTCCGAAACAAAGAAAAAACTGGAAGCCGGAGAATACAAGGTTGAAAAAATTCCTGATATGGCTGATGTTGCTGGAAAAAGGTTTGATTATATGACTGAAAAATTAAAGAATAAATAATCAGATAATTATTTACTAAAGCCCTGCATCTCTGAAGAGATACGGGGCTTTTTTATGTACGGTATTTGCAATAAAGCATATTATGCTACTTTTACTGGTATTGATTCGTCACAGAATAGCAAAACAATCATCAAAAATAAAATGACTATGCGTAAGTTTTTTTACTATTTTTTTGTTGCCCTTAGTTACAATGGCTCAAACAAAACAGATTACCCTTGAAGACATTTATAAAAAGGAACTTTCAGAGGAGAATTTGTAAGAGCTGATTTCGGAACTGTCAAAACAGATACCGAAATAAAAGCTGCTGATCTGAAAGATGAGAATGGCAAATCTATTGGTGAGCCAGAAGATATTATTCGTACTGATGCAAATCCAAATACTGTATTGATTAGAAAAGATATAGAGCGAATTTATCGCAGATCTTCCAAAGCGGTTGTTTATCTATTTGACATAGCCTCGAAAAAATTAATCAAACTGGAAGACGATAAAGTTATTCATCCTACTTTTTCGCCTGATGGAACAAAAATCGCTTACGTAAAAAACAACAATCTTGTTCTTTACGATATCGCCAGCAAAACATCTAAACCAATTACAACTGATGGAGAATGGAATAAAATCATCAATGGTAATTGTGATTGGGTATATGAAGAAGAATTTGAATTTACACAAGCTTACGACTGGAGTCCTAAGGGAAATTTCATCGCTTATTATAAATTTGATGAAAGCAAGGTGAAAGAATATCAGTTCACTCAATTCGATGATAAATACAACAATCAATACACTTATAAATATCCAAAGGCCGGAGATGATAATTCAAAAGTGGAAATTCATATTTATGATGTTGCTTCAGGCAAAGATGTAAAAGCACAATATGAACAAGGCGATATATACATCCCTCGTATTAAATGGACCAAAGACGACAAAACTTTAGTTGTGTATTGGATGAACCGTCATCAGGACAATTTAAAACTGTTGGCAACCAATGCACAAACTGGTGCTGCTAACTTATTATACGAAGAGAAAAATAAATATTTTGTTGAGATCAATGACGACTGGTGGGTGGTTTTAGTAAAAGATGGCTATCGTCATTTATACCTCAACAGCCTTGATGGAAAATCATCTGCACAAGTAACAAAAGGAAATTTCGAAATCACTAATATTGAAGCAGTAGATGAAACTAACAAACGTATTTTTTATACTATGGCCTATCCTACTCCTATGGATAGAAATTTGTTTGTAACAGATTTTAACGGCAAGAAAGCTACTCAATTAACAAAGGGAAATGGTACACATAGAGTTCAGCTAAATGATGATTATACAAAATTCTATGATTTTTATTCAGACCTTAATACTCCTCAAATAGTAACTGTGCATGATATTGTAGTTGACAAAAAGAAAAACTTCAGCGCCAATTTGGTGAAAACAGTGAATGAAAGTGCTAAGCTAAAGGAAAAGCTGACTGAGTATGGATATGGCAAAGCTGAATTTATGAGAGTTCCCAACAGCAAAGGAGATACTTTAAATGGTTGGATGTTAAAGCCAGCAAATTTTGATGCAACAAAAAGTACCCGGTGCTTTTCTGTAACTATGGCGGACCAGGTTCGCAACAAGTAGCAAACCGATTTGGAGCTGTAAGCACCTGGCACCAGATGCTGGCACAAAAAGGATTTATAGTTGTAAGTGTCGACAATACTGGTACTGGCTATCGTGGTGAAGAGTTTAAGAAAAAAACATATTTGCAACTAGGTAAGTTTGAAATCGAAGATCAAATAGATGCTGCAAAATATCTTGGCACTATGCCATTTGTTGATAAAGACAATATCGGTCATTGGGGATGGAGTTATGGCGGATTTATGAGTTCATTAGCGATCACAAAAGGAAACGATGTATTTAGCGCAGCGGTGGCCGTAGCACCGGTTACAAACTGGCGTTATTATGATAATATCTATACTGAAAGATATATGCGTACACCGCAGGAAAATCCTAAAGGCTATGATGATAACTCACCTATTAATTTTACGGATAAAATAAAAGGTAAATATCTCATTGTTCATGGTACTTCAGATGATAATGTACATTTTCAAAATGCTACACAAATGATAACGGCATTGGTAAAAAGCAATATAGATTTTGAAAGTGCATACTATCCGAATAAAAATCACGGTATTTCTGGAGGAATGGATAATACTACTTTCCATCTTTGGAGTAAAATGACGAATTGGATTCTTGAAAACTTGGGAAATAAAAACACTCAATTACCAAATAAACCAGCGAAACAATCAAAGGGCTTCTAATCGAACCGGATAATCAAATAATTAAAATCCCTTCTCAAAAAAGAAGGGATTTTTTTATATAAAGAATTTAATTTTTCAATGCAGAGGTATGGGCAAAAAAGAACCCCCGAAGTAAATCGGGGGGCCCTAATCAAAAACCATTAACCATTAAACCTTATCCTATGAAAATTCAATGCTAATATCGTTAATAAATTAGTATCACAAAATATTTGTTGACTGTTTTTTGTCCAATTACCCAAAATCATACACATATTTAAAATTTATTGATTTTGCTCAACTGAGAATCATTTGTTAGTATAGAATGAAAGTTATGTCGTTGTAGTAGTACGACTACAAAGACTTAAAAAGAATGATTTCAATAATTGTTTAACTTACTTCAACTTTCGAGTACTTTGAGGGTTATTAAGACAATATGAAAAAAATAGTCATTGCAATAACGGGAGCTAGCGGCTCAATTTATGCTAAAAATTTACTGGAAAAATTGCTGATTCTAAAGGATCAATGGACTGAATTATCAGTAGTAATGTCCGAGAATGCCAAGGAGGTTTGGTTGACAGAACTTGAAAATGAAACATATAAGAACTATCCAGTTAAATACTATGGGAAAACTGATTTTAATGCGCCTTTTGCATCTGGATCGGGCAAATATGATACAATGATCATAATTCCATGTTCTATGGGAACATTAGGAAGAATTGCAACAGGCATTTCAAATGACTTGATATCAAGATCTGCTGATGTAATTTTAAAGGAGAGAAGAAGGCTTATTTGTGTTGTGAGAGACACACCATACAACCTGATACATATTCGAAATATGGAAGCAGTTACTCTTGCTGGTGGTATTATTTGCCCTGCCACACCATCTTTTTACAGCCTTCCGAAGACAATAGACGAAGTAGCTAACACCGTTGTAGATCGAGTAATTGATTTAGCTGGAATTGATAGCAAATCTTTTCGTTGGGGAAATTAGAATGGTCGAAATCTATTTTTTCAAAGCCTTATAAAACCTCTCTAATTCAGTTTTTTCCGGAGGTGAAAAGAGTTCATTGTTATCGAACTTGGCTCGGAAAAATAAGACTCTTTTGTGCGCTGGGTATTTCTGAAGAACTTCATTTATCATTTTTTCAACAGCTTCATCCTTTTCATATAAAGGAACATTAGCTGGCAATTCAGATTTCTGCTTACTATGTTTTCTTAAGATGATTGCTTCAAGAGTCGCCAGCTTATTTGGAGGAATTGTTTTTACTTTAAGTGCTTTATTATACAATCCTTCCAGTTGCTTTTTACTCAAGCCTCCTCTTTCAATATACTGATCATGGATACTCTTCGCAAAAGATGACAAAGGCTGAGCTTCCACAACTGCTTTCAAAATATCAAGTACAATATCTACATCCGGATTTAATCTGACCATATTCAATTATAAGCAGAATTTCAGTAACAACAAAATAACAACACAGCCTTAAGTTGAAAAAAATATTACAAGATTTTCAAAAGTTAATATACTCCCTTGTTACTCATAAAAAAAGCCGCTGCTATTGCAACGGCTTACCAAGATTTTTAAAACGTTTATTATTTAGCAAATTCAGCTCTAATAACATTTAAAGCACCTCCTGCTTTAAACCATTCTATCTGTTGTACATTGTAAGTATGGTTTACAGGAACTAAATCTTTACTTCCATCGCTGTGATTTAAAACTACTGTCAACTGCACTCCCGGTGCAAATGAAGTTAATCCATCAATGTCAATGCTATCATCTTCCTGTACTTTATCGTAGTCTTCTTTATTAGCAAACGTCAATCCCAACATTCCTTGCTTCTTCAAGTTTGTTTCATGTATTCTTGCAAAACTGCGGACAATGATTGCTCTTACACCCAGATGTCTTGGTTCCATAGCAGCATGTTCTCTTGATGAACCTTCACCATAGTTTTCATCGCCAACTACCACACTACCAATATTTGCTGCTTTATAAGCCCTTGCAGTTGCTGGTACTGGTCCGTATTCACCAGTTAATTGATTTTTTACAGTATCAGTTTTTTCATTGTAAAAGTTAATAGCACCAATCAGCATATTGTTACTGATATTATCAAGATGTCCACGGAATTTCAACCAAGGTCCTGCCATTGAAATATGGTCAGTTGTACATTTTCCTTTTGCTTTGATTAGCAATTTCAACCCTTTCAGATCAGTTCCTTCCCATGCTTTAAATGGTTCAAGCAATTGTAATCTTTTTGATTCTGGATTAACTACTACTTGTATACCACTTCCATCAGCAGCAGGCGCCTGATAACCTGCATCTTTTACATCAAATCCTTTTGGAGGTAATTCAAAACCAGTTGGCTCTTTCAATAATACATCTTCGCCTTTATCATTTTTTAAAGTATCTGTTAATGGATTAAAAGAGATTGTTCCGGCCATTGCCATTGCTGTTACAATTTCAGGGCTTGCTACAAATGCATAGGTACTTGCATTACCATCATTACGCTTCGCAAAGTTTCTGTTGAACGAAGTGATGATTGTATTCTTACGGTTTGGATCATCAATATGTCTTGCCCACTGACCAATACATGGTCCGCATGCATTCGCCAACACAACACCACCTGCATCTTCAAACTCTTTAATAAAACCGTCTCTTTCGATTGTATATCTTACCAACTCGCTACCCGGAGTTATGGTGAATTCAGATTTGGTTTTTATTCCCTGGCTCACTGCATCTTTTACAATAGAAGCACTACGGCTTATATCTTCATAAGATGAATTGGTACAAGAACCGATTAATGCCACTTCTAATTTAGCAGGCCAACCATTCTTTTCAACTGCTTCAGCCATTTTAGAAATTGGTGTTGCCAAATCTGGAGTAAATGGACCATTTACGTATGGTTCCAATGTGCTTAAATCAAGTTCCAATAACTGATCATAATATTCTGCAGGGTTTGCATACACTTCAGCATCGGGACGAAGATGATCTTTTATTCCATCTGCTAAAGCAGCCACTTCTTCTCGGCCTGTTGCTTTTAAATAAGCACTCATTTTTTCATCATAGGCAAACAAAGAACAGGTAGCTCCTATTTCAGCACCCATATTACAAACTGTTCCTTTTCCAGTAGCACTCATGCTATCTGCACCATCACCAAAATATTCAACAATGGCACCGGTTCCGCCTTTTACAGTCAATTGACCAGCTACCCAAAGAATTACATCTTTACAAGAAGTCCAGCCGCTCAACTTACCAGTGAGCTTCACACCAATTACTTTTGGCATTTTCAATTCCCATGGTAAGCCAGCCATTACATCCACAGCATCTGCACCACCAACTCCAATAGCTACCATACCTAAACCGCCGGCATTTGGGGTGTGAGAATCGGTACCAATCATCATACCACCTGGGAATGCATAATTTTCTAGTACAACCTGGTGAATAATTCCAGCTCCGGGCTTCCAGAAACCGATTCCGTATTTATCAGATATAGAAGAAAGAAAATCATATACTTCTCTATTCGTTTCAATCGCTAATTCCAAATCTTTCTTAGCACCTACTTTAGCCTGAATAAGGTGATCGCAATGAACAGTTGATGGAACTGCCACTTTGCTGCGACCAGCCGTACTGAACTGTAATAAAGCCATTTGTGCAGTCGCATCCTGCATAGCTACTCTGTCAGGAGCAAAATCCACATAATCACTACCTCTGCCATGCTCTGCCGCCGGCAATGCACCGTAAAGGTGGCTGTATAATATTTTTTCTGTCATTGTTAATGCCCTACCGGTCAATTTTCTGGCTGCATCAATTTTTGCAGGCATTTCAGCGTATACTTTCTTAATGAGGTCTAAATCGAATACCATGTGGAGAGTCTTTTGAAGTGAGTAAATGTGCGGCGAATTTACGAATAAACAGGGTGTTAATAAAGCTTTATTGCTTGTTTTCGGGCAATTTTCTACTTTAGTGGTATGAACAAATTAAAAAGCTTTGTAGAATGGAATGCCTTTGGGGTTTGTTCGGCCATTGGCAATAGGATGGGAATTGCCACCAGCAGCATTCGCAGGTACTTTATGTATGCCTCTATACTTACAGTAGGTTCACCAATTATTATTTACATGGTACTGGCTTTCTGGCGGAATATCAGAAAGTATATTTGGGCGGCGAAGAGGAATCCGTGGTATTATTTGTAAGCTGATACTAAATATTCTTAAGGCATAAAAAGACTGAATTAATATCCAGTCTTTTTATTTTTTCAGCTTGCTAATCTTATCGTTTTATTTTTTTGTTGTTATTATAATCACACCCTCTTTCCCTTTTTCCGGATACAAATCAGTAGCCGTTTTTCCTTTTAAAACATTAACTGATTCAATTGTATGAGGGCTTAAATTATCCATTTCTTGTTGTGAAATAATTTTGCCATCCAATACAATCAATGGATTGCTTTCTTTTAATCCTCTTGCTTTTGTCTTGATTATTAAAACACCATCTTTTCCTTTATCGCCATATAAAGCAGTTGCTGATTTATCCTTTAAAACATCAATAGATTGAATTGTTTCCTGATCAAGTTTTGCCATTACTTCCTGAGAAACAATTTCTCCATCAATAACTATCAATGGTGTTTTACCATTAACTCCATTAATATGTATGGATGAAGTATTTGGTATATTTCTATCATTATTCTGATATTGAGTTGCACTAATTCTTTCGTTGGTATTCTTAAGTGTAGTAACTACTTCCTCTAATCCGTTTTTTGCTGGTGCTGAGGGAGGTGGTGGCGGTAGCGGTGCTGAGGGAGGAGGAGGAGGTGGTGGTGGTGGCGGTGGTGGCGGTAATTTTCCATAAAGTCCTTCGTAATATTTTTCTTTCGCAGCCCACTCTTTCATTTTCATTCTGATTAGTTCCTTTTTGTTTTTGTCTTTTACAACGACTAAAGCATCCTTTTCTCCCTCCATTACATAAATAAAATAATTTTTGTCGGTAAAGGCTTCTGCCAAAGGAATTGTATCATTTATTGCTTGAGGTACATTTATTTCGGCCGTACTATTTCTTTTCAAAGTATCTCCGATTTCATTACGAAATGAAACTAAGATTACTGCAATTAATGGCAACACAAAAAGAAACCGAAGCAGGTTGAGTTTTGTTGATTTGAGTTTGTTCATCATGGCTATACGTTTTTTAAGTGACGAAAAATTAAACTTAGCGGCTATACTAAAATGATTGTTTCCTATTACTTTTAAAAGAAGATACTGATATTGTTTTCTGTCGACGCCATTGTCCAACACTTTATTGTCTGCAATAAATTCCAGATTCTGACGAATGGCTTTTCGAATTAACCATGCAAATGGATTGAACCAGTTTACCATACAAATAATTTCGCCCAGAATAATATCAAAACTATGTCGTTGCCTTACATGTACTATTTCATGCCTTATTATCTCCTGTAATTCCAATTCATTATGCAAATCCTTATTTATAAATACTGCATTACCAAACGAGAATGGAATAATTTCTTTATCCACCTGATATAAATAAATTCCATTATTTGAAATCAGCGTAGCATTCTTTAATAATTTTCGGAAAGAGAAAAACTGAACTATCAAACGAATAGTCATAAATATGATTCCTGCTACAATCATCATTGAAATAATATTCAAGATTGATATGCCAGCATCCTGAGATGCAATAGTATTCTTCAGTTGAAAAAAAGGTAACCAATTCATCATCTCACTTTCGGCTAACTTATTTTGTTTCAACGCTCCGGATATGTCGATAAAAGGAATAAAGAAACAAATCATAACATACCCAAATAGATAAACCCGGTTCCAGTTATAAAATGTAAGTCTTCTTAACACTAATTGATAGAACAAATAAACCACCGCAAGGCTTATAGAAAATTTGATGATATATGTTACAAGAAAAGGCATACAATTGTTTTAATAAAAAATGATCAGTTGATTTATTTATCTCCTTTTTCAATCAGGTTGATGATTTCCTTAAGTTCCTTAGCAGATAATTTTTTCTGCTCCACAAAAAAGTTTACAAGCTCTTTATAGGAGTTGTCAAAATACTCCTTCACCACACTGCCCATAAACTTCTTTTTGTATTCCGCTTCACTTACAGCCGGTTTATACAAATAGGCATTACCCACCAGCCTGCTGCTGAGGTATCCTTTTTTTTCTAAATTCTTAATTACAGAAGCGATAGTTGTGTAAGGAGCCGGTTCATCCAGCTTTTCCATAAAGGTTTTTACATTGCCTTCCCCTGTACGCCAAACGGCCTGCATGGTTGCCTCTTCTACATGGGTTAATTTTTCCATATCTACGAAATTTTCGTAAAGCTACGAATGTTTCGTAAAGAACCAAATTTATTTTTTTGAGAAAAATTGTCAAATGAGTTTGCCTAAATATGCTGCTTCAGTTTTGCCACCACTGCATCCACTTCTTCTTTAGTATTGTGCTTACTGAAAGAGAAACGTACCGCTACTAGGTTTGGATTATTATTGATAGCCCTGATTACATGTGAGCCCTGATCTGCTCCACTGCTGCAGGCACTTCCACCTGATACACATATACCTTGCATATCAAGATTGAAGAGAATCATTTCTGACTTTTCTGTTTTGGGGAAAGCGGCACTTAATACTGTGTACAAACATTTCCCTTTATAGTCGCCATTGAATTGGACACCATCAATATTCTTTTGTAATTGTTCAATCATGTAATCTTTTACAGATTGTATGTATTGGCTATCGGCTTCATGATTCGTCATTGCCATTTCAAGAGCTTTTGCGAATCCAACAATACCATATAGGTTTTCTGTGCCTGCCCGCATATTTCTTTCCTGTCCTCCGCCAAGAATAAGAGGTTTTATCTTTACATTATCATTCACATATAATATACCAACCCCCTTAGGCCCATGAAATTTATGACCTGCACCACTTATAAAATGAACGGGTGTTTCTCTTAGGTCTAAATGATAATGACCGACTGTTTGTACACAATCTGAATGAAATATGGCATTATATTTTTTACAAATATTGCCTACTGCATGTATATCAAGAATATTTCCTATTTCATTATTTGCATGCATCAATGAAACAAGGCATCTTTCTTCATGCGCAGCTAATTGCTCTTCGAGGTCTTCTAAATCTATATGACCATTATCCAATAATTTAACAACACTTCTTGTCATCTTTTCTCCACATCCGTAATGCTCAACCGTATGCAATACTGCATGATGTTCAATAGCTGATGAAATAATATGTTTACAGCCCAGATCTTTTATGGCGCATGAAATAGCAGTATTGTTGCTTTCAGTTCCACCGCTAGTAAAAAATATTTCACCCGGATGTGCATTCAAAAGTTTTGCTACCGATTTTCTTGCTGATTCAATGGCAAGCCTTGATTCCCTTCCATAGGAATAAATAGAAGAAAGATTACCAAATTGCGTAGTCATATAAGGCAACATCGCATCCAACACTTCTTTATCTAAAGCAGTCGTAGCGGCATTATCAAAATAAATTCTTTCCATAAAATCTTAACTCATTAAAATAAGGAGCAAAGATAAGTAATCAGGATGCCTGTTAAAGGCCAATGTACAAATCATAGTAAATGAGGGACAAAACGGTGAAAAATGATACTTAATTTGTTCTGATTATCGCTCTGTTCGAATATATTTCTTTAAGTATTTTATCAAATTCTGACCTTGATATTTTCTTGCCATTATCGGGTTTCACAATTTCTTCTGCAGATAAAGAAACCTCAATAGCCCTGTCAATGTAAGCTGACCCAACTTTCCAAAACTCCAGAATTGCTCCTGGTAATCCCCAATAATAAAATGGTCCGGCATTAGTTTGAAGTTGAGTAGTATAGAATACTTCCACTTCATTACTATCAATAATTGCCGACGCTTTTTGACAGGAATATCCCAAAATAAATTTTTCACCTCCCATTAATTCCCATTGTATTTCTTTCAAAGTATCAGAAACACAGTATTTTGGTTTTTGAAACGGCTCACTCTGAAATATCACTTTTCTATCAGAATAGTTTTTATATCTAGAGTGCCAATGAAATCTACTTCCAAGAGGTTTTTTAGGATTTAATTTCTCGTTATTGTGTAACCCATATTCATAAGAAATTGTATCTCTTATTACAAGTACTAATTTTTTAACTCCAGACCTTGGCTTCGTAGAATCATAAGCAATCGGGCCACTTTCATAAGTTATCGTCAAATCCTTTTGTGCAGAAACATCATTAACAAATAAACTAAAACAGATAATTAAGAAAAGGTATTTCATGCTTAATCTCTATAATTTATTTTCATTAAAGATAATTGAGAGAAGGCAAATATGATATATGTATATCCATTTATTAAGAATCTTTTTTTACTACCATTAGATAGTTTAAATTTAGTTCCACAAACTTTTCTATGGACAATAATTGCAAAAATGAAGGTCGGCGGGACTTTCTGAAAAAATCCACAGCTATTGCAGTATTGACTGCCGCAACACCCATTTTATTAAAAGCTGCCGAAAATGATGAGACCATTGCGGCCTATTTTGAAAAAGTTCCACTGGAGCTTGAAATTAACGGACAAGTGCACAAGCTTTCTGTAGAGCCAAGAGTAACCTTACTTGATTTACTGCGGGAGCAGCTTGGTTTGACCGGAACCAAAAAAGGCTGCGATCATGGTCAATGTGGTTGCTGCACGGTACATGTGGATGGCAAACGCATCAACTCCTGTTTATCATTAGCAGTAACCAATCATGGCAAAAAAATAACGACGATAGAAGGATTGGCAAAAGGCGAAGAACTACACCCGATGCAGCAAGCATTTATGAAGCATGATGGTTTTCAGTGTGGTTATTGCACACCCGGACAAATCATGTCTGCGATAGGATGTATACGAGAAGGCCACGCCGACACGGCCGAAAATGTTCGAGAATATATGAGTGGTAATATCTGTCGCTGCGGAGCCTATCCGAATATTGTTGATGCCATTATGGAAGTAAAAAAAGGAGGTAAACCGGTATGATAAACTTTGAATACACAAGAGTCAGCTCCGCAAAAGCTGCGGTAAGTACAAAGGCAAAACATGCTGCTTCGCAATTTATTGCTGGCGGTACTAACTTGGTTGACCTGATGAAAAAAGGTGTAACCGCACCGCAGCGATTAATAGATATAAACGCATTGCCACTAAAAGATATCAGCAATGATGCAAAAGGACTTACTATCGGTGCATTGGTTCCCAATAGTGTTGCAGCAGAAAATAATCTGGTGACAGAAAAATATCCATTATTGGCAATGGCATTGAATGCAGGTGCTTCAGCACAGTTGCGTAATATGGCTACAACAGGTGGTAATATTATGCAACGTACAAGGTGTCCATACTTTTATGATATAACCATGCCTTGCAATAAACGCCAGCCACAAAGCGGATGTGGGGCAATGGAAGGCTACAATCGAATGCATGCCATTTTTGGTGCCAGTGAGAAATGCATTGCCGTACACCCAAGTGATATGTGTGTAGCATTAGCTGCATTAAATGCAACCGTGCATGTAAGCGGCGCAAAAGGAGAAAAGAAAATTTCATTTGTCGATTTTCATCGTTTACCGGGTGATACACCTCAACTGGATAATAATTTACAGACAGGAGAATTAATAACTGCGGTTCATATTCCTTCTAATCGTTTTAATAAAAGCTATTACCTAAAAGTCCGTGACCGTTTATCTTATGCATTTGCATTGGTGTCTGTTGCGGTTGCTTTAGAAGTAAGCGATGGCGTTATTAAATCTGCCAGTATTGCAATGGGTGGTGTGGCACATAAACCATGGCGCTTAACGGTTGTTAGCTGATGTAATAAAAAATTATTTTCAATTTTCAAGTATTAATTCTATGGATACAAATAAATATAACGACTCGATTTTTGCAGACGACGACCGTGTCGATGGCCTTGCAAAAGTTACTGGCAAAGCAAAGTTTTCTGCCGAGTTTAAACCAGCAGGATTAACCTATGGCGTTTTTGTATGCAGCACCATTGCTAAGGGAGCCATTAAACAAATGGATATTCAGGATGCAAAAAAAGCCCCCGGTGTATTAGATATTATTTATTATCTCAATTGTCCGGAGGTGCCAGGTTTTAAACCTGCTGACCGAACAAAAAATCCGAATGCAAGAGATTTTACAGGATTGAAAGTTTTTGTACAACAATATGGTGGTTAGCAATGGCCAGCCGATTGCATTGGTGGTTGCTGATACTTTTGAAAGAGCTGTACATGCTGCATCATTAGTAAAAGTTGACTACATAAAAGAAAATGCAGAAACGGATTTTGATAAAAATAAATTCAACGATAAACTGTTGAAACCCCGCCCCGATTATCTAAGAAAAGAAAAAGATGCCTGGAAAAATGCCGAAGTATCGTTAGAAGAAGAATATACTATACCTATAGAAACACATAACCCGATGGAAATGCACGGTACCATTGCAGTATGGGAAGGAGAAAAATTAACGGTGTATGATAAATCGCAGGGACCAAAAGGTGTACAAGGAGAATTAGCAAGATTGTTTGCATTGGATGAGAAAAATGTAAAAGTGATTACGGAATTTGTAGGTGGTGCCTTTGGCAGTGCCTTACGAAGCTGGCCGCATGTGCATGCTGCAGTTATTGCAGCAAAAAAACTAAACCTCCCGGTAAAAGTTACACTGAACAGGGAGCAGATGTTTACCATGGTGGGCTATCGTCCGCAGTGCTGGCAAAAAGTTGGTATCGGTGCAAGCAAAGATGGCAAGCTAACCGGCATTGCACATCATGCCATTAGCAACACTTCTTCATACGAAGATTTTAGTGAAGGCATTTCTAGTGTATCGCAATACTTGTATGATTGTCCCAATGTGTTTACAACCTACAAATTATTACCGCTTGATGTAAACACTCCTACCTGGATGCGAGGTCCCGGTCCTGCTTCCGGTTGTTTTGGTTTGGAAAGTGCATTGGACGAACTGAGTTATAAATTAAATATTGATCCAATTGAATTGCGCATCATCAATAATGCTGAACTGCATCCGCATAGTAAATTACCATGGACTACAAAATTTTTGAAAGAGTGCTATGCATTGGGTAAAGAAAAAATCGGGTGGAGCAAAAGACCAACTGTTCCCGGTTCGCTTAAAGAAGATGGAATGCTAGTGGGTTACGGAATGGCCGTTGGTGTGTTTGGGGCTGGCCGAAGTGCAGCAACTGCTAAGGGAATTTTAAAAATGGATGGTAGTCTTTTATTACAAAGTGCTGTGAGTGATATGGGACCGGGCACTACTACAGCTATGGTAAAAATTGGTAGTGAGCAAATGGGACTGGAAGAGAAAAAAGTAAGATTTGAATTAGGCGATACTGATTTCCCTACCGGACCTACGCAAGGTGGCTCCGGTTCTGCAACGGCTGTTGGCTCTGCTGTAATCGCTGTTTGTGATGCCATGAAACAAAGTCTAAAAGAAATGGCAATAGAAAATATTGCTGCTTTCAAAGCATTAAAAGCAGATGATATAAAATATGAGAACGGAAAATTAATTGCGGCTAACAATACTGCTTCTATTCATTTTATGGATTTATTAAAAGAAGCCGGCAAACCAGAATTGCAGGTTTCAAAAAACTCTACTGGTTTTGCGCAGCGGGATAAATATGCTACCAACTCTTTCTCGGTACATTTTGTAAAACTACATGTGCATCCTGTAACTGGTGTTATAAAACTGAAACATATTGTATCTGCCGCCGATGCAGGAAAAATCATCAGTGAAAAAACGGCCCGCAGCCAGATGGTAGGCGGTGCTGTGGGCGGTATTGGTATGGCGATGACGGAAGAAACATTACTCGATCATCGTTATGGCCGTTACATCAACAGCAATTTTGTAGACTATCATGTACCTGTGCATGCTGATGTACCGCCAATGGATATTGTCTTTACCAATCAACCGGATTATATCATAAGCCCGACTGGAGCAAAAGGCATTGGTGAAATAGCATTGGTAGGTGTAGCACCTGCTATACTAAATGCCGTGTACAATGCAACGGGGAAAAGAGTAAGAGATTTGCCAGTGACGCCAGATAAGTTGATTTGAGGAGAACCTAACTATATTGATATCCTTTTTAAATTTAGCATAATTCGTTAAGACAAAAACCGGATAATGAAATTTATTGTTTTTTTAGTTATATCAATTTTATTAATCTCTTGTAAGCAAAGTAAAAAAACACATCGGACACAGTCTTTACTAGTTGCAGAAGTAATTATGAATACTGTAGAGAAAAAGAAAAATACCTGGGTATTTATTATGGCTGGCCAATCAAACATGGCTGGACGTGGGCTTATAGAACCTCAGGATACAATTCCATCACAAAGAATATTATCTATCAATAATAATGGACAAATTATAATTGCAAAAGAACCTTTACACTTTTATGAGCCTTCCAGAACTGGTTTAGATTGTGGTTTAGCTTTTGGAAAATCCCTATTAAAAGATATTCCTGATAGCATAACTATTTTAGTGATACCTACTGCAGTTGGTGGAAGTTCAATTAGTCAATGGCTTGGAGATTCAACTTATAGAAATGTACAGCTGTTCTCCAATTTTATTGAGAAGGTTAACATTGGTAAAAAAAACGGAGTTGTAAAAGGTATTTTATGGCATCAGGGCGAAAGTGATGCGAATGAAAATAATGTAAGCCTTTATAAGGTACGATTGCAAAAACTAATTGAAAAATTCAGAGAAGTTGTTGGAATCAATAATCTGCCGGTTTTAATTGGCGAACTTGGAAGTTATTCTGAAAATAATAATTACTGGTCTCTAATTAATGAACAAATCGAAAGTTATGCTTCCACAGACAACAATGTTTATGTAATAAAAACAAATGACCTGAAAGATCAAGGGGACAAAGTTCACTTTAATTCAATTGGACAGCGGTTACTAGGTCAAAGATTTGCGAAAGCCTTTTTAGGAATTAAGCACTAGCCGCTCACTAACATTTAATAATTTCTTAGGTTTATTGCACCTAAAAAAAATCACAATAATTTTAAACCATGACAACTACACCCGAACATGATGAAAGAATAGCAAAAATGACTTTTGCTTCTGTTTATCCGCATTATATTACTAAAGTGGAAAGTAAAGGCAGGACAAAGGAAGAATTGCATCAGGTGATAGAATGGCTTACCGGCTATAACAATAAAAAACTCCAAGAACTTATTGAGGCAAAAGCAACTTTTGAAACTTTCTTTAAAAAAGCAAAATTAAACCCCAATGCTCATCTTATTACAGGAGTAATCTGCGGCTATCGCATAGAAGAAATTGATACCCCTTTAACGAAGCAAGCAAGGTACATGGACAAATTAGTAGATGAACTGGCGAAAGGCAGAAAGATGGAAAAGATATTAAGGGAGCCGCTTCACTAAGTTGTATCGTCAGAAAGCTGTTGTTTGTCTAGCGAGAAAATGGCTTTACCGAATCTCTGTTAAAATCTTTGGAGCCTTCTTTCCTTTTGGTTTTACTATTTCTAAAGCCTCAGCTTTAACATCAATAGCATAATAATAATTTCCGCTATTCTCATTTAAACTTGCAAGTACAGATCCCGGAAGACTATGAATATAAAAAGGGCCAAACCCGGCTGGAATATCTGAAGTAAACCAAACAGCTATTTTGTACTTTCCCATCGTAATTCTTGCCTTGACACATTCATATCCACAAATAACTTTCTTTTCTCCAGTAATAACATATTTATCTTCTGGCTCATCCATTTCATAAACTCTTTTGGCATCGAGATATGTTGCTGACTTCCTTGTCTTAATATTATAATAAGCAGATTTTGGGATATAGCTTATACCCAAAGGAGTTCTATAATTTATGCTACTATCTGGATAGTAACAAAAAGAAACAGTATCCCGAATAACCAAATGTAACAAAGGACTACTATTGTTTTTAGACGTATCAACAGGTAATTGCCCAAACTTATATACAATCGTAAAATCGTTTTGGGAGTTTGCATTAATTTGAAAAACTAAACAGAGGACAAAAAAAATGTTTCTGAATACCATAAGTACTAATTACTAAACTCCTTTATATCCCGCATCAATTGCATAGCAATATTATTCGCCTTGGTTTCAAAATCACTTTCGGCATAAATGCGAATGATAGGTTCTGTATTAGAAGTGCGGAGATGCACCCAGTCGTTATCAATCTCAATCTTTAATCCGTCTTCTGTATTAATTGGAGATTTCTTGTACTTGTCTTTTATCTTTTCAAAAATGGCTTTCACATCAATGCCAGTGTTCAGTTCGATCTTATTCTTCGAAATAAAATAGTCAGGATATTTTTTCCGGAATGATCGCATCCCGTTGCTATGATTCGCCAAATGACTTAAAAACAAGCCAATACCAATCAGTGCATCTCTTCCATAATGAAAATCAGGAACGATAATACCACCGTTTCCTTCGCCACCGATTACGGCATCCACTTCTTTCATTTTCGCCACCACATTCACCTCTCCTACTGCTGATGGAAAATACTGGCCACCATGTTGCAGGGTAATTTCTTTTAAGGCTTTGGTACTACTCATATTGCTGACCGTATTCCCTTTTATCTTACTCAACATATAATCAGCCACAGCAACTAATGTATATTCTTCGCCAAACATGCTGCCGTCTTCACACACAAAACATAAACGATCAACATCCGGGTCAACAGCAATGCCAAAATGAGCTTTTTGTTTTACCACTTCATTACTCAGTTGTGTAAGATGATCTGGCAATGGCTCAGGATTATGCGCAAACTTTCCATTCACTTCTCCATTTAATACAATAATATCATTGATACCTAAAGCCTGCAACAACGCCGGAACAAATATGGCTCCGGTAGAATTGATAGCATCTACCACTACCCTGTAATCCTGCTTGGCAATTGCTTTTGCATTTACCAACGGATATTCCAGAATTGCATCAATATGTTTTTGTAAATAACTTTCATCAACCGTAACGGTTCCAAGTTTATCAACGGAAGCAAACAAAAAATCTTCGGCAGCAGCCAACTCCAATACATTGGCACCTATTTCAGCAGAAATAAATTCTCCTTCACTGTTCAATAATTTCAAGGCGTTCCATTCTTTGGGATTATGACTAGCCGTTAAGATAATTCCGCCATCGGCTTTTTCCATTTTTACCGCCACTTCCACGACATCAATACCTAATCCAATTAATGTATTGACCACAAGGTTTTGCACCATCGCACCACTAATACGACCATCACGGCCAATAACAATTTTGGTTTGCTTCTTTCCTTTGGAAATAATAGTGCCGTAAGCTGCACTAAATTTTACAATATCTATTGGTGTAAGGTTGTCGCCAGGTTTGCCTCCTATCGTTCCTCTGATGCCTGAAATGCTCTTTATTAATGCCACTTTTATTATTTAAGGCAGCAAAAATACGTTTTTCAAAATCAATCATATTTATACCTGCCTCCGTACTTTTGCTGCATGGCCGACAACGCATGGTATAAGGATTGGTTCAATTCGCCTTTTTATCACAAACTATATTTCGATAGGGACGATAAGGAAGCAAGTGCTTTTATTAAAAAATTAATCGAACATCTAAAACCACCTCACGGAAGCCGAATGCTGGATGTGGCTTGCGGAAAAGGGCGACATAGTAAAACATTAGCTTCACTTGGTTTTCAAGTAACAGGTATTGATATTTCTTTCGACAGCATACAACAGGCAAAACAATACGAATCAGAACACCTTGACTTTTATGTGCATGATATGCGATTGCCATTCTGGGGCAATTATTATAACTATGCGTTCAACTTCTTTACCAGCTTTGGCTATTTTAAAACAAGGCGGGAACATGATGATGCCATCCGAACTATTGCAAAAAGTTTAAAACCCGGTGGTAAGCTGGTGATTGATTATCTCAATGTTCATTATTCTGAAGATCATTTAGTACATAATGAATCGAAACAATTGGATGAAACGTTGTACGAGATTCACCGATGGGATGATGAAACACATTTCTATAAAAAGATAACAGTGCATGATCCGATACTGGAAAAACCGATGGAATTCACAGAGAAAGTTGCTAAGTTCAACCTTGGTGATTTTACAGATATGCTAAGCTTTCAGGGCTTACAAGTACAGGAAGTTTTTGGCGATTATCAATTAGGGAATTATGATATAAGAAAAACACCAAGATTAATTTTAATTGCTATAAAAGGAAGCGATACAAAAGAGGATCAAGAAAAAAGAATTTACAGTGATGGAAGAACGACGGATAGGTTGACCTGATAGGCCTTATTTCTTTGCATTATTAACCAACAAATACTTTGCTGTTTCGAAATAAGCAGTTGTAAACGCTGATAATTTTTTCAAAGCAGAATCTTGCTGCTGCTTACTAAGCAATGTGGCTTGTATATTCAAAGGGCTTATAGACTCTTCACCTGAATTGATATTTCTACTGAAATAAAAATCATCCGACACCATCCCAATCATATCTGCCGTATTAGTAACAAAAGCAAAGTTATATTTCTTATTAGGATCTAACAGGTCTCTTCCCAATGTAGTATTAACATAAGACTGATGCAACATACCCGCAATGGTTGGTAGTATATCAATTTGAGAGACTATTTCTGATCTGAGTTGCGGTGTTAATAATCCTGGGGCATAAAATAAAAGAGGCACATGTTCGTCAGTCAATCGTTGATCTGTCCATACCTGCGGATAAACAGCCTCGGCATTTCCTGCTAATCCATGATCGCCTACAAAAATGAAAATGGTGTTACTGAAATAAGCTTCTTTCTGTGCGGCTTCCAAAAATTTCTGAATGCAGTAATCAGAATACCGGAAGCAATTATATTCATCCAAAGATTCAAATCCGTATTTATTTAATTCATCGTCGGACACAAATTTTTTCTCAAAACCTATTTCGTTTTCTGGAATAGTTTGGTCATAAGGTCGGTGATTTCCTGAAGTCTGTATATAAGCAAAGAATGGCTTATTTTTTTTACGAAATACATCATTTGCTTCTAAAAAAAGATCTTTATCTCCAATGCCCCACACATTCACATCAGGAATATCCTTTCTCTTACCAGTATGTTTTTGCAAGCCGTCAATATTATCCAGCAATCCCTCAAAGTTTCCAAACTCAGGATCGCCTCCCAAAAAATAGTGCTTTTCATAATCAACAAAATGATCAACGATCGTATTCTGACTAACAGATTGTGGGTTACGGCTCGAAAATTTAAACAACTGCGCATCGGGTATGCCGGATAGAATAGCAAACAATGCTCTAGCCGTGGAGAAGTGTGGCGTAAAACATCTTTCGAAAAATATACCTTTCTTACTAATGGAATCAAAATAAGGCGTTGCATCTAATTTATTACCACTCATGCTGCTTTTGTACATACTGTACGATTCGCATTGCACCAATACAATATTGGGTTTGCTTTCCAACGCATTACTTCTCGGCCCAACCTCTCTGCGAAAAGAAAAATTATTTTTATCAGGCAGTTGCATCCATTCTGCCATAATTGGAAAAGCTTTTTTCGCCATCTTTTCATTGTATTGTGGCTTCCGTAATTTCAATGTAGAGAAAAAATTTTGCAGGGGATTTATAGCGAGATAAGATTTAAATCTATTATCAAATTTAAAGCTATCATTACGGCTAAGCGGTGGCCAGGAAAAATTTCCCCATGCAAACACAAGTAAAACAATTACCGCTACGCAAAAATATTTTCTGCGGTATGGTATTCCCAAGCCATCTGTTTTTGTAATTACCTGCCAATGGCTACGATGATACATCCAACGGAAAAACAAAACTGCTACTATAAGACCAACAAGCATCCAAAACAATGGATAAGTTTGTTTCATCATCCGCCACGAAATTGAAAAATCTTCTGTAAAATTCATTGCACCAGCATCCAACGGTGTTTTGTTGTAAGAAAAACTACCGAAGCCTGCTGCAAAAAAAACAAACATGATAAATGTAACAATAGCCAAATACCATGTCCACCACTTTTTATTACGGGAAGAATAAAAAGGTGACAAACTTGGCAACATGCTGACTAAAACAACCGGTAAAAGCACAAATGAAATCCAACGTAGATCATATCTGATTCCCATTAAAAAAGAAGGGATAACATCCGCCAACGAAATACTATTGGGTCTAAATGCAATGAAAGTCGCTATTCTGAATAAAGTGAATATGAGCAAGAAGATGACCAGCAAATTAGCCACCCACATAATCGTCTTCGGTATTTTAAATCGACTTAACATTTCTCATTTTTCATTGCAGAAAAACTACAAAATAAGGTAATAAAACCGCTTTGAGCAATCTTGCCTTTAATTGTTTGCTAAAAACATAAAACAAACAGATGATTTCAAACAGTATTTTTGCAACAATGATTTTTCTGGCATCAAAATTCTGGCAAAAAATAATTCATTGGGATCAGCAATTATTTGAAAAAATTAATACTGATTGGGCTAATCCATTGTTTGATGCCGTTATGCCTTTTCTAAGAAGTCCACTGAATTGGGCTCCTGTTTACTTGTTCGTACTGCTTTTTGTTTTGATGAATTTTAAAATAAAAGGATTATGGTGGATTGTTTTTTTTATTTCTACTGTAGCTTTTATTGATATGACTGGAAATTATGTTTTCAAACATGGTTTCGAAAGATTACGACCTTGCAATGACCCCAATTTTTTTGAACATGTACGGCTAGTAATCGACCATTGCGGATCAGGCTTCAGTTTTATCTCCAACCATGCTGCTAATCATTTTGGCATGGCAGCTTTTTTCTTTGTTACCTTAAGGCATGTGCTAAAAAACTGGGTTTGGGTTGGCATTGTTTGGGCCGCACTAATTGCTTTTTCACAAGTGTATGTAGGTGTTCACTATCCGTTTGATATACTTGGCGGTGCTTTATTGGGATTGGCTTTTGGCATAACAATGGGTTCGTTATTTAATAAGCAATACGGATTCGCTATCTTCGATAAATAACCAACTTTGGTTTCTTAATGGATATAATCATACTGTTCCTCCTCATACTGTTAAATGGTGTTTTTTCAATGGCAGAAATTGCCCTTGTTTCAGCCAGAAAATCACGGCTAGAACATCTTGCTGAAAAAGGGGATAAAAAAGCCAGACTTGCTCTCGAACTTTCTAACAAACCTGAAAAATTTTTATCCGCAGCACAAATTGGTATTACGTTGATTGCAATTTTAACGGGTGTTTACTCCGGCGATAAATTTGCACCATCCCTTCAACCTTATCTCGAAAAAATAAGTTTTATTGGAGAGTATGCTGATACAGTTGCTACAACAATAATCGTAATACTAGTAACTTTTCTTTCAATTGTTTTTGGTGAATTAATTCCAAAAAGAATCGGTTTATTAAGAGCTGAAAGAATTGCAAAAACGATAGCCGGACCCATGAATTTATTTTCAGCCTTTACGCATCCTTTTGGCTGGCTATTGAACAATACTAGCAATCTTTTTTTCAGAATATTTAATATTAAAAGACTAAAAGATGATGCTATAACTGAAGAGGAAATAAAAACAATGATTATTGAAGGTGCCGAAGCTGGTACTATTGATGAAGCGGAGCAAGAAATTATCGAAAGAGTTTTTCACTTAAGCGATAGAAATATCACTTCGCTGATGACCCATAGAAGTGATATTGTATGGTTTAATCTGGATGATAATGAAGAAAAAATAAAAGAAAAGATTCTGGCTGAACCTCATTCTGTATATCCAATTTGTGATGGCAATATCGATGAAATAAAAGGGTTTGTATCAATCAAGGATCTCTATATTACTCCGGATCATCGCTTATTCAAGGATATTATGCAACCCGCATTATTTATTCCAGAAAATAATACACCCTATCAGGTATTGGAAAAATTTAAAGAATCGCATAACCATTCTTGCTTTATTGTAGATGAATACGGCAGTGTGCAAGGGTTAGTTACATTAAATGATATTCTTGAAGCAATTGTCGGAGATATTCCGCAGCCGGATGTTGAAGATTATGAGATCATCAAAAGAGACGATGGCACTTATCTTGTAGATGGGCAAATACCTTTTTATGATTTTTTGACCCGTTTTGAAAAGACAGAATGGATGCATGAAGGCGAACATGATTTTGATACAATCGCCGGTTTTATTTTACATGAATTAGAGAAAATTCCAAAACCTGGAGATAAATTGGACTGGAAAGGTTTTAGACTTGAAGTAATGGATATGGACGGGCACCGCATCGACAAGATATTGGTAAGTCTTAGCCAAGAATTAAAAAATGAGATAGAAGAATAGTTTGCAACTTTTAAAAGGAAAATGAAGCCGATTTTTCGGGATAACTTACTTTATCACTTTTTCGTTGACCTCCAACAATTACATGCATGATATTTACCTGGTCATCAAACTGATCATACATCAGGTTATTAGTAATATCAATTTTTGAAGCAGATATAGTGTTATTTACTTCAAAATAACCGTAGGCTGCTTCTTTGTCATTTTCAAATCCCAAATATGTAAGAGCAACCGGTTTGCCATTTATCTGAATGGATAAATGTGACAAGATATACTTCTTAACCAAAGAATCCATGGCGGCCTTATTGGGCGGATTAATCAGATCAACTTTTGCTTTGTAATTTTTTGACAATATTCTTTCAAAATCGTCGGTAAATATCTTGCAACTGATTTCTAGATTTTTATCCCCCGCATTATGGTTGATTTCTGTCACACTTACATGAAAAGGGTGATCGGCTGGTTTTGCAGAGGTCAGAACTACTGATAAAACTAAAAAAAACAACCATTTATTGAGCGATGAAGCCATTTGCACTTTTATTTTTTTCGTTACAAAAGTCTGTACTATTTTGTTGCCCTGAAAGCAGCTAATGTAAAATTCTTTGCAAAGGACGGCTTTCATTAATAATAAGATGCAGGATTTCGGATTTTATTTTGGAATAGGCTGGGAGCATATCATCAGCAAAAATGCACTGGACCATCAATTGTTTATTGCTGCAATAGCAGCTATATACCTGTTGAAAGACTGGAAACAGGTACTCATATTGGTAACAGCTTTCACAATCGGCCATTCTGTTACATTGGCATTAAGTGTTTTCGATGTTATTCGCTTTAACAGCAGTTGGGTAGAATTTCTGATTCCTTGTACCATTATCATTACTGCAGTTAGTAATCTCTTTCAGAAAAAATTTACAGCCAAATCAATCCGCATCAACTATTTCCTTGCCCTCGCTTTTGGATTGATACATGGTATGGGCTTTGCAAACTCAATCCGTTTCATGTTGGCTAGTGACCAAAGTGTTGGCTGGGGCTTGTTTGGATTCAATGTAGGATTAGAAGTAGGTCAAATTGTTGTCGTTGTTGTATTACTATTATTAGCATACCTAATAATAAATATCTTCCGTGCAAACAGAAGAGAATGGGTCATATTTTTATCCGCTGCTGTTTTTAGTCTTGCATTGAAAATGGCATTGGAACGTCTTCCTTTTTAAAATAAATATTTAAACTATAAAAATGAAAAAGTATCAATTGTTGATTTTTATACTGGTTGGTCTTGCTACAACAATGCAGGCGCAGATCCAGAATAATTCAAGTTCAAACCATGCCAATAAGTTTGAGCAGTTGGGAACAATTTTACCAACGCCAAACGAACAAAGAACGGCAAGTGGTGCGCCGGGCACAAAATACTGGCAGCAAAGAGTGGATTATGATATTAAATGTGAACTGGATGAAGCTAATAACAAACTGACAGGATCGGAAACGATCACTTATTTTAATAATTCGCCAGATATACTTCATTATTTCTGGATGCAGCTGGATGAAAATCAGCACAGCACAGTCAATAATGCAAACTATCAGACACAGAATACAATTCCGCAACAGGCCACTGATAAAACATTGGACAGATACCAAGAAAAAATGTCTGACAATGGTTATGGCTTCAACATTACAAAACTGACGGATGCTGCAGGCAAGACGTTAAAATATACCATCAACAAAACAATGATGAAGGTCGAACTGCCAGTTCCTTTAAAGCCCGGGCAGAAATTTGTTTTCAATTGCAGCTGGAATTATAAACTGGCAGACCGTGGAGATTTTACCCGTTTTGCTGGTGCAAGAGGTGGTTATGAAAAGTTCAGCGATGGCAATAATAATTATACCATGACGCAATGGTATCCCCGCCTTTGTAAATACAGTGATGAGACAGGCTGGCAGAACCATCAATTTACAGGTACCGTGAATTTGCATTGACCTTTGGAAATTTTAAAGTACAAATGACGGTTCCTGCCGATCATATCGTTGGTTCAACAGGAGAATGCCAGAACTACGCACAAACATTAACGCCAACACAAATGAGCCGCTGGCAAAAGGCACAATCAGTGAAAGAGCCATTACAGATTGTAACATTGGATGAAGCATTGAATGCATCAAAGACAAAAAGTAAAACAAAAAAAACATGGATATACAAAGCTGATAATGTAAGAGACTTTGCATGGACAGCTTCAAGACGCTTTGTTTGGGATGCATTACCAACTATGATAGAAGGTAAAAAAATTATGTCGATGAGCTATTATGCAAAAGAAGCATACCCTATTTACAGTAAATACTCAACCAAAGCGGTTGCACATACACTAAGAACCTATTCTGATTTTTCATTCCCTTATCCTTATCCTGTTGCGATAAGTGTAGAAGGAAACCAGGGAATGGAATATCCAATGATATCTTTCAATCCAGGAAGAGCAAACGATGATGGATCTTATTCAGAAGGTGCAAAGAATGCAGCCATTCTTGTTATCATTCATGAAGTTGGACACACTTTCTTCCCGATGATTGTTAACAGCGATGAAAGACAATGGACATGGATGGATGAAGGATTAAACTCATATCTACAATATCTATCGCAGGAATTATGGGATAATAAATTCCCTTCTGACGGAGGTGTACCTTCTGCTATAACTGATTATATGAAGTTGCCTAAAAATCAGTTAGAACCTATCATGACCAACTCAGAAAACATCAACAACTTTGGTTCAAATGCTTATGATAAAGTTGCTACAGGGCTAAACATGCTAAGAGAAACTATTGTTGGAAGAGAACTTTTGATGAAGCTTTCCGCACTTATTCAAGACGTTGGGCATTCAAATCGCCGACACCTGCAGATTTCTTCCGCACTATTGAAGATGCAACAGGTGAAGACCTTGACTGGTTTTGGAGAGGGTGGTTTTATAGTACAGATGCCTGTGATATTGCAATTGATACAGTAAAACATGCGGTTCCAGATGTTACAGCTGTTCCTCAACGAACTAAAGACACAACATTTATGGTGGCGTTAGCAAAACCTGCAGTAAATCAATTTGAAGATCTATCTAAAATAAGAAACAGAAAAGATAAAAATATTGTTTTCGAAACAGACAAAGACACTGCACTCCGTGATTTCTATTGGAAATATGCCAGAGAAATAGAAAAGTATGACTCTTCAAAATATCCCGTGCTAGTTTCCCCGCAAACAGAATCTTTAGATGAAGAAGGCAAAAAGAAATACGGAGATAAACAACTTTACGAAATAACTTTTTCTAATAAAGGCGGGTTAGTAATGCCTATCATTATTGAATGGACATTTAAAGACGGCACTACCGAAATAGAAAGAATTCCTGCACAAGTTTGGAGAAAAAATGAACAAAAGGTTATAAAAACATTTATGAAGGATAAAGAAGTGGCATCTATTAAACTTGACCCGTATAAAGAGACTGCAGATATAGATGAAACAAATAATAGCTATGGCGATATAAAGCCACCAAGCAAATTCAAATTATTCAAACAAAAACAAAATGTGCAGCAACCACAGGCACCAACACCCATGCAAAAAGCAAAGGAGAAGAAAGGCTTTTAAATTTAAAAAGGAGCAATAACAATATTTTTGCCGGGAAGGCGGGAAGTCAATAAGAAAAATAACCTTACCGCCTTCTTTTCTTACCGCCTTCTTTTCTTCCCGGCTATCTTTTTTTATCTAAAAGAAGAAATATAATATTCTGCCTTTGATGTAAGATTCTGATACTACACATTAAAAATGAAAAATTGTCACCAGTTTTTACAGGCAAAAGCATTTTACACCTTGCCCTATTTCCCTTAGTTTTGAGAATACTTGAATTTTCTTTATAATAAAAAATCATAATACAAATGAAAAGTATCATTTCATGTTTATTGATGATGGCAGGCATTGCTACAACTGCAATGGCACAGAACATTCAAAACAATGCCAATAGCAATCATGGTAACAAGTTTGAACAAATGGGCGGCATTCTTCCTACGCCCAATGAATATCGTACCGCCAGCGGAGCACCAGGACCAAAGTATTGGCAGCAGCGTTGTGACTATGATATTAAATGCGAGCTAGATGAAAAAAATAACAAACTGACAGGAAGTGAAACAGTTACTTATTTCAACAATTCTCCGAATGAACTTACTTATCTGTGGCTACAGTTAGATGAGAACCAGCACAGCAGTGTGAATAATGCAAATTATCAGGGAAGCAACCCGATGAATAGAAATATGAGCCCACAACAAATTGAGAGAGCAGATGAAAGTAAAACTGACAATGGTTATGGTTTTAATATTACCAAATTAACTGATGCGGCAGGCAAACCATTAAAATATACAATCAACAAAACAATGATGCGGGTTGAATTACCAATGGTTCTAAAACCAGGTCAGCGATTTGTTTTCAAACTGGATTGGAATTATAAATTATCCAACCGTTCAGAAAGAGGTGGCCGTGGCGGTTATGAATTTTTTCCCGAAGATGGCAATAGCGAATACACCATGGCTCAATGGTATCCTCGCCTATGTGTGTACAGCGATTTTCAAGGTTGGCAGAACCATCAGTTCACTGGCCGTGGAGAGTTTGCATTAACGTTTGGAAATTTTAAAGTACAGATGACAGTTCCAGCAGACCATGTGGTTGGATCTACAGGAGAATGTCAGAATTATGCTCAGGTACTTACTCCTGCACAAATGAGCCGCTGGCAAAAAGCACAAACAGCAAAAGATGTAATTGAAGTTGTTACATTAGATGAAGCTGTTGCTGCAGAAAAACAACAGAGCACAAAGAAGAAAACATGGATTTTTAAAGCAGATAATGTTCGTGACTTTGCATGGGGTTCTTCCCGCAAGTTTGTGATGGATGCTATGCCGCAAATGGTAGCAGGTAAAAAAATTATGTGCATGAGCTTTTATGCAAAAGAAGCTTATGGTTTATACCGTAAGTATTCTACTAAAGCTGTAGCTCACACTATCAAAACCTATTCAGACTTTACCATTCCTTATCCATATCCTGTTGCGCAAAGTGTAGAAGCAAGTAATGGAATGGAATACCCGATGATTTGTTTCAATTTTGGAAGAACAGAAAAAGATGGTACTTACAGTGAGAGTACAAAAAACGGAATGTTGGGTGTAGTTATACATGAAGTAGGTCATAACTTTTTTCCGATGATTATTAATAGTGATGAACGTCAGTGGAGTTGGATGGACGAAGGCTTGAATACTTTTGTAGAATATCTTGCAGAAGAATTATGGGATAACAAATTCCCAAGTCGTCGTGGGCCTGCAGGTTTGATTACGGATTATATGAAGCTGCCAAAAGATCAGTTAGAACCAATAATGAGTAATAGTGAAAACATTGTTCAATTTGGCCCAAATGCATATTCGAAACCAGCAACAGGTTTAAATATTCTGCGGGAAACAATTATGGGCCGTGAGTTATTTGATTATGCTTTTAAAGAATATGCTAGAAGATGGGCTTTCAAACATCCTGAACCAGCTGATTTTTTCCGCACAATGCAAGATGCCAGTGGTGAAGACCTTGACTGGTTCTGGAGAGGCTGGTTCTATAGCACAGAGGTTTGTGATATTTCTCTAGACACTGTTAAATATGCAAAACCAGATTTTAATGCTGAACCCGGAGGAACAAAAGAATCAACAGTAATGCGTAGTATAGCCAAAGCAGCTCAACCAGTTTATGATGATATTTCAAAAATTAGAAATAGGGATGATAAAAAAATAGTTTTCCAAACAGATAAAGACACTAGCCTCCGTGATTTTTACTGGAGATATGGCCGTGGTTTAGAACCATACGATACAACTAAGTATGCGGTTACAATACCTGCCCGTTCGCAAGAAGAACTATCATCAGAAGAAAAAGTGGAGTATGGTAACAGAAATATGTATGAACTTACTTTCAGCAACAAAGGTGGTTTGGTAATGCCAATCATCATTGAATGGACTTATAAAGACGGGACTACCGAAGTAGAAAAAATACCTGCACAAGTATGGCGGCTGAATGAAAATAAAGTAGTGAAGACTTTTATAAAAGATAAAGAAGTGGCTTCTATCAAACTTGATCCATTCAGAGAAACAGCTGATATTGATGAAAGTAATAACAGTTGGAATACGATAGCTGCCCCATCTAAGTTTACCATCTTTAAAGGAAGACAAGGTGGCGGACCAAGAGGTGGTGGCGGTCAGGATGGAAATCCGATGCAAAAAGCACAGGAGAAAAAAGGGTTCTAAAATCCCTAAGGGGAGTAATAGAATTAATTTATAAGGATGCGTTACAGTAAACTGGGTGGCGTATTTTTTATCGAGGTTTACCCAGAGGGGGAAACTTACCTAAAATGACTCATAATTTGCTGTAATTAATGCTTAATTACAATGATGAGTAAAAAGCAATCTGCTATATTTTTGATACTATCGCAACTTTACAGCAAGGCCATGCAAAAAGAAATTAAATGTGTAGTGATAATTCCAGCAGTAGTACAGGATGAAACGATTCCGTTACCCGTAGTTTACTTACTACATGGCTATGGTGGCTGGTATAGCAACTGGATTATCCGTGTGCCAGAGCTAAAAGATTATGCAGATCAGTATAAGATGATGATTGTTTGTCCTGATGGAGCAAACAGCTGGTATTTTGATAGTCCTATTGATTCTTCTATTAGATATGAAACTTATGTGAGCAAAGAAGTGCCTGAATATATAGAAAGCCATTACCCTGCTATAAAAAACAGAAATGGTAGAGCTATAACTGGTTTAAGTATGGGTGGTCATGGTGGATTATTTCTAGGCTTTCGTCATGCAGATTTTTACGGAGCTTGTGGCAGCATTAGTGGCGGAGTTGACATTCGTCCTTTTAAAAAGAACTGGGAACTCAATCAAAAATTAGGCGACACTTTAAACTACTGGGATAACTGGAATAAATATTCTGTAATCAATGTGATTGAAGCTCCGCTGAAAGAGAAACCTGTTGTAATAATTGATTGCGGCACTGAAGATTTTTTCCATTCTGTTAACCGCAGCCTGCATGAAAAATGCTGGAGTTAAAAATCCCGCATGATTATATTGAAAGACCCGGTGCACATAACTGGGATTATTGGAAGAACTCAATACAGTATCAATTAATGTTTTCAGTAATTACTTTAGTACAAAAAAATAAACCAAGGATTTGTTTATTATAAGGTTAAAAAAGAACAGCTTTTCCTTTAGATTCTTATGTACTAATATTTTTTTCTTTTCTAAAAAATGTACCTGCACTTATTTCCACAATATATGCGCCTTCATGCAGGTCGCTGATATCAACAGATACTTGTGTTACTTTATCCACACTTTATACTTTTTAATAGAACCCTGCTGATCATATACTTTTATCCCACTAATTGTCTTTCCTGATCCGTTTTCCAGTTTGCACTGTAACTAATATTTGGCTTATTGCAGGATTGGGTGATACTCTAAAAAACTCTTCGCAAAACACATATACGAGCTTGAACTGTGCCGCAGAAGTGCCACAGTCGTTTATAAGCTTCTACACTTATTCCATAATCTAAATCACAAACACCC
>JADJFD010000002.1 GCA_016708765.1 Chitinophagaceae bacterium
AGGAATGTTTAATGTAGTGCTACTAAAAAAAGGAATTCTATCAATTAATGGAGTGAATTCATTTTATACTTATTGCCACGACAACTTGTTATATTATCATATTATCACACAATTTAAGAAGGGGAAAATTATTAACTTAACATACACTTGTGAATATTCAAAACTAAATAGGTATACTGCATATATTTTTAGAGTTGTAAATTCATTAAACATTTTTAACCCTTTTGTAAGTTTTAAAACTTACCAACGAAGCCGAAAATTGCATTTTGAAAGAGTAGGCAAAAATATTACTAAAATGAAAAATTATTATTGGTTCTTCTTAGTTGGAATTTGTTCATTTAAAACTTTTGCACAAGCAACCCCTATGGCAACAAATATGATGACCCAAGTTTCGATGCTATGAAAGTTATTAAAGTAATTGAACCAGCTGAATTCAACCCAAAGAAGCTTACTACAAATTTGAATGAATTTAAATCCATTATACTACAGTTATCAAATAGGGCTTTTACACAATTAAATATTGACTCTTGGTATAAATGCTCATATGAACATGAAAAGGTTTATACATTATTCAACTTATATTACAAACCCGTTACAAAAAATCTTCTTTGATGAAAATTCAAATCATTAATTACTCTTATGTTGATTGATGGAACTTTAAAATCTAATTAAATAAAATATGCGAAAAATAATATCAATAGCGTTCTTTATAATTTTAAGTAATTCAACTTATTCGCAAGGAACATATGACTATGAAATGATTGTAAATATAAAAGTACGAACAGATGCAGCCGAGATATTGGAAAATAAAAATGTTAAAACAATATTTCATTTTACTTCAAACTTAAAAAGTTTACAAAGTTGTAAAGGCTTTCAATATGTATCTTTCACTAATGAAGATTTAAAACTTGTTACGGCATTTAGCACATTCATAAATATCAATAATTGGAAATTTGAAACGGAATTAAGCAATAACACAAAAGATATTTATTCCAATACTTGTAGTTTTGCATACTATCCTGAAAATGGCAACAATATGATTAAAGCCACAAGAGAAATAGCCCTCATAAAATATAAAAATGGTACCCAAACATTTTTTAATAATCGGATTTGATGGAGTTAATACTTTAGTAATAACTTTTAACTAATTTAAAATATGAAATACACGGTTAGACCCTCTTTATATTCCGAAGCATTAGAATCTTGGGTTTGGTTAAGCAATAATAATTTATCTGGATTTATAAAAATCACAAATTCATCAAACAATAAAACAGTTTATACTTATAAAAGAAATTTTGATGATAATTTTATAAAAAAGTATAACGACAGTGATAATACATTTAAAATAAATAATAAAGAAAACTATATTATTCTTAATGAATACTATAGAGAGAAATTACAAGTTGAAAAACATAATGATGTTCAACTATTAATAAAAAAACAGAATTGGGTAGACATATTTTTTAAAAATAATTGGAATAACCCAAACCCTCTAATTCAAAACACAGTTAGAGTTTCGGTAATCTCTTTATTTATTGGACTCATAGCTTTATTGTTAACTGTATTTCAATTTTTTATAAAAGAATAATTTTATAACCATTTATTATGAAAGATATTTTACGACTTGGCTTATTTGTAATATTATTGACAACCCCATTCTCCTTAAAAGCTCAAAGTTGGGTTTTTATAGGTACGAGTGAAAACGGAGAAAAGACCTATTTTAATAATTCAGATGTAACTACAAGTTCAAATGGAGTTAAAAGTGGATGGACAAAATTCACGAAAATAAATTACAGGTTAAACGAAAATGGAAAAATTAAAATCATTCCCTCCGTAACATATTTTACATATTCAGAGTTCAATTTCTACCAAAACTATTAAAGACATTAAACTTATTGTGAAAGATAACAAAGGAAGTGTTTTATTTAATGACACAAAAAAAAAAGAATGGGCATAACGAAACCGCAAGTTTTTGCATGTTTCCAATAAGGAAGCAAATATATTAAGCCCATTAGAAGATATAAAATTTTTATAATTTATGCAAAGGCGCTGTATTGTCGAATAAAATCAAACCACAACTTATTACCAAATTCTAGCTATTAGACTGATGCAATGACAATTAGAAACAAGTAAAATCATAACTTCGCATATCGATATCATCTATTACCGCATGTCCGCAGGACGAAGTGCAGCTTTTGATTGTAAACTTCAGCTTCACTGTTTTTATTCTGATTTCGGTACACAGGCTAAACTTTGTTAATACAATTGCATAAACTCCATGAAAACACCTGCGAACGTTCAGTACATGGGCATTTTCGCTAACAAATTCATTAATCTAGCAACATCACGAAAATGTTACTTTCAAATCCTGAATCTAAGTGGTAATTTTAAAAACACTATATTATGACAAATGACAACATGGAAACGAATTTTCAGTTAGCCTATTAATGTGCTAAAATACATCGAAAAAAGTGCCACAAAAACAGTCAGAAATGCCAATCAAAGGCGATTAATTAGCGAAGTATATAAACATTATAGAGGTGAAAATTTACCTGACAGAAAATTTTTTGAAAATGCTTTAGTTGACACTTTTAAAATACCTGCAGAAAAGCTTTCTGAATTTATTGAAATAATTACAGTTAAATACTTAATACAGCTAAGCTAAGTTAAACGTTGGCGATACGCAACGAGTTTAGACATTTCTTCGGAGAGGCATTACCACTTGATGACATTCTTTTGAACCACGAATGCAGAAAAACTTGTCACCGAGGATACAGGTTTCGTAATGATGCCATTTGGACCCCATAAGGTGAATATTATAGCAATTTTGACCGCCACGAAAAAGCAGGATTTAAGGCAGTTTGGGCAGATGATGACATTTTGGAACAGGAAAATTATAGACCAAATTTGGTGGATTCAATGCTAAAGTTTTGATTGCAGAATTGACATCAAGAAATCCTAATGTCTATTATGAATTGGGGTTGGCTCACGCTTTGAAGAAGCCTGTAGTTTTAGTATGTTCAAATGAACAAGATGTTCCATTTGACTTAAAACACATCAGAGTAATATATTATGATATGCACGACCCTTTTTGGGGTTCTAAGCTAATAGAAAAGGTCGCTGAGAATATATTATCCGCAATAAGTAATCCTGTCGAGACCATACTTTTTACCTGACACAAAACTGCCGCTTACATGGGTTTTGTGTTATGGTGGGCTGACGAACAAAGGCTTATCTTTAGTTTTTCAATTTGGCTTGCAGTTATAGGTTGGGCTGACGTTCCCTGATTCCCACCACAACACAAAGCCCTAAAACGTTGTATGTCACCCTATTCAACATCCTGCACATATACAAACATCCATGACTTTGCCGACACGACCCCACGCTATTTTTAGCACATTGCAAGGCACACAAAACCCCGACACAAAGCCAACCTTGCAAAGAGCTAAAAATGCCAACGCACAGCCCACCCACCCCGGCTGACAGAATACTAATCGTCTTCATCTCAAACGTCAGCAGGTCAATTAATTTCAACTATCCACAATCTGTTAATAAGTTTCGTGGACAAAATACGTCCATGAAATTTGCATTTACTAAATTTGGACAAAATACGTCCTAAAATGCCGACAGCTAAAAGAAGCATCTCAACAATAGGCGAACAACTAAGAACCTTGAGAGAGAATGCAAATCTTTCATTAAGAGAAGTCGCCAGTAACATTGGTATTGACACTTCTTTGCTTGGGAAAATTGAACGCAACGAAAGACAACCAACAAAAGAACAAATAAAACAAGTAGCAACATTCTTTAAAGTCAATGAAAAACAACTCATGAAAGAAATGCTTAGCGACCAAATTGCTTACAAGATAATTGAAGAAGAAGCAGACCTTGACACATTAAAAGTAGCAGAAGAAAAAGTTGAATATTTAAAGAAACATAAACTTTATTGAATATGGCATACCAAGCACAAGCAATAGAATTAGATTTATTTCCAGACGAGGTAAAAGTAGAGCAAGATTACTCTGCCACATTTGCTGACAACATGAAAATGCCAATACACAAATGGTATAGATATACAGCAGGTTTTTCGGCTTCATGGGTTAATCAACTTATCAGACAAGAAAAAACAAATGGAAGGACAAGAATTATTGACCCTTTTGCTGGTTCGGGAACGGTTTTATTGGAAAGCGAATTTGAAGGAGTTGAATCTTTTGGTGTTGAAGCACACCCATACATTTACAAAATTGCAAAGGCAAAATTGGACTGGAATTTTCCTGCTGACAAATTCAAATCAGAAGCACTTTCATTACTACGAAAAGCAAAAGCAAAAACGATTACTAAAACAGAATTTCCAAAACTAATAGCAAGTTGCTATCCAATTGAAATAATACAAAAGCTCGAAGCACTCAAACAAACCTGGTTAGAAACTGAACAAGAAGAAGAAATAAAAAACTTCAATTGGTTTATTATTACCTCCATTCTTCGGACAACTTCACCAGTAGGAACTGCACAATGGCAGTACATTCAACCAACCAAAACAAAAGCAAAAGTGATTGATGCATTTGTTGCTTTTGAAGTCAAAGTGAATGATATGTATTTAGACATGAAACGAACTCAAAACCGTTTTACCAATGTTGTTGATTCAAAAATTCTGAACGAAGATGCTCGAAACATTCAATCGATTCCTGATGGTTGGGGTGATTTGGTAATTACCTCACCACCTTACGCAAATAATTACGATTATGCAGATGCAACACGATTGGAAATGACTTTTTGGGGAGATATAAGTGGTTGGGCTGACTTGCAAGAGAATGTTAGAAAACATTTGGTGAGAGCTTGCACTCAGCATGTTTCAAAATTAGCTGATGAAGTTGAAAGCATAATTGAAGGTCCAATGCTAAAACCGATTCAAAGTGAGCTAAGAGTTGTTTATGAAACTCTGAAACTTGAACGGCTGAAACATGGAGGCAAAAAAAATTATCATTTCATGATTGCTGCCTACTTTAATGACCTTGCAAAAGTTTTTCATTCACTTCGAAGAGTTACAAGCGAAAATGCCTTAATGTGTTTTGTAATTGGCGACTCTGCACCTTATGGAATTTATGTTCCAGTTGATAAGTGGTTAGGTGAGTTAGCCGTTTCCGCAGGGTTTAGCAGTTATAGTTTTGAAAAACTTCGTGACAGAAACACAAAATGGAAAAACAGAAAACATACTGTTCCTTTACATGAAGGGCGGCTTTGGATTAAAAGTTAATTATGGCAGAATCATTATCTCATAAATTCGGACAAATAATTGGAGACCTTTTGGAATTGGCATTAGAGCCTCACCTTCAGAAGTTCGCTAAAAAGCATAAGCTTTTTCTTGATAAAAAAGGCGAAAGAAAAGGAAGAACAGGAAAGAAAGTATCATGGTTTGACGGAAACAATAACAAACACGATTTGGATTTCGTTCTCGAAAGAGGGGCAACCAATGACACCGTAGGAATTCCTGTTGCATTCATAGAATCAGCATGGAGGAGATATACCAAACATTCAAGAAACAAAGCACAAGAAATCCAAAGTGCAATTTTACCTTTAGCTGGTAAATATCAAAACTCCTCACCTTTCGTTGGTGTTGTGTTAGCAGGTGTTTTCACTTCGGGAGCATTAAGCCAGTTAAAATCCAACGGATTTACTGTTTTGTATTTTCCATACGAAACAGTTATTAAAGCATTTAAAAAATTCGGTATTGATGCTGCATTTGATGAAAAAACAGCAGAAGCCGATTTTAGAAAGAAGATTGACAATTGGAAGAACTTAATTAATAAATCCGAAGTTGCCAATGAGTTAATGAAGTTGAATCGAAAGGACGTTAAGGAATTCTTCGTGGCATTGACCAATTCTGTTTCACGGTTTATTGAAAGAATTATTATCCTTCCATTGCACGGACAAGAATCTGTAATAAATACAGTATCTGAAGCAATTAATTTTCTCAAAAAATATTCCGAGGAAAAACCAAAACTGCCTCTTTGCAAATACGAAATCATTATCAAATACAATACGGGCGATAAAATTGAAGCAAGCTTTAAAAACAAGACAGACAGTATAAAGTTTTTGGAAAGCTATATTTAATCATCATTCTTTAGTATGGCAAGGACAAACATTAGCAACATCACCGACACGCCAAGTCAGGCACATTTGCAAGGCACACAAAGCCGACACACAAAAGCCAACCTTGCAAAAGAGCCTGCCTTGTGCCAACGCACAGGCAACACTCTGCGGTTGGACACAGACCCACATTATAGATGACCGAGGAGAAGGGCGAACGTACAACAGGGGGTTTGCCAAAATACGGGCTGACGGAAGTTATCTTCGGCTTTTTGTAATTCTATTGTGCTTCATATCCAGCTGGACATTATCTATTTAGCTTTTTGTTGTTAACTTCATCTTCAGTTTTTCAATCATCATCGGTTCCGGGCTGACGGAATACTAATTCCCGTACTTCGGCAAGCCCTGTCCGTTAGCTGTTATTGTAATGACAATCCCTATAAATGAAAAAGTGTTTCGACAAAGAATATGATGTTGTCTTATCCTTCGCTGGAGAGGACAGAAAATATGTAGAGCGTACAGCTAGTTTTCTAAGAAAATCAGGAGTAAAAGTGTTTTATGACATGTATGAAGATGTAAATCTTTGGGGAAAAGATTTGTATCAACACTTGGACGATGTTTATCAAAACAAGGGCAAATATGCAGTAGTGTTTATTTCAGAAGCATATGGCAAAAAATTATGGACAAATCACGAATTGAAAAGTGCTCAAGCAAGAGCATTTACCGAAAGTGAAGAATACATTCTGCCTGCGAAATTTGATGATACAGAAATTCCTGGAATTCGTAAAACAACTGCTTATGTAAGTTTAAGAGAATTAACGCCGCTTCAATTCGCAAAGAAAATAATTAAAAAGCTTGGCGACATTGAACCTGAAAATTTTCTACCAGATAACATTGTTTATGTAAGACAAATTATAAAAGAAATAAACCCCGAAATTGAAGACGAAACGATAGACAGTCATGTATCTCATGTTTTTAGTAAGCTCAAAAAAACAACAGACAGAGAGAAACACTTTTTGTCAATAATTGTTATGTACGCTTGTAGGCATGACATAACACAAGACCTTCATGAAGACATAACCTTAATCGAAAGAGTATCAGGTTTCAATAGACAGGAAATTTTGGAAATCCTTAAAAGTCTTACAAACCTTGGTTTTGAGTATAAAATAACAAAATCAATCCATGGATGTAAAGAGGACGGTAACGAACAAGAATATGAACTGTTAAGCGTAAATCTCATTTCAAGACATCCAGAAATTGAGTATGATAATCTGACAATATTTCTATCGTTGATGTATTTCGGAGCAATGAGCGGAAAATGTGAAAGTTGTTCTATAAAAACTTTAACTCGACTTGATTTTTCTGACTTAAAAGATAATGTTGACAAAGACGAACTTGAAGCGATACTCTCATATATACCAGAAGACGACGAAGAAGATGGAGAAGACGACATCGTGGAAAACAACAACAGCTAACATTGGTATTGCTGCAAGTGGGGCTGGACGTTGTTATCTTCGGCTGTAGTTCGCTATCAGCAGCGGTTTCGGCGGACGGAATTCTATTAGGCTTTTGGTTGTTAACTTGTACTTTTATTTTGTCTCGTCCTGATATAGGTTGACTAAAAATCAACCAAAAATGGACATCAAACAACAATGTATTACCGAGTATTTAACCCGGGGAACTGGGTATCGGAAGCTGGCAGCCAAGTATGGCGTTAGCAGAACAACCATCAACAAGTGGGTAATGATCCATCAGGGAATTCATAACCTGCCACCCACCCAAAAGCAACAGAAGTATTACATTAGCAGTATGAACAGTTCAAAGCAACCTGACCCCGAACGCCAACAGGATTTTGATGAAGCATTGAAGCAAAAAATAGCCCTACTTGAAAAACAACTGCAATGGGAAAAACTGAGAGCTGATGCACTGGATACTATGATCAACATTGCAGAAAAGCAACTCAATGTTTCTATCAGAAAAAAAAGCCTGGCAACCAACAGTACAAGAAATAAAAAAGGCAAATCCTTACATCACTCTGCAAACGATTTGCCGACTGTTGGGTTATTCCCCGCAGGCTTACCACAAACAACAAAAAAGAAAATTTGCACAACAGGTAAATGAAGAACTCATCCTGCAGCAAATTGATCTTATCCGTAAACATCAGCCCCGATGTGGTGGTAGAAAATTATTTATCATGCTACAAACATTTTTTACGCAACAACAAATGCTCATCGGCAGAGATCGTTTCTTTGATTTACTGAAACGAAATAAACTGCTGGTGCGTCGATTAAAGAGAAGTGTACACACTACCAACAGTAATCACCACTTTAGCCGCTATCCCAATCTGGCAAAGGATTTTACGCCTCTCAAAGCTCATGAACTCTGGGTGGCTGACATTACTTACATACCACTGAAACATCGGTTTGCTTACTTGTTTTTAATTACCGATGCCTACTCCAGAAAAATTGTGGGCCATCATGTAAGTGATGATATGAAAGTAAGCAGTGCCACCGTTGCTTTAAAAAAGCACTGTCGCAAAAACCAACACAAACAATTGTCATGCATCACAGCGACAGAGGTATTCAATACTGCAGCACTGAATATGTTGCCTTACTTCAACAACACCATACGCTGATCAGCATGACACAAAACGGAGATCCTTATGAAAATGCAATGGCAGAAAGAGTGAATGGTATTTTAAAAACAGAACTCATCGGCAAGTACTATAACGACATCGACACAGCTGCCGCACACATCAACCGATGTATTATTGTTTACAATTATAAACGAAGGCACAGCAGCCTGAACTGGCAGATACCTGCCGATGTACACAAACAACAAGGACCACAAATAAAAAGATGGAAAACTATTACAAGACACCTAAAAATAACCTGGAAATAATTGAAAAAACATGAACGGCCAACGCACAAAAAAATAGTCGCTTTAGCTGTGAATGGCTACGCAACTATTTTTAGCCATTCACGGTAAATAACATTTTAATCAACCTTATTCAGGATGATTTATCTTAGACAACCAATAACAGGATTATTAACTTTAACCAGTCAACCTATTTCAGGACGAGACACAGTGTGTCTTGTACTGCATCCAGGCTTGACGGAATTCTGCTCAACATTTAGTTTTAACTTGTACTTTTATTTCTTTACTGTACTTCAGTTCCGGGCTGGACAAGCAATGAATATCCCGCCTTCGGCAATACTCGGTCGTTATGGGCAAGTTTAAACGCACCTGCAAACAAACACAAATGAATTTTAACATCACTTGACATTTTTTATAACTAACAAGAAAAAGTGGAGACCAGCCATCACTTTAAAAACGGGGCGATAACTGAAAAGCCAAATGAGTAAGAAATAATAAATCAATCATGAGACAATTATTTTTATCCGCTATAGCCGTAGTTTGTTCTTTTTGGAGTATTGCCCAGACCTCAAATAAAAACAAATTTGACACTCTAAAACTATCCGGGGTCAGTTATACTGTTTATAAGGACTGGAGAACTCAGCTATCAAAAAAATATGAGCTGGATAGTGCTGGAGCATCGGATATGAACCAAAAGCTAATTTTTGCAAGAACCAATAATGGAATGGTTTATAGTGTAAGAAACAAACAAAATCACGACCTTGTGGCAACTTATGAAAGCCCTACCTTATTATTACAGGTAACACAAAAGAAAGATTTTACCGAATTTTTTAAAGCTGCACCCAAAGGTGTATTTAATCCTGCTTTGGTTAATAAAGACACAGTCAATATCCTTGTAGGATATTATCGACAATATCACAATGATGATAAATCAAAAGCACAAACTTACAATATGAAATTCGTTCAGGACATATTTTCCAATACATATAAGAAATTCAACATAGGACTTCTTCCAGCAAATCAAACAACACCCGAATCTTTAAAGGAAAATCAGCAAAAAACTAAAATGTTGACCGATAGTGCTTATGTAATTGTTGACTCTGCTGTTTCAAATGACGGTTCAAGATTTAGAATCTTCGGTCTATTTGAGACCGATGAGCAAAGGAAAGAAACCACACTGACGTATTTCGGAGTTACCCGTTTTACGGTTATGGGGTCGCTTAATTTGTCAATTCAATATTATTTCTATGTAAGCACAAATAAACTACACATAATTTCAGCCACTGAAAGAAAAAAATGGTTTCTTTATTTTCTTCCAGTAATTAAAAATATTTATAACAAACAGGCTGACAATATAAGTAAATAGCTATTACGAACTTAATAAAACCTGCCCATAACATTGGGTTTTATGCAAGTTGGGCAGGACATTGTAACATCAGCTATTTGCAAATCCCAGCTTCAGTTCGGGCAGGACAAGCAACTATCAACTTTAGTTCTTAATTTCAACTTTATATTTTCAAGCAGCAGCGGTTGTAGGCGGACGGAATACTAATTCCCAACCAGCATAAAGCCCCGCTCGTTACCTGCAAGCCTTTAGCGCAGTCTAACTTGGGCGCTAAAGGCCCCTCCACTGTGACAAACCTACACTGGCCTTTAGGAAAGTTTAGAGTATCAAGTTTCTACACACCTTTTAGTTAATTTGTGAACAAAATCAAGGTTGAAGCGATTTTATAAAGATCATCTATTGCCAACATTCTTTGAGACTGAAGGGACTATTGCCTTCGGTAACAGAATTTTTGAATTGGAGTTAGCTTACCTGAAAGGAAAGTTATTCCCAAGAAAGACTTTTTAGAAAGAACTGGATTTTTAAATCACTTAATGGCGAGCCCTCTAAACACTATTTATTATATTCAGAACACCAAGTATAGCAGAAGTTCATCCGCACTTTTTCATGGCACCCGATAATAAGGTTTTTGTAAAAGTACGGGTTCGCCTGGACGCGTTCTGCCCTTTTGTGTTAAGACGGAGGTTATAGCCTGTAAGTCCCAACAAAGCGCTTACGGTAAAATTAGCTTCCTTTTGTTGTTGTTTTATCCCCAAGGCGGTGGTTTTATTATGTCACTTGAACAACGGAGCGGAAAAAATGAAGACCTCACACCCCCAAAGCTTTTCCCTCCCCCTAGCCCCGCAACATCTTACCCGCCGGCCTTTGCCTGGCCGTTAGCGGTAATTGTAGTGCGACAGTTCTAAAAATCAAACAGACATTGACAACAATATAAAATTATGAGCAAAATAATTTTTGACAGTGGAATATCCCTTGACGGTTTTTTCGCAGGCGACAACAGAAGTCCAAGCAATCCAATGGGCGGAGCATCAGTAAAAATTCACAAATGGATGCTTAATCAAAAAGCATTTTGGGAATACTTAGGATTCGAAGGGGGCAAAGAAGATGGATCTGATGGGAAATTTATTAGAGAGACAATTGACCGAACAGGTGCATTCATTATGGGAAAACGTATGTTTGAAGAAGGGGAAGCCAGTTGGCCTAATGACCTATACAAAGCTAATGTTTATGTATTAACACACGAAATTCGAGAACCCTGGATTCAAAAAGGAACGACAACTTTTTACTTCATAAATGACGGAATAGAAAGTGCATTGGAGAAAGCAACGCAATCAGCAAAAGGAAAAGACATAAGAATACAAGGTGGCGCAAACACTATTCAACAATTTTTAAATGCTGGCCTAGTGGACGAATTCTTCATTCATATTCCCCCTGTTTTTTTAGGAAGTGGTATCCGGCTCTTCGACGGCATTGATAAGGACAAATATGATATTCAAATCGTAGAAATAATACCGTCAGATTTGACAACACATTTAAGATACAAACTGACGACTAAATAAAAACAACTACCGCTAACATCGGGTTTTATGCAAGCGGGGCATGACGTTGTAACAATCGGCTGCAAATCACTATCGTCTTCGGTTTCAGCTCGCCGTTCAATTTTCAGCTTTTAGTTGTTAACTTCATCTTTAGTTTTTCCAATCGGCTACTGTTCCAGGTTGGACGAGCAATGAATACCAGCACAGCAGCAAGTCGTCAACGTAGAACGACACCCCAGAAACAGTAACATTCACAAAATATAATATGAACGACCTCAAAAAAACAATCATACTTCAGACTACAGACAAAAGTGTTTATGACGCTTTGACCAACTCTATTACAAAATGGTGGACAGAAATGTTTGAAGGTTCTTCTAACGAACAAGGAGAAACTTTTACCATTCGTTTTGGTGCAAATGTTTTCAAAACATTGCAAGTTGAAGAGTTAATACCAAATAATAAAGTGGCTTGGCATGTTACAGACTCTCTAATAGACATTCCAGAACTGAAAAACAGAACTGAATGGATTAACACTAAAATTATTTGGGAAATTGCAACGCAGGACGACAAAACAGAATTACGTCTAACTCATTATGGCTTAACACCACAAATTGAATGTTACAATATTTGTCAAGCAGGTTGGCATAATTTTACCGACAGCCTGACCGAGTTCATAAACACTGGTATTGGCAAGCCTTTTAAAGTTTAACCAAGAAAACAGTGAAAAATATGAAACATCAGCATAACGCAACGGACAAATTACTTTTGAAAGCAGGAGAAGGTAGAATATACAACTGTGGGACAATGACCGCAGTTTTCAAGGCAGACGAAAATGAAACAGCCGACAAATACAGCATTTCAGAATGGTGGCTTGAACCCAACTCTGGCGGACCTGGTGCTCACCAACACGAAAACAATGACGAAGTATTTTACGGCATACTAGGAACTACATCAATACTTGTTGGTGATAATTGGCTTGAAATTAGCAAAGGAGATTTTCTAAGAATACCTGCAAAGACAATTCACGATTTTGCAAATAGGACAAATGAAAAAACGGGGCTTCTAAATTTTTTTATTCCGGGTGGCTTTGAGAGAAATATGCCATCAATTGTAAAATGGTTTGACGACAACAAACAATGACAGAATACATTAACAAGAAAGAACAACGACCCGCTAACATGGGGTTTTGTGCAAGCATGGCAGGACGTTGTTAGCTTCGGCATTTGTTTGTCTTGTCCTGAAATAGGTTTACGAAAAAAGTAAACTAAGATTGCACAAAAACGACGTAAAAAAGGCGAACACTTCAACAGTAAGTATCCCGAATAATTAAAATAAAAACAAATGACTAATTACTCTATCATCGCACAAGTTATAGTTGCTTTGTCAATAGCATATGTTTGGATATTTCGTTTTGACAATGTCGTCAAAGAATTTAAACAATATGGCTTAAGTGATTTAATCCGCACCATAGTAGGTTCTTCTAAAATAGCTTTGTCAACATTGCTGGTTGCTGGTATTTGGTATCCAGATCTTATACTTATTCCATCCTTACTTATTGCATTCCTTATGTTATCAGCACAATATTTTCATTTTAAAGTGAGTAATCCCTGGCAGAAGCATATGCCATCTTTATTCCTATTAATACTATGCCTTTTCATTGCAGCTGTAGCACTAAAATTAATATAGTAATGAATTTAATTACTATCCTGATTTTAATTTCAAGTCTTTCTTTTTTGGGATATGGAATTGCATATTTTATATCACCACAAATGAAAAGTGAATTCAAACGGTTTGGCCTTGAGAAAGTAGGAACACTTACTGCTGTTTTAGAATTATTGGGGGCGGTGGGTCTGCTGGTAGGTTTAAAGATTCATCTTATTTTATTAATTTCTGCAGGGGGCCTCGCCTTATTAATGTTTTTAGGTGTTGCAGTCAGGGTAAAAAATAAGGATAGCCTTTGGATATCATTGCCTGCCACATTTTTTATGCTTTTGAATTTTTATATCTTTTACATGTCGTTGCCGGTTAATAAATAATCTGGTTAGGCAATTACTAAGATAAATTCAAGTACGGTGGAGGAATTACTATTTTGTCACGATAGCTATCGGGATGCAACTCTTCAACTTTTATTTCTAAATTCAGCGTAAGTTACGCCGGGCGCAGAAAATACTATTGACACCACTTCGGCAAGCAATGAACTTATATTATTAATAATCCTAGTTCAAGATACATAGCAATAAAAAAAAGACTAATTTGACTTTATGGGTGAGAAAGTAGAATCAAGCATAGGGCTAAAAAAAGTATTAGGCTTTATTCCATTATTCATAATTACCATTGGAATTGTTGTATCGCAATCATCAGTTGTTTCAATATTGCAGGGAGCAGGATTAGGAGGAGGTACTTTTTTCATTGCCATTCTCGTGGCATTCATCATCGCACTAAGTTATATATCCACCTACTCAGAGTTAGCTCTGATTATGCCAAAAGCAGGAACCATCAGTACCTATACTGCTGTTTCAATAGGACATTTTCCAGCGATTATTGCAGCTCTTTCAGCTTATGTTGCCCCAACACTATTTGGTTCAATAGCGGAATTATTTCTATTGCAAAATGTTATTGATACGATAATGCCAGGTTCTTTTACAAACATTTCACTTATCGTAGTATGGGTATTTGCATTACTTAATATTTTGGGTATAGATTTATTTGCGTCTATACAAAGTACTATTTCCTTTACCATGTTGGTTACATTGATAGTTATCGGACTTGTAGGATTAGGGACAAACAATTCACAGGGGATTCCACCTGAACAAATAATGCAGAATTTTATTCATCCCAATAGTTCTGTCTTTACGCTGGTACTAATAGCACTTTGGCCTTTCATCGCATTTGAGTTGGTATGTGACTTTATCGAAGAAGCAAAAAAACCTGTAAAACATATTCCAAAAGCTATGTTTGGCGCCTCTATTGTTTTATTATTTGCATACTGTTTGATAGCTTTTGTGGCAATGAAACTAGTTCCGGCAGAAGTGCTTTCCAATACAGACATCCCACACCTTGTTTTAGGAGAAGTAATCTTTGGCAATGCAGGTAAAATAATTATTCTGATTTTATCGATAACTACAACCTGTGGGTTTATAAGTACCGCTTTTGCTACCACCCCTAGATTGTTATACGGCATGGCACACCACAAACAATTACCAACCATTTTTAAGAAACTTCACCCAAAATGGAGAACACCATGGTTTGGTGTATTATGTATTGCAACATTAATAACAATTGCCATTTTAATTTTTGAAAACAATACTGATGCGTTATTAATGCTTGTTATCTCAGGAGCAAGTTGTTATTTATTGGCTTATATTATTGCACATATAGATCTAATCGTTTTAAGAAAAAAATATCCAAAGTTTCCTCGTCCATTTAAATCTCCTTGGTTTCCGCTACTACAAATTATAGGAATAGCAGGAATGGTTTATGCCTTTATCAATAATTCACCAAGTCCCGAATTACGACTAAAAGTGTATATCAACGTAGCTATATTTATTGTTTTAATTGGAGCGTTTGCTTTTATTTGGGTGAAATACAAAATGAGAAAAGGATTATTTGAACCTGAAACAATTGAACAAGCTATTAAAGATTAATTTTTATTGAGTGATGAGCAATAGGAGAAGTAAGGCACATAACATCGAGATTTGTACAAGCAGGGTATGATGGAATACTAATTCCCCCGCCATAACAAAGTCCTTCTCGAAAGAAATTAAACCCTTCATCATTCTTTTAATAAAAATGTCATCCCACATTTTGTGGCTTACATCTTTCGCCGTTCAATAAAAGACGAACCGCTGCAGCATGTGTTAGTTTGTAAAAGAAACAATTTACATATTTTACTTCAGTACAGTCTATCAACCTTTGTTATTACCTTCAATAACAATTTAAAGGATGTGTGGAATGATAACAGTAGCAAAGTTCATCGTCATTGCTTTCGGAGTATTTTTTATACTCGCTGGTTTTGTTATGCTACTGTATCCCAAAAGAGCAAGACAAACTTTACGAAAAGCAGGCAGCACCAACTTTATTAACTATGCCGAAATAACATTGCGGATGATACCCGCAGCAGCACTTATCTTGTATGCAGATTATTCAAAATACCCAATGGTCTTTAAACTATTTGGATGGTTTATGCTGGCAACTTCCATTATACTTTACTTGGTTCCGCCAAAGCTGCATCATCAATTTTCAAACTGGTGTGCCGATATGCTAAAGCCATTTTACTTTCAGCTACTATCGCCGTTTGCATTTCTATTTGGAGTAGCTATTATTTACTGTGTGATTTAGAAATCAAACTCTCTCCGGTGCATATTCCATCTTACACTAAATGAAATAACAGAGGTATTTGCCGTAGTTAATGGAGCCGTTACTGTTTTCTGATTTCGCACAATTGCATTCAGGTCAAGAAAAAGGTTTTCTCTTAACTCATAAGACAATAGAAAAGAACCATACAGCACATTGGTCTTCCAACCACTGCCAATATTGTAACCAAAATCTCCCACTCTTGGTGGTGGAACATTTGGCAGAAATATATTTCCACCAAAGCTGCGGCTACTACTGTCTCTCCCCTGCTGATAATAAATAAGTTTTGCAATAGCCGTCCACTTAGGTGATGGTTGATAACGGGCAATGCCAATAAACTCTTGGAAGTTCGCCATAAGCGGATGCGCCAATGGTTGATTGTAATGTGTGTAGTTAGCTACCGAGTCACGATGCGAATACGTAAACGGACGAACTCTGTTATGCTCTATCTGCAGATCAAGATTGCTGATACCAAATGCATCAATGTATTTAGCACCTATTTGTATGCCCCATTTATTAGCCCACCATCCTCTATTTTGCTTTATTTCAGATAATAAAAATTCATCTAGCGAAAACTGTCCGTACAGTTGTAGTTTGCCTGCAAGATTTGCTTTTGCATCTATACCAATAATGGAGTTATCAAAACTACCATTCTGCTGCTCAATAGAGCGATAGAAAATGATTGGATTCAAATAACCAAAATCAAATCGATTTGTTCGTCCAAACACTACGCCTTCAAACAAACCAATGTTCAGCCACTTGGTAACATTTATATCCAGATGATGCATAGCAGCATACTTCTTACCAATTAAACGGTCGCCAATCTTATCATCTGCATTCTGCAATTCCATAAACAGGTTCTGGTAGTTGAACTTCCATATCCTTGTATTTAGTTTAAGGAACACAGAGTTGTTGCCAAAATCACTTAGCAATAAACTGCGATGTCCATTGCCAATAAAGTTTTTATCGTAACCAAATGTTACATCAATATACTTGGTTACGTTGAATGTAAAATAACCTCTTGCATCAAAATAATCTGTGCCGCCGGCTGCTTTAAAAGGTTTGTAATAACCTGCACCGGGTACTGCCTTTCGCATAGCAATAAAATCCTGTACATACTTAGGTGCTCTTTCCTGGTTATCCGTAAGGTAAGTAAAGAAGCCAATCTTGTTAGCTATTTGCCCACGAACGGTTACTCCTCTTGTATTTAAAAATAAGTTGTCGGTGTTATTACTCTCTTTAGCGACAGTGTATTGTATAACTGGGTTCACCACCAGATCAAAATCCTTTACATGCACCTCGAACAAATTGGCCGGAGTGGAATAAAACTTTCGTATGAATTTCTTTTTGGATAAATATTTTGAATGATCGGCAACAGGTACATATTCAAGATTGTTCATGTACAATCTTTCAATATTATATTTATCAACTTTTGAAAGCTTAACACCAGGTTGCTCCACATAATGATTAACAGCATTTACCACATGCCTGCGGCTAAAGGGTTTTGTTTTGGAATAATTAAAGAACGAATCAGTACGACTCTTAATTTCAAGCCTTTCCATCAAAATATTCGCTTTATCACCCTGTGGTAAAAAAGTAGATTGAGAAAAAGCAGAAAATGGAAGCAGGATAAGGATAAGTCTTGAAAGGGTTTGTTTAAATTGCATGGGTATTGGCTTTGATCAATTTAAGATGAAACAAGATATGCAAAAATACCTGATTAAGAATATACACATCGTAAACGAAGGCAGTATTATTAATGCAGATGTGTTGATAACAAATGGCAGAATTGATACCATTTTACCACAGATAGTAAATGCTGGCGGCAACTGCATCGAAATAAACGGCGAAGGCAAATATTTATTTCCCGGATGTATAGATGATCAGGTGCATTTCCGTGAGCCGGGGCTTACACATAAAGCAACAATTTATACAGAGTCAAAAGCAGCAGTGGCAGGCGGTGTTACCAGTTTTATGGAAATGCCAAATACAGTGCCGAATGCACTGACACAAGAACTGCTTGAGGAGAAATACAAGATTGGTGCACAAACATCATTAGCCAATTATTCTTTCTTTATGGGCACTGGTAATGATAATGCTGATGAAGTATTAAAAACAAACGACAGGAAAAAAGACATCTGTGGCGTAAAAATATTTATGGGTGCCAGCACCGGCAATATGTTGGTGGATAATCCGAATACACTAGATAAAATATTCCGGGAAAGTGAAGTGCTGATTGCTACGCATTGTGAAGATGAAAAATTATCCGGCAGAACCTTGAAAAAGCAAAAGCATCCGGCAGGGAATTGACTGCGGCTGACCATCCCATCATTAGAGATGAAGAAGTGTGTTACGAATCTTCGCTGTATGCCATACAGATAGCAAAAAAATATAACACTAGGCTGCACATCTTGCATATAACAACAGAAAGGGAATTGCAACTCTTTACTAATATGTTCCCATTAAAAGATAAACGCATTACTGCCGAAGTATGTGTGCATCATTTGCATTTTACCAGCGATGATTATGCAAGACTTGGTAACCAGATAAAATGTAATCCCGCCATAAAAGCCCCGCATAATAAAGAAGCATTGTGGAACGCTTTGCTGGATGATAGGCTCGATGTAATTGCGACCGACCATGCACCACATACCTGGGAAGAAAAAAATGAACCTTATTTAAAAGCTCATGCAGGATTGCCATTAGTGCAGCATCCTTTACAATTAATGTTGCATTATTATAAAGAAGGAAGAATAAGTTTAGAAAAAATAGCAGAAAAGATGAGCCATGCCGTGGCAGATTGTTTCCAGATACAAGAAAGAGGCTATATTAGAGAAGGCTATCATGCAGATCTTGTAATTGTAGATATGAATAGCAGTTCAACAGTAACTAAAGAAACCATTTTATATAAATGCGGCTGGAGTCCGTTAGAAGGATTTGAATTTCCGGCAACTATCACTCATACTTTTATAAACGGACATTTAGCTTATGGAATCAAGGGATTTAATGAATCTCAAAAGGGACAACGACTAGTTTTTGACAGATAACCGGCAATAACCAATAGTGAATATCCATTAAATTTTACCTATTCACCATTGACTATTCACTATTGACCAAACACACTATGCAAATAGACAATACATCATTCAGCGACATATCAATATTTCATACTGAAGAAGAGTTTTCCATCTTTCATAAGCTCAACTTTACCCGTACCGTTGGTGGTAGAGAATGGCTGCGCAAATTCTTTAGTGAGCCACATGACAGCCTTGATAAAATATTAGGCACACAGAAAGTGATCCGTACTTTTATGGAGCATGTAAAAGACTGGCCAACGGATATAAGTAACGGCACTATGCTAGTGATGGATAAGTTTTTGGATTATCCGCTTGATCCCATCAGCGAAGCCCCAGCTTCTTTCAACAATATGTTTTACAAATGGCTGCATAGTGAAGACTACGCCATGGTAAAATATTCTATGACGCATTTTGCAGACTTCTACAGAGGCATAAAAAAGATTGCAGAGTTACTTAACAACCTTGACCTTCCTGCTAATATTCAATTATACATTGACCGCATAAACGGACTTTTAAAACAACCACCATTAGAAAGGCTATCTGAAACAGAGCATGGCGATAAATTCTCGGTGAGGCAGAATTTATATTTCGGTTTTCATCTTCGTGGCAACTATAAAACAAACACACTGGAGATGATAGATATCTTCAGCCGCCTGGATGCATGGTACTCAATGGCAGTAGCCGTAAAAACGTATAACTTATCCTTTCCAGAATTTGCAGAGCAACAAACACCATTGGTAGATGCAAAAGGATTGTACCATATTTTATTACCAAAGCCTGTCCCCTACGATCTTCAAATGAATCCAGAGCATAATTTTCTTTTTTTAACCGGAGCAAATATGGCTGGTAAGAGTACTTTGATAAAAGCAGTTGGCTCTGCAGTTTTCCTTGCTCATATTGGCATGGGTGTACCAGCAAAAAAAATGAAGCTCACTTTGTTTGATGGCTTGCTGAGTAATATCAACGTAGTAGATAATATTGCCAAAGGTGAAAGTTTTTTCTTTAATGAAGTGCAACGGATAAAAAATACCATTGAAAAAATAAATAATGGAAAGAAATGGTTGGTGTTGATTGATGAATTATTTAAAGGCACCAATGTGCAGGATGCCATGAAGTGTTCGCTTACGGTTATTAAAGGCTTGATGAAAATAAAGAACTCTCTGTTTATCCTTTCCACCCACTTATACGAAATAGGTGAAGAGTTGAAAGAATACCCTAGCCTCTCCTTCCGTTATTTCGAAACGAATGTAAATAATGAACAATTAGAATTCAGCTACCAGCTAAAAGAGGGCATTAGCGAAGACCGGATTGGCTATATGATTTTGAAGAGGGAAAAAGTGGTGGAGATGCTGGAAAAGTTGTAAAAAAAATAATGTCATTACTGCCAAAAAAAACCACTATTCTCCTCTGAAAAACATCAACTTTTAACAGGATTTCAGGCATAAAATTGTTATATTTACAAAGCGAAAAATGAACAAAGAAAGACCTCATATTATCAATACTGCCCTTCTGTGGGAATACGATTTGGACACATTTAATTATGACAAATCATTTAAAATTGTAATTGAACGGGTATTGCAAATGGGCAATCTTGAAGAATGGAGAAACATGGTTAACTATTATTCCAGAGAACAGATTCTGGCAACAATTGAATGGAGTGCCCAGTTAGATAAACGAGATAAAGATTTTTCAAAATTCTTCCTCAACTCCGGCTTTTTACATGCTGCATAAAGATTCATTTATAATCGATCCTGCCACTTTTAGTTTAATTCAGGAATTGCAGGCAATACCAGAATTAAAGAAATTCTACTTAGTTGGCGGCACAGCACTTGCCTTACAACTTGGCCATAGAAATTCAATTGATATTGATCTGTTCTCTATTAAAGAATTTGATGACACTGAAATAATGGATATATTAAATTCAAAATATTCAGTACAAGAAATATTTCGTCGAAGCAATACAATTATCAGCCTTGTCAACAATATTAAAACAGATTTCATCCGCCATAATTATCCTTTGCTTATACAACCAATAACAAAAGATGGCATTACATTCTTAAGCAAAGAAGATATTGCAGGCATGAAATTCCATGCTATTATTCAAAGTGGTAAAAGGCTTAAAGACTTTATAGATATTTATTTTCTACTGGAGCATTTCAGCATGCAACAGTTGGTTGGGTTTTTCTCGTCAAAATATACATACTCCAACCCTATGATTGCGATGAAGGCGGTTAACTATTTTGATGATATTGATGAAAACATTGATCCGCCAAAAATGTTGAACCCTCTTTCGGTAAAAACAATAACAGACAGGATTAAGGAAGCCACTTTACATCCTGAGAAAATATTCAATCAGAAGAAATGACACGATATCTTTTATTAATTTTTTGCTTTTTCACTTTTAGCGTAGCTGGTCAATCACAAAGCAATATTGATGTGTTGCATTATAAATTTACTATTGAGCTGAATGATGATAATGATACTATTTATGGCAGAGCAGATATAACTGTAAAATTTCTGGAATCTTCCAACCGGCTTGAATTTAATCTTGTGCAACCTGATAAAAAAGGGAAAGCGATGTCGATTGTGAATATTATAGGACCCAATGCAAAGAATGCATTAGCTGATCCCGGATTACGACTATGCCAGATTGATCTATCCAAAAAAACAGCTGTCAATGATACTGCAACATATACCATCATATATAAAGGTATTCCTGAAGATGGTCTCATCATTTCCAAAAACAAATACGGTAAAAGAACATTCTTTGCCGATAACTGGCCCGACCGTGGACATAACTGGATACCTTGCAAGGAAGATCCTGCCGATAAAGCATCAGTAGAATTTATTGTTACCGCTCCGCAACATTACCAGGTTATATCCAACGGCATTCAAATAGAAGAAACGAATCTTGTTGACAATAAAAAAAGAACACATTGGAGAGAAGATGTTCCCATCTCCACCAAAGTAATGGTAATTGGCGTTGCAGATTTCGCCGTAAATCTTTCAGGCACTATTAATGATTGCATTCCTGTTTACAGTTGGGTGTATCCCGAAGACAGAGACAAAGGATTTTACGACTATGCACAAGCGGCAGAAATACTTCCCTGGTTTATAAAAAACGTAGGGCCGTATGCTTATAAAAAGTTAGCCAATGTACAATCAAAAACCAGGTTTGGTGGTTTGGAAAATGCCAATACTATATTCTATTCCGAACACTCTGTAAACGGCAATCGACAATCAGAGTCGTTAATGGTTCATGAAATTGCTCATCAATGGTTTGGTAATTATGCAACTGAAAAATCATTTGCTCACTTATGGCTGAGCGAAGGCTTTGCTACTTCTATGACTATCCTTTACATGGAAAATAAATATGGAAAAGACACTGCTATTGCCATGCTAAAAGAAGACAGAGATCAAGTCATTGATTTTGGCAAAAGAAACGCATTACCTGTGGTAAACAATACAAAAGATTTTATGACATTGCTAAATGCCAACAGTTACCAAAAAGGAGGTTGGGTGTTACATATGCTTCGCCGTGAGTTGGGTGATTCAATATTCTGGAAAAGTATACAGCTCTATTATTCAACGTATGGAGGAAGTGTAGCAGATACAGATGATTTGCGAAAAGTATTTGAGAAAGTTTCAGGGAAAGATCTAAAACAATTCTTTCAGCAATGGTTATTTACAGCTGCTAATCCCAATCTTAAAATCAACTGGAATTATAATGCTTCCAGCAAGAAATTAAACATAACCACAGAGCAGCTACAAAAAGGCGAGGCTTTTCAATTTCCATTAGAATTTGGTATTTATACTGAAAAAGGGAAACCTTCTCTTCAAAAAATAGCTATTTCTAAAAAATCGGAAACCTTTACGCTTACTTTAGTTACCAAACCTGAGAGCATTGTTGCAGATCCGAATATTTCACTGCTTTTTGAAGCAACTGTTTCAGAAATCAAATAAAGGCATACCACTTTCCGGTAATAACGCAAACCGTTAATTCTTTTTATCTTCAACCCATGCTTGTAAAAACATTTGGCAGTGCCGTATACGGCGTGGACGCAATTACCATTACCATCGAAGTAAACTGGTTAACAACCGGTAAAGACCCGATGATTGTTGGCTTGCCGGATAATGCTGTAAAAGAAAGTTTGCACCGTGTAGAAAGTACTTTTAAAACGAACGGCTACAATATGCCCCGCACTAAAGTGGTGGTAAATCTTGCACCTGCTGATATTAAAAAAAGTGGAACACCATTTGATTTGCCGATTGCATTAGGAATATTAGCCGCCTCCAAACAAATTGAAAATGCAGAAGCATTGAGCAACTATGTCATCATGGGTGAGTTATCACTCAATGGTGAAATACGTTCTATAAAAGGTGCATTACCTATTTCAATACAAGCAAGGAAAGAAGGATTTAAAGGATTGATTCTTCCGAAGATGAATGCAAAAGAAGCAGCCATGGTCAATAATCTTGCCGTGTATGGAGTTGAAAACATCAAACAGGTAATTGATTTTTTTGAGAATGAAGAAAAAGGACTTGAACCAACTATTGTAAATACCAGAGAAGAGTTTGCTCATTCACAATCTGATTTTGAAATAGATTTTGTAGATGTAAAAGGACAGGAAAATATAAAGAGAGCTTTGGAGATTGCTGCAGCTGGCGGACATAATGCAATTCTTATCGGCCCGCCCGGCGCAGGTAAAACAATGCTGGCAAAAAGATTACCAACTATACTTCCTCCACTTTCTTTGCAAGAGGCATTGGAAACAACAAAGATTCATTCCGTTGCTGGCAAATTGCCAGAGAATGCAACATTGGTTTCCAGAAGACCGTTCCGTTCACCACATCATACTATCAGCGATGTAGCATTGGTTGGTGGAGGTGGCAATCCACAACCCGGTGAAATTTCATTAGCACATAACGGTGTATTGTTTCTAGATGAACTGCCTGAATTTAAAAGAACGGTGCTGGAAGTAATGCGCCAACCGATGGAAGAAAGAAAAGTAACTATCTCCAGAGCAAAAGTTGCTGTTGACTTTCCTACATCTTTTATGTTGATGGCCAGTATGAATCCCTGCCCTTGCGGTTTTTATAATCACCCGGAAAGAGAATGCACCTGTCCGCCGGGAGCAGTACAGAAATATCTGAATAAAATTTCCGGACCGCTATTAGACAGAATTGATCTGCATGTGGAAGTTACTCCTGTTGCTTTCAATGAATTATCTTCCACAAAACCACAAGAAAACTCTGCTACCATACGAGAAAGAGTAATCGCTGCCAGAGAAAAGCAAGCGGAACGATATAAAGAAAATCCTGGTATTTATTGCAATGCACAGATAAGTAGTAAAATGCTAAAAGAAATTTGTGTAATTAACCAGGTTGGTGCTAATCTTCTAAAAACGGCTATGGAAAAACTGAATTTATCCGCCAGAGCTTATGACAGAATATTAAAAGTGTCCCGAACGATTGCCGATCTTTCTTTATCGGACGATATCAAACCAGAACATCTTGCAGAAGCGATTCAATACCGCAGTCTAGACCGGGAAGGTTGGGCCGGATAATTTGTTGTACCTATTATTGATTCTTAACTACTTTCGATTTCTTAAAATGAAAGATCCGGTTTTTATACAGCAGCAGGTTTATAAAGGAATAGAAGTAATAGAAAAAGTAAATGGTGAACTTTCTTCGCTTTCCGCTGAACAATTAAACTGGAAACCTAATGATACTTCGTGGAGTATTGCACAATGTTTGGAGCATCTTATTATTTCTGATGGTTTGCGCATCAACATTATCGAGAAAAAAATAGATGAAAATTTTAAAAGCGGCGGTTGGGAGAAATTAAATCCTTTAAAAAAATTCTGGGGCTCAATGCTAATAACACAAACACAAGAAAAGGTGAAGAAGAAAATAAAAGCTCCTAGCCTTTTTCAGCCTTCGGCAAATGAAGCGACTGATAACATTTTCGCCAGATTCAATATACATCATGACAAAATATTTCTGCAAATAAAGAATTGCCTAGATGCAGATTTGGACGAAGTATATGTCATATCACCGATATCCGATCTGGTGTCATATAGTTTAAGAAATGCTATAACGATAATTACCGGGCATGAGCGGAGACATATAAACCAAGCCATACGGATAAAACAGTCAAAAGACTTCCCGACATAATTGCCTTTCTTCGAATTCTATTGTCGGAAACGGTAATTATTCAGCCGGTTCTCATTCAAATGCTGTTATGTTGTCATTTTTTCCGAAAATTGTACAATGTTTGCACATCAATTCATCTTTCTCCTCTCAACATAAGAAATGAAAATATTACTACGATATCTTAAACCCCATAAATGGCTAGTCGCTTTGGTGCTTTTACTGGCTGCTATTAATATCAGTTTCTCTCTTATTGACCCGATCATCTTTGGTAAACTGATAGATCTTGGTTATAAATACCATGATAACAGCGCAGCTTATCAACCATTTTGGTGGGGATTTGCCGGACCATTACTTACTTTGTTAGGTGCATCAATTGGCGTTGCTATGATAAGTAGGATAGCCAAAGCTTTTCAGGATTATTTTTTAAATGTGGTTACACAAAAATTTGGCGCTACTGTTTTTACCGAAGGGTTACAACATGCTATGGGTCTTCCTTATCAGGAATTTGAAGATCAGCGCAGCGGAGAAACATTAGGTATTTTACAGAAAGTAAGAATAGATACAGAAAAATTTGTGGCTTCGTTTGTCAACGTATTGTTTCCGGTGGTGATAGGAATTTTATTTGTGGCCATATTTGCTTTCCAGATTCATCCACTACTTCCGTTAATTTATTTTGGAGGAATATTTTTACTCACTATTATTTCAAATCTGCTTAGTAAGAAAATAAAAACGGTGCAGAAAATTATTGTAAAAGAAACAACTTCCTTAGCTGGTTCCACTACCGAATCGCTTCGAAATATTGAATTAGTAAAAAGCTTAGGTCTTACAGGACAAGAAGTAAAGCGATTAAATAAGAACACATTTAATATCCTCGGTCTTGAATTAAAAAAAGTAAAACGTCTCCGTAGTATCAGTTTTATACAAGGCACTTTTGTTAACACCCTCCGGCAAATAATTTTATTTTTATTGATGTGGATGATTTTCCGCAAGGAAATGCAACCGTGGGAATTAGCCACAATGCAGATATTTTCTTTCTTTGTTTTTGGTCCGTTGCAGGAAATCGGTAATATCATTCTTACTTACAGAGAAGCACAGGCATCGCTAGAGAATTTTGATAATCTGATGAAAAAAGAAGCTGAGCCAAAAGCTGCCAATCCAAAACATCTTGGCAAAGTTGAAACATTGGAATTTGAAAATGTAGGCTTCAAACATAAAACTGCTTCGCAAAAAGCCATCAATGAAATAAGTTTTAAAGTAAATACTGGTGAGACGATTGCCTTCGTTGGACCTTCTGGATCCGGTAAAACCACATTGATGAAATTGCTCGTTGGACTTTATCGTCCGCAGCAGGGAAGAATTTTGTATAACAATATTGATGAAAATAATATTGATTTTGATGATCTACGCAATCAGATTGGATTTGTAACACAAGACACACAATTGTTCTCTGGTACTATCCGTGAAAATCTGGTATTTGTTAATCCTGATGCTACAGATGATGAAGTAATGGATGTATTAAATAAGGCTTCCTGTTCTAATTTAGTAGCCAGAGCAGATAATGGATTAGACACTATGATTGGCGAAGGCGGATTAAAATTATCCGGAGGAGAAAAACAACGACTTTCAATTGCAAGGGCTTTGCTTCGTAAGCCAAAAGTTTTATTATTTGATGAAGCTACTTCTGCATTGGACTCCATAACAGAGGAAGCTATTACAGATACCATCCGTGAAATTTCTGGTGATGGAAAACAAATAAGCATTCTGATTGCACACCGTCTGTCTACCATTATGCATGTCGATAGAATTTATGTGTTGGAAAAAGGCGATGTGGTAGAAACAGGTAATCATGAAAAGCTACTAGAAGAAAAAGGTTTGTATTATGCTATGTGGCGGCAGCAGATCGGTGAAAGAAAATCTAAAATTCATGTTGCATAAATTATGGGATTATTATCATTTTTAGGATTTGGGAAAAGCTCCGTAAAGGATGCGTTACAGAAAGGAGCAATTATAATTGATGTTCGTCATGTAAATGAATATGATCAGGGCAGAGTACCCGAGTCAATAAATATTCCGCTCAATATGATTTCTTTTAATATTGAAAGAATAAAAGGAATGGAAAGGCCGGTAGTATTATGTTGCGCCTCGGGCAACAGAAGCGGACAAGCCGCAAGAATATTAAAATCCAATGGAATTAAAGAGGTGCATAATGGCGGAAGTTGGATGAGTGTATTAAAGATAGTGAAGGAGCTATAAATACATAACTCCTTATTTATCTTTTTTATCTTTTGTAAACATCGTTGTGATAAAGTTTTCATTATCCAGATCTTCCATATCACTCAATTCCCACTCCAATGCTTTTGTACTTTGAGAGATTTCCAGCAAAGAAATAATTAACGAAACCAATAAACTTAAGAGGCTTGCTGCAAAGACATAACTGTTAAAAGCAGTCCATTGTTTGTACACACCATACATCGTTAATACACAACACAAGAAACTAAAAACTCCCAATGCTTGCATCTGCCGTACCATATTTATCCTTAACCGCAGAATCTTTATCTGTTTCAGTAACAGATTATTCTTCTCTCCTCTTATATACTCATCATGCAATTTTCTAATCAGACTTGCCAGAGCAAGATACCGATTGGTATAAGCCAGCAATAACAAACTGATAGCCGGAAATAATAAGGCAGGTGTATTAAAGTTGATTTCCATTTTGAGTTTTGTTTTAAAAAACAATGAAAATGGCAGTAGCAATATGTAAATATACACCCTAACCTTTACTTCTTTGAAAACTCCAGCGGCACATTTATTTTGAAAGAGAAATTTCTTCCTTGATTAAATACACCTATTCTTCCAGTTGCCATATTTTCAGCTGTATATTTCAAACGACTCAAATGATTTTGATACGCCACATCTGTAATATTTGTTGCACCAAAATGAACACTGAATAGTGTTTTACTTCCATTCACAATATCTGCTCCTACACCTGCATTCAATAATGCATATCCATCAGTCGCAGTTTCGGAATCAAATCCAGTAAAAGGATTGTTCTGCTTAAATGTTTTATCCAATTCCAGCTTTGCATAAAAATTATGAATAGACTTATTCAATTTTTTAAAATCTGCTTTTAACTCACTGGTAAATCTGGCTGCTGGTATTAAAGAAATATCCTTGCTTCCGTCAATCGGGTTATCAAACTGACCTCTTACAAAAGAGAAACTATTTTCAAAATGCAGCCAATCAAGCGGGTGCGGATGAATATCAATAGATGCTTCAACTCCGGAAAGTTTTGCATTCTGTTGATTAAATTTAAAAGCCTGGATTAAATCGCCATCATTTAATACCAGTGAATCTCCCCCGCCAAATGCTTCAAGCTTCCTATAAAAAATAAAATCATTTATGCTGTTGTGGAAAGCACTTATATCAATACTAAAATGTTCATAATTAAAATTCAAACCTGCATCAAATTGCAAACTTGTTTCGGACTTTAGATCTTGTTGTCCGTACTCATAACGGTTTGTTCCTTCATGTGCTCCATTACTTGCCAACTCTGCCAAAGTCGGTGAACGGAAACCTCTGGCAATATTCGCTTTAAGCGTTATAGCATCAGAAGCTTCAACACTAACACCGGCACTTCCAGAAAAATTGGAGAATGACCGGGAGAATTTTTCAAACTTCACATCGCCTGCTTCTATAAGTTCATTTGAATTAATTTTTCTCGCATCATATCGAAGACCTCCGCTTAAAGTAGCTTTCTTAAATGATCTTTGCACAAATACAAATCCACCAATATCAAAAAGATTGTACTCCGGAATTAAAGCCTCTTCTCCTTTATTCTGGTTGGATTGACGCATACCATTTGCACCTAAAGTTATATGCCATTCTTTTGCCTCTGGCAATTGCCATTGTAGAGTGTAATTAATTGTTTTAAGATCGAAAAAAAGTTCTTTCTCCTCTGGATCTTCCGCATTACCAAATTCTTGTCGCAGATTATTTTGATAAGCAAGGTTTATTTTTAATCTGCTTTTATTAATAGCAAAATTATTATCACTCACAATTTTATTGTGTTGCACTCTTTGCTGCGGCACAAATAAATTCCGAGAATCAAGATCAGCGTTTGTCGCAATTCTTTCCAAAAGAGTTCCACCAAACAAAATAAATTTGCCAGTTCCATCATCTCTGTCGCCTTCTATTAACCCAAGCCGCTGATCAAACCTGCTAACGATAAGATGACTATAACCCCAGCTTTTGTTGATACCGATATATCCTCCCAGATTTTTTTCATTAAATCCTGAATTCAACACTTTGCCATCATATTTATTCTGATAATTGCCGGCTGATTTATAAGTGCCATACAAATTCCAGTTCAAACCATTTTTATTGCCGGCAAGGTTTCCATTAACAGCAAACAAGCCATTATTGGTTTGATAATTAGAAATGATATTCCCTTTTAATGTGCCTTCGGCAACAGGAGAATTAGTAATAAAATTAATTACACCTGCCAGCGCATCACTTCCATACATTAAAGAAGCTGGGCCTTTTACTACTTCCGCTCTAGCCACACTCATTTCATCAATCTCTGCTCCATGTTCATCACCCCATTGTTGCCCTTCTTGCCGCACACCTTCGTTTATTATTACCACTCTGTTTCCGCCCAAGCCACGGATATATGGTTTTGAAATAGCAGGTCCTGTAGAAACCTGCGACACTCCGGGAATATGTGTTAGTGCATCAATGATATTGGTAGAAGGCGTTTGTAATAAAGCTTGCTTACGGATAGAAGCAACCGGCACTGGTGATTTGCGGATGCTTGTTGCACCTGCAACACCTGTAACTACAACACCTACGTTTTCCACTACCACCGATGACAATACAAAATCTTTTTCAACAGAATTATTTAATTCAATATGCAACACCAATGTACTATAAACTGCATAAGATATTTCCACTACATGGTGTCCATCGGGAATATTATCTAACCTGTATTTTCCCTCTGCATTGGCAATAGTACCAATTTTGTCATCGGCCAGATAAACGGATGCGCCGGGTAAAGCTTCCCTTGTTTTCTCATCTGTAATTTTACCGAAGAGACTTACTTTTTCTGCGCCGGAAATACTTGTTTGTGCATTGCCACTGTTGAATGAATAAATAAACGGTATTAAAAAGAATAGAATCTTTTTCATGTATTAATTATATAATAGAGCTATTGTTAAATAGCCGGTAAAAAATGATTTTTGAAATAGGGATTTGATTATCGTTATTGACAATCCAAGCTATTTAGCAAGCAGGAGGACCCCGGTCAGTAATTTGAAAAACAACAAGCTTGTTATTGTGGGATATTAATTCGGATAATTTCTCTTGAAAATAATCAGTACTAAATGAAAGTATAGATTGTACCGGCACATCTCCATCTTTTGCAAACACATAATCGCAGATAGAACAAAGAATGTTATTGGATGCAGTTGTGTAGCCGGATTGCTGCGCTTTTGCAATTATCTTTTCATGCTGGTGAACCGCTTTTTCAGTATGAATAAATACCAATAAGGCCAGCAGTAAGCCAGCAGCTATTTTTTTTAAATTGGTATGTCTGAAAAAAAGCACTGCTGCAAATATATTGTTTTTATAATAAATGCAACAATGCTTCATTTATATGCTTTCATTCCATTTAGGTTTTAGCCACTTTAATCTTTCTTATAATCGAAAAGTCAATAAACCCGAATTGACTATAAAAAACACCAACTATTTACTTATTCATTTAATTTAGTGTATGCCTAAAACCAAATATGTAATAACTGCTTCATTGCAATTAATGCTGTTGTCATTTTTTATTTCGGCCTGCTCAAAAAATGATTCAACACCTCCTCCTGATCCATGCCTCGGCGTAAACTATACAATTGACTATTTTAAAACAGAATCAGTAGGCGGGGCAAACAATGGCACCATTGCTATTAATTATCCGGTTGGCGATACAATCAGTTATAAATTAAATAATGGAACATTTCAGACCTCCCGCAATTTTACAAATCTAGCGCCGGGTAATTATATACTGACTGTAATGAATCAAAACAACTGTACAGATACTATTACGATTGCCATTTTTGATTACGGGCCAAAATATGCTTTAGTAAGATCATTGATTGCTGGCTACTGCGGCCCATGTCATTATAGCGGAGGAAATACTGCAGGCAAAAACTTTGATGCTGATGCTAACATTGTGGCTAATTGGGATAGAATTAAAGCAAGAGCCGTTGACAACGTACCTTCTCAAATGCCATTAGCGCCTAATGCTCCATTAACGGCAGTTGATAAACAAAAGATTACTGATTGGGTGAATGCGGGGCATAGGCAGAGTGATTAAGTATTATAAGAGTTCAATTTGGATTAAGTTATGGTTCGTGGAGACACGAACCATGGCAAAAAGAAATCATTAATTTCTAATAATTTGACCAATACCAATTCTTATTCATTAACAAGTTAGTTGAATCAGGTCTAGCAATTGGTAATAAGTGTAAATAATAATTACTTCTACAATATTCTGGACGTCCCCGGGAATTACAAGAAATAATATATATTGTTGAATCATTTTTAACGATACCATTATAAGTAAATAATTCTTGAGAAAATCCTGGATGTTTTCTATATACCTGAATTATTATCGTACTGTCTTTTAAAGTATATCCGCCTGGGTATGACCAACTCATCCCTATTGAATCCTGAAAACTTTTAGTTGTGGCTAGTCTTTTTTTGAAAGAAAAAATCGTAGAATCCTGATTGTTTATAGTTGACTTTTCAAATCCAACTGGAAAATTGCCTAAGGCCACACCATTTTTATAAAGAACAAAACTCTCAAATGTATATCTTTCAGAAATCTTCGTATCAGCAAATCCTGCAAAAACACCATCAATTCCATACTTTATGGTATCCTTACTTGGATGTGCAAAAAAACTTATCCTTTTTTCTGTTAAGCATGATGAATAAATTAACAAAACCAGTACAGCTGCAATCTTATACATATTAATAATTTTTACCCTATGCCATGGTTCGTGTCTCCACGAACCATGTAAAAAAAGTTACCTATTGCTTTTTAACCTTATCAACTACCTTTAATTCAAAATTTACTCCTCGCTTTAGTGTACAAACCAGTATTCCGTCTTTTGATATGATATTGAATTTTTTATACCCACTTTCTTTATTGTAAAATTTTCTTTTTTAACACTTAAAGAATATTTTTCAAGCACTGGGTAAGAAACTGCTGTATCATACAATACATAATCCCCAATAATTATTACTAATTCTTCTGATGGAATTGGAATTACCGATATCAAAGCAACATCAGAAGTGTCCTTTTGAGAAAAAATTTGAATCTGAACAAACAATAAAGAAAATAATAGTAAGAAAATTTTTATCATTTCATTATTCTACGCCTTGGTTCGTGTCTCCACGAACCACATTTAAAACTCATTATATAAGTCTTTCAAAAAGCCAAACTGCTTTTTGTTCTTTTCATAATAGCCCGCAGAACAATATTTATAATCAGCAGGATCAGCTGCCAACTGCCAATGTTCTGCTAAAGGATTATTATGAATATACTTTAATTTTTGAACAGCTACTTCTTTCGAGTATAAATGAATCGCCAATGGATCTCTTTGCCAGAATTCAAAAGACTTATTTACCGCATCACTTTTGTACTTATTCAATTGACCTGGATCACCCTCTTTCAGCATTTTTTTAAACAGATGCGCCGTATATTTTAAAAATGACCCTTGCGGAGATTCTTTACCATTCATTTTATTTATTCTCCATATCAGGTGGATATGATTTGGCATTATTACAAATGCAAATACATCTATCAAATTTTCATTACTTAAATATTCCAATGAACTAATTATTACTTCTTTATACTTATCCTCTGTTAACAACCTTTGCCAGTTATTGATAGTTGCAGTCCAAAAGAAAATTTCTCCCAACTTCATATGAGATTTTCGTTGGTAGGCAAAAGGATCAGTTTTTACATTTTCAAATTGCATGGTCTGAATTTACTACAGCTTCAAAGTAACAGTAAAAATACAAATGGTTCGTGGAGACACAAACCATTGCATTAACTGAAGAAAAATACAAATAGTCGTGGAGATAAAAACTATGAGCAAAATACCCGAAAATGGTTCGTGGAGACACGAACCATGGCTGATGATTAATATTGAAACCTTACGGTCTCACTTTCAACATGGCTCTCACCTGTTGTATCACACCATTTTGTAAACGGGCATAATAAATTCCATTTGGTAACCCTTCAGCATCAAAGGTTACAGTGTGTGTTCCCGGCCCAGCATAGTCTTGGTCTATAAGAACCTTAATCATTCTGCCAAGTGTATCTATTACCTGAATAAATGTACGGCCACCTTGTGTTTTAAAAACAATAGTAGTACTGGATGTAAATGGATTGGCTCTGTTTGTTATCAATACTTCATCATTGCCAGGAGCAGGTGGTGTAACTGTATTACAAGCACCGGCTTTTATCAATGGCAGACTTTGTAGCTGGGCATTTATTCCCGGAGGGAATAATGAATCCACAATCGTTTTATCAAGACAAAACCATTTTTCTAATAGCGTAGCATACACACTTCTGAAATCATATTGCATGGGAATATTATCATTCACCGATGCATTGGCTGGAATAGTTGGATTAACACCTAACATGCCGGGATCAATCTTACTGCCAAATAAAAACATCGGCGCGGCAGCTCCATGATCTGTTCCAGTACTGGAGTTAGATTTAATTCTTCTACCAAATTCACTGTAAGTCATTCCTACAACTCTGTCTTCTACACCCATCTGTTTTAAGTCATCTTGAAAAGCTTTGATGGCATCGGAAACTCTTTGCAACAAAGTAGCATGAGTGCCAGTAGTTGTATCGCCAGCATTAACCTGAACGGAGTGAGTATCAAAGCCACCAAAATTTACCATATACACTCTTGTCTTCAATCCTCCACTTACTAAACGGGCAACAATTTTTAACTGGTCGCCCAATGAGTTATTGGCAGGATAAGCTCCCTGTTGCGTTACGGCATTGGCCGCAGCTTTTATCACTGTTGAATACTGTTGTGTTTGCTGATTAACAGTTCTTATATACGTCAACTCTTTTCCTGCAGGTGTTGCCGGTGCAGGATCAACAGTGCCACTTATTAAATTATAAAATGTAGTTGGATTGGTTATACTCATTCCCATATTAGCAGTAGAACCTTGTGAAGTTAATGTGGTGCTGGAACCAATTTGAATTGCCAATGGATCAGGCATATCTGTATTTGGATAACCGGTTGGGAAATTAGGATACTCATAATTCAAATATCTTCCTGCCCAACCGCTATATACTTCCTGGTTACTATTAGATCCGCTCATCCAAATATCCGTAGCCCTGAAGTGAGAAAAATTTGGTTGTGGATAGCCAACTGCCTGTATCACTTTTGCTTTGCCTTCGGTAAAAAGAGATTGTAATCCTGTCATAGCAGTATGAATACCTGTGCCGGTAACTCCTGCAATTGGCAACACTCTGTTTTGCGGAATAGCCACATTGTTTCTTGCATTTACATAATTAGCATAGCTAGCATCGATTGGTATCACCATGTTTAATCCATCATTCCCACCAGACAATTGTATGATGACCAATACATGATCAGTCAATGTGGTTCCCCGCATTAATGCCTGCACCAATGGTGAGTTGCTGTTAAATGCTTTTACAGAATACCCATTTATTACTTCTGGCAGAATGGCTGCGGCAGGTATAGTGCTGAGTAAAAAATCTTTCCTTTTCATTTTTGTGAGATTAAGTAATTGATTTTATGCTAACTGGTATTCTGATAAATTAAAAAAGTATTGGAACAAGGATTTCAATCTTGTATTCACCGTATTAAAATTGGCGGTGGTAGGATTTGACACATAAGCTGCCCATGCATTCGTCCAATAATAATCATATAACTGGCCTGTTAATAATATTTGACTTTTAATTTGAGCTTTTGTTTGAGCCAAAAGGTCGTTTCTGAATACTATACTTAATGTTTCATCAATCAGGTCGTTTGGATTGCAGGGATTATTTAATGTTTGTGCAAAGGCAACACAATTAAACTGCACTCTGAATCCACCTCTTGCATAGCCAGTATTAATCATAATATCAGTAAACTGGTTTCTCTTAGGCAAAGAATCAGAGTTGATCCATATTTCATGAAAAGAAGGTTCCTGATAATAAGCAGGCATTCCGGAAACGTTTGGCGGGTCATTTAAATTTTGACCGGTATTCACCATCCAAGTGTAAAAAGTATTCCATAATCCATAGCTCTTGTCCCAATCACTTACTGGCGGAAAAGCAGTATTCATTTCCCGTAAAGAACCTATCACATGATCAGCCGGGTTTTTAATCATACATCCTCTATTAAGCATATCGAAAAAATGCTCACTCTTGAAGAGTGCTAATAACATTGGTTTCAATTCATAATTATTGGTGCGGAAAATATCTGCCAGTGGGGTAATTACATTTGCTTCCGTAGCACTATCAATTGCGTAATATACAAACCAACGATAAAATTTTCTGACAATGTATTTTGCCACTTCTTGCTGTGCAAAAATCATATTTACCAAATCATTCAACTCGAGATCTCCTGCAGTAGCGCCAGTTCTTCCGGCAATAACAGTTCCACTAAAGAAAGTAGAAAATGTTTTGTTAGCCGAGCTATGTCTGTTTGAATTAAATATTGTTGTGTAAGTAGTTGTATTTACTTGCCAGCCGGTTAGAACTTTGGCAGCTTCTTTTACGTCGCTTTCAGAGTATTGAGATCCCGGACCTTTTCCCAATGTGAACAGCTCCATTAATTCTCTTGCATAGTTTTCATCCGTGCCGAAGCCTGATTAAGATAACCATTCAGATAGCGAAGCATCGAAATATCTTTTGAAATATTGGTGATAAGGCTTTTATAATTACCCAAAATATTCTGTCGGATAAGATCCTGCTGTCTGTAAGTCCAGATAGCATTACCTACTTCAGATGCTTCATTGCCAAAATGATCGATCATCAACATCACTAGTTTTTCCCGTATGCTTCTGTCCTGATTTATCAAGTTTCCGGTAAACCATTTTTTGTAAGAAGCTCTTCTTTGTGAATTTACTGTTCCATCGTTATTGATATCGTTTACCCAGGTATCACCTTGTGCTATATTTCCATCCGGTGTTCCGGGCTGAGTAGTTGTAGTATATTCTTTTACTGGTGGAGTAGGATTCGGGGCTGTGGGATTCAACAATTCATCCACAGTCTGGCTCATTGACCGGGTTTTGAAATAATTGATGTCGGCCTTGGTGGCACCAAACATTGTTCTTTTTAGTAGATGAACTATTTCCTGTTCCGTCCAAGCACCAGTATAGGTGTTGATACCGGAATTAGTTCTGAAGGTTTGCTCGGGGGCAATTACTTGCTCTATTTTTGATTTGCGCCGGCGGGCAGTCAAAAAATCTCTTCTGTCCATAAGTATGGTTTTGGTTCAGCTGAAAAACTGTGATATAAATAATGCGGAATAGTTTAATGAACGGTACAAAAATTAAGCCTTATCACTCTGAATAGTAGAAATACAGGCTCCTTTCAGGGATATTGCATAGCCTCCATCGAAAATGACAAGGTAAGGTAGGAAAGAAAAAGCTCATCGCCAATAGCAGCCTGAAAATAAAAGTTATTGTAGGTTCTCTATAATACCTGCAATACCCTGGCCACCACCAACACAGGCTGTCACCATTCCATACTTTTTGTTTAACCGTTTCATATCACCAAGACTCTGAATAGTAAGTTTAGCTCCGGTACATCCCAATGGATGCCCTAATGCAATAGCACCGCCATTGATATTGACTTTTGCCGGGTCAAGATTTGCTTCTCTTATTACTGCCAATGCCTGTGAAGCAAAGGCTTCATTCAATTCTATTAAATCAATGTCTGCTAAATTCATTCCAGCTTGTTTCAACACTTTTGGAATTGCTGCAACAGGACCGATACCCATTATGCGGGGATGAACACCTGCCACTGCGCTGTTCACTAAACGACCGATTGGTTTTAATCCCAATTCATTCATCATCTTCTCTCCCATTACAATTACAAATGCAGCTCCATCAGATGTTTGTGAAGAATTACCAGCAGTAACAACTCCACCAGCAGCAAATGCAGGTTTTAATTTTGCCAATGCCGCTATTGATGTATCAGCTCTCGGACCTTCATCAGTATCCATGGTATAATTTCTCTTTTGCTTTTTACCTTTTGCATCCAAATAAATCTCTTCTACATTAATTGGAAGAATGCCAGATTTAAAATGTCCTTTTTCAATTGCTGCCAAAGCTTTTTGATGTGAGTTATAAGAAAACTCATCCTGGTCTTCACGACTTACTTTATAATCATTAGCCACTGCTTCGGCCGTTAAACCCATACTTAAATAATAATCAGGTTCATCTTTTGCAATTGAATAAGAAGGAACAGTTTTCCAACCAGCAGTTGGTACAAGGCTCATACTTTCTGTTCCACCGGCAATAATACATTCCGCCATTCCCATTCTGATCTTTGCTGTTGCCATTGCAATTGTTTCCAATCCTGAAGCACAATAACGATTTACTGTAGCACCCGGCACATCAAAACCTAATGCTCTTGCAGAAATGATACGTCCAAATTGTAATCCTTGCTCCGCTTCCGGCACAGCATTACCTACCAACACATCATCAACTCTGTTTGGTTCCAATTGAGGAACTGTAGCCATCAATCCTTTTATAACTTCCACAGCCAAATCATCTGGACGATAGAAACGAAATCCACCTCTTTTTGATTTTCCCACTGCTGTTCTGAATCCGGCGATTATATATGCTTCCTGCATTATTACTTATTTAATGGTTGTTTATGCAACTTTCTATACCAAAGTTAGTAGTTTCAACAAGTTCAAAAAATACTTTTTTAGTTGCGACTATAGATGGTGATTTTTGCAAAAATTAATAATGACAAATATGAAAACAATTCTGTTGTTGCTTTTGTTTACGGGCATTTCAGTGCTCTCAAAAGGGCAAACCGATCCAATATTGCAACAGAGAGCAACCCTGATAATGAAGGCAACCGATTCAGTAGATATGGATAAAATTCTTGACCTTACTTATCCTAAATTATTTACAATTGTTCCCAGGGAGCAAATGGCCGAAGCCTTGTTAGAAGCATTTAATACAGAGGAGTTTACTATTACTATTGATTCTATACTTGTAGATACAATTTATCCAATCTTTACAGTGGGTGATGGAAGCTATGCTAAAATAAAACACTCCCAAATTCTGAAGATGAAGTTTAAAGAGGAAATTGACACTACAGACAAAGAATCTTTAAATGAATTATTGAATAATATGAAAGATGGGTTCCCAGATTCAAAAGTTCGGTTTGATGCAGGCACAAATTGCATAGTAATTTCAGGACCAGGATATATGATTGCCATAAAAGACAGCTATGCAAAAGAATGGTGCTTTGTAAACCTTGAAGACGATGACAACCAATTGATCTCACTTTTATTTAATGAAGATGTAGTGAAAAAATTGAAAGAATATAAATAACAGTTAAAATAAGATGTATCATTTTCTCCGAAATATTTTGTTTCTATTTTCTCCTGAATGGGTGCATTATTTTTCGATGAATGGCCTGAAACTACTTTGCAGCATTGGCTTTAAGAAACTGATTGCAAAGTCTTTTACTCCAAAAGGGAATTTGGAATCTGAGATTTGGAATTTAAAATTTCCTAACCGGGTTGGTCTTGGTGCTGGTTTTGATAAGAATGCAAAGTATCTGAACGAACTGGAAGCACTTGGTTTTGGTTTTGTAGAAATAGGAACAGTAACGCCGCTGCCGCAAGCTGGAAATGATAAACCAAGATTGTTTCGACTGCCAAAAGATAAAGCACTTATTAATCGGATGGGATTTAACAATGATGGGGTGGATGCAATCGCTTTACGATTGCAAAAAACAAAAAAACAAATTCCAAATTCCAAAATGATTATTGGTGGAAATATTGGTAAGAATAAAGTAACTCCCAATGAGGATGCATGGAAAGATTATGAAATTTGTTTTAATTTCTTGCATCCTTATGTAGATTACTTTGTAGTAAATGTAAGCTCACCGAATACGCCGGGATTAAGGGAACTACAGGAGAAAGATTCATTGAGAAAGATTTTAACGCATCTGCAAAATGAAAATGAAAAGTTTGAAAGCAAGAAACCTATCTTACTAAAAATTGCGCCTGACCTTTCTAATGAACAAATTGACGATGTAATTGATCTGGCATTAGAAATTAAACTTGATGGATTAGTAGCAGCGAATACAACTATCAGCCGGGAAAGGCTTATAACTAATCAATCAAAACTCGAAGCAATTGGAAACGGTGGGCTTAGTGGTTTGCCACTAAAAAATAGAAGCACTGAAGTGGTAAAATATATTTGTGATAAAACTGAAGGAAAAATTCCCGTAATTGCAAGTGGAGGTATCTTTACCGGCGATGATGCCAAAGAAAAAATAAATGCAGGAGCTTCACTGGTTCAAGTTTGGACAGGGTTTATTTATGAAGGACCGGGAATAGTTAAAAACATTTGTAAAAAAATAAATTAACAAACAGTCAATAAGCAATTTGCAACTGGCAACAAATTGTCAATTGTCTTTTGCCAATTGCAAATTATATAACATGGAACATCTTTTTACCAGCGAAAGTCTTATCAGTTTTGTAGTACTTGTAATATTGGAAGTAGTATTGGGAATTGACAATGTCATTTTTGTAAGTATTATTCTCAACCGTTTAAAGAAAATCAAGGATCAGAAAAAAGCAAGACGCATCTGGATGATAACTGGAATATTGTCCCGGAGTTTGATGTTGATGGGTCTTGGTTGGTTACTAAGTCAAAAAGGAAAATCCGTTTTTACAATCTCAGGTAAAGGATTTGACCTAGCAAGTATTGTAATGATTCTCGGAGGCTTATTTCTTATTTATAAATCGGTGAAAGAAATACATGATAAATTGGAAGGTGAAGATCCGAATGAAAAAAGTAAAAATGAAAAAGGTATTTCTTTTGGTTATGCAATAGGCCAGATTATGTTGATTGACGCTGTATTTTCTTTTGACAGTATTATTACAGCAGGAGGTACTGCCAAATATGTAGAAATTATGATTGCTGCTGTAGTCATCGCCATGACGGTTATGTTTTTATTCAGCACTGGCATTGCAGCTTTTATTCATAAACACCCGACCTTAAAAATGCTTGCATTGTCTTTTCTTGTAATGATTGGCTTAAGTTTAATAATTGAAGGCTGGGATAGCGAATCAGCCCATCAGCTTAAACTGAAAAATTATATTTATTTTGGAATGGCATTCTCTTTTATTGTAGAAGTATTAAACATGACGATGAGAAAAAGGATGAAGAAGAAAAGAGTGGTGGAACTGAATGAACCGATTATGAAGGCACAAAAGCAAGAAACAGAAGAAGGCTATTCAGATATGGCAAAATAAAAAACCGGGCTGCTATAAAAGCAAACCCGGTACTTTGAGCATGAAATTTTTTATATAGCTTATTGTTTAATAATCTTCCTGTTTACTATTTCGCCGTTTTGCTGATATTGCAAAACATACATTCCGTTTGCATATTTACTCATATCCATGGTCATAGATTGAGCAGATACCGTTTGTTGCAGCAATAATTTTCCAGCAGCATTAAACAACCGAACTATTCCACTCTGTTTTAAATTACTAATCGTCAATACATTTTTAACAGGATTTGGAAATACTGTTAGCAATAGATCATTTTGCTTGCTGAGTTTGATAATTGATGAGTATGTAAACTTTTCATCAATATCAATTGACTTCAGACGATAGAAAACAACCGCTTTACTGCTAAAAACATTTACATCAGTATAAGAATATGTTACATTTCCAGGCAATACCGTTCCGATAGTTGCAAAGTTTTGTCCATCATCACTTCTCTGTAGTTCAAATCTTGAAACATTGATTTCATTTGCAGTTCTCCATTGCAACTGTGCATCGTTGTTTAATTTACCTCCTGTAAAAGAAAGCAGATTTAATGGTAAGGCCGGGCTGAAAACAAACTCCTGAGCACCAATATCCGGAGTGGTAGCACTTCTTAGTAATCCCAGAAAATCTTCCGGCACCAAAGCACTTAATGCTAAGCCTTTGTTGCTAATTTTAACAGGCTCTGTTGCATTTACTGTATTAATCAATAATTCAGCGATAGGTTTATTCAGGAATAAATTGGCAGCGTTGGTATTTACACCGCTTATTCCGTCTTCCGTATTTGCATCCTGCGAAGTGGCTGTACGCCAGGTTACGATGGTTTGTGCAGCGCCTCCTGTTTCTCCAAGCGAAGATGCTACAGGGCTTACAAAATAATTGTTGTTACCAGTATAACCGGTTGTATTGGTTTCTAATCCTATTGCATAAGCCGTTCCAGCACCTGTTACTGCATTGTATAAAATATTATTTTTTACATCAGCCACCGCTGTTGCCGATTTAAATAATGTATAACTGTTGGTTACAGAACTTCCTTCGGCTAAAACAGAATTGTGATAAATATTTGCTTTTACAACTCCATCATGCATGTCGATTACTTTTATCTGAGCATTTGTTGTTGTATTGATAGCAAACATATTGTTACGAATCATTCCTGTATTCACATCATCTGCACGACTTAGTAAATACAGGGCATCAATTTTTGCCAAAGGCGATACCGCCGCATTTGATAAACCAAACACCCTGTTTCTTTCTACCAAAATATTATTACTAAACATGGAAATACCTAAAGACCTCAAAGCAAGGTTCGCTGTATTTGTATTGGTTATTATACTGATCACATTATCTCTGACTACCGCCAAACCTCCGGTGCTGGTATTTATGTTTTGATATAAAATACCGGTGCTGTTTCCAAAATTATCGGTCAATTCAAAATCTGAAGCACTGCTTAAATTGCTGATATTATTACCGGCAAATACAAGGCTATCTCCCGCCAAAATATCAGAAGAGACTGCTATAGCGGATGTGTTAACGTTACCAACTGACCCATTGATAAAACTTGAAATCGTATTTCCTGATATCCGGCCTTTCAAAGAATGTGTTCCGGTTGGGCTTGACAAACGAATACCCTGTACAAACTTACCTGCGCCCGATGCAGCAGAAAAATCAGTAATGCTGTTACCATTGACTTCAACAGTAGCATTTATATTGGCAACCGTCGGCTGATACTGAATAGCCCGTATTATTCCGCTGCCGCCTGAACCAGAAAGATTTGAAAAACTATTGCCATTTATAGTAACTACAGGTGTTGACGCAGTAGTACTGGCACACCTCATTCCTGCCGCCGAACCAGCGCCAATAATACTGATGTTTCTTACAAGGTTAGAATCAATATTTATCAACGGGTTTGCAACAGTTGACTGTATATCAACTCCAAATAAAGAAAAGGAAGATGTATTTGAAGTAACAGTTATGTTTCCCGGATTGACAGAGCCAATAATATTGTTTTTAAAATTAGTTATTGTTGTAGCACCCCTGATATCAAAAAACGCCATTGCAGGCACAACGGTGCTGCCCGAAACAGATGTGCTGGTGATTGATAAACCCCCGATAAAATTATTTGCTATAGGAGTAGCACACGGCACACTAATAATATGAGCAATAGAATATAAAGGCCCGGTGCTTGCCACCCGAAAATGCAATAAAATGGAATTATTTACTTCGCTGCCAACCCTGTTATGCTGGTATTGCTGTAAGTTGCCTGTCGATACTCTTATTCCCACAAAAGGATTAATGGAAGTTGTGCCAGTGTGGATAACATCGTCATCAATATTGTTTACAACATTGCGGGTAACTACCAATGGATTTACAGTATTATCATTCACTGATACAGCAATAAATGAGTGCCGGTTGGCAGAACTAATGATCATTTTATTGCCAGTAGCGCCAGGTGCAGATCCGCCAATGTAATTGCTATCTATTGTTGCACCAGAGCCGTTGGCTGTTGTTGCAACTACTCTTATACCAAAATAAGAAGCATTGTCAAAAGTATTTGCAAAGGCAGTACTATTATAAACAGAGTTGCCTTTTATAAGAGTGTTATTTGCATTCAGACTAACTACGATGCCATGGTTAGACGAAGTATTGTTTATAAAGACATTCTCAATTTGATTATTAGTTATCTGGGTATTGTTAACCCTGCTTAAACTTGTACTATTTGTAGTGGTAATGGCAATACCACTATTTGCACCCGAAGCGGTGGCAGGTCTTATAATATTGCTGTCAATAATATTATCTAAACTATTCCCATCATCACCTGCTACAATAACTATTATACCTGTACTTACAAATGTTCCATTACAACTAGCTTCAATAATGCAACGCTTAACTGAGTTGTTTTGTGCTGCGCCATTAATACGAATGGCATTAGCTGTAGCATTTGCATTTGTATTTCGGAAAGTGAGTGAGTTGGGACCAGAATGTGAAAGGCCATCAATAGTAACATTGTCTGCACCATTAAGCAGTACTGTTGCACCAACAATATTTCCTTCCACAATCCTGTTACCATCGGGTACTACCTGTACAGTATAATTAGTTTGATTAAGAATTGCCTCTAATGTTTCCGTTGTATTGTCTTTAATGGTTACGGTAATAGCACCAGTTCCACCTCCGGCATTAATTGCATCAAAAGCAGTTTTCAATGTTTGAAAATCGCCGGTTAATGCGCCCGACAAAACTACTTTTGGTGTTGGCGCTATTACTTCAAATTCCCGTATGCTTGTTATACTCCAGTCATCCAAACTACGGATAAATAAATGATGTGTGCCTCCACCCAAACTGGCAGTATTGGCCGCAAAAGTTAAATCAACAATATTAACCGCTGGTGTTATTGCAATTGAAATACCATTTCCAAAACCGGGATCAGTATCAAAGAAATATTCGGCTCTTATAATATTACCCGGTGCTGCAGGTGCAGTAGGGTAAAATGGATCTTCATTGATAACAAAAGTTCTTGATGAAGTAATGGCCCATTCACCTTCAGCATTTAATGTGCGTAGGTAAACCCGATGCACACCTTGCGGTAAACCTGTTATATCAATAGCACCGTTTTGATTCGGTAAATCTACACCTGGTGTTAAGGGAATATTATTTCCATTACCAAAACCCGGATCGGTATTTACAAAATATTCTGCCTGTACAATATTCTGCGGAGCAGGATTAACAGGATATGCCGGATCAAAATCAATAACAAACGAACGAATGCTGCTGATACTCCATTCGCCTTCAACGTTCAACGTTCTTGTAAAAACCCGGTGAACACCTAATGACAATAACCCTGTATTTACAGTTACCGGAACATTTGCGATGTCAACTCCCAGGGTAACCGGAACATCTACCCCATTTCCAAAGCCCGGATCAGTATCTACAAACTGTTCTGCCTTAATAAGATTTCCAGGAGGAGACGTAACTTGATAGGCAGGGTCAAAATCCATGATAAAATCCCTTACCATTGTTATGCTCCATTCGCCTTCGGCATTTAGTGTTCGCAAGTACAAGCGGTGTACGCCGGCAGATAAAGCAGCTGTTGGAATTATTGCCGGTATGCCGCTGATATCAACACCTGCAGTAAATGAAATGGCGATACCATTACCAAAACCCGGATCTGTATCCACAAAAAACTCGCCTTGAATGATATTCAATGGTGCAGACGGTGCTGCCGGATAGGCAGGATCCTGTGCAAACAACAATTGTGTACACAGCAGCAACAGTAAAGATGATAAATATTTAATTTGTCTCATCGCTTTTGTTTGAAGTGATAACTTAATTGTTGTTGCGGGTGCTGAAGGTCACATTCATAGTAGGTGAACCCAATGGTACACTGGCCGGAACAGTAAGACTATAAATAGATGGAACGCCTGGTATTCCTGAAAGCTTATACAGATCTGAGCTTCCAAATGCACCACAGTCAGGTTTAAATCCACTAATATCTACACCGCCACCAATAGCAGGTGAGCCCGCAGCCAGTTGAAATTTTCCATCAGTAGTTCCGGAATTTACTATTACAGATGCCACGGACTGACCAACCAGGTTATTACCATTAACCGACAATGGACCGGTAGTAACTCCTGTTTGGTTAAACGAAAATATATTGTTCTTGATATTACAATTCACATAAGTATGACTCCTGCCGGTAAGTACAAGATTATTCGCAACATAAGCTTCACTGAAATTGAAATCAATAAATCCGTTTAAAGTACGAAAAATGTTATTCCTGATAACAATATTAGAGCCTGTAGTTGGTGTTATTACTGTGCTGCCACTTGCTACCTCCATGATACAATTCTCCATTACAAAATCATTCAGTGAGGCTGGAGATACAGAAAATGAAGCTGTAATAAAACACTTTCTGAATGAAATACCAGTGTAAGAATTGGCGGCTACCATCGCCAGCGGAGTTGAAGCGATAAGACATTTTTCGAATGCTATGTTTACAACACCGGAATATCCTGAGGCAAAATCATTGCCTGCTGTAGTTTGAATTCCTAAAATCCTGGTACCGGCACTACCACTGGCAAAACGAAAGCCGCCTATCTTACTAGTTTCTGTATTCTCCTGTAAACCCGGGTTGCTGCCAGCCCCTCCCAAAAAATATCCATTGCCAATAATAACTACCTGCTTATTGATAGTTGGAAAACTGTATTGAGTTGCTGAAGGCTCCACATGTATTGTATCGCCATTAGCAGCCTCGGGATTTGAAGGCAAATTGTTTATACCATCAAATAATATAGTAAGACTGGTGGCATCTGCAGTTACACCGGCAGTATTATTCACTCGCCATATTTTGGCTTCGGCATTTATTGAAATTAATAAAGTAGTAACAAGGATTAAAAAAAGTATCTTTTTCATGTTTTTAGTTTTTGATTATTTACAAAAATCAAAAATGGCAAATAGTAGAGCTTAAAACAATCCAAGAAATGGAGTAAAAAAGATTGAAAAAAATACCTGAATGCAGGTAGATGAAACGAAAGATCTTTACTTATCTTAACACAAATTTTTTTTCCATGTTTAAACTACGAAGCCTTTCGATAATTCTGTTCTTCTGTTCCTTTTTGTTTATAATAAAATCATACGGGCAGCAAAACATAACTGACAGTTTGAGAACGGTAATTGACAAAAAAAGCTCCGACAATATTACATTACCCTTGTATTATGATATTGCAAAGCAATACTACCTTATAGGAAAACAAGATTCAGGCCTTATTTATTTAAAGAAGGGGTTGGCTGTAGCAGAATTAACAAAAAACAAAGAATGGTATTGTAAAATCGGTCTACGTATAGGTCTTTTTTATGCTTTGATGTCTGATGCAGATAGTGCCAATAAATATCTGGAAGTAGCAGAACCATATAAAATGGGAATACTCAATGATACGATTTTGGCGTACTATAATAATCACAAAGCCATAGTTGCAATTAACCAGGAAGATTATGAAGCAGGAGCAAGTTATACCATCAAAACTTTAGAGATACTTGAAAAAATGGGAGATAAAAAAATTGCAGGTGCAATGATCCAAAATACAGTAAATCTAATAGTTTGCTTAAAAGATCAAAAACAATTTCAATTGGGAGAAAAGTACTTGAAAAAAATATTAAAGAATATTGATTATACAAAAGAGAAACCACAGCTTGATTTATTGTATTTTAATGCAGCCGCCCTTTATCTCGAAAGCAAAGACACTCTGATGTTTAAGCAATATTTAGATTCTGCGCTATTTTACAACAAACAATTCAAAAGCTATGTACTGGAAATGAATATTAAAGCTAGCTATGCTGAATATTATTTTATCACAAAAAATTATAAAGAATCCTATAAGCATTATTTGGAAGTCTATACTTCATTCAAGCAACAAAATCAAATAAACTTCATACCTGCAGTTGCAATAGGTGTTGCTCAAGCTTTACCTTTTCTCGGAAATTGGGAAGCAGCTATTCCTTATTATCAGGAAGCAATTGAGTTGGCAAAAAAAGATAGAGCCTACCGAATTCTGACAAAAGCATATGATCACTTAAATAAGCTCTATTCAAAAAATATGCAATTTGAAAAAGCTTATGAATACGGACAGCTCCAACTGCAGTATCAAGACAGCGTTAGTAATATTGCCAGCAAAAAAAACTTACAGCTTTTAGAAGCAAAATATCAAAATGAAAAAAAGGAAAAGGAAATTGCAACTCTTACCTTATCTAATACGCAAAAAGAACTGACTGTTCTTCGACGAAACAGGCTTTTAGCCATTGGTGGAATTGCTTCTACTGCGTTATTAATTGTATTAGGTTTATTCAACAGGCAAAATAAACAGAAAAGAACAATTGCCGAAAAAGATAAAATATTACAACAAGAACAAATAAAGTTTTTAGAACGGCAGCAACAGGTAGTGTCGTTACAATCCATGGTAAATGGCCAGGAGACCGAACGAACCCGTATTGCCAAAGACCTTCACGATGGATTGGGCGGTTTATTCTCTACTATAAAAATGCATTTCAGTTCTTTACAACATGAAAATGAAAACTTGAAAACCAACCCTTTGTTTTCAAAAAGTTATGACATGGTGAATACAGCATCGGAAGAAGTACGCCGGATTGCCCATAATATGATGCCGGAGGTTTTAATAAAATTAGGGCTGGTACAGGCTTCCAAAGAATTATGCAATAGCATCAGTGCAGGAAAGTTGTTACAAGCTTCTTTGCAATCATATGGCATGGAAAAAGACTGAATGCATCCACAGAGATAATGCTATTTCGTATTATACAAGAACTGCTGAACAATATCATCAAACATGCTAATGCAACAGAAGCCATCATACAATTTAACAGAGATAGCAAACGGCTAAGTGTGACAGTAGAGGACAATGGCCGTGGGTTTAACCTGAAGGAAACAGATGCCCAAACGCATGCCGGTCTTGAATCTGTTCAAAACAGGGTTACTTATCTGAATGGCAAACTATCCATTGAATCTGAAAAGGAAATAGGCACAACAGTTATGATGGATTTTTTAATTAATGAATAGGCTTCACCAAATTCAATTCCATTTTTGTATTTTCATAACAGGAATTAACACCCGTTATGATAAAGATTCTAATAATTGATGACCATCCTTTGGTTGGTGATGGTATTACAACCATGTTGCGGGAGGAAAGCCATCTCCAAATAACCGGTATCTGTAAAAATGGTAAAGAGGCATTAGATTTTTTATCTGGCAATCAGCCTGATATTATTTTACTTGATATTAACCTGCCGGATATAGATGGACTGGAACTTTGTGCCACCATCAGGAAAACCAATAAAGTATCAAAAATCATTGGACTTACTTCAACGAATGAGGCAGGTATAATAACTCAATTGCTGGCAAAGGGAGGAAATGGATATTTGCTGAAGAATATGGAAAGAAGTGAATTGATTTCAGCCATCAATGAAGTGTTAGAGGGTAAAATCTTTTTAAGTAAAGCTGCCAATCAGAAAATACTAGAGCAATTTAATTCTGTTAATCATGCATTGGAAAACACACCTGTGCTAACCAGAAGGGAAAAAGAAATTTTACAATTATTACATAATGGATTAAACGGGCCACAAATTGCAGAAAAACTTTTTCTTAGTCCTTACACTATAGAAACACACAGAAAGCATTTGATGCAAAAATTCAATGTAAATACAACGCAGTTGTTATTAAAAAATGCTGCCGAACAAAAATTAATTTAGAAACTATTTTGTAAAAGTGCAGCAGCAACTACTCCTGCTGTTTCCGTTCTCAGCCTTGTTTCTCCAAGGCTAACAGGAATAAAATCATTTTGCAGGGCTAAATCAATTTCCTGTGATGTAAAATCTCCTTCAGGACCTATAGCAATTAGTTGATTTGAAGATTGGCCAATTAGTTGATTGCTTAAAGCAAGCTTATTGTCTTCTATACAATGAGCAATAAAATTTGAACCATCTGCACATTTCCAAATTTGCACATCTTCAAATTGTTTTGGCTCATGCAACATCGGCAACCAACACTGCTGGCTTTGCAGCATAGCACTTATACAAATTCCCTGCATCCGATCATAACGAAATTTTTCTTTCTCTGTTCTTTCGCAAATTAGCGGAATGATTTCAGCAACGCCAATCTCTGTTGCTTTTTCTAAAAACCACTCAAAACGATTAGCGTTTTTGAGTAAAGAAATAGCAATTGAAACTTTGTGATCGGAATTTGGAATTTGTTCCTTGGAATTTATCTGTACTACACAATGTTTTTTATGATCATCTATTATTTCACAGGTCAACAGATTTCCTTTCCCATCAGTAAGATTTAACTGTTCGCCATTCTTCATCCGAAGCACCTGCACTACATGCTTTGACGTTTCTTCATTCAGCTCAATGGTATTTTGTGTAGCATTATAATTATCAATATAAAAAAATGGCAATGTCATATTGGTAAAAATAAAAAAAGCTCCTGTACATAAGGAACTTTTTAAAAAATAGTTTTGAGTTTGCAAAGTCCCCTTCGGGGGATTTAGGGGGCCTTAAAAAGGGCTGTCATCATCATCATAGGCAGATGAGTCATTCATCTTGCTGCCAGTTTGTAAAAACACTTTGGCGCCGCCATCACCATCCATATCACTCACCGGTTTCCAATTGCCAGGTAATCCTGTTCCGCCAAATCCGCCGCCGCCATCTTCTTCTATAAATTTCTGAATATGCAATAATGCTTTCAACTTAATTGTTTCCAACGAACCATTACGATGCTTGGCTATACGAACATGGGTTTCGCCTTTATTGCTCTCTCCCATTTCATTTTGTGTGATGTCGTAATACTCCGGACGATACAGGAACATTACCATATCCGCATCTTGCTCGATAGCTCCAGATTCACGGAGATCACTTAGTTGCGGCATCTTGTTTCCATCTTTACCAGCACTTCTTGTTTCCACCGCACGGCTTAACTGCGATAGTGCAATAATCGGCACACTTAATTCTTTTGCTAATGCTTTTAAGTTTCTGGAGATATTACTAATCTCCTGCTCACGGTTACTACTACGGTTATCACTTGTTCCACTCATCAATTGTAAATAGTCAATGATGATAAGACCAATATCATGTTTGTTTTTTAAACGACGGCACTTAGCTCTTAGTTCAAAAATGTTTAGTGCAGGAGTATCATCAATAAATAAAGGAGCTTGTGCCAATTCCTGAATACCTCTGGCATATAATTGCTTCATTTCATGCTCTTCCAATTTACCTCTGGCAATTTTCTCCAACCAAATTTCACTTTGTGCAGAAAGGATACGCTGTACCAATTGTCCAGCACTCATCTCCAAAGAAAATAGAGCTACACCTGTTTTCTTATTGGTACTCATTACAGCATTACGGGCAAGGTTTAGTGCAAATGCTGTTTTACCTACAGCAGGTCTCGCTGCTAAGATGATAAGATCGGTGGGCTGCCATCCATAAGTAACTCTATCTAATGAAGGGAAGCCACTCGGCACACCTGTTATATCTTCATTCTTATGACGCAGGTCTTCTATACGCTGAATGGTTTTTACCAATACAGAATCGATGGTATCAAAGTTCTTCCGTAAGTGATTGTTGGTAATTTCAAACAATTTTGTTTCTGCATCATCTAACAAATCAAAAACATCTGTTGAGTCTTCGTAAGCATCACCAATTATTTCGCCGCTAATGCGTATTAATTCTCTTTGTATAAATTTTTGTAGAATTATTCTTGAATGCGTTTCAATATTGGCAGCAGAAACAACGGCATTGGTAAGCTTGGTAACATAATAAGCACCGCCAATCATTTCCAACTCTTCTTTAAAACGTAATTCTTCTGCCACTGTCAAAATATCTATCGGCTGGCTTTTATTCGACAGGCTCTGCATAGCACTGTAAATACGCTGATGTGCTTCTACATAAAAACATTCTGGTTTTAAGATTTCAACCACCGTATCAAATGCAGTTTTCTCTAGCATGATGGCACCTAATACTGCCTCTTCCAGTTCTTTTGCCTGTGGAGGCACTTTGCCGTACACCATAGTGCCCAGATCGAGAGTAGATTTTCTTCTTTGCTTCCTGTCTTTGTTAATGTTCGTAAATTCCATTGCTGTACGGCGATAAAAAGTTGACCAATGATTTTTATACCATCGACTTTGGGTTAGTCTTCCGTCTTGCTTTAAGAAATTGTTATCTCTTTGTTAGTGGAATGTATCCGTCAGTCAGTCAAGCGAAAATAATGTTCTGCATCCATTCAAAATTGTTTTCGAAAAACTTTTTCTTTTCGCACTTTTTCTGCACCTCAAAATCCGGTTATCCACATTACAAAACATGACCAAAGTCATCATCAATTTACCAAAAAACTGTGGTAAAAGCCCTGAAAGAAAACCACAATGGTGCATAAAAAAACACTGTAAAGGGCAATATTTAACAGCTATGCCACAATAACTTGGTTTTGCTAACAGTTATTAGCAATAACCACATTCTGTACCAGAACAGCTGCACACCTATTTATTCAATTTTAAAAAAACAACTATGCAAACTACAAATCGCAGCAATCAGCCCATTTTAAGCCAAACAGAAAATAATACCACCCTCTGGATTGGACACCTGAAGCCCGACCCAAACGATCATATTGCCGGGCAAACCTTTAAATGCCCTTCTGATGGAATAGTAAATAATATACAAGTGTATTCTTCTACCGTGCAAGAACCCGGAGATGTGGCATTAACCTTACATGAGTTTGATGTTGCTAGCCAAAGTTGGGGATCAGCCATTGCAGATGCAAATATGTACTTACAAAAAGGCGATGATGCCCGGTGGATTCGGTTTGGCCTAGCTCCGGTAGAATTAAAGAAAGATGCGACCTATGGTTTCCGTCTGCAAACTGAAAATGCCTTTATCGGTATTGGCGAAGCAGCCAGCCATGCCAAACAACCATTTACATTTGGCAACGAATGGAAAAGTGATAATGCTGGAAGCAAAGGACATTTTTACTCCTACTTCAGCCTGGCATTTAAAGTAGAACTCTGCGCATAGGATAAAATATTAAGGCCATGATTTGATAAAGACTCTGCTTCGGCGGAGTCTTTTTTGTTTAGCGCCTGATAATAAACTTAATAATTTTTTCTCTCATGTTTGTTGAAGACCAAAGTCCTAAGAGGTACACACCGTCTTCCAACTGGCTTAGATCCATATTTGCGATGGACGTATTTACTGTTTTCTTTATTAAGACAGCGCCTTGCTTATTAGTAATAGAAATTTTATCGAACTTTTCTACATCCAGATCAGTAAGCTGTACAGTGTTATAAACATTGCTTTTAAATACATCGAGCTGTGCATTAATAATTGAAACATCTGCAGGCAATTCTGTTTTCTCTGGTGATTTAGTTTGTGCCAATAATAAATTGCCTGTTATAAGAAACATTAAAATAAAAACTGAAGTAAGTCTTTTCATATAATTGGATTTTGGATAATTAAATCTTACTAAATGTATAGCAATAACTGTGCGGTAATAAATGAAATAGGAAATTATGTGGTGACTCTCGAAAACATTCAGGAGTTTTACTACGTAAAGTCTGCAAAACTTAGTTCATCAACATCTCTCTTGCATTTTCCATAGCAGCGGCTGTAGGCTTTTCGCCACTGAGCATTTTAGCAATAGTGGTTATTCTTTCATCCGTTGAAAGCTTGCGGATATTAGTTTTGACTGCGTCGTTTACTATTTCCTTATAAACAAAGAAATGAGCATCGGCTTTGCCTGCAATTTGTGGCTGATGTGTAATACAAATTACTTGCCTGTTTGCAGCGAGGTCTTTCATAATTATACCAACCTGTTTAGCAGCTTCGCCAGATATGCCTGTATCTATTTCATCGAATATGAGAGAAGGTAGATCAATAGATGCAGCAACTAATGATTTTATACTTAACATTAAACGGCTAAGCTCACCACCACTTGCCACTTTTCGTACTGGCTGAAACTGTCCACTTCTGTTTGCATCGAATAAGAATTCGATAGTATCAGTGCCAGCTATATTTAATGTAGCTACTTTGATCTCCACTTTAAGTTTAGCATTCGGCATACCCACTTGTGACAGTAGTTCATTTACATTTTCTTCTAACGGATTTACCTGCTTTGTTCTTTTGGCAGAAAGTTTTTTAGCAATTTCAGTTGCCTTTGTAAAAAGCGAATTAGCTTCTTTCTCTTTTTGCTGAATAGCATTATCTATGTTCAGTACCGCCTGCAACTTTTCTTCCAGTTCTTTATGCAAAGCCAATAAGTCCGCACTAGAATTTACGCCATGTTTTTTCTGCAACTTATATCCGAGTGAAAGCCGTTCGTTTAGTTGTTCAATTTTTTCCAGATCAAAATTTATAGTGGAACTTATGCGATCAACATCGCCAGCTATATCCTGTAATTCTATTTGTACAGAAGTCAACCGTTGCAATAACTCTGGCAACTGCGGATGGTACGTTGAATATGCAGCTAGCTGATTTACTAACACTTTCAATGGTTGTGGAACTGGGCTTTCACTTTCGCTCAATTCCAAATATACTTTAGCCAATGCTTCCTTTATGCCTTCAGAATTGCTTAATAGTTTTAATTCAGCATCAATCTCTTCCAGTTCATTTTCTTTAAATGCAGCCTCATCGAGTTCTATAAACTGGAAACGATTATAATCTGCTTCCTTGTCGAACTGTTGCTTTTGGTTTTTTAATTCATCGCATTCCTTTGTTACAAATTGCCATTTACGAAACACCAATTGGTACTCTTCCAGCAGATCAGCATTTCCTGCCAATGCATCTACCACTTCTCTTTGAAAATCTGATTCTCCTACTTCCAGTGTGTCAAACTGCAAATGCAAATCAACCAGCATAGAGCTTAGCTGTTGCAATTGTGACAAGTTAACCGGTGTGTCATTTATAAATGCTCTTGACTTCCCATTGGTTGCAATTTCTCTTCTCACTACAATTTCATCATCGGCATCGAGTTCATTCTCCTTTAAAAAAGAGGTAACAGCTTTTTTATTACCGGTATTGAACACTCCTTCAATGACACATTTCTTTGCTTTATTTACTAGTGCTGCAGAATCTGCTCTAGTTCCTAATATCAAACCGAGAGCTCCAACAATAATAGATTTACCAGCACCAGTTTCGCCAGTTATAATATTAAGTTTATTGGAAAATTCAATTTCCAATTCATCGATGATGGCATAATTCTGTATGGAAAGCCTTGCTAGCATTGCAGTGGCAAATTAGATTTTTTTAGTCACAGATTTAAATAAAAAAAGCTGCCTTAGGCAGCTTTGTATAAAGTTGTTCTGATAAAATTATTTTACCTCTACCGCAGTATGTAATTCTTCATCCACAAGAATTCGACCGCAGTTTTCGCATATCATTACTTTCTTATGCTGCTTAATCTCACTTTGTTTTTGAGGAGGTATAGCATTGAAGCAACCACCACAAGCATCTCTTTCTACAGCAACAACTGCTAAGCCATTACGATAACTTTTACGAATTTTTTCATAGCTGGCCCTTAACCTTTCATCCACATGAACGTAAGCATCTTCTTTCAGTTTATTAAAATGCTTTTCTTCTTTTTCATTAGCCACAATAATCTTTTCTAACTCGCCTTTTTTTGTATTAAGAATTCCTTCTTTTGCAACTATATTCTTTTTAGCTTTTTCTAGTAAAACAGCTTTCTCAGCAATTTCTTCTGTAGCATCTTTAATATGCTTTTCAGCCAGTTTTACTTCCAACTGCTGCATTTCCATCTCTTTATTAATAGCTTCAAACTCACGGTTATTTTTTACATCGTTGCTTTGCTTTTCATATTTCTTAACCAAAGCTTCTGATTCCTTAATAGCTTCTTTGCGTTGTTCGATAAATTCTGTTACGCCGTTAATCTCTTCTTCAATACGAACCTGACGAGAATGAAAACCAGCAATCTCATCTTCAAGGTCTGCCACTTCCACTGGCAACTCACCTTTAAGAATACGTAATTCATCCAGCTTACTTTCAATTTTTTGAAGTGTAACTAAAGATGTCAGTTTTTCATTAACGGAAAACTCTTTTACTTGTGCCATAGTTATGTTTGACTTTTTATGTTCGATATTTGAAGTACTCTTATCCTGCGAAAAGTTCTTTATAGATTATATAAAGTATGATACAGGATTGGTTTTTACCTCTGTTTTAAGGACGGCAAAGGTAGGGAATTTTTGCTCCAAAACCTCTTGTAGCAGGTTGATTGTGAACTGTTCACTTTCATAGTGCCCAACATCGGCAATGAGCAGGCGGTCGTTGGCATCAAAGAACTCATGATACTTTACATCGGCCGTTATATAAACGTCTGCTTCGGCAGCTAAGGCTTTGGAAATCAAGAAACTTCCTGCCCCACCACAAACAGCTACTTTCTTTACAGGCCTGCCGGTAAACCGGGTATGGCGCACTACGGGAACTCTAAAAAGCTCCATCAAATTTTTCAAAAATTGCTTCTCCTCAACCGGATTAGGCAGTTCGCCTATCATTCCTGAACCAATTGTCCGGTTAGAATTTGACAGCTGTATTATATCGTAAGCCACTTCTTCGTAAGGATGTGCGGCTATTAGTGCGGCCATTATTTTTCTTTCAAAATAAGTCGGAAATATGATTTCGATTTTTATCTCTTTTTCCTGGTGATGCTTTCCCGGTTCGCCAACAAATGGGTTTGTGCCTTTGCCTCCTTTAAATGTGCCAACACCTTCTGCATTAAAACTGCATTCACTGTAATTACTGATTTGCCCGCCACCAGCAGCAAAGATGGCATTGCGAACTTTAGCTGCATGATCAACAGGTACAAAAGTGAAAAGTTTATTCAAGGTTCCATCCTTTTCTGATAGTATTTTACAATTTTCTAACTCGAGCATTTGAGCTATTCTTCCATTAACGCCTTGCTTCACATTATCTAGGTTAGTGTGAATTGCATAAATAGCAATATCATTTTTAATAGCTGCAATAATTGTTTTTTCTACATAGTTTTTCCCGTTAATTTTTTTTAGCCCTTTAAAAACAATGGGATGATGCGCTACTATCAGATTACATTTTTTTTCAATTGCTTCATTAACTACATCTTCGGTTGCATCCAAAGTGCAGATAACACCAGTACAATCCCAACTTGTATTACCGGTAATTAAACCTGCATTATCATATTCTTCCTGAAGGGAAGTATTGGCTATCGTTTCCAAATAAGAAATTATTTCATTGATTTTCATTTCTGAAAGTTACAGATTTGATGGTTTACATAAATTTAATTGCATTATTTGTTCCCTATCTTTGAAAGGATGCCACTCAATCCAAAACTTCATCATATTATCATTGGGGAAATCAAGAAACTCCTTGGCAAAAAAAGCGAAGAACCACTAAGCCGCTATCAAATGGCCAAAGGAACACTTGTGGCAAAAAGGGTGCTATGGAATGCGATTAGAAATGCTTTATTAATTACTGTTGGCATTTCTTCTGCTGCATTTGGTTTAGAAGGATTTTTAATTCCTAATGGACTGATAGATGGAGGAGTTACCGGCATTTCTTTGCTTACAAGCCGTGCAACGGGCATTTCACTACCAATCTTGTTGGTACTTATCAACTTACCTTTTGTGCTGATGGGATGGCGGCAAATAAGTAGCATGTTTGCTATCAAAAGTATAATCTCCATTGCAGTACTTGCCATAGTAATAGCGACTGTTCATTTTCCTATCATAACAAATGATAAATTACTAGTGGGAGTATTTGGCGGATTCTTTCTTGGAGCAGGCATAGGGCTTACTATACGAGGCGGTGGAGTGATAGACGGAACAGAAATATTGGCCATAGGACTTAGCCGCAAACGAAGTCTTTCTGTTGGTGACTTTATACTTATTTTCAATATTTTAATTTTTTCTGTTGCAGCTTATTTACTTTCTATTGAAGTTGCCCTTTATTCAATACTTACTTATTTGGCTGCCTCTAAAACAATTGACTTTATACTGGAAGGCATAGAAGAGTTTACCAGTGTAACAATCATTTCGCCGCATAGCAAAGAAATTGCACAAATGATAAAAGAGAAAATGAGAAGAGGGTTAACAGTTTATTCCGGTAAACGAGGCTACGGCAGAAGCGGCGAAAACCCAAACCCGACAGATATTATTTTTACAATAGTTACCCGTTTGGAAATAACGAGATTGACAGGTGAAATAGAAAAGATTGATCCTAATGCTTTTATCGTTATGCAAAGCATAAAAGATACTCGAGGCGGAATGGTAAGAAAAAAGCCACATAATCATTACTAATAAAACTTGTGCTTAACTCTTTGTTGGAGGCTTCGATTTATTTTGTATCTTTTCAATCCTTCCACACCCTCTGGATAACACTTTATCCAATTACTGAATTTTAAAGATTTGCCATGCTAAAAAGAAGAACTGGAATTATTTTACTGACATTGCTTTTTGTTACTGGACTTGCTGGCACTCTGAGTGATAATACTCTTTCAAAAGCTGAAAAGAAAAGTGCAATAAGCCTGATGAAGGATACGTATAAAGATGCAACAGGTGCCACAAAAGGATTATCCGAAGCACAATTAAATTACAAAGCTGGCCCAGATAAATGGTCTGTAAAGGAATGCTTCTTTCATATTGCAGCAACTGAAAAGTTTTTATGGACAATGTTTGAAGGTGCTATGAAAACCCCGGCCAACCCAGAAAAAAGAGCAGAAATAAAAGTAACGGATGAGCAAGTGATTAACATGGTTGAAGACAGATCAAAAAAGGCTCAAGCACCGGAACCTATTCAACCCAAAAACACTGGTTATAGTTCTTTGGCTGAAGTTTTAATAGATTTTAAAACTAGCAGAATGAATCATATTAAATATATGAAGAATACTACCGAAGATTTGCGTAACCATGTTGTGAAGCTACCTGTAGGATGGATAGATTGTTATCAACTCTATTTATTTATAGCCGCACATAGTAACAGGCATACCCAACAAATGAAAGAAGTAAAAGCCAATCCAGGCTTTCCTGCAAAATAGTTTTCACCGGTAAAAAGAAGCCCCTCAGTTCCCGTAAGAACAATGGGCTTCTTTAAAATCCTTTTGTTTGTGGTGCAATTAATTTTTCAATCAATACCATTTTACCTTCTTCTGTTATTCCTTCCACAATTACTTTGAAACTTCTTGTTCTATCGTTATTGTAAAATTGAATTGGAACATCTTTCATCGTGCCATCCATTATAATATCTGGTTGCCAGTGTAAAGTGATGCGCTGATCTTGCCCTTTAGACTTTGCCAGTACATCAGCATCTGAATAATCGGGCGAATAGAATTCTTTAATTATTGAATATCCTTTGTATTGAAACATGTCAGCAGATGTTGCAAGGTTATTAGCAAGGTCTGAATGTTGTTTGGTATAAAGGGCCAACACTCCACCTGGCGCATTACCTTCGGAACCAACAAATGAAGTGAATACTTTTATCATTGCAATCTGATTGGCAGGAATAGAAGCAATAAAAATGGCGGGGGTTTCAATCTCATTTAAAAATAAAGTCATTGGAATAGGTCCACCCATTAATGATCTTCTTTGCTGATAAAACAACTGATAATTTGTTCCTGTTCTTTCAACATTAACACCTGCAATTCTACTTTGTATATAATCAAAGATATTGACCTGGGTAATTTTCTCTTCTGTATTTACCAAGTCAACAGTTTTAACAGACGCACCAGTAAACAATCCACTTGCATATCGTTCTTCCAAATTTTCTATCGGAGTTTTCTTTCTTACTTTCATTGTGATACCTTCCAACATAATTCCTTTTTCCTTCTCTGCATTTAAATACTCTGCGGCCAATCTATCAGCAAGTGAGCCATCATTAAGTGGGATATACAATCTATTAGCACCGCTATAGTTTATTGCAAAACCAGTTGTTATTGAATCCGCATCGGGATAGATATTCAGCCATTTACTTTTTTTACCGAGAAAGTCGCCAACAAAAAATCTTGTATTTCCAAAAAATATTAAAGAATCCATACTGAACTTACCCTGCTCGTCTGTATCAAATATTTGCATGGATGTGCTGAGTGAATCATCCAACGAAAACAATAAGGCCAATAATTCTTTTTGTGCCAACGGTTTCTTACTGTCACGAATCTTTACATTACCAGAAATTGAAATAAAACCATTATCAGTGTATAGCAATTGAGCATTAGCAACTTGAGGTAGCTTGGCCCATGTAAAGCGTCGCCACCCATGTGTCATCATTAAAATATCGAGAGCTGTTGTAATAGAATCTTCATTGGAAGAAAAATAATACGACGGGTTATTAATTTCGCCTTTTAGGTCACCAGTAAGTAATAGACTACTAATTATATTTTCATTTCTTCGTTCTGATAGTGAATATGTCGCATCTGTTATTGCTATGGAAAAACTTCCAGCAACAGTATCTGGTAATGAAAGCGTAAAACTATTCTTCCCTCTTTCTGCGAAGCTTAACTGCCCTGTTATTAATTCTGCCGGTTGTATATATTCTTTGTTGTCAACAAAGCAAATTCTTTCAGCCAACGGCATATCATCTTTATTAAATACTGTTATATGCATTATACCAGACCTAAGCTGTTGAGTATTGATAAACCCATTAATGTCGTTCTTTTCTTTGTTCAACCCAAGCCTGAATACTGGTTTATGTTGCATTTGGCCAATCATATAATCGCCCCGCATAGCCAAGTCGTCGCTATTCTGATATAGTTCAAAGTCTTTTCCTCTTGCATTTGGAATTATTTTAAAAATTAGTCCTTTAGCAACAACTTCTGGCAGAAAATACTTTATTCCATAAGAGTCATTATTCATCAGTGCATAATATTGTTCGCCTACTTGCGGTGTAATATCAAACATTCCTAATCCATCATGGTAAACAGAGAAAGAAGTTACTGTTTCATCTTTTCCGTTTTTAATTACTCCATCAACGGACTGTGGTCTTCCATTTGCATCGGTGTACTTAAATGCGACTGTATTTGGAAACCCCGAAACAAAATTTCCGCTTTCTGGAAAGAAGTCGAGTTTTTGTGTTCTGGTAACTAGCGGTTTTGAAGCACTATGAGGTTTGCCAATGACCTGAATTCTTTTTTCATACAAAAAATGGTGGTTATGATTTAATATAGTAGGTGAATATGCTCTTATAAAGTAAGTACCTGTTTGCAACGAATCGGCCAATTCAAACTGCCCAACTGCATTGCCATAAATAACCGGCGAAATTTTTTGTGCTATAAGTTTAGATGAGTTATCTAACAAGTCAACATACAAACTTGTGCTAATCGTATCAGAAAAAAAATCAGAATATAAATAAGCTTTGAACCAGGCCTTTTCACCGGCTCTGTAAACTTCTCTATCAAAATGTAGATATACTTTTTCGATGGGTGATTTAGAAGCCCATTTGTCCAGAAAATCTCCGGGCTTTTGAGCATAACCAGATATAGTTACGCCAAGTATAAGAATAGACACAATTAGTCTTTGGAGAACATACATGGTAAGGTTTTAAGAATATGAAATTAAGTGCCTGCGAGAATATTTCAAAAACAAGTGCTGTTAATACATACAAAAAGAGAATAAAGGTTAACTAAGACGAGCAAACAGTTGGAGAAGCCTTCTATTTTTCATAATTTGTGCTTTATACTCAAACGTACATGAAAAAAATAGTTGGGATATTAATTTTGACCGTTTTGTTTTCAGGCTGCAAAAAAACAATTGAGCAAGTACAAGAAGACCTTGTTTTAAAAGCTATGACTGACGGCCAATGGCAAATAACAAATTTTATTAATAACGGAACAACTATTTCAGCTGACTACGCCAATTATAAGTTTCAATATTTTAGCAACAAAACTGTTAATGCGATTAAAAATGGAACTGTTGAGAAAACAGGTACCTGGGATGGCAATGCGTCAACCATGACTACTTCTGCAAACTTTACCGGGGCTACTTATCCGCTTGACTTAATAAACGGGAACTGGAACATTACCAAAAACAGCTGGACCTACGTAGAAGCTACTCAAAACATTGGCGTCAATACAAAGTTTATGCGTCTTGATAAGCTGTGAGGAATTGATTCCATCAAATGGATATATTATCCTTCTTAAACATACTTACTTTGCTAAGGTCATAATTCCGATATTCTCGCATAATTTCGAAGAGTAAAAAAAGAATAAATATTATCCTTGAGATTCATTTCCGGACTAATTTTTGCTTAAAGGGAGTCATTCTTAAATTGTGAAAAATCAAAGACTTAACTGTTGAAAAAAAAATATTACAATATCCTAAGCCATTTTATTGCTGCTTCATTGCTTTTCTTTTCTTTTTCGTCAGTTTCGGCACAAGCCCCAGTTGCAAATTTTACGGGTAATCCCTTAGCAGGATGTTCACCTGTAATTATCAACTTTCAAGATTTATCTACTGGTAATCCCACTTCTTGGAGCTGGAATTTTGGAAATGGCAATACATCTGTTCTTCAAAACCCAACTGCATCTTATTTTACTCCCGGAACCTATACCATTTCACTTACAGTTACAAATGCAAACGGTTCTAATACACTTACTCGAACTCAATACATAAATGTGTATGAGCCGCCAACAGTCAATTTTTCAGGATCACCGCTAAGTGGTTGCTTTCCATTGCGAGTACAATTCACGGATTTGTCACAACCCGGATTAGGGAATTCGAATGTATCCTGGTTTTGGGATTTTGGCAATGGAACAACATCAACACTTCAAAACCCAATGGCAACATTTGTAACAACTGGAAATTTCACAATCACATTAAGAGTTACAAATGATAAAGGATGTACCAGAACAATCAGCCGGCCAAATTATATTACTGCAACTACTGGAGTAGTTGCAGGTTTTACACATACGCAGGCTACTGTGTGCAGCGCACCGGCTATAATTGATTTTACCAATACATCTACAGGCCCTCCAACTCTCAGTTATATATGGGATTTTGGTGACGGGTCACCATTTTCAGGAGTTACAAATCCTACACATACTTATCTAGTCAACGGAACTTTTATTGCAACATTAATTACAACTAGTACGGCAGGATGTGTTGACACCTTCAGAAGTAACCCAATAGTGATTGGAGGATTTGTTACTGATTTTAATAGTCCTGCATCAGTTTGTATAAATGAGGCGGCTACGTTTACTAACACTTCAACTCCCGTACCAATAAGTTCATTTTGGACATTTGGCGATGGTGGCACTGCCAATTCAATTAACGCAACCTATAGTTATGCTGCACCAGGAACGTACAACGTTTGGCTTTATAATACATATTCCAGTTGTATTGACTCTATACTTCATACAATAACAGTTAATCCAAGACCTGTGTCTGATTTTTCTGCACCAATCACTTCAAGATGCGAACCACCTTTAACTGTAAACTTTCAAGACTTATCTACCGGAACACCTATTAGCTGGCAATGGGATTTTGGAGATGGTAATACATCCACTCTTCAAAATCCATCACACACATATACATCTTACGGAAGCTTTACAGTTACATTAATTACAACGAACGGATTCGGCTGTACAGACACAATTGTAAGAACAAATTACATTGACATTCGAAGAGCAACCATAAGCATTCCATTATTGCCAGTAAGAGGTTGTATACCTTACACAATTTCTCCGGTTCCAGTAATTTCGTCTGTAGATGCCATTACATCCTATAACTGGGATTTTGGTGATGGAGGCACATCGACATTACCCAATCCAACATATACTTATATAGCACAAGGAACTTATACAGTTCGTTTGATAATTACAACAAGCACTGGATGTAACGATACATTAATAATACCCAACGCAGTAAGAGTGGGCTCAAAACCAGTAGCAGATTTTTCAGCAGCGCCTATTCCTGTCTGCGGAACTCAACCTGTTTATTTTACAAACCTTACTGTTCCTTCCGATGAATGGATTTGGGATTTTGGCGATGGAGGTTCTTCAACATTACAAAACCCGCAACATAGCTATAGCGATACTGGTTATTTTTCAATCAGACTTATTGCAACTAACAATGGCTGTCCAGACACACTTATAAGAACAAATTATGTAAGAGTTCTTCCACCAATTGCCAGATTTACACCAGTGCCAAATTGTACCAACAGACTTGAATTCAGTTTTACAGATCAATCTATTGCACCACTAACATGGGAATGGAATTTTGGTGATGGTTCACCGGTATCTACAATTCAGAATCCCACACATATATTTCCTTCCTATGGCAATTTTGCTATACAACTTATAGTAACAAATGGCGGATGTGCAGATACAATACAACAGACCATAACTACTGTAAATGAGAATCCTGATTTTATTGCTGACCGTGTAGTTGCCTGTAGAGTGGCTGCCATTGGATTTAGTGCCATAAATATCAATTTGGCAAACATCGTTAGTTATAGTTGGGACTTTGGTGATGGCAATACTGTTACAACAACAAACAGAAACGCTTCTAACACTTATACCGCTAGTGGTACTTACACAGTAGTGCTTACAACTACAGATATTAACGGCTGCATAAATGTTGTTACAAAAAATAATTTTATACGTATCAACGGGGCTCTTGCGAATTTTAGTGCAACTAACATTGCAGGCTGTTCGGGACTTACAACTACTTTCAATGATCTTTCAACCACAGATGGAGTAAATGCAATTATAAACTGGCAATGGGATTTTGGCGATGGGACCATTCAAAACTTTAGTGCTCCCCCATTTCAACATACTTATAACACGGTTGGTTCGTTTACAGTTAAACTAATCATTACAGATGCAGCAGGGTGTATGGATAGTTTATCTATTGGCAATCAGGTAAACACTTCGGATCCCATTCCTGATTTTGTAACAGCAAACACATTAACCTGCCCAAATGCAACTGTAACATTTACAAATACTACAACACCAACAGGATTAGCCAGCCAATGGGATTTTGGTGACGGAGGAACCTCTACTTCATATTCGCCAACATATATTTATACCGCTTCAGGATTATATACTGTAAGACTAAGAGTACAAGATATATATGGTTGTGCTGATTCGATAACTAAAACCTCTTATATCCGGGTAGATGTGCCCGTTGCTGATTTTACCAGGAGTGATTCTGCCAGTTCCTGTACGCCATTTGAAGTGCAGTTTACTAATACGTCAACCTATTATACCAATGTACTTTGGGACTTTGGGCCGGGTGAAGGAACTTCTAATCTTTTTAATCCTGTGCATTTTTATAATTTACCTGGAATATATCCAGTAAAGCTGCTTGTACTAAGCCCCGGTGGTTGTCTTGATTCAATTACCAAAAATATTTATGTATATGATACTGCAGGTTCAGTATTGAATTATACGCCAACAGCAGGATGCAGTCCTTTTCCTGCAACTTTTAATATAACATCATCTGTTCCTGCTACTTCCTATTTCTGGGATTTTGGAGACGGCAATACAGCTATTACTACAACGCCAACAGCAAATCATATTTATACAAATTTTGGAAATTTTTTACCTAAAGTAATTTTAGAAGATCCTTCCGGTTGTTTGATTTTACTACAAGGTGTAGATACATTTTATATAACTGGTGCGAAAGCAGATTTTGGATTTGACTCATTAGTGTTTTGCGACAGAGGGTTTGTTAACTTCTCAGATTCTACAACATTTAATGACCCCATTGTTAGCTATAGTTGGGATTTTGGCGATGGTGGAACTTCCGCTTTACAAAATCCATCACATCAATATGCATCACCGGGATTATATACTGTACAATTAGCTGTGCAAACACAACTTGGTTGTACAGATACTTTAACAAGACCGAATCTTGTAAAAGTGGTACAACGACCATTAATAGATATAGCCGGTGATTCTATTGTATGTTTAAATTCATCGCTATTACATGCTGGCATTTTCCTTCAACCAGACACATCAATAGTTACCTGGCAATGGAATTTCCCGAATGGCAACACATCGATTTTGCAAAACCCTTCTTCTCAAACATACACAACGGCAGGAACTTTTTCAATAACAGCAATAGCTACGAATAGTACAGGGTGTAGAGACACCACACAGCAAACAGTATATATAAATCCATTACCCGTAGTAAACATGCCAGGCCAACTGACTGTTCAAAATGGTTTTCCAGTTACACTGCCTGCAACGTATTCTCCTAATACAATAAGCTGGATATGGTCTCCTGCTACTGGATTAAGTTGCGCAAATTGCCCCACTCCCGACATCGGACCCAAGTTCAGTACATTCTATCAAGTATACTTTACGGATGATAATGGCTGTAGCAATATTGGACAGCTACAGGTTACTGTTATTTGTAATAATTCTAATCTCTTTATTCCAAATACATTTTCTCCAAACGGAGACGGCAGTAATGACATTTTTTATCCAAGAGGTAAAGGACTTGAACGAATCAAAACATTCCGCATTTTCAATCGTTGGGGTGAAGTAGTTTTTGAGAAAAGAGATTTCCCAATAAATGATGCTTCTGCAGGATGGAATGGAACATACAAAGGCAATAAACCGAAAGCAGATGTGTACGTATACCAGGCAGAAGTATTTTGCGAGAATGGAGAGATTATTAAACTAAATGGAAACATTGCATTGATATTATAAACATGACAGGAAAGAGGCGTATAAGACATTTAATCATTACACTAGTTTGTTATTGTTTTTGCTATACAGCAAAAGCGCAGGACATTCATTTTTCTCAATTCTTTGAAACGCCACTATTGAGAAATCCATCATTGGCAGGAATTTTTACTGGTGATGTGAGAGTACAAGCGGTGTACCGTGACCAATGGAACAGCGTAACAAATGCATACAGAACAGGCTCCGTAAATGGAGAATTAAAAATGCCGATTGGTAAAAGCAATGATTTCATCACCACTGGTTTGCAAATAATGTATGACAAAGCAGGAACTATAGGATGGACATCCACACATGTAATGCCAGCTCTTAATTATCATAAATCATTAAGCACAGACAAGAATAGCTATTTATCACTTGGGTTTATGGGGGGATGGATACAAAGAAGATTTGATCCTTCGAAAGCAACAACGAATAGTCAATATGATAATGGCGGCATTGGCGAGAATTTTTCTAACACTCAATTTAGCTATCTTGATGGAAGTGTAGGCATGAGTTATAATTCCAATCTTGCTTATAACCCTGATAATAATTTTTTTATCGGAGCAGCCTATCATCATTTTAACAGGCCCAATCAAACTTTCTTTTATAGAAATGCAAATATTGAATTGCAACCCAAATGGGTTTTTTCCGGAGGGATAAAACTTGGTGTTGCGGATAATGCGTATATGACAATACTTGGCGACCATTCCAAGCAAGGAGGCTTTTCTGAAACAGTTGCAGGCATGATGTATGGTTTAAAACTTGGAGATGATCCTATAAATCCTGATTATACCATTCATGCAGGTGCATTTTTAAGATTGAACGATGCTATTATACCTGTTGTAAAGCTTGATTACACCCCTTTCTCATTTTCATTGAGCTATGATGCCAATATTTCAAAACTTAAACCTTCGAGTTATGGCCGTGGCGGTTTTGAAATTTCTTTTTCATATATCGGATTTAGAAAGAGTAAAGGAGAATATTTGCTTTGCCCAAGATTTTAAAAAATACAAAAAGCAAACAATTATATCTTTATATTGTTAAAGAAGTTCATCAAAAAAATAAATAAATGCCATTAGAAATTGGACAACAAGCACCCGACTTTACTTTATTTGACAGTGATAAAAAAGAAATTACACTTTCTGAATTAAAAGGAAAACCAGTTTTATTACTGTTCTTTCCTTTAGCATTTACGAGTACCTGCACTACAGAACTTTGTTCTGTAAGGGATAATATCGGTTGGTATAATAATATCAATGCAAAAGTTTTTGGTATTTCAGTAGACGCACTACAAACTCTTGCAAAATTTAAAGAAGATCAGCAACTCAATTTTACTCTTCTCAGCGATTTTAATAAGGATGTTTCCAGATTGTACGAATCTATTTATGAGCAATTTGGGTATAATATGAAAGGAGTTTCAAAAAGATCTGCATTTGTAATAGATAAAGAAGGAATTATACAATATGCTGAAGTGCTAGAAAATGCTGGAGAGATTCCAGATTTTGAAAAAATTAAAGCCAGTCTAGAAAAAACCCAGTAATATTTGTTAAAAAATCGAAAATTTACGAACTTATTGTATTGATAATCATATAATTATCAATAAATCGTAGTTTTACGTTGCACAAATAAAATTTTAGGCCTACTTTTCGAATAATAAAAGTAAATTTGTTACGTTGAGACGGCTAATTACGATATTATCCTTTATACTGTTGATTACCATTCAGTCACAGGCACAATCTATTAGGAATAATCCTACCGGAGAAACTGCTGACAGAATTGTAAAACTGTATCCAAATCCTGCAACATCCTATGTAACATTTGATGTTCCCAAAGGATTTGAGAAAACTCACACCATTCAGATTTATAGCTTCCTCGGTAAAAAAATGTATGAAAGTGTAAATCTTTCTCAAAAGCTTACAGTTCAGCTAAATGAATTTACCCGTGGACTATATATATATCACTTAGTTGACATTTCCAGTGGTAAAATTGTAGAGTCTGGCAAGTTCCAGGTTTCCCGTTAAAATTTATTTTCCCTTTTTATTGAACCTGAACAATCAGGAATTTAAGATAATGTGTATTATCCATTCCTCTTATTATAGGATGATCGCCAGATTGTCTCTGAAATAAAACCTGTCGAAGTTTTCTTTTGGCATCTTTCGCTGCAATATCAATTGTGTGTAAAAACATTTCTTCATTCACCAGATTAGTACAAGAAGATGTAACGAGAAAACCACCGGGCCTCACCAACTTCATGCCTCGAAGATTAATTTCTTTATACCCTGCAATTGCTTTTTGAATTGTTTCCCTGTTTTTAGTAAAAGCCGGAGGATCTAACATTACCACATCATACTGTCTTCCCTCATTACTCCATTGCTTCAATACATCAAATGCATTAGCTGTTTCGAAACGACAACTATCCTGCACATTATTCAGTTTTGCATTTTTATTTGCTTGTGCCACTGCATTCTCTGAAATATCAATCCCTAAAACAGATTTAGCGCCATACATTGCCGCATGAATTTCGAAAGTACCAGTATAGGTAAATGCGCCAAGCACATCTGCACCTTTTACAATATGCTGAATAGCTTTTCGATTATCCTGCTGATCCAAAAAATAACCTGTCTTCTGTCCGTTTTCAATATCTACATGAAACTGAAATCCATTTTCTTTAATAATGATATTCGTATCAAATGGTGCAGATAAAAACCCTTTTTGTTGTGCTAAGCCTTCCAACTCTCTTACAGGCACATCATTTCTTTCGTAAATACCTTTTGGCTTAAATATTTTATTCAATGCATCAACAATTGCTGGCTTCCAGTTATCAATTCCCAAACTCAAAGTCTGTAATACAAAGTAGTCGTTGAACTTATCAATAATTAATTGTGGCATCGAATCTGCCTCTCCAAAAACCAGTCTGCAATTTTCTGTGTAGCCTAATTGCTTACGATAGTCCCAACATTTCTTGATCTCCGTATAGAAATATTGTTCATTTATTTCATCAGCCTTATTCCTGGTTAAAAGCCGCACCAATATCTGCGACTTTGGATTTATATAGCCTTTACCAATAAACTTTTTGTCGTGACTGTACACTTCCACCGTTTCGCCGCCTAACACTTCGCCATCCACTTTATCAACCTCATTATTAAAAATCCATGGATGTCCATTGGCCACTCTGGGAGTAATCTTTCTGTTCAGGTAAACTTTAATCATAACGGGCTGCAAGATACAGGTTGAGAAGTGCAGTTGCAAAAAGCAGCTTTTTAGTCAGTTAGGCATTCCTGTCATTCAAAATAGCCGGTATTGGCTTATAAAATGGTCAATTTGTCCCAAATCCGCCATTGGCAATGTTCTTGACAACCTTACCTTTGCCCGCCGGAATGGATTATATAGTTCGGGCGGGTACTAAATTTTATAAAAATGGTAGAAAAAGATATGAAAGATCAGGAAACAAACATTAATAACGACGGCAGCATTGATATAAATGCTGATGAAAACCAACATGGAACTACTCATCTGAATGAGCCGGTGGAAGAAGAATCAGAACTGGAAAAAATAAAGGCTGAACTGGCAGAGGAAAAAGATAAGTTTCTACGGAAAGTAGCCGAGTTTGATAATTTCAAACGCCGCAATGCAAAAGAAAGAATTGAAATGATACAAACAGCTGGCAGAGATGTGATAACAGACATGCTGGATGTATTGGATGATTGCGACAGAGCACAGAAACAAATAGAAATATCTGACGATTCTTCAAGCATTAATGAAGGAGTGTTGTTGGTTTTTAATAAACTTCGTAATACACTACAAGCAAGAGGCTTGAAACCTATGGAAACAATTGGCGAAGAATTTAATGCCGATCTGCATGAAGCGGTAACAGAAATACCTGCACCTACTAAGGATCTGATAGGAAAAGTGGTGGATGAAATATTGAAAGGGTATTATCTGAATGATAAAATCATCCGTCATGCAAAAGTTGTAGTCGGCAAATAAAAAGAAACATGTCAAAAAGAGATTATTACGAAATATTAGGTGTAGGGAAATCTTCATCAACGGATGAAGTAAAAAAAGCATATCGCAAAGTGGCTATGCAACATCATCCCGACAGAAATCCAGGAGATAAAGCTGCTGAGGAAAAATTTAAAGAAGCTGCTGAAGCATACGAAGTACTAAGTGATGCTGATAAAAAAGCACAATACGATCGTTACGGTCATGCTGGCGTTAGCGGTAATGGCCGTGGTGGATTTAGTGGTGGCGGAATGAATATGGATGACATCTTCAGCCAGTTTGGTGATGTGTTTGGTGAAGATCTTTTTGGAAGTTTTTTTGGTGGCGGACAAAGAGGCGGACGCAGCCAACAACGCAGCCGTGGCGTAAGAGGCAGTAACCTTAGAGTGAAATTAAAATTGACCTACGAGGAAATTGCAAAAGGTGTAACGAAAAATATTAAGGTAAAAAAATATGTTGGTTGCACTACTTGTAGCGGAAGTGGAGCAAAAGATAAAGGCAGTGTGCAAACCTGTAGCAGTTGTAATGGTAGTGGACAGGTAAGAAGAGTACAAAATACTTTTCTGGGGCAAATGCAAACAGTAACTACCTGCCCTACTTGCAATGGCGAAGGCACAACGGTAACTGCAAAATGTGCAAGCTGCAAAGGCGAAGGAAGAGTATATGGAGAAGAAACGGTGAGTATTGACATACCAGCCGGTGTGCAAGAAGGAATGCAAATGAATGTAAGTGGAAAAGGTAATGCCGGTGAGAGAGGCGGCATGGCCGGAGATCTTATCATTCTTATAGAAGAAGAACCACATAAGGAATTACACCGTGAAGGATTGAATGTGGCATATGAGTTACATCTTTCTTTTACTGATGCAGTTTTTGGAACACAGATAGAAGTACCAACGATTGATGGCAGAGCTAAAATAAAAATACCTGCGGGCACACAAGGCGGAAAAATATTTAGATTGAAAGGGAAAGGTTTTCCTGCGGTGAATGCATACAACAAAGGTGACCAGTTAATACAAGTAAGCATCTGGACACCACAAAACCTGAATGCAGAAGAAAAAGCAATGCTGGAAAAATTAAAAGAGTCTTCCAACTTTAAACCACATCCTGATAAGAGTGAGAAAAATTTCTTTGATAAAATTAAGGAGATGTTTTCTTAATAATAAGAGATTATCCTCCCCTTTTCTTCTTCACTTTAGTGTATAACGTTTTTGCCTGCTGTACTAGTTCAACAAATTCCTTTTGTAACAGATCGTCTTTGCCACAAGAGGTTTGCGCCATTGCTACAATCTCGTTCCAGCCCATCGTTTTTAAGAACGGAGAATTGCGAAGCAGGGAACCAAACATGGCAACTGCTGCTGAAAAGTGACAAGTCTTTTCTAGCTTTTCAAAAGGCACATAATTAAAGCTGCAAGTATACTGATCTTCTAATTTTTTTGACTTACCGGGTAGTTGGTATTGCAGGTTTATCTCCGCCAGTTTACCATCTGTAAAATTATCTTTAATAGCTCCTTTATTAATTTCAGTTGGTACAATTTCAAATAAGGCAAGCATAGAATGGCCCGATCCTATTTCTCCCCCTTCAATGATGGATAAAGAATCCCGCAATGCCCCCACTTTGTTATCAAAACCAATAAGCCGGTATTCTTTTACGTATTCCGGATTAAAATCAACGTTCATATACACATCGTCTGCCACAGCATACAATGTCTTGGTAAATTCTTTTAATAAAACTTTTTCTGCCTCTTTAAAATTATCGAGATAGGCAAAATTTCCATTACCCTTTTTGGCAAGTGTTTGAATTTTTGAGTCTTTATAATTTCCCATACCTACACCCAAGCAGGTCAAATAAATACCTGATTCTTTGTGCCTGGATATTAATTCATCTAATTCCTCTTCTGTCTTCATTCCTACATTAAAGTCACCATCCGTTGCAAGAATGACACGGTTATTTCCATCTTTTATAAAATGATTTTTTGCAACACTATAGGCCAGCTTTACGCCTGACTCGCCGGGAGTATTTCCTCCGGGTTCTAATTCATCAATTGCTTTTAATATTTTTTCTTTTTCGCCACCACTTATTGTATTCAGCATAACTCCTGTTACTCCACCGTAAGCTACTATTGCTACTGAATCTTTATCCCGAAGATTATTTACCAACAACCGGAAAGCAGATTTAAGCAATGGCAATCTGTTGGGCATATCCATCGAACCGGATACATCAATTAAAAAAACAAGATGACTTGGCGGCAAAGAATCGAGATCTAATTTTTTAGAAGAAAAATTAATATAGAATAATTGACTTTCCGGATTCCAGGGACAATTACTGAGTGTAGTTTTTATTTTAAATAATTTATCCCCCTCCGGCGGATTATAATCTAAATTGAAATAATTTATCATTTCCTCAATACGAACCGCATCTGGCGGAACTAAAGAGTTCAATGTAATAAACCTCCGGATATTGCTGTAAGAAGCCCTGTCTACATTTAACGACATGCCTGTATTAGAAAATCGTTTCGCTTCTATAAAATGATTTTCGAGCAAACTGGCATAGGTTTCGTCGCCATTGTACCATGCTCTTAAATCTTCTTTTTCTAAATTTTTTGTAAGCGAAGAAAGTTTATCTCTTCTAGAATTGGCAGCAGATGCAGGCAAGGATTTTAATTTTACCCGAACATACTGATCGGCATTTACAAATATTCTCTCTGTTATATAGCCTTCCATCGAAAAACTAAACGTATCTACTTGCTGATTGGCAACGATGCCAAAAGTTCCCGTATAACCACTTCGGAAAACATAGCCTGTTTTGTGTTGGAGAATAGTAACATTCTGCAATACATTGCCTCCTTCATCTTTTACCTCACCCCGAACATAGAACTGTTGGGAGCATAGGGACAAATGGAATAAAAGAAATAGTGCTGTATGACAAGCAGCTTTCAAAAGTTGAATTTAGTCCTATAAAGTACAAAAAAATAAGCAGAGCAACTAGTAAATCAAACAACTTGGTAAATCTCCTTCCAATTTCGCCCTAAACCATCATAATCAAGGCCATAGCCAACCACAAATTTGTTAGGGATATCGAAACCCACATAATCAAGTGTTAGCGGAAACTCTGTTGCTTCTGACTTGTGAAGCAACGTAGCAATCTTCATAGATTTTGGTTGCTGATGAATAAGCTTTGGTAAAAAATTATGCAAGGTCTTACCAGTATCAACAATATCTTCAACAATTATTACATCCTTTCCAAACAAATCATCTTCGAGACCTATTGATGTTACTACATTACCGGAAGATTTCATTCCCTTATAAGATGCCAGTTTTATAAAACATAATTCTGCTTCAATATCTAAATACTTGAAAAGATCTGACGCAAACATGAATGAGCCATTCAGTATGGCAATAAATAACGGCCTCCTCCCTTTATAATCTCGATTAATATCAGCAGCCAGTTCCTTTATCCGTTGCTGAATCTTTTCTTCGGGAAGATATATATCAAAAGATTTATCATGAACTTTTATAATTGCCATATCAGTTTTGGTTAGTTGCTTATTTAGTTTTGCTTACAACATTTATAGAATACTTCTCTTTTAATGCCAGCTTCGGCATACTGGTTGATTTCGCCTTTAGACTCAACTTTTCGCCAACAGCAGGAACATTATTTTTTTTAAGCCAATTTAATTCTTGTAAACTTTCTAATCGAATTGCTTGCAGTTGAGCAATATCATGCAATGTTTCTCCAATCTTTACTAAATAAAAATCTTAGTTTCCTCTTTTTCTTTTGCCTTGAATATAAATCAGCTGATCTTTTTCTGCTTCAATAAAAGGACGCATATCATTAAATTCAAACAGTTTGGAAAGATCAATATTATATTGCTTTGCTATTGATAAAAAAGGTGTTCCCTTTTTTGCAAAAACAACTCTTGTTTCATTTATTTTAAATTCTCCTTCAGGATATGTAGGAGATGATTTTATTTCCACTTTCACTGTTTCAGCCTCTTCTACTGTATTATTCGGCGTTACTTTTGTATTTATTTCTTCTTTTACAACTTCATTTTTTGGAATCCCACCTTGCAACTTACCCAATGCGATCAACGTATAGTCCTGCAACTGATAATCTTCTACCAGTTTTATTAATACCTGCGGATACTTCGGATTAGTAGCATAACCAGCTTTTTTCAATCCATTTGCCCAACCTTGATAGTCTGTAGGTTCTAATGAAAATAAGAAGGCATATCGCTGGCCATTTTTTAAAAAATCTGAATGGTCTTTATACGAATCTTCTGAAGAGGGATATTTGCGAAAGCATTCGCCTTTGGCATCATCATCATGTTTTACTGATTCACCAGTCCAATTGGATTTACATTTAATTCCAAAATGATTGTTGGAAGCCATCGCCAGTTTGCTGCTACCTGAACCAGACTCATGAATACCTTGTGCCAGTGTAATGGATGCGGGAACTCCAGTTCGTTGCATTTCAGCTATTGCCAATTCTTTATACTGGCTGATATAGTTCAATACTTTTTCCTGCTTTTGCGCAATAGCATTTACCGTAATAAATGTAAACAAAGCAACGAAGAGGTACTTAAATTTCTGCATGGATATAATTAATTCAATTTTCTAATCAGGTATAAACCATCTCTTATGGTTAGTACCACTTTATCAATATCAGTTCGTTCTTTAATAAATTCATTAAAGGTTTTTATACCTATAGCACTTTTCCCTTTTACATTTTCCTCCAATACCTGCCCATGAAAGAAAATATTATCTGCTAAAATAAAACCGTTTTTTCGCAACCTGGGTAAAACAAGGTTAAAATATTCAATATAGGCGGGTTTATCCGCATCAATAAATACCAAATCCCATATTTCATTCATCTCGGGAATAATAGATAACGCATTACCAGTGTGAGAAATTATCTGATCTACATAAACAGATTTGTCAAAAAAAGTTCTTGCCTGCACGGCGTCTTTTTCTCTTAACTCGATTGTATGCAATTCGCCGTCGACAGCAAGCCCTTTTGCCAGGCAAAGTGCACTGTAACCTGTAAAAGTTCCAATTTCAAGAATTCGCCGAGGCCTTATCATGCAACTAATCATTTCAAGAACTTTGCCTTGTAAAGGTCCACTTAGCATTACAGATTCAGCATGTTCCTGTACCGTAAAATCATTTACCTCTTTTAGCAACATATCTTCTGCTGAAGAAAAGTTTTCGGCATATGCTTGAACTGATGGATGAATTAACTCCAATTAAAATAGTTTGCAGCAAAGGTAAACTTATACTGCGTGAAGTTGACTAGTTGCAACCGTAGACTTTTTTGAAATAAACCAAAGACCAAAAAAGGTGAAAATTCCATTAATAAGTATCAGTTCATTTCCTATTTTATAACCATTAAAAATACTATCTGATAAAGTTTGTAAACCGAAGCTTATATGCAGCTTAGCTTCATACCAGGCAGGATTGCTCAGCATGTCAAGCCCTAAGGCCATCATAGGGGCAATAATGCATACGGCCCATATTAGTTTCTCGTTGAGTCTTCTCTTGGTTAAGATTCCAAATGCAAATAAACCAAGTAACGGACCATAAGTAATACCAGCAAACTTCAGAATAAAGTCAATAATTAATTTATCGTCTATCCATTTATACAAAAGTGTCATCAGGAAAAACACAACAGCAAAAGTAAAATGCACCTTAAGCCGGGTATTCTTTTTTTCTTTTTCACTTGCTACAGATTTTTTTATACCAAGTATATCAATACAGAAACAGGAAGTAAGTGAAGTAATAGCACCATCTACACTTGGGAAAAGTGCAGAAATTAAGGCAATAATAAAAATTATACCAATTACACCACTGAATGTATCACTCAGTGCAATAGTAGCAAACAAATCATCCGGTGGTACATTGATATTGTTTTGCGCCGCATATAAATAAAGTATACCACCGAGTACAAGAAACAACAGATTTACCACCATAAGTACAGCAGTAAAAGTCATCATGTTTTTTTGAGAATCCTTCAGATTTTTTACGCTGATATTTTTTTGCATCATTTCCTGGTCAAGCCCCGTCATTGCAATAGCAATGAACATACCGCCGACAATATGCTTTAAAGCAAATGAACCTGAGTTAACATCCCAGTTAAATATTTGTGTGTACCCTTTATCCGACATCATGGTCCAGGCACCACCTAGATCAGTTCCTAATGCTTTTGTGATAACAATAATACAAACAACCAGTCCTACCAGCATGCCTGTTGTTTGTAATGTATCCGTATAAATAATAGTTTTTACACCCCCTTCAAAAGTGTATAAGAGAATCAATAGAAGAATAACCAACGTTGTGGCATAAAATGGAATACCCAGCTTATTAAAAATGAATATTTGTAGCACACTTATTACAAGGTATAAACGGGCAGTAGCCCCAACTGTTCTTGAAAGAATAAAAAAGAATGCACCAGCTTTATGAGCATTAATACCAAATCTCTTTTCAAGATAAGTGTAAATACTCGTCAGGTTCATTTTATAATACAATGGCAGTAATACAAATGCAATAACCAGGTAGCCCAATAAATAGCCCAAAACAATCTGGTAATAAAAGAAATTGCCGCTCCCTACTCCACCCGGCACACTTACAAACGTAACACCAGAAAGAGAAGTGCCAATCATTCCAAACGCTACCAGCATCCAGTTACTATTCTTATTACCAATAAAGAATGAATCGTTATTTGAATTTCGGGAAGTGTACCAGGCAACGCCCAACAATAATGCAAAATATCCAACTACAAATAGGAGCAATAACTGTGCAGACATATTTTCTTTTTCTATGATTAAAACAACAACTTATTATTATTGTAATAATAAGTTCTGCTAATAATTTTTGAAGATAAAGAAATTTACATTCTCTTTATTGTAATTTACACGAACTATGTCAATAACTTCTCTTGCTGTTTTTTGTGGATCAAAGCCGGGTAATAACCCATTATTTGCAGGGCATGCCGCAGAATTGGGTGAGCTGCTGGCAAAGCATAAAATAAAACTAATTTATGGTGGTGGCAGTGCCGGCCTGATGGGAATTATAGCTGATTCTGCAATGGGGAATGGCGGAGAAGTAAAAGGTGTTATTCCTAAACTATTGCTGGAATGGGAAGTGCAACATCGTGGAATAACTGAACTTGTTATTAGCAACGATATGCATGAACGAAAAAGAATCATCTTTAGCTTGTGTGATGCAGCCCTGATATTGCCCGGTGGCTTTGGCACTCTGGATGAGTTATTTGAAATCGTAACCTGGAATCAGCTTACCATTCATGATAAGGAAATTTATATTCTCAACTCAGGTGGGTTTTATAATCATCTGATTGACCATATCGAGCTAATGAAAAAGGAAGGATTTCTCTACGAGGAAGCACAAAAAAGGATTACCATTATTGATAATCCTGCTGAGCTAATAAAATATATAAGTTGATTATCTCCTTCTGTTCCGTCCTTCAAACAAGCCAATATTGAAACCAGCTCTGATCAATGGAGCAGCCCTTACACTAGTTCTATTAGTATTAGGATCAACAGCTACATTTACATACGGAGAGTTTTCGTTTTTTATCACATCAAATAAAATTGCCACATAATAAAACGTATTTGAACCGGGTTGTCTGCCCTGGCAGTAACCACCACCTACTAAAAAAGAATTGACATCAATCGTTTCTTTATAGGGAAGATAGCTTGCACTTGCAGGTGCAGGAGTGTATTTGAGTTTAATAAAATTATGTTCAAACTGACCTTGAAGAAACAGGAAATTAACTGGATAAAGTCTTGTAAAGACTCCACCCCCATATACGGTTTGTTTTACCTTATCATCAAACTCAAGATAATCTCTCTGACTGGTAGAAATAAAATTAACCACTACTCCCGCATCTACAAAATTGGCCAGTTTATATCCAAAAATTGGATTAGCACCAATTATTGTTGAGCCATTAAAGAAAGATAATGTTACGCTTCCACCTGTAAAAAGGTTTTCCTTTTTAAACCCCTTTTCTTCTTCCTCTTCTTTTTCTTGTGCAAATAAGGCTGCCGATAAAACTACTAATACTACACTAAAAAATATCTTTTTCATAAGTCAAAAATTTTTCCTGCATTTAAAATATTATTCGGATCAAAGGCTTTTTTTATTTCCCGCATCAACCTGAAATTAGCTTCTCTGAAAATTATATCCATATAAGGTTTTTGAATCAACCCTACACCATGTTCACCACTTATAGTTCCACCGAGCCCTTTTACCAAGACAAATAGTTCCCGCAAAGCCTTTGTCATTTCTTCATTGCCATGGCTGTTAGGGATTCCTTCTTTTCTGATTCGTATGTGCAAATTGCCATCTCCTGCATGACCATAACAAACCACTTCAAAATCGAATTTCTTACCTAACTCTTTTACTCCTTTAATCAGTGCGGGCAGTTCCGCTCTTGGCACTACTGTATCTTCTTCAATAGTATAACCAATCAGCTTCACTGCTTCTGCCACTCTTCTTCTAAGCTTCCACAACTCTGCTTTCTGCTGAGCATTATCTGCAAAATAAATTTCTCCTATATCATATTGTGTTAAGAGTTCCCCAATTGCTTCCATCTCTCCCATCATCACATCCATATTATTACCATCCACTTCTATTATTAGGTGTGCAGCTGTATCGTCGGTAATTGGTATTGCTGTACTGTCAACAAATTTGCTGACAATCTTCAACGATTCAATTTCCATCAACTCCATTGCACTAGGTACAAAACCTGCTCTGAAAATAGCAGAAACTGCTTCACCAGCCTGTTCAAGATTTCTAAAAGGCACCAGCATTAATAAATCAAACTCCGGAAGTGGAATCAGTTTTAAAACTATTTTACTAACTATACCTAACGTCCCTTCGCTACCAACAATTAACTGTGTTAGATTATAACCAGTGGAGTTTTTTAAAACATTAGAGCCTGTCCAGATAATTTCGCCGCTTGGCAATACCACTTCAAGATTAATTACATAATCTCTAACCACACCATACTTTACTGCTTTTGGACCGCCACTATTTTCTGCTATGTTACCGCCAATAAAACAGGATCCACGGCTACTTGGATCAGGCGGATAAAAAAGTTTCTTTTCTTTCACTGCGTTCTGTAACACTTCCGTTATTACACCTGGCTCAGTTGTTATCTGTAGATTTCTTTCATCAATTTCCAGAATAGAATTCATTCTTTCCGTAGATAATAATACACCGCCTAAATGAGGCAATGCACCACCACTTAAACCAGTACCAGCTCCTCGTGGCGTTACAGGAATTCTATCTTCATTACAAATTTTAAGTATGGCACTTATTTCTTCAGCCGTTCTTGGTTTGATTACAACCTCTGGCAGATAATGCAGATTTTCTGTTTCGTCATGTGCATAATTATTCAAGGTTTCTTCATCAGCAAAAACAAAACCATCTCCAACGATAGACTTAAATGTTTCAATATGTTTTGCAGAAAGGATATACTGAGCAGCAACTTCCATTTTTGAATATTTACTTTTAATATGCTGTAAAAATCGGAATAAATCTGCAAAGAAATGTAAGAGACTAATAGTTCTTAAAAGATGGACACATAGACTCACGGCGATTACCTCTGTAACGGTCTACTACTCCTTGTTTAATAAGCGAAAACTCAAAGGCTCCCCGAGTATTATTGAAGTTTTTCAGAGAAGATGTTGTAGCATCGTAAGTGAATGTAAAAGTGATATCTTTTATACCAAGGCCAACCATAGGAATGATGGCGTCTTTATACCTGTAATAAGCTCCAGCAATTAATATCTTTTCACCATCACCAGAAAGATTATAATGTGCATTTAGTCCACCAACAATCTCATACGAATTTGCTTGCAAGGATGCATAAATATTGGGGTTTACGATAACTCTGTCGTTCACCATAAAGCTTCCATTCAAAAAGCCGGTATAACGAACTGGTATACGGTTATCAACTCCTGCAGATTCATTAAAGAAAGATTCTCTTGGCCTGTTTACATGCATTGCAGAAAAACCTGCATTCAGGTATGTTTTATTATCTGGGAAATAGGCATAATTCATACCTACCTGCATATCCAGGTAATTAGTATTGTTGAAATCCAAATTTGGCGCTGCACCGGTTTGATGTACATCAAAAAACTTTCCATTCCATTGAGACGGAAATGTAAGATTAGCTGTATTGATATTTTTATTAGCCCAACCAACATTAAAACCAAGACTTAAAAGGCTTCCTGCATTCAATGTTTGATGATATGCTGCTGAGCCATAAATTTTTGTAGATGTAAGAGAACCTGTTCCTGCCACATCTCTGAGTATAACACCTCCTAATCCCAACCATCCAGTGTTGTCACTATTTTGCATGGTTTGAAAATCGCCAAATGCACTCATCGTTTTATATGGAAATTCAGTAATGGAAGCCCACTGATTACGATAGTTAACACCCAGACGATAATCTCCATCAGGTATAAATCCTGTATTGGCAGGATTGGTAAGCAACGGTGAATTCATGAACTGAGAAAAATGTAAGTCCTGAGCTGAAGCTGAAATGCATAAGCTATGTGCTACAAACAATATAATAAGTTTCCATATGTTTCTTTCTTGCTTCATATTCTAATTACCTCATTATCTTATTAACGTAATATCACCTTTTTTAGTTGTCTTGGTGCAGTCAGAAAATTCAACACTTAACGTATAAACATATACATCCATTGGCTGTACAACACCTTTTAACTTTCCATTCCAGCCTTGCGAAATGCTATTGGTTTCAAATACTTTTTGGCCCCAACGATTCCAGATAATGAATTGCATTTTTGCAATACCAAAACCTCTTACAAATACGACACTATTTTGATCGCCACTTTGTGGGGTGAATGCATTGGGCACATCCACAATTGGAACAATGATAGCTGATACATCTCTACAAATAGTACTGTCGCAGCCAATAGCATTATAAGCTGTTAAACAAGCAGTAAATGTTCCTGTTGTATTATATTGATGCTGTACTGGCGCCCTTGAATTTGTCAATAAACTATCTCCATCACCAAAATCCCATTTATACCTAACAGCATCAGGAGAAGATAGATTAGTAAATGTAGTTGGTGTATTTTCAATTGCAGGAACAGGTGCAAAACTAAAATCTGGTGTTGGTGAATCAAATACTGTAATTGTAAAAGCTGCTGTTGTATCAGACAGATTACATGTATTTGGATTGTATGCAATCAGAACTACATTGTATGTTCCGGCCATTGTATATGTATGTACCGGTTCAAATGCAGTTGAAGTGGTTCCATCACCAAAATCCCAAAGCCATGTTTGACCAGCTTGGGATGTATTATCAAATACAGCATTATACTGTAAACATCCTGTGGCTGGTGTGGTAAAGCTTGCAATTACATTTGCATCAACACTTAGCGGAGTTGTTATCGAATCAGGAGCATTACAATAAGCAGTGTCTTGCAAAATAAGTTTTACATTATATGTTCCTGGATTAGCATAGCTATGAAGCACAGAACCACCACCTGCTACAACTCTTGGAGTGCCATCACCAAAATCCCAAATAAACGACTGTGGACCAAAAGGCCTTGAAGGAGGTGCTACTGATAAGTTATCGAATCTGTATTGAAATGCATCGCACGGCGGTAATTTAACCGGATTAAATCCTAAGGTTGCTCTTAAATCGCCAACCCTGATATTGATATAAGAAGTATCACGGACATTACAAGTGTTAGGGTCTATTGCTATTAAACGTACGCTGTAAGTTCCTACTGCATTAAAAGTATGTGAAGTATTAGGCGTTGCAGTTGTAATGTTAGGTGATCCATCGCCAAAATTCCATTCATAGCTTTGTGCATTACCAATTGTATCTACAAAATCTACTGTAAGTGGAACACAACCTGAAGTATCTCTTGGCACTCCAGCTATTGATGATCGAATGTTACCCGCAACACCAGCAAGATTCATTGCAATTTTTACCATTGTTAAGTTGCATCCCCCAGCTGTGTTATTATTTGTTGACCATGCGCCAGGAGTAGTAGGATACACTGGTGCTGTTGGTGCTCCTAATTTACAATTACCACAAATTGCCTGGTAAATAACGCCATTCTCATCAAACCTGCTAGTACCACCATCCACATGGTCAGTACCTCCTTGATTTGCTGTATTATTCTCTCCAAAAAAACTTCCAAATAATTGTGCAGCTGCATCTTTTTGTAATACAAAAAGTAGAGATCTCTTCCGTCGGTTGTTGGCTTAAATGCATCTGGTGTAACAGGTAATCCCAAAGTTCCCGCACTAAAATATTCATTCGTAGTTCCAAAAAAACCACCCCAACCAGAAACGTAGACGTTTTCACACCTATCTACTAAAAATGCGATGGGTGAAATATTGGGAGTAGATGAACCAGAACCAAATGCAGTAGAATATACGTAGGCCGATAAATCGGGTTGCAATTTTGCAATAAACTGCTTGCCTCCTGGATTATTGAAGGTAGCATTTTGTATAGGCCAACTTCCAGTAGTTTGTCCCATTACATATGGAAAGCCTGTCCTGTCAAACTGAATTCCAAATACTTGATCACTTCCGCTAGTACCAACGTAGGTTGTCCTAATTATTGAAGCTCCGTTATTACTAATAACAGACACAAAACCATCAATACCACCAAAATTTGAAGTGCCTATTGTGCCAGCTGTATTACCCGGAAGGTTTGAACTTTCCGTTCCGCCTGCTACAAAAATATTACCTCCGGGTCCAATAGATAAAACATAGGCAGCATCATTACCAGAACCACCTAAATAACTTGCAAAAGTAACAGCGCCGACATCCGGTGTTAACTTAAGTAACACACCATCTTGTAAACCACCTGAAGCAGTTTGAAAAGCAGATGCGGTGGATGGAAAATTTGTTGACTGAGTAGTAGATGCTACATATATGTTTCCTGCACCATCTAAAATAACTTCACTTCTGCCATCATCTCCATAGTTACGTTGCAATGAACTTAACCCTCTCACGGCATTTATATTTACACCATCATTACCAGAACCGCCAATTTTTTTGGAACCTATTATATTATTTCCTGCAGCATTTAGTTTAGTAACTACAATATCGTAGCCCCCACCTCCACCCTGCCCACTCGGGTTTACTACTGGATAATTACTTGAATTAGTCCGGCCAGCAATAACCAAATTACCCTGAGGATCTACAATAAGGCTATGCGGCTGTTCATCACCATTTCCGCCAATATAAGTTGCATAAATACGATTACTTCCATCTGGAGAAAGCTTAATAATTCCTATATCAATACCAACTGTACTTCCTCCCTGAAAAACAGTTTGATATGCACCTGAAGATGTTGGGAAACCGGAGCCAAAAACAATTCCACCGCCATACATACTACCGTCGGGCCCATAAGTGGCAGTAAAACCCCAATTGTCTGCAGTGCTTCCTGAAAAAGAACAAAAAACAATAACGGGATCAATTATTAATGTGGTAGTAGGGTCATAATTCTTAACATCAAACCGCAGCACATTATCTTTTACCACATACTTGCACTGTACCTCCCTTTTTCCATTCACATCTGTTTGATAAGTATAGGGAGAAGATTCCCGCATGTCACCAATAGAGGTTTTAATTACAAGCTCTTTATTGGCTATTTGCAATTTTTCTATGCCTTCATATTTCAATGCTATTTTTGAAATGTCTGCTCCAGGTTTTACCACAATATCATATTTCAGATAACCATTATTGGTATAATATCTTACATCTACATTTGGGTATACTTCTTCCAATGTAACGGCCTGGTATATTTTACAATCACTTGCCCATTTCGAAGCATCATTACCTGTAAAATAATTATTGTAAGTAGAAATGGGTTTTTCAGCTTTTGTTTTCATGGCAGGCGATGCTCCTATAAAATTTACATCCCAACTATGTGATCGAACTGTTATTTTATCATTTGCTGTGACCATTGAGCCATCTGGATTTAAGCCATGCCTGAAACGGGCAAGGTTTGCATAATCTCCTGCGTTGTGTTGCAAAACTGTAAATCCGCCATCATTTCTTAGAAAAAAAGCACCGTTGCTAACAGTACCCATATATTGTACACGACTGTCCCACTGACCTTTATTTTCGATAAATTCAATATTTCCCTGTGCCGATAAATCAGCAAAGCCAAAAACCGCCGCAATAAAAAAGGTAATTATTCTCAAGAGGGTAAACTTTGTATTAAAATAACAAAAAATAACCAGAAATGGATTGAAAAATTGTGTTAAGAAATGTCGTTTCATGTGTTAATCTTACTTTTTGAATATTGTCACATGTTATTCGCCATAAAATTTGCTTCGCTGATAGAAAATAGCTCGAAAATTTATGGCTCATTTCATAGTAATATTTTCCAATCTCGATGATATTATAGAATTCTGCCTAAGAAATCTTACTCCACAGTACGGATCCTTTCTTTTGTTTAAGGAAGTTATTTAACAGCAAATTTTCTGCCGAACTTAAATCTGGATCTTTATCCAACAAATTCGCAGCAATATTTCTTGCTACATCTAATACTTGCCGGTCTTGGACTATGCTGGCCAATTTAAAGTTTAACACACCACTTTGCTTTGTTCCTTCAATTTCCCCCGGTCCTCGTAATTCAAGATCCTTTTCTGCAATTTCAAATCCATTATTGGTGGATGTCATAATACTAATTCGTTCCCTTGCATCGTTACCTAATTTGGACCCAGATAATAATATACAATAGCTTTTATCTGCCCCCCGTCCTACTCTTCCTCTTAGCTGGTGTAGCTGAGATAAACCAAATTTTTCTGTGCTTTCAATTACCATCACTGTTGCGTTGGGTACATTTACACCTACTTCTATCACCGTTGTTGATACCATAATCTGTGTATCCTTATCAACAAATCTTTTCATGTTTTGTTCTTTCTGCGCTGCAGGTTGTTTGCCATGCACCATACTTATCCAGTATTTTGGCTCAGGAAAGTATGCTTTCACATTTTCATAACCCTGCATCAGGTTTTCATAGTCCAGCTTGGCACTTTCTTCGATTAATGGAAAAATTATATATATCTGTCTCCCTTTATCAATTTCTGTCCTTATAAAACTCATCACCTTACTTCGCTGCGATTCATAACGGTGAACAGTAGTAATTGGTTGCCGGCCTGGTGGTAATTCATCAATTACACTATAATCCAAATCTCCGTAAGCCGTCATTGCCAATGTTCGTGGAATTGGAGTTGCTGTCATAACAAGGATATGTGGTGGCACAGTCGCCTTTTGCCAAAGTTTTGCTCTTTGCGCCACACCAAACCTATGTTGTTCATCAATTATTACAATTCCTAGATTTTTGAACTTAACTACTTCTTCAATTACGGCATGAGTGCCAATTAAGATTTGTAACTGACCATCTATAAGTTGTTGCAATATTTTTCTGCGGGCAGCGGCTTTTGTTGAACCTGTTAGAATTTGCACCGGTACATCCATTTTCCCCAATAATTCACTAATGGTTTTAAAATGCTGCTGTGCTAAAATTTCTGTTGGAGCCATCAAGCAGGATTGACAACCATTATCGGCAGCCAGTAACATACAAAGTACTGCAACGATTGTCTTTCCGCTTCCAACATCACCTTGTAGCAAACGGTTCATCTGCTTCCCTTTGGCCGTATCATTTCTTATTTCTTTAACTACTCTCTTTTGTGCACCAGTTAATTGAAATGGCAAATGCTTCTCATAAAAGGTATTAAACAAATCGCCTACTTTTTCAAATACTACTCCCTTCGAAAAGCGATGCCGCTGACTTCGCAGCAAATTCATCCGTAGTTGTGCAAGAAATAATTCTTCGAACTTAATACGGTTAACTGCTTCAGTAAACTCGTCCGCATTTTGCGGAAAATGTATTTGCCTATAAGCCTTGAAGCGGTTTATCAGTTTCAATTTATTCAGAATACTTTCAGGTAAATTTTCCGGTACATCTTTTTCATGCACCATTCCCATTAGCAGTTGTGTCAACTTACCAATTTGTCTTCCGCCTAATCCTCTTGCCTTTAATTTTTCAGTAGTAGAATAAACTGGCTCAAGAAAGTTTTTTCCTGGTTGCTGATTTATTGAAAGTAATTCTGTTTCGGGATGAACAATCTGCGGTTGGCCATTATAAAAACTAACTCGCCCATACACAAGGTAAGATTGACCGACCTCTATTGACTTTTCTACCCAACTCAAACTTTGAAACCAAGTCAATTCCATACGACCGGTTTTGTCTTTTACTTCTGCCACTAATCTTTTTCCTTGCCGCTGCCCCATCGCCTCTAAACTAACTACAACAACAGCCACCTGCACAAAATCCATTTGGGGACTTATGTCTTTTATAAAATTAATTTTTGTACGATCAACATGACGAAAAGGAAAATGCTCCAGTAAATCACCAAATGTAAAAATGTTCAATTCCTTTTTTAAGAGATCAGCCTTTTGCGGGCCAACTCCTTTCAGGTATTCAATGGGGCTTGATAATATATGGGATGATGATGAGATAATAGATTCTTTGGGGCAAATTTACGTATGTGAAATTTACGGTACAGCTTTAGCAAATATCCTACCTTATATCCGAAATACTGCAAGCTTATAGGGTAAATACTATCTTGTCAATAAAATTTTAAAAAGCACTTGTCGTTTCTGTTAATGATTTCTAAATTGTAATCCTAATCCAAGCCCTGTCTAAAAACCAGGATAATGAAAAACCACCTTCTTCAGTTACCACAACTTGATTTGCTTTTCCGTGAATACAAGTTTGCCCTGCTCTGTTTTGTTACAGCCTTTGTTGTAACACTCATTACTATTCCTCCTATCATCAGCCTGATAAAAAAATACAGTTTGTATGATGTGCCAAATGCCCGCAAGGAACATGCATCACCTATTCCAACCATGGGAGGAATTGCAATAGTAGCCGGTATGCTAATGGCTTTACTGCTATGGTTTCCTTTTAGTAACAGTATTCAACAAATATGCTTTTTCTTTTCCATAACAATTTTATTTGGTTTGGGAATGATGGATGACCTCAAAGACCTCTCCGCTAAATATAAATTCGTAATACAGTTTGGCCTTGCTACTTTAATTGCATTATCCGGCATCCGTATTACTTCTTTTGAAGGTTTATTCGGAATAAATGAATTGCCATTAATGGCACAATATACAATTACAATTGTTGCGGTGGTAGGCATTACTAACGCATTTAATTTAATAGACGGAATAGATGGCCTTGCCGGAGGAATTGGCTTTATGAGTCTTGTAACTTTAGGAATTTTTCTTACAATGTCGGGAGATGTGAACACAGCCCTTATTGCATTTGCCTTGGCAGGTGGGATGATGGCCTTTATGTATTTTAATTTAAACCCAGCAAGAATTTTTATGGGTGATACCGGTTCACTTGTACTTGGATTTGTAATAGCAGTCTTATGTATCCGGTTGATAGAAGTAAATCAATTTGTTTCCAATCCGGTGTTACCACATGCACCTGTTTTTGTTTTAGGCATCGTTCTCATTCCCGTATTTGATACGGTACGGGTATTTGCAACAAGAATATGGATGGGTAAATCACCATTCTCGCCAGACAAAACACATATACATCATTTACTTACCAACCAAGGATTCAGTCATGGTTTTACTGCAAAACTGATTTGTTTCTTTCATGGTTTTATACTGATGGAAGTCTACTGGTTACGTTTTTTCAGGCAGGAAATTGCGTTGGTAATTTTAATTGCTTTTATGTTTGCTGTAATTCTTATTCTGAAAAATGCAGGAATGATTTTCAAAAGTATCAGCAACATACATACTTCGCCAATTAATGAAAGCTGATCAAGTTAAAGTTGATTCTACAAAAAATTTGATAAAGTTTAATTATTCAGCATTCCCCCATTCTACTATTTTTTCAGCGGCTTCAATTACATTGCCACAATATTGTAATAGAAAATCAGCAGGGAATTTTTCATGTAAAGGAATACTATAGCTTGCCGAAAGGGCTTTTGCACCATCAAAATCAACATATGATAAACGAGCAGATAATTCTTCAGCAGGTCTGTTAAAATCTACACCTGGAAGAATCGCTACGCCGCATTCATCTAAAAGTCGGTCACAAAGTATGCTACCATCCGTTATACCTCGTTTTACTAATTTTTCACTAAGTGGTGTAAAATCAAGGAAAAGATAAAAGCCACCTGTAGGATCATTTACGCTGATGTTTCCATTCTTAAGAATAGCAGCAGTTTCTTTTCCAAGCAAAGCCAAGATTTTTCTTACATGACTTAAATAATTTTCAATTTCTGATCCGCATAAAAAAGCCTGTATTGCCGCATACTGAATAGGTGCACTCACAGATGTGTACGTTTCGCTGGCAACGGCTGCCATTGCATCCATTAGCCAATGTAATTTTACGGGGAAGGAAAATGTACCTAACCTCCAACCGCCTGCCCCGCACCATTTAGATAAACCAGAACTGATAATTGTTCCTTCAGGATAATATTTTGCGATCGATACATGCTTTCCTTCATGATGTAATTGCCCATAAATTTCATCCGATAGAATATAGATATTATTTTTTCTGCAGGTTTCAGCCAATTGCTTCACACTTTCAGCACCGTAAGTTATTCCATCCGGATTGCCGGGATAATTAAGAATCAGCAAATAAGGATTACCATCCGGTCTTTTATTTCTTTGACAAAAATCTTCTAATTGTTCAGGCAATAAACGCCATTGATCTTTAGCCAACGTTTGAATAATATGAATGGTGTTACCGATAATTTTCGCCTGAGGTAAATAAGAAACCCAACTAGGACTTGGAATGATTACTTCACCTTCAAAAACCATTTGCAACAGAAACAGTAATTCCTTTGAACCTGGTCCAATAATTACATTTTCTGGTAAAATATAAACACCATCTTTTTTCCGATGAAATTCTGCTACCGTTTTTCTTAGCTCTGGCAATCCTTGTACATGCAAATAATCTTTCTGTGGTGCATAAAGTCGTAAAGCATTTACAACAGGTTCAGGAACTGGGAAAGGAGATTGCCCTAAACCTAATTTATAAATATGCTTACCCTTTGCAGCCAGTTCTTTGCAATGCTGATTAATACGTAATGTCGGAGATTCTTTTAATCCAATAACATTTGGATTTAGATACAAATGTTTTTTTTCTACTCCGTTCTCATTGCTACTCGAAGTTATCGACTGTATTTTTGTTGAGCTCTTCATTAAATATTTCGTTTAATTCATTTTCGAAAAAGAATTGTTTTTCTCCAAAAGCTGGTTTCAAATCATCAAGCCAAATAGCTTCGTCATTATATTCTGCAAAGAATGGTTTTGCCACCCAGTCAGGGTTTCTTCCTTGCAAAAATCTAAAAGTCATTATCTTTTTTCCATTTACTTCACTTACACCAAGCATTTGCACTTTGCCGGGAGTAGCACTCATACTTGGACCCCGTACGGTACGGCAAACACCACTTACCTGTTGATAAGCTTTTTGAAAAATAGTCCATGCCTCCACTAACGGAACTTTAAAATAATGCTGTGCACCCGTATCTCTTGCCACAAACATATAATAAGGAATACAATTTAAATTTACTTGCTGTCGCCACATTGTTGCCCAAATATCAGCATCTGCATTAATATTTTTCATCAATGGAGATTGTGTTCGGATTTGTGCACCTGTTGCCCTAACTTTTGCTATTGCTTGCTTTACTGCATCTGTTGACAATTCAGCCGGATGATTAAAGTGTGCCATTATAGCCAGATTCTTTCCACTCTTTACAATTTTTTCAAAAGTTCGTAAAGTATCTTCTGCATCATCTTCAGTAAGAAATTTATACGGCCAATAACCCAATGCTTTTGTACCAATGCGAATAGTTTGCAGGTTAGGAATATCCGCTTCTATTAATGCATCAATATAAGTAGCGAAAATTTTATTTTTCATGATCATCGGATCGCCACCGGTAAAAAGCAAATCGGTTACTTCTGTATGTTTCTGTAGATATTTTACCAGTAACTCAGTTTCCTTCATTGCAAACTTCCATTCATCCATACCAACGAACTGAGGCCAGCGAAAACAAAAGCTGCAATAAGCATGACAGGTTTGTCCCTGACTAGGAAAAAACAACACAGTCTCCCTATACTTGTGTTGCATTCCGGTCAACTTGTGACCATCAATCATTGGAACATTATGTTCTAATTGTCCGGCAGGATGTGGATTCAAATCCATACGGATTTCGTTCGCTACTTTTTTTATTTCATCTCTTGATACACCACTATCAAGTGCTGCTTCCATTTTTTTATAATGCTCAGGCTTCAGCATTTCTCTTCTTGGAAATGTCAACGTAAAAATCGGATCATCTGGAACATTGTCCCATTTTATCAACTCATCTACAACGTAGTTGTTAGACTTAAATGGCAATACATGCCCTACCACATCAATGTCTTTTATTTGTTCTTCTGTCAATCGGCTTAATTGAGGTATCTGTCTGTAATTATGCAAAGCATATGATTTATAAACAGATTTTTTTTCAGTTGGCGTAGCAATCATAAATACAATTTTTTAACGATGAAAAATAATACAGTTATAGTGACTGTATCATCTGAAAATATTTTCAGATATAACGAATATGCGATTCGTAAGATAGTTGCTAAGATAACTTTTAATAAGTAATTAAAAAACCGGTTGAAGGTATTGAACTGATTATCAGATGTATAAAAATATTATACTAATAATTTGAACGTTTCAAGAAAATTAATCATTAGTAAATCGATTAACAATCTTTTGAATATGCTGAATGCTATTGTTAGTAGCATCACCTACTTCTTGCAATTTGCAAAATGCGGCCCCTGCAGCAGTGCTAATAATATCTTTAGACGTATGCTTATGGATAATGCCATAAATTAATCCTGCCATAAAACAATCTCCACTTCCAACTCTTTCAACAATACTTTCTGTTTTAAAAAGTGGCGAAACAGATTGTTCACCAACTGTATTCAATGCAGCGTAATATTCAATTTTATCATTATTTCCATCAAAGCGAAATGTATTAGCTACCCATTTGCAATTGGGAAATTTTTCGAAAATATTTTTAGCTGTATTCGTTGCTTGCAAAAGATAATCTAGCTGTTGACCTTTTTTATGAATGTTATCATCCACAGGAATTTCTAGTAAAGAATTTGCTGACCATACGTTACCCATTATTACTGTGCAATATTTTGCCAGTGCTGTCATTACTTCAGCAGCTTTTTTTCCATACTGCCACAATAATTTTCTATGATTAAGGTCTACAGAAATAGTTATACCTTTTTTATGTGCTGCCGCTAATCCTTCAGCGCAAAGTGCAGCTGCTGTTTCACTAACTGCGGGAGCAATAGCACTAAAATGAAACCAGGACACATCATCTAGCACTTCATCCCAATTAATAATGCCTGTTTTTTGTGTGGCGAAAGAAGAATTTTTTCTATCAAAAACATTTTCAGCACTTTTCATGTCAGCACCTTGTTGCAAATAGTACAAGCCAATCCGTTCTCCAGACAATTGAATTGCTGAAGTGTCAATTTTTTTTTCTTCGAGGTAAGCAATAATATCTTTTGAAATAATATTATCAGGTAATGCTGTAAAATATTTTACCGGTATGCCCCAAACAGATAATGCCGTGGCTACATTTAATTCTGCGCCACCAATAAAGACAGGCATCTGGTTATCCTTTAACCATACCCCGCCATGTGCAGGTGGTAGTCTTAAAAGTAACTCACCAAAACATAATACTTTTTTCATGCTTTAATCAAAAGCAATAATAAGAAATTGCCTTGTTATTTTATTGTTGCAACCGGAACAGGATCCATATCAGTAAACTCTTTATTCTCTCCCGCCATTCCCCAGATAAAGCCATAGTTAGCTGTGCCCACTCCAAAGTGCATACTCCAGGGAGCAGAAAGTACGGCTTCATTATTTGCCATTACTAAATGTCTCGTTTCCTGCGGCTCTCCCATAAAATGCATTACTCTTTGCGCAGCATCCAAATCAAAATAGAAGTAAGCTTCCATTCTTCTTGTATGTGTATGTGGCGGAACAGAATTCCAGACACTTCCTGCATCTAACGTAGTTAACCCCATTACTAACTGACAACTTTGAATACCATCGTTATGAATGTATTTGTAAATTGTTCTTTTATTTGATGTTGAAATATCACCAAGATTAACAGGCGATGCTTCTGCCTTTGTCATCTTTTTGTTTGGATAAGCTTGATGTGCGGGAACTGATAAAAGATAAAAATGTGCAGGCTCTTTATCTGAGGTGCTGCTAAAACTCACTTCTTTTGTTCCCTTTCCAAGATAAACACATTCTAATTTTTCAATTTCATAAACAACTCCATCGGCGGTTAAAGTTCCTTTGCCCCCAACGTTGATGATACCCATTTCTCTTCTTTCTAAGAAAAAGTTTGCTTTCAATTCTTCTTCTTTTGGTAAACTAATTGCTGCAGAAGTTGGTACAACACCTCCTACAATCATTCTGTCGTAATGAGAATATGTTAATTGAATCGTTCCAGGATGCATCAATCCATCAATTAAAAAATTCTGACGTAGTTGCTCTGTCGTCATTTGCTTTGTCTCAACAGGACTATTTTGAAATCGTATTTGCATTGTTGTAAATATTTAAATTGTAGAATAATAAATTTATCGGCCCATCCATCCTCCATCGACGGTGAGAATAGTTCCATTGACATAGTCGGATGCAGATGAAGATAAGAAAACATAGGCACCTGTCATGTCTTCCGGCGTACCCCAACGGTTTGCAGGAATCCTTGCCAGTATAGCTTTACTCCTTTCAGGATCTTCTCTTAATTGAGTTGTATTATCCGTGGCAATATAACCCGGTGCAATTCCATTCACCGTAATACCATGCTGCGCCCATTCATTGGCAAAAGCTTTTAATAAAGATGCAATAGCACCTTTGCTTGCAGCGTAGCCGGGCACATTAATTCCACCCTGGAAACTTAATAATGAACAAGTGAAAACAATTTTTCCACTATTCTGCTCTACCATTCGTTTGCCGATTTCTCTGCTTATAATAAACTGTGCATTCAAATTAATATCAATAATTGCATCCCAATATTCATCGGGATGTTCTACTACAGGCTTCCGCATTATATGTCCAGCATTATTTATCAGAATGTCTATGCGTGAATGATCAGCCTTTACTTTATTTAAAAACGCATACAAAGAATCTCTGTTTGAAAAATCAGCAGCATAAGGATAAAATTTTCTACCAGCAGCCTCAACAGCTTCTCCGACTTCACTTCCAGTTGCTGGCATGCTATTACTTACTCCAATAATATCAGCTCCTGACTCTGCTAAAGCAATTGCGATAGCCATTCCTATTCCTTTGCTGCAACCGGTTACTAAAGCCAATTTATTATCAACTCTGAAATTCAACATAGTTTATAAAATTTTCAATAAATAATCCGCAAATAAATTCATCATCAAAAAAAGAAGACGTTTGAATTTACTGTTTTTCTTCAATACTGAATGCACTAAACCGGATGCTATCATCTCTCAGATCAGCAGGAGTATTTAAACTTCTGTATATCCCCCATTTAGGTCTTACGAAATCATTACTTGACCGAATGGTCATTATATTATTATTGCTGTAATTTAAAATTGTAGTTCCGTCACTCACTTTTTTTATCAGCATTGAATAGGCGCCATTTGCACCTACTTTAATAATTTCAGTTACCTCAACCCATACTCCTTCAAAAAGTGATAAATCAACAATTGATACTTTAGTTGTGTTATCATGTATCAACTCCAGTTTATTAGGATTTCCCTTTCTTGCTGTTAAAGTAAATATTGGATTTCCATCATCACCATTCACCGGTTTTATTTGATGAATATGTGTAAAGCTTGATGAAGGTTTAAAACCTGGAGCCATTCGGAATTTCCATTTGTATGTTATTGTTTCTCCTGTTGTTCCAATAAGATTGGCTGGTGACTTATCATATGTTTTAATTTCAATACGTTGCCTGTCAAATACAATGCACCTGTCATTATCTTCTGCCACATGGCTATAAAATTCAAAAACATTACTATTCAAATCAGCATCCCATACTTCTGCAATATGTCTTCCGAATGAAGAGTGAACACATTCAGGATGTTCTACTGCATCAAAACCCGGTGTAAGTTTACTATTAATTAATTCATATGTATTGCCCGGACCATCAGCATTTAAAACTACTGCAGTATATCCAGGTGGAAGTGGTGTTTCCGGCGGAGTGGATGTTTTTTTACTACACATCACATTCAACAGCAGCAACACAAGTATTGGAATTTTTATTTTATTCAATTTATTTATCTTTAAATGCCGGAGTGGATAATATAAAATCCATTATGGCCTTATTAACCTCACTGTTTTTTTCTTTCTCAAACTTTCCATGTAAACCTCCTTTAACAGTAATAAATTCTGTTTGTACAGCAGCTTGTTCCAGTTTTTTATGCAAATCAACAGATTGCTGATAAGGAACTGTAGGGTCAGCATCACCATGCACAATAAATACCGGTGGGCTATCTTTTGTTATATAGTTAATTGGTGAAACTGATTTTGCAAATTTTTGGTCAGTTGCATATTTTCCTAACCATGATTTTGCAGACTTACTTCTGATTACCGGTCCATATCCCCAATCCCAAACATCGGTGATGCCATACTTATCAATGATAACAGCAACTTTTACATTTTCAACACCAGAACAATTTGTATCAAAGCGATGATCGTTAGCCAGCAATCCACCCATTAATGCGAGATGACCACCAGCACTACCGCCCATGATAACAATTTTGTTTACATCAATATTTAACTCCTTCGCATGCTTAATTAAATAGATTAATGCGCATCTTGTATCTTCAATGGCAGCAGGTGCTGTTGCTTGTCCTGTAAGTCGGTATTCAATATTTGCTACTGCAAAATCTTTTTTGAAAAAAGTGTTATAACCTGTTTGCGATTCTTTCACTCCTTTATTCCATCCACCACCATGTATATTAATAATAACAGGTGAAGGGCCTTTTGATTTCGGCGGAAGATATAAATCCATACGGCCATCCCAGCCATCTACTTGTGTGTACACCACATCAATCTTTGCAGTAAATCCATCTGGGTATTCAACAGGCTTGTAAGTTGTGGTATCTGCATCTTGTGCAAGTACAGCTATATATGCAGAAAGTAAAAAGACTAATGATATTATTTTTTTCATACGCTGATGTTTGAAATAATAGGAAGTAGCAATTAGTTTCGAATCATAATAACCCTGAAGTTATTTTCAGGGTTATTTTATTTGCAGTTAGTTTGACTAAACTCAATACTAATTAATAACCAGGATTTTGAGCTATTACAAATTGGGTATTCAAATCAATTTCCCTTTGCGGAATTGGTAATAATAATTTATCTGTAGTTACATATCCTTTTAGCTGTAATAATGTAGGCACAGGCGCAACATAGGTGGCATAATGTGCAACATATTCATATTCAAAATGATCTTTAGAATTTGCACCGGGTTTATGGTTGTTAATGTAGTACCATATCTTAACAGATCAAACCAGCGAAGATTTTCGAATGCAAATTCTGTTCTGCGTTGATCCGTCAACTCTTTTTCAAATTCAGCAACTGTGGCAAATGCACCTGAGATTGAACCCAAACCTGCTCTCGTTCTTATCTGACTGATGTAACCAACACTTGTACCAGTATTTCCTTGTGCTTCTGCCAGCATTAATAATACATCAGCATAACGAATCACCGGCCAATCAGATTCACCATCCAGATCAATGGTAACTGGTGATGTGAACTTTTTTACATAAAGTGATGTAACTGTCGGCGATGGCAAAAATCTCCCAACATTTACAGCTTTTCTCGCATCGGCCGCAGTATAAAATGAATCGATACTACTTGTAGGCGTATTCCAATTTCTTACCGTACCAGTAATAACAATACCGCTACTTGCCAAAGGCGCAAAATCATTTCCAAAACTTGAACCCAAACCTAATCCACCAGCTTTATAACGAACGGTAAAAAGAACCTCGTTATTAACTTCATTGCCAGTTGAAAATACATTGGCATAAGTAGATTGTAACCCATATCCACTATTTAACCGAACATCATCCAATTGAGAAATAGCAGAAGCCTTTTTGTTTTGCGTAAGATAAACTTTGCCCAACAATGCCTTAGCAGCCCATGAAGTAGCCCTTCCTTTATCAGCAGGAACTATCTGGCTAAAGGTTTTATTGCTCATATAGGTGGATGCAGCAGTTAAATCTGCCTCGATGAACTTGTAGGTATCCGCTAAAGATGATCTGTTAGTAGTTTTTGCATCCAGTGGAGAAATGGGAGTATATACAAGAAAAGCACCACCAAACAAACGAACCAGGTTAAAATAATGGTAAGCCCTGATAAAAAGTGCCTCACCTGCATATTGTTTTCTGTTTACATCAGTTATTGGAATATCAATGTTAGACAAGCTGATTGACCCTGAAGCTGGGTCATAGTTTACACCTAACTTTTGTAATAATATATTGCAATTGCGTATATTAAAATAAGTGTTAAGCCAAAACTGATAGATGGCATCCATCGAAGTGGCAGGAACAAACCAATCCAGATCACTCAACTCCCTGTTGAAACTATTGGTGCTTCCAGGAACACCCATATACGTATTGTCTGAACGCAATTCAGTAAGCTGCCATTCACGAAACATTGGTAATTGTAAGCCATTATAACAAGCAGTAAGACCTGTTTTTACTTCTGCATCGTTACTATAAAATGTACCAGTATTTAAATTAGATTCCGGGTAAAGATCAATTACCTTATTGCATGAAGTCAACCCAATGAATGCAAGAATGATTATATATTGTATTTTTTTCATAATAGATTAGTTTGAGAATTAAAAATTGAAGTCAATACCAAACAGTAAGGTTTTTTGTACCGGGAAAGCTCCTCTTTGATAGCCGTCAATTTGTGTAGATGCATAAAGCCCTCCGGTATTTCTTGCTTCGGGATTAAGACCTCTGAAACTTGCTGCTTTATGATAGAAAAGATTTTGACCAGAAAAATAAACCCTTAGCGAACTCAATCCTGCTTTTTTGGCAAATTTTTCGGGTAAGGTATAACCCACTAATAATTCTCTGAGTGCATAGAACGATGCATCCTCAACTACATAATCTGTCAACATCCAGTTTATACCTAAAGTTGAATACGGAGTTTTTCCATCACAAGGAAATGCCGGACTCACCCATCTGTCTGAATTGTAGTTTTTATTGTAACGTTTGGTTTCATTATAGTTAGCGTCACCGCCAATTACTTTACCACCTTGAGAACCTTGAAAAAAGAAACTAAGATCAAAATCTTTATAGGTAAAATTATTGGTGATACCCCAAATAAAATCTGGGTATGGATTTCCTAGTATTGTACGGTCATTGTCATTTAAAATTTTATTACCATCTATATCCACAATTTTTAATGCGCCGGGTACCAACCAGGCTGGATTGACGCTGTTTGAAATTCCAGATGCTGTAATATCAGCCTGTGAAAGCCATACCCCATCAGTCTTAAATCCATAATATTGGACTAAAGGCTGGCCGACAATGTTCCGATACACTTCTGATCGTTCTCCATTTTTAAATAAGAATGGTTCACCGCCAAATTCTAATACTTTATTTCTAGTACGGGATATGTTTGCGGTTGTGCTCCATCTGAAATCCTTTTTCTGATATTATTAGAAGTTATTTCAAATTCAATTCCATCGTTTTGAATCTTTCCAATATTATTAATAAAGTTGGGCACCCCTGCAAATGCCTGGGTTGATTGATCTAATAATAATTGATCTGTTTTAGACCTGTACACATCCAACGAAAACGAAATGGCGTTCTTGAATAAGGCAACATCAATCCCTGCATTAAACTGATTGGTCAATTCCCAAGTAATATCAGGGTTAGATAGAATTAATCTTGAAATAGATTGCCCACTTAATACCGTACCTGTCGAGGCGCCAAAAGCATAGTTGGTAGAAAAAAGTCGATCTACAAATAAATAATCCCCGATATTATTATTCCCCGTTGCACCATAGCTAGCCCTTAGTTTTAAACTACTTAACCAACTTAGATTGTCGAAGAATTTTTCTTTACTAGCTAACCACCCAATTGAAGCGGATGGAAAATATCCCCATTTGTTACCAGTACCAAAATAAGAACTTCCATCAGCTCTAAAAGAAACGTTCAACAGGTATTTATCTTTATAGCCATATATCATACGGGCAAGGCCTGACAGCAATCCTCTGCTTAGCGTTTCATTAAAAGTCTGTGTCGGATCAGTTTGAACTGTTGCCGTATTCAATGTAGTAATGTTATCGCTGGCATAATTAGTAGCCGTAGTTTGTTCAGTTCTAATTTTTGTTTTTTGAGCCGTAAAGCCAGTAAGGAAATCAAATGAATGATCTTTTATACGTTTATTATACGATATCGTATTTTCTGATAACAGGTCAACAAAAAACTGACTTCTATAAACTCCGGTACTTGGATATGTTACACTTCTAGAGTTTGTTTTGCCAAAATCCAACCCATTGGAATAGCGTACAAATGCGCTGGCTAATGATTTAAAATTTAACCCTGGAAGTATTTCAATCGATATGTCGCCGGATGTTAAAGCCCGGTAATCGTTATTTGTAATACTTACATTTTCCATTATTGCTTTGGGCGATTGGTTTGCAGTAGCAAAAGGACTGGTTGCTGATGTAGTAGTCCAGAGACTACCATCCGGCATTAAACCAGAATACACTCTGTTATTAAACATGTTTGCATGAACAAAATCCCCAACCTGTATATTTGTATATTGACCATTTGGATGTTGACGTATAAAGTCAACAATTGATGCATCAACAGTAACAGGTAAAAAAGATTGTAATCTATAAAAGTCAGTAAAGGTTGCCCCTGGGCTTTCTTTCTTAATATAAGAAGGATTAAAATTGAAAGAAAGTTTTACTTTTTTACTTAACTGCGCATCTACTTTTGCCTTTACCGTAAACCTTTCGTATTCGCTATGGTACATCATACCCTGATCATTCTGATAGCCACCAGAAATGTAGTACTTAACCCCGCTGTTGCCGCCAGATACATTCATCTGAATATTTTTTACATTGGCATTTCGTATGGCTTCTCTTTGCCAATCGGTTCCCACTCCACCTCTAATTTGGCTTTCAACAATATAAGCTGCTCTTTCATTGCTATTTAGAATAGCAGGTTGTGTAGTAATACTTGGATCTTTTAATCTTAAACTTGCTTCATAAAAAAGCAGATTGGTATATTCTGTCGTTGTCATCATGGGATATAATTCATACGCTTCTTTAACCCCAGTTGAAAACTTCACACTATACTTTGTTTTGTTTGCTTTGCCGCTTTTAGTAGTAACTATAATAACCCCGTTGGCACCTCTGGAACCGTAAATGGCAGCAGAAGCTGCGTCTTTAAGCACTTCTACAGATGCAACATCCGCCATATTTACAAACGATAATCCTTCATATAAAGGATGGCCATCTACCACTACCAGTGGCTCAGCTCCAGCAGATACTGAGGAAATTCCCCGAACCTGTACTTTAGGATCGGCACCTGCCTCAGATGAAATATTTTGAACTCTTACACCTGCAATTTTTCCTTGCAAAGCCTGATCAAGTCTGGAGTTGGGCGTTTCTTCTAGCCTATCGTTGGTGTATTTGGCAACAGCTCCTGTTACACTTGATTTTTTCTGCGTACCATATCCGATTACAACAACTTCTTCGCCAGTGGCTATAGCCGGTGCAAGTATTACATCAATTATATTCTTTTCGCCGATTACAACTGTTTGAGTTGTATAACCAACAAAAGAAAAAATTAGAGTAGTTGTTTTTGAATCTACCGTAATACTATAAGTACCGTCTTGTTTGGAGGCGGTACCGCCTTTCTGATTATTAGCCAGAATGTTTACTCCAAGCAACGGATCATTACCAGCCTGACCGGTTACCTTTCCTGAAATTGTTTTCTTTTGTGCAAGCAAAGTACCACTTGCAAAAAGTAGTATCACCAGCAGGCCTTGAAGTTTTTTCATAATCGCAGTTTTTATTTTTAAAATTTTTAATCCTAGTACAATAAATTTATTCGTAACCGTGGAGCTTTGTCATCTGCCATTTTTTTTACAGCCTGAACACAATCTTTACATTTAAAATGTTCATTAGCATCTATCAATATCGAATACGCATCTTCTTTATCAAATTCTTTTATTTGTTGACCTTCCCATTCTTTATCCCCGATAAAATAGGGTTTCATTTTATCAAATGCTTTTTTTAAAGATTTCCCGGAGGGTGAAGTGTATTTCCAGAAATCGAATCCGGTTTTTTCTGCCATATGAGCTATGGTAAAAAATGCATTCATTACGAAAGCAGTATAGTGCAATGAAATCGTTCTTTCCATTTCAGCGGGAAACAATCCATCATTATCCATTTGTAAATCCAGGCGGTTAGCTGCATTTAAAACAATCTTTTTTGCCAGTTCGCTGCTATCAATAAATAATGCCAGTGATAAACGTTGTGCATCATACCAGGCACCGTGATTGTTTTTGGTTTTCATTTCATCAGTACCATTATTACTTGTTTGCATCCAGTTCAAGAATTCAGCAAACCATTTTTGCATTCCTTTTTGATCTGCAACACTCCAATATTTTGAATTCTTTATAAGACCGATACCATCAATCAGTTTAATCCAATGCCTTGTATCAATTAATCCGGCACCTCTCCCTTCATTTACACCTTTGATTGCCTGTCCATAATTAAGGTTAGGATTCATCCTTGTATCGACATCTAAAAACCAAACCTTCAATAATTTTGCTGCATGCTCTGCATATTTATTTTCTTCTGAGAAATAATAGGCCAATCCCAGCATATAAACATTCTCACAAAGCTTCGGCATATTCTCTTTGTCAGGATAGTCTTTCACTTCCGGATTTGTTTGTCCGTCTTTTCTTATATATGGAAGTCCGTCTGGTTTAGAAGGATCTGGCCAATGATAAGGAGCAAGGCTCATGTAATCATGTTTATCTCCGCTTGGCGGAAGTCCTGTTTTTTCCATAACACTCACAGGCCCGAATGCCAACGCTTTTTTATCGGCATCCTTAATCAGCTGCTTATAGGCATTAATAACCTCAGGATCTTTATTACTGATTTTTGTTTTTGTGCTTTCAAGTTTTTTAATATCCAGCGCAAATACAGTATTCTTACCTGATTGCCCATACACATGACAAGAAAGAAAAACAAAACTCAACCACAGAAAAATTCTATTTTTCATATATTATCTTATTAATAAAATTGATTTTTTAAGACTTACGCCATTCCCTTGTACAGATACTACATGAATGCCATAAGAATAGTTTGGTAGTGCTACAGTAACAGTACTAAATCCATTAATCAATAAGATATTCTTTTTTGCAAGTACTCGTCCGTTCATATCAAATATTACAATATCCGCAAGGTTTCCATCGGGAGAAAAAACTCTTACTGTTACACTAGTACTGTTACTCTGAAATGCATTCAGGTATAAAGAACTTGTTCCAGAGAGTGGCAAAACAGTAAACCTTCCGTTTGTATAAGTAATATTATAATTCTGGGTAACTGCGCCACCGGGAACAAGATCATAATATCCTGGTGATGAATTGGTAGCCGCAGTAGTTGAAACAACCGGCTGCGTTGTAAGATTCGTTTCTGTTTGACCCAAAACAAACCCAGTATATGTCATCGTAAAAGCCGGGTTTACCTCTCCTGGAGTTTTTACTGCATCATTAGCTTTTATAGAAAGGTTTGCTTTGTTAACAGTAAGTGTTCTGGCAACATTCGGTGCAGGAAAAAATCCATCGCTTCCAGCCTGCATTGCAGTGATAACTGTAGTTCCAGCTCCCATGATTGTTATAGTGTTTCCAGATATTGTTGCAACGTTTGGATTACTGGTTGAATAAGTAATAGGAATTGTACTGTTAGTACTTGTTGCTCCAGTTGCGAATGGAGCATTGCCATAAGTTTTGGTAGTTGGCTGAGCAAATGTTATTGTTTGATTCGCTTTCGGTATCACCGTTAGCACACCATTTGTATGTGTAATTACATAGTTAGCGGCGATTGCTCCACCAACAGTAATAGGATACATTCCGGGTGCAGATGCAATTGTTGCAGTAGTAGAAATAGTTGGCTGGGTTGTTAGTACTGTATTTGTTTCTCCTAAAACAAAACCAGTATAGGTAATAGTTAGTGGTGGATTTACCAATCCTTCAAATCTTGATTTATTATCAGCATTAATGGTAAGTGGTGCTTTATTTACAAGCAACGTTTTAGTTGCACTTGTATCCGGGAAAACACCATCTCCCAATTGTGAAGCAGTAATATCAGCAGTACCTGAACCGACGATATGAATATTTCCTGCAACGATAGTTGCTACTAATGGATTACTACTTGTATAAATAATAGGATTAGTAGTATTTAAACTGGTAGCTCCACCATTAAAGTCTGGGTCTCCATAAGTTTTATCAGGCAAAGGATTATATATAAATGCATTTACTTGTGGAACTGCACCAGCACTAAAAGAACCGAATACAGAAATATTTCCCATTACAACATTCGTTGTATTATTCCCTGGCACAATAGGTGGTCCCCATCCTGTAGGTCCTGATCCGATGTTACGAATAAGCCCTATATCAGAATCAGGCAACGTTGCGAAGGTTGTTCCTTCCAAAGCATCATCCCAGTTTAATTGCAGATCAGCAGTTCCAGATCCAGTAAGAAGGTTCACATTCCATACAGCATTTACTACTCTTAATCTTTGTGTAGGCGTAAAAGCTGTTCCGTTTAAAATACCATTTGTAGTAATTCCTTGAAATACTGCAACAGTGAAATCCGATGTTGAAGTCGGGGTAATTGTTGCAGGCAAATAATTATTTATTGTTCCAACAGGGATAGTTTTCACAGATGATATACCATCAAACCATACCATACTTTGTACACCAGTTCCTGTTACATAATCTGTAGCAATATATTTTGTAGGACCAAATGTTCCTGTAATATTTCCGCCTGCAAGAATATGAAGTACATCCGCAGGACGTAAAGTCATTTTACCATTTATCAGTAAATTATTTTTTATTGTTACCCCTTTGTTGACAGTAATGTCTGCATTTACATCTACACTTCCAGTATTCACATTGTTACCAGCTGATCCTGTTGTGACACCAAAAGGCCAGGTTGTTGGCGCATCAATGATGTAATTAATATCATTATCAAATGTCATAATACCAGAAGCAATAACAGATCCACTAGCTGGATTAAATCCATTCGTATTTGCAGTTTGTAAAGTTGCGCTAGTTGTAGTAACTGTTAGTGCCACTCCGGAAGCTGATACTAATAAAGGTTGTGATAAATATAAAGAGTCCGCTGTAGCAGAAAATCCAACAACCGAAGTGTTAGGAGCTATCCCTGCACCGCTGATGTTTTTTCCAACTGATGAAGAAGTAAACACTGTATTGCCTGTTAGAAAATAGTTCCCAGAAATCAGGTTACCTGTTCCAGGTGTTCCTGCATCAATACCGGCTGCCTTAAAAGTAGCCGTACCTGTTAGTTGATTTGTTCCAAAATTTAATCTGCCGTAAACATCAATATCTGTTTCAACAGCCACATTTTTGCCCAATGATACAACTGCATTATTAGCAACAGTTAAGTTGTTAAGACTAACAGTACCTGTTCCAGAAACAGATTGAGAAGCACTTCCTGCTAAAACCAATTTGTTAGTAGCCGCAGCAGGAGCTGTGTAATCCCCGTTCACTGTAAGGGCTCCCAAAACAACTGTTTGACCGCTGGTATGTGGCACAAAACTACATCCTGTATTAACCGTCAAATTTCCAATTCTATATATTGTACCGGTTGCTGAAAGTGTTGCGCCATTTTCTACTATAATATCACCATAACTTTCCCTGTTAAAGAAATTTCCGCCTAAGCCAGCATTATTGGCTCTATGATGCCAAACATTTCCTGGTTCTATTTTAATTGCAGAAAAATTAGTCCCACTTCCATTTGGACTGAAACCACCTAGATAAAAAATTTCAGAACCAGCTTCAAAAACTACCCAGCCATTTGAAGATTGAGAAGAACTTCCAAAAGCATAAGAAGTGGAAGCAGAAGTTATGTTGGAAGTAAATGAAGAGCCACTCTTAAAACGAAAGGTTCCGGCGGCACCCGATGTGGTATTATCAAATCTGAATTGCTGACCTGTGATTACTGAAACAGTTCCACTTACCCTACAGGCATCTACAGCTGCCAACATCGCAAAACGTATGCTACCAGTCGAGTTTAGTACTCTAAATGTAGATCCTGCTTCAACCACAAAATCTTCGCCAGATTCCCCATTTACAGTAAGTGTACTTGTACCAGAGGTAGGCCTAACAAGATTAACATTTACATTATTTGTAAAAATCATTTGCGCAAAAGAGATACTACCGGATGCAAGTACTGTAGCAGGGCCAGTTGCAGGAGACGCTCCTCCTAAATTAGTTCCATCAAAAATCAAGATATCAGAAGTCCCTGTTGATGCCGGACGAGAAGTGCCAGTACCATTTAATGCAGTATTCCAGTTAGCACCGGTATTAATTCCGGTAGCACCTGCTGTACCACCCACCCAATAATAAGTTGTTTGTCCATAGATGAACCCAACGGTCATTATCAGCATCATTGTAAATAGAATTCTTTTCATATCGCAGTTTTTACAGTTTTATTTATATCAATTAACTAACAGTATTATTCTTTTTTTTTGAAACAATAAACATCACACATATCCAGGCTATTGGAACTACTAAAGCCGCCATTACAAAAAATGATGTATAGCTTGTTTTTGTAAGTATAGGTACCAACCATGTAACAATGAGTGTTCCCAATACGGCAGAAGTACCACTCATACCAGCAACAGTTCCCACATTTTTTCCATGAAAATAATCTGATGGTAATGTTTGTAGGTTGTTGATCAGAAATTGAAAGCCGAATAATGTTGCACTAATCAATGCAATGGTCAATCCAGGTTGGTCTTTTAAGCTTTCCAAATAAATAGCTATCGTTACCAATGAGATAAGCATAATTATACTTCCTATTGTAATTGCATTTTTTCTTGCTTTTGTTGCAGACTTACCTTGTTTAATTTGCCAGGAAGAAAAGAAACCACCTGACAAGCCACCCATCGCAGCAAATAAGAAAGGAACCCATGCAAATGCACCAACCTGTTTTATATCAAATCCAAAATTTTCTTTTAAGAAAAAGGGTAACCAAGTAACAAACATCCACCACACTGGGTCAATAAAAAATCTTGAAGAAATAATACCCCAGGTATTTTTAAATTGCAATAATTGTTTCCAAGTGTAAACAGTAGTTGCAACAGGTGCAGTTGCTTTATTCGTAGCAGAGCTTGCTATATAATCTTGTTCTTCCTTAGTAATCCAAGGATGCTTGTCTGGAGTGTTTTTATTAATAATCAACCAAGGAATGATCCAAAGTAATCCTAACAAACCAATACCAACAAATGTCCACTGCCAGCCAAATGCTAAATATACATAGGCAATGAAAGGAGCTGCTACTACTGAGCCAAGAGATGCACCAGCACCAAAAATTCCTTGCGCAATGGCTCTTTCTTTTGCTGGAAACCATTCCGCATTGCTTTTTGCAGCACCTGGCCAGTTACCTGCTTCAGAAATACCAAGTAAAAATCGAAATATGCTGAATGAGGCCATTGTTCTTGCAACCGCATGTAATGCAATTGAAACACTCCAACCAACAATAGAAACGACAAAACCCATTCGAGTTCCGATGGCATCCATTAATTTACCCATTACTGTTTGGCCTATTGCGTAAGCAATCATAAAAAAGATAGTGATGACCTTTAATGCATCTTTGCTATCTGCTTCGCTAATACCAAAATCTTTGTGTATGTAAGGCCAAAGGATATTGATGGCCGTACGATCAATGTAATTGATTATCGTAGCCAAGGCTATCAACCCTATTATCCACCATCTTAGTCCTTTAACTTTCATAATACTTTTTTAATACTAGCCTGTAATTAGTTTTTACTTATTATCTACAAAATCTTCCCGCATTGGACTAAATACATCAATCAGCACTCCTGCTTCCATACATACAGCTCCATGCAATACATTCGGAGGTATATAAAATCCATCCCCACCTTTTAATATCTTTTTCTCTCCATTTATTTCCACTTCAAATACACCACTCTCTATATGTGTTATTTGTGTATGATGATGCTTATGAACAGAACCGATTCCTCCTTTTTCAAACTCCACTTTCACCAGCATTAATCTGTCATCATACGACATGATCTTTCTTCTGATGCCATTGCCCATTTCTTCCCATGGAATCTCTTTGTTCTCAATAAATACTTTTGTTGTTTCGGTAGTTGACATATTAGTAGTATTAAATCAGTTAATAATTTTATTGTTATACATTACCATATAAGGGCCTGTCCAGCTAAAGCCGGCTACAGAGTGAATTTTCTTTGAATCAAACTCTTTGTTGCATTGTGCAATAATTAATTTCTTGTCGCCTATTGAAATTTCGGCAACAGAAAAATTCTCATCATGCTGTAATAATTTTATTTGTTTTACAGATGGATATGCATTGGAAGAGAATTCATATACAGGATCAAACTTTCCATGAATTTCTATTACATTGACGAAGGATTGATTTTTACCGTTTTTACGGATAATCATTGCTGGCTCATGTCGTAAATTAAAATCTGGATCATTGGCACCTGTTCTTGTCAGAAATATTTTTGCAGATCCCTCTATCAATGATGAAATAGAATAATAAGAACGATCATTCAGAAAAGTCATTTGTGCAATTGTATTCTCAACTTTAGCTTCTGCTTCATTCCAGATATACTGATAGCCATTTCTATTACCAAGTGGTTCCAGCTTATCGGTATTCGCTTTGTATTTAAATGAAGTATTTATTAATTGTCCATTATATTGAAATGGCAAATCATATTGATGTTCTTTGTCAGATTCTACATTGAACAAATCAACAATCATTTTTTTGTCGCCGGGCAATTCCAGCATATACAGCGTTCGTTGCATATGCGTATTCTTATAAGCATTATCCTCTTTAGCAGCTACAACCTGCACAGCTGGATTTGAAATATTGCTGAATAATTTATCGGAGTGAAAATTTTCTGCTATACTTTCCTTGCCTTCAAAATGACTGGTCTCATCTACAACAATAGTATTATGTGCAATGGTTTGCCCCGCATATTTTTTATTTTCCGTCAGGTATCGTCCTCCATATTTTTGTTCAACGCCAATAAACCGAACCGAACCGTAATTGGTCAGTATTTCGTTTCCCTTATCATAAAGCATAATGCCCAGCTTATCGTAATGACCGTGAGAAAGTCCATGAGCTGTGTACTTAAACAATAAGCTTGTCAGGTTCTCTCCTTTTCCATTCCTGAAAACTGAGATTCCTCCTTCGTTGCCTTTTACACCATCAGCACTTTCAAAAGTTTTATAATCATAATAAGCTGGAATATTTTTATTAGTAGCCAATGCTGCTGCAATAGCGGCTCCTCCGCTACTTAGCATAACACGGTTTTGCTTTTTAGCAACCACCAACAGATTTTTATCAGCCCCATAGGCTTTCCAAAAAATATTAATTGCTGTGACTAGTTCATTAGAAGTATAATCTTTCTCCTTTAATGCATCATTAAAAGGGAAAAAAGTTCCATCTGTATTTGTTTGTTGCAAACAGGTAAGCAATGCTTTTTGTAAAATATTATTCCGATGCTGAAATATTTTCAAGGAAGGTTTCCAATTATTCAGCGCATTGGCAAAAACAGCATAAGGCAAAATTGCATACCTAGTATAGTAAGGTCCTTCCGTATAATAACCATCGGGAGAAAACAAATTATCCATTAAAGCAATAAAACCTTTTTTGCCATCTTTTGCTGTTCCGTACAACGCCATATCAATATAATCCTGGTTGTTCGTAGCAATACCAATCATACCTACACCAGCAGTAGCCCATACGGCATGATTGTGTATTAGGTTGAACCAATCCTTTAAGTCTTTCGTAAAAAAATCAACTTCAGGTTTGAAAGCACCATTCTCAATTGTTTTTCTTTCAGCAGCAGTTAATGAATTATAAACAAGATCATAAGCCATGCCTGCATATACCATCCAGTTGGCATCGTTCAATGCTTGCCAGAAAATACGACCGGGTGAACTACTTGTTGCTTCGGGATGATTTTTTAGTGTTGGATTCAATGCTGCATATTTCAGCATCATATCTTTTACCAGCTTTGCATATTTAATATCGCCAGTAAGATTGTATAACACACCGCTATTAAACATCAGCGTATAATTCGCTTTATGCTTATCATGTGTGTAACCGCCTGCAGGATCTTTGGGAAAAGGAACATCTACATCTTTTCCAATCCATATGTCAACGTCTTTCTTTAAATCGTTGTAGGAGATTTTAAGTAAAGGATATTTTAAAAGATTTGCTTTTACAGATACTGCTTCTGCTTTTGTAAAAAAAGTAACAGGGTGTTGCGCCTGCATTACAACAGGCAACAGCAATAATAAAATTATTTTCAGCAATCCTTTCATATAGCAACTAATTAAGCAACCGTTAACTTGTATGCATCGTTTACATACAATAATCATTTCTAAAAATCTTTAATTTATTATGACCTCACCTTTTATTCCTCTCCTTTATGAGAGGAAAAGGAAAGCTTTTTAGAAATACTTTTAAATAAAATAAGTTCCGCCGTTAATCTCAATACTTGCTCCATTAATAAATGAAGAACCATCACTTGCCAGATACAAAACAAGATCACCCACTTCTTCAGCCTTTCCTTCTCTTCGTAGAGGAGTTGAAGCAGCTACATTTGTTCTTACTTCTGCCTTCGTAAAGGTGTTATGAAAAGTTGTATTGATCATTCCAGGAGAAACGCAATTCACTCTTATTCCTTTTGGCCCCAATTCCTTTGCAAGACCTCTTGTTAATGTAAGCACACCGCCTTTTGCAGTAGAGTATGCAACAGCACCAAAGCCACCACCATCTCTTGCAGCTTGTGATGCAAAGTTTATAATGGCTCCACCTTCTGTCATATGTGCTTCAACTGCTCTTGTAACTAAGTAGACAGATTTAAGGTTTACATCCATTACAGCATCCCAAAATTCTTCATCCAGGTCAGCTAATAATTTTCTCCCCATTAAACCACCAGCTACATTTACTAATACATGTACAACAGTTCCGTAAGCGTCTGTGCAAGCACTCACCACTTTCTTTACATCAGCAGACTTAGTCATATCTCCATGAACTATGATAGCTTCGCCACCTGCATCTTTAACCATTTGCAGTGTTTCCTTTGCCAGCTCCTCATTTCCAAAATAATTAATACAAACTTTTGCACCTGCAGCTGCAAGCTTTAAAGATACCTGACGGCCTATGTCTCTTGCACCCCCGGTTACAATGGCTACTTTTCCTTTCATCATGTAATAAGTTTAAATAAAATGTCCAGTTAATATAGTAACGTCCTTTAGCAGAAAATGCGACAGCATCAGAAGAGAAATTGCAAACAAATGAATCGGGAAAAGCAATTATTTCATGATCTGGCAAGTTCGCTGAAGTAATATTAGGGGAATTAAACAGGGTGCAAATTTTTAGTTCGCTACAATTCTTCTAATTATTTAGATTTATTTTAGAATACTTTCAATCATTTTTAATTTTTTAGCTATTTCTTCAATAAATTAGGTTCCGAAAACGTTACCGGTAACGCTACCGGTATTCTCGTATTTACTTAAACTGTAGCTTTACCAGAATTGCAATTGCCATAAAATGAACAAACCCGCAACGATAAAAGATATTGCCAAACAGTTAAACATCTCGGTTTCCACTGTATCAAGAGCTATGCGGAATGCTCCCGATGTAAACAACGATACTAAAAAAGCGGTAATGGCTTTGGCAGAAGAACTCAATTATCAACCCAACAGATTGGCATTAAGTCTCCGGCAAAAACAAACACATACGATTGGCGTAATTGTTCCCAATCTTGATTATGTATTGTCCATGATGGTAAGAGGGATTGATGAAGTAGCATTAGAAGCTGGCTATACAGTAATGGTGTGCCAAAGTAACGAATCTTTCGGAAGAGAGATTGTAAATACAAGACGTTTATTGGAAAGTTTAGTCGATGGATTTATTATTTCTGTATCTAGTGAAACAAAATCATTTGAGCATTTCAAAAAAATACAGGAACGGGACATACCTATGATTGTATTCGACCGAACCACCCCGCATCTTACAGCACCTACTGTTCATCTGGATAATGAAGAAGGTGGCTTTATGGCTACCGAACATTTACTGGAACAAGGTTATAAACGCATCGCCATTCTTGCCGGACCAAAAAATCTTGGCATAAGCAATAGCCGTATGGATGGTTATATGAATGCCTTAAAGAAATATAAAATCAAACCTGATCCTGCTTTGATGATTCATTGCGATTTCAATCAGGACTATGCATTCTTTGCTACAGAAGAACTTTTGGCCATGAAGAAAAGACCAGACGCCATATTCACCATCAGCGATAGAATGGGGATAGGCGCAAGCCTTGCTATTAAGAAAAAAGGGTTGACAATGCCGGACGACATTGCATTAGTGAGTTTTAATAACGAACCAATTGTAAGTCTGGTAACTCCCGGTATATCCAGTGTAGAAATGCCATCCTTCGAAATGGGCAAAGCCGCTGCCAAATTATTTATAGAAACCATGCATCATCCCGAAGACATGTCGGGAGTAGAAAGAATATTTAAACCTAAATTATTCATAAGAGAATCTTCACAAAAATCTCTTGCAAAAAAATTGTAATAAAACATTTTGGTTATGATAAAATTATTATTGTTGAAATGCTGTATTTGTATTGCTCTACTTAGCGGCGCCAATACTATTATTGTAAAAAATGCAGACGAATTAAAGAAAGCCAATAAAGAAGCAAAGCCCGGTGATATAATAGTATTGCAGGATGGCATTTGGACTAATATTACCATCTCGTTGAATTGTAAAGGAACAAAAGAACAACCTATTACTTTTAAAGCACAAACAGCTGGCAAGGTAATCATCAGCGGTAATTCGAAAATGCTGATTGGTGGAACTTATATAATTGTTGATGGCCTGTACTTTACAAACGGATATGCAGGTAATGATGCAATTATAAAATTTCGTGTAAATAATAATGAATTGGCTAACAATTGCCGGGTCACCAATACCGTCATTAATAATTTCAATAATCCAAAACGAATGGATGAAAACTATTGGGTTGCTTTATATGGCAAACATAACCAGATAGACCATTGTAGTTTTCAGAATAAAAAAAATATGGGTGTGATGATGGCGGTAATTCTTGATGATGAAAGAAGCCGGGAAAATTTTCATTCTATCAACAATAATTATTTTGGATTCAGAACGCCGCTTGCTTCTAATACAGGTGAGACACTAAGAGTTGGTGTATCGCAACATTGTGAATTCAATTCCAATACACAAATCATTGATAACTTCTTCGAAAACTGTGATGGAGAAACAGAGATCATTTCGTTGAAATCCGGAAGTAATGTGATTAGGAATAACCTGTTTAAAGAATGTTCGGGTGCTGTTGTACTTCGCCATGGCGATAATAACACTGTTGAAAGCAATGTTTTCCTGGGCAATAATAAACCGGGAACTGGTGGTGTCCGCATTATCAATAAAGGACAATGGGTGGTGAATAATTTGTTTTATGAATGTCGTGGAAGGGATTTTCGTTCGCCGATTGCTATTATGAATGGTGTTCCTAATTCTCCGGCACATCGGTACGTACAAGTTACAGATGCTGTTATTGCTAATAATAGTTTTTATAATTGTACACCGCTAAGTTTTTGTGATGGTAGTGATGCAGAAAGATCAGCTACCCCATCAAACGTTGCTTTTATTAATAATATTTATTTTAATAACACCGATAATATTGCTTACAAAAAACATGACGATATAAGCCGTATCCGCTTTGCCGGAAACATTATTAACGATGCAATGTCGCAAACAATGCCGGATGGTTTTAATAAGTCAAGCATCAACACTCAAAATGAAGGTGCTGCTATAATTCCTATAAGCAACAATAACGGAATCGCAATTAGTGATTCGCTAAATGCTATTAGCAGCACAAGACTTGCGGGTAAGCTTTCAGCCACACCTGGCATAACGGATATAGCAAAATTCAAACAAGTAATTGCTAATGCTGAAACGAAATGTGGTGCTGCATGGTTTGGTCCATCTTTTATGACACAGGAACAAACAAGAATAAGAGTAACCTGTAAAACTGCTGACGATGTGTACAAAGCATTGCAGGAAAATACAACAGGCAGTCTCGAAATAATATTGACCAAAAAAAAGTATCAATTCCCTGCGCCGCTAATACTTAATGCAAATGTTACAGTCTCAGCAAGAAGCAGAAGAACAATAAAATTTAATACTGCTTTCAGTGATTTCTTATTCTACATAACTGCGGGGAACAATATTACATTTAAGAAACTTCGTATCGATATGGATGATGTAGAAACTAAATCCTTCATTTCCTCTGACACTTCTGGCAGCAGCAACCATAGCAATCTGAGTATTACCGATTGCCATTTTAAAAGAGGTAAGATGCAATTCTTTAATGCAGCGAAAACAACCGTATTGGATAGCATTATTATTACCAACAATACTTTTACCGATAACAAAGGCATACTGTTTAACTTTTCTCATGAATTAGACAAGAAAGGATATTATAATGTAGAAAAGCTGGTTATAGCCAACAATACAATAACAGAGCATAAGGGACAAATACTGGTCATGCAACGTACCGGTAATGATGAAAGCACAATGGGACCAAACCTTAGCTTTATCAATAACAAACTGACAGATTGCAAAAGTGATGAACCACTTATTCACTTGTATGGCACACAGGTATCGGCTATTATGAACAATAGCTTTACTAATTGTAATGGAGGAAAAACACTGATACTGTTTGAAGATATTGTAAGAGCTGCACATAGTTTACGTTCCAACTCGATTATAAATTCTGGAAAGGTTGTTGAAAATCAGTTTGTAGTTAGTGATGGGAATGTGGTGAAGTAGCTCTGTAACGGGATTGTCTAATTACTTTCGCTGGTGTCTTTGCTTTGCTTCTTGCCTGCACACAACACACAGCGACGGCGTGATGCTTTTTTCGAACACCAACAAAGACTAAACCTCCATTTTATTCTCTCCCAACAACTATTTTCATTTACTCATTACTTACTCTGTCAATAATATAACTACTCATCTTTTTTACCACCCTCTTGCCTTATCATGGTTCGTGGCGACACCAACCATTGCCACACTCACCATTACTACGGACACTAACCAAGGCCGAGTCATTCAATTTTTTTTATTTTTTAGCCTCACATTTTTATTCATCGTTTCCTTTTCCTTATTTAACTGAACACTACGGACAACAGGGGACTGGCAATCTATCCCAAACTGTTAACGGGAGCTTGGCAATCGAGTCCGGGACATCAATGCTGTCTATAATATCACAAACTACTGGATTGCTTGGTAAGAATCTGATAAAAACTTTCTCTCCAATCCAACTATTAGGAACCACTTCGTTTCGTTCTTCTGCCTCATATTGTTTGTCATTATACTCAAACTGAATTGTTACCCATCGGCCAGATTTAGCACCTTTTATCGCTTTTATAGTGGCTATGGAATACAACCCCTCTTTCTCGATTTTCTCCTGATAATGCTTAGCTTGTATTGAATCAATAACCATCCAACTAAACATCATCATTAGCATGACAAATGCATAAGGATATTTCTTAAAATATTTAATTACTGCTTTAATCATATCTACTCATTAGATTCAACGCCATTCTTAATTATTTTATTAATCACTTTCTCTTGCAAATCGTTTGAAATGTCAATGAAGTTTTTGCCCTTGTTGATCTTCCTAAAAACTTTGAAAGTCCTTTGTTGTGTGTTGAGTGCTGCCTTGTGCCTAAGCAAAAACACCAACAAACGAATTATAGGAAACCCAACTCTTTTCCTTCCTGAGACTTCCATATTCAGTAATTGCTGCTTCAAGCAATTTACTTACTCCTCACACACCGAAACCCTGTATGTTCCAAACCAGTATCATGGCTGCTCTTCATTCTTCTGGCAGAACGATAGCCACTGCAATAAGAATCATTACATAAAAAACTACCGCCACGCAGGCTTCTTTTTTCTGTAAATGGTTCCTGAGGATCAAATGATGTAGTTGGCCCTTGCGGATTGACTGTAGTTTTTCCTTGCAGTTGTTTGTAATAATCATAATTATACAAGTCACTGCACCACTCCCACACATTGCCCGCCATATCATGCAAACCATAGCCATTTGCTGCAAATGATTTTACAGGTGCTGAAGTTATATACCCATCTTTCTTTTCATTCAGGTAAGGAAATTTTCCTTCCCAACTGTTGGCTTTTGGTTTACCAGTATTTACATGCTCATTTCCCCAGGGGTAAATATTATTTATCAATCCGCCTCTTGCTGCAAATTCCCATTCCGCTTCCGTTGGTAATCGTTTGCCCGCCCATTTGCAATAAGCCATCGCATCATCCCAGCTTACCTGCACCACCGGATAATTTTCTTTCCCTTCAATACTGCTGCCAGAACCTTGTGGATGTTTCCAGCTTGCACCATTTACCCAACTCCACCATTGGTTAAAATCATTCAGGTCAACAGGACCATTTGAAGATCTGAACACCAATGATGCTGCCACCAATACACTGTCCGGAGGTTTGGAAGTATTGGGTGGAACTGTTTTTTTTAATTCTTCCCAATCAGGTTTTTTTTCTGCTGTTGTTATGTAACCTGTTGCGTCTACAAATTTTTTAAACTGTGCATTGGTTACTTCAGTTTCATCCATATAAAAAGCAGACACCTGCACTTCATGTTTTGGATATTCATCAGGGCTTGCCTGTTCATTGTCGGCACCCATATCAAAAACACCACCGGGAATCAGCAGCATTCCATTTGTAGAAGAATCGCCATTAAACTGAATACTGTTACCGGATGAATCGTTACCAAACCTTGAAGGAATATTCATACAAGAGTGGGTAGTATCCATTTCTGTAGATGCTATCTCTTCTGTTTTTGAACTATTACAGGAAGCCAATATCAATATACACATCAAGTCTGAAAAGTAATTTCTATTGCATATGATCGTTAATATATTCTTCAATTTATTCATTTAGCAATAATGCGATTACTTGCCAATACAAAAATTAGTGAACCCTTATATATCAGGGCTTTCCGAAGATAGGGCAACAAATAGCCAACAACAACTGATGAAGCAAGGGAAAACGCTACACAAAGAAAAGAAAAATCTTTGTTGATGGTAGGGTGTGCTGTGCCTTATCATAGACAAAAGCAAAGATAAGATTTCTACTTACCTAAGTTGCTTTGCAACCGTCTCCGGTTGCAAGCCCATGTACTGGCAAAACTCATCAACAGTAACAACCTGGTGCTGCTGCTTCTTGAAGTGATCTTTAATCTTCTTGATGAGGTTTCTTCCATACCTGTCGCTTCTGCCTGTGATTACCTGAATGTCCTTCGGATAAATGCACAGTCTATTCATTATTTCAATTATACTTCTTAATACACTATCCATACCGATGATATACTTCAAAGATGAAAGTGATATTGCAAAGATAAATCATTTTCATAGGCGGTGAAAGTGTGTTTGTTGGAATAATGCGGAAGAAACGGAACGGATGACTTTCAACTTTTGCATAGCCTAAATACTGCTTCTATTTTTGTTTTCAAATGCTGATAAAACAGCTAAAAAAGAAACGGTTTTACTAACTCATAAAAATTTAAAGCAATGGCAAAATTAAAAGGTATTCTAAAAATTGAAGGCACTCTGGATGAGTTAACCTTCTACAAAACACAAGATGGTCACCTGGTGAAAACCAAAGGTGGTGTATCTGCTGACCGTATTGCAAATGATCCAAACTTTCAGCGTACCCGTGAAAACGGTTCTGAATTTGGAAGCTCTGCAACTGCCGGTAAAGTTCTCCGCAATGCAGTTCGTAATTTGATGATGAACGCTGCTGACAATCGTGTTACCAGTCGTTTAACGCAAATCATGACGCAAATCAAAAATTACGATGTGGCTTCTGTTCGTGGTGAACGTACCGTTGCCGATGGTATTGCTGATCCTGCTGCATTGGCTTTGTTGAAAGATTTTGATTTCAACGACAAAGCTCTTTTGAGTGGTGTAATGTTTGCACCGTTCACCGTTGTGCCTCTTTCCGGGGTAATCAACATTCCAGCGTTTGTACCTATTAATGATATTTCGTATCCTTCAGGTGCTACGCACATCAGCATGAAAGGTGCTTTTGCAAATGTTGACTTCACAAACGAAATCAGTGCAATTGAGTACAGTCCTGTAACCAACTTGCCGATTGATGGAACCAACACTCCTGTAACACTTACTCCTGCCGGTGTTCCCGCTGGCACAGGAACTAAGTTTTACCTGTTGCTGATTGAGTTCTTTCAGGAAGTGAATGGTATTCAGTATTCGCTTAAAAATGGCTCATACAACGTGCTGAACATCGTTGATGCTGCGTAAAAATTGTTCGTTCTTTCAGTTAGGAAAAAGCCCTGCCGATTTGGTGGGGCTTTTTCTTTTAAGCAAAGCCCCTAAAAGGGCAATGCTGAAAGCTGGCGAACACCTGATGGATAACGCCAAAGGCAACAACCACAAGGAAGGCGATAAACCCTAACGCCTGTGTGATGCTGGGCAATGATAGCCGACTTGCGAACATAGCGGCTATATGCATGAGGTGAAAGCTGCAAGAACTGATGAAGGACCTGCGGTGTAAATGGGCAAATGCCTGGATGACTGCCCGAACTGATACGTGGATGCTTGTGCATAGTAGATAAATTTTATGTGCATCTCTCAGCATGGCGGATAAAAAAACCAAAAGGAAACGGAATAAATGATAGCCTTGTGCGGTGGGTCTGTGTTTATGCCGTAGTCTTTTGGTTTTTTTTCGTTGGCTTTGTGCGGTTGCCCGCCATGCTATCTTTGCACATTAAAATTTAACTACGGTACAAGTAGCATCATGTAAAGGGCTGCCTTACATTTTGCTTTTTAAGTGCCGGTATATCATTGCTCTTTTTAAATCATTGATTAACGCCAAATGTTGACGGATGGATTTTTCCTTTGCTTCCAGTATTTTGACTTTATGAATAGTGTTTTTGTATTCGCTTGTTTGTTTGCTCACTATTTCGGCTTGTATGCCAACTTCATTTTTTAAATCCGAAATACGAATGAACGGAATAACGGAACCAGTAAGGAACTGATGAAAATGCTTTGCTTTCCACAAACCGAAAAGCAGCCAGAAATAGAAATCTTTTGCTCCTCATTTTTGCAAATGCAAACAAAGGAATTTGGACAAGGTGCGGTAAGTGGTTTGCCACTATTTAAACCTTTTGAAAGGATGTAAAATTCAAAACCTGTGCTTTGATTTTTTACGCTGTACGTTTGAAACTTTGGACTGTGCATAATGGTAGCTTTAAAATTTACGCTGCTTTGAACCCTTGCAACTGCCCTGCTTCGCTTACGCTACGCAACACATATATAATTTGACAAAGAAAAAAAACAGAAAAAAAAAGAAAGCAATCGCAGAGGTGGCGTGGCTAAAAAACCAAAAGGAAACGGAATAAGTCCCGAAGGGTGAAAGGCAAATACCAATAAAAAAATAAACAGATTATTTGCCTTTCATTATGCCGTAGTCTTTTGGTTTTTTTATCAGCGTTGGGCTGTGCCAGCCACCTACCTTTGCTGCACTTTTTTATTTTTATTTTTTTCAGGATCATCTTTTCAATTTCTATTCTTCTTTAGAAAAAAGAAATCCGAATTGTATTTCTACAATGCTTATCAATCGCTATTAAATTTCAATTGGAACGGAGATGTCTTTCGTGGGTCGGCTGGGGTAAACACTTCGCAGAAAAAAATAAAGCATACCGCTTTCAATCGTGCAGTGGGTTAAGAGCAAATGCAATGACTGAACGGAATGGAGCAAACCGGGTTGGTGGCTTGGAGTGGCATGAGCAGTTTGCTTAGAAGCGTTGGCGGCTTTTGTAACTTTTCAAAACACAAAAGCCATCGTGTGGAGGGATAAGCAAACGCCATGACACGGAAAGCCTGTGTGATGGCTTTGCGGAATGCAGAGAAGGAATTGCTTTTGCTGTGCGGTGCTGAGGTTGGTGAAATGAACGTAGGCGGAATGTAGTGAAGGATAGTGTAGAGAATGAAGCGAAGCGGAATGAACGGAACGCCTGAACGGAATGGAGATGAAGTGAATGAACCTACCGCAAGCACATGGCCATAAAACAAATCATGCTTTATTTTTTACTGCACCATTGAAAGGGTGGAGGGGTGTGTGGCTCTTGGGGGGTGCGGTGGCAAAAAGCACGGATCATCCCGTTTTTCACGGGATGCTATGGTGTTGGCTACTTAACATAATGGCGACTTATGTGACAGCCACTGCGGTGGGATGCTTGCATAAGCGATGGGTGGCTGTGCGAAGCGAACACATAAGACCGCATTATGTTTAAGTATGCTTCCGCCAATTTTTATACTGGCATAAGCGAAACGGTGGTGGTGGTTGGAGTGCAGCGTCTTTTTGTTGCTATGCTTGTGTTGGCTTGGCTCTTTGGCTGTGTAGCGAAGCGGAACAGGCAATGTGCCAAAAGCGTGGGGAGCATAGCCACAAAAAGTATGACAGTTAAAAATGGCGGCAACACCATAGATGCAGTGGAAGGGTTGGCTTTGTGGGTTAGCCACTGCATAAGCCGTGCTTGTGGGCTGGCTGGGGGGCTTCAAAATATTCGTGAGGAACGAACACCGATTTGGTATTACTTGACTGGAATCGGATATAGAATTAAAGGAGGCAAATGTTTAACTTTGCATAAATTTCATGTAACCAAAAAAGATGAGTATTTCAATTTATTTAGAACCAATAGCTAAAGGAGCTGAGTTAGTAAAAAAACTATTGCAGGACGAGTTTGGTGTTAATGATGGGAATGCTCAAATTCTATATGACAATTGTGTTAAAAAGCATTTTGAAAAATTCAAGGATACGACCTATTTACTTGCAGAATCAAGCTATGTTGACAAAGTTTATCGTGACAGTTATTATCACTACTACTCTTCCAAACTATCTAAGTATAAAAGAGACTGTATAAGAATTTCAATTTTTGAAGGGGAGATATTGGAAACTGATTTCTGGAAGGAAGATAAACACTTGGAATTGCAAGATAAATACCGGGGCTTCATTGTTATCAGACCAACTGATCCCTTTATTATCGGAAGAAGTATTATTTCACCCAAAGTTCTGAAAACAAATAATTTTTTCAGCTGTACTACGAAATTCCATACAACAGCTAATGGGCTTAAATTCACCGTTGAAGGTTTTCCGCATTCCTCCCAAGATACTGAAACGATAAGTTGTGCTGAAACAACATTATGGGCTGTTATGGAGTACTTCAGCAATAAGTACTCAGACTACAAGCCGGTACTCCCTTCAAAAATAATTCAAACATTAAATAAAGTTTCCTCGGAAAGACAAATCCCATCAAAAGGATTGAATATTGCACAAATGTCTTTTGCTTTAAAAGAATTTGGTTTTGGAACAAGAATATACAGCAGACAACAATATAACAATGAATTTGACAGCTTATTGAGTTGCTATATTGAAAGCGGTATACCGATAATCATCGCTATGGAGAACAGGCCACATGGAAGTATTGGACATGCTTTACTTGCAGTTGGACATGAAAAAGTTGATGATGCCAAAATTGATGCGATTACACCATATGTTATTTCCGACCCAATTTTAAGGGCACATGTTACCGGGAAAAACATAGTTATACATGATTACGATTCAATAAAAAAGGATTTCATTTTTATTGATGACAATCAGCCTGTATATCAAAGAGCAACGCTTGATAATCCAGCCGCTCATTATCCAGCCGACTGGCATAATTGTAAAGTGACATATTTCATTGTTCCTTTATACACTAAGATTTATTTAGAAGCATTCGAGGCCAAAAATTACATATTAAGGTTTCTAACTACTGGCCCAGAACCATTAACTGATAATTCTCAAATTTTGCTCAGGTTTTATCTTGCATCAAGTCGCTCTTTTAAAAATGAGGTAGCAATGAACGCAACCATCCAGGAAGACCTAAAAGGGCTTCTATTGGAGGCATCAATGCCTAAATTTATATGGGTTGCTGAAATAAGTACAAAGGACCTGATTAAGCAAAAAAAAGCCAATGGGATGGTCATTCTGGACGCAACAGAAGCCAATATTTACTTCAATAAGCCTTTGATTTTGGCAGCATTTCAGGGTAAACTGGTTATTTTTGACGAAAGTAGTGGCAAATTAGAAAGTGATTTATTACCTTTGCAGGACTTTACAGTATTCGAGCATAATCTTAATGCCTTCGACATATGATTAACAAAATTAGCAAAACAGAAGCTATCAAAGCTAAAATGAAGCAAGAGGGCAAGGTTACATACCTTGACCAACCCAAGCACATTGCAGCTATTGTTGCAATGAATGAGCAATTGGAAGCTGTAAGAAGAGAATTTCAGGTTAAAGACAGAAACTCTCAAATAACCGCTGCTACGGTTATATTAACTGCATAATTCAGAATATTGAATATTTGAAAAGGGGCTAATCAGCCCCTTTTTTATTTTATCATAGTCTAAAATATATCCTCTTCCTTTTCTCTTTTTGTCTGAACTATTTGGTTTTCCTTTTCCGTTTCAGTAAGAACCAGTTTCTCATCATTTCTTTCTGAACTTGCCGGTCTGGCTCTTGTTGATGCCCATTCTCTTAGTCCATCAATTTTCTTCTTCATTGTTTGTGCCAATGGAACAATCTGATCAATTGCTTTCTCCAAATGGCGAATAGAAATTTGAGTACTCTCAGGATCTTCTACATAACTAAGGAACATTGCTTCTTTTACAGTCTCCTCAATTTCTGCACCGTTGAAATATTTTGACGTTTCAGCAAGTGCAGCATAATCTGTAATATTCTGCTGACCATATTTTGCAAGGTGAATCTGAAAGATGTTGCTTCTTTCATCTTTTGCTGGCAAGTCAACAAAGAATATTTCATCAAAACGGCCTTTACGAAGTAATTCCGGTGGCAGGTCACTTATGTTATTGGCAGTCGCCACAACAAACACCGGCTTTGTTTTTTCCTGCATCCAAGTCAGGATTGTAGAAAATACTCTTGAGTTTGTACCTCCATCCTTTTCTCCACCTCCAACACTAAGACCTTTTTCAATCTCATCAATCCAAAGCACACAGGGAGCAACAGCTTCAGCTGTGGCAATTGCCATGCGGATATTATTTTCACTACTTCCCACTTCTGCCTGAAAAACCTTTCCAATATCAAGTCTGAGCAAAGGTTGCTTCCATTCAGTTGCTACACACTTTGCCGTTAAACTTTTACCGCAACCCGGAACCCCAAGCAACAGAATACCTTTTGGCTCTTTCAGACCAAAATTCTTTGCCTTACGTTCAAAAGCCTTACTTCTCTGCTTTAACCAAGTTTTGAGATTATTCAAGCCCCCAACACTTTTCTCCAAATCTTCGTTTACCTGGTAGTAGTCCAGAATGCCACTCTTTTTTATAATCTGTTCTTTCTCGTTTGCAATAATTCTTGAAGCATCTTTTGAATTTAAACCCACTTTTTCCTTTGCAAGACGGAATGCTAAATCTGCCTCCATATCGGTCATCCCTAAAGCTGAATCAATTAGGTACTTTTCTAAATCAGGGTTTATGTTTTCTGAACCTGAGATGGTTGCCAATCTTGTTTTCAAATCATCCCGATCCGGCAACGGAACATTTAATATGGTCACATATTTTTCCAATTCATCTGGCAATTTTAAAAACGGTGACATCAAAACAAGATGCTTATCATAGGACTTCAAGATATTAGTGAGTTTACGCAAGTAAACAATCACCTTGTCGTCTTTGAAATATTTATGAAAGTCTTCAACGACATAAATTTCCTTTTTGGAACTGCCACCCTCTGAATCTCGTTTTATGTATTCCAGCAACTCCTGATAGCCCTTGGTTTCCTGATGAGCTTTATGCTTTTCAACCTTTTCTAATCGATTGCTTTGATTCTTTACATGACTTTGTAAACCATCCACATTATCCCATGAATAAAAAGCATAGTCCATCTCGTATGCAATTCTTCTTAATTTCTGCAAGGCTCTTCCATATTCAGAAGTGGCTAAATAAAGCAAAGGATAGTTTGCTTTTAGCATGTCCTTTATATCGTCAAATGTTTTGTCCATATTATTAATGTTTTGCTTTTATTTTATTGTTTACTGTACAGTAGGATTTAGTTAAATATTTCTCTGGAACTTCTTTACGGATAATTTCAAAGCCTTCTCTTCGTTGACTTCCGAAAGCACCATCAATTTTCTGCATTGCTTCATCTGCCAGCTTATGAATATCCTCCGGTATATAGTTAGAATCTGTAACTACTGTGCCATCATTTAGGATTGTAAATTTTATTTCAACTCGCTTTTCATCTTCATTCTCAATTCTTGAAATACCAACCATAAAAAACTGTTCAACCTGTTCTTCAGTAGCCACAAAATCATAATCTCTCTTAAATGTAAAACCTACCCCTTCAAACTCTTTTAAAATGGTTTCTTTTGCATAGCATACATTTAGTTTATAAAAAACACCTTGAAGCTCGGAAACAAATTCCTTGGCATTTTTCATGTAATAGCTATTATAAGTTACGGTATCACCTTTTACTTTCAACAGGTATTCCCCTCTCAGATTTTCTTTCTGATTTGCGTTTAGAACAATGAGTTCATTATTCCTTATTTCATACTTCCAGCCTAATTCATCACAGGCTTTTTGGAGTACAACCTGATTCATCACTTGCGGATTTTTCAGGAATTTAGAAGATTCAAAACAGGACATATTTTACGATTTTATTGATTGGTCAAATTTAGTTTTAAATTCTTGCAGGTTCATCACCTTCAAGTCAAGTACATTTTGAGCCTTTACTGAAAGCAAATTGTCAGATGTAATAAGTATTCCATGATTATTGTGATATTGTATAGCAACTGACAATATCAAATTATCGGGTGTTTTTTGATTAAGGTCAGGTGGCAATAATTTTGGACGGCCCTTGTTATGCCTGATGTTTCTATTTTTATCCTGCTGAATTATTTTAACAGCCCTGGAAACAATTGCAGATAAATTCTTATCCATTTTAAATTTATCTAATTCATCTAAAACCTTTGCTGCGATAATAATTGCATGTTTTTTATCAACCCTAAGAATTACTTCTGGGTCTTCTAATAAAATGTTTGTATCGATAATAAACGAGTATATTCTTTTCTGCTCTTCAATTATCTCTTTTTTAGATTCCAGTAAGCTGATTGCTTGTGCAATACCATTAACTAAAGAAGCATCACTTACCACCATTTGTTGTTCTAAAGCTGTTATTGCTTTTTTTATTTTAGCTATTTCCTGTAACTCCTTCACATCTTCAATTGAAGCAACTAATTCGTTCAATTGTTGCTGAAGTCTTTCATTAAGCAATTGAATCCTTTGTGTCTTAAAATCTGTAATTAATTCAATCGTCATTGCAACAGTTTGTGCTTGCTCACCAATACTTATAAAAGGCATTAGTTTAAATTCGATTTCGGATAGCCTTTCTAATTGGTCTTTCGTTACAGGGGTTTCCATGTCGCTATTAATCAAGTCGTTTGCGTTAGAGCATAATGTTAATGCCATTTCATTGCTGAAGCTCGTTAAAAGATACTTCTCAAACTTTGTAGCCTTTGCATCATACTTCAATCTTTCTGCAATTTTGATTGGTATTTCATTTATTGAGGTATCAACTAATTCAATGTAAAATGGATTCAACTCCTTATTAGAAATCATCAAAAAAGACTTCACATCTTGCTGCATTATATACAAATTGCTTATTCCTTTTGAGAGTGAAATCAGTTGCTCAATACCCTTCCTCATTGAAGGATTTACTTCCTTTGGAAATACAATAAAATACCGGGAGTGATTGTTTTCAGATTGCTGTATTAAACCTGCAACTGAGCTATACAATAATTCTGTAAGGATAGGAATACATAAATAGAAATCGACTTTTTCAGAAGCGTTTAAAAACAACTTCAAATTATTTAAAACCAAGTATTGGTCTATGTATGCAAATTCAATGAGATTGTTAATTGCTGCTTTTAATTTTCCATTCGGGTACTGATCCTTCAGCACTGGAAAAAGGGTTGGTGTTGGCTTGTCTGAAATGGGAATATTATTTTTCAATTCCTCTATAAGTTCAGATGTTATCTCCACTTGAGTTGAAAGCCATGTAGTAAAATATATGTGTACTTTTTTTGCTGATTTGTCGTAACAATGAAAATTAAATTGTTCCCTATGTAAATCAAATGTTATACCAATCGACATAGACATGCTGTAATCATTGGAATCAACAACTACTTCATCTGTAAAAGAATAAAGTTTTGCAGGATTATAGATTGTTGGCACTTGAACAGCGGCAATTTCTTTTAATTCAATTTCTCCGATAACTGCATCATCGTTAGGTTCTGAATAAACATGACCATCAGCAAACTCAAAGTTTTCTTTTGCCTGCTTGTGATTGCCGGTTGTTTTGTCAAAGTATATAATAAACGGCTTATTTTCTGTTTTCTTGAACTTATGCTTTTTTTCGGCATACTCTCTGCCAATTGCTGTAAGCCTACATCTTGAAAAATAAATATCACCGCCCTCAATCATGCTGAAATCAGCCAATGATTGCAAAGCCTCCATTAATATTTCGTATTCAGCATTGTCCTTTATTGATTTCCCACTTTCAATATCACCGACATTTAAGCCTAATATTCTACCTATTTCATGGAAGCTAAGATGTTCCTCTATCTGAAGTAATTCACAAATTACTTTATCAAATGCATTGAAGGGAAATGCTTCGGTACAGGTAGCCTGATATTCAGTTTTTGTATATTTAAAAGCATAGCCAACATGACCAAGATAAATCTCAGATGCATTAAGCCTATCGCAAATAGCACTATATATTTCTATGTCAAGCTCTTGGTTCATTTGTATCTATTCAGCTTTTTATAGTCATCAATTATTAAACCTTCCTTCCTAATTATTTCAATGGCATTTTTATAAATAGCATCCCCTGATTTATCTTTATAAGATTCAAAAAAGTGCAGATTACCAACTACAATTAATAACCTTCTTGCACGGGATAATGCAACATTTAAGCGTTCAGGAGCTTTCGCAAAACCTATATCAGCATTTGGCTCTAAAATACCATTGCGAATTATTTTATTACTTCTTACCGTTGAAACAATTACTATATTCCTCTCCATACCTTGAAATTTATCAACGGTCTTTAATCTGATTGGAATATTCAAGTCGTTTTGTGCATACTTTCTAACATCCTGAAGTTTCTTTACCTGATGCCCGTAGAAACTGATTATGCCTACTTCCTGTTCCTGTATCCGTTTGTCTTCATCCTTTATACTTTCCCATGAACTAAAGTATTCCTGAAAACCAGTGGAATTTTTCAAATAGGTAAGAACCGTTTTTACAGCTTCCGCTTCTTTTTCATTTACCCTGGATGTTCCACTTTGCTCTTCCGGTTCATCCACATTTACCCAAATGGTATGAATCTCAGGTTTAATGAATTGATCGTGCAAAAATCCATGATGCCTTGAAAATGGATTTGAAAGATTTGTATCGTCTGCATTATCTAACAGTTCCTGTGCAGGATTAAGCCCTTTGTCAGTTTCCCCGGTATAAAATTGTTTAATTACATTATTGATTTTTGGGTGCATTCTATACTGAATATTCAGCCTTGCAACGATAGTCTTTGAAACCTTTGGATTCATGATAAGGCGTTCAAACTGGCTTGTCTCGACAAACTCCTTATCAATTTCTTCTGACAAAACTTTTGCCCGAGGGTCTTTTACTTCAAGTAAAGCCTCTTTAAATTCCTTTTCGTTCAACATAGGAGGCAGCTGCTTATGATCCCCAATTACAATGGATTTCTTACCGAAACACAGAGGCAGTAACATTTCAGGCGGTGTAGCCTTACTTGCTTCATCCATTATAACCACATCGAAAGTTGTATTCAATTTTTGCTTTAGTGCAGCTTTTATTTCCGGGAAATGATTACGAGAATGTAATTCTGCTGGCAGTTCCAGTTCTTCCAATAATGACCATATTTTTCTTGAATCGGGGTATGTTTCAATTAAGTAAAGTACTTCGCTTGCAACCTTAGGATTAAAACCTACATTAAATATTTTTGCATAATCCCGATTAAAACTGCCACTACCAGCAGAACTACAAGTGCTGCCAACTACATTGGCATACTTAAAATACTTATCCGAAAAATATCTCTTAATTTCTCTATCTGGTTGGCTTAATTCGATTGCCCAATTTTTTAAAGCATTATCATATTTACCGCTGATATTTTTATGTGATCCTTCAGCAATCCGATTCATCCAAATTTGAACTGCATTATTTCTTGGGTCTTCTTTGGCTAATTCTTCGTCTTCATTTTCTTCAGCTGAATCATCTTCAAAATCCTCCTCTTCAAACTTTTCATCAATCCATTTCATTATGCGATTGAATGAGTATTTCTTCCCTTCCTCTTCAAATTTGGTATCCTTGCCAAAACGTAAAGGCTTTACAATTGTATGCTGCTTATTAATTAATTTTTCAATTGCGTTATCTACTGCCAGATTTGTTTCTGAAGTAAGTAATATTTTTTGATTTTGGCTTTGGCTTATCAATTGCCAAATCAGCTCTGCAATTACTGTTGTTTTTCCTGTACCCGGTGGACCTTGAAGCAAACATAAGTCACGGGCATGAAGTGCAGCTAAAATTGCTTCACGTTGTGAATCATTCAATTTCAGCATTTCGTTTGCTTTTACTCTTTGCCATTCTTCGCTATCAGCTGAAATATCTTTAAATATTTCTTCAGCCTTACTTGAATCAAAAATGAATTGACCAAGTTTGTCGTTTATAGCTTTCCCATTTGGTCTGTCGGTCTGGTTGGTGAGTTTTGCCATTGCCTGAACCAGCCACCCAATTTTTGCCTGGTCTCCTTTCAGATTGGGTTCAACAGATGATATTGGTGGTTTTTCATCTGTGTAATCTAACAATTTTTTAGCTGCTGCTTTTTCATCCTTTCTTTTAAGTGGAATTGAAAAAACCAAAGAAGTAAGATCTGATTCGTTTGCGATTAATTTGCCTATTGGCAAATAATCATTTCGTTTTGCACCTTCTTTTAATGGCAAGGCAATTTGAAAATCAACACCACGAAGGTTTTCAATTCGTTCATAGAATAATTGTTTGTCAGTCTTATTCTTTATCAGGTTGGTTTTTATCTTGAATTTAAAATCAGCTTTATCGGGAGTGAAAACTATCTGGAATTTTGAAACCGTTTTTAGTTTATTATACTTCTCAATACATTCTTCTTTGGAAGCAAAATCAAATGATAAAGTATTTGTGGTCTCATTGGCCTCCACCTTGAAATCAAGATTGTATATATCCCGTTTGAGGTCTGTCCAAAACTCATCAGTAAGAGTACCGTCATTCTGCTTTGTAACTAAGTACGATTCTCCAATCCTGAACTTTACACTGCTTACATTGGGGTTTTTGAAAAGCTCATTTCGATACTTAACAATACTCGAAGCAAATGTTGTCTTTGCCCTTTCAAAATCCCGAAACGGCATTCGTTCATTCAAATCTTGCTTTTTGTATTCTACGGTAAATTTGCCGTCATTATCTGTAATCCGGATTGATGCAACAACACCCAATCTTTTCAAACCATACTCCTTAAATATTGGCTGGGGTATAGGATTGATTCTGGTATCAGAAGAGAAAACAGAAATTTGCTTTGTTCTATATTCACTACTGAAGGTACAATTCGGCATCCTATTCCTTAACTCAATTGCTAATGTATCTAAAGCTGACAGTGCTTTTATCTGTAAGATGCAGGCAATAGATTTCTCCCGTTCAAGCACTTGCTTAAACTTTTTTTCAATTACAAAATCAAGGCCCCTGAATACGTCATCGAGTTTTAATTGAATATTACCTTCTGCATCAAATTGGTCATAAATATTAAATTCGGTTCTAAGCTCTTCTTCAATCTCTTTGTAATCAGCACCATCAGGTAAATGCAAGTCTACCTTGAACTTGTATCGGGTAACATTGCCACTTTCACTTTTGATTTCCAAAAGCGGATAATACCTTTTAACCGGAAAGGGTTGCGAATATCGTTTTAGCAATATGTCCTGAGCCTGGATATACTTATCCCATATTTCAAGGTCGTTTTCAATCTTGGTTTTAGGTAAAATTTCAAGAGATGCTACTCTTTGAAATAACTCTAATTGCTCTCGAACCGGGAATCTGGAATCATTAATATCTATAAAAACGATACGGCATGTTTCTTCAATAAAATATTCCTTCTCGTCTGGCAAAGAGATAGGAGTAACAACTCTCGTCTTTTTGTTCGTTTTTACTTTAATCTTATGACTGAATAATTTCTCATCCCACTCTGCAAATATTTCAACCTGTAATTCCTCATTAGTAAAAGGAATAATAATACGCTGTTCTAAATCCTTTACTTTTAAAAAGTAACATTTCAGTTCCTTGCCATCAATAAGCTGTTTTATTTGCTCATAGGTCTTTGGGCTGTTCTTATTGAAATCAGAAATGGCTTTTTCGTGCCAACGAACAATTACTTCGATAGCATTACCACCTCCAAATATATCTTCATGAATTGCCATAGTTGTTCATTTTTTTACAGAAACCACAGGCTCTCCTTGCCGTGGTCGGGTAGTTTGTCGTGGGTGAAGTATGGGAATATCTCGGCCACCATTTCGGGGTATTTGATTGTAACCGGCAGGTTCTGCTGGCTTACGCTTTTCCAATACATTCTGCTGAACTGATATACCTGGTCAATGAGTTGGTTTATCAATGCAGGGTCATCCAATAATTCTGCTTTGTCGCTGAAGAATGAAATCTTTACCGGGAAGTGGTGCTCTCTGTCTGTTGGTGCAGATGCTTCTTCGTAACGGGTGTTGTTGAATAGCAAGTATTCTTTTGCACCTACTTTTACAATGGTTCCGCTGTATGGCATCAGCTTTTGACTGCTTGTATCAAATGCCAATAGTTCTTTGCTCTCTGTTTTATTGATGGTTACTACAATTACCGGAATAGGTAAGCCCAACGCATGGAGGGTGTCAATGATGGGTTTCAGTTCCTTTTTACTAAGGTCTTTGTAGAAATGGATAATAAGCCTTGTGGCTTTGTAATTGGAGGCAATGAATTTGCCTACTGCTTCCCTGATTGAACCTGCGATACTATCTGTATCATTTGCACCGAAACAATCAAAGCCTTTGAAAATGCCTTCGTTGTTGAAACAGAAAGCTGATCCTACATATTTTGATTTACGGGTAATGGAATAGAATGCACCTACACCAACAATCAGTTCATTGGTGGTATCTCTTTTCAGCCTCCAGGGAACACCGCCCAGCTTGGCTAAGATGGCTGTTTCAATGTTGGGCAGGAACAGATTGAATGCAGGTTTGGAAATGTTCTCCTTCCAAATTACCTGTGAGGTGATGCCTTCGTACAACAATATTTCTTTCATGCGGTGATAAATGCTGTTCCTCTTTGGGTCTTTCTCCCACTTAGGAACAGGGCTGATGTACACCGCAAAATATTTTGTATCGGGCAACCTGTCTTTATTCTTGATTGCCTTTTGAACTACTGAAACTGCATCATCAATATTATCAAATGAAATGCTGCCGTTCTCTTCCAATTCAAATGGCTGACTGATGAACTCTTCCATTTTAGGAAAAGGGTACTGGCCGTTGTATCCATCTTTGAAATACTGCCAAATATTCTTTACTGCATGTTCCCTGTCGGGCTTATGATAAATGAAAAAGAACTTTACATTGCTTGGCTTGGGAACCGGCTTGTATGGCTTCAATCGTTTTAAATCTCTCTTGGGTTCAACTCCTACACCATTGCCAAACTGCAATTCATTTGATGTGCCATTGATGCGTTGCACTGCCAAACCGTTAGGTTTGAAAAATCCGTCCGCTGAAAGCGGCAGGATTGCTGTGAATGCATCTGTATTAAGGTAATTATTATAAAAGTCATTCAGCAGGGTGAAATACTTGGGATAACGGTTTTTGAAATCCGGCACATCAAAAGCAATATCGAAGTGAGGCTTTAATGTATTGCTCACTACCGGATAGTTTTTTTCATGGTTGAGCTTCTGTTCATCGGTGAGGTATTTCCACCTGTTCAATTCACCGTTGCAGTTAATCCAGTTGTATAACTCTGTTTTAAAGTTGTGAATTTCGGCAATGCTTTTATTCAGCACTTTGGTTGTGCCATCAAATGAAACAACCAATTCGGGACCTTCTGTAACTCTGTTGTGCTGTACTTTTAGTGTAAACTGATTGTACACTTTGAATTTTGTGCTGCTTGCTTTTGTATTGTGAAACCAAACTTCTATTTCATTGGTGAAGTTCTTTCGCATGATGTCTGCAACTCCTTTGAAGTGAGTACGGATTAAATGCCTGTAATAATGCTGGGCAAAGTATTTACATTCATTGAGGTTTACAGAAATGATAATGGCGTTTTCCTTTGCCGGTGCAAAATCGGTGTAGAGCCAGTTTCCATAATGCAGTTCGCTTTCATCAACCAATCCTTCAATTGCTCCGTTTAAGTCGTCTTTGTGTATGGGGCAATAGCCATCTTGCTTTGCCGTGTAAAAGGCAAATTCAGCATCCTTAACGGGTGCTGTAAAAGGGATGATATTTAGTTGAATTTGTTGCTGCACTTTATTTCATTATTTATTAGTTAATTTTAATGTAACATCAATAATCCTCTTTCAATGCCTTTAATATATTCCCATTCGGTGGTGTGAAACTGGTGTGCCACAGTGCTCAAATCAGGAATATTGTAATATGCAAAGATTGATTTATCAATATTTTGAATATCTACTTGTTTTGTGTGTTTTACGGTTGCATAGAGTTTCAGAATATCTGAAACCTGCTCTGCTGTCAATTTTGATTTATTTATTTGATGGAAAGTGTTTGTGCCAGTTGGCTCAATGATTCCAAAGTCAGATAAGGTTTTAAGAAATGCTCTCGTTGATCTTTTTACTATTTCAGTATCGCCATAAGCTTCGGTCATTTTCTTAGTTAGTGCTGTTGAACTAACCGATTGAGATGGGTCGAATATTTTAAAATACATCTGGGTGAAGTATTTCAGAATTTCGTAATCCAGAATGAACATTGCCAATAAAATTGGCTTCATGTACTCATAATCTTTTTGCTTACATAGGCTGATAAGAATATTGTTTTCTATAACACTTGTTTTTTCCTGAAAGCTGTAAATGAATGTCCGAAATAACACGGTACGTGTTTTCTTCTTCCATCCTTACCGGTGAGTTCGACTGCTATTTGATTATAGGCATCATAATATTCCTCAGGCTTCTTGCCTGGCTCCACCATTTGTAAGGTTTTATATATCCATTCCGGTTTTAACGGTCTATCGTATCCTATCATTTCTGTAACTTAATATATGGCACTACCATTTCTTCAACGGTAATGCCTCCGTGATTGATTTCAATTTGGTTGTTGTTTGCAAACATTGTTCTGCCTTCAGGCAGTACAATAATTTTCCCTTCAACAAAAGGAATTTTAATTTTAGTGTACTCAATTAAATCTGCTGATACTTCTGGAACAATAACAGCTCTTTTTGCAAAATTGTCTATAAGGTATTTGTCCAGTTTTTGTCCGTTGCCAAAGGCAACAACAGAGCCGTGGTCTGAACATATATAAACGGTGAAATCATTGCCCTGCAATGTTTGCAATGTTTGCAACACTTTTGAATTATTCAGGTAACCTTTTACAGCATCAAAGTATAATGACTTATTACTATGGTTTGGCGGAAACTGTGCTGAATGCGAAAGGTCATCAAAGAAAGAATATAGAATACTGATACAGTCATATCCTAACAAAGTGTCCTCACTTATAATATCTGCATCAGTAAAATATCTGACTTCCTTGTCAGTAAAGTAATTCGCAAAAGCCTTGGCTTCATCTGCTCTTCCTGGCGATTTGATATTGTAAACATCTTGTGAGCCATGAAATATTGCGGACCTTGAAACTGATGTTACAGAAGGTAACATAGTGAATAAAGCAATATCAGTAAAGTTGAGATTGCTGGCTGATAAATATTCCTGTAGAAGATACCATTCTGCAAAGCCCATACAGTCAAAACAAATCAGTGCAGTTTTTTTATCGTTCTGACTTTTAATATTGGCTAAAATGCGGTCGACTGATTTGGGATTTTTTATGGTTGATGCAAACGTAGCTTGCTGCATTCCATCTGAAGTAATAAACGAAGCTGCAAATGCGTCAATTTGTTTGATATAGTTTTCATATCGTGTGTCCTGATGGATAACAGAGTAGTACACTACTTTACCCCATAGCTTGCCTAATTGTAGAATGGTATCAAATTGCGGAACAGTTTGAAGCAACAATGTGATTTGCTCAATCAAAGAACTAACTACCGATATGGCATAGTGAGATTTTGCAAATGACAAAAGACTTTCAATATTATACTTGGTAATTACCTGGTGCTTGTCTGTGTAATAAACGTAATTCAATAGTTGGATTAAATATTCGGCAGATAATCCTTTGAGAACACTTGCTATATCACCATTCAATGGAATATCAGCATGTGTAAATTGCCTGTGCTGGAATTTATTTGTGATAAATGCAGGTACATCCTTAATATTGGTAAGAATTACAAATACTGGCATTGTGCCGGATGCTGAAAGCATTTCAGGCACTTTATCCGTAACCAAATAGCTAACTGCCTTTTCATCCAAGAAGGACAAAAAAGAAGCAGAAAATAAAATACCTGTATGGTCTGATATGACCTTTGGTGTCTTATCCTCTAAGTTGAGTTTTGTATATATGGATAGTTGCCACTGCATATTTTTACGAAATACCTTGTACCATAATCTCAGCGGCTTCCACAAAGTCGTTGAGTTCTGAACTGTTTTCTAAAATGGTTTTATCTAATTTCTTAGCAAGTGTCAAAATATCATTGAAACGTTTTGCTTTATAACACATCTCAAAACCATAAGACAATGCTTCCTTTCTAACAATCTTTATCTTACCCTTCTCCGTTTGTGATTTAATCAATAACCCTTCAAACTCACGCAGCAATACTTTTTCTCTTTTTTCCGTAATTTGATTGTGTTCTGGCACCGATTTAGGTCTGCGGTATTTATCATTTTCAAAAATGAAATTTTGCTCAAGCATATCTTTTAGCTCAGGGATATTATCACCTTGTATGTTGGCTAATTGGTTGTAAGCAATAGATATTTCTGAATATGACTTTGGCGTTGTTATGAAATTAAACAACCATACCAAAGCCGACTTTTCATCAGTAACAAATAAAAACATCTCACCAGACTTAATTTCATCTAAGCCTTCGAACTTTAATTTCTTCTTATATTCCAAATATGAGTTTATTTGATTCACAGTAAACCAAAAACCATCTTCATAAGCAAAATTTTGATTTAGTAGTGAGTAAAAAGATTTGGCATCATACCTAATTTCATAACCACGCTGAATATAGTATGCTAACATTTTTGAGTACAGCATCTTATCTGTACGTTCTAAACTCCTTTTATTGGTTGTACTGACAAAAACTGTTCGATAAATTCTGTTTCTAATCCGTTGCCTGAAGTTTGTAAAAACCTTTCTTCAAATTTCTTTAGTGGCTTGAAAGCTGAAATAACTAAATCACTTTTTACTGCACCTGCTGAAGTAACTTGCTTAAAGCTACCTTGTTGCTTGTCTAAAACAGAAACTTGTGCTATAATAAAACCCGCTTTAAGAATTGATTCTTGTATAACATTCCATACACTTGACTGCGAATTGTGAAATTCAATTGTAATCCACCTTTTGGGTTTAAGAACTCTATGATATTCTTTGAATGCAGAAAGAATTAACCTGTGATAGTCTTCTAATTTTTTACGTTGACTATTATTGATTATTGCCTCTGATTGATTTGATGTAAAAACTTTAAGCCAACTTTCCCACAAAAAACTTGCCTCTGAATACATAATATTATCACCAAAAGGGGGATCAGTGAAAATATAATCAATAGTATCATTGGGTATGTTCGATAAATCAGTTACAGATTGAGTTGAAACAATTGATTCATTTTTTAAAGTGTGTATTCTTTATTACACCAATTAGTTTTAACGCTTTCCTCTTTAAAACATCGAAGACATTTTTTCCTGAACTAATGATGCAACGAACAAAACGCCTGGCATCCCCCACCTCCACCTGAATATGACTGACGCTTATTTACATAATTCATTATTGAAGTTATTGCCCACTTTAATTTATAGTTTGAAGTCTTCGCCCAAAATGCCCCAAGTACCAATAAATTTCTTTTCGTATAAAAGTGATGCGAATGTGTCATTCCAAAATGATAACCAGTCCTATAAATATCACCCCATGCATCATCCTTAAATAGCATCTTGTAAATAGGCAGCCAATATGCAGAACGAGTATCTTCAATTTTATTTAGCAAATTAAAATCTGATTCGTCTGGAACTTTTTCAAAACGCTTTTTATTAAATATATAATTGATTAAAACAGGTACTTGCTTGTTAATATTTATTTCCTTTGAAAGGAACTGGTCAAAAACTGAGACTTGAACTCTCGGGCATTCATCTTTCTTTACATGTGCTTTACAAGAAATACATTCAAATGATTTTGTCTCATCCTTCAATTGATCCACCAAATAGTACTCAAATTCATGTTTACAATACGGACATGATAAAACGTCAGACCACACTACATAATTAATATCGCCATAATTATCATTCTTTATTAATTGGGATTGCTTTTGAGTAATGGTGTGCTTCGTTTTATATACCCAACTGTATTCAGATTGAACCTCCTTAAAAACCCTTTCAAATTCAGCACTAAACTCATTTCTGCCGTTAAGGCAATTATAATTCCATGAAATAAATGTACTAATAGGTGCTAAGTCAATTAATATTGACTTTCTATTCAATTCGGATGCGGCTACCCCAGTCATTCCAGTACCAGAAAAACCATCAAGGACAATTTCATTCTCGGAAGTGTAATGCTCTATATAATGCTTTATTGCGGCATGAGGGACTTTAGTATGATAACTATGAGCATTGTAAATTGGATTATTCTTTCCTTCGCTTACATCGCCAACGAATGGTTCGTTCCGATATGTATCCGTTAATTCATCATATTGTTTTCCATACATTTTTACAAAATCTGCAATATAAGGATTAGGACATGCTGTGTAAAAAGGCGGTTGTGATAAAGCTAATATATCTTCATCCTCTCCTTTAGGAAATCCCTCAATCTTTTTCAATTCTGCCAGCTTTTCGGCTAAATCTTTTTTATAGTCCATTCTGTTTTTTTAAATTCTGATAGGTTAATCAATTTTGAAACGAACTTCCTGCCCTTTGTTTTCCTTTTCCAATTTTTCCTTCAAATTAAAAAAGGCTTCACTTAGCTGTGCAAGTGTTACCAATTCATCTTTTTTGAATAAGGCATTTATTACATCTTCCTTTTTTAGCTGAACAATTTTTATATCAACAAACAGTTTGTTGATGGCATCAATCAATTGCTGATTGATTGTATCAGGTAATTTTCCTGTCTTGACAATTCCTTCAATAGCCTTCTTCTGTTCTGCCGGTATTTTTACAATTGATAATTGGTCGGCTTTGTTCTTAACTTCGGCAATGGTAGTAGATGCATAGTCTTCAAAAATTGCCTTTAGTGTAGCATCAATATTTTTCCCCTCAGTTGCAATACTTGAATAATCCCTCTCCACCTTCATGAAATTCGTTTGGGTATCAAATGGAATATCGTTTAAACTATCTACATCAACTGATTTTGCTCTCATTGCCAGGATGCCAGACCATAATGTGATTTTACCATCTATTTTCTGCTTTACGTTACAATCTGCATTTGCCAAAATGCCAATCTTTTCAAACAAGGGATTGCGAGTAAAACTTTCAAATGGCTTCCAGTCTACCTTATTGCCAATGGTGTTCTGTAAAGCAGGATAGTAAAATTCATTGATATACATTTTCTTAAATGCATCAATCTTACCTGCAAGCGGAAACCGTTCCTTTAACTGTATGTATTTGCCAAAATCTTTGACAACATTAATTGTATCGTTGCTGAATTGTTTCAGCTTAACTTCTACTTGTGGGTCACTCAGGTATTTTTGATTTGCTTCTATAATATCTAAAGCATCTTTCATGTATCGAATGCCATTGTGTGTTTTTTCATTATACTCTGTAAGCGTAATTTTCAAATCCTCAATGGTGCTTAGTATATCCTTAATCTCGGTGAGCTTGCCACTAAAACTTTCGATGGTATTGAACCTGGCATGGTTGGTAATGTCTAATGATGCCCAATCGATGCCTGTAACTTTTACAGCTTCCTTTTTAACGCTGTCAAGGTTAATATAAAGCTCAGCTTTTGTTTCAGTCTTGCTTATCTGAAGATTGATAGACCTTATATCATCAGCAATAGCTTTGATTTTGTTTTTATATTCAAGGAAGCTCTCGTTACGGGTATTTTCCCGCAGCATCTTAGCACCATTTAAACCGAGTGCATTGAGCAAATTGTTTGCAAAGTCATAAGACAAATCATCTTTCTTAATTGCATAAACAATGTTCTCAAACTGGGTAATGCTTTTGAATTTTTCCTTAATGTTTGAAATATCAATTTCATCACCGCCTTTTCCTTTCAAAGCAATCTTACCCAAAGTGGTAAGAATTATCAAAAAGAAGTGAACTATTTCAGGCTCTAAACCATATGGAATTTTAGCAAGTGGAGTATCAATTTCCTTTTCAATATCAACCACCTTCCCAGCCTTAGCATTTATTGTGGTAAGAATGATTTGAGCTATTTTATTAGAAGCTACATCAGGATCACCATTGGCATTTAAAAGGCTTAAAGTGTTTAGGAAACTTTTACTCCGAAGCGACAAGGACCTAAAATTTCCATTGGTCACTTCATCACTAATTGTTGAAATGGTATTGATAATGTTGTTTGAAGATAGGATTTCCGCATATTTAGGATGCTCGGGAAACTCATCATTGAAGCATTTGTCAAACACTTTCTTTTTCAATTCTGAAACGATTTCAGAAAGGTTATTGAAGTCTTTTCCTAATTGCGATTTGATAGAAATTGCATCATCATTGAGCTTTGCTTCTGATAAATTCATCATCCACATTGCAATGCGGTACTTTATCCCCGGTACAACTACACCGGCCGGATTTCTGTATCCTTCAATGGTATCGGTTAATTTCTTGTTCATTGCCGACACCAGTATATTTTTACTAATCAAAGATTTAATGGCAACGATGCGTTTGATTACTTCAATACTTGCCTGGCTGCCAACCTTGATTTTAATATTCAGTTGGTTTTCGCTGTATTTCTTTGGTTCTTTTTTGCTGAATGGAGAAATAAGATTGATTACATAATCTGCCTTATCAAGGTTTTCAATTTCCTGTTCTTTACGTTGGAATACAACCAACCCTTTCCTGAATGATTTTACAGATACCCAAGTGCATTCATCCGAAAATACATTTGGTGTATTCTTGTAATGGTCTAAATCCAAAATCTCTTTAATCTGGTCAAATAGTACTGCTTCTTGTTTATCTTCATCACCTCCAACTGCTACAATTTCATTATCTATTCTCTCTTCCGGGTCTTTGCCATCAATTGCAGGATCGAATTTAAAATAGTCATTACCTGTTGCATCGTCCTTAACTACCTTAATATAAAAACCATCTGTTGCTTCTCTTATTTTCTTAACAATCAAAGACACTTGCATAAAGGCTTCTAAGGCATTATTCTGCGGAATAATTAAAAGCTGTTCAGCCAATTCTTTTGCTGTTGCTCCATTTTGACCCTTGCTCCAAAGAGAATAAACGGCTAAGCCTTTTACTAATTTGTAGGCATCACTTTGCAGCTTTTTGTCGAGGTTAGCTGCAATCTTTTGGTTTACGATACTCACTACTTTAACCAAGTCGTAAACTCCTTCCAGATTACGGTTATTAGGGTTATTGGCTAAAATATCATAGATGCGGTCGAATGTAAAAAAGTACGGAAACGGTTTGGCAATAACATACTTCAATTCGTTCTGTGCAAATTGGATGATACCCCGTTTTTCAAAATAAGGCAATTCATGAAATAGGTTTAGCAAGCCCGGTGTAAAAGGGAACAACTCAATATATTCTTCCTGCTTGTTTGCAACGTCTTCAATTTTATCAATGAAGGGTTTTAGCTTTTGTTCTATCTCAATGTGTTGTTGTTTGGTCTTAGAAACAATACGTTGTGCTATAACTTGCTTTACTGCTTCTCTGCGGATAATGATATTCTGGAATCGTTCACTGATACGAGCTTCATCTCCTGCAATATCGCTGAGTTTAGGACTTGAATAAATATCCTCCTGCATAGAAATAGCCAAAAGCATATCCTGATCCTGGCAAACCTGTGCAACAACTCTCAGAAATTGAAAATCTCTTTTTATCTGGAATGATTGTTTTGCTTGTAAGAAGTCAGAAACTTCATCCACAATCACCATCAAACCCTTTGAAGGGTCTTTTGCTTTTAGTATTTCAATTATCTCCGCTAAATGGTCTTTGAAATTAATTGTGTCCTTTGTCAGCTTCGGTATTTCTATACCATATGCCTGTTTTATTTGCTTTTCTAATTCCCTGAAAAAGAAAAAAGACAAGTCAACATCCACCGGCTGCAATTCAAATTGAACTGTAAAAAACTTACGAGATATTTTTTCAGCCGCTTTTCTAACCTTTGCATTTTTAATAAGTGAACGATAACTTTCATTATTAATGATGCTTACTAAGAAAGCTATTAAGTGAGATTTACCACTACCGTAGTTACCGATAATCTTTACAGCCTTGTGATTTGGTTTTTGCAGGTTATCAAAGAAGTCTATAATCTGCTGTTCAAGCCCTTCGGAAATGATGTAACTCGATATTAATTCCTTTTGTAAATCTTCTTGTTTTAAGTCTGTATCAATATCTACAACATCTTTAATTACGGTGTAGTTGAATAAATTACCAATGGCATCATCGGGCAATTTATCACCAGTTTTATATTCTGCTGCATCTTCTGCTGCAAGTGTTTCATAGTTTTCTTCTATATCACCGATTTTGGTAATAAGGATGTCGTTAATATCCTTATCGTAATACTCCTCTGAACCTGCCTGACCATAAGAAATACGATTGCTTATAATCTTTTCATCTTCTAAGAACAGAACACTGCTCTTATTACGGGAGTTATATTTGAAAGCACCAACAGGCGAAATCTTCGTAAAAGCATTATGGTAAAGAATGCTTGCATTTGTTAAGATTAGCTTCTCCGGTTTTGACAGGAACCAATCTTTTATTTTTTGTCCTATGTCGTGTGATGGCTCTTCATTAGCATCTAATTCTTTGTATAGGCTGCTCAACTCCGCACCAACATCAACCAACAGATAACCCTGCTTTTGCAAGTATTGGATTACGGTATTTTTTTTAATAAGGTCCTCACCAACAATTGCCCATAACTTAAAACGAAGACTATTCGCTAAAGCAAGATATGTATCTATGTGTCTGCTGTTATTTTCCATTATGTGATTACTTTTAAATTGTTGGTTTTATTTCTTGCGTTTTGTTTGGTTAATATTTTTCTCAGCCACTTGCATTGCTTCATTTGCCATCTTCTCATCTTTCACCACAGCATAAATTTGGTCGGCTAACCATAGTGTCATTAATTCATCGCTACTGGCTTTGAGTATTTCGGCAATGATGGGTATCTGTTCCCGTTTGAGTTGCCGCATACCTTTTTCAATTTTACTCAGTTGAGCCGTGTCCATTTCAAGCAATGGTGCAACCTGCCGCAGATATAAATTTTGCTTCTCCCTGAGTGTCCTGATCTTCTCCCCAAATTGACTTTTCATCGTTTTAATATTGACTTGTCAAATATTGGCAAATATAAGAAAAGAAAAGCAAGTAATTACTAAGGAAAATAGCAATGTGCAAAACTTGCAAAGTCTGCAAACAATGCAAAAACCCCATCCGTTTGGCGGTATGGGGAGCAATGCAGGGAGGAAATTGTGCTTAGATTTTGCGGTAATGCCCAGCCTTCAGCTTTTCCAAAGCCTTGCCGGTGGCATTGTGGAGTATGTCATCCACGGTACGGGCAGAAAGTTGAAACTGCTTGCCGGTTTCAACGGCTTGTTGGCGGGTAAATTCTGCCGGTAAAGCATCAAAGAATTTGCGTTTGCTATCGCCTGTTTTGAATTGGGTGGCTTCGCTTTGCTTTGGCAGGTTGTTGAACATTAAAATACTGTGGTGGAGGTAGATTTCGGCCAACCGCAAAGCGGTGCTGAAATCTTCATCGGTGCAAAGCACCTGGCTTGCTGCTTCTCCGTTTTCAAATTTCCGCAAGGCGGTAAATAGCATTGCCATACGGTACAGGATCAAGCCCAAGCGTTTTACAATACTGGCGGCTTCTTCGGCTGTGAACATGGTTACTTCATTGAGCCATGCCTCACAGGTTTGGTTTAGCTGCTGCCATTGCTGATTGGTTAATGTAACAGTGGTTTCTTCCCGTTGCAGGAACTGGACCATGTTAAACACTTTTAAGGACAATACTTTGAAATGCTCGGTGAGGTTGATGTTATTGGCATTGGGGGAAACGTCTTTCCATTTTTGCTCCACCTTAAAAGCATAGAAAATGAAACGGCTGAATAAGCCATCTTCGGAAGAAGATATTAAGCCCGTTACCTGATTGGGTGTACCGGATAAAGCGATAGACAAGCTGGGTGCATTTACCTCTGTAAATTCATTGTTGCCTTTCCGGGAACTGGAAAGCCTTTCGTGATGAAACGATTTGCGAAGCATATCGGAATAGGAACCCCACTCTTGTTTAAATACATTGCCCAGGGTGTCGGCTTCGGTTTCGCAAATAATGCCTGTGCCTTCGTTCTGCTCCAAGTGCCAAAGGATTTTTGCATAGCTTGTATTTGCCGGAATGTACACCACTTTAAAAGTGGGTTTGGTGGGCTGTTCTTCGGTGGAGGTGTCGCCCTTTTTCTTACTACTGATTTTTTGCTTGTGTTCGGATAGTTCCTGATTGTATTGTGATTCTGCCTCACGGCTTGCTTTCAGCACAAAGCTGTGGTATTCGTCTGCCAGCATCTTTGCGAATTTTAATGCACCTTTTCCACTGGCGGCCGGGGCAATGGCAAATGAAAAAACATTCGGAAAAACTTCGTTACCTGCATACACTCCTTTTACACCGGGCAAACATCCGCTGAGAATTGCCAATGCACCTGTAAGAAAAACATCCCGTTCTCTTTCATCGGTAAATGCCATTGCACCGTGCTGCAATATTTCAGGCATTTGCAAATACAGTTCTTCGGGAATGGTTGGAGTGGCTTTTAAATAGTCTTCCTGCGGTGTTTGCTGTTCTGCACTTTGCAGCTTTGCAGTGTTTGCAAACTTTGCAAACTCGGGTTTGTGGTGGGAGTAAACACTTTTTACTGCCTCTTTAATTTCTCTTTCAGGTAGGTCAAAATGTTGCGTACATAAAAGTTCAGTATCGGACTGCGATAAACCAGCTCGGTTGCAATTAGAAGCAAGCCGATAAATATAATTGTTCCTGTTTCCATCGGTGTATTGGGTTTTTTGATTGGTGAATTGAATTTGTTGATTGAAAATAAAAGCGATGTTCAGATCCTCTTCGGGTTCTTCCTGAACTGGTGGGATTACTGGTTCTGCTTTTGGTTGCACTTCCGGTTGGGTGAAGATTTCAGGCAACTGTACTTTGAACTTCTCGTTACGGATGTTCTTAAACAGTCCAGGGTGATAACTCATAAAGCAAAGCCTTGTGATGTCCTTGCAGCTTGGGTCTGCTTTTAAACCTGTTGCATCTTCGTAATGCTTCTGCACCTGCAAATAGGCAATGTCGTGGTGTTCAATTTCAGTATTTACCTCAATGAACACTTTAAGACCGTTACCGCTTGGGCTGATAAAGCATAAGAAGGTGTAAGGGATTTCAGCAATGACTTTGAAAGCTGCATCCAACTGTTCCGGTGTTAGCTTGTCAAAATCAAGATGTACAAAGCCGCTGTACATTTCAAGGAAAGGCATTTGCCTTTTCTCGCTGAATACTGCGGATGGAGTGAAGGCCAACAATTGCTTTTTCTTATTGGCAGCTTCTTCCGTTTTGCCTTGCTCCAGCAATGCCCTGATTTCTTCCACCTCCGCTTTGTATTTGCCGGAGGCAATATCATTGGCTATTAAAAGCAATGATTTCTTTTCCACCGGCACGGTGAAATTTTTAAATATGGTACTTGATGCCATTGTTCTGTTCTTTCAGTTATTAAAAAAATCTTACTTCTTGCGTTTGTTGCGGATAACATAATCGGCAGCCATCTGATCAATTTCATCTGCTGCGGATTTGCGGTTACGTTGTAACCAGGTATCCAACTCCTCCCGTTTGAAGTAGAGTTTTTTGCCCTGAGGACAGAAATGGGGAATGTGCTTTGTACTGGTGAGTTTGTACAAATGCGATGGGCTTACATCTAAATATTTGCAAGCCTCATTAAAGTTCAGTACTGTTTTTTGTAACAGGTTTTGCTCATCCAGCTTGGTAGCTATTTCGGAGAGCTTGTCTAAGATTAATTCTTCGTGTGCCATCTTTTAATTTTTATGAATGATGGCACAAACCTCTTAAATGCAAGAGGGGCAATGGTTAAGGGTTAATCCCTTACTCACATTACTGAATAATCTTAATTTTTTTATTGCAGATGTTTAAAAATCTTGTCAATGGTTGTCTTTTCCTTTGGTTCAATTTTGTTCTTTGAACCACTTGCTGAAAGGTTGTTTGCAGTTATCAGTGTATCCTTTTTGGAATAGAAGATTTTTGACTTTTCAATGTTCGACAATGTCAGGCTATTGAAGTAGGGTATGAACTTATCAATGCAATAACGGAAGTGTTTGGTTTCGCAGCCTAATTGAATTTTAACTGCACCGGGCAAGATACTCTTTGCTGTAAAAGCCTTTATTAATTCATCAGCACTGGTGACATCATCATTCAGTAATTCTATTTGATGGCACAACTGATTAACAACCGTTGTGAGCTTTGCAATATCATCTTTGAAACCGAAGTGAATTGCTTCCTGGTTGCCGTTGTACTCGGTGCTTCCTTTTTCATCTGCTGCTGGCGGTCCTACATACTCTAATTGCTGAACGGTGGACAATGGTTCTTCCAAATCCAACACATAAAAATCTTCAATGGTTGTTGTTTGTGAAAGGCTTGCCTTGAACTGTTCCTGTATGCTGAAATAAAGCTGAACGAGGCTATGCTTTAAGTAATACAAAGCGAAGTGAACAACGTTGCTTTGTGCATCAGGAACCGTTGTAAAACCCTGCTCATTTAATTCTGTGGTAACCTGCTTGGCTAATACTCTCACATTGGTAAGGGTCTTGCCAACCTGATAGCGAATATCAACTAACTCTGTCCAGTTTGCAGCTTGCTGCAATACTGCATTGAAAACACGAAGTGTTTCTCCGGTGATTATGAAATAATAAAAATGAGTAACGGCATCTTTATACTTTGGCAAATCCGTTTTGTATAAAAGCTGCTGCAATGCTGTGTTGCCTATGGTTTCATCAGCCACTATTTTTTGAAGCGTTGGGTAATCAACCAACAATGCTGTGAGTTGCGAAAGCAACTCTGCATTGGTGCTGGGTGAAGCTGCTTTTGCAGCTTTCACCAATTCAGTGAACCGCCTTGTGTTGGTGGTGTCTAATTTCCACGGCTTCAATACACCGTGCATGATGCTGTCTAATACTTTTACTTCCATCGCTATAAGTCTAATTTAATTTTATTGGCGGCCTCCTGTTTTTTATGGTCAATTACCTTAGCGTAAATTTCGGTTGTTTTTAAATGCCTGTGACCTAAGAGTTTTGAAACCGTGTAAATATCTGTTCCCAATGTAATTTGTAAAGTGGCGTAGGTATGCCTTGCACAGTGAAAAGTGATGTGCTTGGTGATACCTGCTTTCATTACCCATTCACGGAGTTTTAAGTTATGCCAGGCACTGTAATACAATCCTTCAAATACTTTATCATCCTGCTTTCTTCTTTCGCCTAAAAGCGAAAAGGCTTGTTCTGAAATGGGCAATGTTTCTGCTCCCTTTGTTTTCTTCTGCCTGAAACGGATGTAATACCCGGACTGCTCAGAGTGCTGCACTTCTGACCAAACCAACTTTTCTATATCCGACCAACGCAAACCACTCAATGCAGAAAAGATGAAAGCATTTTTGAGCACCGGCATTTCACACTCCACTTTTGCTGCTGCCTGTAATTCTTCCAAAGTGAGAAACTCTCTATCAGGATCATCTGACCTGATGCCTTCCACCTGGTTTGCAGGATTGGTTTGTATGATGCCTTCTTTTACTGCTTCCTTCAAAGCTGCGGTTACCTTGCTGAAATAAGAGGACTGTGAATTTTGCGAAAGGTGTTTATTGGTTTTGCTCTTGGCTTCGGATATGAGATAGGTTTTGAAATCTTCCAGCCAGTTTTTATCAACGTCTTTAAATGATGCACCATTTTTGGCAAACTTCTTCAGGTGTTTCAGCACACTATCCCAATTGCCCCAATTTCCCTCGCTGCCTTTCCTTTTCTCGGTAAGCCTTTCAAAGTAGGCAATGAAACTGCCTTTGGCTTTATCGGTATCCCGAAAGCCATATTCTTCATTCTTTATCTGGAGCAATCTTTTTGACCGGATGGCTTCTGCCAGGATCATTGTTTTACGGTTCTCTTCCTTCTGCTCTTTGGTGAGCTTGCCTTTCTCCGGCTCGGGTATGATGTATAATTGCAAATACTCATAGTCTCTTTTACCATCACCATAGTAATCAAGATACAGGCTGATTTTATCGCCCTTTTTGCGTTGTCTTAAAGTTACTGTCATGCTTCAGTTAATTTGAATAGTTCGTTGATAGCTGTTCGGGGGATACGGGTACTTCTGCCCAACTTACCTGCTTTGAGTTCGCCTTTGTCGATGAGCCTGTATATGGTCCATCGGCTGGCGTTGATTAACTGGCAGGCTTCATCTACGGTTAGAAATTCCTTTTGAGAAATGGCAGGGTTGTACATGGCTTTCTCGGTTTCTTCCTTGATGGCCACTTCAATTTTTTCATCCCGCTTCCGTTGTTTGTATGCTCTCTTGGCACAGGTATCTGAGCAAAACTGTGTAACAGTAGTCTTGGCGGTAAACCGGTTACCGCAGTGCTGACAAGTTTTTTGTAGACGAATGTTGCTGCTCATTTTGTTGCCTGTTGTTGCTACATGTAGCAGCTTGTAGCTGTATGTAGCATGTTCTCTCCCGAGTGTTGCCTGATTTGTGGGCAACAAATCTGGGCAACAATCAGGCAACAAATATAGGTAAAAAAGTGGAGTTGGGCAACAAATAAAAGAAAGATAAATCAGCTAAAAGCTAACAATAACAGGCATTTATGAAACAAAGGAAAGATAGTTACTTTCCGATACAGAACTTCGAAAAATATAATCCAGTTGGTCTTCATGAGTAATCTCACCTGTTATTTCACCAAGATACTGTAAGCAACGGCGGATATCTAATGCTAGTAAATCGCCTGACAGTTTATTATCCAATCCATTTTTAATTTCTGTTAGCGAAATTGCTACTTCTTTCAATGCATGATAATGCCTTGCATTGGTAACAACTGTACTCTCCATTTGCAAAGAGCCTTGCAATACTGCATCTACCATTCTTTCTTTTAATACTTCTGTATGCAGATGATGTTTGGCAGAAATGAATATCATTCCTCCAACAGATGAAAATTTATTTTTGACTTCGGCTTCGCCAGGAATATCAATCTTATTGGCGACTAATAAAAATTTCAATTCCTGCTGTTGCAATTCAATCTTCTTATTGACTACTTCTTCAACGGTATCTGTTCCGTCAAACAGGTAAACTACAAGGTCGGCATTTTTAATTTTTGCTAAGCTTCTTTCCACGCCTTCGCTTTCAATAATATCTGCCGTGTGTTGTCGTATACCTGCCGTATCAATTAACCTGAAGAGAATGCCGTCAATATTTATTATTTCTTCAATTGTATCTCTTGTAGTACCTGCTATGTCGCTTACGATAGCTCTATTCTCATTTAATAAACTGTTCAACAAGGTTGATTTACCTGCATTCGGCTTTCCCACTATCGCTACGCTTACACCATTCTTAATTACATTACCAAGAGAAAATGAATTAATTAGTTGGTTAGTAGATGTAGACAGTTCTTCTATCAATTCATAAAACTGTTTACGGTCTGCAAACTCTACATCTTCCTGACTAAAATCCAACTCCAGTTCAATCAATGCAGAAAAAGTAATCAGCCTGTCTCTTAGCATTTTTAAATTTTCGGAAAAGCCACCCCGCATTGTATGCAAAGCTGCTTTCTGTGATGCTGCAGAGTTCGAAGCAATTAAATCAGCCACAGATTCTGCTTGTGCCAAATCTAGTTTCCCATTTAAGAAAGCTCTTTGTGTAAACTCTCCGGCTTTAGCCAACCTTGCGCCGCTTTTTATGCAAGCATTAATTATTTGCTGCTGTACAAATGGTGAACCATGACAACTTATTTCAACCACATCTTCACCAGTGTATGATTTTGGACCTTTGTAAATTGACACAACTACTTCATCAAGTATTGTTTCTTCTTCCTTTAAAAAACCAACATGCAATGTGTGTGAAGGTTGTTGCAATAAATTTTTAGAAGGAAATAATGTATTAATAATACTAAAAGATTTTTCTCCGCTTAAACGAATAACACCAATGGCTCCAATGCCCGGTGCCGTTGCTAGTGCTACAATTGTATCATCCCAGCCAGATAATTTATTCATTGCATCAAAAATAAACTAATTGATGCTTATCATTTGAAGAGCTAGGGTAATAAAAGAAAAAGCCTCCCGATTAATCGGAAGGCTTTTATATAAAATGTCGTTTATAAATTACTCGCTAAGAACCTGGAAAGTGATAGGCTGCTTACGATAAGCTTTTACCTGACGGCCATTCTGAACAGCTGGTGTCCATTTTGGTCCTTTCTTAATAACTCTCATCGCTTCACCTTCCATTCCATATCCATGATTGGTTAAAGCTTTTACATCACTGATATTACCTTCTTTATCCACGATAAACTGCACAATAGTAGTGTATGTTCCTTCCGGAGCACCACCGTCTGTTGCTACCTGACCATTACAGTTTTGTTCAAGATAACGACGCCATTTACCATCTCCACCAGGAAAACTGGCTTCAATTTCCACTTTGTCAAATATCTTGTTCTCGTCTTCTACTTTCTTTACTTCAATGATTTGCTTTCCTTCGTCAATCTGTGCAGGAGCGGCAATACCAATATCTTTTACACCTTCCTGACTGATTTCGGCAATCTTCACCTCTTTCAGCTCTTCCTGTGGCGGTGGTGGTTTTTCAACTTCCTCGTCCTTTTTAATAATTGGAGGAGTAAATTGTTTCATTTCCACTTTTGGAGGATCTGGTTTTGGAGGAGGAGGAGGGGGTGGAGGTGGTGGTGGTGGTTTGTCCTCCTGCTTGATGTCCTGAATGGTCATTTCGTTTGTCTTAATCTTCTTATCGTCACTGTCTTTCATTGCACTTGCAAGGAATGAACCTAATAAAGCAAGTAATGCAATTGAAGCAGTGATAATAAGAGCTTTGGTGATCCGGCGGTTGTAGGATTTTCTTAAATCATATGCCCCGTAATCTTTGTTCCTGTCTTCAAAAATGATGTCAAGAACATCGGCTGATAAAATTTTGTTTGCTTCCATAATTCAATTTTTTATAAGATGCGGAAATGATGTTATTGCATAAGAAACAAAGAAAATTATTTTGGTTCAGATGCTTCTGTAGCTTTAATCAATTCCTTTTCTTCTTTTAGTAATTTAACCATTGCATACCTCTTAACCTTGTTAATCGTCATCTCATCTAAAATATCAACAGTGTTTTTATAAGTAGCATCTTCGTCAGGTTTTATAATCACTACAAAGTCCATATCCTTACAGGCATTTTCCCAATTAGGGTCACCTTTTTTCTTAGCTGCTGCTTTTTCATCTTCGCAGGATTTCGGATCAACCGTTGCAGGATTAAATCTGCTGATAACTTCAGTTTTTTTGTCAATGATGATTTGACGAATACCCTTCATAGTTGTTTGCTTGAAGTTATTTACTCCTTCGGCTACTTGCAATTGACCTTCATAATAATAAACCTGGTTGCCTTTGCCTAACATTAGCGTAAGTACACCTGATTGTTTTACTTCGGTTTTCTTTTTGTCATCATCTACATCTTTAGGCATGTTCAAATCCAAGGTAGTTGGCGTTGACATTGTAGCCGTAAATACGAAAAAAGTAATTAACAGAAAACCAAGATCCACCATGGGAGTCATATCTACTCGAGTAGAAAGCTTTTTTGCCTTTTTAACTCCCGGTCCTTTTTTGTGGCCGCTATCGCCACCACCTTCTATACTTGCCATTTTAAGACTGGTTTAAAATGAGTTGATAAATTATTTTAATCTTTTTTGTTCTAAATCCAATGCAGAACCAGCTGGTATATCATCTAAAGAAGTAACAAGAGAATATTTAAATTCTTCATTCTTCTTCAAAGCTTCAATTACTGCTTCAAAAGCGGGATATTTCGAATTGCCATCTCCTTTAATAAGATATATCAGTTTTTCACCTGCAAAAGCATTTTTAGAAGCTTGTATCCACCAAAACAACTGGTTATTAGTAGAATCCATAACAGGAATTCCAGGTTGCTTTACGTTTATTTGCTCCTTAGCATCGATATCGAGCAACTGCTTTAACCCTGCAAAAGGGACTCCCACCATGTATGTTTTTTTGAAATTATTAATCTGTGCAGGTGTAAGACCAAGTTTTTGAGTCTCATTTACACCATTAATAATTGCATCAAACTTACCTGGATCCTTTTCAGATAACAGTGTGAAATAAACCTTATTGGTTGAATCGGTAGCAATTAATACAGCATTGCTTTCCGGCATTTTTTGTGATAATACCGATCCTGGAGTTTTAATCTCTACAGGTTCTGGCGGCTTGAATTTAGTAGCCATGATAAAGAAGGAAAGTATCAGAAACGCTATGTCCACAAAGGGAGTCATATCCGTGTCGGTACTTTTCCTTGGTATTTTAATACTCGGCATGATTACATTTGTTTATAATGAGATGAATTTGTTCATGTTTTCCATACAAAAAGCTTGCAAAACCTGTATTATTTATACAGAGAAGCAAAACTTTGAGTTAAAGTAAACCCAGATTCATCAATACCATAAGTTATAGAATCAATCTTAGTAGTAAATACGTTATACATAATAAGTGCCAATGCTGAGGTTCCAATACCTAAAGCCGTGTTGTACAAGGCCTCAGAAATACCTACAGCCAGATCACCAGCAGCACCTGCACCACCATCTTTACCAAGCGCAGCAAAAGAACGGATCATACCCAATACCGTACCCAATAGGGCCACAAGTGTACCTACGGATGTAATAGTAGAAAGGAATACCAGATTTTTCTGCAACATAGGTAACTCCAATGCAGTAGCTTCTTCTACTTCTTTTTGTATAGAAACAACTTTCTGCTCGGTAGTTAAACCACCTTCATTAATCATTTCTTTGTAACGACGAAGACCAGCTTTCATAACATTTCCAACTGAACCTCTTTGCTTGTCACACTCAGAAAGTGCAGCATCCACATTACGGTTAGCTAAATGATATTGAACTTTTCTGACAAAATCAGAAATAGATCCGTTTCCTAATGCCTTACGAATAGTAAGAAGACGTTCAATAGAGAATACAACCACAATCAAAAACATTCCAATCAATAATGGAACGATGATACCACCTTCATAGATTGCATGAAATGCATCATTAGGCTTCCTGTGATGTGGCCAAAATCCACCTGCTGGATCTGGTTCACCAAAGCCACTTGCGGCTCCCATCATAAATCGCCAAATGGCATACCCTGCCACAATACAAACTACTGGTGCAATCCAGGAAATCATATTGCTACTCTTTTTTGGCTGTACTGAAGTAGCCTTAACTGATGCTGACGCAGTTGGTTTAATTTCTGCCATGTTCTTAAATTTTTTAGTTTTTTAAATTTTTAGATACTAATCGCTTAATTCGAAGTTACAATGCTAAGAAAAAAGATTTAAAAAGAAACTCCCTTTATCATTTTTTAATAGGAAAGGTCAAGTTAAGGATTTTTTCATCTTGAACAAGTCTGATGCAAATAATTTAATAAGATTTCTAAATAAATTTGAAAGAATTGAATTTTAGTCAATTTTTCAAGGTACTATTCGTAGCGCAGTGCCTCTATGGGATTTAGCTTTCCGGCCTTCATTGCCGGGTACAAACCGGCAAGAAGTCCTACAATTGTACAAATGACAATACCATATAAAACCCAATCCCAGGGAATGACAAATCCTGTGTTCAAAACAAAAGAAAAAGATTGCCCACCATTACGCCTAAAACAATTCCTAACAAAGCTCCCAATACACTTATTATGATAGCCTCTAAAAGGAACTGACGGCTTACCATTTTACTTTTTCCCCCAATTGCTTTTATCAGCCCTACTTCCCTTGTTCGCTCAGAAACTGAAACCAGCATAATATTCATTAAGCCAATTGCAGCACCTATTAATGTAATAAGCCCAATTACAGTTGCAGAAATGGTAAGAAACCGTAAACTATTAATTGCCTTTTCCGCAATGCTATCGCTTCTATCAATTACAAAATTACTTTCTTCTGTAGTGGCAAGTTTGCGAATAGACCTGAAGACTCCTTCTGCTTCACCCATGGCAGCATTCACTTGTTGTAAATCATTTGTCATAACCGCCATTACAAATGAATAGCCTGATGGAAAATTCTGATCTACATTGGTGTAGGAAGTAATGATGACATTATCTCTACTAAAACCAAAAGTGGAGCCTCGGCTTTCCAATACACCTAGCACTCTATATGGGATATTGTTAAGTCGAATAACTGAATTTACCGCTCTGCTGATGCCTTCTTTAAAAAGTGTGTTTGCTACGTCGTAACCAAGAATACAAACATTACGACCTGTGTGAACATCCATACTGTTCAGATTTCTTCCTAACTGTAATGAAAATCCATTCAGTATTAAATAATTTTCATCGCCGCCGAACAAGGTAATATTTGGCGTTGTTTTTCTTGATTCATGCGAAGCAATATTATTTCTGTTGCCAAAAATGGAAATGCTTTTGGTAGCTGGAAATGCAAACCGCTGCATAAATAATTCGGCATCCTGCTTTGTTATGTTCTTTCCAAGGCTTGATATTTTTTCTTTTTTAGCTCCTTTCTTTTTTAGCTTAACCTCCTTCCCGCCACCGCCAAATTTTATATTTCGTTCTTTAAACCGAATGGTGAAACTGTTTGCTCCCATAGTGGAAAAGCTTTCCGAAAATTTTTGATTCATTGCTTTTATAGCAGTAATAATTCCTACCAAAGCCATTATTCCAAACGCAATGATAGATATGGTAAGTCCGCTACGAAGTTTATTGCTACGAACTGTTCTGAATGCTAATGAAAAAACATCGCTTGTATTCATCTTCCCCGAAATTAAGAAAAAGATACTGGCAAGTAGCGAAACATTACAAATGGTAACTATTAAAAGTAAAGATGGGATAAAATCAGATCAGGATAAATTCCAAATACAATTATTAAAACAGCCAATACAACCAATGTCAATTTAAAAGAACGAGAAACTTCAATTGGTTGCGCATCACCTTCTTTAAAATACATGGCTTGTATTACTCTGAAATAATAATATACACTGACTGCTGCCATGAGTACCGCAAAAATGACAAGCCAAAGATTATTACCAGCAACCATGGCTGCTTTCAACATATAGAACTTAGAAAGAAATCCTGCGGTTAGAGGAATACCTGCTAAGGATAATAAAAAGATAGTCGTAGTAGCCGCTAATAATGGTTGATGTTTTGCAAACCCGTTGAAGCCATCAAACGTATAATCCTTCATCTTGATTAACACAGCAAAGATCCCGATGGTAGCAAAACTATAAGCAACTGCATAAAGTAACAGACCTTCCTTTGCATCAGTATTCATTGCATACACGGCCATCATCATAAAGCCAGCCTGTGCTATACTTGAATAAGCAAGCATCCGTTTTACGCTTTGCTGAAACACCGCTGTAATATTTCCTATAAAAAGAGTAGCCACTACAATTAGTGCAACAAATAATTTCCACTCTGGTCTTAATAATCCAAATGCCTCATCAAACAAGCGAATAAACCCGATGAACACAGCAGCTTTCACAATCGTAGCCATGAAAGATGTAAATACCGTTGGAGCTCCGTCATAGACATCTGGTGTCCAGAAATGAAATGGTGCTGCAGAAACCTTAAACGACATAGAAAATAACAAAAGCAACATTCCGGTAACTAAAAGTAAAGATGGCTTGCCTTCAGTAAATATATTGATGCTTGTAGTATCAAAAGTTCCCATGGCACCATAGATTAATGCAATACCCATCAACATTAATCCTGTGGAGAAAGCACCGAGTAAAAAATACTTTAGCGATGCTTCATTACTTTTCAGATTTCTTTTATCACTTCCTGTTAAAATATAAAGCGGTATAGAAATTATTTCAATTCCAAGGAAAAGTATCAGTAATGATTTAAAGGAAGCCGTTAATGTAATTCCGCAAAGAATAAAAAAGATAAGTGTAAAGTACTCGGCATAATTAACGCCAACCTTTTCCATATCTCTTGCAGAGAGTAGTAAATACAAAAGTGTTGAAGCAAACGCAATTGTAGTAAACAATAATGCAAACCTGTCGAAAACAATCATACCATGTGTATTCACATTAAAGAATACAATGCCGCACATTTCCATGACATTAACCGCCAGCAATAATACCATTCCAGTAATGGCAATATTCCGGATAGCCGCTTTCTGTTTGAACAGAATGCCACTGAACATTAAAATAACTCCAAGAATTGCCGATAATATTAATGCGTTCATATCTTTTCTTTCTTCATTTACTTCAGCAGAGCTTTCCGTAATATATCAAATTTATCTACAAGTGAATCAGTCGAGCCGCTAGTCAAATCCAAAATTGGTTGCGGATAGATCCCCGCTGCCAATATCAACACTACAATTATCCCTAAAGCCAGTTTCCCATTTATACTTATGTCACTCACATTTGCAGTAAGTTCATTCACTTCGCCATAAGCAACTTTGCGAATCATCCGCAATGTATAAGCTGCGCCAAGAATTATACATACTCCTGCCAAAACTGTGTACCAAACATTATATAGAGTAAAGGAACCAAGCAGTCCATTAAAGATCAGGAATTCGCCAACAAATGCATTGGTTAATGGCAACGCAATATTTGCCAGTGCTATGATTACAAAGAATATCGTTAATGCAGGTGCCTTTTGTGCAAGGCCGCCCAACTCCGACATTTTACGAGTTCCGGTTTTACGTTCAATCCAGTCGACCACAATCCACAAACCAATGATATTAATACCATGGCTGAACATTTGTATCATTACACCTTGCATGCCACTTGCATTCTGTGTAAACATACCAGCACATAACAAACCGATGTGTGCAATAGAAGAATAGGCCACCAATCGTTTTAAATCATCCTGACGCAAAGCAATTAATGAAGCATATATCATTCCGATGATGGCAATAAGTGTTATAACATCGCCCCAAACAAATGATGCAGTGGATAAAATCGGGAATAACCAACGAATTAAACCAAACACTCCCATCTTCACCATTACACCACTCAATATCATGGTAGTTGAAGTTGGAGCCTGTTCATATGTATCCGGTTGCCAAGTATGCACAGGGAAAATTGGCATCTTAACAGCAAAGGCAACAAACATTAACCAGAAAGGAATGCTCTGCTGTTTACTTGTTAGCTTAAGATTATAAAATGATTCGATACTAAAGGAATGATCAGGTGTTTGTCCATATAAGTACAAAATACTTATCAGCATTAACAGTGAACCGATAAATGTGTAGATGAAAAACTTAAATGTAACAGCAACCCGTTTTTCACCACCCCATTGCGAACAAAGAAAGTACATCGGTATCAATGCCAGTTCCCAGAAGAAATAAAACAATAATGCGTCTGCTGCAAGAAAAACACCCATAATGCCTGCCTGTGCCAATAGCATCAAAGCAAAAAAGTTCTTTGCATTTTTATAGGTCTTATCCCAACCAGCAATAAATACAAGTGGGTATGCAATTGTATTTAATAAACAAAGTAATTGTGCCACTCCATCCATCTTCAATGAAAAAGAAGCACCCAGAGAAGGCAACCATTCGCAATGATAGTTAAGACTCTTCGTATCATTCATGCAACACAAAGACAAGATGGCAATTGTTAATGTTGCAAATGAGGTAAGCACTGCCCATGTACGAACCAGTTTCTCATCTTTAATAAAAAAAGCGGCGAGTCCAGTTAATAAAGGGAGTAATATGAGTAATAATGAAATCATGATATATGCTTACGAAAGAATTATTTTCTTAAAAAAAATTGTATTACAAATATCAGCACCATGCTGATGACCATTAATAAAACATAATTGCCAACCTGACCACTCTGCACTAATCGTAACTGGCGGCTGCTATACTGCATTAATCTACCAACACCATTCACCATGCCATCTATAACTTTGTTATCAAATACCTGACTAAAGAATGTTCCGGCTTTTTTAATTGGCTTTACAATGGCTGCATCATAAATCTCATCAACATACCATTTGTTCTCCAGTACTTTTCCAAAACCAGTTGCTTCGCTTCGCTGATAGTTTCTGAATTTGAACCATGCAAAAATTATCATGGCAATTACTAATCCGGTTGATAAGCCCATCAGCATATATTCTGTAGCATGCGAAACATGATGCTCCTGTTCTGTAATTACAGGAGATAAAAATTCGCCCAGTTTATCGCCACCATGCATAAACACTTCTGGTATACCAACAAAACCACCAATGATTGCAAGAATTGCTAATACTATCAATGGAATCGTCATAGCCGGTGGGCTTTCATGTAAATGATGTTCTTGATCATGAGTGCCTCTGAACTTTCCTGAGAAGGTAATGAACAATAAACGGAACATATAAAATGCTGTAAGCAATGCTGCAAATAATGCAACGCCATACAACACTGGATTTTTTATAAATGCACTTAACAATATCGCATCTTTAGAAAAGAAGCCACTAAATGGTGGAATGCCCGCAATAGCAATACATCCAATTAAGAAAGTAATAAAAGTGATTTTTAGTTTTTTTGAAAGCCCACCCATATTGCGAATATCCTGCTCGCCACCCATTGCATGAATTACACTTAACGAATACAATATATTGCTACGGGCAATCATATAGATACCGGCAGTAACCATCGTAGCAGCATGTATCAATGCAGAAACAGGTGTAGGACCAGCCATGGCATCCGGCAACCAAGTATATAAAGGTATTTGTGCACTCTTACCAGTAGCACCCACAAATAATAAGATCGTTATAACAGTTATATCAAGGCTGCTTAGTTTGGCAATGTTTGCTGCAGTGAAAACTTCATCAAAAGAAACGGTGCTTAGTTTAGCAATAAGCCAGAAGATAGCAATCAAAAATGCAAGGTCGCCGATGCGGTTCATAATAAAGGCCTTGCTGGCTGCTTTATTGTACTCATGCTTCTTAAACCAAAATCCTATTAATAAATAAGAACAAAGGCCAACACCTTCCCAACCAATAAACATCACCACAAAATTGCCACCCATTACAAGCAGCAACATGGAGAATATAAACAAGTTGAGGTAAGAGAAATATCTTCCGAAGTGTTCACTTTTTTCTTCCTTCATGTACGAAGTAGAGTAAAGATGAATGAGGAAACCGATGCCAGTAATAATTAATAAAAACAGTGAAGAGAGTTGATCAATTTTAAATTCAAAAGGAATTTTTAGTTTTCCTACTGATATGAAATCGAAATAATGAGCTGTATGCACATTACCACCTTTCACCTGAAGAAACACCCAAATGCTTAATGCAAATGAAATAAGAATGCTTCCGCAACCAACAGCACTTATCATTGATTTCGATAAATGCTTTCTTCCCAAACCATTAATCAAAAATCCAATTAATGGCAGTAAAGGAATTAAATAAACTATTTGTAACACATTCTGCATAATCTAGCCTCCCCAACCCCTCCGAAGGAGGGGCTTTTAGAGTCATTTATTTATTTATAAAAATATTGTTCAAATTTCATGTAGCTCCGAAAGTCCCCCTTCGGGGGATTTAGGGGGCTATTAATGTTTTAACCGATTCAAGAAATTCACATCTACCGAATGTATATTTCTATACATCATTACAATAATGGCCAGCCCAACACTTACTTCTGCAGCAGCCACTACCATTATAAAAAATACAAATAGCTGTCCGTCTGTTCCGGCGATTGTTGTTGCATCACCTGCCAGCAACGCCGCATTGTGGTGCATTTTCGAAAATGCCACCAATAACAAATTCACTGCATTCAGCATTAACTCAATGCACATAAAAATGATAATGGCATTACGACGTGTAAGCACACCCACAATACCAATGCAGAACAATGCAAGAGACAGAAATATGTAATAATTTATCGGCATAAAATCAATTTGTCAATTTGGTAATTATCTGATTTGAAGATGAATTGACACATCTCCAAATTTTCAAATCATTCTTTCTTCCCAATCACCACAGCACCTACCATTGCACTCAAAAATAAAATACTGCTTATCTCAAACGGCACTACGTATGTTGTAAATAATTCTTTACCTAAATTCTTAATCAATCCAATACCACCAGTGTTTACCAACGCCTGCTGATGTTTAATATCTGTGTCTTTCAAAGCAGCTACCAATACCAGTAACAAACATCCTCCAGCCACTGCTCCGGCTATCCGCAACCATTTATGCTTTTGTGGTTCTGTTTCTTTGTTTAGGTTCATCAGCATGATTACAAATAGAAACAATACCATAATAGCTCCGGCGTAAACGATAATATTTACAATTGCCAGAAACTGTGCATTCAATAAAATATAATGACCGGAAATAGAGAAGAAGGTCAGGATCAACCACAACACACTGTGCACAGGGTTCTTGCTGCTAATCACCATCAGGGCACTAAAGATTGCCACTATGGAAAGGAACCAAAATAATATTTGTGTAATGCCCATTTCTCTTTTTGCCGTTAGTCTTTCTTATTAATTTCTACTCTTCCACCTCTTGCTTTTTCATACGCCTCTTTTTCATGTATCGGATGCGGAATCACTAAATCTTCTTTCTTATATATAAATCCTTTTCTGCTATAGTTTGCCGGAGCAAATGTTTCGGATAAATAAATCGCATCCTTCGGACAAGCCTCTTCACACAATCCACAGAAAATACAACGCAGCATATTGATCTCATACTTAGCTGCATATTTTTCTTCACGGTACAAATGCTCTTCGCCCGGTAAACGTTCTGCCGCTTCCATCGTAATTGCTTCTGCCGGACAAGCTACCGCACATAATCCGCAAGCTGTACAATTTTCTCTTCCTTCTTCATCCCTGTTCAGCACATGCAATCCTCTGAACACTTTTGCGAAAGTTCGTTTCTGCTCAGGATATTGTATAGTAGCTTTCTTTTTAAACAGATGGCTTATCGTAATGCCCATGCCTTTCAGAATATTCCAGAGATATATACTCTCCAGAAAAGTCATCGGACTACGGTCTACCTCTGTTGATCTGTTTGTTAATCGCATACCCCTATCCCCTAAAGGGAGATTATTTTAAATTTTCGCAAATATATATTTATGTTGCCAACTGTATTACTACTATCATCGTCTGTTGTGTCACTCACTTCATCGTTCGATAATTCTTTTCATCAAAATATGTCCCCTACGGGGTTCTATACATTCTTCGATTTCTTTTCTCCGGGTTAAAACCCGGAGTTACCAAAATGTTGTCCCTACGGGACTGTCGATACAACCCTTCTACAAAATGGTTACGCCTAAATTAAATCTCATTTCTTTAAAGAACTGTTCAATACAAAATGCCTTCTTCACCTAAGTTCCCCTTTAGGGGACAGGGGCATCTATTTATTCAACCACAACATTACTGCTGCTGTAATAATCATATTTATCAATGCCAATGGTATTAATTTTTTCCAACCCAAATCCATCAATTGGTCAAAGCGGAAACGAGGAATCGTCCACCGTATCCAGATGAATACAAACAGGAAGAAAAATATTTTTGACATCAACACTCCAAAACTTATAAATGTCATCCAGAAAGAACTTAATCCCCAAGATGCTTCATTCACAAAAGGAATATCATAACCACCTAAGAAAACCGTTGACATTATCGCAGCACTGATGAACATATTAATGTATTCAGCAAACAAATAGAAACCAAGTTTCATCGATGAATATTCCTGATGATAACCAAAGTTCAATTCATTCTCCGCTTCCGGCAAATCAAACGGTGTTCTATTACATTCTGCCAAAGCACAAATAAAGAAAATGATAAATCCAAGTGGTTGGTAAATTACATTCCATCCATTTTGTGCCTGCACAGAAACTATTTCACTCATTTGTAATGACCCTGACATAAATAAGACAGCAATCAGAGCCATGCCCATTGGCAATTCATACGAAATCATTTGCGAAGCACCACGAATAGCCGCAATTAAAGAGAACTTATTATTAGATGCCCAGCCGCCAATCATTATTCCGTACACACCAACACTTACAATACTGAACACTAATAAAATTCCCATATCAACATCAGCCACCTGCATTGGAATTACATTTCCACCTTTGGTAACAAAAGGTGCTGCCCATGGAATGACAGTACTAGCAACCAACGCAGTTACCATTGCCATAGCAGGTCCAAGAATAAATAAAAACTTACTCGATGCTAATGGAATAATTTCTTCTTTGAAAAAAGCTTACCGCCATCCGCTAATGGTTGAAAAATTCCAAAAGGCCCGGCTCTGTTTGGTCCATGACGATCTTGCAACCAACCTGCTACTTTTCTTTCAGCATATGTAGTGTACATGGCAATAAAGAATGACAGTCCAATAATACCGCCAATCAGCAATGCCTTCTCAAGAATCAACCATAAGTCTATAGACATTAAATACATGTTACCCTAAATCCCAAAGGCTTTTTTTATAAAAACTACTCCTTCCCTTTCTTTACTGCTAAAACTATTCAAATTTATTAACCTATTATTCCCTTTAGGGGGTAAATGTTTTACTCGTAGCTGGACCTTCAATCAAACTTAAATCAATCGAAGGATCATTTACACCACTTACATCATGTATATCCATCAGTAACTTTGGATCTCTACCACCCATTACTTCTGCAATCGTTTCTTTCGGCATCACCAATCCATTATACTTGTTCTGTGCTATTACTGAATGGCGATTAATATTTGTTACGCCTTCAATAACCCAATCACTTGTTTTCTTTTTATCAAAACGACAAGTATTGCATATCCAACCTGGTTTGTCTTCATAGCTCTGCACTTCGCCCCACTCATCTCTTCTTGATGTAACTCTCATCACTTCATCGCCCCGATTCCACAATGTTACTTTTCCGCAGCATGTCGGACAATCACGGTGAGCATCTACAGGTTTTGTAAACCAAACTCTATTTTTAAATCGAAAAGTTTTATCGGTTAATGCACCAACCGGGCAAACATCAATCACATTACCGCTGAAATCATTATCAATTGCCTTGGAAATATATGTTGATATCTCAGCATGATCGCCTCTGTCCAGAATGCCATGCACTCTTTTATCGGTTAACTGATCAGCAACATAGACACAACGATAACAAAGTATACACCTTGTCATGTGTAATTGTATGTATGGACCAATATCTTCTTTCTCAAATATTCTTTTTTTGAATTCGAAACGGGTTCCTTCTGTACCATGGTCGTAGCTCAGATCCTGTAAATAACATTCGCCTGCCTGATCACATATTGGACAATCTAAAGGATGATTCAGTAATAAAAATTCTACTACACCATTTCTTGCATCCATTACTCTTTCGCTTGTAATATTTTTTACCACCATGCCATCCATTACAGTTGTGCGGCAACTTGCCATCAACTTCGGCATTGGCCTTGGGTCTTTTTCAGAACCTTGTGCCACTTCAACAAGACAGGTACGACATTTACCACCGCTACCTTCCAGTTTACTATAATAACACATAGCAGGCGGCGTAACATCACCACCTATCTGCCTTGCAGCATTTAGTATAGTAGTACCCGGCGCCACTTCGACAGTTATATTGTCGATAGTAACTTTAAAATTTGCAGGTGCTACATTTTTTACTTCCTCAGCCATTATTACCTGTTATTTACTTTTAATCTCTTTCTTTTTTCCGTTGAGGGAAAATGTTCCCCCAATCATGCCATCTAATGCAGTAAAAAAGAATGCTTGTTTTGCTGTTCCATTAATTCCTTTTTTGTGCAAATTAATATCTGGCATATTTATATACCCATATTTATTCTCAAACTTTATAACGAGATGCTTGAAAAATGTCAGTTGTAATCCTATTTTACTATTCACACCAAATCCAGCAACATGAAATTCATCGTTTCTCTCATAGTCCAACAACTTTGCATCTGTTCTTGGCATCATAAATCCAATACCACCGCCAGCTAATCCTAGTACAATAAATTTATTATTCTCACTCTGATAAATCTTCATGTACTTCTCTACTTCTACGTTTATATAATTCAACCCGTCTGTATGCTCAAAGGTTAAAAAATCTTCTGTCAACACTTTATCGCCATTATAAGAACCTTTATAAGAACCGTTTCTGTCAATATTGCCTGTCATTTTCACAGTCTGATCTTGATCCATTACATATTTCATATGATCAAAACCAAGAGTGAGTGCTAAATCTTTTTTAATAAAATAACCCATTCTGAAATTCGTCTGTGGAATGGTAATCCTGTCAATTTTTAAATAATTATGATAGCTGAAAGCTGTTGGTCTGTCATGAGCTTTTACTTTAGCCAATTCAAAATTATAATCATCACCTTTAAAGCTTATGTTACTTTTAGTGTAATAAGCTCTGTTCCATCCCCACAAAATATAAACCTGCCCTTTATCTGTATTAGAATAAGGGTTTGCATTCTGCGAAAAACCAGTTTCCGCAAACAGACAAAAAAATAATATGGTTATTACTTTATTCATTACTTAATACCGGAACATGAATTTCATCTGCATATCCTGCCAAACCATAATTCTTCCGTAAACAATCTTCCGGATTATTTATATGCCATTCAAATTCATCTCTGAAATGTCTGATAGCTGCAGCAACAGGCCATGCTGCAGCATCTCCCAATGGGCAAATCGTATTTCCCTCTATTTTACGTTGAATATCCCACAACAAATCAATATCACTCATTTTTCCTTTTCCGCTATCTATTTTTAATAATATTTTCTCCATCCAGCCAGTTCCTTCTCTGCAAGGCGAACATTGTCCGCAACTTTCATGACGATAGAACCTTGCCAATGTGTAAGTATGCTTCACCACACATTGTGTATCATCTAAAACGATAAAACCACCAGAGCCCATCATAGAACCTGATGCAAAACCGCCATCTGCAAGGCTTTCATAGTTCATCATTCTTTGTTCGCCTTTGGCTGTCTTTAATAAAAGATTTGCCGGCAAAATTGGAACAGATGAACCGCCGGGAATACAAGCTTTTAATTTTCTTCCGTTTGCAATACCGCCACAATATTCATCGCTGTAAATAAATTCTTCTACAGAAATAGTCATATCAATTTCGTACACACCTTGCTTGTTAATATTTCCGCAAGCTGAAATTAATTTTGTTCCGGTTGATTTACCAACACCAATCTTTGCATATTCATCGCCACCTTCATTTATAATTGGCACAACGGCCGCAATCGTTTCAACATTATTTACAACTGTTGGGCAATCCCATAAACCTTTAACCGCAGGAAAAGGAGGTTTAATTCTTGGATTACCTCTTTTACCTTCTAATGATTCGAGCAACGCCGTTTCTTCGCCACAGATATAAGCACCGGCACCACGTTGCACATAAATTTCCAAATCGTAACCTGTTCCTAAAATATTTTTACCAAGAAAGCCATTGTTCTTTGCTTCTTGAATTGCTTGCTCCAGTATATCAACGATCCAAGCATATTCACCACGGATATAAATGTAAGAACGGCTTGCACCTAATGCAAAAGAGGAAGTAATCATTCCTTCTATCAACAGATGCGGAATAAACTCCATTAAATATCTGTCCTTAAAAGTTCCGGGTTCGGATTCATCAGCATTCACCACTAGGTAACGAGGAACACCTTCCGGCTTCGCCAGAAAACTCCATTTCATTCCCGTAGGAAAACCTGCACCACCACGGCCACGAAGTCCGCTTTTCTTTACTTCTTCCGTCACTGCATCAGGAGACATTGATTTCAATGCTTTCTCCACACTACGATAACCACCTTCACGGCGGTATACATCATAGAGTCTGATGTTTTCAATGTGTGCTTTGTCTAATAATAATTTTCTTCCCATTAAGTTTATCTCTTTACAGAGATTGAATTATTAATTGTTAATTTCTAATTAGTAATTATCGACGCACTGCCTGCCTCGCAAATAACAACCACCTTTTCCCTTTCTTCACCCATACTTCCAATACTTTTAAATGATAGACCACTGCATTCCCCCCATTCAATGAAACCTCGTAATCACCAACAAACCTTGCATTTGCCAAATTCTCATTTATCGTTATCTGCAAACTATCTTCCTTTATACTTTTATAACTGGTGTAACCTGTTTCCAGATTTTTTATCATTTCGCCTTTTGTTTCCACCCAACCGTTGCTATGTCCATAACTCAGTGCCTTATCTGTTTGCTGGTTGATAGAAACTGTATCCTTTTTAACCAATGCCTGATGAAACTCTTTTATCGTTGTTTTCAATTTTGCTTCATCAGTTTGCGCATTTGCAACACCCGTTATAAAACAAAGAATTATAATAAAGAGTTTTCTCATTTTATATCTACCGTTATTTTTCGAGGTAAACGGGTTGACTTCCAAGTAGCTTCCATTTACCTTTTTCTTTAGCCCAAAATAACATTACCCGATACTTTTTTGACAGCTCTTTGTCAGCACCAACAGGAATCATTTCCAGGATATAAACTGACACGGCCGAGCTTTTTCCTCCGAAAACTACAGTGATATCTTCCACAGGTTTTGTATCGTATGCAATTTTACTTTCCAAAACAGTTCTTATCGAACTTGCTTTTGCTTGTATGTAATTTTCGAAATTCCCAAACAATCCTTTTACTGAAAGAAGGTCGTTCAGCATCATACTATCCCTTGTTTCTAGAAATGCCTGATTAAACAATCGGCTTCTATCAACTATTACTTTCTCACTTTTTGAACTCTGTGCATTAGAGGAAAAAGAACCAAGTGTTAACAAAACAACTAATATGACTGTATCCTTTTTCATTTTTTATATCATTTTTTCTTCCTTTCTACTCTCATTTATTATCGCATCTACTTTTTCTTTCGTCAAATGTTCCCTGTAATTCTTTCCCATCTGCATCATCGGTGCATAGCCACAAGCTCCAAGGCACTCTACTGTTTTCAACGTAAACATTCCGTCTTCACTAGTTTCTCCTGGCTTTATACCCAACTTATCATAGATATATTTAACAATATCATCACTTCCATTAATCATGCAAGGTCCAGTATGGCAAACTTCAAACATATATTTACCAACTGGTTTTAAATTGTACATGCTGTAGAACGTAGCCACTTCATATACTTCAATTGGTTCCAATTGCAGTAGCGAAGCCACATAATCCATTGTTTCTGAACTTAACCAACCGCCAAATTCCTGCTGTGCCAAATGCAGCACAGGAATAACAGCACTCTTCTGCTTTCCTTCCGGATAAAAATTAATTATCCGTTGTACTTCTTTTATTTTATCGTCCGAAAATTTCATATTCCCCGACCCTTAAGGGTGTTTTTTTTATTTAATTTGTTGAATAGCGATTCTACAGTACAAGTGTGCGACGCAACCAAAGCTCAATCAGGGAACTAAAGCTGGCAACAAAATCATATCCATCAAACCTAAGAACTATTCAATATCTGTAAGAAAACATAAACCTAAGTTCCCCTTTAGGGGACAGGGGTTTATGCATCCATTTCTCCTGCAATCAAATTCAAACTACTCATTGTCATTATCGCATCACTTAGCATTGCACCTTTTGTCAATTCTTCAAATGCCTGGTAATAAATAAAACATGGCCTGCGGAAATGCAAACGATACGGAGTTCTGCCTCCATCACTAATTAAATAAAAACCTAATTCGCCATTTCCACCTTCTACCGACTGGTACACTTCACCAGCCGGAATTTCTGTTTCTCCCATTACTATTTTAAAATGGTAAATCAATGCTTCCATTTTAGTATACACATCAGCTTTCTCTGGTAAATAATATTCTGGTACATCCGCATGAAAAACATCTGCCTCCGTTCCTTTAAATTCCTGTACTTTTTGATATGCTTGTTCAATTATGCTCAAGCTTTCCCACATTTCTTTTCCTCTTACCAGCCAACGATCATAATTATCTCCAGTAGTGCCAACTGGAACATTAAATTGAAAATCTTCATAACTACTGTATGGCGAATGAATTCTTACATCATAATCAACACCAGCTGCTCTAAGGTTTGGACCAGTAAACCCATAATTCAATGCTCTTTCTGCACTGATGGCTCCGGTATTTTTTGTTCTATCCATAAATATCCTGTTACGCTGAAAAAGATTTTCAAACTCCTTCAACACTTTTGGATATTCCGCTAAAAACTTTTCAATCTTTTGAAAAGCGATATCATTAAAATTTCTTTCGAAGCCACCGATGCGGCCCATGTTGGTTGTCAATCTTGCACCGCAAACCTCTTCATATATTTCATAAATCAACTCACGGTATTGCATTACATATAAGAAACCAGTGTAAGCCCCTGCATCCACACCCACAATTGAATTACAAATCAAATGATCTGAAATTCTTGATAGCTCCATAATGATGACACGGAGGTAATCAACTCTTTTCGGCGTTTTTACACCCAACAACTTTTCGCAAGTCAGGTGCCAGCCCATATTATTGATTGGGGAAGAACAGTAATTTAATCTGTCCGTCAATGTAGTAATTTGGTATAACGGCCTGCGTTCTGCAATTTTTTCAAATGCCCGGTGTATGTATCCAATGGTTTGCTCGGTAGACACAATTCTTTCACCATCCAGTTCCAGGATGTTCTGCATTACACCATGTGTGGCCGGATGTGTTGGCCCCAGGTTTAGTGTAGTGGTCGTTTTTTCAATCGAGCCTTCCGGTAATTTTATATGTTGTTCTGACATTGCTTTGCGAGGCGAAGCCGAAGCAAACTCCTCAATTTTTAATGTTTATTATTTACCCATCTGTAGCACTACTATCATCGTCTGTTGCGTCGCACTCTTCAGGGTTCTGTAATTCTATTCAACTTTCTTTCTAACTTTTAAACTTTCAATAATATCAACTATTCTGAAAATAGCAGCAATTCCAAATATTATTCCACCAAACAAATCCATACCATCACCCTTTTCATTATAATCAATAAAATTAAATACTGAACCTGTTCCAAAAACAATGGCGGCGAGTATATTAAATTGAAATTTATATTTATCTAAAAACTTGAACATTTTATTTTCAATATCAATTTTAAACAAGAACTCTCAAACACCTCGAAGAGTTTGAGAATATTACCTCCCAAACATTTCATCATCCTTATCAATCCTGCTCTGATCTTCCAATGGAAATTCTTTTCTCATCGGGAAGTAATCCATTTCATCCACATTTAATATTCTTTTCAACTTCGGATGTCCTACAAAGTTTACTCCGTAAAAATCATACGTTTCTCTTTCCATCCAATTAGCTGCAGAAAATAATCCTGTTGCAGTATAAATATCCGGTTGATTAATATCTGTAAACACTTTAAATCTTATACGAACATTATCCTCCAAGTTGTGCAAATGATAAACAACTGCCAACTCCTCCCCTTTTCTGTTAGGATAATGAACACCGCACAGATCGGTCATAAACCGAAATTTCAGTTCCTCATCATCATATAAAAAATTAAGCACTTTCAGATTCAATTCCTTTGGTGCTTGAAAAGTGAGCATACCATATGGCTCTTCAAAACCCGATAGTTGCTCAGGAAATTTTTCAGAAAGTCTTTTTTGTATTATTTCGTTCGTTAATGCCATCTTACAAATTCCAGCTATTAAATCCCAAATCCCAAAACATAAAAACTCAAATGGAATTTGGGATTTGCTTTTTTTTGATTTTAATTATTGTATTCCGTAACTATCCATTAATGCTTTGTACTGTTCTCCATTTCTTCTTCTCAGACTTTCTTTTGCTACCAAATCCTGAATTCTCAACACACCATCAATAATCGCTTCAGGTCTTGGCGGACAACCTGGCACATATACATCGACTGGAACTACCTGATCAATTCCTTGCAGCACACTGTATGTATCAAAAATACCGCCACTGCTTGCACAAGCACCTACGGCAATTACCCAGCGAGGTTCTGCCATTTGCAGATAAACCTGCTTTACAACTGGTCCCATTTTTTTGGCAATTGTTCCCATTACCATCAGCAAATCACACTGACGGGGAGAAAATCCAACCCTTTCGGCTCCAAAACGACCCAAATCGTAATGCGAACCCATGGTTGCCATAAATTCGATGCCACAGCAAGAGGTTGCAAAGGCAGCGGCCAAATAGAATTCTTTCTTGCTAAACCAATCCCATCATTAAGTTTGGTAGCAAAAAAGCCTTCGCCCATGCTGCCTTCGGGCATATCAGCCATGCTGATATCTGCTTCCAGCGGTTTATTTATTAAGTTATATGATACAGGACGAGCCATAGTTAATTAGTTAATTGGATAATTGGATAATTTGCTAATGTGATAATTAAATAACAAAACATCCGGTTCTGAGTTCATTAGCAAATCGGCTAATTGGCACATTTTCAAATCAATCTTCCCACTTTAATGCACCTTTCTTCAATATATATACAAACCCACAAAGGAAAAAACTTACAAACATCAAAACTGCCCAAAAGCCATCCCAGCCCAACCCTTTAAAATTAACTGCGTAGGGATAGAAGAAAATAACTTCCACATCAAATAGCACAAATAAAATAGCCGTAAGGAAGTATTTAATAGCAATCGGCTGTCGGGCATCACCATGAGATTCGATACCACTACTGAAATTCTGTAGCTTATCCGAAGTCTTTCTTTTGGGCCCAAGCATATGGGTCGCAAACATTAAAAAAGCCACTAATCCTACAGCAATTAACACCTGAATTCCTATCGGCAGGTAAGAACTGGCATCAGAAGTAGTAATACTAGTTTGTAATAAACGAATCATAGGTTCTATTCTATCGGCAAAAATAAGGTTACCGCATGAAAATACCTTACGAAGCATGGGAAAAGAAAGAAACAGTTACCGCAAAATCAATGAATTAGCCAATAGCAATTATCCTACAGTAAAAATGAAAAATCCCTCACTAAGTATAGCAAGGGATTTTCGTTGTAAAAGAAGAAAACCTAGTTTATAATAAATTTAATACTGTTACGGTCGTTTGGATCCTGGTTTAGGTGCCGCTGCTTTCTCAGAAGAAGGCTTAGAGGCTGGCATTTTTTCAATCTGATCAATATAGCTCTGTATTGTAGAAGCATTGGCCGGATCTACTGCTAACCATTTACGGAAAAATTCTAATGATTTATCTCTGTCTTTAGCTGCATTAATATAATAAGCCGCTAAAAACCTTACAGAATTCAGGTATTGCTTTTTGAATTTAACTGTATCTCTTAAAGTAAATTCATACAATTTGTTTGCCGAAGGAAACCCAATACTATCTTGCTTTACTTTCCGTGTGGTGTCTGTTGCGATAGCCACAGCACTATTATAAGCCCACTCATAACCATATATTTCAGCTGGAAATTTTTCAATCATTACAAGTGCTACTTCTCTTGCTTTATCATAATCTGGCTTAAAGTAATGAGCAATTGTTAAGTCAAAATAGTCATTGATTATAGGCTCCGTCCTCATTGCAATTACTTTTTGAATCATTTTGGCTTCATAATCCCTATCCTTTACATCTTTAAAATACGTGGCTCCCTTTTTCAAAAAATCAAGTTTAGCATCGAGTGTTGTGTCAACTATAGTTCCTTCAATGTATGCATCATAAACTTCCTGAGAGCTTACATTTAATTTCCCCAACACCGAAGCTTTTATTTCATAATCATTTAAGTTTTTAGGATCATCTGGATTTTTCTTTGCAAAGAATAAATCACTGTATTTTCTTGCTTTTTGAAAATCACCATTCTGCAAAGCAGCATCTGCCATCAACCGATATACTTTAGGTTTTGTAAGATCACCTAATGCTGCAATAATTGATTCTCCTTTAGTAATGGCACAGTTAAAATCTTTTCTTGCCCAGCAAAGCTGTGCATATAAATATTCGTCGCTAATATCTGTATCTGGCTTTTTACTTTCAATATATTTTACTAATTCCTCTTCTGCTCCTGTGTAATTTTGTCTCAAAAATTTGTAGTAAAAAAGTTCATAATAGCCAACTGAAAACTTTGGATCTCTTGTAACAGCATCCGTAAGATATTTTAAAACAAAACTCCAGTTTTTTTGCGATTCAAATATTTTTGCAAGTTGTAAATAAGCTGGTCCGTAATTAGCATCTATTTCTAAGGCCTTATTGAAATTCTTAAACGCATCGCCACCGCCTTCGCCTTTTCCCTCTTTTCTTTGAGCTCTACCTAATTGAACCCAGATATCTGGGTTTTTTCCTTTGTCTGTTGCCATATTCAACTTTTCAATAGCATACTTAAAATCACCGGATTTTGCATCAACGTTTGCTCTTCCAACGGCAAGCAACATTTCTGGATCGAAGCCCTTTTTTGTTTTCGTCATTTCCAGAGCTGATTCAAACTTTTGCCTGGCTTCTGTAGTTCTGTTTTCCAATAGATCCACATGGCCCATACCAATTATTAATAAAGGATGATTAGAATTATTTTGCAAGGCTTTTTGGTATAGCTCTTTTGCAGATTTTACTCTTGAGCTGGCAATTTCATCTATTTCCAGATAGGATTGACCCAACCAATAACTAGCATCAGCATTATTTGGATTTACTTCTAACATTTTCTTTAAAAGACTGACTGCACTTTCCGCCCTACCCGCATTCAGGTGGTTTATGCCATCCTGAACAGATTGTGCTTTTACACTGCTTACCAAAAGTAAACAGGCGGCTAAAAATGTAACTGTGGTTTTCTTCATGTTCTTCTTCTTTTAATTAATGTTTGTAAATATAACTAACTCTGATTTTTTATTCATTTAATCTGACCGGCCTTATTCCCAGATTTTTTTGTGCCGGTGCTAAGTATGCTCTTTTAAAAATTATCTGTCCAATCTCTCCACTTATAAAATTGGCAAACCCTGTTCCCAATCCTCTATGACTCTCTTTTAATATATAAATCAAATCCCGTACCATTGGATACCTTTTTAAGTAAATGTTTGCCTGATAAGCCTTTACATATGATCCTGGTATATCAGTACTTTCAATATTAGCAACTTTAACTTTTTCAAAAAACTTAATTGCGATTCATCTTCCGGATTTCCAATCCAACTTACTCCAATAAAACCTATCACTCCCGGATTTTTCGCAACATACTCAATAACACCTTCACTACTTCTGGCTGCCATTGCTTCTGGCGTTAATGAATCACCTCTTAATACTGAATCGATGATAAAACGTACTGTACTGGTTGCTTTTACACCGTCAAATACAGGGATTAAGCCATTTTTTAACTTCCCCGTAAGAATATCTTTAATATCCTTCATAGTGTACATTGTATCAGTTGATGAAGGATGAACAATAACAGCAATGCCATCTCTTGCAACCACCATACTTTTTGGACCTACACTTAAGGAATCAATTATTAACTCTCTTTCATCATCAGAATATTTACGGGTTACTATAATCATCCGGATGCTATCGTTTAAAAGATCATTTAAACATTCTGCTTCTGGCTTATAATCAACATTGATCTTTGTGTCACGGTTATTCGACTCATAGACTTTTACCAGTTCATCAACAATTGGTTTAAATGTTTCATCTGCACTCACATTTATTTTTCCCCGATATTCAGTATCCGGTAATTCATTCTCTTTTTCTTTATATGACTTGCAGCTGACAATTATCATTGCAATTATAAAAATGTAAAAGAACTTATATCGGATTGTACGAATCTCCATTATTTAAAATATTTTTTTTGATACCCCCTGTAAATCCGCCATGCGCCATAAACAATACAAAAGCCTCCGAATATTTTATCGATATTATCTGGCGGAAACCTCTCGTTCAAAGAAATTTTTCCAAATTTATCTCTGAAGAAAAAAACAAGCCCTAACAACAGAATCATAAAGCCCATTCCATAATCCATCAGCGACCTCATGGTAGCTAAGCGTTTCCGTTTTTGTCTTTCATATTCTTCAAGCATTTATCTGTTTTTTTAGAAATGGAAAAATATTGAATTTTTACTCTTCTACCCCAATAAATGTTACCGGCAACAGATAATTTACCGGAACATTTATTCCATTTTGTAATGCCGGTATCCATTTAGGCATTTTTTTAACTACTCTTACTACCTCATTATCAAATTTCAAGCCCCCACTTGTCACAATTTCAAATTTATTAATACTACCATCTTTATCAACTTCAAACTTGATCCTAACCAATTTTTTCTCATCCTTTTCTAAATTTTCCGGCGTTGCTAAATACCTACGTAAAAATTTTATCAAGCCATCCTGACCGCCCGGAAATTCGGGATCTCTTTCCTGAACTGCAAAGAAGGCTTCAGGTTGGGCCGGGCCACTCACAGTACTTATTTCTCCCACCGATTCAACAACCTTTGGCCGCACAATATCCTTTTCTATTTTATCTCCATCCGCATTTTTATCCGATGTAAGTTTTCCTTCCATATCATCAATTGCAGCCATTGGTTCTTTTACAATTTCAGTAATTTTTGGAGGTGAAGTAAATTTTACCTCTGCTACTTTTGGAACTGTTTTCTTTACTGCTTTTGGCTTTGCTACCACTTCCGCCAACTTAGGTTTTTCAATTTTCTTCTCTGGCAAATTAATTTCTCTTATTACAATACCAGACGTTTCTTCTTTTACGATAATACTAGTTTTTTTCTTATCGGATGTTCCGATAATAACAAAAAATAGTGAAATAAAAAAACCTATGGCAAGTGCTGACAGCAAACGCTTATTATATCCTTTTCTTAATGCATAGGCACCGTAATCTTTATTTCTGTGCTCGAAAATGATATCGAGAAGACTTGATTGCAAAATTTGAGTAGTTTTCATTGTTGTGTGTTTGCTTATAAGATGCATGTATACTTCTTAATCCACAACTAAATTCCTGATTTTGAGAAAGTGATAACATATGCCATCATATCGAAAAGATCACCGAAAACTTTATTGAGATAAGCTTATGGTCCTTTGCTAACAACTCATAACTATATTTGCCAAATGAAAATCCTGATGGTTTGCTTAGGTAATATTTGTCGTAGCCCTTTAGCAGAAGGGATTCTTCAGGACAAAGCGTTTAAAGCTGGTTTACAATGGAGCATAGAAAGTGCAGGCACCAATAGCTATCATACAGGAGATGCACCACATCAACTATCGCAAAAGGTTGCCAAGCTTAATGGCATTGATATTAGTCAACAAAGAGCCAGAAGGTTCTCTGCAGATGATTTTGAAGTTTACGATAAAATTTATGCCCTGGCTGACGATGTAGTAGATGAAATGCGCCTCATGGCAAAAAATAAATTTGATACAAACAAAGTAGATTTATTACTCAATGAACTTTATCCTGGTGAAGACAGAAATGTTCCCGATCCATATTACGGAGCAGAGCCAGGGTATCATACAGTTTACGATTTGATTGATAAAGCCTGCGATGCAATAATTGAAAAGTATAGCAAGACTACAAAACCTCCCCAAACCCCTCCGAAGGAGGGGCTTAATAACCCTAAAGTAAAAAGCTGCTAACGATGAGTAAACCATCTTTACCACAAGGAACCAGAGATTTTGGGCCCGATGTAGTTCGAAAAAGAAACTATATATTAAATACAATAAAGAAAGTATTTGAGTTGTATGGCTTTCAGCCGTTGGAAACACCTGCCATGGAAAACCTAGATTCATTGATGGGAAAATATGGGGAAGAGGGTGATAAGCTTATTTTTAAAATATTAAATAACGGATTAGATAATAAAGAAAAAGAAAAACAGCTAAGAGAAGATTTTGAAAAAGTATTAGAGGGAAAAAATAATAAAGGCATTACTGAAAGAGCATTAAAGTACGACCTTACGATTCCCTTTGCCCGATTTGTGGCAATGAATCATAATCAACTGACGTTCCCTTTCAAAAGATACCAGATACAACCAGTGTGGAGAGCAGACCGACCACAAAGGGGAAGATACCGTGAATTTTATCAATGTGATGCAGATGTAGTTGGCAGCAATGCTTTATTAAACGAAGTTGAATTAGCTAACATCTACCAGGAAGTTTTTTCACAACTTGGGTTGAAAGATTGTACTATAAAAATTAACCATAGAAAAATTTTAGCTGCATTAGCAGAAATATGTGGTGGCTTAGAAAAGATGATGGATATTACTATTGTCATTGACAAGCTGGATAAAATAGGTCTTGAAAAAGTAAAAGAAGAATTGGTAGGAAGAGGATTAGACGCAGAACAAGTAACAATCATAGAAAAGTACCTGGGCATTTCAGGAAGTAATGATGAAAGGATTGCTCAATTAAAAACACTTCTTGGAGAAAATGCAAATGCGAAAAAAGGAATCGAAGAACTTGAATACCTCTATTTGAAATTTGCAACTAACGATTCAACGCTTGCAGTTGATTTTACACTTGCAAGGGGACTCAATTACTATACCGGAATTATTTTTGAAGTAGCTGCTCCTCCATCTGTAAAAATGGGAAGCATTGGTGGTGGTGGCAGATATGACGATCTAACCGGTCTCTTTGGTGTGCCAGATATTCCCGGCGTTGGAATTTCTTTTGGTGTAGATAGAATATACGATGTGATGGAAGAGTTGAATTTATTTCCTGCTGACATCCATATTAGCACACAGGTTCTTTTTTTCAATCTTGGAGAAACAGAAAGTCAAAAGGCGTTTGAACTAATGCAACAACTAAGAAAAAAAGGAATTAGTAGTGAACTGTACCACGAAAATGTAAAATTTGATAAGCAGTTCAAATATGCGGAAAAGAAGAATATACCTTATGTGGTTATTATTGGAGAGAAAGAGTTGGAGGAAGGAAGTTGTGGGGTAAAAAAACTTTCAACTGGTTTACAAGAAAATATTTCATTCAACGAATTCCTTAATTATCCTTTTGCATAAAATAAAAAAACCGTCACTGAGAATCAGGACGGCTTCTTTATTATTTTTTAAAATAAACTATCGTTGGTCAATTGCCAATCCAACAGTTTTATAATTGGGACTTGGTTTCACCGAACCAAGATCATTTAATTCTAATCCTAAAAACCTTGCCTGGCCAGCTGTTGCTGCACTATGAATGATAGTAACATCAATATAACCAAATGAGCTATTAGCAGGAATGGTGATTGTACCAGTTGATGCAATACTATAATGTGTGCCAGAAACTGCATCAGCATAAGTCAATGTGCCAGCTGTTCTGGAAGGTGTTTGTCCAGATATTGTGGCAGGAAAAGCAACAGTTGGTACCGGACTAGTTGTAAATACGTTGTATCCAACTGTTTCATCCTTACCAGATTGAGGCCCTACAAGATTTATCCTGATTTGAATAGTCTTGTTATTCAATCGTCTCAAAGTTGAATCAGCAGTTGTTAATGGTCTTGTTGCTGTCGGAATTCTAGTTAATATCGGATAAGTAGTACCTGCAGTTGTTGCGTTTACAGCAGCTGCATCAAATTCCACAACAGTTGCCCCTGTATAAGTTTTAACATCTTCCTTTATACAAGATGGCAACATCAAAGCTGCAATACCTATATATGCTATAAAAGAATATTTTTTCATGTCGTATTTTTTCTTTGTGCTTATTAATAATTAAAATTTTGAACCATGTTCGGATTACCAACCACTTCATTATTAGGTAGAGCTGGCAATAATCTAAAGCTTGTTGCCGGCATATTAATAACAGGGTTAGCCTTTACGATATCAAGGCCATATCTTTTAATATCATAAAAACGATGCCCTTCAAATGCAAACTCTAACATTCTCTGTCTCAAAATTTCATTCAATAACGCCTGACCAGATAAAGTAGCAGGTCCAGCAAATCCTACAATTCTTGCTGTACGAATAACATTCAAATCAAGCATAGCATCTGGTTCATTCAACATATGATACCTTGCTTCTGCCCTTGTCAAATAAAGCTCCGGCCATCTGAATAATACAGTATGATCCCAGTTTGCAGCACCTGCTTTTCCAAACCATTTGGTACATTCTACATAATGCCCGCCTGCATTAACACCCCATTCAAATAACCTGTTCCTGATGTCAGAACCATAAGTAAGCGTTGGAGGTGGTGTACCAGCAGGATTTGCTGTTGTAGGTTGAGTAGATGAAGAGGTTAAGTTTGAATTAAAGTTATGGCCTGTAATTCCAAGTTGACCCAGAAGAAAAGCATTAGGCATCAAATCGCCTTGTCCCTGCCTAGTTTCCCAAAAATTATTAATACCACCTGGAGTTTTCAAAGTTGTATGTGTAGCAGCCAAAGATGTATTAACACCTAGATTTTCAGCAAGCGTTGCAAAATAAACCTGAAAAATTCCTTCAGGATGATCTGCATTTCTCCAACCTGCAACATAATTTCCTGTATTTGTCATAGCTCCAATTCCACCTGTAAGTGTAATAGCTGCTGTTGCAAAAGAGTCAGCCTTTGCCCAGTTGCCAGCATATAGATTTACTCTTGCACCAAGTGCTAGCCCTGCATGTTTACTTGCATAATTGCGTCCTCTATTTGAACTAGACAATTGTGAAATAGAACTGTAAAGATCACTCATTACCTGTGCATAACAATCGGCAATTGTTGCCCTTGCAGGCATATAAGCTACCGCATCAGTTGGGTTATTGAATCCAACCAAATTAATTACAACTCCTCCTCTATCCTGAGACGGACCACAAAAGTTGGTATATAGCTATAATTTCTAACTAGTTCAAATAATAAGAAAGCTCTCATAAACTTAAGCTCACCATCTAATCTCGTAACATCTGCCGGAGTAGCGTCTGTAACAAGCGGTAAAGCTGCTAAAGTAAGATTGATCTCATTTATTCCGCCATAAGCACCAGACCAAACCGCTGTTGTAATATTAGCTGTATTCCGGTTCTCACTGATCAATCTGGCAGAACGATTATTTGCAAAAGCAATATCAGCCATGGCATCAGTTACAGAAAAAGATCTCTTCCATAAAAAGCTTCTCTCTTCAAGATTGAATAAACTGAATTTAATGCACTTTCAATACCAGCTTTCTTTGTCAATGCAAGGCTAGCATCAAGTGAATTTAATGACGGAAGGTCCAGTTGTTTTTTGCAAGACTGCAAAGAAACACCAGCAACCAATCCAAGTATCAATATTTTAAAACGTATTTTTTTCATAATAATTTGTCTTTAAAAATTTAGAATCTGATCTGTGCACCTGCAGTGAAACTTTTAGTTTGTGGAATAGTTCCTGTATTAGCACCAGTAAACTCAGGATCATACCCAGGCCATTCTGTATAAGTAATTAGATTGACACCTTGTACATATAATCTTAAACCCTGTAGGTGTAACTTCTTAGCAATTGGGGCTGTTACATCGTAAGAAAGAGTAACTCTTTTTAAACGCACATAATCAGTTTTATAGATATAACGGGTTCCTGTAGCCCAAGAAACACTATTGTAATCTGTCTGACCATTGAAAGGCCGAGGTGTAGGAACTACATCTCCCGGATTTTGCCAACGGGTGTCATACATATACGTCAATCCATTACCGATTGTACTTGCATTACGGGAAAAAATGCATTCAATGAAATTCCTTTATATGAAAAATCATTTGTCCATCCCCCAAAATGAGAAGGATAAATATTGCCAATAATTTTACTATCAGCAGCTTTTGGCGTGTAGGTTAGATTACCATTTATATCATACCACATGCTTCTACCAGAAGCAGGGTTTACTCCAGCCCATTCCACTGTAAAGAATGACCCCAGAGGAGATCCAACACGGATAGAAGCATCGCCTGGCAATTGAGTCAAGCCATCGTACAGCTCCTTAACCTTGTTTTTCTGGAAAGCTATATTAAAGCTAGATTCCCATTTAAATTTACCGACAAACGGTCTTACTGCAAGTAAAATCTCAAGTCCGGTATTTTCAACAGATCCAAGATTTTGCTGAATAGTAGAGAAACCAGTAGTTTGGTACAAAGAACGACTTAACAATAAGTCATTATTCGTTCTTTTATAAACTGGCTTGTCCATAAGAGTACCTGAATTTCAAACCAGAAATAGCTTTAACATTTTTAAGGAATGATTCATCCTTAACATTCCAGGCAAATTGTACAGAATTAAATATTCCATATTTATTGTTAGCACCAAATCTGCTGGATCCATCTCTACGAACAGTATAGTTAAATATATACTTGCCTTTATAGCTATAGCCCAATTTTCCAAACTGTGAAAAAGTAGCACTGGCACTTGCCTGACCGCTTGCACTTACAATGGTCGAAGCAGCACTTAAATATTCCAATTGCACAGAAGGGAAACCGCTTGCATCCGCCTGAAACCATTGATTTTGATCCTTTCTATACTCTACACCTAATAGTGCATTAATGTTATGGTTTTCCTTTATCGTTTTAACATATGAAGCTGTTGTGTTTGTAATCAAGTTAGTGTTCCAATCTACCTGCTCAGATAAATTACCACCTGATGCATAACTGTCATTCACGGTAGAAGGGCGATAACGATGATCTCTTAAATTACGATAATCCATACCAACCATAGATCGCAAAGTCAACTGTGGTGTTATTTTATAGGTTAACGCAATATTGCCTACAAGCTGGTTGGTTCTGGTAAAATACTTTACCAGCTCATTAATAGCAATGATGTTATGATTATATGTCCCTATCATATTCTGTCCAGTTCCAGGTAATCCATAAAATGTACCATCCGCATTATAAATCGGGTTTATTGGATGCATAAGACTTGCAACATAGGCTGCATTGCCAAAACCTGTATTACCAGTACTGTAAGGGCCAAGCTGTGAGAAAGTACTCAGATTAATAGAATTATCAATAGTGATTTTATTATTAATCTTATATGAGATTTTCGAAAGCATTGCGCCACGTTGAAAATCTGTTGGCTTTATAAAAGCGGTCTGTTTGGTATAAGATGCCGATAAATAGTAATTTAAATTTTCACTTCCACCCTGTACTGAACCTTCTGCATTAAAAATATTTCCTGTACCGAAAGCTGCATCTTGCCAGTCATAAGTTGGAAGACTGTCTATCTTTCCTTGTGAAGTACCTGCCGGTAAACCTATACCGCTTAGTGCTTGAGATAAAGCACTTGCAGGTGTTGCACCAGCGTTAATCAAGGTTTCTTGTCTTAATTGAAACCATTGTTGTGTATTAGTAACTTCCAGCCTTTTTAATTCTTTTGATTGACCAACATAAGTATCAAAGGTAAATTTCGGCTTTCCGTTTCTGCCTTTTTTTGTAGTAACAAGCACAACACCATTAGCGGCTCTTGCACCGTAAATTGAGGCCGCTGCTGCATCCTTTAAAACATCAATCGACTCAATATCATTAGGGTTTAAAAAATTTAGAGGATTAGCTTGAGTATTAATTGAACCATCAGAGGTATTCAATTGAACTCCATCAACCACATAAAGAGGCGTTGTACCAGCATTAATTGAGCCTACACCACGAACAATTACACTTAATCCTCCTCCAGGAATTCCATTTGCTGCGGCTACAATTACACCTGCCGCCCTTCCCTGCATAGCCTGCGCAAAATTTGCAACTGGCATATTTTCAATTTCTTTTGCAGAAATCTGGGAGATTGCCGATGCAACATCCTTTTTTCTTACAGTTTGATATCCTGTAACGACTACTTCTTCCATATCCTTATCAACCTGCTTAAGTACCACATTGACTTGAGCATTGTTGCCTATTACCATTTCTACTGGATCCATGTTTACTGAAGTAAACATAATAGATTTACCATTTGCAGGTACAATTACAGAATAGGTACCGTCAGCCTTTGTGGTGGCACCATTTGTAGTTCCTTTAACCAATACTGAAACATTGGCCAATGGCTGGCCTTTTTCATCAGTTACCGTACCGGTAACAGTTCGCTGAGCAAATGCCTGTACAGACAGACACAATACACCCAGCAAGAAGAGATAAAATTTCTTCATGCAGTTAGTTTTAATTTTTATGCAATAAATGTTAAAAGAAAAAGAGCTATTACTTAACCGTTAAGTAGAAAAACTTAACATTTAATTAACCAGTTCTAGCAAAAGAAGACCGCTACTTGCCATCTTTTGCTGCACGAAAATATACTTCAAGTTAACACTGGCAAAAAATAATTATAAACGGCACTAACGAATGTTAAATGAATAAAAAACTGGAGCAATTAAATTAAAAGTCTAATAAAGTGATATTGAATAACATCTAATAATCCAATAGAAAAAGGGAAATAAATTAAAACTTATTTCCCTTTCACAACATTGTTTACCAAAATTACCTTATTAATAAAAAAATTGATATTTCTTTTTTTAATCTATCAATTGCTGGCTCTGCTTTCATTCCTTCCATATTAATGTCCTGCACCTGAATCAATAAACTAGTTATTTTATTTTCTGCATTTCTTTTAAAAGTTGCTAACCCTGAATATGCTACTAATTCGAAAGCATCTTTGCTATCTGTTTTCCTTAGTTCAGAGTTTCCCATCACTGAGGTGGCAGTCAATACACCGTTTTCCACAATTACTCCAATCTCTGTAACAGGGCTTCCTTCTGGAAAAGTGTATTTACCGGTGTATTCTTGTAATGAATCAACCTGTGCATTAACATTTGAAAAGGCAACAGCCATTAAAAATAACAGAACTATCTTTCTCATTTTTTGATTTTTTAATTTAAAAAAGGAAATTACGACAAAAGCATACAGCATAGAATAACTGTCTAAACTTTCTCAAAAATAACTGCAGCACCCTGTCCTACGCCTACACACATTGTTGCCAAACCATATCTTACATCTTCCTTTTGCATTTCATGCAATAATGTAGTTGCAATACGAACGCCGCTGCAACCTAATGGATGGCCAAGTGCTATTGCACCTCCGTTTACATTCACTTTTTTAGAATCAAGTTCTAAATCCCGCAAACAAGCAATGGATTGAGAAGCAAAAGCCTCATTCAATTCAATCAAGCCAATATCATATGTTTTCAATCCAGCCCTTTGCAATGCTTTTTGGGTAGCTGGAACTGGTCCAATTCCCATAATTGCAGGATCTACGCCAGCAACCGCCATAGATGTAACTTTTGCCAATGGTTTTAAGCCATATTTCTTTACCGCATCTTCACTTGCCAATAACATTGCTGCCGATCCATCATTAATTCCGGAAGAATTTCCTGCTGTTACAGTTCCCTCTTTTATAAAGGCTGGCTTTAATGTTCCCAATTTTTCTAAAGATGTTTCTCTTGGATGTTCATCATCTACTACCCAACTTATCAAACCTTTCTTATTTATTTCAACTGCTGCTATTTCATCATCCCATTTATTAGCAGCTTTTGCTGCTGCATATTTTTGTTGGGAAGCGAATGCGAATTCATCTTGCTCTTGTCTGCCGATGTTCCATTTCTTCGCTACATTCTCTGCCGTTTCTCCCATACCAAATGGATAATGTAGTGCAGATAAGTTATTATTAATAAACCGCCAGCCCATTGTTGTATCAAACATTTCTGATGAACGGTCAAACGGTGTTTCACTTTTTCCAATTACAAAAGGAGCTCTGGTCATGCTTTCAACTCCACAAGCGATAATCATTTCCGCATCACCACACATTATTTGTCTGGTTCCATCCATTATAGCTTGTAAACCAGAAGCACATAACCTGTTAACAGTATTTCCCGGAATAGTTACAGGTAAACCAGCTAATAATGCAGCCATTCTTGCTACATTACGATTGTCTTCTCCCGCCTGATTGGCAGCACCAGCAATTACATCTTCGATTGCATTCACATCAACAGATTCATTTCTTTTTAATAAAGCTTTAATAATGTAAGCCAGTAAATCATCCGGCCGGATTGAACTTAACGCTCCGCCATACCTTCCTATCGGTGTTCTGACAGCGTCAACTATATAGACAGATTTCATATTCATGATTTAAACAGCAAATATCTGTGAATTATGCTAATCCCTTTTGCTTCAATTATCTTTGCCTCCTGATGAAAAAAACAGTTACCAATATTCGCCACTTTAGTTTGGCAGAGCTTGAAGAGTATTTTGAAGAGTTAGGCGAAAAAAAATTTCGGGCAAAGCAGGTATACGAATGGATATGGCAGAAACATGCCATGAGTTTTGCAGATATGACCAATCTTAGCAAAGACCTTCGTCAGAAATTGGGCGAAAATTTTACGTTGCCTGCATTAAGTACTGATGCTACTCAATTTTCATCGGATGGTACTATTAAATCCCGGTTCAAAACACATGATGGTCATTTAATAGAAGGTGTATTGATTCCAACTACATCAAGATTTACTGCTTGTGTTTCTTCTCAAATAGGATGTTCACTCAGTTGCAAGTTTTGTGCGACAGGATATATAGACAGAAAAAGAAATCTTGAGTTTGACGAAATCTATGATCAGGTAGCATTGATAAACCAACAATCAGAAAAAACAAAAGGTAAGAAACTAAGCAATATTGTTTTTATGGGAATGGGAGAACCGTTGCTTAATTATAAAAATGTGTTGAAATCTATTGAACGCATTACATCTCCTGATGGAATGGCGATGAGTCCGAAAAGAATCACGGTGTCGACTGCTGGAGTTGCAAAAGGCATCCGGCAATTAGGTGATGATAAAGTGAAATTTAAACTAGCACTTTCATTGCATGCTGCTACAGATAAAAAAAGGCATGAAATAATGCCCATTAATGATACCAACAACATCAAATCATTGATTGATGCGTTGAATTATTTTTACAAACAAACTGGCACACAGGTAACATTTGAATATATTCTGTTCAAAGATTTTAACGACAGCCCAGATGATGCTGATGACCTGATTAAAATCTATAGACAAGTTCCCGCCGACCTTGTTAATATTATTGAATACAACCCGATTGACTTTGCCCGTTTCCAAAAGCCTGACGAAACGAAGGTGGAAGCTTTCATGGAGTACCTTGGAAAACACCGGGTTAATGCCCGATTAAGACGAAGCAGAGGTAAAGATATTGATGCAGCTTGTGGTCAACTTGCCAATAAAGAAATCAACTAATTGGCCCTTCTACGATGTTTTTCTTACTTTGATTAAACCTGTGAAATAAAGCAAGGTCTGTATACAGACAATTTTATTTTAACATTTAATGCCGAAAGGTTTTTGAACCCGGCAGCGTCCAAATCAAAAATTAAAACACATGAAAAAAATAATCCTATCGGTCTTGATTGTATCAATGGCTTTTGCTGTAAACGCACAAGATATCCCAGAAAGAAAAACAGGTAAACCTGGAATGCACCATAAGATGGACAGAAAGAAAGGCTCTCGTATGGATATGCAAAAACTTAACCTGACGGAAGAGCAAAAAGCACAGTTCAAAACACAAAGAGAAAGCTTCCGCAAACAAATGGAAGAGTTGAAAAAAAATGAGAACATCACAGTTAAAGATCAAAAAGAAAGAATAGCTGCTATTCAAAAAGAGAATAAAACTAAAATGCAGAGCTTTCTTACTGCCGATCAAAAAGCACAAATAGAAAGAAACAAAGTTGAAGGAAAGAAAAAATTTGAAGAGAGAACAAAAGAAAGAGGAGGGAAAATGAAAACTCAACTTGGATTATCTGATGCACAATCTGCCCAGCTTAAAAAGAACAGAGAAGCTACCCAGCAAAAAATAAAAGCTATAAAGGAAAATAGTAAAATGAATGAAGAGCAAAAGAAAGAACAGGTAAAAAAGTTAATGAAAGCTCAGCAAGAAAACATGAAATCGGTTCTTACTGAAGATCAGTTGAAAAAATGAAAGAGTCGCAAAAAAGAAAACCTGGCAACAGAGAAAGAGGCGGTGACAGAAAAAAGCCTGTAAAGAACGATACGATCTAATTCAATTACTCTAGCATATATCCAAGGCCTCCTATAAATCGGGAGGCTTTTCCTTTTACGTTGAAATGTGAATACCTATCTTTGCCGTTCACTACTGTTGTAAAACAGCAAAACACTCCACATGAAGAAAAAAGGAACGGATAATTTCAGCAAGTTTGTACCTAAGAAAAGTAATGCAGCCGTAAAGGAACAATTCAAACAGGAAAAAAGAAAGTACAATAAAGAAAAACAGGCTTTCTTTGAAAAGAAGAAAGAAGAAGAAAGGGCCACAAAGCCCGGATATAGAGGAAGAACCCCTGATGAAACGCCAATAGAAAAAGCCCCTGAACATTTAAGACCTGAATCAGCCGACAAGATGCCGCTGAATAAATTTATTGCACATGCTGGCATTTGTGGCCGGAGAGAAGCCGCTGAACTGGTAAAACAGGGACTAGTTAAAGTAAATGGTAAAACTATTGCAGAACCGGGTTTTAAAGTAGACAGCACTGATGAAATAAATGTAAATGGAAAGAAAATATTCCTTGCAAAAAATCTGGTTTACATTTTATTAAATAAACCCAAAGATTATATAACAACAACAGAAGATCCTAAAGGTAGAAAAACTGTGCTTGATCTTATCAGTCGGGCCACCACTGAAAGAGTATATCCAGTTGGCAGATTGGATAGAAACACTTCAGGTGTTTTGCTTTTTACAAATGATGGTGAGCTGGCGCAGAAATTGACACATCCCAGCAACGAAATAAAAAAAGTTTATCATGTTACGTTGGATAAGCCATTAACAAAAAATGACTTTGATAAAATTTTAAAAGGAATTGTGCTTGAGGATGGGCCTATCAATGTAGATGCATTAGCTTTTGCAGATATAAAAGATAAAACACAGATCGGCCTGGAAATTCATAGCGGAAAAAACAGAATCGTTCGCCGCATTTTTGAATCATTGGGTTATGATGTAAAAAATCTTGACCGGGTAATATTTGCCGGACTTACCAAAAAGAATATTGAAAGAGGTAAATGGCGATTTCTTAAAGAGAAAGAAGTTAGAGACTTGAAACATTTTAAGAGAGGAAAATAATTTCTGCCACGAATTACACTAATCTACACGAAATAATTTAATGAAACTTTCTTCATTTATAATTGCTGAAAATGAAAACTGGGTAGCACTCAATAAGCCTTCTGGTTTATTGTCAATTCCCGACAGAATGGGGAAAGATGTTTCCTTGAAATCATTATTAATTGAAAAGTATAAAGATATCTATACTGTTCATCGTTTAGATAAAGACACCAGCGGCTTAATCGTCTTTGCAAAAAATTTAACTACGCACAAACATCTTTCACTTCAATTTGAAGAAAGGCAAACAAAGAAAATATACCAAGGTTTGGTTACAGGTTCATTGCCCGAAGAAAAGGTTCTATGGATTTTCCTATCGCAGAACATCCGGCAAAAAACGGAACCATGATCATTCATCGAAATGGGAAAGAGTCTTTAACTGATTTTGAAGTGTTGGAGGATTTTGGCATTTATTCTTTGGTGCAGTTTCATATACATACTGGCAGAACACACCAGATAAGAGTTCACATGAAAGAATACGGCCATCCGATTGTTTGTGATGAGGTATATGGTGATGGCAAACCGGTTTTAATTTCCAGCTTGAAGAAGAAATATAATCTCTCAAAAGATGAACTGGAAGAACGACCTATACTTGGCAGACTGGCATTACATTCTTTTCAACTAGGCTTTAAAGACATTGATGGAAAAGCAATTGAACTGGAAGCAGAATTACCAAAAGATATGCGGGCAACATTGCAGCAATTGAGGAAGAGGAAAAAACCCCTGTCCCCTAAAGGGGGACTTTAGTGTAGATAAACTCTCCAGTTTTGAATCTTTGTGCTTATAGTTTAATTTTATTTCTTGTGGATCAATCTAAATGTGGCCATGGAAAAAGACAAATTTAAAATTGCATTTACAGAAACTATTCTAAACACTTTTCCTGAGATTTTGAAACAAGATGTAGAAAAAGTGATTGAGATACTATCCTTTGATAAAGACTATTTGTTTTCACCTGATTCTCAAACTATTTATATAGATAATGAAATTATAAATATTCCTTGTAGAATTTATATTGATGAACCAGATCCCGTTAAAAGAAAAGTCATTAACTGAACAACAAAAGATAATGCTAAACTGCCTCTTCCTAAGACATCATAACGGTTATATAAGACAAAGTCGCTTAGAATTACTTATAGACAAAACTGAAAATTATATTACCCCTTTTATTTTTCAACTTTTAGGGGAATATGTTATTGAAATTTTATTTGTTTTAGACAAACATATTAACGACAAAACAATTGATAATTACTTAAAACTTATTAATGACAACGAAAAATATTGGCATCAAACCAAAAGCAGAGTTATAAGTTATTGGAATGTTTATTATAGGCGACCACATTATCATTCAAATCTTCCTTCAAAGTACAAGAATAGAAAAGATTACATTGGACAACAAATAATTGAACGGCTAAATAATGCAAATTTACAACAGCGAGGATCTACTTCAGAATTTGGTAACGAATAATTCCCGGTCACTTCCCCAACGCCTGCAAAATATCATCCAATATATCATCTGCATTTTCTAAACCTACAGAAATACGAATCAAGCCATCTGTAATTCCAACGGCAGCTCTTTCTTCTAATGATAATTTAGAATGTGTGGTTGATGAAGGATGAGATGCGATTGTTCTACTGTCTCCTAAATTATTGGTCATAGAGATCATCTGCAAACTGTTCAGAAAATTTCTTCCAGCCTCAATGCCGCCTTTTAATTCAAAAGTTACAATACCGCCGCCGTTACTCATTTGCTTTTTTGCAATAGCATATTGTGGATGTGATTCCAGAAATGGATATTTTACAGAGCTCAGTTTCGCATGACCGTTTAATGCTTTAGCAATCTGCAATGCACTGGCAGCATGTCGTTCCATTCGTATAAATAAAGTTTCCAGACTTTTTGATAACACCCAGGCATTAAAAGGGCTCATGGATGGCCCGGTATTGCGGATAAAAAGATATAGCGGCTGTATCAATTCCTTTTTCCCAACTACTACGCCGCCTAATACTCTTCCTTGCCCGTCAATAAATTTTGTGGCAGAATGAACAACAAGGTCGGCGCCAAATTTAATGGGTTGTTGTACTGCTGGTGTAGCAAAGCAATTATCAACTACAAAAAGAATATTATTTTTCTTGCATAATGCGGACACAAATTCAATATCAATAATATCCAGCCCCGGATTGCTTGGTGTTTCCACATACAATATTTTTGTATTGGGCTTTATCAACGCTTCAATTCTGTCCGGTTTATTCATATCAAAGTAAGAAGCCTCAATTCCCCACTTAGGTAAATATTTTGTAAGAATAGTATGCGTAGACCCAAATACTGCTGATGCAGAGATAATATGATCACCTTGATTTAAAAAAGTCATGAAAGTGGAATAAATCGCAGCCATTCCTGTAGCAGTAGCAATTCCATCTTCTGCTCCTTCCAGCGAAGCTATCTTTTCAATAAACTCATCAACCGAAGGATTAGAAAAACGGGAATAGATATTTACATCCAAAGAGTCATCTGAAAATGCAGCCGCCATATCTTCTGCTGAATCATAAGTAAAACTGCTGGTAAGAAATAATGGAGTGGAATGTTCTTTCTCGCCGGTTTTCTTCGTTTGAATTCTTACCGCATTTGTTTCGGGATGCTTTGCCATGATAATTGCCCAGTGTTTAATTAAAGCAAATATACCTCTGACAGTTTTTTATTGGCAAATTGATTGCAAGTAAATACAGCTCCCTCCGTTAAAGAAAGATTTCTGTTGCTATATCGTTCTCTTAGTCAATATTCGGCTGAGGTGTATACCGCAAATAAGGTTTTATCTCTTTTACTCCTTTAGGAAACTTTTTAATAGCATCTTCAGTAGAAATAGAAGGCACAACAATTACATCTTCTCCTGCATTCCAGTTTGCTGGGTGTTGCCACACTGTAATTCGCAGTCAATTGTAATGAATCAATTACCCGAAGCACTTCAAAGAAATTTCTTCCAGTAGAAGCAGGATAAGTAATAAATAATTTTACAGTCTTATCTGGACCAATTATAAATAAGGAGCGAACAGTTGCGGTTGCAGAAGCATTTGGATGAATCATATCATATAATGTTGCTACATTCTTATCCTCATCAGCAATGATGGGAAAATCAACATTACAATTTTGCGTTTCGTTTATATCACTGATCCAACCTTTATGCTTATCAAGAGGGTCAACACTTAACGCCAATACTTTTACATTACGCTTTGCAAACTCTTCTTTGAGCAAAGCAGTTCTTCCCAATTCGGTAGTACATACCGGTGTGTAATCAGCAGGATGCGAAAATAAAACACCCCAGCCATCGCCCAAGTATTCATAAAAATCAATTTCCCCAACGGATGTTCTTGCTTTAAAATTAGGAGCAATATCCCCAAGACGTAATGCCATAGTATTATTATTTATTATAAAAATAGGGTTAATAATTATTCCTTCAGGAGTTACAAATGAAAAAAATCATAAAATCGAGATATTATCATCTTGATTTTATTGATTGTCGCCATTATTCAATAACCAGTTTATAATTGATTGCTGAATTTTTTCTCAGCATGGCTGCAACACCACAATATTTTTCTAACGACAAGTCAATGGCTTTTCTCACTTTATCCTCATTAGCAGCATCGGTCTTTATTCTGTAAGTAACCAATATGTCTGTAAACACTTTAGGGTGTTCATCCACCTGTTCTGCTTCAGTATCAATAACAAAATCAGAAAACTCAACTCTCATTTTTTCAAGTATATCCACTACATCAATACCTGAACAAGCAGCAAGACCAGAAAGCAACAACGCCTTTGGCCCAAAGCCATTTTTTTTACTGCCATCTAACTGAATACTGTTATCTCCAAGTTTACTTTCAAATTCATGCGCCGTCTTCCAAGTTGTTACTGTCTTTGTACTCATTTTAATTCATGTTTTTTATTCTGCGAAATATTTTCCAACGTCCAGTTAATTCGTTTTTCAAAATTATTCTTTCTTTCCGGACAATCCGTTTTATTACAAATCTTACATTGAAATGGCAAACATCCATCAGAATGTACAAACAATTCCAGCGATTCGCCAAACTCTTTCCTGATTAATATTCCCAACGCATCAACTTCTTTATGTGCTTCATGCACATTCAAAAACCAAGGCACTGTTAAATGACAATCTACATGCAACACAGTTCCATATTTTATCACCCGAAGGTTATGCAAATCCACCCAGTTTTCTCTTCGATTAGTATTCAATACTTCTACCAGTAGAGATAACAACTTTACATCTGCTTCATCCATGATACCAGCAATAGAAGTACGCAAAATTTTATACCCAGTGTAGATAATGTACAATGCAAATAAAATGGCAATGGTACTATCTATCCATTTATACCCTGTAAAATATAATAAAACGAGGCCAATAATAATTCCAACCGTGGACCATGTATCCGTTTGCAAATGTTTGCCACTGGCAGTCAATGCCAGTGAATTATTCCTTTTTCCGGTACGAATGCAAAAATAACCAACTATAAAATTCAAACAAGCTGTTACGGCAATCAGCCATATCCCATAGTTAATTTTATGCAATTCAACAGGATGAATTAAATTTTGAACAGCTTTGTATATAATAATTAAACCTGCAGTACCTATCAACGTACCTTCTATTGCAGCAGAAAGGAATTCTGCTTTACCATGCCCATAGGGATGATCCTGGTCCCTAGGTTTTGCTGCTACGTACAAACTATACAAACCAATAAAACCTGCTGCAACATTTACAATACTTTCTAATGCATCTGTAAGAATTGCGACTGAATGTGTTGAGTAGTATGCAATAAATTTAACAGCCAGCAGCAAAACAGAAATTGCAGCCACCCATCTTTGAACGCTGAGGTTTTGTTTTGCTGTACTCAATGACTATTCTCCCATATTTTCTTTTGCATATTTCACCCATTCTTTTCGAGCAAATGCTATAAATGCTGGCGGTGCACCTGAAAATTGATATTCGCTATTATATTTCCCCATCGATCTTTCTAACTCTTCCATTTCATCTGCAAGTTTTCGAGTTCCGTCAAGGTTTGCATTTACTTCTGTAATATTAAAAGTCATGCCGTCAGCATAAGACACCCATCTTGTTCCGATTAGAATATGATTTTTCCCATTTTCCCTTAATACCAAAATCATGGAAGCCGGAGAAACATCGCTGCGACAAGCTTTGGCGAATTGATACTTTATTTCGGCATATCCGTTATTATCTAAATCTGTAATAGTTGTAGATCCAGGAATAAAATTACAAAGCAGATCGAATGAACAGGCTTTTTCATCATCCGTTGAGGTTCGGGTTGTCCTGTATTTACCTTCTTTCATTAGATAATGGGCCGTATATACAAAACCGGATTCAGGCTGTTCATCAAATTCATCACCTGGACTATCTTTTTTAACCTCATGCGATAAAAGAAAAATATTTTCGCCAAGGCTATCAGTCCATTTCCAGGCTTCATTGAAAGTTCCAACGACAGTAATTTCTGAAGGTAATTCCTGCATACTAATTTTTTGTGGCTTCATAAAATTAGGATCTGCAGCTATCTTTTCCGTAACGAGATCTGATTTGGAATCTTTATCAGATGTTGAATTACAACTATAGAGAATAAAAATAGTTGTAATAAAAAATAAAAAATTCATAGTAATTAGTTTTTTGAATTTCGAATATACAGATTTAGTAAAATGAATATGCTATAAAACTGAAGAAAACTACTGAGTCTATTAATTATAATCAGGATTCTGGTTTAACTTTCTTACCAACTATACGTTTTACAAATACTGCAACTTTCCTGTAATACTCTTTATTAAAGAGTTGCGAATCCCGCATAGCTTTCCAGGTAAGAAAAACTCCAACTGGTACAAGAAAAAAAGTAGCAAGCCACATGCCCGTAAAAGGTGTCAAAGTGTTTTCTTTTGCAAATTTTTCTCCAATTGTACTTGAAAAATAAAACAACATAAAAAAGAGAATAGCAAATATCAAAGGTGTTCCAAGTCCTCCCTTTCGGATAATTGCTCCTAATGGTGCGCCAATCAGAAACAACACCAGACATGCAAGCGATAAAACAATTTTACGATGCCATTCAATCTTATGCTTTCTAATAGTCCGCTGTTTCTCATTCAGGTTTTCTTCCATTGCCTGAGCTGTAGATTTTAAAGAGCTTGAAATTGCAAAAATATTCTGCCCTATATTTTCTCTGGCAGAATCTGGAATTATAGAATTAATATTGATCAGAGTAGAATCTGGTTTTGATTTTGCTGTAATCAATTTTTCCATTGTTGAATCTGAGAGTCTAGCAAAATGAAACTGATTAAACATATCCTGACCAGACCGAACCTTAACTGTACTGTATTCTTTTTCAAGAGAATCAAGAGCAACTCTTAATTGCCGCATACTAAACATCTTTTCGTTGTTCTTATTCAAACTATCGGCAGTACGGCTATTAAACCCAAGTGTGCTGAGGTCAAACTGCTTCTTAAATTCTTTAAACTTGAACCTTATGAATTCTGTATTATTATTTCCTCCGTACACACTTCCCTTTTCCTGATACCGCCATCCGTCCTTCAAATTAAATTCCAGAAAGCGTTTATTTTCAGTCACCTTCATAATTCCACTTTTGGCAATCACAAAATTGTCCTGTAAAGCATTTCCTTTTCATAAATAATTACATCTCGTACTACACTGTCGTTACTTTCTTTTTTTCCAATCTTAATTGCAAAATTTGGAATCCCATCATAAAAAACCCCTTCTTTCAAATCAAAAGCTGGCTTTGCATATACAATATCACCAAGCAATGTTCTTGCTTTTAAATTGGCAATAGGAATTACATAATTAGCAAATAAGAAAGCTAGTATAGAAATAATGGCACTTACAATGAATAATGGACGCATAAATCGGAGTAGAGAAATGCCAGCAGATTTAATGGCAACCAGTTCAAAACTTTCTCCTAGATTACCAAATGTCATCAATGATGATAAAAGAATTGAAAGTGGCAGTGCTAAAGGAACTAAAACTGCACTCTGATAAAGAATAAATTCGAATATCACACTAGTTGCTATTCCCTTTCCCACAAAGTCATCAATGTATAACCAAAAAAATTGCATGATAAGCACCAGCAATACAATAAAGAATGTAGCTGCAAAAGGATTTATAAAGGCCTTTATGATTAACTTATCAAGCTTTTTGAACACTTATCTTTATTGTATAGAATGAAGCAAATAAATTTCGACATGAACTACACAAAAATAAGGCTTTCACAAAAGGAGATGGAATTGATTGCGAATGCAGATTGGATTTTAACAAAGAATGGTATCCTAAAAAAAATTGACCATTTTTTTTCTGCTCTTCAGGTTAAGCAAAAAGATTGGCTGGATACAAACCACCCCTCATTCACAGAAGAACTGCTTCAATCGTCACCTAAAATATCAAAAGGAGAATACTACAATGGGCTTCCATACAGGATGCTTGACTTTCCAAAAAAATTTAAACAATCAGAAATATTTGCCATAAGAACCATGTTTTGGTGGGGGCATTTCTTCAGTGTAACTATTCACCTTTCTGGCAATTACAAAACGCTACATCAGAAAAAGATTATAGCAAGTTATTCTTCGCTTATAGAAAGTGGTTTTTATTGCTGCATCAATGAAGAACAATGGGAACATCATTTTGGAGATACCAATTACAAACTGATAGAAAAGCTTAGTGAACAGGAGTTTAAAAAAATTGTGAAAATCAGCTCATTTTGCAAAATAGCATACAAAGTCCCCGTACAGGAATTCGAAACTGTAGAGAAACAGTTACTTTCAAATTTCAAAAAAATAATTGAAATACTGGCTGATTAAGCACCAAGGCGATGAATAAGCTCCTTTACCTGAAAATCCCAAAGATTGCTTTGATCCTTAATTTCCTTTTTCTCGGCAAAATCAGTAATAATCAAAATTGTCTGATTCGTTATCTCTGATTTATCAATCCGGAATTCAAAATACTCATCTTTAGGTGCAGTAATCCAATGGAAGCGTATAAACTTATCTTGCTCCTTTTCAACAACATCTGCTGTTTCAAAAGATCCATTCCATCCGAAATAGAAGATATTCTCTTTTTCATCCACTTTATCAGCGAACCACTCTCCCAATCCTGCAGGAGTTGCCAGAAAATCATATAGGATAGTTGGCGAACAGCGGACCGGAAACTCTAAGGTGTATAATTGTTTACTCATTCTACTTTCTCTCTAAAAATCATTACGTTGGCTGCAATAATAGAAAATAAATCATTGCCGCAATTTTTTTTTTGGTTTATTTTTTAGCTTATTATTTTTTCAATCCAATCCAACAAAATAAAAAGTAAGTAAAACCGTTAATATGATGTCAAAATTTATTTGGCTCGAATGGGCAATTTAGGTAAATTGCTCTGAAGTTCAATAAGTTCTGAAAAACCAATGAAACCGAGGTGGGTATTTTTAGAGTCATAAGTAGTAAATCTTATAATTCTTAACCCTTTAAATACACCAACTAAAACACCATTCCTATGAGTATGAGACAGCTCAAAATCACGAAGTCGATAACGAACCGTGAATCCCAAAGCCTTGAAAAGTATCTTCAGGAGATCGGCAAAGTCGAACTCATTACCCCCGAAGAAGAGGTAAAATTAGCCACCCTTATTAAGCAAGGTTGCCAAAAATCATTAGATAGGTTGACAAAAGCCAATCTACGTTTTGTAGTTTCTGTTGCTAAACAGTATCAGAATCAGGGTCTTTCGCTTCCAGATCTGATAAATGAAGGAAATCTTGGACTTATCAAAGCCGCACAACGGTTTGATGAAACTAGAGGTTTCAAGTTCATCTCCTATGCCGTTTGGTGGATTCGCCAGAGCATTTTACAATCATTAGCCGAACAATCAAGAATCGTTCGTTTGCCATTGAATAAAGTTGGCTTAACCAACCGTATACAAAAAGCCTTTTCATTGCTGGAGCAGCAATTTGAAAGAGAGCCAACACCAGAAGAGCTGGCCGAAGTATTGGATATGGATCTGGATGAGGTAAAGGCTACTCTTGCCATTAATTCCCGCCATGTAAGTATGGATTCGCCGTTGTCTGATGGAGAGGAAAGCACCTTAATTGATGTACTAGAAAATGCCAATGCGGATAAGACAGATGGCCTACTTGTACATAATGAGTCTTTAAAAACTGAAATAGACAGAAGTCTTAAAACGCTGACTGAGCGTCAAAAGGAAGTTATCTGCTTCTTCTTTGGCATTGGTGTAGATCATCCAATGAGTTTGGAAGATATTGGAGAAAGATTCAGCTTAACTAGAGAAAGAGTAAGGCAAATTAAAGACAAAGCAATTACCAAACTAAAAGCATCTAACCGTTGCACAATGTTAAGAACTTACCTTGGGTCATAATTCTAAACTTAAAAAGAAAAATCTGACATAAACTTTTACATTTTTATTCATACAACGAAACTGTTCTTTAGTGAAGTTGTATCTTTGCAATTCTTTAAAAAGTGAACATTTGATGTTCACTTTTTCATTTTTAGTGAGTTCAGAAAAATTAAAGTGAAATATGTTCAATAGTCTACAGGAAAAATTAGAAGGCGCCTTTAAGAACCTGAAAGGACAGGCCAGAATTACAGAACTGAATATTGCTACTACAGTAAAAGAAATCCGCCGTGCTTTGGTTGATGCTGATGTGAATTATAAAATTGCCAAAGAATTTACAGATAAAGTAAAAGAGCAGGCAATGGGCGAAAAGGTAATTAATGCCATTTCACCTGGTCAGTTAATGACCAAAATTGTACAAGATGAACTTACAGAATTGATGGGCGGACAGGAAGCCACTTTCAATGCAAAAGGTAATCCGGCCATTATTCTAATTGCAGGTTTGCAGGGTTCTGGTAAAACAACCTTCAGTGGCAAACTGGCCAACTTCCTCAAAACAAAAAAAGGCCTCTCTCCTATGCTTGTGGCAGCAGATATTTATCGTCCGGCGGCAATGGAACAGTTGAGAGTTTTGGGTGAGCAAATTGGTGTTGATGTGCATATTGAACTCGAAAACAAAAACGCTGTCGACATCGCTAAAAATGCTGTCAAAGAAGCCAGAAGTAAAAATAAAAATGTACTCATTATCGATACCGCCGGCCGTTTGGCTGTGGATGAAGTAATGATGACTGAGGTAGCAGATATTAAAAATGCTGTCAATCCACAAGAGATATTATTTGTAGTGGATAGCATGACGGGGCAAGATGCGGTGAATACTGCAAAAGCTTTCAACGAAAGATTAGACTTTACCGGTGTTGTGCTTACTAAATTGGATGGCGATACAAGAGGTGGTGCTGCAATTTCTATTAAATACACTGTTCAAAAACCCATCAAATTTACCAGTGCCGGTGAAAAAATGGATACACTGGATGTCTTCTATCCGGAAAGGATGGCACAGCGGATTCTCGGCATGGGCGATATTACCAGTTTGGTAGAAAAGGCACAAGAGCAATTTGATGAAGTGGCTGCCAAAAAACTGGAATCAAAAATTCGTAAAAATAAATTCGATTTTGCTGATTTTAAAACTCAGTTGGAAGCCATTAAGAAAATGGGTAACATGAAAGATATGCTAGGTATGATACCGGGAATGGGTAGTAAATTAAAAGATGTAGATATCAACGACGATTCTTTCAAAGGAATTGAAGCCATGATCAACTCCATGACACCAGCAGAAAGAGCTGACCCTGACTTGATTGACGGAAGCCGTAAAAAGAGAATTGCAGCCGGAGCCGGAAAAGACCTGAACGAATTAAATGCCTTTATCAAACAATTTGAACAAATGAAAGGCATGATGAAGAATATGAACAAAATGGGTGCTTTAGGCAAAATGATGCCGGGAATGAAGAGATAAAAGTTCGAAAGACAGATGGTCAGTAAGTCCGAAAGAAATTACTTCGCATATTGAAGCTTCTTTCAGACTTCCGTCTTCCTAACTTCCCGACTTTCTTTGCATTCTCCCATTTCAACCTTATATTTGCTCCCCGGTTTCAACCGGACTAAACAATTATTGTTAACGCTGTTAAATTTCTATTTATGTCAGCAAAAATCCGTCTTCAAAGACACGGGTCGAAAAAAAGACCCTTTTATTTCATCGTGATCGCCGACTCCCGGGCTCCCCGTGATGGCAAATTCATTCAAAAATTAGGTACTTACAATCCTTTGACTGTTCCTGCTACAATTCAGCTTGACCGTCAAAAAGCATTGGAGTGGTTGAACAAAGGTGCTACACCAACTGACACGGTTCGCCGCATTGTTAGCGTGAAGGGTGTATTGGTTCTTAAGCATTTGCTCCGTGGTGTGAGCTTAGGCCTTTTTGATGATGCAGCAGCAATGGAGAAATTTACCGCTTGGAGTGTCGAACATGAACAACAGATCAAAAGACGCCAGGAAGATGCTTACCGCAACAAAAGATCAAGACGTCCGATGCCAGGTCGCAGACCTGAACCAAGACAAGAGACTTCTAATGATGCAGGTAGTGAAGGATAAATAATCCGCATCCTGAAAGTTCGTAATCCCGTTCTGCAAAAAAGCTGGACGGGATTTTTTGTTACCCTTAGATTTGCAAAGATTATTATTAACCCAGCTGTATTGCTACTATCAGCTTCCGTTGCGAACTTGTTCTGTTATTTTTTCCTTTTGGGGAAAGGAAAGAATAATCACTCTTGTACGTTCCGTTCGCTACTCAGCAATACCAAAAATTCAATAACAATAAATTATTTCTCCTTAGAAAAAAAGCATGGCAGAATATTTCAAAATAGGAAAGTTAGTAGCAGTACATGGATTAAAAGGCGAAGTTTTATTAAAACATGAATTGGGAAAGAAAACTTCACTCAAAGATTTGAAGGCTATCTTCATTGAAGAAAAAAAAGGTTCGTTTCTCCCCTACTTCATCGAAAGCACAAAAATTAAAGCAGAAGATGAAGTTTACATCAAGCTGGAAAATATTGACTCAAGAGAAGCTGCAATAAAACTTTCTGCAAAAAAGGTTTGGCTAACAGAAGCGGACTTTAAAAAATTTGCCGCTAAAAATGCACCGGCAAGTATGCTTGGTTATGCCATCATCCATAATAATGAAACACTTGGCGATATACTGGAACTGATTGAACAGCCCCATCAATTGCTTTGCAGATTGGAAATAGATGGCAAAGAAGTCTTGATACCGCTTCATGAAGAAACGCTAAAGAAAGTTGATCATAAAAAGAAAGAGGTAGTTGTAGAATTGCCAGATGGACTCCTGGACGTTTACCTTCAATAAAAAATCATCTTTTCCAAATTATCAGCGATAAACATTCCACTCATTTAATCAGTGGTCTTACTTAGGCCCTTTAATAAAATCCGCCAATAATTTCATCCGGTAATAAAGATTACTTAGCATCAACGAAATATTGTTTTTTACCTTCACAACAGAATTCTTATTCATCTTTTTAATATTCTTTAACTCTTCGATCTTCTCGTCAATTTTATCAGTTAATTTTTCTGCATCCCAGCCAATATATTTTTTATTACGGTCGTTGTGAATATGATAAGGTTCAATGCTTCCGGATTTTAATTTTTTGAATTTAAAATTCTCACCTACCGCTTTTTTTATTGCCTCGTTAGAAAGCATATCAATCATTACATCTGCTGAAACTTCATTTAAGAATGCATTATGAAAAATATTCAGGTTGTTTCTTAACTCCCGAATAATCTCTTTTTTCAGCACATCATTTGTCTTGCCTTCTTTATTTAGAAAACTTATCAGATCTTTTAACGGACCAATCCCTGTTTTTAACCAATCAACATTCATGTATGAAAAGGTAACTTTGGTAAATAATGTCAGCAAACAAATTACGACATATTGCTCATTTCGACCTCGACTCATTTTTCGTTTCAGTAGAGATTATTAATAATCCTTCGCTGAAAGGCAAACCAGTTTTAGTTGGCGGATATGAAAGAGGTGTAGTAGCAGCTTGTAGTTATGAAGCCCGAAAGTTTGGTATTCATTCTGCCATGCCAATGAAAAAGCAATGCAATTGTGTCCGCAAGCAATTGTTACCAATTCCAGCAAGGATCAGTATAGTAAATATTCAAGATGGGTAACAGAGATCATTGCTTCCAAAGTTCCGCTGTTTGAAAAAGCTTCTATTGATGAATTTTACATTGACCTGAGTGGAATGGATAAATTTTTTGGGGTTAGTCAATATGCAAAAGAGTTGAGAGAAACAATTCGAAAAGAAACAGGCCTTCCCATTTCTTGTGGTTTATCTTCTGCTAGATTTATCAGTAAGATGGCAACTAATGAGGCAAAGCCAAATGGTTTCTTAGAAATCCCGCATGGAAAAGAAAAAGAGTTTCTGTGGCCCATGGGCATTGAGAAAATAAACGGTGTTGGTAAACAAACAGAACAACATTTAAAAAGCTTCGGCATATACACTATTGAAGACATTGCTAAAACTCCAAAAGAACATTTAGAAAAAATTGCTGGTAAGTGGGGCGAATCGCTTTGGAATAAATCGCAGGGCATCGGCAGTACAGCAATCGCAACAGATTGGGAGCAAAAAAGTATGAGCCATGAAAATACGTTTGATACCGACCACACAGATATTGATTTTTTGCATAAAGAACTAGTACGATTGACTGAACGAACAGCTTACTCATTAAGAGAAGATGAAAAACTTACAGGATGTGTTACTGTTAAGATTCGATACTCAGATTTTGAAACCACCTCCAGACAAGAGACTGTAGATTACACTGCGTTGGATGATGTGCTGATTGCAAAAGTGAAAGACCTCTTTAATAAATCATTGCAGAAAGGAAGACCTGTACGATTACTAGGTGTACGATTTAGTCAGTTTATTCCTATTACAATGCAGATGAGTTTGTTTGAAAATAATATAGAGAAACTGAATCTCTACAAAGCCATTGATGACATTAAAGACAGGTTTGGTGCAAAACTGGTAAGTAAAGCAGTTACCTCGCAACTAAAAGAAAACGATAACGAGTTTACAACAAAACATAATAAAAAGAAGAAAGCGGAATGATACCGAATCCTCCATCAAAACAACTCCTTTCATTTCTCTTATCTTCGTTATCCTTAAATTAAATAACTATGTCACAAGTTTGGAAAGATTACCAGGAAAAAAATAAAGACCGTTTTTTAAATGAAATGCTTGATTTACTTCGCATTCCATCGGTAAGTGCAAAAAGTGAGCATAAACCTGATATGCAAAAATGTGCCGAAGCGGTACAAAAAAGTTTGCTTGCTGCCGGTTGCGACAAAGCCGAAGTAATGCCAACAGCCGGGCACCCCGTAGTATATGGTGAAAAAATTATTGATCCTTCTAAGCCTACTGTTTTGGTGTACGGACATTATGATGTGCAACCAGCAGAACCATTAGAACTCTGGACCAATCCTCCTTTTGAGCCAACAATTGTTGATGGAAAAATATTTGCCAGAGGAAGTGCGGATGATAAAGGACAATTCTATATGCATGTAAAAGCATTGGAAATAATGTCGCAGACAGATACAATGACAACGAATATAAAATTTTTGATAGAAGGTGAAGAAGAAGTTGGTTCACCTAACCTCGGAAAATTTGTTTCAGCCAATAAAGATTTATTAAAATGTGATGTAATACTTATCAGTGATAGTTCACTTTTAAGTATGGAAACTCCTTCGCTTGATGTTGGTATGCGAGGATTAAGTTATATACAAGTAGAAGTAACAGGAGCTAATAGAGATTTACACAGTGGCACTTATGGTGGAGCAGTAGCAAATCCAATTACAATATTGGCAAAAATGATTGCCAGTTGTCATGATGAAAATAATCATATTACTATACCAGGTTTTTACAATGATGTATTGGAATCAACAGCAGATGAAAGAACACTATTAAACAAAGCTCCCTTTAATGAACAAGAATATAAAGATGAACTGGGTGTAAAAGAACTTTGGGGCGAAAAAGGATTTTCTACTTATGAAAGAACTGGCATAAGGCCAACATTAGAGGTAAACGGAATGTGGGGCGGCTATACGGGTGAAGGCGCAAAAACGGTATTGCCTTCCAAAGCATATGCAAAAATTTCTGCAAGATTAGTTCCTAATCAAACTTCAGAAAAGATTACTGCAATCATGTTGAAATATTTTAAATCCATTGCACCTGCAAGTGTAGAAGTATCTGCCGAACTGCATCATGGTGGCGAACCCTATCTAACGCCTATTGATAGTAAAGGTTATCAAGCAGCATCAAAAGCTGTAAAAGAAACATTTGGAAAAGAACCTATACCTGTTCGTGGTGGTGGCAGTATTCCTATCTGTACTATTCTTGAGAAAGAATTGGGTGTAAAAATTGTTTTTATGGGAATGGGATTAGATAACGATAATCTGCACAGTCCGAACGAGAAATATAATATTGCTAATTATTATAGGGGAATTGAAACAATTCCTTATTTCCATAAGTTTTTTTCAGAGGTATAAATATTAACCTGAATTGGTTTCAAGCCCCGTCTACACAAAATGCGGGGCTTGAAAATACCCTTTAGTGGGTATGCTTAAAAAGTTATGTTGCAGTACATTGCCAAAAATTCATAATCATGAGGTTTCTACTAGTATTCGTATTACTTCCATTTACAATTTCGGCACAGTTTAATAAAAATTTTGTCTCCAAATCTGACTTGTATTATACAAGATTAGAATATTGCGGCAGTGGTTTGTTCGGCTTTGAATCCAATGGAAAGTTTGGTTACATGGATATAAATCAAAAAGTAGTAATACCAGCTACACTTGATTTAAAGCTTTCATCAAGTCAAACTATGCCTTCCTTTACGAATGGGTTTGCCATTGTTACTTCTAATGGGAAATCTGGTTTAATTGACAAAACAGGCAAGCTTGTTATCCCTTACGAGTATTCATCATTGTGGCTTTACTCCAATCAAAAAAATATTGTGAAGGCCGGCAAAGAAGTTGATAGTAAACTAGTTTACGGCGTATTAAATACGCAAAACAAAGTAATCATTCCTTTAGAATACAGCTCATTAACGGTCGATAGCAATCTTTTTATGGTAGCCAAAAATGGCAAATATGGGGTGGTGGATATAAATGGAAAAGTATTAGTACCAACAGAATTTTATAACATAACTACTTATAGTAAAAATCGGGTTGCCAAAGCTGAAAAAGACGGCAAATATGGATTTATAGATTTAAAAGGGAGCTGGATATTTGAAAAATCAAAATCAGTATTTACATTTTACGGCTGCAATGCCGGCATGGTTCGATGTAAAGTGAACAACAAATATGGTTACCTTGATTTAAAGGGCAACGAAGTAATCATAACAAAATATGACTATGCCGAAGACTTTACTGACGACGGAATTGCAAGAGTCGGCGTTTCTAATTCGGATACTAAATACAAAACGCTTTACGGATATATAAATAAAAAAGGAGAAGTAGTAATTCCATTAAAATATGAAACACTTTCATTTTTCGTGAATGGTGCAACTATCGCAAAAGATCCCGAAACTAACCGATATGGCTATCTTGATAAAAATGGCAAATGGATACTTAATCCAGTTTACTTATATGCAAGTTCCGGCTTTGATGATAACGGCGGAGTATGGGTAAAAATGACAGACGATAAATATCACTATATCAATAAAGCCGGCAAAGATTTTGGAACATTAGACAGCATTGGTAATGATACCCGGACATTTAAAGATGGATATTCCATTGCCTCCAATACTAGTTATCCTTATGTACTTATTGATCAAACTGGAAAAACATTAAAGACAATTGACGATGTTGATGCAATTTATTCTTTCGCAGAAAATATTGCAGGTTATAAATCAAAGAAAACAGGTTTGTATGGTTTTATTGACATCAACGGTAATAAAATCGGCAATCCAGATTTTACAGTTTTTAATAAATATAAATGGAAAAACGAAACATGGTTATATAAATACTAAAGGTGAAATTGTTTTCCCTCTTGAATATGAAACAGCAGGTAGTTTTGGCAATGGTTGGGCATTAGTAACAAAAGACAGCATCCTTTACTTTATGGATAAAGAGGGAACCATGAATGATTGGGCTGACGAGTATCAATACGTAAACGATTTCCGGGATGGATTTGCATTGGGTTATTTTATAAATAAAGATAAACCCAACGATTACCATTTCATTAATAAAGAATTAAAAGAAGTATTCAGCATTAAAGCTAAAGCCGCTTTCCCTTTTTGGGAAGATGTGGCCGTTATAAACAGAGATTCCACATACGAGTTGATCAACAAAAAAGGGGAAAGTGTTAAACTATTAAAAGGAATTGATTTTTTAAAGTTCTCTAATGAGGGAAAATTAGCGGTACGTAGCCAGAATAAATGGGGTTATATTGATAATAAAGGAAATCAGGTAATTCCTTTTCAATATGATAGTTGCGATTCGTTTAAAGGCGATTATGCCAAAATACAAATGGATGGTAAGTGGGGCATTATTGACAAAACTGGCAAGACAATTATAAAACCACAATATAAAAATATCACACCTGGTGATAACGGCATTTTCATTTATTATGATGTAGCTTGGGGAATTATGGATAAAACCGGGGAAAAAATTACCGAAAATATTTTTTTAACTATTACTCCCTTCGCAAACAACAAAGCATTGGCGAGGCTTGGCAAATCATTTATCATTTTAAAGTCTCCATTAAAAAAATAAAACATCATAATATTTTAACAGCAGCAGGAAAGTTTTTCCTGCTTCTGTATTTTTGAGCTATGCCAGCAAAAGAAAAATTACGCCTCGACAAATATCTCTGGTCTATCCGCTTGTATAAAACAAGAACAATGGCTGCTGCGGCCTGCGACTCAGGCAAAGTAAAATTTGATGGCTCCGCAGCCAAAGCTTCCCGTAATGTAAATATTGGAGATGAATATGAAGTAAAGACAGAAGCAAAACGTTGGCGAATAAAGGTTACTGGCTTGTTACAAAAAAGAGTAGCAGCTTCAGAAGCTATAAAAAATTATATTGATATTACTCCGGAAGAAGAAATACAAAGGCTTCAATTTCAGGCGGCGAGTTTCCATACAGGAAAAAGACCCAGTAAAATTGGGCGGCCTACAAAAAAGGACAGAAGAGAACTTGATGATTTTTATGATAATTGATCAAATGTCCTGAGAACAATCATACTGATAGAAATCATTTCATCAACTGCTCAACATCATTAAAATCCAATTTTTTCAATTTTACTTTCGGTTCTAAATTGTAGAATTATGAATTCGAGAGTTGCCTGTACGAAAATAATCCCTATTCAAAAAACGGTCCCTGAATGTTTTAACGACGTTGATAGTGAAGATGGTAATCATTCTCATACTATTCCACTAGCAAATGTGGGAGAAACTGATACTGACTATATTATAACAATTGCAGCTCCAGGTTTAACCAGAGAAGATTTCCAGATTGAAATAGAAAAATCTGTTATCAGTATTGCTGCGCAAAAAGAAAAAATAATTTCAAAGTATAAATCAGACAGATTTGAATATAACTATTCAGAATGGACCAGAGCATTTCAATTGCCTGATGATGCAGGCTCAATACTGGCACATGCAAAATATGTTCAAGGCGAATTAATTATTCATGTACCAAGAGGCGAATCAAACGAAAACATTGAAAAAGCTAATATTTATGTTTACTAATTTAATGACTATGCAATTAAACATTACACCTGATCGGTTAATCAGTGATATTCAAAAAGAATTCAACGAAATCTTTCCCTTTCTTAAACTGGAGTTTTTTAATAATAAATCTTTTGCCCGTAATAATTTTTCGGCAAGTCAAATTATTCCAAGAAATAGAAAACTAGGCGAAATTCAAAAAGGAATTAAAGAAGATATAATTGAATTAGAGGAAGTAATGAAGGTTAATGACCTTGAAAATTTATTTAAAGATAAATTCAAATTGGCTGTACAAGTTTTTAGGAAATCCGGCAATCTCTGGTTGGAAACAACTATGACTGACAGCTGGTCTTTATTACAACAAAATAATCATGGTAAGGAAATTTCTACAAATAAAGGAGAAAATATAAAACCAGATGATTTTGATTTAACAAGAGATGCTGATCATTGATAAAAAAGAAATTGGCTAATAAAGTAAGTTATTCAGTTTTTCGGAATTAATGATTGAAATTTTTCCTTCCTTAATAGCTATTAATTTTTCAGATTTAAAGTCACTTAATGTTCTAATCAGTGATTCAGTAGCAGTACCAACATAATGTGCAAAATCTTCTCTGGATATTTCCAAAGGCTTATCAGGGCTTTCTGCATTAAATTTTGATTGAATATCAACCAAAGCTTTTGCCACTCTTTTCCGGAGTGAGCTATAAGCAAGGCTCAGCAATCTTTCTTCTTTCTCCTTTACATTCTGTGTAATTATTCTGATAAACTTTGCAGCCACATCCATATTGCCATAGATCATTTGTAAAAAATCTTCTTTAGGGATCTGCATTATATCAGACTCTTCCATTACAACAGCGGAATCATCGTAATTCTTATCTTCAATTAAAGCCGGGTAACCAATAAAGTCGCCTTCGCTAAAGAGATCAGTAATATATTCCTTCCCATCTTCATGTGTTTTAAATCCCTTAACTTTTCCTTTTACTAAATAATAGAGATACCGAGGTCTTTTGGTTTCTTGATATAATGTTTGTTTCTTAGAATAACTCTCAACATCATATTGACCAGACAACTGGTTTATAAGTCCTGAGTTTTTTACATCCTTTATGAATTCGTTTATACCTTCCTGGGAAGGAGCATATTTTTTATCCAGCACCGCTGCCTTCTTCAATCTTATTTCAATTGCATTTAGCAGTTCAATATCTTCAAATGGTTTAGTGATATAATCATCTGCGCCCATTTCCATCCCTTTTCTAAAATCGCTTCTTTCAGTTTTAGCAGTAAGAAATACAAAAGGTATATGCTCAGTTTCCTCATTCTTTCTTATAAGATGCAACACGCCATAACCATCTAGTTCTGGCATCATAATATCACAAACAATTACATCTGGCTTTTCTTTTAAAGCAATCTCCACACCTCTTTTTCCATTTTCTGCTGTAAAATTTTATAACCTGCCAGATCAAGAATTTCTGCTGTATTCTCTCTTATTTCCAAATTGTCATCTATAACTAAAACTGATTTCATTTTTTTATTTTTTTACTGGTATTGTAAAATTAACTGTAGTTCCCCTATGTAATTCACTTTCTACACTAACTTTCCCCCCCAACAGATCGACATATCTTTTTACTATATGTAATCCAAGACCGGTGCCTTGTATATTGGTAGCATTAGCAGCACGGAAAAAACTAGAAAAAAGGTGTTCCTTATCATTATCTGATATACCTATTCCCTGATCGATAACTGAAATACTTGCCAATCCATCCTTTACATTTCCCCGAATAACAATCTTTGCTCCTTCCTCTGAAAATTTAACAGCATTGCTCACTAGATTTATTATAATGTTTCTGAATAATTTCTTGTCCGTAAATCCATTACAATCTTTTCTTAATTCCAGCTCAAAGTATTGATCTTTTTTAATGATTGCTTTCATTTCATCAAGGGTATCAGCTATCAATTCGCCTAGATTTATTTCTTCAAGCAAAGTTTCCAGCTTCCCTTCATTTAATTTTCCTAATGACAGAAAGTCTTCCAAAATGTCATTCAGGTTATTTACAGATTTTTTTATCCGTTGTATATGTTTATCTCTCTTTTCCTGCTCATCACCACTTGTATATTTTGATATAAGTGATGCTGAAGACAACACTGTTGTAAGCGGTGTTCTAAATTCATGAGAAGCCATGGAAACAAAGCGGCTTTTAATCTCATTCAATTGTCGTTCTTTATCCAAAGCGCCGCTCAGTTCTTCTTGAGATTGCTCCAGCTTCTGCAACGCCTCTTTCAATATTAGTGTTCTTTCTTCTACTTTTATTTCGAGTTCGGCATTCAGCTGCCTTATTTTTTCAGTCACCATCTCCAACTCAGCTTTTTGCTGAAGCATCCTATTTTCAATTTGTTTTCTTCCTGTAATATCAACAATAAATGCAATTACAAAAGTTTCACTGTCTCTTTCATAATGACTTAGACTTATTTCCACGGGCAATTCGCTTCCATCCATTTTTCTACCATATAGGTCACGGCCATGGCCCATAGTTCTGTTAGAAGGCTTTTTATAAAACCCTTCACGGTGTTCATGATGGACAGATTTAAATTTTTCAGGAATCAGAACTTCGATTGGTTGGTTCACTAATTCATTCTTTGAATATCCAAACATAATTTCAGCAGCCGGGTTAGCAACTACTATTACTCCTTTTCCATTTGTTAAAATGATTCCCTCAGTTGCATTTTCAAACAGAGAGGTCATATGTACCTGATCTAGCATATTACTCGGGATATTAATTTGCAAAGAAAGCAAATTATTGAGCGGAAAGTAAAAGAACTTTATTCATTAGAAAAAGTTCAGTTCCTAAAAAAATTGTATTTTAAAAACTATTCTCTTGTCGCTTCTCAGCGAATTGAGCACAATCATTCTGGTATATGATTTGTAATAAAGGTTAATGATTAGGTTAATAAATTATTATCAATCACATTGATGACCCCTGTCAGTACTAGTTAAAGAAAACATGCTTATTTTGTATTCTAAAGCAAAAATCATGAAAACGATAATTGTTCCTACTGATTTCTCGCCAGTTGCGTTAAATGCCACCAATTATGCTGCTGATATGGCAATAGCCGTAGATGCAGAAATACTTTTGGTGAATATTTATACAATTCCAATTTCGTACACAGAAGTTCCGGTAGCACTCATTTCCACTGAAGAAATGAAAAAAGCCAGTGAGTCAGAATTAGAAACTTTAAAAACAAGTCTTGAACATATTACTTCCGGAAAAATTAAAATCCGTATCGAAAGCAGAATGGGTAACACGGTTGATGAGCTGGAAGATATTTGTAATACCGCAAAACCCTTTGTTGTTATTATGGGAGCAAAAGGAAAAGGTGGCATTGAAAATCTGTTGTTTGGTAGTACTACATTAACTGCTATTCGTCATCTTTCATGGCCGGTTATTTGTGTGCCTCCCGGAAAAGAATATGGAACTGGCATAAAAAAAATAGGATTTGCCTGTGATTTTAAAGAAGTGAAAGAAAGTACTCCTGTAAGTCTGATCAAAGAAATTGTAAGTGTATTTGGTGCTGAACTCCATATTTTGAATGTTGACTATAACAATAAAGATTTTCGTTCTGAAACACCGGAACAAACTTTTAAACTGCATGACCTGCTGAAAGACATTAAACCAATATACCAGTTTATTAATCATCCTGATGTTGAAGACGGAATTAATGAATTTGCTGAAACCAATAATATGGATATGATTATTGCTATCCCCAAAAAACAAAAATTATTGGAAGGAATTTTTAAGCCAAGTAGCACTAAACAATTAATCTTTCAATCACATATTCCGGTAATGTGTGTGCATGAATAGAAAAAATAATTATACGTTTAATAATTCCTTTTCTATAGCCATTGCTCTGGGAAAAAGAACAGATTGCTCAAGATATAAATGCTGCATCAGGTCATTATCCAATTCATTTAATTTGGCAAGTACTACCTTATGGCTTATACACACTTTTTCCGGCGGGGTATAGCTATCTGTGAGTTTCCTTATAGACATTATTATTTCTGAAACAGTTTCATGACCATTAGACATAGAACCTTCTACCGGTTTACGCAAAGTTTTAATCAATAAAGCCGCATATGGTTCTTTATGTTTTTTTGCATGTGCTAAGTGACGTATGTAAGGGAATAAAACTTCTTCCTCCTGTTGTACAGCGTCTCTTAACTTTTGGACTAATGAATCAAATTGTATTTCCAGTTCATTCAAGTAAGTAAATTTCTTTACATGCTCATTTGCAAAATCAGCCAACATTTCTTGCGTAGTGTTTAATGATTTCTTCAAATATCTATGATGAACGTTAATAATATAGTCAAGAATAAATTCAGTATCACATTCAGCAAAATCCACATGGTTAGAAACCTGATTTGTACGAACCGCCAATTCCAGCTCAGCCTGTAGCATCACTGGATTTATATCCTGCATTTCACAAGCAATTTCCATTGGCCATTTACCACCGCAGCAATAGCCTATTCCATATTTACGGAAAACTTCAGCTGTTCGATAGTCGCCGGCAACAATATCTGCCACTAATGATTTTCGGCTTATCTGAAAAGGTTGTAAAAACATAATTAAAACTTATTGCAAATTAAAACAGATGAAAAAAAATAAATCATGACTTTCATCAGTCTTCCTTTTAAAAATTAAATTATTGATATGCTTTTTATAAAATCGGGCTGGCTATTCTTTAATAAATCCCCAATTGAAGTAGATGCAAGTAATTCCTGCCATTTCCCTCTTAACGACTCTACCTGGTTATGCATTGGACATCGATTCATAGAACTACATTTTCGAAACCTTAGCACACATATATCAAAATCCTCAACTTCGCCGGTAAATTCTTTTAATTGCAATAATGTAAATTCATTTGTCCTATCATTAACATAGAAACCACCATAGGGTCCTTTCATTGAATTAATTACTCCTGCTTTCACTAATTTTTTCATTACATTTCCTAAAAAATGACGAGGAACAGATAATTGCACAGCAATTTCGTCCAATTGAATTCTATCCTTATCTTCATGAAGCATAGCTAAATACAACACACTCCTAAGAGCATAGCCAAATGTTTTTGAAAAAATCATTAGCAAACATGCTTTTTAGAGTTTGAGAATAAACTGACTAATGTCATTTTATTCTTTGATGATGGTCATGACTTATAATAGTACCCTCAAATACTTTTGACCTCATAAAAGATACTGATGTCTTTTAATCACTAATAAAAAAAATCAACATGAAAATGGCAAAACTTCTCACTGTACTTTTCTTTTCAACTAGTCTTTTCTTTATTTCCTGTCAAGAAGGGGTAAAAAAAGATGAAAAGGAACTTGATGTACAGGAATTAACCAAAGACCAACCAGAAACACATGGTTCAGAATTAAAGGAAAGCGACATTACTCTAGGAACTCCATTAGACCAAACAATGGTAACCACTGGAAAAGGTATTTATGAATTAAAATGCCAGGCATGCCACAAACTAACTGAAGAAAAATTGGTAGGCCCAGGCTGGAAAAATGTTACAAAAACAAGAAAGCCACTTTGGATTATGAATATGATAACCAATGTAGAAATGATGCTTGAAACAGATCCGGAAGCTCAAAAATTGCTTGAACAGTGTATGGTTCGTATGCCTAATCAAAATATTACTACTGCCGATGCTAGGAGTATTGTAGAGTTTATGCGCAATAATGACGGAGAGAAATAAATTCAATTAATATATAAAGAATAACAAATGAAAATCTTCCAACCAAAAAACTTGCAATACTTGTTTATTGCCGCCTTTGCTTTCTTTTTTATGGAAAGCTGCAAACCCAAAGGCACACAATCGGCAGCTACCGGTGATGCATCTAAAGCTTATGTAGCCCCTGGAAAATATGACGAATTTTACAATTTCGTATCCGGCGGTTTTAGCGGTCAAATGGCTGTTTATGGATTGCCATCTGGCAGATTGTTAAGAGTAATTCCTGTTTTTTCCACCGATCCAGAAAAAGGATGGGGTTACAGTGAAGAAACAAAACCAATGTTGAACACTTCTCATGGCTTTGTTCCTTGGGATGATGCTCACCATCCTGAAATGTCGCAAACAAATGGCGAAGTTGACGGACGATGGGTGTTTATCAACGGAAACAATACTCCTCGTATTGCCCGTATTGATTTAACAACATTCCGCACTGCAGAGATTATAGAAATTCCAAATAGTGCCGGTAATCACTCTTCCGCTTTCATAACGCAAAATACAGAGTATGTAGTGGCCGGTACCCGTTTCAGTGTTCCTCCAGATGATGCGAATGGCGATGTGCCAATTGACACATACAAACAAAACTTTAAAGGCAACGTAAGCTTCATTAAAGTGGATTCTGTAAGCGGTAATATGAAAATAGCTTTTCAGATTCGGACCCCAGGTGTAAACTTTGACCTGAGCCATGCCGGTAAAGGAAACAGCCATGGATGGTTCTTCTTCTCTTGCTACAATTCAGAGCAGGCAAATACATTACTAGAAGTAAATGCTTCACAAAGAGACAAGGACTTTATTATGGCGGTTAACTGGAAGAAAGCAGAAGAATATCTGAAAGCAGGTAAAGGAAGAAAACAAGCCGTTCGCTATGCACATAATACCTATAGCGACAAAACGCACAGTGCTACTTCTAAAATTGAGACAGAGATAACAATATTGGATTCAAAAGAATTGGCTGATATGGTTTATCTGATCCCTTGTCCCAAATCACCACATGGTTGTGATGTAGATCCTACTGGTGAGTATATTGTTGGAAGCGGAAAGTTAGCAGCATTGGTACCTGTTTTCTCTTTCACCAAATTACAAAAAGCGATTGCAGATAAAGCTTTTGATGGTGATTATGAAGGTATCCCTGTTATTAAATATGAAGCAGCATTACACGGTGAAGTAAAAAAACCAGGTCTTGGTCCATTACACACTGAGTTCGACGAAAAAGGTAATGCTTATACTTCCATGTTTGTATCTTCTGAAATTGTAAAATGGAATGTTAAGAGCCTTGAGATTCTTGATAGAGTACCAACTTACTATTCAATCGGTCATTTGATGGTGCCTGGAGGCGATAGTAGAAAACCTTTTGGAAAATATTTGGTTGGCTATAATAAAATCACAAAGGACAGATACCTGCCAACTGGTCCGGAGTTAGCACAAAGTGCACAATTGTATGATATCAGTGGTGATAAGATGAAGCTGATCCTTGACTTCCCTACCATAGGTGAGCCCCATTATGCACAGGCAGCTCCAGCAGGATTAATTTCTAAAAATTCGTTGAAGTTTTTTAAAATTGAAGAAAACGAACACCCCTACGTATCCAAAGGTGAAGGACAGGCGAAAGTTACAAGAGATGGAAATAAAGTACATATAAATATAACTTCAATCCGCTCACATTTTAATCCAGATAATATTGAAGGAGTAAGAGTTGGTGATGAAGTGTACTTCCACCTTACAAATCTTGAACAGGATTGGGATGTGCCACATGGCTTTTCTGTAAAAGGAGCTAACAATTCAGAATTATTGGTTATGCCAGGAGAAACCCAAACATTAAAATGGGTTCCGGAAAAAGCAGGCATGTATCCATTCTATTGTACTGACTTCTGCTCTGCTTTACATCAGGAAATGCAAGGATATATAAGAATATCTCCTGCAGGAAGCAATGTTCCGCTTTCATTCAGTACTGGGAAAACACCAACCCCAGCTGCAGGCAAAACAGCAACGCCAGCTACGAAATAATTAAAATGAGTTCCTCTTTCAAAAGGAGAGGAACTCATTACTACCACCACATAAAAAACTAAAAAATATTTCGTATGAAAAAAATATATAAGATACTCACCGCTGCTTTTATTTTTTCGATTTTCATTGCCTGCAATAATGAAAATAAAGAAACTACTACCGCTACTGATAATGCACCTACTACTTCAGCTGGAGGTCAAGAAGCAGTACAAGATGATGACTCCCAAAAAGATATTGTAAAAATTGCTGTAGGTTCAAAAGATCACACCACATTGGTAGCTGCATTAAAACAAGCGGACTATGTAACTTCATTATCTAATGCAGGGCCTTTTACAGTTTTTGCGCCAACCAATGCCGCCTTCGATAAATTACCAGCAGGTACTGTTGATGGCTTAATGAAAGCAGATAAAAAACTAGATCTACAGAATATTATTGAATATCATGTTTCCATTGGTGTATTCAAAGAAGATATGATGCAAGATGGTCAAAAAATTGACCAAGCAAATAACAATAAAATAACCATTAGCAAAGGTGCTGATGGGAAAATAAAAGTGAATGGTACAGCTAATATATTGGCGGCTATTCCAGCAAGTAATGGACTGGTGTACGTAATCGACGAAGTATTACTGCCACCTGCGAAAAACTAAGTCTGTAAAGGCTTCTTCATTTTCAATCACCTCCGGGTGTAAAATCCCGGAGGTTAATACAACCAACAAATGAATAAATACCTTAGCATACCGTCGAGGATACTGGTAGCTTTTGCCAGTGGTGCATTAATCGCAGTTTTCTTTCTGCCAGCATGGCGCATCGATCTTTTTGCTCCTCAATATCCAGAAGGACTTTCAATGTATATATGGATTAATAAACTTAGCGGAGATGTCGAAATCATCAACGGTTTAAATCATTATATAGGCATGAAACATATTTCAGCAGATATGTTTCCGGAATTCAAATACATGACTTATGTAGTTATTTTTTTTATGGCTTTAGGCATGACAGCCGCCATTACCGGAAGAAGAAAAATTCTATTAGCCTATATCATTGCTACACTTATCGGAGGCTTGTTAGTGCTGTATGATCTGTACAGATGGGGCTATGACTATGGTCACAATTTGGATCCGAAAGCTGCTATACAAGTTCAGGGATTAACTTATCAACCACCTGTAATAGGCCATAAACGCTTATTAAATTTTGACGCTTACTCGTTTCCAGATGCTGCAGGTTGGATTGTAGTTGGGGCCGGCTCATTATGCATTTTGGTTTGGTTTTCAGAATGGTTTATTAACAGAAAAAAAAATAAAAGATGAAATCTATTTTTTCAATAGTAATTCTCTCACTATTCATATTTACATCATGCTCATCACAACCTCAACCTTTTGTTGCCGGACAAGATGATTGCCATTTATGTAAAATGGGATTAGCCGATTTTAAATACGGTGGAGAAATAATAACAAAGAAAGGAAAGGTCTATAAGTTCGATGATATGCGCTGTATGATCAATTTCATCAAATCTAATTCCGTAGAAGAAAAGAATATTTCAAGAACATTGACGATGAATTTTAATAAACCCAATGAATTTATTGATGTAAAAAATGCATGGTTTGCTGTAAGCCCAGAGCTTAGAAGTCCTATGGGAAGTAACGCAGCAGGCCTTGCCACAAAGGAAGAGGCTGAAAAATTGAAAGGATCAACAGGACAGCTATTACGCTGGACCGACTTATTGGAAAAGAATAAATAAATGAAAATTGCTACACTCATATTACTAATAGCTTTTTCAAGCTCATCATATGGAAATACTATCGTAGTTGGTAAAGACAAAGCCATTACCAGTATTACAAAAGGTATTGAATTAGCTAAAAATGGCGACACCGTAAAAGTATATCCCGGCATCTATCGGGAAGGGAGAATCTCTGTAACCAAATCAATAACCTTGATTGGAATAAATTTTCCTGTCATTGACGGGCAAAAGAAATTTGAAAATATGGTTGTCAGCGGAATTAATATAAAAGTACAAGGTTTTCATTTTATAGATTCAAAACATTCAAGTTCAGACGATTTTTCAGCAATTAATATTATCGATGCCACTAAAATAATTATTGAAAACAACAAGGTCACCAATGCACATTTTGGTATCCACTTAGCCAATACCACTTATTGCACCGTTAAAGGAAATGATATTTTAGGCGAAGCCGTATCAGAACAAAGTGCAGGAAACGGTATTCATATCTGGAAATCATCTCATGCATTTATTACGAATAACCATATTCAAGGTCATCGGGATGGAATTTACTTTGAATTTGTAACGGATTCAGAAATTAGAAATAATAAAAGCGAAAACAATATTCGCTATGGGTTACATTTTATGTTCTCCCATAATAACTACTACGCCTATAATACGTTTAGAAAAAACGGTGCTGGTGTTGCAGTAATGTACACTCACCATGTAAGAATGGAACATAATATATTTGAAAATAACTGGGGAACTGCCTCGTATGCCATTTTATTAAAAGACATAACTGACAGCTGGATTAAAAACAATCAGTTTATCTCCAACACTATCGGCATTTTTATGGAAGGATGTAACAGGATTGATGTTAAGCAAAACCTTTTTAGTAAAAACGGATGGGCGATGAAAGTGCAGGCGAACTGTGTTGACAATATAATTAGTAATAATAATTTCAAGAGTAACACATTTGATATTGCTACAAATGGTACTATGGTAGAAAGTGTTTTTGATCATAATTACTGGGATAAATATGAAGGTTACGATTTGAATAAAGATGGAATTGGAGACATCAAGTACCACCCTGTCAGCATGTATTCAATGATCATTGAACAAAATCCAAATGCATTGATTCTTCTAAGAAGTTTTATGGTAACACTACTGGATAAAGCCGAAAAAGCTCTTCCGACATTAACACCTGAAAACCTGGTAGACAAAAACCCAAAAATGAAACCCTTTAAATTATGATAAGAATTGAAAATATCAATAAGCGGTTTAAAAAGCTAAAAGCATTGGATAATATTTCCGTTTCGTTTGAAAAGGGTCAGGTTATCTCTTTAATCGGCCCGAATGGATCCGGAAAAACAACATTAATAAAATCTATTCTCGGCATGGTAAAGCCGGATAGCGGAAAAATATTCTTTAAAGACGAATACATCAATGGAGGCTTTGCATACCGGAAAGACATAGGCTATATGCCACAGATTGGTCGTTATCCTGACAATATGAAGATTGGTCAGTTGTTCAGTATGCTAAAAAATATCAGGAATGAACCGGAAGAAAACCTAGATAATGAATTGCTAAACGAATATGAACTGTATTCGATGTTTGAAAAACCAATGCGGACTTTATCAGGCGGCACCAGGCAAAAAGTAAGTGCAGCAATCGCATTTCTTTTTAACCCTCCTGTTTTGATCTTAGATGAACCTACAGCAGGTTTAGACCCTCTCTCATCTGAAATGCTAAAAGAAAAAATTCTCCGTGAAAAGAAAAAAGGGAAATTAATTCTGATCACTTCACATATACTCAGCGACCTGGATGAATTGACGACACATGTAATGTACTTGCAGGAAGGCAAAATGCAGTTCTTGAAAAATATTGAAACACTAAGAGAAGATACTGGTGAAATAAAACTCGGTAAAGCCATTGCCCGTATAATGAAAGGTGAAGATCCAACCGGTAATTTTATATCTGAAATACTAAATAAAAATAATTAAAGTATGATGAAACTTTCAAGATATGTTCTGTATGATATACTGAGAAGTAAGATCGTTATAGCTTATACGTTATTTCTGTTTGTTGTTTCTCTTAGCATGTTTCAGATGGAAGAAGACAGCAGCAAAGCAATGCTAAGCCTCATGAACATCATTCTAATAGTTTTACCATTGGTTAGCCTCGTTTTTACAACAATCCATTATTACAATTCTTATGAATTTATTGAGCTGATGCTTTCACAACCACTCAGTAGAAAAAGGATTCTGCTGAGTGAGTTTGCAGGAATAAGCCTCTCACTTCTTTCAGCTTTTTTTATTGGCGTTGGTATTCCGGTATTACTTTATGCAGCATCAGATACTGGCATGGCTATTCTGTTTACAGGTGCTGCACTCACACTTGTTTTTACTTCAATTGCTTTTTTTGCTTCGGTAATAGCTAGAGATAAAGCAAAAGGAATAGGAGCCGCATTACTACTATGGTTCTATTTCACTTTAATTTACGACGGGATAGTTCTGTTAATTCTTTTTTCCTTCAGCGACTACCCTCTTGAAAAATTTACTTTACTTATTTCTGCTTTAAATCCAATTGACCTAGGAAGGATTTTTATTATGCTGAAAATGGATGTAAGTGCCTTAATGGGATATACCGGTGCTTTATATAAAGATTTCTTTGGTAGTGGAACCGGCTTATTATTTACAATCGGCATTATGACCCTATGGATTATTATTCCTCTTTGGCTAGCTGTTAGAAAATTCAAGAAAAAAGACTTGTAAATAATTTAACTGAGTATAAATTTTACTATCATGAACGTATTAGCATCAAAAACATTAGCACAGATAGTAACAAACAATTATAAAGCTGCATCCATTTTCGAAAAACATCACCTTGACTTCTGTTGCAAAGGAAAAAGAACATTGGAACAAGCCTGTTCTGAAAGTGACATTAAAATAGAAGAAGTAATTGAACAATTAGAAAAGGCTGGTGATACAAACGACTTAAAGACGAATTATAATGAGCTATCATTGGCCCAATTATCCGAGCATATCGTATCAACCCATCACAACTATGTAAAGAATGAAATGCCGGCTTTACACGGATATTTGCAAAAAGTAGCCAGCAAGCATGGCGATCGTCATCCCGAAATGAATAAAGTATTCCAAATTTTTGTAGCAGTCAAAGAAGAAATGGAATTTCACATGCAAAAAGAAGAGATGGTGCTTTTTCCCAGAATAAAAGATATAGAAAATCAAATTCAGGAAGGAAAAAAGGTTGTAATCAATAGCAGCTACCTCCAATCTCCTATTAACATGATGGAACAAGAACATGATCATGCCGGCTCCATGCTGGCAGAGATAAGGAATCTGACGAATAACTATACCCCGCCAGCGGATGCATGCACCACCTATCAGTTAAGTTTTGCATCATTACAAGCTTTTGAACTTGACCTACATCATCATGTACATCTAGAGAATAATATCCTTTTTCCAAAAGCTTTAAAAATGTTTGGAGAAACCAATAAGATTTTACTGAATTAAACCCACCAATTCTGCTAAAGCCGCTTTGAAAGCGGCTTTTCTTTAGGATTTAGCAAAGGGTGTAAACATGACCAAAATCATGTTTACACCCTTTGTCAAATCATATTCAGGCAATTAACCCACTAATACATTTGCAACGAAACTTTAAAACAACCAACATGGAATCACCTGAAGAGAAAAAATTTATTCCAAAAGGGGCCATTGCATTCTTTATTGCACTGGTTATTCTAACCCTTGCCTTCTTTTATGGTATTTATTTTTTGATGATTGAAAGATCTTAAAAATCCCCAACTATGGTAATGGATAAAATTGAAAGAAGGGTAATCATGGCCTCCCTTGTATTGATGGGCTTATTTGTATTCTCTCTGCTTTATGCAAAAAACAAATACAAATCTAATGTACCTGAATGTTTGCCGTACGATAAAGCTTATACAGAGCCAAAAATTAATAAGATTGACGAAAAGACTTATGAGGTATTTTCTGTCGCCTCTATGTGGCAGTTTCAACCATCAGAAATTTATATTCCTGTTGGCAGTGAAGTAGATTTTTATCTTACTTCAAAAGACGTAGTTCATGGCTTTAATATTTCTGATAAAAATATTAATATGATGGCCGTATTTGGAGCTATCAATAAAACAACTGTAACGTTTGACAAACCTGGTGTTTATGACATTGTATGTCATGAATACTGTGGCGTAGGCCATCAGAATATGAGGGCACAAGTGATTGTTAATTATCCTGATGCTAAATAATTAGAAAACCAACAAATCATGCAAGTATCGAAATCATTTAAAAGGGTTATTTTTTTAGAATTGGCTATTCCTATTGCGCTGTTATTGCTTGGTATTTATCATGGATTAATGCAAACCATATACCGGTCAGGTGCAATTCAACAAACATCGGTTGCTAAATTAGACTACTACCAGGGACTTACCCTTCATGGTGTAATCAATGCAATTGTATTAACTACATTCTTTGCTGTTGCCTTGGGTCATGTAACAATGACCTATTATTTAAAGAAAGAACCAAACAAGAAATTGATGTGGCTAAGTTTCTGGTTTATGCTCATTGGAACAGTAATGGCAGCCTGGGCAATGATTGCCGGAAAAGCATCTGTTCTTTATACATTCTATCCTCCGTTAAAAGCTCATCCGCTTTTTTATCTTGGAACAGCTTTAATAATCGTTGGTTCATGGTTTCCTTTTTTTGATTGGTCTAGAATGTACATGAAATGGAAAAAAGTAAACCCGACTACTAAAACACCGCTAGCGGTTTTAGGAACACTAATAAATTTCATAATCTGGTTCACCTGTACATTGGCCGTAGCTTATGAAGTGTTGGTATTGCTCATTCCATGGTCAATGGGATGGACAAAAACAGTGAATGTAAACCTTGCAAGAACACTTTTCTGGTTCTTTGGACATGCTTTGGTGTATTTCTGGTTACTTCCTGCTTACATTATGTTCTATACAGTTTTGCCAAAAGTTGCAGGCGGAAAATTGTATTCAGATCTTGCCGGAAGAGTTGCATTATTCTTATTCCTTTTGTTTTCAATTCCTGTAGGAGTGCATCACCAATACAGTGATCCAACAATTACACAAGGTGTAAAATTCTTTCACGGTTTGATTACGTATGGAGTCGCTATTCCTAGTTTCATAACTGCTTTCACTTTAGCAGCCTCATTAGAATATGCAGGTAGAAAGAATGGGGCAAAAGGATTATTCGGCTGGATGGTAAAACTTCCCTGGTTTAATGAAGACAAATTCTTGTTCTCCTATTTCATTGGCGGATTGATTCTATTCATATTTGGTGGTGTAACAGGCATTGTAAACGCATCGTACTCATTAAACAGTGTTATACATAATACTGCATGGATGCCAGGTCACTTTCATATGACAGTTGCAGGCCCGGTATTTCTTGGCATCGTTGGTATGAGTTTATATATCTATTCTAAAATGAGTGGTAAGAAAATATTCTGGCCAAAGTTGAATACAATCATTCCTTATTTATGGGTAATCGGTATGCTAATCTTTTCATTTGGCATGAGTTGGGGCGGATTGAGAGGTGAACCAAGAAGAACTAACCTTGGCACTACTTATCTAAACCCTGATAGCGAACTATTCAGAAGTGATTGGGTACCTACAACATTACTGGCAATGCTGGGTGGTATCATCATGTTTACTGCTGGTATGATGTACATCATCATTTTCTTTGGAACCATTCTCCGTAAAAAGAGCCAAGAAGGTATTCTTGAAATACCTGTAAGTGAAGCTTACCATGACGAGAAAAGAGTTCCGCTGTTTGATAAATTCAAACCTTGGATTGTGACAATGATTATCATTATTCTTTTAGCATACATCCCTGCTTTATTGAATGTAAACAAGAATAGTGGACCGGGATCACCAAGATATAATATAGATAACCCGTTGCCGATAGAAGCAAGTAAGTAATGAAAAAGAATTCATCCATATGGTTATTCGTTTTACTGGTATTAGCATTGCCTGCTGCAGCTTATGCATTGATAACCGCTTATGAAAACAATGTTGGCACATTACCAATATTAGGTAGAACAAAAGATCATCGCATCGAGACATTTGAATTAATCAATCAGGATGGAGAAAAGAAAGGAACTGCCGACTGGAATACTAAAATTGTGGTTACAGATTTTTTCTTTTCACATTGCCCATCTATTTGTCCGAAAATGACAAAGAATTTAAAAAAAATACAGGAAGCTTTTGCTGGCGACAACAACTTACTGTTGAATTCAATCTCCATTGATCCGGAAAGAGATTCAGCAGCACAACTTAAGAAATATGCAAGTCAGTATAATATTGATACGAGAAACTGGAACCTATTAACGGGAAGTAAAAAAGATATTTATAAAATGGCCCGTAACAGTTTTATGATTGTTGCCACTGATGGAGATGGTGGACCTGACGACTTTATACACAGTGAAAAAATGGTATTGATTGATACACAGAAAAGAATAAGGGGTTATTATGACGGTACCAGTTCAAAAGAAGTAAACCAACTTATCAGAGATATTAAAAAATTGAAAAATGAAAAGTAGAATTTTCAGATTAGGCGTCTTATTGTTATTGGCTACATCTTTTCAGTCAAAGGCAAACCCTCCTATTGAAGAAGGCAAATCAATTTTTCTTTCCAGATGCGCTGCCTGTCATAATATAAATAAGCCAATGACGGGTCCTGCACTTTCAGGTGTAGGCGAAAAAAGAAGCATTGAATGGTTAGTAAAATTTATTCAGTCTTCGCAAACATTGATCAAACGTGGCGATGCAGATGCAGTAAAGATTTTTGAAGATTTCAACAAAGTGCCAATGCCAGATCATCCTGACCTGACAGAAGAAAATATTAAAAGTATAGTTGAATATATTAAAGCTGAAAGCAAACCAGTAGAAGCCGAAAAAGCTCCATTCGCCAAACCCGGAAAGAAAAAAACATTCTACACTCCTATCAAATTAAATAATTACGCATTCGTATTTGGTTTTTTAGCGGTAGTAGTAGCTCTTGTGTCTTCACTTTACTATGCCGTTCAATTCAAAACATTTCAGCGAAAAAAACTTGAAGAAAACAAATCCGCCTGATGCGGATATTTGTTGGTTTTTGTTTCAATGCCGAACCCCTGGATCTCCGGGGGTTCCTTTTTTTCATAGTCGTTCCCAGTTAACAACATTCTACCAGTTCCTATCTTTGCGATATGCACATAGATATTCTTACAGTTATACCAGAATTATTAGAAAGCCCTTTTCAACATAGTATTATGAAAAGAGCTCAGGAAAAAGGATTACTTACCGTAAAGGTGCATCAACTCCGCAAATGGGCGGTTAATGAATATGGCATGGTGGACGATTACCAATATGGCGGCGGCGCAGGAATGGTGATGATGTGTGAGCCGTTAACAAAAGCCATAGATGAACTTTCGAAGGAAAGAAAATATGATGAAATTATTTTTTTAACTCCAGATGGAAAACCATTCAATCAAAAATTGGCCAATACTCTTTCATTAAAAGAAAACCTTCTATTAATTTGTGGTCACTATAAAGGCATTGATGAGAGAATTAGAGAACACTTTGTAACTAAGGAAATATCAATTGGAGATTATGTTCTTAGTGGCGGTGAATTACCTGCAGCCATTTTGGTTGACGCTATAGGTCGTTTACTACCCGGCGTTTTAAACGATGAAACATCTGCATTGACAGATTCATTTCAGGATAATTTATTGGCACCTCCTGTTTATACCCGTCCCGTTGACTTTCGTGGATGGAAAGTACCCGATATATTAATGAGTGGCAATCATAAAAAGATTGAAGAATGGCGACATGAACAATCAATTATAAGAACAAAAGAAAGAAGACCTGACTTGCCCGAAAGTGAATAAAAATGTACCAAATACTGATTTACAACCGTTTAAGTATTTAAACTGACTAATCTCAGGCATTTATAAGCAGGAATAGCTTAATTTCACGCCGTTCGAAATAAACCGGTGTAGTAGAAAAAAAATAAATTAGCAAGCCGGACTAAAGCATATTAAAACACTACATGAAGGCACTGACTACTCTTACTGATCCAATTTATACCGAGCCAGAAAAGTTTACCCGTTACGAAAAATTCTGGCTTAAGTATATAAATGATAAAAGGGATTTACCTTTTATTCATTTGCTTACTGCCATTCATATTTTTGTAATTCCTGCTGCAATCATATTATATACTCCTTTATTACAAGGTTGGTATTGGTGGCTTTTATACATTCCTTATTTCTATGTTTCCCAAATGTATTTTAAAGGAAGGTTTGGTTTAATGCTTCATTGTATCAGCCATCGAAAACTCTTTGCAAAAGGATATACATGGTTGTATAATTATACCATCTGGTTTGTTTGCCCATTCTTTGGTCATACTCCTGAAACATATTTTGTTCACCATATGGCCATGCATCATGTTGAAAATAACCAGGAGGATGATGCAAGCAGCACCTTAAAATATAAAAGAGATAGTCTTTGGGATTTTTTAAAATATGTTGGGCGGTTTTTAGTAATGGGATTCGTTGATACATTTGTTTACCTTTTTAACCGCAAGAGAAAAAAATTATATATGCGCCTCACTTATGGCGAAATATCTTTTTATCTTTTTTGTGTTGCTATGTGCTTCGTAAACTTTCATGCAACACTTTTTATTTTTATTATACCTTTTGTATTTGCACGGATAGTAATGATGCTAGGCAATTGGGCACAGCATTCTTTTATTGATAAAGACAATACCGAAGATAATTTTACCAGTGCTATCAATTGCATCAACACAAAGTATAATGAGATGTGCTGGAATGATGGCTACCATACTGTACACCACCTTCGTCCTGGCATGCATTACACAGAAATTCCAGGAGAATTTCTAAAAATGAAAGACGAGTTTATCCAAAAGAAGGCCATCATTTTTGACGGCATACATTACCTGCATGTTTTTGTATGGCTAATGACAAAAAATTATGATAAGCTGGCTGATAATCTTGTTAATATCGACAACAAAACTTTCTCCAGTAAAGAAGAAGCGATTGAATTGATGAAGGAACGAACAAAAAAAATAAAGATGATTGCATAAAAAAAAGGGCTTCTTATGAAGCCCTTTTTTATCTATTTCAATATTTACATTTATTTACTTTCACTTTTCACCCCTATAACAGGAAGTGTTTTTTCATGAATCATCTGATTCAATCTACTTACATCGTCAGACATTATTTTCTTCAGTTTGCTTAACTGGATATCAATCAACACAGATAGTTCTGCATATGCAGCTTTAGCCTGTGCCGAAGGTGCTGATTGTCCTGCACCTGCAGCTCGATAAAGAGAAGAAAGTTTATCATCTAATTGTATTGGAAAATTCAACACATCCTGTCCGCTTTTTGCTTTTGTTTGATGTAATAACTCTTCCACTGCGGTCATTTTCTTATTAATTGTATCAATTTGGGCTTTTATTTCTTTAGGAATCCCCTTCCCCATTCGAGTATTAAATTCATTCATTTGCTGCCGAACTTCACGGATATTTCTAATCGCTTTCATTATTTCAGAAAACTTATCCCTCACCTTTATTAAAAAATCAAATTGTTCTACATGGTCTGCATCACTTATTTTATAATTTGGATCTGCCAATACAGTAAATGAAACTTCCGCCGAATCTTTTCCTGACTTAAATTTTGCAAAATATTGTCCGGGTGCAGCTTTAGGTCCGCCAACAAAACCATTCCACAGAATTAATCCATCTACTTTTTCTGCAACCGGATAATTCATATCCCATACAAACTGGTTTATCCCTTTTTTAATTTCAATTTTATTTTCTTTTGATGTTGTAGAAAAAGTCTTTATAGTTTTCCGGCTCTTATCCAATACTTCAATTGAAAGTTTTGCAGAATCGCCTGCTTCTTTTAGATAATAATTTATTATTGTTTTATTGGGGGGATTTGCTCCGGCGTTACTTACACTTCCTCCACGACCAAATCTCCCACGGCCACCTTGCATACGGAAGGATGGTTCTACATCAAACACATGAAGATTTTTATTTGCAATGGTTTCATTCTGTTGTTGAACAACTGTAAGATCATCCAATATGTAAATACTTCTTCCCTGCGTTCCAACTATCAGGTCATTGTTTTTAATTGCCAAGTCAGTTATCGGCACCTCTGGCAAATTCAGTTGAAAAGATTTCCAGGTATCCCCATCATTGTAGGAAATGTACATTCCATACTCTGTTCCCGCATACAAAATTCCCGGTTTCTTTCTATCTGCACGGATAGCTCTTGTAAAATGCAAAGACGGAATGCCTGTAACTATTTTCTTCCAGGTTTTACCATAATCTTCAGTCTTATAAATGTATGGAGCAAAATCATCTAACTTATACCGAGTACCTGCAAAATAAGCTGTCCCTTTTTTTACAGGATCTGTTTCTACACAGTTCCACATCATCCATTGCGGACAATCTTTCGGCGTTACATTTTCCCAGTTCGCACCTCCATCTTTACTAACATGTATCAATCCGTCATCGCTTCCGCTCCACAGCAAATCCTTTTCCAACGATGATTCTGTTGTAGTAAAAATGGTACAATAATATTCCACACTTGTATTATCCTGCGTAATAGGTCCGCCGCTGGATGCCTGTTTTGCTTTATCATTCGTTGTAAGATCAGGACTTATCATTTTCCAGCTGTTGCCTTCATCTTCTGTTACAAATAAATGATTACCTGCAGCATATAATTTTTTTGGATTGTGTGGCGAAAAAAAGATTGGATAGTTCCATTGAAAACGATACTTCGCTGCTTCTGCACCTGCACCCATATTGTCAACCGGCCAAACATTAATCAAACGGCTTTCACCTGTTTTATGATCGAGACGTTGCAACATTCCCATATAGTTTCCACCATACGTAATTTCTGGATTTAAAGGATCTGCAACAACATAGCCACTTTCAGAACCTGCTGCAGTTTCCATATCTGTAGCAGTAATTGCAGCTCCATACGTACGGCTTTTAATACGGAAAGCACTATTATCCTGCTGTCCGGATAATATGCGATAAGGGAATGCATTATCAGTGCTTAATCTATAAACCTGTGCCGTTGGTTGGTTCAAATAAGTACTCCAGTTATTTCCTGCATCAAATGAAACCTGTGCGCCACCATCATCCGCAACAACCATTCTATTCCCATCTTCAGGATCAATCCATAAATCATGATGATCGCCATGCGGAGTATCAATATCTTTAAAAGTTCTTCCGCCATCAATACTTACCATAAAGTTTACATTCGGACAATACACTTTATTTTCATTTTGCGGATCAACATAAACTTTTGTGTAGTACCAGGCTCTCTGTCGGATATTATTGTCACTGCTTCTTAAAGTCCATGTTTCACCGCCATCTTCACTCACATACAATCCGCCATCTTTATTTTCAAGTATTGTATAAATCTTGTCAGTATTGGAAGGAGCAACTGCAACGCCAACTATACCCCATGTATTTTTTGGCAATCCCTTATTTACAGATATGTTTTTCCAGGTTTCGCCACCGTCAATACTTTTCCATAAGCCGCTTCCTTCCCCACCGCTTTCCATACTATAAGGTGTACGTATTAACCGCCATGTACCAGCATAAAAAACATTTGGGTTACCTGGTTCCATAACTAAATCGCTACAACCTGTTTGGTTGTTGACGAATAAGGTTTTCTTCCATGTTTTACCGCCATCCGTAGTTTTAAAAACTCCTCTTTCATTATTGGGTCCAAATAAATGGCCCATTGCTGCTACCCAAACAATGTCTGGATTTTTTGGATGAATAACAATGCGTATTATGTGACGGGCATCTTTTAATCCTATATTTTTCCATGACTTTCCTCCGTCCTCACTACGCCACATTCCACCCAATCCTTCACTTACATTTCCCCGCATAGTATTTTCACCTTCGCCAACATAGATTATCGTTTCGTCACCAGGTGCAACTGCTACAGAACCAATTGAGCTTCCAAAAAATTTATCACTGATGCTTGTCCAATTGTTACCAGCATCTGTTGTTTTCCAAACACCTCCACCAGTTGCTCCAAAATAGAATGTGTTCTTCTTTTGATAACTACCTGCTACTGCTGCGCTTCTTCCACCACGGAAAGGACCAATTAATCTGTAGTTTAAGTTATCAAGTAAACTCTCTTTTTTATTGTCTGCAATAACAGAAGAAGCCGCTTTGCTTTTTTGACCTAATAAGCCTGTAGAAACACTAAATGCAAAAAGCAGGATGAATAATTTTTTCATACTAATAGTTGAAGTTTGTATTTGATAAATTTCCGGTTTGAAGTTAGTGATTTACCTTTATCAAAATTACGTTTATGGCATCGTTTTCTATTACTGGCAATCTTGTTGATATACACAAGGAAGAAATCTATCCTGCCGAAATAAAAATTGATAATGGAAAGATTAGCTCAATAAACACAAACCCAAAATTAGCTGTTCTCCCAAACAATTTTATACTCCCTGGATTTATAGATAGCCATGTGCATATCGAAAGCTCCATGTTGGTTCCATCAGAGTTTGCAAGACTGGCTGTAGTTCATGGTACTGTTGCAACCGTAAGCGATCCTCATGAAATTGCCAACGTATGTGGTATGGAAGGTGTGGAGTTTATGATTGAGAATGGAAAAACTGTTCCATTCAAATTTAATTTCGGTGCGCCAAGTTGTGTGCCGGCCACCATATTTGAAACTGCCGGAGCTTCTCTGAATGCAACAGATGTAGAGAAATTATTACAAAGAGATGAAATAAAATACCTGAGTGAAATGATGAACTTTCCGGGTGTATTATTCAAAGATGAAGAAGTGCTGCAAAAAATTGCTTCTGCGCATCGTTTAAATAAACCTGTAGATGGCCATGCCCCGGGATTAAGAGGAGAAAAAGCAAAACAATATATTGATGCAGGCATTTATACCGATCATGAGTGCTTTACAAAGGAAGAAGCATTAGATAAATTGAATTACGGAATGAAAATTCTCATTCGAGAAGGAAGTGCTGCAAAGAATTTCGAAGCATTGATAAACTTGCTGAATGATTGGCCAGACATGATGATGTTTTGCAGCGATGATAAACATCCTGATAGCTTAGTGCTCGGTCACATCAACCAACTTTGTGCAAGAGCAGTAGCAAAAGGAATCAACATTTTTAAAATACTAAAAGCTGCCTGCCTTAATCCTGTTCTTCATTACAAATTAGATGTTGGTTTATTAAGAGTAGGCGATGCTGCTGATTTTATTGTGGTAAAAGATTTAAAACAATTTGAAGTGGAAAAAGCTTTCATCGATGGAAAATTAGTAGCTGAAAATGGAAAATCAAATATCAGAACAGTAAAATCTGACATCATTAATAATTTTTCCTGCACTAAAAAAGAAGTTGCAGACTATGAAATTATATACACAAATGAAAAAGAAATTTCTGTTATTGAAGCATTAGATGGGCAACTTATCACCAACAGGCTTTCTGTTGAACCAAAACGAATTGACGGCAAAATTGTAAGTGATATTGAAAGAGATTTTTTAAAAATTGCTGTCGTCAATCGTTATTCCAATTCACCAGTTGCATTAGCTTTTATTAAAAATTTCGGATTAAAAAAAGGCGCCTTAGCTTCTTCGGTGGCACATGACAGCCATAATATAGTTGCCGTAGGTGTGGATGATGAAAGTATTTGCAAAGCAGTAAATCTTGTTATTGAAAAGAAAGGCGGAGTAAGTGCAGTAGGCAGCAACAATGAAATGGTTCTCGGATTACCTGTTGCCGGATTAATGAGTAATGAAGATGGATATAAAATCGCTGCCGATTACACTGCTATTGATAAAATGGCTAAAGAAGAACTTGGTTCTACTTTAGGTTCCCCTTTTATGACACTTTCCTTTATGGCTCTGTTAGTAATACCACATTTGAAGCTAAGTGACAGAGGTTTGTTTGATGGCGATAAATTTGAATTTACTATTTAAAAATATACCTACTCCATCCCATAATTTTCACATTCCCTTAATAAGCAAACAAGTCTGTTTCTGCATCTAATACGTAGATGATAAAGACCCTGAGGGGCGAAAATGAAAAAGTGCAGACAGAACAGGGTTAGAACAATCTACCTCCGCTAAAGCTTTGGTGGATAAATTAAATAGCCTTGTTATGAAACAAAATCTACACATTTCAGCCGCATTTGATCAACCGGAGTTTTTACAGAATCTGGTGGAACGTTTGGCTTATCGCCGTTATGAAATAGGTTTTGGCAATCAAGAAATGCCTCCCGGTTTTAAAGCTCTTGAAACCTCTTCTACAGAAACTTATGTAAGTGGCACCATGGCTATCGATTTCCCGGCGGATACAGAAACGACTGAGGAAAGGATAAATATGCCCTTTATTACTTGTTTTTTATTTACCTGCATAAAAGGTAAAACAGACCCTTATCAGTTAATCTGGAGTTCTTCCCTCTCCTGATAGCTATCATTGAATTCCGTATTTGGTATTAAGCCTCTTAATTCCTCCATTCACCGATTTTTTTGGTTTAAACACCCATTACCTGTTGTCTTTATCAATCACCAGCTTTAGTTTTGATTAAAACATAAATGTAATGAGTGACGATTTTGAAAATAGAAGAAATGACCGACGGGAAAGACGGCAACAACGATGGGAAGCCGGAATGGAATTTGGAGGTGGTGGTCAGAGCAATGTTTGGACAGGAGTTTTTATACTGCTGATAGGTGTGGCAGCATTAATAAGAGTTTCTGTTCCAGATCTTCCACATTGGTTATTCAGCTGGAAAATGTTTTTAATAGCACTTGGCTTGTTCCTTGGATTCAAACATGGATTTAAAGGCCCAGCCTGGCTCATTTTAATATTATTAGGTAGTGCTTTCATTTTAAGAGATATGTATCCTGAAATGCCTATTCGTCAATATGTATGGCCGTCTATTTTGGTACTAATTGGTGCAGTGATGATACTTCGACCAAAACGCAGCCCTTGGGAATGTAATGATAAGCAAAAAAAAAAGAGGCAAGACTCATCAGGCATTGAGGAAGCTACTGTTATTGATGAGAAACATAACTATAAAGAAGATTATATTGATAGCACTTCCATCTTCAGTGGTTCAAAAAAAATAATCATTTCTAAAAATTTTAAAGGAGGTGATGTAGTTACCATATTTGGTGGCACAGAGCTTGATTTTTCACAAGCCGACATGCTCAAGCCCGTTACAATGGAAATAACAACCATCTTCGGAGGTACAAAACTTATCATTCCTTCCAACTGGGAAATAAAATCTGAGGCAGTAATGATCTTTGGTGGCATTGAAGACAAAAGAAGAATGCAAACTATTACAGGACCTCCTGAAAAAACATTAATATTAAAAGGCACTGTATTATTCGGCGGCATAGAAATTAAAAGTTATTAGTCGGCATAGCTAATTAATAACTAAACCAAAACCAACAATTATGAACTGGTATCTATCAAAGATGGTTTTTCAAATCATTTGTGGGGATGGAAAACATTCTCCCCAATTTGATGAACAACTCAGGTTGATTGCTGCTACAAGCAGAGAAGAAGCCTTTCATAAAACACAAACACTTGGAACCAGAGAAGAAGAAATTTTCTTTAACCAGGAGCAGCAGTTGGTATAATGGAAATTTATCAGTATTAGTGAACTATATCAATTGAATGAACTAATAGATGGTGCCGAACTCTATTCAAGAATTGAGAAAAGAGATAATGCAGAAAGTTATTTACAGATGATTCATAAAAAAGCTGAATTGCTACACTTCGGCAATACTCATGAACAATTGAACCTTGCATAATTAACTATGTCCAACTCACCATTATCCATAAAACGGTTTAAAATAATATTTATCCTTTGCTGGTTGGTAATGGTTGCAGACCATGTTATGGTATTGCATTTTTTCGGACTACCTTGGCAAACTGCAATTATTGACAGTGCCATCAGCAATTCGCTTTTATTATTAGCCTGTATTTTGGTAATGCAAACACTCCGCTATTATTTACCTCGTGGCACACAGTACATCAATATATTTTCTATCTGCTTATTTCTAACCATTATCTGGCTCTTACTTGCAAAGCTATTATTGAAACTTGCTCTCGATCATTTTCCGGGCTATAGTGAATTATTACATCAATCATTATCCATACGTTTCAGCATATCATTTCTATTACTTGGCTGTGTTACCATGATTAGTATTTTATGGTTCAACCAATTGGAACAAAAAGAATTTGAAGAAAGAAAAACGGATGCAGAGAAATTAGCAAAAGAAGCAGAACTATTTAAGTTACGTCAGCAATTGCAACCTCACTTTTTGTTCAATAGTTTGAACTCTATTAATGCATTGATAGGAAGCAGACCTGAAGAAGCCAGAAAAATGGTTCAGCAACTTTCTGATTTCCTGAGAGGAACTATCAAAAAAGAAGAAACACAATGGGTAACATTGCAGGAGGAGCTTCAGTACCTTCAACTATATCTTGATATTGAAAAAGTAAGATTTGGGAACCGGCTTACAACAGAAATAAATATAGATGAAACCAGCTTTGATCTAAAGTTACCTGCATTACTACTTCAACCTATTGTTGAAAATGCTATCAAGTTTGGTTTATATGACACAACGGGTGAAACGTTGATTCAGCTATATGCCAACAAAGTTGAAAATGATTTAGTGATTAAAGTAACAAATCCTTTCGATCCAGAAACATCCTCGCCAAAACAAGGTGCTGGTTTTGGATTGAAATCAATACAACGCCGCTTGTATTTATTGTTTGCCAGAACTGATCTGTTGACCACTAATTCCCTTCCTTCCGAAAAGGAAGGAAAAGAAAATATATTTACAACCGTAGTAAAAATTCCGCAAGGATAATAATATGAGTAAAATAATAATAATTGATGATGAACCGTTAGCAAGAAGCATTACCAAAGAATACTTGCAAAAACATCCTGATTTGGAAATAATGCAGGAATGTAATGATGGTTTTGAAGGATTGAAAGCTATACAGGAACATCGACCTGACCTGATATTCCTTGACATTCAAATGCCAAAGATCACTGGTTTTGAAATGCTGGAGTTGCTCGACCAACCTCCTTCAGTAATTTTTACTACTGCTTTTGATGAATATGCTATCAAAGCTTTTGAAGCACATGCAATTGACTACTTATTAAAACCTTTTAACCAAGAGAGGTTTGATAAAGCTATTGCGAAGTGGAAAGAACAAAAAGTTAACAGCACGGAAAAAGCAACACAGGATTTATTGGAGTCGGCTTCTCAATCTCCATCCCAAAACCATCGGATTGTAGTTAAGAACGGTAGCAAAATAAAAATTATTCCTGTTCATGATGTGCAGTATTTGGAAGCAGCAGATGATTATGTAAAAATTCATACATCAGAAGGATATTTTTTGAAGAATAAAACGATGGCCCATTTTGAGAATACATTGGATAAAGAACAATTTGTCCGGTCACATCGTTCCTACATTGTAAATGTGCAACAGATCACCAGAATTGATCCATATGAAAAGGATAATCATGTAGCGATTCTCCGTTCAGGAGTAAAAGTACCGGTAAGTAGAAGTGGCTATGGAAAATTAAAAGAAGTGCTAGGGTTGTAGGTTTTTTAATGATACCATATATTCTGCTGTACAAGAGTACCCTTCGTTCCTCTGGGTAAACTGTGCAACGAAGATGCTCCTTGAACGGGACGATGTGAACAATAAATTTTCTCTTAGTTTAATGTTTATGCCTTCGCTTAATTATACCGCCTGATGCTTCTTTGATTGTACTTGCAAAAACAAAAGCTTTGGGATCAACATCATGCACAAGGTTATTTAGCTTTCGTAGTTCCAACCTTGATATTACAGTGAAAATAATATCACAGTCAGCACTCACATCAAAGTTTCCTGGCAAGAAGCCTCTTTCCCCTTTGTACACTGTAATACCTCTGCCCAATTTATTTACCAGTTCGTATTTAATGGCTTCGCTTTCGCCGGAAATAATTGTAACGCCGGTGTAAGCTTGCAAACCTTCCACTACATAGTCAATGCTTCTAGTTGCTGCAAAATAAGTAAGGATAGAATAAAGTGCCGTTTCTACTCCAAAACGCATTGCAGCAATTGTAAAAATAAAAATGTTGATTCCCATTATAATCTCCGTAATGGTAAATGAAGTTCTCTTCAATGTATACAGCGCCAATACTTCAATACCATCTAATGCTGCTCCTGCTCGCATTACTAACCCAACTCCAACACCTAGAAACACACCGCCAAAAATGGAAATTAATAATTTATCTTCCGTCAGTGCCAAGTTGGGCACAAGCACCAGCGCAATGCCCAAAAGAATTACGCTGATAAAAGTCTTAAATGCAAACACTTTGCCAACAGAAAAATAACTGATAATAATAAGTGGCAGGTTAAATAAAACAATAACAATGGCTAAGTTAAAATGATAAATCTCATGCACCAGCAATGACAAACCTGTAACTCCTCCATCGAAGAAATGATTAGGAACTAAAAAACCTTTTAAAGCTAAGCTTGCCAGAATAACTCCGCATACAATAAAAATAGTGTCTTGAACTGACTCCCGCAGACTTTGCCTATGAGAATGACTTTGTATTGTTTTTACGGACGACTTTATTTTTTGCAATACTTTTTTCTTTAGCGAATCTCTTTCTCCTCTTGCAGTTGGGGTGAAATAATTATGTGTAGCTAAAAAATCTGCCTGTTTAATTTGCCATTCGGCATTTGTTTTCACAAACCCTGTTTTCTTAAACTCAGCAAATAATTTTTTCGCATACGAATCATATTCTTCCGTTCCCAGATAATATAAATCTGCATCACAAAGGTATTTTGCCAGTTCTTCCTTTGGTGTTTGAGGAAGCCTTGTAGCCATTATCATGCTACAGATAAGTTCTATCTCTTCATCATTGTATTCGTAATCCGGAAGGTATTTCTTAGCAAACTGGCAAGAGAGTTCTTCATGCCGTTGATGATTTTCCAAAAAACCTGAATCATGAAAGAGTGCTGCCGTTTTGAGTATGACCAAATCTCTTCCTGAAATATTTTCAGTAACAGCCAAGTGTTCTGCTGCTTCAATTACATTCTTTGTATGCTGTGCATTGTGATACGTTAACCAAGAAGGTAAATCCTTCTCCAGTTTAGGCATCAGAAACATATATGCTTTTTCGTACTGCATTATTTAAAGCTGGTAAGGAGTTAATCCATCACTTCATAAATAGTTTGAGGAGTTGATTTGTGTTTTAAACTCACCTCACCGACTTTGGAACATTTAAATGATTCCTTAATTTTTTCGTATGCATTCTCATTTATAATGATTTGTCCGGGTTTAGCAGCCGACTGTAAGCGTTGCGCTACATTTACAACATCACCAATTACGGTATAATCCAACCTTCTCAACTTAGCAGAACCAATATTACCAGAAATCATCTCTCCACTATTAATGCCTATTGAAACTTTTGGAGTAAACGTTACACTATCTGCTAATGAAGGCAATTTATCTATCTGGCTTCTTACTCCCAAACAGGCTTCCACCGCTCTGTCAAGATGAAATTCGCCACGGAAGACTGCCATGATAGCATCGCCTATAAATTTATCTATATAACCTTCCTGATTAAGAATTTCTTTTACAATTACATCAAAATAATTATTCAACAGTTTTACTACATTATCTGGTGTTTCATTTTCACTAATGGAAGTAAAGCTGCAGATGTCAATAAATGCCACTGTTGCATTTATTGTTTCATTAGCCGACAATGCTGTTTCAAATTCTCTTCCACCCATAAAGTTTAGCACCGTTTCATCCACATACATTTTTAATATGTTATTCTCTTTTATAGCAGCCATTGTTTCCCGCATCTGTCTTACATGCTTCAGTGTTTTTTCCATCGTCAATTCCAGATCTTCAAAATTCACTGGCTTTGTAATAAAATCAAATGCGCCACGGTTCATTGCTGTGCGAAGATTTTCCATATCGCCATAGGCAGAAACTATTACCGACTTTAATAAACTATTTTGCTCACTCAATTTAGTTAGCAAAGTCAGCCCATCCATCTCCGGCATATTGATATCACTCAATATGACATCCACATCTTCATGCAGTGCCAACTGCTCTAATGCATGTTTTCCATTGATGGCAAAAACAAATTCGTATTTGTTTTCTCGTATCTTTTGTCTGAACTTTTGCTTGATGAGCACTTCGAGATCCGTCTCATCATCTACAACTAAAATTTTTGCCATTACTGAATTGCTTTTAATTTTCCTTTAGTAAAGTAAATTCAACTGGTTTAGTTAAAAAATCATCAGCACCCAATTCCATTGCTGTATCATAATTTTCTTTATCGCCATACGCTGTTATCATCATTACCATTGGCGGCGGCGCCTGAAATTTTTGCTTTATCCTTCCCAACAAATCCAATCCACTCATGCCGGGCATATTGATATCAGACAGTATTAAAACAGCCTCATGATTATTACCTTCTAAATATGTCAATGCCTCTTCGCCGGAAAAAGCGAAAACAAATTCAATCTCTTTGTTTTTAATTTCTTTTCTGAAACGCTGTTCAAAAAGAATTTTTACATCTTGCTCATCGTCAACGACTAAAATTTTCATAGTCTCAATTTAAGATTTATATGGTAATTGTATAACAAACGTTGTTCCTTCGCCTTCCTTAGTTTCTGCTTTTAATTCGCCACCATGCCCTTTTGTTATAATATCATAACTCAATGACAAACCTAAGCCAGTTCCCTGACCTGTTGGCTTAGTAGTGAAAAAGGGTTGAAATATTTTATCCAACACTTTTTGTGGAATCCCATTTCCGTTATCGTTTACTCTAATTTCTACAATATCGTTCATCTTTTTTGTACTTACAGAAACAGTTGGTTCGTATCCTTCAATATTCATTTCTCTTTTTTCATTCACCACATAAAAAGCATTCGTAAGTAAATTTAAAATCACTCTCCCAACGTCCTGTGAAAGGATATTAATCTTACCAACTGTTTCGTCATAATCTGTTTTAAGCGTAGCATTAAAAGACTTGTTCTTTGCTCGCAGTCCATGATAAGCCAGTCTTAAATACTCGTCTGCAAGGGCATTAATATCTGTTGGCTCTTTTACACCAGTACTACTAGTTCTGGAATGTTGCAGCATATTTTTAACGATAGTATCTGCTCTTTTACCATGATGAACAATTTTCGTTTCGTTATCCTTCAGATCTTGAATAAGTTGTTTTACTTCTTCCTGATTTCCATTCTTTAACTCTTCCTCCAACTCAGCCAATAATTCAGTATTTACTTCTGAAAAATTGTTTACAAAATTGAGCGGATTCTGAATTTCATGTGCAATGCCAGCAGTTAATTCGCCAAGAGATGCCATTTTTTCTGCCTGAACTAGTTGAGCTTGTGCTGCCTGTAAATTTTCCAACGAGTGCCGCAACTCTGCAGTTCTTTCTTCTACCTGCTTTTCCAAAGCTTCATTTTGTGTTGCAAGCAATTGTTGTTTTTCTTTTTCCTGTACAAGTGTAAGGTCTGATAATTTTTTTATGTCCTTTACCATATTATTAAATGCTATAGCCAATTCTCCAATTTCATCTTTTGAGCTGCTCTTTACTTCCGAAGTAAGATCTCCTTCACCAACCCGTTTGGCTGCTTTGCGCAATGCCTGAACAGGATGAGAGATGTTTCTTGAAAGCCATAAACCAATCAGCATACCAACCAAAAATATAGCACCGCTTATCAGCAAAGCCGTCATTCGTATTTTTTTCTGCCTGCTATTGATAGAATTGGTGCTAACACCAAGCATAATTTCCCCATCCATAATACTGGTACGAAAAGGAGCTTTCGTTATTATTAATGAATCACTCGAAACAAGGTCGCTACTGTAGGTATTCGCTTCAGGAAATGTAACCATCGCATTGTCCTCGACTTTATAACTAGTGCTATCTGCATTCCAAATTGTGTCTTTTTGGATAAGGGTAACAAATCTTAGTTCTTCATTTTCTTTTACAAAATCCATTGCAGTTTTTAACCCTTTAAAATTCTGCTCACTTAATGCAATACTTGCACCCAATGCAATAGTTTTTGCCTGATTTTGTACCTCGCTTTTATAATTAGCATGTAATGCCCGTCCTTGCAAAGAAGGAAAGTAAACAAGAGAGAAAATGGTAAACAGTAAAACAATCGCTAATACTGTCAGCAATATTTTGGTTTTTACCCCTATGAACATAGTATGGAATAAAGTTGTGGCAATTGGTTGGTTGGTATATAAGTAAAGTAAAAATTAAAAGCTCCTCTTCCCATCTATCAAAACTGTCTTTGCAGTTGAGGCAGTAACAGTTCCATCAAAAACTCCAATTGCACCAGCGGTATTGGCAATGAAGTTTTGCAACTCAGCGGCTGTATTAAAAAAAACAGGGGCATCTATTACACCTTTCATAGAAACTGTAAGCCAATGTTTGGTTACATCGGTGGTACTTTTTTGATAGAGTTTGCTGCAAGTACTCTTCCTCCTTCGGTAGTAAACTTCATCATCGCTATCACTACTTTACTTCCATCACTCCATTTTGGCTGGTTGCCCATAAAAATAGATTTCAAATTTGAAGTGCTAAGTTGGGCAGGTACTCCTTTATTATTACCAATAACAGTAAGTTCACTGCTTTGCGAATAACCAGTAATACTTAAAAGAAATAAAATAGGTAAAAGAAATTTTTTCATTTTTTTTCGTTTATGTAATGATTGCCAGCATTCATTTCTCTCTCTCAAAGATATACGTTTATGAGTGCAATTCAAGGAGCAGGGTTGTATCTTACTGCTGCTTATTTTGAAAAACAGTTCTTTTATTGCCTCATATTGGTAAACTGATAGTAAAAGTTGAGCCTTCTTTCTCAACAGTTTTAACGGATAATTCTCCTCCATGCCCTTTTGTAATGATATCATAGCTCAAACTCAATCCCAATCCCGTTCCTTTTCCAGTAGGCTTGGTGGTAAAGAAAGGTTGAAATATTTTTTCTACTACTTTTTGTGGGATACCATTGCCGTTATCGGTAACTTTTATTTCCACTTTATCATTTACTTTTTTTGTACTGATTGAAACGGTTGGCTCATATTTTTCTGCCCCTTGTTGCTTTTTCTCATTCACCACATAAAAGGCATTGGTGAGCAAATTCAAAATCACTCTTCCTAAATCCTGTGACAACACATTTATGTTTCCGATACTTGTATCGAAATCAGTTTTCATGGTTGCATTAAACGATTTATCTTTTGCTCTCAATCCATGATAACTTAATCGCAAATACTCATCGCACAATGCATTGATGTCGGTTAATTCTTTTTGCCCGCTGCTGCTACGGCTATGTTGCAGCATTCCTTTTACAATTCCATCTGCCCGTTTACCATGATGATTTATTTTTTCGAGATTCTGAATAACATCATTCATAATTTCTTTGGCATCTTCTGTATCACCTTTCTCTATGGCTTCTTTCATTTCATCCAGCAGTTCTTTGCTTACTTCGCTAAAGTTGTTTACAAAATTCAACGGGTTTTGAATTTCATGAGCAATGCCGGCGGTAAGTTCTCCCAGTGAAGCCATTTTTTCTGATTGCACTAATTGTTTTTGTGTGGCTTGCAGATTGGTTAGAGCATCTTCTGCTCTACTTTTTTCTGTCTGTAATTTTATCAAATCTTCTTCGGCTTGTATGGCATGTGCTTCTGCAATTTTTAAATCATTAAAACGAGTATAGGTTAAATTAAATACGGCTGCAAATCTTTCCAGCAATCTGGTAGTTTCTTCTGGTTGCTCATCCGGCGAAGCCATACCAATTAATCCCTGACCAAAATAAGCGATGGTTTGTACTCTGCGTTTTTGTGAAAGTCCGCCTTTAAAAGGAATCTTCATTTCATCTGCCAGGTAATGAAAATAATTTTGCAATTCCGTGCCTTGCATATCAATGGTAATAGAAGTTTTTTTATGCTTCCAACCTTCATACATTTTCTTCACAGATTCATTCCTGTCTGTGTTTAATGTAAAGTGATTGCCAATTCTTGTTCCGTCTTCATTGGTTGCCCAGGCTTCAATATTTTGTGTTTTATCATTAATGATGCCGATAAAAAGGCGATTGGGCTCTATACCGAGGTTTATCAGTTGTTCAAAAATTACAATAGAAGTGTCTGCAAGTTCGTCCGATTTCTGCATTGCCAAAGTCCTGCTTCTTACCCTTTCTAATGCGGCTTCTATTTTTGCTTCCCTTGCCTGTGCTTCTGCTTTTTCCAAATCTAAAAAACGGGTGTAAGTGCCATCGAACACTGTTGTAAACCGTTCCAATGTTTTAATGGTTTCCTGCGGCGGAGGTATTGGTGTTGAAATGGTAAGGTGACCTTTTGAAAAATAGGCGGCTGTTATTACACGCCGACCATCCGTATCACTGCTCTTTACTGTAATACCACTCATTTTATTACGGTAATTAAGCCAGCCTTGTAATGCTTCTCCGGTAAGATCGAAAACAGCTGATTTTTTGCCTGACTTCCATGCTGAAATGGCCGGTTGTATTAAGTAGGGTTCATTCATATCTAATGAAAAAGAACGGTTCTCTTGTTCACCGCTATCAGCCCAGCTGGTTACCCTAAAATCTATGGTATGATCTATCTCATTATAGATGCCAATCGTAACCTGGTAAATATTTTCTGCACCTAATTTTTTAAATTCCTGGAAAAGAACAGCAGCTGTTTCCTGCAATTCATTACTGCTTTGCATAGCCATTGTTCTGCTACGAACTTTTTCTAGTGCCGTTTCAATCTGTGCTTCCCTCGCCTGTGCTTCTGCTTTTTGTAGATCGAGGAAACGGGTGTAAGCTCTTCCAAATTCGCTGGCAAATCTTGCTACTATCTGCTCTTCTTCCTGAGTGGGTTTTCGCACCTGATTCATCCCTATATACCCGAATGGTAGCTTACCCGCTGTATGATAAATGCCGTTGGGATAATCCTCCGGTGTAATCTTTGCATCTTCCGGCATGGCAGCAAATGATTCGTGAAAGATCTGCCATAACATCGGAAGCGACTCCGGTGGAAAATGCATGCTGTTTATGGCAAGCGGTTCACTATTCCTCCATTTATTAGCTGCATCCGTCCAGATATCCATCGAGTCGATGGCGACTCGTTGTTCGCCAAAACTTCTGCGTCCACCCTTACCAGTCTCACGGAAAGTGAATGTATTATTTTCCATATCAATAAGCGTCATATGGGTTGTTATGGGTTGAATGCCAAGCACATCAAATTGATCAAATAATACGGTTAGCAATTCATCCAACTCATGCGAATGATGCATAGCCATAGCACTTGCCCGAACTTTTTCCAAAGCCATTTCAATCTTAGCTTCTCTTGCCTGTGCTTCTGCTTTTTGCAAATCGAGGAAACGGATATAAGTCTGTTCAAAAACTTTTGCAAATCGTGGAAGTATGTCGGCTTCGGCAAATGGTTGGAGTGCCGACGCAAGTATATACCCATGTTTGAACGAAGCACCATAATCAATTTCCCATGGTGGAGTTGCCGGCATAGGTGTATTGTTGGCTTCAAATTCTTTTATTACTACCTGTGCAGAAGGAAGATTAAAAATATCATTGAAGTGCTGTACAATAAAATCTCCCGGTATCTCTATTGAAAACAATTCGGTGCCTTTCTTCCATTGATCATATCTGTATTGATGAATATAATCAAGATTAACAGGCACTATAAATGGGCTTAGCATTCCTGCATCAGGAAGGCTGTGCCATTGCTCTACATGCCCCTCATGCTTATCGCAAAAAACAATACCTGTAGCAAATAATTCTCCACCCAACATTCGTAGTTGCTCAAACATGGCTGTCGTAACATTACTGAAGTCTTTACTGGTTTGCATTCCCATAGATTGAGATCGGACTCTTTCCAAAGCGGCTTCTATATGTGCTTCTTTTGCTTGTGCTTCTGCTTTTTGCAGATCGAGGAAACGGATGTAGGCCTGTTCAAAAACTTTTGCAAATCGGTTAAATATTGTAATCTCATTTTCTGATAAAGAAAGCCCGGAATAGTCATTAATAAATATGGCTGTATTTTTTTGAAAAGCTATAGAAGTTGCATATGAATCAGCAGCAAGGCAAAAATCTTTTATATCCTGTGGCGTATGCTTAAACTCAGTGTATTCAAAAATGTGGTTTAAGAAAGATTTGTTTTCATCTGCATCATACCTTTTTACAAAAAATTCTTTCCCTTCGTCTTTTGCTTTCCAGAGATTTGAAAGTATGGGATGATCAAAATAAGGAAGATGGATATTCATTGCAGCGTCGAAGCCAGGATTAGTCATCCACTCAATCAAATCTTTTGATCCTTCAGTAAATGTGATTAATGCAACACCATCTTTCACTGTAAAATCAAGTTCATTCAATTTCTCAAATACTACGGTAATTACTTCTCCCAGTTCATTGGCATTATGCATCGCCAGTGAACGACTTCTTACTTTTTCTAATGCCGCTTCAATCTTAGCCTCCCTTGTACTTGCTTCTGCGTTTTGAAGATCGAGAAAACGGGTATAGGTTTGTTGGAAAACTTTTCCAAAACGTAACAATATTTTATTCTCATCATCCGTATAAGGAATGCCGGCGAAATTTTCCATGTAAAGAGAAACATGATTAAACAACACCGTTGATGCTGCAAGGGCGGGACAGCTTAAATAAAAATCTTTTGATGCTTCCGGTATCCCGGGCACATGTGATAAAAGCTCCTATAAAATTTATTCTTTTCTTCAAAATTTAAATGGGTCGCAAAGAAGTCCACACCGTTTTCTTTTGCTTTATTAAATTGAGTTGCCCAAACAGACTCAAAATAAGGATGCGTTATTTTAGATGGAATATCCTGTTCATCGGCAATCCAAAAATGCCAATCGCCTTTTGGCGAATAGTCGACAACAAAACCGGCATGGTCGAGCTTAATTTTTAAATGATTAAGTTGCTGGTAAACAATCTTTATTGCTTCGGTAAGCTCTTCGCTTTTTTGCATACCCATGGAACGGCTCCGCACTTTCTCCAACGCCAGTTCTATTTCCATTTCTCTTGACTGTGCTTCTGATTTTTGCAGATCCAGAAAACGACGATGGGCAATATCAAATGCTCCGGCAAAACGAATAAGAATATCAACGTCTTCTTTTGGCGGATGCTCCACTACTCCCGGCAAACTGAATCCTATTTCTCCATGTGTTGTTCTTGCCATGATAAAAGTGAGTCCGCCGATATGGCGAATATCATCATGACTTGGTGCTTGTGGATCTATATTTTTAAAATCGCCAAGGGAAACCATTTTGTCTACATAATCAATCGCTTCTTCTGCGTTCATTGCATATACAGCGGTTGGCTTTTTGCTTTTCTCCCATTTTGCAAGCAATGGAATGTCGCCATGCATATGTCTTGGAAGCTCCATTACAAAACCTATTTTGGTACCATCACCGGAAGTCATGGCCTTCTCGTATTTTTCTGGCAGCCACATCATGTGCCAGAAATAGTGAGCTTCATGTCCGAGCCGTGAGAATTCTGTCCGCATGGTAACAACAATATCCAACAGGTCGGATGATTTTTGCATGGCCATCGCCTGCGAACGAACCCTTTCCAAAGCCAGTTCTATCTGCGATTCCCTTGCTTGTGCTTCTGCCTTTTGCAGATCGAGGAAACGAGTATAGGTTTGCTGAAACACTTTTGTAAATCGAAGCATCAATTCAATCTGTTCCTCTGTTAACCTCTCACCTCCAACAATTAAAAGATAGCCCTCTTTAAAATTGAAATTGTGCAGGAACAATTTTTTTGGGGATAGTGCTATCAGTTGTTCTGCTGTTATCCACCGTAAGATGGTTCCATCTTGATGAAGGCTTCGTTCTGCAATGAATGTCTGGTGTGTAATCGTTTCACCTTCATTCATTTCATTTATGATTAACGGGGCTTGTTTTCTCCATCCTGCCAGTACTGCAAGCATCTCTTTTGTTTCGGTATGCACAACACCAATTGGCTCCGCAATTTTACCCGTAGCAGGATTCGGTGCATAAATCCAACCTATTTTTTCTTCTCTGTCCATCAGCACATAACCACTTGATAAACTTTGGATGCCCAGCTTTGTTAATTCATTCCATAGCAATTCACCAGCTTCTTTTAACTCATCACTTTTATGCATGGCCATGCTTCTACTTCTAACTCTTTCTAAAGAAGCTTCAATCTGTGCTTCTCTTGCACTGGCTTCTGCATTCTGCAAATCTTCAAAACGTTTATACGCCAGATCAAATGCAGCACCCATTTTAGTGAGTATAGATTCCATTTCCTTCGGTGGCGCATTTAACAGATCAATACACAGCTTGCCATTGTTTAATTTTTTTGCGGCATGATATAATTGTTTCAGTTGGGTGCTTTCAATAAAGGTTTCAACATCCTGTGCCATCCCTGATTTATTATTTTCACGAAGCCAGGATACTATTCTCTTTAATCCTTTCCCATCCTGTATTTCCACAAAATAATCGGCTGGATTTTCCCACACCCGTTTTACATATAAATGCGGGTCATTTGATTTTAATTTAAATGTGACATCTAAATGCTGTTGATACGCTCCATCTATTTTTTCAAGAGAAGAGAGATCCCACATTCTTATATGATTTTTTCCTTCACTAAGAAAAATGGTAGCAGCCACCACATCGGGTATGTCTAAGCCCATCACTTCGTCTTTAAGTTTTGCCACCACTTCCATAATTTCGTCCGACTTGAACATAGCTAATGCTCTTGCCCTGACTCTTTCCACTGCCAGGTTTATCTGTGCCTCTCTTGTTTGTGCTTCTGCTTTCTCTAAATCGAGAAAACGAACATAGGACTGCTCAAATACTCTTGCAAAACGTTTTAGAATTTCAATTTCCTCCTCCGAAAGAACTTTTCCGGAAATGCTGTTGACGATGATAGTAGAATTTTTTCCAATAGCAATCCAATGCTCATAACTTTCGCTGCTTAAAAGTGCCTGCTTCAATGTGTCGGGAAGATATTTAAAGTCGGAATGTTCAAACGCATAATGAAACCAACTGTTCTTTTCTTCAAACGAATACTTCTTAGAAAAAAAGTCAAGCCCTTTTTCTTTTGCTTCAAAAAAATCAGTCAACAAGATATTATCTGTATAAGGAACCTTGGAACGAATGGGAGCTGACTGAAAAGGAGCAGCAGACCACTGCACTGCATCTTTTGAGCCTTCCGGATAAATATTGATATGAGCGGCAGAACCATCATCCATCACAAATCCCAATTCTTGCAATTTTTCCAATACAATTGAAACAACTTCGCCTAATTCTTCGCTGGAGTGCATTGCTAAAGAACGGCTTCTCACTTTTTCTAATGCTGCTTCAATGGTGGCTTCTCTGGCTTGTGACTCTGCTTTTTGCAGATCGAGAAAACGGGTATAGGTTTGCTCAAACACTTTTGCAAAGCGTTTAAAAACCTGGTGCATTTCGGGGAATTGCTCGTATGTGATAAAGATTAGGTTACCATAGGCAAAATTTGCAAGGTGGTCAATTTGAAAAGTGGGCAATTCAAAACCTGCGTCCAACATGCTTTGCAGCAACTCGCCGACTCCTGGCAACGAAAGCATATATTGGTAATGATCTGTTTGTTCCTCGCCTTCTTTCTCATATACCAAAAGTTCAATACCCTTTTTTCTGGATTCATCAAATCTTCTGAATACTGGATGATCATTGAGGGGGATTTTGCAGGGTGAAGGTGAAATAACTCCGTCAGGACTGCCCGGGTAGTAGGTGAATGCTTTATCACCCGGTTCCCATATATTGAACCCGCAATTCCATTGGGGTACTCCTAATCCTTTCACTTGCTGAAATAATACGGTAGCCACTTCAAGCAATTCTTCGGAGTGTTGCATAGCCATTGTTCTGGCTCTTACTCTTTCTAATGCTAATTCAATCTCAGCTTCTCTGGCTTGTGCTTCTGCTTTTTGCAGGTCGAGGAAACGGGTATAGGATTGCTCAAAAACTTTTGCAAACCTTTTTAGAATTGCATTTTCTCCTTCTGTCAACGGTATACCAGAATGACTGACCAATATAATAGCAGAATTTTTCTCAAAAGCTATTGCAACATCATAATATTTAAATCCAAGGGCTTTTTTCTTTTCCTTTTGCGGCATGTTTTTTAAAGCCGGAAGCTCAAAAAAGTATTTAAACAGGGTATTCTTTTCTTGAACAGTGTACGATTTAGCATAGAAATCTGTTCCGTTTTGCCGGGCATTCCAAATGTCATTCTGAACAGGGTGATCTATGTAAGGAGTGAGAAAACTGATGATTGTTTTATATTCAGGTGAAGCCACCCATTGATAATAATCTTTAGATTCTTTTTCATAAGTGAAAATTGCCGTTGCCCGGTTTTCCATGGCAATACCCAAATCCTGCAATTTCTTAAGTACTTCAAGTATCACATCCTTAAGCTCATCACTCTTATGCATAGCCAAAGATGTTGAACGTACTTTTTCGAGTGCTGCTTCTATCTGTGCTTCCCTTGCACTTACTTCTGCTTTTTGCAAATCGAGAAAACGGGTATAGGATTGTTCAAAGACTTTTCCGAAGCGTTGAAGTATTTCATTGTCAGCCGTAGAAAAAATTTCACCAAGATGATTGATAATAAAAATGCTGGTATGGTTTGATACAAAGCAGGAACGGGTGTAACCTCCGGGACTTGAAAGGGTTTCTTTTTTCTCTTTAGCTTTTAGCTTTGACCAAGGTTCATGTTTAAATAAAAATGTGAAAAAATCCTTTTTCTCTTTTTGTGTGAATGCTTCGGTAAAAAATCCCGGGCCTTTTTTTATACGGTTTATAAGATTGGTACAAAATGGTTTTTTATAGAGCGGAATATGTACTTCTTCTGTTGTGTTGGCAGTGCCGCCTGATCCCCAGCAGCGGAGTGTTGTTTCAATATCGCTATTGATAGCAATGAATGAACCTCCATTAATAGCAATATTTAAATTGAGTAATTCTTTATGCACCGTGTGAATAACATCTTGTAATTCGGAAGTGTTGTGCATGGATAGGCTCCGTGAACGGACTCTCTCCAATGATGCTTCAATCTGCGCTTCTCTTACTTGTGCTTCTGCCAGCATAATATCTGCATATCGCTGATAGGCAAGTTGAAATACATTTCTGAATCGTTGTAACAGTTGTTGTTTTTCTTTTGTAATTGGACTATAAGTGGATATGCCAATTCCACTGTTGCCTACTGAGTAATTATAATAGTGTAATGATTCTATTTTATTTAGCCTTGGGTCATTGGGTTCTTTATTGGCTTTTCTAAATGTAATCCAATCCTTGAGTTCTTTTCCTTTTACCACAAGATGGTGAAAGGCATTGGCAGATTTACGGATTGCTTTTACAAATTTTTCTATTGAAGTGTTGCCTTTAACAGGAATTTGGGCTACCTGGCCACCTGTCTTCAATGAGTAATCATAATTAATAAAAAAAACGTTGTCTTCAGGAAAGGAATGGATCATTGCGTTTCTTAAATCATCAAACCCAAGCGACTTTAATTCATGGTATAATATTTTGCAAACACCCAGCATATCATCGGGCTTATGCATGCCCATTGCTACGGCACGAACTTTTTCTAATGCTGACTCAATTTCAAGTTCCTTGTTTTTCTTTTGCAGATCAAGTGTACGCAAGGCTACAACCTGCTCCAGTTCTTTTACTTTTTTTCGGCTTCACCTAAGTGAAAAGTATCGTCTGAACTGCTGCCAGCATCGGGTACTGATCCATGAAAGAATACCATCTGCCACTTCTCATGCTGGTATCTAAATAAGGTACTAAACCACAAATGAAGAGAGTGATTACTTTTTTTAGCACCAATCTGTACCACCATTTCATCCCTAAACTGCACCGTAGTTTCGTTTATAAACTTAGGTTGGTAAGGCGTAATTATTTTAGCCTTGAACACTGTACCTTTTGCCTGCCTCCTCGCATCCATTACCATTTTCCTGAAGTCTGCTCTCGACCGCACTTTTTCATCGGCAGCAGTACCATAGCCATTTACATCTTCTGCTATGTATTGGTTGATGTAACGAAGTGGCGCCTTCATATTAAGGATACTTATTTCCATAGCACATTGATAGGCTTTCGATAAATCAACTTTTATTTGTTTTGCCAATTTCATTTCCTATCCGTTTACAGGTAAACTAATTATAAATTCAGTTCCTTCTCCTTTCTTCGTTTCTACTTTTAACTCACCACCATGTCCTTTTGTGATAATGTCATAGCTTAAACTCAAACCCAAACCTGTTCCCTGCCCGGTGGGTTTGGTGGTAAAGAAGGGTTGAAAGATTTTGTCTAATACTTTTTGAGGAATGCCACCCCCATTGTCAGTTACCTTTATCTCCACTTTGCCCCCATCCCCTAAAGGGGAGCCGAGTTTTCGAGTGGTAATAGTCACTGTTGGTTCATACGGTTCATTACCCCCCTTTAGGGGATGGGGGCTTTTTTTCTTCTCTTCTACTGCATAAAATGCATTGGTCAGCAAATTCAAAACCACTCTGCCAATATCCTGCGGAATGATATTGATGTTACCGATTGAATTATCAAAATCGGTTTTTATGGTTGCATTAAATGATTTGTCTTTTGCCCGCAAGCCATGATAGGAGAGACGGAGGTATTCATCACACAAGGCATTGATATCTGTTGATTCTTTTACTCCACTGCTACTTCTTGAGTGTTGCAACATTCCTTTTACTATTGCATCGGCTCTTTTTCCATGGTGGTTTATTTTTTCTTCGTTCTCTTTTATGTCTTTTGCAATAGCTTTTACTTCTGCTGTATTACCTTTTTCAACTTCTTCAACCAATTCACTGATCAACTCTCCATTCACTTCACTAAAATTGTTAACAAAATTTAAGGGGTTTTGAATCTCGTGAGCAATGCCTGCGGTGAGTTCGCCAAGGCTAGCCATTTTTTCGGATTGGATGAGTTGGGTTTGTGTTGATCTCAGATCGGCAAGTGTTTTTTCCAATACCAGGTTTGCTTTCTTTTTAGAACGGAACCTGTAGTAAACACCTGCCACTATTAAAAAAAGCAAAGCCGCTATACCAATCGAGAAATTACGGGATAGGGCGGATATTTTGTTTTGGCTTTCCAATTTTGCAATGGAAAGTTCTTTAGCATTCATCTCCTGCTCTATTTCAAAGCTTAAAGAGCCGTAATTTTCCTGGTCTGCCTGTATGCTATTCTGCAACGAAATAAAAGATGCCAGCGCATCATTGGCCTTTTTATAATTACCTCTTTGCTCATGTAATTGGGCAAGCAATTTATAATCTCTTTGCACATACAAACGCTGACTTTTTATTCTTACTATATCCTTTTCCAACAATGCTATTGCCTCATCGATCCTGTTTTGTTCGATTCGGATCAATGCTAAATAATAATCGGGCGCCATTGTTCCGGGCCGTGCATCTGCTTGTATTTTATTCTCTTCTATTAATTGCCAGCATTTTTTTAAAGCCGCTTCCGCTTCTTCCAGCTTGCCTGTTTTTATTTTATAATAGCCTTTTATTTGAAGAGCGGATGCAACATAGTCAGGTGCTTCTTTATTATTCTCATGAGTAAGTACCAAATCTAAATAATACATAACGCTGTCCAATTGACCGGATAACAGCTTGATCTGTGCCATTATGTTGGATGCATTTGAAGGTGCTGCTATACCTCTCCTTCTATCCTCATTGTAGGTAATACGGTTATATTTTTGTGCTTCTTTGTAATCTCCTTTTTGCAGATAGTAAAACGCTATAACCCCAATATTATTAAACCAGTTTCGCCTGCCCACAGGGTCTGTAAACGAGGGAATACTGTTATCAAATGTGGTGTCAGGCCTCATGTAACTTACCGATTTTTTCATGTGATAGATCGCCTGGTCAAGCAACCCGGTTGTTCGGTAAAAACCAGCCAGCACATAGTAGCAAATACTAAGACCTGTGGAATCGTTTTTTAATTTATACTGCTTCAGGTTTTCGTTGAAATACTGAAACCCCTCATTCAGCGTATTGGAGTTTCTATAAGGCAACCTCAATTGTCTCATAAAGCCGCTGCTGATCAATCTTGCATTGGGCGTTCTGCTTTTTTCCAGTTCAGCTATCTGGTACTTCCCATAATCTATGGATTTGTTTTTATCAGTTGCTATTAAACTGTTCATTATAGCATACTTTACTCTGTAACTCCAATACTCTTCTTTTCCATTAATAAAGAGATCACCTGTCTTTTCAAGTGTTGCAATTGATTCATCATTTAAAGTGGTTTTTTCAATCAGGTTTACAGCAAACGTAAACCGGGAACTATCTATACCTTTTTCGATTTTACTGTTTTTTAGTAGTTGAATAATCGAATCAACACGACTTTGTTGTGCATACAAGTTTACAAGACTGGTACAAAATAGAAATGTCATCAGTAGTTTCAGAAAAGATTGTTGTATGCTCATATTTTTATTTAGGCTGGTAATGTGATTATAAGTGTTGTTCCTTCTCCCCGTCCGATCGGGTCATCCGGGCGGGCTTCTTTCGTTTCCACTTTCAATTCTCCACCATGTGCTTTCACAATGTCATAACTCAAACTCAAACCCAATCCTGTTCCTTGCCCGGTTGGTTTAGTGGTAAAGAAGGGTTGAAAGATTTTTTCCAATACTTTTTGAGAGATGCCATTGCCGTTGTCGGTTACCCGTATCTCAGCCCCCCTGCCCCCCGATAGGGGGTTCTTAGTCGCCTTTGTTTCAATGCTAACTATTGGCTCATAGTCATCAATTCCTGATTTCTTTTTCTCATCAACCACATAAAAAGCATTGGTCAGTAAATTCAAAATAACCCTTCCAATATCCTGTGGAATAATATTGATGTTACCGATTGAATTATCAAAATCAGTTTTGATGGTTGCATTAAATGATTTGTCTTTTGCACGAAGACCATGATAACTCAATCTTAAATATTCATCACACAATGCATTAATATCTGTTGGTTCTTTTACACCACTGCTGCTACGACTGTGTTGCAACATTCCTTTTACAATGGCGTCGGCTCTTTTGCCATGGTGGTTTATTTTCAGTTCGTTCTCTTTAATGTCTTTTGCAATTGCTTTTGCATCGGTATAATTTCCTTTATCTATTTCCTGTTCAAGTTCTTCTGCTAATTCTGTATTCACTTCAGAAAAATTATTTACAAAGTTCAACGGGTTTTGAATTTCATGGGCAATACCCGCAGTGAGTTCTCCAAGGCTTGCCATTTTTTCGGATTGGACTAACTGGGATTGGGTAGATTTTAAATTAGTGAGTGTGGTTTCTAACACTTTATTTGCCTTTTGCTTTTGGCGGCTGTTGCGATAAAGAATAAAGCCGACGATGGAAAGGACGGCATGGCCCCCCAATAGGATACCAGTGCGTATTTTATTTTGGTAAGCAACTTGTGACGCCTCAATATTTCTTTTTCGCTGTTCTTCTTCAAAGGTTAGCATTTGAATTTGCTGATTGGTGCGTAGGCTGTTAACGCTGTCGTTGGCAGCGGAATAAACTTTCCAATATTTTACCGTACTGTCTGGGTTGATGTTTTGATAATACTCCGTTAATAGTTTAGCAGGTTTTAGTACAAGGTTGTTCATCTCTGTTCCGCTAACAACGTTAACAGCCTTTTTAAAATAAAAGGCGGATGAGTCGTATTGCTTTATGCGGTTAAAATGCTCCGCGATGGCAACATAGGTTATATTTAAATAGCGGGGTGATTGAGTGCTGGTTGCTAATTTCAATGAGAGCCAGAAATATTTTTGCACACTATCCAGCAAGTTCTTTTGGCTATATACACTGGCAATGTTTGAATAAATACCACTCTGATTGCCAACCCCGGGGGTATTGTCAATTCTTCTCTGTGCTTCGTTTGAATAAAATAATGATGAATCGTAATTCCCCATGTTATAAAACACAACCCCGATATTCATACAGGCGTACCAAATATCGTTTCTGCCAGCAGTTTCAAAATTCCGAAATGCGTCCCGGTAAAGCGTTAAGGCTTTTTCATTTTCCAACCTGTCTTTATAAATATGGCCCATTTGGTTGAGAGCAAACCCAATAAGAATTTTGTTACTTGTCTTTTCCGCCGCTGTCACAGCCTGGCGATGCAGTTCTAATGCTTTTACATAGTTACCGGTCAGCCTGTACGCCTGGCCGGCTGCACTTAATGCAGCCGATTCACTAAAAATATCATTATACTTCTTTGAGGCATCCAACAATTTTTGACTAAGACTAAGTAGTTGCAGCGGGAAGCCGTCAATGGCAGTACCATAGAAAGAGGTAATCAAGTCGGCTTTTTTATTTTCATCTTTTTCTTTTATAAGCAAGTTGAGTATCGAGTCGCATCGCAGTTCTATTTGCTCTGGTATATTCTCCTGGCTATGAGCGGTAAAACCGATGGTTAAAAAAAAGAAGAAAAGAAAAAATTTATTTCTCATGAATCAGCGATTTAGTTTTTGTCAACGATTAAAAAAGTTAATCATACAGGTAAATGAATAATAAATTCAGACCCTTCTCCGTCCTTTGTTATTACTTTCAATTCTCCTCCGTGTCCTTTTGTAATTATATCATAACTCAATGATAAACCCAGCCCTGTTCCCTGCCCGGTGGGTTTGGTGGTAAAAAAGGGTTGAAATATCTTTTCCAATATTTTATCGGGTATACCATTGCCATTATCTTTTACCCGAACTACTACTTTATCTTTTTCATTTTTTGTACTAACACTTACAACCGGTTCATAACTGCCTTCGGCGGATTGTTTCTTTTTTTCTGTTACGACATAAAATGCATTGGTAATTAAATTGAGAATTACCCTTCCAATGTCCTGCGGAATTATTTTTATCAACCCGATGGCTTCATCATAATCAGTTTTCATAGCAGCATTGAATGTTTTATCTTTTGCTCTTAATCCATGATAAGCCAATCGCAAATATTCATCGGCCAAAGCATTTATATCAGTGAGTTCTTTTTGTCCGCTGCTGGTTCGGGAGTGTTGTAACATGCCTTTTACAATGCCATCAGCTCTTTTACCGTGGTGATTTATTTTCTCCAGATTCTGAATCACATCCTTAGCAATGTCTTTTACTTCATCATAATTCCCTTTTTCAATTTCCTCTTTCATCTCATCCAATAATTCTTTACTTACTTCTGAAAAATTATTGACAAAGTTTAAGGGGTTTTGAATTTCATGGGCTATGCCGGCAGTGAGTTCTCCAAGACTGGCCATTTTTTCTGATTGCACCAGTTGAGTTTGTGCCGCTTTCAGATCGTCCAATGATTGTTGCAGTGCATTGTTCGTTTCTTCTACTGATTTTCTTTTTTGCTCCAGTTCTTCAATCGTTTCTTCTAATAAGATTGCAGTAGTCCGTTTTACTTTTTCGGTACGTTCCAGTTTGAATTCTGCAATTGTTAAATCACTGTCAGCTTTTTTTATAATTTTAAAAAGCATTTCCTTTTCTTCAGCAGTTATTTTTTCGTTTTGCTGAATAAAGTCGAGTATGGTTTGAAGCTGCTGGTTCATTTATTATTTTTTACCGCAGAGAAGAAGAGTTAAAAGAGTTTACGCAGAGTTGCTCAGTGAATCTCTGCTTCTCCTGTTCTCAGCGGTTTATATTTTATTTTTCTTTTAACGCTATACAACAAGTTGTCAGATTATGCATTTCTAAATTTCCTCCAGTGGCTCTTCCTAATTCTGCATTGCTGAACATCCCTGCCATCGGAACATTCCAAACATTTTTTATTCCTTCGAGTTCCTGTGACATTAATGGACCTAAGGAAAGTATCCTGCCTGCGCAACTAAATACAACCAATGCATCTGCTTCGGGCATTTCGGTAGCTTTTAAATTTTCTACTCCTTTAATTACTTTCTCCATCACATCAAAATCGGGCGGGAGTGAGAAACGTACTTTTGATCCTTGTGGTACGGCACCACTGGTGTAATAGGAACGATCGTTCCAGTCAACAACCAGCCCTGGTCGCATTACGGGGTCGCCTTTTTCCCGCAGCAACTGCAATGGAAAGTTGGCAGCTATTTCAATAAGTAAACTGTTGTTTTCAGGTGTCACATTTTCTATTCCACCATATTTTGCAGTAAGATCCAGCACCGGAAGATCATCTACGGTATATACATGGTTCCCTTCGCTTTTGGTAACTATTTTTTCTGTTCCTACCGGCCTCCATCCACAAGTAGCGATACCTTTTATTTTCACTTTCGATTCATCCAATGCAATACATAACATGGCATTATCACTATCTTTTCCATTGGTAAATACAAATGTTTCGGTAAACGTATAATCAGCTCCGGCAGCACCTCCAAATGCATTTACTGCTGATCCGGTTACTTCTTCAATTCCCCGAAGTACTTCTTCTCCATCGGCTGCAGCGTTGCTTATTCCAATTAAGAAAGCGGGCAGTGGAAATATGGCCTTTGCTTTCTGAGCAATGCCTTTTGAGACTTCCCGGTAATTTTTATCAGGATACTCCTCAAAATAAATTTGAAAATGATCTCTGTTCATATCTAATAAAAGAACAGCCGCCGAACCTTTGTCTGGTTCTTCATCAGTAAACTCTCCGTTGGTGGTGCAGCCGAACACACTGATACCTGCTGCATCTAATAGATTGCTAATTGCAGTTCTATCCTGGCTTTTTGAAATAAAGCAAATAGCTAATGTTGGTTGAAAGCCGTCAGTCATGCTTTGTTCCAGTGCTGATTTAAATTCTTCTGTTGATTTTGCTTTGATTGATTTTGCTTTCATAAATAAATCTAGTATTATTAAAATATTATTTTACAAATCCCATCTTCTTAAGAATGTTTTGATGTGCCGCACTTTGAAAATACTCTTTACTATATAATAATGGTATGTTCATGAGGTATGCTGAAAGAGATTTTTTTTCTATAGTTTTCTCTTCCCATTCAATTGCTTTTTCATAGTCACCCTTTAGATAGTATATAAATGAAAGATTAAATGGATCTTTCACCGTATTTTCAGTAGCATATTTTATAAAACGGCTTATGATGGAATCCGACTTCTCTTTTTCATTACAACTTTTATAAATACTCGCTAATGTAGCCTGTAACAATTCAGAACCCCAGCCATCCTTAAATAATGACTCTGCCCTTCTTGCCAATGGTAAAGCTTTATCATACTCTTTAAGAAAAATATGCCCATAAGTTTTTTTAACATGACCCCATATCCAGTTGGGGTGCAACTCCAACGCTTTGCCAAATGCCTCTGTACTTTTTCTAAAATTACCTGCCAGATAGTAAACCCATCCAAGGTTGTGTAAGCTGGAAATAGAAACAGGATCCAGTTCCACCGCTTTTTCTGCCAATGGTAATGCTTCTTTATACCTGCCAACATCTGCTAAGGTTGCTGAATACCTGATATAGATAGATGCATTCCCAGGGTCCAGTTCCAATGCTTTTTTATAAGACTCTACAGCACCCTGCCAATCCCAATCATAATAAAACTTTAATGCACCTTCTGTAGAATAAATATCTGCAATTTCAGGATCCATAGCTTTAGCTGCTTCTAAAGCTGTTCTGGCTTCGTTGACAATTTCATTTTTACTTGCCGTAGAAAAAAGGGCTTGATTAACCTTCTCATTGGCAATAGCCGCATATGCTTTTGCATATTTCGGATCTATATTAATTGCTTCCCTAAAATGCTACAATGCTTTTTCTGATTCTTCGGCTGTGGACCCATAACTCATATAACGTCCTTTCAAGTATTCGGCATATGCAAGTGGGTTGACTGGTTTGTTCTGTTGATCAATTTTTGATTTACTGATCAATGAAATTTTCAAAGGATTAAGTAAAGAAGTAATAATCGAATCTTCAATTCTTGAAATATCGGTTGTTCCTAACTCGTATTTATTTCCCCAGATCAGGTTTTGATTTTCGGTATCAACCAATTCACAATTTAGAAAATAACCTTCTCCTTTTTTCTGTAATTGCCCGGTTAATACCATATCAGCATTTAATATTTTGCGCAGATTTTGAACAGTGCGGTTTGAATCAGCCAATCCAAAAGTGGCAGACCGGGCAAACACTTTAATTCCTTCCAATGCAGAGAACCGGTTGATGAGATTTTCGGGCATACCATCTGTTAAATATGCCAATGTGCTGTCGTTAAAAAGATTTTCGAACGGGAGAATAGCCAGTGATTTTATTACTCCAGCTTTACTGTTTTTCTGAAAGATTGAATCCTTAAAAATAAAAACTGCTACCAAACCCATTACAACCAATGCTGAAGTAATTAAAATTCCTTTTTTCTTTTTATTTTAACGACAGGCATCTTTGCAATTACGGCATCATCAAAACCAGTTATTACTCTGTATATCCGTGTCGGCTCTTTTACATTTTTTAGTTGTTCAACTTTTACAAATTCAGTCTTAATAGATTCTTTATTACTAACATTATTATATACTGATTCAGAAATATAAATGCCTCCGGGTGCTGCTATAGATTGAATACGGGCCGCAATATTTACGCCATCTCCAAACACATCATCGTTTTCAAAAACCACTTCCCCCAAATGAATACCAATACGTAACTTAAAATCTTTTGCTGCATTACAGGCTTCCTGTATTTTGATAGCGGCATTTACGGCATCAGAAACCGTGTTGAAACTTGCCATAACACCATCACCCAACTCTTTTATCCATTTGCCATTAAATTGTTCGATAAATGGTTTTTGTAAATCCCTGTTTTTTGAAAGAATAGCAAATGCTTTTTGTTCATCATTACCCATCAACGCAGTGTACCCGACAATATCGGTAAACATGATGGCAGCAAGCTGGCGGGATTGTGACATATATTCTCTAGTTTTTTTTATTTCTCTTTTAGTGCCACCCAACAACAAACCGAAGAATGAAAATGCTGTTTGCCATTTTTCATTCTTCCAAACTCTCCGTAAGTGTAAAAACCGGCCATGGGTACTTGCCAAACTTCAGCCAATCCATCATTTTCTATGGTTGTTAATGGTCCTAACACTGGTGGCCGCCCGGCACATGAAAAGATTAGTAATGCATCAGGTTGGGTTTCCATGTTGCTTTTTACCGCCGCTGCTTCTGAAATAATCTCTTCTGAAATTTCGAAATCCGGTGGTGTTGAAAAATGAAATTCCGAGCCTTCTTCCATTTCAATATCCATTATCAATGCATTGGATGCTGCATCTATTGACCTGGGCGATTTTATCATCGTCTCTCCTTCTTCCCGCCTGGCAATAAATGGAAAATGGATCGACAGGTCTTTAAAAATATCGAAGCTTTCATCTTCGGTTTTTTCCGACATACCGAGGTATTTCAAATACATCTCCACGGCAGGTTTACCATCAATACTGTACACCTTATTGCCCGAACTTTTTGTTACTTTTCTTGTAATTCCCAGTGGCTTCCATCCGTGGATGGCCATGCCTTGTAATGAAATTTTGTCGGCATCAAAAACCATTGCGGCAATACCATTATCTGATTCTCTTTGATGAGTAAATATGAAGCTATTCTGTATGTTCCAATCATCACCCGCCATCCCTCCAAAAAAAACACTGTCTTCGCCTAATTCTCTGACTAAAGAATTTACTAATGTATTGCCATCAAAATATTGGCCATCGCCATAAACGCCGTTACTAGTTAATAAAAATGTTGGATTTTTAAAATGCTTCGTGGCACTTGTTGCAATTAGCGAAGCTGTTTTATCTACATTGCCATTTTCTACATCTTCAATTAGTATCGTATAATGTTCCCGGTTGGCATCAAGCAAAAGAATGACTGCTTCACCTTCGCTTTGGTAACCATTTATAAACTCACCACAAGAAGTGCAGCCGAACACATCTATATTATTTTGAAGCAGTAAATCTATAATTGCCTTTCTATCTTGTTTTATAGAAATGAAAAGAATAGCCAGTGTGGGTTTGTATCCATCAACTAAACTCTTTTCCAGTTCTAAGCTTATTTCTTCAGTTGATTTCCCTTTGATTGATTTTGCTTTCATGAAAGTTTTGCTTTTATAAAATTATTACTCAACTGCACCAACAAGCAGCGTTACACCGCCTGTAGCAAAATTTGCAATATCTGCAGCTGTGGCTTGCCCTTCATGTGAGCCCATCGTAGCTTGTAAAGCCTCTGGATTTGTAAACCAAAACTCAGCCATACGGTAATTTGCAGCAGCACTGCCATCAGGTGCACTGATAAATTTTGTAAACTCTACTTTCTCAAAGCCTGTCATTTTTGCTGCAAGCGGTAAATGTGTGTTTTTGTAATAATCTTCAAATGCTGCTACATCTGTTGGATGTCCGTACAGGACCGTTAATTTGATCATTATAGTTGGTTTAGTTAATAGATAAACAATACAAAAGCTTTTATTTCTAAAAGAAAAGTTTTTGGTCAGGCATTCAGGATCTGGAATAAAACAGAAGTGTTAACAGGGTAATAATCCATCAATTACAAAGAATCAGGATTAAGAGAATCGAGGCTTAAATCTACTTAATTTTTATGGAGAATAACTGAAAAATCTTACTTACCATCTATATTGGATAAGCGACTTTTGTTCAAACTGTTGTTGACAAAGTATTTAATCAAAATCCACATTCATTTTCAAGAATAGCTATAATTTTTGCATAATACTCTCTGGCCCGTTGCGGAGTGCTTCCTACACATACAACACCCAATTTTCCATATTGAGATAAAGCACCAATCAAATGAAACATTACTCCTTCTTGAGAAGTTCCATCATAATGCAAATCGTTCACCATTGCAATATCAATCAGGTCATGCGGACTAAGTCCTTTATACTTGTCACTTTTTAAATTATCAGAACAAAAATAATAGCGGACAAGATGACCTTTCGATGTATAATATTTTCCATCCTCAGTATTATACCTACCGTCAGTTAAAAATTGTAACATCAGAAAAGGGTGTGTAGTGCCTCCTTTGCGAAGATTTATTTCTATGGGATAATGCTTCCATCCGCCCTTCTCCTTTACAGAGATAAAATCAACCGCAAACCTTCCCAATACACCCTGTTGCTTTAATGCGTCTGCGACTTTTAAACCCATTTCACCCAATTCAACTGCATATTCTACTGATGCGGGAAAATGTGCTCCGAAGTAAACCTGGCCACTTTCGCCTCCCAATTCCTGATCATGCGTAGAAATAATTTCCAGATGGCCGGTTGGTGTCACTCTGCATTGAACCGATGGCGATTCTTTAATGTCGCCTTCCAAAAACTCCTCTACAATACCACCCATGCTTTTATACTTATCTAAAAAAATAGTATAAGGCAAATCATCAGCTACCAGTTTTAAATTCTTTTGAAGATTTTCTTTTATCCATGCTTTTAAATCTTTAGCCTTTTCAGAACCAATATATGAAAATACTGCGTTGCCATCTCCAGAAAAACCATCGTTTACTTTTACTACAGCTTTTCTTAACGAAGGATTATTCTCTTTCATTTTTGTCAACCCATCAATAATATCTGCTTCCGTATGTAGATCTTCAAATCCGGGAGGAACATTCAAACCACATTCCCTGAAAATTTTTCGTCCATTACTTTTACTTCCTAAATCATACAAATCGGGATCGCAACCATAAATAGGAATTTGTAATTGCACAGCCAATGATCTTTCCTGTTCAGTTACTATGAAACAAGACATATGTGCTTCATGATCCGGTGGAATAAAATCCTTTATCCGTTGTATCAGTCTTGGTCTTTCAAGAATTTTTTCAATCAGCGGCCTGTGTGAGGAGTCGTGACAGCTTAACAATGTCAACCTGCTTTTTGCATGATAGCCAGTGATTCCTGGCAATAAATGCAAATAATAGTCAACTATGATTGGATCAATTGTTTCGCTGGTAATATAAATGACATTAGTACGGGGCATACGTAACAACATCAGCATACAAAGCAATCGTTCTTCATAATGATTGACGCCGCTTATTTTGGAAAGAATTTCTGCATCCATCGTTAATGATGGAATAATGATGACAGTTCTCGGTGCCAGTTTATCAGGAAATATATGTTCGAATTGCTGAGGAAATCTTTTTTGAATTTTCTTAAATTGAATAGCTTCTGCCACCGAGTCTCTCACCAGCATATCTGTCTTAGTCTTTGATAAGTTATTTTTTTTGGTTATGGTCATTTGCAGTCAATTTTTAGAAAGGTTGATTGCTATGAATATACTGATAATCTAATACCTTAATCTTATCATACAACTACGCATCCTGCCCCATCCATAATGCACCACCAACTGTGTTGCGGGATGCTCCGGATTCAGCTGCAAAAACATTGTATTCTTCTCTCCACCTGAGCACACCCATAAATGCAAACAATACAGGCATTTTAATATCGTTTATTTCCGATTCAACTGAAAATTTTTCTTGCAATAGATTCATACTTCTTTCGGTACCACCTAAAGCCGCATCAATACTGTAAAAATTAGTTACTACAGGTAATCCCGTTAAAGCAGCAATAGCAGCTCCATCACCCAAATGAGCTGTTAACTTTTCATCAGGTAGATCAAATGTGGTATGACCTTGAGATGCAATTACGGCCACTTTATATTGAAGTTGATTTTCTTCAATAAATTTATTTACTTGTTGGCCTGTATAATGTCCGTATTCAATATGTAACAGCTGATAATCTTTTGCAGAAAGATTAGTTGCATTTTGCAACCTTGAAACCCATACATCAGAATAAGCAAAGCAATTTGTATTTAAAATCTCAAATGTCCATTTTCCGCCTATTTCTTGAAATTCTACAAATGCCATATTTAACCCATCCAACGAACTGCCACTCATTAATCCAATTGCCCGGTAAACCATAGTATTATTTTTGATTGCAGATTTTAGAATTTAGATTTGCCAAAATGTAGTCTTGCAAAGATTTTGAATGTTTCCCAATATTCAATCCTCGCCTGACATCAAAATTAAATATTTGTAAGATGATAGTAAACCTAAGTGAGCAACATTCTTTAATAAGTAATTGGGTAAGTGAATTACGGAATGTAGATATACAAAATGATCGGATGCGGTTTCGTCGTAATCTGGAACGTATTGGAGAAGTAGCTGCTTATGAAATCAGTAAGGTATTGCCTTATGAAGAAAAAGAAATTCAAACTCCGCTGGGAGTAGCCGTACACAAAATGCTTAAAGAACAGCCGGTGCTGGCTACTATTTTACGGGCAGGGTTGCCATTACATAACGGAATTTTAAATTATTTTGATCAGGCAGATAATGCGTTCATTTCTGCTTACCGAAAACATAATAAGGATGGTAGTTTTGAAATCAGTCTTGATTACGTTTCTTGTCCCGAATTAGAAAACAGGGTCATAATTATTTCTGACCCGATGCTTGCAACTGGCTCATCTCTCGTTAAAACAATTCACTATTTAAAAGAAGAAGGCCGCCCAAAGGAAATCCATATTGTGGTAGCCATTGCCTGTACTGTTGGCATTGAATATGTGCAACGGGAAGAACCTTCAGTAACTATCTGGTGCGGTGATATTGATGATGAATTAACAGCAAAAGGATATATCGTTCCGGGACTAGGGTGATGCCGGAGACCTGGCTTTTGGCACAAAAGTGCAGATGTAAAGTGAGGTTACGAGTTGTTAGCTACGAGTTGCGAGTATAACCCTTACTAACTGAGATTCAGTCTCGTAGCTCGAAACTCATAACTCATAACTTTTTAAGAAGCAGCAATAATTCTACAAACGAGGTCTTAAAAAAGTTGTACTTTTCCAGTTCGTACCGGATATGAAGAGTAATCAAGACGACTATAAGGCAATTTCATTATTGACTATTTCGTTACAGTTCAACTTTGGACAGTTTGTTTATTTATCTTTCCGATCAGTGAAAAAATATTAAATGTAGCGATGAAAAAACTTTTTTCTACCCTTACGGTTTGTGTTGCAATGGTTAGTGTTACAAATGCACAGGATCCTAATTTCTCCCAATTTTTTGCTTCACCACTAACATTAAATCCTGCAATGACAGGTTTGTTCGACGGTACATTCCGGGTGGCTGGCAATTATCGTAATCAATGGCCTACAATACCCACAGTTTATGAAACCAAAACTGCATCTATTGACTTTGGTATTCTGAAAAACAGATTGCCAGATATAGATCAAATGGGAGTTGGAATATTAGGATATACCGACCGGGCAGGTGATGGTGTGCTGGTTACAAACGGAGCAGGATTATCTCTAGCCTACCATAAAGGGCTCGACGAAAATGGCTACCACTCCATCAGTGCAGGTTTTCAGGGAGCTTATCTTAACAAGCGGCTTGATCTGCAAAAAGTTTATTTTGAAGATGAGTTAACTCCGCTGGGATTTGTGCCTGGTACAACTGGTGAAATATTTTTGAATAACCAGATTAACGTAAGCTATGCTGATATAAATGCAGGGCTTTTATATTCAGGTACAACAAACGGCTATAATAATTTCTATATCGGTGCATCTATGTACCATATTAACAGACCGAAAGAAAGTTTTCAAGGTGGAGAGTTTATATTATCACCAAGAACAACGTTGCAGGCAGGTGGTAGAATTCCCGTAGGCAGTTATAATTCGTTACACTTTTCTGCTAATTATAGTACTCAGGCAAAAGCTAAAAATATTATGATTGGTGGTGCATTTGCTTATAATGTAAATAATAATGAAGATGAACCCGTTAATGTTTACTTAGGAGTTTGGAATCGTTTTAGTGATTTAAATGATGCTATTATCCCTTATGTAGGACTTGAGTTCAAATCTTTACAATTAGGGTATACTTATGATATTAATATTAGCTCTTTAAATAAAGCCACCAATTCACAAGGAGGAAATGAAATATCTCTGATTTATATTAGAAAGCCTGTTGACAGGAGTTTAAGAAAATTAAACTGCCCTCGTTTCTAATTTCTTTCTTTTCTAAATAATTAAAAAAGCAACATCTTAAGAAATGTTGCTTTTGCTTTTACAAAACTATTTATCGGCTATACCTTCATCAACAATGGAATAAAAAACCAGCATAAGGTTGTAATTAAAACTACAGCAATAAGATTCATAACAAATCCGGCTTTTGCCATTTGCCTGAACTTAATATGCCCACTTGCAAATACAATTGCGTTTGGCGGTGTTCCCATAGGCATCATTCCTGCAACACTTGCTGCCAAAGCCATTGGTATTCCCAGCATCAGCGGATTAATGCCGATAGCATCTGCCAGCGAAGAAACCACTGGTGCAAAAACAATTACCTGTGCAATATTGCTCATTACTTCACTGATAAACATAGATACAATAGTAATAACAAGCACTAATACAAATGCATTAGCTGAGAATTGCGCCAACCATCCACCCAACTGTTCCATCAATCCGGCATTTTCCATGGCATTGGCAAGGCTTATTCCTCCTCCAAAAAGTAATAAGATTCCCCATGCAAGTTTACTCGTATCGCCCCACTCTAATAATGATTCATTGTTCTCCACTTTATTTTTTGATTCGGCAGAACCTGATGGACAGATAAATAATGTGATTCCACAAATGAGGGCAATGATTGTATCATCCAACTTAACTGTACTCTGTAAATCATTTATTATACTTCGGAAAATCCAAAGAAATGCAGTTGTAATAAAAATCACCAATACTCTTTTTTCAGGAACTGATAATGGCCCCAACTGCCGAATTTCGCTTCTGATCAATTCTCTTGTTCCTTCATCCGATTTTATTCTGTTTGGAAAAAGCCATTTTACCATCACAAAATACATAGCACCCAATAATAAAAGGGCTATAGGCAAACAAAGCAGCATCCAGTCTAAGAAGGAAATATCGAAGCCATATTTTTTATTGATATAACCAACATAAGCCACATTGGGTGGTGTGCCTACAATTGTTGCTATACCCCCAATATTAGACGCATAAGCAATCGCCAACATAAGTGTTAAAGAAAAATTGGCAATATTTCCGCCCCCTTTGTTGTTCTCCTTCATTACATGAATAACCGATAATGCAATCGGCAACATCATAACAGTTGTTGCAGTGTTACTCAACCACATACTCAATAATCCTGTTGCCAGAATAAATCCAAGAATAATCCTATTACCGCTTGTTCCTGTCAACTGCACAATATTCAAAGCAATTCTCCGGTGTAGATTCCATTTTTCAATAGCAAGACCAAGCATCAAACCACCCATAAATAAAAAGATAACTGGGTTGGCATAAGGGGCAGCTGTAGTCTCTAATTTGGCGATATTCAGCAATGGAATTAGTACCAGCGGTATCAAAGCCACTACAGGCATTGGTATCGCATCGGTAACCCACCATGTAATCATTAATCCAGCAATGGCAAGTACTTTAGCAGCCGTATCATCAACATTAAAAGGATTGATAAAATAAAGCAATAGCGAAATGACTATACCTGCAAAAAGAGAAATGAATTTGATCTGTAGTTTTGACAAGAAGTTTATTTTAAGTAGGTAAAATACAACCTATTTTGGTTTGCCACTCACATATGGATTCGCTTTTTTATAAAATCTGTACGGCAACTGTGCATCTTCACCAGCATAATCAACGCCAATTCTTGGTGAAGAAGCTATTTCCCGGTTGGTAAACTTTGTTCCATCGTCAGCAATATAAATCGTATTCTCAATCAGTTTGAACCCATTTTGTAAAGTTGAAATTCCTAATGCTTTTGACAAATTACCGGGGCCTCTGGTTAATGAAAAATCAAGTTTCTTTTTCTTTGTTCTACATAGCATTGTTTCAATACCTGTGACGGGCTCCAAAGCTCTGATAAGAATGGCATGAGGGATATCTTTCTTACTCGTTACTACATTAAACAAATGATGAATGCCGTAGCATAAATAAACATATGCAACACCGCCTTCGGCATACATTGTTTCTGTCCGGTTCGTTCGCCTGTTGCTAAATGCATGAGAAGCTTTGTCAACAATTCCATTATAAGCCTCCACTTCAATTATTCTTCCTGAAGTCTTTTTGCTATCTAGATTTGTCACCAATAATTTTCCCATTAATTCCCGGGCAATTTGCAACACATCGTTCCGGGTATAAAAATCCAGTGGTAATTGTTCCATTAGGCTTTTATTCTTGTTACTTGAATCTTGTCTCTTGTCCCTTAATAACTATATTTACCACCCAAATTAAGGCATTGCTGAAAGAAATCGTCATAGCATTTCAATCATGGGAAGAGGCTCGTCGCTTTATCCACCAAAATAAATTGATCAAATGGATAATTGGTCCGGGTATCATTTATACGCTGCTCTTTATTGCAGGTATGTTTTTCTTTTGGCAATCGTCTGATTCAGTTGTCTCTTGGATTAGCAGTCAGTTAAGAATTGAAAGCTGGCTGCAACAAGAAAGAAATGAATGGTTGAGTTTTTTATTTGTGATGACAAATATGATGTTGCGTTTGATTCTTGTTTTGTTTTACTTCTCCTTCTTTAAATATGTTATTCTCATCATTGGCTCACCAGTATTTGCCTACCTAAGCGAAAAGACTGAAGCTATCATAGAAGGAAAGGAACATCGGTTTAATTGGAACGATATCCGTAAGGATTGTCTCAGAAACATCAAATTGGTTTTACGCAATTGCGGCTGGCAGTCCATCTATTTAATTTCATTGATCTTATTGTCACTGATCCCTGTTATTGGATGGATCACTCCAGTAATAGCCCTCTTGATGGAATGCTATTATTTTGGATTTTCTATGCATGACTATGGCTTTGCCAGAGCAAATATGAGTCCTGCTCAAAGCATTGCTTTTACAAACAGACACAAAGGTCTTTCTATTGGTAACGGACTTATATTTTATCTAATGCATTTATTAATAATACTTGCTCCTGCTTATGCCATTATTGCAGCAACACTTAGTGTACATAAAGTAAAATCTATATAACTGTTTTGGCAAACGTTTACCTCATACCGACTGTTTTAGCTGAAGAAAGCTTTGATACAATTCCTGCGTATGTTACAAGTGCAATAAAAGATTGTCATGTTTTTTTTGTAGAAAATGAAAGAACGACAAGGAGGTATTTTAAACAGCTTTGGAAAAATTATGTACCCGATGAAGAAATAGTTATTGACGATTATGAATGGTATTTAATCACCAACGAAACCAAAGGAGCTTTTAAACGGTTGCTTAAGGAAGGAAAAAACATTGGTATTGTAAGCGAAGCAGGTTGCCCAGGTATTGCAGACCCGGGACAAGAATTGATTGCCATTGCCCAAGAAATGGGTGCTGAAATAAAACCACTGGTTGGACCTAACTCAATTCTGTTAGCACTCATGGCAAGCGGAATGAACGGTCAACAGTTTCAGTTTGTTGGGTACTTACCAATAGACAATCAAAAAAGAATAGCGGCAATAAAAGATCTGGAAGCAGAATCTGTCAGAAAAAAATGTACCCAGATTTTTATTGAAACTCCGTACCGGAATAACCAAATGATTGAGTCCTTGCAGAAAACCTGCAAGCCGTCAACTCAACTTTGTATTGCCGTTGATATTACCGGAAAAAACGAATGGATAAAAACAATGGCAGTTGCTGAGTGGCAGAAAAACAAAACGGATATACATAAACGACCAGCTATTTTTCTAATTTATGCTGGATAGAAATTATTACTGACTATTATCCATCGAAATAATACTATCAACAATGTATTTTGTATTTCCTCGCCAAGGCAATGCTCCGTGATATTCTTTGTAATGAAGGTCAAACCGTTTACCACTGTTGGCAGAAAGAATATCGTAAATCCTTTTACTGTTAATCGAAAATTCAAACTCGTAAGATTGAATTGTTCCAGCAGTTTTACTTCTGTAACCTTCCTGAATAAGTTTACCCTCGTACGTTTTGAAAATGTTACCTTTCTTAACTGCATAATTCAGGTGGCCACTTTTAACTCCATCCCCAAAAACAAAAAAGTATTTATAGTAAGCCGCTACAATCAATCCAAGAGCAATTACCACAAAAAAAGTTCTTTTGACTTGTCTGAATTTCGACTTCCTTTTAGCCTTAGGAGTTGCTTCTAACGATTGTTCGGTATTTGGTAAGTTTTCGGTATCCATAAAGATTACTTTATAACAAAAATTTTACGAGAAAAATCAATTAATATTATACATTTGTTCTCAATTTACAACATGTTTTAATACATGACGAACATTTTGACACATACGAAGCAAATGGCATTTCATGCACCCATTACAAGTGGTGTGTATGCTGTGGGTTATGATTTGTTCACTTTTTCCCGCCCCCGACGTAGTCCTGAATTCTGACAGGACGAACCCCTCACCCTGGTCCCTGTCAGTGAAGCACTCTCCGAGAATAATTTTCTGGACTGGTGAACCATTTTTTACAAATAACACTCAAATTGGAAAATAATAATATTGTTATAAGGGTAGCAACAGCTGCTGATAAAGTTTACGCCACCACCATTACAGATGAAATGGGTTCTTCTGCTGCAGCCAGAGGAACTGGTATTGCCAAAAGAACACCTGAATACATAGAACAAAAAATAGATGAAGGGAAAGCAGTAATTGCAATTACAGACCAAAATGAATGGGTTGGCTTTTGCTATATAGAGACATGGAGCCATGGCGAATATGTTGCTAACAGCGGATTGATTGTTGCCCCAGCCTTCAGAAAAAGTGGAGTAGCAAAAGCAATTAAGAAAAGAATTTTTGATCTGTCAAAAAAATTATACCCTGAAGCTAAAATCTTTGGCCTCACAACCGGACTTGCAGTAATGAAAATTAATAGCGACTTGGGATATGAACCTGTGACTTATTCTGAGTTGACTCAAGACGAAGCCTTCTGGGCTGGCTGCAAAAGTTGTGTGAATTACGAAATACTGATGAGTAAGGAAAGAAAGAATTGTATGTGTACGGCTATGCTGTACGATCCAAAAGATCATTACGAACCAGAAGAAACAAAACAATATTTCAAAGAAAATGTAAAAGGTTTTGAACGGTTACTTCGGTTTAAAAAATGGAAGTTACTTAGGCCTTTTCTAAAAAAGGATAAACCAGAAACTAATGGTGGCAAACCAAAATCATTTTTTCATCACTTATTTCATCTTTAATAGAAAAATAATCCTTCCCTTCAGTCAGGATGACAAAAGAAAAAATAATTATAATGGCAAAAAAAGTAGTACTAGGTTTCAGTGGCGGATTAGACACTTCTTATTGTGTAAAATACCTTACAGAAGAAAAAGGCTATGAAGTACACAGTATCATCGTAAATACTGGTGGTTTTGATAAAGATGAATTGAAGCAGATAGAAGAACATGCTTACAAACTGGGAGTAAAGACTCACAAAACAGTTGATGCCGTTCAGAATTATTATGACAGCATTATTAAATACTTGATTTTCGGAAATGTGTTGAAGAATAACACCTATCCACTTTCTGTTTCTGCAGAAAGATTAAGTCAGGCATTACATATTGCAGAGCATACAAAGGAATTAAATGCTGATGCTGTTGCTCATGGTAGTACAGGTGCAGGAAACGATCAAGTTCGTTTTGATATGGTCTTTCACATAATGATTCCCGGTATTGAAATTATTACACCAATAAGAGATTTGCAATTAAGTCGTGAAGAAGAGATTTCGTACCTTAAAGAGAAAGGTGTGGATATGAATTTTGAAAAATCTATGTACTCCATTAATAAAGGGCTTTGGGGAACCAGTGTTGGCGGCAAAGAAACGCTGACTTCCAAAGGAATTTTACCAGAGGAAGCATGGCCAACACAAGTAACAGAAACAGAAACTCAAGAAGTAAAATTAATTTTTGAAAAAGGTGAGCTAAAAAAAGTGAATGATAAAAAGTTTGGTCATCCTTCTGAGGCCATTCAATATTTGCAAACAATTGCGGGGCCTTATGGTATAGGAAGGGATATTCATGTTGGAGATACGATTATCGGTATTAAAGGTAGAGTAGGTTTTGAAGCCGCAGCACCAATGGTGATACTTAAAGCTCATCATGCTTTGGAAAAACATGTGCTAACCAAATGGCAATTGCAATGGAAAGATCAATTGGCACAATTTTATGGCAACTGGTTACACGAAGGTCAGATACTTGACCCGGTAATGATTGACATTGAACGATTTTTAGAAAGCAGCCAGCGTAATGTAACTGGTGATGTATTTGTTCAATTATATCCATACAGATTTCAGATTATCGGAATCGAATCAAAATATGATTTGATGAATAGCCGCTTTGGGAAGTACGGTGAAATGAACACTGGCTTTACCGGAGATGATGTAAGAGGATTCAGCAAAATTTTTGGCAATCAAACAGCCATGTACCATTTGGTAAAAGAAGAAGCAGATGGAAAAAATTAAAGTTGGGATTATTGGTGGAGCAGGATATACAGGTGGTGAATTAATTCGTTTATTGATTCATCACCAGTATACCACTGTTTCTTTTATTCATAGCCGCAGTAATGCTGGCAAACCTATTTACTCTGTACATCAAGATTTATTAGGTGATACTGAATTAAACTTTACAAATGAACTGAGCACCGATATTGATGTGCTGTTTCTTTGTCTTGGCCATGGTGAGTCAACAAAGTTTTTGACAGAAAATAAAATTCCAGAAAATATAAAAATTATTGATCTGGCAAATGATTTTCGCCTGACCTCTTCTTCAAAATTTGGGAAACGGAACTTTGTATACGGTTTACCTGAGCTAAACAGACAGAAAATTAAGTCTGCAAAGAATATTGCAAATCCTGGTTGCTTTGCAACTACTTTACAATTGGGTTTATTACCATTGGCAAAAGCAGGTTTATTAAAAGACATTTATACGACTGGCATTACGGGATCTACAGGTGCTGGGCAATCTTTGACACAGACTTCACACTTTAGCTGGAGAGCTAATAATATACAAGCCTATAAAACTTTAACGCATCAACATCTTGGTGAGATTGGCGAGTCGTTATTGCAACTTCAGCCAAAGAAAAATATAGACTTGAATTTTGTTCCCTGGAGAGGAGATTTTACCAGAGGAATTTTTATAAGTTCTACTTTACATTGTGACCTTTCAATAGAAGAGGTGTTTGTGTTGTTCAAAAAATATTACAACAACCATCCTTTTACTCATGTAAGTAAAGAACCTATTTTTCTTAAACAGGTTGTGAATACAAATAAGGCAATGATTCAAATAGAAAAAGCAGGTAGTAAACTTGTTATTCATTCTATTGCTGACAATTTATTAAAAGGTGCCAGTGGTCAGGCTGTACAAAATATGAATCTCATGTTTGGGCTTGACGAAACAACTGGGCTGAAACTTAAAGCAAATTATTTCTAAAGAATATTATGAATTTATTTGACGTATATCCACTCAATGAAATCACCATCGTAAAAGCAAAAGGTTCTTATGTATGGGATGATAAAGGAGAACAGTACCTTGACCTCTATGGCGGACATGCAGTTATCAGCATTGGACATACACATCCGCATTGGGTGAAGCGAATTGAAGAACAGTTGAATAAAATTGCATTCTATTCGAATTCAATAAAAATTCCTTTACAACAACTACTGGCTGAAAAACTTGGCAAGGTTTCCGGTAAAGAAGATTACCAATTATTTCTTTGCAATAGCGGAGCAGAAGCAAATGAAAATGCATTGAAGCTTGCAAGTTTCCACAATGGTAGAAAAAAAATTGTTGCATTTAGCAAGGCTTTTCATGGCAGAACATCTTTGGCGGTATCTGCTACTGATAATAAGAACTACATCGCTCCGGTAAATGAGACAGATAATGTAATTTTTCTTCCTTTTAATGATGAAGACGCATTGGAAGAATGTTTTAAGGAGAATGGGTCAGCAATCTCTTCTGTAATTATTGAAGGCATTCAAGGTGTAGGCGGTATTAACATTGCAGAAGATTCATTTCTGCAAAAAATCCGTTCATTATGCGATGAGTATGGAGCTATTTATATAGCAGACAGTGTGCAATGTGGATATGGAAGAAGCGGAAAGTTTTTCAGTCATGATTTTGCCGGAGTAAATGCAGACATTTATACAATGGCAAAAGGTATGGGAAATGGTTTTCCTGTTGCCGGAATAATTGTTTCGCCAAAAATAAAAGCAAAGCACTTTCAATTGGGAACCACTTTTGGTGGCAACCATCTTGCCTGTGCTGCTGCATTAGCCGTACTTGAAATAATTGAAGAAGAAAAATTAATGGGTAACGCTGTAATGGTTGGTAAATACCTGAGAACTGAACTAGAAGCGATTCCTCAATTGAAAAACGTAAGAGGTAGAGGCCTGATGATAGGGTTTGATGTGCCAGACGAATTAAAAGATCTCAAGAAAAATCTTTTGTGGAATCAAAAAATATTTACCGGTGAGGCAAAACCAAATGTGATCCGATTGCTCCCGTCTCTGGCTTTGAAGAAAAGAGATGCAGAGCAGTTTATTGATTCTATAAAAGAAGAAATAGAAAGTTTAGTTTCAACCACAGCTAATTAAAAATGATAAATTTCACAACTGTAAACGACCTTATAAGCCCCTCCTTCGGAGGGGTTGGGGAGGCCATTGATGCATTAGTGCAAAAAGCTCTTGCATACAAAGCCAATCCTTTTACCGACAAATCACTTGGAACGAATAAAAGAATTGGTTGCCTATTTCTGAACCCAAGTATGCGAACTAGATTGAGTACACAAATCGCTGCACAGAATTTGGGAATGGAAGCCATCATTTTTAATGTAGGCAACGAAGGTTGGATGCTTGAATTTGAAGAAGAGGCAATTATGAGTGGCACATCTGTAGAACATGTAAAAGATGCTGCTCCCATTTTTGGAAAATATTTTGACATCCTTGCCATCAGAACTTTTCCTTCTTTAAAAAACAGGGATGATGATTACAGTGAACTCTATATCAAACAATTTATAAAATATGCTGGTATACCCGTTGTAAGTTTAGAAAGTGCAACCTTGCATCCTTTGCAATCGCTGACAGATATAATTACCATTACTGAATCGTTTAAAGAGCAGAGAAAACCTAAAATCGTATTAACTTGGGCGCCACATGTAAAACCTTTACCACAATGTGTGGCTAATAGTTTTTCGCAATGGGTAAATGCATGGGACAAAGCAGATTTTGTGATTACTCATCCAGAGGATTATGAATTAAGCTCAGCATTTACAAAAGGAGCAACTATAATGCATGATCAAAATGAAGCGTTGAAAGATGCCGACTTTGTGTATGTAAAGAACTGGAGCACATTTAATGATTACGGTAAAATGTATGAAAGTGACCCGAAATGGATGATGACCAATAAAAAACTTGAACTGACAAATAATGCGAAAGTAATGCACTGCCTTCCTGTTCGTAGAAATGTAGAGTTGAGTGATGAAATATTAGACGGGCCAAACAGCATTGTTACACTTGAAGCTTCAAATAGGGTTTGGGCTGCTCAAGCAGTGTTGGCAGAAATACTAAAGGGGAATGGATAAACTATACGTCATAAAAATTGGTGGCAATATTATCGACGATAGTATGAAGCTGAAATCATTTCTAAAAGATTTTTCTTCGTTAAACGATAAAAAAATTCTGGTTCATGGAGGCGGTAAGTTAGCAACCAGAATGGCTGAAGAACTCGGTATTGAACAAAAGCTCTTGGACGGCAGAAGAATTACTGATGCAGAGACATTGAAAATAGTAACAATGGTTTATGCGGGTTATATAAATAAAAATATTGTTGCTTCGTTACAGTCGTTTGATTGTAATGCACTAGGATTATCTGGTGCTGACGGAGATAGTATTCTGGCACATAAACGGGTGCATCCGGGAATGGATTATGGTTTTGTAGGTGATGTAGATGCGGTTAATAGCGACCTTATAAGCACTTTATTGGAAAAAAATATTGCTATCGTTTTTGCACCCATCACACATAACCAGCAAGGGCAATTATTGAATACAAATGCTGATACAATAGCTCAGGAAATTGCAAAAGCAATGAGTGAACTATATGATGTTGAGCTTATATATGCATTTGAAAAAAGCGGTGTTTTGCTGAATGCAGATGATGACTCATCTGTTATTCCGGAAATAAAACCTTCTTATTATCAGGAATTAAAAGAGAAGAAAAAAATATTTGCCGGCATGATACCAAAACTGGATAATGCATTTGCGGCATTAAAAAGTGGCGTAAATAAAATTATTATTGGAAAAGCTGAAGACCTCAAGCAATTAACTGAAGGAAAATCTGGCACATCAATTATCAATGAGTAGCAATCAAAACATATTACAAGAGGAGGCGATTAACTTATTAAAAGAATTAATAGCTACTCCTTCATACAGCAAAGAAGAAGATCAGACTGCTGGAATTATCGGAAAATTTCTGGCATTAAAAAATATACCTGCATCAAGAGTCGGGAATAATGTTTTTGCATTAAATAAACATTATGATGAAAGCAAGCCAACAATCTTACTGAACTCACACCACGATACGGTAAGGCCAAATCCAGAATACAAAAAAGACCCATTCGCACCAATCATAGAAGAAGGTAAGCTATTTGGACTTGGTAGTAATGATGCAGGCGGGTGTTTGGTTTCTTTATTGGCAGTTTTCTTAAACTTTTACGATAAGTCAGATAGTAAATACAATATTATTTTCGCTGCCACTGCAGAAGAAGAAATTTCTGGTGCAGGTGGAATTGAATACACTCTTCCCTACTTACCAAAAATTGATTGTGCGATTGTTGGAGAACCTACACAAATGCAAATGGCGGTTGCGGAAAGAGGATTGATGGTGATAGATTGTATAAGCCATGGAAAAGCTGCTCATGCTGCAAGAAATGAAGGACAGAATGCAATTACTAAATCATTAAAAGATATTGAGTGGTTTAACAGTTTTCAGTTTCCAAAGGTTTCTGATTTATTGGGAGCCAATAAAATGAGTGTAACTGTAATTGAGACAGAGAATAAGGCTCACAATGTTGTCCCAGCTATTTGCAAATTTGTAGTAGATACAAGAATAAATGAGTTGTACAGTTTTGAAGAAGCTTTAGAAATAATTACACAAAATGTACAATGTGAGATTAAGCCAAGAAGTACAAGGCTGCGTTCTACATCAATTCCATTAGATCATCCTCTGGTAAAAGCAGGAACTGAACTAGGTAGAACTTATTATGGCTCTCCTACTACATCTGATAAAGCTTTAATGCCTTTCCCTTCTTTAAAAATTGGACCGGGAGATTCTGCAAGAAGCCATACAGCAGATGAGTATATTTATACTGATGAAATTAAAGAAGGAATTGATTTGTATATTCAGCTTTTAAATAAAGTGATATGAAATTGTGGCAAAAAGACATAGCCTCATTAAAAGAGGTAGAAAATTTTACTGTTGGCAACGACAGAGAAATGGATATGTATCTTGCTTCCTTTGATGTGCTGGGTTCTTTAGCTCATATTGAAATGCTGGAATCGGTAGGTCTATTAACAAAAGAAGAATTAACCCAACTGCAACAAGAACTAAAAAGTATATACAAACAAATACAGAACGGAGAATTTATCTTGCAGGACGATGTAGAAGACATTCACTCACAAATAGAATTACTACTGACAAAAAAACTTGGTGATGTAGGAAAGAAAATTCACAGTGCCAGAAGCCGGAATGATCAGGTGTTGGTTGATGTTAAATTATTTCTCAGAAGAGAACTGGAAGAATTAGTAAAAACTATTCAACCTTTTTTTGAATTGCTGCAAACTCAAAGTGAGAAATACAAAGCAGATTTGTTACCCGGCTATACGCATCTGCAATTAGCAATGCCTTCTTCCTTCGGACTTTGGTTCGGTGCTTATGCTGAGAGTTTGGTTGATGATGTTGTTACTGTAAAAGCAGCATATGATGTGGCAAACAAAAATCCATTGGGTTCTGCTGCTGGTTATGGTTCTTCTTTTCCTATCAATAGAAAATTAACTACTGAACTACTGGGATTTGCTGACCTAAACTATAATGTAGTGTATGCACAAATGGGAAGAGGAAAAGCAGAAAGAGTGGTAGCACAGTCTCTTGCCAACGTGGCTTCTACTTTAGCTAAACTAAGTATGGATGCTTGTTTATTTCTAAATCAAAATTTTGCCTTTGTTTCTTTTCCGGCTGAGTTAACAACAGGCAGTAGCATTATGCCACATAAAAAAAACCCCGATGTATTTGAGTTGATTCGTTCTCATTGTAACAAAATTGCAGCATTGCCTAATGAAATCACCATGATGACGACTAATCTTCCATCTGGTTATCATCGGGATTTACAATTACTGAAGGAACATTTATTTCCAGCATTCAAAATATTAAAAGACTGTATAGAAATAGCACGTTTGATGCTATCCAATATTGAAGTAAAAAAAGATATTCTGGCTGATGAAAAGTATAAATATCTCTTTAGTGTGGAAGAAGTAAATAAACTGGTGAATAAGGGAATGCCTTTCAGAGATGCTTATAAAACAGTAGGATTGGATATTGAGGCCGGAAAATTTACCTACGATACAAACGTCAACCATACTCATGAAGGAAGCATTGGTAATCTTTGTACTTTAGAAATAAAAACACAAATGGAGAAAGTTATTGGCAGCTTCCCTTTTGAAAAAGTAACTAGTGCTATTTCGGCTTTAATTAAGAGCTAATTATAAATACGCATTTTTATTATGCTTTTGCATAAACCTTTTCCTTGTTTCTTCATCAAGTACTGTCCAGCCAAATTGCTCATAGAGACCATGAGCATCTTTGGTTGCAAGCATCCATCTCCGAAGGCCTTGTAAATCAGGATGAGCTTGTAATATTTCCATCAGCCATTTCGACAATCCATTACCCCTGTACTCATTCAAAACAAATACATCTGCCAGATATGCAAAAGTTGCCTTATCTGTAACCACTCTTGCAAATCCAATTTGTTGATGTTCACAAAAAAGTCCGAAACATAATGAATTAGCAATTGACTTTATTACTATTTCCTTTGGAATATTTGTTGCCCAATATGACTCGTTAGCCAAATAATTATAAATGACATCAATATTTATCAATGCTGGATTAGTAGATATATAGTAGTTATCCTTTTTTACTTCATAATTTTTGCTCATAAACCATATTTATCTACCAGGTAAATCAATGCGGCCATATTCACAGCACCCAATTCCAATTCTCTTTTATTCACTGCTTCAAATACATCGCTTCTTGCATGGTGAATATCAAAGTAACGTTGCGAATCAGGATTAAGACTTGCCGTTGGAGTTTTTAAAGCTCTGCTTAGTGGGCCAATATCGGCACCGCCACCACCTTTATTAAATTCGGTGCAGCCATAAGGAGCAATCAAAGGCTTCCAACTCAGGAATTTTTGAAACTGTTCTTCCGAACCCGAAAGCCCCAATGCCCTAGGTGTAAAACCGCCCGCATCACTTTCCATGGCGAAAAGATGCTTCTCATTTTTAGCTACTGCTTCTTCAGCATATTTATTTCCACCTCTTAATCCATTCTCTTCATTTGCAAATAAAACAAATCGTATTGTATGTTTTGGACGGTAACCGATAGCCTTAAGTGCCCTTAGTATTTCCATTGTTTGCACACATCCTGCTCCATCATCATGTGCACCTTCACAATTATCCCAACTATCCAAATGACCCCCTACTGTTATATACTCTTTGGGAAATTCAGTGCCAATCAATTCGCCAATTATATTATGCCCTATTGTATCTGGAAGAAACTGACCATTGGTTTGCATTCTCACCGTTACTTTCGATTTTTCAATTTCCTTGCTTAATTTGTCGGCATCTCTCAATCCGATTGCAACTGCAGGAATTTTTTCATACGCTGAATCATATCTTGTTGCACCTGTATGCGGATTGTTATCTGCTGCATGGCTCATGCTTCTTACAATAACAGCTTTAGCTCCATATTTGGCAGCACGGCTTGGTCCTTGCCCTCTGTACTGGCTTGCATCACGGTATGCTAAGAATGTATTTATATATGTATCATTAAATTTATAATTGTAAAAAACAATTTTTCCCTTTACTTCATCTTTTCTCTTTTCCAACTCATCGAATGAATTAACTTTTATTACTTCAGCAGTAACTCCATTTTTTCCGGTACCAATTGAATTGCCTAAAGCAACCACATCCAGTTTTTCATACACCTTTTTCCCTTGCACATTAAAAGAAGCTTGATCTTCACCTCCTCTTACCCAATGCGGCACCATGCACTGTTGCATCGAGGCTTTTTCGGCTCCGCTTTCTTTCATTACAATCATTCCCCATTGCTCCGATTTCACCATTCCGGGTGAACCTGCTAATCTTCCTCCTATCTGTTTTGTAAGATGACGTAGATTCTCATATGCTTTTCCATTAGTCAGTATTTCATCTGCCAATTTTTTAATGAAAATTGAGTCAGCATTTTGCGCCTTAACTTGAAAAGCAGCGACAAAAAAGGAAGCGATAAAAAATAACTTCTGCATATTTACGAATTTGGATAAAGTTAATACAAACATCAAATGCAGGTGATTTTTTTTAAGATAAACGGCAAACCAAAGCCGCATAAAACTGTTACCTTAGTTCATCATTAGAACTGGAATTTATGAAAATTGGAATTGTTTGCTATCCTACATTTGGCGGTTCCGGAGTTTTGGCTACAGAACTAGGTAAAGCGCTGGCTCAAAAGGGTCATATGGTACATTTTATTACGTATCAGCAGCCAGTAAGGCTTAATGGATTTATCCCGAATATATTTTATCATGAAGTGCAAGTGCCAACCTATCCGCTTTTTGATTATCCACCTTACGAAACTGCATTAGCCAGTACCATGGTTGATGTTATAAAAAACAATAAGCTGGACCTGCTGCATGTACATTATGCTATTCCACATGCGTCTGCTGCTTATATGGCCAAGCAAATTTTAAAAAAAGAGGGTTATGAAATTCCTGTTATAACGACATTACATGGAACAGATATAACACTTGTTGGCCGGGATAAAACTTATGCTCCGGTTGTTACATTCTCTATTAATGAAAGTGATGCGATTACTGCTGTGTCAGAAAACCTTCGAATGGAGACATTCAAACATTTTGATATAAAGAAAGAAATTGAAGTGATTGTGAATTTTGTAGATGTAAGCAGATTTCAACGGCAGCCGATAAATGCGTTTAAAAAAGTGATTGCTCCCAATGGAGAACGAATATTATTACATGCATCTAACTTCAGGAAAATAAAAAGAGTGCAGGATGTTGTAAACATATTTGCGGAAGTAAATAAACAAATCCCTTCTAAATTATTGTTTGTTGGCGATGGCCCAGAAAGATCAACAGCCGAAGATTTAGCAAGAGAATTAGGCGTATGTGATGAAATACAATTTGTCGGCAAGCAGGAACAGATGGAAGATATTATGCCTATTGCAGATCTATTTTTGCTTACTTCTGAATACGAAAGTTTTGGTCTTGCTGCATTAGAGGCAATGGCTGCTGGCGTTCCTGTTGTTTCTACTAATGCAGGAGGATTGAGTGAAATTGTAACAGATGGTGATAACGGATATATGGGCGATGTAGGTGATGTTGCAACGATGAGCAAACATGCTCTTGCTATTTTAAAAGATGACCACACCTTAAATGAATTCAAAAAAAGGGCTGCTGAACATGCAAAGAAATTCGACATATCGAAAATTATTCCTTTGTATGAGAAACTATATGAACGATTCTTATAAATAAAAAATCCTCTTAACAAAGAGGATTTTTTATTTCATTAGCTATTATTTAACGTCGTAGCCAAGGTCTTGGATCAACGTTCTTTGTTTCTACCATTAATATAAAATCAATTTGTCCAGCATTACCCGCCTCATTACTTCCTGCTCTTCCAATTTGCTGACCTGTTCTCACCATATCTCCTTTAGAAACTGTAACACCTGCAAGGTTACTATAAGTAGTAAAATACTTGCCATGTCGAATTGTAACTGCCATGCCATCTCCTAAATTATAAATCCCTCTTACTTCGCCTTCGAATACAGCCTTTACCATTACACCTTGAGATGGGGTTGCAATCGTTATTCCGGGATTATCAAATGAAAGATTATCAATTCTATTAGTGCCAAAACCAAATGTTACAACTCCATTATCAACCGGCCACGGTAATAATGCTCTGTTTGCCTGGAAGCTACTATTTAAAGCTACATCCTTTGCATTCAGATTAAGATAACTGTCTGGTTTCACTTCTGGTACAGTTTTTTTAACCACTTTGGGCTCTGCAATAGTAGTAACTTTCTTTTCTGGATTATCGGGTTTAGTTGCAGGCGGTGTTACTGGGTTTGTTTTATTTGCAATTTCATTTGCTTTTCGCTTTGCCTCAGCTTCTGCCTTTGCTTTATCTTCAGCAGCCTTTATGTCCCGTTTTACAATTGCAACAATTGCATTATTCAGATCTCGGTCTCTTTTTTTCTTTTGTGCAATCTGATTACCTAAATCTTTTTCTTTTGATTTTAATTGTGAAACCACCTCGGCTTTTACCTTTTTTTGAACAGCCAGCTCTTCTACTTGCTTAGTTTGATTTTCCAATGCTACATTTTTGGATTGCTTACGCCCAAGTTGCTGCTCCTTCCGCTTTGCAATCAATTGCTGGGTCTCCAGAATTATGTTCACCTGCTTTTCTCTATATGTTCTATAGCTTTTGAGATAAGCAATTCTTTTTATTGCATCATTAAATCCACTTGCAGAAAAAATAAAGTTGAGATAATCATAATTACTCTTATTCTTATAGGCATACACAACGGTTCTTGCATACTGTGTCTTTAGTGTGTCGATTTGCTTATTAAGACGGTAAATTTCTAATTCACTTAGATAAATATCATCATCAATAGTTCTAAGTTCTTTACTTATGCTTCCTATATATTGTTCCTGCAAATTAATTTTACGATTAAGAACTGCAAGTTGGCCAATAGTCAACTTGGTTTGTCCTTTTACTTTGTTATAAAGCCCTTGTATTTCTTTTAATTCTCTTTGAATATCCTGCCTTTCCTTTTCAAGCTGCGTTTTATCAGTAATTGGCTGAGCGGCTACTGAAAATAAAAAAAATGAAAATAAAAGTTGGACTGCAATTTTTCTTATCATACTAAAAGGGATATTGGTTTAAAAAAGCATAGCAAGATTACCTGCTAACAACGCATACAAGCAAATTTAATTTTATTCGTTTAATTATGTTTATAATTTTTAGGCACATTAAAGGGAAAACTTAACGTTTCATTAAAATTATACTGCTTGAATTCAAGTTCGATATCAATTTTTTTTGTGCCTTCCACATTAATTATTCTATTTACAGAAAAGTTAGTGCTCTTTTTATTTTCATAATTATTATAAGTGAGGCGGCTTGTTCTTTTACCCGAATCAACCAAATCATCAAGCTTGGAAGTAATCATCAGTTTATTTTCTTCATTTATGGTTAAAAGGTTTTTAAAGAATTCTCCTATACTCAATAATGAAATCGTTCCTTCCAAACGGCTAAAAGATTTGATTTTTGAATTAAAAAAAACAGGGTTGCCAAGAAGCAGGTCCTGCAAAGAAACAAGGTCTAGCGGAAGCTCTGTAATTTCCTGTAGATATGCAACACTTTTGGAAGTGTAAGTTTTATTTTGCTTATCAATAAGTTTTACTGAGTCATGTGTGATGTATGCTCTTACACCTTCAATTCCTAATAAGCCAGTTACAGACACCCAAATCACACTATCATAATACATTCTGATATTCGCATTTACATCATATTTTTTACCATCTGGGTCTATGTACTTCACATCTACTTTAGCAGAAAAAGTAGAAACTTTTATTAGGTTGTTTTGAAGCAGATTATAGCTACTTTTTATTATTGCAGCTGTATCTTCCAATACAACATCTGGGAGTTTAACCTCTGCAATAACTGTGTCCTTGATAACGACAGGAGCTTGTATTTTTTTTGCAGATCTACAAGATGGGAAAATGAATATGCCAATAACAATGATTAATGATATCTGTTTCATTTTAAATCTTTAATTAGAGCCAGTGTGGCCAAATCCACCTTCGTTCCTCTCAGTTACATTTATTTTTTTTGTTTCTACCCATATAGCTTTTTCTACTTTCTGAACAATCATTTGAGCTATACGGTCGCCATGATTGATGACTTGTTGTTCTAATGAAAGGTTGATTAAGATAATCTTAATTTCTCCTCTATAATCTGAATCTATTGTACCTGGAGTATTAAGGCAAGTAATCCCATTTTTGATTGCCATCCCACTTCTTGGTCTTATCTGTACTTCATAACCATATGGAATTTCAAGGAAGATGCCAGTTGGAATCAATATTCTTTCCATTGGACTTATCGCAGAACTTTCAGAAAGATTAGCTCTTATATCCATACCTGAAGAGCCTGCTGTTGTATAATCAGGTAATGGATTATCCGATATATTAATAATTTTTATTTCAATTGAAGACATAGGGCAAAGATAGGAACGACAAGTGTTTTGAGTTATTTACATACTAGTTTCTTCTTTCTTTAATAAAACAGTTGCATAAGCCATCAGGCCTTCTTCTCTTCCTACAAAACCCATTTGCTCAGTTGTAGTTGCCTTTATTGAAATATCAGTTATAGCTATACTTAAAATTTTTGCTATCACAGTTTGCATTTCACTTACATAAGGACCAATTTTTGGGGATTGAAGGCATAAGGTAGAATCAATATTAACTACAGAATAGCCTTTTTCCTTTATAAGCTCTATTGTTTTAACCAATAATATCTTACTATCTATATCTTTTAAAGAAGCATCTGTATCTGGAAAATGAACTCCAATATCGCCCAACCCCAGAGCTCCTAATAATGCATCGCAAATTGCATGAAGCAAAACATCGCCATCGCTATGACCCAATGACCCTTTGTGATGAGGAATTTTTATTCCTCCGATACACAAATCTCTTCCTTCTACTAATTTATGAAAATCGATTCCCGACCCTATTCTGTATGACATTGGCTATAGATTTAGGCAAATATCCTGAAAATAAAAACGTCCCGCCGATAGGCAGGACGTTTTACTATAATAAAGAATTATAATTATTTTTCGAAATCAAATATCACAGAGAAACGAAGTGTATTTGACAATGGATTACGGCTAACTCCGCTACCAGTTGGTACTAGATACGCAAAGTTAAATCCGAAAACATTGTACTTCACACCAAGACCTGCTGTGAAATAACGGCGATTTCCTTTTGTTTTGTTCTCGTAGAAATATCCTGCACGAAGAGAGAACTGATTATTGTAAGTGTACTCAGCACCTAATGAAGCTTGAAATTCTTTAATTTCTTCACCAAAGCCACCTGGAGCATCTCCAAATGAGCTAAACCAGCTACCAATTACACTCTTATTTCTATACTCAGTTAATTAAGCAGGTGTAGCAGGATCTTCTGGAGGAGTAGGAACTAAAAGCTTATTAAGTTCTACACCAAATGAAATTTTATTCTGAGCATTCATTTGCTTAGTATAGTTTGTTCCTATGCCAAGGTTTGCAGGGATAAAATCTTTTGCATCTGCATTATCTGTGTAAGATATTTTAGATCCAAGGTTTGATAAAACAGCACCGAAATTCCAACCACTTCCATTAGCACCGATTCCGGTATGAAAATAAGAAAGATCAGCAGCTACAGCATTTCCAGCTTTGTAAGTAGTACTACCTACAGTAGTGTTACCAGCAAGGTTAGAATTGATGAATTTCAAAGTTACACCAACACCATTCTTTGCATTTAACTTACGAGAATAGCCAACGTCGATACCGAATTCACGGGGACGGTAGCTACCGAAGTCATTACCAAGATTGTCGGTAAAAGTAATATTACCTAGGCTAAAATAGCGAACAGAACCATGAATGGCCTGATTGTCGGCAAATTTGTAATATCCTGCGAACGTAGCAAGATAAACGTCATTTACTAAGTCTTTTAACCAAGGAGTGTAAGTAGCACCAACACCAGCTTTTCCAGTATTGAAAGCTACCTTTCCACCATTCCACAATCCAGAATAGGCATCAGGAGAAGTGGCAACGCCAAGATCTCCCATACCGCCTGAACGGGCATCGGGTGAAATACGTAAAAAAGGAACAGCAGTTGTTACTACGTTAATAGGTTCTACCTGAGCTTTTACAGTAGTGTTCAAACCACAAAAAAGCAGGATTCCAGCAGTTAGTTTTAAAGCAGTTGGTCTCATTAGAAAGTTTTTAATAATGGTGTAAATATAGAGCTTTTGATTAAATAGAAAACTAAAATATGGAATTTTATCTGAAACGGAAAATACTAATTCCAAAACTTAATATCTAAATGCAAGATAATAATCAAGCATATTTTAGCTTATATCTAATGTTCGGAAAAACGTAAAATTTCGATTTTTATTGTAAAAACTAATATTTTTCTACAATAAAATATGATATCTTAAAATCCCCCTCTTCAAGTTTCCTCCTTACAGAGGCTGCTAAAGTAAATAAGAGAAATAGTATTACCAATTTTTCTGTTATTTACTTTTAAAAATGTTTGAGTACCCTATATCTCTTTATACTTACTTTATCGACACTTCTAATGAAAAATTATTGAGTTTTGGTTACCTGAACATAAAAATTAGTCGACTTCCTCATTGGTAAGTGTATAAATGTTGTATTGTGATTACTGCTGATAAAGCAAGTTAAATAGCTTTACTTATAAGGGCTTTTCCTGTTTAAAAAGAGTAGAACTTCGTTTTCCCATGTCTTTAAAGTATATATATTCGCATTTCCGGGGGCAAAAAAACCTTACAATGCAATATTTTATTCCACCCGGCGTTAAATTTATTCCAATTCATAGGTTTATGCAAAAAACAATGACAGTGAAAAACTTAATAATCGTGGTATCCTGCTTGATGCTCTTTACATCATGCAAAAATGGTCTTTTCAATAAAAACAAGAAAGACAAGTCTGACGTTACCGGTTGGAACTACAATGACAAGAATCAAGGTGGTTTTCAGGTAGCTAAATCAAAAGAGCAAGGGCTCGGACCAGGCCTTGTGTTTGTTCAAGGTGGTACATTCACCATGGGGCAAACTGAAGAAGACATAATGGGCGACTGGAATAATATCCCCCGCCGTGTATCTGTTCCTTCTTTTTATATTGACAGAACCGAAGTAGCTAACGTTCACTACCGTGAGTATCTTCATTGGTTGGGAAGAGTGTTTGACGCATCCGACCCAGTTAATGCTAAAATTCTCGAATCTGCCCTACCAGACACCTTAGCTTGGAGAAGTGAATTAAGCTATAATGAACCAATGGTAGAATTCTACTTCCGTCACCCAGGGTTTAATGATTATCCTGTAGTTGGTGTTACTTGGAGGCAAGCTCATGACTTCTGTTTATGGAGAAGTGACCGTGTTAATGAAGGCAAATTGGTAGAAAAGAATTTTATCAATAAAGCTAACTTAAAACCGGGTGCCCAACAGGGTGATAATAATTTTACTACAAAATCTTATTTATTGGGTCTATATACTGCACCTCCAGGTAAAATAAAGACCAAGAAGGACGAACCCAAGATGACAACTGCAACTATGGAGTCTGGTATATTATTACCTGATTACCGTTTACCATTTGAGGCAGAGTGGGAATATGCGGCATATGGCTTGGTAAATCAAAATCCAAGACCAAGCACTAAAAAGAAAAGAGGGGAAGAATTGGTCTCTAACAAACAAGTTTATCCATGGGCTCAGAATGTAAATGGCCTTAGAGATACCCGCCGCGGAAGCTGGCAAGGAACTTTCTTAGCAAACTTTAAAAGAGGTTCTGGCGATAATGCCGGTGTAGCAGGAGGTTTGAATGATAATGCCTTCTACACAGCACCAGTACAATCATTTTTTCCAAACGGATTTGGTATATATAATATGGCAGGTAACGTAAGTGAGTGGGTGGAAGATACTTATCGTCCACTTTCTTCATTAGATTTCGATGATCAACCAGCTCCATTCCGTGGTAATGTATTTAAGAAGTTATATGTTGCTGATTCTTCTACAATGGACCCATCTACCAGATATGAAAAGGACAGTACTGGCCGTGTGAAAATGGTGAATGTAACAGATGCTGAAAGTAAAGATAGAAGGAACTATCAAAGAGGTAATGTTATCAACTATCTTGATGGTGACTCTTTATCACAAGCAACTTACGGCTATGGCATTACCACTTTAGTAAGCGATAAATCAAAAGTTTTCAAAGGTGGCAGCTGGAACGACAGAGCTTATTGGTTAACACCAGGTGCCCGTCGTTATCTTGAAGAAGATCAGGCTTTGAGTACTTTAGGTTTCCGTTGCGCCATGAACCGCATGGGTAGCCCAGAAGGCAATGGCCGCAAAACAGGTCAGCATTATAAAACCCGAAGACAAAAAAGATAATTTATTCTTTCAAAATATTTAAACCCTCCATATTGGAGGGTTTTTTGTTTTAACCCGAGAAGCTTTAGCGAAGAAGGGTTTACATTCTTAATATCCAACTTACATTTGTACTATGACCACAGAACAACTCTATAAAATATTAAAAAAACACCCATCCGTACAAACAGATACCAGAAAGTTGAAACCTGGAGATATTTTTTTTGCATTAAAAGGCGACAACTTCAATGGTAACGCATTTGCAAAAAAAGCATTAGAAGATGGAGCAACTTTTGCTGTAATTGATGAAAAAGAATTTGAGGAGCCTGATAAAACAATTTTGGTTGAGGATGTACTCACTACTTTACAGAAACTAGCCAAATATCATAGACAACAATTTACTATTCCCTTTATTGCCATAACAGGTAGCAATGGGAAAACGACAACCAAAGAACTGATAAACGTTGTTCTATCTTCTACTTTCAAAACTTATACTACGGAAGGAAACCTCAATAATCATATCGGCGTTCCACTAACTATTTTAAAAATAAAAGCTGATGCTGAAATTGCTGTAATTGAAATGGGTGCCAATCATCAAAATGAGATTGCATCGTACTGTGAATATACCCTACCTACACATGGTCTTATTACCAACTGCGGCAAAGCACACCTTGAAGGTTTTGGTGGTGTAGAGGGTGTTAAAAAAGGTAAAGGGGAATTATTTAATTACCTGAGAAATAATAATGGAACTGCTTTTGTAATGTGGGATTATGAATACCTGCAGGAAATGAGCAAAGGAATTTCTACAATTATAAAATATGGAACTGATAATGCGGATGTCGAAGGTGTTCTAATTAAAAATGACCCCTATTTGTCTGTTGCAATAAACAATGGGGCTGAAACAAACAAAATCAATTCTCAATTAGTTGGAGATTATAATCTTCCAAAGGTGTTAGCAGCAGTAGCTATCGGCAAATATTTTAAAATAACTGATCAGAAAATACAATCATCAATTGAGAACTACTCCCCTTCTAACAGCCGATCTCAATTAATAAATAAAGGAACTAATAAAATAATATTGGATGCTTATAACGCCAACCCGAGCAGTTTAAAACTTGCAATTGAAAACTTTGCAAGATTAGCCGGAGAAAAAAAAGTATTGATGTTGGGAGCTATGGCTGAATTAGGCAATGAAAGCTTTGATGAACATAAAGCCATTGTTGAGATCATCAATAAATATAAATGGACAAATGTTGTGCTGGTTGGAGGCAATTTTTTAAAAATAGAACATCCTTATATTTCATTTAATACATCAAATGAGGCAAGAAAGTGGTTAATAGAACAAAATTTAGAGAACACTCATTTACTTATAAAAGGAAGCCGAAGTATTAAAATGGAGAAAGTACTAGAATCATAACTTTATAATTATAATATGGACTGGAAAAAACTTTTCCCGCAGTTTGAAACTGCATTAATAGAAATAATTGAAAAAAATGCTGTTCAAAAAACCTTTGCCGCAGGTGAAGTCATCATGCGGACGGGCCAGTATATCAAATCAACTGCTTTAGTATTAGAAGGACAAATAAAGATTTATAGAGAGAATCCGGATGGCGGCGAATTTTTGATGTATTATCTCGGCTCAGGTCAAGCTTGTGCTGTTTCCATGATCTGTGCCTTACAATCCGAAACAAGTGAAATAACTGCTATCGCTGAGGAAGAAACTGAAGTTTTATTGATTCCTGTGCAACTGATGGATGAACTGATGAACCAATATAAAAGCTGGTATCAGTTTGTTATACAAACCTATCGAAGCCGGTTTGATGAACTGATAACTGTTGTTGATAATATCGCTTTCCATAATATGGATGAACGTCTTGAGTTTTATTTAAAACGACATGTAAAAAATTCAGGAAAAAAAATAATTGAAACTTCCCATCAACAAATAGCAGATGATTTAAATAGTTCAAGAGAAGTTATTTCACGGTTATTAAAAAAAATGGAGCAACGGCAGCTGGTAAAATTAAACCGTAATATGATTGAGGTATTATAATATTTATTTGCTGTGATTTCAGTCACACTATAAAATTTGAGTAACCATTATTCTTGCATAAATTATGTACATGGAAATCATTGGTTATTTTGCATCACTTCTTATCGGCATTTCGCTTGGTTTAATAGGTGGCGGAGGGTCTATTCTCACAGTACCGGTGCTGGTTTATTTATTCAGGGTTGAACCGGTTTTAGCAACAGCATATTCCTTATTTATTGTAGGCGCATCCAGTCTTGTAGGCGCAGTGCCCAAATACAAACAAGGATTGGTTAACCTTAAAACAGCATTGATATTTGGCATACCGGCAATTGCAGCCGTTTTTGCCACCCGTAAATTTATTGTTCCACAAATTCCAAAAGAAATTTTTAGTGTAGGTGATTTTATAATTACCAAAAGCATTCTGTTGATGGTATTATTTGCAGTATTGATGGTTTTTGCTTCCATCTCCATGATTAAAGGGAAAAAGGATATCCAGGAAGATGTGTCAGAAAAACAAAAATTCAATTATCCAATGATATTGGTGGAAGGAACTGTGGTTGGTATTCTTACTGGTCTTGTAGGTGCTGGTGGTGGTTTTTTAATTATCCCGGCTTTGGTAATATTCAGCAAACTACCAATGAAGCAAGCAGTAGGAACATCACTCTTAATCATTGCAGCAAAATCCTTGATAGGTTTTACTGGCGATTTGTCAAATTATACAATGGATTGGAAATTATTACTGACAGTAACCGGATTAGCGATTGTGGGAATATTTATCGGAGACTTTTTAAGCAAAAAAATCCATGGTAATAAATTGAAAAAAGGATTTGGATGGTTTGTACTAATAATGGGTATTTATATCATTATTAAAGAGTTATTTTTCCCTGGAAGTGGTGGTCATTGATTGTGATGTAAGTCACTATTGAAATAAAAATTATACTAGAAATTTGCTTTAATTAAAAAAATAAAAATTACGAATATGATAGTAGAACAAATTTATACCGGATGCCTTGCTCAAGGCGCATACTATATTGAAAGTAATGGCGAAGCAGTTGTTATTGATCCACTTCGTGAAGTAGAACCTTATATCAAAAAAGCTGAAAGAAATGGCGCCAAAATAAAATATGTTTTGGAAACGCACTTTCATGCGGATTTTGTTTCCGGCCATTTAGACTTAAGCAAAAAAACCGGAGCCACAATTGTCTACGGACCTAATGCTGCACCAAAATTTGATGCACATATTGCAAAAGATGGTGAAGTACTTAAAGTTGGAAATGTAACACTGAAAGTATTACACACTCCTGGCCACACAATGGAAAGCACTTGCTATTTATTAAAAGATGAGAATGGAAAAGATATTGGCTTGTTTTCCGGCGATACGTTGTTTATTGGCGACGTAGGAAGACCTGATCTGGCGCAAAAATTAGTAGCTGATTTAACACAAGATATGTTAGCTGGTTATTTATTTGATTCCTTAAGAAATAAGATTATGCCATTGGCTGATGATATTATTGTATATCCTGCTCACGGTGCTGGTAGTGCTTGTGGTAAAAACATGAGTAAAGAAACTACAGATACATTAGGGAATCAGAAAAAAACAAATTATGCCTTGAGAGCAAATATGACAAAGGAAGAATTCATAAAAGAAGTAACTACAGGCTTGGTTGCTCCCCCAGCTTATTTCCCATTAAATGTCATGTTAAATATTGAAGGTTATGAAAGTATTGACAAAGTATTGGAAAGAGGTCAGCATGATTTAAGTCCTGAAGCTTTTGAAACTGCTGCAAACGAAACAGGTGCATTGGTGCTCGATACAAGAGATCCTCAAACTTTTGCAAAAGGATTTGTACCCAACTCGATTAATATTGGAATTGATGGAAGTTTTGCTCCTTGGGTTGGCGCTATGATTCCTGATATCAAACAAGAAATTTTACTGGTAACTGAAGAAGGTCGTGAAGAAGAAGTGATTACCAGGTTGGCAAGAGTTGGTTATGATTACACAATTGGTTTTTTGAAAGGTGGATTTGCAGCATGGGAAAAAGCCGGGAAAGAAACCGATACTATTAAATCAGTATCTGCTGAAGAGTTGGCTTCCATCATGAAAAAAGAAAAAATTAATATCCTCGATGTACGCAAAAACAGTGAATTTCAGAGTGAACATATCATAGATGCAGAAAATGCACCATTGGATTTTATTAATGATAGCATGGCACAAATCGACAAGAATAAAACATATTATGTACACTGTGCCGGAGGTTACCGGTCTATGATTTTTACTTCTACACTTCGTGCAAGAGGGTTTGACAAACTAATAGATGTAAAGGGCGGCTTTAAGGAAATAAAAGAAAACGGACAATTCGAGATCAGCAACTATGTCTGTCCGTCAACTTTATTATAAAAAGTAAATAGGTTAATGGTTAAACCAAGTCGGAGTCTTAAAACACTCCGGCTTTTCTTTCACTTCTAATTCAAATTAAATGCATACTATAAAAGAACTTTTGAAAAATAAGTCCACTGTTGTGGTGGATGTAAGAAATTCCTGGGAATATGAAATGGATCATATAACAGGTGCAAAAAATATTCTCTTGGAAGAAATCAGCGGCAACATAGATCTGTTTAAATCTTTCAACAACCCTGTTGTTTTATATTGTCGTAGTGGTAACAGAAGTGGAATGGCGACAAGTATTTTGAAACAAAATGGGCTGACAGAAGTGTATAATGGCGGTGGGCTCGATGATATGAAAACCTTTTTAAACTAAAAACAATGTTTGAATTTATAAAAAAAATATTTGGAGGTTCTTCAGTAAATTATAAAGAACTAGTAAATAAAGGTGCAGTAATTGTAGATGTTCGTTCCAAAGCAGAATATAACGCCGGACATATTTCCGGCTCAAAGAACATTCCGCTGGATACTATTAGAACGAAAATTACTGAACTAAAAAAACTCAATAACCCTATAATTACAGTTTGCCGGAGTGGCGCCAGAAGTGGAATGGCAAAGGGAATACTTAAATCTTCCGGCATTGAGGCTTATAATGGAGGGCCATGGATAAGCCTAAAAAATAAATTAGCATGAAGATTTTCTTCTTTATTCTCTTTCTACCACTTTTTGTAAACGGACAGACTCACAAGGAATTTTGGAGTAAAGTCAATATTACCAAACAACTCAATAACAGATGGGATGTAGGAATTGATGTTCAATACAGACAACAGTCCAACTATAAAGCTTTGGATAAAGATATCTTTCATTATCCCCTGACCAGAAGCATCCGAAGCTGGGTTTATTATCATTCAAAAAACAAATGGACTATTGTAGCTTCTCCCCTAGCCTATTTTGTTTCAGATGATATAAAAAATGATCTGGGAATATTAAAAAAGACAGAAGAGATCCGATTCATGGGTGGTTTAATGAAAGGTTTCTTAATTAAAAAAATAAAAATAAATAATCGTTTATTAGCAGAACACCGGATTATTGATGTTAACAATGCGCAACAATATTCTCAATGGCGGTACCGCCTTCAAAATTCACTGACAATTCCTCTGCATAATGTAAATAAAACAACCGGAGCAAATTATATCTTGTCAAATGAGTTTTTTATCAAGTCCCAAGCAAACGTATTTTCCTTTGATCAGGAACGGCTTCTTAATGTCTTCCAATGGAAATTTAAACATATAGATGTTGATATTGGCTACCAATGGACAATTCAAAAAATCAACAAATCAAATCATCACCGAAATCAATGGCTGATGATGACAAATATTATCATTTAATTGCATAGAATTATTACTATGTGATGTATCTCACTAAAGTAAAAGTTATTTATATTCACTTTTGCAAAAAATAAATAAAACATGATTGATTGGCTAAAACAACCCTGGCCTTGGTATGTGGCGGGACCATTGATTGGATTAACTGTACCCTTATTATTATTACTCGGCAACAAAACATTTGGCGTTTCATCTTCTCTACGACATGTATGTGCTGCCTGTATGCCTGCTAAAATTCCTTTCTTTCAGTATAACTGGAAAAAAGAAATATGGAATCTGTTTTTTGTTGCTGGTGTTTTAGCTGGGGGTTTTATCGCTGCACAACTATTGGCAAATCCTGAATCCATTCGTATCAGTAGTGATATCTCTACACAAATGTCTGCTGTCGGAATTACGGATTCTAAAAATATAGTGCCGTCAGATTTATTTAACTGGCAGTCATTATTAACTGTAAAAGGATTGATAATGATTGTAGGTGGCGGATTTCTGGTTGGATTTGGAACAAGATATGCCGGTGGGTGTACAAGTGGTCATGCTATCATGGGATTAAGCAATCTGCAATGGCCGTCACTAGTAGCCACCTGTTGTTTTATGGCAGGCGGTTTTATTATGACAAATCTTATTCTTCCATCAATATTAAAATTATAACATGGCTATAGATACAAATACGGACTTTGAAGTACGTTCCGAAAATGCAATGTGTGTTAATCAATCTGAATTGGACAAACCACTCATTTCAAATATCAAATACATTTTTGCAGGTTTGATTTTTGGAATCTTCCTGGTAAAATCAGAAGTAGTTTCCTGGTTTCGTATTCAGGAAATGTTTCAACTGAAAAGCTTTCACATGTATGGTGTAATTGGATCCGCAGTTGTTGTTGGCATCATCAGTGTTTTCTTAATCAAAAAATTCAAGGTAAAATCAATTGAGGGTGAAGAAATAAAGCTGGAATCTAAGAAATTCAATAAAGGTCAGATTTATGGCGGCTTAACGTTTGGTTTAGGCTGGGCTATAACCGGAGCTTGTCCGGGTCCGTTATTTGCTCAAATAGGAACTGGAGCCTCAGTAATCATTGTTACTTTACTAAGTGCTATTGCAGGAACATGGGTGTATGGTAAATTCAGGGATAAACTTCCGCATTAACCAGTATTTAATTCTGATAGTGATGGAAATCACACTAAACTCTTTCTGATTTTAGTAAATTACAGTTCTAAATTTTACAAGTATGAAAAAAAACATAATTGGATTAGATGCAATTAAAGCAAAAAAATTAGCAGATTTACTAAATGTCCTTTTAGCAAATTATCAGTTGTTTTATATTAATTCCCGTGGCTTTCACTGGAACATTAAAGGAGAAAAGTTTTTCGAGCTGCATTTAAAGTTTGAAGAATTATACACGGATACACAATTAAAAATTGATGAAATTGCTGAAAGGATATTAACCTTAGGCCATACTCCCGACCATACTTTTACAGACTTTCTTAAACTATCCAAAATAAAAGAACAAAAAAATATAACAAATGGTGTAAAAGCGGTTAATTCTGTTATTGATGCATTCAGTATTTTGTTAACTATTCAAAGACAATTATTAATCTTATCTGCAGAAGCGGATGATGAGGGCACCAATGCTCTGATGAGTGATTATATCCGTCAACAGGAAAAATTGGTCTGGATGTATTCAGCCTATTTAAGCAAATAATTAAACAATTAGATATATTCCAAGCCGGTCATTTACCGGCTTTTTTAGTAAGGCATAAGTTATACACCCTACTATAATGAATTAAGTAGTGTAGTACCTTTTAAAAATCAATTAATGAAACAGTTTTTTATTTCACTTACTCTATTGCTCATAGTTATTGCCTCATTTGCTCAAAATAAATATCCCTTTCAACTTACATTAGAACCTGCATTTATGAACGGCTTTGCGGGACTTCAATCATACGCCTGGGCTCAGGATGGCGATTTACTTTTATTGATTGGGGGAAGAAAAGACGGACTTCACCGCCGACAACCTTTTGCTGCATTCAATAAACAATTTAATAATACGGATCTGATTGTCATTGATTTTAAAAATGAAAAAGTATGGTCAAAATCGGTTGTAGACTTACCTGCTTCAATAGCTGAGCAATTGCAAAGTACAAATATGCAATTTTATCAACAGGCCAATCAATTAGTATTGATAGGCGGATATGGCTATAGTGAAACTGCTAAAAATCATATTACTCATCCAGCACTAATTACCATTCAGGTAAAAGAACTGATTAACGCAATCATAAAAGATAATAATACCTCTTCATTTATTAATCAACTAAATGATGAGCGAATGGCGGTAACAGGCGGACGTCTCAATCAACTTAACAATACATATTTCCTCGTTGGAGGTCAGCGTTTTACCGGAAGATATAATCCAATGGGCCCAGACCATGGCCCGGGGTTTACACAAGAATACACCAATCAAATCAGACAATTCCAATTGAAAAAAAATAAAAATTCCATTTCAATTGAAAACTATAAAGCAATTACTGACTCTTCGTTTCATAGAAGAGATTATAATTTACTTATGCAACTGGATAAAGATGGAAAAGAGATGTTGACTATTTTCTCCGGAGTTTTTCAGTATAAAAAAGATGTTCCTTTTACAACATTGATTGATATTAAGAAAGATAGTTTTAATGAAGTAGAAGGATTTAACCAACAATTTAGTCATTACCATACAGCCACACTACCCATTTACAGCAAAAAAAGTAAAACGATGTTTTCCATTTTTTTTGGTGGAATTGCGCAATATTATAAAAATGACCAAGAAGAAATAGTGAAAGACGACAATGTCCCTTTTGTAAAAAGTATCAGTGTAATTGAAAGGAATAAAACTACTATTAAAGAATATTTGTTACCCGAACCAATGCCCGGCTATTTTGGCGCTGCTTCAGAATTTATACCTGCAAAGTCTTTCATTACAGACAATGGTATGTTACAGCTTGATCAGCTGCCAAATACAAAAACCTTGATAGGCTATATTGTAGGAGGTATTGACAGCAGAGCTCCGAATGTTTTTTGGAGTAATGAAGGTGATCCAAGCAGAGCCTCTCCTGTTATATGGAAAGTTTATATTAATAAATGAGTATACATACGCAATAACAATTCAGTATACTGTCAAATAAAAATGACCAACCAAAATAAAAGTTTACTACTTGGAGAATGAATTAACTGATCTGGAAAGATATTATTGGCCGATCGTTAAAGCCGCTGACCAATCATTCGCAACAAAGCCGCCTTACCTTGGTGAAATGGCCCTTCATTAAGATTTGTTTCAATTTGCTCACAGGTAAGTAAATGCAAAAATGGGAAATCACTACAGAGTGAAGGTGCGTCATATAATAATTCCAGATCCTTTGGTCCACCACTATCAAACCCAAGTTGTTCTTTAGCAAAAGCCTCAAAAACTAAAAAACCACCCGGCTTGATTGATTCATAAATTTCTTTATGAAAAGATTTTCTAAGTACTTCAGGAAGATGTATATAGATTAATGCCACCACATCGTATTTCTTTTTGGTTTTAAAATCCTGAATACTTTCCAACTCAAAATTGATTTTAACTTTTTTACTTTCCGCAAATTCTAAAGCTCTTTTTTGAGCTACTTCACTATAATCAAATGCATCTACCTCCCATCCTTTAGAAGCAGCATACACGGAATTTCTTCCTTCACCATCTGCCGGCAATAATAAAGTACCTGGTTTGTTAGAGTCAATAAACTTCTTAAAAAAATTATTAGGGCCTTGCCCATATACCCATTCATTTTCGGTATATCGTTGATTCCAAAACTCTTTCATGATTTTATACAATTTTAAGAATAACGTATGATGCTATCTCAACGCTAATAATAAGATGCATTCGTTAAAACTTAATTTATTTCCTTTGTAGCAACTAATAGTTTTTCTTCGATAATTTTCCTTAATACATGTTTAGGCAAAGCACCTGGCTGCATCATTGGTTCGCCATCAGCACCAATAAAAAGCATAGTGGGAATACTTTGTATTCCAAATACAGCAGACAATTCCTGCTCCACATCTGTATCTACTTTATAAATACTGATTTTCCCTTTATACTCATCGGAAAGCTCTTCGAGAAGCGGTGCAATCATTTTACATGGACCGCACCAGTCAGCATAAAAATCTATTATAGCAGGTAATTCCCCCAAATATTTCCAATCTGCTACTTTTTCATAGTTGAATACCTTGTCCTTGAAATCCTGAGTAGTCATTTTTTGAGTTGCCATAGCTTCAATTTTAAGAATCGAAAATAGTCAGATATCCTATATCCTTTGGTGATGATTATCACAAATAACAGGTATTGTATTAAATCACCTGATTAGAATCATAAGAAAAAAAACGACAGCAGTGATAATTGTCACCATCAAACAGCTGACAGTGAGATACTTTAGCAGCAAACAAAAAAGCTATGTCACAAAATCATCAAATACTAATAATTGGCGGCGGAAATGCTGGTATCTCAACTGCATCTAAACTATTAAGAAAAAATAAATCGCTTGATATAACTATCATTGAACCATCCGAGCACCATTATTACCAACCTGCCTGGACGTTAGTTGGTGCTGGTGTATTTGATATTAATAAAACAAAAAGAACTGAAGCATCTGTGATGCCCAAAAAGGTAAAGTGGATCAAACAAAAAGTAGTTTCCTTTCAACCCTCAACAAATGAAGTAACATTAGATAATAATGAAACACTTAAATATGAATACCTGATTGTAGCTCCGGGTATACAATTAAACTGGAACGAAATAAAAGGGTTACAAGAAACATTGGGGAAAAACGGAGTTTGCTCCAATTATAGTTTTGAACAAGCTCCATACACATGGGAATGCATTAAAAATCTCAAAGGTGGCAAAGCATTATTCACCAATCCGAATACACCTGTAAAATGCGGCGGAGCACCACATAAGATAATGTGGCTTGCAGCAGATTATTTTAAAAAACAAAACGTATTTGACAATACAGAAATTCAATACTGGAGTGGAGGCACAAGACTGTTCGGAGTTGATAAATACGAAAAAACATTATATAAAGTAGCCGAAAGAGATAAGGTACAGTTGAATTTCTTTACAAAGCTCGTTGAAATTGACGGGCCAAATAAAAAAGCAAAGTTTGTTGGAATAGGAGAGCAGAATAAAGACAAAGTATATGATGTGGAGTTCGATATGATACATGTTACTCCTCCGCAAAGTGCTCCTGATTTTGTAAGAAATAGTTCAATTGCAAACGAAGCCGGATGGGTAGATGTAGATAAACACACTTTACAACACCTCAAATACAAAAATATTTTCTCACTGGGTGATGCATCTTCTTTACCTACTTCCAGAACCGGTGCTGCCATAAGAAAACAAGCTCCGGTATTGGTTAAAAATTTACTGGCCGTCATGGAAGGAAAAGAATTGAATGAAAAGTATAATGGCTATACCAGTTGCCCGGTAGTTACTGGTTATGGGAAATTAGTATTATGTGAGTTTGATTACAATAATCAGCCTACTGAAACTTTTCCGATCGATCAGAGTAAAGAAAGGTGGAGTATGTATCAACTGAAGAAAAAAGTGCTGCCATGGCTTTATTGGAACAAAATTCTGCCTGGGAAAATGTAAGATTTTGGCAATTAATTAAGTAATTACTTCTTTAACAGTAACAATTGTCACCTCCTTTTCCTTCCTATTTATTGAATTTTGAATTTGAAATTTAATTACAATGAATCTATTATATAAACTTAGAACAGGCTGGACAACGTTAAAATTTGTAAGAGTTGGATTAGGTAGCTTAATTTTGTACTCCTCTATTGAATCCGGGGAAGTAGCCGGAATAATAGTTGGAAGTTTATTTACAATCTTTGCACTTTTTACTGATGGAGTTTGTTGTGCAGGAAACATTTGTTACACCACTACACAAAAAAATAATTCATCAAAAAATGAAACCATAGAGTATGAAGAACTGGATACTAAATAATAAATTATTGATTGCAGGTATCATCATTGGCAGCATTGGTGGCTATCTTTACTGGCAGCAAATAGGTTGTAGCAGTGGCACTTGTATGATAACTTCTAAATGGCATAATAGTACAGCATATGGCGCATTGATGGGAGGCCTGTTATTTAGCATTTTTAAAAAGAAAGAAGTTGCAAACAACAAATAATAAAGAAAGCTTTGGAGAATTAATCAAAGGCAATCAACCTGTGCTGGTTGATTTTACAGCTACCTGGTGTGGCCCTTGTAAAATGATGAAACCAGTACTTGAACAATTACATCAGCAAATGGGTGATAAAGTTCGAATCATCAAAATAGATATAGATCAGAGTCCATCTGCTGCTAGTGCATATCAGGTACAAAGTGTTCCAACTCTTATATTGTTCCAAAGCGGTAAAATACTTTGGCGTCAGTCTGGTGTTGTACAAGCTTTTGAGTTGAGGAAAATTATCGACCAGTATATAAAATAATAATAAAAATGTCAGAAAAAAAAGTGAGTCGTGGATATTTTACTTCAACATTAACCTGTCGTTGCCCCCGTTGTCGGGATGGAAAATTATTTCAACATCCTGTTTCAATTAGTTTTAAGAAGAACATGATGATGAATAAGACATGTACAATATGTGGTCAGCCAAGTGAAATTGAAGTGGGCTTTTATTATGGCACAAGCTATGTCAGTTATGGAATAACAGTTGGGTTAAGTTTACTCAGCCTCGCTGTATGGGCATTAACGATTGGGTTATCTACAGAAGATAACAGGTTTTTTATCTGGATGGGAGTAAATGCTGTTCTGTTAATCGTTCTTCAACCATGGTTAATGCGATTAAGCCGCAGCTTTTGGATATCTTGGTTTGTAAAATATGATCCTGACTGGAAAGAGCATCAACCCATTGATGTTTCAGAAAGAATGAATGCTGATCAGGCAAATAATTGGTAAGAAGGAATTTTACTGTACACTCCTTACGCAACTCATCAGCTCGTTTATCCATTATAGACGTTGTACCACAGGATGTTTAATATACATTGATTTATTTTTTTCATTTACTTCTAAATCGCCTATCACTTTTATTCGTCTGTTTTCCCATTCTTTATCCCATTGTTGCATATCTGCAATAAAATAAGTGCCGATTTTCTCTACTTCTAATACGGCCTTGCCTTCTATATTCCTGGCATTACCTGTAATATTGATGATCTTTCTTGTCACAACTAAAATTATTATTCTACTTTCTTCAGATTACCTTTTAAAAAATCAACAGCATATTTAACACCCGATATGATTGTCCTGAACTGACAAGTACAACTACCCGAACAGATTAACTCACTTGCTAATATTGTAACAGAACAGCTTCCATTTCCCAAAATCTCACCACATGCACACACAAATGTTCCGCCAGTAGCACTATTTCTTTTTTCATTTATCAATTGTGCTGATTTGCCATCAGCCGCTATTTGAAAATAATACCCTTTTTTAGCCTGTAGCTTTCCATCTGCAATGGAGATGCCTTCCGGCAACTTAACTGTCGGTGCTTCTCCCGAACTTTTTGATTGGCCAAAACTGCTGTTGATTACTATCAACAAAAAAAATACTAATGTCATTACTGATTTCATAAAAAACTAGTTTAAAAATGTATTATAATTATTATTTGCACATTTTACGAATACAAAAAATTAATTACTATAATATTTTCTTTGCTGGGGGATACAAGAGAAATTGATATTTCTATATACAATTTTCATAAATTTTGTTGCTACCCATACGGCTTCAATTAAAATATTGATGGAGTATCTTCTACTGCTTAATTACTGCATACATGTTTACACACTTCTTTTCCTGCATTATCATTCCAGTGAAATTCAATGCTGATATTTCTTTTTCTGCACTCCTCATAATACCAGGCGGTAGAAGTTTTATACTCTTTACAATCTGCTTCCTTTTGAGTTTTGGCAAAATCATCTGTTATCATTTTTTCAGCTGCTGTTTTGGTACGGCTCATATAATAGTTTACCTGACTTGTTGATGCCGTTCTTGCACTATCAAAATGATAATCGTAATACCATATATCTGGCAGGTTCTTATTTAACTGACTTACTATTGTTTCTGCATTAAACTCAAGTGACTTTCTACTTTCCGGCATCAGATTAGTGGGGTTACCATCTTTATCTGTTGGGTATTTTGATTTATCATTACTGTTACATCCAATCATTGCTATAAATGATAAGGCAAACATACCTACCATTAATTTTCGTTTCATTTTGATTTTAATTTTAAGATTTATTGTTTAACCATTTTACGAATGCAAAACTGGTCACTTACCAGTATGTTTCCTTTGCTGTCTATACATAATCCGCCAATATTTCTAAACATAGCTTTTGCACCCACCGCATCTCTCCAATCGCTGGTTTTGTTGCCGGCAAGTGTAGTAACTTCCCCTGCAGGTGTGACCTTTCTTACTCTTGATTTTTCACCAATAAGCAAATTGTCATTCTTATCAACTGTTAAGGCATTTATTTGCATAAATCGGGCGGCCTTGCCTATACCATCCGGACTTACACCTTCTTTTTCCCATTGATTAATATCGCCAACAAATACACTTACTAAACCAGCAGGAGAAATTTTAGCAATGGAGCTTCCGCCACCGTTATTATTATTTTGAGCTACATATACATTTCCCTTGCTATCTACAGCTATGGCTTTTATTTCTCTAAACGTTGCCTCTTTACCTGAGCCAGGTTTAAAATCTCCTTGAGCTGGTTTGCCAGCCATTGTAGTAACTTTTCCATCAGCACTAATTTTTCTCACCGAGTAATCTGTAGTCACATAGATATTGCCTGCTTTATCAATACACAACCTGCGGGGGTAGGTAAACTCTGCTTCCAGTCTGTTTCCATCATCAGTACCTTTATAACCTTCAGCACCTGCAAATAATTCCACTTTTTTATCAGGATAAATTTTATAAAGGGCATGGTCTTTATTACTGGCAACATAAATATTGCCTTCTTTATCAATACAAACACCATCATTACCCGGTAGTTCTTTTAACTTTAAATCATAATATTTTTCATCCATTGCACCAAGGCCAAACAAGCTGGTAACCTTTGTGTCAGTATCTATTTTACGCAGGTTTATCTGGTCTATTACATAAAGGTTATCTGCCGCATCTATTGCACAACTACCCATTTCCCAAGTAAAATGTGCTTTAGTACCAATGCCGTCCATCGTTTTATTATCTTCTTCCCAACCGGCTATGGTTGTTACATTCCATTTTTCTATTACAGTTTGGGATAATGCTTGTTGCACAGTCAGTGTGGTCAAAAGCAGGTAGATTAAATTCCTTTTCATGAGTATCTTTTTAGTTTACAATAATCTTTTTAGGATATGATGATAGCGAACCACTATTCAAAACACTTGCAGTGCCATTTTTCCAATAGGTAATTGTAGGAGTTGCATTAACTAAAGTGGTGCCGCAGGCATATATATCAGTATTTTTTATAAATATGCTTTGAAGTTCCGCATCCAGGTTAATGGTATTACTAACTATAACTTTTGTTCCATTCTTCCAATAACATGCTTCAAAGGTATTGTTGGCATTTAGCTGGAAACCTGCTATATATACATCGCCATTATTGCCAACCGTAATTTCTTTTACCACTGCATTTTTAGTACTGGTAATAGCAACAGGAGCATCGTTGTTTTTATAGTACATTATCCTGCTTAGGCTGGTGGCAGGTGCGTACTCGGTAGTAACAATATATACATCGTTATTTTGTACAGCAATATAAAAATTGCTAGCACTATTATTATTTGCTAAGGGTATAATGGTGGCTGATCCGTTTTTCCAAAGAATGGCATCACGAAGTACCGGGCTGGTTTTTTGAACACCCAATATGTAAACATCATTACCGCTGGTGGCAATATCACTTAAGCTAACGTCGGGTACGCTTCCAGATAACATAAGCGTAGTTACAACACCATCTTTCCAATATTTAGGTAGCTGCTTTCCTGCTGCTGTAACTTCATTAAAGGCAATATGCACTCCATTGACATTTACCGCAATAGCATTACACACAACACTATTAAGTGTAGGACCATCAGCAATTGTTTGCATCACCCCATTTTTCCAGTATCTGCCCACACCCAAACCAGTTGGCTGTTCTTCGGTACCTACAATATGCACATCGTTATTATACACAACCATATCCTCTGCTCTTGCATCGCTGCCAATAGCGGTAGTGCTTGTAAGTGGAGTCGCTACACCATTTTTCCAATAGCAAGCATAACCAATATTGGCTGCATGGTTTACTACGTAGCCGCAGATATTTAGTGCTTCAGTTACAGGCTCTGGTGTGTTATTTTTTTTACAAGAAAAAAAGAAAACACTGGTTATAAATAGAATTATTAAAGCTTTCATTTTTTTTTGTTTTACTGTTTATTTATTGAACAATAATAGAAAGAGCAGTGCTACTTTCTGTTGTATTCCCTACAGTATTCAGCGTTCCGTTTTTCCACCATGTAGCAATACCAAAACCGCCGCTTCCGATTACTAAACCAGTTGCATAAACATCTGAATTAAAAACAAACATATCTCTTACAACTGCATCTGTAGTGCCATCAGTAAGGCTTACGCTGGTTCCATTTTTCCAATAGGTGGCCACAAAATAACCACTGAGCGCATTGGGTATAGTACCTCCTACATATATATCTGTTCCGTTAATAACAAGCCCACCCAACTCAGTTCTAGGAATACCTGCTGCAGTAAGCCAAACCGGGGTACCGTTTTTATAAATTACAGCAGTTTTTAAAGGAGTATATTCAGTTCCAACAACGTACACATCGTTTCCCGAAACAGCTATATCTTGAAAAAATGTATTTTGTACATTGGTAACAGGTATGTTCACGGCCACACCATTCTTCCAATACTTAGGAATATTAATTGACCCGTTGTTCTCAGACCCTACAATGTAAACATCACTACCAGAAACTGCTATTCCAGAGCAGTTGGCTATATTACTGCCATCCGTTATGCTTGTTATTACTCCATTTTTCCAAAGCTTGATAACCTCTTTGCCAACGCCATTAATTTCATTGAAAGCAATATATACATCACTACCCTTTACTTCAATAGCATAGGCATACCCTATCCGGGTGCCGTCGGTTATATTGGTTACCACTCCATTTTTCCAATACTTAGCTACGTATATGCCAGAAGAATTTTTTTCTCCGCCAACTATGTAAATATCATTACCAACCACTGCCATATCTTGTGCCGAGGGATCGTTGCCCTGAGTAGTATTGCTGGTTAGTGGCACAATAGTTCCGTTCTTCCAGTAACAGGCATATCTCACATTGGCAGCTGCATTGAATGAATAACCACACATATAAACATTTGTACCTACTGGTGCAGGCGGGTCTTCTGTTTTATCTTTTTTGCACCCGATAAAGCAAAGGCTGCTAAAAGCAATCAATAAAAAAATCTTTTTCATATTTCAGGATTTGTGGTTTTTTATTTCGACTGAATGGCTGTCGCACATTTATCAATATTCATGGCACCATAGTTAAACGTATGGTGGCTGCCGTCTTTAAGTGTTACTATACATTTTTTACTAAGAAATGATTTTTGTACTTCCACACTTACAATGTCCTCTTTGTTAATTTCAAGGAAACCTTCGCTCCCCCATTTGATATACATAAATTCTTCCAGGATGCCTTTTGCACTGTAATCGAACTTAGCATCGTACAGCAATCGCTTATTGGTAACTAAAAGTTTACCATTAAATTTTCCACCCTTAGGTGGTTCGTATAAAATGGTCCAGGTGTCTATTTTTTGTTCATTGGGGAGTAGGGTGATATTCATGTTGTGAAAATTTATTACCTAAAGTAACAACATGAAAAAGGTGGGGGAAAGTGCTAAACAGGCAACGGCAGTGAAAAGCTGGTAATGGGCTGTTTTTTACAGGCTGGCTTATTATTTTCTCTTAAAAAATAATGTATCGCCATTTTTTTTATCAAGAAGTTTCATGTCGTCTTCAGTAATTCCCAATATGGCAGCCGTATCAATATTTTTTTCACCTCCATATTCATACACGGTTTCAAGTAGTTCATCCTTGCCAATAAAACGATAAGCACCCCGGTAATTAATAAGTAAGGAGTCTGCTTTATATAGCTCAAACTTGTAACTGGCATCTTCATTAAATGTAAAGAAGGTTGGGGAAGGAGCCTTTTCGGTATTTCCATTTGAAGATTTTATTTCCATAAGTTGCCATTTATCAGTAATTGTGTGCTTGCCATTCTTCAGATTCCCTGAACAAGAAATAAGCAAACCGGCGATAAGAAAACAATAGCAGTTTATAAAACGAAATATAAATGTCATGCCTTACTGTTTAAGTGAGAAGGAACTACAAGTGTCTGTGGTTGTATAGTCACATACAGACTTTGATGGAAAGAAATTCTATTTCGTAAAACCTTACTATTTTTCATATTTTTTTTTATAGTCAGTCGCTAAGTCCACTATGCTTTTTTCTATATCTGTCATGTCATAAAATGGATAAGTTATATTCTGTTTTAATAGGAGTGTTATAGCCGCAGTTCCTTTTCGAAGTCCATCTTTTATTCTGTATGAGTTGTTGCCAATCCCTATTCTTTGTATAAACAAAGCAGTTATATTTTCATACTCCTTCTTTTCTATTGCTGTAACGAACATTTTTCCGCCGCTATACACTCCCGAAGAACTTTGCAGCATGGTAATGGGTGCATACTCCATAATGAAATTGCCAGATGGGCTTATATAAAAATAATAACCATTACTATTTTTATCGCTGTACAAATACATTGTGTCGTTCATTGTATAGTGAATGATTTCTTTTTTATCAGTCAGGTGTTCGTTTGCGTTTGATGATGTAATGATAAAAAGTGCAACTACTTGCGTTAAAAATATTTTTCTATTCATATAATTATTTTTTAATCACTTTTTTGTTTCATGGAAATTTGCACATACACACCTTTATCAGGTTGGAGTATGCCTTTTGTAATTAATAAGCCTCCATTGCTGGCTTCGCCGATAAGTGTAAGCTCGCCAAAGCTCCAGTCTAACGTAAAATTTTCAATTGTAAGAGTACCACCACTTACATTGGTAGTTTGTTGTGCTTTTGCTGAAAAATATCCGAACAGGAGGTGAAGCATAGCAGGTATTAATTTCATGTCTTTTTATTTAGTGTAAAATAAATTATCAGTTTGCTTTAATAAATCACAAAACAGGAAACGGCAGATTGAAGTAAGTGATTTACACTATTAATATTTCCATCCATCATTTTCAGAAAATGAAAACGATTTTAAGATAACAACTACTTCATCAAATTTCTTTTCATACTCTTGCGATTGATGATGTTTTTGCAATGAAAAAACAACTTTGCCATTCTGTACAAGTTCAAGTGTTTCAAATGGCATTTCGGTAACAGTTGCCATGATAGGGTTGCCCTGCTGCAAATGATAAGACATAACCTGATTATACAAAGCAGTAAGCTTCTTCTTTTTTGATTTCCATTTAAAAATGGGCGGATTTTTATTAATACCGCTCTGGTTCTGGTAATAACAGGAATCAGTTCCAATTTTAATAGAGATGCTACCAAAAAGATACTCTACCTTTTCATATGAAATTTGCCAGCTTTCTTTTGCTGCTGGCTTAACGCAGCAGGATAGTATCCAAAAAGGGAAAACAGAAGCGACCCATTTTATTCTACTCATAAAGATGATTTTGTTTAAGTCTTCATTGATTACCCAAATTGACATCTCATCAGAAATAAATTTTCGATTTTATAACAAAACTGCCTGCAACAGTATAGTCTTTGTTCTTATCTCCGGCAGCAGATTCATAAACATTTTTTAATACCGTTGTATGTATTCTCCCTTTAATTAAAAATTCCGCCCAGTTTGTAGTAGTGTTCTCATTTATTTTTCGATAGCCATAATTTCCATGGCATTTTCTGTTACACCTTTTTCATGGTAGCCATCATTCAGGTTTCGGAAGCTGATTCCCCGAATTGGATAATCATATAACTCAAGTGTTGGCCACATTGCATACTCCTCCGTACCGGCAATCTTTGTATTTATATTACTATACCCCGTAGAAATTTTGCAGGGGCATTTAAAAAAATTGGGCATAGTGAAAACGACCCTGCCACCATCAATCCCTTTTATAGTAACACCTAAGGTAGAGTCAGAAAATGAATAGCCAGTACTAATACTATCTTCGGATACTGCAAATTCTTTATCATCAATGGTAATGGAACATTGAGGCTCGTTACTGAGTGTATCATTAGTTGGTGCAGTTTGCTTTTTAGAACCAGCAGGTTCTTTTGCTGTAGTATTACTGTTGTTACAAGCACTGACAATTAGTAACAAGGTGAAGACAGATGCGCTGAATAAAATTTTTATGTGCATAGCTTTGTGTTATTTCAAGGAATTAAATTTTATTTCGAATGTGAGTTCATAGCATGGTACCAATACTTTCAATGCTTCCGCTTTTTTTGCAATTGGCCCATTTCTTGGAGAAGATATAGTTACTTCCTTCATAAGGATTAGTTTTTGAATACCGGTACCATAATTTTTTTCTTTATCAAAATCAAGTATTCCTGACAGCCCTTTTACTTTATTATTCTCTTCTCTAACAGTGGCAATTACTGTAAGTCTGCCATATTTATCAGGGTGTTCAAAATCTATTAAATGTTCATATTCAAAATGAACTGTTTCGTTTTCTCCAGGCCTTTTAAGAGTAACTATATGTGTACTAAAATTGGCAATAAAAGTTATCTGTATATTATAAGTTAAAGTATCAGCATAAATAGTAGCCGCAAATCTTTTTAGAGATTGTAATCGGATTTGTGGTTTGGTGTAAAGTGTCTCTATTGTACTTTTTTTTTGAGAAAGAAAATAGGAGTCTGTGTCAATTCTTTTAAATGTAGTTCTTGATGCTACTGCTTGCGGCGATTCTGGTACAAGTGAATGCTGCGCCAGAGTGGTATTTATTATGAAGGATAAGGTTAGGAGCAAATAAAAAGTTCTCATACTTAATAATTCCATGAAGTAAGAGCTTGTATGTAGATATTACAATCACCAAACAGGCAACGGCAGTTAATAATAGTAAGTGGTTAATCTATGATCCGTTTGCACCACCGCCTCCACAACTGCCGCCCCCGTAATCACTGGCAGATTGGCCACCAGTACTTTTGCTACCGTAGCCTTTGTTTTTGTAGAAGAAAAAGAACCTTTCTTTTCGCTTGTGGTAGTGTCAAGAAAAATATCATAAAGTAATGACTTAACATCGTACTCTTTTTTTAAAGCCGCTTGTTTAGCGGGAATTATATCACCTTTTTTGGTGATTCAGTAATAAACGGAAGCAGCACCAGCAGAATTAGCAATACCTTGTTCATTGAATACCTCTGTTTATATTAATTCATTTGCAAAATAGGCTTACAATTCAAAATGTGAGAGTACTTGAAATGCAAAACTGTTAACGGCAGCATACGTCAGTAAGCGGCAGTTATGAAACAGTGTTCGGCTGAGTTGTTTTTTTGAATAGATTCTGTATAACTTTAATATGTGAAAAAAATAAACCCTATTTATATCGCTCTTCTATCATGCAGTATTCTGTTCTCTTCATTCACTGCCAATTCCCAAACAATCAATACAGATTCATTGCAACGGGTTTTAAATAATTTAAAGGTAGATAGTGCTACAATATTTTCAATGCTGCTTACCGGTTTCAAATTATCTAATAAGAATTCCGAAGCAAAATTTATGATATACAACTGGGGTGTTGTTCAATCTAATAAAATAAATTGCCCAGCAGGTGTGGCTCTCGGGTATAGAGTTATTGGATTATTGCATCGGGATTTGTACAATAGTGATGAGGCCGTAATAAATTTGCATAAAGCAATTTCAGTTGCTGAAAAAAATAAATTATATAAATATCAAGCACAAGCACTAGATGGTATGGCTGGGGTCTATAAGTCTCGCAAAGCATATGACAAAGCTATTGAGTATGAAAAGCAAGCAATTGCTATTCAGGAGAATTTTACAAAAGATATAATAGGATTGGGGGCATTATATTTCAATCTCGGCTCATTTTACTACGCAAAAATATCAAATCCGACTACTGCAGATTACGAGTATGTGTTAACCTATTTACGAAAGGCAATAAAATTAGCTGAAACGGCTAAAGATACAATCAGCTTAGTGCAGATAATAAGTGGCACTTCAAATATATATTCTGAATTAGGCAGATTCGATACCGCTGAGCTATATCTAAATAAAACCGAGCTATTAATTTCTAATCTTAAAATGCAAAGACTCTATAATAATTTCTATTTGAATAAGGGAAGGCTTTTTCAATCAAAAAAAGAATATCATAACGCTATAGAAGCATTTAACGCCGGACTTGCGCTAATAAAAAAAGATAACGACCATGGACTTGAAAGTTCCTATTACGGACGATTGAGCAAATCGTATGCTGAGTTGGGCGATACTATTTCGGCTTACAAATATTTTAAATTATACGACCAAGCATTATTTATAGTTAATAATGAAGAAAAACTAAGAACTACTACTCTAATAGATGGTCAATTTCAAAAGGAAAAAAAAGATAAAGAAATAAACAGGCTGAGTACAGAACAAAAAATAAAACAGCTTGAGTTAGAAAAACAAAAAGCCCTGGTGGCCGGAAACATATTGGAAGCAAAAAGAAAGGAAGATGAAATTGCACTTCTTTCTCAGCAAAAAGAAATACAAGAACTGCAAATACAGCAACAAACTAAGGAGTTAGTTACAAAATCTTTGCAGGCAAAAGCAGATGAACAAAAAATTCAATTAGGAAAAAAAGATACAGCACTGAAAGAAATAGAAATAGGTAACCAAAAAACTACCCGTAATTATTTGCTTGGTGGGCTTGCATTACTTGGACTACTCGCATTTATTCTCTTTCGGAACATCTACGCTAAGAAAAAAGCATACACAGAATTAGAATATAAGAGTAGCCAAATAAAAGAACAAGCTTTACAGTTAAGCAAACAGGCCAAACAAATTGCCCAGTTCCAAAGCCAAATGAATCCTCACTTTGTTTACAATGCTTTGCATAATATTCAGGGGCTTGTTCTTACTGATGAAAAACAAAAAGCAAATACACAGATACAATCATTGGCACAACTAATGCGAAAAACATTTGCTAATGCAGAAAAAGACGATATCCCGATTGAAGAAGAAATAAGCTATCTGCAAAAATATTTTGACTTTGAAAAAGAGGCATTTAAGAATAAACTCGAATTCGAGATCAATGTTTCAAAAGAAGCAGAGAATACGTTAATACCTCCGATGATGATTCAGCCGTTTATTGAAAATGCAATTAAGCATGCTGAACTTAAAAATGTTGAGAATCCATATATAAAAGTATTGATTGAAACAGAAAATAATCTACTTGCAATAAATATCAAAGACAACGGAACGGGCATTAAAAAGAAGCCTGACGAAACTGACAAACTTTCTCACTCTCTATCAGTAATAAAATCAAGACTTAATCTTCTGTTTAATGGGCAGGCCGATGTAAACAGCCAGCCTGTATTTTCAATAAAATCGGTGCCAGATATTGCAGAAGGCACTTCTGTAAAATTCTACCTTCCATTAATCCATTCCTACTAACAATTTGTCATGATAAAAGCAATAATCGTTGATGATGAAAAACTAAGTCGTAATACATTAAAAAAACTACTGGAAATTTACTGTCCCGATGTAGAAGTAATTGCAGAAAGTGACAATGTAGCTTCAGCAACAATACAGGTAATGCAATTACAACCTGAACTTGTTTTTTTAGATGTAGCCATGCCTGGAAAAAATGGTATAGATTTCCTGAAAGAGTTAGACGATATAAAATTTGAAGTAATTTTTGTAACCGCACATGATAAATATATTTTACAAGCAATACGTTTAGCTGCTGTTGACTATTTACAAAAACCAGTTGATGGGCAGCAGCTTATTACTGCAGTTTCAAATGCTGCAAAAAGAATTATTCAGAAATCAGCAAATTATCAAGTGAAAACTCTTTTACATAACATGCAGCCCAAAATAAATCAACAGGAAATGCAGTTGTGTATTCCCAGCCTAAAAGGGTTTCAGGTAGTCCAAGTAAGTGATGTTATTTTTTGTGAAGCTGAAAACACCTATACATATATTCATTTTAAAGACAACAAAAAAACTCTTGCTTCAAGACCATTAATGGATTACGAATTATTATTAGAGGATTCTTTATTCTTCCGGATTCATAAATCTACTCTTGTAAATATGAAGCATATAAAAGAATATCAAAAAGGCGAAGGCGGATTTGTAACCATGACCAACGGCAAGCAACTTGAGGTTTCCAGAAGGAAAAAAGAAAGTTTTGTTACAAAAATGAAAGAAGTATTTAAATACTAAACAAAAACCCGAATCTGTAAAAAACAGGCTCGGGTTATAAATCTTGCGGAGACTAAGGGATTCGAACCCTTGATACAGTTTCCCGTATACACACTTTCCAGGCGTGCTCCTTCAACCACTCGGACAAGTCTCCTTTTAAAAGGATTGCAAAAATACAGGTTCAAGCCGAGAGGAGAAACAGTTTTTCAGCATTTGCAGTAGTTATTTCAGCTATTCTATCGATTGAAACATTTTTAATTACCGCTAATTTCTCGACCACATATTTTAAATAAGAAGGTTCGTTTCTTTTTCCCCGAAAGGGAACAGGTGCTAAATATGGTGCGTCAGTTTCTAATACAATATGCTCAAGATTTATATTCTCCATCACTTTATCTAACCCTGCATTTTTAAAAGTAACCACACCTCCTATTCCCATATAAAATCCAAGGTCAATAATTTTTTTAGCCTGATCTGTATCTCCAGAAAAACAATGAAACACTCCTTTCAAATTTCCTTTCTGATGTTCCTTCACAACACTGATACACTCATCAGTTGAATTACGAGAATGAATTACTATTGGCAAATCAAATTCCAACGCCCATTCTATCTGTTGATGAAAGGCGGCATATTGTTCTTTAGTAAAAGTCTTGTCCCAATAAAAATCCAGCCCAATTTCGCCAACAGCAATAAAACTGCGTTTTTCCAGGTAATCTCTGGCAATTTTGAGCTCATCTTCAAAATTTTCCTTAACCGAGCAAGGATGTACTCCCATCATCGATGCACATGATTCCTCGTTTGCAGTTTCTAATCCTATCATATCGCCATGTGTAGAAGAGTCAATAGCCGGTAATAATGCTTTTCTAACTCCCTCTTTTTCAGCTCTTTCAAAAATTTCTGACCTGTCTTCTGCAAATTCTGATAGATAAATATGCGAATGGGTATCAATAAGTTTCATTCTCTGGTAACTTTAGCCGACAAAATTCCGCAAAAAAAAGCAGGAACCGTTAAACCTATGCTAATAAAAAGTATCCAAAACCCGTTAAATTATTACCAAACAAAAACATTATATGAAGCTCCTATCAATCCCAGTAAAGCTAGCTACGATTGCATTTTTTTCATTTCTTCTGATTTTTACAGCTTGTCAGAAAGAAAATAGCCAATCAGGAACTGTTGATGAACAAGAAGTTGAGGCTGCAAAAGCTTCCAGCGAAGCTGATGGTGAAGCTGAAATCGTATTTAACGGAGTTTTTGACGATGCTATGGGTGTAAATGATGAAGTAGGAATTGCTGGAACAGGTGTATTTGGCCGTGTTACAGCATGTCCCGATGTTATTGTTGAAAGATTAGGGCTTCCAAACGCTTTTCCAGTAAGAATTACGCTTGATTTTGGAGATATTGGGTGTGTTGGTAGAGATGGGCATTATAGAAAAGGAAAAGTAAGTACTGTTTACACTGGTCGTCTGATTCTACCTGGGAGTATGGCCACCACAACTTTCGAAGGCTTTTATTTTGACAGCGTAAAAGTAGAGGGCAATCATAAAATTACCAATACAAGTCCTGCAGGTTTCCCACCAACGAGTCGATCGTTTAAAGTAGATGTAACTGATGCTAAATTGACTAAGCCTAGCGGAAACTTTGTTGAGTGGGAAAGTCATAAAGTAATTACCCAATTTGAGGGCCTTGGCACCAATATTCCTCTTGATGATATCTTCAGAATAGAAGGAAACTCAAATGGTAAAGTGAAAAGAGGAAATCTTATAGTTCTTTGGGAATCAAACATTACTGATCCATTAATTAAGAGATTCAATTGCCGTTGGATAGTAAAAGGAAAAGTAAGAACCGTTCGCAGAAATGCTGCTTCAAATACCCCTTGGTTTGCATTATTGGACTTTGGCAATGGCAATTGCGACAATCAGGCTACAATTACCATAAACGGAGTAACCTTTCAAATTACTTTGCGGTAATTAAAAAATTATTATACCTTTAAACCAGTTTTCATAGGGTACGGATTAAAAACGGGCCAGGGTTTCTACCCAGGCCCTAACTTTTTTAGACCTTCTCACATTAAACCCATCGTTAAAGCGGCTTAAAAGCATACCCTTTTTGAGCATAAGCACTTAAAAAAAGCGGTAATACATATTGCATCCGGGCAAATGCTTTTTCACTATCATGAAAAACAATAATTGACCCTTCTACAGTATTATCAATTACATTTTTCAAGCATTGTTCCTTACTCAAAGTTTCATCAAAATCTCCGCTAAGTACATCCCACATTACAATTTTTGCAGATTTGTCAGCTATTGCATCGGCAATCCTTTTTGCTTGTATAGAACGGAGCTTTCCATATGGCGGACGGAATAAATTTGATTTGAAAAGCTTTGAAGCAATCATTACATCATTCAAATATTCGTTGGTATTTGTTTTCCATCCATTTAAATGATTGTGTGTGTGATTACCTACGCCATGTCCTTCATCAATAATTCGTTTATAAATCGCCGGATGTTCTATTACGTTTTTGCCAATGCAAAAAAAAGTTGCTTTAGCAGTATATTTTTTTAGCTCATCAAGAACAAAAGGCGTTGCAACAGGATGAGGCCCATCATCGAATGTGAGATAGATGTTTTTTTCAGTTGCAGGCATACTCCATAATCTTCTAGGATAAATTTTCTTGATCCACCATGGAGTTTTGATAAAATAATTGCTCATCAACTGCAAATATAAAGCCCCTTTAGGGGTTGGGGTTTATCTTTGTAATCTATGAGTAAGAAAGTAAGAGTTCGTTTTGCACCTTCTCCCACCGGTGGCTTGCACCTTGGAGGAGTGAGAACCGTTTTATATAATTACCTGTTTGCAAAAAAAAATGGCGGAGATTTTATAGTACGCATTGAAGACACTGACCAAAGCAGGTATGTGGCAGGTGCAGAAGAATATATTTTTGATACGCTTAAATGGTGTAGACTAGAACCTGACGAAAGTGTGCAACATGGTGGAGAATATGGCCCTTATCGCCAGAGTGAAAGAAAAGCATCTTACTTACAATATGCTGAGCGATTAGTGAAAGACGGCTATGCGTATTATGCATTTGACACATCATCAGAATTAGAAAAGATGAGGAATGATTTTAAATCGGAACAAAATCATACCCCTCAATACGATCTGCATACCCGACTAAAAATGCGGAACTCATTATCATTAACCGAAGAAGAGGTCAACAAATTATTGGCGGATAAAACACCTTATGTAATCCGTATTAAAATGCCTGAACAAGAAACCATTTCTTTTAATGATATGATTCGTGGAGAAGTACATTTTGATTCTTCGCTGGTAGATGATAAAGTTCTATTAAAAGCTGATGGAATGCCCACTTATCATCTGGCAGTGGTGGTGGACGATTACCAAATGAAAATTAGCCATGCATTTCGTGGAGAAGAGTGGTTGCCTTCGGCTCCGGTTCATATTCTGTTATGGAAATATTTATTTGGAATAGAAAACATGCCTCAATGGGCACATTTTCCATTGATATTAGGACCCAACGGCAAACTAAGCAAAAGAGACGGCTCTAAATACGGGTTTCCTGTTTTTGCTATGAACTGGATGTATCCAAAAACAAATGAATTAACAGAAGGATTTAAGGAAAAAGGATTTATACCGCAAGGCTTTATCAATCTGCTAGCATTACTCGGTTGGAATGATGGAACAGAAAAAGAAATATTCTCATTGGAAGAACTGATTGAAAAATTTTCCATGGAAAGAGTACACAGTGCCGGGGCTCATTTCGATTATGACAAGGCAAAATGGTATAATCATGAGTGGATAAAACAATTATCGATTGCAGATTTTAGATTACAAATTGAAAAAGGATTTTTACCTGAAAATCATGATGAATCAAAACTTGATAAAATAATTTCACTAGTTAAAGACAGATGTACTTTACTTACTGACTTTACTGAACAGTCTTCTTTCTTCTTCAAAGCTCCTGAAACATTGGATACCGACTCCGTAAAACCAAAATGGAATGATGCCAAACAACTTTTCTTTGTTGAGCTGATTCGCAATTATGAATTAACCCTTCAATGGGATGCGACAACACTTGAAAGTAATTTTAAAGAAATTGCTTCTGTTAACGGATTAAAGCCAGGCGAACTTATGTTACCATTCCGCATTATGCTAGTTGGCGGAAAATTTGGTCCAGGAGTCTTTGATATCGCAGATGTTCTTAGAAAAGAAGAAACGATTAGCCGCATAAAGAAAGCGTTGGATATTTTTTCAGCCAAGTAGATTGGATTTAGCTACTACTAAAATTGCTCGTCCTATGCTTGGTATATAATTAACCTTGCTGCTTTATTAAATCCATTACTTCCAATAGTTTTGTTTCTCCCAGTTCTTCTATCAGCATTCTATCTTCAGTTGATAAAGCAAATAAGCCAGTAGTATTCAATGCTACCTGTTGAGGGTTTCTTATTCCAGGAATTACCGTGGAGACAGCCGGATAGCATAATATATAGCTCAATGCTAATTGCGTTTTGGTACAGGAATATTTTTGGCATAAATCCCATACCGGCTTTAATGCAGAGTTCGTTTTATCTATTACTTCCTTTGTTACTCTTTTTTTACGATGATCATTATCAGGAAACGAAACGCCGTTATCAAATTTTCCAGTCAGAAGTCCGAATTGCAATGGCATTCTTGCAATAACTCCATATCCCTTTTCATTCATTTCATTTAAAAAAGGAACTGTTTTTTGATTAAGCATATTCAGTACCAACTGAAAGCCATTGCCATAATTGTTATCCATTAAAAAATTGGCTTCAGGCATCGGATCAAAAGTATTCAACGACAATCCCCAATATCTAATCTTTCCATGGCTTTCTAATAACTGCATGGCCTCAATACATTCTCCTTGCTGTAGATGCTCCAACCTTGCAGTGTGTAGCTGATAATAATCAATCCTTTCTCTTTGTAATCGCATCAGGCTTTTCTCACAGGCCTCAATGATATACTCTTTTGTATAGTCAACCGTAAACTGATCATTTCGGGAGACATTACCCACTTTTGTTGCAACAATAATATCTGATCTGTTGCCAATCACTTCACCAATCAATTTTTCCGAATGGCCTAATCCATAGATATCTGCAGTATCAAAAAAGTTGATACCCGCCTCAATAGCTGTATGTATCGCATTGATAGAAACGAGATCATCTGAATCGCCCCAACCAATAGACGTATTTCCAATCATAGCTCCACCCCCAATAGCCCATGCACCAAAACCAATTTCACTCACTGACAAATCAGTATTCCCGAATTTTCTATATTGCATCCTGTAATTTACAAATGAGTTACGAAAGAAATGTATTTTTGATAAAATTATGAAAAGACCTGTAAGAGTTCTCGTTGCTAAAGTTGGATTAGACGGTCATGACCGTGGTGCCAAAGTGATTGCAACTGCATTGAGAGATGCAGGTATGGAAGTAATTTATACCGGCCTTCGTCAAACTGCTGAAATGGTGGTGAATGCTGCTTTACAGGAAGATGTAGATGCTATTGGTATCAGTATTCTTTCAGGTGCCCATATGACAGTTTTTCCAAAAGTGATTGAAATGATGAAAGAAAAGGGAATGGATGATGTTTTATTGACAGGCGGCGGCATCATTCCCGAAGATGATATGAAAACGCTGAATGACTCCGGTGTAGGAAAATTGTTTGCACCCGGCACTTCAACTTCAGAAATCAGTGAATATATTACAAGCTGGGTTACTAAAAATAGAAACTTCTAATAAACAATTATGTACCAAACACTACTCACTTCATTAGAAAATGGAGTTTATATAATTACTATCAACAGACCTGATAAATTAAATGCACTAAACAAGGATGTATTTACAGATTTGAATAATGCAGTTACAGAAATAGAAAGTAATGCAGCAATTAAATCCGCCATCATTACCGGTGCGGGCCCAAAAGCTTTTGTAGCAGGTGCCGATATTAGTGAATTTGGCAGCTTAGATAAAAATGCTGCCATGGCTTTGGCCAAAAGAGGGCAGGATATTTTTGCAAGAATAGAAAATTGTACCAAGCCAATAGTAGCAGCTGTAAATGGATTTGCCTTGGGCGGTGGTTGTGAACTGGCAATGGCTTGCCATTTTAGAGTAGCCAGCGAAAATGCAAAATTTGGTCAGCCAGAAGTAAATCTTGGTTTGATACCAGGTTATGGAGGAACACAGCGATTAGTGCAATTAATTGGCAAAGGCAAGGCGATGGAGTTATTAATGTCTGCACACTTGATTGATGCCAATGAAGCAAAACAATTGGGATTAATAAATTATGTAACAACTGCTGAAACTTTATTAGATCATACAAAGAAAATTCTGGATATCATTAATTCAAAAGCTCCGCTTGCCATTGCGGGTTGTATAAAAGCTGCTAATGCAGTGCATGATGAGTCAAAAGATGGCTATGCGCTGGAGATAGAAGAATTTGGCAATGCTTTCGCCACAGAAGATATGAAAGAAGGAACTACGGCCTTTTTAGAAAAAAGAAAAGCCATCTTTAAAGGAAAATAAAATCAAAACTTATCATCAGTAAAAATTCGAATTACTTTTACAAACCTGCTTTTGTAAAATTTGCCAAACTCTGTTATGACTACTCCTTTTGCTTTTCCAGAAGTGGAATGAATAAATTTGAGCACTTCGTTTTCAAAACTCTCTACAATTCCCATATGGCCTACAATACGAATAGTGCTATCGGTGCCAGTGAATAAAATTAAATCGCCGGGCTTTGCATTGCGGTAATCAACTTCGGTTCCAACATTGGTAAAGTCTACCGATGAACGAGGAACAGCGATATTAAAATGATTGAATACATAGGTGATGAAACCGGAGCAATCAAACCCTTTTGCAGGATCTGTTGATGCATATAGATACGGAATGCCAATTAGATTTTTTGCAAATGCCAGTATTTCAGCTGGCTTTGTATCAGCTGTTTCTATAATTCCTGCATTTCTGTATTGGTTAACAATTTTTTTTGGGGGATAATTTACTGTAGAATTTTTTACAGTGTCTTTATTTACCGATGGTTTCTTCGCAGGTTTTTGTGCATCTAAGCAGCCTGATAAAAACTGAAAGACAGAAAAAACAAGGAGTAGTTGTTTTGCAAATATGATTTTGTATTTAAGCATTTATTGATTCGGCAAAGAAGAACAATAATTCTGCCACAATTTATTTTTCTATCAGTTTATCATCTATCAGGTAAGCTGCTATTCCTCTTATATTATCATTACCCTGTGCATCTTCTAGGTAAACTCTAAATGAGGTAATAGTTGTTGTCGGAAATGTCAGTATTCTTTTTCTACCTACACTGGTTCCTTGCACTTCACCAATTGGTTTATCTCCATTGTATAAAACAATACTGAATTTTCTTACAGTTTGCCCTAAATGAATCGCTTCTTTTAATGCTATACAATTAATTGTAACCGGTTTTTTAAAATCAACTATAAAATTTTGCAAGTTGATTCCATAATAAGCAGCTGTAGTGTCAAATCCACGAAGTAGCAAAGGTTTACTTCTAAAATCTTTCTGGCTGAATTGATAATATGTATCAGCTCCTTTAAGAATATTTTCTTTAAAATTATTTTCTCGTAATTCCTTAAATCCTATTAGTGAAATAGAATCCTTTTCATGTATTAATCCTCTTCTATCCGGCGGCACATTCAGTAACAAGTTTGCGCCTCTACCAACTGATTTTAAATAAAGATCAAAAAGCTGTTCGGCTGATTTTACTTTATCATTTTCTTTTTCATGCCAAAACCAACCCGGCCGTATGCTTACATCACACTCCGCAGGTATCCATTGTTTGCCGTAATAATTTCCCTGATTCAGTGTATCAGTTGGTGGAGCACCTAATCCTCTCTTAAAACCTGTAGTATCCAAAAAATTCCAATACGGATCACCGGCAATTCCCTTTTCATTTCCAACCCAACGAATGTCCGGACCAATATCACTAAAAATAAGGGTAGAAGGAGAAATATCTCTTACCGTCTTTTCATATCGTTGCCAATCGTAAACCTGTTTTTTACCATTTGGCCCTTCTCCATTTGCACCATCCCACCATAGTTCCCAAATGGGGCCATAATTTTTCAGAAGTTCTTTCAGCATTCCTACAAAATCGTCATTGTATTTTTCTGTTCCGTAATTAGGATGATTTCTGTCCCATGGGGAATATAAACGCCAAATTTTAATCCAAACTCCCGACAGGATTTTGATAGCTCTTTTAAGACATCACCATCACCTTTTTTCCATTTGCTTTCTTTTACCGTATGCTCTGAATATTTACTTGGCCAAAGGCAAAATCCGTCATGATGTTTCGCCGTAATAATAATGCCTTTAGCACCAGCTTCTTTTGCAATGCGACACCATTGCCTGGTATCCATTTCCGAAGGATTGAATAGTTCCGGCGATTCGTTTCCTTCGCCCCATTCTTTACTTGTGAAAGTGTTTGGACCAAAGTGCATAAAAAGATAGTATTCCTTTTCATGCCAGGCCAATTGCTGTCTTGTCGGCAATGGAGATTGAAAACTACTTTGTCCAATGCTATTTAGTGATACAAGTAAAAATAAACCTGTCCATATTTTTCTCATTTCTTCATTTTAAACAGATAAAGAATTTCATCAGCTACGGGATGCTTTGCCTTAAATGTATATCCTAATACTTTGGCTATCGTTTGAGCAAACTGTTGCTGGTAAAGTTGTATATCAGATTTTATTTCTCCTCTGGCTGGAGCATCAGGACCGATAGCAACAAACCATATTTCATCAGCACCTTGTATCGTATTGCTATGGCTTGTCCATTCCGTTTTTACCGCATCGCCTCTTCCATGATCTGATGTAATTAATAATGTTGTTTTATTTTTATAAAAAGGATTTGACTGTATATAATTCCAAATGTCACTAATCCAGGTATCAACTTGTTTTCCTGCATCTAAATAAAAACGATATTGACCAGCATGTGCCCATTCATCAGTTTCACCATAAGCTATGTATAAAACTCTTGGCTTTCTTGCTTTCAAGTACTCAAAAGCACCATAATGTGTAAACATATCCAGGCACTCATCTTCTCCCCATGGCTTATGAGAGTTTTGCAACATTGTATTCATCAACTTTTCATTTACTGTTGGATTCTTTCCTCCCATTAAATCAAAAGCTGAAAAAACAGGCACTCCACTTCTTTCTTCGTTTAAAATTCTATCAAAAGCATTCCATGCACCAAAGGCAGCAACTTTTCCTTTTAGTTTCGGTTGCTTGTTTAAAAATTCTAATACAGTAACATTTGGATTAGGCGGATAGCCATTGCTATTGATAGCAGTGTCTGCATAGCCTGTAAATATTTCGCTATACCCGGGATAGCTAAACCAATAAGGATTCGCATTATTTACTTTGCTGCCAACAGTTCTGTTTCCAAAAATCTGTCCTTTAGTCACTACTGTACTCCATAGAAAAGGCATTAGTTTTTTTCTTCTTTCTACTTCATCATTACTCCAGTATGTTTTGTAGATATATTCACTATCGCCTTGGTTGAACTTTGAGTTATTGGCCAGGGCTGAATCCATTCCTTTAAAAACTTCCTGCCACCGAAAACCATCAGTTGTAATAATGATGATATTCTCTGTCTGCCGTTGTGCAAAAGAAGGTACAGGCAATATGATGGCTAGTAAAATCAGTAAACTTAAAAACTTCATAGTCCACATAATTTGTTTGATTGAGAGACTTCTAAAAGTACGGAATTTCACATACGATTTCAGTAAATTACTTTCGAAGATTGAATTACCTTTGCGGCACAATAAAACATATTGATAGTATGGAATACAGAATAGAAAAAGACACCATGGGAGAAGTTAAAGTGCCTGCTGATGCACTATATGGTGCTCAAACACAACGTAGCATTGACAACTTCAAAATTGCACAGGATATTAATAAGATGCCAAAAGAAATTATTGAGGCATTTGCTTACTTGAAAAAAGCTGCGGCTATTACAAATAATGAAGCTGGTGTTTTACCAAAAAATAAAGCAGTACTTATTGGAAAAGTATGTGATGAAATATTAAAAGGAACCCTGAGCGATAGTTTTCCGTTGGTAGTATGGCAAACTGGTAGTGGCACACAAAGCAATATGAATGTAAATGAAGTTGTGGCTTACCGTGGCCATGTTTTGAAAGGAGGAAAGTTAACAGACAAAGAAAAGTTTCTGCATCCAAATGATGATGTAAATAAATCGCAATCATCAAATGATACTTTCCCGACAGCCATGCATATTGCAGCTTATAAAATTTTAGTAGAGACAACATTGCCAGGTATAAAGAAATTAAGAGATACATTGGCAAAGAAGAGCAAACAATACATGAAAGTGGTAAAGATTGGCCGTACACATTTTATGGATGCAACGCCAATAACTGTTGGGCAAGAATTTAGTGGTTATGTATCTCAATTAGATCATGGCATGAAAGCCATTAAAAACACACTGGCGCATTTAAGTGAGCTGGCTTTAGGCGGTACAGCTGTTGGCACCGGTATTAACACTCCTCCTAAGTACTCAGAAAATGTAGCGAAACATATTTCAAAACTTACCGGGCTTCCATTTGTAACGGCTGAAAATAAATTTGAAGCATTAGCTGCGCATGATGCTATTGTGGAAGCACATGGTGCTTTAAAAATGGTAGCCGTTAGTTTAATGAAAATTGCAAACGATATAAGAATGCTTTCTTCCGGACCAAGAAGTGGTATTGGCGAAATTTTTATTCCAGATAATGAACCAGGCTCATCCATTATGCCGGGCAAGGTAAACCCAACGCAATGTGAAGCACTTACGATGATTGCTGCACAGGTAATGGGAAATGATGTGACGATAAGTATTGGCGGTAGCAATGGTCATTTTGAATTGAACGTTTTTAAACCTGTAATGATCTACAACTTTTTGCACAGTGCAAGATTAATTGGGGATGGGTGTGTTTCATTCAATGATAAATGTGCGGTTGGTCTAAAACCCATTGAAGCAAATATTAAAAAGCATCTGGATAACAGCTTGATGCTGGTTACATCTCTCAATACAAAAATCGGTTATTATAAAGCTGCAGAAATTGCACAAAAAGCACATAAAGAAGGAACTACGCTAAAAGAGATGGCTGTTAAACTTGGTTATGTTACACCTGCCGAGTTTGATGCCTGGGTAAAGCCGGTTGAAATGGTTGGAAAACTTAGTTAAATAATAGTAAAATAACGATATTAAAAGGGAAACAAGTCTTCCCTTTTAATATTTTTGACATGAAAACTTGCAAATAAATATTCTTTAATCTAATTTGACATTCGATTTAATCCAACCCCTTTAAAAACAAAAACATCCGCCGTATGAAAAGTATCTCTTCTTTGCGAAACCAATTCGCATCGCCACTTAAAATTGTTAAGACAGCAACACCAAAGATTGAAGAAAAGAAAACGCCTTATTTAAGAGCTATTCTTTCTGCAACACCATCGCCGGTTAATTCAGAAAAGAAAATCAATCTTTCTACACCTGATTTGTATGCAGCTTTACGCTACATAAAAGAAAGTGCACTACTGAAAAGATAATCCTCTTTTCAAATAAGCAATTATACTAAGAAATTATAACTAATAATCTTGAGCATTTGCCCATTCTAAAGCCCCCAATTTGGGGGCTTTTATATTATTGACTTTAAAAGGGTTCACAAGAAATATTTACCACACAACCGAAATTAATTTTACTAAAAACCATGCTAGTATTTTCTGAAGCTATTTGCTAATACTACCTTGTAAAATCCACGGGGATTTTTGTATAGAAATAATAAAATATCCTATTGACAAGAAGAAGTGGTTAATCTAATTTTATAGTCAGGAGTCAGATTAGTGAACCCGAAAATCTTGTCTATGAAAAAAATTATACCCTACATTATTTTTAAATTTCGGCTGTTACTTTCATTCGTATTGATGATGGCATACAGCGTTCAATTTTCTACTGCACAGAATATAGATTTCGGAAAAAGTTATATCAACATCACAAAAGGGTTGAATGGTGGAACTGTTGAAACCGGCGATACTTTAGAAATAAGGGCAGCTTTTGTTGTTCGTTCCGGAACTTATGATAGTTGCCGCTATAGAGATGTTGTGCCAACAGGAACAGTCTTTATTAATAATACATTAAGAGTACTTACAAATGAAGGCAAAGTCTATAAAGCTTTTACAAATGGATATGGAGATGATCAAGGCTGGATAACCGGATCAAATATTACAATTCATCTTGGCTATAATACTGCAAACTCTCCGTCAACAGCTTTTCGAAGAGGACAAGTAAGAAACTCTCACAAACCATCATTTTATGGAAGCACTTGTATTATGGTTGCTTCATTTCGTGTAAGAGTTACAGCAGCTACTGGTACTAATATTAGTACAGGTGGCGGAAACATGACATATAAAAGTGGTGCTGCAGCGATACAAACTTTTACTTTTCCTGCTAACGTTTTAAAAGTATATCCTAACTATGGAATTTGTTCAAATACAATTGGAGGAAATGCAATAGGTACAGAGTTCAATGGAACTTTTGGAACTGGTAGACCAAGAAACAGAGGAACTTCTGCAAATGTGCCTGTTGGATACACTTATAATTATTTTGATCTGAATTCTCCGCAGGACTATTATTACGGTATTGCTAATAATACTTCTACCCGTCAGAATTATACAACTTCAAACAATTGGGCTTACCCTGATAATTCTTCACCCACACACAGGGTTTTTGGAGTATGGGATATTATTGGCGATCATACCGGTGCTGCTGATCCGATTGCAGGTAATCCTGCTGCAGATACAGCCGCCAATCCTAATGCCGGATATATGTTAGTCATTAATGCTGCTTATCGGATTGATTCTGCATTTCAGCAAACTATTTCAGGCCTTTGCCCAAATACTTATTATGAAATATCCTGTTGGATGAGAAATATCTGTTCTAAATGCGGATGTGATTCAAACGGAAAAGGAGCAACAAATAGTAGTGGTCCTACATTTTATATACCGACAGGTCCAGGTGATTCTTCAGGTGTGGCTCCTAATATCACATTCGAAGTAGATGGTATTGATTATTTTACTACTGGAAATCTTTTGTACTCAGGCCAGTGGGTTAAAAAAGGATTTACATTTTTAACCGGGGCAGCCCAAACAAGCTTTACTCTAAAATATTTTAATAATGCACCTGGTGGAGGAGGCAATGATTGGGCACTCGATGATATTACAGTGGCCACTTGCTCACCCAATATGAAGTATGGCCCGATATATAATCCAATAGTATGTGATAGTAATGTGATTCTATTATCAGACACCATTCGTTCATTCTTTAATAATTATACACAATACAAATGGCAACGAAGTACAGATGGCGGTACAATATGGAATGATATTGCCGGTGCTACTGGTGTTGGTTCGCCAGTATGGAACGGCACAGCATGGGAATATGTAACACTTTACACAGTGCCTGTAGCATTCACCCAGATGATTAATAATGGCGATATGTACAGAGTAGTGGCAGCAACTACAGTTGCAAACCTTTCAAATCCGAATTGTAATTTCACCGACCCGTTACGAATTCGACTAAGGGTAATTAGTTGCGGTCCCATCCTCAGCGCAAAGCTTATTTCATTTTCGGGACGAAACGCCAATGACAAAGCAACTTTACAATGGACAACAACAGGAGAAACAGAGCCTATAGATTTTGCTATTGAAAAAAGTTCGAATGGTACTGATTTTAATCAGATTAGTTTGGTGAACAGTTATAATGACTATGCGTCCGAAAGAAATACTTATATGTTTACCGAACTAAATCAGTTAATAAACAAAACATACTATCGCATAAAAATGATAAGCCAAAATGGTCATATTACTTATTCCAGAATAATACAGTTATCGCCCAAGCAAGAGCTGCTTACATTACTATCTGTTATCAATCCTTTTAGTAATCAACTCAGTTTTGAAGTATCCTCAATGAAAACAGGAACTGTTAAAGCAGAAATATTGGACCAAACAGGAAAAGTTATAAGAAAAAAAGAGTTTGCAATTACCGAAGGGGTCAATATGCTGGTAATTGATAAAACAGATTTATTGTCAAACGGTGTTTACTTTTTAAGAGCAGAATCTGCAGGAACACTTATTCAAAAAAAGATACTAAAGCAAAACAATTAATCAAAGTGGATTTTGGCCATTACAAAACATGAGCATTGTCACTCGTTTGTGATTCCGTTTCTACTGTAGTTTTATTCCCCTCTGAAACATTTTTTTTGAAAAAACGGTTCTGAAAAATCAGCAATGTAATTACACCTGCCGAAATAGATGCATCGGCAATATTAAAAATGGGGCTAAAAAATTCAAAATGATCTCCGCCCACAAAAGGAAGCCAATCAGGAAATTTCCCATCAAACATTGGGAAGTACAACATGTCTACAACACTACCATGTAAAAAAGAAGAATATCCGCTTGAAGAAAATTCTGCGATTCCCGGATAACTTAAATAATCATTTATTGCTGCATCATAATGAAGACCTTTGTCAAATACCATCCCGTAAAACATACTATCAATCAAATTACCCAAAGCCCCGGCATAAATAAGTGCAGCGCAAACAATAAACCCACGACTGTATTTCTGTTTAATAACTTTTCCAATATACCATGTTCCAAAGATTACGGCTGCAAGGCGAAACAACGTTAAGATCATTTTTCCTGTTTCGTTTCCAAATTTCCAACCCCATGCCATTCCGGGATTTTCGATAAAATGTAAACGGAACCAGTCCATACCAAATACCCGTACCACTTCGCCAGTAGGATATGATGTTTTTATCCAAATCTTTAATGCCTGATCGATAAGTATAATTGTGGCAATAATTAAAGCAACATGCCGGACTTTTAGTGTCTTCATATAGGCACAAATATAGGAAAGAAAGCGGCAGTGAGAAGGTCAAAAAACTCTTAAATATTAGAAGGAGAAAGGGTTTAAAGAATCATTATTCTTCAAAGTAAACTCTTTTTACTCTTTGAGAAATTCCTGTCATTATTTCGTAAGGAATAGTATTGGCCCATTTTGCTACTTGCTGTACAGGCAATTGAATTCCGAATATTATTACATCATCACCTTCTTTTATATTTTCAATATCCGTTATATCTATCATAAACATATCCATGCAAATAGTTCCGATTATCGGAGCAAATTTCCCATTCACCCAAACTTTGCCAACACCATTACCCAGTCTTCTTGGATAACCATCAGCATAGCCAATTCTGATAGTAGCAATCATTGATTCCCTTTCTACAATTGCTTTCCGATTATAACTTACAGATTCCCCTTTCTTCAAACGCTTAATTTGAGCAATAGTTGATTTTAACGTAGTGACGGTTTGAAGATTCAATTGATTGCTACCTGCACTATCTACGCCATACAATCCGATTCCTAACCGCACCATATCCATTTGCATTTCCGGATGGCGAACAACAGCAGCAGAATTGGAAATATGACTTAAAAAATCATATCCTAACTTATCCTTTAATTTTTTAACCGCCTGATTAAATATAGAAAACTGATGTCGTGTAAATTCATCTTGTAATTCTTCTTCGCTGGCAGCAAAGTGAGTAAATACAGTTTGAACTTTTAATGAATTTGTCTCAATTAATTTTTCTGCGAGTTTTGAAATTTCATCAATAGAAAAACCTAACCTGTTCATTCCGGTTTCAAGTTCAAGATGAACCGGATAATGTCGAATTCCTTCTTGCTGCAAAAAACAATCAAAAGAATCCAATAGTTCAAACGAATATAATTCCGGTTGTAAGTTGTGCTCTATAATTGTTTCAAACGCATACTCTTCAGGATTCATTACCATAATTGGTAAAAGAATTCCAGCTTTTCGTAATTCAACCCCTTCATCTGCATAAGCTACTCCGAGATAATCAATTTTGTGATATTGCAATATACCTGCAATTTCTGCTCCACCGCTCCCATATGCAAACGCTTTAACCATTGCCATAATCTTTGTTTCTGGCTTCAAACATTGCTGATACTCTTTCAGATTATGAACAATGGCATTTAGATTAATTTCCATTGCTGTTTGATGTGCTTTCTGCTCCAGCAGCTGTACAATCTGCTCGAAAGCGAAAATTCTTGCTCCTTTTATTAGTATTACTTCTTCCTTAAAATGAGAAGAAAGAAATTGTGTTAAATACTCATTTGTTGTTGGAAAAAGATCAACCTGCATATGCTCACTCTTTTTTTCAGATTGAAAAAAAGCAGCAATATTTTCTCCGATTCCAATTAGTCTTTTTATGCCATGATTCTTTAAGCTTTTAAAAATCTGTGCATATAATAATTTATCTGACATGGAGCTTTGCAAAAAGTCCGACAGGATAATAGTTTTATTTTCTCCAGCACTTTGTTGATCTAAGAAATTTAAAGCAATTTCAGAGAGCTGATATCAGCACTATAACTATCATTAATTATTGAACAATTATTTATCCCTTTCTTTAATTCCAACCGCATGTTCACAGGAGTCAACGATTTCATCCTTTCCGCTATTACTTTATTGTCATATCCTAAATGCAACATTACTTGCCAGCAGGTAATTGCATTCTGTATTGAAGCATCATCATTAAATGGGATGATGATTGTATACCCAAACGATTTATAAATAGCAGATATAGCAGTTGATGTTTGCTCCTTGTTTATACTATTTATAACAACCGAGTCTGGGATAGCAGCATTGCGAAACAACAATCGTTTTTCCTTTTCCTTTTGAGCTAAAGAGTTAAATCCTTCGCTATGAGCTTCACCGATATTAGTAAGCACTCCAATGGTTGGTTGAATAATTTTCTCCAGCTTATCCATTTCCCCTGGCTTAGAAATACCGGCTTCAAATATTCCTAAAGTATGTTGCTCATTCATTTGCCATACACTTAACGGCACCCCAATTTGAGAGTTAAAACTTTTTGGACTTCGAACAATATTATAATCTTGATGTAGTAATTGATAAAGCCATTCTTTTACAATTGTTTTCCCATTACTCCCTGTAATGCCAATAACAGGTATGTTGAAATTTTTTCTATGTTCAATACCTAATGTTTGCAGAGCCTGCAAGCTATCATCTACTTTAATAAAATTTGCTTCTGGGAATTTCTTTACATCAACTTCATGGCTAACAACAAAAGACCTCACTCCTTTTTTATATACTTCGTCTATAAACTGATGCCCATTACGCCTTGCTCCAACAATTGCAAAAAAAAGAGATGACTGGGGAGTATAGATTTTGCGGCTATCAAACAAAAGATGCTCTATTTGTACATCGTTTATTATCACCGCTTCTCCTTTAATTAGCGAAGCTATATTTTGAATTGTATATATCAAATGTTTACATCAATATCATCTGGTATGTCTTCGGACTCATCGGCCTTTATTCTGGCATTCTTTTTATCTATAAATAAAGAATAGAAAATAGACCCTGTAATGCAAACCATAATTACTCCTAAAGAAATAATTACTTGAATCTGTTTATCTACTACTTGGTTTATCCATTTTTCACAAAGCATTTTGACCCCGATAAATACAAGTACTATGGCTATTCCTTGTTGCAGGAAATCAAATTTGCTTACTGCTCCACGAAGCAGAAAAAATAATGATCGTAAGCCTAATACCGCAAAAATATTTGAGGTATAAATAACCAGCTTATCCCTTGAAATACCCATTACAGCAGGAATAGAATCCAATGCAAACACCAGATCAATTGCTGCCAGCATTATTACAACAACAAAAAGATTTGTGTAAAATTTCTTGCCATCAATTCTGATGCTGTATTTGCCATCTCCATCATGTGCTACCAACGGCAGAATTTTTTTAAGTATTTTATATACCTTACTTTCTTCCGGTTTAAACTCTTCATCATCTTTAGCCACAAACATTTTGTAACCTGTATAAACGAGGAAAACACCAAAAATGTAAAGTATCCAATGAAACTGTTCTACCAATGCAACGCCTACAGTAATAAAGATGATCCTAAAAACAATAGCCATTAAAATGCCTGCAAGCAGCACACGGCCATAATTTTTTTCCTTTACGCCAAAAGCTGAAAAAATAAGAATGAAAACAAAAATATTATCAATACTTAAGCTCCACTCCATCAGATAAGCACTGAGGTACTCCAATGCAAGCCCTTCCCCCTTCTCGATCCACATAAAGACGAAGAAAGCAAGAGCTAATCCTACCCAAAAGAATGTCTGGTATAAAGCCTGGCGGATGGTAACCTTCTGACCTTTCTTACTCATTAGTCCAAGATCAAAGACTAGTGCTACAACAAGCACAATACCAAAAACGAGATAAGTAATCTGATCAGTTGTCATTATTTGAATTTATACGATTTGCAAAGATAGTTGTAATGGGAATCTGTTAGTATTGGCTATGCAGCATATTTTCTTTTCCTCACCTGTTGATATACCCAACCAAATAACAAAACCAATAAAACTGGAAGTGCAATATTGATAAACTGCCAGGTTGTTTTTTGATCCTTTACTTTTTGCGAATTCAAAAGTCGTAGCACAATATCTTTATTCCGGGTTTCAATAATTCCAGGTTTATTTACAAGATACTCCATGCAATTCAACAGAAAATCCCGGTTGGCAAACTGGTATTCATATTGAGAGCCCATCGTGTAAAAATTCATTCCCATTGGCAATGGACCGTCTTTGGGTGATATATCATTTAACACCATATCTCCATCACCTACTACAATCATTTTTCCTCCATCAATACTTTCATTACGAAATGGAATTCCTGCAGCGTTAAGGCTATCAATCTGACTTTTTGAAGCTCTGTTTCTATATAATGAAGTGAACTTTCCTTCTAACAGAAAAGCAACAGGAATATTTTTCTTTTTGAACTTTGCATCTTCGGGTACATTTTTATTCTCATTAATACTTATCAACGCCGGGGTACTGATTGCCCTCGAATTAGCAGATGAGTAAAGCAACGGTGTCTTTTTAATTTCAGGAGTGTTGATTGTATCAATCGAATTCACAAACCTACCTGCAATCAACCCAGTGTTCTTATTAATAGTATGATTGCCTCCGGATTCAAATAATGGGTAATAATTCCATTTCAAAAATTCGAATTGTGGATTATCCTGACTTCCACCTACTGCAAATGGCATATAGTCGCATTGTAAATCCATAACAAGATCTGTATTGATTCTTACACCATACTTGAATAACTGATCCGTCAGATTCAGATCTCTGTCAAATGCAATTGTTTCAGGAGTGTATCGCAGACTATCTTGTTCGGCAATTAAATTATCAATGAAACAAAGCAGCTTACCACCTCGCATTATATACTGGTCGATTTTCAGCTTTTCCTCTTCAGTAAACTGTGCAGTAGGTTTAACAATCAGCAACACTTTAAACGTATCAGGAATAATTGGCTGTTTTTTTAAATCCAATAAAAACATTTGATAATCCTGCTGAAGCGTTTGCTGCAGATCATACGTTTTATAGTCTGTCGGTTCACCATTACCCATTGAATAACCAATCAATGGCTTTGAAGGATTTATAAGCCCATCCAGTGTTTTAGCAAATTGGTACTCCATTAATGCTTCTGCACTGTTCATTTCGACAGCCGTAATCATACGTCTTCCACCAGCATACAAATTAACTAATGCTTGTCTCCCTTTATATGATATAATGGCAACAGGATATACTCTTTTGTTTTCTTCACCTGCTTTTACTTGTACTGAAAGATTAATAGCACTTGCTCCCATTCCTATCAAAGTATCTTCATAGGTCTTGTTCATCAACCTCGGCATTTCATCTTGGGGAGATATAATACGGTAATGCATTTTTGAACTATTCCTGTCTTTAAGTAATCCTAAAAACTCTTCTGTACTATTTGCCAGTTTTTTAAACCCAGCAGGAAACTCTCCTTTCAGAAATACATCAATCTGTACTTCATCATCCAAATTTTTTAATAAGTCTTTGGTAGCCTTGCTAAGTGTATACCTTTTCTCTTTTGTTAAATCAAACCTGGCATGAAAAGTTAAAGCGATATAGTTTACAGCAAATAAAATAACCAGTAACAACAGCCACCAGTATTTCGAAGCAAATATTTTATTTACGATGTTCTTCATTTATCGCTTTAATAAGTTTCGATTAGTAATACTTAAGAACAAAAGTATTACTGATAAGAAATAAACAATATCTCTTGTATCAATCAATCCACGGCTGATGCTGCGGTAATGAAAATCTATGCCTAACATCTCTGTATAATAATCTGGCCCATTACTTAATGCTGGTAATTTACTGATAGCACTAAAGCCATAGTATAATAAAGCACAACCAATAAGGCTTACAATAAAAGCAACTACTGCATTATTTGTAAAACTGCTGCAACAAATGCTGATGGCTGTAAATACCGCAGCTAGAAAAAATAAACCAATATAAGAACCAATTGTTGCTCCCATATCCAACCCTTCGTTGGTAGAAAGTCGTTGAATAGAAAAAATATAAATAATGGTTGGGAGTAATGCAATGAAAACGACAATCAGGCTTCCCAAGTATTTACCACCAATAATCTGCAAGCGGCTTAATGGCCTTGTCTGTAATATTTCATAAGTGCCGGTCTTAAACTCTTCCGAAAAACTTCGCATCGTAATGGCAGGAATCAATAATAAAAGTATCCAAGGGGCTAATTGAAAAAACCGGTCTAATGTGGCATAACCAAAATCAAGGATATTCTCGTCAAACACAAAAAGTACCAGCCCGTTTACCAACAGGAAAACGATAATGGCAATATAACCGGTAAGGCTACTGAAAAATTGACGAAGCTCTTTTTTACAAACTGACCACATAGGCTTGGTAGGATGCAAAATAAGCCAAAGCATTTATATTTCAAGCCAATGCAAATCTTCTGGTCATAAAAAATCCCGCAGACTGCGGGACATTTATTTTCATGCTCGGGATTTAATATCTTATACGGCAAAACTTTCTCCACACCCACAGGTTCGGCTGGCATTGGGATTACTAAAGTAAAATCCTTTTCCATTTAATCCATCTGAAAAATCTAGCGTTGTATTTACGAGGTAAAGCCTTTGTTTCATTGTCAAAGTCAAGTTTATAACTAAGACCTGAACAACCACCGCCAACTACACCTACACGAACGAAATAAGAAGAATCTTCTCCCACACCAGCATCTTTCATCAACTGATTCACTTTTTCTTTCGCCTTATCGCTTATATAAATACTGTTTTCTAATGCAACACTCATTGTCTAATCCTTTTCTACTCTTAATGCACTACACTTTCTTCAAACTTCAATGCTTCCATACCATTTTTCTGGCGATAGTCATTGATAGCTGCTTTAATAGCATCTTCTGCTAATACAGAACAGTGAATTTTTACCGGAGGAAGATTTAACTCTTCCACGATAGTCATATTATCAATTGTTATTGCTTCGTCAATTGACTTTCCTTTCAACCATTCTGTAGCCAAAGATGAAGATGCAATGGCAGAGCCACATCCAAATGTTTTGAATTTAGCGTCTTTGATAAGACCAGTTGCTTCGTCTACTTCAATTTGCAAACGCATTACGTCGCCACACTCTGGTGCACCAACAAGACCTGTACCTACAGATGCTTTACTCTTATCAAGTGTTCCTACATTTTTAGGATTCTGATAATGATCGATTACTTTTTCACTATATGCCATGATAAATTAATTTGAAAATTAGTTAATGTGGGAATGTGAAAATGAAAACCAAATTCGCCAAATCCCATCTGTCTTTATAAGAACTTTTTTATTGTTTAATGAAGATTAGAAGTCTAAGGTGATTTCCAAATTGACTAATCTTCATATCGGCACATCTGCTTAATGATGCGCCCATTCTATAGTATCCAAATCAATTCCTTCTTTATACATTTCCCACAATGGACTCATTTCTCTTAACTTGTTCACTGTATTTGTTACTTGTTCAACAGTATAATCAATTTGCTCTTCAGTTGTAAATCTTCCCAAGCCGAAACGCAGCGAACTGTGTGCCAGATCATCTCCAAGGCCTAATGCTTTTAATACATACGAAGGCTCAAGAGAAGCAGACGTACAAGCTGAACCAGATGATAATGCGATATTCTTATTAAAGCCCATCAGCAAACCTTCGCCTTCCACATGCTTGAAAGAAATATTAGTTACATGTGGCAGCTTATGTTCTTTATCGCCGTTCAAATATGATTCTTCTACTTTCAACAATTCAGTTTGCAATTTATCTCTCAGCTTACTTACTCTTGCTGTTTCTTCTTCCATCTCGTTCATACAAATCTCACAAGCCTTACCAAACCCAACAATACCCGGAACATTCAATGTACCGCTTCTCATTCCTCTTTCATGTCCGCCACCATCTAGCTGAGCTGTTACTTTCACCCTTGGATTTTTACGGCGTACATATAATGCACCAACGCCTTTCGGACCGTACATTTTATGTGCTGTAAAAGCCATCAGGTCAATGCCGTCTTTGTTTACATCAACAGGTATTTTACCAACTGCCTGCACCGCATCGCTAAAAACAAGCACACCATGCTTTTTCGCAATTGCACTTATTTCTTTCATCGGCATCACAGTTCCAATCTCATTATTTGCATACATCAAAGCAATCAAAATAGTATTGGGTTTGATAGCTGCTTCCAGTTCTGCAAGATCTACCAGTCCATTATCTTTTACTTTCAGATACGTTACTTCGCCGCCTTCTTTTTCAATATGCTTACAAGTATCTAACACTGCTTTATGCTCGATATTACAAGTGATGATATGATTGCCTTTGCTGGCATACATTTCAAACACACCTTTCAAAGCAAGGTTATCAGCTTCAGTTGCACCAGAAGTAAAAATTATTTCTTTTGGATCTGCACCAATCAGTTTTGCCACTTGCTCTCTTGCATAGTCAACAGCCTCTTCTGCCTGCCAGCCAAAAGGATGGTTACGGCTTGCCGCATTTCCGAAATTATTGGTGAAATAAGGAATCATTGCATCCACTACTCTTGGGTCGCAGGGTGTAGTAGCATTGTGGTCTAAATAAATAGGAAAATTCAACATAATCTTGAAGTTGTTCGTTTTTGTTTCTAAACACAAATTTAACCCAAAAGGTTCTAACTAAACAGGCTGAAATGATCATATGAGTGGATTTTACCGAAATCGCAAGCTAAAAAACACAAAACCGCCTCTGTAAAAGTACAGAGGCGGTTAATTTATGAAAACTCGATAAGTTACTTTCTAATTTATGGTAACCACCACATTTTAGCATAATTATCATCTGTACCACCTTGAGCGGTAACAGCTGCATTATAATTAGTTCCGTTAAGAGCAGCTTCAGTAGTAGGATAGCCAAGTCTTTTAGGAATACCTCGAGGATCAATAGCATCAATTGCAGGTGTTAAAACAGGGAACCCAGTACGACGCCAGTCATTCCATGTTTCCCAGCTATTTAAGTACATATGAACCCATTTTTCTGACATTATTTGACTATATCCTGTTGCAGGTACATATAAAACGCCTGGCAATGCGATGTATGCGTTATAAGCTGCAAGTGTATATACACCATATTGCTCCATTGATGCTTTAATTGCATCCAGATAAAAGATTGCAGCCTGGGCATCACCACCAACTTCGTATCCGATTTTGGCAGCTTCTGCTCTCATAAATAAAACCTGTGCATAATTCATCAAAGGCATTTTAGCACCAGCTGCACGGAAATAGTTTCCGATTCGGCTGTAAGCCGCAGGAATATTTACTGCAACGTTTCTTCCATATGGTAATCCTTTTATTATATTTCCTGCTAATACTTCAGCATAGATTGGTAAACGAGGATCACTTTTAGTATCCATATAATCCGTAAGTGTTTTACTGATAGCATAGTCGTTTCTGTTACTTACACTATAATTATTATACCATGGATTATAGTTATTAGGATCACCTGCTAAAAAAGAATAATTTACATTTTGTGCATTGCTGGTTATTACACCTGCTGCTAATGCGGCAGTATATTCAGTTTTACCTTTAACAGCATCTTTTACAGAAAGCCGCAAGGCCATTACCATACGCATTGTATTGGCAAAACGTTTCCAGGCATTCATATCTCCATTAAGCATAACATCACCTTCTACTTTTGCTTCTGCTGATGTAACCTGTGCAGATGCTTCGGTAAACTCTTTGAATAAATCCGTATAAATAGCCTGTTGCCCATCATAAACGGGAGAGTAAGAAGTTGATCCTTTTAATGCGTCAAAGTATGGAATATTGCCCCATTTATCAGTCATTAATAAATAATAATAGGCCTTCAATATTCTTGCTACACCAATCTGGTTGTTTTTAGAACCATTGCCATTGGCTGATTTTGACCCTGCATTATTATAATTGATGATTGTTTCCAAGTCATATAATGGACCAGTGTACCAAGTAGAAAATGAAAGGTTTCTGTCATTGTATAAAGAAGGACCAGGATAAGGACCTTCTGAAAGGTGCTGAATATACATTGCTCCTAATCTGGAAGCAGCAGTATTACCTAAACTTAAGCTACTCATTGCTTGCAAAGAATTTGTCAATAGTGCCTTGGTAGACGCCTCCGTAAGTAATGCCGGAGAAACATTGGTATCCTCAAACTTATTGCAACTATAAAGCATTACAGTTGCAGTTAAAAAGATTATTAATTTTTTCATATTTAAATATTTTAAATGATGTATTGATTTTCTTTTTATCAGAATCCTACTCTAAGGTTAATACCGATTTGGCGAGTTGCAGACAACTGTCCTCCTTCTCTATAGAATACTTCCAATTCTGATGGATCAATACCATATTTTTTTGCCTCAGCAGATATCAACCAAGCATTTTGTACAATAACTCCAATGTTTGCCGTTTTAGCAATTTTAGTTTTTTGTAATAATGCTGTTGGCAGATTATAACCTAATCTTATATCACGAAGTTTGATATAAGATGCATCTAATAAAACTTCTCTTGCATCTTTTTGGCGTGCAGTATACCAATAAGAACGGGCACTGATATAACGGTTATTAGGAGTTCCATCAGCAAATGCACCAGGAATACGAATACCACCATTTCCCGTATTACCACCAGCCAATGTATAAGCACCTGGATAATCTCTCCAATCAAATCCTTTATCATTAACACCAACAGTTTCTTGCGAAAGACCAGCTCCTGTGTTAAAGTTCCTTGTTTCTGAATAAAATAATCCACCCTTCTGAAAGTCTATGGAGAAAGTCAAATCAAATCCTTTATAACGGAAAGAGTTAAATATACCTCCAGTCCATTTTGGAAGAACAGTACCTATCTTTTCGCCAATGGTGTAATCAGGTTGACCATTTGAAAGAATAACAGTTTCTCCTTTTGCATTTACTTTCCATTTACGGCCATAATAAGTTCCCCACTCACCACCAACCGGATGCTCCAATCTTGTATCAAATCTGTTGGTTGCATATAAATATGTATTGATGCCAGGAGCTAATTCTCTGATTTCATTTCTGTTTTTAGCCCAGTTCATCGTTATATCCCATGAGAAATTTTTAGATTGTATAGCATTGCCGTTTAAAGTGATTTCAACTCCTTTACTAACTATACTACCCGCATTGATCTGTGCAGTAGTAAATCCGCTTGCAGGCGAAACATCCACTGCCAAAATCTGATCAGTATTATTATTCTGATAGATCGTAAAATCTATACCAAATTTCTTAAAGAAACGTAATTCAGCTCCTACCTCCCATGCTTTTGTTAAAGCTGGTCTGATACCTCCACCTCTGAACTGATTTCCAATTGTAGCAGATGGATTTGTTCCATAAAAAGAACCATTGTTGATTGCAATATCCAAACTATGAGCACCCAGGTCAGAACCAACAGATGCATAAGAAGCACGGATTTTTCCATAAGTAAGCCAATTATAAACACTGGTCTTTCTAAGCAATTCTGTAAAAACAAAGCTTAAGCTTGCTGAAGGATAATTATAAGAATTTTCTTCTTCAGGTAAAGCTGATGACCAGTCATTTCTTATTGTTCCTTCCAGATAAACCATATCCCTCCATCCTACTGATGCTTTTCCATAAATACTGTTCACCACTTTATTTGTATAAGACCTTGAAATGTTAGGTCTGGCAATTGAAGCAGCTATATCAAAATAATTAGGAGAACTTAAACCACCTGCAGTTGATTCTGAAAGCTGACTATATCTCTCCCGGCGTTTGTTTGCTCCGATTAATCCATCTACAGAAAAATCGCCAAACTTATTCTTATAGGTAAGGTTGGTTTCATAATTCAACTCCCTGTATTGGTTCTGATTTATTGAAAATGCATCCAGCTGAAGTCCACCAGTAGCAACACTGAAATCATTCTCGTTAGTATAAGAATTCAACCTAGCATAAGATTGCAGATTAAGATGCTTGTTAATTTTTATATTCAAACCAACATTACCAACAAGACGATTATGATTTCTTGTTCCATAGTTTTCTTTTACTACAAAATAAGGGTTATCCCAATATTGCGGTTTACCATATACAGCCAAGTCACTTGACGCATTAGGATCGCCAATATTCCATGAATTAAGACTTCCGTCTGGTTCTCTGTATTGCTTCATTTTTTCAATATCCAACTGACGCTGAAACCACTGGTTAAAGTTTTGCATTACATTCAACCCATCTAATCTATAACCTTCCTCTGGTTGACCTTTTGTAAAACTTGTAGTATAAGCTATATCACTAGAAAGTGTAAGGTATTTTCCAACATCGAAAGAACCATTCAGGCCTATTTGATGTTGTTGTCTTCTTGCTTCAGGAATGATCAACGTTCTGTCCTGATTACCATACGTCAATCTTAAGTTATGACTCTCTCCACCAGTAGTGAAGGCAATGCTGTTATTAAGATTAATACCAGTATTAAAAAAGTTTTTAACATTATCTGGTTGAGGAGTTAAAGCAGAAAGCTGACCAAACTCGCTACCCGGATACCAACTATAATAAGGTCTGTATTGAGATCCATCCATTTTAGGTCCCCAACTTTCATCGGCTCCATATTCTAGCATACGCTGGCCATTAAAAGCAGCCCAACTTGCTGGGTGAACGGCAGCATTATATTTAAATATATAAAACCCTGTGCATCAAAAGCAGTACCTGCACTCGTTAAACTTGATGAGTATCCTCCAGCATATTCATTCTGATAAGGTGGAATCAGGGCCAATCTCTCACCTGTAACACCAAGATTAACTTCAACACTGCTAGATTTTTTTCTTGATCCTTTCTTTGTTGTAATAACTACTGCACCATTTGCAGCTCTTTGACCATATAAGGCGGTAGCAGCGGGGCCTTTCAATACTGACACATTTTCAATATTATCCATTAATACCGCAGATTGGTTTGAAATAGTACCATCCACAATAAAAATTGGAGAAGTAGGGCCTAAGCCTGTTACACCACGAATTAAGATATCAGCATTATCAAATGTAGAACTAGGAGAACCTACTAACTGAACACCGGCCACTTTACCTGCTAAACTGGTACTTAAGTCAACGTTTTTAGTTAGGTTCAATTTCTCTCCACTTACTTCCTGAACAGAATATCCAAGAGCTTTTTTCTCCCTTTTAATACCAAGGGCGGTTACAACTACTTCATTCATTTCTCCTGAAAGAACTGTTAGTTGAACTTTCATATCGCTGCCAGAATTAAATTCTCTTTCGTCATAGCCTGTTGCTGAAATTTTAAGAACAGCTCCGGTATTGACACTTAAAGAAAATACACCTGCATCATTTGCAACTGTACCATTTCGGGTTCCTTTTTCTTTAATTGATGCTCCTGGAATAGGTGCTCCACTTGCATCGGTTACTTTTCCGCTTACAGTAACCTTTTGACCAAAGGAAAAAGTCAAAAGCCCAAACAAGCAGATTAATACTACTAATAGTTTTTTCATCAGTTTAGTTTTGGTGAGTAGAAGTTATTAATTTGTTAAAGTTTCGTAATATATAAATATTGCTTATATGAAAAAAAAGTTTTTTTTATGATAAAAAACTTACTTTTATACCGCTGATTATCAATATTTTACGTTTTAATGAAACTGGTAAAATTAGAAGTCTTATGCAAAAAGTTGAACATATAGGAATCGCCGTTAAAAATCTTTCCGTATCAATCCCTTTATTTGAAAAGCTGCTCAATACCAACTGTTATAAAACAGAAGAAGTTGATTCAGAAAAAGTGAATACTGCTTTTTTTCGTCAGGGAGAAACAAAGATTGAACTGGTGGAAAGTACCGACCCTGATGGTGTGATTGCCCGTTTCATTGAAAAAAAAGGCGAAGGGTTACATCATATAGCATTTGATGTAACTGATATATATGCAGAAATGAAGCGGTTGAAAAGTGAAGGGTTTGTGTTGTTGAATGATTCCCCAAAAGATGGTGCTGATAATAAACTCGTTTGTTTTCTTCATCCCAAACATACCAACGGAGTTCTAATAGAATTATGTATGGAAAAAACGAAGGATTAAAAAAGTCCGAGAGAAGAATACTTCTCCCGGAGAAATTGATTATTGTTTCTTATTCCATATTATCTATATCCTTCTGCATCGAGTTCTCCATCAGTTTCATTTTATTCTTTGCAGCAAAACTTTGCTGGTTAATACGAAATGCGTAGTCAACTCTTTTTTCTTCTGCTGTTAGCTTTTCCAGCACTTTATCTAACTGGTCATCTGCATCAGCTGCCCCTTCTTTACGAATCTGGATTATTTTCTTGTAATAATCATCAAAAGCTTTTTTGTAAAAGGTAAAAGAATTAACAGCAGCCTCTCTGAAAGTAGTATCTTTTCTAAAGCCAGGCATTCCTTTTATGTCTTTGATCATGATTGCGGCTTCTGCAGAATATTTGTCCAGTAACTTATCTGCCGAATCAAGATTAACTTTTGCAGCATCGGCAAACTTCATTATTCTTTCAAGCAGTATAGTTTGCTTTCCTATTATATAATCGTTGTACTCTACTGGTGTTTTATAGGTTACACCATTTGCCCCTTTTTCAGGACTGTTACATGCCATAAAGCCTACGACCACAAACAGAACCAAGACTAATTTTTTCATTTATTATTTTTTTTATTGATTAAATACTTGAAATAAATTAATAACCTTCTGCCACCGAATCTGCGTTCACTATTCCTAACTTATCTACTGCAACCTGTGCCGCTATCTGCGACGCATCTTTTTTATTATAGGCTTTCCCTTCTGCAATATTTTTTCCATCTACCATTGCCGCAACGGTAAACAAGCGCCGACCATTTTCCAGTTTTTCATTGAGCGTTTCAAACTCTAGCACCTTACCATTCTTATTGGCCCAGCCATACAGTTTATTCTTATGATTGATTTCCAATATCTCCAGATCATCCATAAACATATGTGGCAAAATGATACACTCCATTACCCATTTAGAAGTTTTCTTATACCCATGATCCAAATAAATTGCTCCAACAAGTGCTTCCAATGTGTTACCAAATATCTGGCTCACTTTTAATGCGCCGTCCATTTTATTATATAATGTCACTTTTTTTAATCCCATCCTCACAGCTATTTCATTCAGTTGCTGGCGGTTCACCATCTTACTCCGCATTTCTGTAAGAAATCCTTCTTCTTTGTATGGATATCGTTTAAACAAATAATCGGCTACTAATGCACTAAGGATGGCATCGCCAAGGTATTCAATCCGTTCGTTATTCTCGTCTGCATTTTCTCTAATGGACCGATGTGTGAGTGCTGTTTGGTATAAAGAAACATTTCGTGGCTTGAAGCCAAGAATATTTTTTAATTCCTTCTTAAAAGATGAGCCGGTGTATTTACCGGAAAAAAATTTTAAAAAATCCACAGGCGTTAAGCTACAAAAATTGGTTGATTAGTTAAATTGTTAATTGGTTGATTAGTGCTTTTATGCAAAAGCTTTATTTTTCAATTATTTTCTTTTAAAAAATAATTTGTTTTTGTTCAATTTTTTTCTGTCGGGTTAACCAATTAACTGATTTACCAATAAACTAATTAACTCTTATACTCCTTCACAATCACACAAGCATTATGCCCGCCAAACCCAAATGTATTGCTGAGTGCTGCTCGTACCTTCCGCTCCTGTGCTTTATTGAAAGTGAAATTAAGTTTTGGATCTAGTTCAGGATCATCTGTAAAATGATTGATTGTTGGTGGAATGATGCCTGTAATAACCGCCTGTATACTTGCAATAGCTTCAATAACTCCAGCTGCACCAAGGCAGTGTCCAGTCATAGATTTGGTAGCACTAATATTTAAATTATAAGCATGTTCACCAAAAACAGCTGTTATTGCTTTTACTTCTGCCCCATCGCCAATTGGAGTAGATGTGCCGTGAGTATTTATATAATCAATTTCGTTTGCTTGCATTCCTGCATCGTCCAGGGCAACAATCATTACGTTTCTTGCTCCTAATCCTTCTGGATGTGGCGCAGTAATATGATGTGCATCGGCCGTGGCTCCGCAACCACCGATTTCGCAATAGATTTTTGCACCTCTTGCTTTTGCATGTTCCAGTTCTTCAAGAATCAGAATCCCGCAAGCTTCTCCCATTACAAAACCATCTCTGTCTTTGTCATAAGGACGGCTGGCAGTTTTAGGATCGTCATTTCTTTCACTCATAGCCTTCATCGCATTAAAGCCTCCAACACCTGCTTCGCTGATAACAGCTTCGCTTCCACCGGTAACAATAATATCTGATTTGCCAAGACGAATCAGATTGAAAGCATCCATAATGGCATTCGTACTACTGGCACAAGCACTAACAACAGCGAAGTTTGGACCCCGCAGATTATGCCGCATACTGATTTGCCCTGCAGCAATATCCAATATCATTTTTGGAATGAAGAAAGGATTAAAACGGGGGGTTCCATCACCTCTTGCAAAGTCGGTTACTTCATGCTGAAAAGTTATTAAACCGCCGATGCCGCTAGCAAAGACAACACCAACTCTATCCGGGTTTATGTTTTCTTTATTTAAACCAGCATCTGCCATTGCTTGATCGCTTACAACTAAGGCTAATTGTGTAAAGCGATCTATTTTTCTTGCTTCTTTTCTATCCAAAAAATCAGTGGGTTCAAAGTTTTTTATTTCGCAAGCAAACTTTGTTCGGAATTTAGAAGCATCAAATTGGGTAATCATATCTGCACCTGATACTCCATTAATTAACCCGTTCCAGTAATCAGGAACATTATTGCCAAGCGGTGTTAAAGCACCCATTCCTGTAACTACAACTCTTTTTAATTCCATATAACGTCAAGATAATGTATTTATATAAAATACAAGACACTTTATAAATGTGCAAAGTAAAAAACCGCCTTCGCTGCTAATGACAGTCAGAAGGCGGTATAAAAATTTTCCCGGTTAAAGCGGGACATTCCAATTCTTATTTGGCATGTTCTTCCAGGTAAGCAACAGCCTGACCAACTGAAGTTATGGTCTCTGCCTGCTCATCAGGAATAGAAATATTAAATTCTTTTTCAAATTCCATAATTAATTCCACCGTGTCTAATGAATCGGCGCCTAGGTCATTTGTAAAAGAAGCTTCGTTGGTTACTTCTCCTTCGTCAACGCCTAGCTTGTCTACGATGATTTTTTTAACTCTTGATGCGATGTCTGACATGTTCTTAAAGTTTTGTTTATTGGTTGCAAAAATATACTTTTTGAATTAATAAGCATCGGAAAGCCATTATTTTCCATATTTATTCCAAAAGCCTGAAAATTAATTATTAAGGCCCTGAAAAACTTTACTGCGCCCCTGCTAAAATAAGCATTCAAACCGTTGGCAGTATTGTAAGTTCTTTGTATTTTGAAGTTCCGGCGGTTTAATTACAGGTTATGGCATTGAAAATTATTGATCATGGAACTCCCGAATATTGGCAGATGGTCAAGCTGCGCAATGATATTTTGCGTAAACCACTCGGCTTAGGCTTCTCCGAACAAGAATTGGAATCTGAAACTAACAATATGCTCATTGCTGCATTTGAGGATGACGATATTCTTGGCTGTTGTATGTTGGTAGAAGAAAATCCGAAAACAGTACGCCTTCGCCAGATGGCTGTATTAAATGATTTGCAAGGAAAGGGCATAGGAAGAGCTTTAATGAGTTTTGCGGAAAATATTGCAAGAGACAGGGGCTATAAAATATTGTCCATGCATGCCCGCAAAAATGCGTTGGGCTTTTATGAAAAAATGGGTTATGAAATTGCCAGCGATGAATTTGATGAGGTTACTATTCCTCACTATGTAATGGAGAAAAAATTATAGTTCTATCCTTTTTTTACTTTGCTTTTTATAAGCCCTCGTAATTCAAAAACTTCATCAGAATCCTTGCAACCATCCTTAGGCACTAAAAGAAAAGAACGGCTATCAAAATATAAATGAAAAAAATGCGGACTCTCTAGGTAGTTTTTAAGTGCTTCCCATTTCCATGATTTCGATCCGTTTTCATGTCCAAGACTAAAGCCATCCTGTTCAAAAGTCATACTAAATTCATGCTTAAAGGTTACTGCCTTCCGGTATACCATTGCCGGAAGTATATACCAGAAGCTTATCATTAATATAATCCATAGTAATGAACCAACAAGAAACGCCAATGGTTGTATCTTTTTTAGAAAATAAAGTGTAAAGGTGGCAATGGCAAATACATTTACCAGTATGATCATTATACGAATCTCTGGTCTGCTGATAAAATGATAACGCAAAGCTTGTAATACTTTCTTTTTTTCGTACCCAAAATAAATTGTCATGCTATTAAAGTACTAATGTGTTTTTAAATCTTTTTCTGAAATGCTCCACTCTCCCAGTTTTTCGCCCTTAACTCCTACAAACTCTACCGTTAGCTTTCTTTCATTTAGTTTTCCACTGAATGAGACTCTGCCATAATTCTGCTTACCATCAATGCCTATAACCCTAAAAGGATTGTTTTGCTCTGCTAGTCCAAATTTATGTGTTCCAGAAGTAAGCGGAGAAACTGTAATATCATATAAAGGATAATTTCCTTTTCGCTCCGTTTTTATCACTTCGCTATGATGACGATCACCGGTAAGAAAAATAACGCCATCAATTTTATTATCATTTAAAAACGACATCAGTTCTACATACTCAATTGGGAAATCCAACAGCTTATCGTAAGGAGAAACAGAATTCAGTATCTGACTTCCAGTGGTGATAATTTTAAAAGTAGCAGAACTATACAGTAACGAATTTTTTAACCACTCTAGTTGTTGTTCGCCAAACATTCTTTTGGAAGGATTCGGTTTGCCGTTGATTGAATCTTTCATTTCATCGGCACTACGCCACCAACGGTCATCCAACATAAAAATATCGACATCTCCAAAGCTTGTCATAGTATAAATTCCTTTCCCATTTTCTCCTGAAGAAGGATTACAGAAATAACTATTAAAAATTTTTCGGCTGGTTTCTTTCAGAATATAATTTTTCCCAATATCGTTGGGACCATAATCATGATCGTCCCATATAGCAAAATGAGGCATTGCTTTTAAAAAATTCTGTAATACAGGCATTGCCCTATCATGACTTGCCCTGTACCAAAGTCCCCATTCGCTGTAATAATCAACTTCTCTGGTATACCATGCATCTCCTGTCCATAACATAAAGGCGGCTTTTTCTTTGGCCATTGTTTCAAATATGGAAGAATCTGTACTATATGAAATACCCGACCGATCATATTCCGGTTGATGGGTATAAGCACAACCACCCACAAGAAAACTAAATTCAGGAATTGCTTTTCTATTCTGCCAAAGATCTTTCGTAGTAAATTCACCAGATTTTGAAGTTAATTTTCCATTTATCAAGATGCTGTATTGATAGGTAGTATTAAAATCCAATCCCCCAATTGTAAATGTAACCGGATTAAAATCATTTCCCAATACTCCTTTATACTGCACCATTTTTTCCTGTACTGAATTTTTCTTTTTAACCCGCAGTGAAACGCTGGTTACATCCGGCGATACCTCTACCCAGACTTTCGCATCTCTTAATTCCACCGGACCTAACATTGGACCAGAAACAATTCTAGGCTGTGCACCTGCAAATAAACTATTAAAAAATAAAAAAATAAAAAAGAAGGAATACTTGCTGAGCATTGAATGTAGTTTTAACATTACAAAGTAAAGGAGAAAAAGAAGCCGTTTCAAATGCAAATCTGGTTGTTTTAATTTTTCTTCTATTTCCCAGAAAAGTAGAGCTAATCAATAAATTAGTATTTCCAGCATCTTCCCCTCTTTTAAAAATCTGCTTTAATTCTCCCTGCTATTTTTAAATCTATAAACTAACATTGGGGGTTGCAATTGATTCAAATGGCAAAGATGATGTCTAATATACTGATATCACCATGAATGATGTTGGTGAAGTTACCGGTTGGAAACAACATGACAAGGATAGTATTTTCAGAATGCAGGGTGAAAGCACATATGACAAACATCAGTTTTGACGTAGTACTACTAAAGACAGTGTAGGTACAATAAAAGAAGTTCAAGTTCAAAGTAATATGATAAAGGAGAACAAATTGAATCTTCATTTACAAATGTTGGAAAAGATTCTAAGACTACAACTGTTACCAAATACACTTATGAAACGCATGATGATAAGGGTAACTGGACACAACGTACTACCTTGGATGATAAAGGAAGGCAACGAAAATTACAAAAAAGAACTTATACCTACCGGAAAGCAGCGTAACTTAATTTTTTGAAATAGTTATAAGGGTTGTTATAAAAACAACCCTTATTTTATTAGAATAATAATTTAGTCTGGACATATATGTTTCTTCCCGACCGGTTTATATTCCCCCAATCAAGATGTTCATAATATTTTTTATCAAAAATGTTTTCAACACCCACTTGTAATTCAACGCTGCTTTTACTTATAGTTGTTGCATATCCTAACCTTGTATTCAATAGAAAATAGCCTGGAGTTTTGTCTTCGCCAGCTTGATAGCTCACCTTATTTTGCTGTAGTGCTGTTTCACTTTCTAACTGTATAGAAATAATTCCCGGCTGATACCGAAAAGAAGTAAGATTTTTAAATGGTGCAATAAATGGAAGTGGATTCCCATCTGCGTCCTTTCCTTTTGTATACCTGACTGTGGAAACAATATCTAAATCAACGGTAGGCTTTAAAAAAGCACTTGCTTCGAATCCTGAAATAGAAGCATTTGAAATATTGATATAAGATTTTACTCCATTCGCTCCAATCGTCATCGTACTCAACGTTGGATCAACCTTACCCATAATATAATTAGCCATTCTGGAATAGAAGTAATTGAATTGAACCCTGTTCCTCCCTTTTGAATATAAAATTGACGCATCCGCCTGCCATGCATTTTCCTTTTTTAATTCAGGGCTTCCGATATAGTCAAACCCATCGCTATTGTTAAATAAGTAAAACCCATATAGCTCACTAGCAGTTGGCATTCTTTCTGAGTAAGAAATACTTCCAGTGGCTTTCAGATTTTTTGTAATCTTCTTTGAAAGTTGTGTGGAAATGTTTTTTAATAAATCATTTCTGTTAGCAGCTGAATATCCAAAAATACTTACCTGATCTTTTGCTGCTACAGTTGCCAAACTATAAGTAATTATATCTGCCCGACTAGTTATTTGCAATTTCAGGGTACTATCAATCTCAGTTATCCAAGAAGCAGCGATACCATATTGTCCTTTTCTGTTATCTGGCCATGTAAGCATATACATAGGTAATTGCCCAGGCTGATACATAGTCATAGATGCACTTAAATAAGTAGATGAACCATCTGCTCGTATAGATAAACGTTGTTTTTTATTAAGTTTCATTTCTCCTTCTGCAAAGGCACCGAATGTTTTACTTAAACCCGGCATATCCATATGAATAGGAACAAAAGGACGTTTAGTGTCATCCATAAAGTGACTGATTTTATTCGCATAAACTTTCATCTGCCATTTGTAAAGCCATTTCGAAAAATCGCTATGGTGAATGCTGAGTGACGCTACTCTCGCATTGGCAGAGCCTACATCCATCGGTAAAGCCGGATACCCAATATTCCAACCATCATCTGCAAGTAAATCAGCTTTTATATATGTATTATTATTTTGCTGAAATTTTGCTGATAAAGAATAATTCAGTTTTTCATATTGAGAAAAATTAATTTCTTCTCCGCCGCCACTTCTGTAATTATTACTTTTTCTGTAGGTGCCACTTGCTCTAAAAGCCCATCTGTTGGACGAATAATTCAATTTGGCTGATTCAAAAAGCTGTTTGCGGCAGATTGATATCCACTGCTAACTACTCCTGTCAGCTTTTTATTCTGAAGAAAATCAGGTTCGGCCATTTTCATATCTATAGTTCCGCCAATTGTTGAACCACTAATAAATCCGCTTGCTGTTGTTTGCACTTGTAGATTTTCCAGATTTATTGGTTCAATATAAATAGTTGCTGGATCCATTTTATCTGTGCAAGCACCATGTATCCTCATTCCATCTACCAATACATTTATCTGGCCTCCGGAAAAACTACGAATAGACGGCTCCATGCCATAAGATCCCCTGCGTATTAATGAAACTTCTGGCAATCGACTTAATATATCTTCTAATGTTGCCGCACTATTTGCTTTAAAAAACCTGACAAGATAATGCTGCGGATTTTTTTGAATGCTGTTTACTATTATTTCATTTAATGCTATTATACGGCTGCTATCATCGCTCATCTGTGAAACATAAGTTTGAGCTTTTGCATACCAGCAATAACTAAAAAGCAAAATGACTAAAAATGTTTTTTTCATTACAAATTATTTGAAGGCAGGCCATATAAAGACCTGCCTGATTTTTCTAGAATTCAATGTCAAAAAACTGAGTACTATCTGCCACTGCAGCACCCGACATAAAATCAAGATTTAATTTCCAATAACCTGTCATGGTAAAATTTACTTTGCCTTTGTAATGACCTTTACCAATATGAACCGGATTTACATTATTAGGTGAGCCATGACCCATTGTTGGCATTTCCGGTGTAAGTGTTACAGAAAGTGAACTGTCTGCAGGCCAGCTCATCATAGAAACTTTTTTATACACGGCGATTTCCATATCATTAATTCCAACTTTTGGTGCAACAGGATCAATTAATGATATAAAATATTTGCTTCCATTATGCGTAGCGGTAAATGATTTTTGTTTTGATTTTACAGGCTCTGTTACAGTTAAGGGGATAGTCAAATATCCTTCCTTATTATTCGACAGATTTTTGACATTTACTTTCACCGTCCAGGTTCCGCCCATTGATGACATAATGAAAACAACACTACATGGGAATAAGTGATTAACCGATTTTGAACTTGCAGGATTTTCATATGGTGCAGAATGCTGCATCATTCCCATGTCCATCATTGGCATAAGCTGAATCTCTGCATTATCAACTCTTGCACCTGTTACAGAATCATACAATGCAATATAAAATTTTGAAAACCCACTGTTAATACTCGCATCTTTTGAGTACAACTCCATCTTAGTTGCTGTACCGGGAACATAACCTTCAGTCAGTTTAGTTAATCCTTCAGTTGGATTGGGCTCCTGAATAACATCTTTTGAACAAGAATATAAACCAAATGTGATAGCTATAACAATAGCTAAAGACAATACTATTTTTTTCATCTATATATTTTTTATTAAATGAATCTGACAGATATCCGCCTGAACATAACGGGCAGAGCATTCCGTCATCCTGATTAATGTTTGAGTAACTAATAATGTTGTTGGGTGAATCAGCCTGGCATCACCAGGCAATTTTTATCCCTGTAAATGGTAATGAAAATCAAACAGACGGCGGATGGAAGATTTCCGCAAAGTGGGAAAAAGAATAAGCATCTGTAAGTTCAGAATAACTTATTTCATTTTCATTCTCGTATTGTAAAATAAAATTGATACTTGAAATAATACATGGCCCTGCTTCTACCCACTGTTTTAGTTGTTGAGCGTTGTTCTCATCCTTTTTTTCTTCAGTCTTTTTTAATTTCTTACTTAGATAGCATTTACCATTACATTGTAGTTGTGGCTTTTCTTTATTGATACATTTCTCCTTTACAATACTGGCACGGTTAACAAAAAACCAAGCTGTAACTGATGCAGAATAAAATGATTGCAGCGAGAATGTAATTAATAATATGAGAGCAATAAACCTTTTCACGAAGGCAAAAGTCATTGCAAAAAGGAAGGATTTTCCTGACTTCAATCAGCTTAATACATGATAAAAGACATCAACGTATTTTATAATTGCTAATATTAATAAGATGATTACAAAACTTATATTCCACTTCATCATTACTACTTACTATCAGCAACCTATCATTGCAATAATCAGTTACTAAAGAATGATACATATCAATACCTTCCTTATCAAGATTAGTGCAAGGCTCATCCAACAAAACAATTGCCGTATCAGAAAAAACACATTGTGCCAGTTTTATACGTTGTTTCATTCCAGAAGAAAAATAACGGATTTGTTTGTTTCTGGCTTTCTCAAGTCCAATTATTGAAATGGCCTTGTCGGATGACATACCGGGTATAAAAGATTTAAATCCCTGATGAAAATCTAAAAATTCAGTTAGTGTCATTTCTTCAATTACTTCTAAATATGGTGCACATATTGAAACATGTTTATACACATTTTCATCAGCACATACTTTATTATTTATTGTAAATTGAATTTTACCTTCGTTAGCATACATCGATCCGCTTACCACTTGCAGTAAGGTGCTTTTCCCTGATCCATTAGGGCCAGTAATTGCATACGATTGGCCTAATTCAAAATTGTAATTGAAATGGCGGAAGATCCATTCCCTGTTGTATCTTTTTCCGGCATCAGATAGGCAGATCATCATCATTAGTGCCTTTGGTAAAACGTTTGATGATGCCACGGCCACTTTCACGGATAAATGTTACGATTTCATCCCTTTCATCCGTAGCTGGCATCTCTTCTTCAATATATTCAACTGCCTGACTTGTATTAAGTCCTTTATTAAATAATACTCTATATATATCAAGTATATGATTAATTCTTTCTATACTAAAGCCACGACGTTTTAACCCAATGGAATTTACTCCGGCATAACTTAAAGGATTGCGGCCTGCTTTAATATATGGAGGTACATCTTTGCCAACTAATGAACCGCCACTAATAAAAGAGTGCTGTCCAATTTTTACAAACTGATGTATGGCACACATACCACCAATAATTGCCCAGTCGCCAATTGTGGCATGCCCTGCTACTTGTGTATTGTTACTGGTTATACAATTATCACCTACAAAACAATCATGTGCAAAATGGCAATACGCCATGATAAGACAGTTCTTACCTATCATAGTTTTCTCCCTATCCTTAGTTCCCCGATTTATGGTTACAAATTCACGGATGGTTGTTCCATCACCTATAAATACATTAGAATATTCGCCTTGAAATTTCAAATCTTGCGGCACTGCGGCAATTACTGCTCCGGGAAAAATGCGGCAGTTTTTCCCAATTCTGGCTCCTTCCATAATTGTTACGTTGGAACCAATCCAAGTGCCATCTCCAATTTCTACATCTTGGTGGATTACCGTGAACGGATCAATTTTTACATTTGTTGCCAGCTTTGCGTTGGGATGAATGTATGTATGCGGATGAATCATGTAGTATTTTAAAGTACCTCCACTGAGTGCTCAGAAGACGGACAAAGGTAACTGATACCAACAAAAACAGAAGTTTTTTTAAGCATATTATGTTAAAAGTCAAAGGGCAAGACGATAATTCAAAGTTGCACCATTGAAATTGCCGGATAAGTCGTAAATTTGCCTTTATCGATGCATAATCCACAAGACATATTAGCATTAGCCTATAAGCAGAATCTGATGCAGGATCAATTGGTTCTTTTACAAGAAAGAGTACAGGAGATTCCTGGTTCGGTGCAATACACCATTAATCGGTATAGCAGAAATCAACAATGGAATATTGAAGACACTGGCATGCTTGTATATCATTATGAGAAAAAGGCTGCTAAAGAAAACTACTTAGAACTTCGCTTTTGTGTGAGTGGTAATGTCTATTGCCGTAAAAAAATACGGAATGCGATATGTGCCAATTCAGCGCATCAAAAACCTGTGTGGAAAGAGCGGACAGTGTGGATGTGGTAAGTTTCAAATTTTCTCCAACACATCTTAGTCAGTTTTTGAAACCAAGAAAAGGTGATTCAATTCTTACAGATGATATATTAAATTTTACGCATCGATCTTCATTTACAAAAATTCTTCCACTGTGTGGCAAAACAAGAATGGTATTGGAAGGTGTTTTAAATCATACCTATACTGACACACTGGAGAATATCTATATCAATGCTCAAACGCAAATGTTACTGTTGTACAGCCTTGATTGTATGCTCGGTGAGAAAGAAATTGATGTAGTAAACTGCAAGTTTTTGGCAAATGAACTGGACAGAGAAAAAATTGTAAAAGCAAGAGAAATTCTGATTGAACATATCGGCGACCCCATTACCATTAAAGAATTGAGCCGTAAAGTTGCTATCAACGAATGTTACCTGAAAAAAGGATTTAAAGAATTGTTCGGCACTACTGTTTTTGATTTTTATCAAAGCCAGCGTATGGAACATGCAAAATATCTTTTGTACGAAAAAGGATTAAGCGTAACAGAAGTTTCTATGCTATTAGGCTACTCTTCTATCTCCCACTTCTCTACTGCTTTTAAAAAGCATACAGGTTTGAAGCCTTGTGAGTTGTTACTACGCAATTAATAAGTCTTCTTCAGATTGGGATCGGTGATAATAATATAATCACCAAGATGTTTAAACTTTTCCCAATCAGGATTGGAGAATGAACTATCGCTAAAACAACTGATGTTTACTATTTTCAATTTGGCATTTCTTTTCTGAAGCTGTGCAGCCGTTCCTAATTTTTCATCAGTATGAAAACGGCCTACCATGTGAAATATCTTTTTATCCTTGTTCCTCTTCCAGAACTTATAAATACTGTTGCTCATACCGGCATCCCAAAGGTTCTGGCTGTAATAGATCTTAGGATTATTGGTGCCCGGACTTCCTCCGCCCATAAACCCCTGGAATTTTTCATAATACTTTCCAGCCAACGTATCGTAAGGTAATGGGGGAAGATATTTCTTTGAGGATTTCGGTAAACCTGCCAAAGAATTCATACCATTACTGCTTACCATACTAACATACCTTCTGGGAGTGTTGGCCGCAATAACCGATAACTTATTTTGCTTAGCAAATTCAACTACAGGTTTATAGTCTTTGTAGTTATTCCATGCCCTTGCCTCTTTTATCATCCGGCTTTCACTGATAAATCCATCCAGATATTCATTTAACACTAATTGACAGTCCGTTTCAAACATTTCCCTGCTTAATGCAAGCTTTACACCATATTCTTTATGCAATGCTTTGAAAATAGCCGCTTCCAGAAAATGACCGGCACTATCATTATGTTCTTCGCCAAAAAATAAAACATCAGCCGCTTTGCAATCAATAGCAATTTGTTCTATTGTTGTCGTTTGTTTTGTCTGCGTATTATAAATTTTATAATGATTTTCAATTCCACTTTGGGAAAATGAAAATAGAAATGATAATAAACAGGTTGAAAGAAGAAAAAACCTCATTGTTATAATTTTAAAAAAGACAAATCTATATGTTTAGTGTCAGTTTTGGAAACCGATGAAATTATACAAAGAAATTTCTGGCAAATGGCTTATCGGCTTAAAACACTAAAACAATTTTTACAAAGTTCTTCTTCTATTGCTTATTAAACCGATATTTTTGCCACGACATTTAATAACAAATGAAGCAGACAAACAATAATGTGGACAAAGGTCATATTGAACAAGCTGGTATTTTCGGTCAAAAAACTGAAATCATTTTATCGGTTATATGCGGCATTTTTCTTGGCTTAGGGTTTCTTATTCAAAATGTATTTCCTCAAATACCGGGATGGGTTAGTATTGTACTCTACATTTTCTCATACATTTTTGGGGGATATTATACGTTTATTGAAGCTTACGATGCTATCAGTAAAGGAAAATTTGAAATAGATTTTTTGATGCTGGTAGCTGCTATCGGTGCAGCAGCCCTAGGTCAATGGCCAGAGGGAGCTTTACTTTTATTTCTGTTTAGCCTAGGGCATGCGTTAGAGCATATGGCAATGAATAAAGCCCGAAAATCCATTGAAGCATTGGCGGGATTATCTGCAAAAACGGCTATTGTTCGACGTAACGGTATACAGGAAGAGATTCCAGTGGAACAATTACTGATAGGTGATATTGTAATCGTAAAACCGAACAGCAAAATGCCTGCGGATGGTGTGGTAGTGGCGGGAAATAGCAGCGTAAATCAGGCACCAATCACCGGAGAAAGTGTACCGGTAGATAAAATGCCTGTTGATAATCCAGATGCAGATTTTAGTAATGACAAGAAAAAAGATGCGGCTCATACTGTGTTTGCAGGTTCCATCAATGGTGCAGGCGTATTGGAAATAAAAGTATTGAAGGAAGCAAAAGATTCAACACTTTCCAGAGTGGTGCAAATGGTAAAAGAAGCCGAGCAGCAGCAATCTCCCACACAACAGTTTACTAAAAAAATAGAGCGGTATTATGTACCTGCAGTTTTAATATTGGTTTCATTGCTAATATTTGCCTTTTTAGTTATTGATGAGCCATTCAGTAAAAGTTTCTACAGGGCAATGGCAGTTTTGGTTGCTGCCAGTCCCTGTGCATTGGCTATCTCTACTCCGAGTGCTGTATTGAGTGGTGTGGCAAGGGCGGCTCGACAAGGTGTATTAATAAAAGGTGGAAAGCCATTAGAAGATCTTGGTGTGTTAACCGCTTTGGCATTTGATAAAACAGGAACACTAACAGAAGGTAAACCTGTACTTAATAAAATAATTGTTTTAAATGGCACAACAGAAGAAGATCTGCTAACGATGGCAGTTGCCGTGGAGAGACTAAGCGATCACCCATTGGCGTCAGCGATAGTAAAAGGCGGAATGCAAAAATTAAATGGGAAGATTATCCCCGAAGCTACTAACCTGAAAGCTGTAATGGGTAGAGGAGTGCAGGCCGATATCAACGGGAGCAAAGTTATTATTGGTAATGATGAAATATTTAAAGAGAATAACCAATCATTATTACCGCAGAAAATAATTGAACAGGTTACCGCATTGCAGTACGAAGGCAACACTACAATGATTATTAAAAATGATGACAACTATATTGGTATCATTGGTGTAATGGACATTCCCCGACCAGAAGCAAAAGAAGTTTTGCTACAATTAAAAAGAGCAGGTATAAAAAAAATGGTGATGCTTACCGGCGATAATCAGCGGGTAGCAGACGCTGTTGCCAAGCAGATTGGAATAACAGAAGCATACGGGGATTTATTACCTGAGGAAAAAGTAGCTGCGATTGACAAATTGATGGAAAAGGGAAATAAATTAGCCATGATTGGTGATGGAGTCAACGATGCCCCTGCGATGGCGAAAAGTACTGTCGGTATCGCTATGGGAGCTGCAGGTAGTGATGTTGCATTGAAACTGCAGACATTGCATTAATGGGTGATAAACTTTCCCTCTTACCGTTTGCAATTGGCCTCAGCCGAAAAAGTAAATCGATCATCCGTCAAAATCTTTTTATTAGCCTGGGAATGGTAGCTGTTCTAATTCCCTTAACGATGTCAGGAATAGCAAGTATGGGTCCGGCAGTAATAGGACATGAAGGCTCTACACTGCTTGTGGTTTTAAATGCACTTCGTCTTCTTGGATATAAATCAAAACAAAGTTGATGATTTATAAATATTGAAATATAAACATGATGAACGCAGTATCATTTAATGAGTTAGCAAGAAACCGCCGTTCTACTTTTCCCGACCAGTTCGTGGCAGGAAAAAAAGTGGAGGATAATATTATAAATGAAATAATAACCAATGCCAGCTGGGCGCCTAATCATGGCAAACAAGAGCCTTGGCATTTTACAGTATTCAGCGGCGATGGATTACAAAAACTGGCTAGCTGGCAAAGTGAACTATATAAAGAACTGGCAGGTGAAAATTTTAAAGAGATCACTTACTCTAAACTGCAACAGAATCCATTGAAGGCTTCACATGTTATTGCACTTTGCATGAAGAAGACAGCCAATAAAAATATTCCTGAAGTAGAAGATGTAGCTGCAGTAGCTTGTGCTGTTCAGAATATTTACTTATCCGTTACAGCTTATGGTCTTGGTGGTTATTGGACAACAGGCGGGGTTACGTATAAAGAAAAAGCAAAAGAGTTTTTTGGTTTGGATAAAGAAGATAAATTAATGGGCTTCTTCTATATAGGATATATTGCTATTCCAACAACCGGAGTTACCAGAAAACCATTGGAAGAAAAACTAACATGGATTAATTAAACAATTATGCCAAAAAAAATTATTACTCCTGAATACCGTATTCACTATCCTGTAAAAGTTGCAAAGAGTAAGATAGCAGGCAAAGGAGCTTACGCATTACAGTCTATTCCGGCAAAAAGAAAAATCGGTGACCTTGGCGGCGTTATAATCACTATGAAAGAAGCGATGCGTTTGATAAAAGATTTAAAAGTTATCAACTGTGTTGAGCTGGATAATAATCTTGCTTTAAATGCTTCTGCCAACCCAAACGATATGCGATACATCAATCATTCCTGTGGCCCTAACACCTTTATGCGGGTAATGAAAGACCGTGTGGAGTTTTATGCTTTGAAAAACATTAAGAAAGGAGAAGAACTAAGTTGTGATTATGGAGAAACACATCATGATGGCAAGTTGCCTTGCAGGTGCGGTGCAAAAAACTGCAGAGGATTTATTTAAGCTAAGAGATATAAGGAGTAAATGAGAAAAAGAGTAATTCATAAAATAAATTTCAATTAAGTAGTAAGGAGATGTTATGCGAAAGCTTGTTATTATTTGTATTCTAAGTTTTGTTGTACTTGTATCAGTTTCTTATACAAAAGAAAGCCTACGGGATGTTTATTCTCGTCCATCTTCGCAATGGCCAGCTCCAACAATTGATAACGGTGTTGAATGGAAAGAACTGGGTATACTTCCTGCAAGTCCATTGGAAAATAAAAAGGACTCACTAAAAGATATTATCGAGCTTGGTAAATCTTTATTTTTTGATACAAGATTAAGCGGTTCAGGAAAAATTTCCTGTGCTTCCTGTCATGATCCCAAATTAAACTGGACAGATGGAAAAGAAAAATCTATCGGGCATGAAGGAACGATCAACAAAAGAAACTCTCCCACCATTCAAAACACCTGGTTTTACAATAAACTTTTTTGGGATGGCAGGAGCAGTAGCTTAGAAGATCAGGCATTCGCCCCAATTAACAGCGAATCTGAAATGCATCATGAAATGCCTGAGCTGGTAGGGCAATTAAGAAATATAAAAGGGTACGCTGTTTTATTTCAAAAGGCTTTCGGCTCACCTACAATTAATCCGCATAACTTAACAGAAGCCATCGCCACATTTGAAAGAACTATTGTTAGCAACAAAAGCAGGTTCGATAAATTTCTGGAAGGAGACAAAAAAGCAATTACGAATAGTGAATTAAATGGACTTCATCTATTTCGCACTAAAGCAAGGTGTATGAATTGCCATAATGGGCCCCTATTTACAGATAACCAGTTTCATAATATTGGTTTTTCAGGTGCTGACAATGGATATTATCAGGTATCGCATAAAGATGAAGACATCGGTAAGTTTAAAACTCCGTCGCTTCGGGATGTTATGAAAACCGGTCCATGGATGCATGACGGCAAATCAACAAGCATTAAAGAGATTATAGAGAACCTTAATTCGGGTGATATGGGCACCAATAATAATCCTTTAATAAAGCCATTAAACCTCTCAAAAAAAGAAAAAAAAGATTTACTGGCCTTTTTAAATGCTATTTCAACACCTCCGGTGGGATTTAAAAAACCAGTTTTGCCAGAATAAGCAACTATTTCAAATGAAAAGTTATCTTTGCAAACCAAACTTAAAACAAATAAAAAAACATAATCATGAAAAAATTATTCTTTACGTTGGCTATTGCAGGATTTGCATTTGTAGTAAATGCACAACCACCTGCTGGTGATGCTAAACTCGGTGAATGGTATGGTGAAAAAGTTACAACTGATGGAGCTGTTGCTTTAACAGACGTGGTGGCTAAACTAGCCAATGGTGCAGAACCAATGGAAACAAAAATCAAAGCTAAAATAGTTGAAGTTTGCCCTAACAAAGGCTGCTGGTTAAAGTTGGAATTAAGCAATGGCGAAACAGCGATGGTTAAAATGAAAGATTATGGATTCTTTTTACCTGTAGCAGCAAAAGGAAAAACAGTAGTTATTGATGGCGAAGTAAAAATGAAAACAACATCTGTTGCCGAGTTAAAGCATTACGCAGAAGATGCAAAAAAATCAAAAGCAGAAATTGATGCCATTACTAAGCCTGAAAAAGAAGTTCGGGTTACTGCAAAAGGAATTGTAATAGTAGAATAATGGTTCACACCTATTTTTTAAAAAACTGTTCAGAATTGAACAGTTTTTTTTGTTTAATACTTTTTATATTATAGTATGACTTTCGTCAACATTCCGTATGACTTTTCAAAAAATGGTGTCATTTTTTTGTCAAACAAAATTTCATCTTCACATCATGACAAAGGCATGATAATTCACAAATATTCCTGAAGAACCTTTGCAGTCAATTTTAGAATAGATGAAGAAATCGGCTGCAATTTTAATCACTTTCTTACTGAGAATTTCCGCATTTGCACAAAGCGATACTTTGTTCAACAGAACAATGGATGAAATTGTTATAACCGCTACCCGAACTGAAAGAAAGATAGGAAATGTCGCAGTGCCTTTCAACATCGTTAATAAAAAGACCATTCAGCTTTCAGGTTCATTAAGGCTAAATGATATTCTGCAAGAGCAAACAGGCTTGCAGATTACTGGTGGCACAGGAAGCAATGCAGTTGGTGGTGGCGTATTTGGAAATGGAGTTCAGTTACAGGGCCTTTCTCCAGATCATACAATTATATTATTAGATGGAGAACCTTTAATCGGACGTCAAGGTGGTGTTATGGATTTATCAAGATTTGCTGTTGGCAATATCCGCAAAATTGAAATTGTAAAAGGGCCATCCTCAAGCTTATATGGTAGTGATGCGATGGGCGGTGTTATTAACATTATCACTGAACCAGCAAAGGGGAATAATTTTACTGCAGGTGTCAGAACCGGATCTTTTTTAAATACCGATATCTATACATCGGGTAATATCAGCCAAAATAAAACTTCCTTACTTTATTTTCTAAACAGGAACAGCAGCAATGGTTACGAACTGAATAAATCATCACCTGAAAAAACACTGGAACCATACTTTAATTATACTGGCCAATTAAAATTGGCGCATCAATTTTCTCCAAAAACAAAGCTCACAACCAACAGTCGCTTATTCTACGGATTACAACAAAGTCGTTATGCTATTAACAGCAGCCAGTTAAATGTTACTGGCGATGGTAGTACAAAAGACTTTTTAATAAACCCTGTTCTATCACACCGTTTTAATAATCGTTTACAAACAAACCTACGGCTGATGGCAAGTGGTTACAGCTTTACGCAGCAGTTAGATAGTATCAGTAATAATAAACAATACTATTACGATCGGTTCAATCAGGGTTTTTACAGAGCAGAAAATCAAACTGATTTTTCCTGGAACACAAACAACACCCTGACGATTGGCGGTGGTTTTACATTACAAACGGTGAACACTACCCGTTATAGTAAAAAACAGGAACAACAAATGTGGCATGGGTTTGCTCAACATGAATGGCGGGCTATAAAAAACGTAATCTTTATTTCAGGATTACGATATGATTACAACACTGATTTTGCTTCAAGGTTAAGCCCGAAAGTTGCAGTTAATTATGCCATCAATGAAAAAATAAAATTAATCGCTTCGTATGGCGCTGGTTTTAAAGCGCCGGATTTTCGTCAGCTGTATTTGAATTTCACCAATAATGCAGCGGAAGGATATAGTATTTACGGAAGTAATGAATTTTCTATCTCATTTCTTCAGCAACAGCAAAACCTTGGATTTATTTCAAACATACTTCCATCAGCAAATCTTATTACAAAGCTTAAACCTGAAATATCGGATGGCTTTAATATTGGTACAACTTTGAATCTTATAGCTTCTTTAAAAATTGATATTAATATGTTTCGCAACGATGTAAATAACCTGATTAATTACATACCGGTTGCTACTAATACAAACGGCAGTTCCGTTTTTAGTTATATCAATATAAACAGAGCTTTTACACAAGGTGTTGAATTAAACATCAGTTATAAAATAAAAATGCTACAAATCAGCGGAGGTTATCAACTACTTTCTACCGGCGATAAAGATCTTTTACAAAGAATAAAAAATAATGAAGTTTATGGCCGTGATAAAATAAACGGTGCGGCTAGGTTGATGACAAAATCTGATTATAGTGGCTTACTAAATAGAAGTAAACATCAAGCGAACCTTCGGTTGTTCTGGGAGAATAATGATAGTAAATGGAATGCTTCGTTACGCTTTATTTACCGCAGCAGGTTTGGCGTTACTGATAAAGATGGCAATGGCTTTGCCAATATGGAAGAAGAGTATGGTAATGGGATGTTGCAGACAAATATGACAATTGGTTATAAACTTAACAAATCGTTCCGGCTACAGGCTGGAGTAAATAATATTTTGAACCATATTGACTCTAGTAATCTGCCCAACATACCGGGTATCAATTGGTTTTTAGGAATACATTATTCAATTAAAAAATAAACAATAGAAATATGAACAAGAGAAATGTGATTTTTGCAGTGTTAATGATTGTAGTTTTTGCAAGCTGCAAAAAAGATAAAACAGACCCTACTCCCTCAAAGGTAGATACAAAGGATTTTCTGGTAAATGGTAATCCAGCTGGTGGCAATTATAATTTTTTCAGTTTTGAAAATGCTGCTGAAGTAACTCAAGTTGATTCTGCAAGTACCAAATGGGATTTCGCAATTCGATTTGAGACTTTTATTGTGAACAGCAATGCAAGTGGCCCGGGTAATGCTGGTGTGCAGATTTTTAACCAGCCATTTGATGCAATCACAACAGCTCCTTCAACAAGTTACAGATATGATACTACTGTTTCTCAAAAAGCAATAAAAGGTGCAGATTGGTACACATACAATCCAACAACCCGTAGCTTTTCACCCATAGCCGGAAAAACTTTTGTATTCCGTACTGCTACTGGCAAGTATGCCAAGCTTGAAATGATTAGTGCAGATCCTGCCGATGATTTAGGCAATCCAGTAGTTCCGCCAACAAGGCCTACAAAAATTAAATACAAAATCAGAGTGGCTTACCAGGGAGATGGCAGCCAAGCCTTCTAATCTAATTGTATCAAAATATATTCTTAACCGCATTCTTTGGGATGCGGTTTTTTCAGGCTTTACTTTTCGTAACTTCGCACCCATTTTAAAACGGCTACAATTTGCTATGTAGCTGAAAGCGATAAAAGAACTTGGCATAACCAAAGAAGATATTGGCAAAAAGATATCGGTTGAAGAATATAACCAGAAGTGTCGTGAAGCAGTATTGCGGTATAAAGACAAGTGGGATGACATTACTAAGAAAATGGGTTACTGGGTTGATTTGAATGACCCGTACATCACTTTCAAAAACGAATACATTGAAACACTTTGGTGGATATTGAGTGAACTGTATAAAAAAGGATTCTTGTATGAAAGTGTAAGCATCCAACCTTATTCACCGGCAGCAGGCACAGGATTAAGTTCGCATGAACTAAACCAGCCTGGAACGTATAAAGATGTAAAAGATACCAGTGCAGTGGCGATGTTTAAAGCAAAGCCAAATTCATTAATTCCAATTCCAGAATCAGAAGAACTTTTCTTTCTGGCATGGACGACTACTCCATGGACATTACCATCAAATCTAGGGTTGACTGTTGGGCCAAATATTAATTATAATGTATTATTGACCACTAACCCATATACTGGCAAAACATGCTATGTAATAATGGCTGAACCTTTGATAAATAAATACTTTGTAACAAGTATTGCTTTTTTCGGGGAAGAGCATGTTGCTTTTTTGGAACAAGAGAAAGATTTTTTAACAAAGCTAAAATACCTTCAGTCAAATGATATATTACCTAAAAAAGGAAACCAATTTGCATTTGTCGTTGGCAACTTCAAAGGCTTGCAATTAGAAGGTCTTGAATACGAACAACTACTTCCTTTCGAAGCCAATTCATTAAAAGCAATACTAGAAATAACACCGGACGCTAAACCATTCCGTGTAATGGTTGATTCATTTGTAACCACTGAAGACGGTACTGGTATCGTCCACACTGCTCCTGCTTTTGGTGCAGATGACTATAAAGTGGGAAAGAAATATAATATCGGAATTCTAACGATGGTTGACAGACAAGGCAAATTTGTAGATGGCCTTGGGGAGTTCAGCAATCGTTATGTTAAGAATTATAAAGACGAACCGGATTATGTAGATGTGAATGTTGACATCAGTGTAAAACTGAAAAAAGAGAACCGGGCTTTTAAAGTAGAAAAATACGAACACAACTATCCGCATTGCTGGCGAACTGATAAACCCATTCTTTATTATCCGTTGGATGCATGGTTCATCAAAACCACAGCAGTAAAAGAAAGAATGGTGGAGTTGAATAAAACTATCAACTGGAAACCAAAATCAACCGGCGAAGGAAGATTTGGCAACTGGTTAGAAAATGTGGTAGACTGGAATTTGAGTCGTTCAAGATTTTGGGGAACTCCATTGCCTATTTGGAAAACAGAAGATGGAGAAGAAGAAATTTGTATTGGTTCTATTGAAGAGTTGAATGCAGGAATAAGAAAAGCCAACGAAGTTTTGGGTGGCGATGTAAATAAGCATTACCTGCATGAAGGTATTCTTGATTTACATAAGCCCTATGTAGATGATATTATTTTAGTTAGTAAATCAGGAAAACCCATGAAAAGGGTTCCTGATTTAATAGATGTATGGTTCGATAGCGGCGCTATGCCGTATGCCCAATGGCATTTTCCTTTTGAGAATAAAGAAACATTTGAAAAGAGTTTTCCGGCTGATTATATAGCAGAAGGTGTAGACCAGACAAGAGGTTGGTTCTATACATTGCATGCAATTGCTGTCATGTTATTCGACAGTGTTGCATACAAAACCTGTGTGTCAAATGGCCTCGTATTGGATAAGAATGGAGTAAAGATGAGTAAACGATTGGGCAACATTGTTGACCCTTTCACCACCATCGAAACTTTCGGTGCAGATGCTACAAGATGGTATCTCGTTACCAATGCTTCGCCATGGGACAATATGAAGTTTGACCTAGATGGCATCAAAGAAGTACAACGTAAATTCTTCGGCACACTTTATAATACGTATCAATTTTTTGCTTTGTATTCCAATGTGGATGGCTTTGCTTTTAAAGAAGAATACATTCCTTTAAAAGATCGTCCTGAAATTGACCGCTGGATTCTTTCATCATTAAATACAGTGATAAAGAAAGCCAATGCTTACATGGACGACTTTGAACCAACACAGGCTGGTCGTGTAATTGAGGATTTTGTAGATGAGCATTTAAGCAACTGGTACGTTCGTCTATGCAGAAGAAGATTCTGGAAAGGCGAATACGAGCAGGATAAGATATGTGCTTACCAGACTTTATACGAATGTTTGGAAACAATAACAAGGTTAATAGCTCCTATTTCTCCATTCTTCAGTGATACGGTTTTCCAAAACCTGAATGCAGTAACAAAAAGATTTAAAAATCCGGATGGTACGATAGTGGAGTCTGTCCATCATGTAAGTTATCCTGATATTGATATGACTCAGAACCCCCTAACGGGGGGCAGGGGGGCTATTGATACACTACTGGAAGAAAGAATGCAACTGGCACAGGATTCTTCTTCACTAATTCTTTCATTAAGAAAGAAAGTGAACATCAAAGTTCGTCAGCCATTACAAAAGGTATTAATTCCGGTAATGACTGCTTCTATGAAAGAGCAATTGCAAAAGGTGGAAGACCTGATAAAAGCCGAGGTAAATGTGAAAGAAATTGAATACCTGAATCCCGACAATACTTTCATCAGCAAAAAAATAAAACCAAACTTTGTTGCCCTTGGAAAAAAGCTAGGAGCAAAGATGAAAGCCGTGTCGGCAGCATTGGCATTATTCACACAGGACGATATTGCTTTGTTGGAAAAAGAAGGACAATATAGTTTGCCAGTTGATGGCGAACCTGTAATATTACAGATTGCCGATGTTGATATAAGTAGTGAAGACATTCCGGGCTGGACAGTGGCAAATAAAGGCAGCTTAACCGTTGCTTTAGACATAACAATAACACCTGAATTAGCCGCAGAAGGTAATGCCAGAGAGTTCGTCAACAGGATTCAAAAAATTCGTAAAGAAGGTGGTTTTGAACTGACAGATAGGGTAAAAGTAACTGTATCTGAGGCGGATGGGTTAAAAGAATCGTTGACAAAGTATAAAGACTATATTTGCGCCGAAATTCTAGCGGATGAGTTAGAGTTTTCATCAACTAAAATTGATGGTATTAGTATAGATATTAATGAAGTTTTTCTAAATGTGATTGTTTCAAAAAAAGGGTAATACTATGGCTACTAAAAAGAAAGCAGCTCCTAAAAAGGCAATTAAAAAAGCTACTAAACCCGCACCTAAGGCTGCTTCAAAAAAACCAGCAGCAAAGAAAACTGTGAAAAAATCTGCACCTAAAAAGGCGGCTAAGCCTGCTCCAAAAAAAGCAGCTAAACCCGTTGCGAAAAAGCCTGCTCCAAAAAAAGCAGCTCCAAAGAAAGTAGCTAAACCTGCCCCAAAACCAGTGGCTAAGGCTATTCCGAAACCAGTAGCTAAGCCAGTAGCTAAACCTGCTCCAAAAGTGGAGGTGACACCAGAAGTTCCAGCTCCTAAAAAGTCTGGAAAGGTGGATCCGAAATCCTTGGTTTCTATCAAACAAAAAGTAAAACCAGTGATAAAAAAAGAACCTCCGAAGCCCACTAAAGTTGTAATTCCAAAAACAACAACTAAAAGTTCAGTAAAGTATGAACCAGATTTTACGAAATCTGTATTAGACCAATCTATTCCTCAGTACAACGGCCCTACTATGCGTTATTCTGATAATGACCTTGTAGAATTCAGGGAGATCATTACCAGGAAACTGGATGCAGCTAAAAAAGAGCTTACTTATTTGCAAGGTTTGATTACTCGCAAAGAAGAAGGTGGAGATATGGATGAAGGTCGATACATGACAATGGAAGATGGTAGTGTAAGTATGGAAAGAGAGCAGCTAAGCCAAATGGCAAGCCGCCAGATCACTTTCATCGATCATTTGGAAAAAGCGATGATGCGTATTGAAAATAAAACATATGGCATATGTCGTGTTACAGGCAACCTTATTGACAAGGCTCGTCTTCGGGCTGTTCCTCATGCTACTTTAAGCATTGAAGCGAAACAGACAATGAATAAATAAGACTAACTGTTCTTTATAACAAAACCCCATTCAGCAAAAGCCGAATGGGGTTTTTCTTTTAGCATACTATCTTATCGTTGACTTGCAATCAATAAATTCAGATCGGTATACTTCAAATCAAATCGCTGACTGAGATAAAAATTCGTCAATGATCCTTTGAAAAGGTAAATACCATTCCGCAAATGAATCTGGTGCCAAAGAAGATTCTCAAATCCACCTTCTTCGCCTGCTTCTAATAGCAGTGGCATTAAAACATTACTTATAGCTTGAGATGCTGTGCGAGAAAATCCGGAAGGAATATTTGGAACACAATAATGTATTACACCATATTTCATAAAGATCGGATGCTCATGAGAGGTTATTTCTGATGTTTCGAAACAGCCACCTCTGTCTATACTTACATCAATCACTACCGAACCAGGCCGCATATTACTTACCATTTCTTCATTCACCACCATAGGCGTTCTGCCTGTTTGCGATCCCAATGCTCCAACAGCTACTTCACAGGTTTTTAATTGTTTGGCAAGCATTCGTGGCTCTATTACGGAAGTCCATAATCTTTGTCCTATATTATTTTGCAATCGCTTCAACCGGTAAACACTATTATCAAAAACTTTTACAGATGCACCTAACGCCAAGGCAGCTCTTGCAGCATACTCTCCTACAATTCCTGCACCAATTATAATAACTTTTGTTGGTGCAATACCAGAAACACCTCCTAATAAAACCCCTTTGCCATGATTGGCAGAACCTAAATATTGTGCGGCAATCAGCATTACAGCACTTCCTGCTATTTCACTCATGCTCCGGACTATTGGGTAAGAATCACTATCATCTTTCAAATTCTCAAACGAAATTGCTGTAACTCTTTTAGTCATCATCGCCTCCAGAATTTCAGCCTTCATTACAGAAATATGTATAGGCGAAATGATGACCTGATTTAATTGTAATAGAGGTAAATCCTCCTCAATGATTGGTGCACTTTTTACAAGTATGGGAGCTTTAAAAACCGATTCTCGATCATAAACTATTTTTGCACCAGCTTCGCTATAATCCTTGTCTCTGAAATGTGAGGCTTCACCGGCATTGTGTTCAATCATTACCTGATGGCCATTATTAATCAAAACACTTACTGCATCGGGAGTTAATGCAATCCTGTTTTCCTGAAAAGCAATTTCTTTTGGTATACCAATCATCATCCCCTCTACTTTGGGCTTAATATCCAGTGTCTCTTCCAAAGTTTCATAACTGAATGAAGTGCTTATTTTAGGCTTTTGCTGGCTCATTAAATTGATTGCTGGTTAATTATTGGCGATCGGAGATCTATAAAATCAGAAGTTTTAAGCTATTTCAAATGTACTCAATTTTCGGCGATTTTTATGCTCCTTGTTTTCTCATCTACAAGCTCTAAATAAACATGTACTGCAGTATCAGGAAAGATACTTGGAGCTTTTTCTGGCCACTCTACTAGACAGATAAACCCACTAAAAAGACAGTCTTCAACTCCTGCTCTGATTGCTTCTTCTTCATCTTTTAGTCGATACAAATCCATATGAAACAACAACCGCATTGTTCCTTCACAATCATATTTGTACTCATTAATGATGGGAAAAGTCGGGCTGCTGATAACATCTTTCACTCCTTTAACTTCACATAGGGCATGAATAAAAGTTGTTTTGCCAGCACCCATTTGTCCATGAAAAGCGAATATATTTCCACTTCCGGCTTTTTCCCAAAATTCAACTGCGGCTGTATTTATTGCATCCAATGAGTAAATCAATTCCATACTTCAAATTTACAGCGTTATAGCAACCATGTTGTAAACATTTTCCGTTTCTTAAAATACTGGCTATCCTTGTTTAAGTAAATTTGTAATATGGAAACAGTTCAATGGAAAGTAGATGGAATGGATTGTACTAACTGTGCTCTTACTATTCACAAGTATTTGGATAAGCAAGGCATGAAAAATGTAAAGGTGAATTTTGGCACTGGTGATGTTTCATTTGACATAAACGATATAAAAAAAGAGGGTGACCTGGCAAAAGGCATTAAAGGCCTCGGCTATAAAGTAAAGGAAGCAAATCTTTCACATGGACATAGCCATGATGATGAACATGCTGGATTTTTATCAACTCATCTACAACGCTTCTGGTTTTGCCTACCCTTTACCGCTGTGCTCATGCTGCACATGATACCAGGATTGCATATACACTGGCTGATGAATCATTGGGTGCAGTTAGCACTTACCATTCCTGTTTACGTAGTTGGCTTTAATTTTTTTGGAAAAAGTGCATGGAAAAGTATTCGCAATGGAATACCTAATATGAATGTGCTGATAGCAATTGGTTCTACCGCAGCATTCTTTTATAGCTTATATGGATCGCTTACTGGGCAAGCAGAGCAGTATATGTTTTATGAAACAACTGCTACCATCATCACACTTGTTTTCATGGGGAATTATTTAGAAGAAGCTTCTGTAAATGCGACACAGAGAGAGTTAAATCAATTGGCTAAGTCGCAAAAAGTAATGGCCAATATGATTGCTTTTGATGATGAACATAAAGAACAGATTTTCCTGTTGAAAATATAGCACTGCGAGTTGGTGATTTGATTTTATTAAAAAGTGGTGAACAGGTACCAATTGACTGCAAAATTCTCTGGGGTGATGTGCAGGTTAATGAAGCTATTATAACTGGTGAAAGTATACCCGTTCATAAAGTAAAAAAAGATAAACTAATTGGCGGCAGCCTGATTAGCGATGGCACTGCAAAAGCACAGGTAACAGCTGTTGGTAAAGACACTGTTTTATCTGGAATCATTAATATGGTAAAACAAGCTCAGGGAGAAAAACCACCTGTGCAGCAACTTGCGGATAAGATCAGTGCCATATTTATTCCTATCGTTCTGGGAATTGCTGCTCTTACGTTGATATTAAGCTGGATTGTTCTAAAAGATTTTACACCAGCTCTCATGCGAAGCATTGCTGTATTAGTTATTGCCTGCCCCTGTGCTATGGGTTTAGCCACACCTGCAGCCATTGCTGTTGGTCTTGGCCGTGCTGCAAAAACAGGAATTCTTTTTCGCAATGCTACCAGCCTCGAAACATTTAAGGATATTAAAAGAGTTGTATTTGACAAAACAGGAACATTAACGACTGGTAAATTTCAAATAGCAGGAATTAATTCTCAAATTGAAGAAGCTAAGTTTAAGCTGACTTCATATAGCCTTGAAAAATATTCCAATCATCCGATTGCAAAAGCAATTACTGAAGAATGGAAATCGAAGGATGAAATCCGCTGGAAAAAAATAGAAGAAGTAAAAGGCTTCGGCATGAAAGCGGAAGACAATGAAGGAAATACCTGGTGGGCTGGTTCTTATAAAATTGCTGACAAACTAACAAAAGATGACACTCACAATGTTTACATAACAAAGAATGATTCGCTAATCGGATGGATTGATGTGAAAGATGAAATACGGCCTGAAGCAAAAGCAGTTATAAATTATCTGCATAGTAAAAACATTGAGACCATCTTATTAAGTGGCGACCGTTTGGAAAAATGCAATCAACTGGCCGCTGAACTAAATATTGATACCGTCATCGCAGAACAAACTCCGGAACAAAAATTAGCCAAGATCACAGAACTAAATGCTGAGATGCCAACTGCAATGGTTGGTGATGGTATTAATGATGCACCGGCATTGGCAAAAGCAACCATTGGCATTTCAATGAACGATGCTTCGCAGATAGCCGTACAATCAGCACATGTAGTATTAATGAATAATGGTTTAAAAAATCTTCCAACAGCTTTAGGTTTAGGAAAACATACTTACCTCACTATCAAACAAAATCTTTTCTGGGCTTTTGCCTATAATATAGTTGCTATTCCTGTTGCTGCCTTTGGATTTCTTACTCCTACTTTTGGTGCATTGATTATGGGATTAAGCGATGTTGTACTTGCCATTAATTCTGTTCGCCTGTTCGTAAAGAAAGTGGTGTAAATTCACAGCATTCCATGGCAGAAATTCATTCCATATTAAAACAATACTGGGGCTATGATTCTTTTCGTCCGTTACAAGAAGATATTATTAACGCAATTCTTGAAGGCAATGACAGCTTAGCATTAATGCCAACAGGAGGAGGCAAATCTTTATGCTATCAGGTTCCGGCAATGGCAAAAGATGGATTATGCCTTGTTGTGTCTCCCTTAATTGCGTTGATGAAAGACCAAGTAGAAAATCTTCGTAGAAAAGGGATAACTGCTTTTGCTGTTTATTCCGGGATGAGTCGTAAAGAAGTAATTAATACTTTCAAAGTAGCAAGCGAAAGCAATTGCAAATTTTTATACGTTTCGCCTGAACGATTAGAGTCGACTTTGTTTAAAGAATATCTTCCTGGCTTAGGTGTAAATCTTATTGCTGTGGATGAAGCACATTGTATTTCACAATGGGGTTATGATTTTCGTCCGCCTTATTTACGTATCGCTGCACTTCGTGAAGAATTGCCGCATGTAACAATGCTTGCATTAACGGCGTCTGCCACTCCTGAAGTGCAAAAAGATATTTGTGAAAAATTAGAATTTCAAAATCATCAAATATTTCGTCAATCATTTGAAAGAGCAAACCTCTCCTATAGTGTATTCAAAGTTGATTCTAAAATCAACAAAATAATTGAAGTGCTGCGAAAAGTCAATGGCACTTCGATTGTGTATTGCAAAAGCAGAAAAAGAACAAAAGAACTAAGTGAGCTTTTGCAATTACAACAAATCTCGTCAGACTATTATCATGCAGGCCTTGCACAAGAAGAAAGAAGTAAAAGACAAGAAGCATGGATCAATAATAAAACAAGAGTAATCGTTTGCACCAATGCTTTTGGAATGGGCATTGACAAACCGGATGTACGAACGGTCATTCATGCAGACGTTCCTGATTGTCTGGAAAATTATTATCAGGAAGCTGGCCGCGGTGGAAGAGATGGAAAAACTGCCTATGCGGTTCTATTATACGACGACAGGGATATTCATGAATTAGAAAAATTGGCAGATCTTCGTTTCCCATCTCTAAAAGATATTCGAGATGTTTATCAAAGCATTGCGAATTATTTACAAATACCTGTTGGGAGTGGCGAAGGCGAATATTATGATTTTGATATATCCGACTTCCTAAAGAAATTTAAACTTGTAGGGCACACAACACTGTATTCTCTTAAATCATTAGAGCAGGAGAACCTGCTTACTTTCAATGAACAAGTCTTTAATCCCTCGACAGTAGTATTTACGACTGATAAAAATCAACTGAGAAATATTGAGAATGAAAACGTCAAACTTGATAATACCATAAAAACTTTATTAAGGGCATACGAAGGCATCTTTGATCAGCCTACTTCAATTTCAGAAAAAATGATGGCCGGATTATTGAAAACAGATTATGAAGAAGTAAAAAAGCAACTCCAACTTTTACATAAAATGGGTATCATTGAATACCAGCCACAAAAAGATACACCACAACTTTTTTTATCTATAAACAGAATCAAAGCAGAGGATGTAAGGATTGATATGGCCGCTTACATAAATAGAAAAGAACAGTTTCAACGAAGAATGAAACAAATGTTAGAGTTTGTTGATGAAAGTACAGCTTGTCGCAGTCAGGTAATCGGTTTCTATTTTGGAGATGAAAAAATAAAAGCTTGTGGCATTTGCGACAATTGCCTTCGGCAAAAGGCATCAGTACTTAGCAAAGAAGAATTTGAAACGCTTCATCTCCGCATTATCAATTTAATAAAGCTTGAACCTTTACATACTAAAGACCTGTTGCTAAAGTTAGATGGAGTTAAAAAAGAAAAAGCCTGGAAGGTGATTGAATTCCTTCAGGCTGAAAATAAAATAAGCGTAAACAAAACAGGTTTAGTATCTCTTAACTGATTAAACAGTTTTGATTATAATAATGATCAAAAATGCTACACTTAACATCGTCCAAAAAACTAATCTTTTCATTTTCTAAGGCTTGTAGGTTAAAGAATATATTGTACTAAAAAGTTTATTCAACTTTCCGCTACAAATATTATCAGACAAATGCCAGATAACATACAAAATCTTAACCTGGTATTAAATAGAAAAGGATCAGCTTTGGATCATAGAATGGATAATGCATACAACTGCAAGAGGTGTTTCGCCATTTAAAATTACAAAAAAATTTTTTTAAAACAAGCTCTTCTTGCTTCTTCCACCAAGACCGAGTACCCCAAGTAAGGTCCGGACTATGCTATTTCCTGCAGTACGGGTCATACTTTTTACTGTCGGATCATCAAAAAAGCCTTTTTCCTTTTTAGCTGGTATTTTTTTAGTAGTTTTTTCTTCCTCCTTTTCTTCCCGCTTAGCAGCCTCTTCAAGCTTTTCGGTCAACATTTCATAAGCACTTTTGCTGTCAATCACTTCATTATATTTAGCAGCAATTTTCGACTTACTAACCAAACTATCAATTTCTATCTCACTTAAAATATCCATACGACTTTGCGGTGCCCTAAGCATACAATGTACCAACGGAGTTGGAATACCTTTTTCGTTCAAAATGGTGATTAATGCCTCGCCTGTCCCTAATTGAGTTATCAGGTCTTCCGTTTTATAAAATTCTGTTTCCGGATAATTCTCTGCTGTTTGTTTAATTACTTTTCTATCGGCTGCGGTAAATGCTCTTAAAGCATGTTGCACTTTTAATCCTAATTGTGCCAATACAGATGCAGGAACATCCATCGGGTTTTGTGTGCAGAAATAAATACCAATTCCTTTGGAACGTATGAGCTTAATGATTGTTTCAATTTGCTGTAACAAAGCATCATTCGCTTCTTGAAAAATAAGGTGTGCCTCATCTATGAACATCACAAGCTTTGGCTTATCCAAATCTCCTTCTTCCGGACAACTGGCGTACAACTCTGCCAGCAATTGTAACATAAAGGTGGAGAACAATTTGGGTCTATCTTGCAAATCTGTTACTCTTACAATAGAGATCATCCCTTTTCCATCCTCATTTATCCGCATCAGGTCGTCTACCTCAAAACTCTTCTCTCCGAAAAAAACATCAGCACCTTGTTGTTGCAGTTCAATAACTTTTCTAAGTATGGTCCCTGTAGAGGTGGTGGAAATTTTTCCATAATCTTTTTCCATATCTGCTTTCCCTTCATCACTTACAAATTGTAATACTTTAATGAAATCTTTCAGATCGAGTAAAGGCAATTTATTATCATCACAATATTTGAAGATCATAGCTACAAATCCACCTTGTGTATCATTCAAACCCAAAATCTTTGATAGGAGTACCGGGCCAAATTCACTCACCGTTGCTCGTAATCTTGCGCCTTTCTGATTACTCAAAGTCAGCAAATCTGTTGGATAAGCCGTTGGCTTGAATTCAATATTCAGTTTCTGACATCTGTCTGCAATTTTATCATTTGAAGTTCCTGCCGCTGCAATACCACTCAGGTCGCCTTTTATATCCATCATCAATACAGGAATACTTGCATCGCTCAGTCCTTCGGCTAATATCTGTAAGGTTTTTGTTTTGCCTGTACCAGTTGCTCCTGCAATTAATCCATGCCTGTTTAATGTCTTAAAGGGGATTAAAACATCGGCACCGCTTACCACTGCTCCATCTATCATGGCACAGCCTATTTTAAATGATTCGCCTTTGAAGGTATAACCCTTATTTACAATTTCGAGAAAATTAGTGGTATCTGCCATTTGAAATTTTTATTTGCTGTTAATATAAGGTTTTCTATATTTTATAAATTTTCTTTAGCCGATTATCATTTGCCAAATGCATGGCACAGTTTTTACTATATTACTTTGCTAAAGCTACGTAGTATGTAGTATTAAGCAAAAGTAGAGAGCAAAAGGTTTAAAATTGAGGTCTTTTAACAAAATATTCAGTCCCGATACTTGAACCCTTGAAATGCTTTAACTTTATTTGTCACCAATATAAACCACCAGAAAATGGAAGCAAAGAAATCTAAATTATTATTGTGCGAAGATGATCCCAATCTAGGAAGTGTTCTTAAGAATTATCTTGAATTAAATGACTACGATGTAACCCTCGAAAGAGACGGCCGCCTTGGTCTTGCCGCTTTCCAACGGGAAAAATTTGACCTCTGTCTACTAGATGTAATGATGCCGAATATGGACGGCTTTACGCTGGCTGAAGAAATAAGAGATGTAGATCCGGATATTCCTCTTTTCTTTTTAAGTGCAAAAACGATGAAGGAAGATGTGATTCAAGGCTACAAACTTGGCGCTGATGATTATATCACCAAACCATTTGACAGCGAAGTGTTATTACTGAAAATAAAAGCTATTCTGAAAAGGAATGAAGAGCAGAATAAAGAAAGTGAGAACATGGAGTTCGATCTTTCCACTTATCATTTCAACCCAAAATTGAGGCAGCTTATTCATAAAGACATTACGCAAACATTGTCACCTAAAGAAAATGAGCTGTTGAAAATGCTTGCAGAGCATTTGAATGATCTGCTTCCAAGGGAACAGGCATTAAAAAGAATCTGGGGCAGCGATACTTACTTTAATGGCAGAAGCATGGATGTGTACATTGCCAAACTTCGTAAGTATTTAAAAGATGATGAAAAAATTGAGATAGTGAATATCCATGGCAATGGATTCAGACTTGTAGTTCAGGAATAAAATCTGCATCAGGAGAAAATAATATTGTAAATTTTGAAAGGTGTTCGAAAATCGGACACCTTTTTTATTGTGAAAATAAGGAGCCAGAATTTCCTGGTTGTATTTTACCCAAATGCGCATATGCCTTTGCTGTTACTTCTCTTCCCCTAGGTGTTCGTTGCATAAACCCTTCCTGAATCAAAAAAGGTTCATATACTTCTTCCAAAGTACCAGCTTCTTCTCCTACTGCTGTCGCAATAGTGGTAATGCCAACTGGTCCGCCTTTAAATTTATCTATAATTGTAGAGAGAATTCTATTGTCCATATCATCTAGGCCATGTTCATCTACATTTAATGCTTTTAATGCATGTTGAGTGATGCCGAAATCAATTTGCCCATCATTTAACACCTGAGCAAAGTCTCTCACTCTTCTTAATAATCCATTGGCGATTCTTGGTGTACCTCTACTTCTTCTTCCGATTTCTCCAACCGCATCAGTTGAAATCTTCGTACCAAGAATATTGGCCGAACGTTGAATTATTTTATTCAATACATCCGAAGTGTAATATTCTAATCTTGATTTAATAGCAAATCTTGATAATAGTGGTGCAGTAAGCAAACCACTCCTTGTAGTCGCTCCTATTAAAGTAAAAGGATTCAGATTGATCTGTATGCTTCTTGCATTGGGGCCACTATCAATCATAATATCAATGCGGTAGTCTTCCATAGCAGCATATAAATATTCTTCCACAACGGCACTTAGCCGATGTATTTCATCAATAAATAGAACATCATTCGGCTCAAGGCTTGTTAACAGACCAGCTAAGTCACCTGGTTTTTCAATTACTGGTCCAGATGTTTCTTTAATATTTACACCCAATTCATTAGCTACAATTCTAGATAGTGTTGTTTTACCCAAACCCGGAGGGCCATGAAATAAAACATGATCCAAAGCTTCGCCACGAATCTTTGCTGCTTTAATGAAAATGCGAAGGTTTTCTATAATTTGATCCTGCCCGGAAAAATCTGCAATTTGTGCGGGCCGTATCGTATTTTCAAATAAGGCATCTGATGCCGTTAGATTATCTTTATCACTGCTCAGATTTGGATTGGACATGAAATTTTAATTGAATATTTGTAAAGCTAATTATTAATCTATAAAATAACTGTTATGAAATTTGGCATTATAGGTTCGGGAAAAGTTGGACAAACTTTGGCAACAGCTTTACTAACTGAAGGTCATGAAGTAATGCTTGGCACAAGGGATGTTTCAAATCCCGGGGTCATTAGCTGGCGCATAAATAATCCAACCGGATTGGTCGGTTATCTTGTAGAAGCAGCAGCTTTTGGAGAAGGGATAGTACTGGCAGTAAAGGCTCTAAAGTTGTAGAAGTTGTACAGCAAGTCGGTTCAAGTCTTTTTGCAAGCAAGTTAGTAATAGATGTTACTAATCCAATTGCTGACATTCCCCCAATAAATGGTGTCCTTTCTTTTTCACTGGCCCTAATGAAAGTCTAATGGAAATTATTCAGGCTAATATGCCTGATGCTAAAGTGGTAAAAGCATTTAATAGCATAGGTACTGATTTAATGTATAAACCAGCTTTCAATGATGGATGGCCAAGTATGTTCATTTGTGGTAATGATGATGAAGCTAAGGAGTTAGTAAAGAATATTCTTACTTCTTTTGGTTGGGATACTGAGGATATGGGAAAAATAGAAGCTGCAAGAGCCATCGAACCTCTTTGTATATTATGGTGTATCCCGGGTTTTATCCGCAATCATTGGTCGCATGCATTCAGGTTAATGGTATAAGCTAAAGCAAATTTTTATTATACCGTTTAATGAAGATATTGTTGAAGTTGTAAGATTAGATCCGGGTCAGGACTGTTTTGTAACCAACCTTTCTTTTCGGATAATTTACATACGCCGGGATAATCACCTTTATAAGTTCCCATATCAAGTATTATCTGAAAGTGAAGATGTGGTGGCCAGTGACCGTTCTCAATAGGTAGGCAAAACTCAGCAAATATTTCTCCCTTTTCTATATGCTGACCTTCATGCAAATTTTTAAGTGAGTTTAAACTAAGGTGACCGTATAATGTAAAGAAGCTAACATCTTCTAACCGGTGGACAAGAATAATCGTTCCTCCGTAGTCACCAAAATCATTATTAAACGCAAAGCTATGCACCAACCCATCCATCGGTGATATGATGGCGGTATTATGTTTACCCCAAATATCAACGCCAAGATGAAGCCTTCTCGGCTCTTCTCCTTCGCCATCCCCATCAAACACTTTGCTTACTTTATAAATGGTGCGATGTTCATCATATCCACCAATGCCATATTTCGCATTGTTTTTATGCAGCAGCTCATCAACATAATTATTGAAGGCTTTTATGTCGTTTAATATTTCGGGAGTAATTTCTTTGTTAGCAGTAGTAAAGTCAAGCTGTAGTAATTTGTCGGCAGTACTATCAAACGGTACTACTTGATGAAAATCATGTTGATGTTTCCTGATTATTGCAACTATGTCGTTTAGTTTTTCCATCTGCTTTAAAGGTAAGTTGTTCAAATCTTTTAAAAAAGCCTGAGCTTCTTCATATTCAATCAATTTTACCAGAAAATATTATAGTATATTCTTCGTTTAGTAACAAATGCTTTTCCATGTCCGGAACCTTATTGAATAAAAACATTCTTGCAGTTTTCTTACTCAGCTTTTGCTCATGTACATTTTCAAATGCACAGATGATCACTGGCACCTGGAAAGGAAAGATCAACCGGCAGAAGGTAGAAGTAAAAATTATTCAACAAGGAGATAGTTTAACAGGCACATCCTATTATTATGAATCTGTCAATAATTATCGCCGCTATAGCATCCGTGGGTATTTTGATGTAAGAAGTAACGAAGCTGTTTGGTGGGATGACCAATTGCTGGAAGAAAAATCAACAAAGCTTAGCATCAGTAGTCCGGGAAAAATACCGATGCTTTCCAGAGCAGATTTTAATTGCCCTGGTGGTAACAGAATGATGCTTGACGGAAAAGTAGCCCCAAAAGCAGATGAAACAAATATCAAAGGCGAAGTGCATATGGATAAAACCTATCAATCCAGCTTTGAAGATGAATGGGATTTTGTAATTGATAATTATACAAGCGGTGCAAATGATCCTGAAGTAATAGACAGTATAAAAGGGATTGCCTACCAACAAAAAACTGAAACTGAACCGCCAACAAAACCTGTAGTACCCGTAAAACCAATTGAAAAACCTTTGCCGCCTGTTATTGCTAAGAAGGAAGAAAAACCAGTTGTTACAAAAGAGCCGGAGCCAACAGTAATAAAACCGGTTGCAAAAGTGATTGAACCAGTAAAGGCACCAACCATTGAAGAAAAATTTGTTACCCGCAAGAAAACATTTATAAAAGATATTCCTATCAGTGGAGATTCAATAGAACTTAGGTTTTATGACAATGCAGAAATAGACGGGGATTCTATATCGCTATTCTTAAATAACAAACTGATTTTTGAACATATCCGGCTGACAGCCAATCCTTATATCATAAAATTAGCAGTAAGTGAATTAAACGACCTGAATGAGCTGACAATGGTGGCTGAAAACCTTGGAACAATACCGCCTAACACTTCTTATATGGTGGCCATTATTAATGAAGAACGATATGATGCCTATCTAGCTAGTACTGAAGGTGAAAGTGCTATGATAAGGTTGATCAAGGCCAAATAAGACTCATTTACAAAAAAGTAGAGAGTTGAATATTTCACACTGCGAATCTGCTCCTTCCATGCTTTTACCACCGCGGAGCCATACCCGATAAATTGAGGATACCAATAGTAAATTGGTAGTTGCTTGTCTATAATAGGCCTATAGCCCAATCTTTATACCTGAAGGAAATAACCAGCATTTGCTTATTCAAGTTAAATCGTTGCTACATCTATATCCTATTAACTAAAAAACCCCGTCTCGTTTGGAACGAGACGGGGTTTTAGTTTCAGCTATTATTTTTCAGCTGTTTATCTGTTATAAACAATGATCTTCCTTGAGCCCATCAATCTTCCATCGGCTCCTCTTACATCTACAACATATGTACCGTTAGCCAGTAATCTGCTTGTAGAGAGGTCTACATTGATAGTAGTGTAAGGTATTGTTGTCAATACTTTTCTACTATACACTTCGCTCCCCTTTGCATCAAACACCCTTACAGTTACCTGCTCATTTGCTTGGTTGTAGAACCTAACATTGAACACTCCCTGGTTTGGTACTGGATACACATACAGGTTATTGGATGGCTGACCAGTGATGTCTATGTTCGCTGACGTAACCACACAACCATTACCATCTGTGTACACTACACGATAAGTTCCGATATCACTCACCGTGAGGCCTGCTAATGTATTGCCTGTTGCGCCTGCTATCACCACTCCATTCTTGAACCATACATAACTACCACCTGATGGTGCTGTTGTTGCCGTAATCGTTAACACCTGTGTTGGTAACAAGGCTGGAGGTATCGATGTCGTTAAGTTGATTGTTGGTAATGGATTTACATACAATGTTGCAAATGCGGAATTAACTGTTGTACAAAGACCTATTACCTGTACTCTGTAACTGTTTGTATTCATCGTCTGCGTTACACTGTTCAGCGTTAAGGTTGCTGCGGTGGCACCTGCTATATTATTCCAAGTGCTGCCATTCCACAACTGCCACTGATAGCTTAACGGACCGCCTGCACTTGGCGCTGTTACTGCTGCTACTGTAAACGTTGCGTTGCTGCCTGCACATACTGTTCTGTTCGCTGGCTGTGTATTGATTACTGGTAACTGGCTATCAGTTACTGTTATTGTGAATGAACAGGTTACTGTTGCACAAATATTCGTTGCCGTTATCGTTACCGTTGTTACGCCAACATTAAATTTCAAACCACTTCCGCTACCTGCGCCGCTGCCTGTTGTTGCGCCTGTTAATACATAGCTCAATGTTGGTGCTGGTGTACCGGTTACCGTTGGTGTGTAATTAACGGTTTTGTTACAAACCCCTACATCACTAGCTGTTGTAATATTAGCAGGACAAGTGATCGTTGGTGTTGGATTCACCGTTATATTAAAGGTCTTCGAAGGACCTGAACAAGAACTAATAAAGTTAACTTTTCCTAAAAATGCTCTTGGTGTAAAAGTGGGTGCCCTGGGGCTGCAACGCCACCATAACTAATATTTGCTCCTGAAATAAGATCACATCCATTAGTAGTAAATGTAAAGGGACCTGCACCAATAGAGCTATACCTCATCGCAGCTACTGTTGTTCCTTGGTTCACAGCCTGAATTGCAATTCCGTAAGTGGCACCTGGCGGAACAACCAACGATAAACCTGACATAAATGGTTGTGTAGTTGTGGTTGTTGTATTTGCAATTCCGGTAATGACAGCTGTACCAAATGTATTCCATCCATTTGCAACGCTGATGGCTCCGGGTAGTCCGTTTATCGCAGAGGTTTTAAAGAAAGCAGTAACATCTTTTAGACCGTTTGTGCTACAAATACTTTCGATTCCAGTTATTGTTACCGGGGATGAATTTGTATTCCGGAAATTAAAGGTCACTAATGCATTTGAATTATTGTTAAGAAATCCTGAAGTTGAAACTCCTGACGTTGGATTATTAATACTTGGTGTTACCGTTATAGTGCCTGTTACCGGTAAAGTAGTCGCATTCGTAGCTGTAAAGGCCGCAATATTACCAGTACCACTTGCTGCAAGGCCGATGGATGGAGTATTGTTCGTCCAATTAAATACTGTACCAGCAACAGTACTTGTGAAATTCACCGGTGCTGTCATTGCTCCGTTACACACAGTCTGGTCTGCTGGTTGATCTACCTGTGGTGTTGGATTCACCGTTACAGTTGCTGTAATCGGTGCACCAGGACAACCATTAGCCGTTGGAGTTATTGTAAACGTTACTGTTACCGGTGCCAAAGTGATATTCGTTAATGAACCACTGATATTACCTGCACCATTACCTGGTATTCCAGTTACTGCAGCTGCATTATCCCTTGTCCAGGTATATGTAGTTCCTGCTGTTGCACTGCTTAATACAATTGTTGTTATTGCAGCACCTGAACAAGCATTCTGGCTTGATGGCGTTGCTACCGCTACTGGTGTTGGATTAACTGTAATTGTAAATATTCTTGGTGTACCTACACAACTTGATACAGAAGGTACAAGGAACGTAATATCCCAGCCACCGGCCATGTTACCGAAATCGCCACCAAGATCATCATGAATATACAAGCTCCACGTACCGTTATAGTTTGTACTAGTGTTAAAAATGCTTGCAAATGTTGAAGACCCAGCAGTTGCTGCCAGATTATAAGGAGCAGCCGGCGCCGGTGCCACAAAACCTGAAATAGTTGTAGACGATGAAGTTGGTCCATAAGTACCCGATGTAATGACAGCAGAACCTAATGGTAATGCTGGAGAACCATCTTTTAAAGTTATAGTTGCTGCTGCATCAAATCCTGTTCCCCCTCCAATATCCGACATAGGAACGAAGTGCTGACCAGTTGGGCTAACTAACAACACTTCAATATCGCTGGCAAAAGTGTGTGCTAAGCCATTAAAAGTTATTGATTGTACAGTAACCCCTGTAGTTGGTAATCCTGAAACAGTAATTGGCGACGGATAAGGAGAACTCGGACCTGTGGTTGTTACAGGCTGTCCTGCAGGTATCGCAATATTTGCAGTATTTGAGAAAGTTACCGGAGAAGCTCCTACGCCACCATAAATTGGTGTAACCGTAACCGTACTCACTAATGGTGCTGCTGTTGCATTTGTTGTTACAAACGAAGCAATATCTCCTGTGCCATTTGCTCCAAGCCCTGTACCTGTATTATTATTGGTCCAGTTAAATGTAGTACCCGGAACTGTTGTTGTAAAGTTTACAGCCGTTGTTGACTGGCCTGCACATAATACCTGATTTGGTACTGCGTTTACCTGACCGCTTGGATTAACGGTAATAGTAAATGTTCTCGATGGCCCATCAGGACAACCAACATAAGTTGGTATTACTGTGATAGTTGCCGTTACCGGTGCTGCACCTGTATTGGTAGCAGTAAACGAAGGAATGTTTCCAGTGCCACTTACTGCAAGGCCAATAGTAGCATTATCATTTGTCCATGAATAAACAGTAGCAGGTTCCAAACCAGTAAATGTTACTGCTGTAGTAGCAGCACCGTTACATACTGTTTGGTTTGCAACAGGATCTACTGATAATGTAGGACAGGTACAGGTAAGTGTTAAACTAAATGCACCTGTAGCTCCACCAAAACTATGTACTAAAACATAATAAGTTGTACCAGAAATGGTTGGTACTGTAACCTCTGATTGTAAGCTACAGAAGTCATCGTTTCCACCAACACAAACTAACGCACCACAAGTACCGCTATAAACACCAAGTTTGGTATCAAAAGATGCTCCACCACACAAACTTAGTGTTGTAGCTCCACCATTTCCAACAAAACTGTACCAAACACCAGGGCTTGTTACAGTTGCTGCTCCGCAATCAGGAGTTCCTACATCAATAGTAGCTCCGACTGTTGTACCAGCTGTTGTACTTCCGCAAACAATTGGAATAGCATTTGCGCAAAGGTCATTTAAAGGTCCAGATGACCATGTAACAGTATTATCTGTACTGGTAGATGCCTGGTTAGGATCCAATGCAGCATTTGTACAAACACCGCCGGCTATTGTAGCGATTACGGTGCCGCTGGTTGTCATACCTGTTACAGCTACATTATAAGTTGTTGGTCCTCCAGTAACTGTTGCAACAAGTGGGCCTGCTGCTGTACCACCTAAGGTTACATCACCAGTAGCAAAATTAATTACCGGCTGATCGAATACTACTGTGAAATTAATTGGTGAGATATTCGTTGGATCTGCTTGTCCTACTGCCTGATTAATTGTAACCGTTGGGTTTGCAATAATTATCGGCAAGATTACAGTAACAGTGTCTTTTATATCAATTCTAACATCTGCTGCATTAAAAAGACTTGAGCGAAGATTAACTGTTGCAATAGTTTGCATTTGAATATCATCTACATTCCATCCGGTAGAAGAAACTGAATTGTCTGAACCAAGTCTCCATCTAAGTTTAACGGTAGGCTGGTTTACATATGGTGTCATGTTGACTTTTGTTTCAACAAATGCTAGGCTGTTACCAGTCCAAGCCGATCTTCCACCTATTGGGTTTAGAAAAGATGTACTGAGTGTTCCATTGTATCCATTCTGAAGGAAGTTAGCCGAGCCAATATCTGCCCAAGAGCCGCCGCCATTTGTACTAATTTCTAATACACCTCCATCAAAAGTACTCTCCGTGTTATACCAATGCCAGAAACTTAAAGTTGGAGCAGAAGCACCAATTGCGAAACTGTTGGTTGTTGCCAATGTTTGATCAGAAACTAACGCAGCATTAGGCGTAAAGAATGAATTCGGAGCACTGTGGCTACGTACATTATGTGCTATCCAAACGTTTGGTGCAGGTGTAGTAGAAGCCGCTGTCCAGAAAGGATCTATCGTTGTACTTGTAACAACTTCATTAAGCAAAACAATAGGAGGGAAATAACTTCCTATATTAATATTTACAGTTAAACCATAATTTCCTGTAGCATTTATTGCCAGGTTTACCGGCCAAGCAACAACTCTTGTTCCTGCATCGTACGTACCACCATTTGTTGCACTTACAAAAGTTACATTTAATGGTAATGTATCTCTTAACGTATGGCCTGTGATAGCCTGACAATTTGCAGTGATTGCATGATTGTAAATAATATTTTGTCCTTCAGGAATTCCAGCTACACCATTTTGTGTAAAGCTCATCACTGGTCCGCCACCTGTAAAGTCAGGTGTTTGGTCAGTAATGCTTCCTGAAGATCCTTGTAATGCATTTACACCTAAACCTCTTCTTGCAAATGCACGGATGATGGCACACTGGTTGGCGCCTCCATATAAATTTATATCGGCTTGAAGTATAGCATTTTTTGCCTCTACAAATCCTGGCTGACATGGTTGTATTCTCAATCCCTCCATTACAAGGTTTAATGCAACAACATTACCGCCAGTTGCAGTATTGTTATAAATATTTGGAGATATAGTTCCAATTGTATTAATCAACTCCCAAGTCATTTCCCATAACATGGTACACCATACATAACCTACCCCATGCGGAATTGCCTGACCTGGTAGGTTAGCATATGTATCGCCATTTACTGCAAAGTTGGTTGTATATCTTTTTGGTCTGATGCCTGGGCCTGTTATTGGCTCGTTCAACGCATATGTACCAATACCTCTTGGAGAATTAAAGCCTGTAGCTAATGTTGCTGTTGCCCAATCTTGTGTAAGCATTAATCCAAAATAGTCACTGATGCCTTCGCCTCCTTGCTCTGCACTTGTTAAACATCCCACATTTGCAGGACCGCCGGTAACTCTTTTAGCAATACCGTGACCATGTTCATGAATAATAATACCATTATCTACGTCACCATCTCTGTCGGGAGTAGGAGCTGTCCACAGATACATTTGCATTCTTCCGCTACCTCCATCTGCAGGTGTTGCAAAGTTTGCATTATTCGTTCCACTAGCATCTTGAGCCTCTGCGTTTACATGGTCGTTACCCACTCCACCACGGCCTAAGTTATCGTCCTGAAAATTTCCACCAGCTTCAGTAAACCCATAATTATAAAAAACATCATGGATAATATTGTTCCAATAAAAAAGGTTTGTTATGTTAAATTGTTGGTTTTGAACCGGAGCAGTTTGTGTAGGATCTACGGTAAAGTCGGGAATAAAATTAAACGTAAGGTTAGGTAATGCCGTAGTTGAACTTGCTGATTTAGCAACTGTACCTGTGTTGGTTGGAGCAGTGCGGTCTTCGTAAGCCCATACATTATTACCTCTTGTGTAGTTATAATCTGTTCCTGCCAGACCAGTATTCCACTTTAATGTAGTGGCATTCGCAGAACCTGCTAACCAAGGATCTGTTCTTAATGCAGGAGTACCTCCGGGATGAATTGGGCTTTCTGCGGGGAAAGGAACTACTCGATATGAAGCAGTAGTAATTGCAAAAGGAGTAAGTGGACGTTCTGCATTTACTTCTTTATTATTATTGGTGAAGAAGTTTCCTTCTTCATGTTTATGAGCTGCTCCATATTCTTCTTTATGTTCCGGAGTACCCCAGTTACAATAAACGGTAAGGTTGTCAGCACCAATAAAGCGATTATTAGTTGCATCAATCCTTACTAACCAGTAATCCGGAGTAGTGGTTGGTATAATATATACCTGCCACGCAAGTTTTACAGTTTTGCCACTCTCGTCTGGCACCCACATTAGTTCTGCTGTAATGTTTTCACGGGATACTCCCATGTTATTAAATTCAATCTTACGACCATTCTCCATCGAGTTAATAACTCTGAGTGACTGGTCTGAAGTAATATCAATTTTCCTATCAGCAATTGCCGTTCTAACAGCTGCTTCTGCAGTTATTAACGGAAAAGCAGTTTTTACATTTACTCTGTCTTCCATTTGCGCAAGCCTTGATCCAAAATTGGAAAGAAGTTTGCCATCTCGGAAAGAAAGAACCTGTATTTGCTGAAAAACAGGCAGGCCCTGATAAGTTTGTGTAAGATAAGAATATCTAATCCTTGAATTTTCGTTGACAAACGAATTTGAAACTTTAAGATTTGCAATGTCATCAGTACTCAAACCGATTTTGGCTTTGTTAGCTGAAACTAACTGAAGCGTAGCGCTTTTATCAGCTTCACTAACCTGTGCATTAATGCTAAACGCCAGAAAGAAGTTTAGAATGATGAGTAAAATTTTTCTCATAAAACAGTTTTTGGTGTAAAAAAAAACAGTCTCTGTTTATGGTTAAAACAGAACATTTTGGTGCTAAAAATCAGAGGTATAAGCCAATGAAAATCGATATTACGAATTTTTTATAACCCATCAAAAAAATATCTGCCCAAAACAGGGATTTAAATAATAATTCTTCTTATTCGCCATTTTTCGAAACTCATTTATAAAAAAACCCCGTCTCGTTTGGAACGAGACGGGGTTTTAGTTTCAGCTATTATTTTCAGCTGTTTATCTGTTATAAACAATGATCTTCCTTGAGCCCATCAATCTGCCATCGGCTCCTCTTACATCTACAACATATGTACCGTTAGCCAGTAATCTGCTTGTAGAGAGGTCTACATTGATAGTAGTGTAAGGTATTGTTGTCAATACTTTTCTACTATACACTTCGGCTCCCTTCGCATCAAATACCCTTACCGTTACCTGCTCATTTGCTTGGTTGTAGAACCTAACATTGAACACTCCCTGGTTTGGTACTGGATACACATACAGGTTATCTGATGGCTGACCAGTGATGTCTATGTTCGCTGACGTAGCCACACAACCATTACCATCTGTGTACACTACCCGATATGTGCCTATATCACTCACCGTGAGGCCTGCTAATGTATTGCCTGTTGCACCTGCTATTACCACTCCATTCTTGAACCATACATAGTTGCCACCTGAAGGTGCTGTTGTTGCCGTAATCGTTAACACCTGTGTTGGTAACAAGGCTGGTGGTATCGATGTTGTTAAGTTGATTGTTGGTAATGGATTTACATACAAGGTTGCAAAGCCTGATGTGATTGTGGTACAAAGACCTATCACCTGTACTCTGTAACTGTTTGTATTCATCGTCTGCGTTACACTGTTCAGCGTTAAGGTTGCTGCTGTGGCGCCTGCTATATTATTCCAAGTGCTGCCATTCCACAACTGCCACTGATAGCTTAACGGACCGCCTGCACTTGGCGCTGTTACTGCTGCTACTGTAAACGTTGCGTTGCTGCCTGCACATACTGTTCTGTTCGCTGGCTGTGTATTGATTACTGGTAACTGGCTATCAGTTACTGTTATTGTGAATGAACAGGTTACTGTTGCACAAATATTCGTTGCCGTTATCGTTACCGTTGTTACGCCAACATTAAATTTCAAACCACTTCCGCTACCTGCGCCGCTACCTGTTGTTGCGCCTGTTAATACATAGCTCAATGTTGGTGCTGGTGTACCGGTTACCGTTGGTGTGTAATTAACGGTTTTGTTACAAACCCCTACATCACTAGCTGTTGTAATATTTGCAGGACAAGTAATCGTTGGTGTTGGATTCACCGTTATATTAAAGGTCTTCGATGGACCAGCACAACTTCCGGGAAGCGTTGATGCTAACGTTATTGACCAACCGCCTGTAATATTACCAAAATCACCACCAAGGTCATCCATCACATATAAATTCCAGGTACCGTTATAGTCTGTTGTTGTATTAAATACACTGGCAAATGTAGAAGCTCCTGCTGGTGCAGGGAAGTTATAAGGTGCTGCAGGTGCTGGTGCTAGCCAGGTACTCGTTGGGGCACCTATTGACGTTGGTGCATATGTGCCTGAAGCTATTGCAATATTCGCTGATGGTAAAGATGGAGAGCCGTCCTGAAGTGTTAACGTAACTGCTGCATCAAGACCATTTGATCCACTGACATCTGACATTAGCACAAACTTCTGACCACCAGGGCCTACTAATAATACATCTACATCGGAACCCCAGCTATGTGAAATGTTAGTCAATGTTACTGATTGCACTGCAACACCCGTAGTTGGCAAACCTGATACCGCAATAGTAGATGGATAAGGTGCAGCAGGGCCACTTGTAGTGCCTGGCTGACCAGCAGGTACCAACATACTTGTTGTATTAGTAAATGTAACAGGGACTGGTACTGAAGGACCACCTGCAAATGATGGAGTTACAGTTATGGTTCCAGTTATTGGCAACGTAGTGGCATTAGTGCCTGTAAAGGCTGGTATGTTACCTGTTCCACTGGCGCCTAAACCTATCGCCGTATTACTGTTTGTCCAGTTATACGTTACTCCTGCAACTGGACTGGTAAATACTACCGGCGCTGTCATTGTGCCAACACATACCGTTTGGTTTGCCGGTTGATCTACTGTTGGTGTTGGTGCTACTGTTACAGTAACAGTTATTGGTGTACCAGGGCAACTGTTAGCCGTTGGCGTTATTGTAAACGTTACTGTTACGGGTGCATTCGTTGTATTAGTTAATGTACCAGTAATCGGTGTGCCTGAACCATTGGCTGCAATACCCGTTACCGTTGCGTTATTATCTCTTACCCATGCAAACGTAGTACCTGCTACGCCACTCGTTAATACAATCGGCGTTATCGCTGTTGCATTACAGATATTCTGAGACGATGGAGTTGCTATTGCATTTGGTGTAGGGTTAACCGTTACATCAACTGTAAATGTAGAACCTGTACAACCATTGGCTGACGGTGTTACGGTATATCTTATCACACCAGCTGTTGTGCCGGTATTGGTCAATGTTTGTGCAATCGGATTAGCAGTACCTCCACTATGACCAGTTATTGTTCCACCGGTTGGTGTAGTCTGTATAGCTGCTGTATAAGAATATGTTGTTCCAACAATCGTTGAATTCAAGGTAACACTGGTTGTTGCTCCGCTACATATTGCTTGCGGAGATGCCGAACCAACAGGAACAGCATTTACAGTGATTGAAGCAGTTGTCATAAACGATGGACAACTTCCTGAAGCCGCTATTGTATAAGTAACTGTGTATGCGCCTGGCGTACTGGTTCCTAAAGTAACTGCCCCAGTACCTGGATTAATAGTTAATCCGGCAGGAGCTGCAGAATATGTTCCGCCCGGTGTGCCAGTTTGTGTAACTGCTGCTGTACCTCCATTCTGACAATAAGGAGTTCCTGTATAGGAAATAGTTGCCGAAGGTGCTGAAGATACAGTTACCGTGAAGGGAACATTTGCATTAACGCAACCTCCAACAGAATTTATTACAGTTATTGTTGCGTTATAAACTGCGACAGGTGCAGCGGCTGGAACTGTTAAGACAATCGGACTTGCAGGTAAAGCAGCATTTACTACATCTACAAAACCTGCTAATTCTGCAGCAGCATCATAATCGATACTATACTGATCGGGGCTACCCGTTGTTGCTGTATAAGGTAAATTAGCAGAAGTGCTACCACTACAAACATCTGGGCTTGCGCCTAATGTTATTGAAGCAGGTGTGCATGACGATATTTGATAAACTGTTACATCATCAATGGCAACACCACCCAAGTTTATACTTGTTTCTGAAGTAAGATTTACCAAGAACTCAATATTCTGTCCGGCAAAAGAACTTACATCTGCAAACCAAGTACCCCAACCTGCTGACTGCGGAACATTTACAGTAGGATTGCCCACAGTAGCTGTTTGTGTTGCACCCAACCATTCAAACAATGTTTTTGCTGAAGCAGGATTACCCACTTGCTGAACAGTTACCTTCAACTGATCCAAATTGGCTCCTTCCATCTGGTACTTCATTGCCCAGCTAAGCCATAGTGGATCAGCAGTTGCCGGCAATGCAATTGATGGAGATTGCAATGTCTGATTGCTGCTAGCATCATAGGTATTATCCAAATCCGTTTTCCAGCAATTTACTCCGCTGTTAGCGGTAGTAAATCCGGCAATAGGATTAGCTGTTGTAGTAGCAATGGTTGCCGGTGTTCCAAGTTCCCACTCATCGGCAGTGCCGGAGTGAGTAAATCCAGCAGCACCAGATTCGAAGTCTGTACTGAAAAGCACAGTTGCACTAGAAACATCAGGTGTATTATCTTCTAATATATCTAATGACCAAGCAGTCAATGAGCCACCTGAAACATTAGCTCCGTCGTCATACAATGTTAAAGTCCATATTCCACCACCATTCATATTTTTAAACTGATTCAACTTGCCGCTCAATTCCGGTTGTATACCTACAGGTCTCAATACGGTAAATGTTGGAGGAATGGCATTGTTATCATTAAAGAATAAATCCATTTGTGTTTGACCACCGGTTGCAGTTGATCCAATATCAGTAAACAAATGAATCGTATTACCACCCGGAGATGTAAGTATAGCGTCTATATCACCCATCAATGCATGATTCAACGTAATCCTCACACTTAAATCTTTTATACGAGGATTACCCGGTACGGTGATTGTAGATGTAACACTTCCTGTGGCTGGACCAATCGCCTTAGGAACATCTGTTGATGGAGTATTTACATAACCCGTTTGTGCCGGGAATTTAGTATAAGAAATATTATACGTTGCAGTAGGGCCGCCAGTAGCAGCAGATGCAGCATCAGCAAACACATAATATGTACCCGCATCTTTTGCTGTAAATACAAACATTTCTGAAAGTGGATTCGCAACACTTCCTGTACTGGCATCATTCACCACTAATACCTGATTATTAGCATCGCCAAACAAAGCAAATCCTAACCTGCCATCATATTGAAAGTTATCTCTTTCAGGATCCAAATCCATTGAAATGAAAACGGACTCACCCGCAGCCAATGTAACCGAGTACCAATCCTGTTCTGTAGCTAATGCAGGATTTCTGGCCCCACTTACCCAACCATTTGCCGGCATTGCATTGGCTGTTGCAGGAGTATCATTACTTTCTACCTCAGGAGTAGGAGTACCGGATTGGACTTTCAAATAAAGATCATAACCTCTTAATTGACCTGTGGCAAGAAAATGTACTACCTGAAGATAATATGTTCCGGAGCTTGGAATTGTAGCCCCCGCCATAGATGAAGAGAGGCCACCTAATGAACCGTCATCATCATCAAACTCTATAAGAGTAGTGCCATCGGAAGCAAATAACCGAAGTTGTGAATCACTGCTTCCATTTGCAGAGAAAGATGTTATGACAGCTGCATAAACTTTTTCTCCTGCATTGGCAGTAAATGAATACCAATCTGCATCCGCATTTGGGAATACATTTCCCTGCACTTTTGAAGGGCTTGTAATTGGTGTTGCTGTAGCGAATGTATTATTAGGTTCAACTTCGCTAAGTACGACACCAACGCCTCCGCCGCCACCGCCAGCTTGCGCATCAATATCTGTAGCACTATTATTACCAGGTGTCGGATCGGCAGTTGCACTTGAAACTGTAGCCGTATTTGTAAGAGTACCAGAAGCTGCACCCGAAATAGTACATATTGCGGTAAAAGTAGCTGAACCGCCAACAGGCAGATCAACTAAAGCATTTATATTGCCAGCACCTGCTGCTGGTCCAGTACCGCCACCAGCATATGTAGCAGTCCAGCTAACCGCTGTAATTGCAGCCGGGAATACATCCGCTACAGTTGCGCCTATTACTGGATCAGGTCCAGCATTGGAAGCAACAATAGTATATGTTACAGATCCACCCGGTGTGTATGTTGCTACACCATCTGTTTTTGTTATAGAAAGATCTGCTGAAGCAACTGGAGCTTGAGTATTTATATCTGTTGCACTATTATTTGCAGGAACTGGGTCGGTAGTAGCACTAGAAACTGTAGCTGTATTTGTAAGATTTCCTGAAGCAGCACCAGAAATAGTACAAACCACAGTGTAGGTAACTGAACCACCTACAGGAATATTTACTAATTGATTAAGATTGCCTGAACCGGCTGCAGTACCAGAAGCGCCACCAGCAAAAACGGCTGTCCAGTTTGCTGAGATAATAGCAGCAGGGTATGTATCAGCCACCGTTGCTCCGATAACATTACTTGGGCCGGCGTTAGAAGCTACAATTGTATACGTAGTTGAACCGCCTGGAGTATAAGTTGTAACGCCGTCTGTTTTTGTAATTGCAAGATTAGCAGTTGGTGTAGGTGTATCTGTATCCGTTGCTATGTTATTTGCAAGATTGGGATCTGTTGTTCCAACAGGAGCAGTAATCGTTGCAGTATTTATAAGATTACCTGTAGCAGCCGGCGATATGTTACATACGGCAGTAAAGGTTGCTGATCCGCCTGAAGGAATGTTAATCAATACATTAATATTTCCTGAACCTGCAGCAGGTCCAGTAGCACCACCAGCATAAACTGCAGTCCAGTTAACTGTAGTAAGAGCAGCAGGATATGTATCGGCCACTGTTGCGCCTATTACATTATCAGGTCCCGCATTTGAAGCCGTGATCGTATAAGTTGTTGTTCCGCCTGGTGTATATGTTGCAACACCATCGGTTTTTGTAATTGCTAAATCGGATGTTGCGGCTACTAGAGAATTTTGCCACATCCCTCTTCCATGTGTAGCAATACGTAAAACTTTTGCTGGCAAACCAGTAATAGCCATATCGAATACAGCTACACGAGGCAATCCTGTTCCATAAGGAAGCCAAGTAGTACCACCGTTGGTAGAGCCATAAACTCCAATATCAGTTCCTGCAAAAAGATTATTTGAATTAGCAGGGTCTATAATAAAAGCATTTACCGGAATTTGCGGCAAGCCTGATGAAGCATTTGTCCAAGTAGTTCCTGCATCACCGAGATTTGTTGTTTTCCAAACGCTGCTTTGTCCAAATGCTGATAGGGTTACATAAGCAGTTGTAGCGGTATTTGGATCAACAACAGTTCAAGCAACTGAAACGTTTGGAATTGTATTTGATGGATCAAGATTTAATAAAGGATTTGCTCCTGTGCTGGTTCCATATACATTGCCATCGTTAAGACCAACTATTCTTATATTGTCGTTCTGTGGAGATATGCCTATAGAACTTATTGGGCTTCCAGAGATTGATTGACTTACAGCAGTATGATTTGTTCCATTATCTGCATATCTATATAATATGTTTGCTCCATAATAAATAGTATTTGGATTGCCCGGCCCTCTTTCTAATGGTGCATAAAAATTTACTGCACCTCCGCATGGAATACCATTTCCACTAACTCCATTGCATCCCCTGAATGCCCAGTTTCCCTCAGTAGCAGAAGCTGTTGTAGCTACCGTACCATATCCCTGCAACGTTGCGGCGTTGAAATAAGTATGATACATTCTCACATTCACATTATCCGTTGCATTCTGATCAATAACTGCATAACCACCATCGCCAAAGTCTGCTCTGAACCATGTGCCTGCAGGTTGGTACCAGTTTGTTCCATTATCCTGTGTTCCACCTAAGCTGAAATTAGGATCAGTAGGATGCACATCAATACTCATGAACTGAGTAGCAGAAAATTGAGCTGTATTTTGATTTGTCCAGGTTGTGCCGCTATTAGTAGATTTATATACACCACCATCAGTACCCAACCAAACTTGTGTAGGATCTGATTCAGAAACAGTAAGTGCATGGGTATCGACGTGTACTCCACTTTTGCTCTCTGTAAAGCTTGTTCCGCCATTTGTTGATTTAGCGGCTACAAGAGATGGATCTCCACCAAGATAAACTGTATTTACATTGGTAGGGTCAACAGCAATTGCAATGTCATAGAAACATTGCCCACCGCAGAAATTGTTATCAATTCGCTGTGTCCAGGTTAAACCCCCATCAATAGACCGCTGAACAGTTCCGCCATTAAATCCCAACGCTGCATAAAATGTTGCATCGACATCACCTGAAGGATGAATAGCAGTTAACTCTCCATTCAAAGTGCTTGTTGAGGTACTATTTACTATGAAGGTTTGTGTAAAAGTTACATTGGCCGGTATATGGTCAAGTGCATTTGTAGATCTGTAAATACCGCCTTGGTTGACACCAGTTGCAATTGGGATAGCAATCAGGATATTAGGATTAGCCGGATCAATTGCAATATCATGTACGCTTACATTTAGATTTCCTATAAACCCAGTTAACTTGTTAAATACTGGATTTGCAGCTGTAGCATTATCGCAACGGTAAATACCTCTTGAAGGAGTTGTGCCACTTGCACTAATTATACCGCCTACACCTGATGTAGAGCAAACAAAAATAACAGCAGGGTTAGTTGGATGAACAATTATCTTTCCAATTGCTCTACCAGAAAAAATATTGGCTGCTCCCGCATCGAGGTTAAACGGACCGCTTAATGTTGCAGTTGTGCTTGCATTATCAATTCTATAAACACCTACACCAAAATAACTATCGGCAGAAAAATTTGGCTCACCAGTTCCGACATACACCGTTTCTGGAGATGAAGGAGAAATAGCGATAGCTCCAATTGCTAAGCTTTGTGCATTATCCATAATTGGAGTCCAGGTAGTTCCTCCATTAGTTGTACGATATAACCCACCTTGTGCAGTACCTGCATATACAATGTTGGGATTAGTTGGATGTACTGCAATAGATATAACTCTACCAGAAACGGCTGTAGAAGGGCCTGCAGCAACCTGACCATTTGGAATGGGAGCAGGACCAATTGGCACCCATGCATCACCAATCAAATTATTACTACCAGCAGTTCTTTGCTGCTCCTCCTGCGCCTCCATTTGACGAATTGCATCTATGCGTAATTGAGGATCGATAATAGTAGTGCTATCGGCAATACCTCTCATTTTTGCAATGGCTGCCGCACGGCGTTTCATAAACTCTTCTTTGTTTATTTTATAACGGGCAAAATCCGGTATATCCGGATTAGTTTGTCCGAAACTAATCTGTACTAAAAAAAGAAAGAAGAAAAAGACTGCATGTTTTAAAAATCCGGCAGTAGTTGACTCTAGTAAAACTTTCATCATAGACCTGTTTTAAAAATAATTTTATATGTAGTATCAATTCATTGGGTAGAAATCTCTTCTCACTACATATCCGCAATAGAAACAGGGATGAATACAATTTATTTCACAAGCAGATATAACGGTTTGGTTTGAACTCTCAGAAGTTCAAAGAACAAGATATTTACTTTTTAATTCAAAACAATAAATTTTCTAAGAAACATAATGGTTTTTTAATATGCCGAAAAAGATTAATACAGGAGTTTGTTTAAGTCATCTATTTAATTGTTTAAGCATTTCCTCTATTGCTTTATCTAATTGCGGGTCTTTGCCGGTAAGTTTATCTTCAAATGTGTTGATTATTAAAGTATCTGGCTGTACTCCACTTAACTCTAAATCTTTCCCATCAAAAGAATAACAGCCCCATGATGGCATGCGAACATTGGAGCCATCTACTAATGATACTCCACTGGTGAAAATGATCCAGCGATAAGTTCCATTGCCAATTATCTTTCCGAGTTTTAATTCTTTAAACCCTTGTGCCGTCATTTCTGCATCGCTTAGTGATTGTTCGTTAATTAATAATACAATCGGCTTATCAGAAGGTGCAAAATTAGATTGCGGTGCCAACTTGCCTTCCCTGTATTTCCAGTTGAGATAAGATTTCTGCGATAAAAATTTAAGCACTTCATCATGTACGTTACCTCCGGTATTGTATCGCAGGTCAAAGATCAGTGCATCTTTGTTGAATAACTCTTTGGTCATATCAATTATAAAACTTTCTAATTCTCCTACTCCCATGTTCTTCATATAGCCATAGGCTATTCTTCCTTTGCCATTTTCATCCACTCTTTTCTGGTTATTATCTACCCATTCATCATAAAGAGTTGTCTGTAAACTACTTTGCGGATGAACTTTTACATTGATCGTCTGTCCGCCACGGTTAAAGGTTAATTGTAACTCCTTATCCCTTGATGGAAGGGTGAAATAATTGTTGCGGTCTTTTGCCGGGTCAACAGTTTCATCATTCACTTTTACCAGCACATCACCTGCTTTTATATCTATTGATCTTTTATCTGCCGCTGATCTTTTTACAGTGTACTTTACTTTATAAGGATTTGCTTCTTCAAATATAATTCCTGTTTCCATGGTCTGGTTTTGCAACTCGATCTTTTCATCATCGCCACCAGTGCCAAAACCCTGGTGTGATGAATTTAATTCTCCCAACATATCATTCAACATTGTTCTCAAATCTTCCCTATTATTCAAATAAGGAACAAACTGGTTATAATAAGTTCTTGTCTTCTTCCAATCTAATCCATGAAATTTTTCATCGTAAAAACCTTCTTCCATCTGCGCCCATGCTTCATAAAACATCTGGTCAAACTCTTCTAATAAATTTCTGCGGAATGTATAGCTGATATTTATTGGTTCCGTTTTATTACCATCCACATTTAACTTATTAATCGTTCCATTTGCCAAAGCATATAATTTGTCACTCACTTCTACAATGCCAAATCCAAAACTATTATCCGTACCACTTATCTTTTCTGTTTTATTGCTTTCAAACGGCTCAATAACTGTTTTCCATAATGCATTTTTTCCTTCACCATGATTGCTTGTATAAAGTACAGTTGTCTTTTCTCCTTTCTGATATACAGCCTGTAAAAATTGAGCACCAAAAGAAGGGCTGATTTGCTCCAGCCTTTCCATTATCATATCCGTATCAATTGCAATTGATTTGATAGAATCCTCTTTTGGTGTTTTATCTTTTTTGGACGTATCCTTTTTCTCTTCTTTAAATAATTCATTGTATTTGTCTATGCGATAGGGATCATCCATATTTTCCAATGCCATGCGATACACTTTTGCATCTGGCATACCAAACGGATAAGATGGCTTTAACCGTTGAGAAGTGAAATAAATATATTTTGAATCCGGCGACCAGATTGCACCTGTTTCCGTAATGCCTGTATTGGTAAGATTAGTGGTTTTGTTTTCTTTTACATTATAAACAAAAAGGTCTTGTTCAAAATTTCTGTACGCAGCAAATAAGACATACTCATCATTTGGCGAAAACTGCGGCGCATTGGCTCTGAAACCCCATAGCTCATCTTTAATAATTGTTTTAACGATCATCGATTTTAAATCCATTAACCTTATTTCATCTCTTCCGCTGATGTAAACCGCTTTGGTTCTTTTTTTATTCATCGTCAATGACTGGTTATTTCTTTTGTCGCTGGTCAATTGTTTGATTGAACCATTACCGTCTGCTACAATGGTGTACCAGTTGGTATAACCATCCAAGGTCTGATTAAAAAGTAATGTTTTATTATCACTCATCCAAAGTACTTCTTTCACTCTTTCTGCTGAATTGCGATTGATCTGCCGAATAAATTTCCCTTCGATATCACTTACAAATAATTCGCCACGGGAAACCATTGCCAATTTCTTTCCATCTGGTGAAACATCATACGCCGTAAATTTTCCTTTTACTTCAAAATCTTTTTCTTTGGGTAATGTATTGTTGCGGATAACAGCAATATCCAGTTTTGATTCTTTGCCGGATTGCACATCATATATCCACAACTGATAATCTTTTTCAAAAACAACTTTACCTCCATTGGCATTTACCTTCGGGTTTTTTATGGAAGAAGAAAATCTGGTTAATCCTTTTTTCTTGCCGTTCTCTATTGTATATAAATTGTATTCTCCGTTAGCTTCATCGGAAATGAAATAAATATTTCCATTTTTATCAATCGTTGCAGAAAAATCTTTCCCTTCCCAATCAGTATATTTTTTATGTTGTTTTGTTTTAAGATTATACGATTGAATATCAGCATTGAAAGGCCCCTTGTATCTTTTTCTTGCTACCTGGTTGCTGCTTTCCCAAGTGTCATTAAAAAATATTTCGCCGCTTGTAGGATGCTCAACTAAATTATGATCGTATTGAAAATAATTATCGCCGAAAACTCTTGCAGGTGTTCCTCCATTTATTGAAACTTTATAACCAGCCGAACGGCTATATCTTGAACTGGTGAAGTAGATTTGTTTACTATCCCAGCTCCAGCTATCCACATCATCATTAGCACTGTGAAAAGTAATTTGCTTTACTTCTCCGCCATTCACTGGCATTACAAACACATCAGGGTTTCCGTATTGCCTTCCGGTGAAAGCAATCCATTTACCATCGGGAGAAACTCTTGGATTTGTTTCATTGCCTACCATAGCCGTAAGCCTGGAAGCTTGTCCATTATTTACATTGGCTCTCCATAGATCACCCTCGAAACTGAAGATGACTGTTTGCCCATCGGGAGTTAATGTTGGGTTGGAAAGAAAATATGCGTTATCCTTTTGAGAAAAGCTAAAGAAAAAAGGCAACTAAGCACTAATATCAGAGTGAGTCGTTTCATCGCTATTTGGTTTAGTGCCGGAAATTACGATGGTATTGCAATCCGACAATACCGTTTGTAAAAACTTTTAGCGATTCATTTTGTATTCATTCCGAAGAATAAATTTTTCTTCCCCTTCAAATCGTACTTCTTTGCGACTAACAAACATCTTTTTGCCAATCTTATAGATATGCCTCAGCACAGCCTTACGGTTGTCGTTACCATCTGTTCCGTTTATTTCTGTTATAACTTCCCTTATGCCTTCGTTATTTTTTTTATTGGAAACAACTGTTGCTCCATCAAGCATGGTTCCATCATTACTAATGACCAAAGTATCCTTGCTATTTGCTTTTGGCTCATCAGGATATTCCAAGCTAAGGATTAGTCCTTGTTTTTTATTTGCTGTGATTGTAATATTTGCCGGCATGGAATATGGTTTACCGGTGGAATAATCAAGGTATGTAAGCGAACCTTTCCATTTTCCAAAAGCTGGCTTAAAATCTTTTACAGCAACTGAAGTCATTTGCGAGATAAATGCAAATCCAGAAATAATAACTAGAAGCAGAAGCAATTTTTTCATTTCTTTTTCTTTCCCAAACAAAAAAGCAGGTGAGTGGTTCACCTGCTTTACAATTATTTCAAACTTATTTAAATGACGACGTTGATCATTTTATTTTTCACATAAATGATTTTCTTCGGCGCTTTTCCTTCCAGCCATTTTTGTACTATTTCATTTCCCATTACTAATGCTTCTACCTGTTGCTGATTGGCATCTAATGCAATGGTTAGTTCTGTTCTTGTTTTACCATTGATGGCAACAGGATATGCTTTGGAAGATTCTTTGACGTATTTTTCTTCGAACTTAGGATAAGAAGCCCCCTCCAAACCTCCCCCGCAAGGGGAGGCTTTCGAAGAGTCAATTAATTCGTACAGTTCCTCAGCTATATGTGGTGCGTAGGGAGCTAATAAAATTAACAGCGGTTCCAATATTTTTCTTTTATGACATTTTAAATCTGTCAATTCATTGGTAGCAATCATAAAACCACTAACTCCGGTATTGAAACTGAATCGTTCTGTATCCTGTTCTATTTTTTTAATAGTGTTGTGCAATACTTTTAATTCTGCTGGGGTTGGTTCTTCGTCGGTGACAATAAAAGCCTCCCCCGAACTGCGTTCCTTCCCTTCGCTATGCTTGGGAACCTCCGCAGGAGGGGCTTTAGTTTCCCTAAAGAATAATCTCCAAAACTTTTTCAAAAAGCGGTGTACTCCTTCTATCCCTTTTGTATCCCATGGTTTGCTCATTTCTACCGGACCGAGAAACATTTCATACATACGGAAAGTGTCGGCGCCATATTTAGCAACTAATTCATCAGGATTAACTGTGTTGAATTTTGACTTGGACATTTTTTCAACTTCAGAACCGCAGATGTATTTATCATCTTCTAAAAGAAATTCTGCATAACGATACTCTTCTCTTTGCATTTTAAACGCATCAACATCCAACTCTATGCCATCGACGATATTTACATCAACATGAATTACATTCAAATGAACACTTGTTGAATCCTTTACAAAAGAGATATCATAAAAGTTAGGAATTAGAGTATTTACGTAATTAGCAACCTTTGTTGCATCTTGACCTAATTCTTCGATTACTTTATAATGTTTTTGAGAAAGATAAATGCTGGGATAAACAAGAATATCTAGGGAATCAGTACCTTTCATTTCTTCTGCAAGTTTCAAGCTTAACCTATAAATAAACCTGCTACTCCCTTGTATCATCCCCTGATTCACCAATTTCTTATACGGCTCATCATATCCAATCAAATTCAAATCATACAACACTTTCGTCCACATGCGGCTATAGAGTAAATGACCAACTGCATGTTCAGTACCGCCGATGTATAAATCAACCTGGTTCCAGTAATCAGAAACTTTTCTTTCGCAAAATGCTTGTTCATTTTGTGGATCCATGTAGCGGAGGAAATACCAACTGCTTCCTGCGTAGCCGGGCATGGTGGAGGTTTCTAAGGTTCCCCCGACCTCCCCTAAATCCCCTCCAAAAGAGGGGACTTTGGACTCCGAACTTTTGGAAAGTTTTACGGGTTGCTGTAACCAATCTTGTATGTTGGCTAATGGGCCTTGCCCATCCGGGCCGGGACCATATTTATCTACATGTGGTAATGTTAATGGTAACTCCGATTCATCTAACGGATGTGCAATACCATCAATCCATTTTATTGGAAAGGGTTCGCCCCAATATCGTTGGCGGCTGAAGCCTGCATCCCGCATTTTATAATTTACTTTTCGCTTGCCAATGCCGAGTTCTTCAATTTTATTTACTGCCACATCAATGGCATCTTTCATCAGCATACCATTTAAGAAACCGCTGTTGCTTAATGTTGCTTCTTTAGTTGCGTTGGCTTCTTCGCCAGTATAATGTTCTCCAATAATATTGGTGATAGGAATATTGAAATGTTTGGCGAATGCATAATCTCTCTGATCGCCGCAAGGCACTGCCATGATAGCACCAGTTCCATAACCTGCCAATACATATTCAGCAATCCAGATTGGAATTTGTCTTCCATCAAATGGATTGATGGCATAAGCACCAGTGAAGCAACCAGTGATTTGTTTTACATCTGCTTGTCTTTCTCTATCGCTGCGGCTTTTTACATAGTGTAAATATTTTTCAATCTCTTCTTTTTGATCTGTTGTTGTTATTTCGGTAACTAGTTCATGTTCGGGAGCTACTACCATAAAGTCGACGCCGAAGATGGTATCGGGTCTTGTGGTGTAAACTACAAGCTGCGAGCTGTGAGCTGCGAGTTGCGAGACTTCGTTTTCAGATTTTCCTTTTTTGATTTGAAAACTTATTTCTGCTCCAGTTGATTTGCCTATCCAGTTGCGTTGCATTTCTTTCATACTGTCGCTGAAGTCAACGGTTTCTAATCCTTCTAGTAATCTATCTGCATAAGCTGTGATGCGTAAATACCATTGACGCATTTTCTTTTTTTCTACAGGATGTCCGCCTCTTTCGCTGACACCGTTTACCACTTCATCATTTGCTAGCACAGTTCCTAATGCTTCGCACCAATTTACTTCGCCGAATTTGCTGAATGCCAAACGGCGGTTCATTAAAATTTCTTCCTGCTGTTGTTTGGAATAACCGTTCCATTCATCTGCTGTAAAATGTTTGCCGGGAATTGGATTGCCATTCTTAGGCATTGCACCTTTTGTCTCGTATTTTTTAATTAACTCAGCAATCGGTCTTGCCTTTTTCTCTGTGTTGCAGAAATAACTATTGAAGAGTTGCAGAAATATCCATTGCGTCCATTTGTAATAATTAGGATCGCTGGTTTGTACTTCACGGCTCCAATCGTAGCAGAAACCAATATTATCTAACTGTGCTTTGAAAGTGGCGATATTTTTCTTTGTTGTTTCGGCAGGATGTTGACCAGTATCTAGTGCATATTGCTCGGCGGGTAATCCAAAACTATCGAAACCCATCGGGTGCAATACATTATAACCTTTCAATCTTTTGTAGCGGCTGAAAATATCTGATGCGATATAACCTAAAGGATGACCTACATGCAAACCGGCACCACTTGGATAGGGAAACATATCCAGCACATAATATTTTGGTTTGGAAAAATCATTTTCTACTTTGTAAGCATTTGAATCTTTCCACTGCTTCTGCCATTTCTTTTCTATATCCCTAAAATTATACTCCATGCCCCCAACCCCTAAAGGGGAGTTAGAAACGTTTCCTGAATTATCTTCTTTACTCATTATACTATTTATCTAAATATTATTTTATCATCTTTCTGTTCCCTGTTCACCTGCCGGCAGGCAGGTTGTCCCTTGCGTCGCACACTTGTTCTGCATGAATTCTACTCAGCAATACCTGCTCTCACAAAATGCTCAATAGAATTACTGAACGATGAAGAGTGCGACGCAACGGAAGTTGATAGTAGCACTACAGCTGGGTTAAATAAATTCTTTAACATTTTTCTTGTAATTCATACGGCAATATGAACTGGCAACCATCGTTTAACCTATCCTAACGGCAGGCAAAACGGGTCGCAAAAATACTGATTGTAAAGGTGAATTGGTTACTTTTGCCGCAACCCGAAAAAATTCAAAATACTATAGAATGGCGCAAACTGGAAAATCATCTATCAAGAGAGGCAAACCTTCATACTTTATGTCCATACTGGGTGTTACCCTGGTACTATTTTTACTAGGCATCATCGGCTGGCTGGTTATTAATGCGAATAAACTGGGTGATTATTTTAAAGAGAATGTAGAAGTAAGGGCTTATCTGCGTGGCGACTTGAACCCGAAGGACAGTTTGGCGTTGATGAACTATATAACTACCAAACCTTATGTAAAATCAATCCAGTACGTTTCGAAAGAAGAGGGTAAGAAAATTTACATGGAAGAAGAAAATGAGGACTGGAGTAAAGTACTTGATGAAAATCCGCTGCCGAATGCCATTTATTTTAAAATAAAAAGGCAATATGTGCAGGTGGATTCGATGAAAGCAATTCAAGCCGATATTGAAAGCCAGACCTATGTGAGTGATGTGAAATACCCAGCAGCTCTTGTTGACAAGCTGAATAAAAATATAAGAAGTGTAAGTATAGGCTTGCTGATATTGGTTATTGTTATTTCTATTGTGGTGATATTTCTGATTGATAATACGATTCGACTGGCCATGTTTAGCAACCGTTTCCTAATAAAGACTATGCAGATGGTTGGCGCCACCCGATGGTTTATTGCTAAACCACTTAATATAAAAGCTGTGATTAATGGCGCCATCAGCGGTGTGATTGCTTCTGCATTATTATATGTAGTTATCATTTTTGCAGAAAACTCGGTAGACTGGTTGAAAACAATTCATGACAATACATTGCTAATCCTTTTATTCCTGATATTGATTGTAATTGGCATTGCTATTACAGTTTTCAGCACTCACCGAAGTGTAATTAAATACCTGAGAATGAAGCTGGATGATTTGTATTAAGGGCAGTCGATAGACGACGGACCATGGACCATAGTATTTTCGTTTAAAACTATGAGTACTTTGCTCTAAAACTATACTGTGGACTATGGACAGTTGACTTCCCTACTTTTCCCTATATTGCAGACCCAAAAGTGAAAGAAATGAGTACAACAAAAGAAGTTTCGATGTTTGATAAAGAAAACTACAAATGGATGCTGATTGGCATTGTTGTAATAGCGATTGGAATGTTCCTTTTATCAGGAGGTAAGAGCAATAATGATCCGACGGTATTTGATAAAAGTGCCGTTTACAGCACTACAAGAATCACTATTGCTCCTATTCTTATTTTGGCGGGATTGGTGATTGAAGTAATTGCCATTTTCAAAAAACCCAAAAGAAACCGTTAGTTGATATATTGAACCAATAATATTTTAAAAGGCGATGCTGGCAACTGTATCGCCTTCTTTTATAGATCAACATCCCAAAAACCAATAACCAACTACGATGAGTATTCTTGAAGCCGTAATCATTGCCATTGTAGAAGGCATTACTGAGTTTCTGCCTGTTTCTTCCACTGGGCATATGATTATTACTGAAAAACTGCTTGGAGTACCATCTACTGATTTTACAAAATTATTTACAGTAGGTATTCAATTGGGTGCTATACTCGCTGTTGTTGTTTTATACTGGAAAAAATTTATTGATCCGATAAAAAATGGCAAATGGGCTTTTTATGGCAAACTGATTGTTGCTGTTATACCAGCTTTGGCATTAGGCTTTATTTTCTCTGATAAGATAGATGAGCTTTTAGAAAGCACCATGACAGTTGCTATTTCATTAATTGCCGGCGGTATTGTGCTTTTGTTTATTGATACCGTTTTTAAAAAGCCGAACGTTGATACTGATGAAAAAATAACTTATCCAAATGCTTTTATCATTGGTCTTTGGCAATGTATTGCCATGATACCGGGAGTAAGCCGTAGTGCTGCAAGCATTATTGGTGGAATGCAACAAAAACTGACAAGGAAATTAGCAGCTGAGTTCTCCTTCTTTCTTGCAGTGCCAACAATGGCTGCAGCAACCGGATACAAGTTGCTAAAGGGCTATGAAACAATTACTACAGAACACATCAAGCTATTTGTCATTGGCAATGTAGTTGCTTTTATCGTTGCCCTATTGGCCATTAAGTTTTTTATCGGTTTTTTGCAAAAGCATGGCTTCCGATTCTTTGGATATTATAGAATAATTGCGGGAATTATCTTGTTGATACTCATTGCAACAGGTTATTTGTCAAAATAAATATTAAAAATCCCCTGTTAGTGGTACTTTAATGTTGATAGATTTATTTATCTATGCAACAAATTACTAAATATAAAAACATACACATGAAACCAATTATTTTATTCCTATTAGCAGCCATAACGCTGACTTCCTGTACTAATTATGGCAAAAAAGTAAAAAAAAGTAATATAGAAGTTTATTATAACGATGGTATTACTGAAGATCAGGCGCAGAAAACTGCTGATTTTATTTATACGTTGGATACTGATCCAGAAACTAAGGATAACAAAAAGAGCTTTCAATTGAATAAAGACGGTGATACCATTAATTGTAAAATGGTAGTTAATGAAGAAAAATTTAAAGACATTCCTGTTTCAAGTTTTGAAGCAATTGGTGGTCTTATTTCAAAAAATATATTTGACGGAAAACCAGTGAACATGATTCTTTCTTCAAATAAATTTAAGCCCCTGCAAACAGTTTATTTTAAAAAGATGGAGAAAGAGAATACCGATTTGTCAAAATATGGTGAGAAAATAACTTCTGGAAATATAGAAGTGTATGTAACTGAAGAAGCAACCATAGCAGACGGAGAAGCACTTGCCCGGTTACTTGAAAAGGAAATGAGTCCAACAAGTATCATCAGTTTTCAATTGACAAAAGACGATGGTTTGAATAGCGTTCGAATGGTATCATCTGAAGAAAAATCAGCAACCATATCCGATCAAACGTTAACAGATATGTGTGCAACAATATCTGATGGAGTTTTTAACGGAAGTCCGATGGTTTTGAATTTACCGATAGTCAATTCAATACTATTAAAACATTTACTTACGATCCGGAATAAAATATTAAATATTCTTTCAAACCCGTCCCGCTTTTTGCGGGACGGGTTTTTTATTATAGTCTTTGAAATCCCTATTTTTACTACAAAGCATTAACTATGCAAACGGCTTCTAAAAAAGTAGTAAACGGCTGGGCAATGTACGATTGGGCAAGTTCTTCCTATAACCTTGTTATCACTTCCACTATATTCCCAACCTATTTTGAAGCAGTGGCAGTGGATGATGCCAGTGTTTCCAAATCAACCGTTACATTTTTAGGAAGACATTTTGAAAATACAGCTTTATATAATTATGCCATTGCTTTAGCATTTCTGATAGTGGCTATGATGTCTCCATTACTTTCTTCCATTGCAGATTACAAAGGAAATAAAAAGAAGTTTCTGAATTTCTTTCTTACAATGGGGAGCCTTGCCTGTGCCATTCTTTATTTTTTCGATGGCAGCACTCTTGAATTAGGGATCATCGCCATGATTATTGCCTGTGTAGGATTTTGGGGTGGTCAGGTTTTTTATAATTCTTTCCTTCCTGAAATTGCAGCTGTAGAAGATCGGGACAGAGTTAGTGCCAAAGGATTTTCCTATGGATATGTGGGAAGTGTTTTGTTGCAATTAATTTGTTTTGTATTTGTTTTAATGCATGATAAAATTGGTATTACCGAAGGCAAAGGTTCACAAATCTCGTTTTTACTAGTTGGTATCTGGTGGTGGGCTTTTGGTCAATATGCTTTAAGACGTATGCCTAAGCCTGTACCCGCAGGTGGTGGAGATCAAAAACATATTTTATCAAAAGGATATAAAGAGTTGCAAAAGGTATGGACACAAATAAAACAACTTCCCAGCTTGAAAAGATATTTATCCGCATTTTTCTTTTTTAATATGGGTGTGCAAACAGTAATGCTTGTAGCTGCATTGTATGGGAAAAGTGAATTGGAAATTCCAACCGAAAATCTAATCATAGCAATTCTGATTATTCAGATAATTGCTATTCCGGGAGCATATGTTATTTCCTGGCTTTCATCAAAGATTGGAAATATTAAAACATTAATGATCTTAGTCAGCATGTGGATTGCAATGTGCTTTGTCGCCTACACTTTACCAAAAGGTGGCATCTACGAGTTTTATGCCTTAGGTGCAGCCGTTGGTTTTATTATGGGCGGCATTCAATCACTAAGTCGCTCTACTTATGCCAAACTAATGCCGGAAACAAAAGACACTGTTTCCTTTTTCAGTTTCTATGATGTTACAGAAAAGATGGCGGCAGTAATCGGTATTTTTAGTTTTGGGTTGATTACAGAACTAAGTGGCTCGCAAAGAAATTCAATAATGGCTTTAGCTATATTTTTTGTGATTGGCCTTTTATTATTATTTTATACGAAGGCTGTAAAAGAAAATGCCCCCTAAATCCCCCGAAGGAGGACTTTAAACCCTAAAGAAAAAATATTCATTTATGAAACTCTATTCTATCAATACAGGATATTTTAAGTTAGATGGTGGTGCTATGTTTGGCGTAGTTCCAAAAAGCATGTGGAATAAAATTAACCCTGCCGATGAAAACAATCTATGCTCCTGGGCATTACGTTGTTTATTAATTGAAGATGGGAACCGTTTAATACTTATAGACAATGGTAATGGCGACAAGCAAGATGCAAAATTTTTCAAACATTATTATCTGCATGGAGATGACACATTGGATAAGTCATTAGCCAAGTATGGATTTCACAGAGATGATATTACAGATGCTTTTCTTACGCATTTGCATTTCGACCATTGCGGCGGCTCCATTAACAGAGAAGGAGATAAACTAGTTCCTGCATTTAAAAATGCTACATACTGGAGTAATAAAGCACATTGGGACTGGGCAGTACATCCAAACGACAGAGAGAAAGCTTCATTCCTGAAAGAAAATATTTTGCCAATTGAAGAAAGCGGCCAATTAAAGTTTGTAGATGTAGCAACAGCTAAGGATGGCAAATTGGGTGAAACAAGTTTTGCAGAAAATATATCCGTACGTTTTGTTAGCGGTCATACTGATAATATGATGTTGCCACAAATAAAATATAAAGATAGAACGATAGTTTATATGGCTGATCTTCTTCCCTCTCAGGGACATATTCCTATTCCGTATGTTATGGCATACGATATGTTTCCACTAACTACGTTGAATGAAAAAAAATCATTTCTGGATGAGGCTCTTGAAGGCGACTATACACTTTTCTTTGAACATGATCCGGTGTATGAATGTTGTAATCTGCACCAAACAGAAAGAGGCGTACGACCTAAAGATTTTTTTAAGTTGGATGAAATATAAAAGATTTTCCTCTCGCAAAGACGCAAAGAAGAATAAATTGATTCACAATCGTTACACCTCCATCTTTAGTTAGCCTTTCTACTTATTTTCTTTTGATAAGAGAAGTTAACGGATGACGGAGATTACTAAAACTCATCATATCGATCTTCACTTTACCAACAACAATCGGACTTTCTATTCTTAATGGAATATGATTGGCATCATCAGAAACCCAAACAGTCATATTTTCACCACCTTCAAATATTGTTCCTTTCAATAGCAGTGGTTTTATTTTTATAGCATTAAACTTCCCGTATTTCGTTTTGATTTCTTCTTTTCCCAGATAGCGGATATACATATTAAAAACCTCATTATCCAGGAACATTGAAAAAGGAATTTTATCATCTTTTCGTAATTTAGAAAAATCAATATTTCGGGCATAGTACATGGCACTTACAACATCTTGCACACAAGCCGGTACTTTATACACTCCATCAGTTGTAACAGCCGTGTTTGTGGTTTTATTAAATGTAATATTCTGGTATATTTTATGACCTCCTTCATTTACATTTCTTATAAATTTTAACGGCTGCATGGTAGCAGTATCTATATAAGATTCATATTTGTCTCTTACTTTATAAATCCAATCGTAGGAAGAATTTGTTTTTCCTTCTCCAGCAACATGATAAACAGGTCTGTTGTTTATTGTTTCCAAATTACTAGTAAAAGTTGCAGCGCCTGCATTAACATAAATACCTGCAACAGCATAAAATACAGTATATGCTATTTCTTCTTTAACATTGAATGCAACATTCTTTATTCCACAGAAACTATCCTGCGGCGGGGCAACAGCTGTTTTTGTAAAACTAAATAATACAAGTACTAAAGGAGTCAAAAATTTAATGTTTCGCATAGTCTTTATTTCCTTTCATAATTTTTTTAATCCTTAAAATCAATAAACTTCCCACTACTGCCGGAATAATCAAATTTATAAACCAGATACCTGCCGTAGCTAATGTTATTCCCAATTCGTTAGCTGTGTACAAACTCACTATAGCTATCAATATTTTTCCCCGTTGTGCTAATTCTGCAATAGCTATTGTTGGTATTACCGCCATTACTAAGAATGAAACACTCACTGTCCAAAAAGTTTGCCACCATAAAACATCAACGCCGAACAACTGAAACAACATATAATATTGAACGATGAAAACGGCAAAACGTAACAGCGACAAAGACAATAACTTCAACAGTAACGTTGCATTAAAACCCTCCAAAGCCTTTACTAGATAGACAAACCGCTGACTGCCGGGTAATCGTTCTACTAACTTTACAAGCCACGATAACCGAAAATAAAATAGTGTTAAAAAATAATTGTAGCTACTACACCATATAAAATTACATTCATCCACATGGCAGAAACCAGTTGTTGGCCGATTATTCCATTTTTCAAAATCAATAACCCAATTAACCCCATCCATAAAGTAATTATTAACTGGCTGATACTTCCAACAATGGTTATTGAAATTGTTTTTAATCTGCTTCCTTCATTCATATATAATACCCTTCCTAGATATTCTCCCATTCTGTTGGGAGTGCTTACGGCAAATGAAACTCCAGATAAAACCGCCTGCAATGCTTTGAAAAAACTAACCTGCTGAATGTCTTTAATAGAGAGTCTCCATTTTATTGCTTCAATAGACCAGTTTACCACCATCAACAGCACAACAACTATCAGGTTAAAAAGCATAGGGCTACCAAGCGATTCTTTGATACCTTGCCATGCCTGTTCCAACCCTGGTTGATTTTTTATCTGCCGGTAAATAGACCATGCCAGCCAGATAAACAATAAAGGGCCAAGGAAGTAGTTAATAAATAATTTGATATTCCGGTTCAGCTTCATTAATCTTGTAAAAATACATTGCTGTTTGCAAAAGACTGCTAAAATAATACTTGGTATTGATCCCGGTACCATTGTAATGGGTTACGGTTTAATTACTGTAAAGAATAATACAATTACTTTATTAGAATTAGGTGTATTAAAACCCGGTAAAGCTGAAGACAGCTATAAAAAACTACAACTAATCTTCAATACAGTGAGTGGATTAATCACCAAATACCAACCTACTGATTTTGCTATTGAAGCTCCATTCTTTGGAAAAAATGTACAAAGCATGCTAAAACTTGGCAGAGCTCAAGGTGTTGCTATTGCTGCTGCCATGCGGCACGGACTTACCGTTACAGAATACTCTCCCAAAAAGGTAAAACAATCAGTAACGGGAAATGGAAATGCAGATAAAGAACAAGTGATGAAAATGCTACAAACATTACTTTCATTCAAGCATTCCACCAAACAATATGATGCTACTGATGCGCTAGCGGTAGCTATGTGTCACCACTTTCAAACAAATTCAGTTATTGGAAAAGCAACCGCAGGTTTAAAAGGTTGGGATGAATTTATTAAGAAGAATCCGGGAAGAGTTACCAAGAAATAATCATAAAGCCGCTACAATTTTCTCTTGTACCGTTTTAAGAATTTCTGGTAAAGCTTGTGGTTTTGCCTGTGTAAAATTCAAATCATTTGCTGAACTTATCGGAATCAAATGAATATGTGCATGTGGCACTTCCAGGCCAACGACACTGATGCCGCAGCGATTACAATCAAACACTTTTTCTATCGCTAATGCAATTGGTTTTGCAAACAATAACATTTCGGCAAGATAGTCATCAGGCAAATCAAAGAGTTTATCAGTTTCAATTTTTGGAATAACCAACACATGCCCTTCTCTTAACGGGAAAATATCCAGAAAAGCAAAGAACTTTTCATTCTCTGCTATTTTGTATGATGGAATTTCTCCGACAATTATTTTTGAAAAGATAGTCATGCCTCGTACTATTTTTGATTTATATGAAAGTAAATAATATTTTATTCTATGGAACATTTACATGCTGTTGCTCAAAGCTAAATCATTATAGAAATAAAAAAGCCCCCGTCCTGCCTGGGGCGGGACAAAGGGCCGTTTTTTGTGCTCAGGGTATAATTATATAGAAATTTCTTCTATTTTAAACTTTAAAACACCGGCAGGCGCCTGCACTTCTGCAGTGTCACCAACAGCTTTGCCTAAAATCCCTTTACCGATGGGTGATGTAACAGATATTTTTCCAGCCTTCAGGTCAGCTTCATGTTCGCTTACAATTTTATAAGTAACCTGCTTTTTATTGCCAAGATTAGTTAATGTAACCTTGGTCAAAATTGAAACTTTGCTGGTATCAATCGTTGATTCATCTATCACTCTTATGCTCGCCATCGAGCCTTCCATATTAGCAATTTTTGCTTCTAATAAGCCTTGTGCTTCTTTAGCAGCATCGTATTCCGCATTTTCTTTCAAGTCGCCTTTTTCTCTTGCTTCAGCAATAGCTCTGCTGGCCGCAGGTCTTTCAACACCTTTAAGATGCTGTAATTCTGCTTTCATTATTGCTAACGTCTCTTTTGTTACATATTGAACGTCGCTCATATACGCCTCCTTTGTATTTATATAAAAAAATAACAACGCCCCAGTATTTGCTGAAGCGTTGCACTAATTAGTGTACAAATATAAAAAAAAATTAGAACAAAAAGATTAATTCAATCCCAATTTGTGGAGCAGAACCTCTGCCATTTTAAAGAAAGACTCATGACTATAACCCGCAATATGTGGTGTAAGAATCACATTTTGTTGTTCCAAAAGCCAATCCAATTGCATTTTTTCTTCGGTAATATAGGTTTCAAATTTTTCGTTCTACAAAACATCTAACCCAGCACCTGAAATTTTCTTGTCTTTTATTGCTTGTACAAGTTGTGCCATATCTATTATCTTTCCTCTTGAGGAATTAAGGATTACTGGCTTTTGCTGTAATTGTTTAAAGAAATTTTGATCTGCTAAATGAAACGTTTCGTTTGTTAATGGAATATGAAAGCTAATTACATCTGCATATTTACAAATCTGTTCTAAACTTGCTTCTTTTATATAATCCTTTGCAAAATCAGTTTTGTATTTGTCATACACCATTACTGTTACATTAAATGGCTGCAACAATCTTGCTAATGTGCTACCTGTATTTCCATACCCAATAATAGCAACTGTTTTGCCAGAAAGTTCTGTTCCTCGGTTTTCATCTCTTCTCCACAATCCCTTTTTAATTTCGTTATGCGATGATGATATCTTGTTCAGCAGATTCAACAATAAGCCCATCACATGTTCTGCTACTGCATTACGATTTCCTTCCGGACTGCTTACACATTGTATCCCTTTGCTTTTTGCAAAAGCAGTGTCAATCATCTCCATTCCACTGCCAAGCCGACCAATCCATTTTAGGGAAGATGCTTTTTTTAGCAATGTTTGATCAACAGAGATTCTTGTTGTTACAACTAGGCCTTCTGCGTCTTGTATTATATCCAATAACTCACTATAAGTAATGCCGGGTAGGTTCATCACTTCATATCCTTTCTTCGAAAACTGTTCTGCTAAAAAGGGATGAGACTTTCCACTGATAATTATTTTCTTCATTGCATTTTAAAAGTAAGTGCTGCAAATTGCTCCACGGTTAATTGTTCTGCTCTCTTATTAAACAACTCATCTTGAAGAAAAGTTGCTTCAAATAAACTTTTTACCGCATTTCGTAATGTTTTCCTTCGTTGATTAAAGGCAGTTTTTACCAATAGAAAAAAAGCCTTTTCACTTTTCATATCAAGTTTATTTTGGACAGGTTTTAATCTTATTACTGCACTTTTTACTTTGGGTGGCGGCTGAAAACATTTTTCATTTACATCAAATAAATATTCAACATCGTAAAATGCCTGAATTAAAACACTCAGCACTCCGTACACTTTATTGCCTTCTTTTGATGCTGCCCGTTCTGCCACTTCCTTCTGGAACATACCTATCACACATTCCACATCGTCTTTCCATTCCAGCACTTTAAAAAGTATTTGTGTAGAAATATTGTAAGGGAAATTCCCAATGACCGTAAACTTGCCTTGAAAAGGCTGCTCAATTTCTAAAAAACTTTCATGAATTATTTTGCCCTTTATTTCTGGGTAAGTCTTTTCTAAGAAAGTTACTTTCTCATTATCGAGTTCCACCGCTTTAAAATTAACATCAGGAAGCTTTAATAAATATTTGGTTAATGCACCGCCACCGGGGCCAACTTCGAGTAGTTGGTTAAACTCATTCTCCTCCAGCACTGAAACTATTTTACGGCAAATATTTTCATCTTTCAGAAAGTGCTGACCCAGCGATTTTTTAAGTGTGTACATTTTAGCAAAAGTAACTGATAGAAGGACAGTAATAAAATAACCTCTCGTTTAGGAGAGGCTATCTTAAAATTATCATTATTTTAATATTATAGTTTCTGAAGTTTTACTTTTTGATCTATTCCAGGACCTACTATACTTAAATGATACATTCCTGAAGTTAATGATGAAACATTTATTTTCATACTATTATTACCTGATCGCAACTGAACATCGCTGCTCATAACAGTGCGACCAGCATTATCAATCAGTTTCCAATGTGCTAATCCATCTGAGGTAGCACTAATGCTAACATTTGCTTCACCACACTTACGGGATTTGGGAATACACTTACTATACTGCTCCGATCATTGACTGAGATACTGACTATTGCAGAATAGGAGAATGCTCCATCTTTATCAATAATCTTTAACCTGTAGTTAAGTATTGAAGCAGACTGCCAGTTAATATTTGCATCTGAAAAATTATAATATGACTTTGTATTTGTAATAAACCCTGCGGGAACAGTTCCGATTGAAACAAAGCCATCACCTGTATTTCTTTCTATCACAAAATAATCCGTATTACGTTCTGTTTCTGTTTCCCATTTAAGTTCCACATTATTGTCAATCTTTTACCGGAAAAACTTATCAAGTTTAATGGTAATGTAAGATTGGAACTACCAAAATAAAAAGTTGAAAATGATGAAATATCAGCTTGTACAACATAGCTGCTGTTTGTTGTATGTACTTCAGCATAAACTGGATTTATTAATGAAGTGGCACCGCTAACTACATTACCACAACCATCATTATTTTTTAAAATTCTAATATCGTTAATTGAAGAAATACCACTTACCGGATCTGCATCTAGTGCATCAAACTCAGTTTTAGAAAAATACAGTCTAATTCTTACTGGAGAAGATGGTTGAAATTGAGGTGTAATAGTAATATTTCTGTCGAGATATTTAGTTCCACCCTGCGATCTTATCGGCCCAGAATTTTTATAAAAGCAAGATGTAACTGTACCTAGCACATTTCCATTGGCAAATATTTCTGCCAATATATTCCCATCTGGACCAGTTAACGGCACCCAATAGTTACTATTGCTAGCATTAATGACAACAGTTGCTCCTGTTACATTGGTATTTACCGAGCCATCAGTAACATCAATACTTGTCGGTAATGTACTTTTATTATTACCACCATTATTTTGATAGCCAAGAAAAGTGTATTTAAGAATTGTTCCCGGTCTTGATAGTGCTGAGGTTCCTCCACCAGAAGGACCGGAAGTAGAGCCAATACTATCTGTAATAGTAAAGATTACATTCCCGTTCTTAATTGCCAGATCCCGGTATCTGTCTGACCGGAAAAAATAAGAGACCGAGTCGTTTACAATTCCATTTCTTGCAGCATTTAATTTATACCTGTATAAAGTTCCTCTTCTGAGTGTTGGGATTAATAAAGACTGGTGCCAGCCTGGAATATTAGTGAACCCGTAATGATCAATACTAGAAGGCGCAACAGTTGGAAATTGCATCCAGTTTGTACCAGTAGTTAACGTTACATTACAATTACCTGCACCATCGCAGGCAGGATACATTGAAAGAATAGGATCTGCAAAAGTTCCTGCAGCAAATGCACTTTCTTGCATAACCGTTGCACCTGTTGGTATTACCACTTCATTGTAACCAGTAGTACAATTTCCACCTGTGGCAGTACTCCAATTGATGTAGCGATAATTTTGTGCCGGATTATTACGGAAGCCTGCCCAATAAGGCCATGCATAATTATTTCCCGATGATAAAATATTTATCTCATCATCTGTTCTTACGCCATGTTCACTACTATAAAAATAACCGCCGGTTTTCAACGTTCTGTAAGTTGTTCCATCGCTCGGGTTCATTTCAAAAACAAGGCCTTGCGGATTGCGATGACCTGTTGTAAACACATGGCTTCTAACAGCAACTTCAGGCCCACCGCCATCGGGATCAAATAAAGGGTTATCAGCGGGTATGGAGCCGTTAAGATTTATTCTTAAAACTTTGCCCTGGTACTTTGTGTAATCTGATGCGGTAAGTTCTGCTAGTGTTGGCGTTTCCTGAGCAAGTATTGGGTTACAACGATTCGAAAATTGATTGTTACCTTGATCGCCACATGAATAATATAATTTATCATCTGATCCAAAAATAATCGACCAGAGCTATGATCACCGCCTGCAGAAATTCCATTAATCAATTGGGGTTCTGATCCCAACTGACCTGTTGAAATATTATACGTAAACCGGGAAATTCGAAGCCTTGTTGAATTGTATGAGTAAGCTATATAGATGTAATCTTCACTCGTACCTTGTTTAAAGTTTTTATGCAAAGCAAGTCCCATCATTCCATTTTGCCCAATTGAAGTAGCAACACCGGAACCATTTCTTGAAATGTTTAAATAAATATTAGATCTATAGTCTAGAATAATTCTACTTACACCTGTTACGGAAGATACAATACGAACTCTTCCAATTTTTTCAGTTATGTACAATGAATCATCCGGGCCATATGTAATTTCATAAGGATGTGCTAAATAATAGCGGCTACCAACTGGTGTAAGTGTTCTATTGATAGAATCAACTGCAAAAACTTCCTGGCTATATAACGATATGCATATAGCACTATTAACTAATAAGAGCATTAGCGATTTTTTCATAGATGCTGGATTATAAGATAAAGCTAAAGAACATGACATTGAATACATAAGTAAGTTTGCCCCAATATTTTTACAGTGGCTTTTTCAATTGAAAAGTAAAGGCACTTTTCTATCGTAGTTACCTATGTAAAATAAAAACCTTCCTTTTAAGGGGAAGGCTTTACAGCTAAGCCTGAAATAAATACTTACTTAGTTTGATATTAAACTTGTTGTCAGTACCATTCGCTTCGTATAGGCCGTTGTAAAAGCCCGTTCCAGGAAATCGATTTTTCCTTGTTGCACTTTCATTAACCTACAATTCTTCACTACGTCTATTATATAACATTCGCATACGTTCTATCTGCCAATATATTTAATTGGAGTTGGTTCTACTGGGTTAGGAATACTTGCAATTTTGTTTTGTTTGGCCATTATTCTTAATAATAATAACATTACTAGCTCATTACCATTCTTCACGTTTTAATCTATAAAAATACTTGTAATACCTGTAATATTATCAATTCCCTATAAGATTCTGCTTCGTTTTATCATTGAACGACCTTGTATGTTTGCATTTCGAAAAATTCTTCATCAATCCAAAAAACTGGCGCTGCAACAGCCAATCTAAAGTTACTTTGGTTGAATGAAAGCTTTAAGTAATAATATCAGCACATAGAACAACACGCAGTCTCTTTCTGTCACAACCAACCAGTGTTGTTGTACCTGTTCTGAACACTACCCGTTCCCTACCGTCCTCCCGCCACGCACCACGACAACCCAAAGGGCGGCAGTTATTAAAATCTTAACAGTGTTGGGTTAAAGCACAGCGCGAGACTTCACCACCTACAACCGTCCGCCATTCCTATTCTGCACCCCCCACCAAAAAGCGCGGCGTGGCGTCTCCCGCTACCAATGCTAATTGGCTGAAGAAGATTAATGTAGGTCGGTGCTTCTAAATTGCAATCACACCCCCTCGCTGCTTTTTTTTTTGTAGGCGACAGGTACCACCACCACCAGAGGCACACGGCACCACCCCCAAAAGACAGTTCAGGCTTGAATATTGCGGTAACTAAAGTATTAATGTTACCCAATAATCCCCTAACCCCCCCACCCCCCCCCCGGGCATCTTTTACACAATTGAAATATATAAATTCCTTTAAAAACCAACTTGTAAATATTGAACTACACCCGGTTTGCTTTTGATAAATTGAATCTATCAAAAAAAGAAATAAAAGATATTATTTCTTTTATGAAACACCTTGACGGATACCACAACTGCAAAAAAATTATACTAAAGTGATCTGTTTAGTCCATCGATCACTTAAAAGCGACTTTACTTATTTATAAACAATTATGAATAAAATATAGGAATCAGTTGCGGCGAGTTAACTGATTCCTAGTATATAATTATATCATTAGAAAAATCAATGTTATTCATTTGGAGTGTGGAAACGATATATTCTTTTATCTTTTTATGAATTTTTGAACTGAGAGTACTTTGTTACTACCATCCAATACTTTAAGTATATACAACTGCGGCTTCATCTAAAGAAAGGGCTGTATTGTTTATATTAATAGCCTTTTCCTTCGTTGTCCGGTTTTTCAGCAGTAAGCTCTACGGATAATTTATCTGAAACCGGGTTTGGATACATTGATACTGCTATACGAACAGCATTATTCATTATCTTAATAACCTTACTATATTGATGACTACCGTCCTTGTTCACGGCCTTTATACGATAATAATTAATTCCAGTTAACGGATGCTTATCAAGAAAACTGTAAGGTGATTCCACCTTCCCAGCATAGTAAAATTTAGCTGTCCAGCAGACCTCTCCACTTCGAAATGGCTATGTTCATTATCTGCTGCTGCATCCCAATCTAATTTTACTTCGCCTGATGAAAGTAAACGTCCGTTAAAGTCTATAAAATGAACAGGCAGTGTCATAAATCCGGAAATGCCTAACCAGTTTAAACTGAAACGAGCAAAATACATTTCAAATGGTGTACCAGGATCGGCCATTTCATAATACAAACCTATTGTTCCGTCTGATAATCTTGTAATACTTGAGTATTGTGCAAGGCCTGGGAAAATATTTTTTTTAATAGGCCAAGTCGTTCCTTCATCTTGGCTTGCGAAAACTGTTAAGTTTTGCCTTGTACCTGAGGTATTGGCGGGTATAGTATGAAGTAGAATATTCATATTATCCCCTGAAGTAGTAGAGGAATATCGTACAAAATCTCCATTACATCTGGAATCGTCTATCTCACTCCAGGAAGACTGAGCTCCCCAAGTTGCTCCAAGATCAGTAGATACCCTGTACTTTCTAAGTCCATTAACATTAATCCGGCTGCTCATTACAAGGTTCCCGTTATTTAATTGCACAAGATGAGACTCATCACCTCCTCCAATACCGGTGTTCGTTGTGTTTGTTTCAATGTTCCAAGTGGTGCCATGATCATCCGAATAAATAATAGTGTTACTGATAGCTCCACCAGATACTTTTCTTACCCCCACAACTGCAACAAGCCTTCCGCTACTCAACTGCGTTTGCCTGCCAGCAGATATCCAAACAAAATACCAGCTTTTTGTAGTGGGATTACTGCAACCTGACCCATAAATCTGATTGGTAATATTAACGGGAGCACTCCAAGTGGCTCCGTTATCGGTACTCTTCGTCACATTCAAACGAATCGGATCAGCAGGAGTGGATAATGCCAGACCATTATGCGAAGCAAAAAGACAAATAATATTGCCATTTGTTTTATCTAATATTAATGAAGCATCACCTGCACCTTCTGCACCATAATCAGCTATGGTTTGCGGTGCAAGCCATGTTTGGCCGTTATCTGTACTGCGTTTGATTATAATATCTGCCTTTAAAGGTAAGTCGCCGGAAGAACCAAATCTTGCATCCGTTGCTGTAACAATATCACCGTTAGCAGCAGTAATAATAGCAGGAATACGGAAATTTTGCGATACAGTCGGCACTCCGCCATCGGTTACTATATCATTTGGTTTGAATACAACTTTATTAGCCAATAATATAATGCTGGAACCTGTAGGATTAGAAGCTCCTGCACTTAAAGTTGTTGTTCCTCCTCCAACTATAACAGATTTGCAAACGGCATCTAATACATTTCCTTCTGTTGCGCCTGCGGCTAAATCATAAGTTACCCAAAAGTAATGGCCACCTGCTGCATTGGTTATAGACTGAGTACCCGTAATCGTAAAATTTGTAGTGGTGGTTGCCGGAGGTGTTGCTGTAGAACCAAATTGAGTACCTAAAGGAAAGAACCGGCTACTAGTTCCGGAATAGTACACTTTGATATTTGTAACATCTGCTTTATTCGTTGTGCCGCCCATTGTAAGTGTAATAGAAGTAAGATTTTGAGCTGAACCAGTAATCTTTACATTAATAGAAATGATCCGTTGGTTAACATCTCCTTTACCTGCGGGTAATTGTGTCTGCGCAATTGTTACTGAGCTTGCAGTAAAAGGTTTTTCTGGTGCGTTTGCAAAAGAATACTCAGTAATTAAAAAAAACATAACAAACGAGAGTCCCGTTAAAATAAATCTGTAATTCATCTTCTTGGTTTTTATATAAATAGTGGATATAGAAATTTTTATTTTATAAATCTTGCCTTGCCAATTTTCCGGCCGTATTGATCTTCTACAATAACTTGGTAAACTCCTTTTGCTAATGTCTGCATCCCGTTGATGGTCATATTGTTGGTTCCTTTTACAAGCGGCCAGTTATATGTTTTCGTTATTTTTCCAGTCATATCATACAGTAGTATTTTACAATTGCCGGTTGCTTCAATGTCTGATAAGATCAAAGTAAGTCCATCACCAATGACAGGGTTGGGCATAAGCATAAGGGTTTGCTCGTTGTTATGCCGCATATCTACCATCACTGTTTTTGAATAAACGAATTTGCCGTCAATATCAACTTGCTTTAAGCGATAAAAATTTACTCCAGATAGTGGAGTCATGTCTTTACCCTGATAGTATTGTAAATTACTGCCATTACCTTGTGTTGGAACTTGGCTAATTGTTTCCCAGTTTGTACCATTGCTGCTTCTTTCAATAATAAAATAGTCATTATCTATTTCTGTTGCAGTTGTCCATTTAAGCAACACAATTTTTTCTTGCTTTGCAGCTGTAAAGCTTACTAATGTTACAGGAAGGGGACCAAAGTTTATTCCGAAATTGATAAATACACCCGTTGAATTAGTTAAAACCGGTGAAGCTCCGGTAAGTCTTGTTCCGGCTGTAGGATTTACAGCTAACATAATTCCGTTAGTTACTCCATCACTACCAGCTCCAGCACCAATGTTCTCCCCGGTATTAGCCCAAAGAGCAGGTAGCGAAGCCGCAGGCGCAGGATTACCTACCGTTCCGGCTGAAGTACATAACCTAGTTTCATAGTTTCCGGGAGTTACATTGCTTATTGAATAGGTACCATCTGCTGCTACTGCAACCGACTTAACAACATTTCCAGAACCATTTACAAGTACTACATATAATTGTGTGCCAGATGCTATGCCAATACCTGTACCATTTACATAATAATCGTTCATCCCATTTTTATCATGAAATACATTACCATAAATACAAGGATTTCTTATAATAGTAAAATCATCCATCAAATCATCTGCAGATGCTGCTACTCTCATACTACTAATCCAAGAATGTGTTGCTACGGTTCCTACGACAATAGGATATGGCTTAAACGTTGGAGCAACATTAAAATTTGCAGTAACTCCATTCACACTTACATTGGTTACTACAAGATTAGTTCCCTGCACATCAAATGTTGCTGATAAAGTGTACCATGAATTAGCTGCAGGTGCAAGGCCGCCCCAAAATGCAAGACTCGCAGGAACAGTAGTTGCTACGGTTGCACTAAGGTTATCAAATATTGCTAAACTTGTGCTGATATTTCCTCCTATAAAAATACCTTCTCGTTGAACAGAAGCCCAAACCAGGAGGGTCGTATCTTCCCAAAGGCTGAAAATGAGTATAACTATTGGGTAATATCAATAAATACGATTCATTCTCTTCAGTATAAAGTGATTTATTTAAAAACCTGCCTACTAAAGTAATTGGCCCACTTGCAGCACTAAGCGCAAAAGTGTTTTTACTAATTAAATCGGCAGAGACTTGTCCTGTGTTATTTCTATCTATATTTTGCCAGACTCCGCCAAAAAATACATTTGTCGGGTTATTTATTCCACTCAGATCTGCATGTTGTGGAATTGCAGCAGCCGTTCCATATAAATTAGCATCTGTTCCAAAAGCTTCCCAAGCAAAATTATTGGTAACACTTGCCCAAACAGTAGGATTATTTATGCCGGTACTTGACTGGTTAGCACTATTACTGATTTGTGCATTGCTGGAGGTCATATCAAACGTCATTACATTATTGATACAATCAATAGTATAGGCAGCGGCTGTATAAGCCTGAATTCCAAAGTTTACATTGGCAGAACCAGTTGTGCCTACAATAATGCTTCCATTTGCACCTCCGTCATTTCCTGCCGTTACTCCAATATTTTCTCCAGTATTAATCCATCCTGCCGGTAAGAAGCTGGCGGTGCATCGGTATTTACTGCACCGGGAGTTTTGTTAGTTAGACGAACTTCAAAAATTCCCCCGGAACATTAGCAAATGAATACGTACCTCCAACACCTACCGTAACTGAGTTAACAATATTTTCATTTTCATCTACCAGCACAGCATAGATTGTGCTGCTTGCAGGATTATTGATTCCTGTACCATTAACAATACCATCTGTTAAGCCGTTTGCATCATTAAATACTGTTCCACTTATACTATAACAGGGATTGGTAGTAATTGTAAAGTTATCCAAGATCATCCACAGAAGCAACAGCCCGTACACTGTTGACCCAGGTAAAAGTTTGTGTAGAAACCTGTGTTGGATAGTAAGAAGAACCAATTACAACTGGATAAGTAAAACCAACAGCAGTACCATTTACACTTACGTTGGTAATAACAACATTTCCATCCTGTATATCAAAAGTAGCGGATAGTGTGTACCAAGTATTCGTTGTCAACCTGCGGGCCGTGCTGCAGAGTTGCCACTAACTGAAGATGAACTGCCATCTCTGTTATCATAAATAGTAAGATTTCACCATTAATATTTCCTTCTACAGAAATACCAACAGGGTTAACACCTACTTTTGCCCACAGGAACTGCATTAGAATATCAACAGGAATAATTGAAAGAAAAGATTCATCGTATTGATTAGAAGTACAAAATTAAGAAACGGCCTGTTAATGTAATTGGGCCTCTATAAAGATTAAAAATTTGATTACTTATTAAATCAGAGGTATCACCATTATTACTGTCTGTATTAAAATTGTTTGTGCCAGCTTCCCACCCTAAAATACATAGTACTGGGGCTGTAACGATAGCGTTTGTAACCAATATGCCTCATTGTGGAATTGGTTTCCCACGAAAAAGGCTTAAAAGTTCCCCAATTAGTTCGTTGGATTAGTGCGCCGCTTCGGATTTTGCATTAGCAGCAGTCATATCATAAGTTATGGAAGGATTTGTGCAATCTATTGATTGTGCAAAAACCGTGTTGCCTAAAGTGAGAAAAGAAAATGCTATCGTAAAAAATGATAGCCGGAGTAGATTGGTTTTCATAACTATAAAGGTTTGCCGCAATTAGCTCTTTTACAACTAACTGTTCGGATTTAATTGGATTTGATAACGAAGATGAAAAATAGTTTTGAGGAAAACAATACCATCGGGTATTTTCATAAAAAGTTAAGTAAAACCACTTTTAAAAAAATGAGTCCATAAGTAAATACACTATAGAAAAATACAGTAACTGAAAATTTTCATAAAAAATTAAATAAATAGAAGTGAAGATGATCTGAAAATGATGTGGCTTATATACTACTAAAAAATTAATGAGGCTTTATATTACCTAGTGTAAAATGGGTTTATACGTTGTGTGTTTAAATTAAACCTTAGCATTTGATAAGCTGTAGCTTTCAAAAATTGATTATTCTGCTAAGTAAAAAGCACCACTTTATTTTCAACTTCAACGACAAACCTATCCTCTTTAATCCTCCAATAAGCATATCTAAGAGTGTCAAAAATCAGGATACGACCCAATCCGTCTGAATTCAGTATTTTTACCCTCAACTTATTAGTATGACCCCAACAGCAAAACCAGTTATCGGCATTTCCTGCGGCGATTTGAATGGAATCGGTATAGAGATAATTATTAAAACATTCTCCGATCATCGAATTCTTGATCACTGCACTCCGGTAATCTTTGCTTCCAATAAAGCTATTAATTTTTATAAAAAAGCAATTCCTGAAGTAAGTTTTAGTTATCAAAGTACAAACGATTTTACCCGTATCAATACTAAACAGGTAAACCTTTTTACCTGCTGGGAAGAAGAAGTGAATATTAATCCCGGTCAACTAAGTAATGAAGGTGGTAAATATGCAATTCTTTCACTACAAACCGCAGTAGCTGCTTTAAAACAAAAACAAATTGATGGGTTAGTAACAGCACCTATTCATAAAAAAAATATACAATCAACTGATTTTAATTTTACCGGACACACTCCTTTTCTAAAAGAATTTTTCGGTGTAAATGATGTGGTGATGATGCTTTGTGCCAACAACTTCAGAGTGGCATTAGTAACTGAACATGTACCAGTGAAAGAAATTGCTCAACATATTACCAAAGAAAAATATTGAGTAAACTCAATATCATTCATCAAAGTTTGCAAAAGGATTTTGGAATTGATAAACCGAGGATCGCAGTATTAGGATTAAATCCTCATGCTGGGGATGAAGGATTAATTGGTGACGAGGAAGAAACAATCATTAAACCTGCTATCCGCGAAGCAAAAAATAATAATATGCTTGTAGTGGGTCCATACAGCGCTGATGCTTTTTTTGCAAGAGGCGGCTATGAAAACTTTGATGCAGTATTAGCCATGTATCATGATCAGGGATTAATTCCTTTTAAAGCACTAGCCATTGGGGAAGGAATAAATTTTACTGCAGGCCTTCCTTCAGTTAGAACATCGCCAGATCATGGTGTAGCTTTTGATATTGCAGGAAAGAATAAAGCGGATCATTCATCCTTTATGCATTCTGTTTTTGAATGTATTGATATTTTAAATCGCAGAAACGGCTTTGCAGATAACAGAAAAAATCCGATGCGAAAAATGACTGCGTCAATGTTTGCCAATGTAAGAGATGAGGCAATTGAAGAATAAGAATTAATTGCTATTGAAAAACCGTATCTGAAACTCCTTTATTAATTATATAATTGGAGTAAACTATCTCAACCTGTCCTTTCTTATTTTTTATTTTATCTGAAGGAGTTTTTTTCTTACTTCCATCATCGTAATCAAAAGTGATTCCTTTTGGAAGTTTATAGTCCTTTGTATTAAACTGAAAGTTTACTTTGTCTGCCAAACCCCAGGCAGCATATTTGCCATAGGTCATTTCCAGCTCATAGGTTCCGTTTTCCTTAGTTGTTGTCTTTGCCTTTCTTATTAATAATTGCTGTTCATCAACATATACGGTTGAAAGCACAACATCGGAGTTTTCATCTTTTGGCAATAGTTTAATAATCCGGAATGCCGTTTTATCTTCTTTTCCCATATCAATTAAATCAAAGCCTTCCGTATTAATAAAAATATTATTGAGATTAATATTCATTGAGCCTTTAGGAATAAAGGAAATACCTGATTCATTGTTGATTCGTAATTTATTTGGTTTTTTATAATACACTTTTACATTCGCTATCGGTGCTTTTATAAAAATAACATTTGTTTTCATTTTTCCTTTAGCCTCGTAATCATTTACTTTTTCCAGTTTGGCTTTCACTTTAGCAATTACTTCTTCAGCAGTTTGCGCCTTTACTAATAATGCTGCGGTAATAAATATTACTAATATTATAATCTTTTTCATTCTCTTTTATTATGTCAAAATATCTTTTTTTCTAAACACCCAGATTGCTGTGCCCAAAAAGACGAAAATATAAACGATAAGGATGCCAAGGCTTCTTAATACTGCCGGAAGATTTTCAATACTTCCATTAATTGTTGTGCCTTCAGCATTTGCTTTTACATAAAAAAACCCTTTCCATGCCACCATATGCGAAGTAAATAAATACGGCTTGATGGTTTCATCGTAAATCGGAATATTCATTTCAGAAAGAATAGTAAATACAATAACAATACTCATTGTGGCGATAATTGGACCAATTGAGTTCTCTGCAAATACACTTAAGAGAAAAGCCAATGCAGAAACAGTAGTTAATGCTACAGCTGCATATCCAAATGCAGCGAAGTAGCGCCATAGCACATCAAAATTTTTTATTTGTTCAATACCTTCCGACCTGAGCACTACCATATCATTTGTCCCGAAGATTAGCATACTTCCAAATAATGCCAACAATGCCATTACTACCAACAATGCCAACGTATAGATAAATGATGCTGTGAATTTCACTAACATATATTCCGTACGACTTATCGGCTTGGTCATTGCCAACCGAAGTGTTCCCATATTGGCCTCTCCTGCTATCGCATCACCAGATATTAATGCTATCAGCAATGGCATCTGAATTAATAATGTATTTAGAATTACAAAACAGATAAGATATCCGTTTAACAGCTTGTCTTTAAAGTCATCATTAAATTCAAATGAACCTGAAAGATTGCTCAGTAACAAATCAATATATGATTTGCCATCATACTTTAACGCTATCTGAATTAAAAAAACAATAGCAGCGATGGCACCAAAAGCAATATATGTTCTGGGCCGTTTAAATATTTTAAACAATTCAATTTTTAAGAGCTTCCACATGCTGCGATCCTGTTGTTAATGATAAAAAATAATCTTCTAATGAATGTTTAGAATGAAATGAAAGTATCGGTACATCCATATTAACAAGTTGTTTTATTGCATCCGGTACCTGTTGCCGATGAAGTTTTAATAAAATACAATCATTTCTTTTCCCATGTACAAAAGATTCTAAAGACGATTGCGTTAATTTTTCGTACATGGATTCATCATCAATGGTTTTTAACTCAATGATAGTTTCTGCTGGATCAAACAAATCATTCACTTTACCCTCCACAATTTTTTCTCCTTTATCAATAATAATCATTGAATCAGCTATTAATTCAACTTCGCTTAATAAATGGGAAGAGATAAGCAATGTCTTATTCATTTCTTTGCTTAACTGTAAAATAAGGTTTCTAACATCTGCAATTCCTTGCGGATCCAGACCATTAGTTGGCTCATCTAATATTACCAATTGCGGATCATGTACTAATGCCGTTGCAATGCCCAATCGTTGCTTCATCCCCTGCGAGTAGGTTTTCACTTTGCTATGTGCTCTTTCGGCTAGACCTACCATGGCTAACTGATCCAGTAATTTCTTTTCCGAAACTTTTACACCGCTCATGGCTGCAAAAATTCTCAGATTCTCTAATGCTGTGAGGTATTTATACAAGTCAGGTCTTTCGATTATTGCACCGATCTGCCTCAGCACTTCCTTACGATGCTTTTGCAAATTCAGCCCGAATATTTCAATAACACCTGAAGTTGGCTTTATTAATGTGAGTAGCATTCTGATGGTCGTAGATTTACCTGCTCCATTTTGCCCCAGAAAGCCATATATCTGACCCTGCTCTACTGAGAAAGAAAGGTCATTTACCGCTTTTATCTCCTTGAAATTTTTGTACAGATTTTTAACGCTGACGATAGTGCTCATTATTAGTATATAACTGATAAAAGTAGTAAATGTTGATTCTCCATATATTTAATTATTATTTTTAAAAAAATAAAACACAAAAGACTTGCATTTATTAACCTCAATTATTAGGTTTGTTCCAGTTACAGAAAACCACATAAACCCACGTAAAACTACGATAAACATCCGTACCAGATTCTCCACTTTTTCGAATCAAGTACAGTTTTAAAGTAATATTTGCAAATGGTCTGGGGTCGTAACCAAAACTAACATCCAATATTTCTGTGGGCAGCTTGAATAGCCGTAATTCAAACCCCCTAGAAATGACAAAGTACACAGCCCTAATTTTAATAATTGCGTTGAGGATTATTTTCCATCCCTCAAATGCACAAACAGAAATAATCCCTTTTGGAAGTTTACCATCCTTTCCACAAGCCACCACCACTTTTTCTCCAGCAAAATTTATCAGTATTGAAGGAAACATAAGTAATGAGAAAGTAAAGCTTACCTGGAATATAAGTGAAAATGAAACCGCAGATAAGTTTGAGGTAGAGAAAAGTGTTGATGGCAAAACTTTTTTAATCGCAGCACTTGTTTTTGGCACTGATAAAATGAATTCCGATCAATATCAGTTTTACGAAAAGGTTAATAGCGGCAAAATTCTTTATCGCATCAAGCTAATTAACAAAAACAAGGAACTGGAATATTCAAAAATTATTGAAATAAATGCTGGTGCTTGATTATATAAAATGAAAAAATCTCAACCGAACATATTAAGAAAAGAAGTTGCGAGGCTAAAAAAAATATTAGAAAAATTAATAAAGCCAAGAAGAGAGAATTCTCAACTTGTGTTGCAACCAATAAAAAATAAAAACATTTGAGGGGTACTGATCATCCATAAGTCTTTCATACACTTAGAGTACCAACAGAGTACAGGCCCTTTTTCTAAAGGGCTTACTCTTTTTATTCCTTTCCCAAATAAGATTGAAGGCTGTTTACATACTCTTCAAAAGCTTTGACACCTCCTTTAGTTATTTTACAAATAGTTTGCGGATAGTTCTTATTAAATTTTTTTATTACATCAATATAACCTGCATCTTTCAGTTTTTGTATTTGCACACTAAGATTGCCTGCAGTAGCATTCGTCTTTTCCCTGATAAAAGTAAACTCCGCTTCCTTTACACTAATAAGAAGAGACATAACAGCTAATCGAAGCTGCGAATGCAATATGGGATCAAGATCCTTAAACATTAACAGGCAATATTTTTATTATATCTATCTCTCAATATTAAACCCGGTATAAGCCAGTTGGCAATGCCCGCCAACCCGAGCATCAGCATATCATATTTAAAAGAAGTGTATAATGAAATAAAAAATAGAGCATAACATACAACGGCTCCCCAAATCATTGGTTTGAACTTATTAATAAGTCCAGTAGCTATGGTAGGAAATGCATAGATAATTAAATAAACAGATGAAAGGCTCGGAATAAAAAAATGATAGTCTTTTACTTCACCTGTTGCAATATTCTTTTGCAATAACTGCATCCCTTCGTCAAGCATTAACTTATCAGATATGCCCGGCACAATATTCTGATAAAATGCAATAGCACTAATGCTTATAGCATAAACAAGCCAAACATTATCAGTGGCCGCAGCTTGATAGGTCTTGAATAATTTATTTTTTCTTTCCTTAATAATAATATATATCTGCGGGATAATAACTACAAAAATCAATAGCCATACATCAAACCCTAAACTAAAACCAAATTGTACCTGTGCAAAGCTTAGTAATCCACATACAGCGGTTACAGATCCCCAAAGAATAGCACTAGTGCCGCTCTCATGAAAACTACTTTTAGCCTTCTGAATCATTTCGGATATAAGACTCAGGCTTTCTTTTTCATTCAGCTCTTTTTCTTCCATAAATTTTAATTTTTAAACAACTGGGAAATTATCGATGCAAAATTTGTCTGGCATTAATTATTAATTACATTGATCCAGCATTTCCTGATTTCTTGCCTGGCCCCAATGTGGGTAAAGTGGTTTTGGTTGTTCGCTTTTATAAAGATCAGCTGCCTTTTCAAAAACGGGTTTCGCTTTTGCTTTTCCACCACCAAATTGTTCAGGAGTTCCAAAAAGACTTGCACCTTGTAAATAATATGCACGGGGATTTTCAGGATTTAATTTTAAAGCTTGTTGCAAGTATTTTCCCGCTTCCATACCATAACTCATAAATCTGCCTTGTGGATCTACAAGCATTTGTTGAGTAGCGGTCATATTGCGTAGGGTTAATATTTCTGCTTTATCAGCATTATCAGTAGTGAGTGCATCTGCCTTGTCACATAATGACTTTATTTTTTCTGCATTTTGATCCTTATCTAAATTACTATCCATCCAGCCTGCTGTGGTTAATGCTAGTACTGCATAATAATACGGAAGCCATTGTGTTTTTTCTGCATCTCCTATTCTTTCAAAACCGGCAGATACTGCCTGGTGATCTGCTGTAGTTTTTGCACTGTCCATTTGAATGAGGCTTTTTTTCATTGCTGCTTCATACTTGGTTTGTGCATTTACAGAAATGGTAGCTAAAATTGCGATTGCTGCTATTATCTTTTTCATTTTTCTATTTTTAATTTTTATCAAAAAGTATTTTATAAATTATTATTGATCGCATCTTGTGTCCGGTCAACACCCCAACTGAAAAAGGCCCCGATAAAATAAAACCGTTTCGCTGCCGGCGTTACCGCCTGTTTATTGGCACCATTATAAGAATATCTGTAACCATATACAGCATCGTATCCAAGTACATTGGTAACACTTGCTACTAATACCCAAAAAACTTTAGGGTTTGTTTTGCCAATACTTGGTACATAATTCATACTAAAGCCTAGATTATGAAAATCCTTTGTTTTACCTCTGTCAGCAATGGTGTATTTATTATCCATTCTGTTATACAGGAAGTTATAATAGGGCCTTCCGGTTGCATAACTATATGTAAAGTGGAAGCCAGTTTTAATGTCCGTAAAAAACGTTTCGTAACTAACGATATGGTATGATTGGCAGCAAAATCAGGTTGTAACTGTTGAGGATAATTCAGATAATCTCTTTTGGTATCGAGATAAGAATAACTTATCCAATAATCAAAATTCTTAATTGTCTTTTATCCCGCCAAAAAAATTCTATGCCTTTTGCATAACCATCTCCGCTATTATTATATACGCCGTAATAATAGTTGGTAGGAACTGTTTTTACAAGATCCTGATATTTTTTATAAAATGTCTCCGCTCTGAATATGCGATCATTATTTGACTTTTGGTAAGTAAGTATATAGTGTGTTGCTTTAGTATAGCCAAGATTGGCGGAATAAGCAAGTTGATTATTCTCAGGTTTTTGATAAAATTGGCCATAAGCAGCCGATACTTGTGCATCTTTACCTACTTTATAAGCAATTGATATGCGTGGGGCAAAGTTTGATTTTTCTAAAATTGATGAATGTTCAAATCTACCTCCAATTAACGCAGCAAGACCATTGGTAATAACCAGTTCAGTTTCTGCAAAACAGACTGAAAATTATCTTTCAATTTTGAAACAATTGTATCATTGAAGTTGCTGTTGTTTACGCTGTACATATATTCACTCCCAAACCTCAGCTTGCTGATTCCAAATAATCTTTTCTCAAGCACCACTTTGATTTGCGAAAGATCTTGACGACTTTTAAGTTTAAAATTTTTAGTTGCGGCCCAAACACTACTTGGCAAAGAAACTTTTTGATTCTGTTGGTTTTGTAATTCTTGTAAAAGATCATCGGTGTTTGTACTATATCCAAGTCCTAGATTCATCTTCCATCCGTTCCCAAGTGTTTCTTTCCAGCTAAGATTATTATACCAGTTTATATTTTTTAACCCAAACGCATCTTTAAGTGCTGCACTGTCAATATCCGGTCGGCGTAAACCAAGGTTGCTATTGGCAAATGTGGTATAGTACTTTACAATTCCTTTTTTTGTTTTGAAACGGAAATTGGCATCGCCATTATGAAATGCCGGCACTTTAAAGTAATCCGGTGTTTGCTTTACAAGGTTGAAATAAGCAGCGAGATTTAAATAATTATAATTAACTCCCCAGGAGGATTTTTATTTTTTGCGAGATTCTGATATCCGCCACCAAATATAATAGGCGATACTGAAAGGTTCGCTGCGGATTGCTCTGGCAAATCAATAGACTCCAATATTAAAGCAGATGATAAAGCCTGTCCATTGGGCTGAATAACCACCAGTGCTAAAAACAGTTCCTTTAAATAAAAAGGTGAAAACCGACCCCTTGTGGCCAAATCTGGTACACTTGAGTTATAAGGATTATTAACAAGTGTTCCGTCTATAAACTGTTTAGTTTCATAACCAGCTCCACCTCGTACAAATAAGCCTTCGCTTTCTCCTATCTGCTGTGCTCCTGGTAATGTTTTTACTGCTGAAGTAATATCGGCATTACCACCTCCGACAGTGGCAACATCTAATGAGTTTAGAACGGTTGCAGATCGCTTTGTATCACCTGCCGCAAAAGAGCCTGCAATAATAGTAATCGCTTTTAATTCACTCAGTTCTTCTTTTAAAATAACATCAATTGAAATTGATGCGTTACTGACATTTATTTTTTGTTCATAAGATTTATAGCCAATGCCTGTAACAGAAAAAGTCAAGTCCCCTTTCTCCGTAGTAGTAAATTTATAGTTGCCTAAAGAATCGACAATAGTGCCGTCGTATGTATCTTTTAAAGAAACACTTATTCCTGGCAAAGCATTTCCCTTGTTATCCTTTATAGTGCCACTAATAATTATCTGAGCATTTACTTGCACACTCAAAAAAAGAAATAGTGAAATAAGGCAATACCACTTCATGATTTAATTTATTTAGAAGACAAACATAAAGTAGTTTATAATATAAACCAAATTATTTTGAAACAAAAAAACCCGGCCTGAAAACAGACCGGGTTTAACCCTAATTTAAAATGAATATTAATACTTGATGATTTTCTGTTGTGCCACTTGGCCATCACACACCACTTTCACAAAATACATTCCTGGTGCAAGGCTGCTCACATTTATAACCTCTGTCTGGTTGCTATTAGCTCTTTCTGTAGTTTTAACTGGTTGTCCGTTTGCACTGTATAGTTCATAAGCTACTTTCTTATTCTGCCAGTTAGCCGGTATTGTTATGCGAACTTCGTTAGTTGCAGGATTAGGGAAAGTTGTGATTTGCAAATTCGTTTCTGTTTTGTTACTAATCCTAATCATACGAGTCTCAGAAAGCTGACTTTTTTCATCTATATCTACAGAACGAATTCTGTAATAAAATACACCAGACTGAGCATTGCCTAAATTATCAGAAAAGCTATAGCTGGCATCAGTTGAAGCGCTACCATATGCAAACACTACTCCTACTTCGTTGAAATTTGTTCCATCAACACTTTTTTCTACTACAAAATGGCTAACATTAATTTCGCTAGATGTAATCCATACTAATTGAGCACTCTTATTCTGTAACATTGCTGTAAAAGAAGACATCTTTACAGGAAGTGTAATTGCAGGATATAAGAACCCTTTCATAAATAAACTATATTGACGGATTGTAGTAGCGTTAACGGTTGTACACGTGCTCTCATTCTAAATTTCTTAGTTAATAAGTCAATGTTTGAAGCCATATACCTACTATTATATGACATTGAATATCAATAAAACCTCTTTCAATTCCAAGAATATTCTGACCTGCAAAAAATCCTGGTATTAATTGTGACACCAAAATATCAGTAGTAGTAGACATATAACTCATTAATGACCCAGTTCCCATATCAATCTTAACAAACTCCTTTAAAGTAAGATTACCATCAATATCAAGAGCTGTTGCATTAACATTATTAAGCATAACTGGGGTATTTGTGCCAGTTTCAAAAATTCCATTTTGAAAACAGCATAAGAACTACCAATTATACCTCCTGCTTTTACAGCCGGCTGAAATGCATCTTTATAACCAAGACCATTAGAATCGTCATCTAATATGGTTACTTTGGCTCCGTTTACAAGACTATCAATAGTAATAACCGCATCAGTTGCGTCATTTACATTTGAAAAAAGATACTTAGCCTTAGCTTGTAAATCAGTACCAGAAATAAGAGTTGCATTTTTAAATTTAAGTCCGTTAGAAAGATTGCTGGCTCCGTTTTGTGCAAAGGAAATTTGCATCAAACCTGTCATCAAAATCAGCAGTAACGCTTTACTTAAATTGCTCTTGTTAATTGTAGAAGTTGTTTTCATCGTTTTCACTTTAGGGTTTAGGGTATAATCGAAAGCTTTTTTTACTTTACCTAAGGCAACTATGAAAACCGATTTGTAAGATTGAAACAGACAGGAGCGTAATTCTCCTTTTGGAATGTAGTTTGTTTCAGGGGTCGGATTTCGTCGTTTTCTAAGGGATTGTTCGATTCTGAGACAAACATAATACGCAGTCTTTATACTTGCAAGTTTTACGAGTATTATTTCTCTATTTTTACCGTATTTTCTGTAGTAAATTTACTATTTGCTATGATAATCAACTAATTAAATTAGTTACTACTTGATAAATTTTACTTACAAAAAGGCATTGACCTTAAAAAATTTCCATTACTACTCTAAAAAAACACTTAATAATGATAATAGAATATGCAAACAACCCAATTAACAATAAAAAAAGGCGACCAAATGGTCGCCTTTTAAAACTTATATATAATATATTATGCTTTATACTGAGGAATCAATCCATTTGCCAATTCCACCATTTTCTTCAATCCATCTTCTGGCAGATTACCTTTTTTGAAATCAGCCATCACATCTGGTAATTTGTTGTCCATTTCCATCAAGAAGTGTTCTTCAAATTCTTTTACTCTCTTCACCGGCACATCTTTTATCAATCCGTTTGTACCAAGGTAAATGATAGCCACCTGCTTTTCAACAGACATTGGAGAGTATTGTAACTGCTTCAATATTTCAACGTTTCTTGCTCCTTTGTCAATTACATTCTTAGTAGCTGCATCCAAATCACCACCAAATTTAGAGAAGGCTTCCAACTCACGGTATAGCGCCTGGTCCAATTTCAACGTACCTGCCACTTTTTTCATTGATTTGATCTGTGCATTACCACCCACACGGCTAACAGAAATACCTACGTTAATCGCCGGACGTATACCTGATAAGAACAAGTTCGTCTCCAAGAATATCTGTCCGTCAGTAATAGAGATTACGTTTGTAGGGATATAAGCTGATACGTCACCTGCCTGTGTTTCGATAATCGGTAAGGCAGTTAATGAACCTCCACCTTTTACCAAATGCTTAATGCTATCAGGAACATCGTTCATATTTTTAGCAACTGCATCATCATTAATAACTTTTGCAGCTCTTTCTAATAAACGACTATGCAGATAGAATACATCACCTGGATATGCTTCACGACCTGGAGGACGACGTAATAACAATGAAACCTCACGGTATGCTACCGCTTGTTTTGACAAATCATCATAAATGATCAATGCCGGACGACCAGTATCACGGAAAAATTCTCCGATAGCTGCTCCGGCAAATGGTGCGTAGAACTGCAATGGTGCAGGATCAGAAGCAGAAGCCGCAACAATAGTTGTGTACTGCATTGCACCAGCATCTTGTAAAGTCTGCATTACACCAGCAATGGTAGATGCTTTCTGACCAATTGCTACATATATACAATAAACAGGTTTGCCTGCTGCAAAAAATTCTCTTTGGTTTATAATAGTATCAACCGCAATTGCTGTTTTACCAGTTTGACGGTCACCAATGATTAACTCTCTTTGTCCACGACCAATCGGAATCATCGCATCAATTGCTTTGATACCAGTTTGCAATGGCTCTTTTACCGGCTCACGGAAAATTACACCCGGCGCTTTTCTTTCCAGTGGCATTTCATATAGCTCACCAGTAATTGGACCTTTACCATCAATTGGTGCTCCCAATGTATTTACAACCCTTCCAACCATTCCTTCTCCTACTTTAATAGAAGCGATCTGGCCAGTGCGTTTCACTTTTGCACCTTCTTTAATGTTTCCGCTTTCACCCATCAATACCACACCTACATTATCTTCTTCAAGGTTCAATGCGATAGCTCTTACACCGTTTTCAAACTCTACGAGTTCACCATAGCGAACATTACCCAATCCGTACACCCGGGCAATACCATCACCTACCTGCAATACAGAACCTACTTCTTCAAGGTCTGCTGCAGCATTGAAGTTGCTCAACTGCTGGCGCAGTATCGCTGATATTTCATCTGGTTTAATCTCTGCCATATTATTATGTTTTCTGTTTTTTATTTTTTGTTTCCCGGCACCTGTGCTACAATCATCGTCTGTTGCATCGCACTCTTGTACTTTCAGTAATTCTATTCGTCAAAACATTTCACCCCTACGGGGTTCTACACATTCTTTGTTTTCATTTCTCTGGGTTTCACCCAGAGCTATTCACATTTAACTCCTACGGAGTATTCCTATTCACCATTGACCATTCACTATTCACTATTTCACTTTATAAACAAAGTCGTTATTCTCAAATTGTTTTGCAATTGCTTTCAGATCGTATGCAACACTTGCATCTACCAACTTATCGCCAATCTGCAATACAAAGCCACCAATCAAATCAGCATCTACTTTTTCTTCCAGTTCAATCTTTTCAAATCCTGCAGATTTTTTTACCTGATTTACGATTGCTTCTTTCATTGCATCCGTAACAGGAGTTGCAGTTGTAAGTTTTACAGTATGAATATTTTTTTCCACTTTATACCCGTCAATAAAAGCAGTACTAATCTCAGGTAAATTACTTTCCCTTCCTTTTGTAGTAAGTAAACCCATAAAAGCAGCAGTTAATTCATTTAACTTGCCTGCCGTAACTGCGTCCAGCACTTTCTTCTTTACATCAGCAGTAATGATGGGGCTACGCAATAGATTTACAAAGTCACGGTTGCTTTTGCAAACAGCCTGTATCCATTGCATATCGGCATACACTTGTTCCAACTGTCCTTTTTCAACAGCAAGATCAAGTAATGCTTTGGCGTATCGTGTTGCTAAACGGGGGTTTGGCATTTCGGTTCTTTTTTAATTCAATTTAACTCCGTCAACAAGCCCTTTAATATGAGCTTCCTGAGCTTCCTTACTTCCTAATTCTTTTCTTAATACTTTTTCACTTACTTCAATTACCAGTTTACCTACCTGGTTTTTAACATCAATCATTGCACTCATCTTTTGCGTTTCAATTGCAGCTTGTGCTTCTAAGATGATTTTATTAGCCTCGGTTTTTGCAAGTTCTTTGGCTTCGCTGATCATTTTCTCTTTTGTCTCTCTTGCTTCTTTCAGCATAGTAGCTCTTTCTTCACGGGCAGATGCAAGCAATGCTTCATTTTCACTTTTCATCTGCGCCATTTCTTCTTTTACTTTCTGGGCAGTTGCCAACGATTCCGTGATAGTATTTTCTCTGTCACGAAGGCCTTTGATGATTGCAGGCCATGCCATTTTCTTTAAAATAAAGAATACAACGAGGAAGGCCACTAAAGTCCAGATGAGCAAACCGAATTCGGGAGTAAGAAGTTTCATAAATTAAATTCCAATTTATAAATTCCAAATTCCAGTATTACTGAATTGTGATTTGGAATTTGTTATTTGATTTTTCAACTTAAATACTGCACCCTCCGCCCTGTGCTTTGGATGCAGTAATTTTTTGTGGCAATGATTATAAAACCATTGCAAGGAAGCCAACGATAATGGCAAACAAAGCAGCACCCTCTACAAGGGCAGCTGTCAAAATCATGTTTGCACGGATATCGTTAGATGCTTCTGGCTGACGGGCAATAGCTTCTACAGCGCCTTTACCAATCAATCCAATACCGATACCAGCACCGATTGCAGCAAGACCTGCTCCTATTGCACCACCTGCGTTAGCGGTAGCTTCCAACAGAATCACATTCAATAAATCCATTTTTCTACTTTTTATATATTAAAAAAAACAATACTCAATTTTAAACCACCACTGCGTCATCATGTACATGCACATCATCATGATGATCGCCTTCCAATGCCTGACCGATAAATACTGCGGTCAACATGGCAAAAATGAATGCCTGGATAAATGCCACCAATACTTCAATGAAATAAATGAAGATGGTGAATCCAACTGCTAATGGGGATGCACCCCAACCAGCATACTGGCTTAATTGTCCGAAAATAAATATCAGAGAAATAAGACAAATAATGATAATGTGACCAGCCACCATATTGGCAAAAGACGAATGATCAATGCAAACGGCTTGATGAATACACTGAGGAATTCAACCGGCACCAGAATGAACTTAACACCGATTGGCACTCCCGGCGGATTGAAAATATGACCCCAATAATGTTTGTTGGTGCTGAACATTATCACAACAAAAGAAATAACACCTAACACTAAAGTGAAAGCAATATTTCCTGTTACGTTAGCCGAACCAGGAATCAATCCGAAAATATTATTGATAAGAATGAAGAAGAACAGCGTTAATAAATAAGGCAGGTACTTTTCATATTTATGACCAAGATTTGGCTTTGCTACTTCATCCCTAACAAAAGTGATGATTGGCTCAATTAAACTCTGCGAACCTTTTGGTGCAGAAGTGACACCAACACCACTTTTATATCTTTTTGCAATACGAAGCATAATCCAAACGAAAATGATTAGTGCCAATAGCATCTGCACCACATTACGGGTGAGTGATATATCGTAAATCTTTACAGAAGCATCTAATTTGCCAGTAGCATCTACAGCAACTATTTCACCTTCTGCAAATTTCTTTGGGTCAAGACCCATTTCATGAATAGAATGGTCGGTAAGCATCCGGTATCCCTGATGATCATGATGACCATGCTCAAATTTGGAAGACATGAAAGAAGTAAAGCCTTTCTGTGGAGAGTATAATATTATAGGTAATGGAATGCCAACAGGCTTACCATTAATATCCATAAAGTGAAACTCATGACCGTTCAAGACGTGGCCGAAAATCACTTTTGCAGCATTAAATCCTTCTTTCTTTTTGTCACCATTTTCACCTTCTCCGCCTTCTGCAAAAGCCGACACAGAAATTAGTAAGAAAAATAAGCTGAAAACCGCTACTGTAAAGGATTTGAATCGTTGTACTACCATACCTATCCCGAAATTTGCGGCAAAGATAAGGATGCAGAGGTGAAAAGTAGTCTTGAATGAGAGGAATTTGGGAAAATGAAATTATTTTATTTTTAGCCTTGTTCGTCTAAGTATTTCTTTATTTTTTCAAGCTCGATTACGTCCAACTGATCCTTTGGCCGGCCTACTGCTTTCTTATTGGTTAGCAAGTCATTAATATGTAAAAAAGGAACTTTCACTCCATCTAGGTCTGCCACTCTGGCCTGTTTAAGGCAATCATCAAAAGGCTTGTTTTCAAGCCCTTTCATAGATGTCATGATATCGAGAATTAATCCATCCGCAATATAGTATTGGGTCCATCCGGGAGCAAATTCCATGGTTTCAAAAGAAGCAAAATCGCCATATCCTGCTTCTGCATATGCATTTCTAAAGCTTTTACGGTTTTCTATAGTGTCTTTCAACCACAAGCCTGAATCTTTGGTGGCTCTGATAAACCCATTCATATTAACAGCAAAGCCACCTACCATTATGTAAGCAACATTGTGCTTGTTTAAAATCCGCTAAAAAACTCAGCAAGCCTTCATCCATTATATCCATTGGATAAAATATTCAATTATTACTTAACGATTTTTGCAGTAGAAGGCATTTTGCCAATTCGCATCATACGGCAGAACAGTCGAAATTTTTCCATATCTGTTTTCTCAAGATTTTCTATCATATTAAATCTTTCTGCCTCTTCTTGTGAAGAAAAAGTTCTCATATATGGAGTTTTTGATTCTTCAACAATAGAATCTTTTTTATTTTCTTCCTGCCTTTTCATAGCTTAAAATTACTAAATGTGTTAGACATTATGCAGTTTTTGAATTGTCTTTTTCAAACTGCAGATTATGTAACCGGCTATAAAAACCACTCTTTTGTAACAACTCATTATGCGTACCCATTTCTTTGATTTCGCCTTTGTCAAGCACAATTATTTTACTGGCTTTGCGAATGGTGGAAAGACGATGAGCAATAACAATTGATGTTCTTCCTTCAATCAATGTATCAATAGCATGTTGAATCAACCGTTCACTTTCGGTATCTACAGACGAGGTGGCTTCATCCAGAATAAGAATGGATGGTTTATACAACATTGCTCTAATAAAAGATAGTAACTGCCGCTGGCCCAATGATAAAGTTGCTCCTCTTTCCATTACATTATAATCATAACCACCCGGCAGCCGCATAATGAAGTCATGCATATCAATCAGCTTTGCGGCTTCAATTACTTTCTCTCTGGAAATATCAGGATTGCGCAATGTAATATTATCCATTACCGAACCGGAGAATAAAAATACATCTTGTAATACCACACCTACATTTTTTCGAAGCGATTCCAGTTCAAAGTCTTTTATATCAACATCATCAATTTTAATAACACCTTGCTGAATATGATAAAGTCTATTTAATAAACTTACAATTGTACTCTTTCCGCTTCCTGTGTGACCAACAATTGCAATGGTTTCACCGGGATTTGCTGTAAAAGAAATATTCTTCAACACATAGTTTTCATCTACATATGCAAAGCTCACTTTTTCAAATTCGATTTTTCCATTTACAATTTCTGGTGCATAGGTTCCCTTATCCTCTGCCACATCATCAATATCCATTACTTTAAAAACCCTTTCGCTGGCAATGATGCCCATCTGCAATACATTAAACTTATCTGCTATTACACGAAGTGGACGGAAGAGCAAATTCAAACAAAGAATAAAAGAAATAATGGTTCCAGCTTCTGCTCTTTGACCAGCACCATACCATACAATCAAACCGATGGAAAAAGCTAATATTATCTCCACCACGGGAAAGAAAACAGAATAAGCAAAAATGGCTTTAATATTTGCATTACGATGCTCCTTATTAATTTTATTAAACTTATTAAACTCCCTTTCTTCCGAAGCAAAAGCCTGTACGATAAACATACCTGTTAAATGTTCCTGCACAAATGCATTCAGATTTGCAACGGCATTCCTCACTTTTATAAATGACCCTTTGATGCTTTCTTTAAAATAATAAGTGGCAATAATAATTATTGGAAAAGGAATCAATGCAATCAACGTTAGTTGCCAATCACTCCAAAACATAAAACCAAGCACACACACAATAGAAAGTAGATCCGCAATGATGGGAACCAGCCCATCAGAAAAAATATCATTGATAGACTCTATATCATTAACCGTTCTTGTTGTTAATGTACCGATTGGCGTTTTATCAAACTGAGAAAGATTAAGGTTAAGAATTTTCTTGAAGGCATTAACCCGAATATCTTTTATAACCGACTGACCTAATAAAGCGGTAGTAAAAGAAAACAGAAAACGCATTGCCGTTTCAATCACAATCAAACCTATTTGTATAATTGTAATTTTTACAACCATATCTGCTAATGCATTGGCGATATATTTATTTACTGTTAATTGAATCAGCAGCGGACGTACCGGTGTAAACAAGGCCAATAGAATTGCCAACACTACCGACAGATAGAATTTTTTCTTATATGGTGCTGCATATTGAAATACTCTGCGGAGTAAAGTAAAATCAAAAAAACTCTTGCTGGCTGCTGAAGACAATTTCTGTAGTTAACGTTTTTGTACAATAAAAGACTGGCAGCAAATGTAGATAGAAGAAAGCTATTAATTAGTCTGATTATCTTCCTCTCCCATGGCTATCTTATACGCTTTAATAAAAAGAGCTCCAAGATTTTTATGTGGTGGCACATAGTCATCAAATATTTTATCCGTTGCCATTTTACCTAACTCTTTCCAGAATGGAATCCAATCGATACTACTACCTGTTCTTAACTTCTCTGTAATCAGTTTCAAGAATGGATTATTAACTGGAGCATCTGCTATTTGCTTGGTGCCAATGATATGTGCATCAGGGGCTTTTACAAGAATATCGTGTATTGATCGATAACCACCACAAGAACCCATGAAAACAATTTTAGAAGCTGTCGACATTTGCTCTATCGTATATGGTGCATTATAACTATGCCCTCTGTTGATGGTTACTTTTGGAATAATATTATTTGCTGCGAGATATTTACACAAAGCCGCCTGTGCTTCGGCATCTGCATTTGTTTCTTCCGGTAAAGGCCTGTTCATATAAAGTGTTACAGGCATTCCTTTTGCGGCAGTAACCGTTACCCATTGCTTATTGCTTCCATCAATCTTCCAATTAGAATTATTGAACATATTGATAAGGCTTGGAAAAAGACCAATACCATCTCTGTCGCCATAAATGAATAACTGCACCGCTACATGGTTGCTGCTATCATATGTTAATGCAGCATACGGCACTTCATATATCGGTGGAATGCTTAGCTCTTTGGTAAGGTCAATTTTTTGAGTGCTATCAGCAGAAAGAAATAATTTATTTAAGATATTATAAATAGCTATACCTTTTTTATTACCCGCTGCTAGATTAGTTTTATAATTATCCTGAATATTTTTCAGCATCTGATCTGCCAAAGGTTTCAGCGTTTCTGCAATGCTTGCATAAGAATCTGCTACATCTACTCCATCTTCTATTCCATCTGACTTTTCAAGATTCTTTACAAAAGCCCTCATCAACGTACTGGCGGGATCTTCTACATCCGGATTATTGCTTTTAGGAAATGATTTAAGAAAAATATCCAGCATATTAAAGCCGGCTGACATTTTTATAAACTTTCTGTACTTATCAAAATGAAGATTCATTAGTAATGAATCGCCTCTGTTATTTATCTTCTTCATCATCAAAGGAAATATCCCTTTCACAAAACTGGAAGTGTAGATAGAGCCATCAGATGATACTGCCAGATAATAAAGTTCCTCTGCTGTTAATGGTTGAATGCTTCTAAACCTGAACTCCGCATTCTCATTATGCAATCCATTAATAACATTTACAAAACTTAGTTTTGCTTTTTGTACTAATCTTGTTGTAAGAGAAGCAAACTCAAAAGCGGTGTCTTTATTCATTGCTCTTTCTGCATAGTCCATCTGTGTTTTTACCAGCAGCTTATAATATTGCAGCGAGTCGTTCTTCACTTCATCAATCTCCGCAATAGTTAGTTTGCCATTAACAATATTATCGAGGAATGGGAAATATTGCTGACCACTTTTACTCTTGCCCATTTGAACAATGGAATATATGAATTTATCGTCTGTAATATTTCTGATAACTGAGCCGAGATGATTAAATGCTTGCGAATAGTCGTACAACTGCCGTGCATATTTTCTTTTATCAATAGCTCTTACCAAGCTATCTGCAAAAGGCATGTTTGGATTATCCTTTAGCGTTGCAAGCATTTGGGATGGATGCAGTAAACAATATTTTAGTACAAGATTATTCTTTGAATTAATGTAACCTGCATTCTTATCAAATATGCTGGCGCCCAATACAGCATTACCTGCATCGTAAGGCAATCTGCTTATAACAGATTCTATTGATTTTTTATTTCTGTCTTTTTCAATACAATCTTCGTAAGCACTTATAATAAGTGGTAAGCTGGAAGGATTTACTTTTTTATCTGAGTTCTGCTTCCAGGTGATGTTGAAATACTTCAACACATTTTCCAAGCCGTAGAGATAATTCACTTTCAAGCGGTGGTCAAATAGAGTATCACTTTCTATCAAGAACTGAAGATTGTCTACCTTTTTTATTAAGGTCTGCGTAACAATGTAATTAACATCATCATTTTTAGAGGTATTAAAAAAGCTATCTGCTATACCGTCTGATGCTAATATGGCTTTTTGCTCAGCATCTATTTTATCATGATTAAGCTGCCGTCTGAACTCCGGTTTATAGGATTGAGGAATCTTTACGGTATCTGCAATACTTACACCTTGGGCTGATAATGAGCTGGCTATCAGCATAAAAAAGCAAAAGGTAATATATGTTCTCAACTTCATCATAAGGTTTAAAAGAGGTAAAGGTACTAAGGCTTTATCTAATAGGGTTTTTACCATTTTAGTATTGATATTGACGGCTTTAGAAGCAATTTAGCTGCCTCTGCCGCAAAATTAGTTCATTCGCCCAGCCACTGTTGTTCATGTTATGTTATTATTAAGGTTAGGAAAACTGATGCCATGTGATTTTACTTCGCCAGTATTTCCCGTTAGGTTTGCAAAAATTAAGCCTGCATGGAAACAAAAGCCCGGAAAATATTGATTGCTGATGACGAACCGGACATCCTTGAGATACTGAAATTTAATCTTGACAACGAAGGCTACGAAGTTATAACTGCTAAAGATGGGGATGAAGCAATAGAAAAGGCCCGCCGCACCAAACCAGATCTTGTAATATTAGATGTAATGATGCCGAAAAAGAACGGTGTTGAAGTTTGCCAAGTATTGAGAGGTCAACCCGCCTTTAATGAAACACTTATTATTTTCCTTACGGCTGTAAATGATGAAGGCACACATATAAAAGGCCTTGAAACTGGTGCCGATGATTATATCAGTAAACCGATCAGTCCTAAAGTTTTTTTAAGCAGAGTCAATGCGCTGTTTAGAAGAGTTGATAAGTCGGATGTAAGAATTCTAACTATTGACAATCTTACGATAGACCCGGAACGCTTTATAGTAAAGCTGGATGAAAAAGAAATCATTCTTGCAAAAAAAGAATTTGAACTGCTTTACTTACTAGCATTAAAACCCGGTCGTGTTTTTCTGCGTCATGAAATATTGAACTCCGTTTGGGGCAAGGAAGTAATTGTAGGCGATAGAACAATTGATGTGCACATAAGAAAGATACGGCAGAAAATAGGTATTGACTGTATAACAACAGTTAAGGGTGTTGGGTATAAGTTTGAACTTTAATAAAAAGCTACGAGTTTCGGGCATTGAGCTTTGAGTAATCATTCTTTTAGTTGAAATAATGCTCGTTACTCAAAACTCACAACTCGTAACTTGCATTCAATGTTTTCCACAAAAAATATTACACCTCGGCAGCTTGCTGCAATTACCGCCATTGTGCTGGCTGTGCCGGTAAGTGTGCTGGTGTATTTTGTAGAAGATAACTGGGTATGGGCAGCAGCCTCTCTTATTATTCTTTTTTTAGGTGCATACATTCTAATCTCCTTTATGTTGGAGCGGTTTATTTATCGCAAAATAAAACTGATCTACAAATTCATCTATCAAACCAAGGCATCTCGTAAAGAAGAAACCTATTATAAATATGTATTACCACAAAAAAGTATTGATGAAGTGCGGGAAGATGTGGAAGCCTGGGCCGAAGAAAATAAAAAAGAGATTGAACTTCTGAAAAAGAATGAGCAGTTTCGCCGTGAGTTTCTGCAAAATCTTTCGCATGAATTTAAAACACCAGTTTTTGCCATACAGGGCTATGTAGAATCTTTATTAACTGGGGCAATGAAGAATCCGGACATCAATAAAAACTTTTTGGAAAAAGCTGCTAAGAATGTAGACCGGCTGAGTAACCTGCTAAATGACCTTGATGAAATATCCAGTCTGGAAAGAGGCGAACTCGTTTTATATAAACAAAACTTTGTAATACAAGAGCTGATAAAAGATGTATATGAAAGCTTATCTATAAAAGCAGATCAAAAGAATATCCGCTGTATTATTAAAAAAGGATGTGAAGCACCACTTACCGTTTTTGCTGATGAAGAAAAGGTAAGACAAGTAGTTACCAACCTAATCAAAAACTCTTTAAAATACGGCAAACTTAAAGGAACCATTACCGCCAGCATGTACAATATCGATGGCAAACATATACTAATAGAAATGTCTGATGATGGTATTGGTATAAATGAACGGCACCTGCCTAGACTGTTTGAACGGTTTTACAGAACCGAAGAAGGTCGTAGTATAGATGTAACAGGCAGCGGACTTGGCCTAGCTATTTGCAAACACATTATAGAAGCTCATGGACAAACGATTCATGTACGCAGTAAAGAGAATGTTGGTACTTCTGTTGGATTTACATTGGAAACAAAAAAGGATTGAGTTTGAAGGATTTGTTTTACAAATTAACCTAACCACAAAAAAAGTTAAACGTTTTCTTTTCTTTGAAAATGGTTAATACTTACAGATTACAATTTATATATTGTTGACACTTTCCTATTGCCGTATTTCCAAAGTGTCACCGTGCATCTTTGGAAAAATCCACTCAGTAATTTAATTTTTCTTAAAGTACATTTTACTCCTTTCCATCAAACAAATTACCCAAACCGCCCAACACACTGCCTTCTTCTTTACGTTTGTAAGTTCCGTAAGCAACTATTCTACCGGCTAATCTGCTTATCGGTAATGATTGTATCCATACTTTGCCCGGTCCTTGCAGTTTTGCAAAGAACAAACCTTCGCCGCCAAACATAAAGTTCTTCACTCCTTTTACAAATTCAATTTCGAACTGTGTTTGTGGTGTGTAGCCAACTACACAACCAGTATCTATTTTTAATATTTCGCCTGTCTTTAATTCTCTTTCTACAATAAAACCACCTGCATGTAAAAAAGCCATGCCATCTCCTTCTATCTTTTGCATAATGAAACCTTCGCCACCGAAGATGCCAACGCCCAACTTACGCTGCAAGTGTATGCCTACACTTACTCCTTTAGCCGCACAGAGAAAAGCATCTTTTTGTGCAATGATAGTGCCACCAAGTTGTTCTAAGTCCATCGGAATTATTTTGCCGGTATAAGGTGCGGCAAAACTTATTTTTCTTTTACCCTGTCCAGTATTAGTAAAAGCGGTCATAAACAGGCTCTCACCCGTAAGCACTCTTTTACCGGCACTTACTAATTTACCTAAGAATCCGGTGGGAGCTTGTGCCGAACCATCACCAAAAATGGTTTCCATTTGAATACCGTCATCCATCATCATCATAGCACCACTTTCTGCAATAGCAGTTTCCTGTGGATCAAGCTCTACTTCTACAAATTGTAATTCTTCACCATATATCTTGTAGTCAATTTCATGGTTGTTGCGGTTTATCTGGCTCATAGTTGTAATTTTTCTTAAAGATAATAAACAGATATGTAGGATTATGCAACAGTATTGACAAAAGGTGAGGATAAGAGGCTGCTTTTCTTTAAATTGCCGATTCTACAAAAAAGAATATACTATATGAAACAAAGAATTTTCTTATTGACCATGCTTACAGCTTTGCTGGGAACAATGGCAAACGGACAGACAAAACTTATTGAAAAAGTAACTAAGACCGGAGATGAAATTGTTATCCCGTACGAGAAATATCAACTGGATAATGGCCTTACATTAATTATACATGAAGATCATAGTGATCCGCTGGTTCGGGTAGATGTTACCTATCATGTAGGCTCTGCAAGAGAAGAGATTGGCAAATCAGGCTTTGCACATTTTTTTGAACATATGATGTTTCAGGGAAGTGATAATGTAGGTGATGAGCAACATTTTAAAATAGTAACTGAATCAGGAGGTACGTTAAACGGGACTACCAACCGAGACCGTACTAATTATTTCGAAACAGTACCTAATAACCAGTTGGAAAAAATGCTCTGGCTGGAAGCCGACCGCATGGGTTTTTTATTAGATGCTGTTACACAACAGAAGTTTGAGATACAAAGAGCAACGGTGAAGAATGAAAGAGGGCAGAATTATGACAACCGTCCTTATGGTTTGGCGCAAGAAAAATTATCACAGGCCATGTATCCATATGGACATCCATATAGTTGGTTAACGATTGGTTATATTGAAGATTTGAACCGTGGTAACGTAAATGATTTGAAGAACTTTTTTCTTCGATGGTATGGTCCAAACAATGCAACACTTACAGTTGGTGGAGATGTAAATCCTAAAGATGTAGTGAAGCTGGTAGAAAAATATTATGGCTCTATTCCTCGTGGACCTGAAGTAAGCAATATGCCAAAGATGGTTCCTGAATTAACAAAGCATCGTTTTGTTTCTTATACAGATAACTATGCAAGAGTGCCGGTAATGCTGAGAGCATATCCAACTGTGCCTAATTATGATAATGATATGGCAGCTTTGGATTGCCTTGCAGAAATTCTTGGGCAAGGAAATAATTCAATTCTTTATCAAGAGCTTGTAAAAAAGCAATTGGCATTAGCTGCAACAGCCAGTCATTCCAACTCTGAATTATCTGGTGAGTTTATGTTCCAGGTTGTTCCCTATCCTGGAAAGTCGCTAGCCTCTATGTATTATTTATTAGATCAGGCAATGCTTGCTTTTGAAAAAAGAGGAGTAACGGATGAAGATATTGCAAAGTTTAAAGGGCAGCAGGAGTCACAAGTAATAAATAGTTTGCAAAGCGTTTCTGGTAAAGTAGCACAACTTGCCGCTTATAACACATTTGCTAGCACACCGAATATGATTGGCAAAGAACTAAACATGGTTCGTTCGGTTACTAAAGAAGATGTGATGAGAGTGTATAATAAATACATCAAGTATAAGCATTGCGTAGTGCTGAGTGTTCTCACTAAAGGGCAGGATAAAATGATTGTAGGTGATAATAACTTTAAAGTGGATGAAGTTGGATACACTGCTCCAGATTATGGATACAATGGACTTACTTATAAAAAAGCAAAAGACAACTTTGACAGAAGCAAACAACCACCAAGCGGAGCCAACCCTGTAATAAAAGTTCCTGCTTTCTGGACCAAAGATCTTGGTAATGGAATAAAAGCTATTGGTGCGGATAATACAGAATTACCATTAGTGAACATGTCTATTAAAATTCCTGGCGGCCATTTGATGCAGGCAAATAATATTGACAAAGCAGGTCTTTCTTCTTTCTTCGCTTCGATGATGAATGATGATACTAAAAACAGATCGTCAGAGGATTTCAGTAAAGAACTTGAAAAACTTGGCAGCAATATCAGTGTTTCCAGTGGAACAGATGGCATTACCTTCCAGGTATCATCTTTGAAAAAAAACCTTGATGCTACATTGGTATTGCTTGAAGACAGAATGTTGAATCCAAAATTCACAGAAGATGCATTCAGCAGAATAAAACGTCAGTCATTAGAAAGTTTCAAACAAACAAAATCACAGCCAGCAGCCATTGCTTCTAGTGTGTTTGACAAATTGAATTATGGCAAGGATAATATTTTAGGCATCAGTCAACGAGGCACAGAAGAAACAGTAAAAACATTTACACTGCAAGATGTAGAAAACTATTATGCTAATAATATCAGTTCACAAGGAACTAATGTAGTTGTAGTTGGTGATGTGACTGAAGGTGAAATAGTTCCAAAGCTTGCCTTCCTGAATAAATTGCCAAACAAAAAAGTAGAAATACCAACAGTAAAAGCAACGAGCAATGTAGAAAAAACAAAGATCTATTTTGTAGATGTAAAAGGTGCTGCACAAACAGAATTCCGTGTGGGTGATATCACTAACCTGAAGTATGACGCAACCGGAGAATACTTCAAAGCCTTCTTGACCAATTATCCGTTGGGTGGTGCATTCAACAGCCGTATCAATCTTAACCTGAGAGAAGATAAGGGTTGGACATACGGTGCCCGCAGCGGATTTAGCGGTGATAAGCACACTGGTGAGTTTTCTTTTAGTTCAGGTATCAGAGCTCCTGCCACTGATAGTGCTTTAGGAGAAGTATTGAAAGAACTAAAAGAATATGCTGCTAACGGCGTTACTTCAGAAGAAATGACCTTTATGAAAAGTGCATTGGGTCAGATAGATGCTCAGCGGTATGAAACTGGTTTTCAGAAAGCAGGTTTCATTGGCAGAATATTAGAATATAATCTTCCTGCCGACTATGTAGATCAGCAAAATGAAATTCTTAAAAATATTACTAAAGCCGAATTAGATGCCGTTGCAAAAAAATGGTTGAATGTTGATAAGATGAATATTCTGCTGGTTGGTGATAAAGAAAAAGTATTGCCAACATTACAGAAATTCGGATATGAAATAATTGAACTGGATATTGATGGTAATCCTGTTCAGAAAAAAGGATTCTAGAAAAACTATCGTAAAATAAAAAAGTCCTGCTGATTAGCGGGACTTTTTTATTGCTTCATCTTCTGCTTCCAATAAAAGATTTATTATTTTACCTTCATCCATAGCACAACAGTGCTGCGGTTAAATTGTCTTGGCGTTTCTACTATCATTGTATTATCCTTTATTCCTGCAACAAAATAAGTTGATGTCAATACCATTGGTTCAGTAGTACCGGGAAAACTCATAGTGCCATCTGTATCAGGATATGTAAATTGGAATTTCATTCCCGCTTTTTCTTCATCTTTTACCTCTTCATCAATTTTATATGCAGCGTCCCATATTTTTCCATCGTCTGTAATTTTTACCAAAGTGTCATTCATAAACTGAAGAACAAATTTTTCTCTTTCTGACTGGTATTTTTCTGCAAAATCATTCTGCTCTTTTTCCTCATCAAACCATCTATATGGTTCTTCTTTATCAAGTCCTGATGCAAATGGAGATATAGTGCCGATACGGCTGACTGTAAATGTTTTACCAGCTATTAGCTTTTGTAAATCCCCTTTGGAAACTGGGGCAGGTAAACTATTTTCCTTTTTTTGAGAACAACCTATAAGACAAAACATTACTAATAACGAGGCAATCAATTTTTTCATATCATTCATTTAATGCAAAGATGCCTCTAATATATATGGAAAAAATACCCTGTAAAGGGTAAAAAAATAAACAAAATTCTATTAACAGCGAAGCGGCCCCAACCACTGAGCCGCCTCTTATAACCAAAACCAACCACCAACTCTTAAGACTCTTTTTCTGTTTCTTTCGCTGCCTCTTTTAGCTGCCCCATCCATACTTTTTTTCCTTGTAATCTTCTTACTCCATACATTATGCCAACAAATATGAAGAAGAATGGTCCGGCAAATCCTAGCAAGGCAATAAATCTTGTTCCGTAAAACTGCCCCATTGGCCTTTTCAATCTTTCAGCTATCAGGTACATACTTGGCACCATTACCAATGTAAGGAAGAAGGAGAATAACAAACCGAAAATAATTGTCCAGCTTAATGGCCCCCAGAATACCACACTATCACCACCAAAGAAAATGTTTGGACGCAGATGACTGAATAATCCGGCAAAGTCTATATTGAAACCTATCGCCAACGGTAATAACCCTAAAATGGTTGCCACCGCCGTTAATAATACCGGAATGATTCTGATTTTACCAGCTTGGATTGCCGCCTCTCTTGTTCGCATACCACGGCCACGAAGTTCATCTGTAAATTCAATAATAAGAATACCATTTTTGATTACTATTCCTGCCAGACCAACAATACCAACCAACAACATGATGGTAGCTATCGTCATACCTGTTATTGCATAACCCAGCAATACACCAATAACTGAGAAGAAAATCTCTGTAATTACAATAAACGGTTTACTCATCGAGTTAAACTGTAATACCAATATCAAAAAGATAAGACCGATAGCAATCATAAAAGCTGTATCTAAGAATGCCTGTGTCTCTTTTTCTTGTTAACTTTGTCCGCTCAGTTTTATTGTTACATCCGGAGGAATATTCGAAATCTGTTTAAATTCATCAATCTTAATTTTCAAATCAGCATTTACTTTTCCTACCATCGTGGGATCGGGTACATTACTTTGTAGCTGAATAGTTCGTTTTACATTCTTTCTTTTAATGCCACCGGCAGTGTTGGTGTAATCCACACTGGCAACAGTACTCAACGGAATTGATTTTACCTGCATCGTATTCATATCCATAAAAGTGATACGCATATTCATCAGGTCGGTAATATTATTTCGCATCAGTTCCGAATTACGCAGCTGAATTTTGTATTCATCTTCGCCATCTTTTATTGTACTTACTTCTTTTCCAAAAACGGCAGTTCGCAATTCCATCCCTATCTGTCCTGTGCTTACTCCTTCCATCATCGCTTTTTCACGGTCTACATTTATAGTTATCTCAGGATTGACCAGTTCAATATCAGGCTGTAGATTTTCAATTCCTTCCACCCTGTTAGTATCTAAAAAATTAAACAGGTTCTTTGCTACCATTGAAATATTCTCAAAATCATCTCCTATTACCTCAATATTGACCGGTGGGTCGGTAGGCGGGCCGCCATCCTCTTGCGCCACTTCAATATTAGTGCCCGGTATTCCCTGCACTGCATCTCTTATGGCATCTTTATATACCATGGTGCTTTTGCCATGACGCTTTTCATACTCAACAAATGAAACCTGTATACGTCCAAGGTTAGATTGTATACTTCTGTTATTATCTCTGGGATTGTTTGCACTAACTGCCACATTTGTAATCACACTCTCCACAATACTTCCCGGAGCACCTGGTTTTTCTTTCTCCAAAACTTTCTCTACTCTTTTCTCTAAAACTCTTGTAATACTATCTGTATATTTTACATCTGTTCCTGCAGGTAATTTTAAATACACATATACAAAGTTGGGATCACCACTGGGGAAGAAGGTTGATTTATTTCCACGTATCATCAATAAACCAGCAGAGAGTGCAAATATCCCGAACAAAGAAACAAATGCCCATATCGGTCTTTTGCCCACTAATATCCATTTCAATAGTTTTTCATAATTATTCATCAACTTTGGCAATGCTCTTTTCTGGAAGCGATGTATTAAATCGTTCAGCACATATGCATTCAAAACCATCAGCAAGGCCATCAATATTAAAAAGTTGGCAACTGCATGAAACCCCGGCAAATGAAGAAGTACACCTGCTATTACAAAAACAAGGAACCATTTATTTCTAAACACAGCTTTCTTTGGTTTCTCATATTCTTTTCCTTCCGGTTTCATAAAGCTTACCGCAAAAACAGGGTTGAAGAAAAATGCAACAATCAAAGAAGCTGCCAGTGTAAGAATTAAGATCGTTGGCAGGTAAATCATAAACTTACCAATCAATCCTTTCCAAAAAAATAACGGGAAGAAAGGCGCCAGTGTAGTAGCTGTACCAGCCAACACCGGAATAAATACTTCCCCAGCGGCCTCCTTCGCACTTCGTTCTATCGGCACCTTGCCATTATTATATATTCGATGCGTATTTTCAATTACCACAATAGCATCATCCACAATAATTCCTAACCCAAATAATAATGCAAACAACACTATAAAGTTCAACGTAACACTTGTACCAATAATACTATCAGCCAATGGCAAAAAGAGGAATGCAACGAATACACTTAATGGTACACTCAACGCCACAAAGAAGGCATTGGTAACACCCATAAAGAACATCAAAATCAGCAATACCAATACAAAGCCGATAATAATTGTATTAATCAGTTCACCAAAAGATGTCTTTGTTTGTTTGCTCTGGTCACCTGTAAATTCTACACGAAGATCTTTTGGCAAATCCTCGGATTTTTGTAACTCTTCTACTGCTGCTTTTATTTTATCAGCACATTCAATCAAATTTTCTCCTGCTCGTTTTACAATATTCAGTGTTACTACATTCTTTCCATCCAGCCGTGCATAGCTGTCTTTTTCTTTGATGGTATCTTTGATTTCAGCAATATCTCTAAGATAAACGGAGGCACCTCTTGCACTGCTTCGCACAACAATATTCTGCATATCAGCAATAGAAGCAAATTGTCCCTTCACTTTCAAAGTTCTTTTCATATTGCCCACCTCAATCAATCCTCCGGTAATATCATTGTTTTCCCTTTTTATGGCATTTTCCACATCCATAAAACTTATTCTTGCCGCCGTCATTTTATAGGGATCCACATTTACTTGTATTTCCCTTTCCGGTGCTCCTACTATTTCAGCTCTAGTTACTTCACTTAGTTCTTCAAACTTATCCTGCATTTTATCAGCATAAGCTTTTAACTTCATACCATCATAATCGCCACTGATATTTACAAACATGATTGGCATTTCACTAAAAGCGAATTCCTGCGCATCAGGTTCTGTTGTCAAATCATTTGGTAAGTCGGCTCTTGCTTTATCAATTGCATCTTTTACTTTCTGCTTAGCAATATCTGTTTTTACATCTGTATCAAACTCCACCACTATCAAACTATAATCCGGCTGAGAAGTACTCTGAATTTTATTCACCTTCGCTCCACTAATGCCCTTCAATTGTTTTTCAATTGGCCTGGTTACCAGGTTTTCAATATCCTTCGGAGAATTACCAACATACACTGTGGCAACAGAAATGGTGGGCACTACAATATCCGGGAACTGCTCCTTGGGCATACTGTTGAACTTTATTAGTCCATATGCACTTATTAAGATGGCAATTATATAAACAGCCGTTTTATTATTTACTGCCCAACTGGTAGGGCCAAACTGTTTAAATTTGTCTTGAATGCCGTCAAATATTTTCATCAGAATTTTTTAAATCGTCTAGTATTTTTATTTAACCAGCGTCTGGTACGCTACTCATCTTTAGTTGCGACGCTCCGTTCATCTTTCTGTTCGCTGTTCATCACTTGTAACCTATTTGTTTGTCGTCAATGATTGTCCATCGTACACTGTTTGATATCCTGTAGTAATAATTAACTCACCGCCAGATAGCCCACTTTTAATTTCCATCAACCCATTATACGCTTCGCCAACAATTACTGTTTTCTTACGAGCCACCATTTTATCTCCCGCCTTTTCCATTACATAAACATACTTGGAGCTTTCATCGCTCTGCACCACATTGATGGGAACAGCTACTGTACCCTTTGCTTCATAGTCAAGTATTTTCATAGTAGCCGTTTGATTAGGCTTTAATGAAGGGTCAGATGGAAGTTTAGCTTCCGTAATAAACGATCTTGTGGTTGGGTCTATCGATGCGCCAACCACACTTATTGTTGATATAAAAGCAGGCTTACCAGATTCTGGCACTACTACTTCTACTTTGTCTCCCTTTTTTACTCTTGAAATATATGTGTCTGGAACATTCGTTACTATTTTCAGATTACCTGTATTTACAATTCTACCAATATTTTGTTTCCATAAATTCTGGTAACGTTCATACACTGTTTGTGCCTGTGCAAGTCTTGCTTTCAATACTCCTGTTTGTTGTTGTGCCGCAACCACTCCTTGTCTTGCCATTGCATCATCTAATTTCAACAGCAACTGTCCTTTACTTACACGGCTACCAAGTTTTGCATATACAGCTTTTACTTGCCCTCCTTGTCCAGATGGAGCTACATAACCAATACCTTCCGCATCAATCTTACCTTGCAATTCAATATAATGGGAAAAATCGCCAATACGTAATGTATCGATGGTTACTAATTTTTTTACAAGTTTAGCAGCTTCGGGATCGGCCTTGGTAATATCATCTTCCAGTTTACGGATATTTGCATCCAGCTCATTTTTTTCTTTCTTTAATTTTTCAAGCTTCACTTTCATGTCGCCAATATCTCCTTTCTTATCTTTTGCACCTGCTCCGCATGATGCAAGGAAAAAACCTGTTACAGCTATAAAAACTAGTAACGTTGTTGTCTTTTTCATGTTGGTTTTATTATAATATAAAGTCATTTATTGTTTAATTTAATATCAAAGCTTTCCTGTTGCTTTCATAAAGTCAACTTTGGCAATAATAGCATCGTACAACGCAGTGATATAGTTTGTCTGAGCTGTTTTCATATCAGTTTGTGCTGTGTTTATTTCCATTTGCGAACCAGTACCCATTTCATATTTCTTTTTTGTCTGACTAAACACTTTCTCCGCCAGCTCCATATTCTTCTTCTGAAAATCCATTGTAGAAATTGCAGAACGATAATTATTTTTTGCCGTCATTACTTCATTATCAATAGAAATCTCTAATGCTACAATCTGGTTATCTATTTTTTGTACTTCCAGTTTTGCCTGTTCTATTTTTGATTTGGTAAAGAAACCATTGAAGATGGGAATATTAATATTCAGATTTACATTAGAAATAGTAAACCAATCACCTTTGCTAAAGAAGTTCCATTTATCCCTTTGCGCATTTTTTGCATATTGAGCACTCAGGCTTACGGTTGGTATCTGGCTCAATTTATACCTGCGAACATTATACTCGTTTAATGTTTTACCAATTTTTGCAGACTGGTATTCTTTACGGTCATCATAAGTGTAAACACTTTTCTCTAATATTCCAGCCTTTATTTCTTCATCTGTAAGTTTATCCGTCAACACCAATTCATCAGAAATCGGCATTCCCATCAGCATTTTCAAGCCATAATATCCATTGGAAATTGTATTGAGTACTTTATTCTTCTCCGTTTGTAGATTCGTTAACTGCACACTTACTTTATCTACATCTAATCTTTCTGCAAATCCGTTTTCGTAAATGATACGGGTGTCTTTCAGCAATTTTTCAATCAAAGCGATATTAGCATCTAAAAGTTCAACTTGTGTTTTACTAACCACAAGTTGGTAATACACTTTATAAATATTTGCCTTAATCATTTCTTCAGTTATCTCAGCATTTTTTTTTCTTAAATCAATAGCTGCACCTCTTGCTATCAATCCTACAAATACCTGTCCATCAAAAAGAATTTGCTGAAGACTAATACCGGCAACCGCACTAAATTTTGTGCCGAACTGTGCCGCAATAAATCCAAAATCGTTTGGCATTACAATCGGCTGGCCATTACCATCTTTTACTCCTTGATCTATCAACACCTGGTAAGTAGATGGAGAAATAAAATTGGGCAATACCTGTGTAGCCACATTAGGATTATAGGTAGTACCTAAATTAGCATTGATATGCGGATAGGCATTAGATGTAAACTCACGGTTCTGCTGCTCCTGTAGTTTTACATCGAGCAAAGCATTTTTTACATTCACATTATTCTTCGTTGCGTAATCAACTGCTTGCTGAATAGTGAATTCATGTTTGGTTATTCTTACACTGTCAGCTGACTGTGCAGTTGCCATCAAGGGCAATAAAAACAAACCTAATACCTGTACCAGTCTGTTATTTTTTACTTTCTTCATACGAAAGGTTTTTTTGTCGTTGTTCATTATATTTTTGAATCAGTTTATGCCCTTTAATAGTTGCTAAGCCGTAAATAAAATTTTCGATGATTAATCCTGAGGTTTCAGCCAGATTATATTTACCCGGTGAGAATACTGTTACGTTAAAAGGTATCATCATCGATTCGATTCGGTATTTTGACATTACGTCAATATTGATGTCCGAACGATACAAATCATCTTTTATTCCCCATTCAATATTTTCGATGATAACCTGTAAAAGAAATTTGTCCTTATGATCCCGGAAACGCTGATAGGCTTTGTGATGAAATTTTTCGAGGTCATATAAAAGCATCGGGTTCATATTACTGAACTCTTCCATAATGCGTTCCATCGTATTAAAAATTTCATGGATGGCATTCGAAGCTTCTTTTCTGCAATCAAGGCAATCGTCTTGGATGCCATTAATATGTCCGTCAACTACAGCTTCTACCAGTTCATCTTTATCGGCAAAGTATTGATATAATGTTTTTTTAGACATGCCCAGGTTATTAGCAATGTCATCCATCGAAACAGAGCGGATGCCAAACTGCATAAACAATTCTTCCGCTTTTAGTAATATTCTATCTTTCGGATCCATAATTCAAAATCAGGACGCAAAACTATGGAAACTTTAAACGTAACCAAAGTTTCCATCCTTGTTTTTTTACCGTTCACCGAATTTTTATCGGCTTCCAAGCCGTTTTTTTTACGCTACCTTAGCTTGTAAATCGTTTTATGAGTAAGGCAATCAAAACAGATCCAAAAAGCACATTAAAACAGGTAGTGAGGTTTTTTGTCCAAGGATTGATTATTCTGGCACCAATCGGCATTACTGGTTATGTGCTTTACTGGCTTTTTGATTTGGTAGATGGAATTTTGCGGCCTTATGTCAATATTCCAGGACTTGGTTTCGTAATTATTATACTTTTTGTCATTCTGGTTGGCTGGGTAAGTTCCACCTTCCTGATGGGTAGTTTTATTAATTTCTTTGATCAATGGATGGAAAGAACACCAGGGATTAAATTCATTTACACCTCCACCAAAGATTTCTTTGAAGCTTTTGCCGGTGATAAAAGAAAATTCAATATTGCTGTAATGGCCAGTGTTTTTTCTGAAGACGTCTGGATAATTGGATTTTTAACGGATGAAGAAATGGGGAAATTTGAAATGGGAGCCAATAAAGTTGCGGTGTATGTGCCACAGGCTTACAATTTTGCGGGTCAGTTATATATATTACCAAGAGATAAAGTGAAAAAAATAGAACATATCACACCCGGTGAAGCCATGAAATATGCTGTAACCGGTGGAGTGGTTGACCTTGACGCAGAAAGAATTGAAAATCCTAAAAATTAGCAGAGAGAATAAAGATAAAGTGAGCCATAATGAATATTCACATGAAAAAGATTTTTCTTTTATTATTTCTATCACTTACAGCACAACAATGTTTTTGTTGGGGATTTTATGGTCATAGAAAAATCAATCATTATGCTGTCTTTCTATTGCCGCCAGAAATGATGGTGCTTTACAAACCTCAGATAGATTTTTTAGCGGAACATGCCGTGGATCCTGATAAAAGAAGATATGCGATACCTGAAGAAGGACCAAGACATTATATAGATATTGATCACTATGGAACTTATCCTTACGATTCCTTACCAAGAAAATGGGAAGATGCGGTGGCAAAATATTCTGAAGAAACATTAAATACATATGGTATTGTACCTTGGTGGTTACAAACAATGCTCATCCGCCTTACTCATGCATTCAAAGAAAAAAATCAGGCCAGAATTTTAAAGTACTCCGCAGAAATAGGTCATTATATTGCCGATTCTCATGTACCGCTTCATGCAAGCTCTAATCACAACGGACAGAACACTGACCAGAAAGGCATTCATGGTTTTTGGGAAAGCCGCATACCAGAATTGCTGGCCGAAAAAGAATGGGATTTTTTTATTGGTAAAGCTGAGTACATAAAAAATCCGGCTGACTTCATCTGGACAAGGGTTTTGGAAAGTGCCGCCGCCGCCGATACAGTATTGAAGTTTGAAAAAGAACTGACCAGCACTTTTCCCGGCGATCAGAAATATTCATTTGAAGATAGAAACGGTATTACAATCCGTCAATATTCAACAGCTTTTACAAAAGCGTATGATGCCATGATGAAAGGAATGGTGGAAAGAAGAATGCGGCAATCCATTTTTGCAGTTGCATCTTTCTGGTACACCGCTTGGGTAAATGCTGGTCAGCCCGACTTAAAAAAATTATCCAACAAAGAGTTTTCCGCTATAGATTTAAAAGAATTTGAAGGGTTGAACAATTCATGGAAAAGTGCACCTATCAAAGGACGAGAACATGATGCCCCCAACCCCTAAAGGGGAGTAAAAGAACATTCTGCCTGAACCTGTATTTCTTACATTTGCATCCAAATGAAAGAACAAGAATCTAATATTACCCCAGTTACAGGGTTAAAGTGCATTCACAATTTTAACGCTGGACCTTCCGTATTACCAAAGGAAGTTTTTGAAGAAGCCAGCAAATCTGTTTTGAATTTTAACGACTCAGGATTATCCATTCTTGAAATAGGACATCGAACTCCACTTTTTGAACCGGTAATGGCAGAAGCCAGATCATTGGTAAAAGAACTAATGAGTTTAGATGACAATCATGAAGTGTTGTTTTTACATGGCGGTGCTACCACACAGTTTATGCAGATACCAATGAACCTGCTGAATGAAAATGAAATAGCCGCTTATACTGAAACAGGAACATGGGCCAACAAAGCCATTAAAGAAGCAAAAACTTTTGGGCATGTAGAAATTGTCGGTTCATCAAAAGAAAATAATTATACAAGCATTCCAAAAAATATAATTACTCCGCCTACAGCTGCTTATTTACATATAACTACCAACGAAACTATTGCAGGCACTCAATGGCATACATTGCCGTACGATTGTGGGGTTCCGCTGGTGGCAGATATGAGCAGCGATATATTTAGTCGTCAACTTGATTTTAATAAATTCGACCTGCTATATGCTGGTGCACAAAAAAACATGGGTGCAGCAGGTGTAAATCTTGTTGTTGTAAATAAAAACATTCTTGGAAAAGTAAAAAGAACAATTCCAACTATATTAGATTATCGTAACCATATCAGTGAAGGAAGTATGCTGAACACCCCTCCTGTATTTGCTGTTTATGTAGCAATGCTGACGTTGAGATGGTTAAAAAAGAAAGGTGGTGTTACAACGCTAGAACAAGAAAATAATAAAAAAGCTGAATTACTTTACTCAACACTTGACGCCTTACCATTATTCAAAACTCCGGTTGCAAAAGAAGATCGTAGTAAAATGAATGCGGTTTTTATATTGGAAGATAACAAATTGGAAGAAGAATTTTTTGAACTATGCAAGAAAGAAGGAATGATTGGTGTAAAAGGCCATCGAAGTGTTGGTGGTTTCCGTATTTCTATGTACAATGCCCTTTTACTGGAAAGTGTAAAAGCAATAACTGATTTAATGAACGATTTCGCAAATAAAAAAGGATAACAATATGGCAATCATCAAACCTTTCAATGCCCTACGACCAAAACCAGCAATAGCAAAACAAGTAGCATCAAGACCCTATGATGTTTTAAATAGTGAAGAAGCAAAGGAAGAAGCAAAAGATAATCCTGTTTCATTTCTGCATATCACCAAGTCTGAAATAGATCTGCCTGTTGATATAGATACACATAGTCAGCTAGTGTATGATAAGGCAAAAGAAAATCTTTTACAGTTTATTAATAAAGAGGAAATTCTTTTCAGAGAAGATAAGCCTTGTTATTATATATACAAATTGGTGATGGATGGCCGCAGCCAGACAGGACTTGTTTGTGCTTCATCAATAGTAGACTATTATAACGACATTATTAAGAAACATGAATTTACTCGTCCGGAAAAAGAGAAAGACAGAATTGACCATATGACGACGATAAGAGCACAAACAGGTAATGTGTTTTTAGCTTACCGTGATGTTGACGAATTAAATACATTAATAGAAAACTGGAAAGCTAATAATCAACCAACTTATGATTTTACTGCTGATGATGGCATTAGCCATACAATTTGGATTGTAAATAACGATGACACAATTGATACAATTACAACTTTATTCAGCACCAATGTTCCCTGCACTTATATTGCAGACGGACATCACAGAGCTGCTTCTGCCGCAAAAGTAAGCAAGCAATTTCCTGACAGCGAAGATGCAAAATACTTTTTAACTACTATTTTTCCGGCAAGTGAACTGGCCATATTAGATTATAACCGTGTTGTAAAAGATTTGAATGGGTTAACTTCTGAAAAATTAATCAGCAGGTTACAAGATGATTTCTTTATTACATCAAGCCCGGTACCGGTAAAGCCTGCTCAATTGCATGAATTTGGAATGTATATCGATGGCAAATGGTACATCCTTGCTTCCCGTAAAGGAACTTACACAGAAGACCCGATTGGTGTGCTGGATATTACTATTTTATCAAATAACCTGCTAGTAAAACATCTGGATATTAAAGACCAGCGAACAGATAAAAGAATTGATTTTGTGGGAGGTATTCGTGGCTTAAAAGAACTGGAAAGAAGGGTTGATAGTGGTGAAATGAAAGTCGCTTTCAGCATTTATCCTGTTACGATGGAACAATTATTTAATATTGCTGATAGTGGAAACGTAATGCCGCCCAAAACAACCTGGTTTGAACCAAAACTGAGAGACGGGTTGCTGACACATCTTATTTAAAGCATAACTAAAGCCTGAACAGGCTTTTTAACATCTAATCTTGACCTTAATTTTGTTATTTTGCAACAGAGGCGTTAAATAAAACGTCTCTTATTTTTTAATTTCAGCATGACTTTTGCAAATAAGTACTAAAAATAATTTGATGAAAAAATATTTGTCTTTAATTCTACTCGTAATTGCTTCATTTTTAGCAACAGCACAGCCAGAAGATCCGAAAACACTGCATGAAACTGCGAAGACTTTTATGCGGACCGGCGATTTTGATAATGCAATAATTGTACTCACTAGAGCTTTGCAGCAGGACAAGAATAATCTTGAAATGCAAAAGGACCTTGTAATGACTTTTTTTCTTAAAAGAGATTATCAAAAAGCAAAGGAAGGAGCCGAAGAACTAATGAGCAGAGAGGATGCTGACGTAGTTACATTCCAGATTGCCGGTAATATATACAAGGCATTGGAAGAGGTAAAGGAATGTGAGAAGATGTATAAAAAAGCATTAAAGAAATTTCCAAAAAGTGGATCGCTTCATAGCGAATATGGTGAATTATTATTTGCCATTAAAGATTTTTCTGCCATACAGCTTTGGGAGAAAGGAATAGAAGTAGACCCTGGTTTTGGTGGCAATTATTATAATGCGGCCTTATACTATTTCTATGCAAAAGATAAAGTGTGGAGCCTTATCTATGGAGAAATATTTGTAAACATGGAAAGCCTTTCCGAAAGAGGTGCAGCCATGAAGCAACAATTGTTGCAAGCCTATAAAGAAAAACTATTTGCAGATGCAAATCTGATGACAGGCGAAGAAAAAAATAAAAGTGAGTTTGCCAAAGCCTTTCTTACCAGCATGGAGAAGCAATCATCATTAGCTAATAAAGGCATCACAGTTGAAACATTATCAATGATCCGCACAAGATTTATTCTTGATTGGTATGCTACCAATGCAGCAAAATATCCTTTCAAATTATTTGACTATCACAAACAACTTATAGCTGGAGGCATGTTTGATGCTTATAATCAATGGCTATTTGGCTCCACAGAAAATCTAGCAGCATACGATAACTGGACAAAAACGCATAGCGAAGAATACGCTGGGTTTAATGCTTTTCAGAAAAATAGAGTTTTTCGAATGCCACAAGGCCAGTACTACCAGGTATTATAAATAATCCAATAGTTTCATTAAAGCTCCCCTAAATATAGAGGGAGCTTTTTTTATGTAGCATTTTTGCTTAAATTGTCAATTGGTTAATGCCAGATTATCTCAATAAATAATGATTGCCATGACAGAACTAAAAAGACTATTTGACTGTATAGAGTATAACCTTGAAAAAAAGCCGCTGGAAGATATGCTGGCAGGTAAAGAAGCTGGCCAATGGAGAAAATATAGTACAGCAGAATGTAAAACCATCATTGATAATTTAAGTGCAGGTTTATTAAGTCTGGGTATTGGCTGCGGCGATATGACAGCCGAAGGAAGAGACAAAGTTGCCATACTTTGTAAAAACCGTCCGGAATGGGTAATGCTTGATATGGCTGTTCAGCAGATTGGCGCAATTCTGGTGCCTGTTTATCCAACTATAAATGTAAATGAACTTGCTTTTGTACTAAGCGATGCTCAGGTAAAGATGGCTTTCGTAAATGATGAAGATCTTTTTCTGAAAGTAGTAAGCCTGAAGGATAAAGTACCAAGCCTCAAAGATATTTTTACATTCGAACATGTACAAAATGCAAGACATTGGAAAGAAGTAACTGCATTAACCTCAGCAGAAGGAATAGCTGAAGCAAAAAAAATAGCTGCTACAATTGAATACGAACATTTAGCTACAATTATTTACACATCCGGAACTACAGGCACACCAAAAGGTGTTATGCTGTCACATAAAAATATTCTTTCAAACGTAATTGCTAGTTCCCCTTGTTTCCCTCCGGGAGATAATCTTCGTTCATTAAGCTTTTTGCCACTTAATCATATTTTCGAACGAATGGTTACCTATCTCTATCTCTTTAACCAAACTTCTATTTACTACGCTGAAAGTTTAGATACAATTGGCGACAACCTGAAGGAAGTAAAACCCAATATGTTTACTACGGTACCAAGATTACTTGAAAAAGTGTACGATAAGATTATGCAAAAAGGTAATGATCTTGCCGGCATTAAAAGAAAACTTTTCTTTTGGGCACATAGCCTTGCAGAAAAATTTGAGATCAATAAGAATCAAGGCTTGTGGTACAACCTTCAATTGAGTATTGCCAATAAACTGATATTTAGCAAGTGGAGAGAAGGTCTTGGTGGCAATTTAAAATGTATTGTAACTGGTGGTGCTGCCTGCCAAGTTCGTCTTATACGAATATTTACTGCCGCAAGAATTCCGATAATGGAAGGCTATGGACTTACGGAAACATCACCTGTAATTTCTGTAAACAGGTATGATGAAAAAGGAAGATCATTTGGTTCTGTTGGCCCATTGATAGAAGGTGTGGAAGTAAAAATTGCTGAAGATGGAGAAATACTTTGCAAAGGACCCAACGTAATGATGGGTTATTATAAGCGGCCAGATCTTACAGCACAAGATATTGTGGATGGTTGGTATCATACCGGTGATATTGGCCTACTTACAAAAGAAAATTTCTTAAAAATTACTGACCGTAAAAAAGAATTATTTAAAACCAGCGGTGGAAAATATGTTGCTCCTCTTGCTATTGAAAACAAATTAAAGGAATCGCCTTTTATAGAACAGGTAATGCTGATTGGTGCAGATAAAAAATTTGTAAGTGCATTAATCGTTCCTTCATTTCCCAACTTGAAAGATTGGGCACAGAAGAACGGACTACCAGTTATGAGCAATGAAGAACTGCTTCATAACCCTAAAATAACCGGATTACTTAAAGAACTAGTTGAAAGTTTTAATAAGTTTTTTAACCATGTAGAACAGGTAAAAAAGTTTGAATTGCTAGCTGATGAATGGAGTGTAGACACTGGTGAACTTACACCTAAGATGTCATTGAAACGGAAAGTGGTAATGGAAAAATACAGAGATGCTATTGAGAGGATATATAGTTAAGTATCCTATTTCTTATCCTTTTTATCGCTTGAATCCTTTTTACCTCTTTGCAGCATTTTCTGAACCATTTCATCGTACTTATTCAACATGTCGCCAGAAAACATTTTTCTTACTGTACGAAAATGATTGATGGTAAGTTTGTCTGCTCGGCTTTGCTTTTCAGTAATGCTATTTGAATAAACTGAAACAAGGCTATCATTTAATATATCCTCTTTGATCAAACTATAAAGAGCTTGTCTAGTAGTACGCATAGAATCAAACAAAGGACGGATAGTAGCAAAATGTGCTTCTCTTAAACTGTCGAATTCTTTTTTCTGCGTTTCATTCATCCCCAGTTCATTCACCATTTTTTCAAATGCAGCCTTGCCATCACGGCTAGATTGTTGTGGTTTCTTATTTTTACCCATTACCATAAATGCTACCAATGCAATATTTACAATAAGCAATAGGGTAACTGCAATTACAAGAAATTTATTACTAGAGTTTTTCATTTTTATTTATTCATTAATCTCGTAAGTGAGATTGGAGTTAATCCTGTACTCAGATGCAATGGATTGCATCGTTTCAGTTTCGGAAGTAGAAGTTTCTGAAGAAGATCCCTTAAATATAATAGAGGCATTAACAGCAAGTACAACCAATAAAACGCCGAGAATATATACCGGACGAAGTGCCCAAGATTTACGGGGTTCCGCTACCAGTTCTTTTTCCATCCGGGCTTTTAGCCGGGTATAAAAGAAATCAGGTGCTGTAGCTCTTTGAACATTGTCCAGACTACTTAGCACTTCATCAATTCGGTTATTTCTGTTATTTTCCATGATACATAGTTTTTGACGTCAATACAATCCAAAACCTTCGACCTGAATGTCCTCAGCCTTGTTCTTTTTCAAGTATTTTTCTAAGATTAAGCTTTGCCCTGTGCATTAGCGACTCAACTGCCGCAATAGAAGTTTGCATTGTTTCGCTAACTTCCTGATAGCTAAGGTCTTCTAATTTATGAAGGGTAAATGCTATTTTTTGATTCTCTGGCAGCTGCGCAATAGCTTTAAACAATTTAGCAGCATTTTCTTTCCTGTCAAGCGTTACTCCGGGGTGATTAAAATCAGGAATTTCATATATAGGCTCATTTCCATCTCCAAACAACCGCTGTATCAATCCTGATCTTTTTTTGCTTTTCCTACTTCTTAAAACGTCCAATGACCTTGTGGTGGCTATCCTATACATCCAAGTAGATAATTTGGATTCCCCTTTAAAGCTATTTATTGATTTGTAAACCTGAACAAAAACCTCCTGCGCCACATCTTCAGCATCTTCTGCATTTTGTACTATACCCAGAGAAGTATTGAAGATTCTATCCTGGTAAGTATCTACCAAGAAGCGGAAAGCATTCTCATCTCCATTTCGAAGACCTTGTATCAATTCTAATTCCGTCAACAGTTGATAGGTTTGATTTTAGACGCTGTAACTTACGAAAACATGTTCGGTTTCCTATATTTGCACACTCTTTTAGTAATTGATTTTTGGTCCTGTACCTGCAGGCAGGGTTCAATACAAAAATATAAAAGGATAATTTTTGGTCCCGTAGTTCAATGGATAGAATAGAAGTTTCCTAAACTTTAGATGCAAGTTCGATTCTTGCCGGGACCACTACTACTGTTTCATAAAATAATCTAACCTAAACAATCCTTATCTTTTTTTGATAAGGATTCACTTTATACCGTGAGAAGAAAAAAGAAAAATATTATACTCGAAAAGCTATTGGTGGAAGATTACGCAGCCGGAGGAAAATCATTGGCCAAAGTTGATGGCAAAGTAATTTTTATTGAAAATGTAGTGCCTGGCGATGTAGTGGATGTACGGCTGATGAAAACAAAAAGGACTGGGCTGAAGCTGTTCCTATATATACGCATTCTTTATCAGCCGACAGAGTAACACCTTTCTGTTCGCATTTTGGTGTTTGTGGCGGCTGCCAATGGCAAATGCTCCCTTACGAAAAGCAGTTGCAATACAAACATAAGCAGGTGGAAGAAACGCTGAAGAGAATCGGCAAAGTAGCATTGCCTGAATGTTTACCCATTCTTGGCGCAGTCGAAACCGAGCATTATAGAAATAAGGTTGAATATACTTTTGGCAACAAAAGATATTTATTAAAAGAAGAATTGAGTGATGAATCTATTAACGGACAACAGGATGTAGCCGGTTTTCATGCCAAAGGTTTTTTTGATAAAGTAGTTGACATAAAAGAATGCTTTCTGCAAGCCGAACCCACCAATGCAATAAGACTGGCAGTAAAAGAACTGGGAATAAAAAACAATTGGCCTTTTTATGATATCCGCAATCATACTGGCTTTTTAAGAACAATGCAGGTGCGCCTTTGTACTACAGGAGAATTAATGGTAAACATTGTAGTAGCAGAAAATGATGAGCAAAAAATTAAATTGCTCATGGAAACAATTACAAAGCAGTTTCCCGAGATTACTACGCTGTTCTATACAGTCAATACAAAATGGAACGATAGTATGTTTGATCTAGACCCGGTTGTTTATCATGGCAAAGGATTTGTAATTGAAAAGCTGGAAGACTTTCAATTCAAAATTGGGCCTAAATCTTTTTTTCAAACAAATACAAAACAAGGAGAGCAGCTTTATAAAGTAACAAGGGATTTTGCAGAGCTAACAGGCAATGAAATAGTGTACGACTTGTATTGTGGCACTGGCAGCATCGGCATATTTGTAAGCAAACTGGCAAAGAAGATTATTGGAGTGGAAATGATAGAAGCAGCCATTGAAGATGCAAAAGAAAATGCCACCTTGAATAATTTAGCATCAACTGCTTTTTTTGCAGGTGATGTAATTGATATTTGTAATGATGAATTTTTTACAACACATGGCAAACCGGATGTTATCATTACCGATCCGCCCCGTGCAGGTATGCATGAAAAACTGGTGAAGAAAATACTGGATATGGCAGCACCAACTGTTGTGTACGTCAGCTGCAACCCTGCCACACAGGCAAGAGACCTGCTTTTACTCGACGAAAAATATGTTGTTACCAAAGTACAGCCGGTAGATATGTTTCCACATACACATCATATTGAGAATGTGGTGCAGTTGAAATTGAAAAGTTGATTAATAAGTTGTTATTCTTTTTTCGTTATAAATTCTTATTGCTCTATTGGTAAATTTTTTAGAACGAAAAACACTATATATTAAAATAGCCGAGCTTAATGTAGCTCCTATATAAAATGGTGTGTTTTTCCCTTGCCTGTAATTATAATTATTTTTTTGTTTAATTAATAATACAGATGCGGTCAATGGTATATATGCCAAAACCCCAATAGTAAAATTAGTCTTTGCTTTTTTTAAATAGAGTGCCGATTCTGGTACTTTATTCAATTCCTCATTAAATTGTTTAGCTTTTATACGTTTACCATTCATTCTGTAATGCGGCCATTTCCAATAAATGTTATTAGCAGGAGTATGAGTAGTATCCTGTGCAAAAAGTGAAACTGCGAAAAGAAAGAAGCACACAGTTAAAATAGTTTTCACAGATAATAACTTTTTCATAAAATTTATCATGTATTTAAATATAAACGAAATACTCCGAAACAGACCCTCATTTAATCTTACTTTTGCCTAATGAGTAATTTTCGAACTACAGTTCCTCAACGATTTCCGCCAATTGTAAAAAATCTCATCATTATTAATGTGCTTGTTTGGATAGCACAGTTAATGTATGATAAAAGCGATGGCAGCCTTACTATGTTTCTTACCCAAAAGATAGCCCTTTGGCCAATTGGTGATAGTAATTTCGAACCTTATCAGATAACCACCCACATGTTTGCACACTCATCCTATAGCCAGGGTGGTGGCATTGAGTTTTTTCATATTCTGGTAAACATGTTCATGCTTTATATGTTTGGAAGAGTACTGGAAAATGTGTGGGGTGCAAAACGGTTCTTAATTTTTTACTTGGCCTGTGGTGTTGGAGCGGCTGCGGCACATTTGGGCATGCAATATTTTATGGGTGGTGGAGCTCCGGCTGTTGGTGCTTCAGGAGCAGTAATGGGAGTATTCGTAGCTTTTGCTTATTTGTTCCCAAATACCGAAATGATGATTATTCCAATCCCTATTCCTATCAAAGCAAAATGGCTCGCAATCGCCTATATCGCATTTGATATGTTTGGTGGCTTTGGTAAAATTGCCGGTGATAACATTGCACACTTTGCACACTTAGGGGTGCCATAACAGGTTTTTTAATTGTACTTATTTGGAACAAAACAAATCGGAAGACGTTATATTAAGCTAAAATTGTTTGCTCGCTTAACAATGAAAAGAGAAAAGGAGAAAAAGAAATAACCTTTTAAATAACTTTTTCTCTTTTCCCTCCTTCAAACTCTTAGCCTAATTTTACACAATGGCATACGCAGAATCACAATACAAACAACGAATTACACTTGGAGATAAAGGCAATACGTTGATACTTTTAATTGCAATATGCTTAGTGGTCTTTGTTGGTTTAGCCTTTATGAAAGCCATGTCTTATTTCGCTAATCCGAAAGAGCTGGCATTACCACTTTATTATAAAAATGTGTATGGCTTGTTTGTTATGCCGGCAGATGGTAATCAGTTCCTGCACAAACCATGGACACTCATCACCCATATGTTTGCACATGACAATGTTTGGAAGGTATTCACCAATATGATCTGGCTTTGGTGTTTTGGTTTTATCATGCAGGACTTGTCTGGCAATAAAAAAATTGCGCCTTTGTTTTTGTATGGTGCTTTCGGTGGTGCTATTGCATTTATGCTTGCTTATAATTTTATTCCTGCTTTGCAAACACAAGCACCTTTTACTGTACTAAGCGGTGCTTCAGCCTCTGTAATGGCGGTTGCAGTTGCTACTACTATTTTATCACCTGGTTACCGCCTCTTCCCATTGCTCGGTGGCGGACTTCCACTTTGGGTGTTAACGGCTATATACATTATATCTGATTTTTTAACCGTTTCCATCAGCGATTCAGGAACATTAATAACGCATATTGCAGGCGGTGTAACTGGTGCATTGTTTATACTGGCCTATAAAAAAGGATATGATTGGGGCGGCTGGATGAATAATTTTTTTGACTGGGCAACAAATCTTTTCAATCCCAATAAACCTAAAAAAGGAACGAACATAAAAGAAGACTTGTTCTATAAATCGGCTGGTGCTCCTTATACAAAGACTCCTAATGTTACACAAGACCGTATTGATAATATTCTCGATAAAATCAATCAGCAAGGTTACAGCCAGCTAACAGATGAAGAAAAACAGCTTTTAAAAAGAGCTGGTAAAGAAGGGCTGTAAATAATCGGTCTCGCAACTTCTAGCTCATTACTCGCAGCTTTTTAATTAAATTGCACCAATGGCTTCCAAATTCCGCATCTTCACTAAGCGGTTTTTTATTTTTACAAATATTGCGGTGGTATTTTTTTTACTACTGTCATGTTTGGCACCATACCTTAATCCGCAGAAATGGTGGCTTATTACTTTTTTAGGATTGGGCTTCCCTTTTTTATTAATCATCACTATATTCTATCTTTTTGGGTGGCTCATCCTTTTAAAACCCAAACTGGCATTAATATCAGGTATAGCTCTCTTATTAAGCTTTAAAAGCATCAGCGTCTTTTTTGCTTTTCATAAACCCGCCGGTTTTGCAATGGAAAGAACACCCGGAACACTGAGAGTTGTATCCTGGAATGTGGCCCGGTTTATAGAATTAAAAGAAAACAATAATAAAGGAAGCGGCATACGAAAAAAAATGCTGGCGCAATTGAAGGAGCAAAATGCCGATGTACTATGCTTACAGGAATTTCATACTGCCACCGGAAGAAACTATTACAACAATATTAAAACCATAGAAAATGAATTAGGCTATCCTTACCATTATTTTGTTTATGATCAGGATGGTGATAGTCTTTATTACAGCTCAATCATTTTTTCCCGTTTCCCGATTGTTGATACAGGTATGATTCGCTATCCAAGACCTACACTGCCTGATGTGCTGATTCATGCCGATATAAAAATGGGAAAGGATACTATTCGGGTTTACACTACACATTTACAATCCGTACAATTAGGAGTAACCGATTATAAAAAGATTGATGAGATAAAAGGAGGAAAAGACAGTCTTGTTGCCAATTCAAAAAATATTCTATCTAAAATTAAAAGAGGTTTCTCTTATCGTAGCATACAAGCAGATATTATTGCAGAAGTAATGGGCGATAGTCCGCACCCAGTTATTTTCTGTGCCGATCTAAATGACGTACCGAATTCTTATGCTTATTTTACCGTAAGAGGGAAAATGCAAGATACTTTTTTGAAAAAAGGATTTGGTATTGGCCGCACTTTTTCAAGCCTGTCTCCCACTCTACGTATTGATTACATTTTTGCCGACAAGCATTTCAAAATAAACCAGTTCAGGCGGCTGGTAAGAAAGCTATCTGATCATTACATGATTGCAGCTGATGTGGAGTTAAGAAAATAACCTGAAATCCGTATATTTGAAGAACAATGAATGCATTTCCTCTACATACCTGTTGTTGTCTCTGTTGGTAGCATAATTGCTACTTTTGCCTTGCCGTTTCCTTTTTATCCATTTATTTATTTTCCAATCATCGAATAGCTTTATGAGTCAACTTAAAGTATATAATTCCTTCAGCAGACAAAAAGAAGTTTTTAAATCCATTACGCCGGGCCATGTTGGCATGTATGTGTGCGGACCTACCGTAAGTGGCGAAAGTCATCTTGGTCATGCAAGACCTTACATTACGTTCGATGTAGTACATCGTTACTTAAAACATTTAGGCTACAAGGTTCGCTACGTAAGAAACATAACCGACGCAGGGCATTTTGAAGAAGAAGGAAGGGAGGCAGAAGATAAAATTTCTAAAAAAGCTTTGTTGGAAAAACTAGAACCCATGGAATTGGTGCAGAAATACACCAATCTGTTTCATTGGGCAATGGAGCAATTCAATACTATTCCGCCTTCGATAGAGCCAACCGCAACCGGACATATTGTAGAGCAGATAGAAATGATAAAACAAATTATTGAAGCTGGTTATGCCTATGAAGCAAACGGCTCAGTATATTTTGATGTAAAGAAATATGCAGCAAACTATGATTATGGAAAACTTAGCGGAAGAGTAATTGATGATCTGCTTGAAACAACAAGAGAGTTAGAGGGACAAGAAGAAAAAAAAGACAGAGCTGATTTTGCTTTATGGAAAAATGCAGCACCGGAACATATCATGCGGTGGCAAAGTCCATGGGCAGTCGGTTATCCTGGCTGGCATATTGAGTGCTCGGCAATGGCTACTAAATACCTTGGCGCACAGTTTGATATTCACGGAGGCGGTATGGACTTATTGTTTCCACACCATGAAAGTGAAATTGCACAAAGTACTATTTGCAACCATATAGCACCTGTTCGTTACTGGATTCATAATAATATGATTACCATCAACGGAAGGAAGATGGGTAAGAGTTATAATAATGTGATTAAGCTGACGGAACTTTTCAGCGGCGATCATCCATTGTTGGAAAAAGCTTTTCACCCGATGACAACTCGTTTCTTCATTCTGCAAACGCATTACAGAAGCACATTAGACTTTAGTAATGATGCATTAGTAGCAGCAGAGAAAGGTTTGAAACGTTTGTGGGATGCTTACGAAAAGTTACGAGTGATGAGTTATGAGTTCCGAGAAGGAACGCTGGATGAAGAACTCGATTCTAAAATCGCAAAGTTGTTAAATGAATTTGAGGAATTCATGAACGACGATTTTAGCACCGCCAAAGTAATGGCGAATATGTTTGAGATAGTTTCCACTATCAATTCCATGAAAGATAAAACGATTCCGGTATCTGCCATCTCAAAAGAAACATTTGAATTGTTGCAAAGTAGTTTCAAAACCTGGCTCGAAGATATTTTAGGGTTAACAAGTTTTAGCGAAGCAGATAGCACCAAACTACAAGGTGTAATGCAATTGCTGATTGATATTCGTAAAGAAGCGAAGACAAAGAAAGATTTTGCTACTTCTGATAAAATAAGAAATCAATTAACCGAATTAGGAATTACGCTGAAAGATGAAAAAGGTGGGGATATGAGTTGGAGTATTGAGTAGCCTTTGTCTGGCAAAAATCTGGTTTAAAGGCAATTTTAAAAAATAGGTTAAACACTCTTACACCGGTTAAACTACAATTCACTCCTATTATACAACGATTCACTCCAGCTACATCAACTAATGATTTCCACTGTTGTTCTATAGATTAAACAAAACAAATTAACTATGGAACTCAAAAAAATTTTTAGTCGTTCAGCATTGCTATTAACATTAAGCATTCCTGTATTATTCGCCAGTTGTGATAAAGATGATGATATTACTGCCTCCAATACTATTACTGATATTGTAGTAGCAGGAGCCAGTTTTACATCTTTAGAAGCTGCTGTTTTAAAGGCCAACTTACAAGGCACATTGAGTGGGTCTGCTCAATTCACTGTATTTGCACCTGATGATGCAGCCTTTACTGCTTCAGGTATTACGCCAGCCGTTTTAAACTCCCTTACACCAGCCCAAGTATCAAACATTATTCTTTATCATGCTATTCCGGGAACTATTTTGGCTGCACAAGTACCAGCTGGTCCTAACGCCAAAGTAACAACTGCAAGTGGAGACTCAGTATTTGTTACCAGAAATGCTTCTGGAGTGTATGTAAACGGAATAAAAGTATCAACCGCCGACGTAGCTGCAGACAATGGCGTAGTTCATGTAATTGGAAGAGTATTAATGCCACCTGCTGGAAATATCGTGGAAACAGCTGTAGCTAGCGGATTAGATTCATTGGTAAAAGCGGTATTAAGAGCAACAAATGGTCCAGGTGGTGATCCAACATTAGCAAATACCTTAAGTACAGCAAGGCTGACAGTTTTTGCACCTACGAATGCTGCATTCACACAATTACTAGGAGCATTATCATTAACAGACATTAATCAAATCGCAATGCCTACACTATTAGCTGTATTAAGATACCATGTAGTGGGTGGAAGAGCTTTTTCGTCTGATCTGGCAAATGGCAACCTGGCTATGTTAGCTGGTGGAAATACAGCAATTAATCTGTCAAATGGAACTGGTGGCGGTCCAACAATTACAGGAAATGGAAACGCATCAAATCGTTCAAATATTACTGCAACGAACATTGTATGCAGAAATGGTGTTGTACATCTTATTGATAGAGTTTTATTGCCGTAACACATAAAACAACTTGTACCCTCTTTGAAGAACCTACAATCAGTCCCGTTGCCGATGAACGGGACTGATTTTTAACTAAAATATGTTTAGCCATCGTTATAGATATCTATTTATTGCCCTTTTAGCGTTGTACACATTTATGAATACAGCGCTTTGCAACGTCTACTACTATTTTAATATTGATATTGAATGGTACTATGCCTTAGCTACTATTTTTGCAATCACTTTTTTTGTATGGGAAGGTAACAGGCTTATAAAACCGTATTTAAAAAGAAAATTTCTTACCCCTGATAAAAAAATTCGTTTTTTATCTCTTTTCTTTATTGCCGGAAACGTTATAGCTTTTATTTCTTCAGTGGCAGTAGTTTACTTTATAGGCAATGTATTGCATGGGTATACATGGGCGCAAAGTAGTAACCCGTTTAAGTTAAATATTATCTACGGAAGCCTAATCAATTTATTTTTTCATTTGTTAAATGCTATACTATTTTTTTTCAGAGAATACAAACGTCACTGGGCTGAAGTAGAAGAGTTAAGACGTTTCCAATCACAGGCGGAAATACAACTCGTAAAAAGTCAGATTAATCCTCATTTTCTCTTTAATAATCTAAATGTACTATCTGGTATGGTGATAAAAAACAACCCAGAAGCCAATCATTTTATTGAAGAATTCTCCAAAGTATATCGATATATATTAACCAACCAGGATAAAGAACTAGTTGAACTGAAATCAGAGCTAGACTTTATTCAACCCTACATTTTCCTTTTACAAAAGAGATTTGATGAAGGATTAAAAGTAAATTTCAATATTCCGGATCTATATCACAACTGGCATGTAGTGCCCGCAGCCTTACAAATGCTAATTGAAAATGCAATCAAGCACAATATAGTAAGCAGTCAAAAACCACTCATCATCGAAATCTATACCAATGGTAATGAAACACTTGTGGTAAAAAATAATCTGCAACCGCGGAAAATGGCGGAAGCCTCTACAAAAATCGGGTTGCAAAATATTAGGAAAAGATATGAACTGATTTCTGGTAGAGATGTTATAATAACGGAAACGGAAGAAATATTTGAAGTAAGTCTTCCCCTTTTGCAGTTGAATTAGAAAATATGAAAGTAGTTATTGTAGAAGATGAAAAGCTGGCAGCAGAGCGGATACAAACACTGCTGCTGGAATACGACCCTACTATAACAATAACAGCTCGTCTCGAAAGCATTGAGCAAACTGTTAAATATTTAAAAGAACATACTCATCCTGATCTATTATTGTTGGACATACACTTATCGGATGGACAAAGCTTTGAAATATTTAATCAAATCAATTACAATAAGCCGGTTATTTTTACTACTGCATATGACCAATATGCACTAGAGGCATTTAAAATGTTCAGCATCGATTATATTTTAAAACCTGTTACTCAGGAGGCCTTGGCTAAAGCCATAAATAAACTTAAATCGCTTTCTGCTTCTTTCTCCCATATTGATTTTAAAAATTTACAACCTGCCTGGGAACAAAGAAAATATAAAAAGCGATTTTTAGGGAAAGTAGGACAGCGATTATTCTTTATTGATGTTGTAAATATTGCTTTCTTTCAGGCAGATAATAAAATTGTATGTCTGATTGATAAAGAGGGAAATCGATATATAGTTGATACAACAATGGAAAAGTTAGAGGCGCAATTAGATCCGCATTATTTTTTCAGGTTGAACAGACGTCATATTATAAATATCGAATCTATAGAACAAGTGAAACCGTATTATAATAGTCGGTTGAAATTATCAGTTCTAGGAGCCAGCCAACAAGAAGAAATGATAATTAGCCGTGATAAAGTAGCGGATTTTAAGCAATGGGCTCAGGCATAAGATTGGCGTAGATGAGTTTTTTCTATTCGCAGATTGTTTCTATCTTTCAATCATGCATTATATATCTCACCTTTCCGTAGACAAAAGACTTAAACGGATACTTGATAAAGCAGAACCACATCAGCTAAAAAAGCGAAAGAATATTTGCACCTATCTCTGTGCTTCTATCATGAGCCAGCAGTTATCTACCAAAGTGGCTGATGTGATTTACAAACGTTTTATTGGATTGTACAATGGCAAAGAACCGACGCCACAACAGATATTAGAAACTCCCTTTGAAAAATTAAGAGGCATCGGCCTTAGCAATGCTAAAGTAGGCTATGTGCAGAATGTAGCCCTGTTCGAGATTGAATTCGGTATGGATGCAAAGAAGCTGAACAAGATGAGTAATGAAGAAGTGATTGATTACCTCCTCGTTATTAAAGGCGTAGGCAGATGGACCATTGAAATGCTACTGATGTTTGCGCTAGGTAGAGAGGATGTATTTGCAGTGGATGATCTTGGCATTCAGAATGCCATGATCAGTTTGTATAAACTGGACAATACTGATAAAAAACAATTAAAAGAAGATATGCTTCGCCTTTCCAAAAAATGGAGTCCTTATCGCACCTATGCTTGTGTGCATTTATGGCGATGGAAGGATAATGCACCTATTGTAAAAGAGAAGACACTAAAGGAGAAAATTAAATGACTTTAAAATATTAGCATATGAAAAAGTGGATAGTTTCAATCACAGCTTTTATATTTCTCACTTCACTTACTGCAGAGCATAAAACTAAATGGATTTCTTTATTCGACGGCAAATCTTTGGAGGGCTGGAAAGTTGGCAATAATGCAAATACCTTTTCAATAGAGGATGGTACTATTGCAGTTCATGGAAACGTAGCACATTTATTTTACGACGGATCAGTTCAAGATCATTCATTTAAGAATTTTGAATTCAGAGCAGATGTAAAAACATTGCCCGGATCTAACTCAGGTATTTATTTTCATACCGAATTTCAGCAAAGCTCATGGCCGCAAAAAGGGTATGAAGCACAGGTCAATAATTCACATACAGATTGGCGGCGCACCGGAAGTTTATATGCAATAGAAGATGTGAGAGAAACATATGCAAAGGACAATGAATGGTACACTGAATATATTAAAGTCGAAGGAAAAAATATTCTCATTAAAATCAACGGAAAAACAGTTGTTGATTATACTGAACCGTTCAATATAAAACGACCTGAGGGAATGAAAGAAAGAGTTCTGTCCAAAGGTACATTTGCATTGCAAGGTCATGACCCTAAAAGCAAAGTATATTTTAAAAATATAAAAGTAAGAGTGTTGCCGGACTAGAACTTGTAGCTATACCCCAGCCTTATAACCTGCGTTTCATAATAATCAGTACTTGCCAGTGTAAATCCATTACCTGTTACTGTTTTCTTGATACGTAGCGTATTGAATATATCACTTGCATTAAAGAACAACTCGCCTTTATCTTTCTGTATCTGCTTTTTTATTCCCATATCAACAGAAAAACGGGTATCAATTCTTCCTTGCGGAATAATATCCGGTGCTAAATAAATAGCAGTAAGCTGTATATATGTCTTTTTTGGTAAATGAAAAATACCATTGAGTTTTACATTGCCAGATGTTATAGCTTCCTTACCCGCCGTATAAATGGACAGAACAGGATATTTATTTTCAACAGTAAACGCATTAATAATATTCCTGTAAATATTTACATTGGAATTAAAAGAGAAAGCTTTTGAAAAGTTTTGCTGAAACACCATCTCTACTCCGGTATTGCTACTATATCCTGCATTCTGAAAAACAGTATAGATTAATGTGCTTGGAGGAGCTTGTGTTGCAATACGGGTAATAGTTCCGTTAGTACTGCGATGATATATCGCCGCATAATAGTATCCCTTTGTTAGATTGGTTTTATAACCTAACTCCACACTATTCGTAAACTGTGGCCGCAATCCCGGATTACCTACTTTGATAATTTCTGCATCATCATACTTTGGAAAAATACGAATATCCACTTCATTAGGCCTGTCAACCCTGCGATTATAGAAAAGAGAAATCTTATTATTATCGTTTATCTTATAAGCAAGGCGTACCGTAGGAAAAGGCTGCGTATAGTTGTAGCCATCGCTTTTATAGGTATTGTGATCCGGATTTACCTTGTATTGCAAATCAACATACTCAACTCTTAACCCAACCTCCGCTTCAATTTTTTTACTCTCAAAAACATAGTTGCCATAAAGGGCGGGAATTATTTCTGTATAAGTTGCTTCGCCGCCTGCACCAATATCCAATGGAGAATTGATGCCGGGTTTAAATTGCATATTTGTTGGAATATTTCTGTAGCGGAATTTAAATCCTCCTTCTATTCTTCCATGTTTCAAAGGCCTTACATAATCAAGATTCACATCTGCCACATGTTCATCAGATAATAGTTTGAATGAGTCCAAACCAATGTAGGTTGGCATATTGTTTATGAAATTATATTTTTCATCTTCCCTATGAAAAGTATAATTAAAACTCGCATTCAATACATGACCTGGTTGTTTAAATTTATGTTGGTAAGCTGCTGAGGCAACAATCGTTGTCTTTAATTCATCTTCCAAAAATTGCCAAAGACGATTTCTAGTAGTATAATCTTTATTAAAAAATGGTTGATCACCACGGTCAATAATTTTTTCAAGTCCGTATAAGCCAGAAATGGTAAGCATATTCTGATTATCTATATTCCAATCGAAACCAGCCTTGGTAGTTAAGAAATGAGTATCTCGATTTCTTTTTAGTTGTTGATTGATAACAGTACCGTCATCAAATGTTCTGGTAGAAAATTCATTTTTATTAAGCGTTTCTGTATAGAGCCAATCAGCCTGTAAAAAAACATTCACCTTATTCTTTCTGAAATTTAAAGAAAGCGATGGATTGATTTTTGGTGTACGTTGATATTGCGGACGAATAGTTGGAAGATTTTCTTTCTTCTGCCACAAGGCACCAAGTCCTGTTGTTAACCCAACCTTGCCATTAAATCCCTGTTGTTTATTTTTCTTATAAATAATATTGATAATACCTGCATTACCGTTGGCATCATACTTTGCAGAAGGATTGTTGATGATCTCAATTCTTTCAATAGCCGATGCAGGAATATTATCCAACCCTGTCTGACCACCAAAACCGGTAAGAGCAGTCTGCTTACCATCAATCAGTATCGCCACTTTATCACTACCTCTTAATTCTACTTTACCATCTTGACTTGAAGTAATACCTGGAAGATTTTTTAATACCTGCAAAACAGAACCACCGCTTTGGCTGATATTGTCGGCAACGGAAAAGGTTTTCTTATCCATCTTATTACTCAACTCAGCTACGGTTGCAGTAACAACTACTGCGTCCAGTTGTTTGGCTTCAATTTGTAATTCGATTGATCCAATATCAAGAAAGGAACTTAGTGAACCAATTAATACTGGTTGAAAAAGAGTAGCATAACCTGCGTTTGAAAATTTAATAATATAATTACCGGGAGCTAATTCAGCCAAACTAAATCTTCCTTCATCATTAGAAATAGTACCTGCCACAAAGCTGCTGTCAGTATTTTTTAATACTACAATATTGGCAAATGGAATTGCTGCTTTCCGCTGGCCGTCGATAACCCTACCAGAAAGGGTTATTTTATTATTCTGTGCGAATACATTAACCGAAAAAAATAATATTGTTAAAGCTAAAAGGAAGATACGGTTCATCTAAAATTATATTGATTTGTTCTTAATACAGTCAAAACTGTTTATTGAAAGAAAGTCCAAAAGTGCCATTATTATATGTTGGCATCACAATGGTATTGGATGGCTTATTTTTAGAAAATGCTTTTTTAATTTTTGGATATAGCCAGTATGAAAGTTGAGTAGATGCAATTCCAATACCAGCACCCGCCACAACATCGCTAAACCAATGTTTGTTATTATACATTCTAAGATAACCAGTGGCTGCAGCCATTAAATAACCAGCTACACCATACAAAGCAGACCTGTCTTTATATTCCATTCGCATAAATTCTGCAGATGCGAAAGCTGTTGAAGTATGCCCGGAAGGAAAAGAATATTTTTTTCCATTCGGTCTGATCTCTTTGGTAAACGTTTTTGTAGGATAAACAATTACATTGGAAATGATATTTGACATCAGATAAATCATCGTTCTATCTTTAAAATTATTCTTACCCTTTACTCCAAATGCATTTAAAGCATAAACAGATAATGCAGGCACAAACATCAGAAAATTATCTACCCCATTGGTTGAGTGAGGTTTATTTATCCATATCTGCTCTTGTAACTTTCCGTTAATACTATTAGGGCCATGGCTACTCATTGTAATAGCACCATAAGTTATCAGCGCAGCTGGGATAATGAATGATTTAATAGGGAACTTGTTTTGTATAACATCCTGTTCCTGGTTCGAATTATCAGGAATACTATCTGTTATTACTGTTGCTTGCTCTATACGTAGGCTTGCCGTTTGAGCATGTAATGGCATTTGCATAAGTAAAGCCATCGTTACAATAAAAACATTTCTTACAATTAACATATAGGTGGTTTAGTATGATTACTTAAAAATAGGGATAGCATCCCGTTTACATTTAATAAAATTATTTTAGTTTTCTACTTCTTCAATGAAATTACCATTCATATCAAATAGCAGGTCTTTTCCTTTTATTTCCGCTTCATAAATCATTTCTCCATTCGCTTTTGTAATTTTTGCTACTTCTTTAATAGTTGTGCCATTATGATTAGTTTTCAAATAAGCTAAAATATTTGCTGGCAGCTCAGAAATTTCTATTTCAATTTCAGATTCTGTCATAGTACCATTAGCTTCAAATAAAGCACTCATTGAATTATTCTGAAAGGTGAAACCTGCTTCAAATTTTCCATCCTCTTTTTCCCATTTGGCAGTAGCTCCGGGAAATTGTTTAGCAAAGGATTCTTTTACAATAGCTGGCACTTTCGATGCCTTTAACTTTTGCCCACATGCAACAAAAGAAATAATGACACTAATCATTAGTAAAGCAAATAAATCTTTCATTTCTGAATTTAAAATGTAAGAAGCAAAGTTCTAAATCAATTCTGAAGACATTCTGAATAAAAAGGAAGCCTTTTAGAAAAAAGGCTCCCTTACCATAACCTAACCTAAAAAGTATTAAACATCTTACTTGTAGAAAAGTTAACAATGAATTGATGTAGCCCATTCACAAATTGATATTCAATTTTAAATTGATATAACTCTGCAATTTTCTTCGATATTTCCAACCCAAGGCCAGTACTGCTGTTATCCCCCGTTTGCTTTTGAAATCGCTGAAATAACTTACTCGTATCAAGACTCTCTGGCTTTCCAGTGTTTACTATGCTTACTTGTTTTTCCTGTAACAGAATATCAATCTTTCCATTTACATTATTATGCCGTATCGCATTCGTTAAAAGATTGGTAAACAGAATTTCTAAAAGAGATTTGTTAGCCTCTATAATTATATCATTTTCCGCATGTAACTGAACAGTAATATTTTTCTCATCAGTTCTGAACTTAAATTGCTCTATTTGTTTAAACAGCAGTTCTTTGATTGAAAGTTTCTCTTTTTCCACAAACTGATTATTTTCAATCTTAGTAATAAGTAGTAAGTTTTTGTTTAGCTTGTTCATTCGCTGGTTGGCATTAGCCAGTTCATTCATCAGCTCAGCCTGCTCGGCAGATATTGGATTTGTTTGCATCAACAATTCCAACTTGTGCTGGAATATTGCCAGCGGTGTCTGCATTTCATGCGAAGCATTTTCTGTAAATTCTTTTTGCGATTGATAAGCCTGTTGATTTCTTTTTGCCAAAGAAGTAATTGTGCTGTTTAATTCAGTAAACTCGTCAATAGATGTTTTGCCAAATGTAAGTGGCTCTTTGTCCTCAAGCTTAAATGAATGAAGTTTATTAAGTGTGTTGTAAAAAGGAGACCATATCTTTTTTGCCAATGTTTTATTGATAATAATAAGGCCAGCTACAATTACAAGCAGCAATACCGTCATCACCCAAAAAACACTTTGGATTACTGCTCGGCTGTCTATTAATGAGCTTTTTAGTTTAAGCAGGTAAGGCTTATTTTTTATTAGCACATTAGTTTCAAATACACGGTAAGGAATATTCTCGTTTGATATCGAATCATAGATCGAGATAGAATAAAACTTATCATAATGAACTCTACTATTGCTTGGCTCAATAGATAAGTTTGGTTCAAATGCCGAAAGAAAAGGAAAAGGGTTGTTATCTATCACCTCTTCCAGCTTCTCCAATATCAGTTCTTTATGGGCTATCAGGCTTTCATCCACATCTTCCTTTACTATTGCCTGTATTACAAAATAAAAAACAGGTATAGATATCGTCAGCACAATTGCTGCATAAATGAGGTAAGACCTGATTGACTTATTAAGTAGTTTCATCCTTATATAGAAAATTTATATCCCATGCCATACACATTTTTTATATAATCAGTACAGCCAGCCTGCACAAGTTTTTTTCGTAGGTTTTTTAAGTGGGCATAAATAAAATCATAACTATCAAAAATATCTGCTTCATCTGCCGAAAGATGTTCTGCAATTGCATTTTTAGAAACAACTCTGTTCTTATTAGTAACCAGATACAGCAGCAAGTCATATTCAGTTCGGGTAAGATCTAAACCTACTTGATCAACCGAGGCCACCTTACCCACAGTATCTATCGTTATCTCTTCAAACACTAGCAGTTTATTACCTTCAAAATTCCTACGCCGGATTATTGCAGCTATCCTTGCACTTAGTTCAGAAAGATGAAAGGGTTTTGGCAAGTAATCGTCTGCACCCAAGTTCAGGCCTTCAATCCTATCATCAATTGAGTTTTTTGCAGAAATAATAATAACTCCATCCGTCTTCTTATTTCGTTTAAGCTCTTTTAGCACATTTAATCCATTACCATCTGGCAATGATATATCCAACAGTATGCAGTCATAATTAAAAGATTCGGTTTTATCAATTGCAGTTTTAAAATCTGCTGCTATTTCGCATACATAATTTTCCGACTTCAGATAAGCCACAATGCTTTCGCTTAGCTTCTTTTCATCTTCAATCAGTAATAACTTCATTGAGCAAATTTACTTACTCAATATTGTAGAAATGTTGAATTTATTCGCCAGCTATCCTTTTATATTACCTTCAACACATCACAAAATGTTTAAATACGACAGCAATACTCAAATATCAAAAGGCTCATTGTAAATTGCTGCATGAAAAAATGGCTGGTAGCATTATTTACCTTGTTCTTTACAATTGCAGCAGCAGGGCAAATGTCTATAAAAGGTGTTGTGGTGAACGATGCAACGGGATTACCTATTGTGGGTAGCAGTGTATTCATCAGCAATAGTTCCAAAGGCACGGTAAGCAATAACAGCGGACAGTTTGAATTAAATAACATACCCCCCGGCAAATATGATCTTGTTATTTCCTGCATCGGCTACGAAACAAATGTAATGGCATTCAGCGTTGCACAATTACCGCTTCGTTTAAAAGTAGAGCTTACATTAAAAGCAAAAGAGCTAGAAAATGTAATTGTGGAGCCATCCATAGAAGAAGGCTGGGACAAATGGGGCAAGATGTTTATGGAAAATTTTATCGGCAGTACCCAAAATGCATTGCAATGCAATATTAAGAATACAAATAAGATTCGTTTCCGCTATTATAAAAAAAGCAACAGGGTTATTGCTTATTGCAACGAACCAGTACTTATTGAAAACAAAGCACTCGGCTACACCTTAAAATACCAGTTAGAAAATTTTGAAGTAAACTATAAAGACCGCACCACATTTTATCTCGGCTATCCTTTGTTCGAAGACATGACAAAAGATGGTAAACAAATAAAAGGCCGCTGGGCAAAAAACAGACAAGAAGCTTTTAAAGGCTCCGTCACTCATTTCATGCAGGCATTGTATAGCAACAAACTTGCAGCAGAAGATTTTGAAGTAAGAAGAATGGTTCGTGGGCCTAATCTTGAAAAGGAAAGAGTAAAAGCTATTTATAAAGCAACTGTTATAAGCAATGGCGAAACAAATGGAAATGGAGTATCAATTATAATCAGTGGAAAAGCTCCGGACACTGGTGGCGATTCATCGGCCTATTACCAGCGCATCATGCGGCAGCCCGATCAGTTAGACGTATATGGTTCCACTATACTTACAGCAGACAGTATTATCGTAGCTAACGAAGGCAGGTACAAAGGTCTTCACTTTAATGATTATCTGTACATAACTTATAAAGGTGAAAAAGAAGAAGAAGCATACCTGAGAACACAGATGGAAAAACGATCAGCCACCTTTCAGCGGTCGCTGGTTATATTGATAAATGGCGAGTTGATTACATTAGACGAAGCAGGAAGTTATTTTAATCCGCAGGATTTTCTTACATCGGGTTATTGGGGCTGGTCAGAAAAAATGGCCAACCTACTACCAACTGATTATGTTATATATGAAAAATAATTACGGACTGGCAACATCCTCCTCTTCACCACCGATGGTATAAATAGCGATAGCACCACCTGCACCATTAAAGCCACCTAGAAAAGGTGTTTTAATAATTTTTATTATCGCAATATCATTTACGTTCAGTGCATCCAAAAAGTTAAGCGGAACAAGTATTTCATCAACATACACTCCGGGCACAGCACCTCTTATTACAGGCACACTAATACCCAAGGCCGTTCTGTAAATCTGTAAACCTGCCACTCTTCCTGGTAGCCAGTTAAGTATATTTAAATGACCGCTTGTAGTAACATTATTCTCCACATCAAGAATAACACCATCTGTACTTTTAAACATTCCTGTGCAGTACATATCATTTAGCCTTTGCTCTGTAGAAATAGTAGCACTGCTGCCATTATATTTTTGTGCGGAAACGGTGAATGCTGCAAGCGTTACAACCACCATAACAAGATAATTTTTCATAATACACTTCCTCTTATCTGTAATTTACGAAAAATAACTGTTAGGGGAAGGTTAAGAAAGTTTATACTCAAACAGCAATAAACCAAGCATCAAATCTTCACCTGCTCCATACCAGCTAATCGTGTAGCATCTATACTGGCACCCAACCCCACCGTTTCCGGCACTTTTACCACACCGTTTTTTTCGTACACAATGCCACCAGTTACAGGGTCTTCGCTAAACATGAGTGCTGTATCAAAATCGAAATGTATAATAGCAGGGCTGCACAAGGCATAATGCGCAAAGGCCGTCATCGCAAGTCGAGACTCCAGCATGGCACCTACTTGTAAATGGATATTAGCCGCTTCGGCCATTCTCGCCATCTTTAATGCTTTAAAAATGCCGCCAGATTTTCCGAGTTTAATATTCATATACTTGCAGGCTTTCAATTGTATCAATCGTTCTGCATCATGCTCATCACCGCAACATTCATCTGCCATAATAGGTATCGGGCTTTCTTTATTTACTCTGGGTAGTTGTAAATAATTCCAACGGGCAATTGGCTCTTCGCAATGTTGAATATTAAAGGGTGCTAATGCTTTCAACGTTTCTATTGCTTCTTCTACTTCCCAACCCTGGTTAGCATCAATACGTAATGGTATATCATTGCCCACAGCTTCTCGTATGCCTTTCATGCGGATAACATCCGTTTTACCATTCAACCCGAGTTTTACTTTTATAGCAGGGTAACCTTGTTCTTTTATTTTTACTGCATCGGCCGCCATCTTCTTCGGATCACCAACACTTACGGTATAATCTGTAATGATTGTTTTATTATTTTCGCCACCAATAAATTTATATAACGGCACTCCGGCATGTTGCGCTGCAATATCATAGAGTGCTATATCAAATGCACTTTTAATACTGTTGTTGGCATAAATAATTTTATCCATCAGGGTAACGCAAGATTCAATATCCAATGCATTTTTTCCTTTTATTGCTTTGGCAAAATATTGCCCTACGATGAAACAGGTTTCCTGGCTTTCACCATTAATGGGCATATAAGGGCTACATTCTCCAAAACCCACTATTCCTTCTTTTGTAGTTATTTTAACGATTACATTTTCTGCATTTTCATCAGTACCTAAAGAAGTAACAAAAGGCTCTATTAATGGAATAGAAAGCTTAAAAAGTTCAATATGTTCTATTGTAAGTGTATTGGTCATCGTATTTCTTTTAAAGGCAATAAAGATAAAGGCTAAAACTTTCCAGTTGCCATCATTTTAGCATGATTTATGTTTAGATATATTAAACGTACAAAAATTACGTTATACAGCATAGAAATCTGTCTTATGAAAAAACTACTTATTATTTGCCTGCCGCTTCTATTGTTAATGTCTTGTAAGAAAGAAGTTTCCGAACTTCCGCCTGCCACACAAACAGGTGCTAACACATTCGGCGCTAAAGTAAATGGCAACTTTTGGGTACCACAGGGTTTTGGTCCCGTACCTGCCGGCAATTTACTAGAAGCGATACGACTTGGGCCTAACTTTTATATAAGAGCAAGAAACTTTGCCTCATCTCCAAATGAAACGGAGTTTGAAATATTTATAAAAGATCTTACCGGTCCGGGCACTTATCCATTAAATACAACAATGGCCTCCAGGTCTACTGCTGCTAGTTATGGATTTTATCTAAAAAGAAATCTTACACCAATAAGCGAATGGCTTACATCTGCGACTAACTCGGGTAGTGTAACTGTTACTTTCATGGATACTACAAACAATATTCTATCAGGCACCTTTCAGTTTACTGCCGCAGATGTTTATGGTACCGGTGGACCTATTACTGTTTCCGAAGGAAGATTTGATGTAAGGTATTAAAGTGCTTCTCTAAAACAAAATCCGCAGTCCGATATTGAACATGGCAGTAAGTGGTGCTTTGTCATTTACAAAAAGATATTTACTTGGATAGTCCGACGCAGGAATCCAGGTTCTTCCTTCTGCATATAAAAAGAAATCTGCACCAATTGGTTTTTCATAACCAAGAGCAAGGTCTGCAGTTAGTCGTTTAAAGTTGGCTACACCGCTAAGCACTGGCACATTGTATAAAGAAGTGTCAATAGCAACTGAATGCACATTCGTTACTTTGCCCGGCAATAATCCAAGACCTGCACTTGCATACAGATTCCAGCCTTTTTCTATATCGCAAGCACCCACTAAATATTTTCTGTAGCCGATAGAAATATGTTTGAACCGCATTTGAGAACTGTTCACATAATCTATTTCTGGTGGAGTGGTTAATGCCGACTTAGCTGTAGCCGTAAGGTTATTTTTAAAGTTGCCATTGGTATAATAAGAAAACCAAACATACACTCCCTCTTTTGGGGTAAGATTAAATATGGCATGTACCGTTTGCCCTACTGACCAAAACTGTTGTTCTTTTTTTAAACTTCGCTGAACACCAAGGTCAGTAGCAATACTAAACCGCATCTGTTGCGAATAAACAGCAACAGTAAGCAGCATAAAACAAACAGATATGGAAATTCTTTTTTTCAAGTAGATAAGCTCACTGCAATGTTACTGAATTAATTGCTTGCTAAAAACAGAAAAGCCATCCCACAAATGAGGAATGGCCTTACTGAATATGGAGGCTGATATTACTTTACCAGTTTTAATTCTTTTATGATGTTGGAACCGCCGCCTAATTTATCAATACACCAAAGCACATAGCGAATGTCAACACATATCGTACGGTTCAGGTCTTTATCAAATGCCAGCTTATGGCTTAATGCTTCGTAGTTGCCATCAAAAGCAAGGCCAATTAATTCTCCTTTGCCATTTATTACTGGTGAGCCAGAATTTCCTCCTGTGATGTCATTGGTAGTAATAAATCCTATTACTAGGTCTTTACGAGTTGGATCCATATACTGGCCAAAATCTTTCTTTTTCAATAGCTCAATCTGATTTGCAGGAAGATCAAATTCATAATCACCTGCTTTATATTTCTCCAATAAGCCTTTTGATGTTGTTACATAATCATAGAAAACAGCATCTCTAGGGCGATAGGATTTTACTGCACCATAGCTCACCCTCATAGTAGATGTGGCATCAGGATACATCATCTTCGCCTTTACAGGATCCATTTCCATAATACCTTTTATATATAATCTTCCAAACTCTGCATTACTTGTATTGAACTGTTGAAAGTAAGGATTGTATTTACTGATGTAATTAGTAAAAAATGCACTGGCATGTGCAAATGCAGGATCGCTTTGCAAAGCTACTCCATCAGGATTAGCAATAAAGGCTTTCCATTTATTATCATCAAAGATCATGGTCTTACTAAAAAGGTCGGCAGCATATTTTTTATACGTAGCATCATCATCCAAAGGACCATATGCATTTTTCAATGTGCCATAAAAACCAATAGGTTGTTGGTTTTTTTCAATATCCTCATAAAACATTTTTGTAATGGCCGCTACAACTTGCTGATCAGATACTTTATTCTCTTCTGCAAGAAAAGCAGTTCGTTGTTTATCCGCCGCTTCAGCAAGTTTCTTAACATCCGTCATTGGGGTTCCGGGTTTTACCAATGCAGCTTCCAGTTGTAATAATGAACCTGCAAATGCAATCAATGGCGATCCGTTTATTCCTTCATTTATATACTGACGATGTTTTGCATACGGTCTCCAGGCTGCATAGGTTTTTTCCCAATCTGTAAATATGTTCTCATACTCTGGCTTTCCTTTTGCCCATGCTTTGAACTTCTGTTCATATTGTTGCTTTTGTCCAAGGATGTCGTACTTCAATAACTGCTTTGTTTCACCATCATAAAACTTCCAGTAGTTGGCAATGCTTGCAACAGAAGAAGCCAATTGTAATTTAACCGCCGGATCTTTCTTCATTTCTTCAAACATATACTTCAATCTTACATCCCGAAGTTTTACCAACGTAGGGTTATTAATATCAGTAGCTAACTTAATTCCAAAAGAACTTTCATAACGATTAGTTCCACCCGGATAACCCCATATCATGGAGAAGTCACCATCTTTTAATGGTTTTAAAGAAACAGGTAAATACCATTTTGGCTTTAATGGAATATTTGTTTCCGTAAACTTTGCTGGCTTACCATCTTTACTACTATACACACGGAACACAGAAAAGTCGCCGGTGTGGCGAGGCCACTCCCAGTTGTCTGTATCACCTCCAAACTTGCCAATACTTTCAGGTGGTGTTCCTACTAAACGTACATCGGTGTAACGCTGATAAACAAATGCTAAAAACTGATTGCCTTTAAAAAGAGAGTTCACCCTCACTTCAATATTCTGGTCAACATCACTCATTCTTTTATTGATCGCAGCTAATACTTCTCCTTGCTTTTTTACTCTGTCAGCACCGGTCAGGCCTTTTAATCCATCCATTACTTCCTTTGTCACATCATCAATTCGTAAAAGAAATTGCACGGTAATATTTGTTGGAATTTCTTCTCCTTTGTTCTTTGCATAAAAACCATCTTGCAAGTAATTATTACTTACTGTACTTGCTGCCGCAATGGCATTATAACCGCAATGGTGATTTGTAAATATCAAACCTTCGGCACTTACAATTTCGCCGGTACATCCGCCACCAAAAATTATAATTGCATCTTTTAATGAGGCCTTGTTGATATTGTACAATTGGTCTTTGGTAAGCTTCAGTCCCTTTTTTACCATGTCCGCATAAACCTGCTGCCCCAATAACATGGGAAGCCACATTCCTTCATCTGCAATTGACCTAAAAAACAAACTAACGGCAAGAACAAACGTTAATAAAAACTTCTTCATATGTTGACTTTTTTGGATAACAAACCTACTATAAAAAAAAAGGGCAGCCAAAAAGCAAAATAATCAGTGAATACTGTATTTTAACGGTTGAATATCAACATATGAAGTACAGTTATATCTTATTGCTTTTATTTGTTTCAGTAGTACTAGTTAATGGTTGTAGTAAAAAAGTACAACTCCTGATCCGCCGCCACCGCCACCGCCTCCAGCAGTACCCGGTTGTGCCGCCAATGCAACTCCTGCTGCAAATAGTTTTGTAACAAATACTGCTGTAACGCTAAGCTGGACTGCTGTTACAGGTGCTACTAGCTATGATGTATATTTTGGAACAACCAATACACCAACCACAACCATTGCTACAAATGTAACAGCCACTAATTATTCTCATACTATACCTGCAACAGCGAATGCCACTTACTATTGGTACATCCAACCAAAAAATGCGGCCGGTAGTGCGACAGGTTGTACGAGTTCTGTTACATCATTTACGTATATAACTATTCAAGCTCCACCTCCATATGGTTATTATGTGGTCGGTTATTTCCCTTCGTATAGAAATATTGCAGATGTGCCAGATGTAAAGTTCAAAATGACAAACACTGTTGTATATGCTTTCTTTGGCGTAAATGCTTCGGGAACATTATCTGCACCGACATCGCCTTCAACAACAATAACAGCATTGGCAGCAAAAGCAAAAGCTAATAATGCAAAAATTCTGATAGGCATAAACGACGGAACTGGCGATGGAAAAACGAATTTCAAAAGTATGGCAGCAACTGCTGTAGGTAGAAATAATTTCATCAAAGATGTAATGAGTAAGGTTCGTCAGTATAACCTCGATGGTGTGGATATGGATTGGGAATTCCCTTCTACCAGCGATGGAACCGATGCTACATTTACGTTGATGATGAAGGAATTATCTGACTCACTTCACCGTGATGGCCGTTACTATTTAACCTGTGCAATTACTGCCGGTAAATATGCAGGTGGCATCCGAGATGCTATCAGAAATGAACTTTTCCCTTATGTAGATTTCTTCAATGTAATGGCTTACGACGATTTTAGTACCACTACTCCATACCGCCATCATAGCGATTATGCATTGGCACAAACTTGTTTGAACTATTGGTTAACAACAAGAGGAATGCCTGCATCAAAATGTGTGTTGGGTATACCAGCTTATGGCCGCCCTGCAGGCATTACACAAAGTGGAACTATCAAAACGTATAAAGATATTTTAACGGCTGGCGGTAATTCGCAATACGATTCTGCAGTTGTTTCCGCTACCGGATTCCCTTCCTATACTGTTTATTATAACGGGCAATACACAACAAAGCGAAAAGCAAAACTTGCTAAGGATATTGCAAACGGTGTTATGTTTTGGGAAAAGTGGCAGGATGCACAAGATGGCAATTCATTATTAAAAGCAGCTTGCGATACAGTAGGAAGAAGTTATTGAGGTTTCTTTAAACCTGCAAACTGCAGATGAAGAGCTAATTTATCAGGATGTATAACTCCTGACACCTCTTCATTTTGATTGAATAAAAAATTTGTATCGGCATTATCACAATCGCAACAAGGTAATATATTGGTATTGCAAACAGGGCATTGATAATGTCCGTGTACATGAACAGGTTCAGCAGATTGATTACAGAACAAACAACGATGTGTCATACTGAAATAAATTAAGTAGCAGGCTCATTTAATACTTTCCACAATGCATCTTTCAATTCTGTCAATCCTTTGTTAGTGATAGAAGAAATAAATAAATGCGGAACATCTTGAGGTAATTCTTTTGAGATAGCAGCTTTTAATTCATCATCCAGCATATCTGTTTTACTTACAGCAATGATAAATTGCTTATCGAGTAATTCAGGATTGTATTGCTCTAATTCATTAACTAAAATGTCAAATTCCTTTTTGTGATCATCACTATCAGCAGGTATCAGAAATAATAAAACAGAGTTTCTTTCAATATGTCTCAAAAAACGATGACCTAAGCCTTTACCTTCCGCAGCACCTTCAATAATTCCGGGAAGATCAGCAATACAAAAACTTTTTCCATCTCTGTATTCCACCATTCCCAAATTCGGAGTAATGGTTGTAAATGCATAATTTGCAATCTTTGGTTTGGCGGCTGTAATTACAGAAAGCAAGGTTGATTTACCAGCATTAGGAAATCCTACCAGTCCTACATCTGCCAGTACTTTTAACTCTAAAACTTTCCAGCTTTCAAGACCGGGCAAACCAGGTTGAGCATATTTTGGTGCCTGATTGGTTGGTGTAGCAAAATTTGCATTACCTAATCCACCTTTACCACCGGGAATCCAAACTATTTTTTGTCCCTCTTCTAAAATCTCTACTTCTTGCAATCCAGATTCTTCATCCCTTGCTATCGTTCCTAATGGCACTTCTATGATAATATCTTTACCATTTCTGCCATGACAGTTATTAGCACCGCCTTTTTCGCCATCCTCTGCAAGCACATTCTTAAAGTAACGTAGGTGTAATAAAGTCCACAGATTGCTGTTACCTCTTAAAACAATATGAGCACCACGGCCACCATCTCCCCCATCGGGACCACCCATAGCCGTAAGCTTATTACGCATAAAATGCTTGTTGCCAGCACCACCGTGTCCGCTGCGGCAAAATATCCTTATCTGGTCAACAAAATTACTCTTCTCCAAAGTTGTATTTTTACATTGAAACTGTCCGCCTTTCAACAGCGGAATTGTGCAAATATACCTTAACGATAATCAAACAACAGTAAATGAAATATCTACTCATATTATTAGTCATCCCTTTTTTATCTGCCTCCGAATGCGGCAAAAAGAAAAAAGACACTACATCTACTGAAGAACAAACTGAAATAGTAGATACAAAAATCGATTCCTTGCCTGCATGTATGCAGAAATTAATTGACGATGGAAACAAAGAAACACCCTCAACAGCACCTGTACAGATAGATGAATATTTATACAAAGACAAAAAGGTTTACCTAGCTATTGCACAATGCTGCGATTTTTTCAACCTGCTTTATGATGAGAATTGTAAAGAAATATGTGCGCCAACTGGGGGGTTTACCGGCAAAGGCGATGGAAAATGCCCTGATTTTGAAAAGGAAGCGAAACTCATAAAAACTATCTGGAAAGAAAAGAGTGAATAAAAAAAAGCCCCGTCTTACAAACGGGGCTTTTTTTAAACTCAAAAACTATTAATTATTGAACCAAAATTTTTGTACTAAATACTGCTTTTTTATTCTGGTCAACTATTTTCACCAGATAAAATCCTCTTGCAGCACCTGGATCCATTCTTATTGATTGGCTTTGCATTTTTCCTCCAACATTCACTATTTGCTGCGAAATATTTCTACCCATTACATCTGTAACCTGAATGGTATATTGACCAGATTCAAGTTCGTTAAACTGAACAGCAAACTGATTGTTTGTAACTGGGTTAGGAAATATGCTAACCTTACCGTTACCTTCTGTTGAATGATCCGCAATTAAGTCTATAGCTGTGCCATTTGTTCTGGCAGCCGTAGCTAACAAATTACTATTCGCCATATCAGAAGTTTGCCAGATTGTTCCGGCAATTGAATATGGAGTTGCAACTAAAGATTTATGATCCACGTAAAAAAAGAAGTTGCTGCTAAAGCACTGGCAACAATAATTTTATTTTCTGCATTTACAGCAGCAGCATTTACAGTAAAGCCATTTGGCAATCCGTTGATAACTCCAAGATTTGTTGCCACTTTTGATTTAATATTTACTTTAAACACAGAGTTACGGGCAGAAAAAACATAAAGGTTTCCTTCGTCATCAGCTATAATATCTCCACCAAAACTGCTGCAAGAGTTGTGAATAGAAACACCTTTGTTTGCCTGATCGTCCACTATTGTACCTAAGTCAGTCACTTCCATTTTCTTTCCTGTAGAAAACCGAATTAACTGAGTAGCATCATTCGTAATTGCATAGCCATAACCGTCAGAAGCAATTACCATACGGGTAACAATATTTCCTTGGTCGGGAGATTTTTGAGGCTTACCAGTAAAAGCCTGATCTGTCAAATAAAATACTTTCATTGTCTTCAGATCAATATATCGTAACTGATCGATAAACATTGGCGTATAGTAAAGACGATCATTTTTTCTATCGTAAGCCAAGGCTGCCACTCCTGTTGCAAAAGCAGCATTTACTGCTGTACCAAAGCGAACATCATTTAATGGTGCTTCAAATTGTTTCTTTGTGGCTGCATTGTAAGCAAGCAAAGAAGCATCCGCACCATTTAGTAAAACATCACTATATGCGCCGGTCTTCAAATCTATTTTTCGTAGAAAATTCCAATTAGCACCTTGCTGTTGCACATCAGTAACTGCATATGCAAATTGATCTGCTTTTTGAGCAAAAGAAAAATTGCTAAGAAGTAAGGTACCAGATAATAAATAGAAAAAGGGTAAACGTTTTTTCATAAACAACATTTTAAGGGTTTACAATGGCTATAATTCAGTGTATTAAATTACGATATTTCTTATACAGAAGAAATTAATTTTTATGAGTGGACGCACAAAAAACCCCTCCGCATCAGCCAGAGGGGTAGAGTTATTAAAACCCTGAGCATAAAAATTTAAGCCAACTGTTCAAAAGGAGTATTAATCCTCTGCTCTAAATAAAAATTAAAGGGGTGGGTTTCCTCACCCCTTTAATTTTATTAGCAACAGCTAAAATTATTTAGCAATTATGAATTTTGTAGTTTGAACGTTTACGCCGTCATTCATTTGTAAGATATATGTTCCTGGTTGCAAAGTTGCAAAGTTGTTCAACGGAACACTGTTCGTTCCAGCATCAACATTATTTTGCTGACGAAGAACTGAGCGACCTGACATATCTAAAACATTAAGATTTACCGTTGCCCTTTCAGATGCTTCAAAGCTAATAGTAGCAATTGAACCTCGTATCAATGGATTTGGTATTACTTTGATGTCAGAAATTGCTTTGCCATCCTTACGTACAAGGATAACATTACTGTAAGAAAATTTACCATCAAGATCAACCATCTTCAACCGATAATAGAACACATAGTTTGCTCCAAAAGAACTCATATTATCGCCATGTGTATAAGTAGCTCTGCTGCTCAAATCGCCAGTTGCATTTTTGCTTACAATGCTGGTGAAATTAACACCATCTGCACTACGTTCAACTTCAAAATGACTGAAATTTTGGATACTTTCTGTTACCCAGTTAAGATTAGTTGTACTACCATTTAATGTACCGGTGAAGCTTATCAGTTTTACTGGCAATAAAATAGTAGAAGGGAAAACGTTAGAAGCTAAATCTTGTAATCCTAGTTGAGCTCTTACAAGAGCACATTCTACAGTACCTGCAGGGCCATTAACTTTAGCTGCATTAATATAATATAATCCATCGGCTGTTGAAACATATAGAGAACCAAATAAATCAAATGCAACTCCATTTACGTTTACATTGAATACGCCGCCACCAGGACTAACTAAATCCCATTTCTTTGTAAGTGAAGTTGATGAACCATTAGGGTTTCCAATAAAAATTTGTGTAGTAGCTCCATTATTTGCTAAAGCATACATTGTTCCCGTTGCAGAAAAACAGATATCACCGTTAAAGAAGGTTAATGCTGTGCCTCCAGTTAATGCAACACTAGCATCTTCCATAGTAATTGGAACTGGATTTGCAAGGTTGGAAATAAATTTAGCAAGATAAACTGTAGAGTTATCCGCAGCTAATATCCAGCCAACTCCGTTAGCATCCATTCCAAGACGAACAAAACCAAGATCAGTACCTGATGCTCCATTAACATCTAATGAGCCAATTAAAGTTCTGCTCCCACCAGTTGCGTCAGACGCATATACTTGTACCAAACCAGCATTACCGCTATAATTATTAGGTAACCAGTAAAAATATCCATTAGCGGCCGTAGGCTTATCTGATCTACCCAAAGCAGCTGTAGTTTCAGTAGTTGAAGGGAATGGATCAATGATATTTGTTGGTCCATTTACATAAAGACCATTTGTAACTGTAAAGTTAGAAATCTGATTACCATTACTCGATGTTGCCCATAAATTTGGGGAACTCGGTATTCCTGCTACTGTAATACTTGTTGAGGTAGAGGCAACTGCACTACCATTTTGAGTTTGCGTTACCGTTACAGCTACAGTATAAGTGCCAGCGGTAGGAAATTGAAAAGAATGACTTTGACTGTTACAACCATTGGTACAAATTATTGAAGTAGGTGTTGCAGGTATAGTTGCGCCTGGCCCTGTAATCGTGTAGGCAAATGTCCTATTGTCATTATTGCCTCCCAAACCAGTTGTTACTACTGTAAAGTTTTGAGATGAACCTGCCAGAATAACGGAGTTAGCAGGAGTAATAGTAGCTGTTTGCGAAAATGATTCGTTTTGCGAAAAAGCAAAAAGAAGGAAGAAAGCAATAATGCCTTTGAATGTAAATTTTTTCATGCTCTGAGATTTTATAGTTAATAATAAATAAATCCTAAACCGTTGGGTTTACCAGATAATGGAAAGGTTAGATCGAAAGGATTTAGACTCAGAGAGGTTCTAAAAAGGGAGAATTGGAGTTTGGTTTTGGCTTTCTGAGGGAAGAGGATTTATAAGGGAAACAAATATAATTTATTTAACCCAAAAATGCAAGTGATTTACAAAACTTATTGAAAAAAGTGAGTTACTTAAAAATGTTTTCAGGGTAATCTTATAAAATCGGACATAAAAAACCCTCCGCATCGGCCGGAGGGGTAGAGTTATAAAACCCTGAGCATAAATATTTGATTATAAGCTAAATAGATAACAATTTTGACATAATTTTTAAAAAAGGGGTGGGTTGAATCCACCCCTTTTTACATAGATTAGTTTTTCAGCTTTTTATTATTTTACAATTTTCTGAGTAATTTTTCCGTCTGTAGTTATAATTTCTAACAAGTACATACCTGGCTTTAAGTTATCAAGATCTTTGATTACAATAATATTTTCGCCTGGTTGAATATTTATTAACCGAACAGTTTGTTGCTGACCTGCCATATTGTTGATTCTTAAAGTAGCTTGAGTTTCAACTGCACTGGTCATTTGTAATTTTACATCAGATTTAAATGGATTAGGATAAACAGAATATTCTTTGATACCCGCTATTCCATCTAAACGTAGTGCAATAATCTTACTATATGTTATCTTATTGTCAAAATCAACAATCTTCAAACGGTAATAAACAATTTTATCGGAGAAATTAATCGGATCAGCAAACTGATAGTTTTTAATATCATTTGTTGTGCCGTTCCCGGTACCTGTACCTACCGTGATATAATTTCTGCCATCAGCGCTACGTTCAACTTCATAGTAATCATTTTTAATTTCTGCCTCGGTAACCCATTTTAATAAAGCCACAGTGCTTTCCTTTTTCACATTGAATGATGTCATCTTAACCGAAAGTGGCGAACCCAAAGGGCCAATAAGTGCAGTACCATCATCTACAAACGGATCGTTAGGATCTGTGGATGTACCAGTAATACGGGCAGTGTTTGAAACAGAGTTTAAATTATTGGCATTAGGGGGTGTTAAACACTTAAATTGAACAGTATAACTTTCGCTTGGTTGCAATACACCACCAGTACCACCAACTGCGCCGGTGCCGATGAATATTTTAAGATATGTTTTACCCATAAATGTTGCTACCTGTGCCTGATCGCCATCGATTGCATCAGTTTTAGCTACAGGACTTGCAAAACCACCAGGTGAAGCCAGAATTTTAAGAGACCCAGGTACATAAGTAAGTGCGGATGGTATGGTGTCAACAATTACACAGCTGAGTGCTGCACCACCGCCGCCATTACTTCCACTAATTGTATATATCAGGTTTTCACTTGGGTCAAGAGCAAGTAGAGGAATTTGATCGCTTATTACAGCTTTATCAAGTGTAACCAATGGTGGTTTTGACTTAATTGAAAAAGCAAAAATACTTGGGAAATATTGGTCTGATTCAGTTCCAAATTCAATATCAATTTGAGTATCGTTTGGATCAATTCCATAACCAACTCCTACTTCCTGCTCATCTATATCAATACCCATCTGGTTTAATAAATTAGGATTTTTTGTACTTATGTGTGCGCCATTTTTAGAAATAGTTCCATTCCAGAAATTAGTAATTGGGTTTACTGCATTAGAAACAGCAGTGCCATTAACCTTAATGTAATCTCCAGCCGGATTTTGTGCTGTAGCTGCAAGATTGCCATCTCCTTCCCAAGCCATGGTTGACATATAAGCATCAGATGCCAAAACAGGTGTGCCCGGAGCATTTAACCCTGTTAGCTGTATTGCTTGTGTAGCGTTGTTTTCTACTCTTACAAAACCATCATATACCCTTACACTTGAATAAGACAAAGTAAGATTTTCATATACTACTACTAATGCCCATCCACCATAGTTGCCACCTCCGCCAACTGAACCTGTAGTAGTTGCAACGTTTGCAACCGTATAGCTGCCAGCACCATTCGTGTTTACAAAAGCAGTTACATCTTGATAAGCTTGGTAAGCATACTGATCGCCAGTAAGAAGAGTTTGATCAATCTGAACACCTGCATTAACTGTTGCATATGCACCGGCTGCCTTCCTGATACTAACAGTACCTCTGTTAGCATAGTTGGAATTATCATCATCAATACGACCACCCCAATATAAACGGGCAAATTTTATGGTGTTTGTACCGGCAGGAAGAACAAGATCTGCTGAAGAAGAGTTGAAGGTGCTAACAACTCCGTCTACATCTATATATACCATATCAGAATTATCATTACCAACAGTGGCAGTAACACCCCCTGTTCCAACTGCGAATGTGCCATTGCCTGAAGTCCTTTGCAATATGGCATTACCAAACATGGTATGGCCGCCTTTTAAGTTATCAGAATACACCGGTCCGGCATAAGCCCTAATAATTTGAGCTGATACCTGTGTAATGGAGAATGCTGTTAAAATGAACACCAATAAAAGAACAGCTGCTTTTTTGGTAAAAAATAGAATTTTCATGCTCTGAGTTTTTATATAAAAAAATAATAAATCCTAAACCTTTGGGTTTACCAGATAATGGAAAGGTTACATCGAAAGGATTTAGACTCAGATTGGTTCTAAAATGGGAGAATTGGAGTTAGGTTTATTTGGCCTTTTGGAGGAGGTGGATTGAAAATGGTGAACAAATCTAAAAAATGTTTTTTAAAAATACAAGCAATTTGGAAAATAGTTTCAAAAAAATAGAGCCTCGTATCATTTTATAAACACATAAATACAAAAACCCTCCCCATCGGCCGGAGGGGTAGAGTTATTAAAACCCTGAGCATAAATATTTGAAAATTAATATTTCAATAGTAAAAATTTATTTTGTTTAAGGAGAGATCATTGTAATATGGGGATGATAGAAAACCATCCCCATACTTATTTTTTTGAAACAGTTTTATCTTGCAATGGTGAATTTAGTTGTCTGAATACTTTTACCATCATTCATTTGCAACAAATACATTCCAGGAAGTAACCTCTCTAGATGATTGATAGAAATACTGTTAATGCCTTGCGTAGCGTTATTTTGTTGTGTAGACATTATTCTCCCTGCCATGTCAATTACTTTAATATCAACAACAGACTTTACAGCAGCCTCAAATCGTAATGTAACAGTATTACCTTTTACAACTGGATTAGGAATAATTACAATATCAGTCATTCCTTTTACATCTTTACGAATCAGGATTACATTGCTGTATTTAAACTGACCATCTGTATCAATCATTTTAAGTCTGTAATAGAATGTACTACTAGCACTGAAAGATGAAAGATCGTCATTATGTTGATAGTTTTCTTTTGAAGAGCTGTTTCCAGTAGCCGCTTGTAAGCCAATACTACTAAAGTTGGTACCGTCTTCACTTCTTTCTATATCATAATAAGAAAAGTTGACCTGATTCTCAGTTACCCAATTCAAATATGTTGTATTGTTTTTATAAGCTCCAGTAAAGCTTAAGAGTTTAACGGAAGAGTAGCACCAGGACAAAACTCGATGTTGGTTGGGTCGTTTGGAGGTGCTGTAGCTGGATTATTCGAATCATCTGAGCCACCAAGCAAAGCTGGAAGACCAGAGATAAATGACTGCATCGGGATAGGGTTAGGCGTTCCTGTACCTACAAACTTCAATTGAAATGTAGCACTTAAAGTTGCTCCGGGTGCACCTGTTTGAAAATTAGAAACTACAATTTTGTTATAATTCGGTGCTACGGCACCAGACGCTAATTGAAGTGATACATTAGCTGCACTATTATTTGGTAAAAGCCCAGCAGTAAATAAATTCTGTGCTATTGTTGCCGCAGTTTGATTAAACATAAACTTGTGTGCTGCATCATTTAATGATAAATCAAAAGTATAAGTTAAGCCAGTTTGCTGTACAGATGACTTATTTGTAACCGCTATTGAAATATTAGTGGTTGGGTTTTTATTAGAATTGGAAGGGCATGGAGTATTTCCAACCGGATTCCAAGATAAATCATGAAATACATTCCCAAAACTACAGCTACATCCATCTGCATAAGTATAAGATGGGCCAGATCCGGCAGGGGTAAGTCCAGCATTAGTTTTATCTATTAAATAAAAAGCTCCGTTTTGATGATACCCATACATATTACCTATTTCATCAAAAAATAATGAGGCTATATAACCTGTAGTTGCATGTGTTGCAATAAATGTTGAAACACCTGTCGTAGTATTAATGGTGTATAATCTTTGATTAAACGTAACACCATACAAAATATTTGTTACAGGATTAATCGCCATATCTACATAGAAGTTTGTTCCAGTACCACCCCCGGCAGGAGCACCGATATATGTAGCAGTAGTGCTTGTAGCAGGATAATTCAGGCCTGTTATCTTAAACATTTCATTATTGTCCGTAATAAAATAAAAAACACCCGCCGCATCAAAACATCCGGCATACCCTATGTCTCCGTCGGCCATATTGCCTCCTCCATCAGAAACCTCTCCTAAATCAACAATATTACCTGAGACTCCAATACCAACTCTCACCAATCTTGGCCTGTTTCCACTAGTTGGATATCTTAATCCATACATATAACCATCAACAGGATTAATACCAATTGCATTAAATCCTATAGTAGTAGGATCAATATTAAAAACATTGGGTGTGATGGTACCCCCAGAAAAGGATAATTTTTTAACTGAGGTTGTAGATGTTGCTGTTCCTCCACTGCCATGTGTTACAAAAAATTGTCCATTACACCCAATGGGTGTGCCTTGAGAAAATGAGTTTGTTGCAGAAATTGCAATCAAGAAAATTGAGGCAATAATGCCTTTTAATGTAAACTTTTTCATGCTCTGAGTTTTTATATAATAAATAATAAATCCTAAACCGTTGGGTTTACCAGATAATGGAAAGGTTACACGAAAGGAATTAGACGTTTAGGAGTTCTAAAAAGGAGGATTGGGTATTAATAGATGGTCTTTGGGGAGGAGGGTGGATTGAAATTGATAAACAAAACTAATACAACTCTTTACTACTTGCAAGCAATTTGGAAAATATTTTTATAAATTCAAAGCTATTGAGTTAACCGTCTCTAACTTTTAAGATTCAAATATGTCTTTTGCTGTAATTTTTTTTGTAGTCTTTTTTTTCTAAGCGGTTTGCAGATTTTCAAGGAGTTGTGACATTCTTTTGGCAGCTGTTGATACAGTTTCGTTCCTTCGGTTTTCCAGCTTACCATTTCATCACTTACCTGTTTTATTATTTTTCCTGGATTGCCAACCACAAGGCTACGATCAGGTATAGTTTCGCCTTCTTTGATAAAAGTTAAAGCGCCAACAATACTTTCATCACCCAATTGCACATTATCCATTATCACTGCATTCATTCCAACCAGGCAGTTTTTTCCGATTGTAGCGCCGTGTATAATTGCACCGTGACCAATATGAGAACCTTCTTTTAACAGCACCGTTACTCCTGGAAACATATGAATAGTGCAGTTTTCCTGCACATTACATCCATCTTCTATTATTATCTGACCCCAATCGCCCCGCAGAGCTGCACCGGGACCGATATAACAATCTTTTCCGATAATCACATTGCCTGTAACGGCAGCTTGTGGATGAACAAAAGATGATTTATGAACAACTGGTTTATATCCGTTGAATTCGTAGAACATTAATTAGTCGATTAATTTTTTATCAGTTCTGTAACAAAGCCCTTTAAAATGTGCAATCAAATGCTCTTTTTGATTGGTGATATTTATATGATAAAGTCCTGTTGACTTACCATTATGTTGTTCAATGGCTTCGGCTACTAATATATCATCAACATGTACAGGCTTGATGAAATTAATTGAAGTGTCAAGTGCCACTGATAACACATTTCTATTATTACAAGCAAATGCAAAAGCACTATCGGCCAATGAAAAAGCGATGCCACCATGAACAATACCAAATCCATTAATCATTTCTTTTCGCACTGTCATTTTTATTCTGCTATATCCTTCTTTTACTTCTAACACTTCTACCCCCAGCCATTGACTGAACAGGTCATGTTCCATCATATGGTTAACAACCCTTTTAGCAGTACTATCTTTTTCTGTATTCATAATGCTTAAAACTATTCGCCTATAAAATTTGCTGGTCTCTTTTCCAAAAAAGAGGCTACCCCTTCTTTAAAATCTTTCGTAGCAGCCGCCCATTGTTGCAGTTTATCTTCATTTTGCAATTGTTCATAAATAGTATGTGTGCTAGACCATTGCAGTGCTTTTTTTGTGTACGCCAACCCCATGGTTGGCATTGCTGCTAGTTTTTTTGCTATTGCATCAACTTCATCGGTAAACTTATCATCGTCAATACATTTATATAGCATTCCCAATTTATCTGCCTCCTCTGCTGTTATTTTATCCCCCATCATCATTAATGCACTGGCTTTTTGCCAACCAATTAAACGAGGCAGAAAAAATGTTCCTCCGCTATCAGGTATTAAACCAATTTTAGAAAAAGCCTGTATAAATGATGCCGATTTTGCTGCAACAACTATATCGCAACATAAAGGGATATTGGCACCTGCTCCTGCAGCCACACCATTGATAGCAGCAACCACAGGTTTTTTCAATTCTCTTATCCTTGTAATAATCGGATTGTAATGTTCGCTTAATATGCGTTGCATGCCCGGCCCGTTTGGATCGGCAACTTCAGCAAGATCTTGTCCGGCAGAAAATGCTTTACCTGAGCCTGTAATAACTACACACCGAATCATTTTATCTTCTTTACATAAATCCAGTTTTTCCTGCATCAGTAAAGCCATTTCCCTGTTGAACGAGTTTAGTTTTTCAGGGCGGTTGAGTGTGATGGTTGCAACAGAATCTTTTATTTCGAAAAGTATAGAAGACATATTTTGAGAAATTTATTATGAAGATACTTAAACTACATTGCTAATGGCATTTATGTAATGCTTTACAAAATTTGCTACTAAAGGTAATTGATACATACCTTTTATTAAGATTTCAATACAGCATATCGTTGTTATTCTGTAAGTATATTTGTAAGTAACAAGGGAAGGAGAAAGAAAAGTGTTGATAGATGAGGTAGGCGCACCTATTGATATGTTTATCGGGGATGCTATAAGTAAGCTTTATTCAGGAGCCCGATTCTCTTTAGCCGATGAAACAAAGAATTATAAACCATTAACCCTTAAAATTAAAAATGTGAAAAACTGCTTACTCTTATTGCTGGCCATATCCCTGCTTTGTAATACTGCTTTTGCCCAGCCATTCAATCTAAAAAAAGAAATTAAGCCTACCGAACTCTCTCTTATTAAGTTTACGCCAAAAGATGTAAAGAAAAAAGGAAGAATAAATATTACCAAAGTAGTGCAGGTAAAAGATACCGCCTACTATTTCGTAAAAAAATTAAGTATCTATTCGCCTATTGTAGTATCAGTTGGTGTACAAGACCCAGCTAATCCTGTACAAGTAAGTTTGCATAAATGGAACTGGAAAGAGGTAAGCAGACCTGGAAAGCCCACGAATGAAAAAGGATATTGGGAGGAAACATTCTCTACCGAAGGAGATTTTGGAATAATGGTAGTAGCTCCACAAAAACCATCTGCGTATAACATTTATGTTTGGGTAGGAGATGAAGTAAAGATGAAAATAGCAGCACCGTTTAAATCGTACTCACCTTCTTCTGGTGGGGGGTTATTTACGTTAAAAAATATTATAATTGGCATTGCATTATTGTTAATAATTGTAATCAGCTGGTTTTTTATCAAAAAGAAAAAGAAGATGAAAAATTTAACCATTTTATTATTTGCCATTCTGTTAACTCCGTTATCTTCTATGGCGCAGTTGGATAATATTTTTGATGATCCTGAAACACAGGAAATTTTAAGAAATGATAATGCAGGATCAGTGCCATTAGATGGAAATGATTTTGTGGTTCAAAACCCAAGAACCAGAGGCGAAAGAGCGGCGCAGGAATTTGAAAATGCAAGCAACGCTGCCGAACATTTAGATAATGTTGTTGGTGCTATTAATAATGTTGTTGACATCATAGAAGCAGGCAGAGAACTTTGGGATGCAGGTGGTGTATTGGATGCAGGGGAATGTACTCCCGATTTTACACAGCCGGAAAATGCACTTGTACCTTCATCTTGCTCTGGTACTGCGGGTTGTAATGATTGTTATTCAACAGCACTAGCAAGCTTTAACGCAGATCGACAAACCTTAGCCCGCATGATGTGCCTTTTTATGAACACAAAAAATTTTACTGACAAAGCTATTGCGTTTGGCAATGCTATGGCCAGTTTACCCGGAGGAGTAGGTTTGGGCTGGATACCAGCTAAAAGGAATATAGATCAAGCCTATACAAAATTCAAAGCTACCTACGATAAGAAAGCAAGAGAACTACTAACCTCGCTTCAAAAGAGCATGATGAAAATAGATGCTTGTGAAAATTCTTTTGGATTAAAGGACTGGTATCAGCGATTTGGTTTTATGTATTTTGAATTTATGCAGCAAAAATATAAGCGACCAGATTAATGACATTTGAAATAATCAAAAGGTTCTTTGCAATCATCACATTGATATAATGCTTTACAAGCTGTGGAACCAAATTCGCTAATGCGGTGTGTGTGGTAGGAATTACAATGCGGGCATTGAACTGCTTCTGCTGCTCCAAATAAATCGTTATTACAAACCTGTTGCCGTGGATTAGGTGGTGCAATACCGTATTCTTTTAGTTTTCTTTTCCCGTCTTCAGTCATCCAATCGGTAGTCCATACTGGTGAAAGAACAGAAGTAATTTTTATACTTTGATAGCCATGTTCCAATAATGCCAGACGAATATTCATTGCAATCATATCCATTGCAGGACATCCGGTGTAAGTTGGAGTAATATAAACCCCCCAACCCCCTAAAGGGGGATTAATATCCTGCTCAAACCGAACCTCTCGTACAATACCAAGATCTGTTATTGAAAGGACTGGAATCTCCGGGTCGGTTACTGTTTCCAGTATCGACCAAATTTTTTGTTGTTGTATTAATAAAGAAGTTTCAATATTCATACGCTAAAGCCCCTTTAGGGGTTGGGGTTTTACCATTCTGCACCAGGATAAGTTCTTTGCATGTATTGTAATTCGGTTAAAATAAATCCTAACTGCTCTGTATGTTTTCCTTCCTTTCCACCTGATTGCATAAAGGTATTTTCAGGAACAGTTAATGTTGCTTCATTAAATATTTCTCTCACTTTATCAAGCCACTTCTTTTCAAGCAGTGAAACATCTACCAAAGTTTCATAACTGCAGGTAAAAACATTTCGCCGGTATATCTCCATAATTCATCAACAGCATTAATCATTCTGTTTCGGCTCTCCTCTGTTCCATCACCTAGTCGTATTACCCATTCACTACTCCAGCGAACATGATAGGCCGTTTCTTTTATTGATTTAGCAGCTATTGCAGCAAGCTGTTCATCATTACCATTTTGTAATTGTTCAAACAATAAATATTGAAACTGACTGAATAAATATTGACGCAGAATAGTTTGTCCCCAATCTCCATTAGCTTGTTCAACCAATAAGAGATTCTTAAATTCTCTTTCTTTTCTTAAATAAGCAAGTTTATTTTCATCTGAATCTCCAATTAGTTGTGCAGCATACTGATAGAAATTTCTTGACTGCCCTAATAAATCAAGCGAAATATTTGTAATGGCAATATCTTGTTCCAATACAGGCCCATGCCCGCACCATTCACTATTTCGCTGAGAAAGAATGAGTGTGGTATCAGCAAGGTGTAACGTATAATCTATTAACTGTGAGTTCATCATTCAAATCATTTAATCATTCTTTCCAGCGATCACATGTGGTTTACTTCATCCGGCAACTGATAAAAAGTTGGATGTCGATAAATTTTATCAATAGCAGGTTCATACAATTCGCCTGCTTCTTCGGGATTAGAAGCATTGATATATTTACTTTCCACCACCCAGATACTTACACCTTCCATTCTTCTGGTATAAACGTCTCTTGCATTTTCAATTGCCATTTGAGCATCCGCTGCATGAAGGCTGCCTGCATGTTTATGATCAAGCCCCTGTTTACTACGTATAAAAACTTCCCACAATGGCCAAGTTGTTGAATCATCTTTTGTTTGATAATTACTACCGCCACCTTTTTCTTCAGGAATATCACCGTAATACAGTTTTTTTATAAAAGTATGAGTCATATTAAATTAATTTTTTACTTCTATTGAATAAGAACTAAACCTTACAGAATCTTCTGCTGTTCTTTCCTGCTTCCAAAATTTATATAACTTAAAAGTTGTTGTTCCTATTTTAGTTGGAACCAGCACTAATGTCTTACTAATACTTCCGCCATCCATATCCGAAGGGTTATTGTCTTCAGTAATTATGTCGTACAATTTTATTATTCCCAGCGAATCGCTTATTTCAAAATTTGTTGATCCTTCAAAAGCACAACCACGACAGGTCTTCAAATTACTAAGGTATCGTCAATTTTACAACATTCATGTGTCTGTATGCATGCTATTCTGTTGTCATTTTTTTGTTATCTGTACAACTTAAAAGGAAGAATACCGAGATAATTAATACTATAAATTTTTTCATCAGGCTGCTTTTGTTTTCAATTTTCTTTTTTCTGCAAATGCCATTGCCGCTTCCCGTACCCATTGTCCTTCTTCATGTGCTTTTCTTCTTGCAGCTAACCGCTGCTTATTGCAAGGACCATTTCCTTTTACCACAGACCAGAATTCGTCCCAATCAATTTCACCAAAATCATAATGTTTTCTTTCTTCGTTCCATTTCAGTTTGTCATCGGGCAATGTCATTCCTAAAACTTTTATCTGCTCCGCAATCATATCTATAAAATTCTGGCGGAGTTCATCATTTGTTTTTCTTTTGATTTTCCATTTCATGCTCTGGTCACTGTTGGTGCTTTCGCTATCCTTTGGGCCAAACATCATGAGTGACGGCCACCACCAGCGATTGATCGAATCCTGGCACATAGCTTTTTGCTCATCTGTTCCTCTTGATAGAACCAATAATGTTTCAAAACCCTGGCGTTGATGAAAACTTTCTTCTTTGCAAATTCTTACCATTGCTCTTGCATAAGGACCGTAAGAAGTTCTGCAAAGCATTACTTGGTTTAAAATGGCAGCACCATCAACTAACCAGCCAATGGCTCCCATATCTGCCCATGTTAATGATGGATAATTAAAGATGGAAGAATATTTTGCCTTGCCACTGTGTAAATCATTTATCATTTCCTCACGGCTCATGCCCAATGTTTCGGCGGCAGAATATAAATACAAGCCATGACCGGCCTCATCCTGCACTTTAGCAATAAGTATCGCTTTTCTTTTTAATGATGGAGCTCTCGAAATCCAATTACCTTCGGGAAGCATTCCTACAATTTCGCTATGTGCATGCTGACTTATCTGCCGGATATTTGTTTTGCGATAAGCATCTGGCATCCAGTCCTTAGGCTCAATCTTATCTTCTGCATCAATTTTTTGTTGAAATAACTGCTCAAAATCTTGTACTGGCATATCAATCTTATTAGTTTACAAATTTACTAAAAACTAACGCCTGTTAGAACTTTTTGTTCACTATGATATTTTTTATACATAAAAAAACGTTTCGGAAAAATCCGGAACGTTGATGGAAGAGAATGGTGCTGATTTATCTCGCATATACAACATTCGGCACCACTGTAGAAGTATATCTCAAGTTTTACTAGGCAATAAATTATACTTTGAATAAGCAAATAAATGAAATAATTACCCAAAAGATTATACCTATTCAGGTTATAGCAGTTACTTCACATCAAAATCCACCACAACTTTCTCTGTTTTGGGATGAGACTGACAAGTGAGGATATAACCTTGTTCAACTTCTTCATCTTCAAGTCCCCAATGGACATCCATGCTCACTTCCCCTTCGAGTAGTTTGGCTTTGCAGGTACAACAAACGCCTCCTTTACAGGCAAAAGGAAGGTCGGCTCCTTGTTGCAGCGCTGCATCTAATATGCTGGTATCGCTGGTTAAGGACAAATCGAAAGCAAAAGAACGGCCATCAAGCTTTACTGTTATAGTACTTTTAGGGCCACTGTTTATTTCTGACTTCTGAATTCTGACTTCTGACTTCTTCTGCCCCGGCGTAGTAAATAATTCAAAATGAATATTCTTTTTGTCAATTCCTTTTTGCTCCAAAAATTCTTTTACAGTAAAAATCATTTCTTCAGGGCCACAAATAAAAGTTTCATCGATTGAAGAATAATTAATCAACTTCGAAAGCTCAAAAAGCTTTTCCATATTGATTCTTCCGAAATTGATTGGCGCATCAGTTCTTTCTCTGCTGAGTATATTTATGAAATTAAATCGTTGTAGGTGTTTATTTTTCAATCCTTCCAACTCTTCAAAAAATATGATTGAACTGCGGCTTTTATTCCCGTACACCAAAGTAAAACTGCTTTGCGGTTCTGTTTGCAAAGTTGTTTTAATTATAGAGAGTAAAGGTGTGATGCCACTTCCAGCTGCAAAAGCCAAATAGTTTTTTTTATTTACCGGATCTAATTCTACATAAAATTTTCCTACCGGTTGCATTACATCCAGCATATCGCCTTTCTTCAAACTGAGATTAGCAAATGTTGAGAATGATCCGCCTTCTACTTTTTTTATTGCCACTTTCCATTCATTTTCCAGCGGAGAACTGCACAATGAATAAGTTCTGCGAACTTCCTCTTTACCAATTGTTGCTCGCATTGTCAGGCTTTGTCCCTGCTTATAAATAAATTTTGATTTTAATAAATCGGGAATTTCAAAAGTTACAGAAACGCAATCGTCCGTTTCTTTTTTTATATCCTTTATCTTAATTGAGTGAAAGTGAATGGACATGTTCTTAATTCTTTTTTAATCCGCTAATCAGAAGGTTTACCATATTATCTTCGATTTCCTTCGGTGTAATTTTTTGTGAACTACGATGCCAAAATTCTAAGCCACGAACAGATGATAAAATAGTAAGCACCGCAACATATGGCGATATTCCTTTCATTTCCTTTTGTTGAAAACCATCAGCTACAATGCGTTCCATCTTAACTACATACTGGTGTCGTTGAATATTAAAATTAGTAAGGTATGGTTCTGAAAGGTGCATCCATTCATTAATCATCACGGTGTAATCATCACATTTACTTATCATCATTTGCACATGAAATCGGATCAATGATTCAATTTTTTTAATACTACTTAGGTTGCTGCTTTCTAATTCTTCCAAATGCACATTACAATCATTCGCCATCCGGAAAATGATTTCCTGTAATATTTCCGATTTCGACTGTATATGATTGTATAAACTGGCAGCTTCGATACCCACCATTTCAGCCAGATCCCGCATGGAAGTAGCCGAAAATCCTTTTTCTCTGAACATAGCTGAAGCCCTGAGAAGGATAAAATCTTTTTTGGAAGCATTTTTGCGTCTAACTGTGGCCATGCTCAAAGATACTATTCTGTGATTAAGTTGATTAGTATAATGCAATAAAATGCATAATAACCTGAAACAAAAACATACATCGTTTTTCCTGTAAACAAAATTCATGTAGGTTTGCCGCCGAAACCACATAGGCAAATCATATTCACATTCAATTAATCTACAAATATCTATTATGTCTTTAATTACAGTTGGAACAATGGCTTTTGATGCGATTGAAACACCGTTTGGAAAAATAAACCAGATTGTTGGTGGCTCTGCTACTTATGTGGCATATGCGGCAAGTCATTTTGTAAAACCAGTTCAACAAATTTCCATAGTTGGATTTGATTTTCCAAAAGAAGAAATGGAAGAGATGAAAAAAAGAGGCGTACAACTAGAAGGAGTAGAAATAGTACCTGATAAAAAATCCTTTTTCTGGAGTGGTCGTTATCATGAAGACATGAATAGCCGTGACACATTAATTACGGATTTAAATGTACTGGCTGATTTTGATCCGAACATACCAGACAGTTACCAAGGAGCAGAATTTTTAATGCTCGGTAATCTTGCTGCTTTATTATTTCATGGCGATCAGGTATTTTTTGCGCCAGCCTTACCATTAGAAGAAGTGTTTGACCCAACAGGTGCTGGTGATACATTTGCCGGAGGATTTATGGGACATCTTGCTGCCACTAACGATATTTCTTTCGAGAATATGAAAAGAGGCATCATTGTTGGTTCGGCTATGGCAAGTTTTTGTGTAGAGAAGTTTGGACCAACAAGATTAAAAGAAATTACCAGAGAAGATATAGATATAAGGATACATCAGTTTAAAGATCTGGTGAGTTTTGATATTGAACTGATTTGAAACTTGCGAGCACCCAATTGTTTTTTATAGCTTAGTGAATACTATTGGTGCGAAGCAAACTCATTTTATTGGAAGAACTTCTTTATCCTTATAAGTTCTTCCACCGACCCAGACTGGAGAGTATCAAACAAATCTTTCCATTCTGGGTTTATACTTTTAATCAAATCTATCTTCTTCTTTCTGGAACCGCCTTTAATTTGTTTTTCTCTCTTAAAAGCATCGCTGATATTACTGAAAGTCTCAAAGTAAACAAGCTTTTCCAGATTGTATCTAGTTGTAAAGCTATTGGCGAAGGTTTTGTTTTTGTGTTCCTGTACTCTCCGATACAGATTGTCTGTGGCGCCACAGTATAAAACGGCATTATTGACATTGGTTAGAATATAGAAATAGCCAATAGTAGACATAAATGAATTTCTCTGTATATTCTTAGAGTTTGCTTCGAAAATTATAGGGGTAGAATTGTTGCGAAAGATAAAAATCTGACCCCTATAATTTCCTCGCAAGCACTACCACATTCTTGAACTTTTCTTTTTTGCCTTGGAGATTAAAAATCTCTGAGAATACAATATAAGTACCAACCGGCAATTTATTGCCTTTATCATCAAGACCATCCCAATTCCAATATCCTTGTAATCCTAATGTACCGTTGCGAATAAGGTTACGTATTGGTCTTCCTGCAGCATCAAAAATGGTAATGTTAGCAACAAACCCAGGCTCAGTTACCTGATACTGAACAGTAGCAATATCATCCCTTCCATCATTATCAGGCGAGAAAACTTTTGGTACAACTTCTATAGTCGCATTAACGCTGTTGATTAATTTATACTGAGAGTTCTTATACGTTGGTGTCCCGTACCCTGCTGTTGAGGCGGCACTGTGCCAGTTAGTTGGTTCTTGGGAAGAACCAACTGGATCAATTCTTTCCAATGAAACGCCGTCCTCATTATCTATTAATTTAAAATGCCAGCTCTTATCATAATTTACTTCATCAATTACATCGCCTTGCTGATTTAATAAAAGAACAAATCCTTTATCATCAGGAAAAGAAGGCAAAGAAGATTTAGTGAACACCCAGTCTGGATTTGTAACAAGATATTCTCTGCTCAGGCTTGCGGCATCCTCTGTAAGTACAATATAATCACCAGGAAAAACCAACCAAGGTATTGTGGTTAACGAACCTATGCTGCTAATTACATTACTGCTGTTTCTATTAGCAATAAATAGTTTTGAAGCGTCAAATATTTTATTGCTTTTATTATAAAATTCTACAAAATCATAAGCATTACTTCTTGGATTAAATAAAATTTCATTAACAATCATATCCAATGCTGCTGCATCTACCGGTAAACCGACTTTGGCTTTATTGTCAGTTCCTATTGTATTGCCTTTACAATCTGTAATATTTGCAGCTGTTAATGTATAAACAGTACCAGCTTGCATTGCACCGCTTAGTGTTAGCTGTACTTCATTAAATAATGGAGCTAATGAAATGGCGGAAACAATAGTCAACCCATTACTAAAAGTATAGTTGGCAACTGTTGCTCCCTTTAAACTATCTACTGGTTCATTAAATACAGCTACAATTGTGGTAGCATTAATTGTATATGCTCTTTTTAATTTTGGCGCAGTCTGGTCGTTATTAACTGCATCAATAGAATTTTTCTTTCCCGGTGTGCCACCAGTAGCATCGGTACTAGCTTTCCAGTTGCTACCACCGGTACACGGATTTTTTGTATCAATCATTTCTAATGACCAGCCACCATCTTTCTTTAATTCATTTTGATACCAGCTTATATCATAGGTCAATGCATGAATAACTTTTCCGGAAGCATCGCTAAGTGATAATATCTCGCCATTATTATCTAACGAAGGAAAACTTGTAACAGTAATAGTTGAACCAAGTGCTGACATAGCCGCAACAGCACTACCAGTGCAAACAATAACATAACCATTGGGTTGTAAAATAAAATTCGGCATCGTTCCGCTTGTACCTGTGGCATCACTTATTTTCCATCCTTGCAGGTTGATAGGAAATGTTGTAGTGTTCTTTAATTCAATCCATTCATAGTCTGGCAAACCTACTACAGGTGTCGGATCAGCAACCAATTCATCAATTACAATATCGTAGCGTTGGGCTGTATAGAAACTAAATGTACCTGTTCCGTTTACAATGGCATTGTTGGATAAATCCTGTACACCATTTATCGTAATAGTATTTGATATTCCATTTGGAAAGCTATTGGTAAAAGTCAGGTGTACTAATGCATTGTTCGTTACATCTCGTACAGCAGTAGTAGGATTTCCGATTCCGTTGGTAACTGTGTAATTACTCAATGTCTGGCTTGTTGCCACACTTACTGGTTCATTAAATAAAACATCAAGTGTATTGGGAGAAAGAGCCGTCAATGTTTGAATGGCTGGAGCTGTAACATCAGGTACATACGTTTTTACTTCAAAGTCATCAAAGAAATGCCGTTGAAAAAAACTTGCAGTGCTTTGACGAACCCAGATACCAAAGAAAGCCGATGTTGTAAATGTTGCGTCCACCACAGATCCTTCGCTTGAGTAAGTATTTCCAGTTCCGGTAAGGTCTCTTAATAATGTCCATTGATTCGAAGCATCACGGATCACTCTTATTTTCATTGTGTTGCTGCTACTGTTCAATGTTCCATCCAGTCCGTCAATAATTAATGTACTGGTACCGTTTGCATTTTTTCTGTACAAAGAAATCTCATCACTGGTTCCACCTATTCGTACAAAATAACCTGTTACAGCAGATTGTGTAATATCACTTACAGAGGCAGTAAGATAAAAATCAATATAGTTTGTTGAAGATGGATTGAAGGTAATTTGACACCAGAATTCCCATTGAGCGGTAGTTGCTAAAGTATTGGCTGTCGACAGATAAAAGTTACTGCTGGCAACGTTGTTATTACTTTGTAATTGCAAGGAAGGATTAACTATCCAGTCTGCCGTATTACCAGACCAAGCTGGGTTGGCAGAAAAATTGCCATCCGTAAAGCTATCAATAAACTGAGCGTTACCAGGTTTACTAAAAACCAAAACTGCCAATAAAAACAATGATAGTATCTTTTTTATCATAAGCAAATGATATAGTGCCGGTAAAAATTTCTGACAGTTAAAGTACGACTATTTCGATGGAACAAGAACAGTTGTTTGTAAAGAGAGTTTGGCTGCAATTCCTTTTGTAATTATCTTCGACCTCGTAATGATGACGACGAAACATACAAAACGCAGCATTAAACATTCCTGAGGGAGGTTTGCAACGTTATGTGTGTTATAACATAAAAAGTTCTGCAGGCCTTCCTTAACCGGAAGGCTTTTTCTTTGCCCTCCGAAGCTTTAGCGAAGGAGGTTAAATAATAATTGATTTTTAACTCTAAAAAGAAAAAGAAAAATGAAAGTCGCAGTGGTGGGTGCTACAGGATTGGTAGGCACTAAAATGTTACAAATTTTAGCAGAAAGAAATTTTCCGGTGACGGAATTGATTCCCGTCGCATCAGAAAGATCGGTAGGAACGGAAGTTATATTTAAAGAAAAAAATTATAAAGTTGTAAGTATGGCAGAAGCTATTGCTGCGAAGCCAGCAGTTGCTATTTTTTCTGCTGGAGGCAATACTTCGCTGGAATGGGCGCCTAAATTTGCGGCAGCAGGCATTAAAGTAATTGACAACAGCAGTGCCTGGAGAATGGACCCATCGAAAAAATTAGTAGTGCCGGAAGTAAACGCCGAAGCAATAACTAAAGATGATTTTATTATAGCTAATCCCAATTGCTCTACTATACAAATGGTGGTAGCATTGCAACCCCTACATAAAGCTTATAAAATTAAAAGAGTGGTAGTAAGCACTTACCAAAGTGTAACAGGTACTGGCAAAAAGGCTGTTGATCAATTATTCAATGAAAGAAAAGAAGTGAAAGGCGAAATGGCTTATAAATATCCGATTGATTTGAATGTAATTCCGCAGATAGATGTGTTTCTTGATAATGGATATACAAAAGAAGAAATGAAAATGGTGAAAGAGACTTGTAAGATTATGCAAGATGAATCCATAAAAGTGACGGCTACAACTGTTCGCATACCTGTTGTCGGCGGTCATAGCGAAAGCTTGAATGTGGAATTTGAAAATGAATTTGACTTGGGAGAAGTAACAGCATTGTTAGCCGGTGCACCCGGAATTATTGTACAGAACGATGATGCTGCACAAGTTTATCCAATGCCATTGTGGGCACATGAAAAAGACGAGGTGTTTGTAGGAAGGCTTCGCCGTGATGAAACGCAACCAAAAACATTAAACATGTGGGTGGTTTCTGACAACTTGCGAAAAGGTGCTGCTACCAATGCTGTGCAGATAGCGGAGTATATGCTTGCGAAAAATTTATTGGGCTAGTTTAGTAAATTTGGAAATGAGATCACCACAATAAATTTTGAAGCAAACTCTCAGTATTTAATATAGTGTTTTATACTGTGGGGCAAAATGATTTGTATAAAATAGTGCAACAAGTTTTTCAAGTGGTAAGAGTTTGCTTCGCCCTGTAAAAATTTAATATAAATCAATATATCATTCCGGGGCTCGCAAGGCTTCATTAATAAATTCAATCAGCGGTTGCAGTGCTTCAAATGCTGCAACCGTTTTCTTTACAAGGTCTTTTGAAGTTAAATCAGCATCGCTAATCTTTATCATTGCTATATAACTTTTCAACTTCAGAAATTCTGCCGCAGGATTTTCAGGATCGTAACCTTTCGGCACACGACTTAGCTTATACTCCGGATTACTGGAAAGTTCGCCATACACAGTTTTGAATTTTTTGGCTGCAATAATTTTTTTGAAATCAGTAAAATTATAATCAATCTCTTGTCTTACTTTTTTTAATTCGTCAGGCATTGGCATCCAGATGCCGCCGCCGGTAAAAACTCCGCCCGGTTCCAAATGAAAATAATAGCCAGCTGAGTTCTCGGCTTTTCTTCCACCTTTATTAATGCTGGCTCCCATATTGGTTTTGTAGGGAGATTTATCTTTTGCAAAACGAACATCTCTGTTAATGCGGAATAAACAGTCTTTTGCAAGTAAATTTTTTATTGAAGCATCTTTTTTACCATGTTGGTCTATAACTGCCTGAATGAAACTTATAAAATCAGCTTTAGCTGCTTCGTACACCTTTCTGTTTTTGTCAAACCAAGGTTTGTTATTATTCTTCTTTAAATCTTTTAGAAACTTAAACGTTGAAGTTTGCAGCATTACTTTAATTGTTTACTATGAAGATAAGTGTAAACAAAAAAAAGCAACAAATGTTTAATGTTATATCCTTCCCCAGTTTTCTCCGCTTTTAATACGGTACATCGTCATTTCGCTTACACCATAATTTTCTGCAAGTCTTTTGATAGTAACTTTTCGATTTTTATCAGCAAGGGTCGATTTGATCTTTTTAACCTGAGTGGCTGTTTTTTGTAACTGGCTATTCTCCCTAAGTTAGAAACTGCATAGCGATTTCGAAGTTGCCTCCATCCGGAAAACAGCAGTGGCTTCCAGGTTTCACCGGCTAATTTTTTTATCATAGTATTTTTTTTAAGCCAGGGACAGAGTGCAAAGTATAACGCCGGTACGATAAGGTTATCTAAGCTGGTTAATGGTCCTTACTAAGATAGAATAATTATAATCACCAACAATTTTATTTTTTACCGACCAGTTTAAGGAACTCAGCTTCTGATATTATTTTTACCGAATTTATCTTTTTAGCTTTCTCCAACTTGCTTCCAGCATCTTCGCCCACAATAAGGTAATTGAGTTTCGTACTGACGCCGCTCAAAATCTGTCCGCCATTTGCCTCTGCCATTGCTTCGGCATCACTTCTTTTAGTGTAGGCAATGTACCGGTAAATAAAAAGTCTGACCGTTAAGGTTGCCTTCAGCATTTTCTTCTTTCTTTTCATTATTCAATTGAAGGCCAATCTTTTCCAACTGTTCCAGCATTTCAATATTGCTATCGTTACTGAAGAAATGGTGAATGCTGCCTGCTACCTTTGGGCCAACATCTTCCAGGTTCTGTAAATCTTCTAATGAGAAGTTTTTTAAATCAAGCAGATGACTAACCGAACGAGCCAGCGTTTTAGCTGTCGTTTCTCCTACAAAGCGAATACCCAAGGCATAGAGTAACCGATGCAATGGCTGGCTTTTCGATTTTTCGATTGCCGTCTGCAAATTATCAATTGACTTTTGACCAAAGCCTTCCATGCCTGTCATTTTACTGAAGTCGAGATTGTAAATGCCCGGAATATCTTTCAACCATCCCAATTCATAAAACTTGCGGACGTTTGCATCGCCAAAGCCACGAATGTCCATCGCATCTTTACTTACAAAATGTATCATCCGCTCAACTACCTGTGCAGGACATTCAATATTGATACATCTCCAAACGGCTTCTTCTTCTTCTTTAAACAATTCACTTTCGCAAACTGGACATGTCTTTGGGAAATTAATTCTCTTTTCTTTTCCAGTTCTTACATCTGTTAATGATTTTACAATCTGTGGAATTACATCACCGGCTCTTTCAATTAGAACAGCATCTCCAATGCGTAAATTTTTTTCTCGTATATATTCTTCATTGTGAATTGATATACTGCTTACTGTTACTCCACCAACTGGAACTGGTTCTAATTTGGCCACTGGTGTTACCGCCCCTGTTCTTCCAACCTGGTATTCTACATCTATTAATTTGGTAGTTGCTTGTCTTGCTTTGAATTTATAGGCAATGGCCCATCGTGGGTGATGCGATGTCATTCCTAATGTATCCTGCAATTCAATATTATTTACCTTGATTACCATTCCATCAATCTCATATGGCAGGTTATCTCTCCCAACTTCAAAATCGGCGCAATAAGTAATTACTTCATCTATGTTTTTAAAAACTCTTTTTCTTTTTCAGGACTCCGAAAACCAAGCTCCCATAATAATTGTAATGAAGCAGAGTGAGTAGTTAATTCAACAGGAGTATTTTCTCCTTTCAACAAAGAGAAATAACTAACATGGTACACAAATGCTTCGAGGTTTCGTTTTGCAACTTCTTTTGAATCTTTTATTCGCAACGAACCAGCAGCAGCATTCCGGGGATTGGCTAAAGGCGCATATCCATCTTCAATTAATTGCTCATTATATTTTGCCAAATTTTGTTTATTGATCAGCACTTCACCTCTTATCTCTATCTGCTGAATACCGTACGCAGAAAATTTTGCTGATAAAGGCAGCGAACGAATCTGTTTAATGTTAGTTGTCACCTCATCTCCCTCTATTCCATCACCTCTTGTTGCACCTCGTACCAACAAATCATTCTCATAAATTACAGATATACTTCCTCCGTCAAATTTTGGTTCTACACAATATTCAATTGCTGAAAGGCCTGACAATTCTTTTGCTTTTCTGTCAAAGTCAATAAGATCATCACTGTTGTACGAATTATCAAGTGAAAGCATTGGCACCAGATGATGCGCTGCCGGAAAATCTTTTGTCAATCCTTTCGCCACTCGTTGTGTCGGAGAATCAGCGGTAATTAATCCAGGATGTTCTTGCTCTATTTTTTCTAATAACTTATATAACTTATCATATTCGCCATCAGCAATAAGCGGATCGTTGAGAATATAATACCTATGTTCATGAAAACGAAGTATTTCTCGTAGAGCATCCGTTTCTTTACCAGTTACAACGCCTTGATTTTCTTTTTTAATAATTTCTTGTGTAAGCTTTTGAATGCGCTGAACTTCTGTTTTTGAATACATACAATCTGCTGTTATGATGTAAAGTTAATATCTCCGCTTATTTATTAAACAACTAAGTAAAAACTGGAAATTCATATTGTGTTATCTTCGAAACAATTATTGAATCGCCGATTGCTTAACTACAATATAAGACTACTACAAACCTCAGTGGTGCCGCAGTAATTTAAACGTATATCCCATGAGTAAAGATTTACAATTAAAAACAGCAGCAAGTGAAAAAATGCATCGTCTCGATTATTTCAACATCGCCATTTCGGTTGATTGTGTCATTTTTGGCTACGAAGGGAAAGACCTGAAAGTTTTATTAATCATATCTGATTTTAAAGAATTCCAAAATTTAAACTCTTTGTTAGGAGATCTGATAAAACCTGATGAAGATCTTGAAGCTGCCTCCTATCGGGTATTAAAAGATAGAACCGGGCTTGACGATGTTTATCTTGAGCAAGTGCAGGCTTTTGGCGGCCTTAACAGGCATCCGTCCGGAAGAGTAATTACTATCGCTTATTTTTCTTTAATTGATATTAAAAGTCATAAACTAAAACTCAGTCACAATGAGTTACATTGGCATTCGGTAAAGGAAATAAAAAAACTGGCTTTTGACCACAAACTCATTCTTGACTCTTGTTTAAGTCGTTTAAAACAGCAGGTTATGGAAACGCCAGTTGTATTCAATCTGCTTCCTGAAAAATTTTCACTAAGAGAACTGCAGGAACTTTATCAGGCCATACTTGGTGTAGAACTCGATAGAAGAAATTTTTAAAAAAAATATCATTGAAAGATTGGTTAGAAGATATCAATGAAATGGAAACCGATGTTCCGCACAGACCGGGCAAATTATTCAGGCTGAAGTCTTCATTCAGAAAAAAATTATCATCTTTTCCGCCGGCCATTTGAAAAATTATTCAAAATCGAAAAATGTAAAAGCCGCCTTATAAGGGACGGCTTTTGTTTGCCCTGACATAAGAAATAGGTGTACAGACAATAAACATCCTGTAAAAACCAAAGGCTTTCTCACAATAGATTAAATGCAATGTTTTCTTACGCAGGAAATAAATTAGTGGCTGGAGATTCAGACCGGATAATTATCTGAGAGTTTAAAAATCAGGATACCTCTTTTTGATGATCGATAATGAATTGTATTAACTCCTCCAGTGTTACATCAATTCTTGTCAGTGCATCTGCAATATCTTCCCGGCTTACCTGCGCAGCAAATGCTTTTTCTTTTAGTCGTTTCTTTACACCTTTCACTTCCATGCCTTCATATTTTTCAGGGCGAAGCAGACTGTAGGCATGAACTAAACCACTAAGCTCATCTATTGCATAAATCATCTTATCCATCATGTTTTCTGGCTCCACTCCAAATACTTTTGGACCATGCGATGCAATACAATGAATAACTTCCGGATCAATATTTCTTTTTTCCAATTCTTCTACAATCACTTTACAATGTTGATCAGGAAATTTTTCCCAATCAGCATCATGTAACAAACCAGCCAATTCCCATTTTAAAGCCTTTTGTTCATCAGCGTTTTCTTTTTTAATCGCCCATGCTTTCATATTGGCCGCTACCTGCTTCATATGCAGACGAAGTTTTTCATTCGGCACCCATTCATTTAATAAAGCATAAGCTTCATCTATTGGCATCAGATTGCCTGTATTTTTAGGATCTCCGAATGTGGTGCGATTAAGAAAACGATCTGACATAATTATATTTTATGTTATAAATATAAGAGTGAATAGCTTAATTGCCAGACTTAATGATTAAAAACCATGCTTACACTTCTTCAACCTAAATTTGCATGATTGAAAATTATGGAAGAGCAAATTTATAAAGGGAAAATATCGTTCGTAAGCTACGAGAAGTACTTTGCCACTATCGAGTATTCGCATGGCAATAAAAAAAAGTCGGTCAATTGTAAAACGAATATAGCAGACAGTGGTAAAAAACCACAACATTACCGACTTGGCGATGAAGTAAGTTTTCAATTAAAACTTTCAGACAGAGGTGATAAAATGACGGCGTATAATGTGAAGTATCGTCATAATGAAGCTATTTCATTGATGATCCAAAAAACTGCTATTGAAAACAGATTCTCTGGCTATCTGAAAAAAATTGATAATAATTATTTTGTAAAAGAATGGGAAAGTTACATTCTATTTCCCTTGCAGTTATCGCCTTGGGAAATCCCTCCTGTTGAATCAGCAGAGAATGTTGCCATCAATTTCAGCCTCGTCAATATGGATAAACCCAATGCCATAAAGGCGGAATTATTTTCACATTTCTATATTCCTGAATATAAAAAAGCAGAGCTATTTTTTGATAAGCAATTTGATGTTGAAGCCGTAGTTTCAAAAATTACTCCACATGCCGTTTACTTGAATTTATTTGGAGATAAAATTCAATCAAAATTGGCCGTAACGGAAGAAGAAAAAGAGAATCTGAAAGAAGGTGATACGGTAAAGGTTATCATCACACATCTTACTCCTGCAAAAATTGCAGTTAAGAAAAAAGGAAGTTGATTTTTTAAAAGCTGATTATTTACCATTAAATAATATTAGTTCACAACAACAAGGCTTTTGAAAGTAAAAGCAGGTGGGAACTATGACTTTTTCAAGCCTATTATTTTAATTGGTCAAAAATATTATTGATAATCAGGATATTACAAAGGTACGATAAAAAAATACCTTCCTGAATATTAGGTTTGAATTTACCCCGCACCTACCTTTGCACTCCATTTTAAAAAACGACCTGCCGGGATAGCGGAGGTCACTAAAACAGAAAACAAGATGAGCAAATTACATTTCACAACTAAACATGCGAACGAGGCTACCGTACAACGTAATTGGTATGTTGTAGACGGTACTAATCAAACCGTAGGCCGTATGTCTGCTAGAATTGCTGCGATACTTCCTGGTAAAAACAACGCATACTATACGCCTCACGTTGACACTGGTGATTATATCATAGTGATCAACTGCGAAAAAATTGTATTAACAGGTGACAAACTGGACCAGAAAATTTATGACCACTTTACAGGATATCCTGGTGGACGTAAAGAAGAGGTAGCAAGAAACCTTATTAAGCGCAGACCAGAAGTGGTTATTGAAAGAGCTGTAAAAGGAATGTTACCGAAGAACCGTTTGGGCCGCAAGATGTACAAAAAATTATTTGTATATGTTGGCGACAAGCATCCTCATACTGCACAATTACCAAAAGAATTGAATTTTAATTATAAAACGTCCAAATAAATAATAAATGGAAAAGCAATTAAACGGAATTGGTCGTCGTAAAGCTGCAGTAACAAGAGTGTTTGTTACCAAAGGCGAAGGTAAGATCACCATCAACGACAAAGACTACAAAACATATTTCCCACTGGTTTATTTACAGAACCAAGTTGAACGTCCGATGAAAACAGTTGACTTAACTGATAAGTATGATGTAAAGATTAATGCAACCGGTGGTGGCGTTAAAGGTCAGGCAGAAGCAGCAATGTTAGGTATTGCCAGAATTTTATTGGAAATCAACCCTGAGTTTCGTCCTGCATTAAAAGCAGCTGGTCTGTTGAAAAGAGATCCTAGATCTGTTGAACGTAAGAAATTCGGTCATAAGAAAGCCCGTAAGAGCTACCAGTTCTCTAAACGTTAATCGCAGCAAACAATTTTTAAAAACGATCATTTATATACAATGGAAAATAATACATCCTTACAACAGCAACTTCTTGAAGCAGGTGTTCATTTCGGTCACTTGAAGAAGAAGTGGAACCCAAAGATGTTACCTTACATCTTTGCTGAAAAGAAAGGTATCCACATCATTGACCTTAACAAAACTGTTGAGTGCCTGCAGGAAACTGCTGCTGCATTAAAGCAGATTGCCCGCAGTGGTAAGAAAATTTTGTTTGTTGGTACAAAGAAGCAGGCAAAAGATATCGTAATGGAATCTGCTAAGAAAGTAAATATGCCTTTCGTAACTGAAAGATGGTTAGGTGGTATGTTGACCAACTTCAACACCGTTCGTAAGAGTGTGAAGAAAATGCAGAGCATTGAAAAAATGTTGGGTGATGGTTCTTTCGACAGCGTTACTAAAAAGAACGTTTAACCTTGAGCCGTGACAGAGATAAAATGGAGAAAGTGTTAGGTGGTATAGCTCAATTGGGCCGTGTACCTGCAGCTTTGTTCATTATCGATATCGGTCATGAGCATATTGCATTGGCAGAAGCAAAGCGTTTAGGCGTTCAAACATTTGGTTTAGTAGATACCAATTGTGATCCAAATAAAGTTGATTTCGCTATTCCTGGTAATGATGATGCTACTAAATCAATTGCAATCTTAGTAAACTATATCACTGCTGCTATTGCAGAAGGTCTTGCTGAAAGACAAGCTGCAAAAGATGATGATGTAGAAGAAGTAGGAGATGATGAACAAGACAAAAGAGCCGCAAGATTAGAAGCAGAAGCACAGGCTGAAGGTGGCCGTGCTGGCGGACGTAGCCGTGGACCGGGTGGTGCTGGCGGAGCTGGTGGAGCTGGCGGCGGACAAAGACGTCGTACTACTGGTGCTGGTGGACCTGGCGGCGGAAGCAGAGGACCTGGTGGTGGAAGAAGATAATATCTGAGGACGGAAAATTCTGAAGTAGGATTTCCTAACCGGAGTTTTTATTTAATTAATAAAGTATTGATGACAGAAGAATCTTTCAGACTTCTGACATCAGACTTCAAATTTCAAAACAATGAGTACAGCAACTATAAGTGCACAAGACATAAACAAACTACGCCAGGCAACTGGTGCTGGTATGATGGATTGCCGTAAGGCTTTAACCGAAACTAATGGTGATTTTGAAGCTGCTATCGACTGGTTACGTAAGCAAGGCCAGAAAGTAGCTGCTAAAAGAAGCGACCGTGAAGCAAAAGAAGGTGTGGTAATAGCACAAACAACAGCTGATAACAAAACAGGTATCGTTGTTTGCGTAAGTTGCGAAACTGACTTCGTTTCTAAGAATGCTGATTTCGTTGCTTTTGGTCAAACAATTGCTGATGCGGCTATCGCAAACAATGTAAAGACATTGGAAGAATTAATGAATACTGCAGCTGGCAATTCTACTGTAGCTGAATTAGTAAATGATAAATTAGCAACTATCGGTGAAAAAATCGGTGTTACTAAATTTGAAAGAGTAGATGCTGCTTATGTAGCTTCTTACAATCATGGTGCATACCGTATTGGTGTATTAGTAGGAATGGATAAAGAAGCCGTTGATGCTGGTAAAGATGTTGCTATGCAAATCGCAGCATTGAATCCGGTAGCTGTTGATGCTGCTTCTGTTTCTGCTGATATAATTGCCCGTGAAAAAGATATCATTCTTGAATTAATGAAGCAAGACCCTAAGATGGCTGGTAAGCCTGAAGAAATGCTTTCTAAAATTGTTGAAGGCAAAATGGGAGCTTTCTTTAAAGCGCAAACATTAACTGCACAATCTTTTGTAAAAGATGGCAGCAAAACTGTTGCTGTTTTTCTGAAAGAGAGTGGTGATGTGAAAGTGACTGAATTTAAGAGAGTGGCGTTAGGATAATAAGCAGATTTTAATACACTTAATATTAAAAAGGGCATGTCTTTCAACATGCCCTTTTTTTTACTTTACTGTAAACTCAACATCCTTGTAGGCTCCAAAAAAATCAGTTACACCCGGTTTTTGTACTAACCTGTACTTAATCGAGTATTTCCCTGGGGATGGAAATGCATCAACGATAAAACTAAATGTGGCAGTTGCATTAACAGCAATATCCTGTGTGATCAAATACCCTGGAAAACTATCTACCAACCCAAATTTTCTTTTAATACTTTCTGTGAATTCAACTCCTGACGGTGACCCTTTTGAATTAGCATATAACTTTACAGTACCTTTTTTCCAAACACAATTACCAGAATTCTTAAATTTTACTGTTATTCGGGTGGCATTTCCCGCTGTTAAGTTCGTCGGACTTATACTTACAAACGTGGCGTCGGGACATTTTGCACCATTCGAAGGTTCGTTTGATTCAAGCGAACCAAAAAACAGGAACGGTGCTAAAAGCATCATGCATTTAAAACTAATAAATATCATTTTTCAAATTTTACTTTAAGATTAAAAGAACCGCTGGTAGCAGCAGGAGCAGATACTCCGATAAGAATATTGTAAAACTCCTTGCCTGGATTTTGCATACTTACTTTTCTTTCGCTGGTCTGCACCTTACCTTTCCAATTGCCATCCCATTTATGGTCTGCTTCGCAGGTAATACAACTTCCCAAATTAGGAACAAGATTATATTCCGAAGCACCTAACCGATAAGCATAAATACTCAGGTCAGCATTGTCATCTGCCGGTGTTACACTTATTTTCATTTCGCATTGTGTGGGCATTGTCAATGCATAGAAAACATGATTTCCCTTGAATTTAGATGATTGTGTACCCGGAAAACAGGCGTTGGCACTGTTCCAAGCCCAACTGAGGTCAGCCATTTTAGACCCTTTGGCAAGGTCGCCCTGTACTATAATTGAATCGTTATTTGTATCAATGACAGTTACATTTGAGGGCCATTGGGCTGAAGCTGTAACAAAAATTGCAAAGCAAATTGATGTAAGAAGAATATTTTTTTTCATTTTAAATGTTTTAGAATGTTATTTATTTTTTAGAACAATCTTTAAACTGATAACACTAAAATGAGATTAATTTTAAGGTAGCTATTCACCCCAATGGGTGATTTTATTAAAAAAACATTAGCTGCTAATAGAGAGTGTAGCTTATTTAAGCATTAAATTCCTTGCTATTTTAATGGCTTCAGTACGGCTTTTAACATCCAGCTTAAAATAAATATTTGTTACATGTCTTTTTACTGTATTCATCGCAATAAAAAGAAGGTCGCAGATTTCTTTATTATTTTTCCCTTCATAAATCAATTGAAGTAATTCAAATTCTCTTTCACTCAAAGGCGAGGCAATTTGTTGATTTATTTTTCCCACTGAAAGATCGGGTACATGTTGCTTATTATGTTGAGCAAAATTATTGACGGCTATTTCTAGTGTAGCTAATAATGTTTTTTTATTAAATGGCTTTACAATAAAACCGGCGGGAGAAGTTTCTTTTGCCCTCTCCATGGTGTGGCTATCGGAGTAAGAGGTTAAGTAAATAAAAGGAAAAGGATTATTAGCAAGAATATATTTTGCTATGTCTATTCCATCTTTATCCGCCTCTAAATTAATATCCAGTATAGCAATATCCAAGTCATTACTTTGTATGGCCTGTATGGCATCATCAGGATCATATGCCATACAACTTACTACAAAAGAGGAGCCAGACAGATGCAGCTTTATTCCCTCGGCAATAAGTGGCTCATCCTCCACTATTAACACCATTAATTTTTGGTTACTCATTAAACTGTCCGGAATTTTGAAATTAACAACTGAACATCTGTTCCATGTTGACTATTTATTGTGATAAAAGCTTTTAATTTCTGAGAAAATGCTTTTATTATTTTATAGCCAAATGATGGGCCTGCTGTAACATCCTCATTTTCTGGGATTCCTATTCCATCATCTTTTACCTGCAATAATAACTTCTCATCTATTTTTTTAAGCACAATATTTATTTGTCCTTTGCTTTTTAAATTGAAAGCATATTTTAAAGAATTACTCACTAATTCATTAATAATAAGACCTAGTGGTATAACAGTATCTGAATGCAGATTGATTGGTTCGATATCCGTAGTGAGTATAATTTTTTCTGAAACTGTATTATATGATAGCATCAGGTTGGTTGCGAGTGTTTTGATATATTCCTGTATATCAATTGATCCCGGACTTTCGCCTTGATACAAATTTTGATGTATAAATGCCATGGTTTGCACCCGTTGGCTTCCCTCCTGAAATTTTTCAGCAATCATTTTATCGGCAGTAGCGGCAGACTGCAAATCAAGCATACTTGAAATTATCTGCAGATTGTTTTTTACTCTGTGATGAATTTCTCGGTTTAGCATAAGGAGATCTTCCTTTTGTTTAGCAATAATAGCATTCTTTAAAACCTGACGACGATATTGATAAAGTATTACACCGCCTGCCAAAGCAAATAATATTACGCCTGTCAGTAGAATTTTTTTCCTCATTTTATCATCATCAAGTAATTGTTGGTTAAGGCTATTCTCTCTGGCTAATACAATATTTAAGAGTCTTTCTTTTTCTAATTCTTTAAATTGTAATTTTTTTTCGCTTTTTGAAAGGACGTTTAGCTCATTCTGTTGTGTGATGGTAGCATCCATCAAAAAATTTTCCCGTTCAAGGGCTTGCCGAATATCTGCTTCACGAAGTAGTTCAATTGCCGTAAGTTGGTTTTGCGAATTCAATAACTCAATTTCCTTTTCTTTTTTTGCAGTTTCGTATTTTTTTTTCAAGTTCAAAAGCAAGTTCCTTATTGGAATGATCAGTAAGCTTAGCAATAAGCTCAAGTAGTTGATTCGCAGTAAGCAAAGCATCTGCCGTTTTCCCTATTTTTACCTCAAGCTCATAGATATATTTTAAGTTAGGATACCTTTCAGACACTGCATTCTTTTCTATAAAAAAATTTCTGTTTTCATACAAGTATTTCAACCCTTCTTCAGGTTGATTGTTTTCCTCATAAATAGATGCAATTTGATAGTTTGCCAAAGCAGCAGCAGAGATAAAACCGTTTTTAATATGCAGTTTTTTTGCATTCTCCAATAGTGTTACTTTTTCCTTTAATGTCTTATTTCCCCAATTAATAAAAAGTAGACTATGAAGTGCATCTTTCTGAAAGTCTCTTTTTTTATTTTCATTAAACTCTTGAAACTCCTTCAATATTTCAGCAAATTTTTCTGCATTATCCAACTTTGTATAAAGGTTTCCCAATCGGTTTATTATTAATCCATGATCCATTCTTACACCGCCAGCTTTAGTAAGATTGTATGCTTTGAGATAATATTCTTCTGCTTTTTCATACTCTTCACTTGCCAGAAACAATTCTGCTATTCCATCGTAAATAAACCAGCTTCCATAAGGCTTGTGCGAATTGCTAATTTTTTCTGCTTCATGATAATAATACAAGGCAGAATCGTACTTAAGCAATAAACGAAAATAAGTGGCGGTAAGAAACCTATGGTTTTGTAATACACTTTTAGATGTATTGGCATCAATAAATGGCTTTGCTTCGTTAATTGTTGCAAGAGCTCTTTGAGGATCTCGCTGCATCTGCTCTACTCTACTTAGACTTGTATATAATCGTACAATTCTGTCACTATTATTTTTCGTTTGCGTAGCTAATTTCAATCCTTCTAAATAATACCATTTGGCACTATCAGGCATTGCTTTTAAATGGTACCTTCTTCCAAAATAATGTAGCGTATCAATTTTCTCATTTACAGATGTAAGGGACGACAGTATCTTTTCGATGGGTTGAGCCTGAACAAACTGACAATAACCAAATAATAATATGCAGAAACACTTTTTTAAAAACATTATCGTAAAGAAGTTACATTATTTTTAGAAAGAATAAGAGATTATTTAAAAATAACAGAGTCTCCCTCTTTCCATATAACACCTGGGGGTGATTTTGACAATTTCTCTTATTTAAATTATGTTTGATATATGAGCAATTTTCAAGAATACTTTAAAGCAAATCAAGAACTTTGGAATCAACGAACCAGGATTCACAAAGATTCTGACTTTTATAACCTTGCGAATTTTAAAAAGGGTGAAAATGCTTTGACCTCTATCGAGCTAGCAGAACTCGGCGATGTAATAGGCAAAACAATATTGCACCTGCAATGTCATTTCGGTATGGATAGCCTGAGTTGGTCCAGAATGGGTGCTGAGGTAACCGGTATTGATATATCAGACGAAGCAATTAAAGAAGCTAATAAATTGAACGATGAGTTGGGACTGAATGCTACATTTATTTGCAGTAATGTGTATGACCTGAAAGAACATTTGGACAAAAAATTTGATATTGTTTTTACCTCTTATGGAACGATTGGCTGGTTGCCGGATTTAGACAAATGGGCAGCAATTATTTCGCATTTTTTAAAAGAAGGCGGCATCTTCTATATCGCCGATTTTCATCCTGTAGTATGGATGTTTGATGATGAGTTTTCCCATATCAAATATTCTTATGATAATCAAGAAGTAATTGTAACTGAAAATCAAGGGACTTATACCGACAGGGATGCAGATATTAAAGCAAAAGAATATGGCTGGAACCACAGCATAAGTGAAATTTTAAATGCTTTGATTAATCAAGGCCTTGAAATCAGCCATTTTAATGAATTTATGTATTCACCTTATCCTTGCTTTAATAATACCGTTGAGTTTGAGAAAGGCAAATGGCATATAAAAGGATTGGAAGGAAAAATACCCATGGTTTACTCCATAATGGCAAAAAGATGACATGAAAACTGCATCCCGATAAACATCGGGATGCTGCAAAATGCCGAGTAGAATTAATGCAGCACAAGTGTGCGACGCAACAGACGATGCCCAATGAACCGAAGCTGGCTAAAAAAATTTAATTCCCCTATCTTCGTCCCGAAAAATAACCTGCATGTTACCTAAGTACAAACGTATACTCCTCAAACTTTCCGGCGAAGCATTAATGGGTGATAAAAGTTTTGGATTCGATACCAATGTCATCAACCAATATGCCCAGGATATTAAATCAATTACTGATTTAGGCGTTCAGTTAGCCATTGTAATTGGTGGAGGCAATATTTACAGAGGAATGAATGAAGCTGAAACAGGAATAGAAAGAGCTCATGGTGATTACATGGGAATGCTGGCGACAGTTATTAACGGAATGGCATTACAGGCAGGATTGGAAAAGGCAGGTGTGTACACCCGATTGCAGAGTGCTATAAAAATGGAGCAGATTGCAGAGCCTTATATCCGTCGCAGAGCTATACGCCACGTAGAAAAAGGAAGAGTGGTGATATTCGGAGCTGGCACAGGAAATCCATATTTTACTACAGATACAGCCGGATCTCTCCGGGCTATTGAGATAAATGCTGATGTTATTTTAAAAGGTACAAGAGTAGATGGCATTTATAATGCCGACCCAGAAAAAGACCCGACAGCAACCAAATATAATGTTCTCACCTTTCAAGATTGCATATCGCAAAATCTTCGGGTAATGGATATGACTGCTTTTACCCTTTGCATGGAAAACAATCTTCCTATTATTGTTTTCAATATGAATAAGGAAGATAACCTTCGCAGAGTTGTAACTGGAGAAAAGGTTGGAACACTGGTAAAAGGGTAAATACTACGTGGTTTTCCTATTTCAAATTTTGCAGCAAATACTATCTTGCAGTAGATATCCACTACACCTGTGAAAAACTATAAACGGCAATTTGCTGATTTTTTTATAGTTTCCAAACCTTATGCTACTGTTTATGGATGGCCAACTTTCACTTTCCTTGGTTGAGATTATAGTGCTGATGCTCGGCGCTATCGTTCTTGGTATCACCATTCACTTTTTTATTACAAGCCGTCGTTCATTAAAGGAAGAAGTTGAAAAAGCTCCAGGAGGAAAACTAAACCGTGAACTAGATGACTGGAAACGTCGTTACTTTAATGATATTGAAGATAAAGACCGGGAACTGGAAAGCCTGAAAAAGAAATTTGCAGATACGGAAGAGAATAGTGAGATCAACATGATTGAGGCAGATGAGATGCGTAAAGCAAATAAGGAGCTAAAAAAAGAAATAGAACTTTTAAAACAAGCACCTAAAACTACAAATGCAAACGAGAGCATTGAGATTGATCAATTAAGAAAGCAGAATAAGCAGTTGAAAGAAGAAATAGAGTTGCTGAAAAAAACGCCTCAAACTACAACTACTGGTAAACCTGATTACATGGAACAATTGCGGATTGCTCAAAGTGGTTTATTGGAGCATAACACTAAAATAAATCAACTGCTGGAGCAAATAGACATTGTAAAAGAAACAGAAGAAAAGCAGCAAGATATTTTAAAGAACAATGAAGTGCTGGCAGAACAGGTGGATGAATTAAATTCAAGACTATCGCAAAAGGAAAAAGAGCTAAATAATGTTCGCCAAAAAGAGCACCTGACTACTGAAATGAATTCGATGCTGGATAATGCCTATACAGAATTCAATACTTTACAAGAGAAAATGCTCAAGTTAGAAATGCAGGTAATCAATGCAAAGAAAATAAATATTGAATACGAAGATTTAAAAGAAGGGTACAGCAAAGTTTCTACCGATTTGAGTGATGAGAAAAAGAAGTACCAGGCTGCTCACAATGAAAACAATCAATTAAGAGATACGCTGACTGAAACGGAAAACAAATTAAAAGAAGCTAATTTTCAGCGGCAGCAATTACAGAAAAAAGTAGCTTACCTCGAAGAATTGAATATTGATATGCAAGCAATTGCTGATGCAAATAAGAAATTAGAAGGGCAGATCAGAAGAATCGGAGAGCTGGAAAGCATGCTGAATGTAGTATCAGAAGAGAGAGATGACCTGGCCCGGAAGCAACACAAAGTATAATCAATCATACTCATAATATTTGAAAGGCCATCAGGCCTTTTTTTATTTACTACATAAGAGCCGTTAACTTTGCTATCCAATTTATTTACTATGGCTAAAAATATTGCTGATATACGGAAAAGCTACTCTAAAAAGAAGCTAAGCGAAAAGAAAATAGATAATGAGCCTCTTAAACAGTTTTCCAAATGGTGGAAGCAGGCCGTTGCATCTGGTATTAGTGAAGTAAATGCAATGACATTAGCAACCGCCTCATCAGTCGGATTTCCCTCTGCAAGAATTGTTCTATTAAAAGGTGTGGAGAAGAATGGTTTTGTTTTCTTTACAAATTACAATAGTTACAAAGGGCAGCAGTTGGCCGAAAACCCAAAAGCCTGTGCTGTTTTTTTCTGGAAGGAATTGGAAAGGCAAGTAAGAATAACCGGATTAGTTGAAAAAGTTTCGCAAGAAGAAAGTGAGGCATATTTTTTCTCTAGGCCGGAAGGAAGCCAAATTGGCGCCATTGCCTCACCACAAAGTCAGGTAATTGAAAGCAGGGAATGGCTGGATGAGCATTATAAACAAGTAAAAAAGAAAGCAACAGAAGATAAGATTAAAAAACCGGAACATTGGGGTGGCTATATTCTAAAGCCTGTTATAATTGAATTTTGGCAAGGAAGACCAAGCCGGCTGCATGACAGGATTCAATATACGCTGGAAGATAATGGCAAATGGAAGATTGAGCGGTTAGCTCCGTAATTAATATAGTTAACAAGTTGAATGGAGCATCCAAACAACTTGCTAACCAAAATAAGCTCTTAGCTTTTTTTAGCAGTTTCCTTTTTTTCTGCAGTCTTTTTGTCTGCCGCCGCTTGTTGAGCAGGAGTCTTTGTTACTGGTCTGCTTTTACCAAAAGATCCTTTAAAACGTTTTCCTTTAGCAGTTTTCTTATCACCTCTTCCCATAAAATGAATTTTTAATTATTGTTATTTATAAAATCTGATTTCAAAAAAAACTCCTTCCCGCTACAAACGGAATGGAGCTTTTAATAAGTTTAGTGCGGAATTAAAGTTTACCGGCAAGTTCTTTACCTGCTTTAAATTTTGCAACTTTTCTGGCTTTGATTTTTATTACTTCACCAGTTTGTGGGTTACGGCCATTACGGGCAGCTCTTTTAGATACGGAAAAAGTGCCAAAGCCAACCAACGTTACTTTACCACCACCTTTTAGTGTTTTAGTAACTGCTTCAATGAAAGAATCAAGAGATGCATTAGCTTGAGTTTTGGTAATGCCTGCATCGTCTGCAAGCTTAGCGATTAATTCTGCTTTGTTCATGTTTTGTAAAATTTTTATTGTTTGACGACAGGCGACAAATTTAGAAGGTTTTTCTTTCCAATAAAATATTATTATTCAAAAATTTGAAAATAATAATCTTACCGAAACCAGACCTGACAAGGTTTTAAGAGAAAATGTTGTTTTTTGCCATTATAGCAAAATGTTGATTCCGCTACTTAAAGCCTTGTATTTAAAGGGGTTTCATCATTCCTTTTAAATGCTTGCCTGTAAAGGGTTTGATGGAATATACAAATGTTTTGCTGAAGCATTACTAAAATATTTTTTTTTCACACTCAATACACAACTTCCATCACTGACCGAAATGCGATGAATTTATCTCCCCATTTATCCATACCTTTTTTCCGCATCGTATCTGCATGTTTTTCCAGATATTCTTCGTATAGTTTTATATCAGGAGCATGATATTGTACTGCATGAGTAAATCCATCTTCTTCATCAATATCCAGCAATCGGAGAATAGTTGCATGAGTAAAACAACCTGTATTAATTACATCAGCAATATGCTCTTTTTTTAACCAGTTTAACCATTCATCTGTAATTGAATGAGCTGTCTTTATTGTTACGTTATAAATAATCATTTTGTTTTACAATTTAATATCAAGATATACAGGACAGTGATCGCTATGCTTTACATCCGGATAAATTTCTGCATCTTTCAAGTTTTTCTTTAAAGGCTCCGTAACATTAATGTAATCAATTCTCCATCCTTTATTATTTAATCGTACTGTTGGAAACCGTTGACTCCACCAGCTATAACGATGCGGTTCTGGATGAAAATGACGGAAAGTATCAATCCAGTCATTACCCAGAAATTTTGTCATCCATTCTCTTTCTTCGGGTAAAAACCCAGAAGACTTCTTATTTCCTTTCGGATCATGAATATCAATTTCAGTATGTGCAATATTATAATCGCCACACAAAATAAGTTTCGTTGTTTTTTTTCTTAGCTTATTGAGATACTTATTCATCTCATCCAGCCATTCATATTTAAATGTTTGTCTTAAATCACCACTTGTTCCAGAAGGAAAGTATGCGTTGATTAATCGGACATCTTTAAAATCCAATTGAATCACTCTTCCTTCATCATCACTTAGCTTATGACCGGTGCCGTATTGTACATTATCAGGTTTGATTTTTGTGAATACAGCAACACCGCTGTACCCTTTTTTCTGTGCACTGTACCAATAATGATGATAGCCTAATGCTTCTAACTGCTTTACATCCACATCGCCTTGTGTTGCTTTTGTTTCCTGCAAACAAATTACATCAGCAGGATTTGTTTTTAACCAGTCAAAAAACCCTTTTTTAATAGCAGCTCTAATACCATTAACATTATAACTTATGATACGCATTGTATAATTGTTTAAATTGGCAGCAATTTACATCATACTATGGAAGCATCAACAAAATTGAAAGAAGGATCTATTATTCCTCCTAAAAAACCAGTGTATCTCGAAGGTCCAAAAAGTAGAGGCTATGAATTAGCTTTTGCATGGCGGGTATTCTGGCAATTTATTAAAGGATTCAGAAAGCTCCACTTCGTTGGTCCTTGTATTACCGTATTTGGCTCTGCAAGATTTAAAGAAGATCATCAATACTATATAAAAGCAAGAGAGTTTGGAAAACGTATTGCAGAACTTGGCTTTACGACAATGACAGGTGGAGGTCCTGGTATTATGGAAGCTGCCAACAGAGGTGCATTTGAAAATAATGGCATGTCAGTCGGATGTAATATTGTATTACCATTTGAGCAAAAAGAAAATCCTTACGTACAGAAATCTATAACCTTTGAACATTTCTTTGTGAGAAAAGTTTTGCTTGTAAAATATTCTTATGGCTTTGTCATTATGCCTGGTGGCTTTGGCACATTGGATGAATTATTTGAAACATTGACATTGGTACAAACAAAAAGCATTACTCAATTTCCTGTTGTTTTATATGGAAAAGAATTTTTTGAACCTTTAGTGCAGCAAATGAAATGGATGGCCAATGAAGGAACAATTTCTCCTGAAGACCTGGATTTAATGTTGATTACAGATGATATAGACGAAGCAATGAAATATATAAGAAGCTACATTGGCGCAAACTATAAAATAAAGCCTCGTAAACGTTCCTGGTGGTTGCTGGAAAAAAGGTAATATTATTGCAGTTCAATTCTAAACTATGACAGGAATAGAAATATTAGGTTATTCTACATGTGCAGTAACTGCACTCACTTTTTTGCCACAAGTAATAAAGACCTGGAAAGAAAAATCTGCAAAAAATGTTTCTTTGATGATGTTTATCATAGCATTCGTCAATGAAGTAATGTGGATAGCTTATGGAGTGTTACAAAAAGACAATGTAATTATTGTTACCAATGTAATTATGATTGCCATGTGTTCGGTAATGATCTCCTTGAAGTTGAAATATAAAAATGTATAATGGTCAATGCCATAATTTTTGATTTAGGCGGAGTGCTGATAGATTGGAATCCCAATTATGTTTTTGATGAAAATTATTTTAAATCGCAAGAACAAAAAGATTTTTTCTTTCAAAACGTTTGCACTCCTGATTGGAATGAAAATCAGGATGCAGGTTTTCCGATTGCATTAGCAACAGAAGAAAAGCTGGCTGAATTTCCCGAATGGGAAAAACCAATTAAAGATTTTTACGGACGTTGGGTAGAAATGCTGGGAGAGCAAATTCAGGGAACGGTTGATATTTTCAAACAACTAAAAGAAAATAAGGCCCTGAAATTTTATGCGCTAACCAACTGGAGTGCAGAAACTTTTCCTATTGCTGTAGACCGTTTTGAGTTTTTGCAATGGTTTGATGGGTTAGTAGTAAGCGGCGAAGAAAATATGCGAAAACCTTTTCCAGAGTTTTATCAACTTTTATTGAACAGGTATAATGTAAAAGCAGAGGAAGCTTTATTTATTGATGATAATTTGAGGAATGTAAAAGCTGCTGAAGCATTGGGAATAAAAAGTATTCATTTTACAACTCCTGAGCAATTAGGTCTGGAACTCCAAAATATTGGAATATATTAGTCTAATAAAAAATTATCTATGGAAGAAAATATGCCGCCAGTGGAAGAACGAGTAAATCTTTTTGATGCTGCTGTGCGATGCACCGCAGCATCACAGGGCCAACGAGTTTTAAATTGGCGCATAGATAAGTTATTTATGCGCTTTGCTTTAAGTTATGCAAGCGGTTATGCGGTTGGGTATTTATTGCTGGCAATTGCACCAGATTTTCTGATGGAAATAGCATATGGAGAAAGGGGTTGGAGGTTTTGGACGTTGGCATATATCGTAGGTATTTTTAACTACATCATTTATTATACCATTTGTGAAAAAGCTTTTAGAGGCTACACACTGGGCAAGCTTCTATCCGGAACAAGAGCAATAAGAAATGATGGTGCTGAACTTACATTTAAAGACGCTATACTACGTAGCCTTTCCCGCATTGTTCCTTTTGAAGTATTAAGTGCCTTAGCTGGTAGACCTTGGCATGATAGCTGGACTGATACGACGGTGGTGAAGACGAGGTAGGTTATTCCAACACCGGCCTCAACCATCTTTCCATTTCATCCAAACTCATTCCTTTTCTTTTGGCATAATCTTCCAACTGGTCCTTATCAATTTTACCCAAACCAAAATAATGACTTTGCGGATGTGCAATATACCAGCCGCAAACAGAAGCAGGTGGATTCATGGCGAGGCTTTCGGTTAACTCGATGCCGATATTCTCTGTTACGTTCAACAGTTCAAATAATTTTATTTTCTCTGTATGATCAGGACAAGCCGGATAACCTGGCGCAGGCCGAATTCCTTTGTATTCTTCTCTTATCAATTCTTCGTTACTAAGGATTTCATTTTTTTCATAACCCCAATATTCTTTTCTCACTTTTTCATGCAAACATTCTGCAAAAGCTTCTACAAAGCGATCAGCTAATATTTGCACTAATATTTTATTGTATTCATCATTGTCGGCCGCATACTGGTCAATGTGTTTTCTTGCCCCGTGAATTGTTACCGCAAAAGAACCCATAAAATCTTCCCCAAGCTCTTTCGGACAAACAAAATCAGATAACGAATAAGAAGGCTGCCCTACTGCTTTCTTCAATTGCTGGCGCAGTGATTCCAGTTTTACTTCCCCTTTCTCTGTAGTCAATGTAATTGTATCTGCATTGTTACTGGTAGCTGGCCAGAAACCAATTACTCCATCAGCTGTAAACCATTTTTCTGAAATAATCTTTTCTACTAATTTCTGTGCGTCGTTCAATAATCTTTTTGCTTCAACACCAAAAATTTTATCTTCTAATACCTGCGGATAATGCCCTGGCATTTCCCAGGCAATAAAGAACGGACCCCAGTCAATAAATTTTGCAATGGTTGCCAAATCAAAAGACTTCAAAACTTTTACTCCGTCAGTTGCTGGTTTGGTTGGATTATAGTTCTTCCAGTCAAAATATTCTTTTGTAATCACTGCTTCGCTGTAAGGAATGAGTGTTTTCTTTCCTTTTGTAGCAAATTGTTTTCTCAGCCCTTCATATTCATCAGCCGTTTTTTTAAGTAACGCATCTTTTTCTTTTCCTAATAAAGTGCTTACCGCTGTTACACTTCTGGATGCATCCAGAATATGCATTACTCCATTATCGTATTGCTGAGCAATCTTTACTGCTGTATGCATTCTTGATGTAGTGGCCCCACCAATCAATAATGGCTGTTTCATGTTGCGGCGTTTCATCTCATGAGCAACATGCACCATTTCATCTAGCGAAGGAGTTATCAATCCGCTTAATCCGATAATATCAACATTTTCTTTGTCAGCAGTATCAAGGATTTTATCCGCCGGAACCATTACGCCTAAATCAATAATATCATAACCGTTACATCCTAATACGACGCCAACAATATTTTTTCCAATATCATGTACATCGCCTTTCACAGTTGCCAATAAAACTTTTGGTGCTCCTGCCGCTTCAATATTTTCTGTACCGGCTGCTAGATGTGCCTGTTTACGTTCTTCTTTCTCCTGTTCAATAAAGGGTGTAAGTACCGCTACTGACTTTTTCATTACCCTTGCACTCTTTACCACCTGTGGTAAAAACATTTTTCCGGCACCGAATAAATCTCCCACCACATTCATTCCATCCATCAGCGGACCTTCAATAACATCCAATGGTTTTGGATATTTTAATCTTGCTTCTTCTGTATCTGCATCGATATAATCGGTAATGCCATTTACTAGCGAATGTTTTAATCTTTCTTCTACAGGGGTTTGCCTCCAGCTTTCATCTTTCACTATTACTTTCCCTTTTGCCTTTACTGTTTCTGCAAAAGCAATCATTTTTTCCGTCGCTTCATTATTATCATTATTGCGATTCAGGATTACATCTTCGCATAATTCTTTTAACTGTGGTTCTATTTCATCATACACAACCAACTGTCCTGCATTTACAATGCCCATATCCATGCCTGCTTTAATGGCATAGAACAGGAACACACTATTCATCGCTTCCCTTACATGATCATTCCCACGAAATGCAAAAGAAAGATTACTTACACCGCCACTCACTTTGGTCAACGGCATCAATTGTTTTATTTCTCTTGTGGCTTCTATAAAATCAACACCATAATTATTATGTTCTTCCATGCCGGTGGCAATGGCAAAAATGTTAGGATCAAAAATAATATCCTGCGGATCGAAGCCAACCTGCTCGGTTAGAATTTTATAGGCTCTATGACATATCTCTACTTTTCGTTGTTTAGTATCAGCCTGACCTTTTTCATCGAAAGCCATTACAATTACGGATGCGCCATAACTCTGGCAAATGATTGCCTGCTCAATAAATTTTTCTTCTCCTTCTTTCATGGAGATTGAGTTCACAATACATTTTCCCTGCACACATTTTAATCCAGCTTCAATGATCTCAAACTTTGAGCTGTCAATCATAATTGGGATCTTCGCAATGTCTGGTTCACTTTGCACAAGATTCAGGAAAGTGGTCATTGCTAAAACACCTTCTAACAGTGCGTCATCCATATTTACATCAAGCACTTGTGCGCCGTTTTCTACTTGTTGACGGGCAACGCTTAATGCTTCTTCGTATTTATTATCTCTGATAAGCCGGGCAAACATTTTGGAACCGGTAACATTGGTTCTCTCCCCAACATTGATGAAGTTGGTTTCGGGACGTACAATAAGAGGTTCTAATCCTGCTAACCGCAAATACGGTTTTATCACAACGGGGTCTTGCATTTATGAATTCTTTTTAACGAACAAATTTTTAAGCATCGTAAAATTGTTTACGATAAGAATTGATAGGGCAAGAATTAAAAGTAGGTTTCCAGTTGTCATACAAGTTCTTTTTCAACAACGGGTAGTTGTCTTGGTTTTATATTTTTTACTTCGTCAGCTATATGTTTAATATGGTCTGGCGTAGTGCCACAACAACCACCAACAATATTTACAAAACCTTCTTTGGCCCAGTCTTCCAAAAAATGAGCAGTGTCCTCCGGATTTTCATCATATTCTCCCATTGCATTTGGCAAGCCTGCATTTGGATAAGCTGAGACATAGCAACTTGCAATTTGAGAAAGCTCTTCAATATGCGGCCTCATTTCTTTTGCTCCTAATGCACAATTCAATCCAATGCTTAATGGTTTTGCATGCATTACCGATGTATAAAAAGCTTCCAATGTTTGTCCGCTCAATGTTCTGCCAGAAGCATCAGTAATTGTTCCGCTAATCATAATTGGCAATGACTCTTTCTTTGTATCTCTGAAATATTTTTTTATAGCAAATATGGCTGCTTTTGCATTCAGCGTATCAAAAATAGTTTCTATCAATAAAATATCAACTCCGCCATCAGATAAACCTTTTACTTGTTCGTAATAAGCTTCTACTACTTCATCAAAAGTAACTGCACGGTAACCCGGATTATTTACATCGGGAGAAAGAGATAATGTTTTATTTAAGGGGCCAATCGCACCGGCAACCCAAGGCCCCGTCCAACCTCCCCCGCCAGGGGAGGCTTTCTGCGATTCTTTAAATTCAATAACTGCATTCCTTGCACATTTTGCAGCAGCTACATTTAGTTCATATGCTAGCGACTGCATTTCATAATCGGCCATGGCAATCGAAGTACTACTGAATGTATTCGTTTCAATAATATCAGCACCGGCATCTAAATATTGTTTGTGAATTGCTGTGATGATTTGTGGTTGTGTAAGATTCAGTAAATCGTTGTTGCCTTTAACATCAAGGTGCCAATCTTTGAAACGTTCGCCACGGTAATCTGCTTCAGCCAATTTATATCGCTGAATCATAGTGCCCATTGCACCATCAATAATTAAAATACGTTCATTCAAACAATCCTGAATTGTCTTCATACTAATATTGCTTGTGAACTATAAACGTCGGGAAACTATAGAGGAGCTTCGTGCCGTTTATTAGTTCTGTTTTTGTGAAGGCTGAACAATAAACAAATCCGCCTGTAAGAAGGCACAAAGTTACATTATTAATGTGTAAGAAACAAGCCGAACAAGACTTATCGGTTGGTTACATAACTCTCTACAGGCAGACGATTCTGGAGGCTTCGGGCAAATGTCATTTCATCTGCGTATTCCAGTTCCCCACCAAAAGCTATACCTCTGGCAATAGTAGTTATACGTAATGAAAACGGCTGCAATTTTTTTTGAATATAGTAAATGGTGGTATCACCCTGAATATTGGGATTCAATGCAAATATTATTTCCTCCGTTTCTTCTTTTCCAACTCTGGCAATTAAAGCCTCAATATTCAATTGGCCTGGCCCAATGCCATCTAATGGAGAAATAACGCCACCGAGAATATGGTAAGTGCCATTGAACTGTTGTGTGCTTTCAATTGCAATTACATCACGGATACTTTCTACCACACATATAACTTCTTGTTTTCTTGATGAATTTGAACAGATGGAACAAATATCTGCATCAGCCACATTGTAACACCGATGACAAAACCTGATTTCGCTCCGCATCTTAGCAATTACCTCGCTAAAGTTACCAACTTCTTTTGTGTCTTGTTTTAATAAATGCAATACTAATCGTAATGCTGTTTTTTTCCCAATACCCGGAAGTTTGGCAAATTCATTTACGGCATTTTCAAGAAGAGAAGATGAGAATTGCATAGAACGAAGGTACAAGATACATGTGACAAGAATTCAAGGCTTGCTAGACAATAAAGAATACCGATTGTTTCTTAGATATTCTGAAGCTTAGGTCTTTATAATATTATCTCAAACTCATTTTTCCAGGCAGCTTTTATTGAAATCTTTCTTTCAACGGGAACTACGATTTCGGGCTGCAAATGTTTTCCAAAAAAATCTCCCGGATCCCAAACACCGTTATTATTCTTATCATATAGAATTCGGAGTTCATATTCTCCGGGATTAAACAATTCAATAGCTAAGTCAATGCTTTTCATTGGAACGGATCTTACAATTGTATTTTTACTGATAATTTGTAACACCGGATGTTTTTCAAGGTCAAGGTTACGGAGTTTAAGTTTTAAAGAACCGTAGTCAGCTAATTTTTTTGTGGTAAAACTGATAGTATCTGCCTTAGTTAATTTATTACCGAGTGTATCTTCCGCAAAATCCTTATCAAGAATTAAACGATACAACGTATTTTCTTTCCACTTATGTGTAAGATTAATCTTTGTACCAGTGCTATCTTTCGAAAAACTATAATCGACAACAGGAGTAAAAGTTGAATCTGTAAACAACGTAAGTTTTGTAGAATCAAATGCCTTAAGTGGTTGAAGCACCGTGATATAAAAACCGGTGAGAATATCTTGCTGTCCGCCTGTTGCACTAGTTTGATATTTCAATCTTTTATCTGTCGTTGATGTTGCACGGATGCTGCTATTTTTGTTTGTTGGCTGTTCAGGTTCTCCTTTGGCAACATAAGCGTACAATGTAACAGGCTCTGTGCTGCTTTGTACGATAATAGGTTTATCTGCAAAAGCAAATAAGGATTTTTCAGAAGTATATCGCCTTGTATTGCTTTCATCTTTTAAAGCATACAAGTAAAATGTTTTTGGGGGCAGGTTTTTGAAACGAAATTTTCCATTGCCATCCATTTTAGAAATATACATTGGCTTTTGTTTTACAACTACAGAATCATCCGAACTTGTATGCAACATTACAATCAATGTTGTATCAATTTTTCCATTTTCTGCAAGTATTACCTTGCCGCTTAATTCTAATGAATCAATATAATTGCCAGTTGAGAAAGTATAGGTGAAATTTTTAAACGGATTTCCTTCTGTAAAATCCTTAATTGAGTTACCAAAGTTGATAGTGTAAGTTGTATTAGGCACCAATGTATCTTTCAACTTTACTGTAACGGTTTTTAATTTATAGTCGACATAAGGATTGGTAGAAGGTGTTGGCGAGAATATTAAATTCTCAGCTATATTCTGCACTTCTACAAATTCATCAAAAGTAAGAACGACTTTATCGCCTGAAAAGTTAAGTGCGGAGTCACCCGGCTCTGCTTTTAATAAACGAGGCGGCAAAGAATCTCTAGGGCCTCCTTCCGGAGGAATAATATTGGCGCAACCAGTGCCTGCAGTTATGCTTACTACTGCTATCAACACTATTATTATGGATGTTATAATTCCTTTTGTCTTCATGAGAAATGCAAACTTAGCAGCTTTACAGGGAATGATTTGTTTTAAAAATCCTAATTAATGTCTTCGTCAGATTCCGGGTCATGCAATGTGACTACCAGATTATTGGATTTAACAAAGTTGCACCATTCGCAGTCTGACTTACCACATCCTGTTTTGAAATCTTTGTTTTGTATTTTTTGCCAGGTATCAGTTATCTGATGCGTTACCGTAGTAATATCGGCAGAATTAACCTGTACGACCTCTGTTTTATACTCATCATTTACCGGCTCTATAAAGTCAAACTCGGTACTTACAGCCTGCCAATCATTGGTTCTATCATTATCTAATAAAATTTTATAAAAGACAGCCTGCCGCCAATAGTCGCCGCCATTAGGCTCCTTATCATTCGGTGGAACTAATTTCTTTTTTGCATTTTCATACTTACCGGTTTTCTAATCTACAACATTTACCTGCTTGCCGTTAAACTCCAGCTTATCTAACTTGCCATTAATAGGAACATTTTGCACGGCTACATTCCGCACAGCTTTTTCTACAATTACAATTTTATTCCACCGGTTAATATGATACACATAATAAGCCGGTAATATTTTTTCTCCGTAATCGGTTTTTAATGTGAAAGCTTCTGGTGTAAAAGCTTCCCGGTTATTTGTCATGTACCAGTTAAAATCCTTTACCAAATCTTCCTTTGGAGGAAAAATATTTTGATTGTCCTTCATCTTTGTAAACAGTCTTTCTATAGACCAATGAATGGCGCTGCCAAAAGCCATGCTTTCATTTTTTGCCGCAGGTACTCTTATTAAATTCTGGTAATAGAAACGTAAAGGACAATTTAAATAATTATTAAGATGGGTAACACTTAATGTATATCGCTTTAATATCTGGTCAATATACTCTGCTTCTACTAATTCAATTTCTGGCCTTGCTTTTTCTGCAAATTGTATCAGCAGATATTCAGTCAGTAATGAATCTGGTACTTGTTTAGGAGTTATTGATAAGTTGCTTTCTTCCAGCAACTCTGTAATAAAAGTGCTTTTAATTTGTTCTTTATCTTTTTCATCTTTCGCAGGAAAGGAAACATGCAAATGCGTTTTAGTACGGGTAATAGCTACATAAAAAAGTCTTCTGCTTTCTTCTAGATCAGAAGCGTTTCTACTGGTGTTTACAAGGTTATCTGGTAATTTATAATTGCGATTGCCTCCTTTGTTATTATCGTCCCATATTTTTTGTGTACAGCCAATTACAAATACATGGGCAAATTCAGAGCCTTTAGCACCATGTGCTGTTACCATGTTTACACCTTCGTCATTTGCTGTTATTTTATACAATGAAATGGGAAGACGGTTCTTTTTCATCGTATTTATATCAGCCAACCAGTCGGATAATGTTAATTCTGGATTTCGTTTATTCTCTTCTTTTACCTGATTGAAAAAAGCATTCAGCACCTGCATTAGCCACGGTTTTTCAGAGCTTTGCATTACATAAGACAATACACCAGCTTTTTGGATCACCAATTCCAGTAACTGTTGAAGAGTGTTGTTAGCAGAAGCTTTTAACAACTCTTCCAATACATCACTAACTTCTTTTATAGAGTGACCATTTGGCTGACTGAACAAATCCGTTTTTGGTAATAAAGATTCTCCCATCAACCGCCGCAATGAATACGTATCTTCTTTGCTTATCCGGTTCTTTGCATTTACCGTCATACTAAGCTTTGCAATTTCCAATGGCGACAGTTTGAAAAAGTCGCTGTGCAACAGCATGAATAATAAATCATCAGCACTGTAAGCAATGTATTTCTCCTTTTCAATCCAATTAAGGATTAAGAGAATATTTTGAATAAACGGAAGTTGCAGTATATCAACCTTTCTTTTTGTATTAACGGGTATCTTCTTTCCTTCCAGCATGGTAGTGATAGTTGCCACCTGTGCATGATTACGGTAAATAATTGCAATCTCTTTTCCGCTGATACCTTGTTGTATTAAATATTCTATTTGCATTGCCACATCAATAGCTTCCTGTGCCGGGTTTGCATATTCAGTAATGATAGGCTCAATAGAAATACCCTGCAAATTTGTGTTCGCTGAAATCAAGGGCTTATCATTTTCAGGAAGTACTGTTCGCAAATTATTATTGCTGATTAAACGATGAGCAGCAGTTAATACATTTTGTGTAGAACGATAATTATTGATAAGATCTATCTTGGTAAGTTCCTCCGCATACTTATTTTCTACTTCAATAATATTTTCAACGTTAGCATCCTGAAAAGAAAAAATGCTCTGGTCGGCATCACCAACTACAAATAAATTAGGCACATCCCAATAACTAGTAAGATGTTGTAATAATAAATTCTGTGAGCGGCTGGTATCCTGAAACTCATCTACCAAAAAATACTGATAACGTTCCTGATAATCGAGCAGCAGGTTTTTGTTTTTATCAAACGCATCCAATACCCACAAAATCATATCATCAAAATTATAACGGCTTTCAGCAGCCATCATTTCATTATACCTTGGATACAGATTAGCTGCTGCCCGTAACATTTCCATTTTTTCCTTTTCATCAGCAATGGCAGCAGGTTTTGGGTCGCCTGCATTAAACTCTTTATATTTTCTTTTATAATAAAATCCTTCTTTGGTAGGTAGTTCGGCAAGGTATGCATCAATGCGTTCATTAAGATAAGAAGGCGACCATGCTTCCTTCTTCATTAAACTATATAATGATTTCAGTCTATCTTTTTCATAATACACTTCTCCCCGAAAACGTTTAAGTGGATTATCTTTCTCTATGCTATCAATTAATTTGTAAAAAAGAGCAATTTCTTCCAGATCGCCGATTGGCGCAAGGTTCAACTTGCCAAAATAGGTAAGGTTGTCCTGTATTACTTCATTGCAGAAAGAATGAAAAGTATGAATGCGAACGTTGTAAGCTGCGCTGCCGATAATTTTCAGCAACCGGTTTCTCATTTCAATAGCACCATTGTCTGTATATGTTAAGCAAAGAATGTTGTTGGGGTTAACATCTGTCTGTTGCAAAATACTGGCTATCCGTAAGGCAAGTATCTGTGTCTTGCCTGTACCAGGCCCCGCACTTACCATTACAGGACCTTCAATTGTTGTAACAGCTTGTTGTTGCTGGGCATTTAGTTTTTCAAATTCTTCTCTAAACTTTTTTTCTAACTTTTCTCTGTTAATTGACATTAGTTACCGAACTTTTCCTTTTATAAATCGTTATTCAAACGAATTTAAACCAATAATTTTCATGGCAGCACATTCTATTAAAACAGTACAGAAAATTCCAATCTCTCTTGATGAAGCATGGGCCTTCTTCTCAAATCCAGCCAATCTTCAAGCAATTACTCCTTCAAACATGGGATTTAGAGTCATCTCAAAGCATCATGGCGAAAAAATGTATGCCGGGCAAATTATTGAATACACCGTGAAGCCAGTGATGGGGATACCTATTTATTGGATGACAGAAATAACACAAGTAAAAGACAAGGAATATTTTATAGATGAACAGCGATTTGGCCCTTATAAATTATGGCACCATCAGCACCATTTTAAAGTAATTGAAGGCGGGGTAGAAATGACAGATATTATTCATTATAAAAACCCGATGTGGTTTTTAGGAACCCTGGCAAATGAACTTTTTGTAAAAAAACAATTGCAGGGAATATTTGATTTCCGTTTTAAAAAAGTGGAAGAGATGTTTGGTAAATGGAACTAATATTATTTAATGCCTGCTCTCTTCTTTAATTCTGCAATGGGCATTACCATCATTCTTCCAACAGGTTTATTATTACGGTAAGTAATTACTTTCAAAAAGGAAGCATCTTTTGGCACGGTTAAGGGTGAAGTGTACTCCGGATAAAAGTTATCAGGAAATGAATTGTCAAAACTATAATGAATCGCCAGTCCATCTATTTCTGTACTCAACTTTACAATAATTGTTGCTGTATCTTTTTTACTTACTTCAAATATAGGATCATACATTGCAGGCGAATATTTTACGCCGGCAGCTTCTAATCTGTCAAAATGACTTTCAACCCTTGATGTAAAATTACTCCAGTTTCTTTTTTCCCCGCCTGACGGACGGGCAGGTTTTGGACTCCACAGTACTTCGGCAATGGCAAAAGCTCTCGGCCAGATCATATATTGTAAATGGCGGGTATTGTATACCTGCTCAGTCCAGAGATTCGCCTGTCCTCCTTTTATTAATTTTTCATCAATCCCTTCTGGAACAGGATCAAATTGATAAGCTTTTTTTAGCCTCAATGATGCATATACAGGCGGTTCAATTACTCCATCACCCTGCATATAATCCAGATAAGCAAAATCAGCAGGGCTCATCACCACTTCATGCCCTTGCTTAGCAGCCTCTACTCCGCCTTTCATTCCCCGCCAACTCATAACAGCTGCATTGGGTGCTATGCCTCCCTGTAAAATTTCATCCCAACCAATCATTTTCTTCCCTTTTGAATTAATGATCTTTTCTACTCGTTTTACAAAATAGCTTTGCACTTCGTCAAGATCTTTTAGTTTCTCTTTTTGCATCAATGCTTTAACCTGTTCACTTTTTTCCCAAAAGTTTCTTGCCGTTTCATCTCCGCCCATATGTATATAACCAAATGGGAAAAGCTCCGCTACTTCTGTAAATACTTTATCTAAGAATTCGTATGCTTTTTCATTTGCAGGGCAAATAGTATTATCAAGAGTGCCATAAAAGTGTTGACCACCACCAGGCCAGATCATAAAACGATCACCGGGGCTTACATAATATTCTCCCGGTGTGCAGGATAACTCCGGGTATGCAGCAAGAGCTGCAAGACTATGTCCCGGCACATCAATTTCCGGAAGGATGTTTACAAAACGATCGGCTGCATACTTCACTAATTCTTTAATATCATCATGTGTATAGAAACCTCCATAAGTAGTTGGTTCGCCTGGTTTAGGTTTTGAAAGCGTACCAAAATTGCCTGTTCTTTCTACTCGCCATGCACCCACTTCGGTAAGCTTCGGAAGACTTTTTATTTGTAACCTCCAACCTTGATCGTCTGTCAGATGTAAATGCAACAAGTTGAATTTATACTTTACAATCTGGTCTCTAAAATCTTTAACTTCTGCTACTGTAAAAAAGTGCCGGGATACATCGAGCATCAACCCCCTCCAGCCAAATCGGGGATGATCTTCAATTGTAACAAAAGGTATGTTCCATCCATCAAATGGTTTTACAGCCGTTTTACTTTCAATTTGTTTGGGAAGCAATTGTAAGAGTGTTTGTACACCATAAAAAACTCCTGCCGCTTCATTAGCGGTAATAGTAATACCATTAGTGGCAACTTTTAACCGGTATCCTTCTTTTGGAATTGATTCGTCGTCTGATAATGCCAAAATAATATCGCTTTTGACGGTGGAACTCATATGAATAACCGTTGTCCCATATCCTGTAACAAACGACATATGGTGTGCAAACTGCTGTCCGATTCTTTCGATGTCCGGATTGCCGATAGCGGAGATGACAGGATTATTTGACAAAGTATAGATTCCGTTTTCACGGATTTCAGACACCGGCTGAGGAATTAATTGAGATGGTTGAGAAAAACTATCAGCCGAAATAAATACGACACATACGGCAAACAATATTTTTTTCATACAAAGGATTGAACCTGCAAGTTAACCCTTAGAATTTTTCAAAAAAAGTTGACAAACTATTTTATCAGCTTTTAAAAAAATAAATTAATAAGAAAAGAAAATGGAAATGCATATTGAAAGTTGAGCTAAAAAATAATTATCAATTTCATAAAAAACCCCCGAAACAATTCCGGGGGTTTAGTGCTATTTCTAATGAAATCTTATTGACCCATTCCACCTTGACCACCTTCTGCCCTTTTCTTTTCTTCTTCCAGAGCAGACTTTCTTTGTCTTGCAGCTTTTACCTGACTGTTACCAAATCTGTAACTAAAGTTTAGTTTGAATTGTGGCATTTCTCCCTGACCGCTAAAATTACTTTTTACACCAGCAAAATCTGAATCGCCACTCCATTTCATTGTCTGGAATATATCGCTAACTGCAACTTTTACATTTGCCTTTCCACCAAATAATACTTTCTGCAATCCCAAATCCACACTTCCCATTGATTTGGTTCGGAAAAATCCTTGCCATACAGATGGAGAAAGGTATAGGCCAGTTAATTCTCCTGTCCAGCCTTTTCCAAGACTAAAGCTGTTCTGCATAAAATAAGTAACAGAAAATACTTGTTGATTCACTTTTCTATCTCCGCCACCGAAATCTGCTTTGTAATGTGAGTAGTTTGAATTTAATGATGCAAAGAAACTATACCACTTGTACTGGAAAGGATAACTGATACTTAATGCCACGACATTTTGTGTAGCCAGATTCCTCTTTGTTAAAAACCCTTTTGTCTTGTCAATTGTATCCGGTATCTGTGCAAAAATGTCGTTTACATGGCTAAAAGTTAGTTTAGTTGTCAATCGATACTTATAGATATTGGTAATATCAATACTATTGGTGTATTGAGGTCTTAGATTAGTATTTCCTTTCTGGAAAGTGTACTCATTTATTTTAAATTCAAAGGGGTTTAAATCCTGATACGCTGGACGATCAATACGACGACTATAAGAAATCGTCCATTGTTTCATTGGATTTTTATTGAACGTTATTGCTGCACTCGGAAACAGATCTGTATAATTTCTTTTGAATGTAGAATCAAAAGGAATAAGTGTATTACCCACCTGAGCATATCCTGTAGAATTGCCTTTTATGTTTGTATTTTCTGCTCTTACACCTAACTGAAACATTATTCCTTGTTTCAATTGCTTATTATAATTAACGTACAAAGCATTTATGTTTTCATCATACTCAAAACGATTACTTTTTAAGGTATCCAGTACTTTACTATTCGTATACACATTAAATCGTTGAAAATCGTTGTCTGTATTTACAAATCCAATCTTTCCACCAAAACCTAATCTTCCACCTTTAAAGTTTTGTTCATAATCTGTTTTTAATGAATAAAGCTTTATATCAGTGGGTGCAATCATATTATAAACAGCCCTGCTAGTTTCTGTAGTGCCGTCGGGTTGTAAATAAAAATTTGGCTGAAACTGGTTTGATCTGATTTTAAATGTGCCATAATCCGCATCAATATTTAGTTCCGAACCACCTGTAACAGCATACCTGTAATTCAGGTTACCATTAAAATTATTCATAGTCCGGTCGTTTTTATTTGTGGCATCCAATATTCTGCTCAATGCACCTGTAGGTTTATAGAAAAAATACATTGGTCCGGATGTATTAACATCTATATCTGCAATAGTTCCATTTACCATAGCACCGATTGTACTTTTCTTACCAAGAAAATAATCAACTCCAGCTTTATAGCTATGACTTTACACATTCACACTTTTATTACGATGATTAAGATTAATGCCTCCATTGTATTTTGGATAGGTTCCCTGCACATAACTGAGATTCGCAGAACCATTCGTTCCAAAGGTTTTGTTCTTTTTTAATTTGATATTAATGATACCTGCATTACCAGCTGCTTCATATTTTGCAGAAGGATTTGTAATAATTTCAATAGCTTCTATTTGAGAAGACTGAGTGCTTTTTAAAAAATTTGCCAGATCTGCGCCAGCTAAAGGCGATGGCTTTCCATCAATATAAACCTGCACACCATTTTTACCTGCCAAACTTAGGTTATCATCTTTATCCACCATTACTCCCGGACTTTTGCGAAGAAGCTCCAATGCATCGTTACCTACGGCATTAATTGTACCTTCCACATTTAAAATCATTTTATCTGCCCTTACTTCAATTATTGGTTTTTTTGAAGTAACCACAACACCTGCTAGGTCGCCGGATGGTTTTGAAATTGTAATGGCCGGCATTGTTACAGTTGATCCGGTAAAATCAAATGCCTCAGAATAGGTTTGCGCATATCCTACATATGAGATGTTTACTAAATACCTGCCCGTTTGAATTGTATTAAACGAATAAACGCCGTTATCGCCGGTTGCTACCAACTTCACAACTGAGGAATCCTTGGCTTTTAATAACGAAACGGTGGCTTTTTCAAGCCCTTTTCCTTTCTCATCTTTCACTGTTCCGGTTATTTGCTGAGCTTTTATAGAAGATGCCATCAACAATAAACTGGTAAAAATTGTAACTAACTTTCTCATTTTCAATTCACTTTTTGATTTAGAACTGCAAATGTACAGCTGTGTCATGCAATTGTAAAAGTGATTACCGACAAATGGCGCAAAACATACCCTGAACGGCATGAAAATTCCGGCAAATTGAAAAATTTGTCTTTTTGAACCGCCAAAACAAGCATTTTGCTTCATTTTGATTATCATGTATTTCCCTTAGGTTTGCATCAAATAATATCAAATATGAATTTTCCTGCTAATCTCCGTTACACAAAAGACCATGAATGGGTAAGCCTTGAAGGCGACATTGCTACAATCGGTATTACTGAATTTGCTCAAGGAGAACTGGGTGATATTGTATATGTAGAGGTAGATACAATTGGTAAACCGTTAGAGGCAGGCGATGTTTTTGGAACTGTAGAAGCTGTGAAAACAGTTTCTGATCTTTTTTTACCTGTTAGTGGTTCTGTTACAGAATTAAATCCGGCACTTGCTGGTGCTCCCGAATTGGTTAATACCGATCCATATGGTGAAGGTTGGATGGTGAAAATGAAAGTGAGTAACACTTTAGATGTGGAAGCACTTCTGGATGCAGCGGCGTATGAAGCCGTTGTTGCTTAAATCTCAAGTATATTATTCCCCGTATATAAACAAGGATGCAATAATTGTGTTACTCATTGTATCTTAACCAACTATTTTGAATATTAAAACTACATACAGCGAACAAGAGCTGGTGGCTTTATTGCAGGAACGCAACGAAAAAGCCTTCGGTTATTTGTATGACAATTACTCTGGAGCCGTATTTGGTATTATCAATTCTATTGTAACAGATAAGGATATTGCTAATGATGTGTTACAAAATGTTTTTGTAAATATTTGGAAGAAGATAGAATCATACGACGCATCAAAAGGAAGGCTATTTACTTGGATGCTGAACATTGCAAGGAATGCATCGATAGATGAAATAAGATCAAAAGGGTTTCGGCAATCACAACAAAACCAATCGTTAAATGATAACGTAGATTTTCCCGGAGCATCGATAGGGCCAGTAACTGAAGATGTAGGATTAAAGAAGGTGTTGGCAAATTTGAAAAGTGAATGGAGGGTGTTGGTGGATATGTCGTATTTCCAGGGATTTACACATGAGGAGATTTCGAAAATTCTGAATATACCTTTGGGTACAGTAAAAACAAGAATAAGAAGTGCTTTGTCGCAATTAAGAACAATGATACAACCATAAAGTGAACATAGAGGAATACATATCAAGCGGAATTGTCGAGAGTTATGTTCTCGGACTTGCTTCACAAGAAGAAAGAAGTGAGTTTGAAAATATGTGCAATCAATATCCCATAGTTTTAGAAGCGAGAAATGCTTTTGAAATAGCACTGGAAAATCAGGCTATGCAGAATGCTATTACTCCATCTGCTGATGTAAAGAGTAAAATCTTCAATACAATTAGTTCTTCTGCAAAAGTTGTTTCAATTGTTGAAGCTCCTGTGAAAAAAATCAATTGGTTTAAATATGCTGCCGCTGCCAGTGTCATCTTATTGGCAGGAAGCCTTTATTTCAATTTTAGTTTAACTGAAAAAAATAAAAAACTGTCTGGCGATTATACCAATTCTCTCACTGAGTTGAATACCATTAAAAAAGACATTCAAGTTCTTACTAATAAGTCAGAAATTAAAATGGCTTCCTTAAAAGGAACTGACGTATCTCCACAATCTTACACAACAGTATATTGGGATTCCACTTCGCATGATGTTTATCTGCTGATCAACAACCTGCCTAAACCTCCTTCGGAGAAACAATATCAGCTTTGGGCATTTCTTGATGGGAAACCAATTGATATAGGTTTTATCAGCAATGATTATTTCATTAAGCAAAACTCGTTATTAGTTAAAGCTAAGAGTGTCCAAAAAGTACAGGCCTTCGCAATATCATTGGAAAAAATAGGCCGTGAAGACGTTTCTGTTCCTGCTGGTGAAGTATATGTGTACGGAGGTTTATAGTCGTTTCCCTTTAACTTTTCAATCTATAATTTATTTTTTGCCGTAACTATAAGGGCATACCGCTTCTATAGTAGTTTTGGTTCTATAGTTGGTTAATTTAAAGGGGCCTCTTTTTAGAGGCTCCTTTTTTATTAATTGACTCAGTAGTTTTAATATTGCTAAAAGATTTTCTTGAGAAAAAAAATACTTCCCCTATTTCCTGCAATTGTATGGTTAATAATTTCAACGGTGTTACTTACACTGCCAGGTTCTTCATTTCCAAAAGAAGATTGGCTAAGCAAAATATGTTTTGACAAATGGGTGCATATTGGCATGTTTGCAATAATGGTCTTTTTGTGTTGTTGGGCAGTTATGAAGATGGGAAAGAGTAATCTAAAAAAACTTTTCCTCATTGTAACAATACTTTCACTTGCTTATGGAATAGGGATGGAATTCGTTCAAAAATATTTTATATCAAACCGGTCTTTTGATGGAGTCGATATTGTTGCCGATGCAGTAGGTTGTACAATAGGTTTTTTATATAGTTGGAGAAGGTATATAAAAAAATTGACCCCTGTAGAAACAGGGGTCGCAACCAAAACTAACTGCTTATGAGAAAATTGACTGTCTTTATAATAAGTTTAAATAAATCGTTGTTGTAATAGTATAACGCAAAGTTATCGCTGATAGTATAATATTTGTTGTTAATGAAAGTCTAAAAAGAACTTATTTAGTAATTCCACTTAACATCTATTAGTAAAACTTCTTGCACCGTTTAATAACTCCATAATGCTGAATAATACTGCATTATACATACAATACTGAATATTATCCTTTTCAAAATTTTACTATGCTATCAAACAAAGAACTTATAATTATTAGACGCCTTTTCGTTTATATACTTTCGAATTTCGTGCCAAAAAAAATCTATCATAGCAATTGATAATGAAAAATATACATAAGACACTTTAAATCAATACTGATTACTTCATAAAGCCTTTAATCAGATCCATTAGTCCGCCGCCGGAATTTGCTTGTTCTCCTTGATTTTTTTGTGCTCCCTGAGTAACCTGACTTATAATGTCGCCAATATTAAATCCGCCTCCGCCATTTCCACCACTTCCAGCACCGGTAAATTGGTTAAGAAGACCTTGAAAATCAAATCCGTTTGACTGGCTTTCCTTCGTTGCCACATTTCCTCCTGTAAGTGAGCTAATTAAATCATTAAAATCAAACGCATCGTTTTCCGAGGCATTGCTTGTAGTATTAGTAATAAGCTTGTTTGATACATTAGGTATCAAACTAGCAGAAACATTACTGGCAGAAGAGGGTGCCATTTTATACTTACTTACCAATTTATTGGTAAAGTAGCCGATCATCATCGTAACAATTGGGTTTTTTAATAACCCTGCAATTCCACCACCCGAACTGCCGTTTCCTGAATTACCGCCGCCTTTAAAAAGATCGAGAATACTTTCGAATCCACCCCCGGCCATCATGTTTTGAAACCCGCTGCCAATTGTTTTCGTTGCATCAGCAATTACTTCTTCGTTTTGTTCATTAGGAATTTCTGGGTTTTCAATTACCGTATCCTGTCCAAATTGCTTTACCAAATTAAATAGTTGATCTAACATAAAAAATTGTTTTGTAACAAACCTGATTTAAGGTTTGAATTTGAAAAAATAGAAATATGCTTGAAGTTAGTTTTTCAGCTCTAAATTGAAAGATATTTTTCGACAAAAGGCAGAATATAGCTGATGAAATTTTACTGCCCCTGTTTTGTTAGTTTTTCTGAGTTTTCTGCAAATTGTAAGGCGTCAATTAATTCAGTAATTTCTCCATTAAGAACGGCATCGAGATTGTAAAGTGTAAGCCCGATGCGATGGTCTGTAACTCGGCCTTGCGGAAAGTTGTAGGTTCTTATTTTAGCACTTCTATCACCTGTGCTTACCAGGCTTTTTCGATGACGGGAAATTTCTTCCTCATGTTTTCTCACTTTTTCCTCAAATAGTTTGGTACGAAGCATTCCCATTGCTTTTTCCCGATTGCCAAGCTGAGATCTTTCTGTCTGACAAACTACAACTACACCGGTTGGAATATGCGTCAACAAAACTTTAGATTCTACTTTGTTTACATTCTGACCACCAGCACCACCGCTTCGTGCAGTTTCCATTTTTACATCGGCAGGATTCAATTCAAAATCCACTTCTTCTGCCTCTGGCATTACAGCAACAGTAGCTGCGGAAGTATGTACTCTTCCTTGCGTTTCCGTATTTGGTACTCTTTGCACACGGTGAACACCGCTTTCAAATTTTAAAATACCGTACACATCATCACCTGTTACTTCTAATTGTACTTCTTTATAGCCACCAGCCGATCCTTCGTTCTCGCTAAGTATTGCAGTTTTCCAACCACGACGTTCACAATATCTGGTGTACATTCTTAATAGGTCTCCTGCAAAAAGACTGGCCTCATCTCCACCAGTTCCAGCTCTTATTTCAAGAATTGCATTTTTATCATCCTGCGGGTCTTTTGGAATCAATAATTGACGGATATAAGCCTCTTTCTCTGTCTTTTTTTCTTCCAACGCAGGGGCTTCCATTTTTGCCAATTCTCTCATCTCTTCGTCATCACCATTCAAAGCTTCTGCATAAAAATCTATATCGTCGAGAATCTTTTTATAATCATTATAAGCAATTACCACTTTTTCAAGTCCACGGTATTCCTTACTCGTTTCAGCATATTTCTTATTGTTGCCAACAATTTCTGGATTGGTCAACGCCACACCTAACTGTTCAAATCTTGCTTTTATCGCTTCTAACCTGTCTAACATACATTAAGAAATTCCAAATTAAAAATCACAAATTCCATTAAGGCTGCAAAATTAATGATTTGGTCTCGCTATTGGCGGGATGAAATTTGTAATTTGCCCACATGGCTTATTTAAAATTCAAAGCAGATAAAATATTTAATGGAACTCATTTTTTAGAAGATGATATGGTTCTCATAACTGATGAATCAGGAATAATTCAGAAAACTCTACCTGCAAATGAAGCTGGGGATGATATTCAACAGTTAAGTGGCATTGTCACTCCCGGTTTCGTTAATTGTCATTGTCATTTAGAACTAAGCCATCTTAAAAATGTAATTCCACCGCATACAGGATTAATTGACTTTCTCTGTTCCGTTGTCACAAAAAGAGATTTCCCCACAGAAGTAATCAAGGAAGAAATCATTAAGGCCGAGAATGAAATGTATAAGAATGGAACCATTGCTGTTGGCGATATTGGGAACACAGCTGACACTTTAGATGTAAAAAAGAATAGTAAAATCTGGTGGCAAAATTTTGTGGAAGTATTAAGTTTAACTGATGAAAAAGCAGAAGATAATTTCAATCATTATAAAAACGTAGCGGACACTCTGGAAAAGAACTACTAACTTCAAACATCAAACCTGCCTATCCGGCAGGCAGGCATCGAACTTCTCTCGTCCCTCATGCACCTTATACCATCAGCCCAAAAACATTTTCCTTAATTAACAAAGCCTCAAAAGACAAAATAATTTCTATTCATAATCAGGAGCATCCGGCAGAAGATGAATTATATAAAACAGGCGGCGGCGAATACTTACGTTTCTTTAAAATTTTTGGAATAGATAAATCACCTTTCCCGATAACGGGCAAAAGCAGTATCCGTTCCGTGTTGCCATGCTTTACAAATGGCCAAACGATTTTCCTCGTACATAATACTTTTATGTCTGAAGAAGATATTATTTGGGCCAATGAATATGCAGCAGCCAATGGATTGAAACTAGTTTATTGCATTTGTATCAATGCCAATCTTTATATAGAAAACAAAGTACCGCCAATTGATCTTTTTATAAAACACAATTGCCACATTGTTTTAGGAACTGATAGTTATAGCAGTAACTGGCAGCTTAGTATTGTTAAAGAAATAGAAGCTGTACAAAAACATTTTCCGCATATACCTATTGAAACCATTTTGCAATGGGCTACAAGTAATGGAGCAAAGGCATTAAGAATTGAATCGCAGTTTGGGAGTTTTCAAAAAGGGAAGAAGCCCGGAATCATTTTATTGCAAAAAGATTTTTCTGCTTCTACGAGATTAGCCTAATATTTCTCTCAATACCGGCAAACTCTTCATCACTCCAAAATCATTTATATGCAAACGATAATATGTTTCATATGCCAATAGAAGATTCCTTCGAAAATCATGATTGAGTTTTATATCTTCCAATTCTTCTGTTTGCATCACTTTTAAAAAATGGGAGGTAACCTCAGCTTGTTTCATTTCTAAAAAATGTGGATGATGTGGTTGTTCATTTACAAAACCACCTTCCTGCAAATCGAGAAATTGTTTTGTGCTGCTGTAATTATCATCTATCCTGAATCCAAAAAAATGTGTAAGGTGCAAAGCAAAAAATAAAGGAATATTTGCCATTACAGTGCCAACACTTTCATCCAATTCTAAAAACACATCTTCCGTAAAATGAAAAAGCTCACTGTTTTCCTCTGGCTGCTTCAGGCATTTTGTCAATAGTTCAATCATGAACAATGCAACAGCATTTTTTGGTACATCTGATAAAATATACTTATATAAATGAGCCCATTTAAATTCTTTGATACGATTCAGATGTTTTAATTCGTTGTGATAAACAACCATCTCCAGCATAGCTGCCGGTTGAAAATAGCCAGCTTTGCCTGAGCTTTTTTTTGTGGAAGTTCTTACACCATTTACCAAATAAGATTGCACACCGAATAATTCAGTAAATAGGGTAACAATAATACTTGTTTCGCCATACTTTACAGTTCGCAGTACAATTCCTTTTGTTTTATGTAATTTATCTGGCATTTAAATAAAAGCACAAAGTAATTGATTTGCATCCGCTGTTGTTCTGTTGCAGCATTTAATTTATTTATATAGTTTTAAAACTTGTTTTTTACCTTTCTTTGCGGTTATAACTTACTTTCTTCCGCTTATGTGGCTACGTCTTGGGCAATTTATTCTGAAATATCGTATTCCGTTATTAATTCTACTTATCGGTTCTACTTTTTTTATGGGCATTCATGCCAGCAGAGTACAATTAAGTTATGATTTTGCAAGAGCAATACCCATTGACAACCCTAAGTATAAAGCCTATCAGGAATTTAGAAATAAATTTGGCGAAGATGGCAATCTGATGGTTATTGGAATACAAACCGATCAATTATTTGAAGAAAAAACTTTCAACGCTTACGCAGATCTCCAACGCAGTTTAAAAAAAGCAAATGGTGTTGATGATATCATCAGTATACCATCAGCGATAAACCTTGTAAAGATTCCTGAAACTGAAAAATTAAAAGCTGATACAATTTTCCCCGACAGAAAGCTTTCACAAACTGAACTTGATTCTGCCTCCGCCCTTTTTCTAAGCCTTCCTTTTTATAAAGATTTATTATACAATCCGACCACCAATGCATGGTTAATGGGTGTACGTATCAACAAAGAGGTACTGTCTTCAAAAAAAAGAATTCCAATTATTAATAACATTGTTACATTGGTTGATAAGTTTGGAATAGAAAATAACATTACTGTTTATAAAAGCGGCTTACCACATATTCGTACAGAGTTGTCTGTTCGCATAACTAACGAAATGCGGTTTTTCATTTTAGCATCTTTACTACTTTCAGCTATAATATTACTAGCATTTTTCAGATCATTCAGTGCAATGTTATTATCGCTTACCGTTGTGGCAATTGGAGTTATCTGGAGTTTCGCTACCATTGAAATGATGGGTTTCAAAATCAGTGTGCTGAATGCATTAATTCCTCCGTTGATTGTAGTAATTGGAATCCCCAATTGTATTTACTTCCTGAATAAATTCCACACTACTTACAACGAAACAGGCGACAAGAAAAAATCGTTGGTGAAGATGATTGAAAAAATGGGCGTCGTTACACTCTTTTGTAACCTTGCTGCTGCAATAGGCTTCGCTGTGTTTGCATTAACACAAAGCCAGATATTAAAAGAGTTTGGAATCGTTGCAGGCATCAATATTTTTGCGTTGTTTATCATTTCACTGATTTTTATTCCAGCAATGCTCAGCTTTTTACCTTCACCAAAAAGCCGTCATACCCGTTACCTTCAAAATGCAAGATTGCTACGATGGCTCGATAGATTGGAACGCTGGTCATTAAACCATCGTAAACTTATTTATGGAATTACCATTGGCGTCGTTGCAGTTTCAATCGCAGGGATTGTTCAACTAAAACCACTTGGCTATATTGTAGATGATCTCCCTAAATCAGATAAACTTTACACCGATCTTAAATTTTTTGAAACCAATTTTAAAGGAGTTATGCCACTTGAAATTGTTGTGGACACAAAGGAAAAAAGAGGTGTTTCCCGCAATTTCAACAACCTTGTAAAAATTGATTCACTTTCCCAATATATTGCTACAATTCCTGACATAGCCCGGCCGTTGAGTATTACAGACGGATTAAAGTTTGCCAAACAAGCTTTCTTTGATGGTGACAGCAACAGCTATTCAATGCCTTCGGAGTTTGACCTGCCTGCTTTATCTCAATATTTGAACTTCAGGGGCGAACCAGGTGAAATAAAAAATTCCTTTGCAAAGCTTGTCAATACTTTTATGGACAGTACCAAGCAGCAGGCCCGCATAAGTGTAAGTATGAAAGATGTAGGCAGCAACAGGTTGCCGAAAATTTTGGATAGCATTTCGGCAAGGGCAAACCAGTTATTTCCTAAAGGAAAATATGATGTGCAGCTTACAGGTACAAGTGTTACCTTTTTGGAAGGCAGCACCTATATTATCAATGGCTTAAAGGATAGCATTTTCTGGGCTTTTATCCTCATTGCTTTTTGTATGCTTTATTTATTCAAATCTGCCCGTATATTGCTGATTTCTCTCATTCCAAACGTCATTCCCTTATTAATAACCGCAGGGTTAATGGGTTGGTTGCAGATTCCTTTAAAACCGTCTACTGTATTGGTTTTCAGCGTAGCATTAGGAATAGCGATTGATATTACCATTCGTTTCCTTGTAAATTATAAACAAGAGTTGCCACTTAATAACTATGATATTAGAAAAACCGTTATCGGAACAATTCATCATACTGGAATCAGTATTATTTACACCTCTTTGGTACTCATTACCGGGTTTATCATCTTCTGCTTCAGTGGCTTTGATGGCACAAAAGCCCTTGGATGGCTAACATCCCTTACCCTAATAACTGCCACATTTACCAACCTTGTATTACTTCCGGCAATTCTAATTTCCTTTGGTCGGAACAAGAAATAAATTCGTTTAAACGGCTATTTTACCATTTAAAAACAAATCTGAGCAGCTAAATCAAAAAAGACATTGTCTTTATTTTTTGGAGATATGACTGGCGGGAGATAAATTCGCTATCGCAATAAATATAAGGCTTAATAATATACGTTTTTTTGACATTCGTATTTCGGAAGTAACTCGAATTCCATACTATTTGGAGTTCGTTTTTTTATTACACACTAAAACTAAACGCAAATGAGAAAACTGTTTCTACTCCTGATGGGGGTTATGCTTTTTGCAGGACATGCAATGGCACAACGAACCGTCTCTGGCACCGTTACTGATGAAAACGGTAAACCTTTACCAAATGTATCTGTTCTTGTAAGAGGAACAACTACTGGTACAATTACAAATGAAGATGGTAAATATTCCTTGGCTTTACCAGCAAATGCGAAAGCTCTCGTCTTTTCATCTATTAACAAAAGTCCGATAGAAAGGCAAATCGGAATCGCATCATTAATTGATGCGTCATTAAAAGATGAGGACAAGTCGCTTCAGGAGGTAGTTGTAACTGGTTACGGAACTCAAAAGAAAAAGGACTTAACTGGAAATATCGCTTCTGTAAAAGGGGCTGCAATTGCCAACACTCCTATTCAAAGTTTTGAGCAAGCCCTAGCAGGAAGAGCTACAGGTGTACAAATAACTGTTCCAAGTGGTGTACTAAACGCCCCACCTGTGTTTAGAATCAGGGGTACCAATTCAATTTCTTTAAGCTCTCAGCCATTAATAATTGTTGATGGCGTACCCGTTGCAAGTGGCGACTTTAGTGCTACTTCTGCTGCAGGTAATGCTTTAGCAAGTATTAACCCAAACGACATAGAAACTATTGACATTGCCAAAGATGCTGCTGCTACTGCGATATACGGTAGCCGGGCTGCTAATGGTGTGGTTTTTATTACCACTAAAAGAGGAAAGTCTGGAAAAGCAAGAGTTAGTTATAATGGTTCTGTAAGTTGGACAAGTGTTTATGGTGTTCCAGAAGTTTTGAATGCACAACAATACACCGATTTCAAAAATATGGCAGCCGCAAATAATCCTAACGTAAACTCAACCAATCCAGCTGGAACAGGTTATACAAAATTTGCCACTGCAACTGATGCCAATGGCAATCTAATTGATACCAGGTGGGCAGACATAGTTTACAGACAAGGCTTATCACATGATCACAATTTGAATGTATCTGGTGGAAATGATAATACTTCATATTATTTCTCTGTTGGCTATTCTGACCAAGAAGGTATTCAGAAAAAAAATGATTTTACTCGTAAGAATATCTTATTCAATGTAGATAGCAGAATAAATAAAGTACTTACTATCGGTGGTAAGATTTCTTATTCCAATGAACTGAATCTTCAATCACTTGGATCTGGATCACTTTCAGGCGAAGCATTTTCTACTAATGGTGCTGGTCGTACTGTTTTCAATACTGCCCCAAATGTTGGCCCGTATAAGAATGACGGAACTTACAATGTAGAAAACGGAACTAGCTTCAACTCAAATACAATCGGGCGGATGAATAACTCGGTTACAGTTGGTTTCTATAACCCAGTCCCTCAATTAGATTTAAATCGCTCAAATAGCGAAAGCAATCACATACAGTCATTTACTTATCTGCAATTAAAGCCAATATCATGGCTAACGTTAAAATCGCTATATGCAATAGATTATTTATTTGTTGATAACGAGGTTTTCCAAACTCCTGTACATGGTGATGGAGCTACTCTTAATGGAAATGCTTCAAGTACTCTTGGTAAAAACAAGAGATGGACTTGGGCTAACACAGCACAGTTTGATTATATTTTCAATTCTGCACATACAGTTAGTGCATTAGTGGGAAATGAACAGGATAGAAGAACAGGTCTTGGGTTTGGCTTAAACAGACAAAATCTATCAGATCCAGCATTTAATGTATTACAGGCAGGGTTTGTTACTCCTAATACTGCAGGATTAGGTTTTGGTGAAAACTATCTTTTATCATCTTTTGGTCGTATTAATTATGACTTTAAGAAAAAATATTACTTCTCCGGCAATGTAAGAAACGACCAGTATTCAGCTTTTGCTGATAAAGCTTCAACTTTCTGGGGAGCATCTGCAGGATGGGAGATTGCAAAAGAATCATTCTGGGAGAACTCTGGATTGGGTAATGTTATTAACCAATTCAAACTGAGAGGTAGCTATGGAAAAGTTGGTAATACAGCAGGTATTGGTGATTATGGCATTTATTCTACCTATGGATCTGGTTTATATGGTGGCCTTCCTACTCTTTTATTCAACTTTGCAGGTAATCCTAATTTACAATGGGAAACTAGTTCAAAGATTGATGTAGGAGTAAATTTAGGTTTGTTCGAGGATCGTTTAAGAATTGAAGCAACAAGATATTATAATGATATCAAAGACCTTATCTTGAATGTACCTCAATCTCCATCTGCTGGTGTTCCTAATAATATTCCTTCTAATGTCGGCTCTATGTATAATAAGGGTTGGGAATTCTCAATAGCTGGAACACCTATTCAATCGAAGGATTTCAGTTGGAATTCTACACTTAATATTACTACTAATAAAAACGAAGTCACTGCTCTTGCTCCTGGCTTAACGGAAATACTTACTGCAACATCACTTGAAACAGTAAGCCGTAGTGCTATTGGTTTTCCGCTTGGATCTTTATTCTTAGTAAGAAATGGCGGTGTTGACCCAGCCACAGGTAGAAGAATTGTATTAAATAAAGCTGGTCAGCCCGTACTTTATCAATTTGTTGTGCCTGCTGGACAGTTCCAGTGGACAAACCCTGATGGAACACAATACAAGGAGAACGGTGTTGCAGTAGGAATTACACAGGCGAAAGACGGTGTAATGTTTGGTAATACAAATCCAAAAATTTATGGAGGTTTTGATAACACATTCCGCTATAAAAACTTTGATTTAAATGTTTTACTTACCTACCAATTTGGTTATTTTATATATTACGGATCAAACGCAGGATTGCATGATATGCGTTTCTGGAATAACCATGTGGATGTGTTGACGGCATGGAGTAAGCCTGGTGATGTTTCTACTGTTCCAAGACCAGTTTATGGCGATAACGTTTCTAATGGCTCTGGTTTACCAATGTCATACAATGCCTTTAAAGGTGATTTTGTAAAACTTAAAAACGTAACCCTATCTTATACTTTTGCCCAATCCCTTTTAAACAAAGCAAAAATCAGCTCAGCTAGGCTTTTTGTTAGCGGCCAGAATTTAGCCATTTTCACAAAATACCCTGGTCCTGATCCTGAAGTTTCTTCTAATGGTACTTCAAATACAGCTCAAGGCGTTGACAGAAACACCATTGCTAACGGACGTACCATTCTTTTTGGATTAAACATCGGTTTTTAAGAACCACAAATTTTAAAAAATGAAAAAACAAATAAAATATATTATCTGTTTAGGTTTGGGAGTGGGGATGATTTCTTCTTCTTGTAATAAAGAATTATTATCTCCAGTGCCACAAACATCTGTTTCTGACGCTACGTCATTCGATACACCTGCCCGTGTAGCTAACCAGGTAAATTCAATGTATCAAGCATTTAAAAGCGGTAATTTTTATGGCGGTAGAGCACAAATTGCCGGTGATATTATTGGTGAAGAATTTCTTAATGAAACCACCAACTTGGTTACTGGAGCCGATGTCTGGAACCTAAATCCAACAGGCACATCCACAAATTTTGTAAAAAACATGTGGGCTCAGGCTTATTATGCAATCAATATTTGCAATCTTTTTATTGATGGAATGGCTGCTAAAGGTAGTAGCGTTGTTGGAGCTACTCTTGCAAACAATTACAATGGAGAAGCTAGACTTATAAGGGCCACTATTTATTTGGAACTATTACAGCATTATGCCCGTCCATATGCTGATGGTAATGGTAGTAAACCTGGATTGCCACTGCGATTGACAGGAATTAAAGAATCTGGTGCATCTGCTTTGGCAAGAAGTACAGTAGCTGAAGTTTATACACAAATTCTGAGTGATCTGAATTTTGCAGAAACGAATCTTCCATTAAATTACGCCTCAGCAATTTTAAATACGACGAGGGCACATCGCAATACAGCAATTGCTTTAAAAAGCCGTGTTTATTTGGCTATGCAGAACTATCCAGCAGCAATAACTGAAGCTACAAAAATAGTTCCTCAGGCAACAGCCCCTTTTAGTGCCACAACTGGTGTAGCACATGCATTACAAGCAAATGTTGTAAATGTATTCAGGGCTCCATATACTACAACAGAATCCATTCTTTCCATGCCTATGACTGCAACTGCTGGTGACAATCCAGGCACACAAAATCAGTTGGGATTTTATTTTGCAAAATCTACTGGTAATGGAGAATTTTCTTTAAATCCATCCGGAATTATTGGCAATGCTGGTTGGTTGGTTACAGATGCAAGAAGAGGTTTTAATGCAGTAGTTTCTGCAAAGCCATATCTTAATCTGAAATACAATGGTGGAACTCCTTTCACTGATTATGCGCCAGTAATAAGATATGCTGAAGTAATGCTGACTCTTGCTGAGGCTTTAGCCAGAACCAATGCAGGAGTAAATGCAAAGGCATTAGCGTTGTTAAATGCTGTTCGTCAAAGATCAGATGCTTTAACAATTCTTGCGCCAGCAACACAAACAGATTTAATTAATGCGATCTTACTTGAAAGAAGAATTGAGCTTTTAGGTGAAGGCATGAGAAATTTTGATCTGATGCGTTTGCTTCAAACAATTCCAGCTAAAGGTACTGCGCCAGCTAAAGGTCCTGCAGATGCAGGATATATCTGGCCTATTTCAGCTGATGAAATGTCGCTAAATCCTTTGATGACAGATAACTAATATAAGGGATAATTAATATTGTTCTAAATAGAAAAGAGTCCGTGAATTCACGGACTCTTTTCTATTTATCTATTCAACGCATTTCGGAAACTCCAGTTTATCCCGGCATCCTCGAAATATATTTTTCAATTTGTTTTATCTGATCAACGATTTGTGAAGTAGTTGGCTTTAATGCTTTTGCTTTCCTGAAGAAATCCTTTGCCGCTCTAAATTCTCTTTTATTCATCATTAGGCTGCACATCTGTAAATAAGCTGCCGCCTCATTTTCTTTATCCGGTAATCCTTTTCTGATAGCACCACGGATATAACTTTCTGCTTGTTTTAAGTCATTTTTTTGCATAAAGATCATTCCCATCTGTAGCATACTTGCTCCTTCAGCTTCTTTCATCGGCATACCCAAGTCTAATCCTTTTTTCATCATCTTTTCTGCACCATCAAAGTCCTGCTTCATCATAGCAATATTTCCTTTCAATGTATAGAAAACTGACCGGATGGGCTTGTATAAAAGATTAGGAAATTTGATAGAGGCTAGTACTTTTTCTGCCCCATCCATGTCTCCATTTTCCATGTATTCCTGTATCAGGCGGAGAGGGCCGAAAAAAATATGCCCAGCTACTAATATCAGACCAACGAGATAGAGTGGAAAGGCTGGCCAGAAACTGGCTGAATAGTTAACATACACACCTGCTGCCAAAAGAGCAATACCAATCCAAAGCCTGTATTTAATCAATAAATTATAAAATTTCATTCTGCTGAAGTTTAAACCGGAGACTTTCCGGAGGAGTGCAAATATAACCGATGTCAGGAAAATGCTTTATTATTATCAATTTGTATAGAATATAGATATTTGCCGCAAAAAATTTAGGGGCAATAACCATTTGAAAAAGCAACGAAAGAATAGCAATTCACCTCTTTAACAAACCTCAAAATTCTGATATAAAGTTTTAAACCACCTTTTTATAACTTTACCTGACTTATTCATACTTATGAAACGAATTTTCCTCTTTTCCGCTTTTCTCGTTTTACTCTTTTCCTCAGCTGCACAAACTGATGTTGGCTACGAGATTAAAGTAACTTTTAAACCCTTCAAGAACCAGTATATCTATCTTGGTCACTACTTTGGAAAAACCTATCCGATTATTGATTCTGCCTTGCTGAACGAAAAAAGCGAGGCCATTTTTAAAGGAGATGGAAATTTGAATGGAGGTATTTACTTGATTGGCTATCCTAAAAAAACTGGTTTTTTTGAAGTGCTGGTAGATAAACAGCAACGTTTTTCCATTACTGCAGATACAGCAACTATTGGCTCATCAATAAAATTTGAGAACTCTTCAGATAATGTGCTCTTTAATCATTATCAACAATTCATGACTGGAAAAGGAAAGGAAATTAATAAATTGAAAGACTCGTATAAAACAAGTACTTCAAAAAAAGATTCGGCTGCTATAAGAGAAAAATTAATAAAACTGGATGAGGATATAGCTGCTTTTCGCAACGATATTATAAAGAACTATCCGGGCAATATTCTTACTGCACTATTAATGACAATGAAGGAACCTGCACTTACAGGCCGTTTAAAAAATCCTAAAACAAAAGAAGACTCACTTGCATCCTGGCAATATTATAAAGATCACTTCTGGGATGATGTAAGTTTTTATGACGGACGAATAGCTTACACCACTTTCTTTGAAGAGAAGCTTGATAAATATTTTAACCAGGTCGTTGTTCCACATCCTGATTCAGTAATTAAAGAATTAGACTGGATGCTTGGCACTGCCACTATCAATTTAGAAATGACAAGATTTCTATTGATAAAATTTGTAAACAGATACTTGAATCAAAAGTATATGTGGGAAGATGCTGTGTTTCTTTATCTCTTCGAAAAATATTTTGCACAGAAAGAGCATTCTTGGTTAACAGCCGCAGGTAAAAAAGTTATTACTGACAGAGCCTATAGTTTAATGGCAAACATAATGGGTACTCCTGCGTCAGATATTGAGTTGCCCGATTCTACCGGAGCAATGAAAAGCATGTTTGCCGAAAAAGGAAACTTCACCATGGTCATATTCTGGGATCCTACTTGTGGTCATTGCAAAGAAGTGTTGCCCCAAATAGATTCAGTGTATAGAGAAAAATGGAAAGCTGACAGTGTAAATATTTATGCAGTTTCGAAAGAAACAGATGGCACAAAAAAGGACTGGCTGAATTTCATCAATGAGAAAAAGCTCACAGACTGGACCCATGTTTATTACTCAAAAGCGGCAGATAAAGCCAGGACAGATAATAACATTCCAGGTTATTCGCAACTGTATGATGTACTTTCCTTTCCAACAATTTATTTACTTGATAAAGACAAACGCATCATTGCAAAAAAACTTGCATTGGAGCAAATTGACGATGTGCTTCAATTAAAATTAAAAAAATAATAGAACTTTTCTGAAAACCTATTACGTATGAAAAAAAGTATTGCTGCTCTCACTATTGCTTGTTTTATTTTGCTGTCGGCATCTTCGCAAACACTGTTTACCTATGGCAAGTACAAAGCCGATGTAAATGATTTTTTAAATGCCTACAATAAAAACAATCCTGGCCCTACTACTAATAAATCAAAAGCTGTCAACGAATATCTTACCTTATACATCAATTCGAAACTAAAAATCAGAGAAGCTTATGATCGTCGTGTTGATACATTGCCTCAAATAATAAGTGAAGTTGCCAATCTACGTACACAGATTTCTGAAAACTACATGAGTGATCCTGAATTGGTGAAAAGAATGACTGGCGAAGCATTTAACAGAAGCCTGAAAGACATTAGAGTAGCACATATTTTTATTTCTTACAGAAATGCTGCTGGATTTGTTGACACCGTTGAAGCAAAGAAAAAAAGAGATGCCATATTGCAACGATTAAAAAAAGGAGATGATTTCTCGCTTGTTGCAAAAGAAAATTCAGACGATCCGTCAGCAAAAAACAATAAAGGTGAATTAGGTTATATAACTGTATTCACTTTGCCTTATGAATTTGAAAATGTTATTTACGCTACTCCAGTTGGAAAATATTCTTCCGAAATTTCTTCTAAAGTAGGTTATCATATTTTTAAAACCCTGGGCGAAAGAAAAGCTGTTGGCAAAATAAAAGCGCAGCAAATTTTATTGGCTTTCCCGCCGGATGTTGATGAGGCTGGTAAAAAACAATTGGGCAAGTTGGCCGACTCTTTATACAAGCTATTACTTGCTGGCGAAAATTTCAATCGTCTTGCTTCATCTTTTAGCAATGATTATGTAACGGCAGCTAATGGCGGAATTATGGCAGATGCAGGTGTAGGGCAATATGAGCCGGCTTTCGAATCAGCATTATGGGCCATTTCAAAAGATGGTGCTATTACCAAACCATTTGCCACTTCATATGGATTGCATATTTTGAAACGTAATTCCGTGAAACCAGTTGTAACAGATCCGAATGATAAAGGCAACTTGCTGGAACTGGAACAGAGAATAAAAACAGATAGCCGTTGGAAATCTTCGAAAGACTTTATTTACAATCAGGTAAAATCCAAAGCAGGATTTAAAAAATATCCAATTGACAATGACGGAGTGTGGGCAATGAGTGATAGTGTTTTAGATCAAAAACCAATGCTACCTGTAGGAAGATCAATAATAGCCTCAACAACTTTTTTTACTATAGGCGACTCAACTTACGATGCCACTGACTGGGTTAATTATGCAAACACTTATCGTTACAAGCAAGATGGAACTGGCGCTAAACCATGGCCGCAGGTAATGGATGAGTTTGAAAAGTTTGCCATGCTATCTTTTTACCGTGACCGTCTGGAAGATTTCAATGAAGATTTTCGCAACCAGATGGCAGAATTTAAAGATGGCAATATTTTTTTCGAAATAATGCAGCAGGAAGTTTGGAATAAAGCACAATCAGATTCTGCTACTCTATTAGCACTTTATGAAACAAATAAAGCAAAATATAAGTGGGAAAAAAGTGCTGACGTTATTGTTCTTTTTTGTTCTGACCAAACTATTGCCAACACGGCGTACGACCTTTTAAAAAAGAACCCTGCTGATTGGAGAAATATTGTTGAGCAACATTCAGAAAAAATTGTTGCCGACTCTTCAAGATATGAATGGGAGCAGATTCCAAATTTAAATAAAGCTATTCCCAAAACAGGTATGATAACATCGCCATTGCTTAATACAAACGACAATACAGCTTCGTTTGCATATTTAGCACAAGTGTACGACAAGCCAATGCAGCGTAGCTATCAAGATGCAAAAGGTTTGGTTATTAATGATTATCAAACAATATTAGAGGACAAATGGAATGAGGCATTAAGAAAAAAATATCCTGTAACGATTGATCAGAAAGTTTTGAGCAGTATTTCTAAATGAGGCTAGGATTTTAAAGGAGGGGGAAAAGGAGGCAAGGAGAAATTTCTTAAATGAAATTATTTCATTCCATCTATTAAAAAAACTGAGGAGTTTTGCATATAACTCTTTTTCTCCTTTACTCTTTTAAACTCTTAGCTTACAAATCCTTTACCACCCCAGCCACCACATGCGGTCGGCCCAATGTATAATAGTGTAGAACTGGTACACCATTTTTTTTGAGGTCTTTTGATTGCATTAATAACCATTCAGCACCAACCTGTTCCACTTCTGCATCAGTTTTGCAATTCAAAATTTCATTAGAAAGATCTTTTGGCAGATCAATATGAAACGTTTTAGGCAAAATATTTAATTGCTTTTTGCTATACACAGGTTTTAATCCAGGTATAATGGGCACAGTAATGCCAGCAGCTCTGCATGCATCAACAAATGCATAAAATTTTGCATTATCAAAAAACATTTGTGTAATGATATAATCTGCTCCAGCATCAACTTTTGCTTTTAAATAAGCAAGGTCGGTATCCATATTTGGAGCCTCAAAATGTTTTTCCGGATAACCAGCAACGCCGATACAAAATTCAGTTTTATGCGAATTTTTTAATTCGTCTTCAATATAGACTCCTGCATTTAAATTAACAACCTGCCTTAATAAATCAGAAGCATATTTATGTCCACCGGGTTCTGGTTCAAATGCCGTTTCGTTTTTTGCGGCATCTCCTCGCAATACCAGTACATTGTCAATACCCAGATACCGTAGGTTAATCAATGCATCTTCTGTATCGTTAACACTAAAACCACCACAAATAAGATGCGGTACAGTGTCTACATTGTATTTATTCATAATGGCAGCACAGATACTTTCCGTACCCGGCCGTTTGCGAACCACCACTTTTTCAAAAGAACCATCAATTCTTTTTTTGAATATATGCTCACTACGGTGGTAGGTTACATTAATAAAAGAGGGCTTAAATTCCATTAAGGGATCAAGATGCTTGTATAATGCTTCAATTCCTTTCCCTTTCAAGGGTGGTAATACCTCAAACGAAATAAGAGTATCTTTTGCCTGGGCTATGTGATCAGTTACTTTCATCAGGGTGCAAAGCTAATGATGCGGAGGCATTAGTCAAAACAAGGTTAAATGATTCTGAAACTTAGTTAATCAGCTATCATGCCTTATTTTTGCGCTCCATGGCAGTTACAATCGAAACAAAAGAACTCGTAAAAAAATACGGTAACCGTACTGTTGTAAATCATGTTTCCTTTGAAGTGAAGCAAGGAGAAATTGTTGGCTTATTGGGGCCAAATGGCGCCGGCAAAACAACTTCGTTCTACCAGGTAGTGGGTTTGATAAAACCAGATGAAGGAAAAGTTTTTTTTAATGGTGAGGATATTACATCGTTGCCAATGTATAAAAGGGCTCAGCTGGGAATCGGCTATCTGCCACAGGAAGCATCTATTTTTCGAAAGCTAAGTGTAGAAGATAATATTGCTGCCATTTTGGAGATGACTAAATTGTCAAAACAGGAACAGAAGGCAAAACTCGAATCTTTATTGAATGAATTTCGTTTACAGCATGTTCGTAAAAGCAACGGTGATGTACTGAGCGGTGGCGAAAGAAGAAGAACTGAGATAGCAAGAGCATTATCCGTTGATCCAAAATTTATTTTATTGGATGAACCATTTGCTGGTATTGATCCCATTGCGGTAGAAGATATTCAGGCGATAGTTGCTAAAATGAAACTTAAAAATATTGGCATTCTTATCACCGACCATAACGTTACAGAAACATTATCCATTTGCGATAGAGCTTATCTGTTGATTGACGGGAGAATTTATAAGCATGGCACTGCTGAAGAACTGGCAGCGGATGATGAAGTAAAAAGATTATACCTCGGACGGAACTTTGAATTGAAGCGGAAAGATTACTTACATGAAGAGGCAAGAAATAATGCAGACTGATTCTCTTTTCATTTCTTTCCCGAAAGCTGAATTATGAATTACAATCAATTGCCAAAAATAGAATTGCACCTTCATCTCGACTGTAGTTTGAGTTATAAAGTAGTGCAAAAGATTGACCCAACTATTACATTTGAAGAATATCAACATTCTTTTATAGCTCCTCCAAAATGTACTGATCTGGTAGATTATCTCAGCCGTGCCGTTAAAGGTTTTCAGTTAATGCAAACCAAAGAACAGCTAAGGCTTGTTACACTTGATTTGCTGGAACAACTTAAAGCCGATAATGTAATTTATGCAGAAATCCGTTTTGCACCATTGCTTCATATTGCAAAAGGTCTTACTCCTGTTGAAGTTGTAAAAACAGTGAATGATGCAGTAACTGAAGGCATGCAACAAATTGATGTTGAAGCTAGGTTGATACTTTGTACGCTTCGTCATTATAGCGAAGAAGAAAGCATGGAAACAATTCAACTTGTTGAGCAGTTTAAGGGAACCAATGTTGTTGGCTTCGACATTGCAGGTGATGAAGCTGGCTTTCCGGTAAAGAACCATGAAAAAGCTTTTGCCTACGCAAAAGAAAAAAATATTCCTTGTACAGCACATGCAGGCGAAGCAAAAGGGCCCGACAGTGTAAGAGAAGTATTGCAACACTTTCATCCAAGCCGAATTGGACACGGCACCAGAAGTGCAGAAGACGATACTTTGCTTGATTTTCTTAAAAAAGAAAATATACATCTGGAAGTTTGCCCAACCAGTAATATTCAAACCAATGTGTTTGATAGAATTGAAGATCATTCTGCAAATAAAATTTATAACGCAGGCGTTTCGATGAGCATCAATACGGACTCCCGTACCATTACACCGGTTACACTCAGTAGCGAATACACACTGATGGAAAAAGTTTTTCAATGGGAAAAAGAACATTTCTTAAAATGTAATCTGGAAGCCGTTGCCCATTCCTTTTGTTCGGATGAACTTAAAGAGGCTCTAAAACAGAAGATAAACAACGCCTACACTAATTAGGTTTGTATCTCAAGTAAATAAATCCCCCTCAAAAAATTCTTTCGTGGTGTTTTGTGTGTTTTCGTGGCGCTAATTTCTTATTTTGCCAGCAAATGAAACTGCTCTCTCCAGCCATATCATCATTGGCCCGTATGCGGCTTTGGCGCATCGAAGCCTGGAAAAATAATCCCTTGGATGCACAACGGGAAGTATTGCAGGATTTAGTTACATCAGCACAATACACTGAGTTTGGCAGAAAGTATAATTTCTCCAACCTTTTTAACGTCCGTGATTTTAAAACGGCTGTTCCAATTAGTAATTATGATGACATGAAGTTCTACATTGAACGAATCATGCATGGTGAACAAAATATTTTATGGAACACCCCTATTTATTGGTTTGCCAAAAGCAGCGGCACCACCAGTGATAAAAGCAAATTCATACCTGTAAGTGATGAAAGTTTGCAAGATTGCCATTTCAAAGCGTCGAAAGATGTACTGTCATTGTATTATTTATTTAATCCCGAATCTGAATTGCTAACCGGCAAAGGATTAGTATTGGGCGGAAGCCACAATATTAATCCAATGAACAATGAAGCACAATACGGCGATTTAAGTGCAGTCCTTTTACAAAACACTCCATTCTGGGGTCATTGGTTGCGAACACCAGACCTTAGTATTGCCTTAATGGATGAATGGGAAAATAAAATTGAAAAGCTGGCTGAAAGCACTATAAAAGAAAATGTCACATCTATTTCAGGCGTACCAACCTGGACTTTGGTTTTGTTTAAAAGAATTTTAGAAATCACTGGAAAAAAAACAATGAGCGAAGTGTGGCCATCACTGGAATTATATATGCATGGCGGTGTTTCATTTACTCCATACCAAGAACAGTTTGAAAAAATTATAGGCAAGAAGATAAACTATCTCGAAATATATAATGCCAGCGAAGGTTTTTTTGCAGCACAAGTCATGCCTGATGAAGAAGGAATGTTACTTTTCACCGACCATGGCATATTTTACGAATTCATGCCGGTAAATGAATATGGTAAAAATGAGCCATTGACTTACGGATTACAAGATGTAGAAATCGGGAAAAACTACGCTCCAATCATCAGTACCAATGGCGGATTGTGGCGATATTTATTAGGCGACACTATACAATTCACTTCCCTGAATCCTTTCAGGATAAAAGTTTCGGGAAGATTAAAACACTATATGAATGCTTTTGGTGAAGAAGTGATAGTTGATAATACAGATAATGCTATTGCCATTGCCGCTGAAAAAACAGGAACTGTGGTAAATGATTATACAGCGGCACCGGTTTATTTTTCTGATACATCAAACGGTGCACATGAATGGCTAATAGAATTTGAAGAAGAACCTACCAGCCTAGAAGAGTTTACAATTGAACTTGATAAAGCATTAAAGAATGTCAACAGCGATTATGAAGCCAAGCGACATAAAAATATTGCTTTGGGTTTACCTATTGTCCATGTTGCAAAAAGCGATCTTTTTAATGAATGGTTGAAAAGCAAAGGTAAACTCGGCGGACAACACAAAGTTCCCCGACTTTCTAATGAAAGAACGATGTTGGAAGAAATATTATTGATGAATAAAAACTACACTACTTAATAATTAATACAAGCATTATGAAATTATTAGAAGGAAAAGTTGCTATCGTTACAGGTGCTGCCCGTGGAATCGGTGAAGCCATTGCCATCAAATTTGCAGAACAGGGAGCTAATGTAGCCTTTACATATGTAAGTGACAGCAGTGCAGAAAAAGCAACTGCATTAGAAGCTAAGTTGACAGCATTTGGTGTAAAAGCAAAAGCATATCAAAGCAATGCAGGCGACTTCGCACAATGTGAAAGTTTTGTAGCTGATGTACTGAAAGAGTTTGGCGCTGTTGATATTTGTGTAAACAATGCAGGAATATCAAAAGACAATTTATTGCTTCGCATGACACCGGAACAATGGAATGATGTGATACAGGTAAATCTGAACAGTGTGTTCTACATGACCAAGCAGATTATTAAACCAATGATGAAAGCAAGGTCTGGTTCCATCATTAATATGAGTTCTATCATTGGTGAAATCGGCAATGCCGGACAAAGCAGTTACGCCGCCAGCAAAGCAGGTATTATTGGTTTTACAAAAAGTGTGGCCAAAGAATTAGGCAGCCGCAATATCCGTTGTAATGCAATTGCACCAGGTTTTGTGGAAACTGATATGACTTCCTATTTAAAAGATGGCGAAGGTGCTGATAAATACAAAGCAGGCATTCCATTAGGTAAATTTGCTTCGCCAGAAGATATTGCAAATGCGACTTTGTTTTTAGCAAGTGATATGAGTTCTTATATTACCGGGCAAACGTTGAGTGTCTGCGGGGGATTGAATATTTAGGCTAAGAGTTTAAATGAGTAAAAAGAGAGAAGGAGATGGATTATAAAAGACCAATAGCAATCAATGAATTGACAGAGCTTGTTATTGGTCTTTGTATCAAAATACATTCTAGAGTAGGTCCAGATTGTTACGAAAGGGTTTACGAAGAAATTCTTTATTATGAATTAACAAAGCTTGGGCTATTTGTAAAAAGGCAACTACTTCTGCCCATTGAATACGAAGAACTTCATATCAAAGATGCCTATAAAATTGATTTGCTTGTTGAAGAAAAATTAATAGTTGAACTGAAATCGAAGCATCCTTTGCCACCAGTTAACTTCAATCAGGTACACACTCATTTATCGCTAACAAACCTCAAACATGGTTTACTAATTAATTTCAAAGTATCAAAAATGAAAGAAGGTATTCACAGAGTCTACAATAATTTCGGAAAAGAAGATTTATAGTTTTAACCTCATTTCCTCTTTCTTCTCCTTTAAACTCCTAGCTTAATTCCTCTCTTTTTTATGTAACTATGCCAAAGTATCATTGCAGCAATTGTTCTATTTGGACGCCATGATTCCGCAATAGAAAGCATTTCTTCTTTAGAAATATCTTTTGGCAGTCGCTTTACTTCTTTCAAACTGTTTACCAATGCAATATCGCCCAATGGAAAGAGATCTGACCGTTGCAATGCATGCATGAGATACACATCAATAGTCCAATTTCCAATACCTTTTATTTGTATTAGTTTGTTCCTCACTTCTTCATCTGGTAATAAGGCTAATTTATTTAATTGAATTTCCTTCTTTATTACTGCAGTTGCAAGCCCCCTTGCATACCCCATTTTTTGCCGAGTAAAATAACAGTTTCGCATTTCTTCATCAGTTAACTGTAGAATTTTAACTGGAGTAACATATCCGACTTTTTGTTTTAATTTTTTAAATGCGGCATATGCTGCGGCAAGGGATACTTGCTGCTCAAAAATAGTAAGTATTAAAGTTTGAAAAGTATTCGGCCTAGTCCACATAGGCGGCAAGCCATACTTCTTAATAATGCTGGCAAGGTCAGCATCGCTTTTTGCCAGTTTTCGGCAAATCTTTATAAAACTGATTTCATTAAAAACAATGTATGGTGATTGCATTAAATTTATTGTTTAACTTACGTACAGACCTTAAATTTTTCTGCTATGAAAAAGATTCTCCTCTTTCTTTTCATGCTTGTAACAACAACAACTATTGCCCAAAATAAGGATTATCTCCTTAGTTTGGATGGTATTGGCTCTCTAAAATTAGGAATGCCATTTGTAGAATTAGAAAAAGTGCTGAACTCAAAAATTATTCTAAAAGTAATTAATGTTGATCCTGTTGTACTTGTTGAAACAATCAAAGTAAAATATAAAGGCATTGATGTAGAAATAAGCCTCTGGAAAAGGCAGGATTATATTGCAGTGGATGGAATAAGTGCCAGCAGCCCATTATGTAAAACAAAATCAGGCATTGGTATTGGTTCTAACAAGTTACAAATTATTGCCGCCTACGATGGCTACCATATAGATGCAAAGCCTTTATTTGAATATGAAGGCGACAACAAACCCAAAAGAATTAAAACGAAAAGCACTGTAACCGTTAAAGAAGCTGAAGAAGGTTATGCCATAATTTTCAACCTAGTAAACAATAAAGTGGTGTCTTTTGATATACTTCCCATTTATGATGATGAGGAGTAAACATCACCCTAATATTTATTTTATTCGAACTTGAAAGATTATTTAAATCTCATTGTATGAAAAAAATATGCTTATTCTTTTTTATTGTTGTCGCCCCTTGTACAGCTGCGCAAAAAAAAGATCATATCATAAGTCTGAATGGACTTGGTTCATTACAACTTGGCATGTCGCAGGAAGGAGTAGAAAAAATATTGAATGAAAAAATTCTACTGCCAAATTCGTTGGATACAATAAACGATAATTACCAGGATACGGCTAAACTAAAATATAAAAATATTGATGTGCAGCTTGAATTTAACCGAAGTTATTATGCTCCTTATAAATTTCGTATGCGGTTAATTGGAATTAAAGCCAATAGTCCCTTATGTAAAACTGCGTCAGGTATTGGTGTTGGAACGGATATACTAAAAATTATTGCCGCCTATGACAGTTTGCATGTAAAGATTCAACCCGGCTATGTAAACTATTATGAAACAGAAGAAGGTGAAGGGAAAAGCACAGTAAGCATTTTGGACGATGCTGCAAGTACTATGGATTACTTTTCAGATGCTTACACCATGGTGTTTTTTTTGCTGAACAAAAAAGTAATTTCTTTTGAACTAAAAGCTAAGCTAAAAGATGAAAAAGAATAAAAGTGATTGGCTACTTTGTTTTAAATTTTTCGATTGCTTCTCTTGTAAAATCACTCAGCACCAACCGGCCGCTGATAGCTGCTCTTTCCATTAATAATTTATCCCAATGCTCTGTTCCCTTCCAAAATATTTTTTTCATTTCCGCCATTGCTTCAGGACTTGAGTGTGCTAAAGTATCCGCCAATCTATCTATTGATGCATCCATGAATTCTGTATCAGGATGTAACTCTGCATACAAACCATTCCCTCTTGCCCATTCAGCATTGCGCCACAATGAAGCATCTATAGCTAATTGTGAAAATGCGGATGCGCCAATCTTTCTTTCTACAGCAGGGCCAACAACAAACGGACCAATGCCGACAGCCAGTTCACTCAGTTTTACTTCAGCACTTTCCGTAGCTATAGCATAATCAACTGCCGCAGCAAGACCAACTCCACCACCTACACATTTACCATGGATACGACCAATTATAAACTTCGGACAGGTACGCATAGCATTAATTACGTTGGCAAAGCCACTAAAGAATTCCAACCCTTCTTCTTTAGTTTTTATAGCTATCAACTCATCAAATGAAGCTCCCGCACAAAATGCTTTCTCACCAGCCGATTTCAGAATAATGACTTTTACTTTATTTTCATTCCCAGCGACTTGAATAGCTTCAGATAATTGCTCTAAAATTTTTCCGGGTAGTGAATTGCTTTGCGGATGAAAAAATTCAATTGTTGTAATGCTATTGTGTAACTCAGATTTAACATATGCCAGTTCCATAAAAATAATTATTTCGTAAATATAAATCTTTATACTCGTTCCTTTTAAAACGCTTTACCTCAAAACTTGAAAGAAAAAGATACCAACCTAAAAGTAACTGCAACCATTAAGATTTATTTATCTTCATTGAAACTATATTCTTAATTATTTCTGCTCTATATGAAATACGCTTTAAAATGTTTTCTTTACCTGGCCTTTTTATTACTGACTACACAAATCGGGCTGACGCAATCTACCCGCAGTACTTTTGGTTTTTCTTATAAAATAAAAGAAAATGATGCTGAAAAATATGTAGAGATACTGGAAATAATCAACAATGCAGGTGCGCAAAAAGCTGGTTTGCTTACAGGAGATTTGCTGGAAGAAATTGACGCCAATCAGTTAGAAGGTTTATCCAATTATAAAATAGGCGATATTATTGCCGCCGCCAAAAAGAAAGGAACGATTACTGTAAAAAGAAAAAATGAGATGGCTGCACTTACCCTTACCTTAAAAGAGATACCCACTTACATCTGCCTTAGTAAAAGTTGTACAGAAGGACAGGTAAAAGTGTTGGATGTTTTTAATTTCTATATTTATGAGGGTGAGTTTAAGAGTGGGTTTTATAACGGACAAGGCTCATTAACATTTAGCGGCAATAGTAAAAAATACGGGCCTTATCATTTTATAAAACAAACCGGAACGTTTGAAAAAGGAACATTTGTAACTGGAATTACTCAATATGCGAATGCAAAATTTGAAGGCAAAGCTATTTCCGGTTTACCAACGGGTGAAGGTACATACACAGAAAATAGTGGGGCTATTTATAAAGGGATTTTTTCTGACGGATACCTGATGGAAGGAGTTATAATTGCAACAGACGCTAATGGAAACAAGAAGGAAACAAAAGTTGTAAGAGGGCAACTCATCAAAAAATAATTACCCTGTTTTACTTTACTTATTCTTTTTTTGCTACCATTGTCAATATTGTTGCCACTCCTGTTACCTCGTCCGTTTCATCAAAAAATTCCACCAGCCATTTTACAATACCTTTCTCTATATCATCGCCTCGTTTAAAATCTTCAGGGTTCTCAACTACTCTTTTATCGTTCGGTAATTTTTCTTTGCAGGTAAATCGGATATAAACTTCAGCTCCTGGATATACAGGTTTGGTAAATCTTAATTCATCAATACCATAATTCAGCAGCACTGGATTTTTTTCATAACTGTCCACAAACAATCCGGCAGCAAGACTCATAATAAAATAACCATGTGCAACTTGTTGCTCAAACATGGTTCCTGTAAAATCAGTTGTTTTGATATGAGCATAAAAATGATCGCCACTTAAATCCGCAAACTTATTAATATCATCAGCAGTGATAACTCTTTTGTCTGTAACAATCTGATCACCGATAACTAATTCTTCAAAATATTTCTTGAAAGGATGCTTTCCCGGCTCTTTTCCTTTTGCATTTGGTTGATAAACGTTTGTGATTTCTGTAATGGTCGTTGGCGAACCTTGTAATGCTGTTCGCTGTAAATAATGCTTTACTCCTCTTATACCTCCCATTTCTTCGCCGCCACCAGCTCTTCCCGGACCACCATGCACCAATAGAGGTAATGGCGAACCATGACCTGTACTTTCTTTAGCACACTCATTATTCAATACTAATATTCTTCCATGATGAGTGGCAGCACCAACAACATATTGCCTTGCTTGTTTATAATCAGCAGTTACAATAGTGGAACACAGACTTCCTTTTCCCAATTTACTCAACACAATAGCTTCATCCAAATTTTTATACGGCATGATTGTACTCACCGGACCAAATGCTTCTACATCATGTGCGGCTGTAGCAGTGAAAGGTTTTTCATTCATTAGCAATATCGGCGACATAAATGCACCTTTGTTTGCGTCCGCATCCACTACTTCCACACTATCTAAAGAGCCATATACAATTTGTGATGATGCTAATAGTTTTTGCACCTGTTCTTTTACTTCATTGCGTTGCGACTGTCCGGCCAATGAACCCATTCTCACTGTTGAGTTTAGTGGATTTCCAATTACCGTTTGTGATAACGAAGAACCAATTGCTTTCCACACATCTTCCATTTTGTTCTCTTGCACAAATATTCTGCGAATACCAGTACAACGTTGCCCGGCCTTTAATGTCATTTCTTTTCTTATTTCCTTTATGAAAATATCCCACTCAGGCATACCGGGTTTCACATCTTCACCCATTACAATACAATTCAGTGAATCAGCTTCCATTGTAAATGGAACAGACTCTCTTAAAATATGCTGGTTCGATTTCAGCATTAATCCTGTAGTTGCAGAACCCGTAAATGTTACCACATCCTGCGATGTTACATGATCTAATAAATCGCCAGCACTACCACATACCAATTGCAAAGCACCTTCTGGCAATATTTTTGAAGCAATGATTTCTTTTACCACAACCTCTGTTAAATAACTGGTGACTGTTGCTGGTTTTACAATACAAGGCATTCCTGCCAATAAATTCACCGCAATTTTTTCTAACATTCCCCATACCGGAAAATTAAATGCATTGATATGAATAGCCACTCCTTCTTTTGGCGAAAGAATATGTGTGCCCATAAATGTTTTGTTCAGGCTCAGGTTATGGCTTTCTCCATCAATACAAAAAACTTCATCAGGAAATTTTCTTCTAAGAGATGCATTTGCAAATAAATTCCCTATACCGCCTTCTATATCTACCCAACTGTCTGCCTTAGTAGCTCCAGATTGATAGGAAATAACATAAAACTTATCTAAATGATTTCTTAAATGTAATGCCAATGCTTTCAGCATATTTCCTCTTGCATGAAAAGTCATTTTTCGTAAAGCAGGATTACCAACTGTTCTGGCATATTCAGTAATACTTTTAAAATCTAATCCTTTAGTACTTGCAGCACCAATCACATCACCAGTAACAGCATTGTATAAAGCCTGTCCATCACCATCGCCTGTTATCCAATTACCTGTTATATAATTTCCTAATTTGTTCATAGTACAATCGTTGTAGTCGTACGAAATTACCTGAAAACTAAAAAAGCATCAATATTCATTTTTCATCTGGCTTATCTTTGCAATCTTAAATTTTTAGACCATGAAAAAAATTGTACTGCCTCTTTTGTTGGTAATCGTTGCTTTTGCTTGTAATAACAACCACGATGGACACAAACCATCTGATAAAGCTCCAAAAACATTGGAAGATAGTTTAGTAAAAGATATTGATGACGGCCATATAGTTGGTATGTCAAAAATGGCTAAGCTGCACAAAGCACAACAAAACGTAAAGAGAGCTCTTGATTCAATTGCCGTGTTACCTGTAAAAACACAACAGGCCGCAGCCGAATACGTTGCTGCGTTAAATAAAGCAGCTGAAGACCTTAACTATGCAGATTTTGCTATGGAAAAATGGATGACAGAATATAACCCAGATTCATCCCTTAATGATAAAGAAAAAAGATTGCAGTATCTGCATAGCGAACAAATGAAAGTGGATAAGATGAAAAATGCAATTCTAAACAGTTTGCAAAAAGCAGATTCGATATTACAAATAACGAAGTAATAGTTTGCAATCGTTACACATTTCAGCTTTGCAATGGCTTCACCCCAAATTGCTTTAAATGATGCAAAGCATGTTTGTGTAGTAGCTGTACATTCTGTTCGAAATTCAAATCACCAAAAAATGGATTGCGGATAACCATTTCCGGATTTTTTTCAAATACTTCAAAGAAAGTAATTAACTCCTGTTGCAATTTTCCAATAGCGGCCTGTACTGTTTTGTATCTTAATGGTGAGGGCTCTTCGCCCATCAATGGATTGTTGGTATTTTCCTTAAACGGTTTTTCACTCATCAGAAACTCCCTCATTTTTATCAAATGATCTGGAGCTGTCATAATATTATCAAACTTTAGCCGGCCATTCGCATTGGGTAATGCATCACAAGCCAAATGCTCAATCATTTGCTGCACATTCATTTTACCCCATTGTGATGGCGATGAAGGATCTAGTTGCTGTAAATAAGAAACCAATCTGGTGCGAAGAAAATTTTCCTTTTCAATACTCATATCGCCTGCTTTGAATCTGGCAATTTACAAAACCATTAAATACATCATAAATAAAAATGACGACCGGAGCCGTCATACAAAAAAATCGAATCTTTTCTTATTAAACTATCTTCTTGTCTATTTCTTTACAAATCGACTTGAATATTTCATCCACCGTTCCTTCCCCTTTTATCGGATGAAATTTGTGTGCTTTTTTATAGTGTTGAGCCACTGGTTTTGTCTCATTACTATAAACGGCAAATCGCTTCCTTATCACTTCCTCATTGGTATCATCGCTCCTGCCAGAAGTTTTACCCCTGTTTAATAGCCTTTTCACAAGTTCTTCTTCACTTACTTCCAACGCCAGTACTGCGGCAATTTCCGTTTTCTTCAAATCAAGCAATTTATCCAACGCTTCAGCCTGAGCCACAGTACGAGGAAAACCATCAAATAAAAAACCTTTGGCTTCACTATGTTTATCGAAGTATGAATCTACCATTCCAATTACAACTTCATCAGGCACCAATTGCCCATTATCCATAAACCCCTTAGCCTCAATGCCTAAAGGTGTTTTTTGAGATATCTCTTCTCTTAATAAATTACCGGTTGAAAGATGGATTAGTCCATATTTTTCTACTAAACTATCCGATTGAGTTCCTTTTCCACTTCCCGGAGGGCCAAATAAAATCAAATTAAACATAAGCAATTACTAATCTTTGTATACGGACAAATATAACATTCAAGACTTGTATTCTCAACACATCTGTGCATTTTGTATTTTTCAATAATTCTTTCATTTTTGTTAAGAAAGACAGCTTGTCCTTCAGCCGACAAACCATACTTCTCATATTAGCGTAAGTTTGATAAATAAGATTATGAACAAATTAGTGAAATATTGCGTTTTAATACTGATTGTAAGCTTGCTTCAACAATGCAGCTATTCTCAAGGTAATAGTTCAGAAAAAAAGTCAGTAAATATGGATACTGTTAAGAAAAATAACCCCGTTTATTCAACATCTAATAAAGCAAAAGTGGAAATGACTGATGAGGAATGGAAAAAAATTCTTCCTGCAGATGTTTACCAGATTGCCCGCCAAAAAGGGACTGAAAGGCCATACACAAGTATTTTTGACAATTTTAAAGAAACCGGCACTTTTTATTGTGCAGCCTGCGGAAACCCTTTATTTAAGAGTGATGCTAAATTCGACAGCGGATGTGGATGGCCCAGCTTTTATGAGCCTATTAGTAAGGAAAGCATCATTTACACACCAGATAACACTCATGGAATGTCCAGAACAGAAACACAATGTGGTCGTTGCAAAGCCCATTTAGGGCATGTATTTGAAGACGGGCCGCCTCCAACAGGTTTAAGATATTGCATCAATGGTGTTGTACTTGACTTTGCAAAAGCAAAAGAAGCTGAGATAAACTATAAGAATAAGGAGAAACCAGAATAATAAGTTTCCAATCCTGAACTAAATCCCGGTCAAATCGCCGGGATTTTTTTATTTTTCTAACCAATTCTATCTGGATAAATTTACTACCCCAAATTAATGTGTATGACGAAAGTTAATAAATGGTGGCTTTCCGTCGCCGCTCTTTTGTTTTTTGTAGCAGACGCAGCATCACAAATAAACGCAACACAGGCAATGCCTCTCGATCCAAAGGTGAAGATTGGACGTTTAGCAAACGGCCTTACTTATTATATCCGTCATAACAATCTTCCGGAAAAAAGAGTTGAGTTGCGATTAGCTGTAAATGCTGGTTCTGTGCTGGAAGATGATGATCAGCTCGGTCTTGCTCACTTTATAGAGCATATGAACTTTAATGGGACTAAACGTTTTCCAAAAAATGAATTGGTGAATTACTTGCAAAGTATTGGTGTAGAATTTGGTGCCGACCTTAATGCTTACACAGGTTTTGATGAAACAGTTTATATACTTCCAGTCCCTTCTGATAAACCAGAACTTATTCAAAAAGGTTTAGAAATTTTGGAAGACTGGGCACATAATGCTTTACTTGATTCTGTTGAAATAGAAAAAGAAAGAGGTGTTGTAATTGAAGAATGGCGTTTAAGCCGCGGAGCAGATGAAAGAATGATGAAGCAAACTTTACCGGTGCAATATAAAGGTTCTAAATATGCTGAGCGGTTACCTATTGGTACTAAAGCAAGTCTTGATAATTTTTCTCATGCTTCTTTAAAACGCTTTTATAAAGAATGGTACCGGCCCGATATGCAAGCAATCGTTGTTGTGGGAGATATAGATGTGAATGATATGGAACAAAAGATCATTCAAATGTTTTCTGACATACCTGCTGTAACATCACCAAGAAAAAGAGAAACAGTTAAAGTGCCCGACCATACAGAAACAATGACAGTAGTTGCAAAGGATAAAGAAACTGCATTTCCATCTGTCGAATTATTATTTAAAAAAGAACCTCAGCCGGAAACTACCATTGGCGATTATTCAAGATATATGAACCGCAGTCTTTTTACTGGAATGCTCAATAGTCGGCTAAGAGAATTAACGTTGGGTTCCAATCCTCCTTTTGTTGGCGCATTTTCATTTTATGGTAATAGCTATGCAAGGTCAAAAGATGCCTTTCAAATGGCTGCCAATACAAGTGATACAGGCATGGCAAGGTCATTATATGCCATGATGCAGGAAAACCAAAGAGTGTTATTGCATGGATTCACCCAATCAGAATTTGAATTGCAGAAAAAGCAAATGCAAAGTGGTTACGACCGCATCTTTAATGAAAGAGAAAAAGAAGAGTCCTTCAAATATGCAGATGAGTATGTCAATAATTTTTTGATTAATGAACCAATTCCCGGAATAGAGTGGGAATATGATTTTGTAAAACAATACCTCAATATTGTAACACTTGCCGATATTAATAAACTAGCTGCGCAATGGATTACAAAAGATAACCTGGTTGTAACTATGAATGCACCAGACAAAGCAGATGTTAAAATTCCGACTGATGAAGAAATAAAAGTAATTCTCTCCGCAGTTGATGTTGCTAAAATTGAACCGTACAAAGAAAAGATACTTGCTGAGAACCTGATGGATGATAAAAAACTAAAACCCGGCAAGGTCATCACTTCAAAAACAGATGATGAAACAGGCATCACCACTTTAAATTTATCAAACGGCGCAACAGTAGTGTTAAAGCAAACTAATTTTAAAAACGATGAAATAGTATTCAGAGCTTTCAGCAAAGGCGGCCATTCTTTAGTAAAAGATGCTGATTACTATTCTGGCAGTTATGCATCGCAGGTTATTTCACAAAGCGGTGTTGGAAATTTTAGTGCCGTAGATCTTGGCAATATGCTGAAAGGGAAAAGCACATCACTTTCTCCAAACATTTCGCTTTACAGCGAAGGATTAAATGGTGTTACTATACCAAAGGAAACAGAAACATTATTGCAGCTTGTCAATCTTTATTTTAAATCACCAAGAAAAGATACAGCAGCCTTTTCTTCTTTTAAAACAAGGCAAAAACAATTATTTGCAAACCTTAGTTCCAATCCGCAGATATATTTTAGTAGCGAGTTTCAGAAACTGATGACAAAAAATCATCCCCGTGCAGGTGGCATTCCAAAACCAGAAGACCTTGACAAAGTAAATCTCGATAGAAGTATGCAGATTTATAAAGAACGATTTGCCAATGCTGGTGATTTTACGTTCTTCTTTGTTGGTTCCTTCAATGAAGATTCAATTAAACCATTAATAGAAAAATATATCGGCAGTCTTCCATCGCTTCCAAAAAAGGAAACATATAAAGACCTTGGTATTCGTCCGCCTGTTGGCATGGTTAAAAAAGAAATCAACAAAGGCAGCGATCAAAAAAGCTTGGTGGCAATGGTGTTTAACACTCCTGCCCCGTACTCTGCAAAAGAAGCTTTGTCGCTTAATAGTCTTGCAGAAATAATGAGCATTAAACTCATAGAACAATTACGGGAAGAAAAAGGCGGTGTGTATGGCATTAGTGCATATGCAAACTTCAGCCGTATTCCTGTTTCGGCAGCCTCATTTACCGTCACATTCCCTTGTGCACCGGATAATGTTGATACACTTAGCAAAGCTGTAATAGATGAATTGAAAAAGATAATTAAAGACGGAGTTTCCGCAGAAGATCTTGAAAAAATAAAAGAGCAGCAAAAAAGAAAACTGGAAGTAGATTCAAAACAAAACAGGTTTTGGATGGACAATATTTATGATGCGTTCTTTTATGGTACTAATCCAAAAGAAATTTTAGAGAAGCAAAAAATGACTGATGCTCTTACTGCAAAAATGATACAGGACGCTGCTAAAAAGTATATCAATCTGAATAGTTATATCATTGCAACATTGAAACCCGATAAGGAAGCCGACAAACCATTGAAAGGTTTCTAACTTTAATATCAACGCTATGAAAGCTATTCGGCTACTGTTTTTCTTTATACTGGCTGTAGTAATTATTACTGCAGCACTTTCTTTATGCAGCCAACCAGCCAGAAGGTGGAAAGAGAAATTGTTATCAATACACCAGCGTCAGTTATATACGACCAAATCATAAAGCTGGAACATTTTCACCAATTCTCCGTTTGGAGCCAGCAGGATTCATCAGCAGTATATTCTTTTACCGGTGTTGATGGAACAGTCGGCGCTACTACTTCCTGGAAAGGAAGCCCCGAAATATCTGGCGAAGGAAAGATTGAGATCATTGCATTGGAACCCAACAGAAAAGTAAAACATGAGCTCCATTTTACAAAACCAAGAAAGGGCAATGCCGAATCAACCTTTACACTCAATCAAACAGAAAAATCTGCCACCACAGTAAAATGGGTATTTGAATTAGCCACTCCAAGGCCGTGGAATATCTTTAATCTTTTTTATAGTCTCGATGAAAAGATGGGGGATGATTTTGAAACAGGACTTCTAAGTTTAAAAACTTTAATGGAGCTATCCAACACCTTACAAACCGAACCTGCTGTGTCCAATTAGCCGTTTGTAAATTTTATCTTATTCTTCAGACGAGTAAGTCCTTACTAAAAAGAATGAGATGCTATAACTGTATCCTTTCTTGAACTTAAGTTTCTTTGTCTTTAAAGGTGTATAAAAACTATATGGAGATTTTATTGTCACTTTATAAGATCCAGGTTTTACTTCGATGGGTATAAACTTACCCAAAAGAAACTCTATATCAGTGTTTTCTTGCAAACTAATGCTATCCTTTCCTAAAAAAATAGCCCCTTTGTCAAGTTCTTGACATCCACTTCTCGAAAGTCCAAAAATTCGAATAAATAATGTTGCAGAATCTTCAGAAATTTGAACATTATTATCTGTTTTGATAAGGTAAGTTCCCTGCCTTTTATTCTGAAAATTATATGGGTGCTTATTCTGGCAGAATAACGTAGAAGAATAAACAAAAAATATAATGAATAGTATTGTTTTCATGACTTTTAATTACATGCTTTTTGTCCCAATGGGCTAACAGAAATGCCGCCCGCAACAATTGTTGTGTTTGTTAATTCAGCCTCAATAGTATTTGCGATTCTTTGTTGATCACTCAAACCTAGTCCTTGAAATAAATCTGTTTCTTCTAAACCACCCCAAGCCATATCATCGCAATATTGAACTAAATTAAATGGGCTTATATTTAAAGTGGGACATAATAAAATTAAAGCGTCTTTAATGTCGTTCTTAAAATTCAGCATTATAAGATTATGGAAATTGTCGTTTTGTAAGTAATATTTTCTTTTTACAAATACTTTTAACATATTACCATATCCTAATCCCAATATACTATCTCTAGTAGCCGTGGAAATATTTGCAGCGTTATAAAAATAATCTAGCATAAATGCATGTACCGACTCATGTATTATTGTCCTTGCCAAAGAAATATTTGTGGCATTATTTAGTTTAGATTGATTGAGGAAAGTAATAGCATGGTTTGTAGGACTCCCATCATATTGTGTAACTGCATTAGCATTAATATAAAGTCCGTATAATTGATTTACTTCCTGAATTTCCCAATCAAATCCAGGAGCAGAACCAGATAAGTTTTTTATTATTTTGGCTATTGTACCCGAATCAAGGTCTCTAATTTTATTAATAATAGAGTCCGTACATGGTCTTACGGTATAGTCAATTATTATGCTATCGTCCCAGTTTTTAAGTTGTTGGTTTAAATTTTGTGGTGGATCATCATTAATCGGTATTGGCTCCCAGCCTGGTTCACATGGAATATAGTTTCTATTTGCTGCCCTTCCCGTAGGTACACCTTCATCACAATCCGGCGGAGTACCCCCATCTGGCGGATTATTACCTCCAGAACCTCCACCAGTTCCACCGCTTCCACCTGTTCCTCCCGAGCCGCCGCCAGAGCCTTCGTCTTCCCACCAGCCTACTTCAATCTCAAAGCAAAACTGTGAAAAACATTCTGCAAGACATAAATCGCAACTTGTTGGAGTACAATAACCTGGGACAAGAGTGCAATGGTAATTATTAAGACATATCTCGTATGACTGCGTAATATATCTAGAACTAACATTCACATTTCCACCTCTATTTGCTGTTGGATTAGAAATACTCAGGGTTCTTTTTGTTGTTCCCGCATCTTCAGGAGAGAGTGTACTAAATAGCTCTGAATCTTTAATCTTAAAATCATTATACCCAAATACATTTTTATCAAATGCCATAAAGAATAAGGCAAACTTTTCTGCGCTACTATCTGTTATAGTTACACCACTTGTAAAAGAATGTTCTTTATACTGCCAATCGCAGTAATATATGAAAGTTGTATCCTCAGAGGTTGTAAAAATTGCCATGGCAGCATTCACATATATCTGGCTGTCCCGTACAAAAGGAATGTATGTAACTGTAAGTGAATCTCCACTATTTCCACGGTTAGCTATATTACTTGAATTAGAAACAGTAACTGCTTTATCCCACCTCGGATAGCCAATTTTCCTTACTGTTTTTTCAACAAACTTTAATGTATCATTTTCTCTTTGCAAAAAACCATTCAAAGCTTTCACCAACGGGGTTATAGGTGCATTATCATTAAAAAATTTTTGTTCAATATTATTTACTATAGCAGTCTCGGTTGGAGGATTGGCTGCAACGTCTGCTTTACGACAACCATTTATTATTAATATAGTTGATAAACAAATAAACTGAATAAGGAAAAAAGTTGCAAATGGCGACTTGAAATAGTTTCTTCTCATAAATATATAGTTACTGTCTACTGCAATATTATAGAAATACAATGTAATTTACAATAACACAAAAATGGTATTGTTTATTTTAATACTTTATTGTAATAATGGATTTTTACCCAATAACAGACAGGTCTTCAAAGTTTAAAAACCATACTGGAGGTAACCAACGCCTTACAAACCGAACCACCCATTTCCAATTAACCACTTGTAGAATCTTTTTTGTACTCATTCCCTTTATTGGTAAGTTTACTGTGTACTGTGTAGCTTAAGCGTAATAGTAACATCCAAAACTTATAATAATGAGAAGACTCTGTTTATTTTCTTTAGTAGCATTCGTATGTTTTACTGTTTCAGCACAAAAGATTTCTTTAGATCAGTTTAAAAATCTAAAAGCAAGAAACATCGGCCCAGCCGGTATGAGTGGTCGTATTACTTCTATCGATGCTGTTCATAAAAATCCATCTATTATTTATCTCGGCGCTGCGTCTGGTGGTGTATGGAAGACTGAAAATAGTGGTGCCGATTGGACTCCCATTTTCGACGATCAGCCAATACAAAATATAGGTGCATTAGCTATTCAGCAATCAAATCCTTCTGTGATTTGGGTAGGAACCGGCGAAGGCAATCCAAGAAACTCATTAAATATTGGCGAAGGCATTTATAAAAGCCTCGATGCAGGAAAAACATGGAAGCGGATGGGCCTTGAAAAAACAAGAAATATCCATCGGGTAATTATTGATCCTAACAATCCAAACACCGTGTATGTTGGTGCTATTGGTAACCCCTATGCGCAGCATCCGGAAAGAGGAGTTTACAAAACAACTGATGGCGGCGAAACATGGAACCGTATTCTTTTTGCAAATGATACAACTGGCTGTGCCGAACTGGTAATGGATCCTTCTAATCCTAATAAACTGATTGCTTCTATGTGGCAGCATTATCGTTTGCCCTGGAGAATGAACAGCGGCGGCCCCGGCGGTGGTATGTTTATTACGATAGATGGCGGCAAGAACTGGAAAAAATTATCTGATGCTGATGGAATGCCAAAAGGAAATATTGGCCGTATCGGTATTGCTTTCTCCCGTAGCATGCCATCAAGAGTGTATGCAAAAATAGAAGCCACAAAAAATGGTTTATACAGAAGTGATGATGGTGGATTTAAATGGACACTTGTCAATAGCAAACCTGAAGAAGTTACAGACCGTCCTTTCTACTACCAAGAAATTTATGTTGATCCGGTAAATGAAAATCGTATATATGACATTCACTCAACTGTAACTTTTAGTGAAGATGGAGGCAAATCATTTAGCACTATGCTTCCTTATTCAGGCATACATCCGGATCATCATGCTTGGTGGATACATCCAGAAGATCCCAATCTTATCATCGAAGGTAATGATGGTGGTATCGGTATTTCAAGAGACCGAGGAAAGACATGGGTGTTTGATGAAAAACTTCCCGCAGGTCAGTTCTATCATATTAATGTAGATAATGAATTGCCGTATAATGTAATGGGCGGTATGCAAGACAATGGTAGCTGGCTCGGCCCTGCTTACACCTGGACAAATGGTGGCATCCGCAATTATTATTGGAATAATATTGGCGGCGGTGATGGTTTTGATGCCATGCCGGATCCTGATGGTGATGGTTGGGTATATAGTATGAGTCAAGGTGGTTCAGTAGGCAGAATAAATTATAAAACTGGTGAACGTTGGAGTATTCGTCCGCCATATTTGGGTAATGATGCAAAAAATATTTACCGCTTTAACTGGAATGCTGCCATTGCACAAGATCCTTTTAATAAAAGCACTATCTATTACGGCAGCCAGCATGTTCATAAAAGCAATAACAAAGGAGTAAGCTGGGAAACTATCTCTCCTGATTTAACTACTAACGATTCTGCAAAGATTGATCAAAGCACAACGGGTGGATTGACATTGGATATTACTGGTGCAGAAAACCATTGTACCATTCTGGCTATCGAACCATCTACAAAACAGGCTGGTGTTATTTGGGTAGGTACAGATGATGGGAATGTACAGCTAACAACCGATGGCGGAAAAACATGGACCAACTTTCGTGGAAAAATTGCAGGTATGCCGGCAGGTTGCTGGATTCCGCAAATAAAAGCATCAAGATTTAATGCAGGTGAAGCTTTTGTAGTAGCCAACGATTATCGCCGTGGCAATTTTGCTCCTTATATTTTCCGTACAACAGACTTTGGAAAAACATGGACAAGAATAGTTGATGAGAAAAAAGTTACAGGCTATGCATTATGTATGATTCAAGATCCGACAGAACCTAATTTGATTTTTGTGGGAACAGAGCAAGGTCTTTGGATAAGTTTTGATAACGGTTCATCTTTTCAACAATGGAAAAATGATTATCCATCTGTCTCTACGTATGATTTAGCCATACAGGAAAGAGAAGCTGATTTAGTAATCGCTACATTCGGTAGAGCTATCTGGATTATGGATGATATAAGACCATTAAGAAAAGCCGCAGCTGAAAAAGGAATGCTAACAAAAAAACTTACTGTGTTTCCTGCACCTGATGCTTACCAGGCACAATACCGTGCAGCAACTGGTTATGAGTGGAGCACTATGGGTTTGTATGATGCGCCAAACAGAAGTCGCGGTGCTGCCATTTCATTTTTTATTGGAGGAGCAAAAGATACAGCTGCCAAAAAAACAAGAAACGATTCTGTAACAGTGAAAATTTATAACGATAAAAATGAAAATATCCGTAACCTGAAATGGAAATCAGATGCTGGCTTCAACAGAGAATATTGGAGCATGGATGAAAAAGGATATCGCCAGCCAGGTTCACCAAAACCAAGACCCGGCGCACAAGAAGCAAGAGGCTTTCAAGTATTACCAGGCCGATATAAAATTGTGATTGCATTAAATAAAGAATCAGATTCTACTTTCATCAATGTAAATGATGACCCAAGATTTGAGAATCGGAATGCTATTAAGCTGGCACAACAAAAAATGTATGACCGTTTAAGAAAGTCAGGGGATAAACTTACCGAAGGAATGGATCAGTTAACTGAAAGCGAAGAACTCTGTGGAAAAATGATGGCGCAGTTAAAAGATGTAACGGGTAAAGATGCAGATTCATTAAGAAAAACTACCAAGGCCATGCAGGATAGCATAAAAGCTATTAAAGAGTTTATAAGCGGTGCACCATCTGACAAGCAAGGTATCAACCGTGACCGTGGACAAACTGTGATGAGATCTTACCAAACAGCAGCGCAGTATATTGGATCTAAGAATGTAGCACCAGGTGCACAGGAAGAAAAATTAGTGATGATGGCAGAAGACGATATTAACGAAGCGGTGCAGAGAATAAATAAATTTTATGCCAACCAATGGAAAGCCTACCGCCAACAGGTGGAAAACACTAAGCTGAATTTATTTAAAGATTATAAATCGATAGATTAGTTTTAATTTTTTATTTAAAGGGCTGCTGAAAAGCAGCCCTTTAAATTTCGACACTTATAATACTTTGCTTGTAAAAAATCTTACTAATTATCAATACATTTTTATACAAGGAGTTGCGTATATTTATGAGTTGTGCGCCACTTTATGACAAACGTTACTATAGAACATTCCGGACTACTTGACAGCGTAATAACAGAAAAATGAACTCTCGTGGACAACTCAACTGCGACCTCTTTAAAAGGGATGGAAAGTAAATCATGAAATCTAAAAGACTTTTTAAAAAATAATAAATATCAAATGACAAAAAGATTTTTATTGGCAATCTCTGCAATCATAATAATTGGTTCAGCCTATTCACAGTATCCACCTGTATTTAAAAATAGTATTTATGGGCACAACCAAAAAGTTGGACATTATGCCAATGTGCGGGGTTTTAAAATGTATTATGAAATCTATGGGAAAGGTGAACCTCTAATATTAATTCACGGAAATGGGGGTTCTATAAATAATTTCTCTGGTCAAATAGCCTATTTCGCAAAAAACTACCAGGTGATTGTAGTTGACAGTAGGGCTCACGGAAAATCAGTAGATACGGGTGATTCTCTAAGTTATGAAATGATGGCTGAAGATTTTAGTGCATTATTGGATGCACTTCATATCAGATCATGTAATGTGATCGGCTGGAGCGATGGAGGAAACAATGGATTACTTTTAGCCATTCATCATCCTGAGAAGGTAAAAAAATTAGTTGTAACAGGAGCCAATATCTGGATAGACTCAAGAGCCTTCCCCGCTGATTTGCTTGAAATCCCTGATCTGCTTCTTGATTCATTATCCAAATTGCCCCAAACCGCCGAAGTTAAAAATGCGATAAAAGTTTGGAAATTAGTTTACCAAGAACCAAATATTTCATTACCACAATTGAATTCAATAAAATGTGAAACACTTGTAATAGGTGGCGACCATGACTTAATTCTCCCCACACACACCATGCTGATAGCAGACAATATTCCAAAATCTAATTTATGGATATTGCCAAATTCAGGGCATTCAACCTTAATCAATTATAAAAATCAATTCAATAATACTGTAGAAAGTTTTCTTAAAACCCCTTATAGAATAATCAAAGGAATGAATCGAATAAATTGACAAAGAGTCATCCTTTTTTTATATAGACATTACATCGGACAAAAAAAGCGGCACACAACATTCCGTTAGGTGGCGATTTTATTAAACAATACTTCAACAGAAAATAAACCTGAATACAATAAGCTATCAAAACTTCTTTTATTTAGCGACTAGTTTGAAGGGATTTTAAATTTCACCTCAAATTCTAATTTTTTTATAAAGTAATACTAGAAAAAGAAGCTTTTGTTTTTTAGCTGTAATTGCAACAAATAACCAGGAAGAACTGTTAATAGATATTATATAGAATTTATTTTTGAAAATTACTAAAGATATACTAGAATAAATAACCTGATGGAAGTAAAAGATATTGATAGAATAATTGAAATGGCTTGGGAAGACAGAACTCCTTTTGAAGCCATAAAAATACAATTCGGTTTCTCAGAAGCTGATGTAATTACACTAATGCGAAGAGAATTAAAACGCAGCAGTTTTAATTTATGGAGGAAGAGAGTAAACTCCGGCATTAGCCAAAAGCATTTAAAAAATAGAAATTCTGCAATAGCCCGGTTTAAATGTACAAGGCAAAAAACTATTTCGCTAAATAAAATAAGTAAACGATAGTTGAGCCTCTCTATATTCTGTACAAATTTATTTTTCTACAATTCAGATAGATTTTAATCGCATGAAAACAGTAAAAAAACAACATTTACCCGTTAAGATTTGTGTTGTTTGTAAAAGACCATTTACCTGGCGAAAAAAATGGGAAAAAGTTTGGGCCGATGTAAAATATTGCAGCGATAAGTGCCGTATGAAAAAAGTATAAAACTATAAGCAGAGCTGGAGTAATTTTCTATTCCCAGCAATGTCTCCCGAAGAGGACGTTGAGTATAATAAACTTCCCAGCTTCATTTCTTCCCACTTAATTCCATCCTATCTTATAAACCAAAATTCTTCGTGCCTCTGTGGGAAAAAGGACAATTTCCAAATAAATATTTAAATTACTCCTCAAAAGAACACTATGATAAAAATGAATGCAGGTATCTGGATAGGCATCTTTGGTGGTGTCATTGGTTTACTGGTTGGCATAAGTGCTGTAGTAACCACAGGCGGCAAAGAAGGTATCTATATTGGAGCTGGTATGCTTGTTCTTTTTGGAGGTATGTTCTATTTATTCTATCGCCTTTTTTCAAACCAATGCTTAATACAAATCGCTTACAAAAAACAGGTATCTCTGCAAGAGCCACTATTCTAGAAGTAAATGATACTGGTGTCACCGTCAATAACAGTCCCCAGATAAAATTAAAACTGGAATTAAAGAACAGTTTTGGCCAAAAATATACAACACAGATCCGCACATTGGTTTCCCGTCTCAATCCCAGGTGCCTTTCGTCCCGGTATGGAAATACCCGTAAAGGTTGATCCTAAAAATGAAATGAATGTTGTGATTGATTACACCGGTCAATCTGTTGCACCAGTTAATCATCCTGATGAAACAGCCATACAAGCTCAACTAATGCGGGAGCAGGAAGAAGGGCAGGCCATCAGTGCATCAGGAAAATCAGCCAGAGCCATCATAAAAAAGCACACATGGCTTGGTGTAAATGTAAACGGAAACAATCCTTATGTGGAGCTGGAACTGGAAGTGCTGCCGGAGCATTCCGTTTCGTTTAGCGGCAAAACAAAAGGTGTAATTGCCGAAGCATCAATACCTAAGTACCAGCCCGGCCAAGAAATTTATGTTAAGTACGATTTGTACGATAATAGCAAAATTGTGATAGACCATTCCTGACAATCCATCTCCGCCAATTCCATTACATTTACTCTGGCTATCATTTATTTGTCATTTTGCCAGAGTGAGCTTTACAAAAAATTTTCAGTCATTTTATTAAGGATATGACTAAAAATTTTTGTGTACGTTTGTCGCAAAACGAAGGGCTATGAAATTGTCGCATTTAGCAGAAACATTAATAGGTTCAGAAATAGTAAAACTTGGTGGAGAGATAAGAGAAAAAATCCGCCAGGGCGAACGTATTTATAATTTCACCGTTGGTGATTTTGACCCTGCTATTTTTCCAATTCCAAAAGAACTGGAAGATGATATTGTAGAAGCTTACAGAAATCATTTTACCAATTATCCGGCAGCAGAAGGCAACCTTGATTTGAGAGAAGCGATTCATTCATTTATGAAAGATGAAGGTGGTCTTGATTATGGCATCAGTGAAATATTGGTAGCTTCCGGTGGTCGTCCGCTTATCTATGCAATGTATCGGGCTATTTGCGATAAAGGCGATAAAATAATTTACGCCGTTCCTTCCTGGAATAATAACCACTACACCCATTTTGTAGAAGGCGAACATATTGTTATCGAAGCCACAGCTGAAAATAACTTTATGCCTTCAGCTGATGATATGCGTCCGTTTATACAAGAAGCAACATTTATTTCTCTATGCTCACCGCAAAACCCAACCGGAACTACATTTAAAAAAGAAACATTAGAAGCTATTTGTGATTTAGTAATAGAAGAGAATACAAGAAGAGGTGAAGGCCAAAAGAAATTATATGTGTTGTACGACCAGATGTACTGGCAATTAACTTACGGTGCTATTGAACATTACAATCCTGTTACATTGCGTCCGGCAATGAGAGATTATACAATCTTTATTGATGCTATCAGCAAATGTTTTGCAGCCACCGGTGTAAGAGTTGGTTGGGCCATGGGACCTGCAACTGTTATTGCTAAAATGCGGATGATACTAACTCATGTGGGTGCATGGGCACCAATGGCAGAACAAAAAGCTGTAGCAAAATTTTTTGGTAAAAGAGAAGCGATAAAAAATTTCAATGCCAATTTCAAAAAAGAATTGGAGATAAGACTTCGTGGAATTTATGATGGCTTTACACAATTAAAAAATGAAGGCTTATCGGTTGATGCGATTGCTCCCGAAGCAGCACTGTATCTTACCATCAAAATTGATTTAGTTGGAAAGAAAACTGCAGAAGGCAAAACTTTAGCCGATCAAGCTGAAGTAACTTCTTACTTACTAGGCAATGGCGGATTAGCCATTGTTCCTTTCTATGCATTCGGCGCAGCTAAAACATCGACCTGGTACAGGTTAAGTGTTGGCACTTGTAAAAAAGAAGAGATTGGGGAAATGATTGGTAAGTTGAGGGAAGCTTTGCTTAAATTGTCGTAAAAGAAAAAGGAAAAATAAATCCTATCCTTTTATTCAATTCTTATTTATTAAAAATCTGAACGGACGTAATCGAAAATATTTCGATTCCCGCAGAATAATAGTAGACTTATTGGTAATGGCATTCCTATTTACCAGTTCAAATGCATTACAAAAAATTTCAGGAGATTCAATTGTTTGCAAGGCCGCTTCTGCACACACAAACTCTTGTTTAGTGGCCTCCTCATTCAGCCATCCGGTATTAAAAAGAATCAATAGACTCTTATTATAAGAATTCATACCCCTATTAAATTAATTACGCATATTATCTTACACTGGGACAACCACAATTTTTTCCACCTTTGCCTGCACCAGAATAATAATTTTTATTGCAAGCAGCTAGAAATGTAATTAATAACAGCGCAATTGCTATTTTGTTTAATGTCTTCATAATTTGGAAGTTCTAAATTAAAACTATTTTACACATAAATTAGTATGCCGACTGGCCAAATAAGGTAAAAAATAACATGAATCAACCTATAAAAGAGAAATTACCTGGGAAACCTCGCATTTTAGTAGCTCCGCTGGACTGGGGGCTTGGTCATACCACCAGATGTATTCCAATTATCCGGGAGTTAGTGGAGCAAGGTTGTATCGTTACATTAGCCGGTAATGGTAAACAGGCTGAGTTATTATTACAAGAATTTCCAGATCTGGCCATGCTGCCTTTGCAAGGTTATGATATTAAATACGCTAAGTCCTCCTTTGGATTAATAAAGAATATCATATTTCAAACGCCAAAATTACTACGGTCAATAAGAAACGAACATTTGTGGCTTCAACAGATTGTTGAAGAATATGGGTTTGATGCTGTAATCAGCGACAACAGATATGGATTATATCACAAAAAAATTCCCTCCATTTTTATTACACACCAGCTAACAATTAAAAGTCCGTTTGGAAAATGGACAGAAAAAATGCTGCAAAGAAGAAATTACAAATACATCAACAGGTTTACAGAATGTTGGGTTCCTGATTATGAAAGTGAAAATAACCTTGCAGGTGATTTATCGCATCCAACATTAAAACCAACAACACCATTAAAATATATTGGTGCTTTAACTAGAATAAAGGATAAAGCAGTTGTTAAGAAAGAAAAACATCTTGCAGTAATTCTTTCTGGACCAGAACCGCAAAGAAGTATACTGGAAGAAAAACTAATAAATGAGATCAGCCATTATAACGGCACAGCTACATTTATCAGAGGCTTACCGGGAAACAAATCAATCATACCTTCTACCAATATGATTCAGTTTTACAATCATCTTCCCTCCGATGAACTGAATAATGCCATGCAAGAAGCTGAGTATATTATTTGCCGTAGCGGTTATAGTTCTGTGATGGATATTGCAGCATTGCAAAAGAAAAGTATTATGATACCCACACCGGGGCAAACAGAACAGGAATATTTGGCAGATATGTTAATGAAGAAGCGATTTGCTGTTTGCTACAAACAAAATGATTTTTCGCTGGAGAATGCATTACAAACTGCAAAAGAATTTAATTATTCGTTCCCTGTAATACAGCCTGACGATTTGTTAAAAAACAGAATTACAAACTTCCTGAAGTCCATTACGAAAGATTAAATATTATTGTATTGCTTTCGGGTAATCAAAAAACAAAAATTCTTTTTTTGCTTCTTTAAAATCTTTTCATTTAGTACAATCTACTTTTACGGCAAATACACCACAGGTGGGAATATTATCAATCCTCGTATTAGTAAGCATATTGGCAAAATCGGTAATACCAAAGTTGTGTGAGAACAAGGCAATACATTCATGCTTATCATTAGCCTTTTCTATTGTAGCATAAAAAGCAGCTGGTTCGGCGAGATACAATTTTTCTTTAAACTCTATTTTATCTTTTTTATAATCAAATACCTCTGCAAAATATTTAGCTGTTCTTGCTGCCCGTTTAGCAGGGCTTGCAATTATCTGATCTATCTTGATTTTTTTATCCAGCAAACGTTTTGCCATTACGGGAGCATCTCTTTTCCCTCTTTCGTTTAATGGTCTGTCAAAATCGCTGAGCGAAGGATTGCCCCAGTCACTTTTTGCATGACGAACAAGAATTAGTGTTTTCATTGAGAATAATTTAGAATAATAATGTAATTCAATCAATATCCTCTCACATTCTTTCCTTCCATATAATTGATGAAAGCCATGTTTACAACCTTATTGCCACCGAGTGTAGGATAGTCGCCGGTAAAATACCAATCGCCTTTATTATTTGGACAAGATTTATGCAAGTCTTCTATGCTCTGAAAAATTACATCTACTGGAATGTCCAGTTCCGGCGGTGTTATCAATTGAGCAATCTTTGCAGATATTTCTTCCGTAGTAAATTGTTTATACAACTGCTTTACTACATTTTCTGTTTGCAATTTATTATTCTGTTGCAGTTCTTTACACTTTTCCAACAATTCCTGCATATAGCTATCTTTCCCTTTTTCTTTCAAAAGCTCAACGACTGCATTAAAGGCAATAAAATCACCCATTTTACTCATATCTATTCCATAGCAATCAGGATAAGCGGATCTGTGGCGATGAAGAAACTACAATGATGCGTTTCGGTTTTAACCGTCCTAACATGCGAATGATACTTTCCTTTAACGTTGTTCCTCTTACAATGGAATCATCAATCACTACCAACGTATCTTCTCCCGGCCGAACTGTTCCGTATGTAATATCATACACATGTTGAACCATTTCATTACGGCCGGCATCTTCCGTAATAAAAGTCCGCATCTTCACATCCTTGATGGTAATCTTTTCCTGCCGGATGCGACGGTTTATCATTTCACTTAATTTTTCTTCATCATACTCTTTTCCCCAGCTAAGTATCCTTTCAGTTTTTATTTTGTTCAGGTATTTTTCCATTCCCTTCACCATGCCGTAGAATGCTACTTCGGCTGTATTGGGAATAAATGAAAAAATCGTATTCTTTAAATCATAATCAATTGCATTCAGCACTCTTTCACTTAAATTATAGCCTAATGCTTTTCTTTCTTTATAAATTTTTTCATCACTGCCTCTTGAAAAATATATTCGTTCAAAACTGCAAGCCTTTCTTTCTTTGGGTTCCAGTATTTGAGCAATTTCAATTTCACCTGTCTCACTTACAATCAATGCCTGACCGGGCATCAATTCCTGTACTTCATTTTCGCCTACATTAAATGTGGTGCGGATAGCTGCTCTTTCGGATGCTGCCACTACTACTTCATCATTAATATAATAGTATGAAGGGCGGATGCCATGTGCATCTCTAAAAACAAAGCCAATACCGCTACCAGTTACACCGCCTACATGAAAACCTCCATCAAATAAAGGCAATGCTTTTTTCAACACATTTTTAATATCCAGCTTACCTGGAGTGCCTTCGTCTTCTTTACACAAAAAAGTATGCATCAATTCTATCATGGCAGCCAGATCGCTGAATCGTACCGTATCATGCGGCTCTTTGCCAATGAGGGTAAATAATTCGTCTGAATTAACGATATTAAAATTTCCTGCTAAGGCCAAATTTCTGGCAGGGATTGTATCCCGATTAATAAATGGATGACAATATTCCACCTTATTTTTTCCTTGCGTTCCATAGCGCAGATGACCCAATAACAACTCGCCTAAGTAATTCACATGGCCTTTCATTAAACCCGCATGGTTTCGGATATTGGGATGATATTCTTCTAAATCATTAATTTCTTTTTTGATTTGCTGAAAAATATCAGAAATAGCTTGTGGCGCATTACTCCTTATCCTATTCATAAAAGGATAGCCCGGTTCTACATTTAATTTAACAGCAGCCACACCAGCACCATCTTGCCCCCGATTATGTTGTTTTTCCATTAATAGGTAAAGCTTATTAAGCCCCCACAACACGGTGCCATATTTTTGTTGATAATATGAGAAGTTTTTTCTTAGCCGGATGAATGCCAGACCGCATTCATGTTTAATTGGGTCGCTCATGTAGAGGGCAAATGTAAGGCAAATGAGAATATTAAATCGTTCCTTTCTCTACATCTAAAATAGGAATTGATATAGAAAGGGTGCATCCATTACCCGGAGAGGATTTTATATCCATTTTCCCGTTCATCAGGTTAGCCCGACTGCTAATATTGCTTAATCCCCGTCCTTTTTTATGTGTAGTAGTGTCAAACCCTTTGCCATCATCATTTATCATAAGCAGCACATATTCGGCATCGGACTCAAAGGTAATGTGCATATGGCTGGCTTCCGAATGCCTTAAAATATTATTAAGCTGTTCTTGAAAAATACGAAACAACATTAACTTGAGATTATCCGTTAATACGGTTTCTTCAAAATGACGACTGTGTAGCTCTATTTCAATTGTATGTGCCTGAATAATGGAGTCGCATAATCCCTGAATAGATTCTACTAATCCAATATCTCCCAAAGTAAGAGGCACCAACGATTGCGATAATTTGCGAATTTCTTTTACAATATCCGATAAGGTTTTGTGAGATAGATTTATCATCTCCTTTACTTCGCCATCAGCCTTTTCTTTGGCTACCTCTAAATAAAGCCTTGCTGTTGTCAAATACTGATTAATGTTGTCGTGTAATTCTTTGCCTATTTCCTCCCGTTCTTTTTCCTGCCCATCAATAGTTGCTTTTACTAATAACTTTTGCTTATTTATTTCTTGTTCGAATAACTCTTCTGCTAATCGCTTTTGATCTGTTATATCTGTAAGGGAGCAAACAACACTTTCCAAAATTCCATCAGCACTAAGGATTGGGTCAGCATTAACCAAAAGCCAAGCTCTGCCACCAGTATCTTTCCGGCGAATTCCCATCACAATGTCCCGAATGGATATTTTTGAATTGAGCATCTCCGATACTGGATGAATGGAACCAGAAAAACTCTGACCATCTTCCATAATAATATCATGATGAAATTCGAATGATTTTTTACCAAGAATATCTTTTTCGTTAAGACCGAGCATCTCCTGTGCAGCCTGATTACAAATCGTTGTTATGCCATTATTATCCGATAAAATAACGCCTTGTTTGAGGTTAACTATCAGGTTCCGGAAGTTTTCCTCACTTTTCCGAAGCTGATCTTCAGCATGTTTTCTTTTTGTATCATTTGTAAAATATATAACAAATGTTTTAACTCCGGAGGTCTCCAATAAGTTATGTCCCCGTACGGTACACCAAGTCCATTCACCATTAGAATGTTTTAATCTTAGAAAAATATAATTGAGAACAGATTCATTTCTTAATTCTTTTAAAAAGGCATCTGTCGCTAAAGGAATATCATCTGGATGCACAAATTCGAAAAAATTACGTCCCAACATTTCTGTAGGATTATATCCAGATATTCTTTCTACCGAAGCACCGCAATAAGTTATTTTTCCAGATTGGTCAGCTATGACCACACCATCAATAGAATAATAACTAAGCCGCCTATAAAACAATTCGCTTTCCTGCAATGTTGTTGCTGCTTTTTTCCTTTCAGTAATATCCTTACCAACTCCCAACATACCGATACTTTCACCCGTATCGGAATAAAGCATTGAAACAGAATGTAAAAAATATTTCTTCTCACCGTTTTGCAGATTAAAGGAAATTTCGCCCCGCCAAATTCCTTCATTTATAACAATGTTTGCTACCTGATCAAGGGTATAAGGAGCATAGTCTGTATCAATAACGTCTTTATACCTTTTACCAATTGCTTCTACTGAGCTAATACCCGTTAATTTTTCAATCACATTATTCCAGGAAGTAACATTGCGGTTAAGATCTGTTGTAACTATTACATCAGTAACATTATTAAGAACAGTAGCTTGTGTTTTAAATCTTTTTTCGCTTTCGATAAGGGCTGCTTCTGCCTGTTTACGCAACGTTTCGTCGGAAAAATAGATTACCATTTTTCCGATATGAGGATTTGAAAGCATATTATGTCCCCGTACAATGCACCATACCGGTTCTCCATTCTTTTTTATTAACCGGATATTTATAAACTTGCTTTTATGCGTTCCTTTAACTTCTTCCTCAAATGTTTGTGCTGCAACTTCTACATCATCGGGATGGGCAAAATCAAAAAGCGTCCTGCCCAACACATCGCTTATCTCATACCCCAAAATTTTTACAATACTTGGAGAAGCAAAATCGATTACACCATTTATATCAGACAAAACAATACCATCCAGAGACTCTGCTATCAGATTTTTATATAATAATTCTCCATCCTGCAACTGTCTTACTTTGTCAATAGGCTTTGCTTCAGGAGTGGCAAATCCAATTGCTTGTAAAAACTCCGCATTCCCTTCAGCATTGTTGCAAACAGAAATCTCCCATTTTGTTTGAAAAGACACATTTTCCTTCGCTACTATCTGTATCTCTGTTTCTATAATTTGATTTTTATGCTGCAAAACTTCTTCACAAGCTTTTCTAAGCTTCTCGGCTTCGTTTGTCGATAAAAATTCTGTGATCGATATCGATTCAAAGTGAATTGTATCTACATTAAGCTTCTCTTTTAGAAAAGGGTTTATATACCTGCAATTACCATGCAGGTCAATCAGCAGGTAAAAAAAAATTCGAGATTTTTCGAACTGATCAGTTAAATTTTGTATTTGTAATGAGGTCTGCATTTGTTCAAAGGAAGTACCGATATTCAATAACACTATAAAAGTAGCTATTTAAAAAAAAATAGGTAATATAACAATTAAATATACCATATAAGTGAAAAGCCGCTACAATCGTAACGGCTTTTCATTAGTTAATTTAAAATATCAGAAAGATTTTGTATTCGTTGGGTACTTTAATAATTGTGGGCAATCTACAGTCATATTATTCTCAACCATAATGTAATAGGTTGGAATTTTAGTACTCAGCCATTTTTCAAGTGTTTTACTTTTCTTTTCTTCCAAAGCAAACTGCGATATTTTGCTATAATCATCTTGCATGTTCAAACGGTGTGGCTCCGATCTGGACTTGAGGTAAACAACCCTTACTCCTTTTTTCCCTTGCTCAGCTTCAAAAGAGGTAGGTTGTGATATATCTCCCACTTTCATCTTAGAAAGCATTCCTACCATTTCTTTATCCAGCTGATCGATAGTAACATAAGTAGATCCATCCCTGTCGGTAATACAAGGGCCAGAAAATTTTGCCGCTTCATCATCGCTATATTTTGATGCAGCTTCATTAAAACCAATTGTGCTAGCAATTATTTTAGAACGAACTGTATCCAGTTTAGTTTTTGCAGTATTCAACTCATCGTCCGTAACAGGTGGAATTCTTAATATATGGCGAACGACTGCATCATCACCATTTCGTTGTACCATTTGAATGATGTGATAGCCGAATTTTGATTTTACAGGCACAGATATTTCGCCTTCTTTTAAACGAAATGCAGTTGACATGAAAATGGGATCCCATGTTTTTTCATTTCGGTTAATTTGGTATTGACCTCCTCTATCTTTACTACCAGGATCTTCAGAAACCTGTTTAGCTAATTTATCAAACGTAGTAGTTTTTGCTTCAAGTTGTTTTTTATAATTCAGCATTTCACCATAAACATATTGCTCAATATCCCTTGAAGCTTTGGGATATACAATGATCTGACATATTTCCAATTCTGATTCAAAAAATGGAAGGCTATCTGTTGGTATTCTATCATAGAATGCCTTTACTTCTACCGGAGTCATCCTTACATTATCAACGATTTTACGCTGCATTGCAGCTGAAAGCTTTTGTTCTTTTATCGACTCTCTGGCATCGTCTTTAATTTGATAAACGGTTTTACCTGCTGCGTCCTCCAAAGCCTGTTGGCTACCTAACTGATTTATGTAATACCTTATTTTTTGATCCAGCTCTGCCTCTACTTCTTCTTCTGTTACAGGTAATGAATCTTTCATTGCCTGTATCATCAACACTTTTGAAATAAGTGCCTGCTCCATTATTAAGCATTCTGCATTATCAGGTATCTGACCACCTTGACGGGCAATGTCAGCAATAGAGTTCTTTATGTCAGATAACAGAATGATCTGATCACCAACAATGCCGGCAATTCTATCTGCTACAACCCTTTGTGGTTGCGCTAAAGCTGGTGCTGAAAAAAGTAGTAAGGCTAAACCGCCTATTAGTATTCGTTTTGCGTATTGCATAAGCTTCAAAAGTACTTTCCCTTTATAACTATTGATTAATTAAAGAGGTATTTAACAAAAATTTGGTATCGAAACTGAAGATTTAAAGAGTTCTCTTTACTTCTTCTTCTTCATATGCTTCCACAATATCTCCCACTTTAATATCCGTGTAATTTTTTATCGTCAATCCACATTCCATTCCGGTAGAAACATCTTTAGCATCGTCCTTATATCTTTTTAATGAAGCCAACTCTGCTTTAACACCTTCTGCTGTAGGATACACCACAATACCATCACGGATAAGGCGGATCTTAGAATCTCTTTTAATCTTACCTGATATTACCTGACATCCTGCTACCGTAGCTTTATCAAATTTGAACACTTCTCTTATCTCTACGTTAGCTGTAATCCTTTCCTGAACCTTAGGCTCAAGCATTCCTTCCATTGCACTCTTCACTTCTTCAATTGCATTATAAATGATTGAATACATCTTGATTTCAATACCTGCTGTGTCAGCCATCTTTAACGCCTGCATAGAAGGGCGAACGTTAAATGCAATTACAATCGCATCCGATGCTTCTGCTAATACGATATCACTTTCATTAATTTGTCCAACTCCTTTATGAATTACACTTACTAGAATTTCTGGTGTAGATAATTTCTGCAATGAATCACTCAAGGCTTCGACCGATCCATCCACATCACCTTTAATAATTACTTTCAATTCCTTGAAGCTTCCTAATGCAAGACGACGACCAATCTCATCCAATGTAATATGCTTCTTGGTACGAATTCCTTGCTCTCTTAATATCTGTGCCCGGCGATTTGCAATGCCCTTTGCTTCACTCTCGTCTTCATATATTTTAAATTTCTCACCAGCTTGCGGCGCACCATTTAATCCTAATACAACAGCAGGTGCTGATGGACCAGCTTCTTCTTCTCTATTATTTCTTTCGTTGAACAATGCTTTTACACGGCCATAATACTGTCCACTCACAATCAGATCTCCGGGGCGCAGTGTTCCGTTTTCAACTAATAAAGTTGCAACATACCCACGGCCTTTATCTAATGAGGCTTCAATAATAGTACCTGTAGCTTCACGGTCTGGATTTGCTTTTAGTTCAAGTAATTCCGCCTCAAGCAAAATTTTCTCTAATAATTTATCAATATTCAAACCACTTTTCGCAGCGATTTCCTGACTTTGGAATTTGCCACCCCATTCTTCTACCAAAATATTCATTCCAGAAAGCTGCTCATATATTTTTTGTGAGTTAGCTCCATCTTTATCGATCTTATTAATAGCAAAAATCATGGGAACACCAGCAGCTTGTGCATGGCTGATTGCTTCACGGGTTTGCGGCATTACTGCATCATCCGCAGCAACTACTATTACTGCAATATCTGTAACTTTTGCACCTCTTGCTCTCATGGCAGTAAATGCTTCGTGACCAGGAGTATCAAGGAAAGTAATTTCCTTTCCGTTAGCCAATTCTACTTGGTATGCACCTACGTGTTGCGTAATACCTCCAGCTTCTCCAGCTACTACATTGGCACTACGTATGTAATCGAGTAAAGATGTTTTACCATGGTCAACGTGGCCCATTATTGTAACTATCGGAGATCTTGGCTGTAATTCACTTTCTTCATCCTCATCGTCTTCGTCATCTTCCATTTCCATCTGCGCTTCCATGTTAATGAACTCCACATCAAAATTAAATTCACTTGCTACCAACTCAATTACTTCTGCATCTAAACGCTGATTAATTGATACCATGATACCAAGCCCCATACACTTACTGATTACTTCAGCAAAACTTACATCCATCAGATTGGCTAATTCGCTTACGCTGATAAACTCCGTTACTCTTAATTTATTATCATCAACTAATTCACCTTGTGCATCGGCCAACTCTTGTCTTTTTTCACGACGAATTTTCGCTTTTAGGCCTTTGCCCTTACCACCGCCACCAGCCAGTTTGGCTTGTGTCTCTCTAATCTTTTCCTGAATTTCTTTTTCATCAATCAGTTTTTCTTCTCTGCGGCCACCTGTTGTAGCACCACGGCCACGGCCGCCAGCACCAGGGCCTGCTGAACTTCGGCCTCGGTTGAAATTGCCTCCACCACCAGCTCTTCCACCACCAGTATCTTTGTTTATAAATATTTCTCTCTTTGTTTCCTTTTTTTCAATTGGAATACGTTTCCTTTTCTTTTTTTCTTCCTTTACAGGACGAGTATCATTATTAACAGGCAATTCAATTTTGCCCAAAATTTTAGGTCCTGATAATTTTTGCCTCTCTATATTTTCAATGATAGCTGGCTGATCATCTTCTGCCGTTACCTGAGGGCTTTCCTCTTTTACTTCTTTTACTTTAGCAACTGGTTCATCTTCTTTTTTCTTAAGCTTTTTTGTAATTGGCTTTGCCGATTGTTTTTCTTCAATCGGTTTTGTTTCTTCAACCTTTTTAGCTTTTATTCCCTTTTTAGGTCTGGTTGAAGAATCAATTGCAGAGAGATCAATTTTTGTAACAACTTTTGGACCTTCTACTTCCGGAGCATCAATTTTTACAATCGGCTCTTCTTTCTTTTCAGCTACTTCCTTTTTAGTTTTTGTTGCTAGCTTTTCTTCTTCAATTACAGGAGCAACTGGTGTTACTTCTTCTTCTTTTTTAGCTTTAGCTGCGGGCTTTTCGTCTTTTTTGAAAGTTATCTCAACATCTTCTTTTTTCTTCTTTACATCAGCGACTCCACCTTTTGGCAAATCCACCTGATCACTTTTCATTTTAGCTGCCTTATCGCTTTGAAACTCCTGTTGCAAAGCAGTATACATCTCATCAGAAAGCTTTGAAGTTGGTTTCAAATCATCTTTAGGAAAATCTTTCCCTATCAGGAATTCCACAATGGTATCCTGTCCTACGTTGAACTCCTTCGCCGCAGCTAATAATCTTGGAAGTTTTTTTTCTGCCATTCGTTTTATTAATTGTCAATTTAGTCAAAGAGGTCAAATCAGTCATATATCTAACAAGCTAAAGGGACCCTTTATGACTTATTTGACTAGTATGACATCGCTGACATCATTTATTCTTTTTCAAATTCTTCTTTCAATATCTTTCTGATTTCTTCTATTGTTTCTTTCTCCAAATCAGTTCTTCTTTCCAGTTCTTCTGCAGTTAATGCTAATACACTTCTTCCAGTATCACATCCCACTCTTTTTAATTCATCAATAACCCATGTTTCTATCTCATCGCTGAATTCTTCAAGATCTACATCAAACTCTTCTACTTCACCTTCATTATCACGGTAAACATCCAGTTCATATCCTGTTAATTCGCAAGCCAACTTAATATTTACACCACGGCGGCCAATGGCCAATGAAACCTGATCTGGTTTCAAGTAAACATTTGCATGTTTTGCTTCATTATCTAACTCCATGCTGGTAATTTTAGCCGGAGTCAACGAACGTTGTATTAATAGCTGGATATTACTTGTCCAGTTTATAACATCAATGTTTTCATTTTTCAATTCCCGGACGATGCCATGAATACGACTTCCTTTCATTCCCACACAAGCACCAACAGGGTCAATTCTGTCATCGTAAGATTCTACAGCAACTTTAGCTCTTTTCGCCTGGATCCCTTACAATTTTTTTGATAACAATCAAACCATCAAAAATTTCGGGCACTTCTATTTCAAGCAACTTGGCTAAAAATTCAGGCGAAGTTCTGGATAGAATAATTACCGGATTATTATTTTTCATATCTACCCTTGCAACAACGGCACGGATATTTTCTCCTTTCTTAAAATAATCCTGTGGTATCTGCTCACTCTTTGGTAAAATAAGTTCATTACCTTCTTCATCGAGTAATAAAATTTCTTTTTTCCAAACCTGGTAAACTTCTGCACTTATAATATCACCAACTCTGTCACCATATTTCTTTGCCAAAACATTTTTCTTCAGATCGCTGATTCGGCTTGCCAGTGTTTGCTTTGCAGCAAGAATTGCACGACGGCCAAAATCATATAAGTCAATCGGCTCATACAATTCTTCGCCCACTTCAAAGTCAGGTTCAATTTTTACAGCATCTGAATAAGCCACCTGTGCCAACGGATCTTCTACCTGTCCATCCTCCACAATCATGCGACGGCGAATAATCTCCAAATCACCTTTTTCGGCATTTACAATCACATCGAAATTCTCATCGCTGGTGAATTTCTTTCTCAACAGGGTTTTAAAAACATCTTCTACCACTTTCATCATGGTAGGGCGGTCAATATTTTCCGCTTCTTTAAAATCCTGGAACGCATCAATCAGGTTAATACTTGACATAACACTTGAAATTTGAGGTCAAAACAAAGTTCTGACGTTTAAAATTTAATTTGAACTTTTGTTGTTTTTATTTTGTCGAAAGAAATGATGTGTTGCACCACTTCCATTTTTTTCCCCTTTCCTTTTGTTTCTTCCACAACTATCTCTGTTGCAGTTGCACTAATAAGCTTTCCTTCCAGCTTATTACCTTCTATATCTGTTACTTCAACAAACCTGTCAATATTTTTTTGATACTGACGGCTTAATTTCAACGGCTCATCCAATCCTGGCGAAGAAACTTCCAATGAAAAATCGCCATTTGGATACATATTTTCTTCTTCTAGTTGCTTATACAACTGGCGATTATATCGCACCAGTGTATCAATGCTGATACCATTATCACCATCAATAAACACTTTTATATTATTAGTGGGCTTTATCCTTATCTCTACCAGAAAAAAATCTGGTTCAGAGCTGATTAATGCCTCCACTTTGTGTTCCAGCGCCTTTATTTGTGTTTCTCCGTTCATGGGGTATAAAAGAAGAAGGGAACGGCCTCGTTCCCTTCTTACTGCTATTTCCGTTGCAAATGTAAGTGAAATACGAATTCTTTCCAAATTATACCAGTCAGATATAGAGGGTTAAAATATCGGTAAACAACTGCAAAACTCCGGTAATAGGCGAACAGACATTCTTACCTTTACGGTATGAAATATGTATTATTTGCCCTATTGGCTTACATATTGTACCAATTTATCTTCAAATTGGTAATTCCTGTGTATCGGGCCAGCCAAAAAATTAAAAAGGGCTTTGGAGAAATGCAAGAAAAGATGCAGGAGCATATGAAGCAACAGCAGAATCAGCCCAATGCATCAGCTAAAACACCCGACGAACCAAAAGTAAAGGCTGGTGAGTATATTGAATTTGAAGAACTCAAATAAGCATCACTTTTTTCGCTGGCTGAATATCCAACTTAGCAACTCTTGTTCAGCAAAAGCAGGATCCCAACTGTTATGATTGGCATTGGGGTATAAGGTGAATTTTACTTTTGCACCAGCTTTTTTTAAGGCCTGCACCATATTTTCTGAGTGGTGTGGCGGCACTACATCATCTTTTGCTCCGTGAAAAACCCACCAACTTGTTTTTTTCATTTTTGATGCAGTTGCAGGATTAGCACCACCACATATGGGAAATGCCGCCGCAAAGGTTTTCGGCATTCGTCTTACTAATTCAAAAACACCCATACCACCCATTGATAGGCCACCGGTATATACCTGTTCTTTTTTTACTGGATATTTGTCAAAAACAAATTGAACAAGTTCCATTAATAATTCCATGTGCCTGCCGGCAGGGCCCTCTTCCAGAAAATCAAATGTTCTTTTCCCTTTATCATCATGGGTACGAAGCAGGTTTCCCCAATAATTATTCGTTGGGCATTGCGGAAAAACAACAATGGCCTTATAATTTTTTCTTACTTCTTCTTTCAAAAATAATTTACCGCCATGCACTAATTGCTTTTCATTATCTCTCCCTCTTTCTCCAGCGCCATGAAGAAAAAAGATAACAGGATATTTTTGTGTGCTATCATAACCTTCGGGCAATAAAATTCTATATGGTAAGGTGTCACCATTTTGTACCATCCATTTTTTCTGGTACAGGGATAAATCCTGAGCTTTTAATGAGAAAGCCGATATTAATAATACAAACAAGCATATTATTCTTTTCATACTATTACTTTATAAAAAAAAAATTGAACGGATTATCATCAATTATTTTACCAGTTTAAATGTTGTTTCTTTTACATCTTTACTATTTCCACCTATAAATAATTTAAAGTCGCCCGGCTCTGCTACAAATTTTAAATTGCTGTTGTAGAATTTTAAGTCCTCTACACCTATTGTAAAACTCACTTCTTTGCTTTCACCTTTCTTGAACATAATTTTCTGAAAGCCTTTTAACTCCTTCACTGGCCTAGCAATACTTCCAACCATATCCCTGGTATATAATTGGATCACTTCTTCCCCGTCGTAGTCGCCGGTGTTGGTCACTGTAACTGTTGCTTTTATTTTTCCAGTTGTATTCAAAGAAGCAGCACTTAATTTAATATCACTGTAGTTAAATGAAGAATAACTTAAACCAAATCCAAAAGGAATCAGCGGACTATTTTCTACATCAAGGTAATTACCTTTGAATTTTTCAAATTTATCTTCATTCTCCATTTCCCAATTTAAATCAAGAGGCCTGCCAGACATAATAACCAATACTAACGGCTTTCCTATCTTTTTCAATTCCTGTAAAAGCTTCTGCTGACTCTTTGGAATATTCAACGTAGAACGGCTTGAAGATTCACCACTCATTTCCGATGCTTCGCCAACTACTGCAACTATAACATCAGATTGTTTGGCAACAGCAATAGCTTCATCCATCATTTCCTGTGCAGAACGATTATCGATATCAATCCTTGTTCCAAACACATTTACCTTTTTAGCAAAAATGGTATCATCAGAAATATTAGCAGCCTTTGCATATAAAATATTTACTTCTTTTATTCCAAGATTTTTCATTCCATCAAATACAGGAATAGATAAATCCCTGTTACCAGAAACTGCCCATGTACCTAGCATATTTGCTTTGTTATTTGCCAAAGGGCCAACCAAAGCAATAGTTCCGGTTTTCTTTAGTGGTAATGCTTGCTGATTATTTTTTAACAAGACAAAGGATTTTGTTGCAAACTCCCTTGCTGCATTTTTTTGTTTTTCCGATAATACTTGATTTGCTGCTCTTTCTTTATTGCAATATCTAAACGGGTCTGTAAATAAACCCAACTTATATTTTGCTTCCAATATTCTTCTACATGCATCATCAATTTCTTTTTGTGTTACTTTTCCTTCACCCAGTGATTTTTTCAACGTCGTTAAAAATCCTTCTCCTACCATATCCATATCTAAACCTGCTTTTAATGATAATGCTGATACGGCCTGCAAATCACCTAATCCATGATCGATCATTTCATTTACAGAAGTATAATCAGACACTACCATACCTTTAAAGCCCCATTGCTTTCTTAATAAATCTGTCAGCAACCATTTGTTTCCTGTTGCGGGAATATTATCTATTGTATTAAATGAAGTCATTATTGAACCCACACCTGCATCAACGGCTGCTTTATACGGCGGCAGATAATCATTATACATTTTTACTTTGCTCATATCAACCGTATTATAATCTCTTCCACCATCTGCAGCACCATAGAGAGCAAAATGTTTTACACAAGCCAGCAAGGTATTGTCTTTGCTTAAATCACCGTTCTGATAGCCGACAACCATTGCTTTAGCTACTTGCGAACCGAGATATGGATCTTCGCCGGCACCTTCTGCTATTCTACCCCAACGAGGGTCACGGGCAATATCCACCATTGGAGAAAAAGCCCAGTTCAACCCATCAGCAGTTGCTTCTGTTGCCGCCAATCTTGCACTACGTTCTATCATCGGCATATCCCAACTACAGGACATACCTAACGGTATTGGAAAGGTTGTTTTGTATCCATGTATTACATCGGAACCAAACAACAATGGTATTTTTAAGCGGCTGCTATTTACCGCCAGTTCCTGTGCTTGGCGAATTTTTGCTTCTCCAATAACACCAAACAAACCACCGACCTGACCTTTTGAAATTTTTTCTTCCACTCCTTTACTTACCACAGCACCTGTTGCCACACCACCACCTGGCGTTAATAAATTTAGCTGGCCAATTTTTTCATCCAGCGTCATTTTTTTCATAAGAGCATCAACATAAGTCTTCATCTTCGCATCGCTTTTCTGCTGTGCATTTGCTTGTAATGATGTTATTACGATTAATCCGAGCAATAGTCTTTTCATGTCATTCTTTTTATTTCAATAAATATGGTTCTATTATTTTTTGCCAGATAGCATAGCCTTTTGCATTCATGTGCAAATTATCTCCTAGGAAAATATCCGGCATAGGCTTTCCATCTTCTCCCAGCATTGGTTTCCATACACTGATATACTTAGTATGCTTTTGTTTCTTCAGGTATTTTTTAATCAGCTTATTTGCTGCTATCATTCTATCCTTCATTTTCCAGCGAGAAGGGCTTGGCTTGATAGAGACAAAAGCAACCGGCACATCCGGCAACTTATTTCTTATCATTTCAAAAAGAATTTTAAACCGGTCTCTTGTCATTTCTCCGGTTACTGTATCAGAAGAAGCTATATCATTCTCGCCACAATAGATTACAATCTGTTTTGGCTGATAAGGAAAAATAATTTCATCCGCATACCGAATTACATCTGGCAAAGCCGAACCACCAAAGCCACGATTAATGATGGTATGATTTGGAAAAGCAGTTTTTACATCTTTCCACATTCTGAAAGAAGAGCTACCGACAAAGAGTATTTCATTTTTTGGAGGGAAAGAAACAGCATCTTGCTTTTTAAAAGCGGCTATTTCATTGGAAAATGGTTGAGCTCCAACATTTGTTATTCCAATAACAAAGCAAACTAAAAAAAATACTTTTACAAGCCTTACCATCAATACTTATTTATCAGTATAGTAGCCAATATCGGCAAATGGTCTGACGGATATTTCATATCATACGAATCAGTTAGTGTTGCAAATTTTGAAACAGAAACTTTTTCGTTATCAGCCACAAAAATATAATCAATACAGCCGTCTAATTTCTGGTTGAATTTAAATCCATTCCAGGTGTCTGCCGGGCCATACACCTGTTTTGCTATAGAACGAGTGTTTTGCATATTTGCAAGCATATATTCTGCCGGCGGCTCATTTGGCTTACTGTTAAAATCACCAGTAACAATAACAGGATAATTTTTCTTATTCAGTTCCTTTATTTTTTCAACAATCAATTTTGCAGATTCAAGCCTTGCCGTTTTTCCAACATGATCGAAGTGAGTGTTGAATACCCAAAAAAGTTGTTTGGTTTTTTTATTTTTAAATAAACCATACGTACAAACTCTGACTATTGCTGCATCCCATCCTTTAGAAATAGAATCTGGTGTAGGCGATAACCAAAAAGTAGATTGCTCTATCATTTCAAACTTATCTTTCTTATAAAAGATACAAGAATATTCACCTTTTTGTTTACCATCATCTCTTCCTACTCCTATGTAACTATATCCAATTAAATTTTCTGTTAGGTAAATTAGCTGTGAATGCGTTACTTCCTGACCGCCAATAAAATCCGCTTCATAATAATTCATCAAACCGGCTACTTTGTCTTTTCTTGCATCCCAACGGTTCTCTCCGTCAGAAGCAACATCTAAACGAATATTGTAAGACATTACTTTTATTTCTTGCTGAGCAAACAACAACAATGGCGAAATAAAAAACAGAATGATAATTAATCTTTTTTTCATTTATACAATTTATTTTTTTAACCAAGGACTCTCAAAACCTAATTTCTTTAATCCAGTTTTTATTTCCGGGCAGCTCATAAATAAATTCCATAATAAGCCGCTGCGATAATTTTCCATCATCACTACAATCGGTCCTTGATCAATTGCCAGATATCTTGGTATGTACCAGTTATGATGTTCACTGAAGGCATCATAAAAACCATATTCTCCCCACACTTTATCTTTCATATCGTTATACCAATGTTTCATTGCAGCCATCGATTCTTTTGGTGTATAGGGGAATGACGACAACGCTGCCGTTGGTGAAATAACTCCTAAATCTCTTTTTTCATTTGGTGCATGACCTGCATAACCTTTTATAGAATAACTTGACGTTAAACCCCAGCTATTGGTTCCATATCCTTTATAGCCATTTGGATTGTTGACACACCATTTATAATGAATCATTGCATGACCAACATTATGCTCCCAGTAATCAGCATATTTATCTTTTAATCCTCTTGGATCTAAACCAAGATAAGAATAATGTGCCCAGAATAATGGACCGCTGTTTCCTGCTTCGCCTTGGTGGTTCATTTTTAGTTTTATATCGTCGTAAAAAGCAGGGAACTTATTAATCTTACCATTCTCTGCCCATCCTTCATGATACACTTCTGCTGGCACTCCGTGTGTAGGAGATGATGCTGCCAATACATACATGATCTGACATTCATTATAACCATGTACTGCAAAGTTCATTTTCCAACCATTGTTTGGACTCCAGTGCCAATACAAAACATTTTGTCCTTGACGATACCAATCAAACTCAACTTCTTTCCATAGTTTATCAATTCTTGTTGCAATAGCTTTTTCCTTTGCATTGCCATTTTGAAAATACTGACGGACACAAAGCAATCCCTGAATCATAAAGGAAGTTTCTACCAAATCACCGCCATCATCATTTTTACTGAATGGTTTTACTTTACCTGTTTCGCCATTCCACCAATGTGGCCATACGCCATGAAAACGATCAGCTGTTTCGAGAAAGTTTACAATCTTTTCAAACCGTTCAACGCCCTGTTCTCTTGTAATGAAACCTCTCTCTATTCCTACCAAAATCGCCATCACACCAAATCCACCTCCGCCGCTTGTTACAGTAGTTTTATCGTTTTGCGGATAAACATTGTCAGAATGAAACCTCTCTCTTGCCAGTCCGCTGTTGGGTTCAGCTCCATCCCAGAAATATTGAAAAGTTTGTTGTTGTACTAATCGAAACAAAGCAGTGTCTTCTGCCGCAATTGGGCTATTCGTATTTGCAGCTACATTTTTTCCTGAATTACATGCTGCTATTATCAGCATGATAGTTACACAACCAAAAATAGTTTCTTCATCTTTTAAGTTTTAGAGGTAAGGTGCCGTAAATCCTAAACTAGGCATTCCTGCTTTTACTTCCGGACAACTCGTAAATAAATTCCACACTAATCCTGTTCTGTAATTTTCAATCATACTGATAACCGGTCCTTGATCAATTGCTAAAAAAGAACTGGCAAACCATGGATTGGATAATGAGAATGCATCAACAAATCCATATTCCTTAAATATTTTATCTCCGATAATATAATAAAAGAATTTCAATGCCTGCATAGATTCTGTTGGGGTGAAAGGGAAAGATGACAATGCAGCTGTTGGTGCAATAAATCCCCTATCGTTATTTGGCGAACTGGCTGTGTATCCACCTTCAATATCGCTGGCAGTTAATCCCCAGCAACTGTCGCCATATCCATACCATGCTTTTGGATTTGCTTTGCAATAATTATAATTGATAAGAGTATGATTTTTTGCTTGCGTTAAATAATTAATTCCCCCTTCTACTAATCCATTTGGATTAATGCCCATGAAAGTATAATGCTCGAAGAAAAGCGGACCCCCTAATGCCGGGCCTAATGGAAGTTGAATGCCATAGTAAGAATTTCCATTATTAAAATTTGAACCAGTCTTCCATCCATTTGTATATACAGAAGCTGGGATACCGTGTGTTGTTGATGAAGCTGCCATTACATAAGTAATTAGCGATTCGTTCCAGCCTCTTATTGGGAGATTAATGGCCCATCCTTTATCAGGACTCCAATGCCAGTACAAAACATTTTGTCCGCCATTGCGAAACCAATCCCATTCTACATTATTATACAAAGTATTTATATCGCTCCGTAATGTAGCTTCAGCAGGATCGGCTCCATTGAAGTATTGTCTTGCAGTTAGCAATCCCATCATGAGGTATGAAGTTTCAACTAAATCAGCACCGTTGTCATTTGCACTAAACGGAATAATAGCTCCTGTAGTTCCATTGAGCCAATGCGGAAATGCTCCTTTTACTTTTACTGCTGTGTTTTTTAAGAAGCCCACGATCTTTTGCATCCTTGTTAACCCTTCTGCTCTTGTAATGAAATTGCGGCTAATGCCAACAGGTATTGCCATAATACCGAAACCTGAACCGCCCGAGGTAACAGTTTCGCCGGATGTATTTCTTTCTCTTGCCAATCCGCTTATCGGATGGCCAAAATCCCAGAAAAATTTGAATGTTTGCTGCTGAATTTTAGTTAGCAATTCTTCGTCAGTAATACGGGGGAATTTATCTGTATAATTAATACCTGTTAACAAGGATATACTAGCCGGGTTGGTTAGTCTTCCTCCGCCAGAGGATTGTATTCCACTACCTATGCCAAGTGTATAGGTTGTAAACGCTGCCAAATCTGCTTGTGGAGTAATAGTTAATTGTTTATTGCTATTACCAGCAATTATACTAATCGGAATAATGGTTGAAAAAGGTACTGATAATTTAATATTATCAGTTGTAGTAGAGATATTGACCGGTTCTGTAAAATTCAATACTATAACTGGTCTTAGATTTAATCCCTTGTAACTTGTAGTTCCGTTACTTAATCCATTTACCGTAAACGATAACGAGGTGTCTTTTGGTACAATAGCAGGAGCATCTTCCTTTTTACTACAGGCCGTAAAAAAGTGTATAGTAATGACTGTGCATAAAAAATATAAGGTAATTTTTTTACCTCTATAGATATTTTTTATTTTTTTGAAGTTACAATCAGTCATTTATAATTTCAATTAATAAATAAAAAAAGCACACAGTCACAAGTAATGTGATAGCTGTGTGCTTAATAAAACAACTGCTTATTTACCTGCTCTACCTAAATTATATAATGCTTTAATAAATGCATCGGGCAAGGGAAAGTCATACATTCTGATTTCGTCTACCGAACCCGTCATAGGCGCAAACGTTACGTCAGCATTAACTGGCATACCTGCTGCATTATAATTAGCACCAATTAGAACTTGATTCGGTTCCCATGATTTGAATAAGCTATTTCCTGTACCCCTGCTTGGAAATGCCCCGGCCCTAATTCCATTTGACCAGATGTGAAAAAAACCTGTATTACCATTATAGGTAAGAAGAAGATGAACCCATGTATTAGCTCCGATTGTCGGAGTTATATACGGTATATAATTCGGCATACCTGGACTATCTCTTAATGTATTTATGTTATCCTGTGTGCCACCACCCACTGTTGTAAACGTTGGGTGAATTTTTAAATTATCAATATTAGAAGCCGGGAAAAGATTAGTTTCTAAAACAAAGTTGATATTACCATTAAAAATGGTTGGTCTTGCTAATTGGAATATCATCGTTTTTTTAGATCCGTTATTTAGTATTTGTACCCACTGACTAATTGTAAAGCTCTTCAACGAGTCTGTTTTAAATTTCTGAAATTGAGTGGCATAATATAAATACCCGGCATTTAAACTTAACGCCTTACCCCTAACTCCACCTGTAATAAATGTATTATTTACAGATGCTGTTGGTGCTGTTGCGCTTTTCAGTTCGTTCTTGGTATCATCAAAAGACCAATAAGCAATTAGTCTATCAGGAAATATTTCGTCCGAGCTTGAAAAGCCATCAATTTTCCCATCATAATCACCAGGATTTACTGACGGAAGATTATTGGGATTGCCATCTTTTTTGCAAGCATTAAACCCCAAAAACATTATTAATACAAGAATGCCAATTGTTAGTTTATTTTTTATATTATGTATCATAATTTTAATTTGATATTAGAGAATTAATAAAAAGGGTTTTGCGTTAATACACCTGCACTCAGGTCAATTTGAGTTTGCGGAATGGGCAACAACACATCTCTGTTTCCTGCGAAATTGACTTTGCCAACAGCTTGCATAACATCTTGTGCAATTCCCCAACGAACAATGTCATAGAAACGGTCATGCTCCATTGCTAATTCCAACCTTCTTTCTTTTCGAATGTCTTCACGAAGAGTAGCTTGATCATTAGAAGTTATATCAAGCAATGTTCCAGCTGGTGCACCAATTCTTGCCCTTGCCCTTATAGAATTTACCGCATTTCTGGCAGCTATAATATTAGCAGCACCTCCAACTTCATTGGCAGCTTCTGCATACATTAATACAACATCTGCATACCGCAGGGTACGAATATTCATCCAATAACCAAACCTGCTATTAACCGAAGATCTAACTGCAGGATTTGTATACACTTTATTATTATACCTAAGATTCGGTGGTGTTCCATTGGGTGGGTTTGCAATTGGCAAGGTTTCGCCATAAATACTTTGTCTTGGGATACCTGTTTCACTCATAAATAAAATTGTTCTGTTTTTTCTGGGATCATTAGCTTCATAAGCAGCAACTAAATCGGTACTTGGCGAGTTCCAGCCCCAGCCCAAATCCCATTGACCTGCTCCTCTTATTCCCTGAATTTGTGCATATTGAACGCCAAGATCATTGCCATTTGAAGTAATTGTGGCGGTTGCTTGCACTTCAAATACTGATTCAGAACTGTTTTCACCTTCTTCTCTAAATATTTTATCAAATGAAGTATTTAGATTGTACTGGCCAGACATCATCACCGTATTGGCAGCTGCCATTGCCAAAGCCCATTTTTGTTGTGTAAGGTAAACTTTGGCTAAAAGACCATTTGCAGAACCCTGTGTTACTCTACCAGGAAAAACATTGGCATCCCAACTTAAGGGAAGATTTGCTGCAGCAAAAACAAGATCATTTTCAATTAACTGATATATCTGAACTGGAGAGCTTTGAGGAACATTGTTTTGTGCCGCAACATCTTCAAATAAAGTATCTATTAAAGGTACTCGGCCAAAACCACGAACTAAATTAAAGTATGCATAAGCTCTCAAAAATTTGGCTTCTGCAATTGTTTGTTGCTTGACAGCATTAGTAGAGACTATTAACTGGTTAGTATTTACTTCTTTTATAGTAGTGTTACATGCATTAATCAATGAATAGTTACCTAACCAAAATGTATTGCAATATCCATTACTTGGCGACAGTGGAAAATTATCCATTGTTTGAGCATTTGCCCCCCCATCACCAGTATTACTTCCTTTATCCGCATCATCACTTCTAATACTTGTAATAGCAATAAAAGCCTGACTATGCAAATTGAATGATCTCAATTGATTATAAGCTCCAAAAATAAACTGATCGTAGGGGCCTGAACCACTTGGATAAGGGTAGTCTTCCGGATTATAACCTCCTTGTCTTTCTGTTTCCAAAAATTTTTTGCAACCCGTAAGTAATAACATACATACTACAACTAACAGAGGTAGTAATGCAGCTTTGTTTTTATTATTAAATATTATTTTCATGATATATTTTATTAATAATTAAAAAGTAAGATTTAGGCCTAAAGAATAAATTGAAGGAACCGGATATGATCCATTATCTGCTCCACCACCCAGAATACTTCCAATTAACGGCTCAGGAGAATACCCTGTTACTTTACTCCAGGTTTTAACGTTCTGTCCGTTTAAGAATATTCTAGCCTTTTGAATTCCTGCTTTCTTTAATAAACTCGGGCTAAATGTGTAGCCTATCTGTAAGCTTCGTATTCTGAAATAATCTCCAGGCTCCAGATAATAACTACTAAATAAGTAATTGTTTCCTCTATTGTTATTTACAATTGGCTCTATGTTAGATGTGCCAGGAGCAGTCCATGCATCTAGTCTATTTGCTTCCCAGTTTAATACAGCGAAATTGGCTTTACGTCTTTCAGTATAAATTTTGTGTCCGGTTGCTCCCTGACCTTCAATACTAAAATCAACTCCTTTATAACCTAAAGCAATACTTGCTCCAAAATTATGTTCAGGAAATGGTGAACCCAGATAACCTCTGTCATCTGAATTAATTACTCCATCACCATTAATATCAGCATAAGATATATCACCAGGCAAAGACGAACCATCAGAAAAAGCAGGTTGTTTAGCAAGGTCTGCAGTTGATTGGTAAATACCTGTTTGAGTGTAACCATAAAAATACCCTATTGATTGACCAGTTCTTGTTAAGTTAACTCCTCCATTTCCACTTATTTCAAAATTGAACTTATCGCCGATTGCATTTACCACATTTTTATTATAGCTATAATTTCCAGAAACAGAATAAGTGAAATTCTTCCCGATGTTATCAGACCAACCAGCACTTACTTCTATTCCTTTATTAGCTATTTTTCCAAGATTGGTAAATTTTCTCCTTGAATCATTTGGAATTTCTACGGATGTTAAAATATCAGTTGTAGTCCTGTTATAAAAAGTTACTTCTACGTTTAACTTATTCTTCAATGCTCGCAGATCAATACCTACATCAATACCTTGTACTGTTTCCCAATGAAGACTAGAGTCAACTATATAAGCGGCTTGTATTGCGGGATAAATGTTGTTGCCAAAAATAGCAGAATTAGAATTTTGAATACCAGGCCTCCATAAATTCTCAGCAAAACCATTTGCATTACCAGTAAGACCCCACGCAGCTCTAAGTTTTAAAAAGTCAATGCCTTTTACTTTTGTAAAGAAATTTTCGTCACTTATTATCCAACCTGCACCAACACTTCCAAATGTTCCCCACCTGTTTTCTGGAGCAAATTTGGAACTACCATCTCTTCTAATTGTTGCATTTAATAAATATTTCCCCAGATAGCTATAACCAACCCGTGCAAAGGTTCCCACTATTGAACCTTCTGCACCACCACCACCATTCGTTTGTGGGTTATTAGGATTTGTAACACCAAGATACCAGTAGTCAGGATCATCAGGAATATTTATCAACGTATCAATTCTTCTGCCATTAACAAAAGAGCTAGTGCTATAAATAGTTGTGATACCCGCAACTGCATTTATAGAATGTCCTTTACCTAATCTCTTATCGAATGTAAGCGTATGATCTTGTTGAAACCTTCTTGATTCACTTTGATCTTGTGAAACTGAAGTAGTGGCCTGGTCATCAAATCTGATATTGTCTGGTGTTATCCCTTCTCCCAAATCATATACACTAAATGGCAACTGTCCGTAAGACCTTCCTGTATTAAAATTGAAATCACCATAAACTGCAGATCTCCAAGTAAAACTTTTTAAGAATTTAACTTCTGCAAAAATATTACCTACAACTCTGTAGCCTCTTTCCACACTATTTCCGTCATTTCTATTTAAAGTTGCAATAGGGTTGCCAACCTGTGCTCTTTGTAAAGAGATCATACTGTAATAGGTATTCTCATCAAATTGTATAGGCACAACTGGTGCTGCCCATAATGCGTTGGTTATACTGACTCCCGGAGGATTATTTTTATAATGATACCCAGTTATATCGCCACCCACTTTTATATTCTTGTTGATTCTAATTTCTTGATTCAAACGAATAAGAAATCTTTCATACTGATCATTTTTTAATACCCCTTCCTGATTAGTATAACCAAGGTTTAGATAAGTAGTTGATTTTTCACCGCTATTCGAAACGCTTATATTGTTGGAAGTAATAACTGCATCTCTAAAAATTAGATCTTGCCAATCTGTATTAGCCGTATATCTGCTAAAATCAAATGCCCCTGCGCCCTGATTTATTAATTGAGCATCTAATAATTTTTTAAACCCGTCAGCATCTGCTAATTCAATTTTATTCTGTACGGTTTGAATGCCTACAGAACTTTGCAAACTGACCGTTGTTTTTCCTCTTACAGCTTTTTTAGATGTAATTGCAATTACACCATTTGCACCTCTTAATCCATAAATAGCTATAGAAGAAGGATCTCTAAGGATGTCTATTGATTCAATATCTGCAGGATTTAAGAAATCAATATTATCATGTAAAATTCCATCTACCACATAAACCGGACTTGCACTGTTAGTACTGTTTACACCACGAATACGGACTACTGGGCTTGATCCAGCTCTACCAGAGTTTGAAATAGTTAAACCAGGAACTTTACCTTGTAATGAACTGATTGGGTTAGTTCCGGGCATTTTAGCGACTTCTTCTCCTTTTATTGATGAAACAGAACCCGTCAAATCTTTTTTCTTTTGTGTACCGTAACCAACTACGACAACTTCTTCTAATGAATTGGTAGCAGTTTGCAGTACAACATTGATCGAGGTTCGTCCTTCCACTCTTTCCTCAATATTATTAAAACCAACATAAGAAAAAACTAATGTCGCATTATCAGGAACTGTTATTGAATAGTTTCCAGAAGCATCCGTTGTAGTGCCTGTAGCCGTTCCTTTTATTGTTACCGAAACGCCAGACAATGGCTCACCACTAGCAGTAATTACCGAACCGGAAACTCTTACTTCCTGTACTTCAATTTCTGCTTCGGAAGTCGACTCTTTAAGTACTACTAGATTTGAACTCATTATTTTATATCCAACTCCTGTATTAGATAATAACTTATCCAAAACTTCTGAAAGAGGCGCATCTTCAACATCCAATGTTACTTTGGGTTTTCCTTTTAGTACATCTTCATTAAATAAAAATCGGAAGCTACTTTTCTTTTCAATAGTAAAAAGTACCTTCTTAATTTCTGCACCATTAATTTTTAAAGTAATTCTGTCCTGCGACCAGCCTTTGGCCGATACATTCAGTACAGCAAATAGCATAAAAGCAATTGTCAATTTCATAATTCTCAAAATCTTTTGATACAATAGAACTTTAGCGGAAACAGCAGTCGTTTCGTTTTTTTTCATACATTACAATTGTAGAGTTAATAATGGAAGACCTAGCCGGTCATCTCTTTCTGTTAACTTTTTTAGGGGTTCCGTTACAGCGGAGCCTCTTTTTTGGTTTTCTTAAGATGAATTATTATTTTTCATACAGCCAAATAGTTTATTACTTATTGAATAATTACTTTATTCCCAGTTTTCTCATACCTGAAAGAAGTTGTTATCTGTAAAGCATCCAAAGCCTGTGTAATAGTTTCCGTTTCCAGTGTTCCATTCAGCCTTTCCTGTGCCACTTTTTCATTTTTAATTTCAATACTTACATTAAACCATCTTTCCATTTGTGTTGCTAAGTCGCTAAAAGTTTCATCCCGGAAAATCAGCTTATTATTAATCCATTGTGCCTCTGCTACACTGCTATCAGCTGGGCTATAATTCAGTTTACTAATGGAAACTAATGTGTTAATGTCCGGAATAGTAGTTCTTATTATTTGCTCTTTGTTCTTTTTAAAGCCATTTGCTTCAACAGATGTAATTCGATTCTCAACAATTAACTTTTCGCTGGGCGAAAGGATTATTTTGTCGCTAGGCCTGTTCTTTATTGTAACTTCTATGCTTCCATGTAACAAACTGGTTTCAGTTTGTTTGTCTTCGCTGTAAGCTTTTACGTTAAAAACTGTTCCTAGTACCTTTATATTAATACTTGCAGTACTTATAATGAAAGGCTTTTCCTTATTTTTTGTAACATCAAAAAAACCTTCCCCTACTAAAGTCACTTCTCTTTTATCTATTCCAAAATCTTTATTATAGGTTAGCTTACTTCCAGCATTTAACCAAACAATTGAGCCATCCGGTAATTCAACCCTCGATTTAGAACCAGGCCGTGTAGAAATTTCATTAACTTCTCTTGCTATTGGTGTTTGACTTTTTTTATTTTTAGCAGAAAAACTTCCAATTAGAAAAAACCCGGCAATGAGCATTGCTGCTACTGCGGCTGAATACCAAAGGATTCTCCTTTTCTTGCTCTTCGCCGGCATCACACTATCCGGCATTTCTCCAAAAGGGATACCCAATTCTTTCATCCGGTGGATATGCAACATATACGCATCTTCCTCATGGCCGTAATCCTTTGCTTTTTGATGTTTCCAAAGATCTTCCAGGTTTTGAATAGCATACTGCCATTCAGGGTAATCCTTAATCAGATTCTCTAATTCTTTTAGCTCACTGGTAGTTGCCTCGTTCGAGAGCTTCTTAGAAAACAAAACCCAAAAAAATTCCTGATAACTCATTAATCTTATTACTATATAATTAATATAGTAAGACAGTTGTAAGCACCGCTTACCCCTAAAAGAAAGGGAAACTATTTTTTTAATGTAAACTCCGGACTGCTGCGGTTTTTAATTCAATATGCATGCATTTGCCAAGACGCCGTAAGGCTATAGCCATTTGAGCCTCAACTGTTTTTACTGATAATTGAAGCAATTCCGCCACTTCGCGGTACTTCAGACCATCTTCTTTTACCAACTTAAAAATCAACTTACAACGGGGAGGAAGGTCATTTACCGCTCTTTTAATCTTATTCAGCATTTCGGCGGTCATCATCAGTTCCTCGGGGTTGAGGTAAATGCTGTTTACCTGCATCAACCACTCTTCTGGTTTAAGACTTTGAAGCCTTTTTTGCTTTTGAAGCCGGTTAAATGCGAGATTTTTTGCTGTTGTATAGAAATATAAAAGGGGCGATTCTATTGTAGTTAGTTTTTCTTTCTTTTCCCAGACTTTTATGAAAATATCTGAAACCAACTCTTCAGCCTCTTCATTGGACTTTAGAATGGCATAGCCAAATTGCTTTAAACGGTTATGGAGCAATATAAACAGTTCTTTATATGCAGCTTGGTCGTTTTGGAAAGCAATAGCAGAAAGTAGCCTTTTTATTTCATCGTTCTCGGTCATAAAGCAATCACTGTAAATCTAAGAATATCATTAATATAATCCCGTCTTTTACGATGATTTTTTATATTTTCGCATCCGCTTTTGTAAAAAGTATTCAGTTCTTGTTTTTTCGGATCCTTAGCTCAGTTGGTTAGAGCATCCCGATTATATCGGGAGGGTCGTTTAGAGTTCTTATATTTTTGAAATAATTTGACTGGCAACAGTCACGGATCCTTAGCTCAGTTGGTTAGAGCATCCCGATTATATCGGGAGGGTCGTTTAGAGTTCTTATATTTTTGAAATAATTTGACTGGCAACAGTCACGGATCCTTAGCTCAGTTGGTTAGAGCATCCCGATTATATCGGGATGGTCGTTTATAGTTCTTATACTTTTGAAATAATTTGACTGGCAACAGTCACGGATCCTTAGCTCAGTTGGTTAGAGCATCCCGATTATATCGGGAGGGTCGTTTATAGTTCTTATACTTTTGAAATAATTTGATTGGCAACAGTCACGGATCCTTAGCTCAGTTGGTTAGAGTATCCCGATTATATCGGGAGGGTCGTTTAGAGTTCTTATACTTTTGAAATAATTTGATTGGCAACAGTCACGGATCCTTAGCTCAGTTGGTTAGAGCATCCCGATTATATCGGGAGGGTCGTTTAGAGTTCTTATATTTTTGAAATAATTTGACTGGCAACAGTCACGGATCCTTAGCTCAGTTGGTTAGAGCATCCCGATTATATCGGGAGGGTCGTTTAGAGTTCTTATATTTTGAAATAATTTGACTGGCAACAGTCACGGATCCTTAGCTCAGTTGGTTAGAGCATCCCGATTATATCGGGAGGGTCGTTTAGAGTTCTTATATTTTTGAAATAATTTGACTGGCAACAGTCAGGATCCTTAGCTCAGTTGGTTAGAGCATCCCGATTATATCGGGAGGGTCGTTTAGAGTTCTTATATTTTTGAAATAATTTGACTGGCAACAGTCACGGATCCTTAGCTCAGTTGGTTAGAGCATCCCGATTATATCGGGAGGGTCGTTTAGAGTTCTTATATTTTGAAATAATTTGACTGGCAACAGTCACGGATCCTTAGCTCAGTTGGTTAGAGCATCCCGATTATATCGGGAGGGTCGTTTAGAGTTCTTATATTTTTGAAATAATTTGACTGGCAACAGTCACGGATCCTTAGCTCAGTTGGTTAGAGCACCTGACTCATAATCAGGGGGTCGTAGGATCGTTCCCTACAGGATCCACAAAATTGGACGGATGGATTATTACGTTTATATTCTTTATTCCGTTCAACTAGATCTTTATTATATCGGTTCATCTGGAAATCCTGAAGAGAGGTTAAAAAAACATTTGTGCAAACACAAAGGATTTACCTCTAAAGCTAAGGATTGGTTTATTTGCCATTTAGAGTCTTTTGAAAGTAAAATTTTAACACTTAAAAGAGAACGACAATTAAAAAGCTAGAAAAGCAAGATTAAAATCCATCAACTTATCCATAAGCTTTGAAATTGAAACCAGATTTAGCTCAGTAGGTTTGAGCATCCCGATTTATTATCGGGAGGGTCGTAGGATCGTTCCCTACAGGATCTACTTTCGATGGGGTCGCCCCGATATTTATCGGAGCAGAATCCACAAAAAAGCGGAACAGTGTTCCGCTTTTTTATTACAAAAGGTTCTTTAACCTTTTGTTAACCGGGATGAAAATACATTTGTCCACTATTAAAACATTATGAAGAAGATTTTATCGTTCGCCCTTTGCACCGTTTTATTTTCAAGTTCCTTAATTGCGCAGGAAAACCCGGCTGAAACAAAGCCGAAGCCCAAGATAGATATGAGCAACCGTGCCAATGACCATTTTCTATTACAATTGGGATATACAAGCTGGGCTGGCATACCTGATAGTATTAATACAGATGGCATATCAAAAAGCATCAATGCATACTTCATGTTTGATTTCCCTTTTAAAACAAACCCAAAGTTGAGCATGGCTTTTGGACCTGGAATTGGATCTGATCATATTTTATTTTCAAAAACTGATGTAGGTATTAAAGATTTGACACCTTCGATATATTTTACAAACAAAGCAGACACTAATCATTTCAAAAAAACAAAATTGGCAACTGTTTACCTTGAAGCACCAATTGAATTCAGGTATTCAGCCGATCCATTGACAGGCAAAGGAATCAAAGCTGCAATCGGAGTAAAGGTTGGCACTATGATTAATGCACATACAAGAAATACTAAATTCTCCAATAGAGCCAATACTGTTATTAACGACTATACAATGAAAGAGGCTAGTAAGAAGTTCTTTAATACAACCCGCATTTCTGGTATGGCAAGAATCGGATTTGGTCATTTTTCATTATACGGAAGTTACCAGTTCACTACATTATTCAAAGATGGTTCTGGTCCTGAAGTAAGACCTTTCTCAATCGGCTTAACACTAAGTGGGCTTTAATCGTTTCTATAAATAATTTTAAAAGCGATTCTATACTGAGTCGCTTTTTTGTTTTCTAACAACGAAAAACTATTTTTTACCTTTACGCATCCTCCAATCATAGCGAGGTGTTTTTTATCAATATGATCGACAATAAAAATAAAATAGAGAACGAAGAAAAAGCAGTGCTGGTAGGTGTTGTAAATAAAGAACAAACCGAACAACAGGTGCTGGAATACTTAGACGAACTGGCTTTTTTGGCTGAAACTGCAGGAGCTATTACAGTTAAACGGTTCACTCAGAAATTAGCTCATCCAGACAGCAGAACATTTGTTGGAAAAGGGAAACTGGAAGAGATTGGCAAGTACGTAAAGGACAAAGATATTCGTATCGTCATTTTTGATGATGAGCTAAGCGGTGCTCAAATCAATAATATTGAAAAAGCTATCAATATAAAAGTGATTGACCGAAGTGATCTTATTCTCGACATTTTTGCCAGAAGAGCACAAACGGCACAAGCAAAAGCACAGGTAGAATTGGCGCAGTATCAATATATATTACCAAGACTTCGTGGTATGTGGACGCACCTTGAACGATTAGGTGGTGGTATCGGTACCAGAGGACCCGGTGAAACAGAGATTGAAACCGATCGTCGTATTGTAAGAGATAAGATCACTTTGCTGAAAAAACGATTGGCAACTATTGATAAACAAGCACAGACACAACGAAAAGATAGAGGAGAATTCATTCGGGTAGCATTGGTAGGTTATACCAATGTTGGCAAATCCACCATTATGAATTTGCTTAGCAAAAGAGATGTGTTTGCCGAAAATAAATTGTTTGCAACGCTTGATACCACCACAAGTAAAGTCGTTTTTGAAACGACACCATTTCTTTTAAGCGATACAGTAGGATTCATCAGAAAACTACCGCATCATCTTGTTGAGAGTTTTAAAAGTACATTGGATGAAGTGCGGGAAGCAGATATTCTGTTGCATGTTGTTGATATATCTCATCCGGCTTATGAAGATCAGTTAGGTGTTGTAAATAAAACATTGCAAGAATTGGGTTCATTTGAAAAACCAACATTAACCATTTTCAATAAAATGGATTTGTACGAAAAGCAAACTTTCGATGAGTGGCTGGAAGCAAGCACTAAAGAAGAAATACTACAAGACCTGAGAGACCGCTGGAATAATGAAACAAATGGTAACGCTGTTTTTGTTTCCGCTATTGAAAAAAAGAATATTGATGTGCTACGTCATTCAATACTTACAAAAGTGAGAGAGTTATACAAGATTAGGTATCCGTATAAAACAGATTTTCATTATTAATAGCCTGTTCGTGTAATTAATGTAATTCCCCGCTTTGGCGGGACAAGCTGTGGCAACTTATGGCTGACAAAAAATATACCTGGCATAAAATAGCTGACCATATCACCGATCTGGAATTTGCCGATAACAATATGGCTGCGGCAGAACTAAACGGCAAGAAAATCTGCGTTGGAAAATATAAAGAAGAACTTTTTGCCTTTGCCTGGAAGTGCCCTCATGCTGGCGGATTATTAGCCGATGGATATATAGATGCTTTAGGAAATGTGGTTTGCCCGTTGCATCGCTATAAATACAATATGCAAAATGGCCGTAATGTAAGTGGTGAAGGCTATTACCTGAAACATTGGCCAGTAGAGAGCAGAGATGATGGAATTTATGTTTCCATGGAAGAAGAGGGCGGATTCTGGAATATTTTCAAATAAAAAGGTCTGTTAATAGCTTGTTGAAAAGCTAAAAACCTCTATTTTTGCTGCCCCGAAAGGGAAAGGTATTCCTCCTTAGCTCAGTTGGTTAGAGCATCTGACTGTTAATCAGAGGGTCGTTGGTTCAAGTCCAACAGGGGGAGCAAGCCGTGGAGAAATCCACGGCTTTTTTCATTTTATCCCTTATAGCTTCCGCTTCCAACTTTCAAATTTTACGAGTATATTTAAATACTTATGAAAAAAATGAAACTATTACTCCTTATCGTATTGTCAACAGTTTATTCTGTTACCATTTTAGGTCAAACTGGGATAGCACCCTCAGGTATTAATTACGAAAAACGAATTAATATTCTAAAAGCCCCAAAGTGTAATGCTTCTGAGGTTTATTTGAAAAAGAAAGTAAAAGCTCAGCTGGCCACTTTCTATAAGGATTATCCTTATATCGCCGTTGATTTTTCCTCATTCAAAGGACAAAACGGTTTTACCGACAAGGGAGATGCTACCAGAATAGTTTACCCATTTAAAATAGAGATGATGGTTTATTTAAAACGAACTGTGATGAAGGAAGAAAAAGAACATACCGAATATGTTATTTGGAAATATGACAGTGAATATGAATATGCCACCAAGGGAAAGAAATGCGATTTTTCTATTGTGCCTTCATCTCAAATAACATTGATTACAAAACAAGTGTATGAGGTTAAATGATAAAACATTTTGCAATTTTCTATAGTAAGGGGAGTAAAAAATTAAGGTTTCATTTACCAAAACACATTTTATACTCTATTCAATCATTACCTAGTTCAGAACAGGTTTAATCCGCTTTCCTGTAGGCGTATACCCAAACTCAGAAACAATCTCAATTCTATCGGGAACTTTAATTGAAGCCATTACTTGGCGAAGTCTAGTATTAATTTCTTCCACCGAAACAGAAACCCCTGAGAAAAATTTTACAAAGGCGATAATTATTTCTCCTTTTACTGGATGCTTTTCTTTTGTTACCAATGCCTCTTCTATTTCTGCCATTGATAAAAGATGCTTTTCTATTTCTACCGGATAAATATTTACTCCATTCTTTATAATCATATCATCTTTTCTACCACACCAAATTAAGAGGCCTGTTTCATCCTTCATAACCAAATCACCAGTATGTATCCAACCCGAATCTGATTTTATATTGGTCAACCCAGATTGAATAAGCAATTCATTGCCACCTCCATTAATAGAATCTAATTTATACTTTACCGTTTTTAAGGGTTTGCCCAAAGCACAAATATTAGTTTGTAGTTGCGCATAGTTTGCCACAAAAGAAGTGCTGGCTTCCGTACTACCATACATGCTAAAAATATTCTTGCCAAAACTTTGAGTTATACTGTCAAGAGTTAGTTGATTAAGTGGTGCGCCGCCACTTATTATTAAACCTACCTGATGATTTTTTCCTTTTAACTTCTCAGCTAAATAAAAAAGTGAAGTAGGCACACCAGCAATCAACTCTGCTTTTTCTTGCAAAATAATATCTGCTTTTTGATTCCAGTCTTTATTAGCTGCTACAACAGCTTTTTTTCCCAACACTAAAGAAAACATTAAAGCCGTGTAACCAAAACCATGCGATACAGGCACAGCAATAAACACAGATTTCATTTTATAAATACCTGTATATGTTACCAAGTCTGTAAAAGATCGAAACCAATAAAAAGCTCCTTCCTTTTTCTGAATTAATTTTGAAGCACCCGTTGTTCCTGATGTTGGAAAAATTACAGCAGCAGCTTTTTGCGATGGTTTGAAATGAATTTGCTTTTTTTCTGTATAGTTAAATAATTCTTCAACACATACTAAATTCTCAACTTGTAGCATTTTACTTTCCGATGCAAATACTAAACAGGGATTTTTCTGTGTATTAATAATATTAAGAATATCGTTTTGGTGATTTTTATCGTTAATCAGTACCAGCTTCATTCCAGTATTTTGAATAGCGAAAAGCAACAGTATATGTTGTATTGAATTATTACAAACTAAAACAGCTGTTACGTCTTCCTTATCTTCTGTTTGATGATGAATAATAGATGATAGAGCTGTTACCTCTTCATACAATTCAGCAAAACTTAATGATTGTTGACCATCCGCAATGGCAGTTTTATGCTTATAAAAAGCAGCTCCGCATTGAAGCAAAAAACAGCTGTTTTTACCGTGTAATTTCTTCGCCTTATAAAGCTTAAACGGTCTCACCGGATTTAAAAATCCAAGCTGGTATAATTCTGTAAGAAATTTCATTTGTCAGCTTTTTTAATTTGCCGTAACTGTATACGATAAAGTGTTCCTGGAAAAATAAAAGCAGACAACCTGACTACACCAAACCACCATGGCGTATATCTTCGTTTTCGGTTTATAATATAATTTGTAATTAGCTTAGCAGCCTTTTCTTTACTCATAGCTGGCTGCCCATGTTTATTTTCATTTACCATGCTCATTCTTGTTCTTACTAATGGAAGGTAAATACTGCTAACTGAAATATTTTCTGCTTTTAATTCTGCTTCACTGCATTTTAGCCATTGATCAAATGCTACTTTAGACGACTGATAAGCCGACCAACCTACTGCTGGCGGTAATAATACATTTATGGCAGATACATTTATAATGTGTGCTTCTTTTTGTAACAAGCCATTTAATACTCCTAATATTAATTGCACTGGGCCGGTATAATTAGTAGCGGCGCATCTTTGTGTATCATGAAACCGATCTAAAGAATTCCACAATTTTCTATAAATAGATTTTCCTGCGTTGTTAATAATTATATCTACATTAATATTTTCATTCTTCCATAGTTCCAACAGATTACTTATCTCATTTTCATCTCTTAAATCTGCCGCATATATTTTTACATTACATGCATTATCATCAATTGATTTCTTTAATGTTGCTAATCTTTCTTCGGTTCGAGCCACTAATAATAATGTAACGGTATACTCTGCCAATATCGGTATCAATGCTGCACCAATTCCATAAGAAGCTCCTGTAATCAGAATGGTTTTATTCTCGACTCTTTCTTGAAGCCTTTTTTCATTTATGTTTCTTACTGGGAAAAGTATATTTTCCAGCATGCTTTGCCGGTTATTATCTTCATAGTCCTTTTTATATTCTGGTATCATTTGCGTAAAGAAAGATAGTAAAACGGCATATAAAAAGTAATGATATAATAATTAGCCAACAAACCAGGCAATCAGCATAGAAAGAAGTCCAACAGCTAATCCTCCGTATACTTCTTTAGCAGTATGGTCGGAAACAATAAAACGGGAAGTGCAAACAATACCTGTCGCCAGCAGCGCAACAGAAATATATACTCCAAAATGGAGCGGCTGCGAAAAGGCAAGTAATAATATAAACGTCAACGCTACTCCCATTGATATGGCATGCAGACTTACTTTCATAATAATATTAGCCATCAAAGCAAGACTTACAGAAATCCAGATGGCCAACGTTAGTTGTACAGCTGCTGCCGGATAGTCTGGTAGATTTCTCCATACATACCATATCCAGAAATACCAGACACCACAAGCAATCAGCGGAATAATGCGGTCTTTTTGTGTGGTCAAATGAAAATCAGAAATAAAATTCAAGGCTTTTAGTAATAAGGTGGTAACGATCGGAAAAAAAGTGTACATCACAAATCCCATTATCAGCGTCTTCGTTTTATCAAACGGTTGAAAACCTGCAAACAAATTCGGATGTATGAATAACATAAAATAAACAATGTACACTGGTACAAATACAGGATGAAAAATATAGGAGAATATTTTCGCCACTATTTTTAGTGCCATTGGCTGTTCATTCATTGCTGCTGTTTGCAACTGATTTTCTCCATCAAACATCATTCTTGTACTCATAATTCAGGTGTGATTATTGCAAAGTAAAGGAATCCTTCAAAAGAATGTTGATTTACTATCTTTAACCTATAAAATCTAATTACCCAATTATTTGAGTTTGAAACAACCTTCACCAAATAACAAAAAATGAAAAAAATATTTCTTGTATTTCTGCTGACTTTGTTATTTCAGCAAGGCTATTCCCAGCAATCCAATAAGCCAAAGTTGCAGACTATGTATGATGCAATTAAAGAAGCAGGCATCCGACATCCGGAATTTGTTATGGCTCAATGCATACAGGAAACAGGCTGGCTCAATTGCAAAAGATGTTGCCTTCGTTATAATAACCTGTTTGGCTTTTACATTAAAGGAAATAAGTGTAAGAAATTTGAGTCAGAACAAGATTGCATAGAATACTATAAGGAATGGCAAGACAAGAGATATTCAAAATGGCGCAAGAAAAATCCTAAAGCAGATTACTATCATTTTTTGAAAAGCGTAGGTTATGCTACTGGCGATAAATACACAACCGAACTAAAACCCAAAGTTGCCTGGGTGAAAAAGAATTTGAAGTTGTGAGGTTGGCTTTATAAATTTTTGCAACAAGAAGTCCTCACGGTTTTGCCTTTGTACTTCCCGGGCTCGTTAATCCCTTTATATTACTGATATGAAATGGTGTGTGGGCGGCAAAAATATTGTTGAGAAAAAGTAATTCATTGATGCCTTCTGCTTTTAACATGCCGATAAAATCTCCGCTGTAATACCTTGAATCCACTACAATTATTTTCTCATAATTGTTGATAAGAAATGGAGCAAACGCATTTCCGTATGATTCTTTTACCATGGCAATTCGCCTTCCGTTTTTATGCATTGTTTCCATTTTACAAATTGGTAAATCGCCTTGTAGAAAAACAGAATAGCTATTGGCTCCACTAACCTGTTCCGCATACATTTTTGATTTGCCCCAATAGTTTAATGATTTGCTGGTGCCGATATAAAAATTCAAGGAATCTGGGAATAAATAGTATCGTACTGAATCGGCATTATTTCTTAAAACTGCAGATTTTGTTAGCCGATAAAATAAACCAAGAAAACCTGGCTTTACTTTAGAAGGAATTGTGTCAAGAGAAACTGGCGTAAGCCCTGCCGCCGCACAAAAACTACGATAAGCATAATAGGCACCGAGACTTGTCCAATGATGGTCTGTATTGAAATAAATATATTCTGTGCGATGCTTTCTTATTTCATCAACGGGATTTATTTTAATGATTTGTGGGTCTTCGTTTTTAAAAATGGCTTCGATGGCATCAGTAGCAGGTTTAGCTTTGTCTTTATAAGGTTCAGTTATTTCAAATTCAAAGCCGTTTGGAATAATGAGGTTGTAAATCTTTAATCCGGGAATCTGCAGTCTGTTATAGCTGTTGATTACTTGAGCATATTGGCGGCCCATAGCTTCGCCGCCGCTGAACAATTCAAATCCACGGTTTTTGAAAATAAAGACGGCTCCTTTTCTCATTCCAACTTGTCCATCATCTGGTAAAACTCTTTGCGGAATAACAACGGAATCTTTTTTTACCACTTCAGTTAAAGTAGTATCAGATCCCTTTTTGTCTTTTGAAGATGAATTATTACAGGCAGTAAATGCAGTAACGACAATCAGTATGGAAAGAAAAAAACGAAGTCTCATTTGATTTTATTTCTTTAACCCTTTTATCTTCTGTATATGAAAAGGAGTATGTGCTGCAAAAATATTGTTGATGAATAACAACTCATTAATGCCTTCTGCTTTCAACATCGCCATAAAATCGCCGGTGTAATACCGCTGATCCACCACAATTACTTTTTCATAATTATTAATAAGGAATGGTGCAAATGCATTTCCGTAGGATTCTTTTACAATGGCAATCTTTCTTCCATTCTTATGTTGTGTTTCCATTTTTACAGTTGGCAAATCCCCTTGCAAAAAAACAGAATAACTATTTGGACCGCTGGCACCTTCGCCATACATTTTAGATTTATTCCAGTATCCTATTTTATTATTTCCAACATAAAAGTTAACAGAGTCTTTAAACAAATAATACCGCACTGAATCAGGATTACTTTGCAATCCTTTATCTCTCGTTAATCTGTATAACGAACCTAGAAATGATGCTTTAGTTTTATAAGCAATCGTATCTAATGAAACAGGTGTTAAACCCGCCGTTTGGCAAAAGGCCCTGTAAGCATAATAAGCTCCAAGACTTGTCCAGTGATGATCGGTATTAAAATAAATGTATTCTGAACGATGCTTTCTTAATTCATCAATGGCCCAAACTTTTTTTATGTTGCTATCCAGTGTATTGTAAATATTTTCTATAGCTGGACGATTCGGCTTTTGCAGTTTTGCATATTTTTCTGTGATCTCAAACTCCAGAGCAACAGGGATAATTAGATTATAAACCTGCACACCAGGTAATGAACGGCTATAAGAATTAATAACATTTGCATACGATGCTCCCATAGCAGGCCCGCCGCCAAACATTTCGAATGCTCTGTTTTTAAATACAAATACTCTTTTCTTTACTTCACCAACAGCACCATCATCTGGCAAAGGTCCATCTGCTATCTTCTCTTTAGTTGTATCTTCCTTTTCACCTATATCAGTTTCATTCACTGGATCATAAATTTGAATATCTGATGATCGAAACCCCAGCTTGTTTTTGAATTGAGATGAAAATGCAATCCACTTGTCACGCAAAGGGAAGTTATCAGCGTAATAGTTCTCAATATTTTTAAAATACTTACCGCTCCATAATGCACTATCGGAATAAGGTGGAAAGCTAGCTAGCTTTCTGTTTTCCATTTCTGAAACGTCATTCTTCTTAATAGCTATTGAAGCAAGTCCACCTAATAACATTAGCGTACAGAAAACGATAACATTTGTAACATGTATTTTTTTATTGCTTAGCTCACTCATAATCGGTACTTCAAATATTGATAACTATTTTAAAATCTAAAATAAATAAACGGATTATAACTCTTGCCTACCAATTGTGCAACACATAAAAACAACAGTACAACATTAAACCCAATGGATAATACATCATAAGTTGTAACACGGCTTGCTTTCTTATCTATCCATTTTTTTACAACATGATAGACAGGCATACAGAGTATGATGGCTATTAATAACCAAAAAAGGTGTGCTGTTACGGTGTTGATTAGGTCCATATTTCCATTAGGACCGGGGCTAAAAGAAAATAATTTCTGAACATAAGCAAAAAGCATCTGCGTATCTGTAAAATAAAAGATTACCCAACCCGGAATAATAATAACCAGTGCATATATATGTGAAATAAATGCAGGCATTTTTTCTAACAGCTTTAATAAGAAAGCCCTTTCCATAGCAATGAAAACGAAAAAGTATAATCCCCAGAAAATAAAATTCCAACTAGGACCATGCCACATACCGGTCAAAAACCAAACGACGAAAAGATTTAGATAAACTCTTTTCTTGTTACCTCCAAGTGGTATGTACACATAATCTCTGAAAATGCTTCCTAACGAAATATGCCATCGTCGCCAAAACTCGCCAATAGATTTTGAGATATAAGGATAATTAAAGTTTTCTCGGAAGTGAAAACCAAACATTCTTCCGAGCCCAATAGCCATGTCTGAATATCCAGAAAAGTCAAAATAGATCTGAATTGCAAACATGAACAAGCCAAACCAGGCTTCCCAACTCGATAAAGATGCCAAGTCTGCAAATGAAAGAGGATCGATTTGATCACCCATATATTTTCTAACCAACTCTGCCGCAATATTGGCGATTACTACTTTTTTAAATAATCCTATGCAAAAACGAGTTACACCCAAACTGAAATCTGTAAAATTTTCTTTTCGACCATAAATTTCTTTCTCTACATGTGCATACCGGATGATTGGCCCAGCTACCAGCGAAGAGAATAATGATACATACATTAAAAAATTGGGGAAGCTTCGCTGTGCTTTTATATCGCCTCGATAAACATCCACTACATACGAAATTGTATGAAATGTATAAAATGAAATACCTAGCGGAAGTGCATAGCCCGGTGCAGTAAAAGAAGTTCCTAAAAAGGCATTTACCTGGTCAACAATAAACTGGTCGTATTTAAACGTAGCTAATAATGCAAGATTAAAGATGACTGTAAACGTAACTCCAATTTTGGCCCACTTGGTACCCCGGTGTTTGTCTATGAATATCGAATTACCCCAGTCCACTAAGGAAGAAAGAATAAGTAATGATATCCAGATTGGCTCTCCCCATCCATAAAATGCCAACGAGAAAATAATAAGCACCCAATTTCTCCAGGTCGGATTTTTAGTGCTGTAGTAAAAGAAAAGGCATAATGGCAAAAAAATAAAAAGAAAAAACAGACTTGCGAATACCATAATGGAATTTGTGCTATTTGGATGCGTAAAATACTACTTTACATAGTGAAACAAAATGAATACACAGCTTTTTTTTCAAAACTTATATATTTTATGATTCAGCCATCAGTTCAATTGATATAACTTCGCACATTAAACTATACAAAATGGAATTAACGGCAAAACTAGTACAGCTTCTTCCTTTACAAACAGGCACAGGCAAAAATGGCGAATGGAAAAAACAGGACATTATTGTAGAAACAGAAGGCCAGTTTCCTAAAAAAGTTTGTATTTCTATCTGGGGAGATAAAATAAAAGCCGATGTGTTACAACCGGGAGCACAACTCAATATCTCTTGTGATGTAGAAAGCCGTGAATATAACAGCCGCTGGTACACCGATGTAAAAGCATGGAAAATAGAACCTGCAAGCGGGGCATCAATTGATAAACCAGCTGATGATCAGGTTTATTTTGATGAAGGACAAATGGAAGAAAAAGACGATCTGCCGTTTTAATGTAATTCCTGAATTCCCTTATTAGTGTTATTGGTGTAATTCGTGGCTAACATTACAGCTCCTTTCTTAATCGGGCAACCGAAATATTTAATTGCTCCCTGTATTTGGCAACAGTACGGCGAGCAATATTGTATCCCTTTTCCTGAAGCAGCTCCGTTAATGCTTCGTCACTCAATGGTTTCTTCTTGTCTTCATCATCAATGAGGTCATTAAGAATTTTCTTTACTTCTCTGGTAGACACTTCCTCCCCACTATCGGTGCTAAGCGATTCGCTGAAGAAAAATTTCAAACGATACGTTCCAAACTCCGTTTGTACAAACTTGCTGTTGGCTACACGGCTCACGGTGGAAATATCGAGATTAGTTTTTTCAGCAATATCTTTCAGGATCATCGGCTTCATCTCCGTTTCATCACCTGTTAAGAAAAAACCATACTGATGCTCCATAATAGAATTCATGGTGCTCAGTAGTGTATGTTGCCGCTGCTTGATGGCATCAATAAACCATTTGGCAGAATCTATTTTTTGTTTGATAAAAAGCACAGCTTCTTTCTGTCGTTTATCTTTCTTGGCGCCACGGTCATACTCTTTCAGCATATCCCTGTAGCCCTCACTAATGCGAAGCTCAGGAGCATTTCTATTGTTTAATGTAAGTTCCAGTTTACCGGCATTATTCATAATGAAGAAATCCGGCACTACATAGCTTTCGCCTTTATTGGTTTCACCAACATTGCCACCTGGTTTTGGATTTAGCCGTACAGTCTGTTGAATTACTTCCCGCAATTCATCGTCATCAATATTTAATCCTCGTTGTATCTTTTCGTAATGTTTTTTCGTAAACTCGTCGAAATACTTTGTAAGTGCTTTTATGGCTAGATCAACAGCGACGTTTTCTTCATCTGATTCGAGTAGTTCTATTTTTTTTCTTTTCAACTGAATTAATAAACATTCCTGCAAATCTCTTGCACCTACTCCGGAAGGTTCAAACTGCTGAATTCTGGCAATTACTTCTTCCACTTCAGCAACATTGGTTGCTACATTCTGTCGAAATGCAAGATCATCCACGATAGCTGTAGTTTCTCTTCGCAAATAACCATCTTCATCTATACTGCCCACTATTTGTCCGGCTATTACCTTTTCCCTATCATCCAACTTTAAAAGTCCTAACTGGGCAATTAAGGTTTCATAAAAACTCGTTTCCTTTTTAAATGGTAGTTGCCTGCTTTCATCTTCTTCTGGGTAATTATCATCTCTTAATTTATAGTCACCTACTTCATCATCGCCTTCCTGCACATAATCGCTTACATCAATATTTTCATATTCATCTTCGCTACCATCGGGCTCCTTATATTCTTCTTCGGCCGTTTCTGCAAATTCATCTTTCATTTCCTCGTTACTTTCATCCATTTTATCCTCGTCCAGTTCCAGAGCAGGATTTTCTTCCATCTCTTCTTTAATCCGGGTTTCAAGATTAGCCGTAGGTACCTGTAGCAGTTTCATTAGCTGAATCTGCTGAGGCGATAATTTTTGCAGCATTTTCTGCTGAAAGCTTTGACTCAGAGCCATAGTGTGTTCAATTAGAAGTAAATAGGCTTTTAAAAAGTCGGCCTATTATCAAAAATAATGCCGTAAATTTAAGTAGAAAAAAACAAAAGATGGTACAACGACTATGTGGTTTTCTTGTTGTGTTCCTGTTAATGTTTCAGGGAGATATTTTGGGACAGGTTTCTATTAAAAAAATTACAATAAGCAAAGAAAAACTTGCCCTTGGCTCTAAAAGGTTCAATCAACCCGACAATGTTTTAAATTGTCTCGTCGAGAGACCTACTCAATATCCACAAAAATTTAGTCTTCAGGAATTTTCAGCTAACTGGCGATATGATGACCATCTGGGTTTTTTTTGCAAAAAAGAATTACAACTCGATAAAATAACTACTGTTCCAATTCGCTTTCGCCTTGGGTCATTAGATTATGTAAACTGGATGGAAAGAAAACCAAATGCGATAAAGCCCCGATAAAAATTAATTAGTAATTGTTTGCTCATTCAAAACTTTTTGAATAGCTGCAACCATCTTTTCTCCTTTCTCTTTTATCTGCTCTTCTGTCCACAACAAACTGATAGCGGTAGAAATACAACGGCCCATTACTTCATCACTGGCAGAAAAATCCTTATTTGCCTGCTCCATCACTCTTGCTTTTAACTCCGGATGTAATGAATTTAATGTTGTAGCATTTTTAAGATGATCCCATTTCCGGATATAATGCCAGTTATTATCAAACCAATAAAAATTACCAGCAAGAATCCCTTGTGCTTTCATTTCATTTACAACTGCAACTGTAGCTTCCTTGGTTGGTAAAAACCAGCTTACAAAACTGCAACTATCGCCTGCAGGATCTGGTATATGTCGGAAAGAAACTCCAGGTAATTTTGCCAGCATATTTTTTAATATGCCATGATTTTTTTTCTGAATGGCAAGAAACTCATCTAGTCTTTGAATTTGTGCTAAACCAACTGCGGCATGTAGTTCAGATATTCTATAATTATAACCAATAAAAGGATGCAAGTCTGCACCACGGTCTGCGCCTTTGTGGTCATGCCCATGATCGGTATAGCCATCACATTTTTCATACAACTCTTTACTGTTCATCATTACCACACCGCCTTCGGCACATGTTATTGTTTTTACAAAGTCGAAAGAGAAAGTTCCTGCATCGCCAATAGTACCAAGATGTTTTCCTTTGTATGTTCCGCCAATACTCTGACAAGCATCTTCCAATAAAAACAAATTATGCTCTTTGCATATTGCTTGTAGTGCATCCATGTCGGCCATGCCGCCACACATATGCACTGGCATTATTGCTTTTGTTTTGGGAGTAATTGCATTTCGCACAGCATCGGGAGCCAAGGTTAATGTTTCATCTATATCAACCAATACTGGAACTGCACCAACGCTTAGTATTGCTTCAAAGCTTGCAACAAATGTGAATGAAGGAGTAATTACTTCATCGCCATAACCAATACCCAATGCACTCATGGCAGTCGATAATGCGGCCGTTCCACTGGAAGTTAGCTGTGCATAGTTGCAACCAAATCTTTTGCAAATAGCTTCTTCTAGCTCTTTACTTTTCCAGATTCCTTTTCTAGGTCCGTCAAACCCATACCGCATCAGGATGCCTGTTTCCAATACATCATTAACTTCTTTTCTTTCTTTATCACTCCAAAGTTCAAAACCGGGCATAATAATTTTAGATTTTTGATTTCAGATTTTAGATTTACGGCTTATAAAACTCCCACTTGCCGCCAAGGTTTGGCAAAGTTAAAGCAAGAAGATGAAAAGTAAGTTCCTTAGAAACCTTTCGTAATTTGTATAATAAATCTTAATGATGAAAATTCTTCTACTAACCCCAATACTATGCATTTCCCTTCATTGCATGTCACAAACAAGAATTGCTGCCCGTGCAGGTATGAATCTGGCAACAATCAATTTTAACGACTATAAACTTGAAAAAAGACCTCTTACCCGTTTAAATGCCGGGTTAATGATTGATATTCCATTAGAAGAGAACTGGTCTATTTATACAGGACCTTATTATGCCGGGAAAGGAGTTATTCATGGTAGAAGATTTGGAGCTAACATAATTGACTCTGTTACCATTCGTCTGAACTACATAGAGCTTCCGGTAAATGTTGCTTATAAATTCCCATCGCAAAATAAAAACAGATTTGCAATAGCTGCAGGACCTTATATCGGCTACGGTTTTAATGGAGAAATCTTTACAATTAATAGTAATCGGCCGCCCGAAAAACAACTTCATAAAAAGGAAACAGATAAATATAAAAGATTAGAAGTAGGGTATAATCTTTCATCTCTTTATGAAATACACAATAAATGGGGTTTCAGAGTAGATTATTCTAAAAGCCTACTTACTATCCATAGGTATAACAAAAAAAGGAACAGTGTTTTCGGATTCTCCTTTTTTTGGTACTTAAATAACAAAAAAGAAGAGGTCGACTAACTTAATTACGGTTTATAAAACTCCCACTTACCACCAGGTTGCACCAATATGGCTATTTCACTAAGGTCGCTTTCATTATTATTCTTTCCTACCGATGTAATAAGATAACGGTATGAATAATTTTTAGAAGACAACGCCTCTTTTAACACAAACCCTTCTGGCTTCATTACAAACTTGGAAATATACTCTGGAATGTTGCCGAAAGTTTCACTTTCAGAATTTGCTGCATACTGATACACCACATAGTATTTTATATCTATCAGATTTCTTGGATCTGGCTTTACAGTTAGCTCAATAATAGAATCATTAGTGATTGTTCTTTCTACAATCGGCGGCCATGGCTTTTCTTTATCAATCCAGCGCATTGGAGGTAACAAAGCTGGATATTTATAATATGTATTCTGTAAACTATCATTCCACCCATTTGGATTGTTGTCAAAAGATTTACTGCTAAAATAAATGCTGCCATGAACATTGGGATTGCGGCGTAACATCTTTATCTGATTCGGAAGCTCCTGAGGATTCATCCAATCCTTTTCATTGCCACTGGCTCTGTAAATTCCGTGCCCAATATAAACATGACGACCATAACTGTTACGGCTCCACCAATCAAGCATTTTTGCATAATCTACTTTTGAATGCCCGATATAGAAATATAATTGTGGGGTTACGTAATCGATCCATCTTTTTTGCATCCATAGTAAAATGTCTGCATACAAATCATCATAGTTTGTTTGTCCGCCCTGACTATCGCTTCCTCTCGGGTCTTTATCTTTATTGCGCCATACACTAAATGGAGAAATACCAAAACGGCAAAGTCTTTTTTCTTGCTTGATGGCAATACTTAATGCCTGAATAATAGAATCAGTATTGCTGCGACGCCAATCATCTTTACTTAATTTACTTCCTGAAGATTTATAGGTAGCATCATCTGGAAATTCTTTTCCTGGAATACGATAAGGATAAAAATAATCATCCATGTGAATAGCATCTACATCGTAACGCTTTACAATATCTCTTACCACACTTACTACAAACTTTTGTGCTTCTTTATTTCCGGGGTCAAAATATTTTTTATCGCCATAGGTTAAAAACCACTCTGGATGTTTGCGGCTAATATGATCGTCGCTAATAGAAGAATTGCTGGTATTAAAGACAGCACGGTAAGGATTTAGCCATGCATGAAATTCCATTCCTCTTTTATGCGTTTCTTCAATCATAAACTTTAATGGATCGTAATATGGAACTGGTGCTTTGCCTTGTGTGCCGGTAAGCCACTGGCTCCATGGCTCTAGTTCAGATGGATAGAATGCATCTGCAGATGGCCTTATCTGAACTATCATGGCATTCATACCATTCTTCTGATGTTTTTCAATCATCGTAATGTATTCCAACTTTTGCTTTTCGCTATCCCATACGCCATGTGTAGGCCAGTCAATATTATTGACGGTGGCTATCCATACGCCACGAAATTCATACTTAGGCTGGGCTGTTGCAAACTGAAATAAAAATAGAACGGGTAAGAACCAAAGGGATTTTTTCTTCATGTTTTCGGATTCGCTGTGATATAATCAGGATGGCAAAAATACATTATTCGTTGCTATTCCGAATCTTATCAAGCAAATCGCTTAAGATATTAGCATCTTTTTCTGAAAGATTTCCAAGCACTCCATCAATTTCATCTTGCTTTTCATCTAATCTTTCCAGCATTTTTTTCCCTTTATCGGTAATTATAACATCTACAAGGCGGCGATCGTTCTTACAGGTTAATTTCTTTACTAATCCTTTCGTAATTAGTCGATCCACGATGCGGCTTGTATCACTCATTTTTTCCAGCATCCTTTCCCGTATTTGTAAGGTAGAAAGTGGTTGAGGGAAACTGCCTCTTAATATTCTGAGAATATTGAATTGCTGTGGTGTAATATCTTCTGCATCAAAAACAGCTTTTGTTTTTTCCCGCATCCAAGAATGAGTATAAAGCAGGTTGATGGCTGCCTTCTGATGCGGATTGCGAAATTTATTCTGTTGTATATCTTCTTCAATACCCATTATTAAGTAAATGTAAAAAGTTTCAGGTAAAGCTTAGAACTTCACCCAAAACTTTTTGTGTCAATTGTTGAATTAATTGTTATAATAAAACTTTTCTTCAACTATTTTACCGTTTTTCCAACGCTGAACAGCTAATTGAGTATAATTGCGAACTCCATAATCTTTATGCGTATAATCCATCCACCACTCAGTAACTGCCAAATCATCGCTAATAATACTATTAACCACTTTAGCTCCACGAAACTCTGTTAATCCGTTTACAAAAGCTTCTTCATACTGGCGGTTTACTTCTTTTCCTTCTCTGGCAGGGTAATTATTATCCTGCATTACTACATCATCAGCATAAAATTTGTCAAATGCGTCCAAAATTTTTCCTTCTAAAATCATTTGGTTTAGCTGATCTACGTTTGTCCTTAAATCTTTCATAATTGTATATGTTTATTTAATTCAATGTTTAAACAACAAAATTAATGTTGCAACATTGATTTTCCAAATAATTTATTCCTTTTATAAATTACTTAGTCTTTTATTAACATTCCTGTCGCAGCATTGGGCTAAAAAAATCCCTCTTTGTGGTATTGCCGTAAATCAAGAAAATCGTTTGATTTGTAATACCATCCTTAAACCCATTAAATATGAAATTGATTTCAGAATCAATCCGCAGTATTTTCGAAGGTTTCGTTTCTTTTTATACTTTATTCTATGATGAAGTGAAAAAGTGGTAAGTTATAATTCAAATCGATTGGACACTTTTACAAATTTTACTCAGTAATAGCTTTTTGCAGCGCTGCCTTTAATTTAAAAATTGCAAACAGATGGTGTGCTTCGTGCAGTAAAAAAAAATTAATCCATTGTAGCAATGTCATTGTCCCAAATACAGGATGTGTTGCTGTCCGATTAAAAAGAGATTCGGGAAAAGCAAGCATTTCAGCGGCCATTTCTTTTCTTACAGTAATCATATCATGCATTATTTCCCTTGTGGTTTTTCCGCAATTATCCAGAAATAAGGGATCTGCTTCAGCAGTATATCTTTCAAAAACCGGGTTTTCTGTTTCTAGTAGTTGCTTTATACGACTAATAAAAAAATGCTGATAGGTTTGCAAGTGAACGATGTTTTCAAAAATAGACCACTTGCCTGGCAACACCTGGCGCCGTACCATTTCAATAGACAGGCCATCAATTAAATCTACCAGTGCTTTATGCTGGTATTGAATGCGAGTAGAAAGGTGTGATGGGAGGTTCATGCAAAATTTTTAATTATTAATCATTACTCCAGACTTTAGTGCCTTCGGAACAATTGGCACAAATATCAATATTCTTTCTTCCTTCTGTAATCTTCTTTCTGAATTTACTGTACTCTCCGTTTTTCCAGATTTCTTTAAACGATTTTTTCTTTAAATCGCCTAACTGATGTTGTGCGTCTTTATCGAAACAACAAGGAGCTACCAATCCATCCCATGTAATTACTGGATCATGCCAAAGCCGCCAGCAATGGTTTTGCAGCTTCCCTTTAAATTGATGGCCGGTTTCCGTTTTCTTATAACGGCTATACTTATCAATTGTTGGAATTAGTTGGTTCGGGTCGTTTTCATAATCATAAATCTGCGCTGTCTTAAACCAAACATCATCAACACCTACTTCTTTAGCAAGCTTCTTTACATCTTCTATCTGGTGTTCATTTGGTTTTACCACCAGAAACTGAAAAACAACAAACGGCTTTTTACTTTTCAATTCCTTTTTCCATTTCACAATATTTTTTGCTCCTTCTATTACTTTAGATAAAGTGCCGCCAACTCTATACTGCTGATAAACATCTTGTGTAGTACCATCAATTGAAATGATTAACCTATCCAATCCACTTTCTATTGTTCTTTTTGCATTCGCATCATTCAGATAATGTGCATTAGTAGAGGTAGCAGAATAGATTCTTTTTTTTGATGCATAAGCTACCATGTCCAAAAAAGACGGATTCAAATACGGTTCTCCCTGAAAATAAAAAACGAGGTATAATAATTCCTTTGAAAGCTGATCAATCGTTTCTGTAAAAAAGTCTTTTTGCAACATACCTGTTGGCCGGGTAAATGCCCTTAGTCCACTCGGACATTCCGGGCAACGAAGATTACAAGATGTCGTTGGCTCAAATGAAATAGAAACCGGATATCCCCATTGCACTGGTTTTTTAGTCAACTTTGTAACATAATAGCTGCTAAGTACTTTTATTCCGTTCCAGGCACGGCGGGGTGTTATTTTGGATAATAAATTAAAACTGTCTCTTCGGTTAAATCTCGCCATCGGTGCAAAGTTACTGATTAAGCATTAGTTGGTTTCTTATTCCCAACCAAGAGTTTTAACTTCAAGTACTGAGATGATCCAAAACAAATTACCATACAGTATATTTTCACTTGGCGACGCAGCAATCACTATCGACTTTGGAAATATGATTGACCAAACCATCAATCACCAAGTCATCAGCAGGTTTCATGAACTAAGAGAAAATCCTTTTTGGGGAATAATTGATATTGTGCCTGCATATAGCTCTATCACTATTCATTATGATATAACAAAAATCAGGCAACTCAGTTCTGGTACTGAAACTGCATTTGAAAAAGTGAAGCAATTGCTTGAAGAAAAAATGAAGCAATCAGTTCAAGAAAGGACAATTGAAAAAAGATTAATCAGAATACCCGTTTGCTACGAAACAGAATATGCTCCCGATCTGCAGCAGTTTATTTCGATAAAAAACATTTCTAGAGAAGAATTAATTACACTTCATACACAAAAAACATATAATGTATTTATGATCGGATTTCTTCCAGGCTTTGCTTATATGGGCGAAGTGGATGAAAGAATTGCTATGCCGAGAAAGCAACAACCAAATATTGTTGCAGCAGGTAGTGTAGGTATTGCAGGCAAGCAAACCGGGATCTATCCATTGATTTCTCCGGGCGGCTGGCATGTAATTGGAAGAACGCCGTTGAAACTATTTGATGCCAAGAGAGAAGAACCAATACTCTTAAGAGCTGAAGACACTATTCAGTTTTATTCAATATCAAAAGCTGAATATGAGAATTATTAAAGAAGGTATACAAGACACCATACAGGATATTGGCCGATATGGCAATCAACATCTAGGTATAAATCCATCTGGCGCCATGGATAAATATGCCATGCAAATAATAAATGCATTGGTTGGTAATAATGCTAAAGAAGCAGTGCTGGAAATGCATTTTCCTGCTGCAACTATTATGTTCTCGCAGTCGGCCTTAATTGCTTTGGGTGGTGCCGATTTTTCACCAACTATTAATGGCGAACCAGTTCCTTCTCTACACCCAATCATTGTAAACAAAAATGATATTTTACAATTTCACAAACCTATTGCCGGAGCAAGAGTTTACCTAGCTATAGCCGGAGGTATTTCAGTAAAAAGCTGGATGGATAGCAGAAGTACAAACCTAAAGGCAAAAGTTGGTGGTTTTAATGGCAGAAAATTACAGAAAGACGATCATGTTTTATTTCGACTTGCTTATCCTTACCCTGCTACACAAAAAGAATTTTCAGTTCTGCCCTGGAAAGCAGATATAAAAGTCCCGTCATCATTCCAACATGAAGAAGCCTCTCAACATTTTTATATACTACCCGGATTTGAATGGAGTCAACTTACTACTGAATCAAAAGAGCAGTTAACAACTAATTCTTTTGAATTGTCGCAACAGTCAGATAGAATGGGCTACCGATTAAATAATATTCCATTAACAACGACAACAAAAGATGAAGTGATTTCTTCAGCAGTAAGTTTTGGAACTATTCAATTATTACCAGATGGAAAACTGATTATTTTAATGGCCGATCATCAAACAACAGGGGGTTATCCCAGAGTTGGGCATATAATTTCTGCTCATCATTCAAAGCTGGCTCAGTTAAAGGGAGGAGATAAAATTCAATTCAGATTAACTGATTTACAAAATGCAGAAGACCTTTTTATAAATCAGCAGCAACATTTGTTGCAACTGCAAAATGCATGTAGTTTCAGATTAAAGGAATATTTCAAGCAAAAAAACTAAATGAGACCAGATATAAACTGCGATCTTGGAGAAGGTATTGGCAATGATGCATTAATTATTCCATTTATTACTTCAGCCAATATTGCTTGCGGATATCATGCCGGAGATATTGATACCATGCACCAAACAATAGCAATATGCCTAAAGCATAATGTTTCTATCGGCGCACACCCATCTTTTCTTGACCGTGAAAACTTTGGAAGAACTGAAATCAATCTTCCTGTAGACGATCTATATGAGTTATTAACACAACAACTTATTATTTTTAGTGAAGTAGCTGATATTTTTGATAAAACAATAAATCATGTAAAGCCTCACGGAGCATTATATAACATGTCTGCGAAAGATGCTTTTATTGCAAACATCATAGCAAAAGCAGTAAATGATTTTGACAGCAATCTTATTTTATATGGGCTTAGCGGTAGTCATTCTATTAGCGAAGCAAATAGAATGGGATTAAAAACCGCCAGTGAGGTTTTTGCAGATCGTACTTATCAGGATGATGGTTCACTTACACCCCGGTCAAAACATGATGCATTAATTATAGATGCAGATAAAATGATTCAGCAAGTATCACAAATGATAAATGATGGAACGGTAACAACAGTCTCAGGTAAATCAATTCCAATCAAAGCAGAAACAATTTGCATACATGGAGATGGGAAGCATGCCGTAGAATTTGCTAAAGCAATTCATAAATTATTATCGGTGTGAAAAAGAATTCTGCCATACTCGGCGCTGCATTCTTAATGGCCACTTCGGCTATTGGACCTGGTTTTCTTACACAAACATCTTTATTCACCGAGCAATTACTAACAAGTTTTGGTTTTGTAATTCTAATTTCTATCCTATTGGACATTGGTGCACAATTAAATATCTGGAGAATAGTAGCCGTAAGCGAAAACAGAGCTCAAGACATCGCAAATAAAGTATTTCCGGGACTTGGTTTTTTTCTTGCAGCATTGATTGCATTTGGTGGACTGGTTTTTAATATCGGTAACATTGCCGGTGCAGGATTAGGATTAAATGTATTAACAGGTATTGACTCAAAGATTGGCGCCATTATCAGTTGTGTAATTGCTTTAGGTATTTTCTGGTATAAAGAAGCAGGTAAGTTGATTGACAATTTTGTAAAGCTGTTAGGCTTAATAATGATTGGACTAACAATATATATTGCATTCACTTCCAATCCACCTGTAGGAGAAGCTTTGTACAGAACTATCTGGCCCGAAAAAATTGATGTAATTAAAATTGTAACATTGGTTGGTGGTACAGTTGGCGGATATATTTCTTTTGCCGGAGCTCATCGCTTAATTGATGCAGGCATAAAAGGCAAGGGAAGCATTTCACAAATAACAAGAAGCTCCGTCAGTGGAATATTGATCACATCATTAATGCGGTTCATGTTATTCTTCGCTGCTTTAGGTGTCGTGTCGCAAGGCATACATCTGGCAACAGGCAATCCTGCCGCTTCTGTTTTTCAATCTGCAGCAGGAGAGTTGGGTTATAAATTCTTTGGTATTGTATTATGGAGTGCTGCCATCACTTCTGTTATCGGTGCCTCTTTTACATCTGTTTCTTTTTGGAAGACATTGATCCCAGCTGTTAGAAACAATGAAAAAATTGTGATTAGTTGTTTTATTCTTTTATCAACTGCAATATTTGTTATCGTTGGAAATCCGGTTAAGCTATTAATATTCGCAGGTGCAGTAAATGGAATAATCTTGCCGATTGCTTTAGCAGTAATCCTGATTGCCGCAAACAAGCAATCAATTATGCAACAATATAAACATCCTCTTTTTTTACAAATTATTGGATGGTTAGTAGTCGCCGCCATGACATGGATGAGTGCTATTACCATTCAGCAATATATCAGTAAATTATAAGTTGAGATTTTTTGTAAGTAGTAAAAACAAAAGCCCAACTATAGGGTAAGTTGGGCTTTTTGTTATCATCCATCCTTGTTATGTGTCCAATCAGCCGTTTAGTATTTTAGAGCCAAGCAAATAATTCTTGCCTGGATGATATATAAATAAACAAGTGCCTTCTTTTATTGTATTAATGATTGTAGCAGACTCCTTCTGCGGTACGGCAGGACATCCCCAACTGCGACCCATAAAAACTCCAGCCTTTGCTCTTGCAGGATCGACATAAGCTGCTCCGTGAATCACAATTGTTCTTTCCAATGCTTTGTCATTATATCCGGGGTCTACTCCATTGATGCGTAGCGACAATCCATGCTTTCCTATATACGTATTGCCTGTTACATAAAAACCCAAACTACTTTGTAATGATTCAGGCTTATTGGAAAACGTAGTAGCGAATTCTCCACCAGAATTTTTTCCGTGGGCCACATAAGTGTTCGTTACTAAACGCTGATTTTCTATATCTATTATATACAACCGCTTTTTTCCTGAAGATTGACTCAAATCACAAATGGTAAGGTAATTTGTACGGCGAACCTTATTGCTTTCAACCAATTCCTGATAGCCTTTCCAAGCATAGTTAAATGCTTCGGTAGATAAACCATACGTAGAAAGGTTAATTGTATTATACAATTCCGTTGCTTCCTCATCAATATGTAAAGTGGAGTCTGTAATGAGCAGTTGCGAAACTGTAATAGCAATCGGAGTGCTTACAGTTGGCTGCTCTGTAGGGATAATGGTAAACGATGTACACATTAATCCCACGGTTAATGGAATAAACAGGTTTCTCACTTAGGTACGGTTTTTCTTAGGTATAACTTCCTTTCAGTTGCTACATCCTTGGATTGGATTTAAAAACGTAAGGCGCTGCAAAATATTATGCAATTGTTATAAATGCAAGAAATAAACCACTGTTTTATAGTGGTTTACGAAGAACTACGCTACTTAATTTCAAAATCATACGAGGGTAACTACGAGGTATAAGGATAATCTATTATTGCAATTCTTTTCATGCGGTTGATTTTTTATTACATGCATTATATATTATATGCTGATGCTAAACTTTTACTTCTTTCCACTTTCCTTTTTTGAAATAGTACCAAGCCACAATTGCCATAAATACTTCGGCTACCGGAATAGCAATGAAAACACCCATTGGGCCCATATTAAAAGTCTTGGCCATTATCCATGCAAAGGGAATCTGAAACAACCAAAAACCGAACAGATTGATCCATGTAGGCGTCTTCGTATCCCCAGCTCCATTTAGTGCCTGCACCATCACCATACCGATGCCATAAAAGATATACCCTGCTCCAATTATCTGTAATGCTTGTACTGCATAACGGTGTACCGCAGGCTCGGATGTAAATATGGAAATGATAGGTGAAGAAAAGAATAAGAATAAAAACATGACAGCTGCCATAAAGATGGCATTATACTTTGCAGCAAGTAACACACTTTGCTCAGCTCTTAAAGGCTGTTTGGCGCCAAGATTTTGCCCTACCAATGTGGCTGCCGCATTACTCAATCCCCATGCAGGAAGAATAAAGAATACAACATTACGTATAGCTATCTGATAACCTGCACTGGCATCTGTACTTCCTGTTATAGAGACAACGTAAGCCATAAATATCCAGCTACCACTTTGAATAAAGAATTGGAATGTTGCAGGCCATGCTACTTCCACTAATGTTTTTACCACTGGTAGATCCCATTTAAAGTGTGGCCACCTAATTTTTATAGTTCTCTTTCCACTGAATAAATGATAGCATTGATAAACCACACCAATTCCACGACCGATAGTTGTTGCAATCGCCGCTCCTTTTAATCCTAACTCAGGAAAAGGACCGTAGCCATTGATAAGAACAGGGCATAGAATAATATTAATGATACTGGCTATCCATAAACTACGCATGGCCATTGTTGCATCACCTGCACCACGGAATATTCCATTGATCATGAATAATAAAATGATAACAACAGAACCTCCCAACATTATGCGGGTAAAAATTGTTCCGTCTCTTACTACTTCTGGTTTGGCCCCCATAAGCCTCAGCACATCTGCTGCGAAAATGATACCCAGTATGCTGACGACTACTGTAACCGCCAATGCAATAAGTAATGATTGTGCTGCTGCATGAGCCGCCCCTTCCGGATTCTTTTCTCCGATGCGCCTTGCTATAACTGCTGTAGCCGCTGTGCTGAGACCAATGGCAATAGTGTACACCAAAGCCACAACAGCCTCAGTTAATCCTACTGTTGCCATTGCTGCACTTGCATTGGGCAAATGGCTAACAAAATACATATCCACTACGGCAAATACTGATTCAAGACTTAACTCAAGAATCATTGGTATGGCCAATAACACTATTGCACCACGAATGCTGCCTTGTGTGTAGTCATGTTCTCCACCTTTAAAGGACTGTTTGACTAATGCAAAAAAATGAGATAGCTTATTATTATAAGTTGGTTGCGACATGATTGACAATAAATATAATGAGATTAATGAAGCAGGTAACAACAAAAACTGCTGTTATCCGTATTTGATGATCCTTAAGAGTTGTCCAGTGCGAACGATACGATTAGCAGAGGACTGTTAGAAGCTTCATATGCTGTGATTAGAGAATGCAAATATATGAATTGTACCAAATCGCAATAGAAGGAGAAATGTATGAATTGTTTTTTTTCAAGGATGAATGGTTAATAGCGAAGGGCTTTCAAACACTATTATAATCTTATCCTCCTTTACCCAATTCAGAAGGATACTAATACTCTCACAGGATAGTATTTATCTTGAAAAATAGTAGCTTTAACTATCAATAATATATTATGGCTACAAAAACCAAATATGCAAAAAATATTGATGAATATATTGCCGACTTTCCTGCACCTGTGCAAGAACGAATGAAAAAACTAAGGGCAACAATCAAGAAAGTAGCCCCAGCTGCGGAAGAAGTTATAAGTTATACCATAGCCGGTTTTAAACTACATGGAGCATTAATCTACTTTGCTGGTTTTAAAAACCATATCGGCATTTATCCTGTTCCAAGAAACGAAATAACTTTCAAAAAAGAACTAGCTGAATATAAAGGTGGAAAAGGAACGGCACAGTTTCCGCATGACAAACCATTGCCCCTTGGGCTGGTGACAAGGATTGTAAAATTCAGGAAAAAGATAAATGAAGAGAAAGCTAAACTAGCGACTGTCAAAAAGAAATAACAACGTATTTCAGCAATACATCAATATGATTATATTGTATAATACTTTATACAAGTCACAATCTAAATTGCATACTAGATTATTAATACTATCTACTCGCTGGTTTTGCACCTATTTAATCTTTACTTTTGCTCACCTTTTACAATGTATACATCAAATAATAAACTTATCATTATTGCGGCTCCATCTGGTGCAGGCAAAACTTCGGTAACAAGACATTTGCTGAATATGATGCCAGAGCAATTGGCTTTTTCGATATCCTGCGCTACCCGCCAACCTCGCAATAATGAAAAAGATCGGGTAGATTATTACTTTATTACAATTGATGATTTTAAACAAAAAATTGACGAAGAGAAATTTGTAGAATGGGAAATGGTGTATGAAGGAAAATATTACGGCACACTGAAAAGTGAAATGGAACGAATATGGCTGCAAAAAAAAACGCCATTACTGGATGTGGATGTAAAAGGCGGTATTAATGTGCAACAACTTTACCCTTACAATTCGCTTTCATTATTTATAGAACCGCCTTCAATTGACGAACTGGAACGAAGGTTAAGAGCAAGGGGAACGGAATCAGAAGCATCACTTCAGGCCCGCATAAGTAAAGCTAATTATGAACTTTCCTTCAAAGAACAATTCGACCATATCATATTAAATGATGATCTGGAAAGAGCTTGTGCCGAAGCACAGGACGTTGTTAGCAATTTCTTGCAATCTGATAGATAAACAGTCAATTATACAGGTAAAAAGTTCTTATCTATCTTCGCAGTATGGTTGAATGGAGTGCATTTCTAATTTTTATCCTTACCCTCGCTTTGATGGGCTTTTTTGCTGGTATTGAAATGGCTTATTACAGTGCCAACAGGTTGAATATTGAAATCAAAAAAAACCATGGTGGTCATGCTGGTCAGTTACTTTCAAAGTTTATAGAATCTCCTGCAAAATTTATTGGTACTACTTTGATTGGGTTTACGGTTTGTCTTGTACTGCTCAGCTTACAAATAAGTAAAGTAATGGCTCCAGTATGGAAGAAGCTGCATGTTGGTTCTGCTACCGTTTATTTAATTATTGAAATTGCGTTGGCCACATTTGTGGTGCTGATTTTTGCTGAGTTTATTCCCCGTGCAATATTTCGGTCAAAAAGTAATTCGTTGCTGATAAAGTTTGCTCCTGTTACCAATTTCTTTTACCAGCTTTTCCATCCAATAGCTACAGGTTTTATTGATTTGTCTGAATGGATATTAAAATATCTATTCAACATTCGGCTTGATAAAAACAAGGAGCCTATTAACCGCAGTGATCTGAAACATCTTTTTCAGATGACACCGGAAGACGAACGACAGGAACGGAACACACAGTTAATGGAAAATGCCCAAGAACTTCCTAAAGTAAAGATCAGACAATGCCTTGTGCCTCGTAAAGAGATTGTTGGCATTGAGGATACTGCAACCATCGAAGAACTTGCTAATAAATTTATTGAAACAAGGCTCAGTAAGCTGATTGTGTACAATGAAAATATTGATCATATTATTGGCTATGTTCATCAATTGGACATGTTTAAAAAACCAACGGATATAAAATCCGTTCTGCTACCCATACCTGCCGTGCCGGAAAGTATGAGTGCATCTAGTCTTATCAATAAATTTACCAAGGACAGAAAAAGCATTGCCTGGGTAGTGGATGAATTTGGCGGTACGGCCGGCATTATTACAATGGAAGATGTGCTGGAAGAGCTTTTTGGAGAGATACAAGACGAATATGACATAGAAGTTTTTGTAGACAAACAACTGGCAGAAAATGAGTTTATGTTTTCAGGTAGACTGGAACTTGACTTCTTAAGTGATAAATATGGTTTTGAATTTGGAGAGAATGAATCCGAGACCTTATCCGGCTATATTATTAACCATCACGAAAAGATACCCAAGCAAAAAGAACACATAATCGTTGATGATTTTGAATTTGATATACTTCATGTAAGCGACACGAGGATTGAAATGGTGAAAATGAAGAAGCTGAAGTAAAGTGGTTAATTGGGCTATTGGTTAATTAGTTAATTGGTAAAACCCTATTATGTATGCAAACATTAGATACACTGGAAGTGTACATATCTGCTAAAGCTTTCAGGAAAGAAGTAGTACAAATAGCTAACACATTTCCTAAAGAAGAAAAGTTTCTTCTTGTTGCACAAATTAAAGATAGTGCTAGATCCATATCCGCAAACATTGCGGAAGGTTATGGAAGGTTTCATTATCAGGAAGCAATTCAGTTTTGCCGTATTGCCAGAGGCTCTCTTTTAGAAACCTACGACCACCTTTCTAATGCATTAGATGAAAATTATATTACCGAGATAATTTTTAGTGACCTAAAACTAAAGCAGGAACATCTGCTGAAAATGATTAATGGCTATATAGCATATCTTAAGCGTCGCAAACAAGAAGGTTAACTATAATTGAAGCCCGATTAACCAATTCCTTATTTAACTTAATCAACCAATCTATTATCTTTGCCCTTCTTCTGAAAAAAGCAAATGGCGTTACTCGATTTTATTAATAAGCGAAAAAAGGATCCGAAGGCAGAAATGTCTTTTATCGATCACTTGGAAGATTTGCGGTGGCATGTAATCCGTTCTGTAATAGCCATATTGATTGGTGCGATTGTTGTTTTTATTTACGCAAAGGATATTGTAGATAAAATTCTTTTTGCTCCTGCAGATAACAGTTTTGTTACATATAAATGGCTTTGTGATCTGAGTCACTCACTCGGTCTAGGAGATATGGTCTGCCTTGCCGGTGTTAATGCAGAGTTTCAAAGCAACACGATGACCGGACAATTTATTTCAACTTTTACTATAGCATTTGTTGGTGGTTTTATTGTTGCTTTCCCGTATGTTTTTTGGGAATTCTGGAAATTTTTAAAGCCAGCTCTTTCACCAAAGGAATTAAAGAGGACGAGGGGTGTTATTTTTTGGGTGTCGTTGCTATTTTTTTCCGGTGTGCTTTTTGGATATTATATCCTTACACCATTTATGATTAATTTTTATTTTTCGTATACGCTTAGCGATAAAATAATAAATCTTCCTAATTTTTCTGATTATATAGAAAATCTAATCTATACTACTGTTGGTGTTGGTATTTTATTCCAAATGCCATTGCTAGTAATGATATTGGCAAGAATCGGGATTGTTACTGCAAAATTTTTACGAAAATACAGGCGGCATGCATTTATTGTGATTTTGCTTGCTGCAGCAATCATTACACCTTCTACTGATCCATTTAGCCTAACCATCGTTACTATTCCACTTTATCTTTTATTTGAAGCAAGTATTATCATTGCTTCCCGTATCAATAAAAGCCAGAAAAAGGAAGAAGAAGAGTGGAGCTAAGAAAGTTTAGCGTTTCAGGTTATAAGTTAGGAGTTGTTTAACTTTGTGTCGACTTACTACCTGAATTATTATTTAACTCAAAACTAGTAGCAATGCATTCTCCATTTGATCTTAGCAAACCAATTGCCATCGGAAGTGATCATGCTGGTTATGATTACAAAGAATCTTTAATCTCCTTCCTTGAAGGAAAAGGATTATCCTTTAAAGATTTTGGAACACATAGTAAAGACTCTGCCGATTATGCTGACTTTGCACATCCTGTTGCATCAGCAGTAGATAAAGGTGAAGCTGCGTTTGGTATTTTAATTTGCGGCAGTGCCAACGGAGTAGCCATGACTGCCAATAAACACCAAGGAGTACGAGCCGCTATTTGTTGGGGCGAGGAACTTGCACAATTAGCAAGAGGGCATAATGATGCCAACATTATTTGCATTCCTGCAAGATTTGTAAGAGAAGGCGATGCAGAAAAAATGCTGGCACTTTTCATTACTACAGATTTCGAAGGTGGCAGGCATGGCAGACGAGTAGAAAAAATAGCCTGCGCATAAAATTAAAGATTACCAATCATCAATATTTCCCCTTCCTGTTTCATGGAAGGGGTTATTTTTATAGCTCACACAATCAAACACAATGACAAAAAAAATCATCGTTTACATTTTGCTAAGTATGCCATTACTATCGATGGCGCAAAAAAAAGATAAAAATGCACAGAAAGCTGCAGCAACAATTACTGTTGAGGATATGAAGAAGCATCTTTATATTATTGCCGGACCTGAAATGGAAGGAAGAAATACTCCCTCTGAAGGATTAAATAGAGCCGCCGATTATATCGAATCGCAATTCAAAGCATCCGGATTAGTTCCGGGAAATAATGGAAGCTATCGCCAAGTTTACAATCTTTACAAAGATTCAATGATTGGAGCTGCTATTAATATTAATGGAGCTGCATTGGAAATGAATAAAGATTTTCAACTACAATCAAATAATTATGCAGCTGAAATGCGTTTTTCAGAAGCAGTATTCGCAGGCTATGGCATTAGCGATGAAGGAAACAGAGATGATTATAAAGATTTGAATGTTGCTGGCAAGTTGGTTATTATAGCCGATGGTGTACCGGCTGATTATAAATCAAGTGCAACAGGATTTGCTTCTCCCTCTAGTTCGACTGGTAAAATGAATGCTGCTATTAGTAAAGGCGCTGCCGCACTTATTATTGTATATAATAATTTCCCCAGAAGTGAAATGCGTATTAATAGTAACTGGAGCATGAATAGTTTCAGAACAGCACAAAGCCCATTTACATTCACTGTTTCGGAAAATGCTGTTTCAAAAATTATGGGAGAGGATGGCAAGAATTTTTTCTCAAAGTTGAAAGAAGGATCATTGGCTAGTAAGACTTATGCTGCAGAGATAGAATTAGTGTATGCCAAACAAACACAAACAACCACTGCTTCCAATGTAATAGCGGTGGTAGAAGGCTCAGACTTGAAAGATGAATATGTTTTTATTACAAGCCATTACGACCATCTTGGTAAAAGAGGTGATGTAATTTATTATGGAGCTGATGATGATGGCTCAGGAACTACGGGTGTAATTGAAATGGCTGAAGCCTTTGCAAAAGCAAAAGCAGCAGGTAATGGCCCACGCAGATCCATTGTGTTTATGACGGTGAGTGGTGAGGAGAAAGGATTATGGGGTTCTGGCTATTATGCTAATCATCCCATTTTCCATTGGAGAAAACAACCGTTGACCTCAATATTGACATGATTGGTAGAAGCGATTCAAGCCGCCATTATGGCGACACGTTGAATTATGTGTACGTTGTAGGTGATGATAAAATAAGTACTGATCTTAAAGTCATCAGCGAAGCGGCAAATAAATTATATACAAAACTGGAATTGGATTATAAATTCAACGACCCAAATGACAGGAACCGTATTTATTTCCGCAGCGACCATTACAACTTTGCGGCTAAAGGAGTTCCTATTATTTTTTATTATGATGGAATGCTGAAGGCTGATTATCATAAACCAACAGACACTCCTGACAAGATCAATTATCCGTTGATGGCAAAAAGAACTCAACTGGTATTTTACACGGCCTGGGAAATGGCTAACCGGAATGATATGCTGAAAAGGGATATAAAGCTGGAAATACCAAAAAGATAATTACTTATAAGATTGTATTTATGTAAAACCTTCCGTTCTGGAGGGTTTTATTTTTAGGAGGAGGCATCCGAATACTATTATTCTTCGTTAATAATATGCATTGAGGATAATCAACCTATGAAAATCTAATCCAGGCCTTTCAGCATAAATACAAATCCCGTATAGCCTCAGTCGATACGGGATTTTGTTATAATTTCCATGTATAATTCTCAAACTAAAAAATAGCAAGTGTTACATAGGAACATGTATTTGCCCTTTGTAGCAAGGTTTGTTATAGGGGCATTGTTCTGCTACATTAAAGGAAAATGTTTCGTTTTTCCCTTTTACCACTTCAAATTTTAAAAGTGGTGTTTCCCATAATTTTTTATAGCAATCCATATCGTAGAGGCTTGTATCAACATCAATTTTATTATAACCAAAATCATTGATAATGGAATAGCAACCTGGCTTCAACATAGAAAATCCTTTTCCGTTAGCATTCATAACTAAACTGTCAACTATATTTCTAACAATACTATTGCAGTAGCCTTTAATAATATAAAACTTTTCACCGATGGGAATTTTTTTCTTCCTTGCTTCTTCTAGAATCTCCTCAGGTGGGTTAGCACCACCGCAATAAGGAGATGTTTTGGTAATAATGATTGTTATTTTTTCTTTTCTGGATTGTGTTAAAACAACTGTACAGATTAATAAAGCCAGAAATAGTAAAGTGCTTTTCATAATTAGTTATTCGCCTTAAAATTAACTAGTATAAAATAAAAAACTGCGGAGAAGTTAAATCTCCGCAGTTTCTTCTACTGATTAAATTAAGGGTTTCTGATTACCAACCAAGAACCCAAGCAAAAATTAGCGGAGCAACAATAGTAGCATCGCTTTCTACGATGAATTTAGGGGTTTTGATATCCAGTTTGCCCCATGTTATTTTCTCATTTGGCACAGCGCCGGAATAAGAACCATAAGAAGTTGTTGAATCGCTTATTTGACAGAAATAACTCCAGAACGGTACATCATGCCATTCTAGATCCTGGTACATCATCGGTACTACACAAATTGGAAAGTCGCCGGCAATACCGCCACCGATCTGAAAAAAACCAACTCCTTTGCCAAAAGAATTATTTCGGTACCATTCGGTCAACCAAACCATATACTCAATACCACTTTTTACAGTGCTTGCTTTAAGTTCCCCCTTCACTACATAGCTTGCGAAAATGTTTCCGGTAGTACTGTCTTCCCAACCGGGTACAACAATTGGAATATTCTTTTCTGCTGCTGCTACTACCCAACTATCTTTTGGATCTATTTCATAATACTGTTTGAGCTCACCGCTTTGTATTGTTTTATACAAAAACTCATGCGGAAAAAATCGTTCGTTGTTTGCTTCTGCATCCTGCCATTGTTTTACCAAATGTTTTTGCAGGCGACGAAAAGCCTCCTCTTCGGGAATACAAGTATCCGTTACACGGTTAAAATGATTTTCCAGCAAATCCCACTCTTCCTGTGGAGTAAGATCCCGGTAGTTAGGGATTCTTTTGTAGTGTGAATGAGCTACAAGATTCATTACATCTTCTTCCAGATTCGCACCTGTACAGCTAATAATATCAACTTTTCCCTGGCGAATCATTTCTGCCAATGATATACCTAATTCACCAGTGCTCATGGCACCAGCAAGTGTTACCATCATTTTACCTCCATCGGTTAAATGTGCTTCGTAACCTTTAGCTGCATCCATTAACGCTGCTGCATTAAAATGGCGGTAATGATGTTCAATAAACTTAGAAACGGGACCCTTATTCATGTTGAAAAAATTTAATGTGCCTTCAGACCCCGAATCTTCGGGGGGACAATGCGGCTTGTCTGTTATAGCTAATTGCTAAAATACGAATGCTTTAAAAGCGAAAACAAACAACAGCGCAAAAATACAGTTTTACAGAAAACAAAAAACCCCGCTTCCATTAATGGAGTCACGGGGCTTTGTTTTACCACACACCAAAACTTAGTTCTACGATTTCCTTACTTTATTATTAACACTCCAAGTACTGCCGCCACTTGATTTTAAAACAAGTTGTGTATCAGCATTTTCAAGAGTGATGTAGTAATAAGTTCCGTCACTTTTGGATACTTCTACTAAACCGGTTACCCAATAGTCATCATAATTTTTTTTCAAATTTGATTGTAGGTTCATTGGAAGGTTTCCTTGTGTTATATGCCTGGTAATTCCAAATAATTCTCCATCCTCACTAAAATACGCAAACACATATTTTTCATTGTAGTTAAATGTTGCCATATAATAATTAGCACCTACAGACCATTGTACATCTGTAGCAGTTGAAAATTCTGTTTTGAATGCATCTAAAACTTTCTGGTTTACGGTTACTTCCCCGGCAAAAGCATTAACTGTACTTATTGCTATTGCCAGCATAATAATTAATTTTTTCATCTTGTTTGTTTTAATCTGTTTGTCGTCTTTCGTGTGACGGATCAAAAGTATATTAGGTTACACCTCTACACAAGTCAATTGTGATTAATGGCGGTGTATGTTAATGGTAGTTAACAGATGTTAGCTAATTTAAACCACTTGGCATTTTTATTTGCCGACCATCAGTCGGATAAGGGAAAATTATTTTGAAATATGAAATAAAAATTGAAAAATTATCGGATGCATTACTGCTGATTAATAACTGACTTAATAAGATTATAAAATAATATCGTCTACTTTTACACTCACTTTAAATCACTGCCTTATCAACTATCTGGCTCATGCATATCTTTCATTCAACCATCCGGAAATACTGGTCGGTAACATGATAAGTGATTATGTAAAGGGTAAGAAGAAATTTGATTATCCGCCTGATATTCAAAAAGGAATTATGTTGCACAGGGCAATAGATACATTTACAGATTTTCATGAAGCCACTAAAGAGGCCAAAAAAATATTCAGGCCACAATACCGTTTGTACAGCGGAGCATTTGTAGATGTTGTCTACGATCATTTTTTAGCAACAGATGAGAAATATTTTACGGATGAATCATTATTCAGGTTTTCTCAGGATGTATATGAAAGCATTGACAACAACCTGCAATGGCTTGTCGAGAAATTTGCCATCATGTATCCTTATATGAAAGAACAGAACTGGCTATATAATTACCGTACACATTGGGCAATTGAAAAAGGCATGACTGGTGTTGCCCGCCGGGCGGTATATATAAATGATGCCAAGCCAGCTTTTGAATTATTTGAGCAGCATTACCAACTTTTGCAGGACTGTTCCCGTCATTTTCTAGCAGCAGTAGTACCATTTGCAGAAAACAGGTTTAAAGAAATGCAAAATCAAGATGCCTGATTAGATAAATGGTAACTTAAAGACAAACATTTCGTTTTACATTTGCTAACAGTTCCAGAATATGAAAAAAATTATCGTCTTACTTTCTGTTTTCCAGTTAATCTTCTTTTCGCTATTGGCGCAAAACAGCAATATCCCACCGGTAGATAAATCGCCCATGGACATGGCCTACTATCCGGCAAACTATCCAGTTTTAAAAATTCAGGATAAACTAACAGAAACTTTAGCGGCAAGAGTAGTATATAGCCGTCCTCAAAAAGCTGGCAGAACTATTTTTGGATCACTTGTAAAATATGGAGAAGTGTGGAGATTAGGTGCCAATGAGGCAACAGAGATTGAGTTTTTCAAGAATGTAAAAATCGGAGGCAAAAAAATAAACAAAGGCAGATACACTTTATATGCTATCGCTAATGAAAATAGCTGGACCATTATCGTTAATAAGGAAACCGATACTTGGGGCTCATTTAAGTATGATAAGGCAAAAGATGTAGTAAGAACTGAAGTGTCCGTACAAAAGATAAATATGAGCATTGAGTCTTTATCTATGCTTTTTGAAAAAGCTACAAGTGGATATAGCCTTATAATTGGATGGGATAATGTGAAAGTAGCATTACCAATTACTTTTTAATATTTATTTATATGAAGGCGATACTCTTGATTTTGTTTGCATCCGTTTTAGCTGTTTCCTGTAATAATGAAAAGAAAAATTCTACTATAACCGATGAACAAAAGGGTGATAGTGTCACAATTAAACCAGACAATTCTATCAACCCATTTGATCCAACGGATGTCTCGCCTATGGACATGAGTTATTTTCCGGTTGATTATCCTCAGCTGAAAATATCAAAAGGCACTACAGAACCTCCAAAAGCTAGAATTATTTATAGCCGTCCACATTTGGGAGGAAGAAGGCTTTTTCAAAATTTGCTAAGCTATAATGAACCCTGGCGGCTAGGTGCCAATGAAGCAACAGAAATTGATTTTTATAAAGACGCTACTATTCAGGGTAAAAAAATAAAAGCAGGACGTTATATTCTCTACTGTATTCCCGAAAAGGAAAAATGGACAATTGTATTAAACAACAATATTGACAGCTGGGGATTACATCCGGATACTTCGCAGGATATTGCCCGTTTTCAAATTCCTGTAACAACAACAACATCTTCACTAGAATATTTCACAATGTATTTCAAACAATTGAATGCCGGAGCTGAATTAGTTATGGCATGGGATTATCTTGAAGCACGGCTACCTATGTCATTCTGATAATCAGCTTCACCGCATTTTTTGGGATATAGAACTTATTAGTTGGATATTTACAACATGTGTGGAATTGCAGGCATACTAAATTTTAGAAACAACAATAACGGGGATAATAATACACTGCTAAAGCAACGGCTTCAGTCAATGAATAATGCGTTGCAACATAGAGGTCCGGATGGCGAAGGGATATGGGTAAATGAAGAAGGCTCAGTTGCTTTAGGACATCGCCGTCTTTCCATAATTGATTTAAGTAATGCAGGCCATCAACCCATGCATTATGTTAGCAAAAATGAGAGTTATAATCACCGCTATACAATCACACATAACGGTGAAATATATAATTACATTGAACTAAGAGAAGAACTTGCAAAACATGGATATACTTTCCAATCACAAACTGATACAGAAGTAATTGTTGCTGCATACGATTACTGGAAAGATCTATGTGTCGATCATTTTGACGGCATGTTTGCTTTTGCCATCTGGGATGCGAAAGAAAAAGAACTATTTGCTGCAAGAGATCGTTTTGGCGAAAAGCCCTTCTTCTATTATTTTGATAAAAACCAATTTCTATTTGCATCTGAAATGAAAGCTTTATGGGCTGCCGGAATTTACCGTATTCCAAATCAGAAAATGCTTTTCAATTTTATTACTATCGGATACACCGATAACCCAAACCAACCAGGTGAAACTTTTTTTGAAAATATTCATAAACTTCCCACAGCCACTTGTTTAAAATATTCATTATCAAAAAATGAATTGACACTTGAAAAATATTGGGATATCGATCCCGAAAAGCAGGATAAACATATTTCGGAAACTGATGCGCTGGAAAAGTTTAACCATCTTCTTACTACTTCAGTAAAAAGAAGACTTCGAAGTGATGTTGCTATTGGCACATCGTTAAGTGGTGGTTTAGACAGTTCCTCACTCGTTGCAATATCTTCCTCATTTACAAATTCTCCTTTAACAGCATTTACTGCTTCCTTTCCTCAATTTGAAAAAGATGAATCAACCTATGCAAAACAAGTAGCTGAACAATTCAAGCTACATCATTTTAGTACTTCTATAACTGGTGATGATTTAGTAAATGATTGGGAGAAATTATGTTATCATCAGGAAGCTCCGTTTGGATCTGCAAGTATTTATGCCCAATACAAAGTATATGAACTGACAAAACAACAAGGTATTAAAGTGTTGTTAGATGGCCAAGGAGCTGATGAAACGTTAGCTGGTTATCACAAATACTATAAATGGTATTGGCAGGAGCTTTTTCGAAACAGAAAATTAAGAAGGAGTAAAGAAATAAAAGCGGCAAAAGAGATAGGCATTACTGAAAAATTTGATTTCAAAAATATTATTGCATCTTATTTTCCTGATTTTGCTACTATTGTTTTAGAAAATAGGTACTTGTTGAATGCAATCAAACACGAAGACCTAACGAAGGAGTTTGTACAACAGCAAAGTAAAGAAGCTTACTATGCTCTTCCTGAAAGATTTACATTAAACAATGCTTTACACTTCAACACTTGTGTTCATGGTCTTGAAGAACTATTAAAATATGCCGACAGAAATGCCATGGCACATGGAAGAGAAGTAAGGCTTCCATTTCTTTCGCATGAATTGGTTGAATTCGTATTTAGCTTGCCTGCACATTTTAAAATACGAAATGGCTGGACTAAATGGATATTAAGAGAAACAATGAAAAGTAGTTTACCCGAATCAATTGTGTGGAGAAAGGACAAAGTCGGTTTTGAACCTCCACAGAAAAAATGGATGGAGAATAAAAGTGTGGAGGAAATTATTTTACAGGCAAAAACAAAATTAGTACAAGAAAAAGTGTTAAAAGCTGAGGTTTTAAATAAAAAAATCATCGCTGCACCTTCGCATGATGCAAATAATTACGATTGGCGATATCTTTCTGCCGCATATCTTTTTAAGTGATTTGAATTCAGCATCTTTGCATTTTCTAATAAATAAATATTTCTGAAATGAAGCTTGCTACTAAATTAATACATGCCGGAGCAGAACCAGATCCATCGACCGGCGCAATTATGACGCCTATTTACCAGACATCTACGTATGTGCAGGAGGCTCCGGGAAAAAATAAAGGATATGAATATGCCCGAAGTCAGAACCCAACTCGTAAAGCTTTAGAAGATGCATTTGCCATAATAGAAAACGGAAAGTATGGATTGGCCTTTAGCAGCGGCGTAGCAGCAACTGATGCAGTTATAAAATTATTAGCGCCTGGCGATGAAGTAATATGTGCCAACGATATGTATGGCGGTACTTATCGTTTATTCACCAAAGTATTTGAAAAATTTGGTATTGTATTTAAATATGTAGACACTACCAATGTAGTAAATATTGAATCAGCAATAACTACAAACACCAAATTGGTTTGGATTGAAACGCCAACCAATCCATTAATGAATATTACAGATATTGAAGCCGTTGCGAAAATCACCAAATCCAAAAAATTAATGCTGGCAGTTGATAACACTTTCGCATCGCCCTATTTACAAAACCCTCTTGATTTAGGAGCTGACATTATCATGCATTCCGCAACAAAATATTTGGGTGGCCATAGCGATGTAATACAAGGCGCATTAATGATGAACGATACTGAGCTGAGAGACAAATTATATTTCATTCAGAAAAGCTGTGGCGCTGTTCCCGGCCCGATGGATTGCTTTTTAGTATTGCGTGGAATAAAAACGCTGGGAGTTAGAATGAAAGCTCATTGTGAAAATGGCAAAAAAATTGCTGAGTGGTTAAAATCGAATCCAAAAGTTGCCAAAGTTTACTGGCCGGGTTTTGAAGATCATCCCGGATACGCCGTTGCCAAAAAACAAATGCGGGATTTTGGAGGAATGATTTCTTTTGAATTAAAGAATGATAGTGTGGAGGAAGCCAACAGAGTATTATCATCCACTCATTTATTTTCATTAGCCGAAAGCTTGGGTGGTGTTGAATCCCTCATTAATCACCCGGCAAGTATGACGCATGCTTCTATTCCAAGAGAAGAACGAATTAAAAACGGATTAAGTGACTCATTAATAAGATTAAGTGTTGGTATTGAAGATGCTGAAGATCTGATTGAAGACTTGAACAAAGCAATTGGATAAATATAAGCTACAAAAAAGATTAGTTAAACACTTGTGAGTCAGGCAAAATCGCATTTATTTATTGATTTTTTTCATACTGGCATAAAATTGGCAATATTAGGATTGAAGAATAGATTTATTAGAATCAGATCATCTAAAAACCAATTTTATGCTTTATCTCATTGCAGTAATTTTAATCATTGGCTGGTTACTTGGCTTTTTTGTTTTCTCCGCAGGCGGACTTATTCATATTCTTTTAGTAATTGCAATTATCGCAATTTTGCTACGAATCATACAGGGAAGAAACCCAGTGTGATGTTGATAGTAAATGACAAAAAATTTTTCCTTAGCAGATTTTTTAAATAAGAAGGTTGAATTATACAATCAACCTTCCTTTCTTGTAAACGATCCAGTTTGTATTCCACACCTTTTTACTAAAAAACAGGATATAGAAATTGCAGGCTTTTTTGCTGCCACCTTTGCATGGGGAAATCGTACAACTATTATTCAGAAGTCGAAGGAACTGATGCAATTAATGGACAATGCTCCATATGATTTTTGTCTTAATCAAAGTGAGAAAGAGTTGAAATCCGTTTCAGCATTTAAACACCGAACTTTTAATACTACAGACCTACTTTATTTTATTGAGTTCTTTAAATTTCATTATTCAAAACATAAAAGCCTGGATGTTGCATTTGCTATGCATGGTAAAACTGTTGAAGAAATGCTTAAAGGTTTTCATCAATATTTTTTTTCGCTAGAACATATTCCTGAAAGAACGAAGAAACATATAGCCACTCCAGCTAGAAAATCAAGTTGTAAAAGATTAAACATGTTCTTACGCTGGATGGTACGGCAAGATGATAAAGGTGTAGATTTTGGTATCTGGAAAAATATTTCACCTTCCCAATTAATCTGCCCCATTGATGTGCATGTAGCTAGAGTGGCGAAACGATTAAATATTCTTACCAGAAAACAAACGGATTGGCAAGCTGCTATTGAGTTAACTGAATACTTACGAACTTTAGATAAGAATGACCCGGTGAAATATGATTTTGCTTTATTTGGGTTGGGAGTAATGGAAAAATATTAGCCACAGATGACACAGATTAACACCAATTTGATTCCAGCAATTAATAGTTCGCTTGATTTGCAATTAGCAGCATCATTGACTTATGAGCAACTACATGAAAAACTTTCCTCTGAAATAAATAATCTTATCAATCATGATTTTGAAAAACTTATCTTTTATTTATATCGAATCGATGTGCATGAAGATAAAATGAGAACAATGCTTGAAAATAATAATGGAGAGAATGCCGCAACTCTGATTGCAAACTTAATTATTGAAAGACAACTCCAAAAAATAAAATCCCGCCAACAGTTCAGTCAGCGGGACAATGATATTGATGAAGAAGAAAAGTGGTAAGCCTATTTCTCTTTTTTCTCAAACATTAATTCCTTCACCTTTTCCTTATCTTCTTTTTCTTTTTTCAGGTCGAACATGGTTCCAAAAATATGATCCCAAATAGTAGAGCTTACGCCATAACCATTATGTTCGTTTTTATAATGATGTAAATGATGATTTCTCCAAAGTCCTTTCATCCATTTGAATGGCGGGTTCCAGGCATGAATGGCATAGTGCATAGTGCCATACATCAGGTAGCCTAATAAAAATCCTGGAAAGAACATAAATGTCTTTTCTCTTAATGCCAGGTACATCAAACCAAAAATTGCAGATGATAAAATTAAACTCGGCACCGGCGGCATAAACAACCGCTGCTTATCTCTTGGAAAATGATGATGATTGCCGTGTAATGTATAAATGAATTTTTTCGCCCTTCCACTATTAGCTATCATATGAAAAAGAAAACGATGTGCTAAATATTCGAAGAATGTCCAGAAGAACATTCCGGCCAAAAATGTAAGTGCAATTCTTCCGGTTGTAAATCCGATAGTGCCACTATAATACGCCATGTAAATCATTACCGGGGTGTACATGCCCCAAATAATTAATGGATGTGTTTTGGTCAGCATTTCAAGGTAAGGATTCTTAAAAAGTTGAGCCTGACCCTTATTATGAATTTTCTCGAATTCCATAGACGCAAAGATAAGAAAACGGAAACATGTGAAAACAGCAGGTCTGGCTGATTTTAGTCAGCTTTTAACAACCCCTCAACTGTCTGAAACTGATAGCCTTTGGCCTTTAATTCAGTAATAAGTTGAGGTAACCGGTTATAAAATTTATCGGTACGTTTAGGGTCTGTACCGATATGTACTAAAAGCATAAAACCGTTTAATCCTGATGAATTTGAGCTTTCATAATTGATTATCGAGTTATAAATTTCTTCGCTGCTGCGATAATTCTTTTCATCAGGCGTTGTATAATCTGCATTGCTCCTTGTGCCCGGAGTAAAGTTGATAAGCTGCAAACCCATTTCTTTTGTCCATGCTGAAATGCTATCGTTGTACCATTCGTAAGGAGGAAGCAAATATTGTGCAGAGGTTTTTTGCAATCCGAAACGTTCCATCATTTTATAATTGGCTGAAAGGTCTTTCTTAAACTCATCTTTTGTAACAAAAAGGCTATCTCTCTTATTCCAGTCGCAGTACAACAAATGTTTATCAGAATGAGCACCGAGATAATGGCCTTGCTTCTTCAAATTTTTTATAACAGACTTGAAATTTTTATTCCGGTAAAAATCCCCTGTAAAAAAGAAAGAAGCTTTCAGATTTTCATCTTTTAACGTTTGTGCAATTGTTTTTCCGCCATCGGCAAACTCATGCCCGGTAAAAACTAATGCAATATTTTTTTTGGTACTATCTCCCCGAATAACTGCTCCATTTGAACGAGTAAAATTTGTATTAAATGTCTTTCTGAAAGCCTTTTCTCTTGGGGAGAAATTGGGTGATGCCTCCGCCTCCTTCGCAGCCAGTAAATAAATTAGTGAAGCGGTTCCATCCATGGTAGGTTCGTTGGTGCTGTAATCTCCATAGTCGTCATGATAAACAGCCAGATTACTTTGAAAAGCAGCATACTCATCAGGCTGATAGAGTTGAATGCCAATTAAATTATTATAAATACTTCCATAAACTGGTCCATCAACAAGACCGCCATCAATCGGATAATTTTTTAAATGAGTAAATGCTGAGTGTGGGTCAACAGGTGTATCGCCCCATGATGGCAAACCATACACCATAGATGTACCCCATGGATTACAACCAAACAACCAATCGAAATTTGCTTGTTCTAATTCCTCAAATTGTTTATCGCCTGTTAATTCTTTGTACCAATAGCATTGAATAGCAAATGAAGTAGTAAGGTTATTGCTGCACCAAATGAATGGAATACCTCTATAAAAAGCATTTGTTTGAGCTTTGTTCCAGACTCGTTGGATGCCTTCTTTGTAATAACCAACAAGAATATCTTTGAATCTTCCTGATAAATTTTTAGCTATTTCATAATGTCCTATATTGATGAAAGGATACCATTGGTAATGTTTGGCAGTATCTGCTCCAAGCCAAGGGGTTATTTTTTCCTTTCTACTAAACTCAAAGGCTTCTCCCCTAAATCCTTCAGTATGAAGCATCCATTTCTTTGTTGCATTGTAAATGGCAACTCCCCCTAATTCCATATCATCAACCCAATTATCCTCCGCATATATGTAGGGAGATCTTACAGATGCGGTTTGCGAAACGCCAGGCTTTTTTTGACCAAATTTATACGCTGAAATTGCTCTGTTTAACAATGAATCTCCAAAAGATTTTTCAGATTTGTGAATCATAACATTAATTGCATTTTCTATGTTCCCCATTATTTCAAAACCTAAAGCAAATGCACTAGCAAACTTCCCTGCCGTAGAACTTGTACCTGTCGTTGCATTCATAAACTTTCCCCGCTGCTGCGGTTCGCCACTTACAAAATAAACAGGTCGTTCATATCCTTTTCCATATTGGCTGTCTAATTTTGGAATCCGCATATTAATATGATCTCTGTCATCACCGATCTGGTTAAACATCCAGTCATCTCTCGGATGCATTTTTAATAACCAGTCCAAGCCCCACTTGGCTTCGTCCAATACATCAGCCATTCCGTTTTTTCCATCGAGACCGTTGGCTTGTTTTTTATCCGTAAACACTTTGGGGAAATCCCGGTAAGCCATTAGCAGATGATACGTTGCATTGGCAGAGGTAGTTGAATACTGCAAATAATCTGATGCATCGTGCCAGCCACCCACCACATCAATATGTGTACTGTCTTTTATGCCTGCTTTTTCTCCATACAATACATAACCATCATGTGTGTGGCAGCTATCTTTTAAATAAGGATTGAATCCCGTTCGTTGCTGTCGCATATACCGTAAACAAAAATCGGCAGCCCCTTTATATACATCGTCTCCAATTTTGAAATAAGGAGATTCTGCGCCGTCAGCAATTAATTTATAAACTCCGGGAGTAATAAAGGCTGAAAAGTTCAGTCGTTGCGTTTGTACAAAAGGACCGTAAGCACCCATTGGTTTTTCGGCATTTGCTTCAAACATTACTTTTTGCGAAGCAGAGTCAAGCAAATAAAATTTTTGAACTGTTTTGGTTTCTTTCGAACACCAAACCGCTTGTTTTACTCCTTTGGTTGTATATCCTAATTGATTAATACGTATCCAGGCTGATTTTTCTTCTTTTGTTCGAAAAGAAAAAAATAGTACTACTAAAAAAATAATAGAGGCTTTTTTCATGCATTTTAATTCAGTCTTCAAGATACAAAACAGAACTTATCAAATTCGCTAACTTAGCGGCTAATAAAAAAATTACAATGAAACTGGTTTCTTACATTAAAGACGAACATGAGCAATTAGGTGTATTAATAAATGATATGGTGTATGATATGGATGTACTGCACCCAGATCTTCCCAACAGTATGAATATGTTTTTAAATTACTGGGAAGAATCGTTTGCGCAGGCTCAAGCAGGCGAATTGATGCTGAAAGAAGGCACAAGATCCAGCAGTAAAGGTGTTCCCTTAAAAGATTTGCAATTACTGGCACCAGTTCCATTTCCGCAAAGTTGCAGAGATGGTTATGCTTTTCGCCAACATGTGGCTTCTGCAAGAAGGAACCGTAAAGTGGATATGATACCGGAGTTCGATCAGTTTCCGATTTTTTATTTTACCAATCATCATAGCATTTCCGGACCCGGAGATATAAGCTGTATGCCCGATCATTTTCACAAACTTGATTTTGAACTGGAAGCATCAATCGTTATTTGCAAGCATGGCAGAAATATTAAAGCGGCCGATGCACATGAATATATCGGCGGATTGATGATCATGAACGATATAAGTGCAAGAGGTTTGCAAATGGAAGAAATGATGTTGAACCTCGGCCCTGCAAAAGGAAAAGACTTTTCTACTGTTATTGGTCCATGGTTAGTTACATTAGATGAATTGCAATCATTTGAAATACCTGCCAAAGAAAACCATACTGGTAACGGCTGGAACTTGAATATGAAGTGTTGGGTAAACGGCAAACAAGTAAGTGAAGGCAATGTAGGTGATATGGACTGGACCTTTGCAGAAATTATTGAAAGAGCTTCTTACGGTGTTGATCTGTATCCTGGTGATGTAATTGGTAGTGGCACAGTAGGAACTGGATGTTTTCTTGAATTAAATGGAACTGGAAAATTAAATGATCCTGAATATATAGAACAGTGGTTACAGGCTGGCGATATAGTGGAAATGGAAATTGATGGGTTAGGAAAACTGAGTAACACCATTGTAGCAGAAGAAACCGATTGGAGTATTTTACAACTAAAGAAAACTATTTAAATTTTGATACAAAAAATAAGATATGTTTTCTTATTACTGCTTTCATTTAATGCTTTACAAGTAATGGCACAGGAAAATGTTGCTTCAAGAATAGATTCTCTGTTTTCATCTTTTTTAAAAGCAGATGAACCTGGTGGCGCTGTGCTTATTGCTAAAGCAGGTCAGGTTGTTTTCAGTAAGGGTTACGGGATAGCGGATATTAATACAAAGGAACCAATAACTCCACACACCATTTTCAACACTGGCTCAGTAAGTAAAACAATTGTGAGCTATGCTATCCTGTTGCTTCAACAGCGAAACCTTCTAAGCGTTGATGATAATCTGTTAAAATATTTTCCTGACTTCAAGAATAAAAAAATTGCCGAACAGGTACAAATAAAACATTTGCTAAGCCATGTAAGTGGGTTACCAGATAACAGAGAAGTCTCAAAAAATCATGACTTTTATTTAACGGCTGATGATGCACAAAATTTTGCACCAGTTCAGCAAGCGGATAAATTAGAATTTGCTCCTGGCAGTCGTTACAAATACAGCAATCCGGCGTTTAATGCTTTAGCACTTATCATTGAAAAAATAACGGGTAGTAAATGGCAACAGTTTGTACGGACTGAAATTTTTGATAAAGCAGCTATGACAGAAAGTGATATTACGGATGGCTCACATCCCGAGACAGGTGTGGCACATGGCTATGAAAAACAGAATGGAGGTTTTAAAGAACTGGATTATGGAGAAGAACCCACTTTTTGTGCAGCTGGCAATGGTGGCATTTGGTGTTCTGTAACAGACTTGCATAAATATTATCTGGCATTACAAAAACCGGCGTTCTTAAATAAAGAAATAATTGTTGGAAGTATGCAGATAAAGCGTTTTGAAAATTGGAGTAGTGAGAAAGAACCGAACAATGGATATAGCTGGTTTATAACAAAAACAATTAACGGACTTGAACGTATCGGCCACACAGGCAGCCAGGGTGGTTTCAGGGCAAATTTTCAATTCATTCCTGAAAAGAAAATATTTGTAACCATGCTTTTTAATACGCCTCACAATTGTGATGTATTGATGGAAAAGATTGAACGGATTCTAAAAGAAGAAAATTATTTATAATGATTCTCGATTTACAAGAATTAAAGCCGGCAGAAAAGCAATACTATTTACAACATGTAATTGCACCAAGGCCTATTTGTTTTGCATCAACTATTGATAAAGCAGGTAATGTAAACCTGAGTCCTTTCAGTTTTTTTAATTTGTTTTCTTCCAATCCGCCGGTGATTATTTTTTCTCCTGCCAGAAGGGTAAGAGATAATACTACCAAGCATACCTTGCAAAACGTTTTGGAAGTGCCAGAAGTGGTCATCAATATTGTTACTTATGATATGGTGCAGCAAACCTCTTTAGCAAGCTGTGAGTTTCCAAAAGAAGTAAATGAATTTGCCAAAGCAGGTTTTACAGCTATTGCCGCAACAAAAGTGAAACCGCCAATGGTAAAAGAAAGCAAGGTGCAATTAGAATGTAAAGTGCTTGAGATAAAACCATTGGGTAATGAAGGCGGTGCTGGTAATTTAGTTATCTGCGAAGTATTGGTTATGCATATTGATGATACATTATTAGATGAAAACAAGAAAATAGACCAGCGAAAAATAAATCATGTTGCTAGATTAGGTGGTGATTGGTATTGTAAAGTCGATGAAACCAATCTCTTCAAAGTAGCAAAACCAAATACCCAATTAGGAATTGGCATTGATGCTCTCCCTGCCTCCATTCGGGATAGTAAATATTTATCCGGGAACGATCTTGGTCAGTTGGCCAATGTAGAGGAAACCCCTGCAATTGAACCCTCTTTTGACGATACACATCTTAAGCAAATCATTCAATACTATAGCATTAATCCTGAAGAAATGGAAAAAGAGCTTCATTTGTATGCCCAAAAACTGCTTGACTCTGGAAATGTCGACGCTGCCTGGCAGGTTTTATTGGCCGGTTCTTAATATTCTTTTTTTGCTTATACTTTTCTACCTTTAGTAAGCACCATTAAATGTTGTTATATGAGATATATAAAAAAACAACACCTACTGCTTATTATTGTTATTGCAGTTAATCTCTTCTCTTGTGTACCACAAAGAGAAGTTACTACTCATAAACAAGACTTGGCAAAAGTTGACAGCCAGTTGCTCAACCACAGTAAGAAATTAAAAGAACTCGATAAGGTTCGTCAGCAAAAACAAGATGAAAATGAAATAAGCGATACTGCCAGTTATAAAATTCAAAAATTCATTGGTATGACCAATGATGAAATTGATAAAATTGTCGGGCAGAATGAAATTCTTATTGGAGATGTGTCTGTAAACAAAAGCGACTGGCTTCGTCTTCAAAAAGCATTAACCTTCTCCAGCAGGACAGAAAAACTAATCAACGATAAAGTTTCATTAATTACGGAGCTAATTAACCGAAACACGGTTGTAAAACTCGAACAGGATGTGATTTTCGGGCCTGGCCAGTATAATCTTTCACCAGCTGTGGCTTTTACTATTGGAAAAATGTTTGAGCCGGTGACTAAAGAAATTGATTATTTCATTAATAAGTATCCAGATTTTCCAATGTCGTTGGTAATTACAGCGAAAGGATATGCGGATGCAACAACCATTAGTGAAACATCGAACTTGTATAAAAAAATTGTAGAGCGGATGAGATTGTCTGGCAAGAAACCTTTGACGAATGAAGATCTGAATAATGAACTATCAACGGCAAGAGCCGAGTCTGTCATAAAATTATTGCAAACTTTCACTGTTGGAAAGTCAGCTGATGGAAAAACTATTAAAAATATTCTTTACCTTTTTGAAGGAAAAGGAGAGAAATTTCCAGACAACAAAATAAACGACTACGGTATTAATGACCCCAGAAGAAGGATGGTTTTACTGTTCTGGAGTATTTTTCCTGATTAGTATTACTTACTTCCAAAAACTTTTTCAGAATATCAGAGCCTCTTGCTAAGGGATTAGCTCTGATATTCATTTCCTCTTTTGCTACCTGATCAAATAAAGCATCTACAGCTTTTCCAACAACGAAAGAGGTAAGATCAGGATCTATTTTTTTAAAACTCGTTGGTAGTTTATTATAGGTTGTTGCAAGATCAGCATAATATTTTGTAGCATCTACTTTCTCTAGTGACGATTGTACTGAAGGTGCAAAAGCAGAAAGAAGTTTTTCCTTTGTTTTCTCTTTAAAATAATTTGTAGCTCCGTCTTTTGGTCCACTGATAATTTTTAATGCGTCATTCAAGGTCATTTCTTTTACCGCATCAATAAAAATTGGTTTTGCAAATGCTACGGCATCTTCTGCACCACGGTTAATTGACAAAATAGCTTTATCTACCTGGGCACCCATTCCAATTTTACGCAAGGTCTTTTCTGCTTTCAATGCGTCTTCTGGCAAAAACATTTTATAGACTTCGCTACCAAAAAATCCGTCTGTTTTATTAAGATTCAGTACAGCGGTTGTTACACCTTGCAGTAGAGCTTCTTTTATCCCTTGTCCTGCTTCATTTTCTGAAACACCGGTACCTGTTTTACCAGCTAATATCTTAGGTAATTTTAATTGGGCATCAGAAGTAATGGGTAAAATAAAAAGGAAAGAAAGTGCGGTAATAAAAGTTTTCATGTTGTTGAATTAAATATAGTTGCTGCCAATATAATGCCGTAACTCCTTAATAAAAAGAAATAGCAGCTAATTTGACGTTATTTTAAGGTATTAGTTGCTTCAGTTCTATCTAATACTGCCACCAAACACTTTACGCAGCAGATCTGAAGTTCTTGCCGCAAAATTTTGTCTGATATTTAATTCCTCTTTTGCTACCAGATCAAAAAGAGCATCTGTAGCTTTTTGAGTAACAAAACCACCAAGATCAGGGTTGATTTTCTTGAAGGTAGTAGGGAAGATATTATACGTATTTATTACATCGCCATAATATTTTGTAGCATCAACTTTATCTAACGAAGATTTTATAACCGGTAAGAAAGCAGCCATCAGCTTGTCAGTTGTTTTAACCCTGAAAAAATGCGTAGCACTGGTGTCGCCATTCCGTACTAATCCGATTGCATCACTCAGTGTCATACTTTTTATAGCATCAATAAAAATAGGTTTAGCATAACCTACTGCATCTTCGGCACCACGGTTGATGGCCAGAACAGCTTTATCTACCAGATTTCCCAAGCCCAAATCCCGCAAAGTATTTACTACTTTCTGTGCATCTTTTGGCATTAATATTTTATAAACCGCATCACCAAAAAACCCATCAGTTTTATTCAGGTTTAAAACAGCTTTTGATAATCCCTGGCCTAATGCCTCTTTTATACCAGCACCGGCTTCTGCTTCGGTTACAATGCCTACCCCTGGTAAATTTGATAAAACATCGCAACCACTAAGGGCAGAAGAAAGGAGGAGAATTGTCAATAATTTTTTCATGCGTAAAATTTTATGATATATAACGAAAACCAAGCCAATAAGATGTTTAAGCTTTATACTTTGAGGCTTTCTTTTCTATGTTCAATTTTCTCTCTAATAAGCCGGAAAAACCGGGCTCTTTCTCTTTCACTCACTTCACTTATCAGCGTTGATCTTTGCATCTGATTCTGCATGTGATTGTACATATTTAAATTGAAAGCCTCATCCCTAGTAAACATAAAGTTGATGGTGGTATGAGAAACATACGACATTCTGGAACCATCCATTTCTAACAACATATTATTATCACCTAGCAAGACTTCATTAAAATACATTTTCAAATTACCTATTCTTTTTTGAGTAGGGTCATTATAGTCAAACTTATACCCCAGTGATGCCTGTTTTTCCAGATGAACCCACATTTTTCCAATTGATTCATATAACTGATAGACATCTTCATCAGAATTAAACACCTGGCTATCTCTATAAAACTCAATTTGCCTGAAAAAAATATTCATACTTTCCAGATTCCAGATTTCAACGCTGGGTAATTGGTTATATAAATCCAACACTTTTTGCTCTTTTACAAATAATTCATCCGGGTGATCTTTAAAATTAAATTTTTTCTTTTCAAATTCAGGGAATTGAAAATAAGTTTTCAACCAGAAAAACCATTTAAATGCAGCAATTTCCCGAAAATGATAATGATGAAATATTGGCAGATCTTTACAACTATAATAAAATGTTTTTTCTTTAAAACTATTCATGTAAGACAGGTTTTGGATTAAACTGTTCACATATTCCTCAAAACGAAAAGTTTTTTTATCTAAATATTCTCCAGTAAAAATTACTCCGGTGGATTGCAAACCAATTAAATTGTCAATGGAGATTTTGAAATGAAGGCATAAGGTTTGCAATTCATCAAGAGATAATGTTTTTTCTCCTCTTATTCTTCTATATGCACTATCTGTACTTTTATCCAATAATCTTCCAATCTCTTCGGCAAGATTGCTGTCCTCAATACTCTTTCCTTTTATAGTTTTAAACAACAAGTGCTGTATTTCTCCTGTAGTCATATTATAAATTCTTTTTGCGATCAGTAATTTTTGACAATAGAATATTAAAAAAAATGTTTCGTTGCTTCTCGCTGGTTTGGCTTATCAGGGTGGATTTTCGCATCAACCTGCTAATATCTTCATAACATTGACTGCAAAATGTTTCATCTCTTGTACTCATGTAATTCAATACATCATAATTCAGGAAAGCAGATCTAGTCCCATCCGTATTAATCAGAATAGTATTATCCCCAAGGATTACCCTATTATAAAAAAATTGAAAATTACCAGTCTTACTCATTGACTCTTCCTTAGGCATAAATTTTTTTCCGGCTTCTGCCTGAGCTTTAATATGTAAAATGGTTTCTTCCAGTGCTTCATAAATGATTTTTACATCCGCTACAGAAGAAAAAAATCCTGAGTCTCTGCAAAACTCAATCTGTGAAATGGTGCTGTTGATACATTCGGTATTCCAAATTTCTACTGACGGTACTTTGATATATTCCTTTGCTAATTCTTTGCTTAATGATTCTATTTCTGGGCTTATGCAATTCATGGTAAAACCTTTATTGTCAAAATCGGGATGCTGGAGAATACTTTTCATCCAGAAAAAATAGCGAAAGGCAATTAGGGGTGAAAAATAAAAGTTATGAATGATGGGCACATCTTTGGTAAGGTATATAATATCTTTTTGCTTGTAACTGTTGATGTGCCTGATAAGATCCAGCAGATCTGAAATATATTTTTCATATGAATATTGCTGGTTATTGATGCGGGTGCTTTGAAACAATACTGCTCCCGGTTTTAGGTTGAATAGATTATCAATAGAAAAATGAAAATGCTGGCAAAGCAAATGGGCTTCATCAAGCAAAATCGGAGTTTCACCCCTGATTCTGCGGTAAGCACTGTCGCTACTTACATGTAAAACTTCCGATATAATATCCACCATTGATTCATCACTTGGCAGCATTTCTTTAATGCGTTTAAACAAAAAATCCTGAGCAGAGGTGGTTGACATGGTGGTTTCAATGAAAAAAAATTGCAAAAACATTACAACATTTCACAGAGGTAAAAATTACTGCATTTTATGCAGACCAGCAATTGCTACATGCCCTGAATCAGTAAAAAATGCAAATAAGAGAATTCTTAGGGGAAAATTCAATTAGGAATGGCCTAGTCAAGCCAATAGCTTAGCCATTGATATAGTGATAACCAATTAAACCAGATTTATGAAAAATAATCTATTTGTTTTAATACTAGGATTAATTTGCTTTACGCCAGTTATAATAAACAGTTGTAAAAAAGAAAATACACCCAGCCCACCAACGAATATTGGCACCGCCATATCCTTTACTGAAGAGTTTGAAAATGTTAATGAGCTGCATACAAAAGACTGGGTAATGAAAGACAATTCCCCTGCTTTAACAAGTTCTGGTCCTAATGCTGCTTGGGCGCAAGGAACAATGAGTTCCGATAAAGGAGGTAATTGGTCAGGCTTCAGTGCTTATTCTTATACTGTTCTGCAGGATGAGTTTGCATATTCTTCCGTTTACTCCAATCCTAATAATGCAACAATCAGCAGTTGGCTGATTACTCCGGTATTGTCAATAAAAAATGGTGATAAATTCTCTTTCTACACCCGAGGTGATACCGCTGGTGTCTATATAAACCGGATGCAGGTACGAATCAATAATTCTTCGTCAATTGAAGTAGGAAACTCTCCAAATTCTATGGGTGGCTTTACTTCCGTATTGATGGATATAAATGCAGCGCAGACTTCAGGTGGATACCCAGTTAACTGGACAAAGTATGAACATATCTTTTCAGGAATAAATGGTAAAACAGATACAAGAATAGCATTCCGGCATTTTTTATCCTCTTCTCCAAATGCAAAGGGGATTGGAATAGATCAATTTAAGTTTCAGGTAAACTAACCTATTAATTATCTACTATGAGAATATTTATCATCATACTTGCAATAATCGGTCTCTTTTATTCAAGCATCACTAAAGCAACAAAGAAAGAACCAGTAATTGTTACCTCCAGTAAATCAATTGACCCTTATTCAATGATCAAAGAAGGAGAATTATTATTGAAAGACGGAGACATTGTAACAAGGCTTAACCAGGATCCCACCAGCTATTTTATAAAGAACTTTAACCGTAACGATAAAAGCTATTCACATGCTGGTATCGTTGTAATTGAAAAGGGTTACCCATTTGTTTATCATATTGTAAATGGTGAAGAATCTCCTGATGAAAAAATGAGAAAAGATTCTCTCAATTGGTTTTGCAATCCGAGAAAGAATCTGGCATTTGGCATATACCGGTATAATTTCAGTACGGCAGAAATCATAAACCTAAAAACAATCCTGAATAAGTGGTATGTAAAGGGCATTCAGTTTGATAGGGCATTTAATCTTAAAACTGATTACAAAATGTATTGCTCAGAAATGATAAGCAAGTTGCTATTAAAAGCTACCAAAAACAGAATAATAACTGGCACTACAACATTAAATTCAGCAGAAGCAAAATCCTGCTCCATATATATGCATCTGCCGCTTGCCTATACCAGTAACATGCAAATTGTTTCCATTGACAATTTATACATCCACTCCTATTGCAGCTTAATCAAAAAGTTTGATTATAATTTTTCCCAACAAATCAATTAAAATATTTCTCTTTTTTAAAAGTATATTATGATTAAGAATGCGATTCTCACTATGATCTTTTTTTCAATTTCTGTTGTCACTTTCTGTCAACAAAATGAACCTGCGCCCAAATTAACCAAACAGGATTATCTACAAAAAAGTAAATCACAGAAAACTGGTGGATTTATTTTTCTAGGAGTTGCTGCTACCTGCGCTGCCATTGCTGCACCTGGTAATGTTTCATTTGATGTGCTGCCGGTACTTGTTGTTGGAGGCGGGATCGGTGTAATTGGCAGTGTGCTTTCGTTTATGTCTTCGGCAAAAAATAAGCGAAAGGCGAATAGTATGTCTGCTTCTTTTAAGATGGAACCAGTTCCTGTTTTATCAAAGCAAACTTTCCTTTATCATTCTGCACCTTCAATCACCTTAAAAATCAGTTTATGAAGAAAAGTGTTTTTTTTGTTTTGATAATGGCAATAGCAGTTTCATTATCTAGCCAGGTAATAAAAGAAACAGTACCAGTTGTAAAACCAGATTACCTGCAAAAAAGTAAACGCCAAAGTACTATAGCTTATGCTACGGGCATCCCCGGTTGCATCCTATTCTCTGTGGGTGGCATAATGTCTATGTCTCAGTTTGCGGCTGGTTTTGGGGGTGGCCCACCTTATGATGCATCTAAAGTAAGAACCGGTGATGCACTTATGATTGCTGGTGGTGGATTACTACTTATTGGCTTTCCCTTTCAGCTTGCCGCCCGAAAGAATAAGAAAAGGGCTATGACAATGTCAATTAAAACGGAGGCAATACAACAATTTCAAAAAGAAAGGTTTTTAACAAGCCGGGTACCTTCATTAGCATTAAAAATAAGTTTATAAAAACTACATGTTAATGAGACTCTTACAAAATAAAATTTTATTAACTCATCCTTAAAAAAGAAAGCATGTTAAAACTATTATTCACCTTTGTGCTTTTACTAGTTCTTTCCAATATTTCTTACAGTCAGCAGGTTAGCCCAGCGCCACAATTAACCAAACAGGATTATCTAAAAAAAAGTAAATCTCAGAAAACAATTGCCTGGATTCTTGCCGGTACGGGTGTTACATCAGTAATTATTTCTATTGCAACTATAGATGGCACGGAAATTTTTTCTTCTATAGAGGGTAATAACAAGCCAATAAACAGATTTGGTATATTAATTTTTGGCGGTTGCATAGTTTCTTTAAGCAGCATTCCCTTTTTTATTAGTTCAGGAAAAAATAAAAGAAGGGCAATGAGCCTGTCATTAAAAATGGAACAGGTACCTCAATTACAAATTGCATCTCTTGTAAATAAACCAAACCCTTCGGTAATCTTAAAAATAAGATTATGAAAAAAATATCGTTATCCACCTATAAATATTAAAATCTATACGTTTTTATTTCTTCATCATCCACAAAACTAAAATCATGAAACTGTTAACCATTTTATTGTTCCTGACAATCTCAATGCAGCTTTCAGCGCAAAAGGTAAAAAAAACAGGTAAAGAACCTTTTGTCCGCATATTTGATGAAAAGGGCAAAAAAACTTACAGTGGGTTTCTTACTGAAACAAGAGACAATTCAATTTTTATCATTCAAAGAGAAAAGTCTGTCGAAATTCCAGTTTCTCAAATTGCAACGATAAAACTGAGACGATCTTTTGGTCACACAGTACTCATCACCTCACTTATTGGAGGAGCTTCGCTTGCTATTCTTGGAGCCGCCACTGCCGATCCTGATGCATGGATCTTTGGTTATACTGCTGGAGAAGGCTTTGCAGCAGGCTTATTACTTGGTGTTGGTAGTGGTGCTGCAATTGGTAGCATTATTGCAGGCACCGAAACAGACCCATATTTAAAATAAACCAAAATCAGGCAGATTGGTTAAAGGCTCGGCCAGTTCTTGACTCCTATTTAAACACTCAATAAACAACTTACTAAGCAAGTTTTTGTCTTTGTCTGCTGCACCCTATCCAGTACCTTTGCCCTCCTTCGCAATTATCTTTCTACTGAAAGACTGCTTCGGAGGGCAAGTCATTTAAAGTATTTTTAATTCATGAGTACACAACAACTATCCGAGCAGGAACTATTACGCAGAGAAAAACTGGCGGAACTGGTTATGATGGGCATTGAGCCATATCCAGCTCCACTGTTTCCGGTAAATGCTTTTTCAACAGATATCAAAACAAATTATACCGAAGAAAAGAAAGATGAGTTTGCCGACGTATGCCTCGCTGGCCGAATCATGAGTGTAAGAGATATGGGCAAAGCCAATTTTTGTGTGATACAGGATTCTAAAGGCCGTATTCAACTATATATTAAGAGAGATGAAATTTGCCCCGGCGAAGACAAAACATTCTACGATATAGTCTGGAAAAAACTTTTGGATATTGGCGACATCATCGGTATAAAAGGAAGAGTGTTTACTACCAAAACTGGTGAAACTTCTGTGCATGTAAGTGAACTTACTTTATTAAGCAAATCATTGCATCCCTTACCGATTGTAAAAGAAGCAGAAGGACAAACCTTTGATGCAGTTACTGATCCTGAATTCAAATACCGCCAGCGGTATGCAGACCTTATTATCAATCCTGCGGTAAAAGAAACTTTTATTAAAAGAACAAAGCTGGTAAACTCTATCCGTGAGTTTTTAAATAATCATGGTGCATTGGAAGTAGATACACCTGTGCTGCAAAGTATTCCCGGTGGTGCGGCAGCAAGACCGTTCATAACTCATCATAATGCATTGGACATTCCTTTGTATTTGCGTATTGCCAACGAACTATATTTAAAAAGACTGATTGTTGGTGGTTTTGACTGGGTGTATGAATTCAGCCGCAACTTCCGCAATGAAGGAATGGACCGTACCCATAATCCTGAATTCACCATTCTTGAATTTTATACAGCGTATAAAGATTATTTCTGGATGATGGAAACAACAGAACAATTGTTGGAAAAAGCAGCAATGGATGTTGCTGGAACAACAGATGTAACTGTTGGCGACAAACCCATTTCTTTCAAAGCACCATTTAAACGCATCAGTATTTATGATGCGATACATGAACATACAGGAACTGATGTAAGTAAAATGAATGAAGACCAGCTTCGTTCTGTTTGTAAGCAATTACACATACAGGTGGATAACACAATGGGTAAGGGAAAACTAATCGATGAACTCTTTGGCGGTAAATGCGAAAAAAATTATGTGCAGCCAACTTTCATTATTGATTATCCGGTGGAGATGAGTCCCTTGACGAAGAAGCACCGTGACAAACATGGTTTAGTAGAACGTTTTGAACTAATCATCAATGGAAAAGAAATAGCCAATGCTTATAGTGAGTTAAATGACCCGATCGATCAGAGAGAAAGATTTGAAGAACAAGCCAAGCTAATGGAAAGAGGTGATGATGAAGCCATGTTTATTGATTATGATTTCTTAAGAGCATTGGAATATGGCATGCCGCCAACATCTGGTATCGGCTTTGGGATAGACAGGCTTTGTATGCTATTAACAAATAGTCCTTCTATTCAAGATGTGTTGTTGTTTCCGCAGATGCGACCGGAGAACAGAAATGATGCTGCTGATATTGAGAAAGAATAAAATATTGAAATAATATAATGCCTTTAGTTTTGGGAATACATTTCTAGTAGTCTGTCAATTTCCTGATAGTATAGTGAAGAAACAGTCTTTTCAACTTTTTCTTCCTCAATGAAACCTCCACTTTTAAGATACCTTACATTTCCATTTATGTCTGTTATCATAATAATTGGAAAGCCCATTTTGAAATTATGTTCATATATTTCTTCTAATCCCATTGACATAGCCGGGTAAGAAAATCCATACTGACCTTTAATCTTTGCAATATTATCAATAGGGTCTCTGGTAAAAGATAAAAACTGAAACTTACTATTGCTCTTATATTTTTGAAATAGCTTTTCCAATGATTTAAACTCAGCCAAACAGGGCAAACAGTTCTCCATCCAAAAGCTTATAAAAGTTATTTTGCCGTGCAGGCTATCCGTGTTGTAAACAACATCATTGTCAGCTTTCAATTGAAACTGTTCAAATTTCATTTTAGTATCTCTCATTCCTGTTAACGAATAAGCTTTGGACAGTGAGCTATCTGATAAGACTTGTGCACTTGTAGTTGTACAAAAGAAAGAAGCAATTAGAATTATTAGTATATTCTTCATTATTATTTTTAAGACTAAAATAAATCAAACTTCAATATAAAAATATAGCCAATTAGAATAACTACTTTAGGAAATCATCCAATACTTGGGTAAGCGATTCTTCGCTTGGTCTTGGAGCTTCTGAAATAATAACGTTACCCAATATATCTATAATTAAATAACGAGGAATCGGCCCTACTCTGAATTTCTTTTTAAAATCAGAATTTTCAAAATCAAGTAGTAAATAACTATTAGGAAATTCATTTAGCCCTTCTTGATTTATTGCCTTATCCCAAAGATTAAAATTATTATCAATTGATATATATAGGAATTGTATTTGCTTGTCTTTATATTTCTCTCTTAGTTTAGCTGCTGCAGGAATTTCACTTCTACAGGGTGCACACCAACTTGCCCATATATCTAAATAAACAACTTGCCCTTTAAAAGAATTAAGAATTGTAGAAAAATTAGTTTCAGTTTTATCTGCTCGTATAAAGGTGTCTCCTGAATTTGAAGCGGCTGTCTTTCGGGTGGTAAGTAGCATTTCATTTATGTACTTTTTATACAATTCATTTTTACAATCATTAAAAAAGGTCTGTAAACATTTTTGTGAACTTTTAGGGTATTTTAGCAACTCATCTTTAACTATTAAAAAAAGAAAATAATCAAGTTGTGCTTTATTGTGAATGTCATTTAAAGCAAATTTGTATAAAGTGTTAGCAGCCGGTTTTTGATACTCAGATTTTTCAAGAGGGTCTTGCCAATTTCAAATTGCACATGACGTACAAAATATGAATACTTTACATTTCTATATGGAATTGGTGACACAGTATTATCTAATGAGTCATTTAGAAGTGCCGAATAAGTAGAATCAAATAATTTTTTCTGATTCTTGGAAATTTCACTAAAATATCTAACCCCCCATAAACCTAAAAGTGTTTTACTATAAAACTCAAGTTTAATTATATTGGTCGAATAGGACTCTATATTTTTTCCCAGATTTTTACTGTCAATAAACTGCTTAAGTATTGAAATACTACTTAAAACTCTTTCTTTAAACATTTTCTTTCGTAAAGCAAACATCTCATAGTCATACTTATACTTTTTAAAGTCAAAAATTATTTCGTAATAACTCTTATTAAATTGACTATTAATAAATCTAAAAATATCAACCTCATTTTTTCGGATGTCATTATCCGGAACCAAAAAAATATCTTTGCTTTCTCCGAAAAAAACAGATAAAGAATCTCCAGGTCTTACCAAATATGGGGTGCCGTGTTTAACTCTATTATCAAATAACCATAATGAAATATCAGTATTTATTTTGTACTCAGATGCGGGTAATACATTGAATGAAATTAAATCAGAATAATAATCGAAATAAAACAAGCTGATAGTATCTTTTGTCTTATTTGTTAAAATAACCTGTTTATGAGATTTATCTGCATGAGAGTAATTGCTATTAGATAAAGCTTCATTAAAAAAAACATCTGAGCTTTTCTTTAGAGATATGCTTACTTCTTTCGTCGAAAAAAATAAAGATATTATGAACAAGCTTAAAATATATACAATAATAAACTTATTCTGCATCTGCATAATTTTTCTATTCTTAAAATAGAAATTCGCTTCATTTTTATATATTAAGCATCTCATGTGCCAAAAAAAATAGCAGTAATCGTTTTTATATAGGTTCCAGCATTTACTTAGTATAATATCCCAATTTAAATATTGGATGCAGTGGCCTTATTTTTCTATACAAACAAATCACTATACAACTGTGCTCCCGGCACCACAGAATATTTTGACAAATCTGTAATTCCTTCTTTTGCTAATACTTGTTCATCAATAAACAAATTGCCTGTGCATTCGCCGGAAGGTTTGCTTAATATATAATAAGCTGAATCTGACAATATATCAGTGGTGCGGCTCATATTAGCTAATACTTCACCGCCCAATAGGTTCCTCACAGCCGCTGTATCAATTGTTGTTTTTGGCCAAAGTGCATTGGCAGCAATTCTGTCTTTCTTAAATTCTTTTGCCCAACCCAATGTCATCATACTCATACTGTATTTGGTAACAGTGTATGCTACATGGTTTTCAAACCACTTCGGGTCTAAATTTATTGGTGGCGATAAAGTAAGTATATGCGGATTTTCTGCTTTCTTTAAATGTGGCACACAAGCTTTCGTTACAAAAAAAGTTCCCCGTACATTAATGTCATACATCAGATCAAAACGTTTCGGTTCCGTTTTCTCCGTTGTTGTAAGATTAATAGCAGAGGCATTGTTTATTAAAATATCAATGCCACCAAATGCTTCTACAGCTTTATCAATTACATTTTGCACTTGGTCTTCAAACCTAATATCGCATTGTACAGCTAATGCTTTTCCTCCGGCTGCTTCTATTTCCTCTGCGGCAGAGTATATAGTGCCGCCGAGTTTTGGATTTTCTGTTACACTTTTTGATGCTACTACAATATTGGCTCCTTCGCTTGCCAGCCTTAACGCAATGGCTTTTCCTATTCCTCTTGTAGCACCTGTTATTAACGCAGTTTTATTTTTAAATGACATAGCAATTGATTTAAAGTGAAGATAAGAAAACTGAAGTTCTTTTATTTCGGAAAACCACTGTCAGAAACTTCTACCGTTCCAGTCGGGTCATTGAATATCACACTACTCAAGTCTTGTGTAGCCACCAGGCCTTTGCCGCCATAAATATTTTTACCCGGACTTTTATAAATAGCATATTTATCGGTGTAAAATATTTTTTGGTTTTGATCCCACCAAAGGTCAGGACTTCTTAATGTATCACCTTTTGTTGTAATTACCAGCACACTATCCCGCAGGTACACTTTGTTATACTGTTCAAAATATTTACCATACAGGCAATCCAATGTAGTTTCAATTACAGTACTGTCATTATAAAAATCTACATGCATTTTTTTGGGGAACTCCACATACACTGTATCTGCATACACTCTTAGCATTAACGGAGCAGTTAATTTTGCTTTCATCGTTCCATCCTGACTCATAAAGAGTTCTACTTCTTTAATCTCTTCCTGCATGATTACTCTTTTGGTGTAATCTTCCACTTCCTTAGCATCGTTCTCGCAACTATAAAGCAAACAGCAGCCTGTAATAAAGGCTGCTGCTAGAAATAATTTGTTATTGAACAAAAGATTAATCATACTTACGTTTGATGAACCAGAAATCGCTGAGTGAAAAGCCAACCGAAACCCTGAACAAACTTTCGCTTAATATATTGCTGTTATTTCCTCTTTTGCCATACTCAAATGCAAGATTAATTAGTGTGGCCTGATTTGGAGCCTGCCTAGTAATGGCTAACGGTAAGCCTAATCCAAAACTTCCACCAATTTGATTTAATTTTTTACCAACTTTTATATAATCAGGGCCCATAAAGAAACCAAAACGATAGGAAATATTGCTGAAATAATTTCTTTTGGGAATCGGGTTAATTTGGCCACCAACTCTTATTTCCCATTTACTTCTTACTGAATCTACTTGTCCGTAAAATCGATAGTTATCCCAATTCTGTTGTACAAAATCTACTCCAACTAACCAGCCACCTTCTTTGTTTGGCACACCATATTTCTGCAACACAAATCCTGCAGTAAGAGAAGATGGAAGATTAATCTTACCTTTTACGTTTCTTATTTCCGAAACACTATCTAATCTTACTTCACCAACACTGGCATCAAATACAAATGTTTCTCTCAGTATATCTTGTGATGCATTTACTGATTGTCCCCAAGCCCCATAAGCACCGAGTGTAAGTGCCAGGTTTTTCTTTAACGGAACTCTGTATTGAATACCAGCAGTAAAATTTAGATTTCCAAAATTTGTTATCGATTCGTAGTTCGCCTGATTGTATTCCACTGTATCATTAAACAAAGTTCTCTTTGTGCTATAATCTTTTTCTCCAAAAAGATAGCCTGCTGTAAAACCAACGCTTAATTTCTCCTCACCAATAATGTTTTTTCCTGATTTATCTTTTTTAAGTCTTTTAAATAAACTAAACCCCGTTCCCATTGAAGCCAAATAAGAACCGCCAGTACCAGAAAACAATGTCTCTGCACTATCAATCGGTTGCGATGTATTAGGATCTATTAATAACTCTCTGCGACGAATTTTATAACTGATACGGGAAATGGGTCTTAATCCAAAACTTAAACCCCAGTTTTGCTTTAATGGAACACCAACTTGCACATAAGAAAACAAGGCATTGCTTGCAGTAAATCTTTCGGCAAAAGCTGGATCTTTTAATGTACGGTTCTCGAAATTTATTCCTACATCTAAAATAGCCCTACCAGATTTTAATTTGTTTGACTTTAATTCTTTATCCGCTTGGAAATAAGAAAAAGAAGCTGGGTTATTAAAATTTATAGTAAGTGGCTCGTTGTAAGCTGCCGACAAACCGCCCATTCCACGACTGTTAATACTCGTTGGTGGAACAAGGTCGCCGATACCATATCTTGAGTAAGGCGAGTTGTCCTGCGAAAAAACAGGTTGAAAAGCAGTAAAAAACAAAATCAAAAACGCTGTAAGTTTTGCTCGTAACGTATTGATTCTCTTAGGGGTTATTAACTTCACTAATTGCATACAGACCTTTAAATATTAAATCAGGGTCTGCAAATATCTTCTTTTTAAGGTGTGAAGCCAAATAGACTATATCACCCCCGGTTAATAGGACGTTAAAGTTGTTAAATCTTCCTTTATATTCTTCTATAAAACCATCAATTTCTTTGGCCATTCCCATCACCACTCCGGTTAGAATATTGGTGTTGGTATCGTAGCCCATCAACGGAATATTGCTGTCAGCCTTCACCAAAGGCAGTTTTGCAGTGTAATAGTTCAAAGATTTAAGTCTCATTTCAAGACCAGGTGAAATAGCGCCGCCAACAAATTCATGGTATTTATTAATGAAATTGTAGGTAACACAAGTTCCGAGTCCAATAACTAAATTATTTTTTTTGGGAAAAAAATGAACTGCCGCCGCCGTTAAAGCCAGCCTGTCTGCACCGATTGTTTCGGGTTTTCCGACAGGAGTAGTAAAAGGAACTTTAGTAAGATGGCTAAGCTTGTGAAATTTTGTAGCACTTGCCAATAATTCTTCCATCGCTAGATTATGATCTACTACAGAAGAAAGTATTGATTTAGCAGGTTTGAATTTTTCAATTAGTGTTTGTATAGTTTCTGCTGAGTCATCCGCAAGAGTAATTACTTCCTCGATTGTATCGTTAATGAATACAGCTACCTTTTTTCGGGTATTTCCAAAATCGAAGCAAAGGGTTGTTGACATTTATTTTTTTCTGTTGGTGAAATTACAAATCAAATCCACTCAAATTCTTAAAGTGGCCATTCAGTTTTATTTTTTCTTTTAGTTGTTCCATTCCTTGCGCCATGGGAATTGCTTTGAGCAAATGTCTTTTTAAATACTCCTGCCGTTGCAATTCATCTTGCAGCAATAATACTTCATATTCTTCTTCCAGCGAAAGGCCAATATGATGGGCAATTTCAAAAGCTGTAAGCTCCTTATCTTCTTTATTAAAATTCTTTTCTACTTTAATTAATTGATGTAATTGCCGAAGGTTGTTCATCACCATTTTCATCAACCCAGAACTACCGTTACTATAATTTTCGGGGTAACTAACAATAGCTCCACTATATAATTTTTCCGGTATATCTTTTATCTGCTCCAGCATCCGAAACACTTTTATGCCTTTCGTTTTAATATCCATCTCTCCGGATTCGTATTCTTTAGAAACTTCCACTATTTCCAATAAGGTACCAAACTCCTGTACTTTATTTTCAATAACAACAGGTATTCCGAAAGGCTTGTTTGTTTCCTTACATTCATTTATAAGCTGCTTATACTGAGGTTCAAAAATGTGCAGGTTCAAATTTTCACCGGGATACACAACAATGTTTAAAGGGAAAATTGGAATAAAATTCGTCATAGCGCAAAGATATTTCTTTGCATATTAATAAAAAGGTGAGGCGTTGAATTAATATACGGTTCGTAAATCTTCTATCTTTATCATTATAATTAAACAAGAAATGAAAGTTTGTGGGTTTTCCTTTTTGAAAAATGCTGTTAAATATGACTTCCCATTTGAGGAATCATTACGATCCTTGCTTCCGCTTTGTGACGAAGTTATTGTTGCTGTTGGTAAATCAGATGACGAAACATTAGAACGGATAAAATCAATCGATACAAAAATAAAAATACTAGAAACCAGCTGGGACGAATCGCAAAAAGAAGGTGGCCGTGTGTATGCATTGGAGACTGATAAAGCCTTTCATGCTATTCCCTCTGCTTACGACTGGGCCTTCTATTTACAAGGTGATGAAGTGATACATGAAAAATATTATCCTGCTATTCGGCACAGCATGCAAGAATATTTGAATCAACCAAAAGTTGATGGCCTTTTATTCAACTATAAACATTTTTTTGGTTCTTATGATTACGTTGGTGCAAAATATTCTTGGTACAGAAGAGAAATAAGGATTGTTCGTAACAATAAAAATATATTTTCTTACCGTGATGCTCAAGGCTTTCGTAAGAAACCAAATGAAAAATTACGAGTAAAACTAATAGATGCATTTATCTACCATTATGGTTGGGTAAGAAATCCAGCGGCTTTGCAGCAAAAGATTAATGCTAATATCAGTATTTACCAAGGAAATAATGCTGAAGCCCAGCTAAAGGAAATGAGTAAAGCCATATATGATTATGACACAGCTAATGAACCTGTAGAACCTTTTACTGAAACTCATCCTGCAGTAATGCAAAAAAGAATACTACAGCAAAATTGGCCTTTTGAGCCAAACAATAATTTTAAATATGCTTCGGCAAAGGATAAATTAAAAAGAATAGTTGGAAAATATACTGGCTGGTATATAGGTGAATATAAAAATTATAAAAAAATATAACTATTGAATGCTATAAAAAAATTGGGTGGCAATATCTACTGATTTATCCCAATTAAAATTTGCTGATAGAAACTGATTCCCTTTATTAGCAAGTTGTATCCGATTGTTATTATTCTCTAACAGATAAGTAAACTTACTAATTATATCATTTTCATCTTCCACTTTAACTAATAGAGCAGTTTCGCCATCTTTTGCATAATCTGTATGACCACCAATATTTGTACACACTACTGCACAGCCACAAGCCATTGCTTCAGCAGGTGGCAAAGCCCAACCTTCTCCAAGACTTGGTGAAAGAAAAATTGCATGCCCATTATATAATGAAGTAAGATTATCCGGTCTTCTACAATAAGAAATCCAATCTGGCAAGCTATCTGGCTTTTTGTATACACCAAATAAAGTAACTTTTAATGCTGGTATTTGTTTCTTTATTTGCACTAAAGCATCAACTCCATACTTAGATCCCTTTCGGGATTCTTCCGAATAAAGCATGATAATACTTAAAGGATTTCTTTCCTCTATAGAAATGCTTTTAAAAAAAATTGTACTATCAATTGCATTGGGGAAATAGGTAATATTTGAAGCACCATTCTCTTTCAATAGTTCTTTCAGGTATCCGGCAATTACAGCATGATGTATTGGAAGTTTAAATGATGCAAGAATTTTCTCTTTTTGGCCAGCCCATATTTCGAAATCTTGAATAAGGTTAACAGGTTTTCCTTTTGCTGGTGCAAGTTCGGTAATTGCATAAGCTATCTGCCACCAAGTAGAAAAAACAATATCGGCATCAGGTACGTATCGATTGGTAATTGAATTTACAATTGTAGATTTTATATTCTTATTTAAAGGAAACCACTTTGGTCTTGCCACACCCCGCAAAGCAAATACAAATTTTTTCCACCATAGTGGAGATTTCATTTTCTTATACGGCCTACGAATGCTATGCAACACAGTTACAGTATGACCAGCAGCGTATAAACGATTCGCATATTCATACATAATTTTGGCTCCGCCAACTGGCTTTGTAACAGGAAATGGCAATACAATTGTTATCCGTAAAGGCTTCATTATACTTTTTCGATTTTAGGATTAAAGCCAATAGCCTTAGTAGTAGCCTTCCAAACTATTTTAATAAAATATAGTTTTTCGTATTTTCTCTTACGTAAAATTGAAAAGGGAATAAATAAATAATTCTTTAGCACAGAAAACCAAAATCTAACTATACCTTTTTTCTTTTTTTTGATATATAACTTATTACGTATACCATAAACATGTTTCCATGCATCTTTTTTTTCAGCTTGATAAATATCGGCTCCGTAGTTAGTTGCTGTTTTATGTAAAACAACACTATCTTTTACGTAAGCTGCCAGGAAGCCTGCCCCTGTTATTCTGGAAGTAAATTCTACATCATCAGCCCAGATATAAAATTCTTTCATTGGAAGTCCACATTCCAATACAGCTTCTTTTGAAATTAAAATAGAAACAAAGCTTGCTGCATTTACAAGTGTTGCCCCATAACTATCAAATGTAGAAAACGGAGTGCCTTTAATAAATGTATTTATGTCTGGCAGGTTCATTACATGCGGAGAACCATCAGTCCAAATTGCTTTGCTTACGAAAAACCCAAACTTTTGAAGGTTTGTATTTGTAGAACATTTGAGAAGCATTTCCAAAGCATCCGGCTGTGGTATAGTGTCATCATCCATCACCCATATCCAGTCTGCACCAGATTCATATGCACTTTTTATACCTGTAAAAAAACCCCAAGCACCACCTTTGTTTTCTTGTGTAATTGTAGTTACTGGTTGAGTGGCTAGCCATTCGCCTGTGCCATCTGTAGATTGATTATTAATAACAATAATGTTATCAGCTTTTTTTGTTTGGGATAGTATGCCGTGTATGCATTCCTTTAATAGAGAAAGCCTGTTATAGGTAACAACTATTGCCGTATTCTTCATGCTATTTTTATAACCTTTATGCTAATCCTTTGCAAGTACTATTTTCGATTGTACTCTGGCGGCAGCAACAATTTGGTGCATATCATAATATTTATATTCCGCAAGCCGTCCTCCAAAAATAATATTTTCCTCAAGTTCTTTTAATGCCTCATACTTTTTGAATAATGTATTATTTACAACATCATTTACCGGATAAAAAGGCTCCATACCTTTTTGCCATGCTAATGGATATTCGTAGGTAACTACGGTGTGCTTTTGAAAGCCAAACTCAAAATGTTTGTGCTCGATAATTCTGGTGTAAGGAACTTTATTTTCAGTGTAGTTAACTACTGCATTACCTTGGAAATTATCTATTTCGAGTATTTTTTCTTCAAATCGAAGGCTACGATATTCAAGTGCTCCAAACTTGTAATCGAAAAAAGCATCAATGGGCCCGGTATAGACAATTTTTTTCGCAATAGATTTAAAATAGGTAATGTCGTTAAAAAAATCTGTTTCTAATTTTACAGGAATATCTTTCAGTAACCCATCAATTAAAACATTATAACCGCCTATTGGTATGCCCTGAAATTTATCATTAAAATAATTATTATCAAATGTTAACCTCACAGGTAATCTTTTAATAATAAATGGAGGTAATTCGTTACAAGGTTTTCCCCATTGCTTTTCTGTATATCCTTTAATAAAAATTTCATACATATCATTACCTACCAGTTTTATGGCTTGCTCTTCAAGATTGGTAGGCACATCAATTCCAGATGCTTTTATCTGTGCATCAAGCTTTTCTTTCACTAATTGTGGATCACTAATTCCCCATAACTGGTAAAAGGTGTTCATGTTAAAAGGCAGGTTATAAAGCTTACCCTTATAATTTGCTATTGGAGAATTAGTGTAGCGGTTAAATTCTACGAATGAATTCACAAAGTTCCAGGTATTTTCATCGTTAGTATGAAAAATATGAGCTCCATATTGATGCACATTGATTCCATTTTCATCTCTGCAATAAACATTTCCTCCTGCATGTTTCCGCTTGTCTATCACAAGGCATTTTTTCCCGGCCTTTGTTGCTGCATGTGCAAAGACGCATCCATAAAGACCAGCTCCTACTATTAAAAAATCATACTCTTTCATTCTTAAAATCTGATTATTGTTTCATTTTTAACAGAAGTAATGATTTTATCGGCTACCTCCTTAATAGAAAACAAGTGCTGTTGTTTGCTGATACTTTTCAACTTCCTTCTTTCTATATTAATCTTTCTATAATTTTTTAAAAATAAAGAGAAGGATTTTACATAACTGGTTTGTAATAATAATGCCCTCCCGATTACCTCTCCTGTTAATTGAATAATCCAAAATATATTTGATGGGAATGTATGATGAATGGCATGAAGGTACATTTTATTTCTATTGTAAATAATGTTCACACTTTTTTTAGCCTGTGTACTTTTAATAGTGGATGAAACTTTATGCCGGCATATTGATTGATGATCGTAGTAGCAAACATAACCGAACCTCCATGCCCGTAGCGACAATTCAAAATCTTCTACATAGTAAGGGGAAAACATTTCATTAAAACCGCCAATTTCAATAAAAATATTTTTATTTATGAAAGCATTTGCTCCAGATACATACATTGACAACAATCCATCTTTCATTTTACTTTCATCTTCCAGCAGATAGTTTCCAGAAGTTTTGATTTTCATGCCATGAAAGTGTGGATACTTTGCTCCATCCTGAATTATTTCATCATCCCAGCCAACAATTCTACCCATTACAGCAAATACTTTATTATCAGTAGTATATTTTAGCAAATGCTTAAAATAATCCGCTGCTAATTTTACATCGCTATTTAATAACAACACCCATTCATACTTGGCAGCCATTATACCTTTATTAGCGGTAACAGAAAATCCGCTGTTAGTATCATTAACGATACATTTTACAAAAGTGAAGTCATTTTTTATCAACTCTAAAGAAGCATCTTTAGAACTATCATCTACTATTATAATTTCAAATAGCAAACCAGTGTTCTCTAATGCTCTTAGTGCTAAAGGAATAATTTCAGGCAATAGTTTTTCACCATTATAATTTGGTATTACAACTGATATTCCATTTACCTTAGCCATCGGTTAAAATTAACCATATTCAATTTATTATATCTATCAGGTTTTGCTGCTAACTTTGAGCATGTCGAAAATCAAATCACAATGAACTGGCAAGAACTATTGCAACAAATAGCACAGCACAATATTAAAGCTTTGGCAAGAAGTATTTCATTAGTAGAAAATGAGCTGCCGGGTTATGAAATCATGCTTCAATCCCTGCCGGCATCTTCCACAAAAATTACAGGTGTAACCGGGCCTCCAGGGGCGGGGAAAAGTACATTGGTAGATGCTATGATTGGTTTTTGGGTTAATGCAGGAAAAAAAGTAGCTGTGCTTTGTGTAGACCCTTCTTCTCCATTTAATCTGGGTGCAGTATTGGGAGATAGAATACGGATGAGCGACTGGTACACTAATCCAAATGTTTATATCCGTTCGTTGGCAACAAGAGGATCGATGGGTGGATTGCATCCAAAGATTATTGAAATAACAGACCTACTAAAATTTGCTCAGTTCGATCACATTATTGTAGAAACAGTTGGTGTAGGGCAAAGCGAAATTGAAATAGCCGGATTAGCCGATGTTACTGTTGTAGTAATGGTGCCCGAGGCTGGTGATGAAGTGCAAACCATGAAAGCTGGCCTAATGGAAATAGCAGATGTATTTGTAGTAAATAAAGCCGACAGACCCGATGCGGATCTTTTTGTAAATAACCTTCGGCAAATGCTGGCACCTGCTTTCAGCAAACATTATAATGAAGTACCGGTTGTAAAAACAATTGCTTCGCAAAAAGAAGGTGTAAAAGAATTGATGGACATAGTCAATCATCAATTACAAAAAGCTCATGTAAATGATAATACATTCTGGTTGCTTGCCGAAAGAGCTTTTTATCTTATCGAGCAAAAAAGAATGAAAGGCATTGATAAAGCAGTTTTGAAAAAAGAAATAGAAGAACTCTTCAAACAAGGTGAGTTCAACTTATATAAATTCATTGCTGATAAATAATTCTTCTAATCCCAATCACACCCAATCGGTGAACCCGGCGGTGCTTCTTTATGAATGGTTGGTTTAGCCGCTGCAGGTTCCTTCATTCTTTCCAATGCCAACATAAAATGGCCTTTCGTTAGTTCATCGCTTGTCGCTTTCTGTTGTGCTTCGATAAATGTTTTAAATTCAGCTAAGCCTTTCAGTAAAACAGACTTTACCAGATATGAGTTATTATCGTTTACACTGGCTGCTAGCAAATACGTAAGTAATATCTGTTCTGTTTGTGATTGTATTAATTTTTCTATGCCTGCTAAACGAGGTGATTTCCATGTTTTGGTTATCAAGGTATTTACCATTTCATACACTCCCAATCCATTATTAGCGGCTTCATACTGCATCATTCTATTCAATCTTTCAGAATTAAAAATAAAAGATAATGGAAGGTCTGCAGCTGTTTCAGCAGGTGTTAATACATCGAAAGCAAGGCCTGTTCTTTTTTTAAATAACTCTCTGGAGAAATCATAACCAGCAGGTCGTGGCGGAATTAATTGTGCTATTCTTTCCGGCAGTTGCAAAAACTTTGGATCAAGGCAATCAATCAATACATTCAAAGCTTTTAGCTGTTCGCCTTTTGATAAAGCTTTAGTTACTGTTTGTCCATCGCCCCGCAAAGCATAAGTGTAATACATGCCACCCACCATTTTTGAAACAGCTTCTACTTGGTAGCGATGCGCAAAATAAACCGGTATCAGTACATCTTCCAGCATTGCCATTGGCATTCCTGATCTTATATTCTTTTCGCTAAAATTTGATAATGCCACATTACGAACTTTCATTACTTCTTTTAATTCTGTTACCGCATCACTTCCATTATCCCACAAATGTGCCTGCGGATGCAAACCGCCCGGTCTTCTTGCATCCTGATCCGAAATAAACTGCAATCCTTTTGCAGCTGCATCGGTCAGTATTTTATTCAATGAGGCAGATTCATTTGTGCCTGTTGGAAAATCGCTGTAACCAAATGCGATAGATACTTTATCCCAATCACCAATCTTTTGATCATAAGCATTACTCAAATCAATTTTTCCTGCTGCATTCACTCTTGCTAACGGATGCGGATAATCCATTACACTTGCCCGGTTGCTTACACTAGCCGCATAGTTATGCATCAATCCGATTGTATGCCCTATTTCATGTGCCGATAATTGTCTTAATCTTTCCACTGCCATCTTCAGCATTTTATCATCAGCAGGCACACCCGTTTCGTACGGTGCTAATAAACCTGCGGCAATTAAATAATCTTGTCTTACTCTTAATGAACCTAATGATACATGTCCTTTGATAATTTCGCCAGTTCTTGGGTCTGCAACTGATGCACCGTAACTCCAGCCTCTTGTAGAACGATGTACCCAATTGATAACATTGTATCGAACATCCATCGGATCGGCATCTTCAGGTAGCAACTTTACCTGAAAAGCATTTGTATAACCAGCGGCTTCAAATGCCTGATTCCACCAACTGCCGCCTTCTATCAAGGCACTACGAATTGGTTCCGGTGTTCCATTATCAACATAATATATAATTGGTTTTATCGGTTCGCTTATAGCAGCGGCTGGATTTTTTTTCTTTAACCGATGCCGCATGATGTACATTTTTTCAATTGGTTCTACAATCGGAGTGCTATAATCGTAATAGGATATAGGGATAAAACTGCTTCGTGGATCAAAAACTCTTGGTTCATAATCATTATCTGGCAACTGCACAAAGGAATGATGCATTCGCAAAGTGATAGCTTCTGAAGAAGGTGTTACTGAATTTACATAATTGCCCGTTGTACCATCATTGTTTACAAGAGTGATGGTGGTTTCAAATTCGGAATTCTGCGGAAAGTTTTTTGTTCTTGGCAAGTACATTACTGATCTGCTTTTATCAATGGAATAACTGCCTTGCTGATTACTTCTTAAACGATTTGAAACTCGCATTGCATCTCTTAGTAAAAAATCAGTAGCATCCACCAATGATCGGTTCCCTGTTTCTGCTTCTACCGTAAATCCCCAAATGGTTGATTGTGCAAATGATTGTTCTACCGCTCTTCGTTCTGCTGCATCATTTGTGGTAGCTCTGAAATTATAATTTGGTTGTATTAAAAGAATTTTCCTACCTGTTTTTGAGAATTTTACAATGCGTTCGCCGCCCAGTAAACCTCTATCAAGGCCAATATCATTTGAGCCTAATCCTGCTGGTAGTGATGTGACATATAAAAATTCTGTATCTAGTTTGTCTACTTCTAAAAATATTTTACCAGTATTTTCATCCCAATAAAAATTTATAAAGCCATCATGTTTTTTCAGGTCTTTTGTTTTTTCTTCTATGGAAGGGAGTTTCTGAGCGGCAACAAAAATGGGAGCCAGAATAAAAAGCAGTAGAAGCTTTTTCATAAGCAGATAGTTTTATCTGCCCAAGTTAAAGAAAGTAAAAAAAGGAAAGAAGAATTTTTTACAACTGGAGTTAGGCGTCTTTATTATTCTTCCACCAGCGATAGCCAATGAACCCAACAATGGCGAATGGAGCAAATGCGAGGTAAAGAATACCAGAGTTCATGCCTTTTGCAGGTTTTTCGCCCAGTTGTTGCGTTGTTTTAGTACAGATGGAACACTGTGCTTCTGTTGTAATTGCTACGGCTAAGAATAAACCTAAAAAAAATAATATCAGGACACACTTTTTCATACCAACCTAATTTACTGCAAATTTACACCTCTTCTTAAATTTCTGTAGAAGATTTTTGACAATAAAAAGAGGCTGTCCCAAAAATGAAGGACAGCCCCTTTTATGATGTATTAAATTAATACGATTATACCGCTTGTGCTTCCATTTTCTTCTGCACTTTCTTTCTGTCATCTTCATTCAGTATCACTTTTCTCATTCTGATGAAGTTCGGCGTTACTTCAATGCACTCATCCTGCTGAATATATTCCATACACTCTTCCAAAGTCAATAAAGTCTTTGGAGCAATACGGGAAGCATCATCACTTCCACTGGCACGGTGGTTAGTTAATTTCTTTGCTTCTGTCGCATTTACTACAAGGTCGCCTGGTTTAATATTCTCCGCTATAATCTGACCAGAATACACTTCTTCTCCTGGATCTACAAAGAATGATCCTCTGTCTTGTAGTTTATCAATAGAATATCCAGTTGTTTTTTCTGTAGTCTTTGAAATCAATACTCCATTGTTTCTTCCAGGAATTGGTCCTTTCCATGGTTTATAATCTGTAAAACGATGAGCCATTACCGCCTCACCTGTTGTAGCTGTAAGCATTTGTGTACGTAATCCTATCAATCCTCTTGAAGGTATTTCAAATTCAAGATGCTGCATTTCACCCTTGGTTTCCATAATCAGCATTTCACCTTTACGACGACTTACCAGATCGATTACTTTACTGGCAAACTCCTCTGGCACATCTACTACCAGATTTTCATATGGCTCACATTTTACACCATTCACTTCTTTTACAATAACCTGCGGTTGGCCAACAGTTAACTCATATCCTTCACGACGCATAGTTTCTATCAATATACCAAGGTGCAAAATACCACGGCCATATACCATCAAGCTATCACCTTCATCACTATCTTCTACCTTTAAAGCAAGATTCTTTTCTGTTTCTTTCATCAATCGGTCTCTCAAATGTCTTGAGGTAACAAATTTTCCATCTTTACCGAAGAATGGTGAATTGTTTACTGAGAACAACATATTCATCGTTGGCTCATCCACACTTATTACTGGTAATGCTTCTTGTGTTTCTGCATCAGAAATAGTATCCCCAATATTAAAGTCATCTATACCTACTACTGCACACAAGTCGCCTGCAATAACTTCTGTAACTTTTTTCTTGCCCATTCCTTCAAACACATACAACTCTCTCACTTTTGTTTTCTTGATAGTACCATCAGCCTGCATCAAAACAACATTTTGTCCTTCTTTTAAAACACCACGGCTTACTTTGCCTACTGCAATACGGCCAAGGAAAGAAGAATAATCCAATGAAGTGATCTGCATTTGCACTGGTCCTTCATTTACTTTTGGTGGCGGAACATACTTTACGATACCATCCAGCAAAGGTTCTATTCCTTCAATCTGCTCTAATGAATCATTGAACCAACCATTTTTTCCCGAACCATAAAAAGTAGGAAAATCTAATTGGGCTTCTGTTGCATCTAAATTGAAGAACAATTCAAATATCGCATCATGCACTTCGTCAGGACGGCAATTCGGCTTATCAACTTTATTAATAATTACAATCGGCTTCAGATTTAACTGTAAAGCTTTTTGTAAAACAAATCTTGTTTGTGGCATCGGGCCTTCAAATGCGTCTACCAAAAGGCAAACCCCGTCGGCCATTTTCAATACCCTTTCCACCTCACCACCAAAGTCGGCGTGACCAGGAGTATCAATAACATTAATTTTTACATCCTTATACTGAACAGATGCATTCTTACTGAAAATGGTAATTCCTCTTTCTCTTTCAAGGTCGTTACTATCCATTATTAGCTCACCAGTTTCCTGATTATCACGGAACACTTTGGTAGCATGTAAAATTTTATCAACCAGTGTAGTTTTACCATGGTCAACGTGGGCAATAATCGCAATATTTCTTATCTCCATAATTGTAAAGTTGATACGTTGAAAAGTTTATTCGTTAATAAGTTATCCTTCAAGCTTTCTTTTCTCCAGATAATTAATATATCCATTTAATAACTTTTCAACTTCTGTAATTTTATTTCTATAATTTTTAAGTTGTTCTTCGTCAATTATTCTTTCATCTAAAGCATCAATTAAATGATTTAATGTTTCACTTAATGACCCTCTCGCTATAACACAAAACCTTAGTTTATCAGGCCAAGTGTTTCTACCATGCCCCTCAGCAATTTGTGTACATACAGAACGAGAACTTCTGATTAATTGATCGCTAAGCCGGAATCGTTCTTCTATTGGAAAATTTTTAACAAGTTTCGACATATCTATTTTAAGCTCTCTTGCTTTCTTCCAAACATCAAGATCTTCAAAATTTTGATAGGCCATGTTTAAAAAAATGAATGAACTAATGAAATCTTGCTTATAAACATTTCAACTTATAAACATTTCAACTTTTCCGGGCGGCGAAGGTACGCCAATTCTGTGGGCAGAGCAAACTAAAGAGTTAATAAATACACCCTTAAACGTCAAAAAACAATGATTTAATGTAGTTTTAGCAAAATTGAAGCTATGAAATTTCTCAAATGGTTAGGCATCATCGCTTTAGTGCTGATAATAGTCTATTTCCTCGGGCCAAAACCCGCCTCACCAAAATACAATAAAGACCTTCCATCTCTCCCTTCAGGGTCAGTTGCTTTAGAGAAATACATCAACGAAAACGAAGTAAAGCATAAAATAAAACCAGATAATGAAGCCAGGATTGTATGGCTTAACGATTCGCTAAAAACGAAACTGAATATGCCGTTGTTTACTTGCATGGTTTTTCAGCCAGCCAGGAGGAAGGCGATCCATTGCATTATCAGTTTGCACAAAAGTTTGGATGCAATTTATTTCTTAGCCGCTTAGATGCGCACGGCATTGATACAACAGAGCCTTTATTGAATTTTACAGCTGATGGTGTATGGAACTCTGCTAAAGAGGCTTATGCGATTGGAAAGAAATTAGGGAAGAAAATAATTCTGATGGCGACATCAACCGGTGGCACATTGGCATTAAAACTCGCAGCAGAGTTTCCAGACATTGCTGGCCTTATATTACTGTCTCCAAATATTGAAATCAATGATGCAAAAGCATGGATGTTAAACAATCATTGGGGTTTACAAATTGCCAAAGCAGTTGCGGGTACTTATAGAAAAGCCTCCGATACTACTGCGATATATGCACAGTATTGGAATAATAAATACAGAATTGAATCTACTGTTCAGCTAGAAGAGCTATTAGAAAGTACGATGAAGAAGTCAACTTTTGAAAAAGTAAATCAACCAACCTTGCTTTTGTATTATTATAAAGATGAAGAGCATCAAGACCCTGTGGTAAAAGTTTCAGCAATGAAAAGAATGTTTTCGCAACTGGGTACAGCAGATAGCTTAAAAAGAGAAGTAGCACTCCCCTACACCGGAGACCATGTAATTGGTTCTTATATCAAATCAAAAGATGTACAATCGGTGGTGAATGAAACAGAAAAGTTTGCAAGTGATATTCTACATATGATCAAATTTTCAGATCAATAAAAAAACCGCCCTGCAGAAGCAAGGCGATTGTACTTAGTAACGGTCTTTGTTCCTCAATTGTGGATACGGCTTTTCAATAGGGATGATGATTTTAATTGGCTTTCAAGGGATTCGGAATATATCAAAACAGTTTTTCAGTTGTTTTTATCTGCTTTATGATAACACAAAGTAAAGTCAGATTAATATGTCAAAAAATAGAACGATTGCTTCTTTTGACGTAATTATTCTCACATAAAAAAGTAGAATTAGCGCTACAAAAAATTGCCTATCTGGTTCAATTAATTGAAACATCTTAGTTGCAGAATGAAACGGTTTCAATTCCCGTACATTTCCTATCTTCCTGACTTAATTGCCTGATATGAAAAGAAGTATAATTGCTGGAATCGGAAAATATGTCCCCTCCAATGTTGTAACCAATAAAGACCTGCTAAAATATATGGATACCAGCGACGAGTGGATACAGGAACGAACTGGTATAAAAGAAAGACGATATGCGCATCGCACCGAAGAAACAACCACCACAATGGGTGTTGAAGCTGCGAAAATTGCGATTGAAAGAGCAGGCATCACTCCGCAGGATATCGACTTTATCATTTTTGCTACGCTAAGTCCTGATTATTATTTTCCGGGTTGTGGAGTTTTATTGCAAAGAGCCATGAAGATGAAAGAGATTGGCGCATTGGATGTAAGAAATCAATGCTCAGGTTTTGTGTATGCTTTGACTGTTGCCGATCAATTTATCAAAACAGGGATGTATAAAAACATATTGGTTGTTGGTGCAGAGAAACATTCCTTCGGACTTGACTTTAGTACAAGAGGCAGAAATGTATCTGTAATATTTGGCGATGGCGCAGGTGCTGTGGTACTGCAACCAACTGAAGATGCTAATAGAGGAATCCTTAGTAATCATTTGCATAGCGATGGCGAAAGTGCAGAAATTCTGGCGATGTTTAATCCGGGTACACATGCCAATCATTGGATGCCGGAACAATATGCAAGTTTTGATAAAGCAGAAATAGGGCAAATGTTTTTCAGTCATGCAATGATTGATGAGGCACAAGTGTTTCCCAATATGGATGGACCAGCCGTATTTAAAAAAGCAGTAGTAAAATTTCCTGAAGTTATTATGGAGGCATTGACTGCAAATAATCTGCAAACAACAGATCTTAATTTACTGATTCCACATCAGGCTAATCTACGAATAGCACAATTTGTGCAACAGAAATTGAAACTAACAGACGATCAGGTTTACAATAATATTCAGCAATATGGTAACACGACAGCAGCTTCAGTTCCTATTGCACTTTGCGAAGCTTGGGAAAAAGGAAAGATTAAGGAAGGTGATCTTGTTTGCCTTGCAGCATTCGGTAGCGGATTTACATGGGCAAGTTCATTGATGCGCTGGTAACAGCATTTGCAACGATAACCGAATCTGACCGTCCATTAAGTAGAGAAAACAAAAAAACGATGAAACTATTATTATTTATAACCATTTTTATTTCCACAATGAATACGAATGCCCAAATGGGAAGCTGGACGATAAAACTAAACAGCAAAAAAATAATTACTACTTCAACAGAAGACCAAAATAAAAACTGTAAAAAACTTAAAAGTGCTGATTGGGGAAAATTGGGCAATCTTGAAATCAGTTTTAAAGAAGATGAGCCGGACGCATGGGTTCGTTCTTTCCTTTTTTATGATGAAGATGATAATGAAATATACAGAGCAGACAGTACAACTAAATTCATAATCAGTCTCGAAAAACTAAGAGCTCTTTATCAAGGTAAAAAGTCATTAATAATCTATACTGTCATTTCTCCAACAGACCCAAATATTGCAATTCGAATGCGAAGAGTACATTTGTACTCATTCATGTTACCATAATATGCCCCGCAAGTTTATCTATATCATAAATCCTATTTCAGGAACAAGAACGAAAAAGGATTTACAGCTGTTGATTGAAAAAAATACAAAGGAGCAAGACATTCCTTTTCAAATATTTCCATCTGTAGCAAGCGGTGACTACGGCTTTCTTCATTCAATAATTAAAGAACAAAAAATAACTGATGTTGTAATTGCCGGTGGAGATGGTACCGCAAGTCAGGTAATCAACAGCTTGATGGATTGCGATGTTAATTTCGGTATTATTCCCTGCGGCTCTGGCAATGGCTTAGCATTAGCAGCAAAAATTCCTAAACAACCCGCCAAAGCATTAGCTATTGTGTTTAACGGCAAGCCAGTTGCAACAGATGCTTTTATATCAACAATGCATTTGCCTGTATGCTTTGTGGATTAGGGTTTGATGCAAAAGTGGCACATGATTTTGCTCAGCAACCAAAACGGGGATTGACAACCTATATAAAAGAAATTATCAAAAACTTCTTCTCCGCTAAAACATATTCTTTTGATATAACGATCAATAGAAACACTTTTTCTATTGATGCATTTTTCATCAGCATTGCTAATAGCAACCAGTTTGGCAATAATTTTACAATAGCTCCAAAAGCCAGCCTGAGTGATGGGTTGTTAGACATTGTAATTGTAACTAAACAAAGTAAATTAAGCCTCGTATTACAAACATTGAAACAAATAACTGGTAATAATAAATTACAAAGTGAAGCGATTGAAGAAAAGAAAAAGGGAATTATTTATCTTCAAACAGATAAACTAACTATTCTGAATAAATCCGAAGCGCCGCTGCATATTGATGGCGACCCTGCGGAAACTCCAACAAGTATTGAAGTTATCGTAAAAGAAAAATGTTTCCGCCTTTACCAGCCGGAGTAGGCGTAATTGTTTTTGACTTTTCAAATATTTCCATCAACTTTTTAAAGCTTTGCTGATTCGATACAGAACTTACTGCATTAATGATATCTTTTTCTTCCCGTTTGGTTAAATGAAAATTTAAAGCCGCTTTATTTTCTTCTTTATCCGCAGCATATTGAAAAGCGACCTTATAAACAGGGCTTCCACTCTGACTTACGTAATAGTTCAACATATCGTTCTGAAAAAATTCCATCATTTTAAACCAGTTATGCTGCAATAACAAAAACGGCTTTGTGGCATGGTCGGAAATATCGTCTGACAAATATGGAGCTTCCCAGCCACCAGCTGAACGGTCTCTTATTTGAATAACCAAGACGCCGCCTGTATTTTCTTTTATCCAATCTTGAAAAGAAATTAGAAATCGTAGTGTAGTTTCCTGACCATAATTATCTCTCAATCCCGCATCCATTACATCTATAACAGGGTTGGAAGGCAACCAAACATTAGGTAACACAATTGGGAAAGTAGCATTCATCCGCATGGCAGTAAGCATACGAATGCTATACGGATCTTGCTTCGCAAAAAAAGTAGTAAAGTCAACAGCATCAGGATCTACAGCTGGAGTATTTGCTGTATCCTGCGGAGCTCTCATCATAAACCTTACTGGTTGCGTACTGATAATCATTTTACGACTATCTCTCGTTACAACAGAATTAAAAAACATCAATGGAATATTCGCAGCTTTTTCGTCGGCTACATAATCTTTTAGTTGTTTATCCAAAAATCCATTGGTATTGTCATTCAGTTTCTGTTCAAATGCATAACCCCTATCCTTCACATAAGAATAAGGTCCTACCTTAAATTTCTGCGCCGGAGAAATCAAGTCTCTTGCAAAAAAAGAAGTGAAAATTGGGTTGAGCAAATCCCCTGCGATATCGTCCACATATTTTTTATCCTGCAAACGGATATTTTTTCCTTGCTGTTTTCTTAAATATAGTTCTCGAAAATATGCGGCACCAATCATACCGCCCGACGCCCCATTAATTAAAAATGTTTTCTGTAAAATTTTTCCATTCGTGATGCTATCAAGATATTGTAAAACACTCATAGTAAATGTAGCACTACGATGACCGCCACCACTAGTATTTATTAATACTAATAAAGGTTTTTCGCTGTCTTGCTTTTTTTTCCAAGCATCCAAAATACCTCTCATGTTTTTTTTATCAGCTTCTACATTCTCCGGCTTACATAGTTCTGCAAGCCCTTCTTTGGTATAGGATGGTCGCTCAGTTTTATTCCAATAGTTCAGTCCATAGGCTTTGTTTCTCGGATCAATCCAATCTTGTTTATAGAATATATTCAATATCAATACCAATACTATCAGGTATGGAATACTCCAGCTTTGCAAAAAATAAGTGATGCTTGCTGCAACTCCCAATAATATTGAAAAGAAAATAGTAATACTTGCAGCAGCAGGCAACTGAAAGAAAGCATAATCAAGAAAAAAGCCAATGATTAGTAGAAAAATAAACGCAGCAAATACTGAAAGTATCGCAGCAAAGTGATGTTTCTTAAAAATTGTTGCCACAAAATCGTCAGTATAATGTGAAACATCCCTGACAGCTCTTATTCGAAAAGGCGTTTCAAAATAAACTTCCACTTTTAGTGTCGTTGCACCATGATATACTTCCTGTATTGGTTTAAGATGGGTGATGTATGATTTTGGATTACTTATTACTGGCATCATCTTTCTGAGAATAGAACGATCTGCCCGAAAAAAATAAATCATTGAGACGGAGAGAATAAATATTAGGCCGCTTAAAAAACCGCCGAATAGAAAAAGTATTTCAGTTGGGCTAATCAATTCTTTATATTGATCAAAACGATAAGCTTTAAAAAAATAAAACGCTAAAAAAAGAATCGGTATTACAGAGTTATTAATACAGTATTTTAAAAAAGGGTTGGTAGTTGCTGATAAAAAACGAAAATATCTACTAAACAAAATAAACGTAGCGATATTCCAGCTCATAATAAACATACCGATAGAGGCTCCAACAATCGCCATGCTGAAAGCATTTACATTGCCCAAATATTCTGGTCCAAGAAAAAGAGAATCAGCACCGAAAGTTTTCATGAACGAACCGTTCACTACACTAAAAAGAATAAACCAAAATATCAGCAACACCTGGTATTTTCTCAGATGAAGTAATATAAGCTGTATTGGAAAAGAATATATAAATCCCCGGAACCAGGCTTTCATTACATAATTAAATAGTACACACTAAAAATAGTAATAAAAGCCTGCTATGTCAAATGATTGCAGCTAAGAATAACTTTTATACCGACTATATAACTCATTTAGTTCAAAGTTGCATTTCTGGCCGGTATAATACAATTACAAACAGAAGGAGATTCCTTATTGTATCAAATACTATTCTGTTGTTTATTATTTCGGACCAGATACAATATCCAGATAAGCGATAAGAGCAAACACATGGCAACCAATTGATGAAGCTGTGCCATCCATTCAAACAGCCCCCATTGATTAGGTATAATTTTCAAACTCCACAATACTGAAGCGATGCCAAGAATAATCTGTGCAATAACAAGTAATAAGGGCCACCATTTGGTTTTATTTATCAGCGAAGGGCCGGTAACTTTATAAAGCCTGATAGTTAATAGTATAATAAGAATTAATAACAGGTAAGCCAACCCACGATGAATAAAGTGAATGGTAATTTTATTGTCAACCAGATTTAGCAAGCCCTCATTGCTTCCCATCATTCCCGGTGGAATGATATGGCCATTAATATCAGGCCAAGTGGCAGCAGCAGTAGCAGCTTTATGCCCGGCCATAAATGCACCATATACCAATTGCAAGACTAACACTGCTAATATGCCGATGTTTAATTTTCTAACTGACGGGCTTGAAACGATTTTTTCTTTTGGCACTAACAAATCCAATGCAAACCAAAATGTGTAACACAATAATCCCATAGCAAAAATAAAATGCAGGGCCAGTTTTGTTGGTTTTACATAAATCGCATCACCTTCTAATCCACTAGCCACCATTATCCAGCCGATTGCACCTTGCAATGCTCCTAATAAGAAAAGTATCAACATCGGTTTTACCATAGAAGGCCTGAACCGCTTTTGAATTAAGAAAACAATAAAAGGAATTGCAAACACAACGCCAATCAATCTTGCCCAGAAACGGTGAAACCATTCCCAGAAAAATATTTTTTTAAAATCCTGCAATGTAAAATCGAAATTCAACAGGTTATACTGCGGCGTTAACTTGTATTTATCAAATTCAAGCAACCACAGCTGATTATTAGTTGGCGGAAAAGTACCTGTTACCACATTCCACTCGGTAATTGACAAACCAGAGCCGGTCAATCTTGTAATACCGCCCAACAATATCTGTACAACTATCATTCCCACACCTATCAAAAGCCAGATAGCTATTGGTTTGGAGGAACGTTGAGTAAGCTCTTTTGTCATTGTGGCTGCAAAGTTAACACCATCAATTAGTCTGTAATAACTTTTGTTCAATATTATTCAGGAAATTGCAGGCCAATGCTAAAAACTTTTTACCAAAAAGACTTAATAGAAGCCGGATGTGATGAAGCTGGCCGTGGTTGTCTGGCCGGGCCAGTTTTTGCCGCTGCTGTTATTTTGCCTGTAAATTTTAATCATCCATTGCTCAACGATTCCAAAAAGGTATCAGAAAAAAACAGGAATGAACTACGATTAATTATTGAAAAATCTGCTTTGGCATTTGCTGTTGCCAGTATTGATAATGATGAAATAGATAAAATCAATATTCTTAAAGCTTCTTTTAAAGCGATGCATCTGGCTCTGGATAAATTAAAAAAGAAACCGCAGTTATTATTAATAGACGGAAATCGCTTCTACAATTATAAAAAAATTCCACATCGCTGCATTATCAAGGGAGACTCTATTTATACTTCTATTGCGGCAGCAAGCATTCTTGCCAAAACCTACCGGGATGGTTTTATGTTGAAGCTTCACAAAAAATTTCCACAATATAGTTGGGATAATAATAAAGGATATGGCACAGTCTTACACCGAAATGCTATTGAAGAGTTTGGGCAATGTAAATATCATAGGAAAAGCTTTAAGTTGAAAAGCATACAAGCCGATTTATTTTAAATAAAACAATTTTATTGAATTCTTACGTAAATTAGAAAATGCTTATTAAAGGCTATTTACTGCTTTCTATATTCTTTTTACAATTTTTTAGCTTATTTGCTCAAAAACAGCAAGTAAATCATTTTTATATGCCTGCCGAATGGGAACCTCAGCAGGCAGTATGGGTTGGGCTTTTTGGTAACCCCGGAAGAGATACTGTTTCAGCAGCAATAATAAAAGCATTGCATCATAATGTACAAGTAAGATTGAATTATAGCTATGAATATGACAAAAAAAGAAACAACAAATTTTTTCACAGCTTAGAAATAGATACTACTAAACTACAATGGATAGAAGATAGCGTTAATAATTCCTGGGTGAGAGATCCTGGTCCTTTATTCATAAAAAATAAAATGGGCAAACAAAAAATAATTGATTTTGCCTGGATACAGTATGGTCATCATCTTGTTTATAAAAAGAAGATGAATACTTTAGATATTGAAACAGGAAGATCAGATATAAGGATAGCTACAAAATTAAACTTACCAGTAATCAGTACTCCAATCGTTGCAGAAGGTGGTGGCATAGAAACAAATGGCGAAGGTGTATTAATGTCAATAGAAGAAACCGCATTGCAAAGAAATACCGGTAAAACATTACAAGAAATAGAGACTGAATATTTACGGGTTACCGGTTGCAAAAAAATGATCTGGCTGAAAAGGATGCTGCTGCATGATAAAACGGTACCTGATCTGTTAATTGAAAACTGGTCAAGCACAGGTGCTAACGGGCATATAGATGAAGCCGTACGTTTTGTCGGAACAAATACTATAGTAGTTGCTCAAATTGATGAGGAAGAAAGAAATAGCAATCCCATCAGCAACGTTGACTACGAAATACTGGAAGAGTATTGTGCAACATTAAAAAAAGCAACAGATGTAAACGGTAAGCCATTTAAAATAATCCGAATGCCGGCACCGGATTTAAATGTATTTGCCAGATCTTATGTTCTTACAACCAGCTCGATAAAACGCTTTTCAGAAAAATTTCCTTTTAAAATTGGAGATACGGTAAAAACAGTTCCAGCTGTAAGCTATATGAATTTCTTTATTTCCAATAATGTTGTTCTTATCGCTAAATATTGGAAAGAAGGAATGCCACTTAAGGAAAAAGAAAAGGATGAAACTGCAAAGAATATACTGGCAGGAATATTTCCTGACAGGAAAATCATACCAATCAATCCACTACCAGTAAATTATTTGGGCGGAGGCATTCATTGTATTACGCAACAACAACCAAAGTGAAATTAATCCTGTTCTTGCCACAGCCCTAAGCCTTCTCTAATTAGTACTGGATTATCACCGGTAAAGTCAACAACTGTTGAAGGCTTTATACCACCTATACCGCCGTCTACTACAAAATCAACCTCATTTCTGAAATTTTCATACATCACTTCGGGGTCGGTATAATCTTCTACCATTTCGCCAGGTAGCGAAGCACTGAGTATGGGCCGTCCCAATTCTTTTACAATCGCCATGGCGATATTATTATTAGGAATCCGCAAACCGATTGTATCTTTTTTGCTTTGCAAAATTTTAGGAACCAGTTTACTTGCCTGCAAAATAAATGTATAAGGACCCGGCAAATACTCTTTTAATGTCCGGTAAACAGAGTTAGGGATCGGTTTGGTATAGTCGCTAAGATGAGAAAGATCGCTGCAAACAAATGAAAGCTGTGCTTTTTTAGGTTCCACCTGCTTAATCCTGCAAATTCTTTCTACGGCTTTTTGCTGTAAAATATCGCAGCCCAAACCATAAACTGTATCGGTAGGATAAATGATAATTCCGCCTTTTTGAAGGCTTTCTACTATCTGTTTTATCAATCTTGGCTGTGGGTCTTCGGGATGAACATGTAATATCATATCAATCAATTGCATTAAAAATACTATGTTTTTGCAAATATTTTTTTTACCTGTCGTCATTTAACAGGCAATTTGTATTTTCACCCCCTGTTATCTTTGTAAAAACAAAAAAACATCCATGCAATTAAAGCCGGTAGCCACTTTTGATTCTCTTGACCCGGAAGTGTTTAAAAAAGAATATTATAACCCCGGTGTGCCTGTGGTTATCAAAAACCTTGCTAAAGAATGGCCAGCTTACAGTAAATGGAGCTGGGACTACTTTAAACAGCTGGTTGGTGACAAAAAAGTTCCTCTTTATAATAATATAAAAAGCGATGCTTACACACCAATCAATACTGCCGATGATTATAAAACTTTTGGTGAATATATAGACATGATAAGTGCCGGCCCCGCTGCCTGGCGGATTTTCCTTTTTAATATTTTTGACCATGCTCCTACGTTGATCAATGACTTTACTTGGCCGGAACATATGATGAAAGGGTTTATTAAAAAATACCCGATGCTTTTTACCGGCGGTGCAGGCAGCATTACCCATATGCATTATGATATTGATCTTTCTCATATTCTGCACACACAATTTGCTGGAAGAAAAAGAGTATTGATGTTTCCAAATAAAGAACAGTATAAATTATATCGTAAACCTTATGAGGTATTAAGCCTAGCCGATTTTTCTCATTATTACGAACAGAACGGCGCACCAGATTATGAAAAATTTCCGGCTCTTAAATTAGCAGAAGGGTTTGATTTTATTCTAGAACCCGGTGATACTTTGTTTATGCCTGCAGGTTACTGGCACCATATGGAATATCTTGAAAGTGGATTTGCCATGAGCCTCCGTGCTATGCAGCCACCTTTGGCTGGTAAATTAAAAGGTGCCTGGAGTCTGATAGGTATGCGGAATATTGATACCCTGATGAAAAAGACAATGCCTAAATGGTGGTATAAAAGGAAAGAGAAAAAAGTGTTTGCGAATGCAGCAAGAATGATGGCTGGAAGTTGATTTTCTTAGAAGAAATTATAAATCCTATTTCCCTTTTAATTCATCTATCGTTTTTCGCATCCAATAATCAGTAACATTGTAATAGCCAACAGTATGAAAAGCTATTTTACCTTCCTTACTTACTATTACCTGGGTAGGAAATGATGATACATCATAGGAGTCAGTTATTTTCTTACCATCTGGAATTACATTATACTTAAAATCATTTTCTTTAAGGAACGGCTCTAGTTGTTGTTTTCTATCCAAAGCAATTGCAATAAAGACAACATTTGAATCGGCTTTATAATCATCCACTATCTTATTTAGGTATGGTCGTTCTTGTTTACAAGGAGGGCAAGTGGTAAACCAAAAGTTGATTACCATAACCTTCCCCTTTAGTTCTTTTGAATCTACCAAATTACCATTCATGTCATAAGCACTGAAACTGTCAAACTTTTTTCCTGTTTTAAAAAATTTAGTCTCTGCGGGTTTGGGAGCACCCATTACTCTTTTTAATTGCTCCTCTTTACTTATTGGCGACATTAAAAACCCTTTGCTTGCATCTTTAGGGTTAGCAGGAAGTATTTCATGTTCTCCACCCATCATATAAAGTTGCATTCCTTTATAATCATATTCTTTTCCGGCAACATCTTTAAACTTACTTGTCTTTAATACATGGTATTCTCTGCCATTATATGTAAAAGAAAACTGACTGTATGCAAAAGCGGTTGATAATGTAAAAAGTACAGCGATAAGTAGTTTCTTCATGAAATTTTACAATTACTAAATTATTAATACCCCGATTTTATCCTTTCATAAGTAAGTTTTTCAGCCTCATCCATATTTCTACTTTCTTTTATAAAAGAATAATGTTTTCCCTTTTTTGACTCTTCAAAAACAAAAACAGAATCACTTGATGGATAAAAAAGCTTTATCCCTTTACATTTTAAATCAGTCTTGTATTCGTAAATAAAAGCCGGATAGCCTCTGGCTTGCAAAAAATTAGTAAAACAAGGGCAGTTGTGAAAAGATTCGTTATAGTTTATTCTTTTCTTTCCGAAATTTCTTTTGCTATCTGTGACCAGATAATAAGAATTTAAAGCTTTGTTTTCTGTATAACCATACTTAAAAGCATCACAGCCTAAATTTGGAATAAGAAATATTAGCAATAATCCTAATTTAAATCCCCCAATAAATTTCATTATTAAATATTGAGTTAAGCAATCGTCCAAACCTCATTCCCTCTAAGCAACTTATCCAAATCAGCTGGTTTTCTAGACTTAGCTTCTTCCAATTGTGCTGCCATCACATCTTCGTAGCAATCTCTGTTGGTTTGATAGAAAACACCGAATGGTCTTGGCAAATGTCCTTCTGTTTTCGGGTTATCAAATATGCGGGTTAGTATCTGTGCTTTGTAAATATCTTGTTCGTCGTGTATCCAAAGATCATCTTTGCTATTGCCATCATTCAAATCAACAACAACCGGTTTAAACCCATCTAGTTTTATTCCTTTGTCTTTATTTGTACCAAAAACTAATGGTTGCCCATTTTCTAAAAACAAAGTTTCTGTTTGCTTGCTACTTTTATCTGTAAACACTTCAAAAGCCCCGTCATTAAAAATGTTACAGTTCTGGTATATCTCCAGAAAAGAAGCTCCTTTATGTTGTTGCGTTCTTATTAATAATTCCTGCAAATGCTTCGGGTCACGGTCCATTGTTCTTGCAACAAATGTTGCGTCTGCACCTAACGCCAATGCCAATGGATTAAACGGGTGATCAATACTTCCCATCGGTGTACTCTTCGTTACTTTATTTTCTTCCGATGTTGGAGAGTATTGCCCTTTCGTTAATCCATAAATTTGATTGTTGAACAACATAATGTTGACATCAAAATTTCTACGCAACAAATGAATAGTATGATTTCCTCCAATACTCAATCCATCGCCATCACCAGTTACAATCCATACACTTAACTCCGGACGGCTAGCTTTTAAACCTGAAGCAACGGCTGTTGCCCTGCCATGAATAGAATGCATACCATAGGTGTTCATATAATATGGGAACCTACTGCTACAACCAATACCAGAGATGATTGCAATATTTTCTTTAGGTATGCCAAGTGTAGGCATTACTTTCTGTACCTGCGCAAGAATAGAATAATCGCCACAGCCAGGACACCAGCGAACTTCCTGGTCAGTAGAAAAATCTTTAGCGGTCAATACGGGGGCAGTCGTTGTTTCACTCATAATTTATGGATTGATACAAATTTAAAGAAACAAATGCTCAATTTTCAATACTCAATGCTCAATTTTCTACAAGTGCTTCCCAGTATTCAGCTGCCCTTCTGGTATGTGGCACTACAATTGTCCCGCCAACAATATTGGCAACAGCAAAAACTTCATACATTTCTTTTGTATTTACTCCCAATTCATGTGATTTTCCCAAATGATATTTTATACAATCATCGCATCGAAGTACCATACTGGCAACCAAACCCAGCAGCTCTTTGGTTTTAACATCCAAAGCTCCTTCGGCATAAGTATTGGTGTCTAGGTTCCAAAGGCGTTTGATAACCAGGTTGTCTTTACTGAGGATAACATCATTCATCCGGGTTCTGTAGTCATTAAATTCTGTAACAAGATTAGGCATAGTATTTATTTTTATACCTCAAATGTAGAAAACAAGTCCATTCATCAGTTACCAATAGCGGAAACGGTAAGTAATACCGATTGTGCATCTGTAATCCCGTTTGAATCGGGAAACGGCTGCTTCATCGGCATTATATCAGAAATGATTGGTCTATTTGATATTCAAAAATGATATAATTTGTATTTTCAATCCCTGTTGATGCCACTTGTTTGCATTACAAAACGTCTGAAAATCATGTTGCACAAAAAGAAAATATTTGCCTTTACCATTCTCACTTTTTTTGTAGTGGTGGGAATGGCTGCGGTAAAAATTAATCAGAAGGAAAGAAACCTAAAAGTGTTGCCAAAAGATATCAGCGATGCAAAGCTGGACAGCATTATGCAAACCTATAATATTGCATTAGGTGTGAAATGTAATTTCTGTCATGTACCCATGAAGAATATTCCTGATAGTCTGGATTATTACTCCGATGCCGACCCAATGAAAGAAAATGCCCGCAAGATGATGGTGATGGTAATTGATATCAACAAGAAGAATTTTAATTTCTATCCAGAAATTAGACCGGAATACCTGAATACCGTTACCTGCAAAACCTGTCATCGGGGAGAAGCCTTTCCTCCGGAAGATTAATCATTTTCTTCCTTGCAAGACTTCAGCCAATCTTTTATTCCTTCCACAACCTGCTTGGCTACCTGCTTATGAAATTCGGGACTTAAAATTAATTTCTCATCGTCTCTGTTACTTAAAAATGCTACTTCAAGTAAACAGTTCGGATAATCTGTTGGACCACTTAACGCAAAATTGAAACTACCGATATTTCCAAAGTCTTCAAGGCCATCAATCTTTATCATACTTTCCTGAATATATTTCGTCAATGGTCTGAACCCAATATACCGGTAGTAAGTACTTACACCTTTTACCTCTTCCCTTACGGAAGAATTTAAATGTACACTGATCAGAAAGTCAACATTTTCATCTCTGATTCTTTCTTCTCTCTCAAGCATACTATAATTGTTATCAGAACGACGTGTCATAAATACAATCGCCTCTTTTTCCATCAAAGCCTTTTCAATTTGATTTGCTATCAATAATGTATAATTTTTTTCTACAATCTTTGTTGATATACCTGACGCTCCGGGGTTATTTCCTCCATGCCCGGCATCTATTGCGATTTTCATGTTCTCCAGGCTAAGGTCTTCGGGCTGTCGCTTTACTTTTATGAATAATTTCTTCCCCTCGTAATATATGCTATAACCCCAATGCTGTTTGTGTTTTAATTCAATAATTACTCTGAACACATCATCTTCTACCTGTTCGTGGTAAACATTTTTAATTTCTTTTGCTGATGTACGATGTGTTACCCAGTTAGTATTACTTGTTGCACCGAATATGTCGACAACAATTCTCGATGGATTAATTTGCTGAATACTTGTGTAAGGTAATTTTTCATCGAGGTTGATGGAAACTAAATCATATTTATCATCTCCATTAATCAAAAAGCTACTGGTAAGATAATAAGGCTCGATTTTAATAGAATTAACTTTTTGGAAATTTGCTTTTTGCAACCAGGCTGTTCTGTTTTTGGATAATTGAATTTTATATCGGCCAATTGTACTGTCTACGGCCTGAACCAGAATGCCTGTGTCGAGGTAGGTCATTTTTGCTCCACCCAAACGATCACTTCCCAAACCATAATCAAGATAAGGCTGCCTGCCAATAGTTCTTCCGAATAAAATTTTACTTTCCACAAGAGTTTGAGCCTCAGTTGAAAGGCTGAAAAACAAACAAATAGCTAATAGCATACGTATCATCACAGCAAGTTAATAAAAAAACTCCCATCAGCTTTTCCGTAGTTCTACGAAAACAGTTTTCGCTTTTACTCTTTTTTAGGATAAACACTTAATGCTAAAGACTTTTAAACTTTGTATGCCGTTAATTTTACTGAAAGCATTGCACCCAGGCTTTGCTTATCACTATAACCATTATCCTAAAATTATTAAACATGACCTGGAATACCATTATGGGCTTTGTTTCTTCCTTCGCCCTTTTTATACCAATAGCAATAATTCTGCTATTAAAACTTGGAGGCTACCGCTGCTTTGTTGCACTTTTAGTTTATTATTCCTCTGTAATTATATTCAACCTTATGTCAGAAGGATATATAAATACTAACAGGAACGTAACATACTATTGGGGAGTTGCTAATAATATGCTTGATGTTCCTTTAATGCTTATGTTCCTTACTTACTTTAGCCCTTCCAAAAAATATACAAAAAGAATGATGATACTGGCAGGTGCGTTTGTTGCATTCGAACTGATTGTAATGATTGTTACCCGATTTAGTGTAAACGGGCTTACAATTATACTGGGGCCAGGCCTTATTATTATTGCAGGATTTTGTCTTCAGTTTTTTATTCGGTATGCCACCATGGCAATCGAACACCGTAAGGCAACAGGAAAAGCATTTATAGCAGGTTCAATGCTTTTTGCATATGGTTGTTTTAGCATTCTATATGTATTGTTTTATGTTGCAAAAACCGATCAGGTAGAAGATACATTCCTCATCTTTTTTATTGCAACATCTATTTCTGCACTTTTAATGAGTACGGGTTTGATTATTGAATGGAAGAGAATCAAAAAAATAAAAGAGATAAAGATTACCCGCAAAGAACTGTCTGAAATGTATAAAGACACAAATATGGCTGCCCCGAAAAGAACAGCCATAGTTAATTTAGATTTTGATAAAGAGGCTTGGAATTAGAAACAATATTTCTTCTCTTCAATCATTTTATTAGCAATCCTTCTTCTTGCATCTTTAATGTTAAAGGGCTCTGCTTTTGTAAAACGCTTTAACCCCATTAATATCATTCGCTGCTCATCTCCATCTGCAAAGGCATTGATGGCATCTTTACCCGACTTATTCACTTTGTCTGCTGCATCATATAAATAGGTTCGCATAATATCAAGGTTTAACTGACAAGCAGCCTCTCCTTTTTGTTCTACCATCTTCATTACTCTTAACAGTACACTTTCTGCATTAAAGGTTTCAATAGCCATATCAGCGATATTCATTAATACCTCCTGCTCGGTATCAATCTTCATCATTAACTTTTGTACGGCGGCACCGGAAGCCATCAATATTGCTTTCTTCAGATTAGCAACCAACTTTTTCTCTTTAGCAAAAGGAGTTTCGTCCTCTGCACCAAAATCAGGAATACTCATTAATTCTTTTTGCACTCCCATTGCCGGACCCATCAAATCCAACCTTCCACCCATGGCTCTTTTCAATGTCATATCCAAAGTAAGCAAACGGTTGATTTCATTCGTTCCTTCATAAATTCTATTGATACGGCTGTCACGGTAGGCTCTTGAAATATTATACTCTGCACTAAATCCGTTTCCACCATGCACCTGCACACCTTCATCCACTACAAAATCCAATACCTCACTACCATACACTTTCAGCATAGCACATTCAATAGCATATTCTTCTGCGCCACCCAATAATGCTTCATTAAATGGTTTGCCTTCGGCTAATAGTTCTGCTTCTTTTTCATCAACCCATTTAGAAGTGCGATATAATGCGGACTCACAAACAAAAACCTTTATTGCCATTTCTGCCAGCTTATGTTTGATGGCACCAAAATTAGAAATAGGCTGTTTAAATTGCTCCCTCGTAATGGCATACTCAACAGTATTAGTTAATGCTCTTCTGGCACCACCCAATGCTGCTGCACATAATTTTAATCGGCCGATATTTAATATGTTGAAAGCGATTTTATGTCCTTTGCCAATCTCGCCTAACAAATTTTCAACCGGTACTTTTGCATCCTGAAAATAAAGCTGAACAGTAGACGAACCTTTTATGCCCATTTTATGTTCTTCCGGTCCTTGAGTAAATCCTTCTGTTCCTCTGTCAACTATAAAAGCGGAAAATTTATCGCCATCAATTTTTGCAAACACGGTGTATACTTGTGCAAAACCACCATTGGTGATCCAGCATTTCTGTCCATTCAATAAATAATATTTTCCATCATCACTTAGCTTGGCTGTTGTCTTTGCGCCCAATGCATCACTTCCGCTATTCGGCTCCGTTAAACCATAAGCACCGGCCCATTCTCCAGTTATCAATTTTGGAATGTACTTTTCTTTTTGTGCCGGTGTGCCGAAATACAAAATGGGCAATGTACCTATTCCTGTATGTGCTGCAATGGCAACAGAAAAAGAATGACCTGCACCAAGATATTCATTGACAATAGTGGAGGTAACAAAATCTTTCCCTAATCCGCCATACTCTTCAGGAAACGAAGTGGCTAGTAAACCTTGCTCACCTGCTTTTGTTAGCAATGATTTCATTAATCCCGGCTCCAGATCATCAATACGATCAAGGTTTGGATACACTTCTGCCTCCAAAAATTGATTGCACATGTCTCTAATCATCAACTGCTCTTCACCAAAATCTTCTCTGGTAAATGTTTCAGATGGAATTGATTCTTTTATCAGCCATTCACCACCTTTTAAGGCTGCTCTTGTTGCGGTTTCAGTACTCATTTTATTTAGATTTAATTTTTATAATATTTTTTAGCCAGCTTCAGTTTTTCATGGCATCGTCTGTTGTGTCACTCATTTGTACTGCATCAATTCTATTCATCAAAACATGTCACCTCTACGAGGTTCTAAATACATTCTTCGTTTTCTTTCTCCGGGTTAAAACCCCGAGCTACTAATATTTCGCCTCTACGGGGCTATAAAACGAAATTCTAAACTGTTAAAAACATTCCATCTTATTTTAATATCTCACTTATGTTCTTTGAATACACTTGCAAAATCAGACTCTTAAAGCCCCTCCTTCGGAGGTTCCCTGAAAGGGAACGAACGTAGTTCAAGGGGAGGCCTTCGCTATTTCAAATTATCATACACTATTTGCAAAACTTCTTTACATATGTCTACTTTATCTGTCGGCACATTTTCTAGGGCATCGTTCAAAGTTTCATCCGCTATCGCCATTGTTTCTTCCTGCAACTTCTGTGCATCTTTTGTCAAATAGATTAAGTTTATTCTTCTATCATTTTCAGAAGCCACTCTTTTTACAAGATTTAATTTTTCAAGATTATCCACCAATCGAGTAATGCTTGGTTTGTCCCTAAATGTTGCATTACAAATCTCCTGCTGGCTGACACCTTCTTTTTTCCATAAATGATATAATACACTCCATTGTTCTATGGTAATATTCAACCCGGCGTTATTAAATTTTTTCTGCAATCTTCTGGCAATAGCGGTGGAAGCCTTACCTGTAATAAAGCTGTATAACTCTCCTCGTTTAAAATGGTTGTTTGGCATATAGTTGTTTGTGCAACTATCCAAAATTAGTATTATATTTGAAATAGCCAAGATTATTTTCGCTAATTTTTTGAAGCAATCGCCGGAAATGGAACACAAACAGCTCATTTATAGAAACTCTGCTGTTAGCTACTACAGGTTTGGATCAGGGCCACAAATTGTAGTTTGCTTTCATGGATATGGTGAAGAAGCGAATGCTATTGAATTTCTGGGAAAACATGCTGGAAATCAGTTTACTTTCTTTTCGATTGACCTGCCTTTTCATGGAAAAACGTCTTGGGAAGACGGATTTAGTTTTAACTCTTCTGACCTTCTTCAAATCGTTGAACAAATTATTGAAAATGACAATCGAAAATCGGAAATCAAAAATCGGAAATTCTCTCTCCTCGGTTTCAGCCTCGGCGGTCGCATGGCACTAAGTCTTTATCAAATCATTCCTGAAAAAATTGAAAAGCTGGTATTGTTGGCCCCTGATGGATTAAAAGAAAATTTCTGGTATTGGCTGGCTACACAAACCTGGCTGGGGAATAAATTTTTCAACCTCACCATGAATAAGCCAGGATGGTTCTTTGGTTTTTTAAAATTACTGAACAAATTAAAATTGGTGAATACAAGTATCTTCAAATTTGTAACCTATTATATTGGTGATGCTGAAGTAAGAAAGCTGTTATATGCCCGTTGGACAACGATGCGAAAAATTAAACCCAACCTCTCAGTCATCAAAAAAAATATATTGGGTAATAAAACTCCTGTTCGTTTAGTTTATGGCAAGCATGACCGAATTATTCTTTCTTCAGTTGGCGAAAAATTTCGAAAAGGAATTGAAGAGCATTGTACTATTTCCGTTATCAATGCAGGCCACCAGGTATTGCATGAAAAACATGTGGAAGAAATAATACAGGCCTTGTATTATTAGTGGATATTAATATTAATAATGGAGAACTTTTTCCTTCTTTGTTTCTTTGCAACATCTGTTTTTTCTAATACTATTTTAAATAGGTTAGTTTGCCATGTAAATCCATCCATTTTCAAATATTCATCTTTATACAATAGATTTTTTCTTCCGTCCATGCCAAACAAATTATTAAAATAAGAATATATACTCTTAAAATCCTGATTCACCTTATATGAAGAATATCCGACAATTGGATACTGAATTATAAGATCGATAGAGTTAATAATTTTCAAAGAGTCCGTAATTAAAAAAAGTTTGTAACACTTTACAGTAGATATCATAAATGGAAAACTATCAATTGGTGTATATCGAAAACAACTGCATTTCGCACTATCTATAGGTTTATTTGTTAATCCTTCTGTTTCAGCACAAATAATTGAGCTGTTGAATTTTGAGATTGGGTGGGCAATTGCACTTTTCGCCAAAGCAATAACATCCGAAGATGTGTTTATTTGGCAGAAAGATATGTGACCAAGTAATAGAATTATAATAGAAATGTAATATTTCATTAAGTAGTATTTTGAATTAAAGATTACTTCATCAAATGTAACTACACTTTTTAGAAATCTACATCTTAACTAAACTCCATTTATCTGTTTAACCCCGAGCTAAATTTTGTTTTAAAGTAAGTTATTCTATTTTGGTTTTAATCTTCCTAATTTAGGGCAGTAATAAACCCTGAAATTATTCTGTTCATCCTGATTATATTATTATTCGTCTTGTACAGCTTGTTAATAGCCTACTATTGGCAAAGCTGGAAAGCAATTTCTGATTTTATTCCATTAAACACAACAGCGAGTACAACCATCAGCATAATTATTCCTGCAAGAAATGAAGAAAAGAATATTGGCCAGTTGTTCCAAGCTTTGCAAAATCAAACTTATCCTACTGAGTTATTTGAAGTAATTGTAGTAGACGATCATTCAACAGATGGTACAGCAGCTATTGTTCAGCAGTTTCCGTCGGTGAAGTTGATACAATTAAAAGAAGACAATATCAATTCCTATAAAAAGAAAGCAATTGAAACGGGGATAGCTGCTGCTACGGGAGATTTGATTGTTACAACCGATGCTGATTGCTTGCCAGGAAATAATTGGTTAACAACTATCGCTGCTTTCAAAACAGAAAAGCAATCTGCATTTATTGCAGCACCTGTTGTTTTAGAAAACAATAATTCGTTGCTACAGATTTTTCAAACATTGGATTTTTTAGTCTTACAAGGCATCACCGGAGCTTCTGTTTATAAAAATGCTCATTCAATGTGTAATGGCGCCAATCTTGCTTATGAGAAAAAAGCCTTTCAAGAAGTAAACGGTTTTCAGGGCATCGACAATATCGCTTCTGGAGATGATATGCTGTTAATGCATAAAATATGGAAACAGTATCCAGATAAAGTGCATTACCTGAAATCAAAAGAAGCTATCGTTTCCACCCAACCGATGAAAACATGGAAAGCATTTTTTAATCAACGAATACGTTGGGCAAGTAAAGCAAAAAGTTATGGTGATAAAAGAATAATTGTTGTATTATTACTTGTTTATTTATTGAATCTTTCATTTCTTGTTCTTAGTGTTGTAGGTTTCTTCTGCTCTATGTATTGGATTTTTCTGCTTGGATTATGGCTTGCAAAAACAATGGTTGAATTTCCATTTGTTTATAGTGTTGCATCTTTCTTTAATAAAAAATCGTTGTTGAAATACTTTTTATTTTTTCAGCCTTTGCATATCATATACACTATTCTTTCCGGTTTGTTCGGTCAGTTTGGCAAGTATGAATGGAAAGGGAGAAGGGTAAGCTAAGAGTGAGGGATAAGGAGAAAAAGAGACAATGAGAATGAACTTTAATTTTGATTATCTTGAAAAGACAGAACTTAAAAACATTTAAAGAAATGACACAACTCTTTTTCTCATTTTTCTCTTTTAACCTCTTAGCCTAACTTTCCGCAATGAATCAATCCATTTCTTTCCAGTCAGCAGCATGGCGGCGGTTGAAAAAAAACAAAGGCGCTGTCTTTGGATTGGTTGTTATTTTTTTGGCTGTTCTCGTTGCCATCTTTGCTTATTTTATTGCACCTGACCCATCACCTTATTCTAATCGAATCATTTTAGAAATCGGTGGAGAGAAACCAGGCTACAAACAAAGTTTCATTAAAGTAAAAAAAGACAAAGATGTTTTTACCCCAGCTTTCTTTTCTCAATTAGCTTCTGGTAAAGAAGATGTTTATTATTATATACCAATAATAAGTCATCAGCAAAAAGGCGACAGCATCATCGTTCAAAAATATATTGATGATGGATTAAGTGAACGAAAAGCTTATCATAGCTCACAAACAGCAGCAACTCCTGTAATTACAAGAAAATTCTGGTTGGGTACAGACAAATATGGAAGAGATATATTTAGTAGGATCATTGTTGGCACAAGAGTAAGTTTAAGCGTCGGACTTATCACAGTAATCATTTCATTGAGTATTGGTTTGCTTTTAGGTTCGCTGGCCGGGTTTTTTCGTGGCCGAACAGATGATATTATTATGTGGTTCATCAATGTTATCTGGAGTATTCCAACTTTATTATTAGTATTTGCAATCACATTAGCACTAGGAAAAGGTTTCTGGCAAATATTTATTGCCATTGGATTAACCATGTGGGTGAATGTAGCAAGATTAGTAAGAGGACAGGTGCTTGGAGTAAGAGAACTAGAATATGTAGAAGCAACAAGAGCTTTAGGCTTTTCCAATTTCAGAATAATCGTCCGTCATATCTGGCCCAACATTATGGGACCGGTAATGGTAATTGCTGCTGCTAATTTTGCATCAGCTATTGTAATAGAAGCAGGTCTTAGCTTTTTGGGAATCGGTGTTCAGCCACCGCAACCAAGCTGGGGCTTGATGATAAAAGAGAATTATAATTTCATTATTACACAAAACCCGATGCTTGCATTGGCACCGGGCTTTGCTATTATGTTGTTAGTACTTGCCTTTAATTTATTAGGTAATGGATTGAGAGATGCCTTGAATGTGAGAGGAAGAATCTAACAGTAAGCATTCAAACATTTCTTCTACGAAATTCGTCATCAATTTTACGGAGTCTTTGCAAGTCCCCCTGCGGGGGATTTAGGGGGCTCTACATCACTTTCACATTTCTGCTAAAGCTTTCATCTAATGAAATAAAAGTCTCTGTTCTTTCAATTCCTTTTATTTTCTGTAACTGATCATGCAGTACATGGCGTAGCTCCGAAATATCTTTACAAACTATTTCAGCAAACATGCTGTAGTTTCCTGTTGTATAATTAAGTCGTACTATCTCCGGAATTTTTTGCAGATCCTTGGCAACAGAATCATACAACGAACTTTCCTTTAAATAAATTCCGATAAAAGCAATCACATCATATCCCAGATGTTTCATATCCGCCTTCAACCTTGTACCTTTGACGACTCCTGCTTCTTGAAGTTTTTTGATACGAACATGAATAGTGCCACCCGAAACAAACAGTTTCTTTCCAAGGTCGGCATAAGAGATCTCCGCATTCTCCATCATATGGTGAATGATCTGCAGGTCGAGTTTATCAAGATTTAATTTGGCAGCCATTTTGATTATAGTTTTTAGATATTATTTACAATAGTAAGTAATTATTTGAATAATTTCTATAATTTTAAAATAATTATTAGAAAATTTGGAATGAATCGGCAAATCACCCTATATTTGTTCCATCAAGTTCTTAAAATAACAACACATACACTGTGGGGTGATGAAATTGCGTAAGCATGGCAGACATGCCCTCTTGTCTCGGGGGTGGAGGTAACAGGATAAATATAGCATAGAGCCGTTTTGGTAGTAATACTGGAACGACCGGGGTCGACCACCGAACTTTGTGCTACAACTAACTGCTCCGTGGAGGTTCGATCCCTCCCCCTACAGCTAATTAAGCCTTCTGATTTATTTCAGGAGGCTTTTTTTATATCAACTCTCCAAAAAACCTCAGAGTATCTACATTTGCACAAAAATTACTAGATATGAAGAAATTGATTTTCTCTCTTTTTACAATTATCAGTATCTCCGTTGCTGCACAAGATGGAACAGTAAAAGACTTACAGAAAGATGCAGGCAAGTCAATTAAAAAAGATGCTGCTGACACAAGTACTAAAACCTGGAAAAAAGGCGGAATCTATGGCCTTAATATTTCACAAGGCTCCTTATCAAACTGGGCTGCTGGTGGTGATGATTTTTCGTTATCTGTAAATTCATTACTTAGCTTATATGCTTTTTACAAAAAAGATAAACATAGCTGGGACAACACATTTGATTTCAACCTTGGTTATGTGAATACAACTAGTTTGGGTAGCCGCAAAAATGATGATCGCTTCGATCTTTTATCTAAATATGGATATGCATTAAAACCTAAATTAAACCTTGCCGGTCTTGTTAACTTACGTTCGCAGTTTTTTAAAGGCTACACTTTTTCTGATAATGTGCAATCTTTATCTTCCAATTTTATGTCGCCTGGCTACTTGTTATTAAGTTTAGGTCTTGATTATAAGCCAACAAAAGAGCTTTCAATTTTCTTTTCACCCATTACTGCCCGTTGGGTAATTGTAAGAGACACTGCCTTGTCAAACAAAGGAGCTTATGGTGTTACACCCGGAGAGAAATCAAATTTTGAATTTGGTGCATTTGCTACAATAAATTATTTGAAAGAAATCAGTAAGAATATTACCTATAAAGGAAGACTTGATCTATTCTCCAATTACAGAAGAAATCCCAAGAATGTTGATGTCTTTATGTCAAACACATTAAATGCAAAAATTTCAAAAGTAATTTCGGCTACATGGGGTGTTGATCTTATTTATGATGATGATGTACGTTTATTCGGACCAACTAAAACTTCTCCCGGATTACAGGTAAAATCAATCGTTGGTATTGGCTTACTCGTAAAATTCTAACTAACATTTGTTAAAGAAAAGCCTTTCTTTATTGGAGAAAGGCTTTTCTTTTAACATATCATTTAAAATAAAATAGTGTTTCATTTTTTTGTATTGATGTGTTAATTTAGCAACTTCTTAATCCCAACCCCTGTTGATTTTTCATTTTTAAACTGAACCACTATTATGAAAAAAATCACTGGATTTCTTTTAGTTACAATTATTGCCACTCAATCATTCTCTCAGGATCTAAGTATTCAAAAGTTGCAAAGCGAGTCTGTAAGAACAATTAAAAAAGACATTCCCGACACCACTATTAATAACTGGAAGTCAGGAGCGATCTATTCCATAAGTGCCGGACAGGGAAGTCAGAGCAATTGGGCTGCAGGTGGCGATGATTTTTCATTTTCTCTTTCTACCTCACTTAATCTTTATGCTTTTTACAAAAAAGATAAATCAAGCTGGGACAATGCGCTGAATGCTAATTTCGGGTACATCAATACCACCAGTCTTGGAAGTAGAAAAAATGACGACCGTATTGATCTGATCTCTAAATATGGATATGCATTAAACCCTAAATTGAATCTCACTTCATTGATTAATTTTCGTTCACAAGCCATAAAGGGTTACTCTTATACAGAAACAACGAAGGGAAATTTTACAAAGAATTTTGCGTCTGATTTTCTTTCGCCAGCTTATGCATTAATAAGTCAAGGGTTAGAATATAAACCCATAAAAGGTTTTACGGCTTTTGTTTCTCCCATCACTTCCCGCTGGATAATAGTAATGGATGATTCATTATCTGCTAGAGGGGATTATGGTGTTACTCCTGGCAAAAAAAGTATGAACCAGTTGGGTTCATTTGCAACATTGAGTTATAATAAATCATTCAATAAGTTTATTTCCTATCGTGGTAGAGTAGACCTTTTCTCCAACTATCAGCAAAATCCTTCCAATGTGGATTTATACATGACCAATGTGCTTACTGCAAAATTGGGTAAGGTAATAGCACTTAGTTGGAACCTTGATATGATTTATGATGACGATGTTGAACTCTTTGGTCCACTTGGAACTTCTCCTGCCTTGCAAGTAAAATCAGTATTTGGCATAGGACTGCAAGTAAAAATTTAATACCGATAATAAACAGTACGTTATTTAAAATGTTTTTAATGTCGGTATTATACGCTTACTATTATTGAAAGCTTTTCTATGGGAAAGCATATGGCTTCAATTTAGTATAACTTTGCCCGCCATGGGCCAGAAAAAACTAGTACGCTTTGCAGAAATAGAAACGTTTCCTAATGTTTTGCAGTATCCAAAAGATATTGCTGGAAATTGGCATTCCCATTTTACAAATACAAATTCTATTACATTGGAGCTTGCCTGTGGCAAAGGCGAATATGCAGTTGGCCTTGGTCAGTTGTATCCCGAAAGAAATTTCATCGGCATTGATTTGAAAGGAAACCGCATTTGGGTGGGGGCAAAAAAGGCATTGCAAAATAATTTAAGCAATGTAGCTTTTCTAAGAACAAAAATTGATCAGGTTGCTGAATACTTTTCGCAAAACGAAGTGGCTGAAATCTGGATCACTTTCCCAGATCCGCAACTTCGGAAATCGAAAGCAAAAAAAAGACTCACTCATCCAAAGTTTTTACGTTTATATGAACAATTTCTTGTTCCCAATGGTTTAATACATTTAAAAACTGATAGCCCAGATTTATATCAATTCACTAAAGTGGTTATTGAATTATACGGCTGTATAGTACATACTGACACAGACAATGTGTATCAACAGGAAAATATAAGTGAAGAACTAAAAATAAAAACACATTACGAATCATTAGATATAGCTGGCAGCAACCGTATTCATTATGTATGCTTTTCGTTACCAAAGCAGCTACCCGGAAAAGAAAAAGACGAAGAGCTAAAACAATTACTGAAGGAAGATGAATGAACTAATTGAAAAAATAGATTATTATATAAATGCCGATGGCTACGTGGTGCTTACAGAAAAGTATCATCTGGACAAAGGTTATTGTTGCGGCAATGGTTGTTTACATTGTCCTTTTGAATATGAGAATGTGCCTGAGCCCAAAAAGTCATTGTTGTTACAAGAAAAGAAAAAGTAGAAAATTAAGCTTTTGCTGTATTTACCAGCCCTATTCTTCGATAATTCTATTATTAGTAATTTTATGAAGGGACTGTAACTTCCTTAATTCCAAATGAGTTTACTTATTTTAATATCACTATTTTATTTTATCCTTTTAGTATTTGTTTGTGTACAAATTGTAATCTCAATTAACTACTCCGCCAAAGCTTTAGCCTATCTTCTATTTGCCATATTCATCCCTGTAATCGGCATAATCTTCTATCTTACTTTTGGAATAAATTACTGGAAGAAAAGAAAGTATAATAAAAAGACACTTCAGGACGGTAAAATACTGGATTATCTCAAAAATGGAATTGTTCAATATAATGAAAGTTCTATTTCCAGACTTGATGAATCGGTTCAACAAAACGCAGAATTGGCTTCCATGTTGATGCGGGATCTCGGCAGCCCACTAACAAAAAATAACAAAGTAACATTGTTGAAAAATGGAGAAGAAAAATTTCCCAACCTTATAGAGGCTATCCGCAATGCAACTCACCATATTCATATTGAGTATTACATTTACGAGTATGATGATATTGGCACTGAAATTATTGAATTATTAATTCAAAAAGCAAAAGAGGGGGTTGAAGTACGTTTTATTTATGATGATTTTGGAAGTCCTACTATTAAAATGGCAACTGAAAAAAGGATGCAGGAAGCAGGAGCAAAAGTATTACCATTCCATAAAGTGAGATTTTATTTACTCGCCAATCGTTTCAATTATCGCAACCACAGGAAATTTGTAGTCATTGATGGGCAGACTGGATTTGTAGGTGGTATTAATGTATCAGATAAATACATCAACAACAATAAGAATAAACTATTTTGGAGAGATACACATCTTCGGATTGATGGGCCTGCAGTTTATTATCTTCAATACCTGTTTATTACAGACTGGAAATTTTGCTGCGATGAAGAACTGGAAACAAAAGAAAGTTATTTTAAAATTCCGAAGAAGACAGATGAAAACAGTTTTGTGCAAATTGCTGCAAGCGGACCTGATTCTATTTTACCATCCATATTATACTCTATTCTACAGGCCATCTATCTTGCTAAAAAAGAAATATTAATAACCACTCCTTATTTTATTCCTGGCGATGGCATTATTAATGCTTTAAATGTTGCAGCATTAAGTGGTTTATCTGTAAAGCTGCTAGTTCCTGGTATCAGTGATTCAAAATTGTAAATGCAGCTTCTAAATCATATTATAACAAGTTACTACAAGCAGGCGTTGAAGTTTATTTATATAAAAAAGGATTTGTTCATGCCAAAACAATGGTGGCCGATTCAATGCTTACAATAGTAGGAACTGCTAATATGGATTATCGGAGTTTTGAATTCAACTTTGAAGTAAATGCATTGGTTTACGATCAGTCTGTTGCCGAAGAAATGCGCAATACATTTTTTGAAGACTTGAAAAATGCTGAGCAAATAGATAAAAAAGCCTGGTTGTCTCGACCCTGGTATGCTCAGTTACCGGAGAAAATTGCCCGGTTGTTTTCACCGGTTCTTTAATTAATTTTCCTTTATGCTCCGTATAAAAGAGCGGAATGTTCTTTTATTCCAGTTAGCAAATCTGCCTCGCTGCACTACCAAAGCATTATCCACTGCTGGTTGTAGATAATAGTAAAAAGCAAATCGTTCAAAAGGATCTTCCCACCCTGTTACCTGTCCAAACCGAAGATCATTGATTAATATGGTGTCCCCCGATTTTTCTACCGTGTAATAACCCTGCGAAAACTTTATCAGTTTTTCTGCTTCGGAATTATCGGGCAACAAACTTAACAAACTGTCGTTCCTGGGAAAAAATGTAAACTGCTTTTTTAATTTCTTATTAAATACAGAAACATAGCCGGCATAATAACCATCATTAACTTCTGCTGCTACAAACCAAAGCCAGTTTTGTAACGGTGCCGGTGTAGTTAAAATTCTATTGGCAACCAGTTGATCGGTATCTAATGCATTTTTTACTTTTTCATCAATAAGCATTTTATTATAGGAACAATAAATCAGATACACCAAACTAAAAATTAGGCCTGCCTTCCACCAGAATTTTCGAATGTATCTATCCTGTTTTATTACTAGAAGTACAATGGCCGCGATGATTGGTACAATTGAAAAAAATGGGTCTAGGACATAAATAATATTAAAAGCAATCCTTTGGTTAGTAAAAGGTTCAAACCAACCTACTCCATAATTATTAAACGCATCGAGAATAATATGCATGGATATACATACAAAATAAAAAAAGGTCCAGCGGATAAAAGAAATTTGAGCCTCTTTAAATATTCTTTTACTTATCCAGGCAAGCATTGGGCTTACCAGCAAAACAAATAAAATAGAATGAGAAATGCCTCTATGCGCCAGCAAACTATCAGCAGTTGGAAGCCAAAAAGAAGCGACAAAATCTATATCGGGAAGACTATGAGCAATAATGCCAAGCAGCATAGCTTTTTTCCCAAGTTTTTTCACAGCGAGGGCTTCTCCCATGCAGGCACCAAGAGCAATATGTGTGAGAGTGTCCAGAAATTTTTAACGAAGTAACGAAAGCCTGTTGTTAATTAATTATTTTTTTCTTGACTTAAGAAATATCCAGCCCACTATAAACACAAACCCAAAAATGAGGATAAAGGCCCACCACATACCAGCTTTAAATATACCCTCTACAACAGAGCAACCCGAAAAAGAAATCATCATAACAAAAAGCAACAAATAATAGATGCGGTTCATACTTAAATATTTAAAAGTAATTATACAAAATTTTTATGCCTTAATTTCTTTAATTACTCAATACAAGCAACGAGGAATTAGATGATCATTGTGAGTAAAAACAAGGAAATTAAAAAGTCCACTACTTTTATGTTACTCACTATCAGCAGAAAAAGAAATAGAAGTATCTTCATCCTATGCCTTCAAGAAAACAAACAACCGAAAAACCAAAAACGGTAAAGCCATCTGGTAAAAGAGATGAAAATTTCTTTGAACTGGTTTTTGAAGTAGCAAGGCAAATACCAAAAGGAAAGGTAACTTCTTATGGTGCTATTGCAGAATGTCTCGGCACAAAATCTTCTGCCCGCATGGTTGGCTGGGCGATGAACGGTTGCCATCATGCAAAATTGAAAGTACCTGCACATCGGGTTGTCAACCGTAATGGAATGCTGACAGGAAAATTTCACTTTTCTCCACCTGAAAAAATGGAGAAATTATTAAAAAAAGAAGGTATTAAAGTAAAAGACGACCAGATCGTTGATTTTAAAAAACATTTCTGGAATCCGGTAGTAGAGCTAGGGTTTTAAATAGTGATCTAAATGAAGTATTTCCTCATTCCTTTTTTATGCACCACCTTTTCCCTTTCTATAGCAGGGCAGGAAGCTAATGTTCGGCCAAAAATCGGACTCACCCTTAGTGGCGGTGGTGCAAAAGGTCTTGCACATATTGGTATTCTAAAAGCCATCGATTCTGCAGGTTTAAAAATTGATTACATAACTGGTACAAGTATGGGAGCTATAATGGGTTCATTATATGCTGCGGGGTATTCTGGAAATGAGATCGAAAGAATGGCCCGTAAAATTGATTGGGACGTCTTGTTATCCAATCAAATATCACTTCCAGTATTATCCATGGAAGAAAAAGAAGAATACAATCGTTTCAATATTGAACTTCCATATATCAATAAAAAAATAAGACTCCCCAGCGGAGTAATTAAAGGGCAAGAATTAGATTTAAAATTTTCCGAACTCTTTGCACCTTATTACCAGATCAAAGATTTTAATAAATTCAAGATCCCATTTAAATGCATGGCAACCGACCTGGAAACAGGAGAGTTGGTTGTGTTGGAGAATGGAAATATAACTTCTGCTGTTAGAGCAAGTATGGCCATTCCTTCTGTGTTTACCGATGTAACAATAGATGGCAAAAGATTACTGGACGGTGGGCTTGTCAGAAATTTTCCGGTTAAGAATGTAATTGAAATGGGAGCCGATTATGTAATTGGCAGCAATGTAAGCAGTGGTCTTTCTAAAAAAGACAAGATCAATAATCCGGTTGATGTTATTCTCCAATTAGCTTTTTATAAAGAGGCGCTGGATTTTAAAGAAGAAGTTCCCTTGACTGACCTATATATCTATATGCCTGTAGAAAAATATGGCACCGGAAGTTTTGGAAGCAGCAAGCAAATTATTAACAGAGGAATTGAAGTTGGGAAAAAATACTATACTCAATTTAAGAAGTTGGCAGATAGTGTAGCATTATTTCCCGATACTGAAATAAAACAACCCGCATCTGTTTCGGATGATTCTGTTTTTATAAAAGAAATAGAAATTGCCGGATTAAAAAAAACAACTAGTTCTTTTTTCATCCACATGATGAATTTTAATACTAATCAATATTACAACTCATTAACTATTTCAAAAGCTATCAGAAGAGCATATGGATCCAGATATTATAACAGCATTACGTATACATTGGAGAACCTTGGTGCTGATAGTGCTAAAATAATATTTGAAGCAGAAGAAAATCCAAATACATTTTTAAAAGCAGGCATCTATTATAGTAAGTTCAGGGGCATCAATACGAATCTGAATATTACATCAAGAGATTTTCTGCTAGGCAATTCAAGAAGTATGATTTCTGTATCTGTTGGCGAAAGCATGCAAATGGATGCTTCACATTTTCAATATATTGGTCGCAATAAAAGCGTTGCAGTTGTAGCAAAAGTTAATTTGGAACGGCTATATATCGAAACCTTTGATGATTTTAAACAAGACGGTGCTTATAAACAATTATTCTACAAAGCTGCGATAGATATACAAAACAGCAGTAATAATCGGTATTCGATTGGTGCAGGTACTTCGATAGAGAAGGTTCATTTTAATCCCGCAATCAGTTCTGTTAACGAAGCAAGAGGCAATTTCTCTTCAATGAAAACCTATGTGTTTTTTAAATACAATACACTGAACAAGGGTTTTTATCCCACCAGAGGAGTAAAAATAAATACAGAACTCGGCCGTGTATATAATCAAAAACCCAATGTCACACTTTATCAGAATGGAATACCAACTGGCCCTGCTGCAATCAGTTTTGATAACTATACTCGTTTTTATCTTGATGGATTAGCACATATTCCAATCAATGCAAGTTTTAACTTGTTTACAGAATTTCAATCGGGCATCAATTTTACTAATAAACCTAATCCATTAAATAACTTTTCAATTGGCGGCCTTAATGGTTATTTCAGAAACCAGATAAAGTTTGCAGGCTTTCAGGAGGCCTCTCTCAATTCTCCCAGTGCAGTAATGCTGCAAGCTGGTCTTCGCTATAATGTAGTTAATAATCTGTACCTCATTGGCCGCTTTACCAGTTTACTAAAAGATTTTGTAGCAATAAACAATGGCCCTGCCCAAGCATCTTTCTTAAGTGGTTATGCACTAACTTTTGCATATAAATCTCCAATCGGACCTGTTGAATTAAGCATGATGTATTCAGATCAAAGTAGGAAGTTGCAATCCTATGTTACAGTGGGAATCCTTTTTAAAAAAAGGAGTGCTTTCGCACCCCTTTTCAAATCAAAACTAAACTGCAAATGAGAGAAAACTTATCCGGCCTCAAATAATTGATGATAGCCGTTTATTCTGATAGGATCAACGTAATTAATATTTGCGGTTGTCAAGCAACAATACTCTGCATCATTAACAATAAGCACCGATTTCTCCAATTCGTTTCTGTATTGATGGCCAACGGGTAGTTCTTTATCCTTCAACCAAACCGTTTCTTTATCAAACTGCACAATTTTTTCCAACGATATAATAAATGATTTATGTATCCGTACAAACAAATTATCTGGCAAGAATTGCTCTAACCGTTTCATTGTTATAAGTACCAGATATTGCTTCGTCTCTGTAAATATCTTAGTGTAATTTCTTGAACCTTCGGCATACAGAATTTCATTGAAGCATAGCTTTACATACTTCCCATCTGTTCGTATAAAGAAATATTTTTTCATATCAATCGCTTCTTTAATGATTAAAAGTCTCACTTAAAAACCTATTACTATTTAAGTGGAATAGAAAACTGCTCCTTCTTTGGTGGCATACATTCTTCATCATTACAAACCATAAACGTTACACTACCATTAAGCGTAGTTTTTACAGCAGCCTTTAATTTTACTTTCTGTACAAAAGTTACTTTGGACGAATACTGTTTTACATTAACACCAAACAGCGGTTCAAAATGTTCTTCCATTTTTCCAACCTCTCTGGTTCTTCCATCCAAATCTAAAAGTGGGTTCTTTGAAAAACTGATCGATGTAGGTACAGGTCCGCCATCAGGAGTAGATTGAGAATAAGTATGCCAATCTCCATTTAATTTAGCAGTAAGATGAACTTCATATGTTTTTGCATCCAGTTTCTTTGCTTCAAAGGACCATGTAACTGGCGACTGACCATGCACTCCAAAGGAAGCAAAGACTAAACCCAGTATTATAATTTTTTTCATATGGCAACCTTTTACTTTATCAAAAAAAACTCTACTTCAATAACTCATCAAGCTTTGTATATATTTCTTCTGTTTCACCTACAAATCTTCCAACAATTTTTCCTGTAGGATCAACAATTATTTTAGTTGGAAACCCCGCCACACTGAATTTTAAAATATAATCTTTATCTTTTCGGCTTAAAACATGATGCCAGTTGTATTCAGGATTATCCGTAATAAATTTTTTCCATCTTGTACCATCATCCGATTCCGAAGCAACACCAACTATTTCCATTTTGGTTTGGTATTTGTCCAGGTACTCTTTCATTTTGGGCATTCCTGCAATACAAGGTCCACACCAGGTTCCCCAGAAATCAATTACCACATATTTTCCTTTTAATGAGGCAAGATCAAAATTCTTCCCATCATAAGTATTGCCTGAAATGATAGCTGGCACTTGTTTACCAACAGCAGTTGCAGAAATACCGTCTACTCTCTTTGCCGCTTCTATATAAAAAGAAGTTCCAACTAATTTTTCCTTATTTATTTTACTGAATAGAGCAGTAGCTTTTTCATTCGAAACCTGAGATCGTAACATCATGTCAGCTAACAACCAAGCTGATGTAGCAGAAGAAGGGTTGTCTTGAATAAATTTTTCTTTAATCGTTATCACTTTTTCATCCAGCACTTTTCCTGTCTTTTCCATTTCTTTAATGGCAATCGAATCAGTAACTACCTTGTTGGCAATTTTCAGGCTCAGATTAACACTCTTATTCATTAAAGGAAAAACTGATTTATTTAGTTTCGCAAGGCTTTTGTTAGCCTCATCACCTTTTGGATAAGCGTCTACAAAATCAGTAATCTTTCCAGAAAATTTTATATCAGCTCCTGGTGTTGCCACAAACTGAAGTAAAGAAGACTTAGCTGGAAAATATCCTCTGCCGGTTCTTTTCATCACGGCTTCTACACCAGGACTGATAGAAATCATCGTCATTTCCTTTATACTCGTAGTATAAGAGAATGATTCGTTGATTACAGCGATTGAATCTCTTCTGGTTCCGGTTTCGTCTTTAAATACAATATGCATATACTTAGAATCAAGCCCTTTTATTTTGCCAGAAACAGTAAAACTGTTTTGCTGCGCAAAGGAAAATTGAGAAACAAAAAGCAATACAATAACAACTATAATTTTGATAAGTCCTTTTTTCATAACTTTTATATATCTTATTTATCTATCAAGTCATCCAGCATTTTTTCTAATTCTTTACCCTGTAATCTTCTGCCAATAATTTTGCCGTTAGGGTCAATTAAAAAATTATCTGGTATTGGTTGAACTCCATATGTTTTTGCCACCATACTTGCTAAACCAGCAAGGTCGGAAGTCTGTGTCCATACCAGTTCATCCTTTACAATGGCAGCCTTCCATTTATCCGCAGCACTTTCTTCATCTACAGAATACTGCAATATTGTAAAGCCCTTATCATTGTATTTCTTATAAACCTCTTTCAGGTGAGGATGCTCTGCCCTGCAAGGCACACACCAGTTTGCCCAAAATTCAAGCAGTACATATTTTCCTCTGAAATCAGAAAGCCTTACCGGGTTGCCACTGGTGTCTTTCGATTCAAAGTCAGGCGCAGGATTTCCTATGGCTACATAATTTCTTGCCTTTATTTTCTCACCAACGATAACACCAAAACTACTTTCTTGTATTTCTGCAGGAAACTTACCATATAAAGCCTCCAATTCATCAAGCGGAAGTTTGTCTTGCTTTACATATAATAAAGTAGCACTTACAAATGAGTTGGGGTGCGAACTGATAAAATCCAATTCATAAGTTTGTATCGAATCATACTTTGTATCAATACTATTGACCATTTCCTCATATGCTGCACTTTCTTTTGATATATCCTTCAAGGATTCTCTAAGCAGACGAATTCGTTGGTAAACAGCATTTGTAAACCCTCTTACTTTTGAATTTTCGTCATTTGTTTTTGTACCTGAAACAGAAAGATTGTCCAATGCATCAATCTGTCCATTTATTTTAATATCTCCTGTTTCCAGATAAAAGGAAAAATTCTTGCGAGTATTTGGACCGCCTATTGCGCCCCATGCATTTTTTGTAGAAACAGTTTTTCCTTTTAAAATAAAGTGGTCATCCTTTGCTTTTACCACCATTATTTCAGGTTTCAATCTGTTTCCGTTTTTGTCAGTGCTGTTTAAAGTAATATAAACACTATCATTGCCCAATCCTTTTATTTTACCTGAAAGAGTAAAATTTTGCTGCTGTGAAAAAGATAGCAGCGATATGAAAAGTAGTAAAATTGTTGCTACTCTATATTTCATAATCAAATTTTTAATTCCTTATTATTTTTGTGCTAACACTTCTATCAATTTGTCTTCAAGATCTTTGCCCCGCAATCCTCTGGCAAGTATTTTACCATCAGGTCCAATTAAAAAACCATCGGGAATGGGTTGCACTCCATACATTTTCGAAATTTTTTCTTCCCCATTCAATTCAGAAGCTTGAGCCCAGGTTAATTTATCTTTTACAATGGCGGCTTTCCATTTATCGGCTGCGCTTAATACATCAGTAGAGTATTGTAAAATAGTAAAGCCTTTATCCTTATACTTTTCATACAACGCTACCAGGTTTGGATGCTCTGCTCTGCAAGGCACACACCACTGTGCCCAAAATTCCAGCAATACATATTTTCCCTTGAAGTCGGATAACTTTACTGGATTTCCGCTTGTATCTTTTGAGGTAAAATCTGGTGCATAGTTACCCACAGCAACAAATTTTCTAGCAGCAATCGTTTTGCCTACGGTAATACCCATATCACTTTCCTGAACTTGTTTTGGAAGTGTATTATACAATGCTTCTAATTCTTCAATTGGCAGTCTGTTTTGCCTTACATATAAAATAGATGCGCTTAAAAATGAATTTGGGTGTTTTTTTACGAATTCTATTTTATATGCGTCAACAGAATCCCGTTTTTCTTCCATTGATTTTGAAATTCTTTTATATTCAACAGATTCCTCCGATAAGTTTTTAAGTGGTTCTCTCATCTCAACTGCTCGTTTGTAAATAGGGTCCGTAAAATTTCTGACAACAGTATTCTCATCATTTGTTATTGTGCCAGTAATTTCCACATTGCTGAGTTCGTCCATCTGTCCGCTCACTTTAATAATACCCGGCTCCAGGTAAAAAGGAAAACTTTTCTGGCTTTTGAGCCCACCTAAATTTATCGAGGTGCTTTTTGTTGAATTTATCTTACCCTTTATTGTAAAACGGTCATTATTCGCCATAACAACTATGACTTCTGGCTTATTATCCTTTCCATTAAATTTTTTGTAAACAATTACACTATCGTTACCCAGCCCTTTTATTGTACCATTAATTGTAAAATCCTTTTCTTTTCCCTGAGAAAAAGAACTTAGGGATAGTAAACCAAAAAATAGAAATAGAATGAAAGAAAACTTTTTCATAAATTTTATTTAAACAATTTGATTATTTTTTTACAAGCAGGGACTGTATCATCATTTCAAGTGTAGCTTCATTACTTCCATCCGTTCTGAAATTTGAAAATATTATTCTGCCATCCTGATCTATTAAAAAATTAACCGGAGCAGCACCACGGTTATCAAGCGGTCCTTTCTGCCAATCCTTATTATCTTTTAATGGAATAAAACTATAACCACTTGATTTCATAAACGGCACTACGTAGTCGTCCTGATCACCCAATATGTTAATACCTAAATACACAAAATCCTTTCCTTTAAAATTTTTAACCACATTCTCAAAATGTGGAAACTCGCCACGGCAAGGTCCACAACCGGGAAACCAATACGTCAGCAGAACAACTTTACCCTTATAGTCATTCAAAGAAGATTTTCCCTTTGTTAAATAAGTTTCAAGATTAAATACCGGGGCTTGTCTTGCAGTAGTGTCTCGTACATACAATACATCTTTATTCACTGCTGCGGAAGCTTTATTTATTTTGTTTCCATAAATAAGCAATTGATTATTTATTTTTTCTGTAGGCTCTTTTGCAAAAAAAGTAAGCAATTTTTCATACGCCTCTTTTGTCTTTCCTGCCTCATCCAAAACCTGTGCTTTTAATAAAATAATGAAGGGTATGCTTGAGCCGTATCTTGGCACTTGTATTTTATCAGCAATCGCTATGGCGTCTACTGCTTTACCATTCTTAAGTAATGACTGAACTTCTGCAACATTTTTTGCAAGCTGTGTATTGTCATTCCAGGTCTTTAATCCTCTTTCCTGTAACGGCAAGCCAGCTACATAAGCTGCCAGTCCAACTGCTTCCTTCGCAGATTTTTCCAGCAAAACTTCAAAATAAGTAGACATGCCAGACATTGACCAATTAAACTTATCTACAGGAAAACTGCTTTTTAGTTGTTCATAATAAAGAATTTTTGTCGCTACATTTTTCTCTTTATGTGCTAACCAATATAAAGCTTGTGCGCCTCTTTCTGATGTAGGAAAATCCTTTGCTACTTGAAGACTTAACTTTCTGTATAGTTCAAAATCAGTATCATCAAATCCATTGGCATAATAAAAAGCATAGTCTGCATTATCTGGAGCAGCTTCTTTTGCTTTATTTAAATATTCTCGGGATACTTTAAAGTCGCCCCATCTTTCTCCATCAATCCATAAATCAAAATAGGCTTTATCAAATTTAGGATCGATGGCTACGGCTTTTAATAAGTAAGGCTTTGCTTTTGGACTTTCTTTACCTGCAAAAGCATGACCTAATGCATATGGTATTGCTGCAGTAGTTGGAAATTTAATAATCCAATCTTCATATTGCTTAATAAATGCAGCAATTTCCCCTTCTTCCTTCCTGGTAAATCCTGATGCTTTTAAATATTTCGCATGCAAATCAAGGTCCGCAGGATTTTTTTCTATTTCTTTTCGAAGATTACTGAGCTCCTCTGGATCAGCAGCTTTATCCGTGCTGGGCTGCGCTACTGCCTGTATGTTAAATACTACGCATATGGCAATAAGGAAACAGTATGAGAAGATTTTAATTCTTTTCATGATAATTTTTTTAATGTCTGAATAAAATTGTTACTATCGCTTAGTAGCTGTTTTGTTCTATAACTCCATCACTGGAAATTATTTCAGTTCTTGGCAGTGGTGCAGCCCATCTTCTTGATCCTTTTGGTAATGTATAATTTTGAACCGGCTGAGTTGACAAAACTGCCGAATTCGTATAAGGATAAAATGTTTTGCTAAGATTCACATCGTCGTTAGGATCTTCATTATTATTATAACGACGCAGATCATACCAGCGTTGAGAAAAAGGCATTTCTCTTCTTCTTTCCTCAGCCACTTTTTTAATAGCATCATCTTTATTAATAGCTGAAAGATTTACCCATGCACCCGGTAGCATTCTTTTTGCTCTTAATGTATTTACTGCAGTCATTGCTCCCGCAACATCATTAGTACGGGCAAGTGCTTCTGCTTTTATCAATAGCATTTCTGCTACCGTTGGACCCGATGGAATTCTGTCCTTAAAAAAGAAAATATAGCCCGGATAATTGTAGGATGGTTTCGACATACCTCTATCGTATGAATAACCTTCTACAATATGATAGCGATAACGCAAATCATTTGTCTGATCATAAAGGTTTAACAAATTCTGACTAGGTATATACCACCATGATTCATGATCAAGCATTCTGAAATATAAAAACTCCTTCCATCCCAGCATATCTGTAAAGTCGCTTTGGTTATCATGCGTATAAGGAAATTTAATCGTTACAGATTGTTGCTGGGGAGTTCCCGCATCAATAGTTAATACTCCGTCTCTTCCATAACGCATTTCGGAATTATAATCAACCAATGTGCTGTATTCTGCTAATGCAGCGTTAGCATGTGTAATCGCTTTAGCATAATTATTTCTGTTTAGATAATAACGGGCAGCAAATCCATTTACACCAGCTTTAGAAGCTCTCCAGTGTCTTACTTGTGCGCCTTGTTGCAATGGTACTGTTGTTTTTAATGCTTCAGTAATATCTGATTCTATCAACTCATACACTTTCGAAAGTGGTTGGCGAACGAATGGCTCTTCAAAACTTGTCGAAAGTTTTATAGGTAACCCAGCTTCATTCTTATTAGCATCTGTATAAGGCAAACAATAGGTGTTGGCCAATTCCCAATAACTATAGGCACGGATCAAATGTGCATCCGCCTTTATCGCTGCTTTATCTGCATCTGGACCAGTTACTTTATCTACATAATCCAGGGCCATATTGGCATAGAATATTTTTTTATATTCTCCGCTCCAGAATCCTTCACGGGTATCATCTGGCAAGTAAGGAATATCCCAAAGCATAAATTGTATAGTAGCCATAGAGGAAAAAGTAGCCGGCCTTGCATCGTATAATGATTTAGGAAGCTCATAATCATCGGTGCTATAAATAGCAGTCCTATTCCCTTCAGCATAAAACTGGGTATAGTTATTAAGCAATGCAGATAACTGATCGGTAGTAGTTACTACCAACGAAGTGGTTTTGGATGGCGGTTCTTCCAGGTATTTTTTGCAGGAAGAAAATCCTGTTAAAATAAACAAACCAAAACTTATTGAACGAATGATATATTGATATGATTTTTTCATTGTAATAGTTTTTAGAATTCACATTTAATACCGAATGTAATTTTAGGCCTTGGGTTCATTGTACCCAATGGATACTCCGGATCTTCTTTCGCTTTATTTGCATAAATCGTAAACAGATCATTACCCTGCGCATACAACTGAAGTCTGCTCATGTTAAATCTGGAGAGCAGCGATTTTGGGAGAGTATAATTAAGATTTATCTCCTGCATTCTTACATGCGAAGCATTTTCAACTAAATAACTCAGGTATCGATGGAACCTGTCCCAGAAATAATAACGGCCTTCATTCGGATTATAGGGTAATGGAACAATATCGGTTGCTTTACCATTCATCACTTCCGAAAGTTTTACATTAGGCAATACCCGGCTCGCCCAGGTAGGAGGATAATTAAACCCTAAACGTTGAAACACATGTCCGAATTTTCCTGTAAGCATGAATGATAAATTAAAATCTTTATACTGGAATGCACTGCTAAAGCCCAATGTATAAGGAGCTACTAGTGTACCAGTATTCTTCATGTAATCTCTGCCATCGCCAGGTGTAAATGCCGCAAAAGTATAGGTTGTACCATCAGCCCCATACACACTTGGTTGGTTATTTATAACACCGGCATAAACAAAACGCCATAATGAATTTGCATCTTCTCCTACTACATAAGCACCAGTACCGCCGGAGTATAAAGTGGAAGCAGCATATGTTGCAATAAATAGTTTTTCAATGGTGTTTTTATTATACGAGAAATTAAGATTTCCTCTCCAGGTTAATGCTCTGGTAATTTTCATATGCGTTCCCAACTCAAGCTCTATTCCTCTATTACTCATTTCAGCATTGTTTAAACGCTGGCTGGTAGTACCATTGATAGCCGGGATCGATAATTGTGCAATCAGGTCTTTACCATATTTATTGTACACATCTATTTTACCGTACAATTTTCCACGGAATAAAGAATAATCAAGACCTATATTCCAGGTACGGGTTTTTTCCCACCTTAGTGTAGGGTTTCCAAAACTGGAAACAGTTGCTGTATAATCACCAGTATATATATTTTGGCTTCCAGCTGTAGCAATTAATGGACGGAAAGAAGTTGATCTGTCCACATTACCATTGTAACCAAACGTAGCTCTTACATTCATGCGGTCTATCCATTTAATGGTAGACATAAAATTTTCTTTATAAATCTGCCATCCTAAACCAACAGACCAGAAGGGTGCATACCTGTACTTGGGATCATCAGTAATAAGGTTAGAGGCATCTGTACGATAGCTGCCCGACAATGTATATTTTTTGCTATAAGTATAGGCCGCATTCGCATAGGCGGAAAAATATCGCTCCGTTCCGTACGAATAAGTATTAACGTAGGAAAATGTTTGATTACTGCCCATCCAGTTTTTTATTTGAAAGAATGTTCCACCTGGCCCATTTGGAAATATTCCTGTAGTCAATGTTTGATCATTATACCCATAGGTAGTTGGGTTTCCGAAAAACTCTGTTACAACGTTGTTTATTTCAGCACCTGCCAACGCTGTTACTTCATGCTTTTGAGCAAACACATTATTGTAATTAACCTGGTTTCTCCAGTTATAAGACTGTGCTTTAGATCTGCTTTGGTTTAAAATACTTCCCTTTGGAAGATTAGGAGTCATCACATTTGTTGATTGATTCCACGAAGTCGCCTGATTTACAATCTGACGAACATAAAAGGTATTATCGTTATAAATTCCTTTATTAAAAGTGTTAAATAACTCAAACTGTCCTTTTGTATCAAAGGTCAAGCCTTTTATAATTTTAAAATTAAACCCCGCCTGTAATCTTGTGTTTAATTGATCTGTTCTCAAATCTCTGTTTGCAATTTCATTTATTGGATTATAATTCCAGTTTGCATACGGAAACTTACTCGTAGGTACTAGTCTGTTTATAATGGGAGTATAATATCTGTTAATATCAGTGTACGACCCATCAGTATTAACCAGCATATCATAAGGAGACATTCCTTGGATATCACTAAGACCTACTCCATTATTCCGGGCCTGATTGGCATAAAGCATTCCGGAAAAATTAAAATTCATCCAATTAAATACTTCAGCATTTGTTCTGAAGTTTACCATGTAACGCTTATTGGTAGTTTCTTTAAAGTTGGATTGGTTATCCTCGTACATGAGCGAAACAATATTGCTCATTCTTCCTGTAGAACCACTAAGCGTAAGGTTGTATTGTGTGCTAACAGGATTGGCTAATAAATAATCTGAGATCTGCCCACGGTTATCCAGTGTTTTTAATCTTTCTAATGTTGCGTCTCTTTCTGCTGCTGTAATGTAGCCAAAATTAAATTCGTTCAGCGCAATGCCGGCTTGAGAGAAGGCAAAACCGTTATCTGTGACTGCAATCGGATTTTGTAACGTTCTCCAATTGGCATAAGCCAGCTTTTCATACTCAACTGTTTGGTCTGATGGAGCTAGTGGACGAACATAGTCCAAATCAAATTTCTTACCTATTCTGGTAAATGCATTCAATTCCACTTTTAAAGGTGTGCCTTTTTTTGCTGACTTGGTGGTGATAACAATTACACCATTAGCCGAACGGGCACCCCAGATAGAAGCAGCAGCAGCATCTTTTAAAATAGTTACCGTTTCTACATCATTGGGATTAATAGAGGTAAAATCTCCCTGTACCGGAAATCCGTCTACCACTATTAGTGGCTGTTGTTGAGCATATAAACTGCTTTGTCCTCTTATTGCAAATATAGGATTACCATCTACGTCCAATTTACCCTGCACTCCCGCAGTGGTTCCTATAAGACGCTGCGATATATTAGTAGTTGGCTTTTCTAATTGATCCTTTTCAATAACAGAAAAAGCTCCAGTAGCCCTTTCTTTAGAAATTGTTTGAAAACCGGTATTAACCACCACTGCAACTTCAGACATCTCAGATATCTTCGTTTTAAGAGATACGTTTAAATCAGTTCTATTATCAACAGAAATTTCCGTTGTTTCAACGTTAACTCCGCTAAAAACTAATTTGGCAGATTTATTAACGCCACTTAAAACAAACTCTCCGTTTGCATTCGTTGCTGTTGCAATTCTTGTTCCTTTAACCGTTACAGTTACCCCTTCAACTGGCTCGCCTTTTTCATTTACTACTCTTCCTCTAATATCAATGGCAGGGGGTGGCGGTATTTCTTCTGCTAAACCCGGTTCATCTTCTTTGGGGTTTAAACAATTGTTTTGTCAACAATACGGAAATGTAAACCCAGTAGAGACAAGGCTTTGTCTAATGGCCTCATCAACCGTTGCATTATTTACATGCACACTCACTTTCCCTACCTTTCTTAATTCCCCATTGTTGTACAGAAAATAAAAACCGGTTTGTTTCTTGATTTCTTTGAACACTTTTTCAAGCGATACATTCTGCAAATCAAGACTAACCTTTTGAGCATTACCGGTCGCAGCTACCTGTAAACAGGCGGTTAGTAAGATTACTGCAGTCAATTTCATAACTCGGAACAGTTGTGTCCATCCCTTGGTACAAGGAATGAAACGATTCTTTGAAAAAAGCATAGTTTTGTGAAGTTTAGGTTTTACAATAAGCAGTGTCTATTTGTTTTATTTAAAGCCTGACTTTTATGCCGCTTCGGGTTCCATCCGGAGCGGTTTTATTTTCAGACAGTTTCAAAAAATTTAGTTCATTATTCTACTATTATTTAGTTCTTACTTCTACGTTTCTTCCTTTGATTTTGAATTCCACACCTCCAGCCTGCTCAAGCATAAACAATACTTGTGAAATATTTACTTGCCTCCGGATTGAGCCACTATAATATTGTAATCTCATATTTCCTACATATTGAATCTGTACATCATACCAGCGGGACAACTGACGAAGAATGTCAACAATATTATCATTATCAAAATCAAATAATCCATTCTTCCAGGAAATGGCTTTATTTACATCTGCATCTTTATCAATCAGTAAAGACTTATTTCTCTTGTGAATTTTGCTTGTTGATTTGGTCTTAGCATTACATTGTTTTCTCCATTCAACACCTTCACTTTACCCTCTACTAACGTTGTTTTTACCTGCTCATCATCGCTATAGCTCATTACATTAAAATGAGTTCCCAACACTTCCACTTCCATTCCATTATTCATAACTACTTTAAAAGGCATATCTGCATCTTTTGCCACTTCAAAGTATCCTTCGCCGGTTAGTTCCACTTTTCTTTCGGTACCTGAAAAAGTTGCAGGAAAACGTAAGGTTGATGCTGCATTCAACCACACTTTAGAACCATCTGCTAATGCCAATTGGTATTGTCCGCCACGAGGTGTTGATATAGTGTTATATACCACTTCGCCTGCTGCTCCTTCACTATTATAAGCCAGTTGTCCATCATCTAGTTTTATCACTTTTGTATTCCCTTGCTCAGTAAGGCTTCCATTAGCAGCATTATCCAGTATAATCGTAGAGCCATCTGCTAAGGTTAGTATCGCTTTGTTACCACCAGGTGCTACGTCATTTTTTTCAGGAGTAGTCTTTACAATCGGCGTCTTATCAGGTTGTTGAAAAGCAAACCGGTACGTTAAAAATCCACCCAATAGCAGAACTGCCGCAGCAGCATACCACCAGCGGCGGTTAGTTTTCATGTTTACTATTTTTGCTGGCTCTTTTACCTGCGCCTCTATTTTTTGCCAGGCAGCTTCTGTTTCAATGGAGTCAAAGAACTGTAATTCTTTCTTCAGTAATACTTCATTCGTTAGCTCTTCAAAAAGGATTCGGTTGTTGTCATTGCTTCCCAACCATGCATCTAGTTCATTTTTCTCGGCCATAGAGAGTTCGCCTCTTAGGTGTTTGAGAATAAACTGTGATTGTTGGAAAGCCTCGTTTTGTTGATTCATATAAGATAGGTATTAAGTAAGAACACCCTTAGCGGAAAAAGGGGTGAAAGAATATTAAAAAATTATAAAGTTTTTATTAAAAACCCGTTACCGCCAACACTAAAATCAGGCTTCCCACATCCAGTTTAAGGCGTAGCAATTGTAAAGCCCTTGCCTTTTGTGTTTTTACAGTATTGATGGAAATCTGTAGTTGCTCGGCTATTTCATCATTTTTTAGTTCGCCAAAATAAGCCAGCTCAAGCACCTGACGGCAACCTTTGGGTAGTGTTGCTATAGCACTATGAATTTCACCAGCCACTTCAGAGCGGATGATGTTTTCTGTTATTTTCTCTTCTGTATATCCTGAATCTTCATTGCTCTCCGCAAATCGTTTCACTACTTGCTCATGCCGTATTACATTAAGACAGGCATTTTTTACAGTCAGGTATAGAAAACTTTTAATAGAAAGCTCATTATCAAAATCGGCACTCTTCTTCCAATAAGCTACAAATGCATCCTGCACAATATCTTCTGATGCTTCTTTGTTGCCAATCAGTTTATGTGCAAAATAACAGAGCCTTGTATAGTATAAGTCAAACAGGTTTCTAGTGTCAAACGCATTTGGTTTGCCATCAAGTACACCTATCGGCAGTTCACTCATGGGTTAAAGGTAAAAAATAGCAGCAAGTAATAACAAATAGAAAATTAAAAACAGCCTGAGACTATCTGGTTCAGCTAATCTGTTAAATAGAATGAATAAAAAAACCGGCCTTGTAGACCGGTTTCCATTTATAATATTATTACTCATTCACTGATTGTTACATTCAGAATATTTCCAGGTTCTTTCGATCCTTCATTTGAAATCAGCATTTCTCCATTTGGTTTAAAAGTAATACCCTCCGGTTGATTAAATTCCTTTTTATCTAAACCGTACAATTTTTTTAAAGTACCGTCTGCATTCATTATCAATAGCCCAGCATTGCGGCCATCAGTTATATAAATCTCCTGCGTTTCTGGGTGTATTGCAATTCCAGATGGCATCATCTCCACACCTTTTTTCTTTTTACTACTAAGGCTGGCAAATATCTTATCATCCAGGTTGATTTTATAAACTGGTTCCAACTGCATTTTTTTAGTAGCGAGGTCAAAACCATAAATGCCTTTATAGCTTTTACCGCCAGGTTCGCCATCTTTAATTGCAAGCAGTAGGCGATTCTTGGCCTGATCATAGCAAAGACCCTCTACGTTGTGTTTCACTGTCAAATGTGTTTTATACTCTTTTACCGAAAGTTTTTCTGTCATTGCATCACTAACTTCAAATAGCATTCCGTCAGCCCGTAACACCCATATAGTGTTGTTCACCATTGCCAGTCCTTCATAATCGCCATCTGCACCAAACGTAATTTCCTTTTCAACAGCATCTTTTTGAGTATTATAAATAAATATTTTCCCAAGTTCATCCTGCACTGTGGCAAATCGATTCTCTTCCATATAGGTAATACCAGATATTTCAATCAATGCCGAAGGCATATCCCATTTTTTTACGATGCTAATAGCACCTGAAACGGGTAATTGATCATTACTCTGTTTATTTGATTTCACCTTGCCCAACTTCTCAGTCTTATCACCTTTCTCATTGCCCGATGCTTTACTATCGTACCAAAGAAATGCTATAAAAGAAATTGCAATAAGCAGAGATATAATCTTAAATACTTTTTTCACATTTTTTTGTTTTTGCTTTTCAAAGTCTATTGTTTCAAATACACCTTTACCAAACTCATGTTTAGGTTCCATAAATCCTCCTTTTAAAAATTAATCAATGTAGTTTATAGCAGTCATTAGCTTCCCATCACCACCATACACCAGCTTTTTATCCTTCGCACCCTTTTTTTCAAGCTCTACTTGGTAATAAACGATGCCTCCCGTTTCTAGCGTTGCTACTTCGTCAATACTATAATCACGCATATCACGGGCAATAGCAGAAGCTATAACTGCAGGCAGCTCGACAGTATTTATTTCCTTTGTAAATGCAACTAATTTCCCTGTAGCATCAATTTGTACTTCATATTCTACCTTATCAATATCAAACTCTCCATGATAAAGGCTGTTATTCTTTTTCCATTCTATCTCTTTTGCAGAAGAGAATTTTGCTTGTAATGTATTTTGAACAATGGAAGGCACTTGACTGGTTTTCAAGTGTTGCCCACAAGATGCCACCGCAAACGACAGAGATACTAGATATAAAAATGTTTTTTCATAATAAATAATTTTATACAAATCTCTAAACCAATTCGGGAAAGAATTGGGAATAAACAGATATTATAGTAAATAAATTGCTAAAATGCCTTTTAATTAAACGAAATACTGATGATATGCTTTTTATCAAACATATATGTGCAACTAAAATGATAATGGTCAGTAATGGCTTTTACTATTGATAGCCCTAACCCTGTAGATGCATTAGAAATATGGTTTGTATGAAAACGATCAAATATTTTCTGCCCATCCAGCGGCTGTTCTGATCCGTCATTCTCAACAATAAGAGAATTTTTTGTGATACTCATTTTTACAACACCACCAGTCTTATTATGCACAATAGCATTTTTTATCAGATTAGTAATAAGTATAGCCGCAAGTTCCTTATTCATGGATTGAACACATGGCTCATTCCGGGCAAAGTTTATATCTACTTTACTAAAGGCTGCCTGGTCAGAAAAATCTGAAATAATAATTCTGGGAAGTTCATTTATATTAACAGCCTCCTCCTCAGCAAATTGTTTATTCTCAATTTTAGAAAGTAATAAAAGAGATTTATTAAGCCGGGTAAGGCGTTCCAGATTATCAATTGCTGAAGCCAGTAGCTGAAGCTGGTCGTCAGGCAATACACTCTTCTCTGCCAGCATTTCAAGTTTATTAATACTTATGGCAAGTGGCGTTTGTAGTTCATGTGAAGCATTTTCAATAAACTGTTTTTGACTGGTATATATTTCCACATTTCTCTGCAGCAGTTTTTGAACAGTTTCATTCAATAACTTAAACTCGTCTACATTTGTTGTAGAAGTGTTGAGCGGAACAGGCTTACTTAAATTAAAAGCTTTTAATTGTTTAAAAAGTTAGTAAAAAGGTCTCCATATTTTTTTTAATAAATAATTATTAAATAAAATAATAGTTGTTACCAGACCAATGTAAAGCCACAAAATTGAATAAAACAACTGCCGCATAAGATCATCTTCTTCTACCATTGATGTAGCCACCTGCAGTTTATAGTACTGTCCATTATGTAGAAAAACTGTAGTAAGCAATCTAACTGGTTCTTCGCTTTTTTCATTTTCTTTATACATCATTGTATCTGTATACCGGTCCTGAAAATCCAGTGCTGTTGATGGCTAATATTCATTAATCGCATAGTCACTTTCATCAAAATCATTCTTTTGTAGTAAGGTCGTATCAAGTGTTGCTTTTTGGATAACAAGGCCTTTCTGGTTATCCAGTCCATCGTCAATGCTGTCATTTATCTCATCAAGCATTGCATAATAAAAGACTCCCGCCCAGATAGTTATTACAACTAAACAATACCAGCAAAATAAGCGGAAGTATAGTTTAGCAATTTCATTCAGCTGTCAATTTATAACCTACTCCATAAATTGCCTGTATCTCAACTTCAGCACCATGATCTTTCAATTTTTTTCGAAGGTTCTTTACTTGAGAATATAAAAATTCAAAACTATTTGACTCATCTATATAATCACCCCATACATGTTCTGCAATAGCAGATTTACTTACAAGACGGTTAGTATTGATAACCAAATAAAGCAATACATCAAATTCTTTTCGATTTAATATAACTTCTGTTTCGTTCACCCATACTATTCTTTGTTCAGCATCAATTTTCAAATTGTTAAAGCTGCTGAAATTACTTCCTCCTAACTTCTTTCGTCTTAAGACGGATTTAACTCTGGCATGCAGCTCTGCCATATGAAAAGGTTTAGCCAAGTAATCATCGGCTCCCAGATCAAGACCTTTTACTTTATCCTCTAAAGAGTTTTTTGCTGAAACAATAATTACTCCCTCTGTTTTGTCTTGTTTCTTCAACTCTTCAAGCAATGTAAGTCCATTACCACCCGGAAGTCCTATATCAAGGAGAATGCAATCATATTCATAAATACCAAGCTTCTCTTGTGCAGTATAAAAATCATGTGCCGTTTCTACTATATATTTTTCCTGTAGGAGCGACTGCTGCATAGATTCCAGCATAGCAGGCTCATCTTCTATAATTAATATTTTCATATCAAATAATCAAAAATAAATTAACTGATGAAAATCTATCTAAACAATTAGCAAATTAGCTATTTATTATTTCCTAAGCTTCTTCACCACTCATTATTGATTACCCATATTGTATAAACCCACCAAAAAAATACTCTTCTATCCATAGTACGGACTAATCATCCAATAAACAATAACTCCCGTTACTGCCACATAAAACCAGATAGGCCATGTAATGCGTACAAGTTTTTATGTTTTTCAAATTCGCCGGTCAGGCCACGATAGGCAGAGAAGAGAATAAAGGGAAGGATAATACCGGCTAGTGGAATATGTGTTCCCAAAATAATATAATAGATCATCCGGCTGTTACCCACAGCAGCTTTTTCAGTTTCCGATATGATGCCATCCAGGTTGGTATCGCCAAACCTTGTTTCCGCCGTAAATAAATGATGACAGATATAGCTAACTAAAAAAAGTATAGAAAGAAACATCGCCGTCAGTATTACATTCTTATGCAGTGTGTAGTTTTTAGCTTTAACGGCTATCAATGCCACAATCAACAAAAATGCAACTACTGAATTTATTAATGCATTTGCTTTTGCAAACAAGTGCACATCAAATCCAAGATCCACTTCAATTTTTACCTTGGCTAACAACGTAATGGCAGTAAATACAATAACGGAGAAAATAAAAATAAGCAGCTTTGCCTTTTTATCATTCTTTTTTAAAACAGGTTCAAGCATTAGTTTTTGTTTTTTCTAAAGATGAAGAAGAGTAAGCCCACTCCCAATATGGCTAATAAAAAGGCTACCGCCATTATCTGCAACTTACCATCAAAGAAGCTTTTAGATTTAGGATCTTTCTCCATCGTTAGTAGTACCAGATCTCTTGATAATTGAGATAATGATTTCGCAGTATCCAATCCATGATAATAACCCCGCACATAACGATTGCTATCAATTAATACAAAGTGATCGGTATGAATAAAGTTGGTGTCCACACCCATTCCATCTTCTGCAGGTACTTTCAGTTCGTTGATGATATAATCATAGATCTCCTTTTTTTCACCGGTAAGTAACCACCACTGTTCAGGGTTTATTTGAAATCGGTCGGCCCAGTATTTCAATCGTTCTACCGAATCTCTTTCCGGATCAATACTAAAAGAAAGAAAATGTACCTTCTTGTTTGTTCTGTCGCCAACCCGCTGCCCGTTATGAATAGATTCTGCAAGCCGCTTCATATTAGTAGTAAGCCTTGGGCAAATAGTAGGGCAATGCGTAAAGAAGAAATCAGCAATAATAATTTTTCCTTTCAGGCTGTCGAGTGTTATTGTTTTCCCTTCCTGATTGGTCAAGGAAAAGTTAGGAAGCCTGTGCCATACAGTATCGTTAACCCGTTTGCCATTTTTTGTAACCGTAACAATGGAGTCTGGTAAATAATGCCTTGGCATATGTACGGCTGTCTCACTTTTATTTTTTACAATAAAGTAAGCAACCAACGGTAGTAGCAACGCAAGTAGCACTGCATATAGAGCTTTTTTGTTCACAATAATTCTTTGTAATAAAAAACCATTAAATCGCTTCCTTGTTTACTGGCAGCTGATTTAATGGTTTTGGTTTATTAAAATAGTTGAAAGTAATTACTCCTTTCCACTTTTCTGTTCTGCAGGTGCTTCAGTCTTTTGGTGTTTTACCGGAGTTGTAGATTCCAGAAAATGTTTATCGTATGTATTACGAAGATTCTTATAAGAATTTCCTTCATAAATAAAAGCAATGATAAACCATACAAAAAGTAAAAGCGGCACTACAATCGTCATGATCATATTCCTTATCTCATCACCAAGGTGCATAAACACAGCAACAATATAATAGGCTTTGGCTAATGTAAGAATACAAACAACACCTTTAAACATCAGTACCAATAGTTCGCTTGGACTTTCACCTTTGTGCATTGTATAGATAATTAAACCTATAGCTAATTCTATAATAGTTATAACTGATAAGAGAATAGTCGTTTTACGAACCTTCTTCTTAAATGTTGCATCGTCCTGATGTTCATGATGAACCGTAACTTCTTCAAATGCCGGATGTTCCATATTCTTTTAAATTACAAATTTATAAATTACAAATTCCAGAAAGCCCTTTTCCTCTTTTGGAATTTGGGATTTGTCTTTTGGTATTTTTTATATAAGGTAGAAACACAAGAATACAAATACCCATACAAGGTCTACAAAATGCCAGTACAATCCAGCCTTTTCAATCATCAGGTAATGGCCTCTGTTTTTAAATACGTCTTTCTGCGTCATGATCAGCATAATGATATTGATAACAACACCAGAAAAAACGTGGAAACCATGGAAACCAGTTATGCCGTAGAAATAACCTCCAAAAGCAATTGGTCCTTTTTCTCTTACATGCATTTCTGTAAGATCAACCATTCCTCTTAATTGCACATCAGTCATTGCCGTCAATTCTGCTGCAGTTTTAGAATGATCATGACTATGTACTAATTGTACCAACGTTTCATGTGGTGTATTATTCAATGCAGCAGTTAATGCGGCATTATCATGTACGAGATTTCCCCATGGATTACCACCCATAGTTTGTCCAATCATTTCAATTTGCCCATCAGCTAATACGGCATGTTCTCCGGTAATAAGGTGATGCCACTCCCATGCCTGACAGCCTAAGAAGGCTAATCCTCCAATAATCGTCCAGAACATCCATTTTATCACACCTGCTTTGTCTCCTTTATGTCCGGCATGTACTGCCAATACCATTGTTACAGAACTGATGATCAATATAAATGTCATCACACTCACAAATGCCAACGGTAAATTAGCATGTCCTGCTCCCGGAAATGCATTGAACACTACGTTAGGATCGGGCCAGAAGTTTTGACTAAAGCGAATAGAACCGTATGATATAAGAAATGCACCAAAGGTGAAAGCATCACTCATCAGAAAGTACCACATCATCACTTTACCATACTCCAGGTTGAAAGGGCTTTTGCCTCCACTCCACCATTTGGTCTTATGCGCTGTCGTTGTTGTAGACATAGTAATAAAAATTAAAAAATCCGGCCCTCTTTATTTGCCGATTATTAAAAAGAATATCAATAAATAGATCCAAAGCAAATCCACAAAATGCCAATATACAGCCGCAACTTCTATCGGTACGGAGCTATATAGTTTTGTTTTGCCCACAAATGTTTTAATAAACATTATTAATAAAGTAACGATTCCTCCAATTACATGTATTGCATGTAATCCGAATATTACATATAAGAACTGACCTGCGCCAGCACCTTTAAATGTAATTTGCTGAGCCCATAATTCTTGAAATCCAAACCACTGAAACACAACGAATGCTGCTCCAAGAATAAATGTAATACCAATCAACAATCGGTATTTACTCATCTCCCTTTGCTTAAAAGAACGTAATGCCATCTGCAATGTCAAACTGCTGATTAAAATAACCGCAGTAGAAACCCAGAATGCTTTTGGCAACTCTACTGTTATCCAGTTTGTTTGATTGCTTTTTACAATATAAGCACTTGTCAAACCGGCAAACATCATAATAATACTGCCTATCGCCACCCACATCGTAAACTTGTGGGGATGCATTTTTTGTTTTTGTTGTGTACTCACAATATCCATAATCAAAATTCCAAATTCATAAATCTCAAATTCCAAATCACTAACCCATCACTTGTCATTACTTCGGCTATCATCCAGCTTTTTCAACATAGCTGAAAAAATCTTTCTTAACTGTCCCGCTTCGTCAACAAGCCAGTTTCTTTCAATTTCCATTTCTTTATTATCAAACACTTCGACTAATCCTAAAAAGTGCATTGATTCTTTCGCCTCTTTTCTGCTCACTTTAGTTCTATATCTTAAATCGCCTGGTCCAACATTTTCATTCGCTTCGATATAATTTGCCCCAACTGAACCACTTGACCTTGTTACCTGTTTAATATCTTCAAAATTCTCTGTATCTCTTTTTAACTTCCTTGTAAAAGCTCTCACCCTCTCCGCAAATTGATAACACCGTTCTTCTAATGGATGCTCAAACATTGGAATTTGGATTTTACTTTCTTTGGAATTTCATTTTAAACCTTACTTAATAATAATGCCAGCATCACAATCGGCAAATACATATAACTTCCAAACATCACTTGTCTTGCAGATGCTACATCCATTTTTCTATACAATGTCAAACATCTTCCTATCATAAATAAATTAGCCAATCCTATCAGCGACAAACTAATTATTCCACTTACATTTTCATAACTACACATCCCAATAAAGAACGGCGCCAGTGTAACCGGTATCAGCAACAACGAATACAAAATAGTTTGCAAAGCCGTAAACTTGGTTGGTCCTTTATCTGCGGGTAACAGTTTAAATCCTGCTGTTGAATAATCTTTGTGTGCCACCCAAGCAATTGCCCAAAAATGAGGGAATTGCCAAAAGAACTGAAACGCAAACAATACCCAACCGCCTGTTCCAAGATATCCATCACCAGCTGCCCAACCAATCAAACATGGCAAAGCTCCCGGCACAGCACCTACTAACACTGCTATTGAATTTACTTTCTTCAATGGCGTATAAATAAATGCATATAGGAACAAACTAAACGCTGCTAAACCTGCTGCAAGCCAGTTGAAATAATGACCGAGAATAAAAACTCCTGCCGCTCCAGTAATGATGGCAAAAGCCCATCCTTCCGCAACACTCATACGACCAGAAGCAACTGGCCTCGACGCCGTCCGCTTCATCATCGCATCCGTATCTTTTTCAACTACCTGGTTTATGGCATTAGCACTGCCTGTTACCAACATCCCACCTACAAAGAGCAAGAATATCATCGTCCAGCGGTTCATCACATACTGCTCCGAACCTTGTGTCAGTAAAAAACTAATAACACTGCTGAACACCACCATGATACTCAGCGAAAGCTTCATCAACTGTAAATAATCTTTTACCTTCTTCATCCGCTTCCGCTTGTTATATAAAGAACATAAATTTTATGTCCCAAACTTCTGTACTACTATCATCGTCCCTTGCGTCGCACTCTTGTACGTTCTGTTCACTACTCAACTTTTATTGAACCCCTATGGGGTTCCAAACACATTCTTCGTTTTCATTTCTCCGGGTTAAAACCCGGAGCTACTGATATTCCGCCCCTACGGGGCTATTTTTTTAAAAGAACTATTTTTTTTTCCTTCGCTATCTTAAAACCTATCAAGCAACTTCACATAATCAAGGTCTCTTAAGCCCATTCTTCGGAGGTTCCCTTTCAGGGAACGAACGGAGTTCAGGGGAGGCTGCTCTAATGTTCACTCTCTCCCTCACCAAGCGGCTCCGTTTGTGGAATAAACTCTCTTCCGTCTTTTCCATAATCATAAGCCCAACGGTGTACTTCAGGAATTTCGCCATCCCAGTTACCATGTCCTGGACGTAATGGTGTTGTCCACTCCAATGTATTAGCTCCCCAAGGATTCTTGTCTTTCACTTTCCTTCCTTTAAATATTGAATAAAGAAAATTGAAAACAAACATCAACTGCACTGCAAATACTATGATAGAAACGATAGTGATCATTTTATCCAACGAAGGGAAATCATTAAAAGATACCCAACCTCTTTTATCTAAATACCGACGAGGTATACCAGCAAGACCTTGATAATGCATTGGCCAGAAAATAAGATAAGAGCCAACCATTGTTACCCAGAAATGAATATAACCCAGCGTATTATTCAGATATCTTCCAAACATTTTGGGGAACCAGTGATAAATACCAGCGAACATACCAAACATAGATGCCACACCCATTACTATATGGAAGTGAGCAACTACAAACATGGTATCATGTAAGTGGATATCAATTGTCGAGTTTCCTAAGAATATACCTGTTAAGCCACCAGAGATAAATAAACTCACAAATCCAATAGCAAATAATGTTGCCGGTGTAAAGCGAATATTACCTCTCCATAATGTAGTCAGCCAGTTAAATACTTTAATGGCGGACGGTACTGCAATCAATAAAGTAAGCAATACGAATATCGAACCAAGGAATGGATTCAAACCCGTAACAAACATATGGTGAGCCCACACCAAGAAAGCAAGAATTGTAATGGCAAATAAAGAGCCTAACATAGCCATATACCCGAAAATTGGTTTCCGGCTGTTAACAGAAAGTATCTCCGATACCATTCCCATGGCTGGTAACAATATGATATAAACCTCAGGGTGACCAAGGAACCAGAATAAATGCTGAAACAAAATTGCACTACCTCCCTCATTCGGCAATATTTCGCCATTCACCACTATATCACTCAAGAAGAAACTTGTACCTAGGTTTCTATCGAATAATAAAAGAATGGCTCCTGATAATAATACAGGGAAAGAAAGTACACCTAATACTGCTGTAAAGAAAAGAGCCCACATTGTCAACGGCATTCTTGTCATGCTCATCCCCTTTGTCCGCATGTTCAATATCGTAGTGATATAATTGATACCGCCTAAAAGGGAGGAAACGATAAACATCGCCATACTTATCAACCAAAAATCCATACCAAGTATCGATCCAGATGAGGCCTGGCCTAATGCACTCAGCGGAGGATAAATCGTCCAACCACCAGATGCAGGTCCAGTTGAAATAAATAAAGAGGCAAACATGATTACACTGGCTAAAAAGAAGAACCAGTAAGAAAGCATATTCAGGAATGGAGAAGCCATATCTCTTGCTCCTATTTGTAAAGGAATAAGGAAGTTGGCAAAGGTTCCGCTCAGTCCTGCAGTTAATACAAAGAACACCAACACTGTACCGTGCATGGTAATTAATGCATAATAAAATTCAGGTTGTATTTGTCCGCCTTTAGCCCAGTTACCAAAAAACGTTTCCAATATTGGGAACGATTGTTCTGGATAGCCCAATTGCAAACGGAACAATACAGAAAACAAACCACCAATGATGGCCCAGATGATACCTGTTATCAAAAACTGCTTGGCAATCGTTTTGTGATCTTGACTGAAAATATATTTTGAAACAAACGACTGATGGTGATGACCATGACCATCATGATGCTCTGCATGTGCAGTTGCTGCTCCCGAATGTACATTCATTACTTCGCTCATACTTCTTTTATTTATGCCTCATTCTAAGATGAGGTTTCAAAAAATCTTTTTTTTCAACGCCGCATTTTTTGCGACATTAATTATTCAGAATTGCAGCTACAGGCTTTGCCGTTGCTGTATCTTTTTTAACTGACGGATCTTTATCAGGATTTGCTACAAGGTACTGTGGTTTTTTACCAGCCATCCAAGCATCAAACTCTTCCTGTGTCTCTACCACTATAACACCTCTCATACTCCAGTGGCCTTGTCCGCACATCTGGTCACAAGAAATCTCATATGTAAAGTTTGGTTTACCTGTCTTCTCAATCATTTGCTTAGTTGTGTACTTTGGTGTAAACCACATGGTGGTAGGTGTACCCGGCACAGCATCCATTTTCATTCTAAAATGTACTAAACCCACATCATGTATTACATCTTTTGCTCCTATTACTAATTTAACTGGTTTGTTAACTACCAGGTGCATCTCCTGCTCCATAAATATATCATCATGATTCGCAGGGTCTTCCCAAATTTGCCCAACAGGATTATTGTTCGCAGGATCTACTTTCTTAAAATACTTTTTACCTAAGATGCGATCTTTTCCCGGATAACGAAACTCCCAGCCAAACTGCTTACCAACTACTTCTACCTGCATTGCATCTTTTGGAGCATCGCCAGTAATTTTAAACCAATAGAACAAACCAAAGCCTACTAATACTGTTAATGCAATTGCAGGAATAACAGTCCAAATCAGTTCTAATTTATTATTATGTGGATAGAAAAAAGCTTTTCTTTTGTCAGACTCTTGGTATTTAAAAGCAAACCAGAATAAGGCAACTTGGGTAACAATAAATACGATACCGGTAAGTGCAATAGTGATATAAAGCATTCTATCGATTAATACGCCATGATCAGAAGCTGCTTCACCTAAAATTCTCCCTTTATACGTTTCATTGCAATAATAAACACCAAACATTCCAATGATTAGAAAGGCGAGTAACAAAAAAGCATTAACCTTATTTGTTTGCTTTCTTACTTTTTCTTCTCCTCGTAAAACAGCTACATACTCACTGGCTTTAGCAATCTGAAAAGTAATCAGAAAGCCAAGTGCTAAAATCGCTATGATGAAAAATGTTTGCATAATCTATCTTCGATTAAAAAAATTCAAATAAAAAAATTCCAAATTCCACAAATTCTATCATCCCTAATTATTAAGTATGGTGTATCACACTTTCTTTAATAAACGGATGATTCTTTGCTAATAACGGAGCCTTGCTCAATGCTCTTGCAGTTACAAACATGATCAGTCCTACAAAACCTAATGCCACTCCAAAATCCCAAAGTATCATCGGTACATGTTCTTTCTGATGACCAGGGAATACCATTTGGAAGAAATCTAACCAGTGTCCAAATATTATCAGCAGCGACATAAAAGTTAATGTAGCGTAATTTCTTTTAGAATTCCTGCTCATAAATATCAATAATGGCGCAAGGAAGTTTATTATAAACATGAGCCAGAAAATTCCGCTATACATTCCCTGTGCTCTTGGTTTGAAGTAAGTTGTTTCCTCCGGAATGTTTGCGTACCAGATCAACATAAACTGAGAGAACCATAAATAAGTCCAGAAAATGGAGAAGGCAAACATGAACTTACCTAAGTCATGTAAATGCTCTTCGTTCGTTAACTCTAAGTAATTATTATTCTTAAGGAAAACAACAAACAATGTAATCAAGGCTACACCGGCAACAAATGTGCTTGCAAAAGTGTACCAGCTATACATGGTACTGTACCAATGCGCATCAATACTCATTAACCATAACCATGGAATAGATGACAAAACAGTTAATGAGAAAACGACAATGTAAATCGCTGCCCAAACTGTATTGTTCCATATGTATTTCTTTCCTTCTTCAACATTCAATGGCTTATTATCTATGCTTTGAGAAAGCTTTCTCATTTTCCTTCCTAATAATGACCAAGAAACAATTGTCAGCACTGTCATTACAGCAAAGAAATTTTTATTCAAAAATCCTTTCTTAAAATTTAAAATAGCATCCTCTTTTACATGCTCTGTATCTGTCCAGTGATATATTTCATGGTTGTTGCCAAAACAAATAAGCAAAAGAATAACACCACAAATAGTTCCTACTACAGGAACACAGGCAGAAATAGCTTCTGAAACTCTACGAAAAGACATTTGCCATCCGCCCCATGCCAATGTGAGAGCACAGATAAAGAACATGGCAGCATTTACAACTAATAAAAAGTAAACACTGTTTTGCAACAACGAACCCCAAAAACGAGCCTGTGAGGTTGCATCACTTTTTGAACCATGTGTAGCATACAAGCCAACAATAGCCAGTATGCCGATCACCATCAGCGTAATTGCTATAGTATTAAAACGCTTTGGTACTGTATATTTTTCCCGGATTACCATCTTGTTCATTTATTTTTTCTTCAAAAACTATTTTATTGCTGCAGCAGTTGTATCTGCAACTACTGTTGTTGTTGTTGTAGCTGTTCCGCCTTGCTTCATTTTTATGTAAGCAATTACTTCCCAGCGCTGTAATGTACTAAGCTGCGATGCATAACTTCCCATCAGATTTTTACCATATGTTAGAGAATGAAACATGGTTCCTTCTGTCATTGCTTTCATATCGTCAGCTAAAAGGTTTTTAGGTGCTGCCGGATAAGGGCCATCTCCACCATTCCACAAAGGACCGTTACCATCTAATTTTGAACCATGACAAATGGCGCAATTCACCAAGTATAATCTCTCTGCTTCTTTCATGTCAATTGTAGAAAAGTCTAATGGATTTTTGACTACGGCAGACCTCGCATATCCAGTTGAATCATTCTTATTTTCATAAGAAGCCATATCTCCACGGGCAATTGTTCCTTCTACCGGTCTTGCAGTATAATTAATACCATTTTCTTTTAAATTCTCTGTAGATGAATATGTTTCGTATGCACGGCTGTAAGACATATCGGGCATAGAAGCTCTTCCTGGACTACGTCTTGTTTTATCACAGCCAGCAAGTACTGCTATCATCGTCAAACATCCTATTATAATCCAAAATTTTTTCATCATCGCTGATTATATAATTTATTAATGAGCCGTTTCAACATTTTTCTCAAACCGCTTCTTGTCATTATCATAACGACCAAGCCACCATCCTGTTTCCTTATACTGAACACCAACTTCTACAGCACCTATGCTTTCTAAAAAGCTGATTGCATCGGCTTCAATTGTTTTATCTGTACATTCTAAAGCCATTAAAAAAGTATCGTCTGTTGAACGAAGATTAAAATGATCTTTTTTTACAAATGGTGCTAACTGGCATAAGTAGCAAAACGTCAACACCATTCCCACAGCCGCAAATAATACTGTTAACTCGAATATAATAGGTATCCAGGCTGGTAAAGAAAAGAATGGTTTGCCACCAAAGTTTATCTGCCAGTCTATCGTCAACGCCCAGGTAATAAAACCTACAGCTGTTGCCGTTCCAGTAATACCATATATAAATCCTGCAGTATGCAGACTAGTATCTCTTAATCCCATTGCTTTATCCAACCCATGAATAGGAAAAGGAGTAAAAACATCATGAATTTTGTAACCTGCTCTGCGTATTTTTTTTACAGCAGGGAATAAAACTTCCTCGTCGTAAAAACTACCTGTTATAAATTTTTTTACAGCCATAAATTATTAAATTCCAAATAAAAAATATCAAATTTTAAACATCAATCTTTAATGATGATCATGCAATTGTTCTGCTGCAAACTGATCCACACTTTCTTTATCTATTACACCCATATTCTCTTTATAATTTTCACCACTGCGTTTTAATATATGTTTAATCTCCGCTATCGCAATTACCGGGAAGAATTTGGAGAACAGGAAGTAACAAGTAAAGAATAATCCGAATGTTCCCAAGTAAAATCCAATCTCCCAAATAGTAGGAGTGTAATAAGTACTCCATGCACTTGGTAAGTAATCACGGTAAACAGAAGTAACGATAATTACAAAACGTTCGAACCACATACCGATGTTCACTAATATTGACATAAAAAAAGTAACGGTAAGGTTTGTTCTCATTTTCTTAAACCAGAAAATCTGAGGGGATAATACGTTACATCCCATCATAATCCAGTAGCTCCATCCATAAGGGCTATTTAAGTTTAATCTGTTTTCAAAGAATGCAAAATTCTCATACGGCACCGCAGAATACCATGCCATAAACAACTCTGTTAAGTATGCAATACCTACAATTGAACCGGTTAAAACAATAACCTTGTTCATTACATTTATGTGTTCTATTGTAATATACTCTTGAAGACCTAACACCTTTCTTGTTATAACAAGCAAAGTCTGCACCATTGCGAAACCAGAAAATACTGCACCCGCAACGAAGTAAGGAGGGAAGATGGTTGTATGCCAACCCGGAACTACTGAAGTTGCAAAGTCAAAAGATACAATTGTATGTACTGACAATACAAGTGGTGTACTTAAACCTGCTAATACCAACGAAAGAGCTTCATGACGCTGCCAGTGTTTAGTGCTTCCTGTCCAACCAAATGCAGCTACACCATAAAACATTTTTCTCCATTTCTTCTTAGCTCTGTCTCTTAATGTTGCTAAATCCGGCAATAAACCAGAATACCAGAATAATAATGAAACTGTAAAATAAGTTGATATCGCAAATACGTCCCAAAGAAGTGGAGAGTTAAAGTTAACCCACAAAGGACCTCTTGTATTTGGATAAGGTAATACGAAGAAGGCATTCCAAACCCTACCCATATGCCAGATAGGAAACTGACCAGCACACATAACCGCAAAAATTGTCATGGCTTCCGCAGCTCTGTTCACACCTGTTCTCCAACCTTGACGGAATAGTAATAAGATAGCAGAAATCAATGTTCCGGCATGACCAATACCTACCCACCATACGAAGTTGGTAATATCCCAACCCCATCCGATGGTTTTATTCAGGTTCCACTGGCCGGTACCATATATTACTTCCACCGTAACGGAAATAATACCAAAAATTAATAAGGCTACAGAAATTAGAAACCCAATCCACCAAAGTTTGGATGGTTTGGCTTCTACCGGACGGCAGATATCTTCAGTTACCTGGTGATAATCTTTTCCACCTTCAACCAGTGCTGGCCTTACCTGTGATTCGTATCTGAGTAATGACATAGTAAATTATAAAAATTCCAAATAATAATTTCTAAAAAAATCCATTTACACTTTCCAAATCCACTTTATTAATGATTCGCTTCTACTGTTTTTGGTGCTGAAGGCAAAGTGCTGTCAGCTTTATGTTCACCACTTGTAGCATCATGCTCTGTTGCTGCATGATCTGTTGCTGCATGGTGTCCTGTTTCAATTATTTCGTCTGTGTTTCTCACTTTAGCTAAATAAGTAACATTCGGCAAAACATGCAATTGCTCCAGCACATAGAAACCTCTTTGGTTATTATCAACTCTTACTTTGCTAATTGCACTATTCTTATCATTCGCATTACCGAAAACAATTGCATCAGTTGGACAAGCTGTTTGACAAGCTGTTTGTGCATCGCCATCATTCAACATTCTGTTTTCTTTCTTCGCATCCAATTTAGCTGCTTGTAATTTCTGTACGCAGAAAGAACATTTCTCCATTACACCACGGCTACGAACTGTAACATCAGGATTTAATACCATTCTCGTCAAATCATCGTTCATTTGGAATACAGCCGGATCTAATTTGCCTACTAATTGCTGATCCTGGTTATTAGCGAAGCTATCTGCTCCTGTATAATCAGACCAGTTAAAGCGACGTACTTTAAAAGGACAGTTATTGGCGCAATATCTTGTACCGATACAACGGTTATAAGACATCTGGTTCATTCCCTCAGAGCTGTGGTTAGTAGCTGCAACAGGACAAACGTTTTCGCAAGGTGCATTATCACAATGCTGACACATCATCGGTTGGAAAACAACACCTTTTAACTCATCAGGATTTTCATGATCGCTGATAAAATAACGGTCGATACGTAACCAATGCATATCATGGAAACGCAATACTTCGCTTTTACCAACAACAGGTACGTTATTCTCAGCATGACAAGCTATTACACAAGCATTACATCCGTTACAAGAGTTCATATCGATGCTCATACCCCACTTAATACCCGGCTGATCATGTTGCGGATATAAAGTAGCCTGACGGAAATCGTTATTCGCATTTTGATAAAAAGCTTCTTTCTGATGGTTTCTCCAGTCAGGAATTACATTTGGATGCTTTTTAAAAGTAGCCAATGTAGTTTCTCTTACTACTTCTATACGGCCTTCGTAAGAGTTATGTATTTGCGTTTGTGCAATCTTTTGTTTCTTATGCAGGTTTTCAACTGTAGCTCCGGTTGCATAATTATCAACCGTAGTTCCATTGAAAGTAGCCAGCGGATAAACGTTTACGCCAACACCAGCAACTGTTTTACCAATTGATTCATTTCTGCCATAACCAACTGCAATAGCAATGGTATCAGCATTCATACCCGGTAAAACAAGAATTGGTATTTCAATTTCTTTTTTACCAACTGTTACTTTAATAACAGGTTTACCAGGATAGTATTCGTAATCTGTATTTAATTTAATGCCTAACTCTTTGGCTTTTGCCATAGATATTAAAGCATAGTTATCCCAAGTGGCTTTAGTAACAGTATCGGGTAATTCTTGTAACCAAGGATTGCCAGCTTGTGCACCAGTTCCTATTGAAGACTTTTCGTATAAAACAACTTCAACGCCTGTTCCTTTTTTGTAAGCAGCAATTGCAGATTCAGCAGCCGCTGTTGCACTGCCACTATATGAAGCGCCGCCGCCAGCTGCATTTTCAACAACACCATTTTGTAATGCTGTATTCAATGCATTTTCGCTGCCTAATTTACCGCTCCAGTATTCTTTAAAATATGTTTCGTAATCTTTTGTATCACCAGCCCATTTCAACAATGAAGTTTGGAAAGGACGAGTTTTAAATAAAGGATATATAGTTGGTTGTTGGAAACTTACAATACCAGTTTTTGGTTCTGCATCTCCCCAGCTTTCTAAGTAATGATGATTTGGAATAATGTACTCGCAAAGCTCAGCGGTTTCATCCATTTTTTCAGAGAAGGAGACTCTAAGTTTCACTTTCTTTAATGCTACTTTAAATTTATCAGCATCGTAATGGTTGTATGCAGGATTAGCACCATGAATCATTATTGTGCCAACTGAACCTGCTTCCATATCAGCAACCAGTTGTGCAAATTCGCTATCAATACCCTGGCGATAGTTTACTGGACGAGTCCAGTCAATCGTTGTCCCATAAGCTCCGATTGTATTATTAATTGCGTTAACAATGATTTGAACATTCTTATCGTTGCTGCCACTAACAACCATTGCAGCACCATTATTTGCTTTAAGATCTGCAGCAACTTTTTTAATACCTGCTGCCAGTTTTGCATCAGCAATTGATGGGGCAACAGCACCACCTAATTCAGCTAATAAAGCAACGGCAATAGCACCTGTTTCAGAAGGACGATGGGTAAATCTTTCATCAGCATTAGAACCTGTCATACTTAAATGACCTTCAAAGTGGTAATGCTTGCTCATAGAAGGATTCTTCTCATCAATCTTTCTTCCTTTGGAATATCCTTTTGCAAATTCAACCGGGCTAAGCCATGTTCCTAAAAAATCGGCACCCAAACTCACAATTACTTTAGCTGCGCTAAAATTGTAAGAAGGAATTCTTTTACCGAAGCCGCTGGCTTCATTAGCCAGTATCATACCGCTGTAAGAAACAGCATCGTATTGAACATGCTTTAAGTTCGGAAACTTTGCAATTATTTCTTTTGTAGAAGGAGAAACAATAGTTGACGTTAATAAAACAACAGAACCGCCTGCAGCTTTCATTGCATCGCCAACTAACTTATCAAATTGTTCGAAGGTTGGAACCTCTTCAAATTTATCTTTTACTTTATGTAATGGAAATTTTGCTCTGTACATATCATACAAATCAAGCACAGAAGCCTGAGCTCTTGCAGATGTACCACCTTGCGCAAATGAGTTGTTTGCTAATTTATTTCCCTCAATCTTAATTGGACGACCATCTCTTACTTTAGCCAAAACAGGCACTACATCTCCATCCTGCACATAAGTAGTTGCATAGAATTTTGCAACACCCGGCACCAAATTTTCTGGCTTGTTTGCATAAGGAATTGCCTTCTTAACCGGAATTTTACAACTGGCGGCCAATGTAGCAGCAGCAGTACTAAATCCAAGATACTTTAAGAAATCTCTGCGTGGAGCTTTGGCATCTATCAACCCTTTATCATCAAAGCCTTCGAAAGGTAATTCCTCTTGAAACTCATCTTGGGAGAGGTTTTTAAGATTCTCCGGGTCGTTCACTTCTCCGAAACTTTGCCAGTATTTGTTTTGACTCATATAATTTCCCAGTTAGCAGTTGGCAGTTTGCAGTTGCCATCTGAATTTATTTTCAACATCCTTAATAAAACAGCGACAGTTAACTGCAAACTGCCAACTGCCTATTTATATTAATAATGACATTTCTGACACTCCAAACCACCGATATGTTCTACTCTTACACTATCCATTTTGTGGTTTTTTATATCATTATGAAACTTCTCATATATACTATAGAACTTGTTTCCTGTACTATCGGTGTAGTTAAAATCAACTTTCGTTTCTCTATGACAGTTGATACACCAACCCATACTTAATTCTGAAACTTGTTTTACTTCATCCATTCCAGTTATTTCTCCATGACAGCTCTGGCACTGTACATTACCTGCTCTTATATGTTGTGAATGGTTGAAGTAAACATGATCAGGAAGATTGTGAATTTTAATCCACTCAATTGGTTTTGCTTTTGAAGGATCCCAATCGTTTGGATTATTAGGATCAAACCCTGCGTACTTGTATAGTTTAGCTATTTCTGCTGTACCGTTAATTTCGTTGCCTTCTTTATCGTATAGTGTTGGTCCTTTTACATATTCTCCAATTGCCTTATGACAATTCATACAAACATTTACAGAAGGAATAGCAGCATGTTTGCTTTCCCATGCACTACCATGGCAATACAAACAACTTATCTGATTGATACCAGCATGTACTTTATGTGAATAGAAAATTGGTTGAACTGGTTCATAATTTGTTTGTCTGCCTAAGCCTACTGCCGCTTTGCTAAACTGATAGCCAGCAAATGCAAAAAACAACAAAGCAAACATGGTAATGTATACCTTGTTCTTATAAAAAGGCACTGGTTCCGGACGACTTATACCTTCAGCATCATCCGACATTTTCTTGAGGTTACTGTTAACCTGCATTAAAATCAGTGCAATAATTGCTAATATTAGAGATATAACACCAAATATTATTGCATTGCTATTTGATTTTGGTGCTCCTGCATTAGTGTCGCCTGGAGGTGGAGCTTTTGCAACTGCCGCATCATTAATATATGCTACAATATTATCAACATCAACCAATGTAATATCAGGAAAAGCAGTCATCATTGATTTATATTGAGCCAAAAGACCTTGTGTGTAAGCATCTTTTGCAAGATAGGCGGCTGGGTTATTGATCCATTTCAATAACTCATTATGATCTGCCCAAGTGTGTCTGTCCTCTATTCCGGCTAACGCAGGACCAGTTCCCGGTTTCAAAACCTGGTGGCAGCTGGCACATTTACTCATGAATAATGCCTTACCAGCAGCAATATCTGCCGCCGAAACATTGTTTATACTAGTAGAAACAAAAAATGTTAATAATAATAAAAATAGCCTTTTGCCGATGAGTTTGCAGGGAATCATAGTCTCAATTGATTCTAAAAAAATGTGGATAAAATCCTTTATTCAGCCGCAAAAATAAGTCAGGAAGTTAATAAATCCACAAGGCGTTTAACTTTTTTTTAAGCCGCTACCAGTAAGGGTTTCAGGCGATTTTTCAACATATTTATGCAATATGTAATTTGAATTGTCATAATTCAGTCAACTTTTTAGTGATTTCTATCGAATGTGAAAAGAAGTAATCGGATATAACTACAGTTGGTGGTTTTTTCTGCATTTTTGCGCCTCATAAATCAAATGATGTTCGAAAAGCTTCAAAAAAAATGGAAAGTAAATGGGTCGCAGCTTGTGCTAATCCTTTGCACATTTGCTATTGGTGGTAGTCTTACCGGTTTTGTGGGTAAAAAAATAATGAACGTCCTTTCTATTCAGCAAGATTGGCTTTGGGCTATCATATATATACTACTTATTACCATTATCTGGCCGATGGCGGTAATTCTTGTCAGCTTTCCTTTTGGTCAGTTTAAATTTTTTATAAACTATATCCGAAAGATTGGGATTAAGATGGGTGTTATAAAGAGGTCTGAAATCGGAAGTCAGAAATCAGAATAGTCTTAAATATCAAATAGCTTTATTCTTTTTTAGGTGTTTGAAGCCTTCTTCCATTCTTCGTAAGAGATTACTCCCAATTCAGGGTTGGCTTCACCTTCCAAAACAGCAATGAATTCCAATACATTTCCATCGGGATCATTAAAATAAATTGCCAACGCCGGCATCCAGGCAAATACCATTGGCTTTTCTGTTTCGTCATTCAAAAAATTGTAAGGTTCTAGGCTTCTTTCCTTGAGGTACTTAACCGATCTGATTAAAATATCTTCTTCATCGCACCGAAAAGCAAAATGCCTTTTCTCCATTTCTTCTGCCTGCTTTTCCCATAGACCAAGCATAAATTCTTTTGGTTTACCAATCCAGAAAAAAGCAATTCTTCTTTTTTCTTCTTTATGACAGAAATGCAAACCCAGCACTTCTTTATAAAATGTAATTGATTTTTCCAGGTTGGTTACATTAATATGTGTTTCATAAAGTCCTTTTATCATCTCCTGTTTAATTTGAAAATCAAGTTAGCTAATATTGAGTTTATATTTGCCCGGTGAAAAAAATTGCAATTTTTGCTTCGGGAACAGGCAGCAATGCCGCTAAGAATATCGATTTTTTTAAAAATCACAAAAGCATTTCCGTTTCGCTGATTGTAAGTAATAAGTCAGACGCTGGTGTATTAAAAGTTGCTGAACAAAGTTCTATCCAAACACTAGTACTTGAGAAAGAAATTTTTTTCCGTGGCAATGCATTTACAGATGAATTAAAAGAAGCAGGCATCAACTTTATTATTCTTGCTGGCTTTCTCTGGAAAATACCAACTGCATTAATCAAAGCATTTCCCAATTCAATCATCAATATTCATCCAGCTTTATTACCAAAGTATGGCGGCAAAGGAATGTATGGCCAATATGTTCATCAAGCAGTTATTGATAACAAAGAAACAGAAACTGGCATAACAATACATTTTGTTGATGAACATTACGATCATGGCGATATTATTTTTCAGGCTAAATGCTCCATAGAGGAAAATGACACAGCGTATTCATTGGCTGCTAAAGTGCTACAATTGGAGCATGAGCATTATCCAAAAGTGGTAGAACAGGTTCTTCTGCAAGCTTAGAATAGACACTTTACAGTTCCTTTTGCATTTTCTTTTGTTACTTGCGTCAATTATAAAAACTTGCGTCTGCAAAATTTCTACATATTATTCATAACCATAATTGCATTTTTAGGAACTACTGTTTCTTCAAGTGCTCAATTGTATAAAATAAAAGGAACGGTGTACGATAGTTCCAGAAACTATCCGATGGAAGCTGTAACTGTACTCAGCACTTCCGGCGAAGGCGTTATTACCAATAGTGAAGGACGTTATATAATTGAAGTTTCTGAAAAAGATTCTATCTGGTTCAGCTATTTGAATAAACCTACCATTAAATTTCCTGTTCTAAAAATAGCTAACCCTATGAGTTTCGATATTTCATTGCAGGTAAATGTGCCGGTGATGAAAGAGGTTAAATTAAAACTGAAAAATTATCGGCAGGATTCTATTCAGAATAGAAGGGACTATGCTAAGATTTTTAATTATGAAAAGCCGGGTTTAAAAACCGTAACACCATCATATGGCGGTGCTGCTGGTTTCGATTTGGATGAGATCATAAATATGTTCCGTTTTAAACGAAATAGAAGTATGGCTTCTTTTCAAAAACGATTATTTCAAGAAGAGGAAGATAATTTTGTATCGAATCGTTTTAGCAAAGCATTGGTTCGTCGCCTTACTTTATTAGACGGAAATGAACTGGATAGATTTATGAGAGTATTTCGACCATCCTATATGTTTACAAAATATTCTGGCGACTACGATTTTCAACTATATATAAAACAGGCTTACGATCGGTTTGTAAAAGGCCTTCCCCCCGAAGCTTTATTTAAGGAAGAAGAATAAATTTCTTTGCTGCTAATCAAACCAAGCTTTCATTGGTTTTAAAACTCCCAATCAGTTTGGAAGCTAATTCTTGCGAAAATCCCAATATTATTTCGGTAAATTTAGCAACCAAAAAACCAACATGAAACAAATTGCTATTTTCATCACCCTCCTATTGCCTGCATACGGATTTTCCCAACACAATCAACATGCTGATGATACTAAAAAGTCCAACCACAATCATTTAGCCCACATGCAAGCTGGCAGGGCACAGATTTTTTATATTCATAATTTACCAGCCCCGAAACTTATGACCGGTATTGGTAACTCTGATATGAAGATTGAATCTAAATCAGAAAAAACAAAAGCCTATTTTAACCAAGGCATTTCTTTGTTACACGACTTCTGGGATTTTGAAGCTTACCGTGCATTTAAAGAAGCGATAAAAAATGATTCCAATGCTATTATGCCTTACTGGGGTTTATTGCAAACACTTGGGCCGGATGAAGACAGCGTATATAAATACAATAAAACAACTGCTGTTGTTCAATTAAAAAAATTATTACCAAAAGCCAATGAAAGAGAAAAATTGTATGCGGAGATTGGCATACTTGGCGATTCATTAAAAGAAGCATCTTTTCCAGAGGTAATTAAAAAATTAGAGCTGATCGTACATAAATTTCCGGAAGATATTGATGCAAAATTGTTTTTAGCATTATATAAAATGAGTGGCTTCGATACTGATATGAAACCAATGGAAGGACAGATGTACAGCGAATTTTTATTGAAAGATGTACAAAGAGCAGCACCATACAATCATGGCTTTCATCATTACTGGATTCATTTGATGGAACATTGCTGCCCTGAAAGAGCCTTGGCAAGTGCAGATACATTAACTTCTTTGGCCCCTTTGTCGGGACATATTGTACATATGCCGGGTCATATTTACAACAGGGTTGGCGATTATAAAAGAGCACATGATGCTTTTGTAGCTTCTGTTAAAACTGATTCTGCCTACATGAAAAATGAAGGTGTAGAAGAAGTGGACAACTGGAATTACATACACAACATCAATTACCTCATTAATAATTGCGTACATGACGGCCGGCATAATGAAGGATTATACTATGCTGAAAGGTTAAAAAATATGCCCATAAACAAACTTCGGAAAAAAATGTACGATGGTAGTTTTTTCAATCAGGGTGTAATGGCACCCGGCAAAATGGAAATGGCTTTTGGTAATTGGGATAAAGCAGCAGAGCAATTAGAAGCTATTAAAGATAAGGACATCGTCTTCAGTTATAAAAACAAAGAATTTAAAAACGCATTAATCTCTTTTGTAAAAGGCATGGCAGCCCTGGATAAAAATAATGTAGAACTTGCTTTGAAATATTCCAGCGATTTAGATGCCTTATTATGGAGAAATCATAAACAAACCGGAAAAGACAGCACTCTAAACGAAGGTTATCAAAATACCATTAATACTGCCAGCTTGGAATTACAAGGCTGCATAGCCAGTCATCAGGGCAATTATGATGTGGCACTAAAGCTGTTGGAAAAAGCACACAAAAATGAATTAGATCTTGGTTATGGAGAGCCACCATTGTATGCTAGGCCGGTGGCAATAAACATTGGAGCCGCACAAATAAAAGCAGGAAAATACGATGAGGCTGTTAAAACCTATAATGAGCTTCTACAGCGATTTCCAAAAAGTGCATTGATATATCATTGCCTGCAACAGCTCTACATCAAAAAAGGTGATGTTGAAAAAGTAAAAGAATTTACAGCATTGCTGCAAGCAGCAACTAAATATGCTGACGAAGGCTTCTATAAAAATCAGTAAACATAAACATTGGAAACACTATGAGTGTTTCCAATGTTCGAAATTATTATTACTTGAAATATTTGAAACAAAATTTCATCGAACTAACGCCTTCTTAAATAGATAAATATCACCTCTAAGAAATCACTTATGGAAGTACACCACCACTCACACACCGCCCGAAAAAAATGGACACATTATTTCTGGGAGTTTTTAATGTTGTTTCTGGCCGTATCGTTGGGATTTTATGCGGAAAACACCCGGGAAGTTATTCTTCACAAAAAAGAAGTGAAGACCCAATTGAATTCCATGCTATCCGACCTGCACTCAGATATTATTCTTTTGAGTTCGGTAACAGATCGGAATAGTCATAGTGCACAGATGGCCGATTCACTTGTTGAGTTATTACATTCAGATATTACAAATACCCCCGAAATTTATTTTGCAGCCAGAACGGTTACTGCCAATGTTGGGTATTATTATACCAACTCAAAGTCTTTTGACCAGCTTAAGACTGCAGGTTTGCTCAGGTACATTAAAAACAAGGATTTGCTGGATAGTATCGGCACTTATTATGTATCCTTTCAATGGCTGGCCAATCAAATAGACCTGCTGCGTTTGAAGCTCGATGAAGTTCATAAAGGTAATACCCTGTTGTTTGACAGCTATGTTTTTCAGCAAATGATGATAAATATAAAAGTAATCGCCAGTGGTAGTTTAGGTGGCCAGCGAACAAACATCACCAAACCTTTGCTAAAGCCATCTTTGCTTTCTGCTGATTCAAAAGATATAAACACCGTATCGTTGAACTATCATTATTATTCCTCTACCATTAAATTCTATATCCGTAATGCTATTGCCCTTCAAAACCGGGCAAAAGGGCTTATTGAAATGATTAAAAAGGAATACAACTTTGATTAAATAATAAGCTTATGGAAGTACACCACCATGCACACACCGCTGCCGACCCCGATAGCCATCGGGGCAGGAAAAAATGGACCCATTATTTCTGGGAATTTTTAATGTTGTTCCTTGCTGTGTTCTGTGGATTTTTAGCAGAATATCAATTGGAGCATAAGATTGAAAAAGACCGGGAAAAACAATACGCAAATTCACTTTATGAAGACCTGAAAATTGACACCGCTATTTTAAAAGAAGCCATGCTGATCAACGATTTTGTCACCCGTAAAATTGACACTTTCCGAAACCTGGTTCAGCACCAACCGCTATCTTCGCTGCCTGCCGGAACCTGGTATTACTATGGCCGGTTCGGCACCCGCTATCTACAGGTAGCATTCCAGGATGCCACTTTGCACCAGTTAAAAAGTTCGGGCGGACTACGTTATTTTAAAACCCGGGATGTTACTGATGCTATAGCCAGGTATGACCAGTCATGCCGACGGTTGCAAACCCAATTGGATTTCCAGGATCCGATGTATGAATTACTTCTGAGTACCCGGAATAAAATATTCAATGCCTTTTTTCTCGATGAAGTTATGAACCTGGAGCTATCAGCCGAAAAGATTGATTCTTTCAAACAACAAACAATGCCTTTCCTGAGCGAGAATAAACAGGATTTTATTCAATATGCCAATATCTGTCAAATACGATCGAACAATAATAAAAATTTGTGGGATCGAAAAGCTGAAACACTGAAAAAAGGGGAAGAGCTTCTTTCCATTTTAAAAAATAAATACGGACTGAAATAAAACATTTATGGAAGTACACCACCACTCACACACCGCCCGAAAAAAATGGACCCATTATTTCTGGGAATTTTTAATGTTGTTCCTCGCTGTGTTCTGTGGGTTTTTGGCAGAATATCAATTGGAGCATAAAATTGAAAAAGACCGGGAGAAACAGTTTATAAAATCATTGGTGGCAGACTTGCAGGAAGATGAGATTATAATTCAGAAAAACATTACCGGTAACCGGGCCAACATAGCATTGATGGATAATTTTCTTACCATCGTTAGTACACCCTCTTTACTAAAAGAACAGGGCAATAATGCTTATTATATGGCGAGGGTGGGACCAAGGATAATTTCCCTTGTTACCAACAATAAAACATTTGAGCAATTAAAAAATTCAGGAAGCTTTCGCTTAATCCATAGCAATGAGGCAGCTAATAAGATAATGGAATACTATAATCAGCTTCCCCAAATTACAAAACTGGAGGATTTGTATTTTGAAGAATTTGCGCATTACAAAACGATAGCTTCAAAATTGTTTGAGCCCACTGTTTTCAGGGCTATGGAAAATGAAGACGGTACTATAAAAAGAGAAGCGAATAACCCACAACTGCGTACAAGCAATCCGGAGATACTAAAAGAGTTTGGGCTTTACATAGTTTATATGAATGGCACTATCCGCTCTATTGCCCCGATGGAAGAAAATTTATTAAAAACTGGTAAAGATTTGATCAACTATTTAAAAGAAAAATATCACTTAGACTAATTTTTTAATTTATGAAGAAGCTACTAATAGGACTTTACTTCCTTTCGTTATTGTTTATTGCACAAGCACAGCAACCCTATTACCCCGATGCAAACTGGCAAGCAAAAAAGCCTGAAGAACTCAAACTAAATAAAAGTTTAATTGACAGTGCCATTCAACTGGCTTTAAAAAGTGAAAACAAAGTTGATAAGGATTTGCGTATTGCCATTATGAAATCATATGGCCGGGAACCCAACTATAAAATCATCGGGCCTATGAAAGAAAGAAGCGGCCCCGCAGGACTGATTATAAAAAATGGCTACATCATTGGGCAATGGGGCGATGTGGAAAGAGTGGATATGACATTCAGCGTAACTAAAAGTTATCTTTCTACAGTTGTAGGAATAGCTGTTGACAATGGGCTTATAAAAAATGTAACTGACAATATGGATCGTTATGTAACCGATGGGAGTTTTGATGGAGTACATAATTCTAAAATAACCTGGGAGCATTTATTAAATCAATCATCGGACTGGAGCGGAACATTATTTGATTTACACGACTGGGCCGATCGTCCGCCAAGAGAAGGTGGTATTGATGATTGGAAAAACAGGAAGTTGAACGAACCTGGAACTTTTTATAAATACAATGATGTAAGGGTAAACCTATTGGCCTATTCCTTATTGCAAGTGTGGCGCAAACCATTGCCCATGGTTTTAAAAGAAAAGATCATGGATCCCATTGGTGCTTCTACCACCTGGCGATGGCATGGTTACGAAAATTCATATGTAAACCTGGATGGGTTGATGATGCAATCGGTAAGCGGTGGCGGGCATCATGGGGGCGGCATCTTCATCAATACATTAGATCATGCAAGGTTTGGTTTATTGTTTTTACGAAACGGAAAATGGAATGATAAGCAACTGGTTTCAGAAAATTGGGTGAATGTCGTACAGCAACCTTCTGCTGCATTTAAAAGGTATGGCTATCTATGGTGGTTGAATACTGATAAGGAATGGCCGAATCTTTCATCTAAAATATATTATGCTGCTGGTTATGGTGGCAACTACATCGTTATAGATAAAGAACATGACCTGGTTGTAGTTACCCGTTGGATGGCAGATGATAAAATAGATGAAGTGCTGGAACTGATTATAAAATCAATTGAAAATAAATGAAAAAAATAGCCCTCTTTCTTACTGTTTTTTCAATTTCAACTTTACTGTATTGCCAGGAGTCGCTAACAAAAAAACAGGAAAGGGTACAACATGCCGTTGTCAAACTATTTGATGCTTTATCCAACCGGGATTCTATCAGCCTGAAAGCTTATAGCACAACTGATATTACGCTATATGAATATGGCCAGATTTGGAATATGGATACACTTATTCTAAAAGCCATTACGCTTAATCAGTCAGCAGATTTTAAACGTACTAATAGTTTTGAGTTTATCAATACCATGGTTGATAAAACTACAGCATCGGTTACCTATCGTCTTCAGTCAGTAATAGTAAAAGATGGCAAACAGGTAACCTCGCAATGGTTGGAAACGGTAGTTTTAATTAGAGAAAAAAAAGAGTGGAGGGTAAAGCACCTGCATTCAACACTTATTAAAAGAAGTTAAAAAATAAACCATGAAAAAAATATTTATTGCCGCATTAATAATTTTTTTTCAACTTTCGATGCAGGCTCAAAAGCCAAGAGCCCGGGACATCGGTATTCCATTTAACGGCACACCAGGTAAATACAATGCCATTACAGATGTAAAAGGAATTGAAGTTGGTTACAGTACAATTATTTCCGGCAGCGGAAAAAACATACGAGGCAAAGGGCCAGTAAGAACAGGTGTTACTGCTATTTTGCCAAGAGGGCATAATAACAATCCCGTATATGCAAACTGGTACTCACTAAATGGAAACGGAGAAATGACCGGCACAACCTGGATTACCGAATCAGGTTTCCTGGAAGGCCCCATCATGATCACTAACACAAACAGTGTAGGTGTTGTAAGAGATGCCGTATTGAAATGGTATGTAAAGAAAGGCTGGTACAAGGAAGATTTTTGGTACACTTATCCCGTAGTGGCAGAAACTTATGACGGTTTCTTAAATGACATTTATGGTTTTCATGTAAAAGAAGAAAATGCTTTTGAAGCATTGTACAGTGCTAAGACCGGCTTCATCAAAGAAGGAAATGTAGGCGGGGGTACGGGTATGATGTGTCTGGGATTTAAAGGGGGTACCGGAACAGCATCCAGAATTATAAAAATAAAAGACAGTTCTTATACCGTTGGTGTGCTGGTGCAATCAAATTTTGGAAGTAAAAGAAATTTTACTATTGCCGGTGTTCCTGTTGGGCAGGAATTAAAAGACACGATGAATTATGAATTCAAAGCACCTCCCTCTTACCAGGCAGGCGATGGTTCTATAATTGTAGTGGTGGCAACAGATGCTCCACTATTACCACACCAATTAAAAAGAATTGCTGAAAGAGTTCCGCTTGGAGTTGGCATTGTCGGCGGTCGTGGCGAAAATGGCTCTGGTGATATTTTTATTGCTTTCTCTACTGCTAACACAACAGCATTTCAAAGAGAAGAGTTTACAAAATTGGATGAGTTACCCAATGACCTAATTAATCCTTTGTTTAATGCCACAGTGCAGGCGGTCGAAGAAGCTATTATTAATGCAATGGTGTCAGCAGAAACGATGGAAGGTGTAAATGGGAATAAAGCATATGGCCTGCCGCATAAACTGGTGATGGATGTTTTAAAAAAGTATAACCGGGTGAAATAAAAAATAATTCGTTTATCTTATATAATTATGAGAAAATCATTTATCGCTGTATGCCTCTTCTTTTTGGCATTTAACAGTACGGCACAAAATAAAACCATTGATAGTTTAAAGAACTTGTTGCCCCAAACCACTAAACCAATAGACAGGTTTCGCATTATCGAAAAAATCCTTGAGAATTTAAATAGCTTTTCGGGCAATGCCGACTCCACTTTAGCTATTGAATTGCTCAAAATAGCACAGCAACAGAACGATGCTGCCTTGCTGGCCTCCAGCTATAACTGGATTGGCATATATCTCTCACTTGCAAAAGGAGATAACACAACTGCGCTTGAGTATTATTTTAAAGCATTGCCTTTGGCAATAAAAACTAAGGACAAGCGAAGGACAAGTTCTTTATATTTCGATATAGCCCTTGTTTACCTATACCTTCAGAATACAGAGGAAATGGTGAAATTTAATCAGCTTGGAAAAGATAATTTACCCGAAAAAACACATCCCTTGTACGATTACATGTTAGTTCAATATCAAAGGGGCATGTCCACTTACTTTTTATTGCAAAATCAACCTGACTCTGCTTTACACTATGCCCAGGCATTAATGGAAAACAGTCAACGGACAAATAGCCGGTTGTATGAATATGCAGCATTACATTTAACCGGCTCAGCCTTTGCAGCAAAAGCAGAAAAAGAATTGGCCGAAATATATTTCAACAAGACTCTGGCACTTACTGAATTCATCACAAGCAATTCGGCAATATTGAGATTTGAATTGGGCTATATTCCCTACTTACTTAATGAGAACAGATTATTAGAATCCAAAGTACAAGCCAACCGGCTCTTGAGCCTCGGTAATCAATATAACAACAATAATCTGAAGCTGGCTGGCGCCGGATTTATGCGGCAGATTTTTGACGCGGCAAATAATAAAGACAGTGCTTATTATTTTTCGAGGATGGAAGCTGATATTAATGCCAGGATCTTCAGCCAGGATAATACAAACAAGATACAGGCACTGGCTTTCAATGAACAGATCAGGAGTATCGAAGAAGAAGCTAAACAGGCTGAAGCAGCCCAACAACGAAAACAAAATATACAATATGCCTTATTAGCATTAGGTATCATCAGTTTTGTAATTCTATTTTTAGCACTTAGTCGCCGTCATATTACCAATACAAAAGTTATTCAGTTTTTAGGCGTAATTGCATTATTGGTTGTATTCGAATTTTTAAACTTATTGCTCCATCCTTTTTTAGAAAGAATCACACATCACAATCCAATATTGATGTTGTTAGCTTTGGTTTGTATTGCTGCCTTACTGGTTCCCCTGCATCATAAACTAGAAAAATGGGCAACACATAAACTGGTGGAGAAGAATAAACAAATACGATTGGCAGCGGCGAAGAAAACAATTGAAGAGTTGGAAAAGTGATAGAGGCGTAGCCTCGGTACATTTGTTTAGAAATGGCCCGTGCCGATGGCACTCATGTCACACTACAGTTCTTTCCACCGGACTAAAGTCCGATGTTACTAAATAAATCGAGCCTACAGCTCTTATAGATAAAGAATAGAGTAAAATAAAACAATGAAAAAAATATTTATCGCCATATGCTTCTATTTTATGGCGCACATCAGTACAGCACAAAAACCAAACGTAGATTCTATACTTCAAAAAGTAGGTGTAGAAAGAAACGAAGACAAAAAAGTTGACTTACTTGTAAGTTTGGTATCAGCAGAAATTAATAACAATCCTCAATGGGGTATTGAAACAGGATTAAAACTATTGAATCAATCAAAAAAAGAAAATAATAATATCGAACAGTCGGTTGCTTATTCTTTTTTAGGCCAGGGATACCGGCTACTTGGTAACAATATTAAAGCATTGGATTGTCATCATAAGGCTATTGGTTTAGCAGAAAAAAGTAACAACTTGTCTATATTGGCTTGGGCAGAAAATCAACTGGCACATATTTACAAGGATAGAGAGGAATATGAAAAGGCTATTGGCTTATACCTTTCAGCAACAGCACATGCAGATAAAGGGAAAAATGAAAAAATAAAAGGTTTTGCTCCTCTTAACCTAGGGGCAGTATATCTTTCTAGAAATAATTTAGACTCGTCGTTAATGTATTCACAAAGAGCTTATGAAATTGCTATGCGTCAAAAATCGACTTTCTCTCTCAGTGTTGTTTTTATAAACCTCGGTAGTGTACAAAGTAAAATGGGCAATCCTTCGTTAGCTGTAAGCTACTTTAATATGGCGATTAATCAAATCCTCGGAACGCCTAATATCAGATATCTCAATATGGCTTACGCAGGTTTGGCAGAACATTATCAGCGATTCAACCAAACAGATTCCTGTGCGTACTATGCAAAAAAGGCAATTGCCGCAGTAAACAATACTTCCTTTTTTTACCTGAGCAGTAAACCAGCACAACTGCTTACTGATATTTATGAAAAAACAAATTGCGACAGTACGCTGAGATATGCAAAAGTTTTTAAAACTGCGGCTGATTCATTAACGAGTAGCAAATCCAATCAACAGATTCTATTAATGACTTTTGAAGAGGATTTGCGCCAGCAAGAAGTAGCAGCAGAAAAAGTGAAGGAAGAACAACAACGAAAGCAAAATATACAATACGCTTTATTAGCACTCGGCATTCTCAGCTTCATCATTTTATTTTTAGCACTCAGCCGTCGTCATATCACCAATACAAAAGTTATTCAGTTTTTAGGTGTCGTTGCATTATTGGTTGTATTCGAATTTTTAAACTTATTGCTTCATCCTTTTTTAGAAAGAATAACCCATCACAATCCAATACTGATGTTGTTGGCTTTGGTTTGTATTGCAGCATTGCTCGTTCCGTTACATCATAAATTAGAAAAATGGGCTACGCATAAGCTTGTGGAAAAAAATAAGCAGATACGGCTGGCAGCGGCGAAGAAAACAATTGAACAATTGGATAGCAAATAAGTAACTTGTAAAAAATCTTTCTTCATGTTCGGTGATAACACTACCTGGAAAGGACGGTTAATCCGATTTATGATATATGTGGTCATTGGATTTTTATGCGCCTTTTTATATAAGTATCTGAAAAACTAATTCATATATGAAACAATTACTTTTCATTCTGTTCTTCCCTTCTTTATTATTTGCACAAACGGACAGTACTGACATCATTGTACAGAACATAATGAAGCAGCAAAAGATAGTAGGGCTTTCATTAGCTGTTATTAAAAAGGGAGAAGTAACTGTGAATAAAGGCTATGGCCTTGCCAATGTTGAATTCAACGTAGCCGCTAGCAACGAAACGGTGTTTCGGCTGGGCTCCGTCAGCAAACAATTTTTTACTACAGCCATTATGAAATTGCAGGAAGAAGGCAAGCTGTCCATTAATGATTCAGTTCATAAATTCTTTCCTGATGCACCAGAAACATGGCGGCCTATACTGGTAAAAAATTTGATGTCTCACACATCAGGTCTTCAAAGAGAAAGCCCGGCCTATGATAATTTTAAAATGATAAGTGACCTTGGCATAATTAAGGCCGCTTATCCGTTGGCATTAGATTTTAAAACTGGTGAAAAATACCAGTACTGTAATATTGCTTATTATATGCTGGCGCAAATCATAACACAGGTAAGCGGTATCCATTGGGGTAAATACATAGAGGAAAAACTTTTTGCTCCCGCAGGAATGAATAATAGTCGTATGACCGACTTCTATCCCATCATACTCAACAGGGCCAGTGGCTATATGCACAAGGGTGATACGTTGCTGAACGCTACGGCTATGTTTGCCATCCGCCCAAGTGGCGGTTTCTTATCTACCAGTACTGATATGATAAAATGGGACAAGGTGATCACAGAAAAAAAAATGATCCTGAAAAAAGAAAGCTGGGAAATGCTTTGGCAGCCCTTCATTAAAATCTCAAACGATGAAAAATCAAAATCCTATTATGGTTTTGGCTGGACGATTGATGAGTTTGACGGTCACAAATTTGTTGGGCATGGCGGAGCTAATATTGGTTTCAGGTCATACTACACCCGGTTTGTAAACGATGGATTGTCTATTATTGTAATCACCAATACCGATGAGGCAAATCCCGTTGCTATTATAAAGGCATTGGCCAATTATTATTTAAGAAAATAATCAGTTATAGAAATGAAAAAACTACTGTTGTTGCTCCTATTGCCTGCACAATTAATTGCTCAACCATTTTCGACTTCAGAAATTGGCCGTTGGGAAAAACAGGCAAAGCAGGTTACTATTATCCGGGATAACTATGGCATTCCGCACATCTATGGTAAAACAGATGCTGATGCAGTCTTCGGACTTTTGTATGCCCAATGCGAAGATGATTTTAAAAGGGTGGAGATGAACTACATTGAAAAACTGGGCCGCATGAGTGAAATAAAAGGCGAAAGTTCTTTGCAAGACGACCTCTATATAAAACTCATTATTGATTCTGCAGAAGCAGTAGCGGATTATAAAAAAAGTCCTATTTGGTTACAAAAATTATTAAATGCGTATGCGGATGGCATTAATTATTATTTATACAAACATCCAGAAGTAAAACCAGCATTATTGACCCGTTTCAAACCCTGGTATCAATTATTATGGACCGACGGAAGCATTGGCGCCATCAGCACAGGAGATATTACGGAGAATGATGTAAAGAAATTTTACCTCGGCGATACAGCCCCGGCCGTTGCTAAAACAAAAGATTATTTTGAAGAACAGGTTACTGGCTCCAACGGATTCGCTATTGCTCCTTCTAAAACAGCATCTGGCAATGCTATTTTATATATCAACCCGCATGTTACTTTTTATTTCCGTCCGGAAGTGCATGTAGTGAGTGATGAAGGATTGAATGCATACGGTGCCGTTACCTGGGGACAGTTTTTTGTGTACCAGGGCTTCAATCAATATTGCGGGTGGATGCATACGTCGGGTAATATGGATGTGGCAGATATGTACAACGAGAAAATTGTAAAGAAAAATAATAAACTTTTTTACGAGTATAACAAGGCATTAAAACCTGTTACACAAAAAATAATTACCCTTCGCTACAAGAAAGATGATGTTCTTCATACAAAAGCAATTACAACCTATTACACCCATCATGGTCCCATTATGGCTAATCGCAACGGACAATGGATAAGTGTAAGAGGTTATAACCGTTCGCTAAAAAGTTTGATGCAAAGTTTTTTAAGAACAAAAACAAAAGGGCTGGAAGATTATAAAAAGAATATGGCGATGCTGGCCAACACCTCTAATAACACGGTGTTTGCCGATAACAAAGGAAATATTGCCTACTGGCATGGTAACTATATGCCCCGCAGAGATAAGAAACTAAACTGGAGCAATGCTGTAGATGGTACCACTTCGGCCACTGAATGGAAAGGTTTACATCCATTAAATGAAACGGTACATGTATATAATCCTGCTACCGGATGGATACAAAATTGCAACTCCACACCTTTTACAGTATCCGGCAGCAGCAGTCCAAAAAAAGAAAACTATCCTGCTTATATGGCACCTGATGGTGAAAACTTTCGGGGTGTTAATGCTGCCAGAGTTTTAGATAAAGAAAATAAATTCACCATAGAAAAAATAATTGCCGCTGGTTATGATCAAAAACTTTCCGCTATGGAAGTTTTAATTCCGGCATTAGTTAGCTCATTTGAAAAAAATATTTCGGCTGCTGATTCTTTATATCAAACATTGGCAGCACCAATTCAGGTTTTAAAAGATTGGAATTATTATTCATCAGAAAATTCTGTAGCTACTACATTGGCTATTGAATGGGCACAAAAATTAACAACTTCCATTCAACGGGTATATATAGATGAGGGATGGGACGACCAGGTTACATTAGTTAAAAAATTTGCAGCTACTGCATCTGTACAAGAGTTGTTGCCTCCATTAGCTGCTGTAGTAAAAGAATTAAAAAATAAATTCGGTAAATGGCAAATGCCTTGGGGAGACGTCAATCGCTACCAGCGAATCTCCAATGATATTATTCAAAAATATAAAGATGATGAACCAAGCTACCCGGTTGGATTCGCTTCGGCCAGTTGGGGTCAATTACCTTCGTATAACAGTCGCTACTATGCCGGCACTAAAAAAAGATATGGTGTAAGTGGAAACAGTTTTATTTGTGCTGTTGAGTTTGGTAAAAAAATAAAAGCGAAATCATTATTAGCCGGTGGTAATAGCGGCGATCCTTCGTCCAAGCATTTTACTGACCAATTGGAAATGTACACTAAGGGAATCTTCAAGGATGTATTATTTTATAAAGAAGATGTACTGAAGCACTCGACCAGGAGTTATCATCCAGGTGAATGATGTTATGCTATTGCTTCGTTCAAGTTTACCTGAGCTGGAATTATGATTTTTATTTTTGTTCCACCTCCCTGCGTTGAGTCTATTTTAAACTCGCCGCCGAGCATTAAACAACGCTCCTTCATTCCTACTATGCCTAGTGTTTTTTTAAAGGCAAGTTTTTCCAATTCAAACCCTATGCCGTCATCAAGTATTTTCAAAACAACTTGTTGATCAGTTTCCATAAGACTCACACTTACATTTTTTGCTTTTGCATAACGTCCGACATTTGTTAATGATTCCTGTACAATTCTGAAAAGGCAAGTTTTCACCGTGTCTGACAATGTAAGTGTAGATTTTATTCCTGTATACTTTGTTCGTACGCCAGACCTTTTTTCAAATTCAATTAGTTGCCATTCGATAGCAGCAACCAATCCCATGTCATCCAGCATACTTGGACGAAGTTCGTAAGCTATTCGACGAACAGTTGAAACTGTTTGGTCAATCATACTCTTAAAATCAGTTATCTTATTTAATACCTTTTCGTTTTGATTCTTAAGATTATCTTCCAGCCAGCTAACATCCATTTTCATAACGGTTAACTGCTGTCCTAGCTCATCATGAATTTCCCTAGCAATTGACGTTCTTTCGTCTTCTCTTATTTTTTGAAGATACGCTGCGAGTAGTCGCAGTTGTTCTTTTTTTTCTCTGTTTTCTTCTTCCGAAATTTTTTGATTTGTAATATCTACCATTATGCCGCTTAGCTTTACTGGCTCATCATTCTCTACTTGAACAGAAACAATATCTCTTAACCAAACAAGCCTTCCATCTGCAGCTATCATCCGGTATTCAAAATCATGGGATATTTTTTCTTTTGTACACTTCATGCAGTAATCAATAGCCCAACCTCTGTCCTCTTTGTATATATGATCGGCCCAAAATCTTGGTTTTTCTAACCACTTCTCTTTGGGATACCCAAGCAATCTTTCAGCATTTTCACTTACAAAAGTGAATTCAAAAGTTTTAGCATCTGCTTCCCAGACAATGCCATCTACATTATTTATCAATGCCAGATAGGATTCTTTTAATTTCCTTAGTTCGTTTTCAGCTTTTTTTCTTTCGCTAATATCTCTGATAAAAGCACAGAAAAACGGTTTATTTGATTGTTGAATCGAGACAATACTCAGATCAATAGAAAATTCTTCCCCCTTTCTGTTAAGCGCAGTAATTTCGATTGTCCTATTCAATATTTTGGCAGTTCCTGTTTGCAAATACCTTTTCATTCCATCACTATGCATTTCTCTATATCTTACAGGAATTATTGTTTCAGAAATGGTACTACCTAACACTTCGGAGCTGGACCATCCAAATATTTTTTCTGCAACGGGATTCCAAAATGAAATGCTCCCGTTTATGTCAATACAAACGATGGCATCCAATGCAGAGTCCATGATTAGTTTTTGCACTTCAAAACTCTCCTTCAATGCAAGCTCTGCTTTTTTCCTTTCTGTTATATCTCTTGCAAATGCCAAAAATTTTTCATCGCCAATGCTTTTAACTCTTATTTCCATATCCACAAAGACATTGTCCTTCTTTTTAAACTGACGATAAAGAGTCACTGTTTCTCCTTTTATCATCAATTCATATAATGAAGGATTTTCTATCAATTTACCTATTAGTATATCCTGAAGTTTCAGTTCCTTACATTCATCACGGGAATAACCAGATACGGTACACAGCATATTATTAAACTCATGAATGCTGCCATCTATAGAATAAACAACAATAGCATCTCCAGCCTGTTCAATCAGTTGTCTGTATTTTTCCTCTGTATTACTAATTGAGAGCTCCTTCTCTTTTATCTGTTGATCCATTTCACTTTTCCTACTTATTATAAAATTACATTTCTTTATTCTTTTTCGCTATTTGTCGAATTGCTTGAGGTATTTTTTCAAATTCATGATATTTATCAAAAAAGAATTCCACACCTTTTAATTTGAATTTTACTGCATCCACTTCACTAGAGCCTCTGTTGGCCAATGCAATAAATACTGTTGCTTTATGTAGTTTTTTAATTTCCGATAAACAGTCAAAAGATTCGTTCTTTGGTAAATTGATGTCTAATAAAACAATATCAGGTTTGTGCTTTTTGACTAATGCCATTGCATTCTTGCATTTTGTTGCATCATAAATATTTTTAATAGTATCTAACTCCGCCAGCAATTCTTTCAATCTGCTAATTATCGCTGAAGAGCTATCAACTATCAATACTTTCATTGAGTTTATTTATTAACACAAGGAACTATTTTAATAGCTAAAGAAGAATAGCAAATAAAACCTTGCGTTGGTAGAATTGATTCGGCAACCATGTAGTAGTAATACTATACTTTCTTTAAGTATCGAGATCGGTAATAATGTTATGTGTGATGGCATACCGAGTTAATTCAGAATTGTTAGATAATCCAAGCTTATCCATCATGCGGCTTCGATGGGTGCTTACGGTGGTTAATGCCAATGATAGCATTTCTGCTATCTGTGTTATTGTTTTTCCAACGGCCAGTAATTTGAATATTTCAAACTCCCGGTTACTTAATAATTCATGGGGTTCTTTATCAGAGTCCAGATGAATCAATAATTTCTCAGCCAGTTCAGAAGTAATGTATTTTCTACCTAAAGAAATACGTTGAATTGCCGTTATCAACTCATACGGTGCCGCATTCTTATTTAAATAGCCGGATGCACCTGCTTTTAATACCCTTATTGCATACAAATCTTCTGTATAAATACTTAATATCAATACCGGTAAATTCGGCTTTATCAATTTAATCTGTATTAATGCTTCCAATCCGCTTCTGCCTGGCATATCAAGATCAGAGATTACAAGATCGAAATCGTTTTTAGATACTTCATTTATCAGTGATTCGCCATCGCCTACTTCTGTTATTTCAACGGTGGGGTATTCATCACTCAGTATTTGTATAAGACCTACACGAATAAAGCTGTGATCATCGGCCAGTATTATTTTATTCATGTAATGGATTAATTTTTTGAATCTTGTAAGGAAGTGAAACAACAACAGTTGTTCCATTTTTTATACTTGAATCTATTTTTAATGTGCCGTTTAATGACCTTGCCCTTTCATGCATACCGAGTAAACCAAATGATCCCTTATTTTGTGCAGTGGCCAAGTCAAACCCTTTTCCATCATCCACAATTTGCACATAAATCATGTCATCATCTAGCTCTAGTGAAATTAGAACTTTTTTTGCTTCTGCGTGACGGGCTACATTGGTTAATGCTTCTTGGCATATACGGAAAATACATGTTGCCACTTCCTCTTCCAGCCGGATCTCTGATTCTGCCGTATCGATAGTTACAGCAATACCCGTATTATCTGTAAACTGTTTACTATGCCACTCTAAGGCATCCAATAATCCATACTCGTCAAGAATACTCGGTTTTAGTTCATTCAATATTCTGCGAACAGATTGATTACTGCCATCTAAAAGACTGATAATATTTTTCAATTTTGTTTTAACGGGAACAGTTTCGTCTGCAATTTTTTTATCAATCCATGCTACATCCATTTTAATGGCTGTAAGTTGTTGGCCAAGGTCATCATGAATTTCTCTGCCGATCCTTCGGCGTTCTTCTTCCCGGATACTTAAAAGGTGTGCAGCCAGATCTCTTAATTGTTTATTACTCTCAATAATCTGTTCTTTGGCTATTTTTCCTTCTGTTATATTTTTTGTTACAACATAAGCTCCGGTAATTTGCTCATTGTCATTTATAACCGGATGATAATTGACCAGGAACCAACCTTCAATTTGTTCCGAAGAATGAAAATGTTCATATTCAACTGCTTCTCCGGAAAATACTTTCTTAAAGCTTTCCTCAACTGGCTCGCTGCTATTTTGAGGAATTATATCAAGTATGTTTCTTCCAACTTCTACTGATTTACCCCAACCCTTAGACAACAATTCCTTCGCTGTCCTATTCATTAGTGTAATTTGATAGTTTTTATTGATAACATAAAAAATATCAGTAATACTGGATAAAACCTGACGCAGGCTTTGCTCTGATTTAACGAGTTCTTCTTCTATTTTTACCCTTTCAGAAATATCAATTCCCACACCCATCAAACATCTCTCGCCTTCATAATTAATCATTTTTCCGGTGAAAAAATACGGTGTCTTATTCCCCCACCTATCTACAAACTTTGCCGAAACATTATCCTCACCAACCTCAAAAACATTTTTTATTTTATCTGCTACTACGTTAGCTTCTTCTTCAAAAAAATCAAGCGGATGCTTATCTACTATTTCAACTGAGTTGTATCCCGTTACTGTTTCAAAATTCTTATTCCAACGAAAATATTTTCCTTGCTGATTAAATAAATAAAAAATGCCAGGCAAACTATTTATCAGGGAGTCAGATAATTCCTTTTCATGAATCATTTCCAATTCTGCTAGTTTGCGGGCAATTATTTCTTGTTCCAGCACTTTTGTTTTTGTATCAATCGCTTGTTGTAATTGTTCATCGTTAATTGCTTTTTCAGTTTTCAGTCTTTCATATTTACTTCTGTATGTAAGTATTGAAAAAATATCCTCTTTTGTAAGTAAATCGTCATTCTCCAATGATTTTTTATCCCTATCCAGGTAACGCAGATATATCCACAAAATAGTTGCAAAGAAAATAGCAGCAATAGACTTAGCGATAAGCTGACCTACAACAACATTCTTTAACCCTGGCTTATCTCCAAAACTTCCGAGTGTAAATATTACTGCATCAAAATTCAGAACGAGCAGCATGGTTAGTAACAGTCTCGTGTATAAATTCAGCCATTTTTGTTTTATGAAGAAGTATTCGTATAAAATAACAATAATTAAAGTGTCAAACAGTAATACAATTGTGCCAATGAAAAAAATTCTAATATTAGATTTAAACTCATGCAAAGGGCCTGAAGTAATTAGGTCAGCACCTTTCATGGCCAGCGTTTGCTGGTTGGTCAGCCAGGCGAGTATTGTAAATGTTAGGTTTGCAATAATAATACCCAGAATAAACCGCTGTGTAAGAAACACCCCTTCTTTTATATAGATTAATAGAACCGTAAAAAGACTTGAGCTAAACAGAATGACAGCTCCTGGGGAAATAGTGTAAGTTCCAAAAATTTCAATATACACATTCGTTGCAAGAATGGTTTGAAAAAACTGATTAGATCCAATTAATATAAACAATGGTACCAAACCAAATATTGGCTTCAATCTGTAGAACCAAACTATTAGGCCTGCAACTAAAAGAAGCTCAGCCAAAATGGTAATAATTATTAGCATTTACGTTTTACAAATTTTAAAAATATTAATTGTAATTACACTGTTTCTCTTAGGATAAACAATTATCCTTAAGCAAACCTACATTTCCTTTTAGTGAAAAATAGAGATTGTCGAACCAGAATTCTATAAATAACTTTCAAATTACACATTTGCTTTTTAATTTTGTTACTAGAATACTACATAAATTTACCTTTCTGGAATTTATTAAAACAGGAACTATCTTGTATTATAAATTTAACCAACTCAATTCCAGATAAATAATAAATATATTTATGGAGCAAACAACTTTGGGTATTGGCACCCGTTTACAGCACACTTTGTATGGCCCCGGTGTGATTGTAGGTATTAAGTATGCTACTTACATTATTTCCTTTATCAACACTGGCATTAAAGAAATTGATAAAACAGATGATAAGCTAGATGAGATAATTCCGGAGAATGTTACCGTAGAAATTGAAACCCATTCGGAAGTTGAAAAGTCTTTACTTAAAATACTTCGTTTCTGGGGTGGCATTACAGAAAATGTGCCGCTGGGCGACAAATGGAATAAAGGAATGTTGCTGTTACAACCGGCAGACAAATTGTTAAAGCCAAAAGAAATTCCTGTTGAAGATTTTTTTCATAAGATTGTTATGCTAAGAGACCGACTAAGAGTATTGGAGCAAAACATCAACAGCAGTAAATCTTTAAGTGATGAAGAGAAAGTGAACATACAGCAATATATTACCCGTTGCTATGGATCGCTTACCACTTTTAATGTGCTTTTTAAAAACAAAGAGCAACATTTTGTAGGGGATAAGGGCGGTAAGGATGATTAAACAGTCATAAATACCGTATCTTGATTTCGCTTGTACAAAAACCATTAACCACCTACCAATGCACAGATTAGCTCCTGTTCAAACGACTCAGCGGGAAATTTTCATGGATGTTCTTCGGGGTTTCGCCATCCTCGGTATTTTCATTGCCAACTTAAACGGTTTTAGCTGGTACAATGGTTCGGCAAAAGCTACCGGCCCCTACCTGCTTCCCGGTGCTGATAACACTATGAGCTTTCTGCATCAAATGTTTATTGAAGGAAAATTCTACTCCATTTTTAGCTTATTATTTGGTTGGGGTATTGCGTTACAATTTAAAAGAGCAGAAGAAAAAGGCATCAATGCTTTGCCTACTGTAAGAAGAAGACTTTTCTTTATGCTACTGCTTGGTGCTGTGCATTTATTATTATGGCCGGGTGATATTGTTTTCTTTTATGCGATACTGGCTTTTGTTTTATTACCTCTTCGAAAATTATCCAATAAAACTTTATTAATAACAGGCTGCCTGCTTGTGCTTTCTCCCATACTATTGTACTGGTTAAAAATGACCTGGCCTGTACTTAATTATCCGGCTGACCTTGCAATAAAAACAGCTACTAAAGTTGAATCTTCTTTGTTCACTATTAAAAGTGAGCAAGATTTTTTAAATATTATGAAACATGGTAATAGCTGGTTTGAACAGGTGCAAATGAATGTTGTTGGCTTTTTTTATCGTTATAATTATTTATTCTTTGTAAGCCGTATCCCTAAAGTACTTGGTATATTTTTAATTGGATACGTTATTGGCCGCTCCGATTTTTACAAGAATATCTTACAGCATAAAAAAATAGTATACTGGGCTATAGGTATTGGGTTGGTAGTGGGCTTGCCTGCTAATTATTTCCTTGCATATTATATGAGTAACCACGGAGGAGATTACTGGCAACTAAAAACAAAAGGCTTTTATCAAACTATTTTTTATGCATTGGGTGTTGCACCGCTAGCAATGGCCTATGTTGGCTTGTTTATGCTCAGTTTTCAGAAAGTTGCTGGTAAGAAAGTATTGTCAGTTTTTGCTCCTGTTGGTAAGATGGCTTTTAGCAATTACATACTGCAAACATTGATTGGAAGTTTTGTTTTTCTCGGGCCCGGACTTGGTTACTTTGGAGAAGTAGGGCCGGTTTATTATACAATTTTTGGAGTTGTTGTTTTTATTTTCCAAATTATACTAAGCACTATTTGGCTAAAGTTTTTTAACTATGGGCCAGTGGAATGGATATGGCGAAGTGCAACGTATAAAAAATGGCAGCCATTTCTAAAAAAATAAAGGACTGTATATATTTTAATTCGTTATAGATCGGTTTCTGGCAGTATTTCCTCCCACCATTTGCAAAGCGGTTTGAATATTGTGTTTCACCCTTTCAGGAAAAACAAGCAGTGCCGACGAGTCTGTACTACCGGCATCTGAAAGTTCAAACCAATTTAATTGACAGGTCAATTTAATCTTTTATTTCAAAGATGGCTTCAATCTCAACCGCAACATTTCCAGGAAGCGAAGCTACACCCACAGCACTTCTAGCGCCTACTCCGTTTTCTTCTCCAAACACATCCCGGAACAGCTCACTGCAACCATTAATAATTACAGGATGATTGGTGTAATCTGAAGTTGCATTTACCATTCCTAATAGTTTAACTACCCGATCAATTTTATCCAGTGAACCAATTGACTCTTTAATGGCAGCCAGCATAGCCAAGCCACATTGACGGGCAGCGTCTTTTCCCTTTTCATCACTGCAATCGTCACCCAGTTTACCTGTAATTGGCGAGCCATCATTATTCACCGAAATACAACCTGATGAAAAAAGTAGATGACCCGATTGTACACAACGCTTATAAATACCTTTTGAAACAGGCAACTGAGGCAAAGAGTATCCCAGTTCAGCAATTCTATTTTCGATTGTACTACTCATATAAAAACTTTTATAATTTGAATATCAAATATATTGAACCATAAGGAACTAATGATTAATATCAGCGCATTGCAGTTTTTTGCAATCAAAATGTTTTCACAAAAAAATTATGAACTGCGTAAAGATTTGATTCATTTCCCCGCTTAACAGTCGCCTATTATTCAGTATCTTGAAGCCATGAAATGGATACTACTTTTTTTATTTTTTCCTATCGTGGCTTCTGCACAGGACCCGATAGCTATCGGGTGTGATATATTAATTACCAATGGAAAGATCATTGATGGTACCGGCAATGGCTGGTATTATGGAAATATTGCTGTTAAAGACGGTAAGATTATCAAGATAGGAAGAGAAATAAATCCTACTGCAAAAAAAACAATTGATGCCAAAGGCCTTATTGTTGCACCGGGTTTTATAGATGTGCATACGCATCTTGAAGATGATGAAGCCAAAGACCCGAATGCTACCAGTTTTATTTTAGATGGCGTTACGACTTGTGTAACCGGCAACTGCGGTTCTTCCAATGTCAACATCAAAAAATATTTAACCTGGATCGATTCTTTAAAACTTTCTATCAATGTAGCTACGCTTATTGGTCATAACGATGTTCGCAAATCAGTTATGGGCAGAGCCAACCGTGAAGCCACCGCTGCAGAAATGAAAAGAATGGAAGACATTGTTGATAAGGCAATGAAAGACGGTGCAGTAGGCATGTCAACCGGATTGATTTATATACCCGGTACTTATACAAAAACACCGGAAATTATTTCGCTTGCAAAAGTTGTTTCAAAATATAATGGAGTATATGCAAGTCATATGCGGGATGAAGGTGATAGTGTAACACAAGCCATTGAAGAAGCAATAATAATTGGTAGAGAAGCAAAACTGCCAGTAGAAATTTCTCATTTCAGATTAAGCGGACAGCACAATTGGGGAAGAAGTAAAGAAACCATTCCAATGATCGAAGCAGCAAGAAGAGAAGGTATTGATGTAACGATTGATCAGTACCCTTACACAGCTAGTAGCACTTCCATCAGCACATTGATTCCAGATGATATTTTAGCAGACGGACAAGACTCCATCAAAGCAAGATTGCAACGACCTAATATTAGAAAATATGTTATCAACTCAATGTTGGCAAGATTGAAGAAAAGAAAGTTGAAACATTTTGGTTATGCCGTTGTTGCTAATTTTTCTCCTGATACTTCTTACAATGGTAAAAGTATTGAGCAGATCAATCTCCTGAAAGGAAGAAAGCATAAAGCAAAGGAAGAAGCATTAACTGTAATTGACATCATGATGGCAGGTGGCGCCAGTGCCGTTTTTCATGGCATGGGTGAAGAAGATGTAAAACGCATCATGCAATATCCTTTCAATATGTTTGCCAGCGATGCAAGTATAAGAGTTTTGAATGCCGGCATGCCGCATCCCAGAGGATATGGAACCAATGCAAGAGTATTGGGTAAATATGTAAGAGAAGAAAAAGTGATTTCTCTGGAAGAAGCTATACGAAGAATGACTTCTTTACCAGCACAAAAATTTCAATTGTCTGACAGAGGAATATTGAAAGAAGGAATGGCTGCCGATATCGTCATCTTTGATGAAAAAGAAGTGAAAGACATGGCCACATTCGAAAAGCCGCATGCCTTTTCAAAAGGTTTTCACTATGTAATTGTAAATGGCGTTATAACAGCAGAAAAAGAAAAACATCTTGGTGTAAGGGCTGGGAAGGCTTTATATCATATCAGCCAGTAATCTTTTCAGAATTTTATATAATATCACCAATGGTGAATGCACATTAGTGTACTCACCATTGGTGCAACGTATTAATATTTTACTATGAAAATATTTCGCATATATCTAAAACCTTTTCGCTGGTGGATTTTGCTGGCTCTTTCGCTGGCAGGTGTAGCACAGATATTATCATTATATGATCCAATCATCTTTGGAAAAATAATTGACAACTATGTCCTCAATCCTGGTAATAAAAATGAGAATGAATTAATAAAAGGAGTCTCCTTCCTTCTTATAATTGCAATCAGTATTGCACTTGCAGCAAGATTGGTATTGGTTTTTAAAGATTATGTGATGCGGCTGATCGTTCAGAAATTTGGCATGCAAATTTTTAATGATGGTTTACGTCAAACCCTACGATTACCTTATCAGGAGTTTGAAGACCAGAGTAGTGGTGAAATACTTTCAATTCTTCAAAAGGTAAGAAACGATACTGAACGATTTATCAGCTCTTTCATTAATATTCTATTCTCTTCATTTGTTGGAATTGGGTTTTTAATATGGTATGCAATAACGAAACACTGGGCACTCGTTCCTGTTTTCTTAATTGGAGTTGTTTTGTTAGGTGGTCTTACCAGTTTACTTAGCCGTTCCATAAAAACATTGCAACGTTCATTAATAAGACAGAACAGGCAAATGAGCGGCACTATTACAGAATCATTACGGAATATTGAACTCGTAAAAAGTCTTGGTCTTACTTATCCGGAAATAAGAAGACTGAAACAACACACACAAGATATTTATGATTTAGAAATGCAGAAAGTAAAGAAAGTAAGGACACTTACATTCTTTCAAGGAGCTATACTTACTGTATTAAAGCAATCCGTCCTTTTTATTTTACTTTGGCTCATTTTCCGAAATGTTTTATCACCGGGTGAATTAATTTCCATGCAATTTATTTCTACGAGCATTATTGGGCCGTTGCAGGATTTGGGTAGCATCATTCTTTCTTATCGAGAAGCCGAAGCATCCTTGCAATTATTTAATGAGCTAATGCAAAAAGAGCCAGAATACCGCCCCGAGGAACCAGTGGATGTAGGTGAGATAGAGCAACTACGTTTTAACAATGTTGTTTTTAAGCATCGCAATGCACATTCAAATGCATTAGATAATATTTCTTTCGAAGCCAATATCGGTGACACTATAGCATTTGTTGGTCCTTCCGGTTCTGGAAAATCTACTCTAGTAAAATTGTTAGTTGGTCTTTACTCTCCAGTAAGTGGCGATGTTTTATACGACAATGTTTCTTCTAAAGACATCCGTTATAATCGGATGAGAAAACAATTAGGTTTTGTAACACAAGACACTCAATTATTTTCTGGAACGATACGAGAGAATATGAAGTTTGTAAAACCTGATGCGACCGATGAAGAAATAAATATTGCTTTAGAAAAAGCATCGGCCACTAATATTGTATATAGTGGCGGAAAAGGTTTAGATACTGTGTTGGGTGAAGGTGGAAAAAAAGTTTCAGGTGGAGAAAAACAACGGCTTTCCATTGCAAGAGCTTTACTGAGAAAACCAAGGTTATTAATTTTTGACGAAGCCACTTCTGCATTAGATTCATTAACCGAAGAACAAATAACAAAAACGGTGAAAGAAGTTTCTGCACTAAAGCAACAGATAACTATACTTATAGCTCACCGGCTTTCTACTATCATGCATGCAGATATTATTTATGTACTTGAAAAAGGAAAAATTACAGAACAGGGTACACACAATGAGTTGCTTGATAAAAAAGGATTGTACTTCGCAATGTGGCGGCAACAGATTGGTGAACGGAAAACAATATTGCCAGTTACTAAAGATGCAGAAAATTGATTTTGCAACAAGCCCTAAAAACTGTTTATATAAATTCTTATATATTTACTGATATAAATTTTAATGAATATGTTAACAGGAGCCATCATCGGAGGAATCGTAGGTCTTTTTATAGTTATGTTTATGTTCAATGCTAAAGAGCAACGCTATAAAAAAGTAATGAAGAGTATTACACAACCAGTTGAATATTCGGCTTTGTATCATTATGCCAGTTTTAAAAGATACAAACAATCAATAAAGTTTTTTGACTCATATGGTGTGTTATATTTAATTGGCAACACTGTTTACTATAAAACAACGCCTGAAGCAACACCAATAGATTTCAATTTGAATGAATGTGATGTGCAGCCGGAAGAAGACTGGCGGATGTTGAAATGGTTTTCCATAATAAGACCTTCCGGTGAAAAATTTTATTTTAACTCCCAAAAAATGGGATTGTTTAAAAACAACAGTGAAGAAACATTGAAAGGGCTTGCAGTTCTTCAGACAAAAAAGAATTCCTAATATTTATTTTTTCTTTTTGGGTACTTCTCTAATACGATATTCCTGTATCATTGCTGGGTTTTCTGGCGAAAGTGTAAAGTAAATTTCTATATTGATCTTTTCCCCTTCTATTATAAACGAACCCCGCAATTGATTCTCTGCTTTCATTTCTTTTATTACCAGATTCTTACCTGCTTTTGTAAACAATTCTTTTGAATATTTCTTCAATGAATCAATTGGATTATCCGGGAAAAAGTTTTCTGCAAATACGCCACTCTTCTCCGCATCTTTCCAATCAGGCAATATTAACATCAACTCATTTTTTCTTTGCTCCAATATTTTAGATGCTGGCAATTCCCTTGGTTTTAATCCGGCAATTTTTATGATTGTATCAAGTACCTTTAAATTAACGGTTCCAAAAGGTGAATACGTTCTGTTAGCAAAAGCAACAACTCCTATTCCATATTCAGGCATAATACGCCACTGACTACCAAAGCCCGGTAGGCCTCCACTGTGAGAAATATAAGTTTTGTCATCGCAGTCTTTCATCCATCCTAACCCATAAGTATAGGCAGAAGTTACGGCACAAGTTCTTCCGTCGGAAAAAGTAAAGTTGGGATTGAGTCCGTTCCAACGCCAGGGATGATGCATTTCTCTTACTGAGCTTCTTTTTATTGGACCATCGTCTTTTGCATTATTGGGTGGCCATGCTGAGAGATGTAGTGCCATATAATTTCCAAATTCGTCAATTGAACTAATCATACTGCCCATAGCACCCCAGCTTCCATCGGGAGTATCATGTAATAATTCTTCTTCATTCCATTTATTATTTAACCAGCGATACCCATGAGCCAGTTTATCGGGAGTAACATCTGCATATTCGTAAGTAGTGTATTTCATTCCTAGTGGCTCCAGAATATTTTTCTTTATATAATCCTGGAAACGCATACCCGATACTTTAGTAATAATTTTTCCTTGTAAAGCAAAACCAAGATTGCTGTATTCATAAGCAATGCCGGGAGGATTTGAAAAGGTGATTTGCTTGCCAATAAATTCCATCAGGTCTTTATCATTATCGGCCAGTTGCCGGTCGCCCCACGGATTATCTTCTGGAAAACCTGCACTGTGTGACATGAGATGACGGATGGTGATTACCGGTGCATCAGATGTTGGGTACTTCAGATTTTTTAATTCAGGAATATATAAATATGCAGGGTCATCAAGATTTAATTTTCCTTCATCCCTCAATTTTAAAATAGCCATGCAGGTAAAACTTTTACTCATGGAAGCAATGCGGAATAAAGAAGAAGTGCTGGCTAGAGTTTTCTTTGCTATATCTGTATAGCCATAACTATTTTTATACACCAGTTCTCCATCTACCACTAAACCAAATGAGATAGCGGGGAAATGATTGTCGAGAGCATGTTTTTTATAGATGCTGTCAATAACTGCATAAGCCAACTTAATCTTTTCTTTTCGATCTGCATCTGCAAACACTGCAGTTTTATAGGAACTATCAAACTGAACTGCTTCAGCTATTACATTATTTGTTGTGGGCTTACAGGAATATAAGATGCTTGCGATAACAAATACAGAAAGTACTATTCTCATATGAATTATATTATATGCTTTAAAGTTATGCAGTATTCGTTTTGTCTATAATAGATGGCTGCTTTTTGAATGGTTGTATTTTCCAATAAGTTAAACAACGCCATGCCCATTCCAATGGACCGAATCGGAAATACCGTAACCAGAGATTGCTCCAGATAATTTGCAGTAACCAAACAGCACCTACTACATAATATACTTCATACCGTTCCAGTTTTCCATACATGCCAAAACCAACTCCGTAAAAAATGATTCCGCAAATTATAGATTGGGTCAAATAATTTGTAAATGCCATTTGCCCCACAGGCCGCATCAGTTTTAATAACCAGTTAAACCAGCCGGATTTAAATAATAGCATTATAAAACCAAAGACACCCAGTGATCTTAAGGTTCTAGAGAGTGTATATAATTCCACTTGTACATTTTTAGTGTATTCATACCAATTGAAATTATACTTTATCATCGGTTGTAATCTGAACCAAGATACTATTAATCCCAAGCCGAGTCCGCCGATACAAAGTAGCCAGTAAATCTTTGAGGAAGCTTGTCCGGTAAGCACTCCTGATTTATAAAATGCCATACCTAAAAACATAAATAATGTAACATCCCAGATAGACATGTAGGTGTACTTCACAATTACATTCACATATATATTGCTGCGGTAATCATAAAGATCAGCATAGCTCCCTGTTGTTCGCAATATTGACTTTTCCATTCTCTTCATTTTCTTTTCCTTTGTGCTACTTTCTTTGAACTCAGTCATAGCGCCTAGTTCTTCTTTTTGGCGGTCAGTCAATTTTGTCTTTGTTGTATCCATTGCCGCAATCAATTCACCTTTACTGATCATTTTTTTATCTTGGTAAAAATCACGGTTATCTCTTGCTGACATTAACAAAAAGCTGATAAAGGCGCCGATTAATAATCCTTTTACCGGTAGTTTACGAAATGCAACCATGATTAATCCATAGCAGGCATAATCAAACAAAATATCGCCCCACCATAATAATACGTAGGCGTCAAATAATCCGAACACCATCAGCCATAACATGCGGCGGATAAAGTAATCCATTGGCTCGGTTCCTGTAGTCTTTTTTTGCAACCTTTCTGTAAATAAAATAATACCTGCACCAAATAACATGGAGAATATGGCTCGTTGCGTTCCTTCAGGAATTAGCTCTACCCATTGCCATATTTTAAAATTGATTGTTCCAGCCTCGTTGAGTACAGAAGGATCACCGCCAACAGCAACAGGAAGTCCAAACCCGGGAATGTTCATTAATAAGATACCGAGAATTGCAAATCCCCGAAGAGCATCAATAATAAGTATACGTTCTGATTGACGTACTGGTTCAGCCAAATTGGTTGACATGGTGGTTGGTTTTTGGTTTGAGACAATAAAAGGTAGGAGTAAAATGCTTGCAATAGGTAGGAACTACAATTTAGATAAAATTGTTCATACAAATAAAAATGCAGGCCGTGGCCTGCTTTAAAGTTTTTCTTATTTTATATGTTTATTGCTTTACAAATCCCTTCCAACCAAAATAAAGATCAGGTAAAGCCTTTGTTCAACATTGTTGTAGCTGTTTGTGTAAACTTGCCCTGCTTAAAAAGCTGCAATGCTGTTTCTCTCGTTAGTTGCTTGGTACTGTCTTCGTATAGGAAAAATATATCATTTGAATTTTCCTGTGCATGTAAGGACTGAGCTAGAAAGAAATGAAGAAGAAGTAAAAAAGAAAAATTCGTTTTAATTGTAACATGATAGGCCGAGATAATTAGAAAACGAATGGCGAGTTTTTTTTGGCTGATTTTTTTAAAAAAATACCTACTGGTAGGTATTGGCGGTACTGATTTTATTGAAGATTTTTGAAATAGTTATTTGGTTAGATTTGACTATCCAACATTTAGTGGTTTAAGAAACGAATAAAAGAGATTTACTTTTCAATTAAGAGAAAATAAAAGCTTGCTACCAAAGCTTGAAGTAGTTTTAAATATTTAATACAATAAAAATGAAGAAGTCCTTACTTATACTATGTTTATGCTTTTCCTTCTATTGCGGTATTGCACAGTCGCACAATTACAGACCCTGCTGTCGTTATAGTAAAAGTAATGTAACGAGTGAATGCACCTGCCCCGGTTGCCAAAAAGATAAAGACGATGAGATAAAAGCAGCGCAGGAAGAAACGAAACAGCAGGCCGCAAAAGCAGCGGCAGAGCAGGCAAAAAAACTGGAAGCGGATAGAAAAGCGAAAGAAGAAGCCGAGCAAAAAAAATTAGCTGACCAAAAACAAAGGGATGAGAATAAAATTGTTATAGGAAATCCAAATCCCCAAAAAGACCCGATAAATAAGCCAGTAAATAAAAAGGCTGATTTTAACGATAATACCGTTATGTTGGAATTTCAAGACTGGGAAGGAGAACGTTTATTTGGAGTGAGACAGTCTGGATTTATGGATACTTCAAGAAACCTTCTTTCTTTTGCGGGGACATCGAATAGCACATCCACTTTCTTTAATACTGGCACAAGATGTTATCATCAAAGTGTTCCTTATAATTTGGGACTGATACATATTGGATACAAATCCATAGACCTGGTTTATCCTTCTGGGAAAAAAGAATTTAATGATAATAGTATTAAGAATATTACGCATTTACGAGATGACTTTTTTTTAGTGTTAAAGGATGAGCATCATTACTTATATACTATAAAATCCAAAACGTTTATCAGATTGCCTGATGCAGAACCAACATATACAGTCAGCAGCTATACTCCTATATTTGATGAACCAAGTTATGTGATACCAGACCATGTTAGACGTAAAGGTGGTGATTACTTGAGATATATCCCCGACAATAAGGCATTAAAAGAAAAGGCTTTAAACGCTTTTCCAGATAAAGTAACTGAAGAATTGTTAAAAAACAATTCATTTTGTCTGTTGATTTCGTATGCTAATAACGCAGCTTTTGATACCCATCCCAACGCTAAGTGGTATCCCAAATTTGTGTATGTTTCAAAAGACGGTGAAATAAAAATAAAATGATGCATATTATGATCAGATATACTCTTTTACCAGTTTTTGACATTCCTTTAAAAGATTGTCATCAGTAAGAATAAATATTGAACCACGATATTTTAGCCTGTAAACATTTATTTAATTAACTATAAGAAATGAGAATATTTTTTGCTATTCTTCTATTCATTTTTTCATTTGTGCAATCAATAAATGCACAGAACATTACTTCAGCGGAGCTTTCAAAACTCTCCGCTGATATCAACGCATTACAAATAGCCACAGATGGAAAAACGTTAATTGACCCTAACAAAAACAGCAGTACTGTTATTAGTTTTCCAAAACAAAGTTTCAGTGTGCTTTTTAGTTCAGGTTTTGCCTACCGGGCAGTTTATAAAGACGATGGTACTGATCAGCTTTTTGTAACAGAAAATATAGACTTCTCTGCAACCAATAAGGTAACAGTTTTACCGGTTAACAATAAAAGCGGTGTTCAATGTATCCGTGTTTCTTTTCCCGAACCTTTGGTAACAAGAATACTGGAAAACGGAAAAGAGATAAATACCATTTCCGGCAATACATTAGATTTTTATTATGCAACTTCTGACTTAGAAAATAAAAATAAATTAAAAACGAGTTTAGAAACATTGATAAGTAAGCTTGAAAAAGACCGGTCAAAATACCACACTTTGGGAAAGGGTAAGCTTACATTACCTGATGGTCAATATGAGGGAGACTACATAGCAGGCAACAGGCGGACTAATGAGGGCACAATGGAGTATATAAATGAACCTTTGTATAAAGGCGTATGGAGATACAAAGGACAATGGAAAAATGATCGCCGCCATGGCGAGGGTTCAATTAAAAACGTCCCTTACAAAAAGGGAGATATAGTTGGAGCTGATGGTGGCATCCCCGATGAAACTTATTCCGGTAATTGGGTGAACGATGTTTTGCAGGGACCTGGTAAGTATGAAACATGGAGCTGGAAGTATGAGGGAAATTTTGTTAATGGAAAAATGGAGGGAAAGGGTACATCTACTGAAAGGTATAATAGCAAATATGTTGGCGATTGGAAGAATGGAGTAAAAGAGGGTTTTGGCATATGGTCTGACGAAAGTGGTGATTATACCTACACTGGAGAATGGAAAAACAACCAACAAGACGGGAAAGGAATTTCTGTGTCAAAAAAATATGGCATTAGAAAGGAAGGACAGTGGAAGGATGGGCGGTTGCATGGGTATGCAACTTATAAAGAGGACGATGGCGATAGTTATGAGGGCAACTGGGTAAATGGAACCAAGGAAGGAAAAGGAACCATTATTTATAAAGATGGAGGAAAATATGTAGGTGAATGGAAAAAAGGTGACAAGGATGGATACGGAATTTATACAGAGCCAGGTGGTAGCAGATATGATGGCAATTGGAGTAAGAATATGAAAGAAGGTAAAGGAACGCAGACCTACCAGAATAGTGAAAAATTTGTAGGAGAATGGCGAAATAATAAAAGATCTCAAGGATTATGTACTTGGAATAATGGGGATAGTTACTTGGGGGAATGGGTTAATGATACATTACATGGAAAAGGCACTATGATGTATGCTAATGGAGAAAAATATGTTGGCAAATGGAGTTTTGGAAGGAAAGATGGTCATGGAATTCTATATGATAAAGAAAATAAAATACTAAAGCAAGAAAATTTGAATATGGGAAAAGTGCGGGTAGATCTTCCTGATTTGCGAACAAACACTTCAGTACTTAATACAGATGAAAATTATTTCGTAAGTTATAAATTATCAGATACGAGTTTTATAGTTTATATCCGTTACAATGAAAAAGCAATTACGTCACAACCAAAAATTAAGATATTCTTTGACGTCAATGGTAATAAAAAAATTGACAATTTAGACATCGTCTACACCGATATTTTTAGAGGGTCGAGGATGTTTGCTGCATTCCTCGAAGAATCAGGTACGAAAACCGATGTTTCAAGAATTACACTTAAAAGACCCGGAGGTATGAGACTTGAGAATAGGATTTATGGGTACGAATTTTCATTAGCTGATATTAGTACAACCAAAGATATTCTATTTCAGATCATTTTTTCTGAAGAAGGAAATGGAATAAAAAAATATTATAAAACTTTGCCTGCTGGAAAAGAAGAACCCAATTTTAGCAGTAACAAAATGTATAAAGTAAAACTAAAATAATAATTTATATTGGCGGGTTAACTTTTCTTGAATAAAATGCATTGTATGTATATGCCAGCCTAAACGAAATTTTATAAAGTATACATATAATGAAAAAAATACGCAATAGCTTTCTTTTACTTTTACTGATGCCAATAATAGCTTCTACCCAAACAAAACAAAAAGCCGAAAAGGAATTTGTGGCAGAGCTAAACAGCATTTTAAAAAAATCGACCGATAATGACCACCAAAATCAAAAAGGTGTGATGACCATAGATTCTACATTTACGATAAACAAAGAAGGAATATTATCCGTAACTGTTCGTTATACGGAAGAAGATGCTGGTTTTGTAATAATAAGAAGAGAAGCACCGGTTAATAAAATATGGAGAATAGCATATGACCTTTACCTGCTATTGGAATTTAAAACTGATGAAGTGACGATGTTTAAATCGGCAACCAACAGCAATGAATTAAAGGAAGTACTAAAAACAAACTATTTGCATCTTGGAAAACCTATAAAAGACGGCTATAAACAACAGGAAAAATTACAGCAGTTGTTGAATAAGCTGTTAAAGTATTATACAAATTAAAATTATTCTATAAATACATAGTATGAAAAAACACTTTCTCATTTTTTTGCTTTGCTGCAGTACCAGTTTTTTACAGGCACAGGTGCAAACAAAAACAATTGATGCAGTTACAGATACCGCAGGTATTGCACCTCCACCTAAGCCCACTGATATTAAAGCGTTTTGCGATTGCATTGCTATAAGGGAAACTCCTGCAGCTACGGACAAAGAATACTTTGAATATGGTTTCGAAAAAAGGCTGATGGATTTCGCTGGTGCCGATGTTACCAAGGAAAGCCGGGAATCTGCCACCGCTAAAATAAGCAAGTGGTGGGATAAGTATAAAACATTGTTCCGCTGCAATTCATCCACGTTCAATGTAGAGAAAGGAAGCATTTTAAAGTTTGCAATTGTACAAGGCTTTGAACCATTTTTAGAAACAATAGTAGGCACTTATCAAATGGATATTAATTACATTGATCCCGCAGACAATAGAAATGTTTTGGATTATGTAAACGACGAATTAGCCAAAACAATAAAAACCCAAGGTGCTACTCATCCAAAAGTTAATATACTTAAAGAATATAAACAGCTGCTTGAAAATTTGGGATGTACGCCATCGAGACCTGTAAATAATTAATTTTAAATTGTAACAGTTGTTGGATAAGCTGTTGAAGTATTACCCTAATTAAAACGACTTTACATTTCAAGGAAACTTATCTACTGGTAACCTGGTTTATTGCACCATTACTCCGCATCGGTTAGCATTTTGCTCACTGCATCAATAGCTTCCCTGACGGTTATTTTCCACTACCCTGCTTTACCTTCATCAAATTCTTTTTTCCATTGTTGATAGCCTTCTTCAAATTCTGGTAATTCATTAAGGTGTTTTACAAACCCGGAAACAGAAGCTTCGATAGCGGCAGCAGAAAAAGGCATATGCCCGATATAATTACCAGAACCAATGTTGATGCTATCAATTCTTATATGAATAATGGTATCGTTTTCCAGTTCATCTATTTTTAATACAGTAAGTTTTGAGCTTTCTTCTCCGGAACGGGTATTGTATTGCCAGACTTGTGCTGGGTGAAAGAAATTTATATCGTTCATAATAGTATAATTTCTGTCACAGAAGACTCTAAATAATTTTTATTTACTGTTCTGTTATTATACGGCAGATAAAAATTAATATGATAAAAGCTTTTGAACAGTTTCATCCAGCCTTCCCTTCGCCATAAAGTTTTGTTCCAACTCTAAATTAAATGGAATAGGTGTATCTAAAGAAGCGCAACGCAGCACCGGCGCATCTAATAAACCAAAACAGTTTTCAGCAATCCAGGCTGCAATTTCTCCGCCGATGCCGCCAATCAATGTGTCTTCGTGTAATAGCAAAACTCTTCCTGTTCGTTGCACTGCTTCACGGATAGCAAAATAATCCAATGGTAATAATGTTCGTAGGTCAAGTATATCAATAGAAATTTCCGGGTGTTCGGCTGCATAATCTTCTGCCCAATGTACACCTGCGCCATACGTAATAATTGAAACTTCGTCGCCTTCTCTTACATGTCTTGCTTTACCAATTTCTATTTCATAATATTCTTCAGGTACTTCGCCACTTACAGAACGATACAATGCTTTGTGTTCAAAAAATAAAACAGGATTGGGATCATTGATGGCCGCAATCATCAATCCTTTTGCATCAATAGGAGTAGATGGATAAACAACTTTCAATCCCGGTGTTTTTACAAACCAAGCTTCATTGCTCTGGCTATGAAAAGGTCCCGCACCCACACCGCCACCTGTTGGCATACGAATTACCACATCTGCATTTTGCCCCCAGCGGTAATGAATTTTTGCCAGGTTATTGATGATCTGGTTAAAACCAACGGTTGCAAAATCTGCAAACTGCATTTCCATCATACTCTTATATCCTTCCAACGATAAACCTAAAGCTGCGCCAACAATTGCACTTTCGCACAACGGTGTATTTCTTACTCTTGCTTTTCCAAATTCTTCAACAAACCCTTCTGTAATTTTAAAAGCTCCGCCATACTCTGCAATATCTTGACCCATTAAAATCAAGTTCGGGTGTTTTTGCATGGATTGGTGAAGGCCGTCTTTTATAGCATCAATTAATCTGAGTTCCGAGGTCTGAAGTCCGAGGTCTGAATTAGACTCCGAATTATCTACGACTCTGACTTCCGTCTTCTGACCTCTGACTTCTGTTCTTGCATACACATCTTCCATCTCCGCTTCCGTATCCACCACCATCGGTTTCGAATCATAACCAATCGCCAGTTCGCTTTCTATTTTTTCTTTGAACTCTTTTCTTATAGTTGCAATCGTAGTTTCATTGAGTACATTATTCTCTAGTAGAAACTGTTCGTAGTTTTTAATCGGGTCTTTCATTTCCCATAGCTTGAACAAATCCTGCGGTACATATTTTGTTCCGCTTGCTTCTTCATGTCCTCTCATCCGAAAGGTCATACACTCAATTAAATAAGGTTTCTGATTATTGATACAATATTCTCTTACACCTTTTATTGTATCATACACTTCCAGCAAATTGTTTCCATCAATTCTTATCCCTTCCATTCCATAACCTTTGGCTTTATCAATAAGATTGATGCAGCGATACTGTTCATTTACCGGTGTGCTTAATCCATAACCATTATTCTCAATAATAAATATGACAGGCAAATCCCAAACAGCTGCTGTATTTAATGCTTCATGAAAATCTCCTTCGCTGGTTCCACCATCTCCTGTAAAAGCCAATGAAACTTTTTGTTCTTTTCTTAATTTATAAGCTAATGCCACACCATCTGCAATGGCCAGCTGCGGACCGAGATGAGAGATCATTCCACAGATATGATGCTCCCTATTACCAAAGTGAAAACTTCTTTCTCTTCCTTTGCTATAACCATCTTGTGCACCCTGCCATTGTTTGAATAATTTCTGTAACGGCATATTACGGGTAGTAAAAACGCCGAGATTTCTATGCAGCGGCATTATCCATTCATCTTCCTGTAAAGCCAGCGTAGCTCCAACAGCAATTGCTTCTTGCCCAATTCCACTAAACCATTTAGAAATTTTTCCCTGCCGCAGCAACACCAGCATTTTTTCTTCAATCATGGGGCCACAACAGGGTTTTATAAAAATCGATGAGCTGTTTATCAGAAAGGTCTTTACGGTCGAATATCATGTTACGAAGTTCAGGGTTTTTTCAACACAGAGGTAGAGAGAAAATTGAGTTACACAGAGTTTAATTTTCCATTAATTCGTCTACGAATTCCGTTTTTCAATAAAACAACATTAAAATTAATGAGTAGTCCAAGTTTTCTATTTGCCAATTTTAAATAGGTAACTAGTTGCGCTTCATGAACAGGCAGGATTACTTCAACTGATTTCAATTCCAGAATAATTTCATCTTCAATCAATAAATCAATTACAAACTCCTTATTTAGAATTTCCCCTTTAAAACAAACGGGAACAATAACCTGGCTTTTTACCTCTAATCCCTCTTTAACTAAAACTGATTTCAGACAAACTTCATAAACAGACTCCATCAGCCCAGGCCCAAGTTCTTTATGTACTTCAATTCCACATTTGATTATGCGTTCAGTAATTATATTAAACTCACTTTCATTTATCATTAAAAAATAATTTCCTGTTTAATATTTTTTCTTCTCTCCGTGTTCTTCTTTAACTCATCAACTCTGTGTTAAAATCTTACACCACCACCAGTTCATAGAAATCATCCGGTTGTAAATATTTTTGAGCAAGAGCTTGTAACTCTTCTGCAGAAACAGTTTTTATTGTTTCGATAGAGTCGTAAAAATATTTCTCATCCAGATTATTAAGAATAATATTTTTCCATCGGGCAATGATTTGGAAAGGGCCATCCAGATCTCCAAGAATGCTTCCCATCATATAATTTCTTACCAACAATAATTCTTCTGCATCCACAGGTTCGTCACGAAGTAATTTCATTTCTTTATACACTTCTTCAATCGTTGCTTCGCAAACATCTTTTCCTGCTTCTGTACTAACCAGCCAGCCTGATTGCTGCACATGATTGAGTAAATAGCTATGAATGCCATATGTATATCCTTTATCTTCTCTGATATTGCTCATTAACCTTGATCCAAAAAATCCACCAAACAAAGCATTTAAAATCTGTGCTTTTAAAAAATCAGGGTGATGACGATTTGGGAATGGTCTTGCAATTCTTATAGAGCCTTGTGCGCCGTCGGGATCATTAGTTATTCTTATTTTTTTCTCAGTGCCCAAAACAGGTGCTGTTTCCTTTTCAATTACGTTAGCAAAAGGAAGATCACCAAAATTTGTATTCAGCAACTGCTCCAGATTTTGTGGCAGCTTTCCAGCAACAAAAATTATCAATTTTCCTTGCTGATAATATTTTTTATAGAAATCAACTAACTCTTCTCTTTTCAATGCATCAAAATCTTCTGCACTGCTGTATTTGCCATAAGGGTGTTTCTCTCCATATAAATAAACATCAATTAATCTACCGGCCACAAAATCACTTTTTTTCAAACTTACTTTCAGCCGCTGCTTCATGTTCTGCTGGTAAATCGATAATTCTTCTTGCGGCATTACAGAATCGGTAATCAGCTCTCTTACTTTTGGAAGCAAATTATCAATATGTCTGGTTAGAGAATGTAGTGTAATAGTTGCTGTTTCATTATAGCAGGCTCTGTTTATATAAGAGCCGTAATAATCAAATTGTTCATTAATCTGAAACGCCGTCTTGGTGCTGGTTCCATTACGTAATAAAAAATTGGTAGTAGCGGCTACTAGATTTTTTTCTTCCTGTGCATTACCTGCAGAAAATATCCATTCGGTTTGTAATACTTCTTCCGCTCCTGCATCGACTGCATATACTTCTACTCCATTATCCAACACAAATTTTTGGTACGGTTTAAGATTCAACTTAAAATTTACCGCATCTACTATCGGAGGATTTTTTTTCCTGTCTAATACTTTCATTCCTTTCGTTTACTATAATTAGTTGTCAGATAAATAATAAATGGTGTTGCAGTTTTCCTTGCGGAAAATATTTCTACTTTCTTCTAAAATATCCTGTGTGGTAACAGTATTATATTTTTCCAATTCAAAGTTCATCCAGGCGGCATCGCCCAGTGTTTCATAATAAGCAAGGCTGTTGCACGGCTCATCACACTCATGTCTTCAAACACAATCATGCTTTCTGTTTTGTTCTTTACTTTCTGTAACTCAATCTCCATCACCACTTCTTGCTTCATTTGCTCCAGCACATTCTCCACCGCTAATTCTGCCTCTTCAATTTTTACGCCTTTCACTAATTTACCATCAATGGCGAGCAGTCCATTTTCTGTACTGCCAAAGTGAAAGCATTGAATATTGCTGAACAATTGTTTTTCTTTTACCAACGCCTGGTACAATCTTGAGGAAGCTCCACCTCCAAGAATATCTGTTAACAAATCAACTATGTAGTATCTTCTGTCGAGGCGGGAAGGCATATGCCATGTTTTGTACAATGCATCTAAAGGCACTTTGGATTTTATCACCTGTTTTCTTTCTTCGTTTTGTACCGGTTCCTGTGGCAAATTTCTTTTATACTTTTCTCCTGAAGGAATATCGCCAAACCATTTTTCTGCTAGTTCTTTTACTCTTTCAACAGTTACATTTCCCGCTACACACATTACTGCATTTACCGGACGATAGTGTTTAAAGAAAAAGCCTTTCACATCTTCCAGCGTTGCATTTTCAATATGTGATAGTTCTTTTCCAATCGTCATCCACCTGTATGGATGAGTTTTATAAGCCAGTTCTCTCATCTTATGCCACACATCGCCATAAGGTTTAGTTAAGTAATGTTCTTTGAACTCTTCGCAAACAACTTTACGCTGTGTTTCCAAACTTTTTTCATCAAAGGCTAACGATAACATACGATCACTCTCCAGCCAAAAAGCAGTTTCTAAATTATCTGCGGGTAACTGTATGTAGTAATTAGTAAGATCGTTGGTGGTATAAGCGTTGTTCTCTCCGCCTGCCATTTGTAGCGGTTCATCATAATTAGGAATATTAACAGAACCACCAAACATCAGGTGTTCAAACAAATGAGCAAAGCCTGTTCTTTCAGGGTCTTCGTCTCTTGCACCAACATCATACATAATATTCAATACAGCCATTGGTGTAGAGAGATCCTGGTGTACAATAACACGAAGACCGTTACCCAATGTAAATTTTTCGAATTGTATCATTCTTTGATTTCAATAATTATTAAAGGCCGTTAAGCAATTTCAAATACTTTATATAACCGGTAAAATTATTGGAAAATTTTCTGTTAGCAAGAAGAAACTACATCAGATAATGCTTAGCACCTTGAAATCTACCTCCATTATTACACCATTGCGGCGAAAAACTACTTTTACTTTTTCATTCGGGGTCTGCAATGCTATTTTATATTGATTAAGATTTAGCGAAAAATTTTTATTAATGCCAATAACTTGATCTCCTTCTTGTAAACCGGCCGCTTCAGCCGGCGATCCTTTTGCTATATCCCCGGCAACAATGACACCGTCTATCAGGTACAGCTCAACCCCAGAATAAGAGTAATCAAACGATTCTGTAAAGTGTCGGTTGGGACTAATATAAATATCTCCTTTCTGATAATTCATTATAACATTAAAACGACGCATGATATCATTACCAATTAAACCACCCATATACGGATAAGAGGTAACATTATATTCATCATCAAAAACAAATACAGGTACTTTTCTGAATTTGTACGGTCCTACTTTCACTTCTTTTATTACAGTAAGTTCCATGTCTATTTTTCCGCCAAGCCCTTCGCCCTGCTTTACCCATTTTTTCCTTTTTTTATGTAGCAAGCTGCTATCTTCTGCAAACTCTTTTGAAAATAACATACAAAGCCCGGCTCCCAAATCGAATAAAAACCGTGAGTTTATTGTTGCATTATCTTTTACTCTTAGTGGCTGTGTTACCAGCTGGTTAAAAGATGGTCTCAATAAATAACCACCCCGGGGATAGCGAATAGTGCCATTTGTACTGAATGTAACCAGCATTTTATCATAGTCTAACTTTACGATGTAACGGCTTAGTACTGCAAATCCGATGATACCATCAATTTTTTCTCCATATACCGCTGTAAGAATTGAATAATCATTAATATGGAAATTAAGGCTGTCGACTGAAAGTCCTTTAAAGTGTAAGGACTGATTATAAAGAAAACTTACTTTACGAATTCCGGCAATACCTCTTATTGATCTTTCTGATGGCGTAGGCACTAATCCAAAATATTTTATAGTAGTTGAATCTAATGATATTCCGCTGCTGCCGGTATCAAGAATAAAATTCAGCGTATCAGGAAAGTCGGCAAATTTTGCATGAAGGATAATAATACCACCTATTAACTGTTCAAAAGGAATATTTACCAAATCTCTTGAAGGGGAATCAATAAATTCTTCTTGCGCAACCACAGAGGTAGCCGATAGCATTGCAATCAAAATAAACAAAACCCCGTATTGTACTTTTTTATACATATTGACAATCCTCAAGTATGACAACTATTCAAAGCAAAACGATGCAGTAAAGTCATCCTGCTCCTTTGTCGAATAGATAAATTTACTTCAGGAAATAGGTCTTTTAAAACCGTTCAACACATATTCTACTTTACAAGTGTAAATTTGCAGTATGGAATTAAATGAACTTTTAGATAAAGCCCTCGGATTGGGTTCTTTAACGCTGGAAGAAGGTGTTCAACTTTATCATCATGCCCCATTAGCGGATCTGATGTTTGTAGCTGATGAACTAAGAAAAAAACAAGTGCCGCACGGAAAAGTTACCTGGCAGATAGATCGCAATGTAAATACAACTAATGTATGTATAGCCAATTGTAAGTTTTGTAACTTCTATCGTATTCCTGGTCATGCAGAAGCATATATCACCGACATGCCTGTTTACAGAAAGAAAATTGAAGAAACACTAAAATGGGGGGGCGATCAACTGTTATTACAAGGAGGGCATCATCCGGATTTAGGATTGCAATATTATGTTGATACGTTTAGCCAGATAAAAGCTGAGTTTCCACAAATTAAATTACATACACTTGGCCCGCCTGAAATTGCACATATAACCAAGCTTGAAAAAAGCACTCATCGGGAAGTGCTGATGGCGTTGAAAGAAGCCGGCATGGATTCTTTACCTGGTGCCGGTGCTGAAATATTAACTGACAGAGTAAGACGATTAATAAGCAAAGGCAAATGTGGTGCGCAGGAATGGTTAGATATTATGCATGAAGCACATAAATTAAACATCACAACTTCTGCAACAATGATGTTTGGCCATGTGGAAACAATTGAAGAACGATTTGACCACCTCATTAAAATTAGAGAGGTGCAAAGTAAAAAGCCTGCAGATGCTAAAGGTTTCCTTGCTTTTATTCCATGGACATTTCAGGATGTAGACACACTACTTGCCAAAATAAGAGGTGTGCATAATTTAACTACACCAGAAGAATATATTAGAATGATTGCCCTAAGCCGCATTATGCTACCAAATGTAAAAAACATACAAGCCAGCTGGCTTACTGTTGGAAAACAAACTGCTGAAATATGTTTACATGCCGGTGCAAATGATTTTGGTTCTATTATGCTGGAAGAAAATGTAGTAAGTGCTGCTGGTGCGCCACATCGCTTTACGTATAAAAGTATTCAGGATGCTATTCGGGAAGCAGGTTTTGAACCACAACTGAGAAACCAGCAATATGAATGGAGAGAAATTCCTGAAACAATAGAAGAACAGGTGATTGATTATTAAATACCTGTCCCTTCCTACCCCGCTAACTTCGGGCAAAAAAGGGAGACTTGGTTCTAATAGTTATTTATTTAATTGAAGTTGTCTGAAAAAAAATTATTAATCATTTTTGAAAATTATTAAAGAGTTCAATTGATAACCTCTTCGATTCACTATAGTGAACTATAATTTTCGGAATATAAAGCTCCGCCAATTGGCGGATTGGAGTATATGAAAAAAACATTTAGCTGGTTTAGAAAAGTAGCATTAGCAGAAGGAATTTCGTTTTTGGTTTTATTAGGAATTGCCATGCCGTTAAAATATTTTGCCGATATGCCAATGGCTGTAACCATAGTAGGAAGTTTGCATGGAATTCTTTTTGTAGCCTTTTTTATTTTAGCAAGAGAAGTGATGTCGGATTATAAAAAGGTTTTAAATGGTTGGTAAAAGCAGGGTTAGCATCTTTATTACCTTTTGGTACTTTTGTTATGGATAAGGAATGGAAAAAGGAAGAAGCCGCGGCAAATACAATTTAACGTAATTTTTACCTGCTTGCAGTACTTTTAAAAAATCTATATGAAAAAAATATTTCTTTTTGTTTTAACTGCATCTTTTTTATTCTCCTGCAAAAGCAAAGATGCCGAACAGCAAAGTAGCGATGCAGACAGTATAAATGCACCTTTCTATTGGCAAGCTTATTTAGATGATTCAACAGGACAATTAGAAGTTAGAAAAATTCCTGCCAATGATAGTTTGTCTACAACAAGTATTATAGACTTTCTAAATGCAGGTAACATAAATATCAAGTTAGAGTTTGTAAAAGTTTCTAACGATACTGTATTTGTAAGAATAGCTGATGCCATGTACCTCACACAGCAAATGGGATCTACCGGACCTAGTATTTATTTGTCGGAAGTTGTTTATAACATGACGCAGATACCAGGCATAAAAGAAGTAAATATTGACTTTGAAGAAGGAGATCATGCAACACCAGGCACTTACAACAGAACTACATTTGACAAAGAATAAAACAACCTTCTTAAAAAGAGGGCTGTTATATTCCTAAAAAATTATTTTGGAAATTTCTCAACCAGGTTCTTATTTGGTTTTACTGTTCTTAAATAGGCATAAATAGCTTTCAGGTCTGCGTCTTTCATGCCTGCAATTTCTATCACCGGCATCACTGTATTCTGATTACCCGGATCAAAATTATAAGACTCTTCTTTCAGGTATGGATGAAATTTATTTAAAAACCTTTCTTCCGTCCAGCTACCAATACCCGTTGCAGTATCAGAAGTGATATTTGCAGATTGAACTTTATTACTACCCATATTAAAAGTATAACCACCTGCATACATTCTTGACAAATCGGGTCCTTGTGGAGTAAGCGGCGAATGGCAGGTACCGCAATCGGCAATGGTAATCAGGTATTCTCCATATTTTACCATATCTCCCGTAGAAGGTTTTGTATTTCCATCAACTGAAGCCTGCAGATATTGACCGGGGTAAGCAAGAGCAATCGGCATCATCAATTGTCTTTCCGCTACTTTATTTTTTATAGGTTTAAGTGTTCTGATATAAGCAATAATGCTGAGCAGGTCTTCTTTTGCCATCCTGTTATAATTTGTATACGGCATTAATGGAAACAAAGTGTCACCGTTTTTACTGATGCCCTGTGTAATAGCCCGGAGCAATTCATCATCTGTCCAAGTGCCAATACCGGTTTCATTATCCGGAGTTATGTTTTTGCTATAGATCTTACCTGGCAATCCGAAATTTTGATCAAAGAGTTGACCACCTTTTCCCTCGGTACCATTAGTAACAGGCCCTGCATATTTTGTAAAATCCCGCTGACTGTGACAATGGATACACATTGCAACATTCGTTGCGAGGTATTTACCATGATCTAATACTTTTTGAATAGAATCAGCTGTTCCATCTTTGGCTTGTTTGTCTGAATTGTTGTTACATGAAACAAAATTAGCGGCAGCAATAATGAGAGTTACTATTGCCGACAAAGCAATAAACTTTTTCATAATTGTAGTTGTTGGTTTTTGGTTGCACAATTGGGTTGCAACAGAAAAGGTAGAATATTTTCAGAAAATCAGCAAAGGATTTCTTAACGAATAAGACCTGTAGATTCTAGTTCTTTATTAAGTATCACTAAGTCAGCATTATAGCCGGGAGCAATGCGTCCTAAAATATTACTTGATTTTATTACCTGAGCAGGATACAAACTACACATCCGCAAGGCTTCTCCTAAATCGATGCCAACATGGTTGACAAGGTTTTGCAAAGCCTTGGTCATTGTTAGTGCTGAGCCACTTAGAATATTAGCTGCTTCATATTTATCATCAGCTAATTGATGTGGATATTGACCTTCTTCAAACAATCTTTCACCCATTGCTTTTTTTGCAATTCGTATGGCTGCATAATCTACATGATAGCCATCGGGAATAATACTTGCCATCACTTTAGCATCGTTCATAGCAGCACCAACTAAACCGGGTTGTCTATGTTGCAACGGACTCATTGCATTATATAAATGTGTTACAGCTGTAATACCATTTGCAAAGCCAACTTTTGATTGTTCATAGGTCGCATTACTATGACCGGCAGAAATAATAATATCATCCAGCAAAATTCTATCAATAATTTCTTTATCACATTGCTCCGTTGCCAATGTTATTATTCGTATTACACCTTTTCCATAATTCAATAGCTCATCTACTTCTTTTAATGATGGTGCATGAATTAGTGATTCTATATGAGCTCCTCTCTTTACTGGATTGATCCACGGACCTTCAATATGTAATCCTAATATTCCTTCGCCACCTTTCTGCCAGTAATCTCTTACTGCATCTATACAATTATAAAAAACTTGCGCAGTATTTGTTGCAACGGTTGGCATACAATAAGCAGCTCCGCCTTTTTCACAATATTCTTTCAACTTAACTAATGAATCTGCTTCGGGATAAACAGCCAGCAACTTTCCATCTGCGCCATAAATCTGCAAATCAATAAAGGCTGGCGCAATAATGCATTCATCAAATTGCTCGGTAGCGATGGAAGAGGGTAGCGATTGTACAGGTACAAGTTCTTTAATCTTATTGTCCCCAATAATTACGGCATGATGGCTAAGCCAGTTGTCACCGGTAAAAATGTGGTCGGCTATATATGCTTTTAAAGTAGTTGACATTATTGCTAAAAAGAAAATGCAATATATATTATCCTTTTACAAAACGGTATACAAGCCTTTTTGTACTATCATCACTAGCAAAAGGTTTTCTTTTGGTAAAATCGAATTGGCTAAAACTAACCTCGCATTTAGAACTGAAGGACCAAAAATGAGCAAATCGCTAAGTTGTTGATGCTGATTGTTTAAGCATTAGAAGAAATAATATTTAACTAGATACGACAATTATTTATTGTTTATCAATAAATAATTATTATTTTTGAGTAATAATTAAAAATGAATTGATATGGAAATTAGAATTACTACCAGCCACATGCTTAAAGTTTTGCATGTAATTGCCTGGATCATATTTGTTGGGCTATGTATTGATGCCGGAGGTTTTCTTTCTAATGCCGTTTACGTATCGACGATAAATCCGGCATATGCAAAACATTTTTGGCTTAACAATGATTTCTCTGTTCTTTATGCATTCGACAAAGGACATTTTTTGGTGCAAACAATGCTAATCAGTATTGTGGCCATCATGAAAGCCATCATGTTTTACATGATCGTAAAGTTGCTGTACGATAAAAAACTAAACCTTGCACGGCCTTTTAATAAAGAAGTAAGGCATTTTATTTCCTTATTGTCTTACCTGTCTTTGGGTATAGGTTTGTTTGCATACGCTGGAGCAAATTATGCAGATTGGCTAATGAGGCAAGGAGTGACAATGCCCGACATAGAAAGTTTAAAATTAGGCGGTGCAGATGTGTGGCTGTTTATGGGAATTATACTTTTAGTGATTGCACAAATTTTTAAGAAAGGAATAGAAATACAAACTGAAAACGAATTAACTGTATAACCTATGCCAATAATTGTAAACCTTGATGTAATGATGGCCAGGCGAAAAATGTCGCTGAATGAGCTTTCGGAAAAAGTGGAACTTACTTTATCTAATCTTTCAATATTAAAAACAGGTAAAGCAAAAGCTATACGCTTTAGCACACTAGAAGCCATTTGCAAAGTGCTGGATTGCCAACCGGGAGATATTCTTGAATACAGCGATGATGGAAAAAATGAATAATTTTTGTAGTTTGTATTGGCGAAAGTTTTTAGGTCAAAAACAATAATTATAATTACTTGAAAATTAATCAACTAATATAAAAAGTGAAAGTTTTCATCACTTTTTTGACAACCCAATTCATATAAAACTAATTTTGGCAGCGATTGGTATCGGCTGCATACTGTTAACTTTTTATTTTTTGTATGGCAGTGACGCTTACGATTTGAATGGAAATTATGCAGCATTAACTTTTTCGATTGTTTACACGGTTTGCTTGACAAGTTTCAGTTTCATCTATCCACTTCAATCTGACAAGCACAGCCTATAACATTGGGTTTTATGCAAGTTGGGCTTGACCTTGTAACATCAGCTATTTGCAAATCCCAGCCTCAGTTCCGGCAGACGAATATCTATCAGCTTTTGTACTTAACTTCATCAACATATTTTCAATCAGCAGCGGTTATCGGCAGACGGAATACTAATTCCCAACCTGCATAAAGCCCTGCCCGTTGTCATGCAATGATTTTATACAACAAAAATCATAGACTGATGAAATACTTTTCATTTTTTTTACTCCTCTTTTTATTTACTTGCTACTATAGCTCGGCACAAAACCTGAAAAGCTATAATAATGGTTCTTTAAAATTATACTACGAGGAATATGGAGAAGGGCCTGCCCTTTACATTTTATCCGGCGGACCAGGCGAAGCACCAGATCATCCATATCGCCAGATAGTTGATAGTCTTAAATCTTCTTACACTTGTGTTCTGCTACATCAAAGAGGCGCTGGAAAGTCAAGAAATATTCCAATCAATGCCTCAACAATAACCATCAAAAATTATACAGAAGATATTGAACTTGTACGAAGGCAACGTGGCGATAAGAAAATTACTTTATTAGGAGTGTCCTGGGGAGGATTGTTAGCAATGAATTTTGCTGCAACTCACCCGGCTTCTGTTTCTAATCTCATTCTTGTATGTTCGGCGCCTCCATCCTACTCGGTTTGGAATGTACTTTATGATAATCAATATGCCAGACGTTCTAAAGCAGAGCTTGATTCGATGGATATGCTGCAAAAAGTATTCTCAACAAAAACTGAAAAGGAGTTAGACTCTCTTAAGAGAACGGATCCAACAGCTAAAGAAGTTGTTGCCTACAAAGATTTTATTGCGTTACATATTAGAGCCATGTACTATGACAGAACTAAAATTTCGCAGAAGAATTTTGATGAGCTTTTTTACAGCTTTAATTTTCAGCCAATCCCTATTATTGACAAAGAAGTTATAGAAACCAAATGGGATATTACCAATGAACTAAAAAAATTAAAAATACCTGCTCTAATTGTTTATGGAAGACAAGACGATCAGGGTGAATCAACCTTTTACTTACAAAAAGAAAGTTTACGGTTGAGTGAAACACATGTGATAGAAAAATGCGGACATGAGATTTTGGAAGAACAGCCAAATGAGTTTTTTAAGATTCTTATGGACTATCTTAAAAGAACAAGAAATTACAAATTGTAATATTGTCTAATGCCACACAAAAACTGAAGAGTAAGTATGGTGAAAAAAACAATTAGTAACTAAAAAAAAGACACAGAAAATTTTCTGTGTCTTCCAATCGATTATATACTATGCGAAATTTCAGATAGCTTATTGGCTATAAATTATGTTGTCTCCCTTTTTTATATAATAACCAGTATTCTTACCCACAGTAATATCTCCGTTTTTCCAGGTATAGTTTCCTTTCTTTCCAGTTCTTGTAAGTACGGTGCCTTCTATACTATCTAAAAACACTTCTGCTTTTTTATTGTTTTTACTAAAAATGATACAAGTTTGTTTTTGAAAGCTAGTTTCGTCTTTTACGCTTAAAAGTTTTATTTCCTGCTCAAAAACCTTGATACAGTCTTTTTTAATAAAAGAATAAGTATACCCTGCGGAAGTAATACAACCGTGTTTGGTTTTGTCGTTGCCTACCATTTGTGCTAAACTGATAGTTGAAATAGCAAAAAATAGAGTTGAGAAAAGGGTTTTTTCATGTTCGTCGGTAATTTTTTTGTTTAAGTAAATTTATTCGAACGAATGTACTTAGAAAATCAGAAATACAGGAACTCATTCAAGAAACATTATTCAACGCTGTTTGTATTATTCGCCACTAAATACCCTTACAAATTAAAACAGCTAACAAAACAATGCTTAACATATATATGCCATATGTTATAAGTGCTTTTTAAAAATCCATTGAAAAGGGAAAAGACGTATTAACAAACAAGGCGATCCGGATAGAAAAGGTTTGTTTTACGAATATGCAGGAAGTTATTGCTCTGTAAGAATTCAAACAAACGGATAGAGAAATATGTATACTACTAGTAAACAAGCCCTCATTTCTCTTTCTCTAACATAGCCACTACCAAATTTGTTTCAAACCCTTTTGTAATCAAGTAATCCATCGTTTTCTTTTTGCGAACAAGGTATTGATCTGCCTTGAGGGCCGCATATTTTTCTTTGGCAAGTTTGTTCAGCAGTTTCATATAATCTTCTTCGCTTATCTGCTTCATTGCTTTTTTAATACAGTATTCGCTTACCTGTTTTTGCTTTAGTGCATATTTAATTTTTACCCTACCCCAACTGTTGATGCGGAATTTTCCGCCGGTATAGGCAATGGCAAACCGTTCTTCGTTCAGGTAATTCTCTTCTATTAATGCAGCGATAATCTCATCATGTTCTTTTTTCCAAACACCGAGCTTGTATAGTTTTTCCTTTACATCGTTGTGGCACCGTTCCTGGTAAGCACAATAATGTTTTAATTTTTGCAGGGCTTGTTCTTTGGTAAGATATTTTTTATACATCAATGTATTTATTCTTCGAGCCGGTCCACACAACTGTATTCGCTTTTCAAAAAGTCATCGTAGTAATCTGCTTTTTGAAAAAGATTGCGAAAAGCAGCTGCGCCATTTTCTACCGTCATATCCAGATCATAAACAATACGGCTTAAAATAATATTTTGCTTCACACAACTAAGCACCAAGCCGTGGGTTCTAAAATTTTCTTGCAATAAAAACTCGTAAAGCGGTTTTATTTTTGTTGCATCAGCTGGTAGTTGACAGAGATATGCATCGCCTGCCACAAAAAAGTTTTCGGCATTATAAGTAATCTTAATTTTTGCAGACCCTTCTTTTACACTCCACATATTTACACCTTCTCTGGCCAGCCGCACATCTTTACCCAATTCTTTTAAAATGGATTCAATTGTTTTAGCAGTACCTACTGGTTCTATTTCCTTTTCCGGTATTTCGGGAAGTTGTATTTCGGTGCCGCAACTAGGGCAGTACTTTTTAGAGTCAATATTTGCTGTTGTAACAAGATAATCGCAACTAAAGCACCGTGCAGTAGCCAGTCCTTTGTTGGGTAAATAAAGTTTTAATGCTTCTCTTAAATAACTTACAGGCAATGCAAAACCAAGATTATCGCCGCCACGAATAATAAAAGAATTGACTCCGATTACTTCGCCGTTCATATTTACCAAAGGACCACCACTGTTGCCGGGATTAATGGCAGCATCTATCTGTATAAACTTTAAGCCATCTCGTATGCGATCTACTTTAGAAATAACACCTTGTGTGGCAGAATAATTTAATCCGTACGGATGACCAATAGCAAGAACGGCATCGCCATCTTTCATTTGCTCATATAGTCCTAACTGCACATCGGCTAATTCTATATCAGCCGGTGCTTGTAAAAACGCAAGATCATGTTTTCTATCCGTGTACCATACTCTTGATAATGCTTTGTCGAATGCCTTGCCCGCAATGGTTACTTCCGCATTATCTGCCACCACATGGGCATTGGTAACAATAAGGTCAAATTCTTTTAAATAAAACCCTGTACCGGTTCCAGTTTGGGTGGCTATTTGAATAATTGCTTTCTGGTATTTTTCTATGATGAGCTGTACATCCATTATCACTGATTATTTTGATTTTGATGATTCGTCTGATTTCGTTGCTTTATTATTTATAATTCGTTTTATTTCAAGACTTTTTGAACCAAAGTTTAATAATAGACCTATTTCCAGATTCCTTCCTTCAAGATAATTTAGTGCCTGGGCTAAATGTGCGTCTGTTAGCTCTGCCATAGCTTTTATTTCCAACACCACTTTGTTCTCAATTAAAAAATCTGCTCTTCTTTTTCCCACCAATGTTTCATCATAATAGATTGGCATTTCTACTTCTTGCTGAAAGCTGATTGCTTCTTTTGAAAACTCAATGATAAGGCAGCGGTGATAAATTTGTTCGGGATAACCGCTTCTCATTTGCTGATGAACCTTCATTGCACAACCAATCACCTTTGCAGTTAACTCCGAAAATTTATATTCCGTCTATATCATTCAAATCTTTTTAATCAAAAAAATCAGTGGTTTATTTAGGCTCCATATTTAAGAACTCCATTTCATTGGTAAATGAATAATTAAAATTTACCAGGTTGTCGAAACGAAGATTCTCTGTTTTAAAACTCATCAACGGAAATTTTTCTTTCCATTTTTGCTGAATGGCTTTTATTTGTCCCACTATATTCCTTTCATCGAATGAATTTCTTTCTGCATTATAATACTCGTTGTCAAAACCAAGTGCTGTAAAATAATGCGGATAGTTAATCATCATAAATAAATGATTTAATTCAGTAATTGCTTTGGGAAGACTATAAGTGTACTGGCAAAACATAATGCCATATTCAATTGTCTGCGAAGCAATAAGCGGATGATTATTATCTCTGTACCAAACCATATTCTGATTAGCACCATGAATGGCCTCTGCGATTGTTTTATATGGCTGCGGCGATACTACTGAATAAGTGTAACGAGAGTGAAACAGATAACTATTTATTTCTTCTTTTGATAGTTGTTGAAATTTTTTAAACTCCTCAATCATGTCCTTACTTTTTTCTATAACGGATCGTTCATCTTTTTTAAAATAAATACCACCAATCTTTTCAAGGTCATTCAGCAGTTTTCCTTCGGGAGTAATTAAATAATCGATGCGATAGATAAGCGATAACAGCATGTAAGAAATACCACCTGCAAATTTTTCTGCATCCAACGTATTAATATAATCCAGCGTTTCCTTAATCCATTTTTGCAGGTACTCGTATTTCACGGCCTTCTCCGCATCAGAAACAGATATTATATGTTCGCTGTCTGTTGTTTCCAGTGTAGCAAAATCCTGCACCAACAAATCATCTTGCTTATCGGCTTTGGTGGCCAGTTCTTTTAATCCGTAATACAATTTGCTGGGGCTGGCGGCACTTGGATCGCTGTCGAATTTCATACAAAGTCTTTCGTTCTCCAATGCAAAGCGACCGTAAAAGAGATTGAAATTCATTTCGAGCAAACGCCGCATAACCGGAACTGATGGCTGTGCCATGCGGACTAGTGTAACTTCTGCATTAATTCTTTCGGCATTAAAAGTGCCCCTTACAACTTTGGATCCTTGGTAAAAGTGAAATCTTCCTTCGGCTCCATTCCTTTCGTACACTACATTGGCGGCTTCATCATCCCGTATATAATCGAAAAAGGCATCGAGGCTTTCCGTGTATTTCTTTTCCTTGTACAGCGTTTCTGCGTCGGTCCAGCGGTTTACTTTTGCCAACGACTTATTGTTGTCCGAATAGCGACCAAAAGGAATTGCGGGGCTTTGTTCCGGTTCGGCTTTCTTCTTTCCCCATCCAAATAATTTATCCAGCATATACGTTTTATTGAGAAAAGCCAAGATACTAAGTAGTTGTGGGTTAGAGATGGCGAAAGAGGAGTTTATTTCAGTCAAAGTTTTCTACATTAATTGTTAATATCAAGCTGAAAAACAGGTGATTGATGAATAGAAAAATCAGTAGTTTCGCCACAAACCATTTGTGATGAAATTTATCGCCTCTTCCTCCAGTTTACTGAAACAATTACAGCATATTGCTGGTGTAATTAACGCCAACACCGTGCTGCCGATATTAGAAGACTTTTTGTTTGAAGTAGAAAAAAACAAACTAACTGTAGTTGCTACTGACTTGGAAACAGTAATGAGAGTACAGCTTGATATTGAAGCAAAGGATAGCGGTAAAGTTTGTATTCCTGCTAAAATACTGTTGGACTCTTTAAAAAATATTCCTGATCAGCCACTTACTTTTACTATTGATAAAAATTTCGGTATTGAAATTACCAGCGATAATGGTAAGTATAAAGTGATGGGAGAGAATCCAGATAATTTTCCAAAGGAGCCCACTGCAGATGATACAACTTCGTTCACTATGCCTGCTTCTGCCTTGGTAACTGCCATCAACAAAACATTGTTTGCCACCAGTACAGATGATCTTCGCCCGGCCATGACAGGTGTTTTCTTTGAGTTGGATAAAAAAGGTTTGCAAGCGGTAGCAACAGATGCACATCGTTTGGTTCGTTACAAAAGAACAGATGTAAAATGTCCTAAAACAGATTCGTTTATTGCACCAAGAAAACCATTAAGTCTTTTAAAAGCTGCTATTCCTTTTACGGACGAAGAAATTACCGTAAGCTATAACAGTAATCATCTTTTTGTAAAGCATGGCACCACACAAATGAGTTGCCGACTGATTGATGCAAGATTTCCTGATTATAAAGTGGTAATACCAACTGATAATCCATACAAGCTGACCGTTAATAAAAATGATTTTCAATCTGCTTTGCGCCGTGTAAGTGTTTTCAGTAATAAAAGTACTAACCAAGTAGCATTTAGCATAAGCGGCAGCGAATTACAATTAGCCGCACAAGATGTTGATTTTTCTTTTGAAGGAAACGAAAGAATGAAATGTCAATACAATGGTGAAGACCTGATGATTGCTTTCAATGCAAGATTTTTAATTGAAATGCTTAGTGCTGCTGAAAGCGATGAAATAAACATGGAACTTTCTACACCTACAAAAGCTGGTATCATTAAACCAACAGATCTTGGTGAGAATGAAGAATTGTTGATGCTGGTAATGCCTCTAATGCTTAACCAATAATTTTCATTGATACAATATTTATAAAATCTCTCTTTCTTTAAGAGGGATTTTTTTGTTTTTGGTACGGTTGATGACCCAAAGTGCTACTACTAAATTTCCCACCCAACCAAGCCATGCCACTACACGGTACACATCCATTGGTGGTAATGTCATGGTGTTGGTTATTGCATATTTCCAAGCTCTTAAAGTGATAGCAGACAACGTCATGGCATAGCTAAGTATCATGTATTTTCGGTGGGCTTTAAATTTTTTCTGTCTTGCCTTTATTAAAGCCAGTACGGTAAAAAAAATCCATAAGACGGCTAACGCAATAAAACCAATTCTTGACAACAAGCCGCCGTTTGCATAAAAACCCATGAGTAAACCTGAAGGACCGGTAATGAGCAATACATCCACCACATAGATATAACCCAACGAACGGTGTAGTTTTGGTTTATTCCTCAATAGCCATTTCGAAAATTGTGTGAACCCGGCAAACAATACCCACATACTTGCATACACATGAATAAAAAAGGCGATTCGCCATTGATCAATAGAAATATATTCTTGTTTGATGCGTAAAAAGCCAACATCCGTGTTGTAAGGAATATAGGCCATAGTGATGTCGGCCATCAACCAGCAAAAAAAAGCCAGCAAAAGCAACAAAGCGGCATTCCAAATATTTGTTCTGGTTAAAATTTGTGCTAATTTTAAAAGACCATTAATAAAATCCTTCCACACAAATTTAAAGCTTTCGTTATGAGAAAAATTTTGCTGCTTTTACTCGCTGGTTCATTTATGCTCAGCTGTAATAATGATAAAAAAGAGGAAACAAAAAGTTCAACCGATGATTATCAGTCGGAGAAAACAGAAAAAGTTGTTACAGATAATCAACCGACGAATACTAACATCGACCCTGTAGTTAATTTGGTAGAAAAAATATTAGGCTCTTTTGTTGGTCCTTTTGGCAATAATAAAATAACCATGTTAATAACAAAGGCCGAAGGCGATTCTATTGCTGGCCGCACTATTGTTGGTGGTAATAACAGGCCTTTTACCGGCACATTTTCCAAGGTTGGCTCTGCTTATGTTATTAATGCAACAGAACCGGGAGACGATAAAGATGATGGGGCTTTTAGTTTTACTATTGATGAAGCGAATACAGATGTTGTAACTGGCTCCTGGAAACCTAATAACAAAGCTAAGCCTGCAAAAGAATATTCGTTGAAGAGAAGAGCTTTTGAGTACAACCCTAATGTTGGCAATTATCCACAATCATCGCAGCGATTACTAAAAGCAAAAGATGTGGAGAACGAAATGAAAGAAGACCTGGAGTTTATGCGGAACGAAATATTTGCCCGTCACGGTTTCTGCTTTGAAAGAAAGCATCTGCGCCAGCAATTTGAAAACGAAGACTGGTATGTGCCCAACACTGTTGATATAAAAGGTTTTCTTACTGATATAGAAAAAAAGAATATTGCCCTGATAAAACGGTATGAAAAATATGCTGATGAATATGGCGATGAGTATGGGCGATAAATAGCTTTTTAAAACTCCCGAAAATTCGGGAGTTTTGTTTTATATATCTTTTAATTATGAGTTTTGTTATTCTTAATGCCTACAGCAATTATGTAGATGCACATATAGCCAGAGGAGTTTTAGAAGAAGAGGGTATTAACTGCTGGTTAAAAGATGAACACACTGTTACTATTGACCCCATACTTACCAATGCTGTTGGCGGTATTAAAATTATGGTATATAAAGATCAGGCAGAAAGGGCATGGAGTATTTTAGCCGCATTAAAAAAAGAACAACAAGAAAAAACTTCTTGTCCAAAGTGTAATTCACATAATATTGAACTGGTAAGTACACCCCGAAAAGCAATGAACTGGATAAGTGCCATAACTACATTTTTTCTTGGCGATTATGCAATTACAACTGATAAAGTGAATCATTGCTTTGATTGCAAGCATGAATTTCAGAAGTCGATACTCCATAAAGAAATGTCATTTTTTTCTTCGTAACTTTTGCTCAAATTGATTGCTATGTGGCAAAGCATTGTTGAGCATTTTCAAACACTGGAGCAGCGGCCTTTAGAAAGAATGATTATTCTTGTTGGCGGTCTTTTGCTTTTTTGGATCATTGAAGGGGCTATCCCATTGCTTTCTCTTAATTATAAAAGAATAAGATTCGCCATGCAGCTGTTAATTTCGGCTTTACTGTTATTCATCTTATCATACACACATTTCTAGCTATACTTATTGTACTTATTGCGGATTGGTGTCAGCTACATTCGTTTGGTTTGGTACATTGGTTCAACGCAAGTGTTGGCCTTACAATTTTAATCGCCATATTAGCAATAGACTTTAGCAGTTGGCTGGTGCATTTGGTAATGCATAAAGCAAGGCCGCTATGGCGTTTCCATTTAATACATCATACGGATAATAGTGTGGATGTAACAACAGGCCTTCGCCATCATCCCGGCGATAGTATTTTGCGGGGCATCTTTTTTATGCTATTTATCTTTCTCTCCGGCACACCCATGTATGGTGTAATGATTTATCAAACACTGCTAGTACTTGCTACTGCTTTTACATGCAAATATTAGTTTGCCAAAAGGATTGGATAAGGCGATAAGTTATATTCTTGTTTCTCCCAATATGCACAAGGTCCATCACCATTGGAAACAACCTTTTACAGATAGTAACTATGGAGCTGTTTTATCTATCTGGGATAGACTGTTTGGTACATTTATGAAACTGGATATAAAAGATATCCGCTATGGAATTGATAAACATTATTCCAACGACAAAGACGAAGATTTTATGGCGTTGATGAAAAAGCCATTTCAGAAATTAGATATATAATTTTTTAACCACCAACCTCTTCAGATGAAAAAATTAATCTTGTTACCGTTGCTGTTTGTATCGTGTATTTTATTTGCACAACAGTATGGCACTATGTACGTAGCTGCCAAAACAGGACTAAGCATCCGAGAAAAACAAGATGCTGCTTCTAAGGTGCTGGATAAAATTCCTTACGGAACAAAAATCACTCTTCTTGAAACCAATGAAGAAAGAAAAAGTATTGTTACCGAAGGAATAACAGGTTACTGGCAAAAAGTAAAATACAATAACAAGACCGGCTATATCCTTGATTCTTATTTATTTCCTTGGCCAGCTCCCAAGTTGGCAACAGTAAAAGAAATGAAGAATTACCTTACGCAAAATACGGTTCCCTTTGGAGCTAAGTTGATCGTAAAGTCCGGCTCTATGAACAATATTGAAGAGATGGGTTGGGAAGTGCAGAAACAATTGTACAAAAACGGGGCAGAATGGCATAAACACCTAGGTTATGAATCTGGCTCCGACACATATTTTCTTCCCGGCTTTACAATGGAACAAGGCTTTCTATTGCTTCGCCTTATTCCTGAGTTCAAAGAAGTATTTGGCGAAAAAGATACGTACCCAACAGAAAGCAAAACATATAAAAAAGGAGAAACCGAATATATTTTAACCGTAGATAAAGAAACCTATGGGGAAGGTGAATTTAAATTTACATGGGTCAAAAGAATAAGCCTTGAGTTTTCTCCTGATATCAGCTATATTTTTGAAATGTTTATGCTCGGAAATGAATTGGTGATTGTTTTCGGCGGAGGAGTGTAGTTTTACAGCATGAAGATAATAGCAATGATTCCGGCAAGATATGCCGCTACAAGATTTCCAGGTAAGCTAATGCAGATATTGGGTGATAAACCTGTGATACGTCATACCTATGATGCTACGGTCGCAACGGGTTTGTTTGATGAAGTAGTGGTAGTTACCGATAGCGAAATTATCTACACAGAAATTGTAAATGCAGGTGGCAATGCTGTAATGAGCAAGTATGAACATGAAAGTGGCAGCGACCGGATTGCAGAAGCGGCAAATGAAATGGAAGTCGATATTATTGTGAATGTGCAGGGCGATGAACCTTTTGTAAAAAAAGAACCGCTGGAAAAATTGTTGCAACAGTTTAATGATGCATCTGTACAAGTAGCTTCGCTGATGCAGGAATTAAAATCTCAAAAAGAAATTGAAGATTCTAATTATGTAAAAGTTGCCGTTGATAAAAACATGAATTCACTTTTCTTCAGCAGAAGTGTTATTCCTTATCATAGAGATGCAACTATTTCTCCTGTTTATTACGAACATATTGGTGTGTATGCTTTTCGAAAAGAAGCTTTATTGAATTTTACCAGTTGGCCGATTTCGCCACTGGAAGCTTCAGAAAAAATTGAATGTCTTCGTTATCTAGAAAATGGAATTCCGCTCCGGATGGTAGTAGTGGATTATATGGGTGTAGAGATTGATACACCGGAGGATTTGGAGAAGGCGGCGAAGTTGTTGAAATAGTTTAACCACAGAATACACAGATTAAATACAGCACAGATTGAACAGTTTAGAAACAATAAATGAATTAACAGGAAAAATTATAGGGGCTTCTTTTAAAGTCCATTCTGCTCTTGGCCCAGGATTGCTTGAAAGTTCTTATAAAGAATGTTTATTTTATGAATTATCTAAAGAAGGATTATTTGTTGAAAAAGAAAAGGCCCTTCCACTTGTTTACGAGGAAATAAAATTAGACATTGGTTATCGGCTAGACCTTTTTGTTGAAAACAAAGTAGTGGTAGAAATTAAGTCCATTGAAGCTTTTACAGATGTGCACACAGCTCAGGTGTTAACTTATTTGAAATTAACCAGATGTAAAGTAGGTTTGCTGATAAATTTTAATGTAGCAGACCTTAAAAAGGGAATAAAGCGATTAATATTATAAAAATGATAACCACAGAATACACATTAAATACAGCACCAATTACACAGAAAATAAACCGTGTAATCTGCGAAAATAATCTGTGACCTTCTGTGGTAAAAAACAACTTATGAATTTCAGAAATTTCAAAATGGTTGGCTATGTAGTGTATGGCCGTGGTTCGTTTAATCAGTTAGATGAAATTATTGCGCCGCATAGAATAGACGGCTCGCCAATGATTTTTTTAGTAGATCATTTCTTTGAAGGAAAGCCATTGGTTAATAGAATTCCCGTAAGAGGAAATGATAAAGTAATTTTTGTAGATGTTACCTACGAACCCAAAACAACCTATGTTGATTCGCTGGCTCAGCAACTAAAAGATGAGTTTGGAAAAGTGAGCGGTGTTATTGGTATTGGCGGCGGCTCTGCTATGGATCTTGCCAAAGCGGTTTCGCTAATGATGAACAACACTGGTTCTTCTGCCGATTACCAGGGTTGGGATTTGGTGAAAAAACCGGGGGTATATAAAGTTGGTATTCCTACATTAAGTGGAACAGGTGCGGAGGTTTCTAGAACAACGGTGTTAACCGGGCCAACAAAAAAACTGGGTATGAATTCTGATTTCACTCCGTTTGATCAGATAGTACTTGATCCGGAGTTGACAGCCGATGCGCCAACCAACCAACGTTTTTACACTGGCATGGATTGTTATATCCATTGCATTGAAAGCCTGGAAGGAACTTACCTGAATGAGTTTAGTAAAAGCTATGGCGATAAAGCATTACAACTTTGCCGGGATGTGTTTGTAAACCGTGATGGTTGGGATGCTGATTGCGATGATAAATTAATGATGGCCTCTTATGCCGGAGGAATGAGCATTGCTTATTCTCAAGTGGGAGTTGCACATGCTGTAAGTTATGGTCTTAGTTATTTATTAGGTACAAAGCATGGTATTGGCAATTGTATTGTGATGAATCATTTGGAAGAATATTATCCTGCCGGAGTAAAAGAATTCAAATACATGGTAGAGAAAAATAAGATTGATATACCATCTGGCATCTGCAAAGGATTAAGCGATGATGATTTTAATAAAATGATTGATGTATCTATTGGTATGAAACCACTCTGGGAAAATGCTTTGGGAAGAGACTGGGAAAAAATTATGACAAGGGAAAAGTTGAGGGCTTTGTATGAGAAGTTGTAATTAAAACGGCAGCAGGTTTAGTTCTTCGTGAATTATAATTTGCTTTTTCTGTAACCCTCTTTTTAATTGTTTGTAGCTGATTCTTTTGCAAGAACCGGGCATCCGGTAATATAGTTCGCCTCTATAAACCTCCCGTAGCATTTTTATTTTTTGTGGAAACTGGTAAACATTTTGCCAATCAGCAAAAGCAATTTCGTATTGTGGGTTCCAATATTTGAGAATAATCATTTGCACAGTTTTGTATTGAAAATTAATACATTTCTGTGCAAAGAGTTGCGTATATTTATGAGTTATCGGCAATGCTAAACAGACAGGCGGAGTCTATTCAAAATTCTTACAAGGTGACACATGACTGAATCTTACGAACATATTAGAAATAGATATTGCCATGAGGTTATGAAAGCACTATACCAAAACTCTGATGGAGTAGCAAGGACATCTACATACGGAGAAATGATGGATGGAAAGCCGGGACAATTGTTTTCAAACAGGTTCTTCTTCAACTTAGATTTATCGGGACTTCACAAAAAACTAAATATCACGGACGTTTTACTTCAAGAAGTATGCGAATATCTTGAATTAAATAATCACATTGAGGCTGCGACAAAGACAGACAAAGGGATATTTGAGAAGATTAGATTTACTGCTGCTGGTGTGACAGCATACAAAACAAACCATTATTTAAAAGAGAATAAAAGGATTACTGATGACAAGTGGATAAGACGTTCAACGCTAATTAATAATTGGACGACACCTTTTATAGCTTTGGCGGCATTAATTGTAGCAATTATTTCTCTTGCTAATGAATGCAACGGGAAATCAGATTGTAAATCGCCAGACCTAACCCAAACAGGCCAAGTGGGTAAAGAACAGTCAACATCCGAAGGGCAAAACGAGAAGAAGGTTAGTCATCTTCCTCAGACAACCAACAGTAACGATACCATTCCACAACGACAGAAAACAGATTCTTTAACAGACAAAACAGAAGTAACATATGGCAACATTAAGATTTGATTACTCAAACATCAAGGCTATCTTACCAATGGAACATGAAGAAAGAGATAAAAAATATTTTGAAGATGAAATGAATTCAAAGTTGGAAACATTCATTGATAGAATAAACGCAGAAGGTGGATATATAAAGGTTCTGACATCTAACAATGAACGACTTTTTCATAAATGGCACATTGAGGGAATTTCTAATCAACTTCGACGGGCAATAGGGTTGGATTAACACTCATAATAGTCAGAAATACACATTTTATGCAAAACGTTTTATTATTATTTATCCTCTTCGCTACAAAGGGATTTTCCCAATCTCTTACAATTGATGAAACTATTACTTATTTGAATAAAATCTGTGAACAACATCCTGGCGTTGCAGATATTTATACCCAAATTATGCATAGAGATGATAGTTGTAAAACCGGAGTGTTTTACAAGATTTCATATGACAACCACTATAATAAATTATCTATTCAGGAATTCAACAAAAGTTATGATTGTCCTACTATCTCAAATAATAGTACAAGAGTTGGTAATATTTTAAAGTTGGAAATAAAAGATTTCGATGAAAATAATATCAAATTGGGGTTAGGGAAGAACAACACTACTGTTATTATTAAAGGCTTAATAGAAAAGAAACAATTTAATTACATTAAAAATTATTATGAAAGTAGCTTTTTAGATAGTGCTAATTTATCAATGGTTCAAATGAGTTATAAAACTGTATTGTATCATGGATTAAAATATTTGGTTTCTATTGCTAAGGAGCAAATTCCCAAAGAAGTTGATGAAGTTGTTGATGACCCTTTTTTAAAAAGGGAAAATATTTTACAAAATCAAGCAAAAAAAACAGAATCAAAAATTTCCTTAATAGAAGAAAATGGGGTTTTCAGCATTAAGGCAACAATTGGGGGTAAAGTTCTTACGAAATTTATATTAGACTCTGGCGCTGGAGAATGCAATATTTCTTCTGACCTTGAAAAAAAATTGATTGAAAATGGCATTATCAAAAACACTGATTATTTAAACAGTGGATTATATAAACTTGCTGACGGAACTATAATTGAAAATAGAAGAGTAAAAATTTCTAAGATTTTAATAGGGAACAAGCAAATTAAAAATGTAATTGTTTCAATTGGGCCGTCAAATTCACCAAATTTGTTAGGGCAATCATTTTTAAATAAACTGGATAGCTGGTCAATTGATAATTCAAAAAAAATATTAATTGTTCATTAATGTATTTGATTACAAAATTAAGTTGCAATTATTTTTATGCCCGGAGTTTGTTTAACGTAAAGCGTTTTATTTCTTTGGTGGCGGTTTAAGTGGGGTGCGACCGTAAAAGCAAAGCCGATAACAAGGGGTTTTCTGCTATGCTGGCTGAAGAATATATACTCATCGTCCCGTTCGCTTATCATCTGCAGTCCGGGCTGGACGAATAAAGCCGAGCTACATAATATAATATCATCTTTAGTAACTTTACTCAGCTTCGGTTCCGGGCTGACGAATCACGGAATATCAGCACAGCAGAAAGCCCTGGCCGTTAGCGGCTACTTTATATGAAACCTCGTTCCTTAATAATCATATCGACAATATTTCTTTCTGGATGCTTCACATACATAGACAAAAAGTTATTCCAGTTTGACAATTATGACTTTTTGCATATTCAAGCATATAAACCAGGCGACACTTTATTTTTTGAAAATAATAAGAATGAGGTTGACACCTTTTTAATTCTCGATTATGAAACAGAAGAAAGAGGACAAAAGCAAGGTTTGATTAGTACTAAGCCAGAAAGTGATTATTGGGTATGTATTACTCAGTTAGACAAAGAAAAACTAAATGGCTTTGGCAGACAGAAAACGGTAAACGGAGAAATAGTAAATTATCAATGGCTCGTTTCACTTGTAAAATATCCGCCCAGTCAAACAATACACTACAACTTTTCTTTTATGACATTTTATACTCAGCAAGATTCAACTTTTGGAACTTTTCATTCCGACACTTTAACTTTAAATAAAAAATCAATTACAAACTATTATGCAATATCTCACGGGTTTCCTGAAAGACTTAACGACCCAAAAGACATTGAACAACTCTTATGGACAGATAATGAAGGTTTGGTAGCATATAAATTTAAAAGTGGAATTTGGTGGACAAAGAAAAGCAGCCGCTAACATCGGGTTTTGTGCAAGCGGGGCATGACGTTGTATCAATCAGCTGCAACTTGTCTCGTCCTGATATAGGTTGACTAAAAATCAACCAAAAATGGACATCAAACAACAATGTATTACCGAGTATTTAACCCGGGGAACCGGGTATCGGCAACTGGCAGCCAAGTATGGCGTTAGCAGAACAACCATCAACAAGTGGGTAATGATCCATCAGGGAATTCATAACCTGCCACCCACCCAAAAGCAACAGAAGTATTACATTAGCAGTATGAACAGTTCAAAGCAACCTGACCCCGAACGCCAACAGGATTTTGATGAAGCATTGAAGCAAAAAATAGCCCTACTTGAAAAACAACTGCAATGGGAAAACTGAGAGCTGATGCACTGGATACTATGATCAACATTGCAGAAAAGCAACTCAATGTTTCTATCAGAAAAAAGCCTGGCAACCAACAGTCCAAGAAATAAAAAGGTAAATCCTTACATCAGTCTGCAAACGATTTGCCGGCTGTTGGGTTATTCCCCGCAGGCTTACCACAAACAACAAAAAAGAAAATTTGCACAACAGGTAAATGAAGAACTCATCCTGCAGCAAATTGATCTTATCCGTAAACATCAGCCCCGATGTGGTGGTAGAAAATTATTTATCATGCTACAAACATTTTTTACGCAACAACAAATGCTCATCGGCAGAGATCGTTTCTTTGATTTACTGAAACGAAATAAACTGCTGGTGCGTCGATTAAAGAGAAGTGTACACACTACCAACAGTAATCACCACTTTCGCCGCTATCCCAATCTGGCAAAGGATTTTACGCCTCTCAAAGCTCATGAACTCTGGGTGGCTGACATTACTTACATACCACTGAAACATCGGTTTGCTTACTTGTTTTTAATTACCGATGCCTACTCCAGAAAAATTGTGGGCCATCATGTAAGTGATGATATGAAAGTAAGCAGTGCCACCGTTGCTTTAAAAAAGCACTGTCGCAAAAACCAACACAAACAATTGTCATGCATCACAGCGACAGAGGTATTCAATACTGCAGCACTGAATATGTTGCCTTACTTCAACAACACCATACGCTGATCAGCATGACACAAAACGGAGATCCTTATGAAAATGCAATGGCAGAAAGAGTGAATGGTATTTTAAAAACAGAACTCATCGGCAAGTACTATAACGACATCGACACAGCTGCCGCACACATCAACCGATGTATTATTGTTTACAATTATAAACGAAGGCACAGCAGCCTGAACTGGCAGATACCTGCCGATGTACACAAACAACAAGGACCACAAATAAAAAGATGGAAAAACTATTACAAGACACCTAAAAATAACCTGGAAATAATGGAAAAAACATGAACGGCCAACGCACAAAAAAATAGTCGCTTTAGCTGTGAATGGCTACGCAACTATTTTTAGCCATTCACGGTAAATAACATTTTAATCAACCTTATTCAGGATGATTTATCTTAGACAACCAATAACAGGATTATTAACTTTAACCAGTCAACCTATTTCAGGACGAGACAACTCGCTACTGTACTTCATCTGGGCTGGACGGAATACTATTCAACTTTAGTTCTTAACTTGTACTTTTAAAACAAAATTGGGCTTCAGTTCCGGGCTGGACGGAATACTATTTCCCCGCCTGCACAAAGCCCCGCCCGTTAGCTACACAAACAATTCAATTTGTTTTTTTAAATATCGTACCTTCTCTTTTCATGAAATCCGCTTTACTTTTTTCTGTTACACTTTCCTTGCTTTTATCCTGCAATACCAAAAAGGAAATGGCCTCTTCTGTTATTACTATCGAAGGAAATATAGCTGGTGTACCCGATGGAAAAATATATATAGCAGACGCAAGAAAGTGGAAAACACCAATTGATTCAACCAATATAAAAGACGGACAGTTTCAATTCAAAACAAAAATAAATTCTCCTTTCCTAGCTGCCATTCATTATTGGGATAGCTCCAAGGTAAAACGAATGCTTTACAGAAATCACACATTGGGTGCCGACAGTATGCAAACTTCCACCGATGCTTTTTTTGTTGAGCCAGGAAATACTAGCATCAACGGCGATAATAGTAAACCGCCTTACCTGCGAATCTTCGCCGGAAAAGAAAATGAATTGCTGTTCAGCAACCAGTTTCTTGATTTTGGCTGGGTTGGAAATCTTGATTCTGTAAAGCGGTTGCAGAAGATTGCTGCTTTTAAAAAGACTATACAGCATAATCCTTTTTCTTTTTTTCTGTTGGAAAGTATTTACCATTCCGGAGAGCAATATTCTAAAACTGAATTAAAAAGTTTTCTTTCGTTGTTCAATACTGATGTGCAACAATCTAAAGAAGGCGTTGCTTTTAAAAAATACATTGCCATAAGGTCCGATGATAATGCGCCGCTCCCCAACCTTTTACTGTTAACGCCGGAAAACACTTCTCTTTCAATTGTTGATACTACCGCTACAATAAATATGCTTGTCTTTTGGGCCAGTTGGTGTACTCCTTGCCGCAAAGAAGTTCCATTGCTAAAAGTAATTGAGAAAAAATATAATGGCACAGGTTTAAAAATTATAAGTATTTCTATTGATGAAAAGAAAGACCAATGGTTAAAAGCTGTCGCATACGAAAAAATGAACTGGCCGCAGGTACATGTGCCGCTTACACAGATTGCTGATGTGCAAAATCAATTCCGGTTTATTACAATTCCACTAATAATATTTACCAATAATAAAGGCAGAGAAATAAAACGATTTGCCGATTATGATCCGGACAATATAAGTGCATATGAGTCACTTATTAATCAATATGTCCGGTAGTTTTTGTATTAGCTGGTCATCGGAACGCTGTTCCGATCAACTCGCCGATAACAAACACAAAGAGATAAAGCGATTCGCAGATTATGATTCCGAAAATGTAACTGCATGCGAATCGCTTATTCATGAATATATCCGGTAGTTTTCCTAACTTTCCTTTTATGAAATTAGATGACCTTCGCCCGGATAAATATTTAAAATATCTTTTTGATATACCAAAGCTTTTTGCGCCAAAGCGTACAAAAGAAATTTTGTCGGTAAATCCAACAATTGTTCCCCATCGGACGGAAGCAAAAGAAATTAATATTTCCGTATACGATTACGACGCCGATCATCTTGAAGCAATAAATCTAACCAGTATCGATGAATGTTTTGCCTATAAGAATAGTGGTCGCACCTCCTGGATCAACATTGATGGTCTTCGTAAAAGTGATGTGGAAGCCATCTGTAATCATTATGAAATACACCCATTGGTTATAGAAGATATTCTGAGTATTAACCAACGGCCAAAATTAGATGAGGCTGACAATAGTATTTTTTGCCTGTTAAATATGCTTTACTATAATGAAGATTCTTTTGCTGTAGAGCAAGAGCAGATCAGTATTATTCTTGGTAAAAATGTTGTAATTAGTTTTCAGGAAGATGCCAACCGGGATGTTTTTAATTCGCTAAGAGAAAAAATGAAAACCAGTGGGGGAAAACTACGACAGCGGGGTGCCGATTATTTGTGCTATATGTTGCTAGATATGATTGTTGATCATTATTTTATTATAATGGAAAAGCTTGGCGACAGAATTGAAGACGTGGAAGAAGAGGTAGCAGCAGGTAGCACAAGAGCTTTGTCGCATATAACTCATTTGCGCAAAGAGCTTATTATTTTAAAAAGAAACTTTTCTCCTGTTCGTGAAGTTGTCAATGGTTTTTTACGAAGCGATAGTGAATTATTAGAAGATCGGCATACTAAGTATTATAAAGACGTTTATGATCATATTATACAAGCTAGTGAATTAGTGGAGAACTATCGGGATATTATGATGAGCCTGCAAGACTTGCATATTAATAATGTAAACTTAAAAATGAATGAGGTGATGAAGGTGATGGCGGTTGTAACCTGCTTGTTGGCACCGGCAACAGTAATTGGCGGTATTTTCGGAATGAATTTTACAAGCATTCCTTTTCTCAATAATCAATATGGCTTTTGGGTAGCCGTTTGTATTATGTTAGTAATTCCTGTTGCGATGATCGGGTTGTTTAGAAGAAGGGGTTGGTTTTGATTGTTACCTTTTCTTATAAACGGGAACTGTGCTGCAAGGCTCTCCATACATAATACTTTTTACTACTGGTAATAATCGCTTTGTAATTTCCATGTAAGCAAAATCTGCAATAGGTGTTTCGCCGCAGCCTTTTATTACAATTCTTTTATCTGTAAACTCATTGATATCAATTGCTTCAATATTCCGAACAAATAGTTTCTTGGCCAACTCTTGTTCATTGCCCATTATTATTTCTTTAGCCACAGGTTGTAAGTAAGAAACTACCAACATATAAGCCCAAACAGGAATAATTGCATCCACAGAACAAATAATAGCGACATTCTTATTGCTGAATATTTCCCAATCAGTTTCTTTCAGCGAAGCCCTAAAATCTTTTTCCTTCAATATCATTTCCATAAAAAGATATTCCTTTAGGTCAAAAACTATATTCTCGCCTTTAGGAATATATTTTTCCAGATCAATTGTTATCAATCCGCTTTCTGCCACTTTATTTACAAACTGTTCGCTCATTCAATACTTAATTATGGATATGTAAAAGTAATATATATCGCTGGGCTGTGTTTGCGACTTCGGCAAAAGAAAAATCCCATCCAGCTTATAGCAGAATGGGATTACAGTTGGTTTTGGTTGATTGTATCTTAATATCGATCAGAACGTTTATCAGTAATCGTTGCTGCTTTTCTTAAAGCATTAACGGGAAAACCAGGGGCCTGTGGATTACCAACCATTTGTTTGGCTTGTGCACTTAGGGCCTTACGCTGGTCTACCACATTACCATCCGTTACCGGAGTTGCGGAAACTTCATCTACTCTTATAACATACACACCGCTATTTCCTTCTAATGCTTCCATAACTATTTTACCCTTATTTGCTGGGTTAAATGCGGCACCAGTAATTCTTGGTTCAAAAGAAAGAGCTGTTGCGCCAGATCTAGATGACATGCGTACGCTGTCAACTGTTTGTATAGGACTGTTATTTAATGCCGTTGATGCAGCTTCTAATGTCGTTATGTTGCCAATTTTTTTCTTTATTAATTCTGCTTTCTTTTTATTCATCAGTAACGGCTCTACCTGTGGTCTCGCCTTTGCAACACTTTGTGTTCCTTCTTTCAACACTTCCACCACAACAGCTACTACATAACTATCATCTATGCGTTCTGGTTTTAATACATCACCAGCACTTGCATCATAAATATTTCTTACAAACTGTCTTGAGTAACCAAGGCCCATTACATTGCCACCAACTCTTTTTATATCAGAAGCAATTCCTTTTACATAGCCTTTTGGTTTCCAGTTTTTTTCGAATGTTTCATCAAACGACTTTTGGTTGCGGCTATCGCCTGCAAAAGCATTCGCATCGTTTTGAGCTTTACTGTCTGTTTCTTGGCTAGCAATAATTTCCTTTGGTAAATAAGCAATCTTATAACCCATGCCACCGCCTTTTTGAGAAACTATTTCCGTATAGTGATAACCAAATTCTGTTTTCACTACAGCTTTACTACCGGGAGGATTTAAAAATATAAAATCATTCCAAGGAGAAACCATTTGACCCGAAACAACGCTTTCATACAGACCGCCCTTGTCCTTGCTTCCCGGATCATCAGAAAGGCTTATAACCAAAGAGTCAAAATTTGATCCATTGCGTATTGCCATTTGTATACTGTCTGCTCTATTCTTAGCCGTTACAGAATCTCTTACAGGATAAGTTTGTCCGCTTTGTGGATCCCTTTGCATGGTTGCTACAAGTATGTGTCGAACCTTTACAGTATCGGGCATTTGTCTTGCGCCTTCTACTTTTGCCATTACATAGCTTCCGCCATCTAAATATGGACCGTACACTTGACCTACTGGTGTTCTGAATATTGAATCCTTAGCAGCAATCTGAATTGTTTTGCCATTAATATAGCCGTTATAATAACCATTAGCTCCTTCGGCAGCAAGAAATTGCTCCATATCGGTTGTAGTCTGGAACTCTTCTTTTAACAGCATAAGATTTTTTTGCGTTTCTGCACTATCAGCGGCACTTGGTGCTGCACTAAAAGTTACATATTGAATCCCGCGGCTTTCTTCCTGCTTAAAATCATCTTTATGCTTATTAATATATGCAGCGATTTCTTTGTCGTCAATTTTAACTGTGCTATCAGGAATGCTTGTATACACTTCTCTTACTAACGACACTTTTGCCATCTGACTGTTATCAGCATTTTGTTTCTCAATAAACCAACGAGGATAATTAATTGTATTTGCAAGAAGTGCTACATATTTTTCTTGTTTACGCTGCTCTTCCAAATCGGTAATATAGTTACTGATATTGTCCTTTTGTTCTTGTGTTCCTTTCTTCAGCATTTCATCAATGTTCTGCTTTGCCGACACTGCATTATATTGTCCTGTTGTAGGATCAGAAAACTGTTGTTTTAAATCCTGCGGAGCATTGGGTCCATAAAGAATGTCGCCCAACTCTTTCTTACTGATACGGATACCCAGTTTATCAATTTCCTGTGATAATAATATACGGCCAATTTCCTGATTCCAGGTTTGATCTACCGCTTGTTGTGTTAGGGCTGGCGAGGATGGATAGCCTTGTTGTTTCATATTATTTTCCATCAACTCCACTCGTTTGTTAAACGCTTCGTAGTTTACAGCTTTGCCATTTACTTTTCCAATGGTTTTAGCACCACCGGTAAAACCGCCACGACCTTTTCCGGAAAAATAATCGGTCAAAATAAATCCAAGGAGGGCAATAGCGATCACCACAACGGTAACTTTAGCACCTTTCTCTCTGATCGTTTGCATTATAGACATCGACATATGTACAGTATTAGCTTTTTTAAAAGGATGGCAAAAATAGGGCTTTTGGGGAAAAGTAGTGAGTAATTACCGAATAAGTTGGTTGAAAATCAGGGCTATCGGACAATAGCCTGATTCAATCAATTATCAGCTTTTTCTGGCGTCTTTTACTTTCTTTTTGGATGAACCAGCTTCATCTCCTTTACAAGGTGGCCGGCCCCGGCGTATTTATCCACTATAAACAGCACATAACGAATGTCTACCATTATGTTGCGGCATATTGATGGGTCGTAATTAATATCACTCATGGTGCCTTCCCAGGCCCTGTCGAAGTTGAGCCCTACTAAGTTTCCGTAGGCGTCCAAAGCCGGGCTTCCGGAATTTCCTCCGGTTGTATGGTTCATGGCTATGAAACAAACGGGCATTTTTCCATTTTTCCCATACTGTCCAAAATCCTTGTTTTTATACAACGTTCTTATTTTTTCCGGAACATCAAATTCATAATCACCGGGTTTATATTTTTCCATTATTCCATCCAGGTAAGTATAATAATCATATTTCACTGCATCTCTGGGGTTGTATCCTTTTACATTTCCATAAGTAACCCGCAGCGTACTGTTTGCATCAGGATAAAATGTCTTTTCTTTAAACACATCCATTTGCGCCTGCATATACGTTCGTTGTAATTGGTTAATGCGGTTTTGCACTTCGTTTAGTTTTTTAGAAACATTATCTGAATAGTTGGTTACAAGTGCTGCATACAACTCTGTTGCTTTGTCTTTTCTATAATTTTCTAATAACTCTTTTGTGTCTTTATCTACTGCAGCCAACGTTTTTTCGCCATTATCTAGGCTTGTGTTATCATAAACCTGTTTTGCAATTTTAGAAAAATCATTATCTCCTTTTTTTACTATGTCTGCTAATGTTTCGGGTATCATTCCTCTTTGCTGATCTTCATAAAACATTTCCATCAGCGCTGCAAAAAGTTTTTCATCTACTTCGGCATTATACTCTTTGTACAAATCCTCTAACCTTTCTTTTACTCTTTTTAGTGTGGCGTCATAATTATTTTTTCCTTGTGCACTTGCCAATGTATTTAGCTGACCAATTATTGTAAACAACTCTATCTTACTAAACACTTCATTAAATACATCTCTGGAACGGCCCAGGGGTTCCAACTCATCGTAGGCCGATTGTATATCTGCTAATAATGAACCGTATTTATTTTTCCATTCCGGATTTGCGTTTACTCTTTTTTGAAATGTTGCTTCGTAGGCTTTCTTCTTTCCTACTGCATCCGTCTTTGTTAAACCCAACACTTCTCCTTGCCATTTTTTCCAGGAATTACTAATACCTGCGTATTTAGAAGCATATTGAATTTTTATTGTTTCGTCTTTCCGCATATAAGCATCTATCACGGCTAATGCTTTATCACGGATAGCAATTTTAATAGGATCGTTTACTCTTACCGTCTGATCTACTGCGGATGAATGTAAGTACTGCATCGTTCTTCCTGGAAAACCAAACACCATCGTAAAATCATTTTCAGCAACACCGTCTAATGAAATGGATAAAGATTTTTTGGGGGTGTATGGAATATTGTCGGCTGAATACTCCGCCGGTTTATTGTCTTTACCAGCATAAATACGAAACATAGAAAAATCTCCGGTATGCCTTGGCCACATCCAGTTATCAGAATCTTTTCCAAAATTACCTACAGAAGATGGAGGAGCTCCTACTAAACGTATATCTCTGTACGTTTCTGTTACGAATAAGAAATACTGATTGCCTTCAAAAAATGCTCTTACAAAATTGTCCTGATAGTTTTCTTGCTTTGTTTCTTTTCTTAAAGCTGCTATATTTTTATCAATCGTAGATTGTCTTTCACTTTCACTCATTGAGCCATTAACCCCTGCCAATACTTTTTTACTTACATCATCAATTCTTACAATAAATGTTACAAACAGGCCCTTATTAGGAATTTCTTCTCCATTATTTCTTGCCCAAAAACCATCCCTTATATAATTATTATCCAGTGTTGAATGATTTTGAATAGCATCAAAACCACAATGGTGATTAGTAAGTACTAATCCTTTTGAGGAAATAACCTCCCCTGTACAAAAACCACCAAAGCTTACGATTGCATCTTTCAGGCTTCCTTTATTAATATTATATATATCACTGGCACTTATCTTCATCCCCATACTTTTCATCTGCTTTTCATTCAGTTGTGCTAATAACTGCGGCAGCCACATGCCTTCATCAGCCCTGGCCATTGTTATTATTAATAAACAAAATCCAACTAAGAGGTGTTTTAAGTACTTAATCATACAGCAATTTTTAAAAGTTTCAATAATTCTATTAATAATATATGAAGTTTGTAAATTTAAACCTTTCTGGCAGATTCTTTTTTCCGTATATCAATCTGTTTTAATGGCTTTTTGAAGTATACTTTATACTTTTTCTCCCCATCAGCATGTTGGCAACATGAAAACCCTGTGGATAATGCAGATGTGAAACGTGGATATGAAACTGCATGATTGGAATTTAAATAGTGCTTACAGCCCGGATTATAGATTTACACCAACATCTGCACCAACTATCCTTTGTTCATTAACATTGAATTTTTAAAATTTGAAAATAAAGTTTATACAATTAGTAATTAACATATATGTGGACATCCTAAAGGAATTCAATTGTATCAACAATAGTTTATGTGCATTACCTTCCTTTAAATGTTAATTACTCTAATTAACTAAATTTGTAAAAGAGTTTATCCACTAATCCACAGCTGTAATAATAATATACTCTTTTTTATAAAAATGTATTATTACTATTATTGTATTTAGGGTTGAAATAAAAAAAATAGTTTTTAGAATTTGAATTTGTTGATGGAATATTGCTGAACCGAAATGAATTTGTGATGAACAACGAAACACTGGATACCGCAAAAGCAAATGTTGAAAAGAGAGGTTTTCTGGATATAGATCTGGATCCTACGCTGGATTTGTTTGCCGCAATCGAAAGATTGAAAAAAGAAAAAATGCAGTAGTGTTGGCGCATTACTACCAGGAGCCGGATATTCAGGATGTGGCAGATTACATCGGAGATAGTTTAGGTTTGGCTCAGCAAGCAGAGCAAACCACAGCGGATATGATTGTTTTTGCCGGAGTGCATTTCATGGCTGAAACAGCAAAAATTCTTAATCCTTCCAAGAAAGTAGTTATTCCAGATTTAAAAGCTGGTTGCTCTCTCAGCGATAGTTGTCCACCAACACTCTTTAAAAAATTCAAAGAATTACATCCAGATCACAAAGTAGTGAGCTATATCAACTGCAGTGCTGGTATCAAAGCTTTAAGCGATGTTATTTGCACAAGTAGTAATGCAAAAATTATTGTTGAAAGTTTTCCAGAAGATCAACCTATAATTTTTGCACCAGATAAAAATCTTGGGGCCTATATCAACAAAGTAACAGGAAGAAATATGTTGCTTTGGAACGGAGCCTGCATGGTGCATGAAATTTTTAGTCTGGAAAAATTACTAAGTTAAAAATTAGACATCCTAATGCAAAACTGATTGCACATCCAGAATGCGAAGATCCAATTTTAAGAATTGCAGATTTTATAGGATCTACCACTGGTTTACTTAAATATTCACAAACAGACTCAGCAACAGAATTTATTGTAGCGACTGAAACAGGTATTTTACACCAGATGATGAAGGCTTCTCCAGATAAGACTTTTATACCTGCTCCACCCAATAATAGCTGTGCCTGCAACGATTGTCCTCATATGAAATTAAACTCTCTGGAAAAATTATACCTCTGTATGGAGTATGAAACGCCGGAAATAAATATGGATGAAGAGTTGAGATTAGCGGCAAAAAGGCCCATTGACCGTATGTTGGAAATAAGTAAGGCCGCAGGTCTGTAAATAAGGAAAAAAGGCAAAAATTTTTGATTTTGCCGAATTCAGCGTATAATTGCATTGGAAACAGGCAGATAAGTACAGTTCTCCCAGGCGTTTGACTCATCATTTACCCGCCGTTTTCATTCAACATAAATTCAAACAAATTCAGTTTTTTCAGATTAGCGACTCCTAGTTGTGATTAATTCAAGATGATTATATGTACGATATTTTACAATTGAACGACATGCTCGTTCCAGAACTACTTGATATAGCTGAACAGTTAAAAATTCCGCATGCAAAAAAATTAAATAAACAGGATTTAGTTTTTAAAATTCTTGACAGCCAAGCAATAACTGACTCAAAAATTGCTGAACCAAAAGGTGATGGTAAAAAGAAAAAAATTATTAAAGTAACTACCAGCACAGGTAGCGAAGAAGCAGAAGTGGAAAGCCAACCCAATAAAACTATTATTAAAAGATCCGATATGCCAATAAAAAAGATGATAAAGCCCCTGTAAAAAGGACCCGTAAAAGGTAGAGGAAAAAGAATCCGAAGTAACTCAGGAAGAAAGTAGCCAACCTCAAACAGAAGAAACCGAGCAAGTAATAAAAACACTCGACACTCAACTTGCACAAGCTATTTTAAAAGAGAATGAAGATCCGGGAAATCAGCAGTCAGCAGAGAACCCTTCTGGAGCTGGACAGAACAAACACTATCCTCCACGAAGAGAACAACAACCACAATTTAATATAGAATTTGACGGAGTTATATTGGGTGAAGGAGTTTTGGAAATGATGCCTGATGGTTATGGCTTCCTTCGTTCATCTGATTATAACTATCTATCATCACCCGATGATGTGTATGTTTCTCCATCACAAATAAAATTGTTTGGGTTAAAAACAGGAGACACTGTTCACGGAGCTGTTCGTCCTCCCAAAGAAGGAGAAAAATATTTTGCACTTTTAAAAGTTGATACAATCAACGGTAAGAGCCCTGAAGAAGTAAGAGATAGAGTACCGTTTGATTATCTTACTCCTTTGTTTCCGTACGAGAAATTAAATCTATTTACAACTCCTTCAGATTATTCTACCAGAATAATGGATTTGTTTACACCAATAGGTAAGGGACAAAGAGGTTTGATAGTAGCTCAGCCAAAAACAGGTAAAACGATGTTGTTGAAAGCAGTTGCCAACGCAATTGCAGCTAATCATCCGGAGTGTTACTTAATGGTAGTGTTAGTAGACGAACGTCCGGAAGAGGTAACAGATATGGAAAGAAGTGTAAAAGCAGAAGTTATTGCTTCTACATTTGACGAGCCTGCAGAGAAACATGTAAAAGTTTCTACCATTGCTTTACAAAAAGCAAAACGCTTAGTAGAGTGTGGTCATGATGTGGTGATACTATTAGATTCAATTACCCGTTTAGCAAGAGCTCATAATACAGTTGCTCCATCATCTGGAAAGGTATTATCTGGTGGTGTAGAAGCAAATGCAATGCAGAAACCAAAACAATTTTTTGGTGCAGCAAGAAAAATTGAACATGGTGGATCATTAACAATTATAGCAACTGCTTTAGTTGATACAGGAAGTAAGATGGATGAGGTAATTTTTGAGTAATTCAAAGGAACCGGTAACATGGAATTACAATTGGAGCGTCGTTTATCTAACAAACGTATTTATCCAGCCATTGACCTTGTTGCATCCTCAACTCGCCGTGATGATCTTTTATTAGATAAAGAGGTATTACAGCGTATGAACTTACTCCGTGTTTTCCTTACTGATATGAATGTGGAAGAGGCGATGAGAGAGTTGCAGAACAGAATGAAGGGAACAAAGAGTAATGAAGAGTTTTTAGCAAGTATGAATAGATAATTTGCAAATTTAGCGGTTAGCCGATTTGATAATTTAATACAAGCTGCTCATTTTATAGAGCAGCTTTTTTATTTTAAAGACAATCATCACCTTCAAATTAACTAATTTGCTAATTGAGTAATTGGTATATGGCAGTACAAAAAATAGATATCGAACAATTTCTTGCATTGGCTAAAGAATATCCGGTGCTTGATGTAAGAAGCCCGGGAGAATATTTACATGCACATATTCCTGGAGCAAACTCTTTTCCATTATTTTCTGATGAAGAAAGAAAAGTTGTTGGTACAACCTACAAACAACAAAGCCGTGAACAAGCAATAAAGAGTGGCTTGGATTATTTTGGTCCGAAGATGAGAAGGATGGTTGAAGAGGTTGAGGAGATAATAAGCAATAGGCAACTGGCAATAAACAATGAGCAACAAACAATTGCCAAATGCGTATTGATTCACTGTTGGCGGGGTGGAATGCGAAGTGCAGCCATTGCCTGGTTGCTTGATTTATACGGATTCAAAGTATTTACGTTAGATGGAGGTTATAAAAAATACCGTAACTATGTTTTAGATACTTTTAAAATTCCTTTCGACTTAAAAATTGTTGGCGGCTACACTGGATCGGGGAAAACTGGCTTACTAAAATCATTAAAAGAAAAGGGAGAAGCGGTTGTTGACCTTGAAGGTCTTGCAAATCATAAAGGATCGGCGTTTGGAAATATTGGCTTACCCAAACAGCCCGGACAAGAAATGTTTGAAAACCTGCTTTCATTTGAGCTAAGAAAAATTGAAACCCCAAAAAGGAATCTATCTGAATCTAAAGGGCCCTATTCACCATTCACTATTCACCATTCACCTCTTTGGCTCGAAGATGAATCGCAGCGGATTGGCTTGGTAAATATTCCAAAAGATTTATGGGACCAAATGCGTCAATCACCAGTTTATTTTCTGGATATACCGTTTGAGGAAAGGTTGAAGCAAATTGTGCTGGAATATGGCGTATTGGATCCTGAAAAAGTGACAGATGCGATTAATCGGATTTCTAAAAAATTAGGCAATTTGAACACAAAAATGGCTATTTCGATGCTAAATGAGGGCAAAAAAGCCGAAAGTTTCGATATTTTGCTTAAATACTATGACAAGCATTATTTCAAATCTTTGCACAATCGGAAGGAGATAAATGCGTTATTACATTCAATCCAATGTAAATCCGTAACTCCTGAAAATGCCAATCAGCTTATCCGTTTGTCCCAACTGCAACAACAAAGCCCTTAAGCTTTTAATCATCCTTTTATTATCACCTGTTTTCTTTTATGGTCAATCGTTGACCGGACTTTGGACGGGAGCCATCAGCAATGACAGCACAACCGTAAGAAAAGATCAATCTTTCGAAATTGCTCTCACCGAATATAGGGGCAAAGTTTATGGTTATTCAAGAAGTGAGTTCATCGTTGATGAGGTACTGTACTATGTAATAAAAAGAGTAAAGGGAACTATTGAAGGAGATGTATGTGAAGTAGAGGACGACGAGATCATTGCTTTTAATTTTCCTACCAAGCTTGATAAAAGAGTAAAAGTAACCAGCACATTTAGAAGAAATAAAATAGATAGCATTTGGCAACTGGAAGGAACCTGGAAAACAAATGCCACCAAAAAATATTATGCGGTTACAGGAAAAGTAGATCTGGAAGAAGAAAAGGATTTAACGGCCTCCAAAATATTTCCACATCTAGAAGAATTAAAACTGGCAAACAATATTGTTTTTTATAAAGAAAGAGAAGAAGGAATACCTATTGTAAAAATTGCGAAACCAGAAAAAACTAAAACTTCTTATAAAGAAATTGATAATGAGCTTACGCAACATGCCGGCACCATGGCGGCAGTGAGCAAACCCATCCTTATCAATACAGAGATTGTAAAAGAAGAGTTACCGTCGATTACAAAAGCGGTTGACGAATTACCCAAAACGAAAACGAACGAGATTCCGCAGAATGGTATTGCGGTAAAACCTTCAGCAACAAATGCCAAAACCGAGTTGAATATAATTACTCCTGCAAAGCAAACAGATGAAATGGCGGTTGTTATGAACACCGTTGCGAAAAAAGAAACCGTACCGACGCAACAAGAAAAAGTTGTTGCCCAAAAAGAATTGCAAGTTGATAAAACAAACAAAGCAGTTGTAAAAAACACAACCGTACAAAGCAACGAGAGTCCAAAGCAAGGCAGCACTCAAATTGTTGCTAAAACAACGACCCAACCCGTTGAATTACAAAAAGAAACAAAGACTATACCGGTAGAAAAATCAGTTGCTAAAAATGAAGTTATTCCGAAAAATAAAACTGAAATAATTGCAGAAGAAAAAAACACAACTGCCAGTCTTACAAAACCTACTGCAATAGAAAAGCAGGAAACAAAACCAGTAGCGGCAATAACACCTGTTATTGTTCCAAAGAAAACAATAGAACAAATTACTTATAGTGCAGCGGTTATTGCGGGAAGAAAATCTGAGTTTACACAAGAAGTAAATTACAAATCAGACAGCCTTGTATTAACATTGTACGACAACGGAGAAATAGATGGCGACACGGTAAGTGTATTTTTAAATGGCGAAGTATTAATGGCAAAGCAGGGATTAAAAGCAAGTGCCATCAAAAAAACGATTTATATTTCTCCCGATATCGAAGACTTTAGTCTTGTTTTATTTGCAGAAAACCTTGGAAAATATCCGCCCAATACAGGTTTATTAGTTGTGCATGATGGAGAAGAAGTGTATAATCTTCGTTTCAGCTCCGACTTTCAAAAAAACTCAGGGATAGTGTTTAGGCGTAAGAAAAAATAACTATCGCTTTTAGATCGGTTATCTTCCTAACAATACCGAGATTTGAGGAATGAATGATTCTATAAAACTTACACAATACTCTCACGGTGCCGGATGCGGTTGCAAGATTGCACCAAAAGTGCTGGATGAAATATTGAAAAGCAGTTTCGCTTTACCTGACAATAAAAACTTATTGGTTGGCAACCACAGTAAAGACGATGCGGCAGTATATGATTTGGGAAACGGCACAGCATTAATTTCTACCACTGATTTTTTTATGCCGATTGTAGATGATGCATTTGATTTTGGAAGAATCGCAGCAGCAAATTCTATTAGTGATGTGTATGCCATGGGTGGAAGACCATTGATGGCAATCGCCATACTTGGTTGGCCGGTTGAAAAACTGCCAGTTGAACTAGCACAAAAATTAATTGAAGGCGGAAGAACCATTTGTGCAGAAGCAGGTATTCCATTGGCCGGCGGTCATAGCATTGATTCACAGGAACCGATATTTGGGTTGGCTGTAACAGGTATTGTACCAATTGAGAATTTAAAGAAGAATAACACTGCACAAGAAGGCGATTTATTATTTATTACCAAGCCACTCGGTGTTGGTGTTTTATCGACTGCACAAAAAAGAGGATTACTAAAAGAAGAACACTTGCCATTAATGATTCAGCAAATGGCAGCGTTGAATATAATTGGAGAAGAGTTAGGAAAAATAAAAGGAGTAACCGCCATGACGGATGTAACAGGCTTTGGACTACTCGGCCATTTAATTGAAATGACAGAAGGAAGCGGATTGAGTGCAGAAATTTATTATGATAAATTACCAATAGCTGCCGGAGTAAAGGAATACATTGCCCAACGCATTTTTCCTGATGCTACAACAAGAAATTGGAATGCTTACAGTGATAAAGTAAAGTTTGAAAAGGGGGTTAATGTAATGGAAGCATTTACTTTGTTGCCCGACCCACAAACAAATGGCGGATTATTATTTAGTGTGAAGAAAGAAGAGGTGGATGTTGTAAAGAAATTATTATTAGAACACAAGTTGGAATTATTTGCAGAACCGGTTGGTGAGATGATTGCGGAGGGAGAGAAAAGGGTTTTTGTGAAATGATTTTCTGATTATTTAAGCAAGCAAAAAATAAAGCACATATGAATGCGGATTGGAATAAGGAAGAACATCCAAATTGGTATAAGGATGTTCCTACAATGCGAAGTTTAATTCTTGGAAGCTTCCCGCCCCATCACAGCAAATGCGCATACCCTTTTTTTTATCCTACTCTTCGCAATAGATTCTGGAAAATTTTAGCCGATTTAGCAGGAGAATCTTTAAAATGGACAAAGACAGATAATAAATCAAAGGCGGTTCAGGAGAGATTTGAAATAATGAAAAAGTTGAAAATAGGAGTACAAAATTTAGGTTTGGAAATTGAAAGGAAGGGCAAAAGTGCCCTAGATACTAACATCAAGATTACTAAGTATCAAGACATCGTTTCCATAATTAAAAACCACCCTGAGCTAACGACTATTTTATTGCTTGGTTACTCTGCCATCAATAGTACTGCAAAATCATTTATAAACTATATTGAGCAGCAAGGAATAAAATATTCAGCAATCAATAAGCTTGGGCCTGAAACGGCATTTATAATACAACTGAAGGGTAGGTCAATTGAATGTGTCATACTAAATTCAACTTCAACAGCGTCAAGAATTAAGTATGATTTTCTTTTAGATCAATTCAGAAGACATCTTAAATAGTTTGTAAAAACCTCTTCGTTAACAAGCCATATTATAAACAAAAAAGCGGCACAACATTGTACCGCTTTTTATTTTATATCCATTCCAATTTATAGCCTGAAACCAATAGTAAAACTTAGCACCCGGTGTTTATTATTGTTGTCTTCACCATTGGTTGTACCACTTTGTAATTTTGCTAATCCTAATCCATAGTTTGCAGAAATACTTACATTTTTACCCTCTATACCCACTGTTCCGTTTAGACCGTAATCAAATCTTTTTAAGATACCAAAGCCAGCACCTTCTTCGCCGCCTGTTGTAGGATCATCGTTAGAAAACTCAATTTTATCTTTTCTGCTAAATGCAACATTGGCAATTTTATAATCTAGTTTTCTGTTGCCCGCAATACCAATTGCAACATAAGGGCCGCACCGGCAAAGAATTTTGCACCACCACCTATCGGCGCTTTAAGTACAAGGTTTACGGGTACTTCAATATAATAGGGGTTTACTTCGGATCTGAAATAGTTTGCATCAGAAGGTTCTCCTGATTGAGCCTTAGAACCCTTACCAGTAAATAATAATCCCGGTTGTATATATAAGAAAGAAGTAATAGGCAGATCGCCTACTATACCTACTTGAAATGTTGTCAATATATTTGCCTCATCTGCAGTGCCATCACTTTGTGTGGAAACATTTGCCAGGTTTACACCACCTCTTAGAATAGCGGATGATTTTTGCGCCACAACTGCTGAAGTACTGATTGCCAATAAAATAAATAGAAAAGAAATTTGCTTTTTCATAATTAGTACATTTTTTAAAATTAGAAACGTACTAATCCAAAGACTTTGCCAAACTTTTTTGAAAGGAGATTAAACTGTATAAATAGACTCGTATTATAAGTGATTACGGAAACATGACAATTCAATAAAATTGTAGAAAAAAGTGAAGTGTTTATTTTTTCTGTAGAAAAATTTCCGCCATCATACAACGAACACTTCCACCTTCTACCTGTTCAATTGTAGGAACAGGAATTGGTAGTAATGTTGCATAAGCTTCCAACATATTTTTTTGTTCTTTTCGTAAAGAATCAAATGCCGACTGGCTCATAACAAGCAGATGTTCTTCTTTATCATTTTTAACTTCCAGCATATTTCCGGCAAATGAACACATCTGTTCTCTGGTGATAGGAATAATTGCATGGTTGGTTGATTCCAATAGTTGACGAACTGCAATTAATTCCCATTCTTCTTCTATAGCTTCTTCGCATAGCACACAAAACTCTTCGCCGAGTGCCATCATTACATTGGTATGATAAATAGGATGACCATCTTTATCCGTTGCCAAAAATACGACCGCCTGGTAATTGTTGGTTGCTGCAAATTTTTCCAATACAGAAAGATTAGTTCTTTCAGATATAGCTGCGTAGATCATTGCGTTTTCATGGTCAACAATCATACTTCCGGTTCCTTCTAGAAATCGTCCTTCTACTTCATATTCACTCCAATCCTGCAAATTAATTACCATAAAATCTTTTGAAAGTTGCTGAACAATATCTTCTCGTTTTTCTATTCTCCTGTTTGGTGCAAACATGGGATATACAGTTACTGTTCCGTTTGGAGAAGTGCTCAACCAGTTGTTCGGAAATATGGCATCTGGTTTTGCGGGGGTTTCGGTGTCTTGGATTACTACAATTGTTACACCATGTTTCCGCAACGTGGCAACCATGTTATCAAATTCATTTAAAGCTTTTTGCTGTAACTCTTCTTTTCCAATATTCGGATTTGATTGAAAGAAGTTATTCGCTGCCGTTTCGGCATTAAAGCCAAATGCGGCCGGCCTAACCATTAATATAGTGGAAGTGATTGCCATGCAGATTTTTATAACGTAATCAACGCATCAATTTTTTTAGAAAGTGTTTTATCTTTTTCTGTTACAACATCACCAGCATCATGAGTGCTTAGCCATATCTCAACGGAGTTGTATACATTGGTCCACAAAGGATGGTGATCCATTTTTTCTGCTTCAATGGCAACTCTTGTCATAAACGCAAAGGCTTCGCTGAAATTTTTGAACTGAAATTTTTTATACAACTTGTTTTCTGTTTCTTGCCACATACGCAAAGTTTTAAAAGATAAGATTCTCTTTATTTTTAATCTGGCTAACTGCAAGTTCTGTAACCAATTGCACACTGTTGATAGAACGTATTGTTTGAATTGTTTCTTGGAGCGATTCGTCACTTACCTCATCGCCCTTCATCAACCAAAGAAAATCTAGGTGTTTAAATTCGGGCAATAAATATTCACCGTCAAATTGGGTGTTGTAAACGTAATGTGATAAAAATCTTGTTGGCTCTTCATATTCGTACACAGAGAAATAATACCAACGCCTTTTCTTCAACCATTTTATTTCTATTTCATTATTTACCCTGAAGTCAAGACCTATATTATTATTGAGGTGCCAACAGAATTGATAATCTTTAACCGGTGCCATAATTCCCAACAAACGGGAGTCTTCAAAAAAGGCATCAGCCAGATCTTTGTTATCGAGAGCTAATTTTGAATTTCGTTCGGCCATATTTAAAATTACAAATTAGAATTCAACTATGGTTTCTAACTCTTCGGTTCCTCTTTTATATTTTACTTTCACTTTGTCTCCTTTCTTAAACTTGCCCAAGGCTTGCATATAATTTTCCAATGAAGCTATATTGTTATCACCCATTTTAATTATAATATCACCAGCCCTAAGACCAGCTTTTATTGCTGGTTTGCCATCCGAAACACCATCTGCTTTTACGCCGCTTCCACTATATGTGTAATCTGGCATTATACCCATAGAGACACTAAATCTTGCTGAAGTAGTTGTTTGTGCTTCTCTTGTTTTGGCGAAAGAAAGTTTTGGACTTTTATCAAAGGCTTCAATAATAGTATAAATGTGCTCTATAATTTTTTCTTCGCCTTTGTAATTAACCTTATCTGCATCATCCGACGGTTTATGGTAGTCAGAATGTAAACCTGTGAAATAGAATAAAACCGGAATGTCTTTTCTATAAAAAGAAGTATGATCACTTGGACCAGAACCGCTGCTGTCTATTTTAATATACAACTCTTGTTTCCGTCCTTGCAGTGCATATGATGTATAATAGTCGCCCCAAGAAGGAGATGTGCCATATCCGCCAACTGTGATTGTATTACTGCTGTCGTTTAATCTTCCAACCATATCCATATTTATCATGTAGTTGGCGTTCTTTAAATCAATAGTCGGGTTATCAACATAATATTTTGAACCAAAAAGGCCCAGTTCTTCACCGGAAAAAGCGATAAATAGATAGTTGTTGTTTTTTGCATCAGACCCTTTTAGTTTTCTTGCCAGTTCAATTAATGCAGCCGTTCCACTTGCATTATCATCTGCTCCGTTATGTATATTCATCTCGCCAGTTCTTATCATTGAGTTGCCATCTTCTCCATAGCCAAGATGATCGAAGTGTGCACCAAGTATTACTGTTGTAGGGGCATTATTATTAATATAGCCAACTACATTATGGCCAAGTCTGTTTTTTTCACTGATACCTATCCTCAATTTTACGTCTAAAGTTGCTGTTGCATCTTCGAAATATTTTTTTGCTATTTCTTTTGAAACATACATCATCGGAATGCTTAATGGTTCAGATTTATCCTTTTCATTAAAAGCCAATTTATCTTCAATTGAAGAAGTGTTATACAGAATAACGGCTGCCGCACCTCTGTCTTTTGCTTTTTTAACATTCGTATAAATATAATCAGGCACATCAAAATGAGGGTTATTTTTATTGTCTTCCAATGTTTCTTTTAAATCAAAAAACCAGGGCATATCTGCTTCTTGTACAGCAATAGATGGAAGGGCCTCTATTTTGATTGTGGGGCTATAGGGAAAGGGAAAGAACTCTTTGCCCAACAAAATTTTGTTTCCATTAATTATTAATTCTGTAATAGAATCAATTTTTTTCCCATCATTTATAATAAAAGACTGAGGATAGTATTCTGTTCCTTTTGGCTCCAGACCAATCTCTATAAATTTTTTGGTAATATATTCTACCGCCAATCTTTCACCATTTGTTCCAGTTCTTCTTCCTTCCAGCTTATCGTCTGCCAAATAGGAAATATGGGTTTTTAAACTATCAATCACATTGATGTTCGATTTTGTAACTGTTCCTTTTTTGGGTGATGAGCAGGCAACGATAAGACAAAGAGGCATGACATATTTTAATGAAGAAGAGTTCATGTTTTTTTTCTATTGAGCTGCAAAGGTATCAATGCTGCAGGTTTTTTATGCGGAGTAAGTTCATAATTCGGTCATTCTTTTCCGGATATTGCAGTTCAAAAATCGCAAATCGTAAGGTTGGTTACTTTCGGCAGTTTACATTTGCCCAAATAGAGCCACTATTCGGCTTTTTTGCAACAGATTAATTGAAAAAAGAACGATTACATATTGCCCTTGTAGGAAACCCAAACAGTGGAAAAAGTTCACTTTTCAACTGTTTAACCGGCTTAAATCAGCAAGTAGGAAATTTTCCTGGTGTAACGGTTGATAAAAAGACAGGAACAACTGTTCTTTCAACTTCTTTGAAGGCGGAAGTAATTGATTTACCCGGAACATATAGTCTCTACCCCAAACGTATGGATGAATGGGTGAGTTATAAAGTTTTGCTGAATCAGGATAATGAAATTAAAGCAGATGTTGTTGTTGTTGTGGCCGATGCCAGTAACCTAAAGAGAAACCTTCTTTTTTGTACACAGATCATTGATTTAAAAGTGCCTGTTGTAATTGCTTTGACGATGATGGATATGGCAAAGAGAAAGGGAATAAAAATTGACACAGATGCATTAGAAAGAGAATTAGGTGTTCCCGTTGTCCCTGTTTCGCCAAGAAAAAATAAAGGAATTGATGGCCTGAAAAAAGCAATAGAACAAACAGCCCAAAATTTATATAAGTCACCGGCAAGAGATTTTGTAAACAATAAATCGTTAGCCCCAGCTGCTATTGAAGATATACAGAACGCCTTTCCATCATTAAGCGATTACACAGCTATTCATTATTTAATAAATCATGAATCGTTTGATCTGCCAAAGAACGAGCAAGAGACTATCGAAAAAGTTGAGGAGAAGAATAATTTCAATCCAACCAAAACACAGGCGGAAGAAATTCTGATGCGTTATGGAAGAATTAAACATATAATGCAGCAGGCGGTTTCAGAGCCAGATCCGCTGCAAAAGAAAATATTTACTGAGCGGCTTGATAATTTGTTACTACACCGTGTTTGGGGTTATGTTATTTTATTAGCGGTTTTGTTTTTATTATTTCAATGCGTTTTCTGGATTGCACAATACCCAATGGATTGGATTGAAATCGGGTTTGCTGAGTTAAGCGGTGGTTTGTCTTCTGTGCTTCCAGATAACAGATGGACAGATTTATTAATAAACGGTGTGCTTGCTGGGCTTAGTGGTATTCTTGTGTTCGTTCCGCAGATAATGATTTTGTTTGGACTAATTACTTTGTTAGAAGATACTGGTTACATGGCTCGAATCAGTTTTCTGTCCGACAGATTAATGCGAAGCGTAGGTCTGAATGGAAAAAGTGTAATGCCAATGATTAGTGGCTTTGCTTGTGCAGTGCCCGCCATTATGAGTGCAAGAAATATTGAGAATAGAAAAGAGCGACTACTGACAATACTCATTACACCACTCATGAGTTGTTCTGCAAGGCTTCCTGTTTATACTATTCTTATCGGTCTTGTAATTCCTAAAACATATTTGCTTGGGTTTTTAGGTGTGCAGGGGTTGGTGATGATGGGTTTGTATCTGTTAGGTTTAGTAATGGCGTTGATTGTTTCTTATGTGGCTAAATGGTTTATTAATATAAAGGAGAGAAGTTTTTTCATTCTTGAATTGCCAACCTATCGTTCACCAAGATGGAATAATTTAATTCCAACTATGATTAGTAAGGCAAAGATCTTTGTGTTTGATGCGGGAAAAGTTATCATGGTCATTAGTTTAATACTTTGGGGTCTTTCATCTTTTGGCCCTGGAAGAAGTATGCAAAGGGTAACGGAACGCTACGAACAGTTAAAAACACAGCCGGGAGCAAATCATGCTCAATTAAACAAAGAACTCAGTACTGCTAAATTGGAAAGTTCATATGCCGGAATTCTGGGTAAAACAATAGAACCGGTTATTACGCCGCTTGGTTACGATTGGAAAATCGGTATTGCTTTAATTACCTCTTTTGCAGCAAGAGAAGTTTTTGTTGGCACAATGGCAACGTTATATAGTGTCGGCGATGATGATGCAGATGGATTGGTTCTAAAAGAAAAAATGAAAGCTGCAAAGCGACCAGATGGAACACCGGTGTTTAATCTTGCATCCGGTTTATCCCTAATGATCTTCTATGTTTTTGCTATGCAATGTATGAGTACATTGGTAATTGTAAAAAAAGAAACCAAAACATGGAAATGGCCTATTATACAATTAATTTATATGACGGGGTTGGCGTATGTAATGAGTTGGATAGTCTATCAGATTTTTAAATAAGTATAATTCTTTGTGGAGTCTCATTTAGCTTTTGGTTCAAAATAACTCCAAAGTGTTGCCGAAATATTTCTTGCCATCGCCCATGCTTCATTTTCATGCGTCCAGCTAACATCTTTATTGTTTTTGGTAAAAATGCAAAAGATATACGGGTTGTTAGGTGCATTCACCAGCAACACCTCGCTTCTTGATGCGTTCACACAACCATTTTTACTAAACACTTCTATGATCGGCGGTATTTGCGAAATGGCCTCATCTTCATCCCAATAGTTTCTACCAAGACAGCGCATCATTCTTTCACAAGCAGCCGGGGAAATTATTTCTTTTTTATAAATTTTTTCAAAAATGGATGCCATTTCGAATGGAGTGGTTTGGCCCCAGCCATATTGTGTTCTGTTTGTTTCCCTTCCCGGAGTTCTTGAATTAACTCTTGTACTTACCAACCCAAGACTATCTAATATTTCATTTATCCTTGTTCCTTTTCCGGCCAGACTTTGTAGCCAGAGACTGGCCGTGTTATCGCTGGTAGTAAGCATCAACATTATTACTTTTTTCAGCAGAATTTTTTCATCGTTTTTAAACGAGCCGAGAATATCCGAACCTTCATACAACAAGGAGTCTTTATAAGTTAGTTGCTGATCATATTTTAATTCTCCTTTTTCTATTTTATCCATGATGCCAAGCAGTATCGGCACTTTTACAATACTTGCAGTAGGGAAAAGGGTATCAGCATTAATGGAAACCGTTTTTCCTGTTCTTAGATTTTTTACATAGATGCCAATATCGCCATTAAAGCCTTTAATTGTTTCGGTGAGTTTGGCTAGTAGTTTTTTATCCGTTTTTTGCGATGCTGCTATTATTGGCAAAGCAAAAAAAAGGGCAATAAATATTTTTTTCATCTGTCGGTTATTAGGTCTGTTTAATTTAGCCGGTAAGAAATTTTTACACCACCCCTTAGGGAATTATGAGTGTCATAATAAAAGTATTTTACATGGGGTTATTCATATAATCAAAAACCAAATCACAAAATGCTTTTATACCTGTTTTCATTCCACTTTCATCAATTTGAAAATCGGCAGTATGGTGTGGCGCTGCGGTTTTTGGGTCTTGCCCCTTTTTCATTCCACCAAGATAAAAAAAGAAGGATGGAGCTTTGGTTCCGTAAAAAGAAAAGTCTTCAGCACCGGTTACCCATTCTCTTTCTTTTACATTATTGATGCCAGCGGCAGATTGCAAAGAAGGAATCATTTTCTTCACCAATTCAGGTGTATTATAAGTAACCAATGTTTTTGTATCAATCACCACTTCTGCAGTTGCTCCAGAGGCTTCAGCAATTTTTTCGGCCGTTAGTTTTATTTTTTTGTGTACCTCCTGTTGCATTGCATTATCCAATGTGCGGATGGTTCCGTTCATTTCACATTCTTCTGGAATGATATTGCTTCTTACGCCACCATTAATTTTTCCAACCGTAATTACAAGCGGAGCTTTCGTTAGTTCTGTTTGACGGCTTACAATGGATTGAAGACCCGCAATAATTTGTGCGGATATTTGAATCGGATCAACTCCTAACCATGGCTGCGAACCATGACTTCCTTTACCTTTTACTTTTATGGTAAACCAATCGGATGATGCCATGAATGAACCAGGTTTATATTCTATCGTTCCAGATTCAATGTTCGATTCAATATGTAATCCAAATATCACATCTACTTTAGGATTTTCCATTACTCCTTCTTTTACCATTAATGCTGCTCCGCCTTCTTCACCTTCCGGCGGACCCTCCTCTGCAGGCTGAAAAATAAACTTGATTGTTCCTTTTATGTCGTTTTTCATTCCTGAAAGAATTTCGGCCACACTCATTAAAATAGCAACATGTGTGTCATGTCCACAGGCATGCATAGCACCAACGTCCTGTCCGTTATATGTTGTTTTTATTTTTGAGGCAAAAGGAAGATTAACCCTTTCCACAATTGGTAGACCGTCCATATCGGCTCTTAGTGCAATACAAGGTCCGGGTTTTCCCCCTTTCAAAATACCAACCACACCGGTTTTACCGACTCCTTCTTTTGTTTCTATGCCTAATTTTTTTAGATGAGCGGTTACAATAGCTGCTGTTCTTTTTTCATTGTTGCCCAACTCGGGGTGTTGATGAAAATCTCTCCGCCACTCAATGCACTTGGATTCTATTTTATCTGCTGCAGTTGCAGCTTTTCCTTTCAGCGTACTATTATCATTTTGAGCAAAGACAATTGTTGAAAGCAGTATAATCGGAAAAAAAATCATTCTATGTGTCATATCAAATTTTTTATGAATTTACTTGTTTTGTGTCTTTGTTTGTTGGTTTACTCCTTAAGCAATTTTATTTATATTTAAAGTTCAATGCTACATCGTCATTTATCATTTCTGAAAGCTGTTTTATTACAAAGCGTTACTGCGTTTGGCGGTCCACAGGCTCATTTAGGAATGATGATGAAAACATTTGTTCAGCAAAAGCCATATGTTACAAAGGAAGAACTAATGGAGTATAATGCTTTTTGTCAGTTGCTTCCGGGTGCTTCATCCACTCAAACGATTACCTTAATAGGGTATAAACGAGGTGGAGTCCCTTTAGCTGTAGTAACCCTGCTTGTTTGGATTTTGCCAGCTAGTATTATTATGGGTGGCCTTTCTTTTTTACTTCAATACATAGATAAAAAAGAACTTGGCACCGATATTTTTAAATTCATAGCCCCAATGGCTGTTGGTTTTTTGGCTTATGCTGCATTTATAACTTTTACTGTGGCTATTAAGAATTTGATTACTTGGATAATAATGTTTGTAGGGGCTACGGCAACTTATTTTCTTTTTGGTCAACCGTGGGTAATTCCAACATTAATACTTGTCGGAGGAATAGCTACAAATTTCAGTATGACTCGTATTCCACAGACCGAACAGAAACCAAGAAAAATTAAGTGGTGGAATTTCTGGCTTTTCGGTATTATTTTCCTTGCTGCAGGATTTATTAGTGAAATGGCCAGAAAGCAGGAATGGCCGGATAGAAAACCCATTAACCTTTTTGAGAATACCTATCGTATGGGAAGCCTTGTGTTTGGTGGTGGACAGGTTTTAATTCCAATGATGTATGAACAATGGAGTGTTAGACCAGAAAACGTTAAAGACAAAAATCCGAATGCGGTTCAAATTGATGAAGAAAGTTTATATACGGGAATGGGAATAGTAAGAGCGGTTCCGGGGCCAGTATTTTCTATTGCGTCTTTTACCGGAGGTATGGCACTAAAAGATATGGGTTACAAGATGCAGGTTCTTGGTTGTTTAATTGGAATGATTGCCATTTTTTTACCCAGTGCATTGTTGGTATTATTCTTTTTTCCAATCTGGAATAACATGAAGAAATATGCCGCAGTGTACCGATCGTTAGAGGGAATTAATGCTGCCGTTGTGGGAATAATGATTGCCTCTACTTTTTATATTATGAAAGACATTTCATTTTCAGATGAAAAGATGATTAGCACTTCCATTAATATTTTGACCATGATGGGTACTTTTTCCCTGTTACAATTTACCCGTCTTCCAGCGCCTATTATTGTGGCAGGGTGCCTGCTTTTGGGATATATTTTCTAACCTATTTTTTATAATATCCGCCTTTCTCTATTTCTTCTCTTACTGAATCTGGAACTTGGTATCTAACGGATTTCCCTTCTTTTAAGGACTTACGTATTTGTGTAGACGAAATTTGTAGTAAAGGAGCTTCAACAATATATATTCTTGTGTTTATTGTATTGTCAACATCAAAGCCAGGGCGGAGATAGACATAGATGTTGTAATTGTTAATTATAACTTCCGCATTTTTCCATTTATGTAGGTTTTGAAAACTGTCGCTTCCCATAATGATGCAGAATTCATGTTCCGGATGTTTTTCTTTTAGATATACAAGAGTATTGGTTGTATAAGAAGGCTTTGGTAAACTAAACTCAATATCAGAAGCCCACATTCTAATATCATTTTCTATTGCTGCCTTTACAAGGTGCAATCGATGATATTCGTTTAAAAGGGTTGACTCTTCTTTGAAGGGGTTTTGTGGGGATACAACAAACCAAATTTTTTCAATCTCTGTTTCATTCAGAATATGGTTTGCAATAATCAGATGGCCGACATGAACAGGGTTAAAGGATCCGAAATATAGGCCTATTTTCATGTAAATGATTGATAATCAATTATTTAATTCAACAAGAATATGTTCAGCTTCATTAATTCTTAAACTTAAATGATATCCGGCAACGTTTACACAAATTGGATCACCAAGAGGAGCAATTTTTTCAAGTTCAATTTCTTCACCCGGTACACACCCCATTTCCATGAGTTTCAAAAACAAGTCATTGTTATTGAATTCTTTTATTATACCTACCTGTCCTGGTTTTAAATCTGAAAGCCTAACTATCATTTATTCAATTATTTTGCAAAGCTATCCTTGTTAGGTTGTTTTTCTTTACGAATTTTGAAATTATGCCTTCAAAACCAAAAGTTTATTTCTTTTATCAGAACGTACAAATTTCACTGTCGAATAGGTCTGGTTTAAAAAAGTTTATTGAATCAGTCTTCAGGCATGAACGGAAAAGCTTAGCATCTATCAATTATATTTTTGTATCAGATAAAGCGTTGCTTGAAATAAATAAACAGTTTTTGAATCATGACTTTTATACAGATATTATCACCTTCGATCTTTCCGAAGCAGAAGATATCATTGCCGAGATTTATATTAGTATCGATAGGGTAAGGGATAATGCTAAAGCTCTTGGAATTTCCTTTAAATCTGAAATACACAGGGTTATATTTCACGGAGCATTGCATTTGTGTGGTTTTGGAGATAAAACAAAGGGTGAAAAGGCGGAAATGAGGGAAAAAGAGGACTTTTATCTACTGAAATACTTTAAATAAGTTTCACGGGACACTGTTTCAGGCTGAAACAGTGTCCCGTGAAACCTTTATCTTTGTGAAAACTAAAATATGCCCCGTAAAAAGCAAGCCTCTCCCAAAGAAGTAACTCCAGCTTTACTAAAGTTCAGAGAAAAGAGAAAGTGGCAGATTAATTACAGGAGGTATGTACTTGAAGAATCCCCTTGCCCATTTTATGCCCCTTATTTTGGATTGGATATTAAAAACTTAAGACAATGGTTCGAATATCAGTTTACAGGAGATCTCGGCTGGGATAATTTTGGAAAGAAGTGGCAGTTTGACCATGTTATTCCTGTAACCTACTTTGATTTTGCCAATGAGGAAGAATTAAAAATGTGCTGGAACTTTACCAATATAAGAGTAGAGAAATTTCAGCTAAATAAAGACCGCGGGAATGGGCTTGATATTTTAAAGGCTAAAAACTATTTCAAAGAACTTTTAGAGAAGACGAATTATGCTGTTTGTTCAAAATTGCTTTCAAAAATTGATGAGATTGAAGTGTCTGATTTTGTTAGTACGGAAGCCCAGCAATTATTTATCAGGGATCATAGCGAATATCTGGAAATGATAAAGGGTTATTCTGCTTTTGAATTTGAATTATTAAATAGCGGGAGAAGCATAGATGAAGTAAAAAAGGAAATTGATTTCTACAAAAACATAGGTAAGCAAAGCAAATAATACCATTTATAGTTATAAAGCACTCCATTTTTTGTGTTATTATGCCGATATAACAGCCGTTTAGGCCAATGAAATTGGGCTATTACGGATGTATAATCGGTATAAGAAGATACCTTTGCCGACATGTTTCCCCAATATGATGTAATAGTAGTAGGTGCTGGCCATGCTGGTTGTGAAGCTGCAGCAGCTGCGGCAAATCTTGGTTCCCAAACCCTTTTGGTAACAATGAATATGCAGACCATTGCCCAAATGAGCTGTAACCCTGCTATGGGCGGCATTGCTAAAGGGCAAATTGTAAGAGAAATAGATGCTATGGGCGGCTATTCGGGGATTGTTACTGATCTTTCTACTATCCAGTTCAGGATGTTGAACAGGAGTAAAGGCCCTGCCATGTGGAGCCCAAGGGCACAGAATGATAGGATGCTCTTTCATTTAAAATGGAGAGAGATGCTTGAGAATACTCCGAACCTTGATTTTTACCAGGACATGGTGAAGGGTCTTCTAATAAAAGATGGCAAATGCGAAGGAGTGGTAACCGGATTGGGCCATGAGATAAAAGCAAAAGCAGTTGTACTTACCAATGGAACATTCCTTAATGGAATAGTCCATATTGGAGAAAAGAACTTTGGTGGTGGAAGAATGGCGGAAAGGGCAGCCACGGGAATAACCGAGCAATTGGTTTCTCTTGGGTTTGAAAGCGACCGTTTAAAAACGGGTACGCCACCAAGAATTGATGGAAGAAGTCTGGATTATTCTAAAATGGAAGAGCAGAAGGGAGATGATGAAGTTGTCGGCTTTTCATACCTGGAAACGGAGAAACCCAAAGTGCAAAGAAGTTGCTGGATTACCTACACTAATCAGGCGGTTCATGATGTTTTAAAGACAGGCTTTGACAGAAGCCCAATGTTTGCGGGTAGAATAGATGGAACGGGTCCCCGGTATTGCCCAAGTATAGAAGATAAGATCAACCGCTTTGCAGAAAGAGACAGACACCAGCTTTTTGTAGAGCCAGAAGGATGGAATACGGTGGAGATATATGTGAATGGCTTCTCTACCTCATTACCAGAAGAAACACAATACGAAGCTCTTCGTAAAATAGTGGGGTTTGAGAAGGTGAAAATGTTCCGTCCGGGTTATGCGATTGAGTATGATTATTTTCCGCCTACACAACTCCGTTATACGCTGGAAACAAAAGGAATAAAAAATTTATTTTTTGCCGGACAGATAAATGGAACAACTGGATATGAAGAAGCAGCTTGTCAGGGGTTGATGGCGGGAATCAACGCACATCAAAAAGCAAGAAACTTAGAGCCGGTTGTATTGAAAAGAAGTGAGGCATACATCGGTGTTCTCATTGACGATTTAATAAGTAAAGGAACAGATGAGCCATACCGGATGTTTACATCTAGAGCAGAGTTTAGAACATTGCTTCGTCAGGATAATGCAGATCTGCGATTGACAGAATTAAGTTATCGCCTTGGTCTTGCATCGCAAGAAAGAATGGATAAAGTAATCATCAAAAGAAATGGAGTAGATAAAATAAAATTGATTCTTAAAGACTTTGCAGTAGAGCCGTCAGAGATCAATGAATATTTTACGGCAATAAACTCTTCACCAATTTCTGAAAGACAAAAAGCACAAAAAATATTACTTCGCCCCAACGTAGAACTGGATGAATTTGCAGATAACTTACCTAAACTGAAGGATGCTTTAAAAAGTTATTCCACTGAAACATTGGAACAAGCTTCTATCCAGGTGAAATATGATACATATATTCAAAAGGAACAAGAATTAGTACAAAGAATGTCCCAACTGGAAGAATTAGAGATTCCCGAAACATTTGACTATAAAAAAATTGTTTCTCTCGGAAACGAAGCAAGAGAAAAGCTTTCCAAAATAAAACCCCGCACTTTAGGTCAGGCCAGCCGGATCTCAGGTATTAACCCCAGCGATGTGCAAATACTAATGGTATTTATGGGGAGGTAGTAATTTCTTTCCTGATTTTGCTCAGCACAATATTAATGGCGAACACCTAACTTTATTTAGGCAATTATACCATTATTAGTTATTAAACATTATCAGAATGAAAAGGCTAATTCTATTTTTTGTTGTATTGATTTTTGTAGTGGTGAATTCAAACAACAATGCAAACGCCCAGCAATACAAACTTCGCCAGTCTACCAGCTTGTTGGGAATGAAAACCGAGTCGACTATTTATGTTAAAGCAATGCGTAAAAGAACTGAGCCCGGCAGTATGATGGGAATGCCTGCGCAGCCAATAACCATTGAACAATGCGACCTTCAACGCACTATTAAGATCAACGAAAAGAAAAAACTTTACTATATAGAACCATTTGCAAAAGACGATGAAGAAATAATTGATGAAGATGTAAAAACAGCTCCCAAAACCAAGACTCAACCAAAGGTTACTACAATTCAAAAAGGCGGCATAATTTATATTTCTTATAGTATTACTGATACTGGTGAGAGGAAAAAAATGTATGGTTTTAATGCCCGCCATGTATGGACGTCGAACAAAATGGTACCATCTTCTAATGCATGTACTATGAAAGACAGCATACTTATTAAAACAGATGGTTGGTATATTGATCTTCCACAGTTCAATTGTCCTGTCAATTACAAAAGACATAGCAATCCGCAGGAGACCGGCAGCCTCAAGCCGGATTGTAAAGATAAGTTCGTTACCCGACGCCGTGGAAAAGGGAAACTTGGATTTCCGCTTATAGAAACAACGACAATTATCATGGGAGATGGCAAGGCTAGCACCAGCAAGTTTGAAACCAATTTAGAAACTCTCGAATTGACAACGGCTAAGATTGATTCCATGCTGTTTGAGATCCCAATCGGTTATACAGAAACAAAAAATGAGCAGGATCTACAAGACAAGTTTGATGTTAACGACATGATTAACCAGTATAAGAATAAAAGTGATGATGATGACAGGCCAGCTGCAAATGAACCCAAAGCAGCAGGAAAAATAAGGATTGGTGTATTGGTTCCTACAGGAGACGAACAGGTTAGCACGGCTGAATTACAACAATATCTTGCCGGTATTTTAATTGGAGAAAAAGTAGAAGCCGTTGCTGTTTCTTCAGAAGAAGAAGCAAGAAATTCGCAATGTGATTATTCACTCGTCACTACATTTATAAGGATTAAAAGCAGTAGCAAAGTTGGAGGCCTGCTAAAAGTAGTAAAGAATGCAGACCCGAACGCAGCCACTTCCTTTACGATAGAAGCAAATATGCTTTTGAAAAGTTTGGCAGATGGATCAGTAAAAGCACAACCAAAAATTGATGGTAAGTTTGATGGAAAAATTGATGCTGCTGCTAAAAAGGCTCTGGATAATGGAAGCAAGCTAGTATTAAAGGCAATGAAATAAAGTGAGTGATTATCTCGGCCTTTTTAATAACGCATCAGGCAACTTCTTTTATAATTGGTTTTACCAAATCATCTTCATGTAATTCAATTCTTCTGGTTATATCATTTAAAGAAGAAAGGCGTTGTACGGTGTAGGGAATGGTATCTAAACCCGAAACAAAACGCTGTATATAACTATAAATACCAACTAAACTTCCGGCTTCAATTCCAGCACCCATTGTTTTATTGGTAATCAGCAATGATAAACCCATAACAATCATCACCAGTATTTCCATTAAACCAAAGTTCCAGGCTTCTTGATCGCTGATTCGTACCTGCCATTTTCTTAAATTGTCATAATGTTCTTTAATGAGAATGTTATTACCAGAGGTAATAGTATCAACCTGTTTTTCCAGCTCATCATTCTTTTGCTTGTTCAGGTTATTCATTTTCTTCCCATAGAAATAACTGAAAGCAATAACGGGCAATAGTATGCCCAGGCAAACCAATACAACCGATGTATCATAGAAAAACAAAAGCAACAAAGAGCCTACAATACTAAAAACCGCTTCCATTACATATACCAGATCGAATTCTAAAAAGTCTACAAACTCCCTTGCCAATGTGGAATGTGCACTAAGTTTTGAAACATCTGCTTTGTTATACCTGCGGGAAAGAAATTTTGTAACGAGTGATGTATAAATTGCTGAATAAGTTCTTGTATCTAACCGATGTCGGATGGTTCCGATAATCAACCATACAAGATGTACTCCGCACAGTAAAATCAACCCACGGTAACTTCCTTTAAGCAGATCGTTAATGGCTATTCCAAGAAATAATGGACGTAGTAAGTTGCCCACCATTTCAAGTGAGAAAAGGATATAAGTAACTACCAAACGGTAGCGGTGTTGTAACATAATTTGCTTGAGTATAGCAAAACGGGACATAGCTCATCTTTTAGATAAATCATTCAATACCATGAACATATCATGGGAAAAACAGAATTCAATGGAAGGGAAGTAAGACCGTAAGCAGGCGGGTTAGTTTAACCTGGGTTGGGATTGTTCCCGCAAAGTTAAGGAGTTTCCGGGTGCCCCGGCGACCAAACCTCGGCATGACACCGTACCGCACTGGCACTGAAAGGGTTCCATGTTTTCATCAAGAAATTGGGCATAATCGAGGGTTAATTCCTCATTTTCGGCAATATTTCGTAGTGAAAGCACATTTAACCCATCAAAAACGGTGTTGGGTTCGCAACTATGATTTTGTGGCGCCCACTCAGAAGGATCATCATCCCAGAGAATAAATAGCTCATCGCTTACAGGATAGGCATAGCGACGGAAATGCATTTTCTCATCTTCGTTCCAATTCTTTTCTACAAACCTTTTGGTGATGATGCGTTGTGCCCGGCCTTCACCTTTAAAAATCATTTCGCCTTTATTAATATCCCTGCTGGCATAAATCCCATAACCTGCAATAGAATTTCCTTTCATGATAAAAGGTTTTTTCTTTCGCTTGTGACGGGCAATGCCTTCGGCAATGATGTGTTTTAAGAAACCAACTTTACCGATTCCATCATGTTTTAAAATATAATCTGCCGAACCTTCATAACCATCAGTATAAAAAACAGAACAAGTAAAGTTGATCTCGAGAAAGTAGATTTCATTTTTATCATTCACCCGAAAATCTAAACGGCCATATCCAACTCCGTTGAAACCTTTGAATATTTTTTCAGTTGCTAAACGAAGTTGTTTGTCTAATACTGGGTCGTTACAGGGAACATTACAATCAGGGTGTAGTTCTGAGGTCTTTAATGCATAGGTTTTATATTCTCTCCCTTCGGGAAATAGATATTCAACCGGACGAAATACAGTACAAGTATGAATATCATTATTGGCAGCAACAAGTACAGTGAATTCTCTTCCCGCTATATATTCTTCTACCAGGAGCGGACCAAACTCATCTAATATGCTGATGCATTTTTGTTGCAGTTCAATTTTATTATTAACCAACGACAATTCATCTACCCCCAAACTATCGCCAGCTTTAGATGGTTTTACAAATAATGGAAATGATAAATTATTTACTGCATCATCCACATCGTTCAATTCATTAATGATAACATAACCGGGAGTTTTTACACCCTCACAAAAAGCCAGGTACTTCATCAATTCTTTAGGCGGATCGTACAGCTTTGTTGTTGGTCCGGTGAATGGAAGGTTTAATAATTCCAGTGTATAGATAACGTCAATACTTGGTATTTCCCACTCCAGATAACCCTCGCAGAGGTTTACGAAAATATCAAAACCTTGTTTGCTGAGGTCTTTTAGTTGCTTGTAGGTAGTGAGTTTATTGAGAAAGACATTGTGTACTTCATCATCTGGCAACAATGGAGAAAGGTCCCTTGGCGGATCGTAGTTTTTATAATCTACACCAGTAGTGGAATAATCGGGTTGAAGGACACAAACTTTCATACGGCATGAAATTATCTAAATAATGAATACAGCGTATAACTATTAATAGTTTTCTAATACCAAATGGACTTTTTTATATTTATTTCTTAGTACAAACAAAATATTATGTCTACGTAAAACGAAAATCGGCTTTGACAAAAGGAGAGTATTTAGATTTAATACCACCCAATATATTTGCCCCTTAATAGCAAATCCTGTAACAGAAATGGAAATGAACATGGCCCCTGATAGTGAAGAAGCCGTAAAAAAACAATTATAAATTAAGGGAACATTGATGAGATAATAACTCAGTGGTCATACGATGCTCGTCATAAAAAGCACTTAGCCAAAAAATTTTGTCAATAAAAGAGCTCAATTTTCACCGTATAAAAACTAAAAAAATAAATTATGAAAAAAATTATTGCAGCAGCAGCTTTTGTCTTTTTAATTACCGGAACAGTGTTCGCTAACACAATATCTACCAATTCATGCCCCCCTATTTCTGTAGTCGCAGATAAGTATGATATAAAAATAAAAAATGATAGCGGCGATGAAGTAACGGTATACAATGCGGGCAGCGGTGGTTCGTATCGCCTGAGTAAAAATGTAATTACCACTATTAAAATGGAGGATGGCGATAAATTATACATCTATGTAAGTGGTAAAAAGGGTCGTTTATTACTTACCGCTTCAGCAGATATAGATGGTAAGGTGCAATTATTCAGCAAACTATAATCTACAATAAACGTAAAATCAACAAACATGAAAAGGTTTTTTTGGCTTTTTCTTCTAAGTTTATCACTTACAATAATCTCTTGTGGCGATGGCGATAAAAAACAAGAAGCTGACAAAAAGGAAACAAAAACCTCCGCGGCTATAAATTTTAATGCGGAGGTAGATGCTGCCCCAGGAACTGTTATTAGCGAACTAAGCTTTATTGAAAAAGATGGAGAAAAAGAAAAGGCTGGCAAACGTATTACCAAGTTTTTTGAAGACACAGCAAAAGTGGTTATAACGGTCTATAAAAAAGCAAACGATGCCGTATATGATGCGATGGTGTACACTATTCTTAAAGAAGATGCTAAAGGCCTAAAAGCAGACCTGAGCCCAATGAATGATGGCGGCAATAATTATACTACCTATACTCCAAAAGATTTTGGCGGTGTATCAATTGTATTTGTAGCTGAGGGCACAACGGCCGATAATAAAATTGTGAGTATAAAAAATATGAGCATTTTTTTGGACGAACGAAAAGAAGAGACTACCAAAGAAAATGGGCTGAACATGCCAGTAGCGGACTTTAAAACTGCCGATGAGTGGGCGAAAAAATTAGTAATGATTTTTAAAAAATAAGTAACAACCATTAACCTTTCTCCTCAAAGCAAAATGCCCTTTTACGAAAGGGCATTTTTGTTATACCCGACTCTGTCGAACACTTACTTTTTAAATACCTCCGATTGATCGAAATACGAGTGTTAAAGTTACTCTAACACCTCTAAAGGGCGAGCCTGTTACATCTAACCATTCTGCTTTTCCAGGTGGAGCTACTTTTGAACTTACTGCTAAATAAGATGCTGCTGGTATTGTATATTCCCTCTTTAAAAAAACAGTCTAAACAAAATATTTTTCAACCAGCTCCACCATTTATTTTAGCGTATGATTAAAAGCATTATAATTGATGATGAAACCCGGGCTCGCAAATTATTGAGTACTATCATTACCGACTATTGCCCCGAATTATCAATTGAAGCGGAATGTGAAGATTTACCTTCAGGTATTAAGGCCATTAAAAAGTATAACCCTGATATTGTTTTCTTAGATATTGAAATGCCTGGCCATAGCGGATTAGAGCTGCTTAATTTTTTTACTGAGGATGAAATTAACTTTAATGTAATCTTTACCACAGCGTACAATGAATATGCAGTGCAGGCTTTCCGCTTTTCTGCTATAGATTATTTATTAAAGCCTATACAACATGGCCAGCTTAAAGAAGCAGTACAGCGATACAACAAACGGCGGGATAAACAAAATGCGGTGCAGCTTAAAAATCTTAAAGAAACACTTTCAAATACAGGAAGTTGGGACGACAAACGGATTGCGGTACCTAGCGGACAAACTATTCATTTTTTTAAACCTTCCGAGATTATTATGATAAAAGGGGAAGCTGCTTACAGTGAAATACATCTGGCAAACGGCAATAAGATGTTAGCAAGTCGCAACCTGCGCCACTTTGAGGAAATGCTAGCACCAATTCCAGTTTTCTTTCGTAGCCATAAATCATATATCATAAATCGCAGAGCGGTGGTGCAATATGTAAAAAGTGATGGCGGTTATTTAAAACTTACTAACGGTATGGATGCTGGCTTATCGCCAGATAAGGTAAATGATTTTTTGCGGCAGATGTAATCAGGAAATTCTTGTTTTCTTAGACTTGTTGCTTACAGTGGCTTTTGTGGTATGTAATATTTTTTTCGTTACTATACTTCTTCTCAAAGCATCTTTCAAAATTTCAATAATCACTTCGGTAAAAGAAACGTTAGATACTTTAAGAATGGCGCCGATAGAAGTATAATCTTCATCTTCACTTAGTCCACATTGTGCATTTGCTTCGAGCATATAGAGTTTTCCCGTTGCGGCATCCTGGCGAATATCAATTCTTGTATATCCCTTTCCTCCGCAGGCTTTATATGCTTCGAAGCTTAATTGTTTTAAAGCAGGTATCAATGCTGGCTCAACGGGTTTGTAATTATAAAAATTTTCATTCTGCGGCATAGGTGTTTCATCTTCATATATTTCCCAAAGCCTATCGAATGATAAAAACTTTTCGCCATCGGGTAAAGATTCATGGAAAACCCTTTTTACCGGTTCGTACACAATACAATTATCTTCATCATCGGCAGAGCCGGTAATAAAAGTGGTGAACTCTGGACCAGTTATAAACTGTTCTACAAATAATCCATCTACTAATAAGTTCCAGCCACGATAACCTTTATAAATTTCTGCGACACGGTTTGCAAGTTCTTCTTCTGTGTGTACCACATTCTTAACTGAAACACCCATGCTACCACCGGAAACAGCAGGTTTGATAATGATTGGCGTACCCACTCTTTTACAAATTCCTTTGGTAGAACCTTTTTTATCCGTTATCACCCGCCAGTTAGCCGTGGCCACACCTGCTTTATCAAAAGCCTTTTTCATCGGCACTTTTGAAGTGGTGATATTATAGAAATGAACATCGGAACCAGTATATATTAAGCCAAGCTTGTCTAATTCTTTAATTACCGAAACCCCCGGACAGCCATTTACTTCGTCACCATCACAGAGGTTAAGTATCAAAGGTGTTTTGCCATTCTTACTTTTAGCTATAGAATGGATAATAGTTTTATAATTATCCATGGTAACGGGTTGCCACTTCCACTCGGTTTTTAATTCCTCAAAAACCTGTGTGTATTCCTTTATGCTTTGTGTAAAGTCGTAATAGTGTTGAATATTCGGATCGTCTGATTCCAGATGCGGTGCCAGCACCCAAACAACGTAAGGCTTTAATAAATTAGTGGCTTCTGCTGTCTTCATCACAAATCAGGCTACTTTTTGTCTGGCCGCTTTCTTTACCAGTTGTTGTTGAATAAAATCGGTGAAGCGATATTGTGATTGTACTTCTGGTGATAAATAAAAAGCCCCTCTTATTTTACCAATGCAACGTGGGCTACCGCAATAGCAACCAAATGACTGTGTCATTTTCCATTCTGCAGAAGGATAAAAAAAGACAAACTCGTCTTCGGAGTGAATTTCTTTTAATGCTACCAATTGCAAAGTAGTCGTATCGAAGAAAACATTTGGATCACAACTATGATTGATGTATTGCAGAAACTCAGGTTGCAATGTTATATGCTTACGATTACCAACTTGCACAGTTAGATAAGTTGGCTCTGCAGAAATAGTTCCTGCAGAAAAATCAGCAATTACTTCTCCCGGTTGATAAGACCGCAAAGCAAATAATGCATTTTGATTATTAGAAACCTTTTGCCTTCTTTCGGCAAAATTATGATTGCTTATAACATGATAAGCAGTGACAGTAAGTGTATCCATAAAGGGGTAAGTAAGTATTCGGATAGAAAGATATATATATTGTTTAACGTAACAAATTTGTAACCGTTAAATGTGCATAATTAATAAACAATGTGGACTTTGAAATGAATAAAACCAAAAGGTTTAATATGCTCTTAATTGATACCAAGACCAGCCATTACCAATCGTATCTCACCAAAACTAATATCGTTGCCAACTTTTTGTTTTATAGAAGTGATTGAACCTCCTTCATGTTCTTTTACTGCGGATTCAATAATCAGCAGTTTTTCCCGGGTAATCAATTCACCAATCTTTATTTCACCGCTACTCACAAACTTTGAAAGATGTGTTTCAATTGTACCTGTAGTAAGGTTTCTTGCTTCGGCGATTTCAGCAATGGATTTCCTTTCTTTATACATTTTATAAGTTTCGACATAAGTATCGCCTTTCTTTTTAATAGGACCAGTTTTTTCCTTTGGTTCTTTCTTAATAGATTTTTCATGAATAAGAGACATCAAACTATTGGCTTCGGCGTATGCTACTATTACATCTAGAAACTGCTGGCCATATTGTTTGATTTTTACATCTCCAAACCCACTGATCTTTTTTAACTCGGATAATGAGTGTGGGAGATACTGGGCCATTTCATCAATGGTTTTACTACCGGCAACAATATAAATCGGCAGGTCTTTCTTTACACATATAAGCTCCCTCACTTTTCTTAATTGTTGATGCAAAACAGGATGTGGGATATCTGACCTTTGCTGATTGACTCCTGCATAGGCGTTTACAGTAAAGGATGGAAGCACAAATTTTTGCTTACGCTGATGAAAGGCTTCCATGTCAAACCGAATGCTGAAACCTTCCAGCATAAATTTTTCATGGAGAGTTGTGCAAACACCTCCCGCATTGCTTCGTTATATTCCTTTGCATTTTGCCTGCTGTCGGTTATTGTAGGTGATTGGCTGATAAATTGTATCAGGGAGCTTAGTTCTGCAATAAAGTATTTTGAAGCCGCAACGATTCTTTCCTGCAACGGCTTATTTTCTTCTGGTATTTCCGCTTCCTGAAATAACCATTGTAATTGCGTTTGAAATTTAGCTGCTGTTTCCTGAAGAGAATAGAGTTTTGAAATTATCTCTTCCGTCCAGGAGAGTGCTTCACCGTTAAATGAGGCTTTGTGTTCTAACAGGTATTCAAATAGTTCTCTGATGCTGGCAATTTGGATTGTAAAGTCAAACGTCGATTTTAAAATGGTCTGTTGATACTGTTTTTTAGCAATAGCCAATTCCATTTCCAACTGACCGCTTGTTGCACTACGCTGAGAAAATTCAACAATTCTTTGATCGCTGAAGAGACTATTTGACCGAACCCGGCTTTGCAATATCATTCCTTCCAGATTGGTACAGCGGCTAAATGCCACATACACTTGTCCGGGTGCAAATGCTTCCCCTGCATCTATAATTGCTTTTTCAAACGTTAGTCCCTGGCTTTTATGAATAGTGATGGCCCATGCCAGCCGCAAAGGAAATTGAGTAAATGAGCCCAGTACTTCAGAATCAAGTTTACGGGTTGATTTATCTAATGTATAGCGGATATTTTCCCATTTTTCTTTTTGTACTTCAATTTCATACGGCTCATCCTCGCATTGTACAAAGATTTTTTCATCATCTAGCCTTGCCACCGTTCCGATTTTGCCATTAAAGAAACGTTTGCCATTTTCAGCAGAATCATTTCTGATAAACATTACCTGTGCACCTTCTTTTAATTGCAACAATTCATCAGCAGGGAAAGCTCTTTCAGAAAACTCTTCAACGACCTCGGCCTGGTAAGAATATATTTTATTATTAATGTCAGCCAGCTCTTCTATATTAATACTGTTGGCTTTATTATTATGAGTGGTAAGAATAATGTAACCGTCTTTTTTATTCCGGCGGAAGCTCGGCTGATAACGGCTTTCTAAAATTGCCAGACCTTCATTATTCAGTTCATTGTTACGAACCTGATTGAGGACATTAATAAAACGTTCATCGCTTTGGCGGTATATTTTATTGAACTCAATATAGACAGGTGGTTCTTCTTTTAATACAAGGCTGTCGAAAAAATAATGACCGCTGTAAAACTCCGTCAATTGATTCCACTCCTGATCTTTTATAACGGGTGGCAACTGTAACATATCGCCAATAAATAAAAGTTGTACGCCTCCAAACATTTGATTGCGTTGACGTACATGCCGCAATACAGTATCAATGGCATCGAGTATATCGCAACGGACCATACTTATTTCGTCTATCACCAATATTTCTAATTCCTGTAGTATTTTTTTCTTTTCGCTGTTGAATCGTAAGCGGCTGATGAGTTGATGACGGGTATTGGGCTCAGGAAAGAATGGTTCTAATGGTAATTGAAAAAAAGAATGAATAGTAACGCCGCCGGCATTAATAGCCGCTACACCCGTTGGTGCTACTACCGCCATTTGCTTAGGACAATGATTGCGGATGTATTTGAGAAAGGTTGTTTTGCCAGTACCGGCTTTACCGGTAAGAAATATATTACGATTACTTTGATTGACTAGCTGTATAGCCAGTTGAAACATTTTGTTATCGGTATCAGGGGTGAAGGTTGTCACAGATTATTTTTTAGCCACGAATTACACGAATGTCACGAATAAATACAAATCAGAAAATAACTCTTTTGTATTCCAGTTTTCTTTTCCCGAAGTTAACGATAAGACCAACCTTGTTTCTTGAAGCTTTCAGGTAGTTTATTGTTTGCGCAAGAGATTCTTCGGGAATACCGTCTGCACAGGCCTTTACTTCAACTATTATTTTATCATGGATAGCAAAATCTGCAAAGAATGTCCTTCTTAGTTTATTGCTTTTATAAATTATAGGATACTCCTTTTCTCTGTAATATTCAATTCCCTGTTCAGCAAATTCAATTTCCATTGCGTCTTTATAGACTATTTCAAGAAAACCAAAGCCAAGTGAATTGTAAACCTCCATACAAGCTCCAACAGCTTCATAAACTTCTTCTTTGTATATAATTTCTGTCATGGGTTTTATTTAAAAAAGAAAGCCACGAATTACATTTTGCACATTAAATAGAAGAATATTCTATTTCGTGTTATTAGTGTAATTCGTGGCTAAAAAAATTATGCCTCTACAGGGTTACTACCAAGCATCAGCAATTCACTTACCTGTATTTCGGTAAAGTATTTTTTATTGCCATCTTTATCATCATACTGGCGGTTTACCAGTTTGCCTTCGATGGCTACTTCTTTACCTACGGTTAAATACTTTTCAGCAATCTCTGCTAGCTTACCCCACATAACGAGGTTGTGCCATTGCGTTTCTTTTACTTTTTCGCCTTTAGCGTTGCGATACACTTCGCTAGTGGCCATGCGGAAGTTGGCTACTTTTTTACCGCTGTCGAATGTTTTTACTTCTGGTGTGTTACCCAGGTTGCCAATCAATTGAACTTTGTTTTTTAATGCGTACATGATGTTTCGTTTTGTGCCTCCGTTTCCGCCAGCTGGCGGATATTGCGGAAGCGGTTTTTAATTTATTTCAACCAACCAGCGTCATTGCCGATTGACAACACAAAGATGATATGGTGGCGATGCGATAGCCGGAGATTAATCGTTTCTTCCCGAAGCTAAACATGTATAAACGTTTGCACACGGATAGTTTTTCTTATATTCATAGCCTGAAACCCATGCTATGACTGCATCTGATACAAAAAAATGCCTGGCCTGCGATAAGGCACTAAAAGGCCGTGTAGACAAAAAATTCTGCGATGATTATTGCCGGAATAATTATAATAATCAGCAAAAAGCAAAAGGAAGCCACAGCAGTTTGGTGAGAAATATCAATAATGCACTATTGAAAAACAGGAAAGTATTAGAGTCTGTTTTGGGAGAGGAAGAAACCGCAAAAGCCAACCGGGATAAACTGATGCGTATGGGTTTTCAATTTAAATATATAACCCATCTCTACACTACTAAGACCGACAAGACCTATTTCTATTGCTATGATTATGGTTATCTGCCATTGGACAATGATTGGTTCTTAATAGTGAAGAAGAAAGAAGAATAAACCTTTGCCATTACATTTGCAGCATGTCAAAACCTGTTATTTGTATTGGAGCTGCTTTGGTTGATGAACTCTTTCATGCTACGAGTGAATTACTACTATCCACCACCACAGATGCTACTGTAACCAAAACCGCCGGAGGTGTAAGTCGCAATATTGCTCATCAACTTGCCCTGTTCGATGTGCCTGTGCAATTAATAACTGCTGTGGGTGATGATAGCGATGGCGATTGGTTAAAACAAAGTTGTAGCAAGGCTGGTGTAAAATTGGATGCTACTATTACCCGAAAAGGATTGTCAGGAAAATATACAGGCATATTAAATGTAGACGGTTCTTTGTACACCGCTTTTCTTACGAATGCTGCCAACCATTTAATAACGCCGGAACATTTATCAAAGCATATTGATTTATTGAGAACCGCATCGTATTTATTAGCAGATGCAAATATTAATGTGGATACTGCTGAATGGTTACTGGCATTTAGTAAAGAAACGGGAATCCCATTTGTAATAGAACCAGTATCAGTGCCGCCGGCAAAAAAATTCAGAGATGTAAATCTTGATGGACTTCATTTAATAACACCCAATGAAGATGAGCTGCCTGTGCTATGTACAGAGAAATCGTTTTTAACTCAACTCCAAATAGAAGAATTATTAAACAGGGGAATACAAAATATCTGGTTGCATAACGGCCAACATGGTTCCGCATTATACAATAGAGAGAAATCTATAACACTACATGCACCTTCTATTAATGTAGTGGACTGCACTGGCGCAGGCGATGGCTCTTTATCGGGCTATATTCTGGGAAAGCATTTGGGCAAAGAAGATATTGATTGTTTAAAACTGGCGCATACTTTATCAGCAGAAATATTGCAAGTGAACGGTGCTATTGCAACGCATCTTACACAAGAAAAATTATTAGGTCTTGTTGCTAAATATTACCCTGCTTCATGAACAACTATTTAGTAATACATCCGGAAGTAAAAGAAGCACTAGCTGCGAACAAAGCTGTTGTTGCATTAGAGTCAACCATTATTTCGCATGGAATGCCTTATCCGAAAAATATTGAAACAGCATTAGCGGTTGAAGAAGTTTGTGGCAAAATGGTGCTGTGCCTGCAACGATTGCTATCATGAACGGGAAATGTCATGTAGGATTAACTAAAGAAGAGCTTGAATATTTTGGAAATGAAAAAGATGTGTGGAAGGTAAGTTTGAGAGATATGCCCTATGTTATCAGTCAAAATTTATACGGCGCAACCACTGTTGCGGCAACGATGCGCATAGCAGCGATGGTCGGAATAAAAGTATTTGTAACGGGCGGCATTGGTGGTGTGCATCGTGGAGCAGAGAACACAATGGATATTTCTGCTGACCTTACAGAAATGGCGCAAACATCTGTAGCTATTGTTTCAGCCGGAGTAAAATCTATTTTAGATATTGGACTAACATTAGAATATTTAGAAACAATGGGCATTCCTGTAGTTACTTATGGGCAAGATGAGTTTCCAAGTTTTTATTCTCGCAAAAGCGGATTTGCTTCTCCCCTTCGGTTAGATACACCAAAAGCTATTGCTGCATTACTGACTGCAAAATGGAATATGGGTTTGAAGGGATCGGTATTAATTGCTAATCCTGTTCCAGAAGAATTTGAAATAGCTGCCACAGAAATGGAAGTGCATATTCAACAAGCATTGAACGCAGCCAAAGAAAAAAGCATTACCGGAAAAAATGTAACACCGTTCTTATTACAATACATAGCAGAACATACTAAAGGCGAAAGCCTGGAAGCAAATATTGCCTTGATAAAGCATAATGCGAAAGTCGGAGCAGAAGTGGCGGTTGAGTATGTAATGCTTAAAAGCAGAATCTGACTTGCTACATTTTGTCTATGTAATTTAGGGCAAGCTTAAAAATTAAATAAAAATGGTAATTTTCATCACTAATCATTTTTATGGGTAAAGTTTATTTTTTAGCATTATGTATGCTTGTTACGAATGCCGTTAAAGGTCAAAATGAAAACGTAATTATTGGAGAGATACGATCCAGTTTATTAAGACCATTTCTTTATCCAAATATTGACACAAATAACTGCGTTTATGACCTAAAAACAGCAATCGAACCCAAACAGAACGAGTTTATTATTATAGAAGAAGCAACTTGTATTAACAATCATAGGCAATGGTATGTTGTACTCTTTGATGATAAGATATATTACTCTGAAAAATTTTATTACCAAAATCAAGAATCAATAAATAAAAAAATAGAAAGTATTAAAAAAAGGATACCGTCGGTAGAAGAAAGAATTGAAATAGCAATAACCGAAAATTTGAATAGAATTGAAAAAAGAGTCGACGATCAGAACCAAGAAAACAAAAGGGTACAAAATAGAATAGATTCAATAAATAAAGAAATAGATAAATCTCTTCAGGCGTTTAGAGAAAAAAATCTTGTTTTATGGGAATGGTCTTGGAGTTACCCCGAATATTCTTCTTTTGTTGATGTTGATATTACAATAATAAACCCTTACAAGAAAAAAATTAAATATATCTGGTTTAGTTTCAAAGCATTCAACCCTGTTGACGATCCAGTCCGGGATGGTTTTAACGGAGCAGTAATTAAAACCGTTAAAGGCGTAGGACCTATTGAATATAGCAAAACGGGGACGTATGAGTTCGAAAATGTTTTTTATTCTAAGGTTATAGAAAAAATGAGAGTGTCATCAATTAAAATTCAATTCTTTGATGGAACAATTAAGACGATAACCAATCCTGTTGAGATAAACCGGCAAGGTGATTGACAAATCTGAATTTAAATCATCCCTAAAGGTGAATCTAACAAAAAACCCCAACATTTCTGTCGAGGTTTAAGGTGGTGTGGGCCGGGGTTGAACCGGCGACACATGGATTTTCAGTCCATTGCTCTACCAACTGAGCTACCGCACCATCCTGAAACACATCTACTCCGGTAAGTGGAAGCCTATCTTCGCTTTTGTGCTTCGGGGTTGCAAATATAGAAGGAATTCACAAAAAATCCACATCAAAATGGATTAAATGTTTAATTCTACATGCCATATTCGCTTAAAAACTTGATCCGCATGATTTTTAACTGCTCCCAGCTGAAATTATACTCTGATAATTCATCCTGAGCCACTTGCAATGAAGAGGTTTCGCAGCTTTTAAAATATTCTATTATTTCATCCTGATCGTCTTCGTCCAGCATTTCATCTATGGCATAATCAAGGTTTAGTTTAGTGCCGCTGGCGGCAATGGTTTCCATTTCTTCCAGCATTTCATCCATTTTCCACCCTTTGTTCTTCGAAATGGTTTCCAACGAAACTTTCTTATCAGTATTCTGAATAATATAAACCTTGCTGCCGCTCCTATTCATTACACTTTTCATCACAAAATCATCGGGTCGCTCTATATTGTTTTCTTCTACATATTGTTTTATCAGCTCTACAAAGGGTTTGCCGTATTTAATAGACTTACCCTTGCTTACGCCTTGACATTTTTCTAACCCCTCCATCGTAATAGGATAGAAAGTGCACATATCTTGCAACGAAGTCTCTAGAAAAATAACAAAAGGCGGAAGATTTTTTTTCTTCGCTTCTTTTTGGCGAAGCTCCATCAACATTTTCATCAACGTCTCATCAACAGTAGCTCCGGTTGTTGTTTCAGTTGCTTCTTCATCATCCGCATTTGCATCATCATACAACTTGTTCAGAACAATTTGGAACGACTTTGGTTTTTTTAAAAAAGACTCTGCATTCTTAGAAAACTTTAATACACCATATTCTTCTATGTCTTTTCTCAACATTCCTTCCAAAATCATTTGCCGTATCAATGAGTTCCAGAAATGATTGTCTTTATCGTTTCCACTGGCAAAACATTTAAGCACATCATGCCGAAACATTTGTATTTGTGGTGTTAGCTTTCCACTGATTATCTTAACCACATAGTCTGTTGCAAAACGTTCGTCCAATTGTTTGATTGCTTTTAAAGCGATGATTACTTCTTCTTTTGCTTCTATTCTTTCTTTTGGATGTTTACAGTTGTCGCACTGTCCGCAATTTTCATTTTCGTAATCTTCGCCGAAATAGCTCATCAATAATTTGCGACGACACACTCCTGTTTCTGCAAAGGCAACTGTTTCATTTATTAGCTGTGCTCCCACTTCTCTTTCGCTAAGGGGTTTGTCTCGCATCAAGTGTTCCAGTTTGCTTACATCTTTATGCGAATAATATAGAATACATTTTCCTTCCAAGCCATCTCTTCCTGCACGGCCAGTTTCCTGGTAATAATTTTCAATTGACTTTGGAATATTATAATGAATTACAAAACGTATATCAGGCTTATCAATTCCCATACCGAAGGCGATGGTGGCGCAGATAACCTGCATCTCTTCTCCCAGAAATAAATCCTGTCGTTGAGATCTTAACTTGCTATCTAATCCTGCATGATAGGCAACAGCTTTTATACCATTGGCCATTAATATATCCGCCAGCTCTTCCGTTGTTTTACGGTTGAGTGTATAAATGATACCGCTTTTTTTGCCCATGCTTTTTACAAAGCGAACAATGTTTTCATCAACTTGCGTCTTTTTAATTTTTGGCAATACTTCGTAATAAAGATTGGCCCGATTAAAAGAAGAAATAAAAATATTAGGCTTGCGTAGATCCAGATTCTTTACAATATCACTCTGCACTTTTGGAGTAGCAGTAGCAGTTAATGCAATTACGGGTGCATCAGGGTTTATCTGAATCATCATTTCCCTGAGTCTTCTGTACTCGGGACGAAAATCATGTCCCCATTCTGAAATACAATGCGCTTCATCTACTGCGAAGAATGATATTTTAAGATCAGCGAAAAATTCGATGTTATCCTGTTTGGTCATTGTTTCCGGAGCTACATAAAGCAATTTTGTTTTGCCAGAAAGCAAATCATCATGTACTTCTTTTATTTCTTTCTTATTAAGCGTAGAATTTAGAAAATGAGCCACATTATCGTTGCTGCTATATCCACGAACAAGATCTACTTGATTTTTCATCAAAGCGATTAATGGCGAAACGATTAATGCAACGCCTTCACTTATGATGGCAGGTAACTGGTAACAAAGACTTTTGCCTCCGCCGGTTGGCATAATTACAAAAGTGTCATGTCCGGCCATTAAGGATTCAATTGCTTTTTCCTGAGTGCCTTTAAACTTGTTGAAACCAAAATGCTCTTGAAGTGATTTGTGAAGATCAAATCTTTGCTTTACTGTAGTAGCTGATTTTGCTTTTGTGGTTTTTCCTTCACTTGCCTTTGCCTTTTTTGGGGCAGGCTTCTTTGCTGTTGATGTTGCCATTTTTCTTTTATTTCCTTAAGCCTTCTTTATAAATACATATTCATTTAAGATACCTCTTTTTGCCCGACTACGGGAACATGTGCAAGTATATTTTTTGCACAGTTTGAATTTTATAAGATAATTAAGTGTTTTTGCTGTCTTAATGGCCGGGGTATCACAAGTTCTTCTCCAGTTTAAGAGCCCTTCCCGAGGATTTTCGAAGTTGGCGAATTTATACCATTTATAAATATTAGTTATACCAATTTTTCTAGAATAGGGCAGATGTAGCAAACGTTTTCCGATAAAATCGGGATTACGAATATTTCAACTTGATAAAACGTATAAAAAGCTACGAACTGAATTCTAACGATTGCATAACTATCAGTTCATTTCAAAACATCTAAATTTGCCGCCATTAGTATTTTATATTTACAGTTGCAATTTCAAGCATGTCTGATTCTATTAAACAAGTGGCACTCAGAACCGTCGAGTTAGAAGCAAAGTCTGTTACAGGACTAACTGCTTTTATTGATGATGATTTTGAAAAAGCCGTAAATACCATTGCCAATAGTAAAGGTCGATTGGTGGTTAGCGGTATTGGAAAGAGTGCAGTAATTGCTCAAAAGATTGTGGCTACACTGAACTCAACCGGAACTCCTTCTATTTTTATGCATGCGGCAGATGCCATTCATGGTGATTTAGGCATGGTGCTGAAAGATGACATTGTTTTAATTATTAGCAAAAGCGGTGAAAGCCCGGAGATAAAGGCATTAGTTCCACTCGTTAGAAATTTTGGTAACATAATAATCGGAATGGTTGGAAGTCTTCAATCATATCTGGCGAAGAATTCAACAATTATTTTAAATACTACTGTAGAACAGGAGGCCTGCCCGAATAACCTGGCGCCAACAACGAGTACAACTGCACAATTGGTAATGGGTGATGCGCTGGCCGTTTGCCTGATGGAATTAAAAGGATTTCAAAGCGATGATTTTGCAAAATTTCATCCCGGAGGATTGTTAGGTAAGAAATTGTACCTGAAAGTGGCTGATCTGATAAACAACAACGAAAAGCCAAAAGTGTTACCAACACAATCATTAAAGGAAGTGATTGTAGAGATGACACAAAAAAGATTAGGAATTACTGCGGTGGTTGATACGGGTAATAAATTAATAGGAATAATTACCGATGGCGATTTACGAAGAATGCTGGAAAAAAATACAGCGATTGATTCAATAAAGGCTGGCGATATAATGACTGCGAATCCGAAGACGATAGAACCGGATAAGTTGGCAGTTGATGCATTGAATCTGCTTCGCAAAAATGAAATAACACAATTGGCTGTAACAGCAAATGGAAATTATGAAGGTATTTTGCATTTACATGATTTAATAAGAGAAGGATTAATATAATTTTTAAATTCTTCGCAAACGAAAACGACTTTTTTAATATTAGTAAAATAAAGTCCCCTTCAGGGGATTTAGGGGTATGAATAAACATCACTACGTAGCAATAATGGCCGGAGGAATTGGCAGCCGTTTCTGGCCGATGAGCAGAACTGACCTTCCTAAACAATTTTTGGATATACTCGGCACAGGAAAAACACTGATTCAACAAACCTTTGAGCGATACAGTAAATTAGTTCCGGCTGAAAATATTTACATC
>JADJFD010000003.1 GCA_016708765.1 Chitinophagaceae bacterium
TGGTTGTATTGAAGAAGTAGCTTTTCGCAACGGCTTTATCAATAGTGATCAATTGCTGAAAATAGGGAATGAACTTGCAAAAAGTGGATATGGCGAGTACCTGAAACAGATTGTTGAGAATAATAAAAAGTAAACAAAACGTTTAATAAACAAGATTGAAATATTTTGCACATACCACAGCAGTAATAGATGAAGGCTGTTCAATTGGTGAAGGAACAAAAATCTGGCATTTCAGTCATATCATGCCCGGCTGTAGTATAGGTCAAAACTGCAACATCGGTCAGAATGTGGTTGTATCACCTAAAGTTACACTCGGAATAATGTAAGAGTACAGAATAATGTTTCAATTTATGAAGGGGTGATTTGTGAAGATGATGTTTTCCTCGGACCTTCAATGGTATTTACCAATGTTATCAATCCACGCAGTGCCGTTAGTCGGAAGAATGAATTTATGCAAACACTGGTAAGGAAAGGTGCTTCTATCGGTGCTAATGCAACCATTGTTTGTGGAAACGAAATTGGTGAATTTGCTTTTATAGGAGCTGGTACGGTGGTAACAAAGCCGGTTCCTGCCTGTGCATTAATAATAGGTAATCCCGGAAGGCAAACAGGATGGATGAGCGAATACGGGCAAAAATTAATTTTTGATGATAAAGGGATTGCTGTTTGCAGTGAAAGTGGTCAGAATTTATGTTGAAAGAGGGCAAAGTTCAGCGAGTAGATAATAATAAATGATAGAGCAAATAATTAATAAAACAATTTTAATCTTAGCACCGCATACAGATGATGGTGAATTAGGTTGCGGTGGTACCATTGCGAAACTTTGTGCATTGGGCAACCGGGGTTTTATATTGCTTTCTCCAGCTGCAACAACTCATTGCCAGAACAGTTTCCGCAGGATACATTAAAAGCTGAAGTAAAAAAAGCTGTTGCGGTATTAGGAATTGCTCCGGAAAATCTTATTCTTCTGGATTATTCAGTAAGAGAATTCAAAGACAACCGGCAATCGATTTTGGATGCGATGATTGGTTTAAGAGAGTTGTATAATCCCGATTTTGTTTTTCTTCCTTCGTCGTATGATATTCACCAGGATCACCAGGTAATATATGAAGAGGGCTTAAGAGCTTTTAAGTTTATTTCAATATTTGGATATGAGTTACCCTGGAATAACCTGATGTTTAATCCCAGGTTGTTTATTAAATTAAGCAAAGAGGAAACCAATAAAAAGGCAGCTGCTTTAATGGAGTATCAGTCACAACTGCACAGGCCTTACCTTGACAGGGAGCTTGTATTTTCACAAGCCAGAGTAAGGGGTGGCCAACTGGCTTCCGTGTATGCAGAAGCTTTTGAAGTAATAAGGATTGTATTATAAATACCCTGAACAGCTTTTAATTTTTATAAAAGGATTTAAGAAAAAAAGAATGAAAAATTTTGCCATAATCGGAGCTGGTGGATATATAGCGCCACGGCATATGAAGGCCATAAAGGAAACAGGAAACATGTTAATTGCCGCATTAGATAAGCATGACTCTGTTGGTATATTGGACAGCTATTTTCCCGAGGCTGATTTCTTTGTAGAATTTGAACGATTTGACCGTCATCTTGAAAAATTAAAGAGAAGCGGTAAGCATATTGATTATGTAGCTGTCTGTTCACCTAACTATTTACATGATTCGCATATCCGTTTTGGTTTACGAATAGGTGCTGATGTTATTTGCGAAAAACCGGTTGTGCTTAATCCTTGGAATATAGATGCGCTGATTGAGATTGAAAAAGAAACTAATCAGAAGGTCTACACTATTTTACAATTGCGGTTACATCCTGCTATTATTGCATTAAAAGAAAAGATTCAAAAAGATACAACGGGAAAAAAATACAAAATAAAACTGCATTACATTACCTCAAGAGGCCATTGGTATCATATTAGCTGGAAGGGGGATGTCAATAAAAGTGGCGGTATCGCCACCAATATCGGGGTGCATTTTTTTGATATGCTGATGTGGATTTTTGGTGATGTAAAAGAAAATATTGTACATAGTCACAAAGATGATACTGCCTCCGGAACTCTGCTATTGGAAAATGCAGAAGTAGAATGGCTGCTTAGCATTGATGCTACTAATTTGCCAGCAGAAGCAAAACAGAATGGCAAAAGAACTTTCCGTTCATTAATGATTGATGGCGAATCATTCGAATTTAGCGAAGGGTTTACAGAATTGCATAATCTTTCTTACGAACAAATATTAAACGGCAAAGGCTTTCCATTGTCTGGAAACCCGAAAGGCTATACAACTGGTGCATGATATTCGTAATGCCAGCATAAAAAAAGACTGATGCAATTTATTCCACTCGGTAAACCTGATATAACCGATAAAGATATTGAAGCTGTAGTAACAGTTTTAAAATCCGGGATGCTTATCCAAGGGGAGAATATTCTGGCTTTGGAAAAATCTTTTGCAGATTTTCATAATGTCAGTCATGCTATTGCTGTGTCCAATGGGCCACTCTCCATTTGGCATTAAAAGTGCTGAATATTGGTGTTGGTGATGAAGTAATTATTCCTGCATTATCTTATATAGCAACTGCAAATGTGGTTGAACTGGCAGGGGCAACTCCGATTTTTGTGGATATTGATGCTGCCACTTATAATATTGATGTAAGTAAGATTGAAGAAAAAATAACTTCTAGTACAAAAGCTATTATACCGGTTCATGAATTTGGCCTTGCTTGCAATATTGAAAAAGTCTGCGCTATTGCAGAAAAACATAATCTCTTTGTAATAGAAGACGCAGCTTGTGCCTTAGGCGCTTTGCAAAAATGGAAAAGCAGCCGGCTCATTCGGATGTATGGGTTCTTTTTTCATTGCATCCCCGTAAATCTATTACATCCGGCGAAGGCGGTGTATTGATAACGAATGACGAAAACTGGCTATTAAATTAAGACAGCTGCGAAACCATGGTATTGAAATGGAAGCTGGCAAAATGAATTTTATAGAAGCCGGATTTAATTACAGACTTACAGATTTTCAAGCGGCATTGGCGCTTAGCCAATTTGAACGTATAGGTAATATACTGCCATCCAAACAGGAACTAGCAGCCATTTACCTTTCGGAAATAAAAAATTCAAAAATTAAATTGCCTGTTGTGCCGACGGGGCATAATCATACATGGCAAACATTTCATGTGCTGTTGAATGAAGAGCTGGATCAGCAAGAAATAATATCAAAATTAAAAGAAAAAAATATTGGCACAAATTATGGTGCACAATGCATACCTGCACAAACTTATTACTTTAATAAATATGGGTATGTATCCGAAAAAGATTTTCCCAATGCGTACAGCGCTTTTACAAATGGACTGGCACTGCCACTTTATGAACGTTTAACTAAAGAACAGGTTTTATACATCGCACAAACAATAAATCAATTATGATCTCAAACAAAAACATCTTTATTACAGGTGGCGCTGGCTTTATAGCCAATACGCTTATCAAACATTACATTGAGCACAATAAAATAACCGTGTATGATAATTTTCACCGGGATACACTTACGGGTAGTGGGCTCTCCAGTCATCCAAATATTAAAATAGTAAAAGGTGATGTGCTCGACCTCCCGATGTTGAAGGAAAGCATGAAGGGAACAGATATTGTGGTGCATGCAGCCGGTATTGCCGGTATTGACACCGTAATCAAAGACCCGGTAAAAACAATGTCGGTGAATATGATTGGAACCGCTAATGCTTTAGAAGCGGCGAAAGAAAATAATGTAAAGGACCGGTTTATTGATTTCTCTACTTCTGAAATTTTTGGAAGTATGGCATACAAGTCTACTGAAGAAGACAATACGGTTGCAGGCTCGGCTGGCGAAGCCCGTTGGGTGTATGCAGTAAGTAAGCTGGCAGGGGAACATCTGGCACATGCCTATTATAAACAACATAATTTGCCTGTGGTAACCGTTAGGCCGTTTAATGTGTATGGACCCGGACAAACAGGTGAAGGAGCTATCCAGATATTTATTAAGAAAGCACTGAAGAACGAAGAAATATTTATCAACGGAGATGGTACACAGATCAGGGCATGGTGTTTTGTAGATGATTTTGTGGATTGTCTAATCAGGTGTATTGAAGACCCTAAAGCAATTGGCAATAGTTTTAATCTTGGTAATGCAAGAGCCGTCATAACAACACTTGGATTGGCACAAACAGTTTGCAGGGTTTTGAATTCAAGCTCAAAATATCTCATAAACCGGCGTTGAGTGCAGACATAGAATTGAGAATTCCAAGTGTAATTAAAACGGAGGAAGTGCTTGGGTTTAAAGCAAAAATCGATCTGGAAGAAGGAGTTTTGAAAACTGCAGAATGGTTAAGAAAGGGAAATAATTAAAAAGTTGGACAGAAAAGTGAAAATAGTGGATAAAGAACTGCTGGCATTTTATGAAAACTGCTGAGTCTACATAATGAGTTAGATAACGCATTTATAAATGACTTTAGTCGTTCACTTCCTTTAAACGAAACATTTCCAATTCTATTATTGATGGAAGCGGAGGATTGGTAATTGGAAACTACTCTACAATATCATCAGGTGTGCAAATTTATACACATGATAATGTTAAGCAGACATTAAGCTCTGGTAAGATGCCTATTGAAAGATTGCCGGTTAATATTGGAAAGAATGTATATGTTGGTCCGAATTCAATAATTACAAAAAATGTTACAGTAGGAGATTTTTGTGTAATAGCTGCAAGTAGTTTTATTAATAAAATATCCCGTCTAATTCAATCGTTATGGGACAACCTGGTAAAATTGCAGGCATTGTGGAATTTAACAACGGCTTACCTGAATTTAAATATTATACTTAATGGTGAAAGATAAATTTAATTTTTTCAGACTTTACTATCAATCATTATAAAGAAATTCTTTTGGAGACAAAAGGAAATTCGAATTTAATTTTTATGATGAAGTAGCTGACAAAAAGGAGTTTATACTATGGAGACACGATATTGATTTTTCCGTAAACAGGGCTTTAAGATTAGCTAGAGTGGAGAATGAAATTGGTGTAAAGAGTACTTTTTTTGTTCACTTGCATAGCGAGTATTATAATTTTTTTGAAAAAGAAGTTTCTGAAAAAATTTCAGAAATTAACTCACTTGGTCATCAGATAGGGTTGCATTTTGACACACATTATTACAATATAGGAAATGAAAGCGAACTAGAGGAGAAATTATCAAGGGAGGCTGAGATTTTCTATAATTTTTGACATAGGGATAAAAGTTTTTTCTTTTCACAATACCACCCCTTTTACGATGGCCTGTCAAAAATTTTCTTATGCAGGCATTATTAATACTTATGCAGCCTTTTTTCAAAATGAGGTTGAATATTGTTCAGACAGCAATGGGTATTGGAGATATAAAAGAATAATTGATGTGATTAAAAACAATACTTCTAAAAACTTCAAATTTTAACTCATCCAGAGTGGTGGCAAGAAGAAATAATGTCGCCATGGCAAAGAATTAAAAGAGCCATTGATGGTAGGGCGGAAAAAAATAAGATTTTTTATAAAGATCATTTAAGAAAATTTAATATGAAAAATATTGATTGGGATGGAGAAGTTGAGTAATAATAATAAGAGAATAGTAATGGTTGGATGTCTGGAAACCGGCTGGGAGGTTGTCAGATATTTATTGGAAAATAAAATTGAAATTTCTTACTTTGTTTGTTTAACTCCCGAAAAAGCAAAGCAGCAGAAAGTTGCGGGTTATGAGTCATTTCAGGATCTTGCTACGCATTATAATATTCCGGTTTATTATGCTCAACAATATTCTTTAAAGTCGGATGCCGATATTCTTTTTTTTCGGGATCAAAAATTTGATTTATTGATTCAGGGGGGGTGGCAACGATTATTTCCAGAGGAGATTCTTGAAACGATTTCTATTGGTGCAATTGGTATACACGGCAGTTCAGAACTGTTACCTAAAGGTAGGGGAAGGTCTCCGATTAACTGGAGTATCATTCAAAATAAGAAGCGATTTATAATTCAATATTTTTTGATTAAGGCAGGAGTTGATGACGGGGATATATTTTATTTTGAAAGTTTTGATATCAATGAATGGGATACTTGCAGAACATTGTACTATAAAAATTCAATTGTTACAAAAAGGGTTTTAGTAAAATGGATTCCGGAATTATTGAAAAATAAGTTTCAGGTAGTTCCACAAGTTGGAGCTCCAACCTATTATCCTAAAAGAACTGTAGAAGATGGTTTAATAAACTGGGATTTTACTGTTTTGGATATTTATAATTTGATTAGAGCTATTACTCATCCCTACCCAGGAGCTTTTTCAAGGATAACTGATGCAAAATTACTATTTGGAAGGCATTTCCGTTTGATTCCCAGATATTATATCCTGAGGCTAAATACGGTGAGGTGGTAGAAGTATTTAAAACTATGATTTTGTTGTTAATGCTAATGGAGGATCTTTGTTGATAACAGAGTATGAATTTCTAGAAAAATTGAAATTGGGTTTCATTTATTTTAAAAAGGAATTGATAAAAAGAATTGTTAGTAAATCTAAAGAGCAAGTTTTTATTATCTATAGATGTTTTATTATGAAAGATAAAACAAAGAATTCAGCGAAGGGTTATATAAAAGTATGAGAATTTTTTTGGGGTGTTATGATATTGCTTCAGTACTTTCTGGTATTGCAGAGGGATTGAAGATGGCTGGTCATGATGTGACCAGTTTTGTTATGGAGAGAAATTTATTTTATCCAACTAATAATTATGATATTGTAAAGGAACCGTTTCTGGAGTCAAAAATAAGATACCAAGAAAAAAAAATCCACTGGAGAATTAAATTGAAATTACAAAAAGTCGACTCCTTTTTTTTTCGAAAACAGATGAAAAAAATAACTCCAAGGTTAATAGACGAATATGATTTGTTTATTTTTTTTTGGAACCCATGGATTAATGAACAGGATTTGTTTCCATTAATTAAAGCAAAGGGGAAAAGAATAATTTGTGTCCAATTAGGAAGCGATGTTCGATATGTATCTGCATATAAGCAGGAGTTTGGTGTGGAGGTGAATTATTGGGAAAAGCATTTTCATCTTGAAAATTTGAATGAAAAGATCAGAAAAATTAGGGTTCAAGCATTATTTGCTGACAGTATTTTTTCAGTGCCTGACCAGGCGGGTTTATTAATAAGAGGTTATCATCATATTCATATTCCTTTAACTAACATAGAGAAAATAATTTTTACTATTCCTGACAGGGAGGTTCCGATAAATATTCATGCCCCATCCAGAACAGTACTTAAGGGAACTGCTATCATTATTAAGACAATTGAAAGGTTAAAAAATGAGGTATTTGTTGTTGAATTCAGATTAATTCAAAACATGCCCAATGAAGACCTTTAAAGGAATTGACTCATGCGGATATATTAATCGACCAGATTTTTCTTCACGGACCTGGTGTCTTGGGTACTGAAGCGATGGCAGCAGGAACTTTAGTAGCAACCCGTTTTTTGAAGAATATAAACATATATTCAATCCGCCTGTTGTAGATATAAAGCCTGATAATATATATGAAAAAATGAAACATATCCTTATGAATAGAGCAATGTACAAGGAGCTTCAATTACAAGGAAGAGATTTTGTTGAAAAAAATAACACCCCACAAAAAGTTGCAGAAAAAATTATGAATTCTTTATCCATAAAAACAACTGAGTATCAACCTAGTTTTTTTATCGATAAATTTCTTTTGAACACTGAACAAAAACTTTCCAAAGAAATATTAAGATTAAATAAGGAGGTAATCAGAAAATATAGCCCCTTATATACTAATAGCCCTTCTTTAATACAGAGAAATTTAATTTAATGAGGTCTCAATTAAAAGGATTACTGAGTGATAGTGTAATTTATGGCTTATCCGGAATCATATCATCCTTCATAAGTATTTTCTTAATCCCTCTTTATACAAATGTATTTGAACCGTCTGATTATGGTATAATTTCTATATTGACTACTACTTCGGTGGTTTTAAACATTTTATTAATCTTTAGTCTTGATAATTCTGCGGCTGTTTGGTTTTGGGATAAACCCGATATCTTAGAGAGAAAAAAACTTTTAACAGCTGGATTGGATTTGTTGTTATTGCCGGGTTAGCACTTGCAATTGTGCTTGCATTATTGAGTAAGCCATTGTCAATTTTATTCTTTGGAAAAACTGATTATTCAGTTTTATTTGTGATAGTAGCGGCTAATTTATTATTTGTTGGGTTTCAAAAAGTAGTTAATATTTGGTGTAGGATGTTAAGAAAGCCAGTAAAAGCAATGCTATTTTCTGTCTTTATTTTATTAATAACTGTTGGATTTAATGTTTTATTTATTCTTATATTAAAAATTGGCGTTGTAGGTGTTTTTTATTCGCAGGTTATAGCTTCATTTCTTGGTGTGTTATTAATGCTCTTTATGTTCCGAAAATGGTTTCATCCTTCTTCATTTTCATTTTCACGCCTTAAGGAAATGCTCAAATTCTCTCTGCCACTTGTACCGGCTACACTTCTATATTGGGTAATGAATATGGCATCGGTCTATTTTTTAATAGCCTATGTTAATTACAATGCCGAAGTTGGCCTTTACCAGTTAGGTGGTAATGTAGCCAATGTTTTAAGTCTTGTGACATGGGCTTTTTTTCAAGCATGGTCCGCTTTTGCTTTATCTGTTTCGAAACAAGAAAATGCAAAACGTATATACAGTTTCGTATTTGAGTTGTATTGTGTCGTTGGCTTTTTTGTAGCGTTTTCTCTTATGCTTGGAAGTAAAGATATTCTTATAATATTTACACATACTAAGTACCTGGGTGCTGCTACAGTTATTGGGTTGCTTGCTTTAAATGTTGTATTAATGGGTTTGCCAAATATTCTAGCTATCGCAAATAGCCTAACTAAAAAAAACGAATCTTTTGCAGTTGCTATTGCTTTAGGATCAATTGTAGCTGTAACCCTCTTTATTATACTAATTCCAAAATATGGTAAAGAAGGAGCTGCTCTTGCAATGATTGGGGGGAATTTAGTTGTTCCATTATATTTAGGATATCGGACACAAAAACTTTATTTTATCCCGTATAATTTTTCAAGAATTATTGTTGTTGTTTTAGTACAATTTATATTATTCTTAATTGCGGGTAAAATATTTGAATCTCTATTTGGCCACATCATATCTGTTATTGTTTTGGGAATGCTAACGGCTGCTCTATATTATGTACTTGCTCGAAAAGCTGGTTATAAAATCAAATTTTAGTTTGCCTTTTAATTATAGAATGGAGCAAAGTTTTTTTGATTGCAAAACCATCTTCTTGATTTCGCCAGAGCCTTGGGATTATATATCCGTAAGTAAGCATCATTATGCAATAGCGTTGGCAAAAAAAGGGAACACGGTTTGTTTTATTAATCCTCCGGTAAAAAGAATTGCAGAAAGCATTGTTATAGAAGAAGTGGTTGGAGTAAAGGATCTCTTTGTTGTAAGTTATAAACCATTTGCAACAGGGCTACGGTTTTTACCCCGCTACTTCATGAATCTTATAGAACGGAAATTTTTAAAAAAGATAGAAAAAAGGATAAACCTGAATTTTGATGTTATTTTGAATTTTGAAAACTCCCGGTTTTATGATTTTCATTTTGTATCGCCTGAAGTCTTAAAAATTTATTTTCAAGTAGATCAAAATCAGGATTTTCATCCGGAGATTGCTGCCCGAACTGCTGATATAGTCTTTGCTATTAATGATGAGATACTTGGAATTGTTAAGCCGTTCAATGAAAATAGTTTTAAAATTAGTCATTCATTCCAGGGAAACCTTTCTGAACAGGCTCAGCAGATACTGGAGGGCAAATATATTTATACAAAGGCTGCTGATCGGTTACAGGTAATGTATGTTGGTAACCACGAAGACTACGGGAAAATTTTTGCAGAAACACTTAACAATTTAGAGCAATTGAATTGCCCTGAAAAAATGAAAGCCCGGATAACATTTGCTCTTGATTGTACCTATCCAAGACAATTGGATAAAATAGACGAACTAATAAGAAAGACAATTTCTAAAAAAACAATTGAAATAATATTTTGTAAGCTACGCTATGAAAAAAAAAGAAAGTAATCATTTTCCTATACAACCGATTTTTCGACCCGTTGATTCAATCCAATTTCTGGTTATACATCAATAATTTTTAAATGATCCGGAGAATCCTTATGAATTGCAACTTATTACATATGTGGATAAACGTTTTACGCTTTCAGATGAACAACAGTAGTTGGTGGATGAGTGGATAGCAAAAGGTTTGAAATGGAAAAAACTTTATTGGCATCCAGGGCAAGGAATGGTCAATAAGGCAAGGGATATAATCTCCGGCTTTTTTGCAGTAATGGGTTTGCGTTTCAAAGGATACAGGCATATTGTTACATTGGCATCTGTGGCTGGAAGTTTTGGTTATATGTATGCAGTTATATTACGAATGAGATTATTCCTTTATCAGTATGAACCACATAGTGAATATGCAATAGATAATAAGATGTGGCCTGCCAACAGTAAGCAATTCAAAATATCGCATTACCTCGAAAGAAAGTCTGCTCATTTTGCTACTGTGATTGCCTCCGGTACTCGTTTTATGGAAGAAAGGTTAAAACTGGAATGGAAAGTAAAGGGTGCTTTTGTAAAAAATTTCAACTGTAGCTAACCAGGATAAGTTTACTTTTTCGCAAGCAGACAGAGACGAAACTCGAAAAGATTAGGCATATCAGATGATAAATGGGTATTGTTTTATCCCGGGAAGTTTGGTGATCTGTACTATCGGGAAGAAACGGCTTTTATGTACAAATGGTTACGGGAACAGGAACCCAAATTGCACTTTCTGATTGTAACACCGCATACCGATGAAGAGGTAAAAGCATTATTTGATCAAGCGGAAGTACTACCCGAATATTACACCATAGCTCACTCAGGTTATGAAGACATTCATAAATATTATACAGCAGCTGATTTTGCTGTAATAGCTGTACCACCCGGGCCTTCCAAAAAATTCATATCTAATATTAAAGTGGGTGAATATTTATGTGCAGGCCTTCCTTTTCTGATAACAAGAGGTATATCTGAAGATTATTGGTATGCAGAAAATAAAAATGTAGGTGTAGTGGTAGATGATTTTAAAGAAGAGTTTGTAAAGAAAGCCTGGCCACAGATGAAAGAATATTTTGAAATGGATAAAGAAAAACTGAGAAAACATTGCAGAGAAATCGGGATCGATTACCGCGGATTTGATAAGCTGAATGCACAGTTCAGACTGGCCATGAGCATCCTGGTTGGTAAAAAATAATAATAGTTCCTTCTCTTTTATGAAGTGCATAATTAATAAAGAACGGACTTGTTTAGACAACGCAAAGAATAGTAAAAAATAAATAATGATAGCAGACCTTAATAACCAGTCAGTATTGGTAACCGGAGGAACCGGCTCTTTTGGAAAAGCATTTGTACAATCTGTATTGGAGCATTCTCCAAACGTAAAAAGATTGGTAATTGTAAGCCGGATGAGCAAAAACATCATGAAATGATGACTGATCTTTCACCTGTGACCTACCCTGCATTGGAATACCGGTTAGGCGATGTAAGAGATAGAAACAGAATGATTGAACTGTTTCGTGGAATAGATATTGTCGTTCATTCAGCAGCTATGAAACATGTGCCTGCATCAGAAATGAACCCGATGGAATGTGTAAAGACCAATATTATCGGATCGCAAAATGTGATAGACGCCGCAATGGCCAATGATGTGAAAATTGTAGTGGCATTATCAACAGATAAAGCATCTTCGCCTTCAAACTTTTATGGGGCTTCAAAACTTTGCCTGGAAAAACTATTCACCTATGCAGATTCTCAGAAAAGAGAAAAGAATATTCGTTTTACAGTAGTCAGGTATGCCAATGTATTCGGTTCGAAAGGGTCTGTGATACCACTTTTTTTAAAAAAGAAATCACAGGGGTGGTTGCCGGTTACTGATCCGGAAATGACAAGGTTCAGTATTACAATGGATGATGCACTTGATCTTGTATATTATGGAATTGCAAATGGATGGGGAGGCGAAATAATTCTGCCAATATCTTCTTCCTACAAAGTAGGCGATGTGGCCACAGCTGTTGCCCCGGATGCGGAGCAGCGTATCATTGGTGCAAGAGCTGGAGAAAAAATGCATGAGTCCATGTTTACCGAAATTGATGCACCGAATACGGCTCAGCGAGATAAATATTATATCATTTGTCCAATTACAGGTACCGCTGCCTGGAACAGGAATGATTATTGTGTAAAGACCGGCGCAAAACAAGTACCCGACGGCTTTATATATAGCTCGGAAAAAAATAAAAGCTGGTTAACGGTTGATGCTATAAGAGTATTATTATCCAAGACCGGTAATTAAATTGAAAACTTTTGAATAGCAGTATAATACCGTTGATATCTGTAATAATGCCTGCTTATAATGTATCCTTTTATATTGCAGATAGCATTCAATCGGTAATAGATCAGACTTATTCCAATTGGGAACTCCTTATAATAAATGATGGAAGCACTGATAACACGGCTGAGGTTGTAAAGAATTTTTCCGATCCACGAATCAGGTATTTTGAAAAAGAAAATGGCGGCGTAAGTTCTGCCCGCAATGTAGGGCTGGATGAGATGCGAGGAGATTTTTTTTGCTTTCTGGATGCGGATGATCAGTTGCCGGATTATAGCCTGGCTGTGAGAGGCTCCCGTATGAAGGAGCAACCCGAAATAGATATAATGGACGGGGAGTAATGATTATGGATGGAAAAATGGATGAGGTGAATAATGTGTATTGGCCTTCGCATACTGGCTTAATTGCCAACCTTTTTATAAGAGTAGATGATAATTTTTTTTTTGGTCCTAACCTCATGATACGAAACAAGAATATTTCTTGTCGGTTTAATGAAGGAATGACACATCTTGAAGATCTCTGGTTCTATACAGAGTTGGCCTGGAAGGGGAATCTGAAATATGATCATATCAGCGATGTGGTCTATCACTACAGGCGACATGATAGTTCTGCGATGTCAAACCTTAAGGGGATTGATAACGGCTTTAAGGAATATTATAAGAATGTAAGTGAGCTGCCCGGTGTTACCATTTCACAATTAAATTATTTAAAACGAAGAATCAGGAAAATACTTTTTCGTTCTTTTTTAAAAAGGGGGAATGTTTTTAAAGCCATCACTATTTTAAAAAAATACTAACCGATGCTATTCACGAAATTTGTGCTAAGTAGAAATTTTTAAAAAAATAAATGATAAAACTTTTTATAAAAATTCTCTATAAGATCAGATTGCTTAAGTATTTTAATTTAACTACCAGAATTAAAGTAAATAGAGGCTCGTATAAAATTCCAGTTATCAATGAACTGGGATTAGATAATCTTGCACTTTCTGAGTTATGGATGAGTAGCATACTAGAAAAGATTATTGCTATAAAAGATGGAACTTTTATTGATATTGGAGTTAATACAGGACAAACACTGTTAAAAGTCAAATCACTAAAGCCTGATATAAAATATATTGGCTTTGAGCCTAATCCTAATTGTGTGTTCTATGCGCAACAATTAATAAGTATAAATAAAATTGAAAATACTACATTATACCCGGTAGGAGTTGCTGAGGTTACCAAATTAGTTGAATTAAATTTTTTCACTAATGAAAGTACTGATGCTTCCGCTACAATAATAGCTGATTTTAGGCCAGGTAGCAAAATTTACCGTAAAGAGATAATCCCTTGTTTTGAATTCAAAGATATCAGTCAGGATAATTTTGGCATTATTAGTTGCATAAAAATTGATGTAGAAGGAATTGGAAGTTATTAAGGGACTCAAGGAAATAATAGTTAAAGACAAACCTTTTGTATTGATTGAGATATTACCTGTTTATGAAATTTTAAACAAGGATCGAATGGAACGACAAACGGCTCTTGAAGAAATATTGAATTCCATAGATTACAAGCTGTTTCGAATTCACAAAAAAAATGATACAGAGGTTTCATTACTTGAATTGATAGAAGCAATTGGTGTACATTCAAATATTGAGTGGTGTGACTATATTTTATGTCACGAGTCAATGTTGTCTACACTTTCTGTAATAAAATTTTAAGAAATAACTAGAATCTGATCTTATTTACGAAATAAAGTAAGTTAGAAGTTGATTATAAATATTGCATGATTCTGAATATTTGTAAAATTCAATTAAGTAACGATAAAGCAACAGTTATAAATAATCAGAAACATAATAAAAAAATGAAATAAAAAGAATTGGCTATGCTGTTAGAGTACATAAAAAATTCAAAATTTTGGATTCGATTCCAACGGACTAATCTTTATCAAAAATTTCGTAACCCTATAGGTTTTCATAATCAGAAAAAAGAAGAAAGATTTTATAAATCATTTTTTTTGACTCGGAAGATAAAGCTGGTCTTTGATATTGGTGCCAATGTGGGAGACAGGACTACAATTTTTTCCAAATTAGCAGATAAAGTCATTGCATTTGAACCTTCAAGAAAAACGTATGAAAGATTAGAAAAGAGGTTTAGTTCAAGTAGGATAATTATGCAAAATATTGCTGTGGGACCAAGTGACGGTGAGGTTGATTTTTTTGAAGTGAAAGATATGCACCCTTATAGTTCCGCCAGTGAAAAACACATTCAAACAACTCTTATAAACAGGGAAAATTACGGGGGAGATATTATTAAGAGAAAAGTTAAAGTTAGTACGTTGGATTCCTTGATTAAAGAGTTTGGAACACCCGACTATATTAAAATTGATGTAGAAGGGTATGAGTTGGATGTAATAAAAGGCCTAACAAAAATTATTTCGATTATAAGTATTGAAGCAAATTTGCCCGAGTTTTTGGATGAGACATGTGAGTCAATAAGAATTATTGATAATCTGGCGCCAGGCAGATATAAATATAATATTGCGAAAGCTGAAGGATTTTACTTTGAAGAATTTATTGAAATGACAGTGATGTTGGATTTCTTAAGTAAAACTGATATTAGTTATATGGAAATTTATGCGAAATTAAACACTTAGTATTCAAGCGATTTAAACCACGACTAACACCATTATCATGTCAGTTTTATTTGTAAGTATAGCATTCCCGCCAAAGTTTGATTCTGAAGGGTTACAAGTGGCTAAGTATTTTAAGTACTTAAGTAAAGAATGTAATGAAAATAATTTACCAATAGACGTTGTAACATCAGCTATACCTACCTTGTTTATGCCTGAGGATGGTTCTTTAAAAGCGGCTGATACTGGGTATCGGCAAAAAATAGAGATCGTAATTAGGGAGAACAAGTATAGGAATTTTGTATTCCGGAAAATTGCTCCACAATTGATTGATAGGCCAGACTCCAAGTTTAATTTCTTTCAGCAATGGAAAAAAGTCGTAAGCGAACTGAAAGAAAAACCGTCAGCGATTTATTCTAGGTCTTTTCCAACAAGTTCAGCAGTAATGGCAATGAAGTTGAAAGAATTTTATAAGGTACCGTGGGTGATGCATCTAAGTGATCCATGGGTGGATGACCCGACAAATAAATTATATGGCAAAGCTTTGGAAATAAACAAGGAGCTTGAAAGTAAGTGTTTTGAAGCTGCGGATAAAATCTGTCTAACCTCCGATCAAACTATTGATTTTTATGCTGCAAAATATCCTCAATATAAAAATAAGTTTGAGTTTTTTCCAAATGTATATGACCATGTCGATATTCCCGAAAAATCAGCTAACCCTGTCAATCAAAAATTGAGGGCAGTATATACAGGAGGAATGGCTGGAGTTCGTTCACCAGAGCCATTGTTAAAAGCAATTTTACAATTACCAGAAGACGCAAGAAGCAAACTCGAAGTTATTTTTTCAGGATTTGCAGATAGAAATAATACTGCGATTTTTGATAAGTATAAAGATAATTGTATCAGGTTTATTGGAAGCAAAGGAACTTATAAAGAAGCAATACAATTACAACAAACTGCTGATGTATTATTGCTGATAGATTTTCCTATTAAAGAAAAGAAGTTAAGAATGTTCTTTTTGTCAAAGCTTTTAGATTATATGATTGCCGGCCGTTATATTGTTGCTACTAGTGGCGAGGGGAGTGCCTGCAGACAGATTATTGATGGGAAATTGGGAAAGTGTTTTGCAGAAGACGAAACTGAAGAATTAAAGAATCATTTTTTATTCTTGCTTGATAAATTTGAAAAAGAACCAACCTTTTTTCTAATAGATGGAATCGATCCGATTTATTATGCTAAGTATAATGCCAAGAGGCTGCTTCATTTATTTAATGAATTTATTTAATTAGACACAATATATTGGCTTTGATAAGTATAATCGGGCTGTTCCATTTTAAAGCAAGAATAAATTATTGCTTCGTAGCTAAAAAATAGCTAGTCTTATAAAGATATATGAAAAGTGATATTGTGATAGTAGATTATGGGATGGGGAATTTATATTCCATTTTAAAAGTGATAGAAAGATTGGGGTATGCTTGTAAAGTAACCGGCGACTTTACTGAAATCAGGAAATGCATCAAAAATTATTCTTCCCGGTGTTGGCCATTTTGGTAAAGCAATGGATAACCTGAGGCAGGCAAATCTTGTTGATGAATTGAATGAAACAGTTTTAGTAAAAAAAACTCCCGTTTTAGGTATTTGCCTGGGTATGCAATTGATGGCTACACATAGCCAAGAAGGAGATTCAACCGGTTTAAATTGGATCGATGCAGAAGTAGTAAAATTCAACATGCAAAAACCTGAAATATATAAAGTGCCACATGTAGGCCGGAATACGTTGTCGCAGGAAAAGGAAAATTCTTTTTTGCTAAAAGAAATAAATCCTGATGATAAATTTTACTTTGTTCATTCGTTCCATTTTTCTGCCAATGACACATCGGATATATTATCCCAAACTAACTATGAGTATTCCTTCGTATCAGCTGTACAGAAGGAAAATATCACAGGTGTACAGTTCCATCCTGAAAAAAGTCATAAAGCCGGGGAACAAATGGTAAGCAATTTTTTAAAGAATTAAGTATGTTTAGCCCACGGATAATTCCGGTACTTCTATATAGCAATCAAGGATTGGTTAAATCTGTAAAGTTTAAAGACTATACTTATATCGGTGATCCCATCAACGCCGTACGGATTTTTAATGATTGTGTAACAGACGAGATTGTAATCCTGGATATCAACGCTTCAAGGAACAAAAGTACGATTGATCTTCAATTGGTAAAAGAAGTTGGTGAAGAGGCTAATATGCCTTTTTCAGTTGGTGGCGGAATTGATTCCATCCCCAAAATTTATGAATTGCTAAAAGGCGGAGCGGAGAAAGTAATTATCAATTCAGCAGCTCTTAGAAATATAAATATTGTGAAAGAAGCCGCCAATTATTTTGGCTCATCTACCATTACCGTTTGCATTGATATTAAAAAGAATTTCCTCGGGAAATATCAGGTGTATTCGCATAAGGATAAAAAAATGCTTGGAATAGATTACTTTGATTATGTGAGGCAAATAGAGGATTCCGGTGCAGGTGAAATAATTATCCAAAGTGTTGATCAAGATGGAATGATGAAGGGCTATGATGAGAAACTATACCAGACGCTATCTAAATCAATCAACATCCCGATTATTGCACTGGGAGGTGCCGGGAGTATTGCAGACATGGAAAATCTATGGAACAACAGTTCTGTAAATAGTTTTTCAGCCGGAAGCATTTTCGTTTACTATGGAAAAATGAAAGGTGTATTAATAAATTATCCAAACAGAAATAAAAATGAGTTCGAACGGAAGTTTAAGCAATAAAAGAGAATACCAGATGTGTACCCGTTGTATTATGGATACTTCAGATCCTGATATACAATTTGATGAACAGGGAATATGTAATCATTGTACCAGTTTTATAGACAGGCTACAAAGCCGCCAATATGTAAAAGGTGAATCAGAGGCAATCTGGAGTCATTATGTAGAAGTAATAAAACAGCATGGCAAAGGAAAGCAGTATGATTGTATTGTTGGAATAAGCGGTGGAGTGGATAGCTGTTATACTGCTTACTTGTGTAAAAAACATGGTTTAAGGGCATTGCTGATCCATATGGATAATGGCTGGGACACTGAGATTGCTGTGAACAATATTATTACACTGGCGAAGGAGCTGGATTTCGATTATATGAGCTATGTGCTGGATTGGGAAGAGTTTAAAAATATACAACTAGCCTATTTAAAAGCTTCTACAGTAGATCTTGAAATGCCAACAGATATAGCAATACTAGCCAGTATTTATGAAGTGGCAGCAAAAAACAAAATCAAATACATCATTTCCGGAGGAAATCTGTCTTCAGAAGGTATCCTTCCATTACATTGGGGTTATCATAGTTACAAGGACATGAAAATGTATAACCATATTGTAAGAAAATATTCCAATATCAGCATTAAGAAAGTACCTGTAATTGGTTTACTTAAAGAGTCCTGGTACAGGTTCTTTTATAAGATTAAAACGCTTTATATTCTTAACTATATCGACTTCAACAAGGATGTGGCAAAAAATACCTCATGGATAATTTGAACTGGAAAGATTATGGAGGTAAGCACCACGAATCAAAAATTACTGCTTTCTGGCAAGGTTATGTTATGTATGAAAAATTTGGCATTGATTATAGAAAAGCAATCTTTTCTTCACAAATTTGTTTACATCAGATAAGCAGGGAAGAGGCTCTGGAAAAATTAAAGGAGCAGCCATTTAATGACGAAAAAATTAAAGAAGACAAAAAATATATTGCCAAAAAATTTGGAATAACTGGTGAAGAACTTGAGCAATACCTGAAACTTCCTTCTAAGACTTATGTTGACTTTCCGAATAATAAGAAACTAATTGAGTTTTGTTATCGGTTATATAATAAACACTTGAATAGCAAAAGAGTTTAAATCACTTTTTCGATATGGAAATACATGTTATTAATCTCAAAGAGGCTGTTGATAGAAGAAAGTCTATAGAAAGTCAGCTTCAAAAACTTCAGCTTAGCTATAAAATATTTGATGCAGTACGAGGATCAGCATTAAGCGAAAAGGAGCTTAACGAATTGGTTGATATGGATGAGGTAAGAAAATACCCGAATTGGTTAACACCCAATATGCTGGGATGCTCGTTAAGTCATATGGGAGTATACAAACAAATGTGTATTTCAAAAGAAGAATGGCACTTTGTGTTGGAGGATGATGTTGTGATTGATAAAGACCTCGAAAATATATTAACCCATATCGAAAAAAATGGAGATTCTTTTAAGGATCATCTTGTTATGCTTTATGGCGTCTCTTATAATTCTATCATTGAGCTGTCTCGTACTCCAATCACAGAAGTAAGCGGTAAAGGTATTTATAAGCTGGAGAGCCCAAGGATTGGCAGTACCGGAGCATATGTTATGCACCGGGATACTGCTAAACGCCTTGTTGAAAAAAATGAGAAAATAAAAGTAGCACCGGATACATGGCATTTCTTTCGTGAACAAAAGGCTTTGGATAATATTTATTGTGTTTACCCATTTGCTGCAAGACCTGGTTTTTTGAGTCTACCATTGGTTATATAAATAAAAAAAGTTTCGTTTTTAAAGTAAAGAAATTGATCGAAAAGTATAAAGTCCCAGTATTATATTCCCTACTAAAACTGAATAGGAAAAGAATTTGGGAAGAAACAAGTCGTGTTGAATTTAAATGATAAACCAACTCATTAGTTATGCAAGCAAGAGGAGTATCCATTCTATCGGCCATTAACCGGAATGGTTTTTTTAGTACAATATACCAGGTCTTTATTCTGACTTTGATTAAACTGGGCATTAGAAAATCAATCAAGGTAAAAAACGTAGGCCAGGTATTTCTGAGAAAGAACACATCCGATATCTCTGTTTACCGGCAAATTTTTTTTGATGGTGAATATGATATTCATTTAAAGGAAGAGCCAAAAGTCATTGTAGACTAGGGTAGTAACATTGGTCTTTTTGCCTTGTTAATGCAATCCCGTTATCCCGGTGCTTTGATAATTTCGGTAGAACCTGATCCGGATAATTATAAGCAGTTGCAGAAAAATACATCAAAGTTCAAAAATATATTTGCATATAATAAGGCGATCTGGCATAAGAAAGAACTCCTGTCTTTAAGTGAAAAGAAAGCAGGTGCTGAGTGGTCTCAAAATGTAAACAGCATAACCAGTGAGGATAAGGATCTGGAGAAAATAGAAAGTATAACTATTGATGATTTGATGAGTGACCATAAACTCCTGGAAATTGATCTTTTGAAAATTGATATTGAAGGAGCTGAAGCGGAGTTGTTTTCTGAAAACATTGAGTGGTTAAATAATGTAAAAGTAATGGCAATCGAACTTCATGATTTTATGAAGCTGAATTCCTCCAATAACTTTTTTTAAAGCTATGGCAAAATACCCTCATTTACACATTCAATAAGTGGGGAAAATATTATTATTAAGTTCGATAAAATGCCTAGTTGAAAAGAATGATAAAATAAGAGTGGTACCTGATGCCTGGCATTACTTCCGTAAACAAAAGGCTTTGGATAGTATCTATTGTGTTTATCCATTTGCTGCAAGACCTGGTTTTCTTGAGTCTACCATTGGTTATGTAAATAAAAAAAATTTCGTTTTTAAAGTAAAGAAATTGATCGAAAAGTATAAAGTCCCAGTATTATATTCCCTACTAAAACTGAATAGGAAAAAAGTTTGGGAAGAAACAAGCCGGGGTGTTTTTAAATAGGGAATAAGACGATTTATTGCTGAAGAATGTTTTACAATTTGATTTAGAGTCTTTCAATTATCGGAACTAGCTTCTTTCTATAAACTATTTGTCTTAAAAATATAAATGAAGGTTTATGTCATAAATCTTAAAGATTCTGTTGATAGACGAAAATCAATAGTGGGTCAACTTCAAAAACTTAAAATTGATTTCGAATTAGTTGATGCTATCAATGGCTCGTTTTTAAGTGATGAAGAGTTAAGAGATAAGGCAGATATGGATGAGGTTGCAAAATATCCAGAGTGGTTGACCAAAAATGTGATTGCTACTTCTCTAAGCCATATGAGTGTTTACAAGCATATTTGTAACTCAACAGATGATTGGCATCTAATACTGGAGGATGATGTTATTCTGCATGAGAATATGAAATCTGTATTGACCCATATCGAAGCCAACTCAGAAATATATAAGAACAGGGTCGTATTACTGTATGGATTAGCATATAAGGGAGAAATTGAACTATCTAAAAATGGTTTTTCCAGCGGCGAAGGTTTTAATGTTTATAAGGTATTGTGCAGAGAGGAAATAGGAGGTGCCGGAGCATATATAATTCATAAGGATACTGCCCGTCTTTTTCTTCTGAAGAATGATAAAATAAAAGTGGCTGCAGATTCCTGGTATTTTTTTTATCTGCAAGAGATTTATACGCAGGTTGATTGTGTTTATCCATTTGCCGCAAAGCCCGGACTTTTTGAGTCAACAATTGGCTATGTAAACAAGACTTCTTTACCCTATAAAATAAAGCATTTTATTGATAAGAATAAATTACCTCTGTTCTATTCATTGTTGAGAAGAAAAAGAAAAGCTGTTTGGGAAAGAACTAGTAAAGTGGTAATAAAGTAATTTTTTGTAGAATGAGAACTAACCTATGTTAAAAAAGCTATTATTGGGCAACAGGCGGTTACAAAATTTTTGGTGGAAACTCTATAAGCTTTCCATAAAAGGTCTCAATTATGACAGGGGACATGTACCGTCTGCTAACGGGGAAGAATTTGCCTTAAAATATGCTCTGTCTGCGTTTGGGGCTAAAGAAAACATAGTTTTATTTGATGTTGGTGCCAACAGAGGTCAATATCTGACTATGGCAAAAAATGCAGCAGGGGAAAGGCTTCAAATTTATTGCTTCGAGCCACAGTCGTCTGCCTTCGCCTTTCTTGAAAAATCAGCAGTCAAATATCAAAATGTGGTTATTGAAAATATGGGTTTAGGAGAGGGGCCTGCTGTTGTAAACCTATTTGCAGATTCAGATGCAAGCGATTATGCATCTCTCTATCCTGCCAACTACACCCAATACAATGTAAACCTTTCTAGGAAAGAAGAAATCAAAATTGACAGCTTAGACAACTACTGTAATCTTCATGGCATTAAAAGAATTAATTTTTTAAAAATAGATGTGGAGGGTCATGAGATTGGCGTATTGAAAGGAGCATCTAAGTTGCTTAGTTCTGGAAATATTGATTTTATACAATTTGAATTTGGTCTTGCATCAATAGAGTCAAGGGTATTCCTTAAAGATTTTTTTGCAATACTGCCCGAATATACAATTTATCGGATCCTGCCAAACGGATTAGCCAGGATCATCTATAGTGAGTATACGGAATTATTCTTAACTACAAATTATCTTGCTGTTTTAAATAAAAATTAATCATACTATGCCAAAATCTCTAGTTACCGGCGGAGCCGGATTTATCGGTGCACACACTGTAAATGAATTATTAGCCATGGGCCACGAAGTAGTGGCTTTTGATGACCTTAGTGGTGGCTTCGAAGATTATGTAAACCCTGATGCCGTTTTTGTAAAAGGTTCTATTACGGATCATGCACTGTTGGAGAAACTATTTGAAGAACACAAGTTTGATTATGTTTATCATCTTGCAGCTTATGCTGCAGAAGGATTAAGTCATTTTATCCGCCGGTTCAATTATACCAATAACCTGATAGGAAGTGTTAACCTTATCAATGAAAGTGTAAAACATAAAATAAAATGTTTTGTTTTCACTTCATCCATTGCAGTGTATGGTGCCGGACAATTGCCGATGCTTGAAAGCACCATTCCGCAACCCGAAGATCCATATGGGGTTTCAAAATATGCAGTAGAACTGGATTTAAAAACCGCCCATGAAATGTTTGGTCTAAACTATGTAATCTTCCGGCCACACAATGTGTATGGTGAATACCAGAACATTGGCGACCGTTACCGCAATGTGATAGGGATATTTATGAACCAGTTGATGCAGGGCAAATCATTGACGGTTTTTGGCGATGGGTTACAAACCCGGGCATTTAGTTATATCAGTGATGTGGCTCCTTATATTGCCAATTCGGTGAATATACCTGCTGCGTATAATGAAGTATTCAATATAGGAGCCGATCAGGAGTATACGGTATTGGAACTGGCAGAAACGGTAATGGAGGTATTGAATATAAAAGGCGAAGTAAGAAAATTAGATGCAAGGAATGAAGTAATGCATGCTTATTCAGATCATTCAAAAGCTATAAAGGTTTTTGAAATAAAAGAAGGCACATTTACTTCATTGAAAGATGGTGTGGAGAAGATGGCTGTATGGGCTGTTAAAGCTGGTGCCAGGGAAAGCAACACTTTTTCCAATATTGAAATACTTGAAAAATTACCACCGGTTTGGTTGGAGAAAAAATAATTATCGATGCCATCCATTTTATTTGTTTGCCTACATCGTCCGGACAGGTCACCCTCTCAGCGTTTCCGGTTTGAGCAATATATCAATTACTTGAATGAACAGGGATTTGAAACTAAATTTTCATTCCTTTTGAATCCAAAAGATGATAAAAAGTTTTATGCACCGGGAAATTATTTCAATAAGTTTATCATACTTATAAAGGGGTTTGCCAAAAGGATACATGAAACTTTTTTTGCAAAGAAACCGGATATCGTATTTGTGCAACGGGAATCTTTTATGCTGGGGACTTCTTTTTTTGAAAGAAAGTTTAGTAAACACTCTAAGCTGATCTTTGATTTCGATGATAGTATCTGGATGCAAAATGTGTCTGCAGCCAATAAAAAACTGGGTTTTTAAAAAATGCGGACAAGACAAAAGATAGTATTAAGACAGCTCATTTGATTATAGCAGGAAATCAGTACCTGGCAAATTATGCATTGCAATTTAATAGTAATGTTATAATCATCCCTACAACAATTGATACGTTACAGTATACTGTCAAGCCGGAAACAGTAAAGGATAAAGTGACCATTGGTTGGAGCGGTAGTTTTACAACGATACAGCATTTTGAATTTGCATTGGAAGCATTAAAAGAATTAAAGAGGAGATATGAAAATAAAATTGATTTTCTGGTGATTGGGGATGCTAACTACCGGAACGAAGAACTTGGTATAAAAGGTATTGGCTGGAATGCAGCTACTGAGTTAGCTGATTTGCATGGCATGGATATCGGTATTATGCCTTTGCCGGATGATGAATGGGCAAAAGGAAAATGTGGATTAAAGGGATTGCAATATATGGCAGCGGGCATACCCACTATTATGTCGCCTGTTGGTGTGAACAGTGAAATAATTAAAGATGGGGAAAATGGTTTTCTGGCGGGAACTACGGAAGAATGGGTCGAGAAATTGTCGATTTTAATTGACTCAGCAGAACTCCGTAATAAATTTGCTATCAACGGACGAAAGGAAGTGGAGAATAAATATTAGATTGATGCAAATAAAGAAAAATATACAGCTGCAATGCAACTGGTTTTGAGAAAAAATTAGGCAGACTAAAATTTCAAAAATGGAATCAATAGTTGATTTGGTCGTTTATTCTTATAGAAAATAACAATTAGTGCTACAGCATAAAATGGCAGACAAGGTATTTTATAACGGGATAAAGTGCCAAAATTATAAGAGGAAATACCAACGGCAAAGGCAAAGATTAAAGTGAAAACAAGGCAGAACTGAATAGTAGGGTCGGCTGATATTGTTGCCCAAATATTTTTTAGGCCAATTTTGAAAATTATTTTTAAAGTAAGAAAAAGAAACAGCAATGCTTCCAAAGCAGTAATTGCAACAATGGGTTTTCTTGCTTCCCAGGGGTAGGGTCTGAATAAAGTAACATTGATAGCGGCAGGTATTTTAGTAAGCAATCCTCCAATTCCAGATCCTACATCTCCTAAACTATACGCAGACCCCCCTTCTGTTTCCGAAACCCAATTAATATAATCCCTTGTGGTAGCTGAAGTTTGGGCAATATTTTCCAACGAATATTTTCCAAGATCTTCTGAAAACTGTGATAAAGCTAATGTCAGCGTACCGAAAATTACTGCTATAAAAACAACTTTAGCAAGTTGCCTGCCATACCAGTTTTTAATAGTACGGGAGTAATAAAAGAATATCCAAAGCAATAAGGCGGGAACAAAAGCCATAGCTATATAAAGCTTGATATTTATCAGCAATAGAAAATTAATAATCGCAATGATGAAAATTTTGAGTCTGTAATCCTTATAAGTCATTATTCGTACAATACAATAAAACAACCAACTTAGAGCGAAAAGACAAATTGTATCTTTAAATATTCCCGAGCCCCACACTATCAAACTGGGAATAAATAAAGTAGCTAATGCCATAGGTTTTGTTAGATTAGGATAAAGTGTTACAAAGGCTCTAAATAAAGCCCACACTCCCCAAAAGGAAAGAAATGCGAACAGACATGCAGTAATGATGAAACTGTTAAAAGTAAAAAGATTAAGGACGGCAGTGATTGCACAAACTGTAAACGTTGCTGGATCCCTATAAAAATATAATTTCCCCCAAAGTTCATAATACCTTGGATCTCCAGGTTGGGCTCTATGCAATATCAGATCAAGCCAGGCGCCAAAAGAATGGTCAATGCTTTTATTTGCCGTATAGGCATTTTCAAAAATATTTACAGTATCGCCACCGTCATAATAATATGTAAATACAAAACTGATCACTAAAGCTCCCAGCATTTTAAATGTTAAGGCAGGAATAAAGTAAGGTCTCCAGGGGTGGTCTCTTCTGTAATGTTTATTGCGATATTTAATAGCGATACCAAAAAAAATGGCAAGATAAATTGGAAGAATAATAAAATCTATAAGTGGTATGATAGTAAATTCGTAATAGTTCATGATTATTAAATCATTCAATATTTAGCGTAACATGTGTGGTATAACAGGCATATTTTCACTTTCTTCAAAAACAACTGACCGGCTTTCAAAAATAAAGGTTTCTTGTGACACACTGCTTCACCGGGGACCAGATGGAGGTGATTTCTTTACAGATGGGAATGCAGCGTTGGGGCACCGCAGGTTGAGTATTATTGATACATCAGCAAATGGTAATCAACCCATGAAAGATGCTACAGGACGATTTGTAATCATATTCAACGGAGAGCTGTTTAATTACCAGGAATTAAAGGAAAAATATTTTCCTGAGAAAACAGACTGGCACTCGCAGTCTGATACGGAAGTATTATTATATCTATTTATAAAGATGAAGGAACAATGCCTTCCTTTACTTTACGGTTTCTTTGCATTTGCAATTTATGACACAGCAGAAAAAAAACTATTCCTTGCTAGAGATAGATTTGGAAAGAAGCCAATTTACTACCACTATTCTCCTTCTTCTTTTTTTGCTTTTGCTTCAGAATTAAAAAGCCTGCAGGATTATGATATACCCAAGGAAATAGATTTTACTTCGTTACAACAATATCTGCAGTTTAATTATATACCTGAGCCATCGTCCATGCTTTTGCATGTTAAAAAATTGCGTCCAGGGCATTATATGAATGTGGATGAAAAAGTAGTAGAAGAAAAATGTTTTTATGAACTTGAATATAAGTCAGGAGACCAAGACTCAAAAGCTATCAGCTATACTTCTGCCTGCAATCAGCTAGAAGTATTAATGGAGAAGTCGGTACAACGAAGATTGATTTCGGATGTGCCATTGGGAGCTTTTTTGAGTGGAGGTATCGATTCTTCTGTAATTGTTGCACTTGCCAGCCGCCATACCCAGCATCTCAATACTTTTTCAATCGGGTACAAGGATCATCCGTTTTTTGACGAAACAAAATATGCGAATCTTGTTGCTAAAAAATATGGAACTAACCATACTGTTTTTTCATTGACCAATGATGATTTCCTGGAACATATTGATGATGTGCTAAATAGTATTGATGAACCTTTTGCAGATTCATCTGCAATACCTGTTTATATTTTAAGCAAGCATACAAGGAATCATGTAACGGTTGCATTGTCCGGCGATGGTGGCGACGAGGTGTTTGCTGGGTATAATAAACATGCTGCAGAATTAAGAATACGGCAACGGTCATTGCTTAATCAACTTGTAAAAACGGCAAATCCTCTTTGGAAGATACTGCCTCAATCAAGAAATAATAAGTTCACTAATAAGTTTCGTCAGTTTCATCGTTTTTCTGAAGGGGCTAAATTGAATGTAAAAGAAAGATACTGGCGTTGGGCTGGTTTTTTATCGGAAGATAAAGCTGCCAATATGCTAAGTCCGCTTTCGAAAAGCAAAGTAGATCAAGATTCTTTTAATCAACAAAAAGAATTTTTGTTGCGGCATTTAAAAGGGGGAAAAGAAATGGAAGATTTTCTGGCAACAGATATGGGGCTTGTATTGCTTAGTGATATGTTGGTAAAGGTTGATAGAATGAGTATGGCAAACAGCTTGGAAGTAAGAAGCCCTTTTTTAGATCATGAAGTAGTTGATTTTGCTTTTTCGTTACCAACTTCTTATAAAATTGACAGTAGCATAAAAAAGAAAATCGTTCAAGATACTTTTCGTAAATATCTTCCAGAGGAATTATATAACCGTCCAAAACATGGTTTTGAGATTCCATTACTTGAGTGGTTTAGAAAAGACCTAAGAGGCTTAATAACTGGAGATCTGCTAAATGATAATTTTATCGAAGCGCAGGGGGTCTTTGAAATAAAAGCAATACAAAATATAAAATCGAAGTTGTTCTCCTCTAATCCTGGCGATGCGCATGCGACCATCTGGGCTTTACTTGTTTTCCAACATTGGTGGAAGAGAAATTTTTGATCAAAAAAGTATAATAATCACTATGCCCAAAGTACTCCGTATTCTAAACAGGTTAATTATTGGAGGGCCATTATTGAATGCCTCGTATCTTACCAAATATCTTTCTCCCGAATTTGAAACCTTGCTGGTGGTGGGTGAAAAAGAGTTGCATGAAAAAGATGCAAGTTTTATAACGGATGAGCTTGGTATCAAGCCGTTGTATCTTCCACAAATGGGCCGTTCCATCAACCCAATGAGGGACTATTCTGCTTTTCGAAGAATGAAAGATATTATCCGTGATTTTAAACCGGACATAGTACATACACATGCTGCCAAACCAGGAGCTATTGGCAGAATGGCGGCGAGTCAACTAAAGGTGCCGGTGATTGTGCATACTTATCATGGGCATGTTTTTCATTCGTATTTTAACTCAACTAAAACGAGGCTTGTTTTAGAAGCAGAACGATTTCTCGCAAAAAAAACCAGTGCAATTGTTGTCATCAGTACTGCACAGCAAAAAGAACTGGTGGAGGATTTTAAAATTGCTCCGGCAGATAAATTCAGAATAATACCATTGGGACTTGATCTTGATAAATTTTCGCAAGACTATTTGGCCAAGCGAAAAAAATTTAGAGAGGAGTTTGGACTTGCAGACGATCAAATAGTAATTGCTATTATTGGAAGATTAGTGCCAGTAAAAAATCATACACTTTTTCTAGAAGCGTTACAATATGTGTTGAATAATACAACCAGAAAAGTGAAGGCATTTATTGTTGGTGATGGAGAAACAAGACAGGCACTTGAAGCCAAGGCAAAAGAACTAGGGGTTTTATTTACAGGTGAAAAAGATACAAACCATCCTCATCCATTGATATTTACCTCTTGGCGGAGTGATGTGGATGTTATTAATGCAGGTGCAGATATAATTGCTCTTACCTCTTTTAATGAAGGCACACCGGTTAGTCTGATAGAAGCGCAGGCCGCTAATAATCCAATTGTTTCTACCTGTGTTGGCGGCATAAGCGATGTGGTACTGGAAGGCAAGTCTGGTTTGTTATCACCTGTCTCTGACAATCAACAATTTTGCATTAACTTATTAGAGTTGGTAACTAACGACGAACTAAGAACCAGTTTATCAAAGCAAGGAAATGCATTTGTAAAGGAGCAATTTAGTTATCAGCGATTGATGAAGGATATGAGTAGTTTGTATCATGAGTTATTAGCAAACAAAAAATAGCAATGGGTTTATTTAGCAGAAAGAAAAGTGGACAACCGGCCAATTTCAGTTTATTGAAAACAGATATGCATTCGCACCTTATTCCTGGTGTGGACGATGGCGCAAGAGATATGGAAACATCGTTGGAACTTATCCGAGGCATGCAGGAGCTGGGTTATTCTAAAATTATTACTACGCCACATATTCTTTGGGATATGTATAAAAACACCAGCGAAATCATCTTAGAAAAATTGGAGTTATTGAGAGCTGCTGTCAAAGAGGCTGGAATAGATGTAGAAATAAATGCCGCCGCCGAATATTTCTTGGATGAACATGTAGAAGAATTGCTGAAAGAAAAGAAGCCATTACTTACCATCCATAAGAATTGGGTTTTGTCGGAGTTTTCATTGGCCTATCCATCTCATAGTTTGAAATCTATTTTATTTGAAATGCAAATGCAGGGTTATCAGCCAGTAATTGCACACCCTGAACGATATATATATTTAATGGATGCAAAAGGTTTTTATGACGAGTTAAAAGATATCGGATGTTTATTTCAGCTTAATCTGCCCTCAATTGGTGGATATTACGGGAAATCTGTTCAGGAATTGGCGCAGTATCTTATAAAGAAAGAATATTACGATTTAATAGGAACTGACTTGCATAATGAAAGATACCTTGAATCATTACATAATCCTGCACTGGCTGATCCACTAAAAAAGATGTGTGATAGTGGAAAAATTCGAAATTTAGAATTGTAAAGAATATTAACCTATTTTGAATAAAAGTTCAGCAGTATTGCTGAACTTTTTTTGTTTACTATTGTATCTAGTAAGTATGAACGCATTTACCATAAAGGATCTTGAGAATCTATCGGGCATAAAGGCTCATACCATTCGTATATGGGAGCAGCGATATGGTTTTTTAAAGCCGCAGCGAACTTCAACCAATATAAGGTTTTACTCCAGCGATGAGTTAAAGACTATCTTAAATGTTGCTTTACTTAATAAGTATGGTTTTAAGGTTTCCCATATTGATAAAATGCAGCCACAGGAAATACAAGAAAGAATTCTGGCTTTAACAGATATTGCGGCTATGCAGGAAAGGTTTGTAAACGATCTTCTGCAGGCGATGATTGATCTAGATATGGATTTGTTTGAAAAAATTCTAGCAAACTACATCATTGCAAAAGGGATAGAACGGACCATAATACAAATCATTTTCCCCTTTTTAGAGAAAATCGGAATACTATGGCTTACAGGTCATATAATTCCTGCACAAGAGCATTTGGTTACTAATATTATCCGTCAGAAAATAATTGTGGCAATTGATAAAGCAGAGTCGCCCCTTGTTGCAGATAAAACAGCATTACTTTTTCTGCCCGAGTCGGAATATCATGAGCTTGGCCTACTTTTTTTGAATTTCATTTTGAAAAATAGGGGCATAAAAACTATTTACTTGGGCGCAAATGTTCCATTGAAAGATATTGATTTTGTTTTTCAGCAGAAAAAGCCTGACGTTATTTTCATCCATCTTACCGCCACGTCCGCCAATTTCAATTTCGAAAAATTTCTTCAGCAAATACATGTGCAATTTGGAACAACGAAGACAGTTATTTCAGGATTTATTACCCAGCAATACAAGAAAAAAGTCCCTCCAGGAATCGAATGTAAAAAATCACTACAAGAACTTTTGGACTTTATTCCCTCTATCTAATTGATTACCAGTATTTAATTTGTTTAATATTTATGTGCATAAGTTTAAACAAAATTTCTTGGCTATATAATTATTTTGTTTAACTTCGCTTTATAATAATTAAACAAAATATTATGTCAGCAACAGAATTTAACCAAATGCTAATTAGCCAAGCCGATTTTTTGAAGCCTTTTGCTATCAATTTAACCAGAGATTCAGAAGCTGCGCAGGATCTTTTTCAAGAAACACTGTACAAAGCATTGGCTAATCATGAAAAGTATAATACTGGAACTAATATTAAAGCATGGTTATTTACTATCATGCGGAACATCTTCATAAACGACTATCGCCGTAAATCCAAGCAAAAAACAATCTTTGATAACACGCCGAATGATTATCTTTTGGATTATAAGCAATCAACTATTATCAATGATGCAGAAAGTGATATGCGACTAAAAGAAGTGAGAAAAGCAGTTGAAGAGTTACCTGAAATCTTTAAAACTCCATTTAAGTTATACTTTGATGGATATAAATACAACGAAATTGCGGATGCTCTTGGTGAACCACTTGGCACCATTAAAAGTAGAATTCATTTTGCCCGAAAATTATTAAAGGAACAAATAAACCGTAATTAAATATTTTGGATGTGAAAGATAAGTCTGTAATAGTTATTGGAAGCGGTTTCGCCGGCTTATCTGCTGCATCCTTTATGGCAAAAGAAGGATGGCAAGTTACTGTCATTGAAAAAAACGAAACACCAGGTGGAAGAGCAAGACAATGGAAAGCAGATGGTTTTACATTTGATATGGGTCCTAGTTTTTACTGGATGCCTGATGTGTTTGAAAGGTATTTTAATCAATTTGGGAAAACAGTAGAAGATTATTACTCTCTCCAACGACTTGATCCTTCGTATAGAATTTACTGGAATGATGGATATACTGATTTGCCAGCCGATTATTCTGCATTAAAAGATTTATTTGAATCTATTGAAGCTGGCAGCGGGGAAAAACTAGACAAATATCTACAAGGCGCTGCTTATAAATATGAACTAGGAATAAACAAACTAGTTCATAAACCGGGATTATCGTTTACAGAGTTTGCAGACTGGGAAACAGTTAGTGGTGTTTTTAAGCTTCAGGTATTTTCTTCAATTAAAAAGCATATTTCAAAGTATTTTAAAAATGAAAAACTCCGCCAAATTATGGAGTTTCCAGTTTTATTTCTTGGGGCATTACCAGAATATACGCCGGCATTGTATAGTCTAATGAATTATGCCGATATAAAAGGCGGCACCTGGTATCCTGATGGAGGTATGTACGCTGTTGTTAACGGCATGTATCAATTAGCTTTGGAGCTAGGTGTTCGTTTTCAGTTTAATGAAATAGTGAAAGAGTTGGTTGTAGAAAATGCTTTAATCAAAAAAGTAGTTACTGATAAAAATACTTACGTTGCTGATGTAATTATTAGTGGTGCTGATTATCAATTTACTGAGCAATCATTGCTGCCATTAGCATATCGTAGTTATTCAACAAAGTATTGGGAAAAAAAGGTGATGGCTCCTTCCTGTCTTTTATACTACGTTGGATTAAATAAGAAATTGAAAAGTCCGATTCATCATTCGTTATTTTTTGATGTTTCATTTGATCAGCACGGCCAAGAAATTTATAAAAATCCTAAATGGCCTGACGAGCCTCTGTTCTATGTAAGTGTTAGTTCTGTAACAGATGATAATGCAGCACCTTCCGGCCATGAGAATATTGTTTTTTTGATTCCAGTTGCCGCTGGGCTAGAAGGCGATACAGTGGATCTAAGAGATAAATATTTCAGCATTATTGCGAAGCGAATGGAGCAGCATATTGGAGAATCAATTTTGGCCTCAGTTGTTTATAAAAAATCGTATTCTGTAACTGATTTCGTAGGTGATTATAACTCGTTTAAAGGCAATGCTTATGGATTGGCGAATACGCTTATGCAAACAGCTATTTTCCGCCCTTCATGTAAGAGTAAAAAAGTGAAAAACCTTTTCTATACAGGACAGTTAACAGTACCTGGGCCAGGTGTGCCACCAAGTCTTATTAGTGGTGAAGTAGTGGCTAAACAAGTTATTAAAACATCGAAATAAAACTTTAAATTTAATAATGGTCGAACTTTTCCATAGTACAAGTGAAAAATGCAGTCGCATCGTAACTGAAGGTTACAGCACTTCCTTTTTTTCTGCCATAGGAATGCTGCATACAAGTTTACGTAAACCTGTTTATAATATTTATGGTTTTGTACGTTTTGCAGATGAAATAGTGGATAGTTTTCATGATTTCGATAAGAAGCTTTTATTGCAACAGTTTAAAGTTGAAACATATGATGCTATTGAACGAAAAATAAGTTTAAACCCTATTTTGAATAGTTTTCAACAAACAGTGAATGAGTATGGAATTGATGCGAAGCTGATTGATTCTTTTTTCGAGAGTATGGAAATGGATCTTGAGAAAACGAAGTATGACAGTAAAGGTTACCAGGAATATATTTATGGTTCCGCAGAAGTAGTTGGTCTTATGTGCCTATATGTTTTTTGTGAAGGTAAAAGAGAGCTTTATGATAAATTGAAAAGTTCTGCTCAATCTCTTGGCGCCGCTTTTCAGAAAGTAAATTTTCTTAGAGATGTAAAAGCTGATTTTAACGGATTGTCGAGAATGTATTTCCCCGGATGTGATTTTAATAATTTCACCGAACAGGAAAAAAGGCAGATAGAAGATGATATACAAGAGGACTTTATAAAAGCATATGCAGGAGTGAAGCAATTGCCACTAAAAGCAAGGTTTGGTGTTTATGTAGCGTACAAATATTACCTATCCTTATTCAGGAAAATTAAAAAAGTAAAACCTGCAAGGATTATGGAAACAAGAGTTAGAATTCCTAATTATAAAAAGGCGATGATTATTTTCAGAGCCGGTATTAAAAATCAGTTGCGGTTAATATGAAAAATGAAGAAGTGATATTAGTTGATGAAAATGATAATCCAACAGGCGTTGCAGATAAAATGTCTGCACATCTCGAAGGGAAGCTGCATAGAGCTTTTAGTATTTTTATTTTTAATACGGAAGGTAAGATGCTGCTGCAACGAAGAGCTTTGTCCAAGTACCATAGTGGTGGACTGTGGACCAATGCATGTTGTAGTCATCCTTTGCCAGAAGAAAATACACTTGCAGCAGCTTCCAGAAGATTAAAAGAAGAGTTGGGTTTTGAAACTGCGATTGAAAAGATTTTCGATTTTGTATATAAAGCTGAATTTGAAAACGGACTGACGGAATACGAATTTGATCATGTATTTGCAGGTGAATTTGATGGAGCAATAAATTTTAATAAAGAAGAGGTTATGGAAATGAGTGTTGAAAGTATTTCTTCTATTAAGGAATCGATGAGTGCAGCACCAGAGAATTATACAGCCTGGTTTCAAATAGCTTTTCCAAAAGTAGAAGCTTGGTGGAATGAACAAATTAAAAACAAAGTTGCCTGAAGCTATTAATTTTGTAAAATGATTGTTGTATTATTTATATTGGTATTGTTGGCAACCTTTCTTGTTATGGAAGGAGTAACTTGGTGTACGCATAGATTTGTGATGCATGGCTTTCTTTGGATATTGCACAAAGATCATCATCAGGTAGAACCTGGTTTTTTTGAAAAGAATGATGCGTTCTTTGTCATTTTTGCAATTCCAAGCATGTTGCTTATTTTTTCGGAACTTTTGATCATGTTTGGTGGATGCAGGCAATCGGCTTTGGCATTATGGCGTATGGCTTTGCCTATTTCATGGTTCATGATGTAATTATACACCAACGTTTTAAATGGTTTACCCGTAGCAACAATACATATGTAAGAGCTATCCGCTGGGCACATAAGATGCACCATAAACATCTTAATAAACATCAAGGTGAAAGTTTTGGGATGTTATATGTACATAAAAAGTACTGGGAAAAAATTCGAAGGGACAAAAAATTAATGGCGGGTAAAGTCAAGGTGGCGTATAACCCAATGACAGACCAAGTAGAAAATTAGGCAGCAAACTTTCCTTGTGATGTTGAAAAATTCAAACTACTTTTTTTTGCAATAAGTCTAGCCAAAAGTGTATGACCAAACTTATTCAGGTAAGATGATTCAATAAAAAATCTTTTCTTTTTCTTTATCGAATTTAACAGGTTGACGTAAGTTGTGTTGTTTGCTTCTGAAAAAATCTTTTTCATTTCTTGCCCCCTCATGATCTTTACTTTGTCTTGGTATTTGCTGTTGCAGGGAACTGGCGATAAAATAATAAAGTGTTTTTCAGGATTGTTATCAATAATAGTTTTAATACTTGTAAAATATTTTTTATTACTCTTGTTTTTAATGAATGAAAGCATTGAAAGTTGAACTAATTGGATAAATGATAATCTGATATGTGTTGAACTATATCTTTTTATCATGTCGTCAGGTTGTAAAACTATAATCTCGGGGTTGTAATAGTCAATTTGCTCTTGTAAGGCTTTGCCTGATTCTTCCAATCCAGCGTTACTTAGTTTGGCAAGACAGTGATAACCGGTTTGTCTGGTTAGGAGATTTATGTAAGAGAAATCTTCTCCTACATAACTACCGTCAATGTTATTTCCGCATATAGCGATAAACGAGTTTGGGATACTAGACTCTTTCAATAGATTTGGATTTAGAATGCTAAAGTATATTTATTTGCATCTTTTTTATAGAGCACTAATACTGATTTTTAAGACGTAGTTTCACGAAGTTTTTTTACTATCCTAAAGCTATTTTAATATATTTCAGTTACTTATGACTATTAGGTCTCATTTCGATTTTATTTTTCTGGGTGCCGGCTGTGCTTCGCTTAGCCTATTACTAAGGCTTATTCGTTCTGAAAAATTTGGCGATAAAAAAATCTTATTGATTGACAAGGATGCCAAAAAAAGCAATGATCGTACCTGGTGTTTCTGGGAAAAGGAGAATGGATTTTTTGATGAAATTGTTTTCAGAAAATGGAACACTATCTCTTTTTTGAGTGATGATTATAATGCTGACATGAAAATTGCTCCCTATCAATATAAAATGATACGTGGGATTGATTTTTACGAATATTGTTTTAAGGAGATTTCGAAACATCGAAATATTGAGTTTGTGCAAGCCAATATTGATGAGTGGGATTACCAAGAGAAATTGCTTTCAATAAAGCTGAACGATGCCGAATATCGTTTTGATAATACAATTCTTTTTAGTTCTATTTATAAAGATAATAGTAAGGGCAAAAAAGTAATCAAGTTATTGCAGCATTTTAAAGGATGGATTATTGAAACCCAGAAATCTTCTTTTGATACGCAAAAAGCAACGATGATGGATTTTCGGATAAATCAAAATAATGGAACCAGCTTTGTATATGTACTTCCTTTTGATGAAAAAACAGCTCTTGTAGAATATACTTTGTTTACAAAACAATTATTGGAACCGGAAGAATATGATGAGCAGCTAAAAAATTATATAAAGAGCTTTCTAGGCATTGAACATTATAAAGTGTCGGAAATAGAATTTGGGGTAATACCCATGACAAACGAAAAATTCTCATTTGAAAGCAATGGTTGGAATATTGGTACAGCTGGTGGTCAAACCAAAGCTTCGAGTGGGTATACTTTTCAGTTTATTCAAAAAAAATCGCAGCAAATAGCAGATTGTCTTATTGCAGGTAAATCGTTGAAGCAAATTCCTCAAAGCCCAAGGAGGTTCAATTTTTATGATAATACTTTACTTGAAATACTCTATCATAACAAATTACCGGGCAAGCAGATATTTACAACAATGTTTAAAAAAAATAAACCTCAACAAGTGCTGAGGTTTTTAGATAATGAAAGTTCTGTAAAAGACGAACTAAAAATTATTTCTTCTCTACCGACTTGGCCTTTTTTAAAGGCTGCTATTAAGCAGCTATAATTAATTATCAGGGTCCATCTGCATAAACTCCCTTTTCACTGCTTTCAGCATACTGAATAGTTGCGCCACCTGAATGAGCAATAATATGGCAAGTGCAAGTAGTACAAACCAGGGTAGATTAATAGTTTTTACAGGAGGTATATCTTTTTGAAATTTTTCAATATGCCATCCGGTAAGTGCTGCGCCAAAAGCCAGACCCACCAATAAGAATGAGAGAAGCGAATAAACTACTTTCATAAACATGATCCGCATAGTGGAATAGCCAACTTTAAAATTTTCCAATATGGCTGCAGGAATTATCAATACAAGAGCTATCCAACTCCAGTTTTTATTAAACCACTCGTTATCAAGTACAAGATTTAAAAGCAGCACAAGAATGATTGACATGAGTCCCCAAGGAAAAATCAGGAACATTGAAGGTTTTGAAGTTGGTCGCATCGGTTTCGGTTTGATTTTGACAAGAAAGGTAGAGAATTAACCGGATAATAAAAAGCCTTTGTCGCTTGCTCGGGTTTAAATTAAGACGAAAATCAGGTATTCGAAATCATTAATTTGGAATTGGCTTCCTCAAGCCAGCTGGGTTTTAGACCTGTTGTTATTTCCTAAAAGCTGATATTTTATTGCCTTTTTTGATGTATATTTCTTAACGATAGTTCAATTTATAAATTAATGAAATGCAATGGGCTTTTGCTGTAATTTTATGTTTCAGTACAAAAAAATAATAACTGTTAAAAATGAAAAAATTACCAATTTCTATCTTCTATTTTTTGTTGATCTCTTTGAAATTAAGTGCTCAAACTTTTGTAATTGATACTACCGAAATTACATTTGAAAATAAATTGAGGCCTTGCCTTTTTGTAAAATTTGATGCTGATGCCAAAACGGTTAAAAAAGGTTGGGCTGATTACATGAAAAAAAATTACAAAATAAAAATAAAAGGAATTAGCTTATTTACCGATAAGGATATTGTCAATGCAGATGACGTTACTATTAATTCGATCAGTGATAAAAGAATGAACATGTATGCAAGAGTAACAGATATAAATGGTGGATCAGAAATGAAATACTTTATGTCATTTGGATATGATTTTTTTATTGGCACCAAAGAATATGCGAAAGAATTTGAGGGCATGCGTAAGTTGCTACATGATTTTAGTATTAATTTCTTGAATGATTATTACGCTGATGAAACCTCGGCAATTCTTAAAAAGATAAAAGGATACGAAAGGGATATTAAGAAAAATAATAATTCTATTTCGAGTAACATAAAAAAAAGCAAGAAAGGATCAGATGCTGTTACCAGTGCATTGGAGGCCAAGAATTTTTCTTTAAAATTAGAAAACGAACAGATTCAGTCTAAGATAGCAGCTTTGGAAAAAGATATTGAAACTATTAAAGTAAAGCAGGAGGAATTTTAACTAAGTAAGCTAAATAAATTAAATATAAAAATGCAACAGTTTAAAACATTTCTGCTGGCAGTAATTGTTATAATTCTTATTGTATTTGCTGTTCAGAATTTTGACACAGCTAAAATTAAATTATTCAGCTGGGGTGTTAGTCTGCCACTTGCTATGCTTACAGTAGCTATTTATATTCTTGGAATGTTTACAGGAGGTCTGCTTTGGTCAAACCTGAAAAAGCTTGCAAAACATGAAGAAGATGGTGCAAAAAAAGAAGCAGGAAGCGTCGGATAAACTGAAAGCTATACTATACAAAAGGAGGTTGATAGTCTCGGGTTGAATTGGATATAGTTTTATTTTGCCCTCACTATTTCGTATATTTCAGATATGCTTATTAATCTGTAATAACAGTTATAAGACCCGTTATACAATCTTTATATAAACTGATTAATAATTGTTGCTAATCAGTCTTTATCAAATTTTATTTTTATGGATACAGAGATTATTGATGTTAGAAGCCTGACGATTGAAGACTATCAGGAGCTAAAGGAATCTATGATTCAAGCTTATGCCAGTCTTGGTGGACAGTACTGGAAGGAAGAAGCTATAAAAAAACTGATTCAGAAATTTCCTGAAGGGCAGATTGTGATTACATTGGACGGAAAGGTGGTTGGGTGTGCCTTATCAATTATTGTTAATTATGATAAATTCGGTGACAAACATAACTACCGTGAAATAACAGGCAACTTCAGTTTTGAAACGCATAACTCCAAAGGAGATACACTTTATGGTATTGAAGTTTTTGTTCATCCTAACTATCGGGGAATGCGGCTGGCTCGCCGGTTATATGATACCCGAAAAATGCTATGCGAAAGATTAAATTTAAAGGCTATTGTTGCCGGAGGAAGAATTCCAAAGTATAGTATGTATGCCGATACGTTGAAACCTAGGGAATATATTGAAAAGGTAAAAAAGAGAGAGATTTTTGACCCCACACTTACTTTTCAAATATCTAACGATTTTCAAGTAAAAAAAGTTTTGAAAAATTACTTGCCGGAAGATGAAGAAAGTATGGGCTTTGCCACTTTATTGATATGGCATAATGTTTATCATGATGAAAAAAATATTCTGCTGCGTCAAAAAGATATAATACGAATTGGCTTGGTGCAATGGCAGATGCGCCATTATCATACCACAGAAGATTTATTAAAACAAGTGGAATACTTTGTTGATGCTGTAAGTGATTATGAGTCTGATTTTATTCTATTCCCTGAATTGTTCAATGCTCCTTTGATGGGTGCATTTAATGAGATGGATGCCCGTCATGCAATAAAAGAGCTAGCAAAGTACACTGCACCAATTGTGGAAGCAATGAGTAAAATGGCTGTATCCTATAATGTAAACATTATTGCAGGCAGCATGCCAGAAATTAGAGATGGGAAAGTTTATAATGTCTCCTATGTGTTGCAACGTAACGGAGTAACTGATAGTATTCCTAAAATTCATATTACTCCTTCTGAAGAATATGAATGGAATATACAAGGCGGTAATGAAATAAAAGTGATTGAGACAGACGCAGGAAAAATAGGCGTTCAGATTTGTTATGATGTTGAATTTCCGGAAATGACAAGAAAGCTTGCTGATGAAGGGATGCAGATTTTATTTGTTCCCTTTTTAACCGATACACAAAATGCTTACAACCGGGTTCGTTTCTGTGCACAGGCAAGAGCTATAGAAAATGAATGTTTTGTTGCCATTGCAGGAAGTGTTGGAAATTTACCCAAGGTAACCAATATGGATTTGCAGTTTGCACAGTCAGCCGTATTTACGCCCAATGATTTTGCTTTTCCGGTTACAGGAATAAAAGCTGAAGCAACGCCCAATACCGAGATGATAGTGGTAAGTGATGTTGATCTTTCTTTGCTAACAGAACTGCACCATTATGGCAGTGTACAAACGCTGAAAGATAGAAGACTGGATCTCTATCAATTGAATTTTACTGATCCAATAGAAGAGAAGAAAGCTGTGAAAGATTTCCAGTCAATTAAAAACTAGTTGAGATTAGTTAAGGAAACAATACAGATTAAAGTCTTGATAAAATGCTGAAAAGCAAAGGTGTTAGGCTATTTTTGCCAAATGGATGGAGTTAGTTCATACATATATATTATTGCTGCTTGCTTGCTGGTTGTATTCTCGTATGTATACAATTTAATCTCGCAAAAAACAGGGATTCCTTCTGTTTTATTATTGCTATCATCTGGTATTGGCTTGCGGGAAATATTAATCTACAACAACGCTACTGTTTCCATTCCTTCTTATTCGGTAGAAGTGTTTGGTATATTAGGTTTAATAATGATTGTACTTGAGGCGGGTCTTGATTTGCAAGTAAGTAGAAAAAAAGTAAAACTTATTCGAAATGCTTTTTTGTCAGCATTATTTATTCTGGCATTCTCTTCTTTTGCCTGCTCGGCATTACTTTATTACACGTTGCAAGAAGATTATTTACATTGTTTAATTTATGCAATTCCACTTTCTGTAGTTAGCAGTGCTATTGTAATTCCAAGCATTTCTCATCTGGAAGAGAACAAGAAAGAGTTTCTGGTATATGAAACATCTTTTTCTGATATCATTGGTATCATTGTATTTAACTACATTATTGCCGGAAATTTTTTGCAGGCCAGTAATCTTGCTATATTTTTTGGGTCGGTTGTGCTGGCACTTTTGCTAAGTGTGGTTTTATCATTGCTGATTTTATTGATGCTTACAAAAATCAAGACTAAAATCAGGTTCTTCCTTGTTTTTGCAGTACTTATTTTTTTATATGCTGGTGGTAAAATGCTGAATTTGCCTGCGTTATTTATCATCTTGTTGTTTGGCTTGGTGGTAAGTAACTGGCAGTTATCGATATTTCATCGATTTTATAAATGGATGAATTTTACTGAAGTGAATGATGTTGGTAAATTATTGCACGGCTTAACTGCAGAAAGCAGTTTTCTTATACGTACGTTTTTCTTTTTTATATTCGGATTAACGATCGATGTAAGACTATTGCTTGATCTTGATGTTGTGCTAACTGGAAGTGCACTTGTTATCATCTTATTTATTATCAGATTTATTTACCTGCGTTTTTTTCTTCATGCACACATTTTTCCGGAGCTATTCTTTATGCCACGGGGTTTAATAACGGTGCTGTTGTTCTATAGTATTCCAGAAGTTTACAAGCTTTCAAAATTTAATGAAGGGATACTTTTTTTCGTTGTGCTTACTACAAGTATCATTATGATGATTGGTTCTATAAGCTATGGACGGCCGGAACTTCAAGCGATAAATGATGAGATACCAATTACTGAGAACTCAGACATATGGAATAGTTTGGCGGAGCCGTTACTTGACGATACTGGAAAAGAAAAGATATAAAAATAAATTACATATCAGTTTAATTTGAAAAATGTTCTGTTCTTTCATTTGGATTACAATAGTAGTAATTAACTAATTCTTTTATTGAATGGCAATACTTTTTTTGGTAAAAAATTGATTGTTATAAATTCAGCAGACTTTATAAGTGAAATAATTTTAATAAATGGAAAAACTGCATAATAAACATATCATTGAAATCGTAATTGCTATTGGCGGTGCAATAGTATTAGGTTGGCTGATAAAAAAAATTGTTTTCCCTATTCTTTACAAGTTTACAAATAAAACAAAATGGAAGAGTGACGATCTCATTATTGAAAGTATTGGGAAGTGGGTGATATTCTGGTTTTTACTGGCGGCATTTGCATATATAACACCAATTTTTACTGAAACGTTTTCCTATGCTAGTAAACATGCAGTAGTGATTAAGCGGATTATAATCTCCCTTTATATTTTTTCTATTTCTGTAGTAACTGCGAGGGTTGTTGCAGGATTGCTGCAGATCAGATCAGAAAAGGATGATAATATTGTGCCAACCACTTCGATCTTGGGCAATATTGCAAAAGCAATTGTGTATGTTATAGGATTTATTTTTATTCTACAAACATTTGGCGTTGCCATTGCGCCATTAGTTACAGCCCTTGGTGTAGGAGGTATAGCAGTAGCATTAGCCTTGCAACCAACTTTATCAAACCTGTTTGCCGGTTTACAATTGATTTCTTCGGGGAAATTTAATACTGGAGATTTTGTGCAATTAGAAAGTGGTCAGAAAGGTTTTATTAGAGATATTTCCTGGCGACATACAACAATAGAAACTTCACAGAATAATGTAATCATTGTACCGAACAGCAAAATGGCCAACTCAATTATTGAGAATTTTTTTCTTATTGACAAAAAAATAACTTTCAGTGTATTAGTTGGCGTTGGCTACGAAAGTAATTTGGATAAAGTTGAAAAGATTTCTATTGAAGTAGCTAAAGATATATTGCAGAACCAGTTTGGTAGTAATAAGGAGTTTGAGCCTTTTGTGCGGTTTTATAATTTCGGAGCAAGTAGCATCGACTTGAAAATATTTCTGCAGGTAATGGAATACGCAGACCAGTTTGCTATCACTTCAACGTTTATAAAATTGTTACACAAAAGATATCAGGAAGAAGGAATCAATATTCCATTTCCGATACGGACGATACATATGAACAAGCCGGCTGAGTAAATTGTAATTAGGCGCCTTTGATATAGTTTTCCATATTGTTGATAATAAATTGCTGCTCTTGAAGAAGCTGTTTTACAACATCACCTATAGAAATTATTCCTGCCAACTTATTTTCTGCCATTACTGGTAAATGTCTGATATGCTTATTCGTCATTATCCGCATTGCATCTTCTATAGAACAATCTTCTTCTACGGTAATTAATTCCGAAGTCATGATTTCTTTTATCAACGTCTCCTTTGATGACTTTCCCTTTAAAACCACTTTCCGTGCATAATCTCTTTCTGTAAAAATACCTAAAGGTTTTTCGCCTTCCATTACCAGCAATGCACTTATGTTTTTTTCAAACAATTGCTCCAATGCACTGTAAACAGTAGCGTCGGGAGTAATGGAATATATCTGATTTCCTTTTGCTTGAGTAATATCTTTAACTTTTGCCATAGTACATTGTTTTTCCTTGTTTAAGCATAATTATCTGTTCACGGCTATATATCTTGATAAACTTAGGAATAAAAGTTGAAAAATCGTAACCTTAACTGCGATTCACAAAATTAATAGAAACATTGTAGATTGATATCCGTTCAGATACTTTTAGGAATGCCAATTGTTCTGTCAAAAGGAAGAAAAAGTAGCAAAATCTGAAAAAGTGTTAATAAATAGGGCAAGCGAAATAATTAGGAAACTGAAGGGTGAAACAAAAATGTGTGCGGAATAAAGCAGAAGAACTTGGCAAATTTTTTGTAAATGAGTAGTTAATCTTACAGGAATTATAAAACAGCATGAGGATGAAGTTGAACAATTAGAATAGAAAATAGATAATGATAAGTCAATTGAAATCGTTCCCTTTGTAGTTAAATAATTTGTCATCATTTAGAAAGAAATTAAATTATCAATAAATAAAAAATTATGAAACAAACAATACAAATTTCGTCTTCAAAAAATATTTTTCTATTTACGGCATCTCTTGTCATGATTTTTTTGGTGAGTTCATGTACTACCAGAAAATCTGCTTTTTTGACCTCAACAGTGGTTCCTGCAGCACAAGGCAATGTGAAAATTAAAAAAGACGGAAATAATAATTATGCCATAAAAATTGATTTGGTAAACCTAGCTGGCCCTGACAAGCTTCAGCCGGCAAAGAAAACTTACGTTGTGTGGATAGAGACAGCAGGGAACGGTATAAAAAATATTGGCCAGATAAAAACTTCTTCTAGTTTTTTATCTAAAAAATTAAAAGCTTCTTTTCAAACGGTTTCGTCTTTTAATCCGGTCAAAGTATATATTACTGCTGAGGATGATGCCAGTATTCTATACCCAAGCGGAGTAACGGTACTATCCACAAATAATTTTTAAAAAGTCATCAGAAGCAACATTCAGGTTGGGTGAAATATCGTAAAGTGGCCTCGCCAGGAATCGAACCTGGGTCTGGAGCTTCGGAAACTCTTATACTATCCATTGTACTACGAGGCCAGAAAAAAGATCTTATTTGACAGATTGAATTTTGGCTTCTTGCTTTACCGGAGGTTTTATTAATCCCGGTGCATTGGTGGCAAATATTTTTACTGCAATTGCGAGCAATATTACACCAAAAAATTTTCTTACAGCTATCAAACCTGCTGGGCCTAATAGCCTTGCTATTGGTCCAAGCGATTTTAAAACACCATAGACAATAACGAGGTTTATCAGAATGGCAATCAACAAGACTGTTTCACCATAATTTGATCCTCTTAATGACATAATAGTTGTTAAGGTTCCCGAACCGGCGATTAACGGAAAAGCGATAGGAACAACGGTGGCAGCTTTTACATCCATGTCACCTTTAAAAAACTCAAGGCCTAATACCATTTCCAAACCAAGAATAAAAATTACTATCGAACCACCTACGGCAAAGGCACTGATATCGAGCCCAAGAATTCCTAAAAAAGCTTCTCCGATAAACATGAAAAATATCATCATAATGCCTGAGATCAATGTGGCTTTGAATTCGTTAATGCCCCCCATCTTTTGTTTCAATGAAATTAAAATAGGAACAGAGCCAACTATATCTATTACCGCAAACAAAGTAAATGTTACTGTAAGCAGTTTGTTTAAATCTATATTCATAAATGAATTTTGGCAAAATTAGGATAAGTAAAACAGAAGGTGACAATATTCTGTCACCTTCTGTTTTTGAGATCATGGTAGATTTATTTTTCTTTAAACAGCTCTATGTCATTCTGTAGTGTGGTAAGACAGTTATTACAGAGGCAGTCATTATAGTGAAGTTCAATGAATGCCTTCTGTATGTCGGTAAGTTTAATACCATAGCATTGACATTCTGTAATATTTTCGAATTTGCATTCAAAATGTTCTTTGCATTTGGGGCAATGTTTTATTTCATACAAACTCATGTATAGGGCTTATCAGAATGTAAAACGAATTCCTCCATTTCCATTAAAACCAAGCGTATTAAAGCCACTTATCTCTGTGTATTTACTTCCGGTTATATTTCTACAATCTGCAAATAGCTTTAGTTTATTTTTCAGCAATCCATATTCAGCATAAATATCCCAGAGCATATAACTTTTCAATGTTGTGTAGACAGTTGAAAAAGTATTATTGTCAAAATATGCATCTTTTCTTTTTCCAATACTCATAAGGTTAGAACTTACATATAGATTTTCACAAAGCTGAATTCCTATAGTAATACCAATACTTGATTTTGGCCTCCGAAGTAAGTTGTTATAAGTGGTGTCTTTGCCGTTTTTCTGTGTAGTTATTTCGCCGGTTACATAAGTGTAAAAAGCCTTGATGGTTGTTCCTTTATTAATCTTATAACTTGTTTCCAGTTCAAACCCATTATCTTTTTGTTTATCCTGATTGATATACTGCGACTGAAAAGTGGTGCTGTTAAAATAAAAGAAAATAACATCTTTTACATTTCGGCTAAAAGCAACTGCTCTACTGGAAAATTTATTATCGGCAGAGAAGTATTGTAAACCGGCTTCGGTAGTTATGCCTACTTCAGGTTTTAAATTGGCGTTTCCATATTCCGAAAAAAGTTGATACAATGATGGCGTTCTGTAAGCTGAAGAAATATTGGCAAACAGTTTTATTTTCTTATTAATGAAATAAGAAGGGTTGATATTAAAAACAGCATTGCTTCCAAATTCAGAATGAAAATTTACTCGGCTTCCCAGTTCAAGATTGAAAGCTGATTTGTCATTCAGGTTCATCGCAGCATAAATTCCGAATTGATTTTGATGCAGACTGTCTTTGGAATACGCTGATTTGTACGGCCCAAAAAAGCCCACAGACGAATATGACTGATCTGACACAGATGACCTGTAATCAACTCCACCTGTCAGTTTCAACTGATTATTTACGGGAATATGAATATAAGCATCTGCATAATGTTCTGCTCCTTTATAACTTCCTTGCGACCATGTGTCATAACCATTCCTACTTTTTATAGAATCATCAGTATAAAGCCGGTTGATATTATTATAGTTGTAAAGTATATTTAATTTTGATTTTCCAATGTTGAATTCATTTTTAACTCCAGCCTGCCAACTTTTTTGTTTGTACGTATAATCCAATTCATCTGTAAAAGCTCCCTGGTCAATATCTCCTTTTATAGTACTGAATCGGAAGAAAGGTTGAATATAAATTTTATCAGAAGGCCTTATACCCAAACCTAACTGAATACCTGTTTGCTGATAGCCATCTTTATCCGTTACGGGGGAGTTGCTTTGATTAATTGTTTCGTTAATGCCTTTAGTGTTCTGAAAAGATAATGCAGCGTTATAATCTATTATCCCAGACCTACCATTGAAACCTGCATTGGTTCTTACTGTTTCATTGCTACCATAACTAAGCAGCGCATTGCCAGCTATTAATTTTGCTCCTGATTTTTTTGTAATGATATTAATAACTCCAGCAATTGCATCACTTCCATACAGTGTAGATTGACTGCCCTTTAATATTTCAATCCGTTCAATATTTGACAAAGGCAGATTACGGATATCAAAATTGCTGCCGATACCCGAAGGATCGTAAACGGGAATTCCATCAATAGTAATCAGCGTATGTTCAACTCTGGCTCCACGCAGGTACACACTCTTATCTTTTCCGGCATTGCTGTTGGCTCCACTGATAAATAAGCCTGCCTGTTCGGTTAATAATTGCGATAAATCTTTACCACCGCTTCTTTCTAATTGCTCACTGGTAATAATAGTTACTACTTTGCCTGTGAGAGATGTTTTGTTGGGATACTTGTTGGCTGTAAGAACTACCTCATCTAAAGAAGTGCTGGTTGTGTCCCCGCCATTGCGGAGCTGGCTTTGTGCATTTAGTGTACTGCTGATAATGACAGCAGCCACTACAAAAAAATGTTTTTTCATTTTAAATGAAATTTTTGTTGTGACTGCTTTCGTGGAAATAAGAGATAGAAATATAAATGTCCTGCGACTTTTACACCTCATGCCTTTCACCCGAAAGCTGAAATATGGTTTAATTGAAATGGCAGGTCTTCTGGCTATAGACATTCTCAAACACCTTCCCGTCTCGCCTAAGGCGAGACAGTGGTTTTGTACTTTGAGAAATTTTCCTAAGCCCCTTTAGGGGTTTGGGGTGTCCTTACAGCTACGGGGATAGCGTCAGATTTCGACTGACTTCCCTTTTAATTCCGGTTATTATGCCGGAAACCAAATCGCTGCAAATGTAGGGAGATGAGATTTCTTTTATAAAATAAATTTTTTGGATGCTTTTCTATTCTTTGGAATAAACTTTGCTGTATTCTTTCGGTCTGTTTGAAATCAATACTGTTATGTAGCAATTCTAAAATTTCCTGAATTATTTAACATAGGGGGTGTAATCAAAATTGGTTTCAACCGTTGTTTACCTAATCCCGATAGTTTTTACCGTTTCTAAACACTACTGCTTTTAACTAATAAACAGAAAATAATACATTTCTTTTTGAAATAAAATATATGATTAGTATAATAAAAAAAATCGCTTCTCTTTTTGTAATTCTCATTGTTCTGAATGATATACCTGCTAATGCGCAGCTTATGGTTCCAAAATTCGAATTAGGTGTCGGTATAAGCAGTAATATTTATCAGGGAGATTTAACGCCTAATCGTTTTGGCTCTTATGAAACAATGAAAGCCGGATTTCAGTTACATGGAAGCCTTATTTTAAGCTCTTCTTTTTTGGCAAGAACTAATTTATCTATAGGCGGACTTCGTGGTGACGATGCAGCCTACGATAATCCTGAATTCAGAAAGCAAAGGAACTTTAATTTCAAGACCCCACTAATCGAATTGTCTGAGTTAGTAGTTTGGAATCCCTTAAGAACAAATTATCAGAACTCTGGTTTTTCTCCTTACCTGATGGCTGGTGTTGGAGTTAGTTTCTTAAACATAAAAAGCGATGCAAGTAATTTTAATCCTGAATATTTTGCAGACGAAGCAGAGATACAGCAAAATATTGCTGCCGATCAGGAGCATGGTACTCCTAGTGTAATTCCTGTAGTGCCAATTGGTGCTGGTTTTCGGTATGGATTCTCTCCTGCACTAGCTGTCTATGCAGAATCGACTTATAGATTAATGTTCACCGATTATCTTGATGGTTTTAGTAAGGCAACAAATCCTGATGGAAACGATCATTACCAGACGATTTCAGTTGGTATTATATTCAGGCCGGGCAGTAAAGGAAAACTGGCTTGTCCTTCAGTAAGTTATTAATCAATTTACTTCTTTGTTGCTTTGATCCATTGGAAGGATAGGCCAACATAATAATTTCTTGTTGGCGCTGCATTGTAAAAACGGTTAGCTGCTGCGTTGATATCATTTCCCAAACTATAGACTTCATTTAAAAGGTTATCAACTCCTGCATAGAAATTTAATTTGTATTTGCTCTGCACTATTTTTTTCCATCCTGCTCTAAAGCCAAGTAAATGATAAGGTTCTGCTGTTGCAGTGTTGGCATCATTCAGGAAAATCTTAGAGGCTGAGTAATATGTAATATTTGCATAGGCGCCATTTTTTAATTGAGCATCAGCTAACGCTGATAATGTATTCGCAGGAATTGATGGAACAGTTTTTCCAGAAAAGTCATCAGCACCCTTTATAAAACTGCCGTAGCGGAAATGATTATAAGTGTAATCAACCCTGAATTGGCAATAGTCTAAAAATTTTGATGTTGAATTGCTGATAAGATAGTCAGTATGTATTTCAATTCCCTTTTGTTGTACATCTCCAGCATTTACAAAAAAATCGGCTCCTGATAAATCTCTTCTTTGAACCAGCGCATTGTTCAGTTTAAAATAAAAGGCCGTGACATCAATATCTAGACGATTATGAAAAAACCGGTTCGCTAAAGTCAATTCATAATTCCAACCATATTCTGCTTCAAGTTCTGTGCTGATTACTCCAGTAGATGGCAGTAGCTCGCCAACTGTTGGTGGAGAAAACCCTCTTGATACAGTTGCTTTCACAGAAAAATCATTTGTAAATAATTTCTTCAATGAAATTCGTGGAGCTAGTTCGTTTTTATAACTGCGGGATTGTTTTAGTACAGGGTATTGATTCAGCCTGCTAAAATTTACTTTTGTTTTATTTAAACTTATGCCGGAATTGATGAACCATTTTTTGTTAAGAGTTGCATCTCCTTGTACAAAGAAGTTATAAGTGGTATAATCAATATCATCGTTTGTTTGCAGTGTGTCAGGATTTCCGTTCTTATTTTTTGAAACCTGTGTGTTAAAATAGCCTTGCTGGAATTCACTGCCGCCTACCAATTGAAACTCATTGTCATTTTTATCTTTCTTTTTATAAGTGAAAAAACTACGACCGCCAAAGCTTGGTTCATTTCTTCTCTCATAATTACGAACAGCCGGATTTTTTATTTGTGAAAATGCACCATACACAGTTGTTGAATTTTTAAAAGAACTATTAATGTGATAAACGTTTGTAAATCCTGCTGTAATATTTTTCTGATAAATAGCTGCTTTCGCATCCACAGAAGAAGGGAAAGCACCAGCTGCAGGTCTTGCTGCTTTTGGGTTAGCTGTAAATTCGGCCAAGGTTAATGCGCCGGGAGTTTCATAAAACATATTGCTAAATAAAACAGCTGCTGATAACTCTTGTTTATGTGATAGTTTTAGTTGCGATTGCCAGGAAAAATTATCTTTCCGCATTTTAGTTTGAACTCTGAACCCATCGGTTTGATTGTGGGCATAGGTAATTTGATTTTTATTCTCTTTCTTCCCAAATGAAACTGATGTAAAAATGTTTTGCAGATTGTAGCTGCCGGTAACATATTCAAGACTTGCTCCCGGCTTCCAACTATCGAAATTATTGACGAGAATTAAGCCGCCTGTTCCTGCGCCGTACATACTACCTGCCGGGCCTTTAAAAATTTCTATGGAAGAAAAATTATTCCAGGCAAGTTGGTTAAAATAGGTATTGCCTCCGGGATCAGTGAGTGGAATACTATTCCAATACACTTTTACATTTCTTACACCAAACGGAGATCGCAATGAACTGCCCCTGATATTAATTCGATAGCTTCCCGGACTTCTCTCTTCCATTCTTACACCGGCTACTGTGTTAAATCCATTGACCAATGAAGTTTTGTTATTCCTATCGCCATTATTGAATCCAATAATTTTTACTGTGGCAGTAGAGTTTCTCAGACTTTTGTTTTGCTCAAAAGCTTTTATCGTTACCTCGTCAAGAATTTTTGTAGAGTCGGCTTTTTCTTCCTGCCCGTAAATGGCAGAATTAAAAAAGAAGAGTAAAAAAATAGCGGCTGTTTTTTTCATAGAAACTGGAAATGGACAACGTAAAGTTAGAACGTTTTCTCTGTATCTTCAAGCCATGATTGCAAAGAACAAGCTGGGGCTCTTTTCCCTCACCATGATTGTTATCGGACTCGTAATTGGCACTGGTATTTTCCGCACCTCAAAAGATGCGGCGCAGGCAGCAGCTACACCTTCCATTTTCTTTGCAGCCTGGATTGTTGCAGGTCTTGTTGCAATTTGTGGTGCACTAACCTATGCTGAGATTGGTAGCCGTTACCCGGTAACAGGCGGTTATTATAAAATATTCTCTTACGCCTATCATCCATCATTGGCATTTGGCATCAATTCAATTATATTAATTTCAAATGCAGCATCACTATCCGGCGTTGCATTGATTGGCAGCGAATATATTTCTCCATTATTATTTGAAGCGGCAAGTGTAGAGAAATGGAAACCATTTGTGGCAATGGCGGCTATTATTCTTTTTTATGGGGTAAACCTCCTGGGATTAAGAATGAGTTCGCAAACGCAGAATGTACTGATGATAATTAAGATTGCAATGTTGCTGGTTATTATTGCAGCATTGTTCTTTCCTGAATTGCATAGCATTGCACCTGTTGTGGTGGATGAAAGCAAAACATCTGCAGCGGCCTTGTTGCTTTCATTTGGCGTAGCGTTAAAAGCCACTTCGTTCACTTATGGCGGCTATCAGCAAACCATCAATTTTGGAGAAGAAGTAGTAAATCCACAAAAGAATATTCCTAAAGGAATTTTTACCGGTATCATTATTATTATAGGACTTTACTTATTAGTAAGCTATGCTTATGTAAAAGTGATTGGTTTTAACGAACTCAAAGAAACTTCTGGCATTGCCTCTGTGGTTGCTGAAAAAATGTTTGGAACTGCTGGAAAATATGCTTCTTCTATTTTATTATTTCTTGCCGTGCTGGCTTATGTAAATGTTTTGTTACTCAGTAATCCGAGGGTGATGTATGCGATGAGTACGGATGGTATTTTGCCAAAAGTTTTTCAAAAGAAAGATAAAAAAAGAGATGTGTTGACGGTAAGCCTTACTGTTTTTGCAGCCATTTGTGTAGTGGTTTTATTTTTATTAATGAACCTCAATTGGCATTGACAAGTATTAGTGTGCTGGCGGGTTTTATCGCTTTGTATTTTATTATACAGAGGATTAAAAGGAGTAAAGCCTCATAGAAAAATTAACTCCCACTTATAAAAAATCAGTAATCAGGCGGCCCAATTCAATTAATTTTGCCAAATATGAAATTGAGCTCAGTTATTGTTGCATTGCTGATGGTTTGTTCCTCAGCGTTTGCTCAAACGCCTCCCGCAGAAAAATGGGATCTTCAAAAATGTGTTGAATATGCTATGCAGAATAATATCTCTGTACGGCAAGCCGATCTTCAAATTCGTTTCGCTGAACTTGATCTGCATCAGAGTAAACAATCAATATATCCCAATGCAAATTTTTCGGGCAATGTTGGATTTAGTGCCGGTCGAAACCAAGATCCCACTACCTTTAGTTTAATAACAACCGGCTTTATTTTTAATAATTACACATTACAAACAAGTGTAGATCTTTTTAACTGGTTCTCTAAAAAAAATACAATTGCCGCAAATGATTTAACTGTAAAAGCAAGGCAAGAAGGACTTGAAAAAGCAAAAAATGATGTGGCATTAAATGTAGCCGTTGCTTATTTGCAGGCACTACTTTCCAGGGAACAAATTACATTAGCAAAATCAAGAGTAGATCAGACTAAATCGCAATTGGAAAATACAAGAAAGCAAGTAGATGCCGGAAAATTACCTGAATTAAATGCTGTTAATCTTGAATCAGTTCTGGCAAATGATAGTTCAGCTTTAATCACTGCCCAGACTTCTGCCAGTCAGGCTTTGTTACAAATGAAAGCGTTGTTGAATATGGATGCAGCTTTGGATTTTGATTTAGCTACTCCACCGGTTGATATGATTCCGGTTGAAGCATTGGGAGATTTACAACCAGATGCAGTTTATCAACTTGCAATTAATAGCTTACCACAGCAAAAAGTTGATATACTGAATGTGATGTCCGCAAAAAAATGGTTGAAGTGGCAAAAGGCAGTATGTATCCAACTTTTTCATTATTTGGAAGCCTTGGAACATCTACAAATAGCAGGGCTACAGATATAAAATCAAGCACTCTTTTAAATGCGCCTATAGGTAATGTTACGGTAAACGGCACCCCTTATCAAGTGTTTCCAATAAACCCTTTTAATGTGTTTACATTTGGAAAAACATCATATTTTAAACAAATAGACCAAAATTTTAGACAGTCTGTAGGATTAGCACTCAGTGTCCCAATTTTTAATGGAAGTAGTTTAAAAACACAGTGGAAACGTTCGAAATTGCAACTGAAACAAACGGAGTTAACGAAAGAACAAAATAGCTTTACCTTAAAACAAGATATTTATAAAGCCTATAATGATGCAGTGGCTTCATTACAATCGTATAATGCAAATAAAAAGACAGTGGAGTTTTCTGCAAAGGCATATGATTTTGCATCTAAGCGTTATGATTTGGGTTTGCTTTCAACATACGATTTAATTACATCTCAGAATACATTGCAACAGGCAAAGATTCAGCTTTTATATTCACAATATGATTATGTGTTTAAAATGAAGTTGCTTGAATTTTATAAAGGCCAAGGTTTAAAACTTTAAAATAACTCAAGGATGAATAAGACTTTAAAATGGATATTGATAATTATTGGAATACTTGCAGTGGCATTTTTTGCTATTAAAAAATTTGGAGGTGGTAAGAAAGAAGAAAAAGTAGCGATTGAAAAAGTAACAAAAAGAACTATCGTTGAATCTGTAAATGCCAGTGGTAAAATTTATCCTGAGACAGAAGTAAAGATCAGCCCAGATATTTCTGGACAGATTACAGAACTATATGTGCAAGAAGGCGATAGTGTAAAAAAGGGAACGGTGTTGGCCAGAATTTATGCTGATATATATTCTTTGCAAAGAGACGAGGCAGCATCAAGAGTAAATCAATCTGTTGCAACAGTTGATAATAGTAAAGCTTCCATCGAAGCTTTAAAATCAAATCTTGATCTTGCTAAACAAGCTTTAGATCGTAACCAGACATTATATAATCAAAAAGTAATTTCAAAATCCGAATTGGAGCAGTTTGAAGGTTCTTACAGGTCAGCGTTAGCAAATTATAATGCTGCCTTGCAAAATATAAAAGGGTTGCAGGCAAATGTTCAATCCACACAAACTGGTTTAAGCAAAGCAAATAAAGACTTAAGCAGGACTACAATTGTTGCTCCAATGAACGGAGTTATTTCATCATTGAAAATAAAAAAGGGAGAAAGTGTGGCAGGAAGCAGCTTTAATGTTGGAACTGAAATGATGACGGTCGCAGATATGTCTGTGCTGGAAGTAAGAGTTGATGTGGGAGAAAACGATATTGTAAAAATCAATATTGGAGATTCTGCCGATGTTGAAGTAGATGCGTATAACAACAGAAAGTTCAAAGGCGTTGTAACAAAAATTGCAAGCAGCACTAAAACCTCGCTAGGTGCAATGACATCAAACGATGTAACTAATTATGAAGTGCGGATTCGTTTGGATAAAGATTCGTATAGTGATCTTGCAGGGAAGGCTTTCCCTTTTCGTCCCGGAATGAATGCAAGTGCTGATATTAAAACCAAAAGAGTAGATAAAGTGCTGGCTGTTCCTATTACAGCGGTAAATGCTAGGGTGAAGGGAAGTGACCAAAGCATGGCAGATAAGAAAAAGGAAGAAAAGGAAGTAAAAGGTGAAAATGAAAATGATTTGTCATTAATAGTGTCTGACGAATTAGAAGAAGTGGTTTTTGTATTGGATAAAGATGGCACAGTGACAAAAGCTGTTGTGCGATCAGGCATACAGGATATCAATTACATTGAAATATTGGGTGGTTTAAAAGAAGGAGATGAAGTAGTAATTGGCCCTTATAATGCTATAAGCAAAACATTAAAAAATGGAATGAAAGTGAATGTAGTTCCAAAAGACAAATTGTTTGAGAAATAAACAATTCCTTGCCTTGTAAATCTCTTTATGTTTAACCTTGGCAATTAGTTGCTGTTTGGTGTCTGCAATTCATTACTTGTAAGTATTTTTTATTTAATTAAGTTTGGATATGACATTTGGAATGATTGGCAGTGGTAGTTGGGCAACAGCATTAACAAAAATGCTGACTGATAATAAGCATATAGTTAATTGGTGGGTAAGAAAAGAGGAAACGATTAAACATATAAAAGAGAAAGGCTTTAATCCTAATTACCTCTCCGCAGCAAAATTTGACACTTCATTATTAGTAATATCTTCGGATATAAAAGAAGTTATTAAAAACTCAGATACATTAGTAGTAGCCGTGCCATCTGCATATGCTGCAGCTGCGTTTGAAAAGTTAGAAGCTAAAGATTGGGAAGGTAAAAAAGTAATTTCAGCTATCAAAGGATTATTGCCTGGCAAGGATATTTTATTAAATTATTATTTGCAACAGGAATTTGATTTTCCGTTAGATAATTATTTCGCAGTGCTTGGACCTTGTCATGCTGAAGAAGTTGCCCAGCAGAAATTGTCTTACCTCACTTTTTCAGGTAATGATATTATCACTGCCTCAGAAATAGCTTCGCATTTTACCACACCTTATATAAGTACAATTGTTAATCATGATATTCTTGGAGTTCAATATGCCGCGGTATTGAAAAATATTTATGCATTAGGTGCTGGCATTGCTCATGGATTAGATTATGGAGATAATTTTTTAAGTGTTTACATTGCTAATGCGGCAGATGAAATGGCAGGCTTTCTTAAAAAATTTGGTGTAGAACATATCACAGTCGGAGAGCATGACAGTGAAGAAGATCCAATCACTCATCGTAAAACGCCTAATTATGCTGCGTCTGTATATCTTGGCGATTTACTGGTAACCTGTTATTCACTATATAGCCGCAATCGTTCTTTCGGAGCATTAATTGGTCAGGGTAAATCAGTTGACACTATTATTAAGGAAACTAATATGGTGGCTGAAGGATATAATGCAACAAAATGCATTTATAATATAAATAAGGCAGTAGACGCAGCTATCCCAATAGCTGAAACTATCTATAAGATATTATGGGAAAATGTTAAACCACAGGAAGGCTTTAAACGCATAAAACAGGTATTGGTCTGATTTGTAGAACTGTGATTTAGTATTGTGAGGTGAAACCTTTAAAACAGACCCTATGCCACTTTCTTACCATGGATTTGCCCCCGCCGCCATTTTAATTATGGTGCTCTGCCTTGCGGCAAAAAAGCTTTTTGATTACTGGAAACATACTCACCCCAAAACGAAAGTTTAAACAGTAATTAAAAGAATAAATCAGACGCAATGCCGTCTGCTAATAGTTTTCCTTCTATCGTCAGTATCAAAGTATCGTTTTGAAAGCTGAGCAATCCTGAATTAATAAATCGCTGACTTTTCTTAAGCAACTCTACTTTTGTCATTACTTCTGTAAATTGAATATGCTCAAATTTTAGTCCTTCCATTGTGCGAAGAGAAGTCATAATATATTCATTTACTCGTTGTGTTTCGGTCAGTATCTCTTTTTCAGCAGGCATCTTATTCTCATTAATAGAATTTATGTAAGCATTGTTATTAGAAATATTCCATTGCCGTTCTTTTCCATTGAATGAATGTGCAGATGGTCCAAGACCCAAATATTTTTTTCCTTGCCAGTAGGAAGAGTTGTGCCTGCTTCTAAACTCAGGCTTTGCAAAATTGGAAATTTCATAATGCTCATAACCGGCTTCTGCAAGCCATTCCATCAAGAGTAAAAATTGTTCAGACTGTTTGTCGGGATTTACGTCTTTACTCTTATTCAATTTTATCATTTTGTCCAGCGGCGTTTTAGGTTCCACTGTTAATGCATAGCATGATAGATGTGGAATGCCTAATGAGATGGCTGTGTCAACATTATGTTTCCATTTTTCATTGGTAAGATCCGGAAGGCCATAAATAAGGTCGATAGTTATATTGTCGAAATACTTTATTGCTAAATGAAGACTTAGAATTGCTTGGCCAGCATTATGTGCACGGTTCATCCATTTTAAATCTTCTTCAAAAAAACTCTGAACGCCGATGCTTAATCTTGTAACACCTGCTTTCTTCCATTCTACTAATTTTTCTTCGGTAATATCATCCGGATTTGCTTCAAAAGTTATTTCAGCATCATCCGTCACTTTGAAGTTTTTATTTAGAGTAGATAAAATTGCATGTAAGTCTTCAATACTTAAAAGCGACGGTGTGCCTCCTCCGAAATAAATTGTTTCTACGGTTTCATCAACCAAAAAGCCTTTTTGTAACGTAATTTCTTTAAGCAAGGCTTTCATCAAATCTTCTATATAATGCAAAGAAGTAGCGAAGTGAAAATTGCAATAATGGCAAGCCTGCCTACAGAAAGGTATATGGATATAAATTCCAGCCATTATTAAAAAATTAATGAATTAGCTTCCGGCAGGTATACCTGTTTACAAAATGGGATATGAATATATATGCCTGCCAATTTAATTTGAGATTTAATGAATAATTTAGCTGATAATATCCAGGCGAAAAGCCACATGATAAAATTCAGACTGCAAATATCGGTTCTTGTTCTTTTGTTGCTGTGTGTTTCTGCATCAGCTCAAAATACGTATAAGCTTAATATCAACGGGGTTGATAAAGATTCTGCAACTATTATACAGCTTACAGGGCTTCAAACTGGTTTTGCAAACAGATCGCTGTGCGAAGGCTATATTGATAATTTACAAAATCTTCTACAATCGAAAGGATATGTTACTGCTTCATTGGATAGTATAGGGTATCAATCAACCTATGCCACTATCAATTTATTTATTGGCGAAGCTTACAAATGTGACATTTTAGATGCTAAATATATTCAGCCGGAATTGCTAAATGCCGTTGCCTGGAGAGAAAAAGTGTTTGCCAATACACCAATGGATTTTGCAAAAGTTGCTGAATGGCAGGACAGGATTTTGAACTATCTTGAAAACAACGGATTCCCTTTTGCAAAAGTGTATCTAGATAGTATTCAGCTAAAAGATGATAAAGTTTCAGCTTTGCTAAGATTGAATAGAGGGCCATTATATAAAATTGATAGCTTACGGGTTTATGGTAATGCAAAAATTGCAGCAGGTTATTTACAGAAGTATCTTGATATTACAAATGGAAGTGTTTACAGCAAAGAAAAACTACTTCGCATCAGTAAAAAAATTAGCGAACTTTCTTATGTCGAAGAAGAAAGGCCGGCGGACTTGACAAGATTAGCAACTGGTTCAGTAGTCAATTTATATCTCAAACAGAAAAAAAGTAGTCAGGCGAATTTTATTATTGGATTTTTACCAAATAATGATCAACTCTCGTCAAAAAAACTATTGATAACAGGCGAAGGGAATTTGAACCTTAAAAATGCGCTGGGTTCTGGCGAAACAATCGGATTAAACTTTCAGGCATTGCAAGTAGCCTCGCAACGATTAAATTTTATTTACCAGCAACCTTACATATTCAAATCACCTTTTGGCCTTGACCTTGCCTTTGATATTTTTAGAAAGGACAGTTCGTTTGTGAATATCAATCTTCAATTCGGAGCACAGTATGTATTAAATAATAACCAGACGGGAAAAGTTTTTTTGCAGCGGTCACAAACTATTGTGAGCCAAGGCGGCATTAATGCACCTTTTATTATTCAAAACAGAAGATTGCCCGATGCAGCAGATGTAAGTTCTACGGGAGTAGGGATTGATTATGAATTTAATAATACCGATTATCGCTTTAATCCTAAAAGTGGAAATGAAATAAGAGTTATAACATCAGTTGGCACAAAAACTATTAAGAAGAATAATGAAGTAACAGAATTAAAGGATCCTTCTGACCCTGGGTTTGATTTTGAAACGCTGTACGATACATTGAAATTAAAAACCTATCAGTTTCGTATAAGAACAATTGCGTCCCGTTTCTTTCCTTTAGGAAGGCAAAGTACATTGAAAGCTGCTATCAATGCAGGATTGTTTCAAAGCGGCAGCATTTTCAGAAATGAACTTTTTCAGATCGGAGGTTACAAATTGCTGCGAGGGTTTGATGAGGAAAGTCAATATCTGTCGCAGTTTGCTATTGCAACGTTAGAGTATAGATTGCTTTATCTGGCAGGTCAGAATTCTTATTTCTATGTGCTGGCAGATGGTGGTTGGGGAAGAGATGCAAGTAAGGTGCAGAAATTAAGCTATACTTATTTTGGAACAGGACTGGGTCTTGCTTTCGAAACAAAGGCAGGGATTTTTAATCTTGCCTGGGCAATAGGTAAAAGAAATGATACGGAACTGAACTTGCGTCAATCCAAGATTCACTTCGGCTTCGTCAATTATTTTTAAAATTCATGAAAGAGTGGCACTGTACTTCGATACATTTGCTGGATAATTTTTTAAGTGAAGAGTTTTCTTTTTTCCATACTCATATTATTGTTGGCTAATGCTGGTAGTGTTGCACAAGTTCCAGTAGACTCACTTTTAGTTTCCAATACGGATTCAACTGTCAAAGCTGATTCATTACCTCAAAAAGACTCAGTTAACACTTTACCTCAATCAGATTCTGTTTCCAAAAGACCTGTTATTGATACTACATGGGCAAATCAACAGATTTCAGTTTCTTCTCCTGCATTTTACTGGCAAGTTTTAAAAAGGAGTGCTTATTTTGATTTCAAGTCAACACCGATTGCTAAGGAAGGGTCGTCAATAAAAATATTTAGAGGGAAAGAATTCATTTTCTACCTTCTCATTTTTTTACTGATTGTCTTTGCAGTTCTTCGTCAGTTGTTTCAAAAATATTTTAATGATTTGTTCCGGGTTTTTTTTAGAACCACCTTGAATCAAACGCAAATCAGAGAGCAGTTAATGCAAACTCCCTTGCCATCATTAATGCTGAATGGTTTTTTTGTAGTCAGCGTCGGCTTATACATTACTTTCCTGTTAGAATACTTGAAAATCAATCCAGTGGATAATTTCTGGCTGATGTTTTTTTATTGCTGCCTTGGTTTATCGATTGCTTACCTAGTTAAATTCCTAGGTCTAAAAATAGCTGGTTGGCTTTTGGGTATTAAAGAAGCAACAGATTCATATATTTTCATTGTTTTTATTATAAATAAAATGATTGGGGTTTTGCTACTGCCATTTTTGATAATGCTGGCATTTAGTGAAGGAAGAATATATTCAATCAGTCTTACAATCTCTTGGTGCCTGCTTATAGTGATCTATTTATACAGGTTTATACTTACCTATTCTGTTATTCGAAACCAGATAAAGGTTAATCCATTTCATTTCTTTTTATACTTCTGCGCATTTGAAATTGCGCCTCTATTATTGGTTTACAGGGGTTTGTTGGTATTTTTCGATGTAACTGCTTAACTTTGCACTTTAAATTTTGAGGGAATACTAATGACTAAAAACGGAGCATTAAAGACCGATTTGCAAGCCATGACAATTCAAAAAATCCTGATTACCCAACCCAAGCCAGAAAGTGAGAAGTCTCCGTACTTTGAGCTTTCTAAAAAGTTTGACTTAGAGCTTGATTTTCATCCATTTATAAGGTTAGAAGGAATTCATGCAAGGGATTTTCGCAAACAAAAAATCGACATTCAGAATTATACAGCAGTAATATTCACTAGCCGAAATGCCATTGATCATTTTTTTCGGGTATGTGAAGAAATGAAAATCAGTGTTTCGCAGGATACTAAGTATTTCTGTATAACCGAAGCGGTAGCACTTTATCTCCAAAAATTCATTCTTTACAGAAAAAGAAAAGTTTTTTACGGAGCAGATAGCACCAACAAAAGCTTGTTCGAAGTATTTACCAAGCATAAGGCAAATGAAAAGTTTCTGTATGTATGTTCCGAGAATCAGCAGGATAACGAAATAGTAAACTGGTTAAAGACAAATGAATGTGAGTTTACACTTGCATTCATGTACCGCAGCGTAAGCAGCGATGTAAAAGAAATCCTTTCTAGCAAGCATTATGACATGATTTGTTTCTTTACTCCAAGCGGAATAAAGAGTTTGTATGATAATGTACCAAAGTTTAAGCAGAATGGTATGGCAATCGGAGTGTTTGGAAGCAATACTACAAGAGCTGCAGAAGATGCTGGATTAAAACTGGACATAAAGGCACCTCAGCCGCATATGCCAAGTATGGTTGCTGCTCTTGATATTTTTCTTTCTGGTATAACAAAGAATAAATAGTCGAATAAAAAATTAATTAGAAAGGCATCAATTTGGTGCCTTTTTTTATTCCTGAAACTTTATCCATCAATTTTACTATCTTATCAGTGATGAAAAAATTTACGAATAAACTTATTGATGAAACAAGCCCTTATTTATTGCAGCATGCATATAATCCTGTAAACTGGTATCCCTGGAGTGAGGAGGCTTTGCAAAGAGCAAAAGATGAAAACAAACCTATACTTGTTAGCATTGGGTATTCTGCCTGTCATTGGTGCCATGTTATGGAAAGAGAAAGCTTTGAAGATGAGGCCACGGCTAAGCTAATGAATGAGAAGTTTATCAATATTAAAATTGACAGAGAAGAAAGGCCGGATTTAGATCATATTTATATGGATGCAGTACAAGCAATGACAGGGGGTGGAGGCTGGCCGTTGAATGTGTTTCTTACTCCGGAGGCAAAACCTTTTTATGGAGGTACTTATTTTCCGCCGCAAAGAGCTTATAACCGCCCATCATGGCAGGAAACTTTGCTTAGCATAAGTCAGGCTTTTAAAGAAAAAAGACATGAAATCGATGCTCAGTCGGAGAACCTGACAGCACATTTATTAAAGGCAAATAGTTTTGGCTTTCAAAAAGAGGATAATGCTTTTACAAAAGAAAATTGTAGTCAAGCGTTTCAGAACATTATGAAGAATGCTGATAAAGAATGGGGTGGCTTTGGCAAGGCTCCAAAGTTTCCACAAACCTTTTCCATTCAATTTCTATTGCGTTATCACCATATTACACAGAATGAAGAAGCATTGGCACAGGCTTTAGTTTCTTTGGATAAAATGATTGAGTGAGGGATTTATGATCAGATCGGAGGCGGCTTTGCCCGTTATTCGACCGATACAGAATGGCTAGCTCCCCATTTTGAAAAAATGCTATATGATAATGCATTACTAGTATCTGTGCTTAGCGAAGCCTTTCAATTAACAAAGAAACAACGATATAAAGAGGTGATTGAAGAAACAATGGAGTTTATTCAAAGAGAATTGTTACTTGAAAAACAAAGTGGTTTTTATACAGCATTGGATGCTGATAGCGAAGGAGTGGAAGGAAAATTCTATGTGTGGGGTTTAGAAGAAGTTAAGCAAATGTTGGGCGAAGATGCTGAGTTGTATTGTGCTTATTATGATATTTCTGAAAATGGCAATTGGGAGCATAGCAATATTCTTCGGGTAAAGAAACCTATTGACGAGTTTGCAGTTGAAAAAAATATTGGAGTCGATGAGTTAAACAAAATACTAATCAACTGCAATAAAAAACTCTTACAAGAAAGAAGTAAAAGAATTCGTCCATTGCTGGATGATAAAATTATTTTGGGGTGGAACGCCTTGATGAATACTGCTTGTAGTAAAGCATATTGTGCTACGGGAAAAGATGAGTACAGACAATTGGCTATTAATAATATGAACTTCATGTTGTCAAACCTCAAGGGGAAAGATGACAATGCATATCATCACACATTTAAAGAAGGTAAAGCAAAGTTTCCAGCCTTTTTAGATGATTATGCTTTTTTGATTGAGGCCTTGATCTTTTTACAGGAAATTACAGCAGATAAACAGTGGATTGAAAAAGCAAAGTTGTTAACCAATCATGTTATTCAAAATTTTATAGAAGAAGAAACAGGGTTCTTTTTTTATACACCAGTAGATCAACAGGATATTATTGTTAGAAAAAAAGAAGTGTATGACAGTGCTGTGCCATCTGGTAATTCAGTAATGGCATATAATCTTTGGAAGCTATCGCTGTTATTCGATAAAAAGGAATGGGGCGAACAATCTTTGCAAATGGCTTCATCTCTAAGTAATGCAATCAGCAAGTATCCCGTTTCATTTGGTAATTGGGCAAGTTTATTACTTGAAATTACAGAAGGAACCCAGGAAATAGCAGTTGTTGGGGCTGAGACATCGGTCGTCTTAAAAGAATTATTGTCGGAATATATCCCTCATAGGATAGTAATGGCTACAGGAAAAGAAGAATCCAATTACCCGCTGTTAGCAGACAAACAAGTGTTAGCGAAAACATCCATTTTTTTATGTCGTAATTACACTTGCCTAAAACCAGTATTTTCCGTAAATGAGCTTATGTTACTGATAAACAAGGCTCAAAAGCAGTAATTAATTTTAAGTTAATACAATAAAACGAACCTAAGCACCGTTTGAAAATTTACCTCGTATAAGTCACTTTTAAATTAAAAAAATAAACTTTAACGTTGTGTCAAGAAATAGTTCAAAACATTATATTTGCCCATTACCCCTTAAGTGTATGAAAATGAAAAACCTTTACTACTCCCTAATTGCGGCTGTCTGCATGTTAATGTTGGCTAGTTGTGGTATTTTGGGAAAGAAAAAAAGCAAAGGCGGTAGCCTGCCTAACGATGGAATGGTGCATGGAGTTGCTCCTGGAGGAAAATACAGCCTTCCCCGGCCTCCGGGTATGGTGTATGTGCCGCAGGGTACTTTCCATATGGGTCCTAGTGATGAGGATCCTGCTTATGCCTTCAGTGCAAGAAACCGTTCCGTGTCAATTAGTGGCTTCTGGATGGATGCTACTGAAATTACCAACAATGAGTATCGTCAGTTCGTTCAATGGGTCCGTGACTCTGTAGTTGCCCGTAAAATGGGTTATGTAAAAGCAGGTGCCGATGGTAACGAATATGTTGACTGGGCTAAGATGAAAACCATGAAATGGAACGATCCAAAAGTAATGGAGCAGCTTAGCAGTACCGATGTCATCCTTCCTCCTGATGATAGGATTTTTGGTAAAAAGAAATTGATCCTACTAAAATTGCATTTCACTCAGAAGTATTTGACCTTAAAGAAGCAGCTAAAAGAGAAAATGCAGGTAAGCCTCGTTCAAAATTTATAGTAAAAAAAGACGTTCAAATTTACCCCGATACATTGGCTTGGATAAGAGACTTTGCTTATTCGTATAACGAACCAATGACAAAAAGATATTTTTCTCACCCTGCATTTGGTAACTATCCTGTTGTTGGTGTAAACTGGAAACAGGCTAATGCTTTTTGTGAGTGGAGAACTCATTTGTTAAACTCTTTCCTTGATTCTAAAAAACGTACCCAAGAGTCTGACTTCCGCCTGCCAACAGAAGCGCAGTGGGAATACGCAGCTCGTGGCGGTCGTTCCCAATCTATGTTTCCTTGGGGTAACTATTACCTTAGAAATAAGAAAGGATGTTTAATGGCCAATTTTAAACCAGGTCGTGGAAACTATCCAGAAGATGGCGGATTCTATACTGTCCGTGCTGACTCATATTGGCCAAATGATTATGGTCTGTATTGTATGAGTGGTAACGTAGCAGAGTGGACTTCTTCTATCTATTACGAAGGCCGTAACAACTTTCAGCATGATATGAACCCTGATGTTCGCTGGAATGCCAAAGATGACGATCCTCCTCTTATGAAGCGTAAAATAATCCGTGGTGGTAGTTGGAAAGATGTTGGTTATTATCTGCAAACTGGAACCAGCACCTATGAGTATCAGGATTCAACCAAGTCTTATGTTGGCTTCCGTTGTGTGATTGATTTGCCGGCAGCTCCTGCAAAAGGCCGTAAAAAATAATTTTATCAAACAAGCTAAAAATATTGAGAGGACAGAAAAGAAACTGTCCTCTCATCTTTCACCTTTCATATTTAATATCAAATTAAAACCTTTTAAAAAAATCCAATTATGGCAGCAGCTATTCCATCCAAAGTAAGCAAGATCGTTGACGTATTTGTATCCGTTGGCGCAGCGATAGTTATCTGGGGAGCACTTCAAAAAATTCTTCATGCACCAAATGCAGACTTTTGGCTAAAGGCCGGTCTGGGAACCGAGGCCATTGTTTTCTTGGTATACGGTGCATTATATGCATACTACCCTGCAGTTAAAGATGCTTCGCATGATGAGGAGCAATTTTCAGTCTCTGGTGCAAAATCAATGGCTAGTTTCGGCGCTATGGATAAAATGATAGCTGAAGCCGATATTACACCTGATACCATGAAAAAACTTGGTGAAGGGTTTAAGCAATTAAATACAACAGTTACAGGTTTAAATGGTATTACTGATACCGTTGCTGCTACTAGTGAGTTTGCTACTAAAACAAGAGAAGTAACCGGCACTTTGGATAAAGTAAAAGATGCTTACACAACAGCTGCATCATCTGTTGGTGCATTTAATACTGCAACTGAAGGTGCGAAGCAATTCCACGATCAGATTCAGGTATTAACTAAGAACTTATCGTCTCTAAATACTATTTACGAATTAGAACTACAGGAAAGTAACAACCATCTAAAAGCATTGAATGCCTTTTATGGTAAACTTTCTGAAACATCTGCTTCAATGCTTAATAGTGCTGAAGATGCTAAAAAAGTACAAGAGCAGATTGGTAGCCTAGCTAACAATTTAGGTAAGCTGAACGGTATTTATGGAAACATGATTACTGCAATGCAAGGTCGCAACTAAAACTGAATATTATTTGACATGATTTCAATATCCTCATGTGAAATAATAAAGCCACTATTCTAATCAAATTAAAAGAAATTAGTCATGTCTTTACCTAAAGAACCCCGGCAAAAGATGATTAATATAATGTATCTGTTTTTGACAGCTATGTTAGCATTAAATATCTCGGCGGAAATCCTAAATGCCTTTAAAACCGTAAACAGAAGTTTAGAGAATACAAATAGTCAGGTAAATCTTTCTACGGAAACAATAATGAAATCGTTGGAAGAAAAGAAAACTGAAGCTGCAACTGCAGAAAGAGCCAATATTTGGTTTCCAAAAGCAAGTCAGGTTGTAAGCACTTCTCAAACACTATACGATTACATAGAGTCTTTGAAAAATCAAATTTTGACCCGTGCAGGTGGAAAGCCAGGCGAGTTAAATACTGAGTTTGACGAAGGGAATCAAGATATCGTAACCAAATTGATGATTAATGAAGGAAATGCAAAAAAACTTTTAGATGCATTAACTAAATATAAGTCTGATATTCTTGGAGTTGATTCTTCTATTAAAATTGAGTTTGAAAAATCATTAAATATCGATCTGTCGAACCCTCCAGGAAGAGATGGGAAAACAAAAACTTGGGAAATAGCATACTTTAACATGGTGCCTACGGTTGCAGGCCTTACTATCTTAAGTAAGTTTCAAAACGACATAAAAACCTCTGAGAATAAGGTTGTTGCGTTTTGTCATACGAAGGTGGGTGAAGTAAAAGTAATATTCGATACATACACTGCTATCGTTGGCCAAAACTCAAATTATCTTATGCCTGGCCAAGACCTTGAAATAAAAGCAGGTGTTGGAGCGTTTAGTAAAGCAGCACAGCCTACTATTAGTATAGGAGGTTCAAACGTAGCAATTGGTGAAGAAGGATATGCTCTTTATAAGACACAAGCAGGCGGAGTAGGTTCACACTCTGTACCTGTAAGAATAAGCTTCTTTAACCAGACAACTGGTAAGGAAGATGTAAGAGAGGTTAAAATTGATTATGTGGTTGGTTCTGCCAATGCATCAATAGCTCTTGACAAAATGAATGTTCTTTATATAGGTGTTAATAATCCAGTTACAATTGCCGCTAGTGGTGGTGGAGATGATAAAGTAAACGTAAGCATAACTGGTGGTGGTGGTAGCATAAGCAAGGTAGGTGCCGGCAAGTATATTGTAAAAGTTAGCCAGCAAAGTGATGATTGTAGAATAAACGTATCAGTTGATGGAAAGGTTGTTGGTGCTTCACAGTTCAGGGTTCGTCAGATACCTGGAGCTCAGGCAACAGTTGGCGGATTTATCAGCGGAGAAAATATTGCTGCTGGTACATTTAGAGCACAAGGTGGTGTAGCTGCTTGGATTAAAGATTTTCCTTTCGATTTGAAATACACTGTTACTCAATTTACAATAAGTACTGATAGTGATGATGGCGATATTGTGGAGGCAGTTTGCACAGGAAATGCATTTAGCCCTAATGCTATGAATATTATAAGAACACAGGTAAAAGCAGGTAAAACAGTTTATATTGATAATATCAGAGTTCAAGGAGAAGACGGTCAAAATAAAAAAGCAGCTTCTCTAGTGTATTATATCAAGTAAATACAATTATTACTTATGAAACAACTTATTGTAAAAGCAGGTTTGTGTATGTTGATGGTATCTGTATTAGCTATTAATGCTGATGCGCAACGCACAAAGAGGAGAACGGGAACTAACCCTACTAATCCCACTAATCCGACTAACCCCACCAATCCAGGTGAGGAGGTTACAAATAATAATAACACTGCCCCCACTTATAATCCTAATGTAAGTGTTCCACTTACATATGATACTTCGGGCTCAGGTAGTGGAGCGGCAAAGCCTTCCCTAAGAAATGACAATGCTTTTGATAAAGGAAATTTAACTGCTCGAACACCACTTCCTTATGAACATTTGCGTTGGGATGATGCTTTATTCGCAGAGAAAGTATGGCGAGAGTTAGACTTAAGAGAAAAAATGAACCAAACTTTTCGCTATCAGGCAGAAGATGATAATGGCAGTCAGATATTCTTAAATATCCTTTTAAAAGCGGTTCAAAACGGAGATGTTACTGCTTGGACAGACGATCGATTTACAACCCCACTTTCACTTGATGAACTAACGCAAAAAACTTCTGGCGGATTTGATACTGCCGATAGAGTTGATATTAATGACCCAAGTAAGATTGTCGCAAGAGTGGTTACTCTAAAATCTTTTGATCCTAACAGCGTAATCAAATTAAGAATAAAGGAAGAATGGGTTTTTGATAGAGAGTCAAGCAGAATGTTTTGTCGTATTCTTGGAATCGCTCCTATTGAAACCAAGTACAATGAGAATGGTCAAGAGAGAGGGTCTAGCGTTATGTTTTGGATATATTACCCTGATTTAAGACCTACTTTAACTAAATATGAGGTGTATAATCCTAAAAACATGGGACAAAGCAGAATGACTTGGGAAGAGCTTTTTGAAAGCCGCATGTTTAGTAGTTATATTCTTAAATCAACAATGGATAACGCCTCTAACAAAAATATTAGGCAATACATTACCGATCCGATACTTCGTTTACTTGAAGGTGATAACATTAAAGAGAAAATATTCAATTTTGAGCAAGATCTCTGGTCATACTAGAAACCTTTAGTAAATTTACTATACTTTAAAAAAGCTCCTTTATGGAGCTTTTTTAATATGCAAATCTTTTTAAACTTAACACTAAAAAAATATTCAAAAATCGTAAAAGTCCTATAGGATAATTGGATTATTGTTGTATTTTCGTCTCGGTTTTTCATAGGATATTGGATTTTAAAAACGGGGCTGAATTTCTATTCCGGCCCCAATTTTTTTTATATACCCACCGAAATTTATTGAAGGCTGATTGTTACTTATTTTAGTCCTAAAAATCGCTTTAATCCTCCTTTTTACTGAAATACTTCACTACCATTTTTGCCCTCGTTATTCCAATTACTTTACCGATTTCAATTTCTCCTTTTCCTGTTCTAATCACTTCACGGATATTTTTAACTGATTTAAAAGCTTTTAGTAATTCATTGGCAGTTTGTTTACCAATACCCGAAATATCTTCCAATTCATTTTTAAAAGTGCCTTTACTTCTTTTATACCGATGAAATGTAATTCCAAATCGATGCACTTCATCTCTTATCCGACGAATGAAGTGTAAGCTATTGCTGTTGTAGGCTAATTTTAATGAAGCAGAATCTCCTGCAAAAAATATCTCTTCTATATTTTTTGCCAGACCAATTACGGTTGAACTGCCTTCGACACCTAATTCATTCAACGCCTCCATTGCAGAGCTTAACTGGCCTTTTCCTCCATCTATAATTATTAATTGGGGAAAATCCTGCTTTTCCTCTTTAAGTCTCTTATAGCGCCTGAAAACAGCCTCTTTCATGCTGGCAAAGTCATTAATGCCTTCCACTGTTTTTATATTGAAATGCCGGTAGTCTTTTTTACTGGGTTCTCCATTTTTAAAACAAACCATTGCCGATACAGGATAGCTTCCCTGGAAGTTTGAATTATCGAAACATTCGATATGTAATGGTAATTCCTGTAACTGTAAATCAAGCTGTAATTTTTCTAATAGTTTTAGCTTATCAGAATTTTTTGAGCTAAGCAGTAATCTTTCTTTTTGTTTCAATTCTTCGATAAAGTAATTGACATTTTTGGCAGATAGTTCAAGCAGTTTTTTTCTATCACCACCTTTCGGCACTTTTACTGCAATAGCTGATTGCGGATACTCAATAGCAAAAGGAACAACTATTTCAGTTGCGTCACTATTGAAAGTATTTCTCAACTGCGCAATAGTGTAAACCAGTATTTCTTCTGGCGTTTCTTCCAGATGTGTTTCTACTTTAGTTGTATGTGTTTGAATAATTGCCCCATTTCTTACCATCAAAAAATTGATATAACCCGTTTCTTTTTCCTGCTGGAAACTAAACACATCCACATTAATTGATTTTGCATTGGCTACAACAGAACGGGACTGATAATTTTGGAGAAACTCAATCTTTTGCTTTAGCAATCCGGCTTTTTCAAAATTTAAGGCTGCTGCATTGCCCTTCATTTCATCTTTATAATGGCGGATAACCGGTGAGAGATTTCCCTTTAACAGATTTTTCATTTGAACCAGACCTTCTTGGTAGTCTTCTACTGTTTGTAAGCCTTCACAGGGTCCCTTGCAATTTCCAAGGTGGTATTCAAGGCAGACCTTGAATTTCTTTTTTTTGATATTAGTGTTGGTGAGATTGAGAGAGCAATTCCTAAGCGGTATTGTTTGCCTAATAAATTCCAATAGTTCTCTAACTTTTTTTACGGAAGTATAAGGACCAAGGTATTCAGATCCATCATCAACTTTGCTTCTTGTAAAAAATATTCTTGGAAAAGGTTCGTTTTTTATCACAAGAAAGGGGTAACTCTTATCATCCTTCAGATTGATATTATACTTAGGTTGAAATTGTTTGATAAGCGTATTCTCTAATAAGAATGCATCTTGTTCAGAATTAACAATGGTGAATTCTATTCTTTCAATTCGTTGCACCAGCTCATACGTTTTGTAGCTGGTTAATGTTTTGATGAAGTAAGAACTTACTCTTTTTCGAAGATGCTTAGCTTTGCCAACATACAACAATTCGTTTTCAGAATTGTAGTATTTGTAAATACCCGGAAGCTTCGGAATGCCAGTGGCAATATGTTGAAACTCGGCGGCTGTCATCTGTTTTTGTCCTCATTCCAGCTTACTTTGATTATTGTCGATTCTTCAGGCTTTCCTTTTTTCTGACTTGTAGTTATTATCTGAAAATATTTATCAAGTTGCCAGAGCATTTTTTTCTGCAGGAAGCTATCCCGATTACTTATCTCTTTTATTACAATAATGTTGTTTACTTTATCACCAGCCGGACTTGGAGTAACCAGCATTTCCTGCTTTTTTATCTCTTCTTTTTCAAAATCAATAGGAGTATAAGTAATGATAACCCGGTTGATTAATTTCTCATAAATGGCAGGCTCTTCTTTAAATCTTCTTGCAACTTTTTGATCTGAGAGATCCGGAATAGAAAGAAAATCTTTTGCCAAATCAGCAAACTCTTCTCTGGGTACATAAACTGTGTCGCTATTAAGACTATCCTTTATATTTATTTTCATAATAGGATACAAGGAAGTGTCTACATGTGCCACCTGTTTTTTAATAAGCGAAACAATAGAGATGAAGTTTTTGCTTTCTTCCTTTTTCTGCTTGCAGGATATTATACAAAAAACTAAAAGACAAAATGCGGATAAACGAGTAATCATATGATAAAATTAATGCAAAGTACGAATGTGGTAAACTATGCGACCAAATCAATTTGAAATTTAATAGACTAAAAGGAAACCGATAAAACAGCTATAACAAAAACCCCATTGAATTTTGACAATGGGGTTTTTAAAACAATGCTTTTAGTATTAATCTTATTTCAGCGTTATGCCTAGTTTTACACCGAAATCAAAAAGATGTTCTCTAATTGGATAAGCACCAGTGAAGCTTGAAAGTAGCTGGTAACGGGCATGCGGTCCAATTCTCCAATCAATTTTTCCAGTACTATATCCAGCAAACAATTCGAATCCGGTATTGATATTCCATTTACGGGTCAATGACGGAAATCTTGCATAGTTTTTTAAATCGGTAGAAAGCATGTAGGCTCTGTTTCCCAGAATATAAGTAGGCTGTATGGTTGCTCCAACACCTATGATTGTTTTTCTTGCTCCAGATAATTTAAACTCTGCACCAACAGGAAGTGATGCGGAGATATATTTATTATGTAACCAGGATGCCCTGTAACCACCAAGATTCCTTAAGTTAGTAACGGTAGAAACAGTATTTGTGCCCCCTGACGGATTTGACAAAGCAATTGTAGCAATCTCGTTACTATAATTTGAAGCCTGAATATTATACTTGCTTACATTGAACTGAAGTCCGGCTGTTAAAGTCATGATCTTTGTAACTGGAATTCCGGCTGAAACACCTAACTGTAGTCCGATATCTGGTTTATGTGTAACCACACTATTTATATCAGCAATTGAATAGACCGGAATATTAACTAAAGAAGAACGGGTGGCATCTAAAAATGGCCTGTTCTCACCCAGCTTACGATAAGTAATTGAAGGGGTTATATGCAAATGCCAAACTGCCTTTTTAGAAAGTTTATTATTCTTGTAAGCATTTACCACACTTTCTATCGTCATAGGGTAAATATCTTTCGCTTGTTCCTTTAAGTTTTCAGCAGGTGTTGATTCTGTTTCTTCAATACGAGAATCACTAATCGTGGTTTCAAATGTGGAGTTATTAATAGCTGGCTTATCAATACTTACAATTGGGATAGCCTCTTTTTTCTTGATAGTGTAAGTCGCCTCGCTTTTTATTGGTTGTCTGGCTGTAACTAATGGCTTTGTAAGAAAGATAATTTCAGCTTCCTGAGAAACTTCAGATTTTTCATTTTCAGCAACTATAGTGATCGCCTGTGCTATATTATTTTTTATTACACTCTCTTCAACTGGTGTTACAGTACTGAAAAGTACTTTTTGAGTATTGTCTGGTGAAACTGCAGGGGTATTTATTTTGCTCTTCGCTATTATCGGAGTAATTATAACTTCTGATTTATTACTTGTAGGCTTATCAGATTTTGCCGAAACAACATTAGATTTTTCAGAAAGAGTTTGCGGTTGTTTGCTAGAAGGACTAAGCATGATGCCTGTTACTGCAGCAGTTGTTAGTAAAAGAAGTGCTAATCCTATTCCGTACCAGCGTCTACGGGTATGCAAGGTATTATTAATACCCTTCCAAACCTTTTCAGATGGAAACATCCGGTATTGATCAGCATTTTGCTTTACAAAATGTTCAAAATCTCTATTTTCAAAATTTTGGTTCATAACCAGTACTCACTTAATTTGGTACGTCTTTTTAACTCTGGTTAACGGCGGCAAGCCAATTGGCCTCCTGTTTTGGTTTTTGTAAAATTCTTCTTCTTATTAAAATATTTTCAAGCATTGCCTTAGCTCTTGTATACTGGCTTCGGCTGGTGCTTTCTTCTATTCCAAGTATGTTAGCTATTTCCCGATGACTATAACCTTCAATTGCGTAAAGGTTAAGCACTGTTCTATAACCAATTGGCAACATTCTTATACATTCTACAACCTGCTTTGCCTGAATAATGGCAGGTACACTTTCTTCTCTTATTTGTACACCTGTTGCATGAATGATGTCTACACTTTCATTAAACTTCTTATTCTTTTTCAGAATATTAATACAAGTGTGAACGATTATTCGCCTAATCCAACCTTCAAAAGAGCCCCGGCTTTCAAAACTGTGCATTTGTAAAAACACCTTTATGAAACCTTCCTGAAGCATGTCTTCAGCATCTTCACGGTTATGAGCAAAGCGATAGCAAACAGCCAACATTTTAGGGCTGTACTTATTGTACAACTCCCGCTGGGCCACAGCGTCGCTGTTCAAACAACCTTTTAAAATGGCTTCCTCTGTCATAACTTACTTTGGTTGCCTGTAATTTAGACAAATTTTCTTAATGAATGCTGCACAGAATTGTAAAACTTAAGTAGATTATTAAGTTGATTTTCTATTGAAGCTTAGTTGGGATACGAATTTTTACTTTTTTCATCCCTTTTGACCTTTCTTAGTCTTTTTGGCCCATACCAAAGCCACATTCCAGTAATCACAAGCATAAAAAGGCTTAATCCCATTATTACCGTATAACTTACTTTTAATTGATCTCCACCAGTACCAAAAATTCCGTCCAGGATTGAACCATCATGTAGTTTTTCTATAAAGTCACTTCTTCTTTTCTCAATAAGTAATAGTTCACCCGTAGCTCCATCTAGCTGCAAGCCATTGAAATGTTCTTTAAATATAAATTTCACTATGCCTTTATCGGGCCTTACATCTATTCTATCTACTATGGCAGAAAGATTTGTGGAAACAGAATCGTATAAAAACCTGATAGCATTCTTTTGTAAGCTATCAATACTAAGCCAGGTAGAAAGATCTTTTGATGTTCCTTGCTTTGTAGGTGCTAATAGGCCCGTTTGTTTTTTTATGCCAAGTAATATTCCGGAAATAGAAATTATGAGAAAAAAAGCAAATAAAAAGATTGCAATTTTTCTATGCACTTTTCGAAACCATCGAATCAGTTTTGCTTGCTGTTTAGTGTTACTCATAAATGCAAAATATATAAAAGACCTGCTTTGCGGCAGATCTTTCATTTAATTAAAATGAGGTACGGAGCGAAACAATAAAATTTGAACCGGCGGCCACAATCCCAGAAGAATATGACCTATATCTTTGGTTGGTTATATTTTCCCAACCAACTGTTACTTGCAAATTTTTCACTATTTGATAAGAAGCTTTAAGACCAAGTGTATACCAACCCGGCGAATAAGGTTTTCCGTTGGCATCTTTTGCATAAATATCTGTTTTGGCTTGCTCCGAAGGGGCAAGGTCCTCATTTTCTATTTTGCTATTATACTGTGCTGATGCTTCTATAAATAACTTTTCTATTTTGTAACGCAGCGTTGTGCTTCCATAAAAAGGCGGCGCATGTCGAAGTGGAACCTGTTCGTTTTTTGTGTCATCCGTCTCTTTACCTGTTATCCAGTTGGCATGAGTTTGTAAAGAATATGCTCTGGTAAGGAAAAATTCTGAACTTATCTGGAAACCAGAAACGGTTGCTTTACCCACATTTTGCAGGGCTTCTACCTGACTCAATGTACCGTTGAATAAAATACTATCCTGCCCGTTAAATGTAGAGAAACGGCGAACAATTGCATTATCCAAGATTGTATGAAAGGCGTTAAGCTCTATGCGGAATTTATTTGGAATATTTTTTATAATACCCAACTCAAAATTCCATGCATATTCAGGAATCAAATCAGGGTTAGGAACAGAAACATTTCCTGGTACACTTTCAAATAATTTTCCAATGTCGTCTACATTCGGCATACGATAACCCGTAGAAACATTTCCATTTAGCTGCCATCCTTCTGCCGGACGAAAAACCAGGCCTGCATTTCCAGTTAATGCTCCATCCTTTATTTCAGCATTCATGAAAGGGAATTTGATAAAAGTGGTATCAAACGTTGCATTCAAAGTATTATAACTATAGCGTAAACCTGTTGTAAGTGTAACTTTTGGATGAAGATTTACTTTATAGCTTCCATAAACTCCTGCAGTGTTCCATGTGCTTCCGTTCGGATAACGACTTATCATTGGTGTAACCACATTTGTACTGATATTGATTCGTTCGCCAAACGAACCCACTTTATTATGTACATACTCAAGTCCATAGAATATTTCTCCTTTGCCAACACTTTTTGTTGCATCCCAATTAGCATTGATGGCATCGACTAGCTCCACTTGTCTGTTACGATTGTTGTTATTCCTTGTTCTGTCAATACGACTTTCTTCATAATCTTGGTATGCTACAGTTAATCTTGCATCATCATAAATGTTTGTTTTCTTACTATGCAGAATTTGCAGATTATGCATATTCCATTTCATTGGGCCATAATACCATTCCGCAAAGCGAAGAGCCCCGTTTCTATATTGAATAAGCCTGTCGTACCGTGGGGCATCGCCGGTTTTTGCGTACGTAAAGCTGTATTGTAAGTCCCAATTTTCATTTGGTTTGAAACAGATTTTTTGTAGAAAGTTAGTTTGGTCATATCCGCTAAATCGTTGAATTCGGGGATTACTGTTTTGTACAATGTTATCTGTGTTATTAACCCTTTCAACATATTCTGGCCGCAAGTAGCTATCCTGTCCGCCATTCCCCCCCATTTTTAAATCATCGAATTTGCTGAAGGAAAAAGAACTAAGTACCGACCATTTTTTCCAACCAAGATTAATATCAGCATGGATTGTGTTTTCTTTATTTGCAGTAGAGTATCTGCTTAGTACACTTCCTCTTACCTGCATTTTTTTGTCTTTTGAAAAACGGGCATCGAGAGTATGAAAATCCATAACACCACCAATGGCATCGCTGCCATAAATAAGTGACCCGGGTCCAAATATTACTTCAGCAGTTTCTGTACTCAATGCATCAATGCTGATTACATTTTGCAGATTACCACTTCTGTAAATAGCGTTGTTCATCCGCACACCATCCACAACCAGCAAAACCCTATTAGTTGCAAACCCACGAATCATCGGGCTGCCTCCACCGAGTTGACTTTTTTGCACAAAAACAGCACCGGTCTGACTTAATAAATCTGCTGATGTTTGCGGATTGTTTCTAAGAATATCGAGTTTATTTATCTTGACAATTTTGTTTGGAACTTCATTTAGTTTTTGTTCCCATTTGTTTACTGAGATTACAATTTCCCCCAGCGTTTTTTTAAAAGTGGTGTCTTCTTGGGTATAACCACATAATGCAATACATAACATACCTGCAAGAGCAAGTACATACTTATTACTCATAAATAGTAAGTTTATTTTAAGAATTCGGTTTTGTTATTGATATTAACAATAAACCTGTGGTGGAGGAACGAGTATTTTCTTAAAAGGGTTTTCGTGCCGTTCAGAAACGAATGAATAGAATAAGGAGCAAGGCTTTTCAAATTGATAAGATTCCTTGAATAAACTGCAAAATATCGGCAAGATTTTCAAAAGTTGTGAGAGGCGTTTATTTTGTTCGTTATTTTTTTTAGATGACTCTTTTTCCTTTACAACAAGACTTGTTTCGTCTTCATCGTAAAGGCCGGTAAATGTATAAATGCCGTTTTCCAGTTTTTTTGTTGCAATATCAAACATGCTGTTGTTAACCCATATTTCATGTTTGTCCATCCAGACAACTTTGTTTTCAGGTAGCACAACTGTTTGAAGAGCTCCTTTCTCAAACTCCATTTTCATTTTATAATGAATCTGTTCTTTCTTTATGGATATGAAAAGAGTAAACAGCAAAGGAGAAAGCCCAAGCAGGATAAAAAAAATAGCTGCTATTTTCTTCTTATTGGAATTCAAATTGTGTTTCTGAGTCTTAAAGGTAGGCCTATTTTTTTCTCACAAGGCTGTCGATTGGGTACTTTGCTTTCATGGTGTCCATGATGGCGTTTGCCCAGCCGATTATTTTATTTTTTTCGTCCTCTGTAAGCCTCGCATCTCCATGTGTCCATTTGTACTCTTTAATAGGCATTTTGCCGTCTTGAATCATTTCAACGGTTTCTTCCATTTTATGAAATTGAGTGCGGAGTGACTTATGAGTGTATTCGTCAAAATTCAAATGTTTTTTTCCATCTTTTATATGATCTTCAAGCCACCAATGCACCGGCTGAAAGTTTGCATACCATGGGTATTTTGAATTATTGCTATGACAATCATTAAAGGCTTTTGCCAAAATTGCTTTTACATCATCAGGAATGGCAAAAGAATTGCCAATAAAATTAGGCTGAGGTCCTTCGGATTTATTTTTCTTTGGATGAATAAACTGGATTACTATTAATGCCAATAAAAGGACCAGCAAAATTTTTCTTAACTATTTTCATTTTTAATAAGATTATGAATTCGAAATTAATACATTCCCTGTCATTTCTTTAGGAATTTGTATTTCCATCATGGTAAGAATGGTAGGCGCAATATCGCCTAGTTTTCCGGGCATTATAGTTCCCTTCCATTCATTATCAATTATAAAGAAAGGTACTGGGTTCAATGTATGTGCTGTATTGGGTGATCCGTCTTCATTAATCAGATAATCTGAGTTGCCATGATCTGCTGTCAGGAAAATGGTGTATCCATTTTTCAGTCCGGCGGTTACAATTTGCTCAACACATTTGTCTACAGTTTCTGCTGCTTTGATAGCTGCTGGCCAAATACCAGTATGCCCTACCATATCTGTGTTGGCATAATTTAGACAAATGAAATCGGCCTCACCCTTTTCTATTTCCGGCAACAATAGATCTGTTAATTCGTATGCACTCATCTCAGGTTGCAAGTCATAAGTAGCTACTTTGGGAGATTGTGCCATTATTCTTTTTTCCCCTACAAACTCTTTTTCCCTGCCCCCACTAAAAAAGAAGGTGACATGCGGATATTTTTCAGTTTCCGCCGCACGGATTTGTTGTAATCCATTTGCCTGCAAAATTTCACCCAATGTATTATTCAGATTGTCGTTTTCAAACATCACATGAACGTTTTTGTAGGTCTGATCATATTCTGTCATTGTGGTGTAATACAGATCCAGTTTGTACATATGGAACTCAGGAAAATCAGTTTGTGTTAACACCTGGGTTATTTCCCTACATCTATCAGTCCTGAAGTTGAAACAAATAGCAACGTCTCCGTTTTCTATTGTTGCTAAAGGCTGTTGACCTTCATTAAGAATAACTGTTGGTAAAATAAACTCGTCAGTTATATTATTAGCATATGAATTTTCAACTGCGGCTATGGCATCCGTAGCTTTTTCTCCTGCGCCATTTACTAATGCATCATAAGCCAGTTTGATACGTTCCCACCGTTTGTCACGATCCATGGCAAAATAGCGGCCACTTACAGTAGCAATTTTTCCCACACTTGTGTTCAGGTGATTTTGCAAATCAGTAATGAAACCGAGTCCACTTTTTGGGTCACAATCACGGCCATCAGTAAAAGCATGAATAAAAACATCTATCAGCCCTTCAGCTTTACAAGTATCAACAATTGCTTTTATATGATTGATATGTGAATGAACACCACCATTGCTTACTAATCCTAAAAGGTGTAATCTCTTATTTTGATTTTTTGCAAACCGTATTGCAGATAGCAATGTTTCATTTTTAGCGAAAGAGCCATCTCTTACGGCCACATTTATTCTTTGTAATTCCTGGTAAACAACTCTACCAGCACCTAAGTTAAGATGCCCGACTTCGGAATTACCCATCTGACCATCTGGCAGTCCGACTGCTTCACCGCAGGTTATTAGCGTAGTATTTGGATATTTTGAATAAAGCGATTTTGTAAAAGGAACATTAGCATTTTGAATAGCATCAGAAGAAGCAACTTTCCCCAATCCCCAGCCGTCCATAATAGTCAGAATGACTTTCTTTCTCGACATTGTTGATAAAAATTTTAATTGGTACAAATACATTCATTCTCAAGGGGCAATGCCCGTCCGTACCCTGTAAAACTACATTCAAATACTTTATAAGTCAGCAAAAAACTTGAAAAGCTGCTGATTTTTAGTACTTTAGTATCCTCTGAGACCGCCATAAATACTGTGGCATGTTTTTAGATTATTAGACCTGTGAAAACCTATTTGTTATGAAACACATATTTACGTCTTTACTATTAGGAGCAACTATGTTACTGTCTTCATTTACGCTGCAAAGCAGCAGTATTGATGAAGTGATTGGAGCTTTACGTTCCGGGAATGCGTCTCAACTTTCAAATTATTTTGATGAGAATGTGGGACTTACGTTGCCAGACAAAAGTGATAGTTACAGCAAAGCACAAGCTCAGCTTATTGTAAAAGACTTCTTTAGCAATAACGGGGTAAAAGGTTTTGAGTTAAAGCACAAAGGCGATGGTACCGGCGGTAGTCAATACTGTGTGGGAACATTGCAAACAAGTGCAGGTAATTATCGTACCAATGTTTTCATGAAAATGAAAAACGGTAAGGAAGTAGTAAAAGAAATACGATTCCAGTCAATGGACTAAAATAACAGCAACTAAATTTTAAAGTCCTGTTTCGTTCAAAACGAGACGGGACTTTTTTGTTTGAAATAAGCTTGATATGAAACATTATTTTTGCAACTATGAATTTTGATGAACAATTGAAACATCTGATCGACGAAGCGTTGAAAGAAGATATCGGTGACGGCGATCATTCTACATTATCTGTTATTGGCGCTGAAGCGAAATGGAAGGCTGTTTTGAAAATAAAGCAAGATGGTATTCTGGCAGGAATGGAAGTGGCTGCAAAAATTTTCAGCTATAAAGTAACCGACTCGGTTTTTACTGCTTTTAAAAAAGATGGGGATACGATGAAATTTGGTGAAAAAGCTTTTGAAGTAGAATCGTCTGTACACACCATTTTGCAATGCGAAAGATTAGTGTTGAACTGTATGCAAAGAATGAGCGGTATTGCTACGCTGACAAAAGAATACACAGATAAACTTAAAGGTTCGAATACAAGACTATTAGATACAAGAAAAACGACACCTAATTTCCGTTTACTGGAAAAAGAAGCGGTGCGAATTGGTGGTGGTGTTAATCATCGCTTTGGATTATATGATATGATAATGCTGAAGGACAACCATATTGATTATTGTGGTGGGATAGAGAAAGCAATTGATAAAGCTGCAGAATATGTAAAAACAAAAAAGCCGGGTTTAAAGATTGAAGTGGAGACAAGAAGTATTGAAGATGTAAAAAGAGTAATGGCTGTTGGAAAAGGAAAAGTGTTTCGTATTATGCTGGACAACTTTACACCAGAACTGATAAAAGAAGCAGTTGCAATAATTGGTGAAGATTTTGAAACAGAAGCAAGCGGTGGAATTAATTTAAATAATATAACTGCTTACGCAAATACCGGTGTTGATTTTGTAAGTGTGGGTGCATTAATTCACCAGGCGAAGAGTTTGGATTTAAGTTTGAAGGCGGCCTGCCTAAATCCCTCCGAAGGAGGGACTTTACAGCCTGAAATTCAGAGAGACTTATGAGTAGTAAAAAGAATAAACCAGATACAAGAGGATTTGTGTACAGTACCGATCCTAATTTTTCTTTTGAATCGGAGCAGAATAATTCGGAGACTTTACCACCTGCACAGCAGAAATTAAAAATACGATTGGATACAAAGCGCCGTGCAGGAAAAGCAGTAACCTTAATAGAAGGTTTTATCGGGATAGTAGAAGACCTAGAAGATTTGGGAAAAAAATTAAAATCATTTTGCGGAACCGGCGGCTCTGCAAAAGATGGAGAAATAATTGTGCAGGGAGATCAACGAGAAAAAGTATTGCAGTGGTTGGTAAAGAATGGATATAAGCAAGTAAAGAAAATTTGATTTATTTCATTTCCTTTAATTCTTTCTCGAGACTTTTGGTGTCCAGACCATATTTCTTTTTAAGTAAAATTGCCTTTTCCTGCCAGCTTATTGCTTCTTGTTTTTGTCCTATCTTATTTAATAAAAGGGCATATGTATTTTGCGTTGTAAAACTCTCATGAAACTCTAATGCTTTTTTTGCCCAGTTTTTAGCTTTTAAGAGATATTCCTGATTAGAAGTAAATTTCCAAAAATATCTAGCCGCTTCACTTAATTGATTGCTTAAACTTTGTGTTTCAGATTTATATGATATTTCTTTTCTCATGATTACGGAATCGCCTTTCTTTTCAATTTTTGCAGTTGTTTTTTTTGCAAGCTCATTCATTTTGATTGTATCATTTTTCCTGATTGAATCAATGGATATGTCCATATAAAATCTATCAAAATAAAATGCAGCGATCTTAAAATACTTAACAGTATCAATAACGGATATGTAATATTCAAGAAGATTTGAATAGTAAGCTTTTGACGCTTTTTCTGGTTCTTTTGGATAAATATTTCTTGAGTAGTCAGCTACTTTAATTGCATATACTTCATCCTTTTCATTAATAGCTTTTTTTAATGATTTGTATGCAATTGCAGTTTTAAAAGTTGAATGAAATGGATAATTTCCATTATAATTTTTTTTGTTTATTGTCTCATAAAACTTTCCAATTTTTTCGTAGGCTTTGCTTTCTAACAATGGCGTCATGTTAATTACAAAAATAAAAGTTTTGAGAGAGGAAATGGAATCGGAGGGTAAGAGTGTTATATATTCTTCCAGTAAATCATCTGTATTAAGTTTAAGTGCTTTCAACGTATTTAAATACAATTCAAGAAAGCCAATGCTGCGATTTCCTTCTTTATATTGATTCTGTAAAGCTATCAGACGAATTCCTTCGCCAGCTTTTGTAAGTGCAATATCAGCTTCCTTCTCATATACTTCAGACTTTGTAGTCGTTTTGTTATAAACATGTATCAATGAATTATCGGGAGTAATAAAAAAGGAACCAAAACTGTTAGCTTTTTTATTAAACAATTTATTTGCCGTTTCTCTATCAGCATGATTAGCGGAAATCTTTATACAGATAAAGCTTTGATATAATTTTTCACCAAGAGATTTGTTGGTAAATGCTTTATCTGCTACTTCATTACACTGTAAGCAGCTAGACGATTCCAGTTGAAGGAAAACCAGTTTACCGGTTTCTTTTGATTTTTGCAAAGCCTCATTTAGCGAAAGGCTTTCAAAATTGACTTGCGAGAATAATGGGATATTAAAAAACAGAAGTAGAAGAAGACTCAATTCTTTTTTCATAAAAAGGCTTAGGAAGTAAAATTAAAGATTATCCCTCAAATCCAATCTTTCGATGATGTCCATCACAGTACGGTTTGTTTTCAGAAGCACCGCAACGACATAATGCCACTGTTCCTGTCTTTGTTTCTTCCCGTCCGTCACTATGTACAATCAGGCATTTTGTTTTTATAAGATAAGGCCCATTCGGTGATACTTGTATTTTTAAAATATTGGTAGATTCGGCAACAACTTTATCAGATGTTTTATCTGTTGTAGTTTCTTCATTCAAATAATAACTCAAAGCGCCGCTCGGGCATTTTCTTACCTGCTCAATTATTTTTTCAGTGGTTGCACCATCCATTTTTATCCATGGCTTTTCTCGGGGGTTAAATACTTCCAGCAATCCTTTCCAACAGAGTGTTGAGTGAATACAGGAGTTTGGTTTCCAAACTACCGTTACTTCTTCATTGGTGTATTTGTGAGTGTCTTTTGGCATCTCTTTTTTGCTTTGTGACAAGTTACGATTAATAACGACTTTTCGAAAATGCTCAGTAGAATTACAGAACGATGAAGTGAGTGACACAACAGAAGGTGATAGTAGTACTAAAGCTGGGCAAATAAATACAAGATGCCTCGTTCCTCGGCATGACAAATGCAGTCTTGAGTTATTATTCTAAGTTCCCCTTCGGGAGACAGAGGGCTTTATTGCCCCTGCGCCAAACTATACGATTTCTTATTGCCCCACATATTCAACAACTCAAAAGAACATATTTTAAAATTGCCACTCATGCTTACATAAAGGCCGATAACATCCTGTTGATTAAGCGGTACATCATCAATGCTTTCAAATCGTACATTATATTGATTGACCAAATTGGTATAAACAGAACCAGTAGGCCAAACCTGTGTGCCACGGTTGCTGATATTAATAAGATTGAATTTTACACCTGCATGTCGCTGGCATTTTGCGGCAATTGCAATCGGCTGCTCCTCACTTTCAATAAACAGATCAACGCCAACAATTGTTTCCACCTCATCTTCCTTTGATATCATCATAGAGTTTGACTCTAACTTCAACGGAGTTGGAGTACCCGGTTTATTTGCAAGGATTTTTCTGGCGCCAATTTCTGGTGTTTTACCAAAGTTGCTGATGATTGCATCTGCAAATTCAGTGGTGTTTACTGCCGGAATATTTTTATCACCAAAATCACCAGTGTGTATGCCTTTTTCCAACGTATATAACAATGCATTCTCAATGATGGCTGCATTTTCAGTAAGACCTAAATGGCGAAGCATAGCCAACCCACTTAATAATAATGCTGTTGGGTTTGCAATATTTTTTCCGGCAATATCTGGTGCTGTGCCATGTACGGCTTCAAAAATTGCAATATGATCACCAATATTTGCAGAAGGAGCAAACCCTAAGCCGCCTACTAATCCTGCACAAAGATCTGATACGATATCACCTTGTAAATTTGTCAACACCACCACATCAAACAGATCAGGCCTTGTAACTAATTTCATACAAAGGTCATCCACAATAATATCATCCGCTTTTAGCTCAGGATATTCTTTTGCAACTTCATAAAAACAATCAAGAAACAACCCGTCAGTGATTTTCATAATGTTTGACTTATGACCGCAAGTTATGCGACGGGCATTTTTTGCTTCGCCATTTCAAATGCATAACGAATTACCTGCATACTTCCGGGACGGGTAATAAACCTGCGGCTTAATGCCACATCATGTGTAAGCATATGCTCGATGCCTCCATACGTATCTTCAATATTTTCTCGTACGATAGTAATGTCAATCGGTATTCCGGCTTTGCTAAATACAGTGTCAACACCATGCAATGTTCTGAAATCTCTTTTATTGCCGTAAGTATTCCATGTTTTTCTGGCCGTTACATTAATACTTTTTACTCCTTTACCTTTTGGTGTTTCCATCGGCCCTTTAAAAAGTATTCCCAATGATTCTATTGATTGCTTGGCCTCTGGCGTCATACCGTTATTAAACCCTTTATCAAACACCCATTTACCCATGTCTACAGGCTCATATTCCAACGGAACTTTGTTCGCTTTAAAAATCGTCAACACGGCATCCATTATTTCAGGTCCTATTCCATCGCCATTTGCTACTGCTATCTTCATATTCAATTAATTTATTATAGAGCCGCAAAATTAAGACTCAAAAGGGGATTTATAAGTTAAATAACCTGCAAGTTTGATTTGATGGTAATTTGTTTATTTTTACTACATGACCAGCATGATATCCGAAGGAGTGAAAGTAAGTGTAGAAACTTTCTACCAAGCCGATTACAGCAACCCGCTGCAATCGGAGTTCATGTTTGCCTATCGCATCTCTTTAGAAAATCACAACGCATTTCCTGTAAAACTGCACCGTCGCCATTGGTATATTTTTGACAGCAATGGTAGTAACCGGGAAGTAGAAGGCGAAGGAGTCATAGGCATTCAACCTACGTTACAATCCGGCGAAAGTTATCAATATGTAAGCGGTTGCAACCTCCGCACCGAAATGGGAAAAATGCACGGCACTTACCAGATGGAAAACTTGCACAGCAAACAAATGTTTGACGTAAGTATTCCGTCTTTTGAGATGATTGTTCCGATGAAGAATAATTAAAGCCCCTGTCCCCGAAGGGGAACCTAGGATTTATATTCATTACTTTATTTATATTCTCTAAAGCAGTTAGTTTTTATTTTGTTCCCAGCTGAAGTACTACTATCAACTTCGTTGCGTCGCACTCTTGTACTGAATGAATTTTATTCAGCAATTTACGGCATCAGAAAATTATCAGAATTCCTTTCTTGACTTTTAGAATAAGATAAAGCATCTTAGATCAAAGTACCCCTTCGGGGACAGGGGCTAGACTATCTTCCTCGTCCTCTCCTTCATCAATGCAATAGCTTCTTCCTTTGAATTAAAGATTGTTCCATTGATATTCACTAAGTTATCAGCTAACTTATCGTAGCGTTTAGTCAATAACCAAGTAAATATGTGGAGATAGTGAATGCCATCAAAGACAATGGCTTTATTAGCAGCAAATTCATCTTTTCTTTTTAAGAACTCTCCAGGCATTTCGGTGTAGTGCATTCCCGGGCGAAGATGATGGATGATATGATAACCATCATTCCAGCATTTTTTGTTGTAAACAGTATTGATGCAATTAATCGAACTTGTATAAAGGTTATCAGGATCTTTTGCATCAACAAAAGAATGCTGAGCCCAGTTGCCAAGCATCATAACTAGCCTTGCAAACAATAATGGAACGATGAAGACAACCAATGTTGCTTTTAGATTTACAAAACACATGGCAATGCAAAATGCCAGATATACATATTCTCCGGCAGTAAGTCGTCGTCCAAGTTTATTTCTTTTCTTACTAAAAAGATACCGGATAGTATTAATAACGCCTACAAAAATGAACTTGAAAAAATAAGCAAGAAACCCTCTTAAACTATCTCTTTGATAAGCCATTGTACTGCTGGTATCATCAGGTAAATTATTCTCAATATGGTGCATACCCATATGATGGCTGAAATATCCTTCCGGAGCATGACCAAATAATGGACAAATAATCCAGGATGTGTATGTAAAGAATGGTTTTTGCCAGGGTGCTTTCAATGTTTTGCGATGGCAGAAGCAATGAAACATCAAACCAAAACTTCCTTTTAAATAAAATTGCGATAAATAAAAATAGGGAACCGCTAATGCCCACCACCACCAACCGGTAAGCAGGGGAGTGTACAACAAAATAGCAACGGGTAAAACAATCAGATGAATAGTAGTTAATAAATAAATAAAAGGAAGATCCCTTTTATCATTCATAATTCGCAACCATAATTTATCGTAAAATGAAAATTTATCTTTTTCTGTATAAATCGGGTCAGTAAGTGTGTCGAGTGCCTTCATGATTCCTGTAAATGTAGGAAAATTATACTGTCGCCGGAGATGATGTTTATCAGATAATTGTAAAACTTAGTTGCAATCAATAACAGTTGTAAATAAACTCTTATTTCGGTTTGTATTTTGCCTGTGTAATAATTGTAACTGCATCCGTTTGCATTATTTCTTCTGGCTTCATGTCTGGGTTTTTTTCAGCAAATTTTTTGATGAACTTCCACCCAATCCACTGCCCGATATTGCCGGGAGAATAATCAGGCGGAAAACCTTGAGTAAAAGGGCTTTCGCCAATATAAACCTGCAATACAGAAGGATTCAGCGATTGCAGATCTTCGTTTTTTACAATAGAAGTCCATATCATTCCTTCATTTTCTTTGCACCAATCTAACTGTTGCTGAGTATATCCGGTTTTAATAGAGTCCGGAGTTGTTGGGAGAAATTTATCTAATAAATACCACTGTTTTCCCTTCTCCACCATTTGCTCAATCAGAGGTTTGCCGCTACTTTTATCAGGGAACATATCCGATACAACCAATTGCATCGCATCGGCAATAATGTATTCTTTGCTAAAACGACGACTTCGGTAACTGGGAGCAACACTTTCTATAAAAAACGGATCGTTGTAAACAGAAAAATCTTTTCCCAAATAAAATTGTAGACTGATGCCTAAGAGTCCGGGACGTAGGAAGTCCGGTGTTGGGCCACTATCAGATTGTGCTAACGCATCAACTGGTCCAGCAATGGTTGCAATTTTCGGAACCTGATATTTCGGGAAATAATATTTTACATATTGAAATGCCTTTTTAAAATCTTTCTCTAAGCCATCGGTGGTTTTAAAAACAGTATTAACAGTGTCATATAAACCATTGCTCAAGCTTAGGAAGTTTTTAACTCCATAAATCATATTTGCACTATCCACTCCTAAAACAAATTGCAGAAAAATGGGAGTTGCAACAGGGTATTTTGCATTTAGTTGATTCAGGCCCGGTAATATATTATTGGTGTCAATGGCAAAGAAATCCCTGTCAAATCGTTCCAATTTTATATCAACATTAATATTGGAAACATTCGGAGCATTGTTGTTGTTTTTACAGGAAAATAAAATAAAAGAAGCCAGTAGAATGAAGGTGGTTTTTTTCATGGTTATTGTTAACGTATTCGGGAAATAAATGTTGCGAAGGCAAAAATAATGGATTAAAAATTAGCGTTAAATCGTACTTCATTGCTGTAATTTTGCCTCATGAAAATAGCACTGGCACAACAGAATTATCACATCGGCAACTTTGAAGAAAATACCCGTAAAATTATTGAAGGAATTGACTGGGCTAAAAAGCAGGGTGCAGATATTGTTATGTTTTCAGAGCTATGTGTTTGTGGTTATCCGCCAAGAGACTTTTTGGAGTTTGAAGACTTTATCAACAAATGTTATAAAGCTATAGATATTATTAAACAACATGCAGATTCAATTGCTGTTATTGTTGGCGCACCGGATATCAACCCTGTAAGAGAAGGGAAAGATTTATTCAATGCTGCTTTTTTTCTGTATGAAAAGGAAGTGAAAGCTGTAGCACATAAAACCTGTTTACCGAACTATGATGTATTTGATGAGTATCGCTATTTTGAACCGGCGTACGACTGGAACATCATCGAATTCAAAGGAAAGAAACTGGCGATAACCATTTGTGAAGATATCTGGAATCTTGGCGATAATCCATTGTACCGAAATTGCCCAATGGACGAACTGATGAAATTTAAACCGGATGTGATGTTAAATATTTCTGCCTCTCCATTTGATTACACTCATGTAGAAGACCGGAAAGCAATTGTGAAACTGAATGTATCCAAGTATAAGCTACCGATGTTGTATTGCAACGGAGTAGGTAGCCAGACTGAAATCGTTTTTGACGGCGGCTCATTAGTTTTTGATAAGAATGCGAATCTTATAAAGCAATTGCCACTATTTGAAGAAGCCTTTGACATTTTTGAATTGAAGGATGATGGAACATTTACAGAGCCTGTAAAAATAAAGGCTGAAAACTTGCCGGATGCAGAATATGATCCGGCGGAGCTGGATTATAATTTATGTACTGCTGAAATTTATGCTGCTATTGTAACTGGTATCAAAGATTATTTCAGCAAAATGAGTTTTACCAAAGCGATTCTAGGAAGCAGCGGAGGAATTGATAGTGCAGTAACACTGGCATTGGCTTGTGAGGCATTGGGAAATGAAAATGTGAAAGCCGTATTAATGCCGTCGCAATATTCATCTGATCATTCTGTTTCAGATGCGCAACAATTAAGTAAGAACCTAGGTAATCCTTACGAGATAATTTCTATAAAAAATATTTATGAAAGTTTTCTTACAGAGTTAAAACCAATTTATAAGGATTTGCCATTTAGTGTGGCAGAAGAAAATATTCAATCAAGAACAAGAGGAAATTTGCTAATGGCAATCGCCAATAAGTTTGGTTATATATTACTTAATACATCTAATAAAAGCGAACTAGCAACAGGTTATGGAACGTTGTACGGAGATATGGCTGGAGGATTAGGTGTGCTGGGTGATTGCTACAAAATGCAGGTATATGCTCTGGCAAAATATATAAATAGAAATGAAGAAGTTATACCGAATAATATAATTACTAAACCGCCTTCAGCAGAATTAAGGCCCGGACAAAAAGACTCCGACTCATTGCCCGAGTATGAAATTCTTGATAAAATATTATACCAATATATAGAAAGAAGAAAAGGCCCAAATGAAATAAAGGAACAAGGCTTTGACGAAGCACTAGTTGACCGTGTATTAAAAATGGTTAACGTAAACGAATATAAACGTAATCAGTTTTGCCCGATCATTCGCATTTCACCAAAAGCATTTGGTGTTGGCAGAAGGGTGCCTATTGTTGGAAAATATCTTTCTTGACATTAATGAATATAAGTTGCTACTACAAGAATTGCTGTAGGTGATGGAGGGAAAAATACATTTTGGGAAACGACTAATGTGGTCTCATTTAATGTTACAATATTAAATAATCCTGAACCGGCTGGGAAAAGCCCAGCAGACATCATTAACTCTGTTTCATTATTTTGAAATGCCCATGTAAAATTTCCTGCAGTCGTCGGACTGCAAACGTTCAACCCCTCATTTACATTACCATTACCATTAGCTTGAAAAGTTATTACGTCGTCTTTTATACAAGCTATTTGAGGGTTACTCGATATATCTGTACCTGAGGCAGTGGCACTTGAAAATTTCCAGCTACTACTAGAAATATTTTCAGTTTTTGTCTTTTGTGGAGGTACACTATCTTTCTGGCAAGAGAGAAAAGCCGTAGCTGTCAAAAAAAAGGATACCGCTAGAATAAAAAAGTATTTTTTCATGGTAAAGTTGGTTAATAGCACAAAATAGATAATATTTTCAGGATTTTAAGCGTAAAATCTAGTTATATATATGCGAAATTCATGCCGTTTATAATAACGGCAAATTATTTGCTTACTGCAAGTTCGTATTTTGTGTTACTTTAAAAATAAAGCATGCTAAAAACTGCAGAAGATATCCGTTTGTTGAACGAAAAGATCAGCCAGGCCGGACAATTTACAGATAAGTTAAGAAAAGAGATTGGTCATGTAATTGTTGGTCAGAGCCATATGCTCGACCGATTATTGATTGGTCTTTTAAGTAATGGCCATGTATTGTTGGAAGGTGTTCCGGGTCTTGCAAAAACACTGACAATAAAATCAATGGCGCAAGCCATTCATGCTCAATTCAGCCGGATACAATTTACACCTGATTTGTTGCCAGCCGATGTGATAGGCACATTGATCTACAATCAGCAGAAAAATGAATTTGTAGTTCGCAAAGGCCCCATTTTCGCCAACTTTATTTTGGCAGATGAAATAAACAGGGCGCCGGCCAAAGTTCAAAGTGCATTGCTGGAAGCAATGCAGGAGCGGCAAGTAACGATTGGCGAGAAAACATATAAACTGGATGAGCCATTTTTAGTATTGGCTACACAAAATCCGTTGGAGCAGGAAGGAACCTATGCTTTACCAGAAGCACAGGTTGACCGCTTTATCATGAAAGTAATTGTTGACTATCCCAAAATGGCCGAAGAACAAATCATACTTAGAAAAAGTATACAGGGAGAGTTTCCTAAAATAAACCAGGTGGTTTCTATTTCAGAAGTGATTAATGCAAGAGATTTGACGAAGCAGATTTATATGGACGAGAAAATTGAGCAGTATATCCTGGATATTGTTTTTGCCACAAGAAGACCGCAAGATTATAAATTAGAAAAACTCGGACCACTTATATCGTATGGAGCATCTCCAAGAGGAAGCATTAATCTGGGGCTTGCTGCAAAATCGCAGGCATTTTTAAATAAAAGAGGATTTGTAATTCCTGAAGATGTGAGAAGTATTTGTAAAGATGTGCTTCGACATCGCATCGGTCTTACTTATGAAGCAGAAGCGGAGAATGTGAAAGTAGAAGATGTGATTGAGGATGTGTTAAGACAAATAAATGTCCCCTAATAGCCCCCTAAATCACCCGAAGGGGGACTTAGGATTCCTAAATTATAGATTTTCATTTTAATAAATCAATGTTAACTACTGCTGAAATAATAAAAAAAGTTCGGGAGCTTGAAATTAAGAGCAAGAAACTTACCAGTGATTTGTTTACTGGTGAATATCATAGTGCTTTTAAGGGAAAAGGAATGTCATTCAAAGAAGTAAGGGAATATGCGGCTGGAGACGATATTCGTTTTATTGACTGGAATGTATCAGCAAGATTTGGTCATCCTTATAGTAAAATTTTTGAAGAAGAAAGAGAGCTGACAGTAATGCTCTTAGTTGATATTAGTAGTAGCTCTTTATTCGGAACGCAGTTTGCAAGAAAGAAAGATATAATTACAGAAATTGCTGCGGTGATTAGTTTTTCAGCAGTGAATAATGCAGACAAAATTGGAGTGATTTTTTACAGCGACCAGGTGGAAGCATTTATTCCTCCGAAGAAAGGAAAACAACATGCATTATATATTGTAAGGGAATTGCTGAGCAAAGAACCAAAAGGGAAAGGAACTGCTGTAAGCTCGGCACTTCGGTATTTTAATAATTCAACCAAACAAAAAAGTATTGCCTTTGTGCTGAGCGATTTTATAGATGCTAATTACGAAGATGCATTGCGTATTGCCGGAAAAAAACATGATGTGATTGGTATAAAAATTTATGATCAGATGGATAAGCAGTTGCCAGATGCAGGATTGTTGAAGGTGAAAGATGCTGAATCGGGAAAGACAAAATGGGTGGATAGTAGTAATGCATTTGTAAGATATAGCTATGAACAGGAATTTTTCAGAATAACTGAATACAGTACACAAACATTCAAAAAAGCAGGCTGCGATCTGCTGCATGTCAAAACCGGCGAAGATTATGTAAGAGTGCTGCAACGATTCTTTCTCAGCCGGAACAAACAAAAATGATTATCAGGAAAACAATACTTTTTCTTTTCTCAATGATTCTTGCGCAAACAATAATTGCACAAGGCGATGCTTCAATTAAAGCGTCGGTCAATAAAAATAAAATTCTTTTGGGAGAGCCATTGGTGCTTACAATTGAAAGCTACTTCCCTTCTGGCAGTAAAATACAGTTTGAACAAATAGATACAATAGCTCATTTTGAATTTCTGGATAAACCTGTTATTGATAGCTCTTCTGAAAATGGAGATATAAAAGTTATAGGCAAGTACACAATTACCAGTTTTGATTCGGGCCATTGGGTTATTCCTTCATTTACTTTAGCAAAAGGAGTAAAGACCGATACTATTCCAATTGATGTTGTATTCTCCGACTTCAATCCTGAACAGGATTATCATGATATAAAAGATATAATAGAAGTAAAAACAAAAAAAGAGGGAATCCCTTGGTGGATTTATGCAACCGCAGTTGCTTTCTTGTTGTTAACAGTTATATTTTTAGCCCGTAGAAAAAAGAAACCCGTTGTTATTGCAAAGGAGAAAATTGTTGTGAATCCGTATGAAGAAGCAATGCAACAACTGACGGATTTGCAAAAGGAGAACCCCGACACTAAAACTTATTATGCTGAGCTGACTAATATTTTCCGATTGTACATTTTTAGAAAAAAAGGAATTCTTTCATTACAAAAAACAACTGATGACTTGATACTGCAGGTGAAAGATGTGGTAAATGATAAAGGAAAGTTTGATAAACTTTCCCAGGCTTTGCGGTTGAGTGATTTTGTGAAATTCGCAAAATATATTCCTGAGGAAGGAGACAAACAAACATCGTATTCAGATATTTTAAATTCTATAAAACTGATTGAAGGATCAGGTACTTAAACCCCTCTTTTGAAAGGGTTTGGGATGCTTTTATGCTTTACGACTGGATCAAAAATATGCACTTTGTTTACCCGATTTTCTTCGGGTTGTTTGCATTGTTGCCATTGCTGATTTGGTGGTATGCTAAAAAGAATGACCAGCAGAAAGCAACGATAACCGTTTCCACCACTCATGCATTTACTGTTAATTCCTGGAAAAACAGGTTTCGTCATCTTCCTTTTATATTTCGGTTACTGACTTTAAGCTGTTTAATAATTGCCTTAGCCCAACCACAAAAAAGAAATGAAGAACAACGTTCAGAAGGTGAAGGAATTGATATTGTTCTTTGTATGGATGTAAGCGGCAGCATGGGGTCTCAGGATATTCCACCATCCAGAATGGAGGTGGCAAAAGAAGTTGCGGAAGAATTTGTCCGTAGCCGTCCGGTTGATAGAATTGGGTTGGTGATTTTCTCTGGCGAAAGTTTTACGCAATGTCCGATTACGAATGACAGAAATACATTGATAACTCAAATACAAAAATTAGAAAGCAGAACCTTGCTAAAAGATGGAACAGTAATAGGCGAAGGATTGGCAACGGCAGTTGACAGATTGGTGCAAAGCAAATCAAAAAGCAAAGTCATTATTTTAATTACAGATGGAAAAGAAGATGCACCGGATACTAGATTGATTGACCCATTGACGGCATTGGATATTGCAAAATCACAGGGAGTGAAAGTATATACAATTGGGATGGGAGCAATTCCCTCAAATATTACAGAAATAACTGGCAGGCCGAAAAATAAAAATCCAGAAATTGGTTTTATTGATGTCGAGTTGCTGAATAAAATTGCGAATGAAACTGGTGGCCAATACTTTCGGGCAAAGGATAAAGAAGCATTGAAGGAAACTTATAAGCAAATTGACGAGTTGGAAAAATCGAAGATTGATATTGTCGCCTTTAAAAGGATTGAAGAACAGTTTATTCATTTTGTGCTGGCAACACTGGCTTTTCTCTTTCTTGAAATCCTTTTGCGATTTACTGTGTTTAGAAAATTTCCTTGATAAACTCTTGGAGAGTTTTAAGTATTATCTTGCAAGCAAATGAAATGAGCCGAATAAAATTTGTTAATGCTGTGGTGAAGACCATTGGCGAATAACAAGTGACAAAATAGAAAATAATAATATACACTTGAAAGCAACAATTTACAAATCCACCGGAAGCTGGTATATCATTAAAGACGAGAATAGCAAATTCTGGAATGCCCGAATGAAAGGAGTGATGAAGATTGATGATATAACTTCTACCAATCCGGTGGCAGTGGGTGATGATGTGGAGTTTGAAATAGAGAATGAAAATGATAATACTGCAATGATTGATGAAATTCATCAACGTAATAATTATATCAACAGGCAATCCCCTCGGAATAAATATCAGCATCATATTGTAGCGGCCAACCTAGACCAGTCCATGCTGGTAGCAACGCTAAAAGAGCCAAAAACTTCCCAAGGTTTTATTGATCGTTTCCTTGTGGCTTCAGAAATGTATCATGTAAAACCTTTTATTGTATTCAATAAATCAGATTTATACAAGCAAAAAGAATTGGACAAGTATGAAGGCTGGAAAGCAATGTATGAAATGGTAGGCTACAAAGTTTTTTTGGTGAGTGCAGAAAAAAAAGAAGGGGTGGAAGAAGTGCTGGAAATGTTGAAAAATAAAACAACACTCATAAGCGGACATAGTGGTGTTGGTAAATCATCTTTCCTGAATGTCGTATTTCCTGATAAAGTTTTAAAGACACAGGAAGTAAGCGGCTGGAGTGGTAAAGGGCAACATACAACTACGTTTGCCGAAATGTATGATCTGCCATTTGGAGGAAGAATAATCGATACTCCAGGAATGAGAGAATTTGGGTTGGTAGATATTGATAAGCAGGAAGTGTCTCATTATTTTCCTGAAATGAGAGATCGATTAAACAATTGCCAGTTTAATAATTGCCTGCATTTTAATGAACCAGGATGTGCTATTAAAGAAGCAACTGCTAATGGTGAAATACATGAAGACCGATATGTAAGTTATGTGAATATTATGGAGAGTATAGAAGGAAAGAGTTACTAGCTGTGAGCTACTAGCTTCGAGTTACGAGACTTGAAACTTCACTTATTCCTTAAAGCTGGTTCAATATATGTTGAATAGAATTACCGAACGATGAAGAGTGCGACGCAACGGAAATTGAACAGAATTACTATTGCTGGGCTAATACTCTTTCGTTAAAACTACAGGGTATAAATAAAAAACTAAGCAATATTACGCTGATCGGCGTTGAATAATTTCGTTTCCAATACACCGGCTAATTCCACAACAGCTTTATTGTCTTTACTCAATGCATCCCTTGTTTTGGTAGGGAAGATAGAAACGCCGTTGTAAATACTGTAATGAAGAGTTAGGTTATGACCTTTGAAACGAAATTCCCAATCAATAGTATCGAAATCATCTTCTTTGTGAGAGTAGTTGACATCTAAATCCTGGCTAAGGATGTTGGCAACACGGTAGAATTCTTTTAATCCGCCGTCATCGGCAATTACTGCTTCGGTGCAACCGAGGGTGGTACGTAATGTGAGGCTCATAGTTAAGGTGTTTAGGTTGTATCATAGACTGGATATAGTGGTAATTAGCTGCACATAACAATTAATTAACTCCGGAATTTTTTTGCCTTCTTTGCATCTTTTGCAGCTTTGGGATCGCCGCTAAGTATTTTTTCTGCACCTACATTTTTTCCATTGGTTGGGCATCCAGTTTTTTTTGGGAACATTCTGCTAAGCATTCCGCAGGAAGAAAGTGCAAAGGCTAAAATGGTAACTGTAGTATAGAATCTTAAATTTTTCATAGTAAATGGCTTGTATGGATAACGAATTTAACGTTTAATAATTGTTTAGGGAATAGGAAAGCTACGAAAGGAGTCCGAAGTCGGATGTCAGAAGTCTGAATGTCAGCTTTTAATGAGAAATATCTTTTCTGACTTCTTAGCTCAGATTTCTGATTTTTTCTCCCTGAACCAATCTGCATACTGCACATAATTATTAGCAATTCTGTCTATCTGTCCAGCAATCATTTCCTGCGGAATGTCTTTAATTTTTTTTGCAGGAACGCCGGCATAAATGCTGCCTGATTCACAAATCATATTTTCTAAAACGACTGCACCAGCAGCAATAATAGTGTTGCTATGTACTACCGCCTGATCCATTATAATGGCTCCCATACCAATCAATACATTATCATGTATAGTACAACCATGAACTATTGCATTATGGCCAATGGATACATTGTTGCCGATTGTAGTGCCACATTTTTGAAAAGTACAATGTATACAGGCTCCGTCCTGCACATTTACCTTGTTGCCCAGTTTTATAAAATTAACATCGCCACGGACAACAGTATTGAACCAGAAACTGCAATCATCACCAGCCATTACATTACCAACGATGGTGGCATTAGGAGCAATGAAACAGTTTTCGCCAAATTGCGGATGCTTATCTTCTACCGGAAGTATTAAAGGCATTTGTTATTGATTTTATTGCGATAAAGATACAGTCTGTTGTAAAAAAGCTTAAATAAAAGCAAAGTGAAGAAGCAAGATTAGTTTTTTGCCCTTGCAAAGGTTATTTTTGGGAACAAATTTCCAATCCTTTGAGTGGTATTAAAAAACTGGTGGGACAAACAATGTGGTATGGAGTCAGCTCCATAGCAGCCCGTTTTCTTAATTATCTGCTTACGCCTTACCTCACTGCTACTCTTCTTACTCCGGAATATGGTGAAATGAGTTTGGTGTATGCACTCATCCCTTTTCTAAATATCATTTTCACCTACGGGCTGGAGACGGCTTATTTCCGATATGTGCAGCAAAAAGAAAGAGCCGATGATGTGTATAATACAATTACCGTTTCTCTTATCATCATCACAATCAGTTTTACATTGCTGATGTTATTGTTCAGGCAGGACCTAGCAAACTTGATTTCATTAAAAAATCATCCGGAGTATATTACTTGGAGTGCTTTTATTATTGCTTTTGATGCATTGACGACTATTTCATTTGCCAAACTTCGTCAGCAGGGAAGACCTGTGAAATATGCCAGCATAAGGTTAGCCAGTATTCTCATCAACATCGGAATCATCGTTTTCTTTTTATCAGTTTGCCCGGCCATAGCAAAGAAAAATCCTGATAGTCCATTATTATATTTTTATGATAAGAATATTGGGGTTGGGTATGTAATTATTGCTAACCTTGTTCAATCCATCATTACATTTCTTTTTTTATGGAAGGAATTCTTTTCTTTCCGCTGGAAATTTAATGGTGCTCTCTGGAAAGAAATTATGCTGTACTCCATGCCGCTGATTATTGCTGGCTTTGGTGGTATGATTAATGAAACATTTGACCGAATAATGCTGGGTTGGTGGTCAACTGCTGCTTCGCCGAAAACAGAAGTGGCGATTTATAGTGGTTGCTATAAACTGTCTATTCTTATTACTCTCTTTATACAGGCATTCCGGTTGGGGGCCGAACCATTTTTCTTTAAACAGGCAGAGGGTGAAAATCCGCAACGTATTTATGCAAGAGTGATGAAGTTTTTTGTGATTGTTATCTGTTGTATGTTCCTCGTCGTTGCTTTGTATCTCGATATCTGGAAATATTTCCTTGGCAAGGCTGATTATTGGGAAGGATTAAAAGTGGTGCCGATTCTTTTGCTGGCCAACATGTTCCTCGGTATTTATTATAATCTTTCCATCTGGTACAAGCTTAGTAACAAAACAATGTCCGGTGCATGGATTACATTGATTGGTGCAGCTATCACCATTACGATTAATTATTTCTTTATTCCGAAGTATGGTTACATGGCTTGTGCATGGGCCACTTTTGCTACTTACGGAACTATGATGGTGATTTCTTACAAATGGGGACAGAAAGCATACCGCATTCCTTATGCCTGGAAAAAGCTGCTGGCTTATATGGTAATTGTAGTGTTGCTGTATTTTATCCATCTGCTGTTTGCAAAACTTGATTTAGGTGTTTGGGTAAACAGAGGTTTTGCTACAGTACTACTTGCTTCTTTCTTAATTTTTGTATTGAATGTGGAAAAGAAAGAGTTTCAAAGGTTGCCGGTGATTGGGAGGTTTTGAAGAGTTCAAAAACTAGCCTTTAGATCTATGTATTTGCCTTTACAGCTGTGAAGAAATTAAATATTGTGTTTATTGATGTAGTAAGTTTATCGAATTTGTTTTTATCCATAGTCTTTTCAAGTGATAAAATCTCGGTCTTTAGTTTATTCAGTTCTAAATCCATTATCTCGTATTCACCTACATGCCCGCCAGATAGAAAGTAGTCATGTGCATCAACTTTAATGGAAATCGAGAAACTCCCTCCCATAAAAGGTCGATATTTTATCAGACCCTTTCTATCAAACTGATCTAAAATTTGATTGACAACTTCTTCTGGTTGAGAAAATTTTTGTGACATGCTTTCTAAAGACCCTGAATAAGACATATTGGGGCAATCACTTACTAGCATTTCCAGTATATTATCTTTAATAATAGGCGTTATCATTTTATGCTTTTTTGGTTTTTAGAATTAATACATCTTCACAAACGGATTATTCATTTTCTCAAAACCAACCGTTGTAACTGGTCCATGACCGGAATAAACCTTTGTTTCATCCGGTAAAGTGAAAAACTGGGTTTGAATACTATTAATCAAAATATCCATATTGCCGCCGGGTAAATCTGTTCTGCCCACACTTCCATTAAATAATACATCGCCACCGATGATGAAACCGCCAGCTTCATGATAAAATGAAACACTGCCAGGAGAATGGCCGGGAGTGAAACGGATTTCCAACTCATCATCTCCAATTTTTATAATTTCTCCTTCTTTCAAGTAAACCAATGGCCCATCGTAATTGTCGAAGGGAAGCTGATACATTAACCCGGATTGTGGGGCAAAGTCCAAAACAGGTTTTTCTTTCGTATGTAGATGTAAGTCTAAACCCCAAGTGTCGTGTACGAATTTATTGCCGAAAACATGGTCAAGATGGCAGTGTGTGTTAAGCAGCAAAACAGGAGTTAGACCTGTCTTTTCGATACCCGTTTTTAATTCGTCCCTTTCCTCCGGGAAATAACAGCCCGGATCTATAATGCAACACTGCTTTTGTTCGTTATACAAAACATAAGTATTCTCCTGAACGGGACTAAAAGTGAAGGACTTAACAGTTAACATGGATGTATTTTCGTATTTTTAAATCTAATTGGATTGCTGTGGCAAAGATAGTTTGTATTGTATAAGCTGAATAGACTTACTACAGTACAAGAGTGCGACGCAACGAAAGTTGAACAGAGTTACCAAAGCTGGCTACAAAAGATATAAAAGAGTTTAAACAGTTATTAGAAACAGCAAAGAGTCTATGAAGAAACGAGCAACTACCGTATTGATGAAAACCGTAAAATTAATTTTGCGAGTTCCACTTGACCATATTATAAAAATAAAAAATAGCCAAGTGAAACTATTAAGTCTGATTGCCTGCCTTTCCGTTTTTTATGCTATGGAAACTGCAGCTCAAGTAAACACAGTGGAATTTGGTAAGAACAGAGTTCAGTACCAGAAATTTAGCTGGAAGTATTACCAGACAGATAATTTTAATACCTATTTCAGCCAAGATGGTTTGGGATTGGGAAAATATGTGGCACAGGTGGCGGAGCTGGAATTAAATTCTATTGAAGAATTTGTGGAATATGGTTCGCAACGCCGTATCAACATAGTTGTGTATAATAATTATGATGAAATGCAGCAGTCCAACATTGGATTGGGCATTGACTGGCAAAACACCGGTGGCGTTACCAAACTGGTGAACAATAAAATGATTGTTTACTATGATGGCAATCATGCAAACCTTCGTAACCAAATACGGCAAGGTATAGCCAGAAATTTAGTGGAGAATTTATTGTTTGGCGATGATCTTGGAGAATTTGCTGCCAATCAGGCTTTATTGGATTTGCCAAAATGGCTAACAGATGGCTATATAGCTTATGCTGCAGAAAATTGGAACACCACTTTAGATGATGATCTGCGTGGAACAATGTTGGCAGGAGATTATAATAACTTTTACCAGTTTGCATTTGAAAAACCTTTGCTGGCTGGTCATTCCTTCTGGAAATATATTGCTGATAAATATGGCAAGAACAAGGTTACCTATTTTTTATACCTGGCTCGTATTTATAGAAACCTGAACAATGCTTCTAATAAAATTGCTAAGAAAAAATTTAAAGTAATACTGCGGGATTTTATGACAGATGTGCAGCAGCAGTATTTTAAAGATATAAAGGGAAGAAGAAATACACCGAGAGGTCAGTTGTCTGTAAGTGAGGATATTGGAAAGAAGGATTATATCCACTTTAATGCAAATCCACAGCCAAGAAGTTTTACCTACGCATTGGTAGAATTTAAGCAAGGCCGCTATCAAGTGGTATTGATGGAGAATTTTGTTGATAAAAAAGTGTTGCTGAAATTGGGTGTGCGGACAAGAGAAGAAGAAAAGCATCCTAACTATCCATTACTTGCATGGGATGGAAAGGGAACAAGATTAGCTGTGTTGTATAATGAAGAAGGCAAAACAAAGTTCTTTGTGTATGATTTAGTGAACAGAACAAAACTCTGGAAACAGGAAATTGAAAAATTTGACCAGATACAGGATATGAAATATATGCTGGATAACAATACACTTATATTCAGCGGTGTTCGTAGCGGTCAATCAGATATTTATGTTTATAAGATAGACAAACAAACTATTGAACAGGTTACCAATGATATCTATGATGATCTTGATCCATCATTTGTAGCTTTTCCGAATAAAACAGGAATTCTTTATTCAAGCAATCGTCCAACGGCGCAAGCTGCCAGTAGTGATGACTCATTGCCGGGAGATCATTTTAATATTTATCTAGTTGATAACTGGAATAAATCTGATGTAAAACAAATTTCTAAACTCACAGATTTGAAAATGGGTAATGCCCGTTTCCCTTCACAATACAATCAATCGCATTTTACATTTATTAGTGATGAAAACGGTATCAACAACCGCTATGCTGGTTTCTTTACTACTGAAAGAGCAGGGTTAGATACATTGGTTTTTATCGGCGATGAAATGCTTCGCAATCCACCGAAGAATGAAGTAGATAGCTTATTGAAGGAATGGAATAAAACAGATATTGACTCAGTCGGTTTTGTTTCAATTACGAATGATTCTTCTTATGTATTTCCATTAACGAACTACCAAAGTAGTATGCTGGAAACAAGAACTGCAGGAGATAATCAACAAGTGAGTGAAGTGGTTAAATTAGGTGACGTAAAATTATTGTACCGCTTAAAAGTGGATGAAAATGTATTGCGCCGCAGAAATGTTAATGCAAGGCCAACAGAGTTCAGAAGAAAGCAAATAGAAGAAGAGAAGGTGGCACTACGTAAAGAAGCTGGTTTACAAAACAGGCCTGATTCAGTAGCGAAAAAGCAAGATGATTTTTTTAATACAGGATTTGACGATGAGAAAAAGGATACTACAAAGTCAAAGTTGGGCAATGTTGTAAAATCAGAAGAGAAACAGAAAGAATCTGTGTTGAAGAAAGCAAAAATATTTGAGTATCGTCCGCCAAAATTCTTTAATGATTATCTCGTTAGTGGATTTAATAATAATGTATTAGTAACCCGTTTCCAGGCTTATCAAGGTGGAGCAGGGCCAATTCAATTAAGTAATGACAATCCTTTAAATGGTATTATTCGTGTAGGCACATCAGATTTATTTGAAGATTGGAAGTTTGCAGGTGGATTTCGCATCAGTCCAGATTTAAATAACAATGAATATGTATTTACATCTCAATACCTGAAAAAAAGGATTGATTATGCACTTACCTATTATCGTACTGGGGTTAAAAACCCTGCTTTGTATAATGACTCTGCACAATTCAGTAAGTTGTTTACAAATCTTTATCAGGCAACAATAACCTATCCGTTTAATAAAATTCAAAGCTTGCGGATGAATATTGGGTACAGAAGTGATAAGTATGTTTCACTTTCTACAGATCCGACATCATTAAAAGCACCTGATAATAGAAACACATACGGATTAGCACATATTGAATATGTACATGATGATGCCATTACACCTGCAATGAATATCTGGAACGGACTTCGATATAAAGTATTTTTTGATATTAATGCTCGGATAGCTAAAACAGGTGCTTCGGGTCCGAAGAATCATCCCACTACATTCAACTTTGGATTTGATGCAAGGCATTATCTTCCTATTTATAGAAATATAATCTGGGCAGTAAGAGCAGCAGGTGATTTTTCTTGGGGTAATCAAAAAATTATTTATTACTTAGGCGGTGTAGATAACTGGTTGATGTTTGGACAAAATCAAAAAGATGATGGAACGTACCGTTACTTTAATCCGGCGAATACACCTGACCCTGATAATGATTATGCTTATCAATCGCTGGCAGTAAATGTGAGAGGCTTTAAGCAAAATGTAGCAAATGGTAACAACGCCTTGGTTATTAATAGTGAAGTAAGGGCTCCTGTTTTTTCTTCCTTATTCAACAAACCAATCAACAATGCCTTCTTAAGAAACTTCCAGATTGTTCAATTTATTGATTTGGGAAGTGCATGGAATGGTAAGTATGATAAAATTGAAAGACCATCAGTTATTTATGGTGCGCCGCCTGTTGCAGTCAAGATTAAAGCCGGTGGTGTTGGTCCGTTTGCGGGTGGTTATGGATTTGGTGCCAGAAGCACCTTGCTTGGTTATTTCCTACGTTTTGATGCTGCTTGGGAAATGAATGGTGTGTTTAAAGGTAAACCACAGTTTTATTTTGCAATGGGATTAGATTTTTAGATTACTGATTTTATTAACTTTTCTGATAGAAAGTCTTCCTTAATTGGAAGACTTTTTTTTATTTGCTAAATAGTTCAAAGTTTTTTGTGAAAGATACCGGATCAAGTCCTGCATGACGTAAAGTATGATTTATCTCTCTGGGTTTGACCCGGAGTCTTTTTCAAATGCTTCAATGATTTCTAATTCATATTTTAGGAATAAATATTAAACAACCGGTTATTAATGCAACAATAGCCGCTACTAATACCGCTGCGGCTGCTACATCTTTAATATATTTTATGGGTGGAAGTTTTTCAAATGTTATAAAGTCAATCACTTTTTCAATAGCGGTATTAATAAGCTCACAGATCCATACTAAGCCTGTAACGATTGTTAAAAGGATTGCTTCGGCATAATTTACTTTTAGTAAAATAGCAATTACAATTACAACAACAGTTGCCGCTAAATGAAGTCTTGCATTATGTTCTCTAATAATAAAATCTCTAATGCCGCTAAAAGCATATTTAAAACTTTTAGTTCTGGCTTTGATGGAAAATGGTTCATCATTCATAAATCTAATTTGCTATAAAGGTATTGCATCGCCAGTCTGTTAAAATAAAAGGCAAGTAGGATTTCTTTCATGCTAAGATTTCTCACCAATATTCAGCCAACGTCTGTAATTTTATATGCTCAAGTCCTTTATGAATTCTAAAAGAAATTATCTTCTAATATTGGTTTATTTGGGTATTGCCCAAGTCGCTTCCGCACAGCAGAAATCGATCACCGGTGTAGTAAAAGACATCCATAGCGAAGAGCCTATTCCGTTTGCCTCGGTTCAATTCAAAAATTCAAGTATTGGCAAGCTTACTGATTCTGCCGGCACATTTATTTTCTATTTGAACGAGTGGCCATCAGATACATTACAAATAACTTGTGTCGGGTATCAACCTTTTAACTATTTTATTGATAAGAGCAAGGTTTCACTTCTTGCATCCATAAATATGGAAAGAGGAACATTTAATGAAGGGGCACAGATAAGAACAAAAATAAATAAGGGTCTCTTTGTATGGCGCAAAATTGTGGAGCATAAACCCAAAAATGACCGATATCGTTTTGAGAATTTTTCTTACGAGTTATACAATAAACTTGAGTTGGATCTTAAGAATATAAATTTTGAGAAATTAGGAAAATTTAAACCGTTACGACCAATATCAGAATTAATTAATGCAAACATTGATACGGCAGAAGGGGTGAAGTATCTGCCATCGTATTTTACAGAAGCATTATCCGATTATTATTATCAAAAAAATCCGAAGAAGAGAAGAGAAATAATAAAAGCAGCCAACACAAATGGAGTAAAGAATGAAAGTGTGATAAAGCTATTGGGCGGTATGGATCAGGTGGTAAATGTGTACAATAATTTTATTCCCGTTTTTGATAAACAATTCATAAGCCCTATCAGCGATAACGGTGATTATTATTACAATTACAATGTTATAGATACGCAACTTATTGCAGGCAACCGATATTTTCATTTAGTGTTTACGCCAAGAAGAAAAGGAGGCGATACATTTGAAGGTGATTGTTGGGTGCATCTTGGCACTTTTGCAATTCAGCGAATGAATCTTCGGTTAGGTAATGAGGCCAATGTAAATTTTGTAGAAAACCTCAGTTTGATTCAAGAGTACAAAATGATTGATGACAGCATATGGTTTCTTTCAAAAGATAAGTTTGTAGCCGATTTTTCTCCAGTAGGGAAAGATAAACCCGGCTTCATTGGTCGTAAAACAACTACCTATAAAAATGTAATTGTAAATGATTCATCGGTATTAAAAGAATTAAGTAAAAACAAAACGCAGGAAGAAATTATTACGTTGCCAAATGCAAGTAGTAAGGGTAAAGAGTTCTGGCTGGCAACAAGGCATGAGCCGCTAAGTAAGGCAGAAAGTGGTATTATTAATATGATTGATACGCTTACCAATGCTCCTGTATTTCAAAATTTTACAAAAACGATTAAGTTTATTGGGACTGGCTATAAAGACATCGGTAATTTTCAGATTGGTCCTTGGATGAACTGGATGTCGTCGAATGGTTGGGAAGGCTTTCGGTTACGCTTTGATTTAGGCACCCAATAAAGGATTTCATAAAAAAATAAAATTGCATGGCTATCTGGCATATGGATTTGGCGATAAAAAAATGAAGGGAATGGCAGAAGCATTTTTCCTTCCTAAAAAAGATCCGAGAATGTATCTCTATGTTTCTTACACTGATGACCTAGACTTTGGGCAAAATTATTATGGAGAGATAACACAGGATAACATATTTGCCTTAGCACTTCGAAAAAATGGAATTCCCGTAAAGAATATTAAGGTAAAAGAAAAACGATTTGAAATTTTTAAGGAGACTTTTTCATGGATGTCGAATAAAATTTCAGTTACACATAAGAATTATTTACCGCTAAGAAATCTTGTTCCTTTAGATTCATTTCGGACAATAAGTAATTCTAATCCCCTTACAAGTTTTGAAGTATCATTAAAATTGAGGTTTGCATACTTGGAACGTTTTCTGGAAACCACTTTTTATCGTACCAGTTTAGGTAGCAGTTATCCAATCGGAGAAATAAATATAACACAGGGATTTAGCGGCATTCTAAAAAGCAGTTATAATTATACAAAGGTTAATGCAAGTATATCAGACTATATGAATGTTCCTCCGTTTGGAAACATCTCATGGCTTGTGTATGGAGGTAAAACTTTTGGCATACTCCCTTATACATTGTTGGATATAGCTCCGGGTAATGAATTGCACTATTATAATAAGTATGCATTTAATATGATGAACCGTTGGGAGTTTATTCATGATCAGTATGCCGGAATAAATTTTGAACATAATGTCGGTAACGGAATATTTCGGTTATTCCCTAAGCTTAGGTTTCGTCAATTTTGGACCGCTAAAGCATTATGGGGTACATTATCAGAAGAAAATAAATCTCTAAACTTTAAAACCGGTCATGGCTTTCAATCATTGGATGGGAATACATACCTGGAATTAGGAACTGGCATCGATAATATCTTTAGGGTTTTCCGTATTGATTTTGTGTGGAGGGTTTTTCCTTCTACATTAAAAAAGGTGAATGATAAATCGTTTGGAATTTTTGGAAGCTTTCGGGTTGGCTTCTAAACGATTGTTACTTCAATTCCCATACCCTTAAGAGTTTCTACCATATGATCAGAAATGCCTCTGTCGGTAATAATTTGTTCTACATCTTCCAACCCACAAATTTTTCCAAAACCTCGTTTCCCAAATTTGCTGGAGTCGGCCAACACAATTGTTTTCTGTGCAGCTGCAATCATTTTTCTGTTTAGCTGAGCTTCCATTACATGTGTGGTAGTCACGCCAAAATCAAAATCAATACCATCAACACCAAGAAATAATTTGCTGCAGGAAAAATCTTCGAGAATTTTTTCAGCATACATACCTGTACCTGAAGCAGAACTTTTTCTTAAAATACCACCGAGCAAAAGAATCTCAATTTCTGGATGATGATTTAGTTCTGTGGCTACATTCAATGCAGCAGTTATCACAGTAAGGTTTCCTTGCGGCTTTATGTTTTTGGCTAAAGAAAGAACAGTAGTACCTGAAGCAATGATGATGCAGTCATTAGGAATAATTAATGAAGCAGCGGCTGCGCCAATATCCATTTTTTCTTCAGCCTTTATTTTTTCTTTTTCATTTACATGTCTATCGCTGGTATATGGATTTGATAAAGTTCCTCCGCCATGTGTGCGGAATAAAAGATTTTTATCCTCTAAAACTTTAAGATCTTTTCTTATTGTAACAGAAGACACATTCATGTCTTCGCATAAATCAAGCACATTTACCGATCCTTCTTTTTTCAATTTATCCAGAATGTATTGATGTCTTTCAGCTAGTGAATTGCTTGCATTGTGCTTAACTGTTGCCATACTTCAATTTATACTTATGTTACTGAATTTCAAAAGATAAAACATGATAGTGGTTGTTTAAACAACCTTCGAAATCATTTGAAATGTAAATTTCTATAATACTTTCAAAATATTTTTATTTTTTATATATAAAACTTTACTTACTTTCATTTTACCTTTCGAATTTACAATATTTACTTTAAACGAAGGATATCGAAACCAACTGAATGCAACAATTGACAGCAAACGATAAAATTTCAAACCGGAAGCTTTACGTCCAAATGCTTTCAGCATCCTCCGATAGCTATGAAATAATAGTTATTGGTGGAGGGGCAACTGGTTTAGGAATAGCTTTAGATGCAACAGCCAGAGGCTACAAAACACTTTTATTGGAACAGGCAGATTTTGCCAAAGGAACTTCAAGCCGAAGCACTAAACTGGTGCATGGCGGTGTTCGTTATTTGGCGCAAGGAGATGTAAAGTTGGTACGGGAGGCAAGCATTGAAAGAGGATTACTGCATCAGAATGCACCGCATCTTGTAAAAGATCAGACATTCATTGTTCCGGTTTACACTTTATGGGATTCGTTGAAATATACAATTGGGCTTAAGTTATACGATTGGATTGCGGGCAAATTAGGTCTGGGCGATTCGGTGTTTATATCAAAGAAAAAAACTTTGGCTAGAATGCCGGGTATTTTAGCGAAAGGATTAAAAGGCGGTGTGTCGTACCATGACGGACAGTTTGATTACTCAAGGCTGGCTATTAATCTGGCACAAAGCATTATTGAAAATGGCGGAGATGCTATTAACTACGTTAAGGTTGTTAACCTGCTAAAGGATGAAAATGGAAATGTAAATGGTGTGCTTGCTTCCGATACCGAAACAGGCGAAACCTTTTCGTTTAAAACAAAAGCAGTAGTGAACGCAACGGGAGTTTTTGTAGATGATATTTTAATGATGGACAAGCCTGGCAGTGATAAGACAATTTGTGTAAGCCAAGGTGTTCATATCGTATTGAATAAAGAATTTTATCCATCGGAAGAAGCCTTGATGATTCCTAAAACAAGTGATGGCCGAGTATTGTTTGCAGTGCCTTGGCACAATAAAGTAGTAGTAGGAACTACTGATACTCCAATCGAAGAAGCATCGCTAGAACCACATGCATTGGAGAAAGAAATCTCATTCATTTTACAAACAGCAGGAGCTTATTTGGAAAAAAAACCAAAACGTAGCGATGTACTCAGTGTATTTGCAGGACTAAGGCCGTTGGCTGCCCCGCAAAAAGGTGAACAAAAAACAAAAGAAATTTCCCGCAGTCATAAAATTATTGTTTCCTCTTCTCATCTTTTTACCATTCTTGGAGGCAAGTGGACAACTTATAGAAAGATGGGCGAGGACATGGTAAACAGAATTGAAAAAGATTTAAGCTGGCAACATATAAAACCAGCAACAGCTAATTTATCAATCCACGGATTCGAAAAAAATATGGACTGGAACGATCCACTCTATTTTTATGGGAGTGATGCAAAATTAATTCGCCAACAAATGAATGGTGATGCTAATGTATGGATAAGTGAAGAGTTGAAAATTCACAAAACGCAGATTAGCTGGGCGGTTGAACATGAAATGGCAAGAACGGTAGAAGATTTTTTATCAAGAAGAACAAGAGCCTTGCTTTTAAACGCAAGAGAGAGTTGCCGTATCGCACCTGAAGTAGCTGCTGTTATGGCAAAGGCTTTAGGTAGAGACACAGCATGGGAAGATGAGCAGGTCAGGTTGTTTAATCAATTAGCGGAGCAATATATTTTGAACTAAGGATTGTTAATAACGAGTAATAGCAAATTAACTATTACATAATAACTGATAACGATTGCATATATGAAACTATTATTTCTTTGCAGGCAGGAAAAAAGGAAACCGGTTGTTCAAAGGCAGCCATTTTCTGGAGAATTGATTTCTTCTCATTGTACATTGCCTGCCATTTCTTTTTTTTATTTTTTCAACCTTAATAATTTAATCTTTATGAGATTGCTAACAACTGCTGCAAAAAAATTACTTGCAGGTCCCCGCTTGTTGCTGGCTTGTTTTCTTCTAACCTTCAGCATTGCTGTTTCGGCACAGGAAAAAACAGTTAGTGGTGTAGTGAAAAACCCTGAAGATGCCTCGCCTATTGCCAATGCAACAGTTCAAATTAAAGGAACAAAGATTGGTACACTTACAGATGATAAAGGTGCTTACTCTTTAAAAGCTAATGACAACCAAACTCTCGTTATTTCTGCTGTTGGCTTTGCTACCGTAGAAATAAAAGTGGGCAATAAATCTTCCATCAATGTTGATTTGGTAAACATGAATAAAGAAATGGAAGGAGTAGTGGTTACGGCACTTGGTATTAAACGGGATGAAAAAGCATTGGGCTATTCTGTCTCAAAAGTTAAAGGGGAGGATATTACAGAAGCCATGTCAAACAACTGGACCAACGCATTAACAGGCAAAGTGGCCGGATTAAATTTAATAAAGTCAGGTGGTGGCCCGGCCGGTAGTAATAAAATAATATTAAGAGGAGAAAATTCGTTAGCCGGAAACAGTGAAGCATTGATTGTGGTAGATGGTGTTATTATCAGCAGTAGCAGTGGTCAGCAAACAGGTACAGGCAGTACTTCTTACCTTCAGAGTGATTCACCTGTTGACTTTGGATCAAGCCTAAATGATATTAATCCAGAAGACATTGAAAGTGTATCAGTATTAAAAGGGCCGGGTGCATCAGCACTTTATGGAGCAAGGGGTGCTAATGGTGCCATCATCATTACTACCAAGTCAGGAAGCAGTCGCCAAAAAGGATTGGGGATTACTTACAATCTTAATGCTTCCATCGACAGAGTAAACCGTTGGATGGATTATCAGAATGAATATGGGCAAGGCACAAGCGGACAAGATACCTGGTACTCGTACAATGCCAGTGAGGATGGACCCAGTACAAGAAGTACCAGTTCTGCATGGGGCCCTCGTTTTGCAGGTCAGTCCTATTATCAATACGATCCTGTTACTGGAACGAAATCTGCCACAAGATTACCCTGGGTTCCTTACGAAAGAAACCGGAAAGATTTTTTTGAAACCGGACACACACTGATCAACTCTATTACTATTGATGGAGGAAATGCAAATACATCTGTTCGTCTTTCCTTAACTAATCTTAATAATACATGGATAGTTCCGAATACCGGCTACAAAAGAAATACGGTGGCACTATCTGTTTCGCATAAACTTTCTGATAAATTACAGTTAGCTGCTAAAGTTAACTACACCAATAAAGTTTCTGATAATCTTCCTTCCACAGGCTATAACAATCAATCCATCATGTATTTTATCCGTGGATTAACACCCAATGTGAATCTTGATTGGATAAAGCCTCTCTGGACAAATGATACGTTGGTAAATATTTCTCAAAATCAACCCTTCAGCAGTTTGCTGGACAATCCTTATGTAATTGCCAACGCAATGCTGAATAAATCAAATCGCAATGGTGTAATCGGCAATGTGTCTGCCACTTATAATTTCACTAAAGACTTCAGCATTGCTATAAAAACGGCGTTAGATTATTCCTCAGAGGCCCGTTCTCAACAACGGCCATTTGATACCAATAAATTCCCTGACGGAATGTTCCGTTCGCAAAATATATTTACACAAGAGCTTAATACAGATTTCTTAATCCGGTATGGCAGAGATATCGGGAAAAAATTCAATGTAGTTGTTTCTGGCGGAGGTAGCCAGATGCGTAACAAATATATAAGGGATGAATTGCGTGCCGACCAATTAAACCTGCCAGGATACTATAACCTTGCGAATAGCAAAAACCCATTAGTTGCGTTGCCTTACAGAGCAAACTATAGAGTAAATAGTTTTTATGGTTTAGCACAAATAAGTTTTGATAAATTTTTATTCTTCGATGCTACGGCACGACAAGACTGGGCCAGCACATTAGCAACACCTCCTTCTCCTACCAACGAAGGTTCTGTTGCCAACACAGGTTTCTTTTATTCATCTTTTAATCTGAGTGCTGTTCTTTCAGAAAAAATAAAACTACCGGCAGCCATTTCATTTCTTAAAGTTCGTGGCTCATTAGCAGGTGTTGGTAGTGGTGGCATTACTCCGTATAAAACTTCTTTTACTTATAACCCAACTTTGTTTTCCGGGGGTTTAACAAATCCTCCTGCTATTGCAAATCCTAATCTTCAATCATTGTTAACTCAAAGTGTAGAATTTGGATTGGATGTTCGATTCTTGAAAAATAGATTGGGCTTAGATGTTGCGGTATATAAAAACAATACCAAAAAACAAATATTGGATATTCCTATCGATAGATCGTCAGGTTATTCTGCTACGGTAGGCAATGCCGGTTTAGTAAGAAACACAGGAATAGAAGTCCAGTTGAATGGAACCGTTTTACAATCACCAAAAGGATTTAACTGGAATATATTTGGAACGTATGCCGCCAATCGCAACAAAGTGGTATCACTTATTGAGGGGATTGATGTATATGTTATGTCTGTAGGCCCGGCAAACCGTGGTTCTATTCAGGCAGTGCCTGGTGGCAGAATGGGCGACCTTTATGGCATTGGTTATAACAGAGCTCCTGATGGACAAATAATATATAATGCGCAGGGCTTACCTACCAGAACTACCGAAATAAAATACCTCGGAAATACTACACCTGATTGGAAAGGAAGTTTTGGCAGCGAATTCAAATACAAAAATTTCCGCTTGAACTTCCTGATGGATGGACAGTTTGGAGGCGTTGCATACTCACTTACCCATGCCGTATTAATGGAAGAAGGTAAATTAAATAAAACATTACCTGGCCGTTACAACGGAATTGTTGGTGATGGCGTTCAATATGATGCCGTTAATGACAAGTATGTTCCTAATACTATTGTGGCTACTAACATACAAGCTTATTATGATGCACATTTTAACCGGGATAATGTAGAAGCCAATACGTTTAGTACCGATTTCATTAAACTAAGAGAAGTACGTTTTGATTATACGTTCGCCAAAAAACTGGTAAGCAAATTAAAATTACAAAGAGCCACATTGGGTGCATATGGCCGTGACTTATTTGTGATTACTAAATGGCCCGGTTATGACCCTGAATTTGGTACACTGGAAAATGGAACGATCAATGCAGGTTTTGAAATTGCGCAGTTCCCCTCTACCCGTACCATGGGGCTTTCATTAACCGTAGGTTTTTAATTGTTAACCCATTTAAAAAAAACAACATGAAACGATTCAAACAAATAATGCTTGGTGCCCTTACAGCAGGAATACTTTTATCATCCTGCACCAAAGATTTTGAAGATGTAAATACTAATCCCAATACACTTCCGGAAACAAGACCGGAGTTGCTGTTGGAATCGGCCATTTTTGCACTAAAAACAGCAACTCAAACCAGAGAGCATCGTCTTATACATGAAATGATGCAGGTGCATGTTACATTAAGCAACTCTGATGAAATTCATCGCTACATTATTCGTCCTTCCGAGTCGGATTATATGTGGAATGTTTGGTACACACAATTAACAAACATCAAAGATGTCTATACCTCTGCAAAAAATCTGGTACTACTTCCCAACCAGACTTACAATGCATCTTACATGGGTATTTCCCGTATTCTTGAAGCATGGGTAACATCATTGATAACAGATACCTACGGCAATGTGCCTTACACAGAAGCAAACAGAGGCCGAACAGATAATATCTTTCAACCAAAATTTGATGATCAGAAAAGTATCTACGACAGTTTATTTGTACGTTTAGAAGAAGCCAATACATTGCTGGCACAAAATCTGGCTTTACCTGCAGCCCTTATGACTAGAGATCCATTATTTGCAGGAGATATAATCAAGTGGAGAAAGTTTGGCAACAGTTTGTATTTACGTTTATTGCTCCGTGCATCTGGAAGAGCAGAAAGTAATGCGGCTGCAAAAATTCAACAGATGGTGGTAACTAGTCCGGCTACCTATCCTATTATGGCGAGTAACGCAGAATCTGCAATACTTCGTTTTACTACAACTGCACCTTTCCTCTCTGCATTTAGTACTTATCGAGATTTTGATTTCAGTGGTGAAAATGGTTTTACAGAATTTTTTATCAATACATTAAACGGATGGACGGACCCACGACTTACCAAATGGGCCACGACTGTTGGTGGTGTGTATGTTGGTATTCCAAGTGGTTATGCTCCCGGAGCCCAGCAAGACAGGCAATCGTATTATTTAGCAGCTTTAAAAAACGAACCATTAACAGGCAATATTTTAAGCTATGCAGAATTGCAATTCATATTGGCAGAAGCAGCTGTTAGAGGTTTTGTTACTCCTGCGAATGCAAAAACCTATTATGAAAATGGTGTAAACAACGCTATTACTAATTGGGCATTAACAGTTCCTGCAGGGCATCTTACAAAGCCCGGTGTTATTTGGGTGGATGCAGAAACTAACGAACAGAAAATCAACAAAATTGTAACTCAGAAATATTTCACTTATTTCTTTACCGATTTTCAATCCTGGTTCGAACATCGCCGTACAGGCTACCCCACATTACCAGCCGGCGTAGGCTTGCAAAATGGAGGTGTAATGCCAACAAGATTTGTTTATCCGGTTGCTGTGCAATCATTAAATAAAACAAATTATGATGCAGCAGTGGCAGGAATGGGTGGCCCTGATAATATGAGCACTAAAGTTTGGTGGGACGTAAACTAATATCAATTTCAAATCCTTCAATCCAAAAAAATGAATACAATTAAAATAATAAGAACGGCATCAGCGATTTGCTTGCTACTGCTTTGCTTGCAATCTTGCGTTAAGGATTACGAAAATCCTGCCGCAGGCACTACCGGCGAGCTGATGACTTTATTTGCCCTAAAACAAAACTACCAGGGCAGTGAAGTTACATTGGGTGGTGATGTAACCGGCGGTGCTTCTAAAATTCAAGGGATTGTGATCTCTGATAAAACAGGTTATAATATTGAACCGGGAACATTTGTATTGCAGCAAACATTTACCTCCTCTAATTCAGCTGGAGATATTACCCGTGGTGTAGTGATAAAAATGAATAGCGGAACAGCTGATTATAATTTTGGTGACTCGCTGGTAATAAATATAAATGGGGCAAAACTTGATCGCATTAATGGCAAGTTGACTATCAGCGGTATCACTACAGATAAAATAACAACTATCGCCCCCAATAAAGTTCCATTGGTTCGCTTCGTTAATCAGGGAATATTGGGTGTAAATATGGAACAGTATGAATCAACTCTTATTTCTATGCATGCAGATGTGGTAGATTATGCAGTAGGTACTACTTTTTCTGGTTTGCGAAAACTAAAAGATAATACCGGACCAGATGTGTATGTAAATACATTGCCTACCGCTTCTTTCGCTGGAACACAAGTTCCAGTTAATGCACAATTTAATGGTATCGCTACATATGTTAACGAATCGGGAAAAGATACAAGCGGTGCAAAGAAGACGATCATGTTAAGAACCAGTGCGGATGTTCAATTTGTAAGTGGTGCATTGTACGCTGGTTTTCCCGAAAGTTTTGAAACACCGGATGCTGCTACAAAAGCAAGTTATAACAGTGGTACAAATTTGATAACTGCCGGTACCGGCACATGGTATTTGCTACAGGCAATACTTGCCAATACAGTACTTAGCGACAAATTTAATGTGCCGGGTAAACAATGTATTCGGATGCAGCAAAATTTAACGACCAGTGGATATGTTCAAATGAACTTCGATGTGCCAAACGGTGCTTCTAAAGTAACTGTGTTTTATGGTAAGTATGCCACCGATGCAAGAAGTACATTTAGGTTAGAATCTTCAATAAATGGCGGAACAACTTGGCTTGCGGTTGGTTCAAATATTACAGATATGCCAGATAAAGGAAACAAACAAGCAAGTTGGGCTGTAAACTTTACCGTCCCGGTTCGGTTCCGTATTAATAAAGTGGGCACCGGCACTTCCAACAATGGAAGATTAGCAATTGAAGATTTTGCAATTTACAGGAACTAAGAACTTAGATTTTACCAATTATGAAGCGGAGAAATTTTATATATAACCTAACAGCTCTTACCAGTGGTCTCATCGTGGTTGGTAAATTGCCAGCAAATACTATTACCAATAATTCAAGTACGCTAAAAGGAAGAGTAACGGCCAACAATAAAGGTATAAGCGGAGTAGTAGTAAGTGATGGCTATTCGGTAGTTGCTACTGATAGTAAAGGCCAATATGAAATTACTCCTAATGCCGATGCAAGGGCGGTTTTTGTAAGCACACCAGCCGGTTATGAATTTAATCATGATAAATGTATTGCCCGTCATTACAGTTTGCTTAAGAAAAATGACGAAACAAAAATTGATTTCGAATTAACACCACTTGGTAAAGATGATAACGAACACCAATTTCTAATTTGGGCTGATCCGCAGGTAAAAAATGATAGTGATGTAGAAAAGATGATGAGTGAATCGGCGAGTGATGTAAAGAAGTTGGTTGCTGCTGCCGGATCAGGTACTTTGATGCATGGTATTACAGTTGGCGATATTGTTTGGGACGAACATAAATATTATCCTGATTACGATAAGGCAGTTAAGAAAATGGGTATCCCGTTTTTTCAATGCCTGGGCAATCATGATATGGATTATAACAAAGGAGGCGATGAAACTTCTGATGTAACGTTCCAGCAAAACTATGGCCCAACTTATTATTCTTTCAACAGAGGGCAATTGCATTATGTAGTGATGGACAATGTCCGTTATCTTGGTAAGGATAGAAACTATGATGGCTTCTTTCAGCAAAATCAATTGGACTGGCTGCAAAAGAATCTTTCTTTTGTTCCAAAGGATAAACTTATCATTCTTAGCGTACACATACCAGTACATAGTGGTACAAAAAATAAAGAAGCATTATATAGTTTACTGGAAGGAAGAAATGTTCATATCATGTCAGGGCATACACATTACCATGTAAATGCTATTAAGGATAACATTTACGAACATAATCATGGCACTGTATGCGGCGCTTGGTGGACGGGGCCAATCTGTGGCGATGGTACACCTTGCGGCTATGGGGTTTATAAAGCAAAAGGAAAAGAATTAAGCTGGCATTATCAATCTACAGGTGAAGACAAAGATCATCAGTTTTCAATTCATGCAAATGATTATAACGATAAAGAAAAACAAATACAGGTAAACATCTGGAACTATGATCCGGCATGGAAAACAGAATACTGGATTGATGGAAAAAGTAAAGGGCCGTTAGAACAATTTGAAGGGTTCGACCCTTTGGCTTATGCAACATTACTTGGACCAGAACTTCCAAAACCAAGAGGATTTGCTGAGCCAAGAAAGACAGATCATTTATTTAAAGCAATTGTACCTTCAACAGCTAAGAAAGTAAAAATTGTTGTTACCGACAGGTTTGGAAAAAAATTTACAGCTACACATAAAATATAACGAATGAAGAATGTTGCATTAATTATTGCTGCTGTTTTTATTTCATTTGTTGCAATCTGTCAACAAACAAAATGGGATAGTACATACAGGCCGGGAAACTATGATCAGAAAGTGGCTAATTTTCGCAGCTATCCGAATTCAAAAAAGGATATAGTTTTTTTGGGCAATAGCATTACTGATTATGGAGAGTGGACTGAACTGTTACAATTACCCGAAGCAAAGAACCGCGGTATTTCCGGCGACATTACATTTGGTATATTAGAAAGATTGGACGAGGTTACAGAAGGCAGTCCGGCTAAAATTTTTATTCTTATCGGTATTAATGACATTGCAAGAAATATTCCTGATTCGGTGATATTGGATAATTACAAAAAAATTATTCAGCGGATAAAAAAATCTTCGAAGCGAACTAAAATTTATTTCAATACGCTGATTCCTGTCAATAACACATTTCCAGATAGAGCCCATTTTAATAAGGACGAACATATTGCTGCTGTAAATATTGGGTTGAAAAAACTTTGTGAAGCAGAAAAGTTACGTTGATAGACATTCATCCGCATTATGAAGGAGAAGACATGAAATTAGATAAGTCTATGACATACGATGGCCTACACCTCAATGCTGAAGGCTATAAAAAGTGGGCATTTATTCTTCAACCTTATTTAAAAAACTAATGAAATATTTTTTTTCTTCTTTTCTTGCTCTGACAATTATACTTGCAGCCTGTAATGGTTCGAAGCAAATGCAGCAATCCACAACAAAACAATTACAGCTTCCTGCTTTTAATAAAGAAGGGCATCGTGGCACAAGAGGCTTAATGCCGGAGAATACCATTCCAGCAATGCTGAAGGCGATAGATTTTGATGTCAATACAATAGAAGTGGATGTGGTGATTTCAAAAGACAAGCAAGTTGTCATCTCTCATGATATTTATTTTCATGCTGATTTTTCAACAACGCCGGAAGGGAAAACAATGACAAAAAAAGATGCAGAAAGCCGCCTTCTATATAAGATGGATTATGACAGCATTCGTAAATACGATGTTGGATTAAAACAACATCCAGGTTTTCCGCAACAGCAAAACCTGGCAGCACATAAACCGTTGCTTTCAGAACTTATTGATGCAACAGATGCTTACCTAATCAATAAAGGGAAGAAGGTTATTTATAATATTGAATTAAAGGCAAATGCCGATTGGGACGGAACAAAGCAACCTCCAGTAGAAGAATTAGTTGACCTCACGATGAAAGTCGTTAAGGAGAAAAAACTTGAAAGCAGATGTTATTTACAGTCGTTTGATTTTAGAGCCATGCAGGTTATTCATAAAAAATATCCTCATATTACCACTGCCATCTTAATTGGTGGTGGCGAAAAAAGAACATTGAGTCAGCAACTGGAAACTTTAGGTTACACTCCGGAAATGTATAGTCCAAGTTACACATTAGTAACAAAGGAATTGGTAGATGAATGTCATCAGAAAGGAATGAAAATAATTCCCTGGACGGTGAATACAGTTGATGAAATGAAAAAGATGAAAGCATTGGGAGTTGATGGCATTATTACTGATTATCCTAATTATTTTTCTCAGTTATAAAAGGTTACTAAAGTACACTGTCCGGACTTTCGCATATAACGTTTATATTTATTTTTTAACTGCATAAAAGATTGCTATGCCAGATTACATTTTGTCCCTCGACCAGGGAACAACAAGTTCCAGAGCTATTGTATTTAATAAGAAAGGAAGTATTGTTGCAACTGCACAAAAGGAATTCACACAAATCTTTCCGCAGCCCGGTTGGGTAGACCATGATGCCAGTGAAATATGGAGTACTCAATTAGGTGTTGCAACAGAAGCTGTACTAAAAGCCGGCTTAACGATTAATGATATTGCTGCAATCGGAATAACCAATCAAAGAGAAACTACAGTTGTGTGGGACAGACAAACATCTCTTCCTATTTGCAATGCAATTGTTTGGCAAGATAGAAGAACGGCTTCTTATTGTGATCAGTTAAAGAAGGACGGACATGCTGCTATGATTCAATCTAAAACAGGGCTTGTTACTGATGCATACTTTTCTGGCACCAAAGTAAAATGGATTCTAGACAATGTAGAAGGAGCAAGAGATAAGGCACAGAAAGGTGAATTGTGTTTTGGAACTATAGATAGCTGGTTACTTTGGAAACTAACCAATGGAAAAGTACATGCTACAGATGTTTCCAATGCATCAAGAACATTGCTATATAATATTCATGAACTAAAATGGGATACAGAGTTATTGGAGTTGTTTGGTATTCCAGAAAATATGTTGCCTGAAGTTCGATCAAGTAGTGAAGTGTACGGTTACACAGAAAATATTTTAACAGCGGTGCCAGTTCCGGTAAGTGGAATTGCAGGCGATCAACAATCGGCATTGTTCGGTCAAATGTGTACACAGCCTGGCATGGTTAAAAATACATACGGTACTGGTTGCTTTATGTTGATGAATACAGGTACAAAACCAGTTCAATCAAAAAATAATTTGTTGACAACCATTGCATGGAAAGTAAATGGAGAAGTACAATATGCATTGGAAGGAAGTGTATTTATAGGTGGTGCAGTTGTTCAATGGTTAAGAGATGGATTAAAAATTATTCAAAACTCTGGTGATGTAGAAGCACTAGCTTCTAAAGTACAAGATAATGGAGGAGTTTATCTTGTGCCAGCATTCACAGGCCTAGGTGCACCTTATTGGAACCAACATGCACAGGGAACTATACTTGGCATTACAAGAGGAACAACCGATGCACACATTGCAAGGGCAGCAATAGAAAGTATTGCCTTTCAATCAATGGACTTAATGAAATCGATGCAAGCCGATGCGGGTTTGCCAATAAAAGAAGTAAGAGTGGATGGCGGTGCAACAGTTAATAATCAGCTAATGCAGTTTCAAAGTGATATATTAGGTACAGATGTGATAAGACCACAAGTAACAGAAACAACTGCGTTGGGTGCGGCTTATCTTGCAGGACTTGCTGTTGGCTTTTGGAAAAGTATTGATGAACTACAACAGTACTGGCAAAAGGATAAGATATTTTCGCCTTCCATGAAAAAAGAAACAGTGGATGATTTGCAAAAAAATTGGAAAAGAGCAGTGAAAGCAGCACAAGCATGGGCAGAATAATTTTTAAACTATAAACCAACAAATATGAGTCCTTCACCTTTTCTTGGCGAATTTGCCGGTACTGCATTACTGCTTACAATGGGCTGCGGTGTGGTAGCAAACGTTGTGCTTAATAAAACAAAAGGAAATAACAGCGGCTGGATCGTTATTACATTCGGCTGGGCTATGGCTGTATGCTTAGGAGTATATGCTTCTACTACAGTGGGCGTCGTCGGTCACCTCAATCGTGCTGTTACGAGTGCGATGTATTGTTTTAATGATCGATTTGATAAAGCATTATTGCCAACCTATCTCGGAGCACAGTTTGCAGGAGCATTTGTTGGTGCTTTAGTTGTGTGGGTATGTTATAAACAACATTTTGATGAAACAGAAGATAAAAATTTGATACTGGCAGTATATTCAACAGGGCCGGCTATTCGAAATCCGATTTATAATTTCTTAACGGAGATGATTGGTACTTTTATTTTGGTGTTTGGGGCATTAAATATGTCTCCTTCTGAAACTTCACTCGGCACATTAAACGCATTGCCAGTAGCATTGTTAGTATTGGGTATTGGTCTTTCATTAGGCGGGCCAACCGGTTATGCTATTAATCCTGCAAGAGATTTGGGACCTCGTATTGCGCATTTTATTTTACCAATGAAAAATAAAGGAAGTAGCGATTGGAGTTATTGTTGGGTGCCAATATTGGGGCCGATTGTTGGAGGCCTTTTAGGAGCACTGTTGTTTTATAATGTTGTATAAAAAAATTCCTTAAAGATGCCTGCAAATTCTTTTTTGCGGGTATTTTTATTTACGAGACTAAATAGAATTGTTATCTACAAATGAATAAAGGCTATCTTTTATAGATAGCCTTTATTTCAATTTGATTTTTTTTGTTTAGTTGATTACTACTTTATGAACTGATACTTTGTTGTCAGTTGAAATTATTCTTATATAGTAAATCCCTTTATTCAGTTGTTGAATATCTAAATCAGTGATACCGGTAATTGTTCTGGTAATTACTATTTGCCCACCAGCATTTACCAGCTCTATTTTATTTAGTTCATTATTTCCGGGACTAACAGTTAATACTGTTGTAACAGGGTTGGGCCAAATAACTACTTTCTGATTATTAATTCCTACAATTACTTTTCGAACAGATGAATACTTTATTGAGCCGTCTGTTGAAACAATCATTAATCTATAAAAGTTTAAGCCATTAACTGGCGATAAGTCAACACCATTATAAAAACTACTACCAACTGCCTGATGTGTACTGATATTAATCCAGTTTGCATTTGATTGGCTGCGTTGAATAACATAGGAGTCTATTTGAGATTCCTCGGCTGTTTGCCATTTAATGGCTACAGTATTATTACTAGAAAGTGTTGCTTCAAATGAAACGATTACAACTGGTAATGTATAAGACCAACTAATAGTATAGGTTGCCGGACTGCTGTCAGATATTCCAGCATTATCAACAAATACAAAATTGAAAGATGCAGCAGTAGAAGCAGCACCACTAAATGTAATAGTAAGCAAATTTGGATCGTAGTTTGAAATAGTAGTTCCTGCTGTTATCAATACACCATTATACCTTAACTGATTTCCTTGCATTCCTGCAAGACTTGTTATACGAAGCGTTGAACCGCTTCCTTTAGCACCATCTTCAGGATCGGCGCCTGCTAAGGCACTCATTCCATTTGCAGGAGTCAATGATTTTGTAGTACCGGTTCCAGGTTGTGCAATCAGATGCGTTGCATCAGTTGATGTTGGCTCGGTTTCTATGCCAAAATTTACATTTGAAACAGATGCATTGAAACCTGTAATAGTATTAATAAGGTTATTAGTATTTAAGCCAGATGTTGTGGTGCCACTATTATTAGTACTTACGCCAGTATAAGCTATTGCAAGTTGAGGAGAAATGATAGAGGATGCAACACCATCTGTTGGAGAACTAGTAAGCGATATTATTCTTACCTGATAATCATTACCAGCCGGAACATCAGCGAAAGTATAACCTGTTGTAGCATTTACAGGAACAGCAGCATATACTGTCGCTGCACCTGAATAAGTATGACTCGTTTGTACCAATACTGCATATAATATTTCACCAGAATTCGCAACGTTTGTCAATGTTTCTGTACCATCAAGAACAGCATTTCCGTTACCATCTCTCCATACATTTCCGGAAATGGTTAGTGGTGCCCCAAGTGTTGTAAATGGTACATTAATAGAAGATGAACCACTGTTTGCACCTCCATTATCAGTAACATAATAAGGAATATTTACAGTGCCTGCACCGTTAACAGGGTCAACAGAAATAACACTTGTAGGAATGCCACCGGTAACAAGTACAGTTACAGTGCCAGGCCATGCTGTGCAGGTAGACTGTGGAGGACAGGTGCCGCCATTTGTATAGATAGTACTTCCAATTTTCAATACATTGGCATTTGTTGGGAAAGTTGTGATTGTAATACTTGATACAGTACCATCCACATCGGTATTTCCAAATGCAGAAGCAGGAACTGTTTTAAGATTAAAACCACCAGGGTTTAAAGACGAAGCCTGGTTTACACCACTGGCGGTTGGGGGAAGCTGTAAGCCAAAGTTTGCGTTGGTAACAGTTATAGAACCAACTGTGGCCACTAGTTTTCCATCAACTCCTAAATCGTTTCCGGTACCAGTGCCTAAATTTTCTCCTGTAGATACATAATTAGCTGGAAGAGTAGAACTGGTAAAATTTGTTCCTGTGCCGGGAGCAGACCCATTAGAAAAAAGTATATTATATTTTCCAGCAGTAACATTACCAAAATTGTATGCACTACTAATTATTGGTCTGGTTGCAATCACCAGATTTGTTACAGGGTCTACCAACACAGCATAAATAGAGTTATCGGCAAACTGACCTGAAGTACTGTTTGGATTAACGCTGTTATCTGTAAGAGCATTGGCATCATGATAAATATTTCCACTGATAGATACACAATTAAGGCGAGCCTTAAAAATGGCTGCAGGGCTTTTGTATAATGCCGTTCTAATATTTACTGTGAAATCTCTGTCGCCATTTGTAGGGGATGCGGCAATGTTTTGATATTGCATAGCATCTACTAATCCTTCAGCACGGGCAATAGTAAAGTTGCTACTACCCGAGGTTCTTATAAAATTAAGATTACTAATTCCTCCAGCAACGATAGCTGTAACTGCATATGTAATGGTTGTTCCAAAAACTACATTAGGAATTGCAGCGCCGTTTGCAAAATTAAGCGGGATAGTTCCTCCTGAAGTAGCACCAGCTATTACTAATCTTTCATTAGCACCATTTACAATTTGGGATGTAGGGAATTTTAAAATAAACTCTGTTAAATTAGTTGGTGAAGTAGCGTTGGTTTGGCCGCCACCGCCGGAAAAAGGCAAGGTTGAGCCACACCCTTCGTTAGAATTATTAACTCCGGTCGTAACCGTATTTAAATCCAAAGAAGGAGCAGATGTACTTGTTATAGCGCCAAAAACAGGTCCTGATGAAAAATCAAGAAAGTAAAAGGCTAAACCAGCATTATCTGCTGCAACAGAAATATTGAATTTACTGATATTGGTATAACTGACTCTGATTCGATTTCTCGGATCGGTTACAGTGGGAGTGTTTGTAGCAGTATTAGAGGTAAACCGGGTATAATCAGTAACTGGATTGAAAGTTACAACTTGATTTGTAGGATTTCCTAATTCACTAAATGAGAAACCGGCAAACTCATTATTCTGTATCGCAGTGCCGTTGCCGTCAATATCATAAGTATTAAGATATACATTCTGTAACACTACATTAATGCCTGTGTTAGTACCGTTATTATAAGACCCGCCGAGAATGAACTGAAACTCAAACTGTATAGAACCTCCGGGTGAATTACCAAACGTAACTTGGGGTGAAAAAAAGTTATCGCTGTTACTATTGAAATTTGGTCCAGATGCGGCAGCCTGATCATAAGCATCCCAGGAACTAACATTGTTTACGGATACTGTTGTCACAATACAGTCCATAGACTGTCCGGATACTGTAGTTACATTGGTAAAAAGTACAATATTACCTGCGGTTTGTCCATTCCCGACTTTTGGAACAGTATTGGCCGCTAAAAAGCTAACCTGTGAATTAGCATTATTGTAATAAAAATTTATCACCTGTATGCTTAATGTAACTACTGCTGAACCTGATCCATTAGTTGCTGTAACTGTGTATACGGTTGCAGGCGAAGCGGTAGTTCCAATACCTGAAATAACGCCTGTGTTTGTATTAAAGGATAAGCCTGCAGGTAAAGTAGGGTTAATACTATAGCTTACTACGTTACCAGATACAGTAGGCGAAAGGAATACATTGTCTGAATTTGCACTAAAAATGTTTGTTGTGGGGTATTGCAAGGACGTAGGCGCCTGTGCAAATAAGTTACTTGAAAATGTTAATAAACAAATTAGTAGCCTCCCAAGCAGGATAGTTGGTTTCATAATTAATTTGATTTGAGGCAAATGTATATGAATAATAGAATACACTTATCAGTTATAGTACTCGATTTTGATAGTAAATACACTTGTAAGAAATACTATTATAAGTAAGGTAGGAAAAGCGAGTTATTAGGTGGAAAAGTGAAGAAGTATATAGTGTATATTCAGAGTAAATTTTAATGGGAATTAATTACAAGCGGCTAGAATAATAGCAGATGATTTTTTAATCTGCTCTTCGGAAATAATTAATGGTGGTGAAATCCGCAAACAATTAGAGGCAAATAAAAACCAATCCGTCAAAACACCTTCTGCAATACAATCATCAATCACTTTTTTATTTGTTTCAAAAGAATCAAATTCAACAGCCATCCACAAGCCAAATGAACGAACTGCTTTTATTTTTGGATGAACGAGTAGTGATTTGAATAATTCTTCTTTTCCTTTTACAGTACCTATCCAACCTTCTTCCAATAATGCTTTCATAGCAGCCATACCAGCTGCACAGCTTACAGGATGGCCGCCAAAAGTAGTGATATGTCCAAGCACAGGATTATCCGTAAATGCATCCATCAATTTTTTATCAGCAATAAAAGCACCGAGCGGCATGCCACCACCTAATGCTTTACCCAATAATAAAACATCCGGCACAATATTAAAATGCTCAAAGCCCCAAAGTTTACCTGTTCTTCCAAAGCCTGCTTGTATTTCATCAAGTATTAAAAGTGTACAGGTGTCGTCACATTTTTTTCGCAATGCATGTATCCATTCTTTGGCTGGTACAATAATGCCTGCTTCTGCCTGTATTGTTTCAGCAATTACACAAGCTGTTTGATTGGTTATTAAATCTATTGATTCAAAAGAATTGTAATGGAGGTGCAATACATCGGGCAACAGCGGACGAAATGCATTCCGCCAATATTCATCACCCATTACACTTAATGCTCCTTGTGTGGAGCCGTGGTAAGATTTGTTGAAGGAAATTATTTGTGTTCTGTTCGTAATTCTTTTCGCCAGTTTCATAGCTCCTTCTACTGCCTCAGCACCAGAGTTAGTAAAATAAACACTGTTAAGTGATGGTGGTAAATTATCAGCCAGCAATTTTGCATACTGCACTTGCGGAGCTTCTACAAATTCTCCATATACCATAATGTGTAAGTAAGCATCCAATTGTTTTTGAATGGCTTCTATAACTTTTGGATGTCGATGCCCAACATTAGCAACACTAATGCCGCCAATTAAATCAATAAATTCTTTACCGTTAACATCAAATAAAGTACAACAATCTGCTTTTACAATTTCCAATGCAAGTGGTGCTGCAGATGTTTGTGCTACATGACGAAGAAACAATTCCCGTTGATTCATACGGCAAATATCGTTTATCCTTTTAGAAGGAAAAATTTACTGCGGTTTGCTCAAGCGGGGATCTTGTATAAAGTTGGAATCGGTTAATGCTCTTAGGAATAATAACAGGTTGTCTGATTGAGTATTTGTTAGAGTTATGCCGTTTACTAATAATGGATCAAGCGTTGGTCCGGCTTGCACATTGGTTCTGTAATGTGAAATACATTGCTGTAATGTTCCAAACCGGCCATCATGCATATAGTTTGAAGAAATATATGTGTTACGTAGTGTAGGCACTTTGAATTTCAATGAGTCTTCTTTTTTTCCTGTAACCCTCATTCTGCCAAAATCTTCTAAATGATGATCAATTGGCAAACCAATATTTCGGAAACTGTAATCAGTAAACAATGGCTCTGGATGGCAGGTGGCACAATTAGCTTTAAATATCTGGTAGCCACTTTCTTCCTGTGCTGTAAATGTGGTAGTTCCTTTTTTAACCCTGTCATATTTTGAATTGGCTGAAACGAGTGAACCTGTAAACTGCGACAATGCTTTTACTATGTATATTGGATGTATAGCACTTGTATTGAAAACCTTTTTGAAAAGATCTTGGTACTCTTTGTCGTCTTTAATTTTATTTTTTATGCCTTCAAAAGTTTCACCCATTTCAATATGTCCAAGTATTGGTTGAGTTGCTTCTTCTTTAAGCGAGGTAAATGCTCCATCCCAGTGAAAACTGGTACTCCAGTTAAGATTAAAAAGTACCGGTGCATTCCGATCAGTATGTGAGTTGAATACGCCGTGGCTCAAATCATGTTCGAAAGTGCCAAATCCTGCTTTTTGTTCATGACAGGAGCCGCAGGAAATTTGATTGTCGGCTGATAGCCTTGTATCATAAAATAATTTTCTTCCCAGCTCAATTCCTTCTTTACTTAATGGGTTGTCTTCAAAATTATAAACCGGTTGCGGAAAACCATCAGGGATTTCCTGTTGCAATAGCTGTATGCCTGCAATGTCTATGTCTTTCTTGCAGGAAGAAATTATATTGGAAATGAGAATAGCAAAGAAGAATAGGGCTGTTATTGTTAGTAAACTTTTTCGCACAGTTTTCAATTGAGTATCTAAATATACAATTTTTATGAAGGATTAGTTTTAGTAATTACCCGGTTTTATTTTTTGACGGCCTGATTTTACTTCAGCATTTCTTTTTTTCCATTCCAATCGCTTTTCTTTTATGGCTTTGCTTGCTTTGGTGGCAATGCGGGGTTTTTTCCTTTCCAGAGCTTTCTTGATCAGCTCATTAATTTTGTCAATAGCATCTTTTTTATTGGCAAGTTGCGTTCGGTGAGTTTGTGATTTTACCTGTAAAAAGCCCTCACCATTAATCCTGTTGCTGAGTTTCTCTATCAATTGTTCTTTTTGTAGCAATGTAAAAAATGCTGATTTTTCAATGTGAAATGAAGCAATCACGGCTGTTTCCACCTTATTTACATTCTGTCCGCCTTTGCCACCACTTCTGGTAGTTTGGAACTCTATTTCTTTATTTACATCAATCATTTTTCTGCTATTAAATTTGTAAAACAAAATTACGGACAATGAAGGCAGTTATTCAAAGAGTTAGTAAAGCAACTGTAAAAGTAAATGACCAATTCACGGCGCAGATTGGCGAAGGCCTGCTTGTTTTGCTGGGTATTGAAGATGCGGATACGGATGAAGATATTGAATGGTTGAGCAGCAAGATTATCAACCTTCGGATTTTTAATGATGCAGATGGTGTGATGAATGAATCGGTTTTAGAAAAGAAAGGTGAAATAATTCTGGTAAGCCAATTCACATTACATGCTTCCACAAAAAAAGGGAACAGACCATCTTATATTAAAGCAAGCAAACCAGATGTCGCAATTCCATTATATGAGAAAATGTTAAAACAGTTGTCTGTAGATTTAGGTAAGCCTATTGGTGCTGGAATTTTCGGGGCAGATATGAAAGTGGAATTATTGAATGATGGGCCTGTGACGATAGTGATTGATACGAAGAATAAGGAATAAGCTAGGAGTTTAAATGAGAAGAAAGAAGAAAGGAGTTTACCTCAAATGCTCAGATTCATTTATTTGAAGAAATGCTAATATGGCAAAAGAAAATTTATACTAACTATTTATCTCCTTTTCCTATTTTAATCTCTTAGCCCAATTTTCTCAGTGTATATTTTCCCGCCCACTAAGCCAATCATCAAGTAAAAGGCTTTTTGATTTACAGGAATATTAAATGAGTAGAAACTTTTATTGATTTCTTTTTGTTCTACTACACGGTTGCCGCCGATTGTCCAAAGCATAACATGGTGAATGTCCTTTGTACTTTTTATAGTAATCTGCTTGCCAGATGTAAGCACTTTATATGGTTTTATATGTTGCATCGCAGGCTGTGCCTGGGATACAAAAAATAAAAGCGACAGGGTTGCGACGGCCACAAGCCGGCTGATTGATTGCTGCATAGAATACATTAATCTTTTAAAGGAATTGGTTTCGAACGGTCTTCAGAAGGGTAGGGGCGTCTTTAACGACAAGAATCATGCTATATTGCAACTCATTCTCTAAAATTTTTGTTATGACTATTCAGAAAGCACAACAAGATGTTGATGATTGGATAAAAACTACAGGTGTTCGTTATTTCAGTGAGCTAACTAATATGGCAATACTGACTGAAGAAGTTGGAGAACTGGCAAGTATTATGGCTCGAAAATATGGTGATCAGTCATTCAAGAAATCTGATAAGGATGGGGATATGGGCGATGAAATGGCTGATGTACTTTGGGTGTTAATGTGTCTTGCCAATCAAACAGGAGTTGACCTTACTACTGCATTGGAGAAAAACTTTGAAAAGAAAATAGTACGGGATAAAGACCGACATTCAAATAATCCAAAATTGAAATAAAAGTCAGTTTATTTTTTTGAATATAGAATATTATAACATGACTATTAAAAATGGCTGGCAGATAGTTAAAAAAACCGGTAAGAGTTTTTTCACTCATAATATTTTACAACTGAGTGCATCCCTCGCCTTTTTTACAATATTGGCGTTGCCGGGTATTTTAATTATTATTATCAGGGTTACTGAGTTTTTTTATGGATCAAAAGCAGTGGAGGATAGTGTTTTCTGGCAGATTGAGAAATTTATTGGAAATAAAGCGGCAGAAAATATACAGCAAACACTAGAAAATGCAGCCGTTACTACTGGCGACCAGTTTGCTACTATTGTTGGTATGTCAACGCTAATTATTGCAGCAACCAGTGTTTTTAGCGAAATACAAGATTCTATCAACCATATCTGGCAACTGAAGCCCAAGCCTAAAAAGGGTATGGGCTGGTTAAAATTAATTATTGATCGACTGTTGTCTTTCTCTATGATCATCACACTTGGTTTTATTTTATTAGTATCACTCGTTGTAAATGGTACACTTGATCTTGTACTGGATAGGCTTATGATTTTGTACCCCGAGCTGACAGTGATTATTGTATATATTTTGAACATAGTGATAACGTATTTAATAACTACATTAATTTTTGCAGCAATATTTAAGGTACTACCCGATGCCCGTATCAAATGGCGGCATGTGTGGTTAGGGGCTTTTGTTACTGCCTTGTTATTTATGGCCGGCCGCTTTCTAATCAGTTATTTTCTGGGACAAAACCGGATGACCAATGCTTATGGGGCTGCTGGTTATGTAATAGTTGTCTTGTTGTGGGTTTATTATTCTTCGATGATCTTATATTTAGGCGCTGCTTTTACAAGTATTTATGTGCTGAATAAAGGTAATCGGATATACCCCAGCCAATATGCAGTGTGGGTAGAGCAGATTGAAGTGGAAAGTAATGGAGCTGCAAAAGAGGAAATACTTGAAAAAAAGGTAATAGAAACTCTACCCCAAACAGAAGATGAAATAGAACGACAAAAACAAGATGAAAAGCGACAGGATGAGGAAGCTATTGGAGAAAAAGACGCTTAAAAATAATACTCTTTTATTGGAAAAATAAAATCATCATTCTGGCTTACTTTTGCCGCCTACTTGTATTACGTAGCCAATAATTAAGTGGCTTTGTAAATAATATAAGTGGCGAAGTAATATGGCAAACGATACTAACAGATTTCAGGCAATTATCTCACATTGTAAAGAGTACGGTTTTATTTTCCCCAGCAGTGAAATATATGATGGCCTTCAGGCTGTATATGATTACGGACAGATGGGTGCGGAATTAAAGAAAAATATCAAAGATTATTGGTGGAAGAGCATGACGCAATTGTCTGATGAAAACATCGTCGGTATTGATGCGGCTATATTCATGCATCCTACTACCTGGAAGGCAAGCGGCCACGTTGATAATTTCAACGATCCGATGATTGATAATAAAGACAGTAAAAAAAGATACAGGGTAGATCATCTGATTGAAGGTTTTGCAGAGGAGCAATCGGCAACAGGTAATGAGCAATTGGCAAAAGATACTTTGACTGCAATGGATGCTTTGATTGCCAAAGATGATTTTGCTGGTTTAAAGAAACTGATTGAGGATAATAAAATTAAATGTGCCATCAGCGGAACTTGCAACTGGACAGACATCCGCCAGTTCAACCTGATGTTCTCTACTGAATTTGGTAACACTGTTTCATCTGATGGAGAAGATAATAAAATCTATCTGCGTCCGGAAACAGCTCAAGGTATTTTTGTAAACTTTTTAAATGTGCAGAAAACCGGACGAATGAAAATACCTTTTGGTATTGCACAAATTGGGAAAGCTTTCCGTAATGAAATTGTTGCAAGGCAATTTGTTTTCCGGATGCGAGAGTTTGAGCAAATGGAAATGCAGTTCTTCATCCGCCCCGGCACACAAAAAGAATGGTACGAGAAATGGAAATCAACAAGATTAGATTGGCATAAGAGCCTTGGTATGCCAGCGGATAAATATAAATTTCATAATCATGTAAAGTTGGCTCACTATGCCGATGCAGCTTGTGATATTGAATTTGAATTTCCGATTGGATTTAAAGAATTGGAAGGCATACATTCCAGAACAGATTTTGATCTGAAGCAGCACCAGGAATACAGCAAAAAGAAAATGCAGTATTTCGATAATGATGTTGATCCGGAAACTGGTAAACCATTTGGTAATTATATTCCTTATGTAATTGAAACATCTATCGGTTTGGACAGAATGTTTCTGGCTGTAATGAGTCAGGCCTATACAGAAGAAGATTTAAGCACCGAAGAGAAAAAGGACGAACGGGTTGTTTTAAAATTCCCGGCAAAACTTGCTCCGATAAAAATGGCTGTTCTGCCATTAACGAAGAAAGATGGTCTGCCTGAAATAGCTGAGAAGATTATTGCAGATTGTAAATCTCAATTCCGTTGTTTCTACGAAGAAAAAGATTCAATCGGTAAGCGATACAGAAGAATGGATGCATTGGGTACTCCTTTTTGTGTAACAGTAGATCATCAAAGTAAAGAAGATAATACCGTTACAATTCGCCACAGAGATTCAATGGAGCAGGAAAGAATACCGATAGATAAATTGAAAGAAATTGTTTTAAATGCTATTGCATAAGAGGTATTTATAACATTCCATTTATTTAATTACTAGTAAGGTTAGCTCCATTATCCATTTCATCCGCCAGATGTTGGATTGTTTTGCTTTCAAAAAGTTTTATTATTTGAACTTTTATTACTTTGTATTTTAAATGCATAGGGCAGGGTTTTGTTTCTGAGCATTTATTCAAGCCTAACACACATTTATCTAATACTTCACTTTCACCCATTGCAACTAATACAGATCGGACAGGATTTTTTTTTGCTTTTTCTGTGATAAAGAAACCTCCATTAGGCCCTCGCACAGAACTAATCACCAAATTATTTTTGTTAGTTGTTGTAATATTTTTGCTGTAAACGATTTTGGAGAATCAATAGCTTTTGCAATATCATCTATACTCAATTTAGTTTCTTCTGTACTTTTTTGAGCAATAAAAATTGTTGCCCTTAAAGCATATTCTGTGGCTTTAGAAAACATATACTTTTAAATGTAATCTAAGTAAATTATAAACAAAATTATATTTTCTGCAGTTTTGATTCTTCAACCCATTCGGCATACGAATCTTTTTGTTTCATATAACTTAAGCCTAGCAAGTTGTACCTGGTTTGAAAATGTCTCACTTATTTTATTTTTTATATAAAAAAGAAGAATTTCGGCAGTCGGTTCTGCTTTCCATATTACAAGATTTTCTTGTGTCTGTATTGCTGGGTTTTTGTTTACATAATCTTTCGATAATACCAGTTTGTGATCAAGAGATTGGATTACAGAGGCGAAGACGACCTGTTTTATTTCTTTAAAATCTATTATAAAACCGGGAGCAGGTATAAACTCTTTTACTTGCTCTGATGTAGTTACAGTCACATGCAATTCATAGGAGTGTCCATGAATATTCTTGCAGGCACCTAAATAGCCATAAATAGCATGCGCCATTTCAAAGTGAAATATTTTTGTAAGAGTTAGCATAACAGCAGTGGTGATGAGTTAAGCATTATTTGTTTTGTAAAGTGACTGTTGTGTGATAAGAAGCGTCAATTTGTTCAGTAGAATTCCTTTTGGAATAGCAGAGTAATTGATTAATTACTAGCGGATAGATTATTAAAAAAAATCCTATCATCATAATGACTCCTGATATAAAAAAAACTATAAAATAGGGCTTTAGTGTTAGCATCATACTACTAAAAGGGATTTGTGAATTGCTTAGCTGCCATTTCGCTTTTATTACTCCAGCACAAATTAAACTTATCCAGAAGAGTAGTAATGATCCATTTACAATCCAGTAACCAGTATTGAATCTTTTTTTATAAGGTTCAAAGTTTCGACAAGTATCTTTAAGGATGTCAAACGCAATAGCCAGTAACAGAAAACTATTGATACCTATCGTGGCACCCATTGTATGTGCTACTGTAATATGAGTGCCATGGGTATATACATTTATTGCAGGTATTGACATAGCAATTGCCAGCACTAATGTTAGAAATATCCATATATCAGCAGCCATCAGAAAGCGATAAGATGTTTGATGGAAATTCTTTTTTGCTGTTGTAAGCGAATCTTTCCATAAATATATAATTCTTCCCAATATAAAAAGCTCTGTCATGCTAACAGCGTAACTAATATGCTTTACAAAACCATGTGTTGGTAATGTATAGATATGATGTCCCCAGTTAAACATAAGATTGAAGAGACCAGTAAAATATAGTAAAAATGCAATACGGGAGTGACTGTAAGTTTTAGTATTACTGATTTTATCCATTAGGAAAATACTACTACCATAAATCAACATATTCCAGGAGCCAACCATGGAGCCATACGATTTCCATTGAATGGTCATATCGTTTACAACGTTATTTCTAAAATAGGGGAATAGCCACAGGTACGATTCTAAAAATGTAAAAAGGAAAAAAATAACTCCTGTTAGCCACATCCAAATATAAACGGGTTGGTTTTTTAATGTTCCAATTGACTTAACTACATTAATCAAAAATAAAATCCATGCAATAATAATTGGCAAAGCAAGAATAGGATGAAATTCCCAATACTCTCTGCCTCCGAACTTCCCTAAAATATAGGAGCAAAGTATGATGAAGATTGAAATAATAAATATTATAAACTGAGCTTTAATAAGTTTGTTGGAGTAGAGTTTTTTACCTGTGTGTTGTTGTATATAGGTAGAGACACCGCCTACAGCCGAAAGAATAATCCAAAATACAACAGAAGATACATGTAATGGTCTTACTTTTTCGAAGGATAGTTGTCTTTTTAGAAAGCCTGGCAAAATATATTGTAGTCCTCCTGTGATACCCCAAATCATTCCTGTGGCTAATAAAAAAAGACCTGCTATTATGAAAAGCTTTGATGTGGATAATTCTTTATTGTTCGATCGTACCATCATAGTTTTTTATAAATGTTCTTGGATCTGCTGAACCTGTTTTGTCTATACTTTTCAAATATGCAATGAGTGCTGTAATTTCATTTTGGTTTAAATTAAAATTTGGCATTGTTTCAGTTCCACCTTTTAGAAAAGCCGAAATATACGCAGACCCTTTTTTTGAAAAGGTATTAGTTAGGTCTGGGCCTAAGTAACCTCCCAGTCCATAGACCTGATGACACGCATTGCAATTATATTGTTGCCAAAGAATCTTGCCATGACTGCTTTCTTTCGAAATAGCTGAGTTTTTAAACGGCAGCGATTTATATATAAAGCCGGAATAGGCGAGAAATGAAATAATTAGGAGGCTGATAATGTATACTTTATTTTTTTCCGGGAGCATATTTTTGTGGCTAAATAAATAAAGACAAAAATATCCTTATTTATTATCTTTGCCAAGAATTATTCATTTTTTGTTATTGAATTTACTGGTTGATTTATTCTCGAGCCTGACAACAACAGCGGTTATCTGTTCCACATGTAGTGTCAAGGTTATGAAATAACAGCAGTAGATGGCTAATAACCACTATTCATAGTTTAAGTATTTTATAATTTAAACATATTAAGTTGAAAAAGTTACAATCTATCCGTCTTAAAATTAGAATCCATATTGGTTGGCGATTGCAGTTTGTACTAGGTATTATACGACAGTTTTTTATCGCTAAATATTTCTCCTATGTTAAAACTAGAAAGTAAGGAAAGGCTTATTGTGTATTCTTGCTCCGGATGCTCCAATGCAGCTCAGATGGCCAACTATATCGCTGTTCAGCTAGATAGAAATGGAGTCGGTGAAATGTCGTGTATTGTAGGTGTAGGTGGAAATGTAAAAAAGTTGGTTAGGACTGCTAAATCTGGAAGACCAATTGTAGTTATTGATGGTTGCCCTTTGGCATGTAGTAAGGCTTGTTTAGGTAATCATTCTATTACACCAGATATTCATTTTGATTTGTCGACATTGGGAGTTAAGAAAGAGCTACATGCCGATTTCGATATAGTTCAAGCTATGACAATATTAAAAACAGTAGAAAAAGAAATTATTTTAAAAAAAGGAGCTAGGAATATTTTACAAAATGAAAAAGAAGAAAGCATTATACAAAATTCCTTCGGACTCTCTCATTTTTAAAACAGAGGTGGTTTGTCCGAATGATACTAACCCAATGGATATTTTAAAGGGTGGTAGATTAGTAGAATGGATGGACATAGCTGCAGCGGTGTCTGCGCAAACTCATGCTGAAAAGATATGTGTTACTGCTTCTATTAATCATGTTGATTTTAATGCACCTGCATATATTGGTGATATAATATCAATCGATGCTAAAATGACGAGAGCATTTTCAACTTCCATGGAAATACTTGTACAAGCATTTGCTCACAATGTAATTGAGGGTAAAAAATACTTGATTAGTAAAGCTTATTTCACTTTTGTAGCTCTTGATGATAATAAAAAGAAAACGCAGGTTATATCCCTTTTGCCAAAAACGAGTTTAGAAAAAGATCAATTTGCTGCTGCATTACTCCGTAAAAAAATTATTTAACATCTAGTATGAATTTTATATACAGTGAATTCAATTAATTTAAATATTGTCCATTTTATAGAAAAGCAAAACAGCGCAACGATATGCTGTACTGGAAATGCCGGAAACCCATACTGTTTTAGTTGTTATTATGCAATTAATTTGAAAGATGGTTTATTGTATTTTAAATCTTCAGTTGAGGCGTATCATTCAATTCTATTAAAAGAAAACCCGGTTATTGCTGGTACGATACTTCCCGACTCGTTGAATAAACTAAAAATTAAAGGAGTTCAATTAACAGGGGAGTTGTTAAATAACCAGGATGCGTTGGTGAAGGATGCTTATATTCTTTATCATAGAAAACATCCTATAGCATTGGCCATAAAAGGAGAGGTGTTTACAATTCGACTCGATAGTATCAAGATGACAGATAGTGCCAGAATTTTCGGGAAAAAGATTTTTTGGAATAGAACAGTTATAGTCGCTGCTAATACTTCAAACTAAGATTCATTTTTTATACTGTAAACTTAAATATTATAACATGAAAAAGACGCAATTGTTATTTATGCTGATTATTTTTTTATCATTTTCATTTCAGGCTTTTTCACAAGAAAAAGCTAAATGGAAACAGATGGACGATTTTCATGCTGTTATGAGCCCTACATTTCATCCTGCTGAAGAAGATAATTTAGCTCCTGTCAAAGAAAGGGCTGGCGAATTATTGTCTACAGCTAAGACTTGGCAAAGTTCTGTTGTACCTGTTGGATTCAAGGCAGATATCACAAAGCCAATACTCAAGAAATTGGTAAAAGAGTGCGGTAATTTAAAGAAAGCCGTGGATAAGGGAAAGACAGATGCCGAACTTAAAACAATGATTACTAACGCACATGAGATATTTCATGAAATTATGGAAAAATGTAGAGACTGATTTTCCCGATTTAAAAAAGGATAAAATAGTCCTTAATAGCATTACATTTATTTTAATAATATAACTCGATTGTCTAGCATATCTGTATAGTAACTCAGTTATATACAAGTTTTTATTAAGGTAATTAAATTGCATGTACCATTCTTCACCACATAGTTTTCATATTCCGGTAATGGGCCTGGCTTATACTGTCGATTCGCCAATAAAAGTTGCACGGTTCGGAATTTCGTCAGTCATTTCAATCATTGAAGATCGATTGGTTGAGATGATGCGTAAGCATTATTATCCGTTAGCAAATCAAGAGTATTTCCCGATTTCAACGCATGAAGAAGACTACAGGGCAAAAAGAATTACTGATTATCTTAACCTAGTTAATTCAATAGTTAAATCACAAGTTGACACACTGAAAGCTGCTGTGTTTGAAAAAGGATCGGAAATAGTAAAGTATTTTGAGATGTTGCCCGAAAGCAGTGCCTTAAAAAAAGTTTACAATAAAATGTTGCTGTCTGTTGATAAGTTTGAAAAACAAAAGTTAGAAAATTATTTACGGACTCAAATACGTCCAGGCAGTATTGATGTGAATATAATGACTAAAACGGATCGGGATAATTTTAATAAGAAGGGTGAATTGATTGAAGTTGGTTCTGACGCTGTTGCTGCTTTAAGGGGCTATGCAAATAGTGATTTGTGCAACTCATCCATTGTTTTTTCGGCCGGTATGAATCCCAGATTATATAATTACCTCGGAAATTGCAAGGAGTTTGAAGTAAATGAAGATGGAGCATTTTCAAAGCGAGTAGTTATAAAAGTCAGTGACTATCGTTCTGCTTTAATACAGGGGAAATATTTAGCCAAGAAAGGAATATGGGTAAGTGAATTCAGGATTGAATCCGGTCTGAATTGCGGTGGACATGCTTTTGCAACCGAAGGGTTTTTATTAGGGCCTATATTGGAAGAGTTTAAGATACACAGACAGGAATTAATTGATACGCTTTTTCAAATTTATAGTAAATCCATATTTCAAAAAATCAAGAAAAAATTTCTTTACCCTCCTCAGTTATCAATAACGGCGCAGGGGGGTATTGGCACTCATGAAGAGGCAGATTTTTTAATGAGTCACTATCAAATTGAAAGTATTGGCTGGGGCACACCTTTTTTGCTTGTACCAGAAGCAACAACTGTTGATGAAAATACACTGAAACTATTATGCGATGCAAAGGAAACAGATGTTGTTCTGAGTCGCAGTTCTCCTTTGGGAATAAGACTTTATAATCTTAAAGGAACCAGCGCTGAAGAGGAAAAACTGGAACGTATCAGAAAGGGTAAACCCGGGAGTCCGTGTACTGAAAAACATCTTGGATTTAATACTGAATTCACTAAAGAATCAATTTGTACTGCATCACATAAATATCAAAAATTAAAAATAGCAGCAATTGAAAAACTTACGCTGCCTGAAAAGGAATACAAAAAGCAGATGAGTGATATTTTGGAAAAAGAATGTTTATGTGTCGGGCTAAGTAATCCGGCTGCTCTTTATACGGTACTACTTTCATTAAAAAGCTGAACGCAGTTAGTGTTTGTCCCGGCCCTAATATTGCCAATTTTTCAAAAATTGTTTCATTACAAACTATGGTGGATCATATCTACGGAAGAACCAATATCGTTACCAATTCAAAAAGACCTCATGTGTTTATCAAAGAACTTCAATTATATATTGATTTCCTGACTGAGCAGTTAAAGCAGGATTTTAACACTGAACAATTTGATAAAAGAAAGAAATATTTTACTTCCTTTTATCAAAATTTGATGGAAGGGATATCGTATTACCGGCAGTTGAAAGGAATAGAAAGTAGAAGTGGTGTGCTTTTAGGTAAATCTCTGGATAAGGCTGAGTTAAAGCTAGCCTCCTTAAATTATCAATACGAAATTGAAAGACAAAACCTGGTTTGTTAATAGTTGAAGATGTGTTGGGTAAAATCAGTTTATCCTGCATAATAATTTATTTATTAAAAAGGTTCTTTAATTATGAAATTTGATACGATAAATAACAAAAGGCTGGTACAGTTATTTCAGCGTATGTTTCTTGCAATACTTGCATAGGCAGATCCGCTACTAATACGGGGAGTATATTAGCCTGTTATCATTTATTTGTTGTACTAATAGTTTAGGTATACCTGGGTATAACATTATGAAAGTCATTCAGCAGTTCATTGAGGGTTATTTAATGCAGATGTTTTTCTAGCTTAAGACAAGTAGATTTGTTGTTTTGTCAGAAAATAGTATAAACCTGGATAAAATGTTTGCTATTGAAGAAGAAGTAATCACATTACTGAAAGACCTTTTAAAAAATGAACTTTAGCGCATAAAAGAGCCATTCTGATTTCTGCTACTCAGGCAGACTGTTTAAATTCCAGATTTATTTTGATTGCGTAATCCCTTGATTTAAAGACCTCTTAATATATCCAGATAATCGCAGACATAATTATGTTCGAAAAATGGCATAAAACTATTTGTAATTGAAGTGTCATGTTTAAATAAATAAAAGTATTTAAATACTTTTAATATAAATTAATTCTTATCTTTGCTGTATCATTAAAAATAAAAATATAGTATATGCAAACGACAACAGCTGAAAATATCCTCAATGTTACACTGCTTGAGCCAAGACAAAAACACCCTACAATCTTTGTTCGCTTTGACGAATTGAATGAAGGTGAAAGTCTAACCATACATAATGATCATGACCCAAAGCCTTTATATTACCAATTGTTAGGTGAGAGAGGAAATATTTTTATATGGGAATATCAGGAACAAGGACCAGAATGGTGGATCGTAAATATTACAAAAAGAATTACGGGTGAAAATGAAGAAACCATGGGAGAAATTGCTACCAAAGATCTTCGAAAGGCACAAGTGTTCAAAAAATATGGATTGGATTTTTGTTGTGGTGGCAAGAAGACCGTGAAAGAAGCCTGTGCAGAAAAGGGCTTGGATGTTACTAAGGTAGAGCAGGAATTACAAGCGGCTGATAAAATGTTGGCATCCCGCCCAATCCCTTATAGTGACTGGAACTTGGATTTTTTAGCTGACTATATTGTAAACACTCATCATAGTTATGTTAGCAAAACTTTACCGGATTTACTTACTTATGCTGAAAAGGTTAAAAATGTGCATGGAAACCAGCATCCTGAATTATTACGCATTAATCAATTGGTAAAAGAAGTGAATGCTGAGCTTACTACACATATGGTGAAAGAAGAAAAAGTTTTGTTTCCTTATATAAAAGCGTTGGTAGCAGCGCAAACAAGTGCACAGCCATTGGAGGCAACGCATTTTGGTACGGTGCAAAATCCTATCAATATGATGGAGATGGAACATGAAATGGTAGGCAAAGCCATGGAAGAAATTAGAGAGTTAACTCAAAACTATTTACTACCAGCAGATGGTTGCGCAAGTTATAGTTTGTTATACAAGATGCTGGATGAGTTTGAAGATGATTTGCATTTACACATTCATCTTGAAAATAACATCCTGTTTCCAAAAGCACTGGAAATGGAAAAACAAATAGAAAAATGAAAAACCAAGCTCCCATAAAAAGACATCCGGCCATTGTCTCATTTTCTAAAGACCATCATTTTGGATTGTTGTTGGTTTGGAAAATAAGACAAGGCCTTGGCAAGTCAGTGGATCCTGTACGTATTAGCAATTATGTTTCCTTCTATTTTAAAGAAGACCTTGAAAAACATTTTGAAGAAGAAGAGCAATTACTTTTTTGTGAGTTACCTGTAAATGATGTTCTGAGGAAACAAGCGGAAGCAGATCATCAGGAGATATTAAAACTCGTAAGAGCTGTTACAGAGAAGAAAGATGATACCGGATTGCTTAATCAACTAGCTGATATGCTGGAAAAGCATATTCGTTTTGAGGAAAGAGAGCTATTTAATCATTTGCAAACTATGATTAATGCTGATGCCTTAGAAAAGATCGCAAAACGATTTCCGTCTAGCAGTAAGGAAATAGATGAAAAATGGGAGGATGTATTCTGGGAAATTAAAAATTAGGATATGGAAATCCCGAAAAAATATGATCATCAAAAAAGAGTAGTAATAGTAGGGGCTGGATTTGCCGGATTAACATTGGCAAAAAGGCTTTCGGCAAAATATTTCCAGGTTATCCTGCTTGACAAAAATAATTACCATCAGTTTCAACCTTTATTATACCAAGTGGCTACCAGCGGTTTAGAACCAAGTAGTATTAGTTTTCCGTTGCGGAAAATATTTCAAAAGAAAAAGAATGTTATAATTCGTTTAACCAGTGTAACCGGAGTTTCTCCAGAAAGAAAAAAAGTACATACTGAGATTGGTGATATTGAATTTGATTATCTAATATTGGCACAAGGCGCAACAACTAATTATTATAATAATGACAGTTTGCATAATAACGCCTATTCAATGAAATCTGTTTCAGAGGCTTTATTGTTGCGAAATAACTTATTACAAAACTATGAACTGGCACTTAATCCCATGAACAGGGAGGAGAGAAATTCTTTATTAAACGTTGTAATCGTTGGTGGCGGGCCTACGGGAGTAGAACTGGCAGGGGCCATCGCTGAAATGAAAAGTAAGATCCTTCCAAAAGATTATGCAGAATTGAATTTCGGGCACATGCATATTTATCTGCTCGAAGCTGGGTCAAATCTGTTAAACGGGATGAGCAATAAATCCGGCGAAACTGTATTGGCATACCTAAAGCGTTTGGGTGTAGAAGTTCAAACAAATACAGCGGTGAAAAATTATGATGGTGAAACGGTTCAATTAAGCAACGGGAAAACAATTTCCAGCCGCAACCTTATCTGGGCTGCAGGAGTAAAAGGAGTTACGATTCCAGGTATACCTACAAATTCGGTGGCTACTAATAATAGGTTGATTGTTGATCACAATAATAAAGTTTCAGGACTGCAGGATGTTTATGCTATTGGAGATATAGCATTTATGAAAGATGAGAAATACCTAAAAGGACATCCACAAGTTGCACAGGTGGCGATACAACAAGCGAATCTGCTAGCAAAAAATTTACTGAGAAATGAAACCGGAAAACCACTCTGTGCATTTTCGTATAATGATAAAGGAAGTATGGCGACTGTTGGCAGGAATCTGGCCGTTGCTGAAATTGGTAAGCTAAAGATGAAGGGGTTTTTTGCCTGGTTCGTCTGGATGATGGTTCATCTAATGTCGATTATTGGAATAAAAAATCGCTTTTTAATTCTTATTAATTGGATATGGCAATATATAACTTACGATCAGTCATTACGCTTAATCATAAAACCAAATCTTAAAAAGGAAACGAATGAAAAAGATATTACTAATACTATTGAGCACAAATCTTTTGCTGGCCTGTAATGCTGAAAGCGATAAGGAACACAAATCAGAAACTGATCCCGTTGTTCATGAACATACAGAAGCTGCATCAGCACTTGTTCTAAACAATGGAAATAAATGGAAGGCGGATTCGGTAACGGTAACTAATGCCGAAACACTTCAAGCTATAATTGCTTCAGCGAATCCAAAAAACCTAGAAGATTATAGCAAGATATCGACTGATATAAATGAAGGTTTGAATAAAATGATTAAGCAATGCACAATGAAAGGTGCAGATCATGATGCGCTGCATTTATGGTTGGAGCCATTGATGAAAAAAGTAAAGGAATTGGGTGAATCTTCTACAGTTGATAAAGCCATATCTATTTTACATGAACTCGAAACACAGGTAAATTTGTTCCCGCAATATTTTGAAAAATGATAATGATAAATGCGAGTACAAAAATTGCTGATTTAATCAAGCGGCATCCGGATGCTTTAGAAGCGATTGTAAGTATTTCTCCAAAATTTACTAAACTGAGAAACCCAATACTGCGAAAAGTTATTGCGGGTCGAACGAGTATTGCGATGGCTTCAAAACTGGGTGGTTGTAAGATTGATGATTTTTTTAGAATTCTTCAGCCCTTAGGTTTTGGAGTTGACGGTTCGGTAGAAGCGATTTATGAAAATGGGGAGAATGAGAATGTTCCGGAATTCATGAAAAACATACAAGCTGAGAAGATGATAGAATTAGATGTTCGTCCTGTTATAGAATCAGGAAAAGATCCATTGAATATTATTATGCAAAAAGTAAAAACCTTGGAGACAGGGTCCATCCTGAAAATTGTAAATAGTTTTGAGCCTACTCCTTTATTACATTTGCTGGGGAAACAGGGATTTGAATCGTATGTAGAGGTAATCAATACCGATTTGGTAAATACTTATTTTTATAAAAAAGTAGACTCGCCTTCACTTAAGACAGAAATAACTGCTAATTCTTCTAACTGGGATGAGGTAATAAAGCGGTATGACGGAAAACTCAAGACAATTGATGTAAGAACAATGGAGATGCCTTTACCTATGCATACTATTTTAGAATCGCTAAATACTTTACCTGAAGATCAGGCTTTGTTTGTTTTTCATAAGCGTATTCCAGTTTTTTTACTACCTGAGCTGGAGGAGCAGCATTTCAGTTATCGTATAAAAGAGATTAGTGATGGCGAAGTGCATCTATTAATATACAAAGATTGATATGACTGGACCTGGTGGAAATACGGATGCCACAAAAACTACTTCCTATAAAGTGGTCTTACCATTTTATGGCTATGCTTCTTTTGCTTTTTTCATTGCTACAGCTCTTTTGTTTTTGTCAATAAGCAATATAACAACGCATTATTTCCATCCACATTCCCTAGCACTTACACATATCATGGCTCTTGGATGGGGCACCATGATGATTTTGGGCGCCAGTCATCAATTAGTACCTGTATTAATCGAAGGGAAATTATTCAGTAATAAATTAGCATTTACTTCTTTTGTATTAGCAGCAGTTGGCGTTCCATTACTTTGCTATGGGTTTTATATGTTTGATATGGGCTGGCCCGCAAAGTGGGGCGGACGGTTTGTTATATTGGCAATAATCGCATACCTGATTAATGTAGCAGTGAGTATGGCAAGAAGTAAACATGAAAATGTGCATGCTGTTTTTGTTTTTACAGCTACACTCTGGCTATTAGTTACCGCACTTATAGGATTGATTTTGGTATATAATTTTAGCTATCCGTTGATTAGAGGTAGCTCCTTACATTATTTACCTCTTCATGCACATATAGGGGTTATAGGCTGGTTTTTATTATTGATTATGGGAGTGGGTTCCCGATTGATATCTATGTTTTTAATTTCTAAATACAATAAACCAAAAAGACTTTGGTTGATTTATGGGCTAGTCAATGTAGGATTGGTCGCATTTATCTTTAATTTTTTATATGCCGATAGCAAGCTTATTCAAATGATTTCTATTTTGGCAATTGCTACAGCCATAATATTATTTGTAAATTATTGTTACCGGTCTTATAAGCAGCGAATTCGTAAAAGAGTTGATGAGCAGATGAAGGTTTCGTTGTTGTCCGTATTAATGATGTTGATTCCGGTGGTTTTTCTGATTGTTATACTTGTTTTATTTTTTCTGTCTGATAAAGAAAATACAAGAATGATTATTTCATATGGCTTTATTATTTTCTTTGGTTGGATTACAGCAATAATATTAGGCATGACTTTTAAAACACTACCATTCATCGTTTGGAATAAAGTATATCATCATTTGGCGGGTAAGGGTAAAACGCCTAATCCAAAAGATTTATTCAATAATACAGTGTTCAAATACATGACGCTTATTTATATTTTTGGATTTCTTTTGTTTATACCTGGCATATTGCTTAATAGTACATTTATTTTGCAAACTGCAGCATTGCTATTAGTAATTACTGCAGGTCTGTATAATTGGAATGTTATTAAATTACTTATGCATAAACCTGTATCGAAATGAATGTAATCTCCAATAACAAGCTAAAATCTACCATTGCATTGGCGGCATTGCAAAATGTAATGGATCCGGAGATAGGATTGAATATTGTGGACCTTGGTTTGGTCTATCAGATTGATTTTGATGAATCTGAAAAAAAGATATATTGTACCATGACATTAACTACCCAGTTTTGTCCTATGGGAGAATCCATTACTAATGCAGCCAAAGAGAGTTTGAAGTTGGGCTTTCCGGAATACGAGCCAAATATTAAATTAACATTTGATCCGCCCTGGAACCATGAAATGATTTCTGAGGCGGGTCAGGATTTTTTAAATGAAATGTAAATGCTTAGTCTTACTTGTAAAACAGCGATTAAAGCCGTAATCTATTTAGCTTCTAAATTTGAATCGGAGGAGAAGTCTGGTATTAAAGAAATAGCTGAATATATTAATGCTAGTGAACACACTGTCGGTAAAGTGCTGCAAACTTTGGTCAAAGAAGGAGTAATAAATAGTCTGAAAGGACCTACTGGAGGATTTTTTATTACCGCCAGACAAATCAATCAGCCTATTATCAATATTGTAATTTCTATTGATGGAAAGGATGTGTTTAATCAATGCGGATTAGGTTTAAGTAAATGTTCTGCTACTCATCCTTGCCCTATCCATGATGATTACAAAGCTGTAAGAGACCTGTTTGAAAAAATGTGTAGGCAAAAAATGTAAAGGACTTATGTGATCCGGTTAATAGTGGTGTGGCTTATTTACTAGGTTAATCAATTATAGTTGTTCAAATCTTGCTTGGAAGAACCGTAAATATTTCGGTTCATAAACCATTTTCAGGCCTTTTATTTTCTTTCTACTATCATAAACATGAGCAGCAGATTCGGCGATCACATCCATATGTGCCTGTGTGTACACTCGGCGTGGAATTGTAAACCGTACCAGTTCAAGTTTAGGATAATAGTTTTCTCCATTCGCTTTTCTACCGGCAGACACAACACCTCTTTCCATTGTTCTTACACCTGCATCGAGGTAAAGTTCTGCAGCCAGTGTTTGCGCAGGAAAATTTTCTTGTGAGATATGAGGTAGAAATTTTTTAGCATCCACAAAAATTCCATGCCCGCCAATGGGTTTTACGATTGGGATATTGTAGTCCATCATTTTAGTGCCAAGATAGATTACCTGTCCTACTCTTGCACGGATATGATCTGCACTAACGCTTTCTGTAATTCCAATCGCCATAGCTTCCATGTCTCTTCCTGCTAATCCACCATATGTATGCAGCCCTTCGTACACAACAACCATATTCCTGGCCTCTTCAAAAACATCCCATTCATTTACAGCTAAAAATCCACCAATATTAACCAATGCATCTTTTTTGGCACTCATAGTGGCGCCATCGGTGTATGAATTTATTTCCTTTACGATTTCTTTGATCGATTTCTTTTCGTAGCCTTTTTCTTTTTGTTGAATAAAATAAGCATTTTCTGCCACCCTAGTCATATCGTGTATGATCCGAATCTTATGCTTTTTGGTAAAGGCTCTCAGTTCTTTTAGGTTTTTCATGCTGATAGGCTGGCCACCTGCCATATTTACACTAGTAGCAATACTTATATAAGGAATTTTAGCTGCTCCATATTTTTTTTATCAGCTTATCTAATTTGGATAGATCTACATTCCCTTTAAACGGAAATTCGTTTTCGGGATCATGTGCTTCATCAATAATAATGTCTTCAAATTTTCCACCTGCCAGTTCCTGGTGCAATCTTGTAGTGGTGAAATACATATTTCCCGGAATGATATCTCCTTTTTTAATTAATATTTTTGAAAGGATATTTTCGGCTCCCCGTCCTTGATGGGTTGGGATAAGATATTTATAGCCGTACACATTTTTTACCACTTCTTCTAAGTGATAGAAGTTTCTACTGCCGGCATATGCTTCATCACCCATCATCATCCCAGCCCATTGCCTGTCACTCATGGCAGATGTGCCACTATCTGTCAGCAGGTCAATATAGACATCATCCGATTTTAACAGGAAAGTATTGTATCCTGCTTCTATCAGTGCTTTCTTTCTTTGCAGTGGGCTTGTCATTTTTAACAGCTCAACCATTTTCATTTTATAGGGTTCTGCCCAGCTTCTTTTTAATGTTTTCATTATAGTAGATTTAGTTTATTCAATAATTTTCAGTTTAGCAGTAAAATGCCGGAGCAAAGGAGTTTCTTCAATGATAGCTAGACCTTTTATGACATCTTTTTTTTCAAATACTTCAATAATAACTTCCGCTACATAATCAATATGGCTTTGGGTGTACACCCGTCTTGGAATAGCCAGACGTACCAGTTCAAGTTGTGCCGGAATTAATTTTCCTTCTGCATCATATTTTCCAAACATCAGCGAACCGATTTCTACACCACGAACTCCTCCATGTTCATACAAAGCACTTACCAATGCTTGTCCGGGATATTGTTCAACAGGAATATGTGGTAAAAATTCTTTGGCATCAATATATACAGCATGCCCACCAGCAGGTTGCATAACAGGTACACCAGCTTCAATCAATTTATTAGTGAGGTATTCAATACTTCGGATCCGGTATTGCAGATAATGCTCATCCATTATTTCCTGCAGCCCGATGGCAATGGCTTCAAGATCCCGTCCGGCTAATCCACCGTACGTAGTAAATCCTTCGGTTACAATTAATAAATTTCTACATTGTATGGCTAGTTCTAGATCTCTCATGGCAAGAAACCCGCCGATATTAGCAAATGCGTCTTTCTTTGCACTCATAGTACAACCATCTGCATATGAAAATATTTCGTTGGCAATTTCAAGATTGGTTTTATTGCTATAACCTTCTTCCCGCAATTTGATGAAGTAAGCAGTTTCGGCAAAACGACAAGCATCAATAAAAAATGGAATTTGATATTCGGCGCATATGTTCCTCACATACTTAATGTTTTGCATACTTACTGGCTGTCCACCACCTGAATTATTGGTGATGGTAATGATGACCATTGGAATATTCTCCGCCCCAATTTTTGTAATCGTTTGTTGTAACGCTACTATATCCATGTTTCCTTTGAACGGAGCTGGTATAGACGGATGTTTACCTTCATCGCAAATAAGATCAATTCCTTCGGCACCCGAAAATTCTATATTGGCTCTTGTTGTATCAAACAAGGTATTGCTTAAAAAATATTTTCCTTTACCACCAAGAATGGTAAAAATAATTTTTTCAGCTGCACGGCCCTGATGAGTAGGAATAATTAATGGCATGCCGGTAATGCTTCTAACAGACTCTTCGAAACGGAAAAAACTCGGACTGCCTGCATAGGATTCATCGCCTTGCATAATGCCCGCCCATTGATTACTGCTCATGGCACTGGTACCGCTGTCTGTCAATAAATCAATCAATACATCTTTAGCATGTATACTGAAAGGGTTATAGTAGGCTTTTTCTAAAATGTCTTTTCGTTCTTCTTTTGTGGTAAAATAAATCGCTTCTACTGTTTTTATTTTAAAAGGTTCTATGATCGTTTTCATGCATAGTGATTTAACAACTAGAAAATAGCTGATATGAATAATAAATATTGAATTGCAGGAAGGTCGCCGGGTAGCTACGTAGGTTTGCAGATGATATTTTTCCAGATGTTCATATAAGAATTAAGCCTGCCCAAAAGTAGGAGTGGCAGGCTTAAAGAAATATGATTATAGTCAGTGTGCTATTTGAATCAGACTCCAAACTGTCTTAAGTGATGGTCAATATGTTTCCATGTAGCATGACTCCACTGTTCCATTGTCATTTTTCCAAAAACGGGATGCGGTGTGTCTCTGATTGTAGATTCACTGAATTTTTCTACCAATCCTAGTAACTTAGTTTTCTCTGTTTCAAAATCTTTTGACTCACCTGTTGTAATAAATGTTTTTTCAGTTGGAAGACCATTCTTCCAGGGCTTTTCGTTGTAGAGACTTTTTTTGAATAATGGAACTAGTAGCTTCATCAGCAAATTACCCTTTACAATCCGGGTGCCGTATGCTACTTCAATTTGCATTTGTAAATGTGCCAGCATCTGTGCCACATTCATTTTGCCCCATTTTCGTTGTGTTTCTGGAGTAAGTTTATTTATTCTTTCGATTAGTTCCTGTTTTACAGAGTTGTTGAATAAGTTTTTTATTTCCATTTTGACAGAATTAATTGAACGAAAGTTCGTTTATTTTTTTTAAATAAAAGGAACGGAATTAAATTCAATATCGGGTAGGTAATTATTCTTTGCTTCATTGTTTCTTAGTTTATAATGTGTAGGGCTTTTCAATATTGAAGATAATGGCAAACCTGCCAAACGGTGTATAGTGTCTTTTCAACCTCAGTTTATCTGCCAATGGGTGTATAAAGCATCAATTGCGGGTCTTTATTGGTTCGGGGTACAGTATTTGACTAATTCTTATATAACTGTATGGTGGACCTGATTCACCGAAACAAAATGCAGTATTTCACCTTAATATATTTAACATGAAAAAAATTATTGGATTTATGATGCTGGCTTTTAGTTTATCAGCCATTATGTATTCTTGTCAGCCCGATTCAAAAAAAGAAGTCATTGTTGTACCTGCAGCACCTACGCCTACTCCTTCTACAATAATCATTGAAAAGGCTCCGGCTAAAAAGGAAACTACAATCACCTTAGATAAAAATGGAGTAAAAGTTGAAGGCAAAAAAGTTGACATTTCAATAAAGAAGCAATAATCAATTTATATCCTACTGCCTTTTTCATTTTTAAATGAACCACCATGCAATTTCTTAAAGAACATCTTACTCCGGGAAATTATGAATGGAATGACCAGATATCTTATAATGGCAAACCATCCCGCCGTCTATATAATAGGTATAACGGAAATCAGTTACTATTTGTGATTAATCATATTGCAGAATCAACAGCAACTTTTGATATTGAGAAAGGAGTATTAATACAAAACTTGCTTAGTCTTGAACTTCCAGTTGATGCTAAAAGTGAAATATCAGTTATCAAATGGCTGAATGAAAAGGATATTGCTTGATAGCATACTTATTGATGTTCATAATAAGGTATCTCATCGTGGCTTTCAGTTTCTTTCTGTTCCCAATAAGCCAATGTAACAACATGTCCGCTTTTAGTTTTTAGCATTCTTCCAAAAATCGCATTGATGGGATTAAATGTATAATCAGTAACTCCAACAGTGAAGGTTTCAGGTATCGGCGGCGAAGGTGGTACCTCAACTACTTCTTCACCTTCTGTTGGCTTTGGGGCTGGTACGACTTTTGGTGGTGGAGAAGGAACAGTAACAACAGAATATTTGTTGAACTCTAAAAGCTCTTTTAAAAGGCAACTCTTTCAGGTGCTACATTCTTTTCCACGATGCCGCATCTAACACCATCCAGATCTTCAAATTCATGATTTTTATTTAATGCCATTTTATAAGCTTAACGAATGAATATAATCATACACCCAACTGAGCAATCCAACCAACACAATACCTGCTCCGCAAATAATCAACCCTAGTTTTACAGATGGCCCCAGTTTTATTGTCGAAATGGGATTTTCATTTTTATCCATAAATGCTGCTCTAATCACTCTTAAATAATAATAAAGGGAAACGATCATATTTAATGCAGCAATAGTGATGAATGTATAACTAGCTTTGGTAGCACCTGCTGTCAATAAAAATAATTTTCCAAAGAAGCCGGCTGTTGGAGGTATGCCAGCTAAAGAAAATAATGCTAATGCTAATATCCAGCAGAGAAACGGATTTGTATTGTAAAGTCCTTTGTAATCGTCAATGTTTTCTTTCCCGGTTCTGTCTGCAATTACTGCTGCTACACCAAATGCAGCAAGATTGGAGAATACATATATAAGAACAAAATAAACTACCGCTGTAATTCCAACTTCACTGCCACTGCTCATACCCACTAAAATAAAACCAACTTGTGCAATGGAAGAAAAAGCAAGAAAACGTTTGATGTTTTGTTGACGGATAGCAAACAGGTTCCCAATAACCATTGTTATTACCGCAAGGATGACCAGCATATTGTACCACACTTCTCCCATCGGTTGAAAAACCTTATACAAAATGGTAATAAATATAAATGCTATGGCTCCTTTTGAAATAACTGATAAGAAGGATGTAACCGCAATTGGCGAGCCTTCATACACATCAGCTGTCCATAAATGGAATGGAACAATGGACAATTTAAATGCAAATGCCGATAACAAAAATACAAATGCTAATAACTGTAGAGTAGATCCATCCAGTTGTCCCGGTATCAATGCAAAACTTAATGTGCCGGTGATGCCATAGATCAATGAAATGCCAAATAATAAAATACCGGAAGAAAAGGCTGAAGATAAAATCAGTTTCATCGCACCTTCAGATGATCGTTTTTTATGCAAATCAAAATTGGCCATGGCGGCTACAGGAATAGTTGCCAGTTCCAATGCTAAATAAAATATGAGCAGATTACCACTGGAAATCATAAGGAACATACCCAGCAATGCTGAAAGCATCAGCATGAAAAATTCAGGAAGATGCTCTGTCTTTTTTAACCAATCGGCACATAGTAAAGAAATAAGATAAACGCCAAGACTTAAAATATTTTTCTGAAAAACAATTAGTGGCGTTGTTTGATACATATCGCCAAATAACCAACCAGACTGATTGAAGAAAAATCCTGCACCAAAATTTATCAGCAATAAAAATTGAACTAATGAAAGCAAAGATGAATGCTGAATCCCTTTGCCGATCTTGATAAACAACAATAGGAAGATGATGGCAGTGACTACCAACTCTTGTTTCATTAATATGAAGAATTCATTCATTCAATATTATTTTATTTTCCGGCGATCCGGTTCATAATTTCTTCTGCTGCAGGTCTCAGCAGATCATTTAGCCAACCCGGTGCAATACCGATGGCTAATATTCCTACAACTAATATAATGGCAGCCAGCCTTTCATTCCAAGCAGCATCTTTTAGTGATAAATAACTTTCATTCTTTATCGGCCCCATTACTGTATTGCCGATTGCTCTTAATATATATACTGCTGTCACTACAATCGACATGGCCGCTGCAATTGTTGCTATTCTATGAAATGCATCTGCATTTTCCCATGAACCCATAAAGATTGTCATCTCCGCAACGAAACCGCTTAATCCCGGTAAGCCTAGCGAACAAAGTCCGACGATAAAAAATATGGTTGAGATAAATGGCAATTTTTTCATCAGTCCTCCCATTTCACCAACCATTCTGGTATGTGTTCTATCGTAAATCATTCCAATCACAGCGAAGAAAAGAGCTGTCATCAAACCATGCGATACCATTTGCATCAATGCACCTGTGATAGCTGTTTGTGTAAGCATGCCAATTCCTAACAAACTAAAACCGACATGGCTAACGGACGAATAAGCATTGATGTATTTCAGATCCTTCTGCATCATGGTCGCAAATGCTCCATAGAGAATTGCTATTGCTGAAAGAATGATAATGATGTTTGCATATTCTTTGGCTCCTTCTGGTAACAAATAAGTTGCCACTCTTAAACAACCATAGCCGCCAAGCTTCATAGAGATACCTGCCAAAAACATAGAACCTGCAGTGGGAGCAGATGAGTGTCCATCAGGAACCCAGGTATGCAATGGAAAAAGTGCAGTGAAAACTCCAAAGCCTACAAACAATAATGGGAAAAGAATTTGCTGGTAACTTAAAGAAACGGTTGCTTTCGATAATTCCATTATATCAAAACTTCTTCCTGCTGCAAAATATAATCCTAAAATACCAACCAATATCAATGCTGAACCGCCCATGAGCATCAACGCTAGTTTATTAGCACTGTATTCTTTTTTACCGCTACCCCAAATGCCGATGAGTAAATATTTTGGAATTACTGATATTTCAAGGAAGAAGAACAGGATGAACAAGTCAAGAGAGATGAAGAATCCATAAGCACCCATTCCGAGTAGTAACAAAAGAAAATAAAACTCCTTTGTCATTTTTTCAATATGCCAGGAAACCAATACACCGGCAACAACGACGAATGCTGTCAGTAATATCATGGCAATCGAAATGCCATCTACTCCTAAATGAAAATTGATATTGAGTGATTTGAATAATGGGTAGTTCTGTTCAAATAGCATTTGTGCAGCATTCCCAGTTTCTCTTTCATGCTTGTATATAAAAAATAATACAAATGCTAAAGCCAATTGTGCCACCGAACCAACAAGGGCTATCCATTTCACCTGTTGCTTATTGCCGGAAAGCAATACAGCTACAGCTGTAAGCAAAGGAAGTCCTATGAGTAATAAAAGATTCATTAATTCCTATTTATCAAAATCTTATTTCCATATATAAATAAACAATACCGCCAGCACAATCACTCCACCTAAAAAGTAAATAGCATACTGTTGCACTTTGCCTGACTGTACTTTTTTAATTCCTTCAGAAATCTTTTCCGTTATATTTCCGATCAAATTCATGAGGCCATCTACAATATTCTTGTCAAACCATGCTGCTGGTCTGCCAATCAAGTTGAACAATACTTTCTTTGTAATGAAAAGATATATTTCGTCAATATAAAATTTGTTATAAGCTGTTTTGTAAATACCACCCAATGATGTGGCCAGCTTAGTCGGTTTATCATTTTGTTTTTTATACAACCAGAAAGCTGTAAAAATTCCAATGAGCCCTAATGCAACTGGAGCAATAGAAAATGACAAATCGAAATGTGCATGTAGCGGCTTTCCATCCGAACTTACATATTCACCAAAAGGAATAAAACCTGCAGCAGCTGTACCCACAGCCAGTAATACCAATGGCATCATCATTGCAAATCCACCTTCGCCGTGTACCTCTCCCCCCGCCCTCTCCGAAGGAGAGGGAGCTGGTTTGCTCCAGAAAATATTAAAATACAGGCGGAACATATAGAATGCTGTAATACCCGAAGTAATTAATGCAATCCAGTAAATGGCCATATTGTTATTATATGCCGCCAATAAAATTTCTTCCTTGCTGAAGAATCCTGCAAATGGTGGTACACCGGCAATCGCCAGACAGGCAATCAAAAATGTTATATGAGTGATTGGTAAAAACTTTCTCAAGCCACCCATATCTTTCATGTCGTTACTATGCACATAATGAATCACAGCACCAGCACCAAGGAATAATAATGCTTTGAACATTGCATGAGTAAACAAATGAAACATAGATGCTGTATAACCAAGCCCTGCTTCACCGCCGTAATTTGAAACACCCAAAGCAAACATCATAAAGCCTATCTGCGACATGGTAGAATAAGCCAACACCCTTTTTATATCCGTTTGTGTACAGGCTATAATTGCTGCAACAATTGCGGAGACAGCACCAACCCAGCCAATTATTTCTAATACTCCCGGAACTGCAACTGAAAAAATGGGGAATAATCTTGCTACTAAGTAAACACCTGCTACTACCATCGTTGCGGCATGTATTAATGCTGAAACAGGGGTGGGGCCTTCCATTGCATCGGGTAGCCAGATATGTAAAGGGAACATAGCACTCTTTCCGGCACCGCCAATAAATACCAATGCTGCTCCCCATGTTAATGCTGAAGCTCCAAGGAATGTAGAAGCAGCGGCTGCTTTAAATTCGTTTGATTCAGGTGAAGTGAGTCTTTCAATCAACGTAGCAAAATCAAGAGTGCCGCCACTGAATGATAAAATTAAAATACCAATTAAGAATCCAAGGTCTGCAAATCTTGTAACGATAAATGCTTTTTTGCAGGCTGCAACAGCACTGGGTTTGTCGTAATAATATCCGATCAGTAAGAATGAGGAAACGCCTACCAGTTCCCAGAATATATATATCTGGAAGATATTAGATGCTAACACTAATCCGAGCATGGAGAAAGTAAACAATCCCAGGTATGAATAATAAGTCGGAAACCTTTCTTCTCCTTTTAAATAACCCAAACTATAAATATGCACCATCAATGAAATGAAAGTCACTACCACCAGCATCATTACTGAGATTGGATCAATGATTAATCCCATGTCAATAGAAACGCCGGGAGAGAACTCTAACCATGTTAATTGAAGAGCCACAAACTTTTCATATACACCTGCTACTTTACCGTAAACAAAAAAGTATTCGTAAGCAGTATATAAAGCCAATACGGTTGAAGCCAATAGCAAAACTGTTCCGATTAAGCCAGAACTGTTCTTAAAGTATTTTCTGCCGAATAGACCCAGCAGCAAAAAGCCTGCAAGAGGTAATAAAGGAATCAGTGATATGGCAGTTACGTTTGGCATTTTGGTTTAGTACTTTAGGTCTTCTGCATTTTCTACATCAATGGAATTGTGACTTCTATATAAATTTATTATGATTGCTATCGCAACTGCTGCTTCTGCTGCCGCAATCGCAATGATGAATAAAGTGAAAAACAGCCCATCCATCTGATTAGGCCATAAATATTTATTGAATGCTATGAAATTCAGGTTCACACTATTTAATATCAATTCAATACTCATCAACATAGTGATAAGATTTCTTCTTGTAAGAAATCCGTATACGCCTATAAAGAATAGTGCAGTACTCAGAAATAATATGTGATATAATCCTGGTTCCATTTTGTTTTTTTTAAAACCACAGAGACACAGCGACACAAAGTTTCACAGCCGATTAAACAATCCCTTTGTGTTCCTCCGTGTCATCCTGTATTTGTGGTTCAATATTTTTCTTTTCTCTTAAAGCAATTACAATACATCCAATCAACGCTGCTAATAATAAAATTGAGATCACTTCAAATGGCAATGCATAGCCACCACTATCTACAGCCAGCATTTTCTTCCCGATATTTTCGACAGTTGGTGTAATGGCTATTTCATCTGTTTCAATAAATGTATGCTGATAGATTTGTACCATCGTCAATGCAAAACCTGCAAAGACTACCAATGCTGCAAATATTTTTCTGTCAAGCTTTTGTTTCGGTAGTTGTTCTCCTGTTTGTTGTGTAAGAAAAATGGAAAAGATGATCAAGACCACAATACCACCTACATAAACTACAATCTGCACGGCAGCAATAAATTCATATTGCAGCCAGAAATAAATTCCTGCAATGCCAATCAATGTAAATAATAAATAAATAGCAGCCCTGAATATATGTCTGGTGGTGACAGATAATAAAGCAAACACAACACAAAGTGTCGCCAATAAGTAAAATATAATATCCGAACCTGTCATTTAATTATTATCTCATTTCTTTAAGACTCTAAAGTCCCCCGCAGGGGGACCTGCCTACCGCAGGCAGGTTTAGGGGGCTGTTATTCCACCCCATCCATTATTTTAGAACCCGGGTTATTTAAAATTTTTGTCAGTTCATTTCTGTCAAACACACTATGCTCAAATGTTTGTGCCATCTTAATTGCATCAGAAGGACAAGCCTCAATACATAAATTACACATGGTGCACAACTCAAGATGATACACTAATTTATCAATAGCCTTTTTCTTCTTTCCCTCAGCATTCAATTCATTTTTAAATATCACTTTTATAGTTCCATTCGGGCAAGCCAGTTCACATGCCTGGCAACCGGTACAGCGATGTTCATTGTTTTCATCATGCGGCATTACTACTTCGCCTTTAAAGCGTTCAGGTAGGTTCAACGTTTCTCTGTTATCGGGATATTGCTGAGTTATTATTTCTTTATGATGCGTAAAATAATAACCGGTACGGCGCATTCCTTTCAGCAGTGATTTAACAGCTCCCCAAATTTCCTGTATGTATTTTTTTATAAACAATATTTTGCTTTTACAATTTTTAATTGTTGAATAGCGAACTGAACCCTGAAGAGTGCGACGCAACAGACGTTGATAGTAGCACTACAGCCGGGTAAATAATTGTATTCATTTATAAGAACTATCCCTTGCTCCCCTTTAGGGGTTGGGGGTTTAAAAATGCCATCCTAATATCGCCATCGCCGTTACAATCAATAAGTTTATCATGCTGATTGGTAATAAATATTTCCACTCCAGATTCAGCAGTTGGTCAATCCTTAATCTTGGGAATGTCCACCTGAACCACATGATAAGAAATATTAAGAAAAATGTTTTACCAAAGAACCAAATGCTCGACGGAATATAATCCATTACATGATTAAATCCTTCCCATTTGCCGATATGAAACGGCATCCATCCGCCGAGGAACAACGTTGCGCCAATCGCACAAACGATAAATACGTTTACATATTCCGCCAAAAAGAACAAAGCGAATTTCATTCCCGAATACTCGGTATGAAAACCTGCTGTCAATTCCGATTCTGCTTCTGCCAGATCAAAAGGTGCTCTGTTTGTTTCTGCTGTTACTGCAATGATGAATGTTACAAAAGCAATCAGCATAGGAAGATGTCCTTTAAAAATCCACCAGCCATTTCTTTGCGATTCAATTATTTCTGACACCTGCAAACTTCCCGTCATTACCACCACGGCCAGTATGGATAAGCCTGCCGACAATTCATAACTCACAATCTGTGCGCCGCTGCGCATGGCACCCATCAACGAATATTTATTATTACTCGCCCATCCCGCCATCAATATGCTAATGACCATGATGGATGAAACGGCTGATACAAATAATACACCGATGTTCAGATCCCATAATTGAAAATCTTTTGCAAAAGCGATCGGCGCCATCAATAACATGGCAACAATCATCGCAATGAACGGTGCCAGGTTGAACAAAAATTTATCAGCACCGCCCGGTGTCAATCCTTCTTTCACCAATAATTTCAACGTATCTGCTAATGATTGAAACATTCCTTTTGGTCCCACACGGTTGGGGCCAAGTCGTATCTGCATCCATGCCGATACTTTTCTTTCCATGATTACCAGCACCAATCCCAATAAGGCAAACAAACTGATCACCGCCACACCGGCAATCACCATTTCAATGATGATCGTCCATGTCGGGTTGAAATTATTGCTCAACCATTCATGAATACTGTTTGCTATGTTTGAAAAACTCCACATTAATATTATTTTGAATTCTAAATTTTAAATGTTGAATTTATTTTCATTTAAAATTCATCATTTAAAAATTTAAAATAAATCATCGGTCAATATCCGGTATTACCAAATCCAATGTCCCCATCATCGCCACCAAATCACCGAGCTTACTTCCTTTTGCGATATGATTCAAAACAGAAAGATTGGAAAAACCCGGAGAACGAAATTTTATCCGGTACGGTGTTGTTGCACCTTCACTTACAATATATACTCCCAGTTCGCCTCTTGCTGTTTCCACTCTTGAATAAAATTCTCCTTTTGGCAATTTCAATACTGCTTTTGTTTTCGTTTGAAAATCACCTTCAGGAATATTGTCAATCAATTGTTCAATAATGCGGATGGATTGCTGCATTTCTCTTACACGAACCATATAACGGGAAAAAGAATCGCCACCGGTTTCAAGCACTTCATCAAATTCCAAGGTATTATAAATTTCGTAAGGATATAATTTGCGGACATCACAACTTACACCGCTGCCTCTTGCCGTTGGCCCAGTACATCCATAAGAAATAGCATCTTCAGCAGAAAGCACTCCCACATTTTTCATTCTGTTCTGGAAAATGATATTGCCTGTCAACATTTCATCATATTCATGCACTTTGCTTTTATACAATTGCATAAAGTCCTTTACTCTTTGTTGAAAACTTGGATGCAGGTCATGCATTACTCCGCCGGGCACCATATAGTTCATCGTCAACCTTGCACCGCAGGTTTCTTCCATAATATCGTTAATGGATTCTCTTTCCCTGAAAGCATGAAAGAAAGGAGTGAAGGCGCCGAGATCCATTGCCATGGCTCCCAACCATAATTCATGCGACGCAATTCTTGTCAATTCATCCATCAACACTCTTATGACTTGAGCTCTTGGTGGAATCTCTACTTGTAAACCTTGCTCCACACAAAGTGCACAAGCATGGTTATTAATATGTGCCGATAAATAATCCATTCGGCTGGTAACATAAATAAACTGACGGTAAGAAAGGCTTTCACACATTTTCTCAATAGAACGATGAATATATCCTAGGTGTGGTTCTACATTTTTGATCGTTTCTCCGTTCAGCGTAATCACCAGGTGCAATACGCCATGCGTTGCAGGATGTTGGGGTCCTACATTGATGATCATATCCGCCTCCCCAAACCCCTCCGCAGGAGGGGCTTTTGAGTCGTTTATTATTTCAGTTTTCCTATACATCTTTAAGACCTCCCCAAACCCCTCCAAGGGAGGGGCTTAAGGTCGTTTATAGTTTTATTTTTATTAAAGCAAATACAAATTCAATTTTACTATATAAATAAGCTGGCCTTGTGTTTGGCAAACTCCCCTTTAGGGGGTTTGGGGGTTATAGTCGTATCATATTCACCGGGTCTTCAAAATCTTTTCGCATTGGGTTTTTCCCTTCCCATCCATCAGGAAGAATTAATAAACGCAAATCTGGATGGTTTAGAAAATCAACGCCAAACATTTCATATACTTCTCTTTCATGAAATTCTGCTGTTCGCCAGATATGCGATACGGTTTCTATTGCTGGTTTATCCCTATCCAATTTTGCTTTTACTACAATATTGTGATGAAAAATAGTTGATCGGAGATGATACACCATCGTAAGATGAGTTTTCCAATCTATGCAAGTAAGGCAAAAAAGAAAATTAAAGTGTAAAGCTTCTTCCTTACGAAGTTGCTGAGCAAAAGCCAACCATTCTATCGGTTCAACATTTACAGTAATCCACCCGGGTCCAATTTCTGCAGCCTCTTCAATAGTTGCAGTGGGCAGGATTTCAGCAAGTTTTATTTTAAGTTCTTCGTTAGTCATTAAATCTGCAACTTGTTCTGGTTATTACTTTATAAGAAATATTATCCTTTTGTACTTTCCTTGTGGACTTTTATTTGTTCTCTTGTCATGCCACTTTTTATTTTTTGTTGCAAAGTGATCAATGAATGTAATAGTGCTTCAGGTCTAGGCGGGCATCCTGCCACATATACATCAACAGGTATCACATGGTCAGCACCTTTTACAACGGAATAAGTATTATAAAAGAACGGACCGCCACTGATGGCACATGCACCCATTGCAATTACATATTTGGGATCAGCCATCTGATCGTACAACCGTTTTAAAACAGGAGCCATTTTGTTTACAATTGTTCCGGCAATAATAATTACATCAGCTTGTCGTGGTGTTGCTCTTGCCACTTCAAATCCAAACCTTGAGAAATCATATTTTGCACCGGCTGTCGACATCATTTCAATTCCACAACAACTCGTAGCAAATGTCAAAGGCCAAAGTGAATTTGATCTTGCCCAATTGATGATGTCGTCGAGTTTACTCAAGACGATACCACCCCCTGGTAGTTCTTTTATTTCGCCGGGAAAGACCTCCCTGCCTTCCAAAGGAGGATTCTTAGACTCTGATATTTTTAAATTTTCTTTGTTCATAGCAAAAACTCAAATTCTATTTTACTTTTCAAATAAGCTGGCCTAGTGCAAAGCGAAGCCCCTCTTTCGGAGGGGTTTGGGGAGGCCGTATTTTACATCCATTTCAATGCTCCTTTTTTATGTGCATACAGAAATCCCATAAAGAGAATAAAAAAGAAAATCACAATTTCAACTAATGCAATCCAGCCCATTCCCTTTGCTACAACGGCCCAAGGGAACAAGAAAACTAGTTCCACATCAAATATTAAAAAGATTAATGCAAATAAATAGTAGCCAACATTTAATTGAGTCCAAGTTTTCCCTTGAGTAGGAATACCACACTCATAGGGCTCCCCTTTTTGTTTGTTAGTAGTAGGTTTTAAAACTAGTTTGGAGACAAGAATAGCAATGCCAGAGAAAGCAATGGCAGCAATAATTAATACAATTAGTGAGGAAGCACCCATACGCCAATTGATTTCTACGAATATAACAACAATGCTTTGAAAATCAAGAGACCTTTATGCACTAAAAATAAGAAAAGGATATCTACCCGTACAATTCCTGATGAATAGATTTTTTATCGTAGCCCATTTCTACGATTCTCTTTTTGGCTTCGTCAATCATTACTTTCCAGCCGCAAATGAAAAACTGTGCTTCTTGTTTGTCTTTACAAAGTTCTTCATAAATGGGATGCACATAGCCATGTTTGCCTTCCCACTCTTCACGGGAAAGTGTGGGATGATAATGGAAACCTGGAAGTTTCTTTTCCATTTCCTTTAATTCATCATAATATAAAAGGTCACCTTTTTTTCGGCAACCAAATATGAGATGTATATTTTTAAAAGGAATATTATGTAGATGAATGAAGTTAATCATACTTCTAAAAGGAGCAATTCCTGTGCCTGTGCAGATCAGGAATATATCTTTTTCTATTTTTTCAGGCAATACAAAAACTCCCTGAGCTCCACGAAGTGTCAATTCACTGCCAACAACTATCTTATCAAAAAGAAAATGTGTTCCCAAGCCATGTTCGGCTAATACAATCAGTAATTCAAACACATTGGTGCCATCAGGCCATGATGCGATGGAGTAACTGCGAATTCTTTTATTTGGCTTTTCATGAATTGGTAGGTCGATTGTTACAAATTGTCCTGGCTTAAAATCAAATACATTCAATTCTGGGATTTCTACCCAAAACTGCCGTGTATTATAAGTGTGATCAGAAATCCGTATAACCTTTCCTTTTCGCCAGGGTTGTAGAGCCATGTGGTTGGTTTTGTTAAAGGTAAAACCAATTCTATGTTTAATGTTTTTAATTCCGGAATTAATATAGCATCAATTTTAAAGTTGAAGTATATTTGCGCCTCACATGGGTGCAAAGGATTTGCTGGAAATGTATCGAAACAACCCCCGCCTTTTTCAATTGGCGGACAGGCTCACTATTGCCACACCCCAAAAAATTAACTTAAAAAATTTACAGGGAAGCTCATCACAGTTTGTGGTAGCTGCTACACTTAGTCATAATGCATGTTCTGAACTCAACCATCTGATCATATTAAATGATGCAGAAGAAGCGGCTTATTTTCATAATACACTGGAAAACCTGACTGGTGCATTAGATCTGTTTTATTTTCCTTCTTCTTTTAAAAATAGAAAGAACTACCAGTTGCTGAATTCTTCGCATGTAATGCTGCGAACAGAGGCTTTAACTAAAATTACCACCGGCGGCAATAAAAAAGTTGTTATCACTTATCCTGAAGCCATTTTTGAGAAAGTTGTTTTACCTGAAACTTTATCTGCTAATATTATTCATATCAAATCCGGTTCTCCGTTAAATGTTGAGCAATTATTATTGAAGTTATCTGACTATGGATTTGAAAGAACTGATTTTGTGTATGAGCCGGGGCAATTTGCTATAAGAGGTGGCATTTTGGATATTTATTCCTACGGGAACGAGAAGCCTTACCGGATTGAATTATTTGGAAACGATGTTGACTCCATCCGTATAGTTGATCCTGAAACACAACTGAGTGAAAGAAAACTATTGCAAGTAACGATCATCCCGAATGTAGATACACAATTTTCCAGCGAGGAACGGATTTCATTGTTTGAGTTTCTTCCGGAGAACACTGTTGTCTGGTTACAGGATTATGAACTTTGCAATGAAAAAATAAAAGATGGGGAAGATGAGGTGAAAGCCTTTTTAGAAATTCAAGAAGACTTAAAAGTATCAGGAAAAAAAGATAGGCAGGATTTAGAAGACAAGCTTTCAAAAAAAGACGTTAGTGTAAATGATTTTATTACTTCCAATGATTTTAATGTCGAATTGGAGAAAAAGCATTTGGTGGAATTTGGTTTTCAGTCGTATAAAGCTGCCTTCGAAATTGAATTTAATACAAAAGAACAACCTGCATTTAACAGGCAGTTTGAATTACTGATAAAAGATTTAAAAGTTTGGGAAGCCAAAAAATTTCAGCTAAACATTTTTGCAGAAAACCCAAAACAACTAGAGCGGCTACAAAGTATTTTTGACGACCTGAAAGCAGAGATTGTTTTTAATCCAATTACCTCTTCCATACATGAAGGGTTTATTGACGAAGACCTGAAAGTGATTTGTTATACCGATCACCAAATATTTCAACGTTATCATAAGTATAAAGTAAAGCAGGCTTATAATAAGAACAAGGCAATAACGCTTCGTACACTGCGGGAATTGCAGCCAGGAGATTTTGTAACACACCTTGATCATGGCGTTGGTATTTTCAGTGGTTTGCAGAAATTAGATGTGAATGGAAGAATGCAGGAAGCAGTACGTCTAATATACAAGGACACAGATATTCTATATGTCAATATCAACAGCCTTCATAAAATTGCCAAGTATACTGGTAAAGATGGCAGTGTGCCTAAAGTAAATAAGCTCGGCAGCGATGTCTGGAATAAACTTAAAGAGAAAACAAAAACGAAGGTTAAAGAAATTGCATTTGACCTAATCAAATTATACGCCAAGCGAAAAGCACAGGAAGGTTTTCAACATGCTCCGGATAATTATATGCAAACAGAATTGGAAGCTTCTTTTATTTATGAAGATACTCCTGACCAAAGTAAAGCAACGGCTGATGTAAAGAAAGATATGGAATCGCCATCACCGATGGATAGATTGGTTTGCGGTGATGTTGGTTTTGGTAAAACAGAAATCGCCATCAGAGCGGCATTTAAAACCAATTTAGATGGAAAGCAGGCTGCCATTTTAGTTCCTACAACTATTCTTGCATTTCAGCATTACCAGACTTTTAAAGAAAGGCTGAAAGATTTTCCGGTAACGGTTGATTATATCAATCGTTTTAAATCAGCTAAAGAAAAAAAAGAAACACTAAAAAAAGTAGAAGAAGGTAAGGTTGATATTATTATCGGAACGCATGGCTTGTTGGCAAAAGATGTGAAATTCAAAAATCTAGGGTTGCTGGTGGTGGATGAAGAACAGAAATTTGGTGTTGGTCATAAAGAGAAAATAAAAACACTGCGGACAGCGGTTGATTGTTTAACACTGACAGCAACGCCGATTCCACGAACATTGCAATTCTCGTTAATGGGTGCAAGGGATCTGAGTATCATGAATACGCCGCCGCCAAACCGCCAACCGATACAAACCGAAGTGCAGGTGTACAATGAAGATTTTATTCGTGAAGCGATCTATTTTGAAACAGAAAGGGGCGGACAGGTCTTTTTTATTTATAACAGGATTGCAGGTTTGGCAGAAATGGCAGCTATCATTCAGGGACTTTGTCCTGATTTAAGTATTGGCTTTGCACATGGACAAATGGATGGCCATTTATTGGAAGAGAGAATATTTGATTTTATTGATAGAAAATATGATGTATTAGTATCTACAAATATTGTAGAAAGTGGTGTTGATATTCCAAATGTAAATACCATCATTGTTAATAATGCACACCAGTTTGGTTTAAGTGATCTGCACCAGTTAAGAGGTAGAGTTGGAAGGAGCAATAAAAAAGCATTTTGTTATTTACTGGCTCCGCCAATGAGTACTTTGCCAAATGATTCGAAAAAACGTTTGCAAACTTTAGAACAACATAGTGAACTTGGAAGCGGTTTTCAGATTGCCATGAGAGATTTGGATATTAGAGGCGCAGGTAATATGCTTGGTGGTGAGCAAAGTGGATTTATGGCAGAGATTGGTTTTGAGATGTATCAGAAAATTTTGGATGAAGCCATCCGTGAATTAAAACGAACAGAGTTCAAAGAATTATTCAAAGAAGAAATTGCAAAGCAGGATGATTTTGTACAGGACTGTACCATTGATACTGATCTAGAAATATTAATTCCGGATGATTATGTAGAAAGCATTACAGAACGTTTATCATTATACCAACGGTTAGATAATTGTGAAACGGACGAAGAACTGGAATTGATGAAGCAGGAAATGCATGATAGGTTTGGACCAATACCGCAGCAAGTAGAAGATTTATTTATAACCGTACGTTGTAGAAAACTTGCTGTAGCCCTTGGGTTTGAGAAAATGTCGTTGAAAGAAAATACACAGCGTTGTTTCTTTATTAACCGAGCTGATTCGCCCTATTTTGAATCAGCCACATTTCAGAAAATTATTGAGTTTTTACAAACTGGCACTAACAAAGCAAAGCTTAAACAGACCGGTAAATTGTTTATGCTTATAGCCAACAATATGAACAGTATGGAAGAAATGCACCGGTTTTTGCAATCCATGCATACCTTTTGTTTTTCTTCAGTCAAAATCCCTCAGTAGTCGTTTTAACGAACCTCCCTCAAATCCTTGACAGGATTGGATTTTTCGGTTTTTTGTACTACTTTTAATTCTTTAAAATTCACTATGAGATTCAATCCAATTCCCCTGATAACATTCTGCCTGCTTGTGAGTTTTTCTTCATTGGCACAAATTGCTAACCCACAAACTGAAGTTGCTTCCCGGTATAATCTTTCATTAAAGTCTGGAACAATAATACTAGAAAAAAATATAACTGCCGAAAAGGTTAATTCATTTAATCGTTCATTAGCAAGAAGTACAGATAAATCATTTGTAATAATTCAATTTGAAAAGATTCCTACTCAACTTGAAAGACAACAACTATTGCAAGCTGGAATTGAATTATTGGATTATGTTCCAAACAATGCTTACACGGCAACAATAAATGGGAATCTTGATATTACTTCTCTTTCTCAAACCAAGGCAAGAGGAATTGTAGAACTGACAGCATTTCAAAAAATGTCCGTTGATTTAGCTGTAGGAAATTTTCGTCCTTCTGCAGTTAAAGTAGTTGGAACGGTTGATGTGAGAATCAGTTTCCCAAAATCATATTTGTATGAAACCGTTATCAATGATTTAAAGAATAAAAATTTTGATATAATAAATTCTGAGTATAAAGAGTATAGAATTATTTCACTACGAATTTCAACACAACGCTTAGCTGAATTGGCATTACTACCTTTTATTGAATATGTAGAATCAATGCCGGGAGAAGATGAAACATTAAGTCCGTTTTGGACTAATTGGGGAAGAGATGGGGTTCGATCATCTATACTTACAGCCCCCATAAGTCAGGGCGGAAAAAATTTAAAAGGCTCTGGTGTTGTAGTAGGTGTTGGAGATAATGCAGATTTTCAATTACATACCGATTTTTCAAATCGATTAATTAACAGGGCTGATATTGCCTACAATTACCATGGCACTCATGTAGCTGGTATCGTTGGCGGCGCTGGTATTATAAATGAATTAAGAACAGGATTTGCTCCAAAAGCTACAATACTTAGCCAAGTATTTCATAAGGTATTTACAAATGCTCCTGCATATGTGGCTGATCATGGAATGGTTATTACAAATAACTCTTATGGAAATGATATAAGTGATTGCAAAACGTTTGGCCTTTATGATTTGTATTCAAAAATTCTGGATGATCAGGCACTCAATCTTGTAAACCTTCAAACTCTTTTTTCTGCGGGTAACTCTGGCTTAAAAAAATGTGGACCATTTCCCGATAGCTTCAGAACTGTACTTGGTGGTTATCAAGCAGCAAAAAATATTATTACAGTTGGAAATGCATCGCCATTTGGAGGTATTTACCGGTCTTCAAGTCGTGGCCCGGTAAGAGATGGACGGGTTAAACCTGAAATAGTTTCTATAGGAGCATTTATAGAATCGACTGTACCACTTCAGGGATATGGTGAAAATACAGGTACCAGTATGGCATCGCCTGCTATTGCCGGAGGGTTGGCTTTGTTATATGAAAAGTACAAACTGCAAAATGCAGGTGCTAATCCCAAGAACGGATTAATGAAGGCATTGGTTTGTAATAGTGGTGATGACTGGGGAAATCCAGGTCCCGACTTTACATATGGATTCGGTATCGCTAATTTTTCAAGAGCAGTTGATATGCTGGAGAATAACAGGTTTGTGACTGGTAACATTACTTCCGGTATGGATAATATTGGGCCTATTACAGTTCCGGCAGGAACTGCAGAACTAAAAGTGATGTTGTATTGGAATGATCCTGCTGCGGCTCCGGTTTCATTTCAAACATTAGTTAACGATCTTGATCTGGAAGTTATACCTCCGGTTGGCCCAGCTGTTTTACCACTTGTATTGGATACAGCTTATAATCAGGTAAAAAATTATGCTCACAATGGCGTTGATAATATTAACAATATTGAACAGGTAGTTATTAAAAATCCTGTTGCAGGAGATTATAATTTTAAAATTAAGGCTACAAATATTACACAGAATCCATCACAGGATTATTATATTGTTTATGATTTTGTTCCTACAGAAACAAAATTAGTAGCTCCTATTGGAGGAGAAACTTATTTGTACGGAGAAAGTATGATGGTATATTGGGATTCATACGGCACTCCTCAGAATTTGTTTACATTAAGATATTCTTTAGATAATGGAACTAATTGGATTACACTCAAAAATAATATTGGACCTGAAAAAGGCAATATGCTTACATAAGTCCAAATCCAACAGAATGGTTCGTAATACCATCTGTAACCACAGATCAGGCAAGAGTTAGAATAATAAGAAATGGTGTTGATTCAAGCACAAGTCTTCCTTTTGTGATCAGTGATACAATCACTGCAAGTCTTTCTACTGTGCAATGCGAAGGTTATTTTTCTATTGACTGGACACGGGAACCTGCTGCAACAGGATATGAAGTTATGATGCTGCGAGGAGATGAGATGGTTTCCATAGCAACAGTTCCTAATACAACTTTTACTTATACAATAAGCGGCTTATCAAAAGATTCTGTTTATTGGGCATCTGTTCGTCCTTTAATTGGTTTAAGCAAAAGTCCTGGAAGAAGGGCTATCGCAGTATCAAGAATACCTAATACCGGAACTTGTGTAGGTGTTATTTCTGATAATGATATTAAACTCGATTCTATTCTTTCTCCTGTTAAGTCTGGCAGATTATTAACATCAACAGCATTGGGAAATAATACTCCCGTAACAATCAGAATTAAAAATCTTGATGATGTGCCAACTTCTGGCGATATCATTGTCAGTTATATTTTAAATGCAGGTCTACCTGTGGTAGAAACTATATTAAACCCAGCAATTGCAGGTGGCGGAATATTAGACTTTTCTTTTATTGCACCAGTTAATTTATCAATAGCAGGTACTTATACATTGGTCGCTACAATTTCGCAGGCAGGTGATCCGGTAAGTGCAAATAACAGTAAAACAAAAATTGTAAAGCAATTACTCAATCCTTCAATCACAGGAATAATTCCTGTATCACCCTTCATTGATAATTTTGATGCAGCAACTATTCAATCGTATAATACACCGGAAATTGGATTAACAGCACTTGACAGATACGATTTTGTAAACAGTAATTCAAACGGAAGAATAAGAACTTTTATCAATACAGGTATTGCTTATTCTGGCAACAGAGCTATTACATTGGATGCAAGTATTAACAATGCAGGCACTACTGATTCTTTAACCGGCACTTATAACTTGGCAACCTATGATGCAGCAACGGAAGACCTGCGATTAGATTTTCGTTTTAAAAACCATGGACAAGTTGACAACGGAGCTAACAAAGTCTGGATAAGAGGTTCGGATATGGGTAACTGGGTTGAAGCTTATGATCTTTATGCTAATCAAAAGGATGTGGATGCTGGCTATAAACTTTCTTCCAGCATTGAGGTGAGTGATGTTTTGAGAAATGCTTTTCCTCCACAGAATTTTACTACGAGTTTCCAGGTTCGATGGGGGCAGTATGGTCAGACGTTAGCAGCCGATAACAGTGGAAGTGCCGGATATACATTTGATGATGTTCGATTGTATAAAGTAACGGATGATATTCAAATGCTAAGCGTTGATACCCCAATTGTAAATAGTTGTAACCTGAGTGCAAGCACTCCTGTAAAAATTACAATTCATAATAGTGCCAATACTGCTATCAGCAATATACCTGTTCGTTACAAAATTAATGGAGGTAGCTGGGTAGATGAAGTTATTAATACAGCTGTTGGGGCTAATAGTAATTTTCAATATACATTTTCAACGGGTGCAAATTTATTGGCAACCGGTTCTTATTTAATAGAAGCAGAAGTAATGTATCCTTCGGATGATTATCATGCCAATGATACCACCAGTGTTAGTTTTGTAAATACACCGCTAATTGTTGTTACGAATGCAACTCCTTACTTGCAAAATTTTGAAACAGATAATGGCAACTGGTATGGCGCAGGTAAAAACAGTTCATGGGAGTATGGCACTCCTGCTTCTTACAAAATAAATAGAGCTGCCAGTGGTAGCAAAGCATGGAAAACAAGATTAGCAGGTAATTACAATGACAGCGAAAAATCATATTTGTATTCACCATGTTTCGATGTCTCATCAATGACGGCTCCTACATTAAGCTTTAGTCTTTCATTAGATATTGAAGATTGCGGAACATCACTTTGCGATGGAGCATTTGTTGAATATTCGTTAGACGGGAAATTATGGGACACACTTGGTGCCTATGGTCAGGGAACTAATTGGTACAACAAAGACTATGCATCAGGTATTGAACTTTTGAGCATACAAGATTATCATCGCTGGCATGTGGCCACAATTCCTTTGTCATCAATCCCATATTCACTAAGTGCATTAACTCAATTGCGTTTCCGTTTTGTAATGTATTCCGATGCTGGTGTTAGCAGAGAAGGTATCGGAGTTGATGATATTCATATCTATAGTAATACAGCAGGCATATATGATGGCATTACAATGGGATCTTCTGTTAATGCGGCAATTCCTGGCGGAACAGGTTGGGTTGATTTTTTATCAGGCGGTAAACTCGTTGCTTCGGTTAAATCTACTGTGGCAATGGGCAGTACAGATGTACAAACCTATATTCATACAGGGTCAACCCGGTTGAGTAATTTTCAGTTTTATCATAACAGAAATATAACCATCAAACCAGCCATAACCGGACTGGCGGTTCCAGCAATTGTAAGGTTCTACTTTTTGGATTCAGAAACTGAAAGCCTGATCAATACAACAGGTTGTAGTTACTGTACAAGACCAGAAATGGCATATCAGTTAGGTGTAACCAAATATAGCGATGCTGATGATAGCAAAGAAAATGGAACAATAGATGATAATAACACCCCGGGAGGATTTACTTTTATTAATTCTTCAAATACTAAAATAATTCCTTTTGATAAAGGATATTATGCAGAATTTGAAGTAAAAGATTTCTCCGAGTTCTGGTTGAGTGATGGAGGATTAAATAAGAATACTCCGTTGCCACTGAAATTACTCAGCTTTACTGCTAAAAAGCAGAATGGTAAAGATGTATTGGCAGAATGGACAACCGGTGAGGAGTATAATATTAGCCGTTTTGAAATTGAAGTAGCCAAGGGTAATAGTGATTATCAACTGAATAGGTTTACTAGAATTGGCTCTGTTAATAGCCAGGGAAATTCTAACGGAGAACATCGATACAGTTTTACCGATCTAGAAATCAATAAATCAGACGTCAGGTATTATCGCTTAAAAATAATAGAGGCAGACGGCAGCTTTAGTTATTCAGCTATCCGTCCGGTTGTATTTACAAACGATGTGCAATGGCAGGTTTATCCAAATCCATCGGCTGGTGTGTTTTATCTTACTTATCAGTTGGCAGATAGAGAATCATTAACAGTAAGAGTGTACGATGCAACTGGAAAAACTATAAAACAATACAGCAGTAATGCAACAGGCTTCTTACAAAAGATGGTGATCGATCTTCAGGCTGGGGGAGTTCCTTCTGGTTTGTATATGCTGGAAGCCGAAACTGGTGGTAAGAAGCAGTTTTTCAAATTGTTGAAGCAATAAAAAAAGTCCCGATTAATATCGGGACTTATAATATGCTAAAGGAGGCAATTAATCTTCCCAGCCTTTTTTTGCAATGCCGGCAGCAATGGCAGCCAAAGCTTTTTCACCACCCATTAGTGTAGTAAGCTTATTTCCTTTTCCGTCATTACCCTGTGCCATATAAGCACCTTTTGCTGTTTTGGTAATTATAGCGTCGAACATCTCAACACCTTTTTCTTTAGTTTTTACGTTGTAAGCGGTAATCTTAACATCTGCCATTTTCAAAGTTTTTAGTTAGTAATGCCTGAAATTAAGCCTTAAAACCCGTTTTAAAGGGGAAAACTTGCCAACAGGAGCGATTTCGTCTTTGTATCTATAATTTAAATATTTGATAATGAGTAACTTAGAGGTTTGGTAAGGTCCTATTGATATCAATTGACCAAACTACATTTACCGCTATTATCCATTTCTTTTGATAGATTTTCTCGTATTTGCCTATAACTTTTATTCTTAATAGCCCTTTAAATTGTGCTTCGTATTTTTTTCTTAATTTAACGAGTCTCAGTGTAGCAAAGAATCATGAAAAAACTAGTTCGCAAAACTGCTTCAAGCTTTCAATCAAGATTAATATATATATGCCTTTTGCTTTTTTTTACAATTGAAAATAGCAGCGCAAAGGCACAATGCCCGCCTAATATCGATTTTGAAAATGGAGATTTTGCAGGATGGCGATGCTGGATTGGTTCCGTAGCATCAGTGAATGGCAAAAATCTTATTACATGGGCACCTGCTGGTCCTGTGGCACCGGTTTTTCTTAGGCATACTATGTTAAATAGCTTTCCTGGCGATGGGTTAGATCCTTATGGTTTTTTTCCAAGAAACTGTCCCAATGGTAGCGGCCACTCTGTGCAGTTAGGTAATGAGGGAACTCAAAGCCAAGCTGAAGGACTATCGTATACATTTACGATCCCTCCAGGGGCTGATGAATACAATCTCATTTATCATTATGCAGTTGTTCTTCAGGATCCCAGCCATACACCTGATGAGCAACCAAGGATGATGATTTCTGTTAGAAATTTGACTGATGGGGGAATAGAATTGCCTTGCCCGTTAAATCCATTTGTACCCAGCGGTGGGTTACCGGGTTTTGATACTTCGAAGATATTGCCAGCTTCTGGTATAGTACTATTCAAAAATTGGGCCGCAGCATCTATTGAATTGAATGGTTTAGCTGGTAAAACAATTGAAATTTTTTTTACTACAGCGGACTGTACAAGAACTGGTCATTTTGGCTACGCTTATATCGATGTAAACAGTGAGTGCAGTAGTTCATTTACTGGTGCTGTTTTTTGTGCCGATGATGCTTTTATAAATGTTACTGCTCCTCATGGATATAAAGAATATAAATGGTGGAATGCTGCTGACCCGACAACGATATTAGGTGTAACACAAACTATTAATTTCACTCCGCCGCCACCGCCAGGTACTGTTCTTAAAGTTTTGGTTACTCCTTATGCCGGATACGGTTGTTCTGATACATTAACGGCGGTGTTGCTTGACACTCTTACGATAAATGCTCAGGCAGGGCCAGACGAAGTTTCTTGTAATGGAGCCCAAGTGCAAATAGGTAACAATCCTAAGCCTGGTTATGTGTATAGCTGGTCCCCAACTACAGGATTAAGTGATCCGAACATTGCAAACCCAATTGCATTGCCCACTATAAATACAGAGTATATTCTAACTGTTTCAAACGCAGGTGGAGGCTGTCCCTCGGAAGATACAGTAAATGTAGTAGTAGATAATATTGACAACTCCATACAACTTATTGGCCCTCCTACTTTTTGTTCGGATGGAGTGACAACTGCTATATTGGAGGTGTTGTCAGCAGATAGCATACAGTGGTATAGAAATGGTGTTGCTATACTGGGTGCTAATCAAACACAGTATAATGTTCCCCAAAGTGGTTTATACTATGCTACACTTTTTAAAAATACCGGATGTATTTTAAGCACTGTTATAAGAGCCATTAATATATTTGATTCGCCTGTTGCAGGGTTTACTACAAACTCACTTGACCAATGTTTCAATAACAATCAGGTTGCTTTTACAAATAGCAGTACAGTTGCTACTGGCACATTACAATATAGTTGGGATTTTGGTGATGGGTTCACATCCACTGCCAGAGATGTATCGCATAATTATGGAACGCCGGGTATTTACCAGGTCAAGCTGGTAGTAACAACGAATAACGGTTGTAAAGACAGCAGCTCTACTACAGTCAATATATTCGAATCACCTGTTGCAGGATTTACAGCAAATACAGCAAGCCAATGTTTTAGTAATAATCAATTTTCATTTACGAATACGAGTAGCATTAGTGCTGGGTCATTGCAATATACATGGGATTTTGGAGATGGGTCTTTTGCTACTGCAACAGATGTAACGCATAATTACACAGCACCGGGTGTTTATACAGTAAGGCTTATTGCATTATCTGATAAAAACTGCAGCAATGAAATTACAACTGTTATTACGGTGCATCCAAACCCCGAAGCTGATTTCAATTTAAATAGCGCAGCAGCGCAGTGTTTTAAGAATAACAGTTTTAATTTCAAGAATACAACTACAATAACTGGCGGCAACTTGCATTACACTTGGGATATGGGTAATGGTGATACCTTTGCAAGCAGTGATGTAACGTATAGTTATCCTTTACCCGGTACCTACACCGTTAAGTTAATGGCAACATCTGGCAATAGTTGTGTTGATAGCAGTGAGTTTAATGTAACAGTTTTCCCAGTGCCGGTTGCTGGCTTCACGGTAAGCAATGCCACACAATGTTTAAATATTAACCAGTTTACATTTAATAATATTAGCACTGTTTACTCTGGCGGCTTGCAATACAAATGGAGCCTTGGTGATGGAAACACCGCAACTACTGCTAACGCAAATCATAGCTATACACAGCCCGGCTCTTATACTGTAAAACTATTGTCTACTGCTACTAATGGCGGGTGTACAGACAGCACTACTTTTATTGTAAGAGTTCTTGAAAACCCTGTTGCCGATTTTACAATTAATTCAATCTGTATTGAGATTCCGGTAGAGATAAATAATAAAACAATCAATGCCGCCGCAGTGCCGTTAGATTATTTGTGGGATTTTGGAAACGGCCACACAGCAACAGGAGTTAACCCGGTGTATAGTTATCCAGCACCCGGTAACTATACGGTGAAGCTTACTGTAAATATTAGCCAGTGTCCAAGTATAATTTTTACAAAAGAAATGCCTGTTATAATAACAGCACCGCTGCCCGGTATTACCTATCCTCCATTTGAAGCTAAGTTTTATTTTCCTGAGCAATTGCAGGCAAGACCAATTGGCAATACTGTGTTGTGGACACCAGCAACTGCTCTTAATAATCCGGCAAGCTATTCACCCATATTCAAAGGGATAAATACACAGTTGTATGAAATCAGATTAACAACAGATCTTGGTTGTGTAACGGTTGATACCTTATTGGTAAAAACCGTTAAAAGGATTGAAGTACATGTGCCAACTGCCTTTACACCTAATAATGATGGAAAGAATGACCGGTTACGACCATTACTATTTGGCATTGAAAAAGTTAACTACTTCAGAATATATAACCGTTGGGGCAATATGGTATTTCAAATGCAAAGCGACCAACCGGGATGGGATGGCAAAATAAATGGTATACTACAAGGCACTCAAGTGTTTGTGTGGATGATTGAAGTGGTGGATATAGATGGACAAATCCATAGAGAAAAAGGCACTACTACTTTGCTGAGATAATATTGAGGGAGGGAGTGCTTCGAAGTTGATTGCTTAATGTTCTTTTCAGAAAAAGCTTATACGCAACGTCCCCGTTGGCAGACGTTGCTGGGAAACAGCCTGAGGAAACAAAGAAAGCCCACTTTTAATTGCCCTTTTTCTTCCATGCAATATAGTCTGGCAATTCTGCAAGTTCAATCATTCCTTCTTCTTCAGGATTGTCAGGAAGTTGATCAAAAGCTATGTAGTCAATGTCAGTTGCAGCGGATTTTTCCCCAAGCAAAACATCGAGTATTTTATACATAGCTGATTCAAAAAAATCATGGGTATGTACTAACTCATAATTTCGTAAGCAAATGTTGAATCCTATTGCTAAAGCGTTGTCTTTATTTTCCAGTGGCATAAACCACATTTCTTCAGGACTTAGAATTAAGCCTTCATACTTCAATTGGAAGTGTATGTCACGAGGTGGTATAAAGGCTGTAAAAACCCATTTGTCAATTTTTGGAGCTGTATTTACTAAGCTTTCGACTTGCTTAAAATAGTCTTTATTGCCTTCTGCTGTTATTATAAGTTCCCGACATTCTTCAGGGTTACCACCTATTTCAAAATATAGCTTATCACAATATTTATGTAGCTCTTCGGAAAAATTACCCAAAAGCTTTTCTTTGATTTCAATGTCAACCTGATTAATGAATGAATAACTTTCATTATTTTTTTTAAACCAGTTCCAAAATTTTTTTGCTGAATCTTCCATAACAAAATGAAGCCTAATACATAAATATACAACACTGAACTTTTCCATTCAAAATTTCAATATTCAATTGTAAATACGGCATGCTGCAAATTGCTCAATAGAATTCATACAGCATAAGTGTGCGACGCAAGGGACGATGCTAGTAGTACTACAACTGGGACAATAAAAAAATCCCGACACATGGCCGGGATTGTATAATAGAAATTTGTGTTTTTAGATATCGAGTTTCGCATACTTTGCATGGCTCTCTATAAATGCTCTTCTTGGTGCTACTTCATCGCCCATCAACATACTGAAAACACGGTCGGCTTCAGCGGCGCTTTCTATGGTTACCCTTTTTAAGGTACGGGTATCGGGGTTCATGGTGGTGTCCCATAACTGGTCTGCATTCATTTCCCCAAGACCTTTATATCGCTGTATGTTTACAGAGTCTTCTTTGCCATCACCAATTTTCTCCACTAATATTTTTCTTTGCTCTTCGTTGTAAGCATACTCCTGCGTTTTTCCTTTTTTGATCAAATAAAGCGGCGGCTGTGCTATATACACATAGCCTTGCTCTACTAACTCTCTCATATAACGGAATACAAAAGTCAAAATCAGTGTGGCGATATGCGAACCGTCCACATCGGCATCCGTCATGATGATGAGTTTGTGATAACGAAGTTTGCTAAGGTCAAGTGCCTTTGGATCTTCTGGTGTTCCCATTTTTACACCAAGGGCAGTAAACATATTTCTTATCTCCTCGTTGTCGTATATCTTATGCTCCATTGCTTTTTCTACGTTAAGAATTTTACCTCTTAATGGTAAAATAGCCTGGAAACTTCTGTCTCTGCCTTGCTTGGCAGTGCCACCGGCAGAATCTCCCTCGACAAGATAAAGCTCACAACGATTGGGGTCACGGTCAGAACAGTCGGCCAATTTGCCCGGTAGTCCGCCACCCGTTAATACCGATTTGCGTTGTACTAATTCTCTTGCTTTTCTTGCAGCGGCTCTTGCCTGTGCAGCCAGTATAACTTTTGCAACGATATTTTTTGCTTCTCTAGGATTTTCTTCGAGATAAGCTTTAATGCTCTGGACATTGTTGAATCAACAATACCCATTACTTCGTTATTACCCAATTTGGTTTTTGTTTGTCCTTCAAATTGTGGCTCTGGAACTTTTACAGAAATGATGGAGCTTAAACCTTCACGGAAGTCATCACCTTCAATTTCTACTTTGGCTTTTTCGAACAAACCATTCTTATCACCATAACTTTTGAATACTCTTGTTAAGGCACGGCGAAATCCGGATACATGGGTTCCACCTTCAATGGTGTTGATATTATTTACGTAGGAATAAACATGTTCACTATAGCCGCTATTGTACATCATGGCTACTTCTACCATTACATTATTTACTTCATCTTTTCCTTCTACATAAATAACGTTTGGTAAAAGTGCATTTCTTCCTGCATTTTTATCCAGCATTTCAACAAACTCCACTATACCACCTTCGCTATAAAAACTGTTTACATAGTTATTACCCTCTTCATCTTTTTCCCGCAGATCTGTCAACGTAATGCGTACACCTCTATTCAAAAAAGAAAGTTCTCTCAATCTTCCTTCTAAAATTTCTTTATTGTACTCTGTAGTAATGAAAATAGTATTGTCGGGCCAGAAGCGGACTGTGGTGCCTCTTTTTTCGCTGGCGCCAATCTCTCTTACCGCATATTGAGGAACACCAATCTTATATTCTTGTTCAAATGTTTTGCCTTCACGGTTTACCGTTACATGCATTGTAGAACTCAAAGCATTTACACAACTAACACCCACACCATGCAAGCCACCAGAAACCTTATACGAATCTTTATCAAACTTACCACCAGCATGAAGCACTGTCATTACTACTTCCAATGCAGAACGTTTTTCTTTGGAATGCATAGCAGTAGGAATTCCACGGCCATCATCTTCTACAGTTATAGAGTTGTCTTCATGAATAATGACTTCAATGTTCTTACAATATCCTGCTAATGCTTCGTCAATAGAGTTATCTACAACTTCATAAACAAGATGGTGCAAACCTTTTACACCAATGTCGCCGATATACATCGCCGGACGTTTACGAACTGCTTCTAAACCTTCTAAAACCTGAATACTATCGGCACTATAACCAGCCGATATTGCTGCTGCTTTTTCTTTAGCTTCTGTAGTCATAAAAATGGTAAAATCCTATTGATAGAAATGAAAAAATGGATACCGACAAATGTACAAAAATTAACCCTCTTGACCTGAGAAAATATACCCAAATTTTACCCGATTCTGGGTGTATTTTGGGTAAAAGAAAATGCCTGTCTCACCTAAGGCGAGACAGGCATTTTAACTAATTTAAAATCGATTAGATACTTGGAACTTTATTATTACTTTTTAGTACTTTCTTAGAGTTATCTTTTTACAATTTGTGCCACCATATCTGCCTCAGCACAAATCCTGTTTCCAACATAGGTTGTTCCTCTCATTTCGCATATGCCACGACGAATCGGGGCAGATAATTCCATCTTCAGAATTAATGTGTCACCCGGCTTTACCATGCTTTTGAACTTGCAGTTGTCTATTTTCAAAAAGTAAGTATCATACTGTCCTTCCCCACTTAGATTAATTGCAAGAATACCGCCGCATTGTGCCAATGCTTCTATTTGTAACACACCCGGCATTACAGGATTCCCCGGAAAGTGTCCCTGGAAAAACCATTCATTAATTGTTACATTCTTAATGCCTACAATTTGTGTATCGCTTAATTCAATAACCTTATCTACCAATGCAAAGGGGAAACGATGTGGCAAGGTTTTTTCGATGAATTGGTAATCATGCACTGGCGGCATAGAAGGGTCGTACACCGGAATGCCTTTGTTCTGCTTATTTTTTTTAATGTAGTGTTTGATCTTTTTTGCAAACTCAACATTGGAACTATGGCCGGGTCTGTTGGCAATGATTCTTCCTTTAATTGGATAACCAATTAAGGCAAGGTCTCCAACTACATCAAGCAGTTTATGTCTTGCTGGTTCATTGGGGAAACGAAGCTCTAGGTTATTCAGATAGCCTTCACTCTTTACTTCAATTTTATCTTTTTTAAATATTTTATTCAGCCGCTCCATTTCTTTATCATCAACCTTTTTGTCAACAATTACAATTGCATTGTTGATATCGCCACCTTTTATCAGGTTGTTATCAAGCAACATTTCCAGTTCATGCAAAAAACAAAAAGTGCGGCAAGGGGCTATTTCTTTTTTAAAATCACTCATCTGTTTTAGTCCTGCATGCTGTGTGCCTAGTACAGGGGAGTTGAAATCTATTAAAGTAGTAACCTGGTATTCAGCTGCAGGCATCGCCACCATTTCTACTCTTTTTTCTTCATCGTAATGGTAAATATTGTCTTCGATATCGTACCATACTTTTTCTGCATCTTGTTCTGTTATTCCAGCTTCTTCAATCAATGCTACAAATGGAGCCGAGCTTCCATCCATAATCGGCATCTCCGGTCCGTTTATTTCAAGCAGGCAATTGTCTACTCCCATTCCAACCAATGCGGCCAATACATGTTCTACAGTACTTATTTTAGCACCATTGGCTTCTAATGTCGTTCCTCTGCTTACGTCCGTTACCAGATCACAATCTGCTTTAATAATGGGTTGGTTTGGCAAATCAATTCTTTTAAACTGAAAGCCAAATCCTGGTGCTGCCGGATTGAGTGTAAGCGTTGCCATTACACCTGTATGCAATCCTGTTCCGGAAATGCTTACTGGTGCGTTAAGTGTATGTTGCTTGTCAGGATTGAAATCGGAATTCATGTAATAATAGAATTTAATTCTGTTTTGAAGTTGAGCAAAGATAGCCATTCAGCAAAAGAGAAAAAAGAGACCTTTTGGAGATAAAATATTAATGTGAACAGATGTCTAGTAAGGGCGGAAATATTAAAAATCAGGAAACTCTTTCAGCCATCAAGTGCTTTACCATTGCTTCCAGTTCCTTAATTCTTTTTTCCATCTCAGGAAGATTGCGGGCAATAGCCTGGCTGCGTATCGCATTATTGTATTCATAAGCTGGTGAACCAGTAACTGCAGAACCAGGTTTCTTTAATGATTTACCAAGTCCGGCTTGTGCATTTATCTTAGAACCATCGGCAATTTGTATATGGCCAACTATACCAGCTTGTCCGCCAATCATAACCCCGTTACCAATTTTTGTACTACCGCTAATGCCTGCCTGTGCTGCAATAACGGTGCTGTTACCTATTTCTACATTGTGTGCAATCTGTATCAAGTTATCCAACTTAGCACCTTTTTTTATCAGGGTAGAACCGATAGTAGCTCTATCAATGGTGGCATTGGCGCCAATTTCTACAAAGTCTTCAATTACAACATTACCAATCTGCGGCACTTTTTTCAAACTGCCATCTGCTTGTGGGGCAAAACCAAATCCATCGCTACCAATTACAGTGCCTGCATGAATGATTACATTATTGCCGATCACACAATCATGATAAATTTTTACTCCCGGATGTATAATTGAATTTTCGCCAATGGAAACTTTATCTCCAACATAGGCATTGGGATAAATTTTTGTATTGTTGCCTACTTTTACTTTTTCTCCTAGATAAGCGAATGCTCCAATAAAAACATTTTCACCATAACTGGCAGTTTTAGCTATGTATGAAGGCTCTTGAATGCCAGTTAGCATTTGCTGCGCTATTTCCTGATACTTAGTTAGCAAAGTGGCAAAGGCTGTGTAGGCGTCACTTACTCTTATCAGTGTTGCCTTAATTGGTTTCTTTAATTCGTATGCTTCGCTGATGATAACAATAGATGCATTGGTACTGTATAAAAAATCTTCATACTTAGCATTGGCAAAAAAAGTAAGCTGGCCATTGTTGGCTTCTTCTATCTTTCCAAATGAAGCAACGGCAATATTGGCATCGCCTTCTACTTTGCCATTAATTATTTGCGCTATTTGTGAAGCAGAAAATTGCATATTAAATGTATTAGGTCATAGCTGTAAAAAATCTCAATATGACTAGGTTGTTTTAAGATAACAAATGTAATATTTTTTAGTAGCTCCGCTCAGGTTGTGCTGAATCAGTGCATTGTCAACTTGTGAAATGTCTTTTATTGTTCCGTCTTTAAATAAAATATTGATTCGTTCGTCTTCTAAATTATAAGTTGTATTACTTGCTTCTCCTGTGAAAACAAAATAGCCGGTATTTTCTTCTTCAATATCCAACGCAGCCATCGCTTCATTTTGTTTTTCTTTAACGAAATTTACGTCAAAAGCTTCAGCTTGTAATTTTACTTTCAGCAATTTTCGTTCCACTAATGAACGGCAAAGTGTTGCTAATATTTTGTCAGGATGCTTACACCAGTTTTTAATAGTTGCCATTACATCATGATCATCAAGACGACAGAATTTATCCAAATGCTGCTCAATGGAACTTTTAGATTGAAAATCTTTTAAGAAAAAATTTACCTCGTCTGTTGCACCATTTATTTCTTTTCCTTGGGTGAACAATTCTTTTGCCCGTTGAATAATTTTCACCAGTATTCTTTCTGAGGCAAGTACAGTTTTGTGTAAATAAACCTGCCAGTACATTAATCTACGGGATACAAGAAATTTCTCTATAGAATATATAGCTTTTTCTTCTACCATAAGTTCCCCGTCTTTTACCGTCAACATTTTCAAAATGCGATCGTAGCCAATTACACCTTCTGCCACGCCGGTAAAAAAACTATCTCTGTTCAGGTAATCCATTCTGTCAACATCTAATTGGCCTGAAACTAGCTGGTGTAAAAAACGCTTTGGATGTTTATTGGTAAAAATTTCTATAGCAGTCGAAAGCTGGCCTTCGAATTGCTCATTCATTTTTTGCATCAGCAAAATTGAAATCTCTTCATGATGAACATCTTTTATCAATTCACTTTCGAGTGCATGGGAAAAAGGTCCATGACCTATGTCATGTAATAGAATTGCAATCTTTGCTCCCAGTTCCTCCTCAGCTGTTATATCAATGTTTTTGTTTTTAAGTTCGTAGAGTGCAATGCACATTAAATGATATGCTCCAAGTGAATGATGGAGCCGTGAATGCACAGCACCAGGATATACCAAATGGGCAAATGCCATTTGATTAATGTTCCGCAATCGTTGATACCATGGATGGGAAATAATTTTTAATATCAATGGATGATCTATCGTAATAAACCCATAAACAGGGTCGTTGATTATTTTGTGGACAGATGACATGTTGCTGTTTTGTTAAAGACCCCGAAAGGGTTGGCGGCAAAAGTACAACGGCAGCTTTTAATAAGCTATTTTTACTCAAACCGTAACTTCACGGTATTTAAATAAAACCTAAGAATGGCAGCAGCAAAAATTATTTGGGTAGATGATGAAATTGAGAGTCTTCAGTCGCAAAAGATGTTTTTGGAGAATAAAGGATACGAAGTACAGACGTTTACCAACGGTTTTGATGCTATAGATTATGTAAAGGAAAATCTGGTGGATGTTGTGTTGATAGATGAAAGTATGCCCGGTATTACCGGTTTGGAAACCCTGGCAAAAATCAAAGAGATTAATCAATCTTTACCAATTGTCTTAATTACAAAAAATGAAACGGAGAACCTAATGGATGAAGCCATCGGCTCGCAAATAAGCGATTACCTTATAAAGCCTGTAAACCCAAATCAGGTTTGGTTGAGCCTGAAAAAGATTATTGATAACAGAAGGTTAGTGGCAGAGAAAACAACTACGTCGTATCAGCAACAGTTTCGCCATTTATTTACTGCACTCAATAGTAATCCTGATTATAATGAGTGGATGGATATTTATAAGAAATTAATTTATTGGGAACTGGAAATGCAAAAAAGTGATAGCCCGGAAATGCAGGAGGTTTTGCAAAGCCAAAAAAGTGAGGCTAATACGGAGTTCTTCAAATTTGTTTCAAGAAATTATGCCGGATGGGTTTCGCCTAAAAGTTCGGAAGGTCCTGTAATGAGTCATAATTTATTTCAGTTTAAAGTGTTGCCACATATTGAGAAAGGAACTCCATTATTTTTTATATTGATAGATAACCTTCGGTTTGATCAGTGGAAAACAATTCAACCCATTTTTGCTGAAAGTTTTAGAATAACAGAAGAAGAAAGTTTTTACAGCATATTGCCTACTGCTACACAGTATTGCCGCAATGCAATTTTTGCAGGTTTAATGCCTATTGACATTGAAAAGCAATTTCCAGCCCTTTGGAAGAATGATGAAGAAGAGGGTGGGAAGAATTTGAATGAAGAAGAATTTTTTAGGGCTCAATTAAAACGGTTAGGAAAAGGTGATTTAAAAGTTTCGTATACAAAAGTTGTAAATAATCATGCAGGCCTTGATCTGGTCAACAATATTCACAACCTGATGAACAATGACATTAACGTAATTGTTTACAACTTTGTAGATATGCTTAGCCATGCCCGTACTGAAATGGAAGTACTGAAAGAGCTGGCCAGTGATGAAATGAGTTATCGCAGTATCACGGCAAGTTGGTTCGAGCATTCGCCATTGCACCAGGCATTAAAAAAGATTGCTGATAAAAAAATAAAAATTGTTTTAGCAACGGACCATGGGAGTGTGAGAGTGAAAACACCGTATAAAGTTGTTGGAGATAAGCAAACAACTACAAACCTTCGATACAAGCATGGTCGTAATCTTAACTATGAACCAAAAGAAGTGCTTGCATTCAGAGAGCCGAAAGATGCAGGATTACCAACCCCAACAATTAATTCATCATTCATTTTTGCAAAAGAGGATAGTTTCCTCTGCTATCCCAATAACTATAATTATTATGTAAACTATTACAAGAATACATTTCAGCATGGCGGTATTAGCCTTGAAGAAATGATAGTGCCGGTGATAAAAATGCAGAGTAAATAAGTGAATAATGAATAGTGAATGGGTTGTGGAAAAGAATCAAATGCTTAATAAGTTGATAAGCAAAGAGAGGTTTACATTTGCGAAACAATTCACTATTGACTATTCCCTATTCACAAAATGAAATACACACAAACGACATTAGATAAATTAGAATCAATTCCTGAAGAGGTTGGCTATATTCTGCGATACGAAAGAGGAACCTTTCAAAGTGGTTATTGTATTCTTGAAGCCAAAAAGGTGGTGGTATTGAACAAGTTTTTACCAACTGAAGGTCGAATCAATACATTGATGGATCTGATTCCACAACTTTCTATTGATCAGGAAATTTTGACAGAAGAGTCGAAGAAACTCTATGCAGAAGTAATGTCGAAATTGGAAGCTCAATCAAAGGAAGACTAATTTACCCAGGAATATGATTAGCTAAGACTGGTTACGCTTAACTAATTAACTTTATCTCATGTCTTGTCCTCCCCTCAAAATAACTTTTCTTGGTACCGGCACCAGTAGTGGTGTGCCCATGATTGGCTGCGATTGTTCAGTTTGCACATCTACTGATAAAAAAGATAATAGGCTTCGGTCAAGTATATTGGTAGAATCTCCAAACACTACACTGGTTGTTGATACAGGTCCCGATTTTCGCTATCAAATGCTTCGGGAAAATGTAAGAAAACTTGATGCGGTTCTTTTTACACATCCGCACAAAGATCATATGGCCGGGCTTGATGATGTGAAGGCCTATAATTATTTTCAAAAGAAACCCATTGACTTATTTGCAGATTCTTTAACGGAAGAAGCATTGCGCCGTGATTTCTATTATGCCTTTGCCGATACAAAATATCCCGGCATTCCAGAACTAAACTTGCACACTATTACATTGGAACCGTTCAATGTTGGTGATATCCCGGTTATACCAATTCTTGTCTGGCATATGAAAATGCCTGTTTTAGGTTTTCGGTTTGGGAAGTTTACTTACATTACTGACGCTAATAAAATTGAGGAAACAGAAAAAAATAAAATAAAAGGGAGTGATATTTTAGTGCTAAATGCTTTGCGGAAGAAAAAACACATTTCTCATTTTACGCTGGATGAAGCAAAAGAGATGGTGCAAGAGTTAAATATTCCAACAGCTTATTTTACTCATATCTCACATCAGCTTGGAATTCAGGCAGAGATTTCGGATGAGCTTCCTACCGGGATTCATCTTGCTTATGATGGACTTGTTTTGAATATTCAGTAAATTTTTTACCGAGTGCAGCTAATTCTTTCCCTTTAACTAACACCTGTTAGTTTTTAATTGTTTTTTGCTATCTTGCGCCTGCCTTTAACGATTGCTTGCTTTTAATAAAAGGCAAAATATTGTGCCACCCAATTCATTTGAGTGGCACAATTATTAAAAAACAAACACAAAACAAAAATGGATTTTCAACAATCAGAATTAACGCAGCAGGTAGCACAAACAGCCAGAGATTTTGCACAGCTACATATCAAGCCATTTATAATGGAGTGGGACGAAAGCCAGGAATTTCCTGTAGAGGTTTTTAAAAAAATGGGAAAGCTGGGGTTGATGGGAGTATTAGTACCAGAAGAATATGGCGGTGCTGGACTTTCTTATTTTGAATACAAAACTATTATTGTTGAAATAGCAAAAGTGTGTGGATCAATCGGATTGAGTGTAGCGGCGCATAATTCATTATGCACTGGCCATATCATGGCTTTTGGAAATGACGAACAAAAGAAAAAGTGGTTGCCTAAATTGGCAACAGCAGAATGGATTGGTGCATGGGGATTAACAGAAGCTAATACTGGCAGTGATGCGGGTAATATGGCTTGTACCGCAGTGAAGGATGGAGATGAATGGATTATTAGCGGAACAAAAAACTGGATCACACATGGTAAAAGTGGTGATGTAGCTGTAGTTATTTGTAGAACTGGTGAACCAAGAGCTAGAAATAATTCGACCACTTTTGTAGTAGAAAGAGGAACAAAAGGATTTAGTGCCGGCAAAAAAGAAAATAAACTTGGCATGCGGGCCAGTGAAACGGCAGAAATGGTTTTTGATAATTGCCGTATACCTGATTCAAATAGATTAGGAGAAGTGGGAGCCGGATTTAAACAAGCGATGAAGATTTTAGATGGCGGAAGAATTTCTATTGCGGCTCTTGCTTTGGGCATTGCTAAAGGTGCTTATGAAGCAGCCTTACAATATTCACAAGAGCGGCATCAGTTTGATAAACCAATTTCATCTTTTCAGGGAATATCTTTTAAACTGGCAGATATGGCAACAGAAATCGAAGCGGCTGATTTATTAACCATGCAGGCCTGCGACTTAAAGAATCGTAAACAGCCCATGACAAAAGAATCAGCTATGGCAAAATACTATGCCAGCGAAGTAGCCGTTCGTGTTGCCAATGATGCAGTGCAGATTTTTGGTGGCTATGGCTACACTAAAGATTTTCCGGTGGAGAAATTTTACCGTGATGCAAAGCTTTGTACAATTGGTGAAGGAACCAGTGAAATACAGAAGATTGTTATTAGTAGGGAATTGTTGAAGTAATAATGAATTAGAAAATATTAATTAATAATTAATCCTGCCTTGAGCAGGATTTTTTATCTCACCTCCTGCATATCCACTAACTTCTTATAAAATCCACCTTGCGCCAATAGCTCTTCATGATTGCCTCTTTCTACAATCTTCCCTTTTTGTAATACGATAATTTCATCTGCATGGCGGATAGTAGAAAGGCGATGTGCAATTACAATGGAAGTTCTATTCTGCATCATATTATTAATCGCATCTTGTACCAAACGTTCACTTTCTGTATCAAGAGAAGAGGTAGCTTCATCCAAAATAAGAATGGGTGGATTTTTTAAAACCGCTCTTGCAATGGTTAATCGTTGTCTTTCACCACCGCTTAGTTTAGCTCCACGGTCGCCGATATTGCTATGATAACCACCTTCTTTTTTAATAATAAATTCATGCGCATTTGCAATTTTTGCTGCTTCAATTATCTGTTCTTCAGTTGCTTCCTGCTGACCAATAGCAATGTTGTTCGAAATCGTATCGTTGAATAATATTGGTTCTTGTGTAACAATACTCATCAAACTTCTGGCAGAAAAGAGGGAATAGTCCTTGATGTTAATTCCATCAATCAAAACTTCACCACTTGTTACATCATGAAATCTTGGAACAAGATCGGCCAATGTAGATTTACCAGCTCCTGATGATCCACCCAAGGCAACTGTTTGTCCTTTTTTGACAATTAAGTTTATGTTGTCAAGAATAATAGCATCTGCGTATGCAAAGCTTACATTACGAAACTCTATGGAGTGTTCAAATGAATCTATTTTTTTGCCAGTTGGGTTGTCATCAACAGTTATCGGTGTATTTAAAATGTCTTCAATTCTATTAATAGCGGCAGCACCTTTTCGCATATTACTAAAAGAAGTAGAGAGTGCTTTTGCAGGGCCGATGATATTATAAAATATACCAAGAAATCCAAGAAAGGCAGATGCTTCTAATAATTCACCTCTTAACACTAATCTTCCACCATAATAAAGTACAGCAGTAAAAAGAATAACGCCCATTACTTCTGATAATGGCGAAGCTAAATCTCTGCGAAAAGAAATTTTATTTTTTGCTGTCAATAATTCCTCATTCGATTTAAAGAATTTACCTCTTAATAGTTTTTCAATATTGAATGCTTTGATAACTCTCAACCCGCCCAAGGTTTCGTCAAGTGTTGAAAGTGTTTCTCCGTATTTTGTAGCAACTTCTTCTGAATGTTTCTTTAATGATTTTGTTACTCTTCCAATTACAAGGCCAAGCACAGGAATCAGAATCAGAATAAAAAGAGTAAGCTGAACACTTATTAATAATAAAACTGTAAGTGTAACAATAATGGTCATTGGGTCTCTTATCCATCCTTCCAGTGTGCCTACAACTGACCCTTCTACCTCACTAACATCATTTGTCATTCTGCTCATTAGGTCGCCTTTTCTTTTTTCATTAAAAAAGCCAATAGGTAGGCGAAGTACTTTGTCATACAATTCTTCCCGCAAATGATTTACGATCTGGTTTTTTAGTGGATTAAGTACATAATAGGAAAGATACAGAAATAGATTTTTCAGAATGATAGAACTCACCATCAGCAAACAGATTATACCCAATGTATAAATCTTTCCATTTGTAGTTACGGATGTATATAAAAAGTTATTTACGTACTGAATAACAGCATTGCTGCTTGATGTAGTTATACCCTTGCCATCCAGAAATATTAGTTGTAAAAAAGGCATCAACATGCCAATCGAAATAATAGAGAAAATGATGCTTAATAAGACAAAAAGAAAATATAAAAATATTTTGCTTTTATATGCTTTCAGGTATTGAAAAATTCTGGAGTATTGTTTCATTAAAAATGCTTCTGCTAAAAAGCCACAAAGTAACTAATTTTACAGCGTTCGCCGAAGCGAACCGAAAATAATAACAAAATGGAAGAAGGAAAAAGACAAAAGCAGATTGCTGGGCTGTTAAATGAGGAAATGAATACAATTTTCCAGCGGTTAGGATTAAGCATGATTGACGGAGGGATGATCTCTATTTCTGCAGTTAAAGTAACTCCAGATTTACTTGAGGCAAGATTTTACCTGAGTTTGTTCCAGGTAAAAGACGTGGAAGCGGCTTTGGCAAAAATTGAAAGCCGTCATCATGAAATAAAAAAGGAACTGGCATCGAATGTAAGACATCAGTTACGTAGTATTCCCGTATTAAAATTTTATAAAGACGATACACTGGACCATGTTTTCAAAATGGAAGAAATCTTTAAAAAGATAGAGGAGGAAAAAAAAGGTGGGCTTGGTGCTGGAGATAGTGCTGAATAAAACCAGAAACATAAAAAACTTCAAATCTTAAATATCCAACTTGTATTTTCTATTTGCCTGGCGATATTTTAAAGCTAAAAAATCTACTAATGCAATTAATATCATTGCATGGGTAAGCATTTCTGCCATAATTATTGGTACCACTGCATTGATTCTAGTGTTGAGTGTTTTTAATGGATTTGAAGGTCTGGTGAAATCTTTATACTCTTCTTTTTATACTGACATCCGTATTTCTCCTGCTTCTGGAAAAATAATGACGATAACGCAGGAGCAGATCAATCAATTAAAAGGGTTAAATGGTATCAAGAATTTTTCTTTGTCAGTAGAAGAAAAAGCATTGGTGCAAAACGGCGAATCGCAGTCTGTAGTTTATCTAAAAGGTGTTGATGATAATTACCGGTACATAACTGGTGTTGCAGATAATTTACTTTCCGGTGAATATGACATTGGTACTTCTGATGCTCCTAAATTAATTTTAGGTGCTGGTGTAGAAGGTGCATTGCAGATGTACTCCGATCAGTTAAGTGCACCATTAAAAATTTACTTGCCCAGAAAAAGTAATACTGAGCAAATCAATATGCTGGAAGATATAAGTAATGATACAATCAGTTCCTCCGGCTCTTTTAGAATTCAGCAGGACTTTGATAACAAATATGGCATTACAAATATTGATTTTGTAAAACGTTCAGTTAAGTTGGGTATTGATGATTATAGTTTTGTTGAAATTCTGGTAAAAGACCCATCAGAAGCCGACAATATAAAAAAGGAGATTAAAAAACTATTCGGCGATAAATATATTGTGCAAAATAAGTATGAACAAAACCGTAGTCTTTATTCTATTATGAATGCGGAGCGATGGGTTATCTACGGTGTGCTTTGTTTGATTTTAGTTGTTGCAGCATTTAATATGATTGGTGCATTAACGATGTTGGTATTGGAAAAACAAAAAGATATAAGTGTATTGCATGCTTTGGGTGGCAATCGAAAATTTATTCAACGAATATTTTTAAGCGAAGGAATGTTGCTGGCATTAATTGGTTGCGGAGTAGGAATGCTGTTAGCGTTACTTATCGCATTCTTGCAAGTAAAGTTTCATTTAATTCCTTTAGCAGGTGGCTCTTTTCTTATAGATTATTTTCCAGTAAAGCTCCGTTTGATGGACTTTCTTTTGGTAGGAGCTACTGTATTTGTAATTGCATTTATTGCATCATGGTTGCCATCCCGCAAGGCGGCAGCACAGAATTTTTCTTTGCGAAGCGAATAAAATCCACTGTTCCCCTAAAGGGGAGACTTAGGTCGGGCATTTATCATTGCAACTACAATTCAAATAGGAAAAATTTTCTAACTTTTTTCTTTTTGAATTTCACCAACTTTAAAACTTAATAAATTTAAGTTCCCCCTTTAGGGGGACAGGGGGTTTAATAATCTCCCAACGTTTCTGGAAGTTGAGCTAATGCTTTTGCTAACTGCTCATCATTTGGTGCAATACCATGCCATTCATGTGTGCCTTCCATAAAATCAACGCCTTTACCCATAGAAGTTTTCATCATAATGCCAATCGGTTTGCCTTGGCCTGTTAAAGATTTAGCTTTATCCAAAGTGGCAACAACTTCATCCATATCATTCCCATCCATTTCAAGAACAGTCCAGCCAAAAGCTTCAAACTTTTCTCCGATATTTCCAAGCCCCATTACCTTGTCGGTTGGTCCATCAATTTGTTGACCGTTCCAGTCAATTGTAGAAATAAGATTATCTACTTTATGGTGAGCTGCAAACATCATTGCTTCCCAAATTTGTCCTTCATCTAATTCTCCATCTCCATGCAGTGAAAAAACAAGATTCTTTTCACCATTTAATTTTTTGGTTAATGCTGCGCCAATCGCAACACTCATTCCCTGACCCAAAGAACCAGAAGCAATACGAATACCTGGTAAATGCTCATGAGTAGCCGGATGGCCTTGTAATCTTGAATTTATTTTCCGGAAAGTGGCCAGTTCCTTAATGTCAAAATAACCCGAACGGGCAAGTGTAGAATAAAATAATGGCGAAATATGGCCGTTTGAAAGGAAGAAAACATCTTCATTTTTAGCATCCATATTGAAAGATGGATTATGTTTCATTGTGTTGAAATACAACGCAGTAAGGAAGTCTGCACAGCCTAAAGAGCCGCCTGGGTGTCCACTTTGACAGCCATGAACCATTCTTACAATGTCTCTTCTGATTTGTGTTGCTATTGCCTTAAGTTCTGCCATAATTGCTAGGTTCTTGTTAAACTTTTTGTATCTTAATGGTTCAAACCACTAATGCGCTGCAAAAGTGCATTCTTTTTTAATATAAAATCCATCCGGATTGATCAATCTGCTATTAAATTCAAATTTTCCTGTGGTTAACTGAAAATTAATACGTTATGGAGCAAATTAATAGAGTTTTTTAATCCTTATTTAGAGGATTGACCTTATTTTTGCACAACTTTTAAAGGCATTGTTAATGTTAGATATATTATTGACCGCTTCTGTTTCATTTATCATCACTTTTTTGGCGATTCCTGTAATTATGCGGATAGCCGAACAGAAAAAGTTATATGATATTCCGGATGAAAGGAAGGTTCACACAAGGTTGGTTGCTTCACTGGGTGGTATTGGCATTTTTGCAGGCTTTTTATTGGCTTCACTCTTATCTATTCAAGGTTATTTGAATCCTGAATTTCAATATTTTTTTGCAGCATCATTAGTGGTATTTTTTGTTGGATTGAAAGATGATATAATGATTTTGTCAGCCACCAAAAAATTTATTGGTCAGATTATAGCAGCTTCAATACTTATACATCTTGGTGGAATAAGATTGGATAGCATGTATGGTTTATTAGGCTTCGAACAGTTGCCAGAAGGCTTTAGCCTTGCATTATCCTATTTTACTATTATTGTAATTATCAATTCATTTAATTTGATTGATGGGGTAGATGGATTAGCATCTAGCTTAGGCATACTGACTATGATTGTTTTTGGAAGTTACTTCTTAGCTATAGATTATCAAGCTTATGCACTCTTAGCTTTTGCAATGGCTGGGTCTTTGGTAGCGTTTATTATTTTTAATCATCATCCTGCCAAAATATTTATGGGGGATTCTGGATCATTGATGATTGGTCTTGTCAATTCCATTTTGGTAATAAAATTTATTAATGTAGCAAATTCACCATTTGTTGCGGTACCGGTTCCTGCTGCTGTAGCTATTGGGTTCTCAATATTGATAGTTCCATTGTTAGATACATTGCGGGTTTTTAGTATTCGTATTGCGAATGGCAGATCACCCTTTACTCCTGATAGAAACCACATTCACCATTTGTTATTAGATAATGGTCTTAGCCATGCTGCAGTAACTTTGACTTGTGTGGCTATCAATGTTTGCTTTATTGCTATGGCATGGATGGGTAGGTCTTTGGGTCCTAATTATCTTTTATTAATTCTGCTCACACTTGCCTTTAGTGGAATCGGATTGCTTTACTACAATAAGAATCGCCGGAAAATGGTTGTAGCAAAACGACTTGATGGAGCTACGGAACTAAAAAGAGCTTCAAGAGTTGTTACTTTGACTAAAGAGGCAAAGCAACTAGCTGATAACAATTAATCAGTAAATCATCTTCATATTTCCTAAACCAACAGCTTCAGAATAATTCACTTTTATTAGCTTTGCTGTTCTCCGGTAATATTACCAGAGTTGAATTTCAAATACTATACTATGTCAGAAGATATTTCTTCCATTATTGCAAATGCGGATGACCTCATGAAAAAAGCCATTAGTCATCTTGAGTCTGAATTAGTAAAAATAAGAGCTGGGAAAGCTAACCCTCAAATGTTGGATAGTCTGGTTGTAGATTATTATGGCAACCCAACGCCAATAAACCAGGTGGCTAATGTAAGTGTGATGGATGCCCGAACATTAACGATTCAGCCATGGGAAAAAAATATGTTGCAAGCCATTGAGAAATCAATTATTGGAGCCAATATAGGCGTTACTCCACAGAATGATGGTGCTATTATCCGCCTTTCTTTACCTCCTTTAACTGAAGAAAGAAGAAAAGAACTGGTAAAAAGATGCCAAGGTGAAGGAGAGCATACAAAAATTGCTATTCGTAATATCAGAAGGGATGCTATTGAGCATATAAAGAAATTACAAAAAGATGGATTAAGTGAAGATGCAGCTAAAGATGCAGAAGCTGATGTTCAGGTAGCAACCGATAAGAGCACAGCGGCTGTAGAAAAACATCTTGAAACAAAAGAAAAAGAAATTATGTCGGTATAAATATCGGTGCGAATATTATTCAGCAACATCAATTGGTGTTGCTTTTTTTTTGTCTTGAAAATTGGCGAGATAAACGCCAAATAAAATTATGCCGAGACAAAGCCATTTTACCCAGGTAATCTTTTCGCCATCAATAAATCCCCAAAAGAGTGCAATAAAAGGTATGCCATATGTGACTAACGATGCAAAGAGCATTCCAGCCTTTTTAACGAGAATGTAAAATAAAGCAGTAGCGATTGCACTTCCGGCTATGCCAAGTACTACCGATGCCCAGATAGAATATTGCACAACATTACTATTAAAATTGAGATTCATAAATCCCTGATGCCAGAGAATATAGCCTGTAGGAATTGTCATTGCAGCAAGTGAAACAGTTGCAATATGAACAGGATTAACCCCTTTTAAAAAATGCCCAACCATATTTACATTAAGCCCATATAGAAAAGTGGCGGCAACAATCAGTAGTGTATAACCAAAATTTTCAAAGCTCATGATTTCGTTGTCAAGTATCATTGGAATAACAGTCAACAACACAAGCCCAATGAAGCCAGTAACAACTCCCCATATTTTTTGTGATTTTATATGGTCTTTAAAAAAGAAAACACCAATCAATACAACGCATATCGGTGTTAATGAATTTAGTATACCGGCTAATGAACTATCAAGTTTTGTAATTGCTTCCGCAAATAAAAAGGCCGGAAGCAGGTTGCCAACAATAGCACTTAGAATAACTAACCCCATTTTACTTTTTGGAATCTTATTAAAATGAAAAAAGGCAAAGGGCATAAAAACCAAGCCTGCTGAAAATATTCTAACTGCTGCAATTTGCACAGCGGAAAGACCTTCCTGACTATCATGCATTAGTTTAAATGAACTGCCCCAGATAATGCAAAGTATTACGAAAATAGCCCAGCTTACAAATTTGTTACTCATGTTAAATGGGCGCAAAGGTCATAAATCGAAATGAATAATTGCTAATTAATTCACAGCGTAGATTAGGTTTCTGCGAAATTGTATATTGCAATACAATTTTATAAATCAGAGATATGGGAAAAATTAAATTAAGCGAAATTTCTACCAGAGCACCAAAAGGCTTTGACAAAACGGAAACAAAGGAAAAAACAGCAGCTATCATCAAGGAACTGGATGAATTGCAGAATCTTTTGTATGCAGAAGGCAAGCATTCGATTCTAGTAATTATACAAGGAATGGATGCAAGTGGAAAGGACGGTGTAATCAGAAATGTAATGGGGAATATGAATCCGCAAGGTGTAACTGTAAAGTCGTACAAGGCGCCAACAGCAGAAGAATTGTCGTATGATTTTTTATGGAGAATACACAATCATGCTCCGAAAAAAGGAATGATACAGGTCTTCAATCGTTCGCATTACGAAGATATAGTTATTACGAGAGTTCATAAATGGTGTGATGATGAAACGGCTGAAAAGAGGATCAAAGCGATAAACGACTTCGAACAATTATTGACTAATCACAATGATACACATATTCTAAAATTTTATTTGCATGTTTCACCAGAAGAACAGCAGGAAAGATTGACTGAAAGATTAAGTGATCCGGCTAAAATGTGGAAATACAATGAAAAGGATTTTGAAGAGGCAAAGCTTTGGGATATTTATATGGAGATGTATGAAGATTGTTTTAATAATTGTAATAATCCAGAATGGGCAATTGTGCCGGCGGATCAGAACTGGTATAAAGAATTCCTCATCGCAACAAAACTGAGTGAGTTGTTGAAAAGCTTCGATATGAAATTCCCGGGTTTGAAAAAATAGATTTTTTTTGGGTATTCATCGATGGAATTGAGGTATTTGGCGTATTTTTTTGTTTCGCACATCTTTTTTTAGTAGGTTGAACGATTATTGTATAACAAAATTTATTTTTTATGGGAATGATTAAAGAATTTAAAGACTTTGCTATGAAAGGCAATGTCGTTGATTTGGCAGTTGCCGTAATTATTGGCGGTGCTTTTGGTGCTATTGTAACAGCTCTTGTTGATAAAATACTGATGCCAATTATAGGCTCACTTATTGGGCAGAGCTTTGACTCTTTAACTGCAATTGTAAACGGCGTACCAATTCAATATGGTGCCTTTATTCAAGCTGTAATTAACTTTATAATTATTGCTTTTGTATTATTTATGATTATCAAAGTCATGAATTCAACTAAGAAAAAAGAAGAAGCTGCACCTGCTGCTACTCCTGAAGACATTGCCTTGCTGCGTGAAATCAGGGATTCTTTAAAGAAATAGCAGGGAAATCAAGGGTTAATCCCTAAGTTCATTTTTCCTTACTTTTGTAAAGTCCTGTTTAACGCAGGACTTTATTTTTTCGCTTTAATTTTATATAGTGCAGCCTACAACATATCAGATAAAATTACCCCAATTTGAAGGCCCCTTCGACCTGTTATTATTCTTTATCGAAAGGGATGAACTGGATATTTACAATATTCAAATTACTGGCATCATCAAAGATTTTCTAGAGTATATTCATCAAAGCGAAGAGCTGAATATAGAATTGAGCAGCGAATTCATTTTGTTTATTTCTACCCTAATGCGGATAAAGGCAAAAATGCTTTTACCTCGTAAAGAATTGGATGCACAAGGAAATGAAATTGACCCAAGAGAAGAATTGATTAGCAAGATACTTGAGTACAAAAGATTCAAGGAAGCATCTGCCCAAATGGCAGAAATGGAAGCATTGCGAATGCTTAGTGTAAAGAGAGGTAATATTCAGAAAGAACTATCGATGATAGGAGAAGAGGATAGCGAAGGAACCGAGATTCAAAATATCACTTTGTTTAAATTGATGCGGGCATTCGAAAAAGCCATGCAGAAGTATAGTGATCGGCTTAATAAGCCTGTTCATACTGTAGTACAGTATGATTATACGATGGAGGAAAGCCGGAGTCGAATGTTGAGTTCTGCACAAGCAGAAAAAACACTGTCCTTCGAAAAGATTTTTGATGCATGTGAGAACAGAGTGCATGCAATTTTTCTTTTCCTTTCATTGCTGGAATTAGTGCAGCAGAAATTCTTAAAAATTGTAATGGGCGAAGGAAAGAATAACTTTATCATTGAGTATAACGAACCAGAAAACCGCCTGGCGGATCTGGAAGATATAAACCAACAACCATAATTTAAAAAATTACATTATGAAACGTACAGCTACAGCCAATTGGAAAGGTTCTGGAAAAGAGGGTACTGGTAAATTAATTACCCAATCCGGAGTTATAAAAAACAAAGCCTATGATTTCAAAAGCAGGTTTGAAGATGGCACATCCACTAACCCCGAGGAGTTGATTGCAGCTGCTCATGCAGGATGTTATTCTATGAAGTTGAGTTTTGTGTTAGGCGCTGCAGGGTTAACACCTAATCGTATTGAAACCAAATGTACTGTTACATTAGAAGGTGGCGTCATCACTTCCAGTCATTTAGAAGTAAAAGCCAAAGTTGCAAAATGTAAGGCAGCAGCTTTTGCAGAATATGCTGCTGATGCAAAAGAAAATTGCCCTGTAAGTAAAGCATTGAATGTAGAAATTACAATGGATGCAGAATTAGTAAAAAGCTTTAAAGCTACAACTACAGCTTAGACAGAAATAGTTTTGAAAAACAGAAACCGCTTCATGGGAGCGGTTTTTTTTATTGATATATCCAAAGCAAAACGGGTTGCTTCGAATTGTTTACTACTTTTTTTATTTCTTCAAGAAACTTAGGTGAAACCGTTGGACAGCCATTACTCTGACAAATATCATCTGCCACTTCATTTTCAGGAACGCAACTATGAGAATGTAATACCACCGTTCTTTCAAAAGCCTTATTATTCGTACTGTCAAGGCCATGTAGTTTATAAGAATAGCCAAATTTACCTGTATAAGAATTTCCAATACGATACTTACCTAAAGAAGTACAACCACTCCCAACTATATTACTATATTTTCTTCCTTCAAGCCAGTATTCATAACAATTGCCATGTGCCACTAATTGTTTGTTAACCAGACTATCATTTTTCAAATCATAAATAAAAAAGCGGTGCTGACCGGAAGGCAGACTCATATCAATCAGGAAACAGGTTTTATCATTGTATCCTTTTCTTTTTACAAATGCTTTTGCTTCCGCTGCCTTGATGTGTAGTTTAGAAAACCACTCTGTTGATTCTTTATAGCTGATTTCTTTTTTTGGTAAATGAAGGGCTTTTGTTTTCTTCCATGTGTCAGTTTGGGTAAACCAAGAAACTGCGATGATTGCAATAGCAGAAATGATAAAAAAACGGAGAATCTTCATGAATAGCCGGTTTGAATACTGTAATGAGATACCGGCAAAACGAAAATCCACAAAATAAATTTTCAAGTGTCAGTTAAGAAAATCTGAAAGGTCAGAATCTCCATCCGGCATATACCTGTGTTACGTTACTTTTAGCATCTACACCCGGTATAAAGTTGGGATTGCTACCGCCTTTACTAATATTGTTTAGGCTAACGTTTATCCTAGCACCAATAAAAAATCCGCCAATAGGTCTAACTTCTCCTCCGGCTACAAGGCCATAATCAAACCTATTTAAGTAATTAAAAAGACTGCCACTACTACCATTGCCTGTTGTATCTACTCCACTATTTAGTAAAAAAGCAGCCTGAGCACCAGCATGAATTTGTATTCGTTTAGTAAAATTCAGCGTAATTAGCTGAGGAAGTAAAAGATAATCCAATGTTACATTTCCGGTATCGGTATTTGTTCTGAAATCATAACCTTGCCTCGACAAAATTATTTCTGACCGGAAGCCGAAGAAATTTTTTGGTTTTGGAGCTATATATCCTCCAAACATAAAACCCGTATAGCTATCGGCATTTACGCCGGAAGCATTTGTAAGATTAGCAAAGTTAACCCCGGCTTTTACACCAATATTTAACCCAAGTTGGGAAAAAGAAAGATAAGAAACCGTAGAAAATAATAGTAAGAAAATGACTCTTTTCATTGTAGCAGGATTTTTGAAATAATATATCCCAATATAATACCACTTAACCGAGAAGCTGACTAACAGTAATTTTTTCTTTCATCATTTCTCTTACCACATCGGCAATTGATGCTGCATCATAACCACATTCTTTATGTAGCTCTTTTGGTGTGCCATGCTCTACCAACCTGTCAGGTATGCCCAAAATCTTTACATCATTTTTATAACCATGCATCGCCATAAACTCCAAAATTGCACTGCCAATACCACCTTCGATGGAACCATCTTCAACAGTAATCAGTTTTTCATATTGCTGACAAGCTTCATGTAGTAATGCTTCATCCAATGGTTTTGCAAAACGCAGATCATAATGTCCCGGATTCAATCCGTCATTTTTTAATTCACGGATAGCTGCTGCTGCAAAATTTCCGGGATGACCGAAAGATAAAATAGCAATATCTTTTCCTTCTTTTAATTTTCTTCCCGTACCAATTTTTATTTCTTTCATTTCCGTTTTCCACTCCGGCATAACACCTTCGCCTCTTGGATAGCGAATAACAAACGGGATTGTTGTTGACTCTAATTGGGCGGTGTACATCAGATTTCTCAATTCACTTTCATTCATTGGTGAGCTGATAATCATATTAGGTATACAACGGAAATAGGCAATATCATAACAACCATGATGCGTAGGGCCATCATCACCAACCAATCCGGCTCTGTCTAAACAAAATATTACAGGTAATTTTGAATAGCTACGTCATGCACCACCTGATCATAAGCTCTCTGCATGAAAGACGAATAAATGTTGCAAAACACTTTTAATCCTTGTGTTGCCATGCCGGCACTCACGGTTACTGCATGTTGTTCGGCGATACCCACATCAAAAGCCCTGTCAGGCATTTTCTCCATCATGAATTTTAAAGAAGAGCCGGAAGGCATAGCAGGAGTGATTCCAAATATTTTATCATTCTTTTCCGCCAATTCAATTATTGTATGTCCAAATACATCCTGATATTTTGGAGGTTGCGGCAGGTCGAATTTTTTCTTTTGTATTTCACCAGTTATTTTATCAAACAAACCGGGGGCATGCCATATGGTCTGGTCTTTTTCTGCCAGAGCATAACCTTTTCCTTTGGTAGTTACAATATGTAAAATTTTTGGACCGGGAATATTACGAAGATCTTTTAATGTGTCAACGAGTTTGGCAACATTGTGTCCATCAATTGGTCCAAAGTATCGAAGCTTTAACGCTTCAAATAAGTTAGAACTGCTGCTTACCATACCCTTAAGTCCATCGGTAAGTTTATGTGCCATTGCTCTGCTAAAATTTTTTCCAACTGGCAATTTTCCTAGTAACTTCCAAACATCATCCTTTACTTTATTATAAGTTGGTGATGTAGTAATATCTGTCAGGTATTCTTTTAATGCACCAACGTTCGGGTCAATGCCCATACAATTGTCGTTCAATACAATTAGCATATCAGCATCTGCTACACCAGCATGGTTCATGCCTTCGAATGCAAGACCTGCGGTCATAGCCCCATCACCAATAACTGCGACTACTTTTCTATCTGTTTCGCCTTTATATTTTGCTGCCATTGCCATTCCTAATGCAGCAGAAATGGATGTAGAAGAATGTCCTACTCCAAATGTATCATATTCACTTTCGCTTCTTTTAGGAAAGCCACTTAAGCCATTATATTTTCTGTTTGTCGGAAAATTATCTCTTCTCCCCGTTAATATTTTGTGTCCGTATGCCTGATGGCCAACATCCCATACTAATTGGTCATACGGAGTATTATAAACATAATGTAATGCGGTTGTTAATTCTACCACACCAAGGCTGGCACCAAAATGACCTCCATGTACACTCACAACATCAACAATGTATTGGCGCAACTCATCACATACTTGATGCAATTTTTCACGGGGTAATTTTTTCAAATCTTCCGGAGAGTTGATTGTTTGTAAAAGCGGTCCTGGTGTGATTTCCATTTATTCAGTTTTGCGGTGTAAAATTAAGCTTTCTGGCCGATAGCATTCATTTCGGCATTTTGCCCTACATTGTTTAACAATGTGTTGAGAGAATGGTTCTGATAGATACAGTGATTTGTCAATTTTGGCTTTACTTTTTGCCCATTTGTCAACACAATCCACCACTAATATATTAAGGTAGTCATCTGGGGATGGATTAATTAGATTTGCTTATGTTTTTTGCGAATTCAAGATATTGGTTGCTACAGTTAATAGGATGGGGCTTTGTGGGTCTTGTGATGCTCTTTTTTGCACATGCTTATAAAGTAAACATATCTGATAAGGTATTGCTGGGAAGAATAGCTATTGTAATTACAGCCGGAATATTGGTAACTCATATTCTCAGGCTGGTTATTAAATGGCGGGGATGGATGATGGAATCTATCGAAAAGGCAATTCCAAAGCTGATAATTGCACTTGTATTTGCGTCCATGTTATTTAGTCTGATAGTGCTGGGTGGGTTTGATTATTTTAAACTGGGTACGGATTCTGGCAAAAAACTCACCTTCTTTGCGAGGCTATTAGGCTCTACTTTTGACAACGGCCTTTTTATTTTACCTTGGTTGCTGATTTATTATTTTTATCACTTCTTTCAAAAAAGCCGTCGTCAGCAATTAGATACGTTGCGTTTAGAAACGCTGATAAAAGAATTGGAGTTAAAAACAATCAAAGCTCATATTAATCCACATTTTATTTTTAATGCGTTGAACAGCATCAGAGCTTTGGTGGATGAAAATCCTAAAAGGGCAAGAAGAGCAGTTACAGAATTAAGTAATATTCTGCGAAGCAGTATGCAGTCAGAAAAAATGGAAACAGTGCCGTTTGAAAAAGAGCTTTCCATTGTAAAAGATTACCTGGCTTTGGAAAATATGCGGTTCGAAGACAGGTTGAAAATTGAATACCAGATTGATGAAGACACCTTAAATCAGCCTGTGCCACCAATGATGTTGCAAACACTAGTAGAGAATGCAATTAAACATGGCATCAGTAAACAAATAGATGGAGGCTTAATAAAAGTAATTTCGGAATTTAAAGGCAATTTTCATGAGTTGATAGTGCAGAATACAGGCAGACTTTCTGGTGAAGTAAATGAATTCGGATTCGGACTTTCCAGCACCAACAACAGGCTGAGTTTGTTGTATGGAGAAAAAGCAAATTTTGAAATAAAACAAGTAAATGGTTCAATGGTAGAAGCAAAAGTTTTGATACCAATAACGGTTTCGTAAATAAGTTGCACCTAAACAAATAAACTAAAAAACATGAAGGCAATTATAATAGATGACGAAAGGCTTGCAAGGGCAGAATTAAAAAAATTGCTGCTGGAATTTCCGGAGGTGGAAGTTATTGATGAAGCTGCAAATGCAGAAGAAGGTATAGCTAAAATTGAAAGTCTTCACCCTGATCTTGTTTTTTTGGATATTCAAATGCCAGGTAAAACCGGATTTGAAATGCTTGCTCAATTAGAAAAAACACCACAAGTAATATTTACAACAGCTTACGATGAGTTTGCATTGAAAGCATTTGAGGTAAATGCGCTGGATTATTTACTAAAACCAATTGAGCCAAAGCGACTTACTGATGCTATTCAAAAGTTGCAATCAGTTGAAGTAAAAGAAAACAGATCAGAAACTGATGAATTTATAAATACAAGTTTGCTTACCGAGCTAGACCAGGTGTTTGTAAAAGACGGAGAAAAATGCTGGTTTGTAAAACTGGGAGATATACGGTTGTTTGAAAGTGTAGGCAATTATGCCAAAGTTTTTTTTGGAACAAACAAGCCTTTAATATTAAAATCGCTTAATGCATTGGAAGAAAGACTTGATGAGAAAGTTTTTTTCCGAGCAAACAGAAAGCATATTGTGAATTTGAGAATGATTGATAAAATAGAACCTTATTTCAATGGCGGTTTGTTATTAGAGTTAAAGGGAGGCGAAAAAATTGAAGTGAGCCGGAGGCAAACGGTAAAGTTTAAAGAAATGATGAGTCTTTAATCAATAGACAATTTTACAATAGTGGTGTTCAGCATCTAAAATTAAATTATCAAATGAAGAGTTTATCAGTGATGAGGTTATTAATAGCAACAGCTTCGTTTTTTTTACTTACAAGTTGTGGTAATTCACAAAAAACCACACAGTCAACCACAACTAGCATTGATGATATAATTAATGCGAAAGAAGTGGAGAGAATTGAAAGAGTATTGGCATCTGATGAAATGCGGGGCCGAAAAACCTTTTCGCCTGAAATAGATATAGCTGCCGATTTTATAGCTGCTGAATTTAAAGCGGCAGGCTTGCAAACATGGAACAATGCCACAAGCTACAGGCAGGAGTTTGCAATGATAAAGGCAAAACATATAGTGACGAATGCAAGTTTTGACGAAGTAGCAATTGATGAAAAAAATATTATTATTATCACCTGTCAGCCAAAGCTGGCTATTAATCAAACAACTCGTTATCAGAAAGCATTTATTAAAACGGGAGAAAATCTTTTTTCTGCAGCAAGGAAATACTTACAGACAAATAACAACCTGCTTGTTTTAGTCGATAAAAGTTTTGCTAATAGTTTCGGCAATCTCAACAGGTTGAGAAATAATATGACGAAGACAAACACCAATGTAATTTTTGTTTTGTCAGACACTGAGCCAACAAACTATGAAATAGCATCCACACATGAAATAGCAGAACAAAAACTGGCGAATGTGGTAGGAGTTCTTCCCGGCAAATCGAAGAAAGATGAGTATGTTGTTTTCTCAGGACATTACGATCACATTGGAGTTGGTAAACCAGTAAATGGCGATTCAATTTATAACGGAGCTAATGATGATGCGGCAGGAACTACAGCAGTAATGATGCTGGCGAAATATTTTAAGCAGTTAAATAATAATGAAAGAACAATTGTGTTTGCTGCATTTACGGCTGAAGAAGTGGGAGGTTTTGGTTCACAGTATTTCTCCCGGCAGATAGATGCATACAAGGTAATGGCAATGTTTAATATTGAAATGATTGGTACAGATAGTAAATGGGGAAAGAACTCTGCTTATATAACTGGTTATGAAAAAACAGATATGGGTGAAATTTTGAAAAAGGACTTGGCAGGAACTGAGTTTACTTTTTATCCAGATCCATACCCAACGCAGAATTTATTTTATCGTTCTGACAATGCAACATTGGCAAGGCTGGGTGTGCCGGCACATACAATTTCTACTTCTAAAATGGACAATGAACCAAATTATCATAAAGTAACAGACCATATTGAAACATTAGATATGGAAAACATGACCATGATAATTAAGGCAATTGCTCTTAGTTCGAAAAGTATAATTGCGGGAACGGCAACGCCAACGAGGGTTAAGGTGGATGAGTTGCGTTAAACTTTAACCGGCACACTATGCACCGCATCGCTCATCTCTTTAATCAGTGATGCATCTTTTTCAATGGCATTGCCAACTACAATTACATCAGCACCGGCTTTGCAATTCAGGTAAGCTTTTTCAGGTTGCAGTATGCCGCCGCCAACAATTAAAGGAGCTTCTATTTGGTCAGCTACAGCTTTTATCATGCTTTCTGTAATAGGACGTTTGGCACCGCTGCCGCTGTCCATGTAAATTAATTTCATACCCAACATTTCGCCAGCCATAGCTGTACACATAGCTATTTCATTCTTATCTGCTGGAACCGGTAAGGCATTACTAATATAGGATACAGTTGTAGGTGCTCCCCCATCTATTACTATATAGCCGGTTGGCATTATTTCCAAACCACTTTGTTTTACAAATGGAGCAGAAACTACATGTTGCCCAATTAGTAATTCGGGATTGCGACCGGATATTAAAGAAAGATATAACAATGCGTCTGCATACTTACTCACTTGTGATGGGCTACCGGGAAAAAGGATAACCGGAATAGAACAGTTTTGTTTTATTTGCTGCACACATTCATCCAGATGGTTAGAAATAACCAGACTTCCGCCAACTAATAAATAGTCAACCTTTGCAGTTACAGAAAGTTCAACGAGTTCATCTAGCATAGGTTTATTAACCTTATCAGGGTCAATAAGTACAGCAAAGGATTTTTTACCTTGTTGTTTTTTAAGGGCCAGCGTATTGTAAATCATTGACTTCATCCGGTAAAGGTTGTTATGTGCAAAAATGCAAAAAACTTTCGGCATTGCCCACTTGTTGCGTAAATAGATATTTTACGAAATCCACCTGTCTTATAGATCATCTCATTAACGAAAATGGCGTTGTTTCAGGTTTCTAAAATGAGATTATTTGGAAACAGACTTTACCAAAACCCAAACAGCATCTTACGGATGCCACAAACGAAAATGCCGCATCATTTTTTAACAAATTATTTTTTAATAACAACAAATGCCTGAAAAGCTTTACTGTAAAGCTTTTCAGAAATAGTAATTGAAAAAAGTGAGCATAATCAATGCTTTCAGACGATAATATTGTAAGAACCCTTGACTGTTTTAGGTTCTGTGGCACAAAGACTTAGCTATTTGCTTTGCTAGGTTTACGGAACAATATTTCCAAAAAAAATTACCCTAAAAATTAGGACATATTGTGAGGAAATGGCAAGAAGCAATACAGGCCTGCCTTGGAGGTTTTCAACATCCGCTTATCCACAGAATGTGCATATTTCAGGCTATGAATTACAGATACTTAAAAATATTTTCGTCAAGGACGATTACAGTTATTTAACCCGTTAGAAATTCTATTAGTTATGGCTACCAAAACCAAAGCATCCGCAAAAAGCGGCTTGCAATTTTCTCGTCGCTTTACCCGTGACGATGTTAGTGTATTTGACATGTTCGAATATGATTACCGTACTTCAATTATTCGTAACCCGAATGGTGAAACAGTGTTTGAAATGAACAATGTGGAAGTACCCAAACAGTGGAGCCAAATTGCAACAGATATACTTGCCCAAAAATATTTTCGTAAAGCTGGTGTACCACAACCTGATGGTAGTCTTGGCAGAGAAACTTCAGCAAAACAAGTATCACATCGTATGGCCAATTGCTGGAAAGCATGGGGCGAACGCAATGGATATTTTGCTACAGTGAAAGACGCAGAAATATTTTATGAAGAATTAGTGTATAGCATCCTTAACCAGATGTGTGTACCCAATTCACCGCAATGGTTTAATACTGGTTTGCATGAAAGCTATGGTATTACAGGTAAGCCACAAGGTCATTACTATGTAGATGCAAATGATGGAGAATTAAAGAAGTCTCAGAATGCATACGAACGTCCACAGCCACATGCCTGCTTCATCCTAAGTGTTGATGATGATTTGGTAAATGAAGGCGGCATCATGGATCTATGGGTTCGGGAAGCAAGAATTTTTAAATATGGTTCTGGTGTAGGTACAAACTATTCTAACCTTCGTGGTTCTGGCGAAAAATTAAGTGGTGGTGGAAGTTCATCCGGGTTAATGAGCTTCTTAAAAATAGGCGATAGAGCTGCTGGTGCAATAAAATCTGGTGGTACTACACGCCGTGCTGCTAAAATGGTTTGTCTGGATTTAGATCATCCGGAAATTGTTGATTTCATCAACTGGAAAGTGGAAGAAGAAAAGAAAGTGGGTGCATTGATTGCTGCTGGTTATCCTTCCGGTTATGAAGACGAAGCTTACAAAACTGTTAGCGGACAGAACTCAAATAACTCTATTCGTATTCCTAATTCATTCTTCGAGAAATTAGATAACAATGAAGATTGGGAATTGAAAGGAAGAATGGATGGCAGAGTAATGAAAAAGATGCCAGCAAGAGAATTATGGAATCAGATTGCATATGCTGCATGGCGTTGCGCCGACCCTGGAACACAATACAACACTACTATCAACGAATGGCATACTTGTCCCGAAGGTGGAGAGATCAGGGCTTCTAATCCTTGCTCTGAATATATGTTCTTGGATAATACTGCTTGTAATCTTGCTTCATCCAATCTGATGAAGTTTTATGATGCAGAGACAAAAACATTTGACGTAACAGGATATGAGTACAATTGCCGCCTTTGGACTGTTGTATTGGAAATATCTGTATTGATGGCGCAGTTCCCTTCAAAAGAAGTAGCGCAGTTAAGCTATGAGTACAGAACATTAGGATTAGGTTATGCTAATCTTGGACCATGCTAATGGTTAGCGGTATTCCTTACGATAGTGAAGAAGCAAGAGGAATTGCAGGTGCAATCACCGCTATCATGACGGGTATTGCATACAAAACATCTGCAGAAATGGCAAGTGTATTAGGTGCATTTCCAAGATATGAAGATAATAAGGAGCACATGATGAAAGTAATGCGTAACCATCGCCTTGCTGCTTATGATGCTGATGAATTTGAAGGATTGAGTTTGAAGCCACAAGGTATTCAATCAAAATATTGTCCTGATTACTTATTGAAAGCAGCTTGCAAAGCATGGGATGATGCAGTAGAGATGGGAGAGAAGTTTGGTTATAGAAATGCACAGGCTACTGTTATTGCACCAACAGGAACGATTGGTTTGGTAATGGATTGTGATACAACAGGTGTTGAGCCGGATTTTGCATTGGTGAAATTTAAAAAATTATCTGGTGGTGGTTATTTCAAGATCATCAATCAGTCAGTTCCATCTGCATTAAAGCATTTGGGTTATTCTCAAAAAGAATCTGATGCAATTATTAAATATGCAACAGGTTCGGCTTCATTTGCTGGTGCGCCGCATATCAATCATCAGACATTAAGTGAGAAAGGATTTATTGCAGATGAAATTAAAAAGTTAGATGCTGCTGCATTGACTGCATTTGAAGTTGGATTTATTTTCAATAAATATTCTCTGGGTGAAGAGTGTCTGCAACGTCTTGGCTTTACAGAAGAAGAATATAATAATGGAGAATGGAGTATGCTGGAAGCCCTTGGATTTACTGATGAGCAAATTGAAGAAACTAACAATTACGTTTGTGGAACGATGATGCTCGAAGGAGCACCAGGATTAAAAGATGAACATCTGCCCGTTTTTGACTGTGCCAATAGATGCGGCCCCAAAGGCCAACGTTATATTCATGCCCATGGACATATCCGCATGATGGGAGCTACACAACCATTTATCAGTGGTGCCATCTCTAAAACGATCAACCTGCCATATGAAGCAAAGGTTGAAGAAATTGCAGATGCGTATTACCTGAGCTGGCAGCTTGGCTTAAAAGCAAACGCCTTGTACCGTGATGGTTCTAAATTATCGCAGCCATTAAGCAACAAAAGTGATAAGAAGAAGAAATCAGACGATAGTCAACAGACAACAGACGATAGTAAGTCAACAGTAGACAGTGGACTATCGACAGTGGACAATAGCAGCAACATTGTAGATATGGGTAAACTGACTGTTGAAGAATTGCTGGATGAAGTAACTAAAAGAGTACAAGCATCACCTGATACAAAACTGAAAAGAAAGCTTGCAAGCATTGTAGAAAGAAGAGCATTGCCAGCCAAACGTCGTGGATTTACACAAAAAGCAAAGATTAACGGACAAGCTATCTTCCTTCGCACTGGTGAATACAGTGATGGAACATTGGGAGAAATCTTTGTAGATATGGCGAAAGAAGGTGCAACCATGCGTAGCATGATGAACTGTTTTGCTATTTCCATTTCTATTGGTATGCAATATGGTGTTCCTTTGGAAGAGTTTGTTGACAAATTTGCTTTCACAAGATTTGATCCTTCAGGTTTTGTAGAGCATCCGAACATTAAATCAACAACATCGATTGTTGACTTTATCTTACGTGTGTGAGGGTATGAATATTTAGGCCGTACGGATCTTGTTCATGTACTGGACAAGCCAGAAATTTTGAATACTGGTGCTGATGATTGGGATGAAGTGCCTTCTAATCCATTAGAGTATGTTCAGCATGAATTATCGAATGTAAGAATAACGCCGTCATCTGGTGCAGCAGGAACGCAGCCTATAAAAAATCAACGGACTGCACAAACAATGAAAATGGACAGTAGCGTAGATGCTATGAATGCGATGAATAAAGGGATGCAAGGAGATGCGCCAGCTTGTACTAATTGCGGACATATAACTATTAGAAGCGGCACTTGTTACAAATGCCTTAACTGTGGCACACAAGGTGGATGCAGTTAGGCTTCAAACATGTTTGGATTGAAAAACCAGATAAAGAGTGTACCCATTAATTCTACATCCCCCGATTTATCGGGGGATGTTTCTTTGAAATTATTTTAAAAATGTTGTAAGAGTTTTGAATGATTTAATGCAATATAACCGTTGCGGTAAAAGCGGTTTAAAACTTCCTGCTATTTCATTAGGGCTTTGGCACAATTTCGGCTCGGTGGATGATTTTAAAAATGGAAGAAAAATAATTCACCGTGCATTTGATTGTGGAATCACTCACTTGATTTGGCAATTACGGACCATACGGATCTGCGGAAGAAATTGTAAGTTTCAAAGAGGATTCTCTGGTAACTTGAGAGATGAATTAATAATTTCTACAAAGCTGGTTACGGGCTTATGGAGAATGGGGGTCGAGAAAATATTTATTATCAAGCCTTGATCAGAGTTTGAAGAGAATGCAATTAGAATATGTTGATATTTGAAAGCAGGCAAAAGAGGCTATAAAGATTTTAAAAGAGTTAGGAACACCATGTTTAATTCATCAGCCTATATATTCTATGTTTGAAAGATGGGTTGAAAAGATTTCTGAGAGGAGGTGTAGCAAGGGGGTGTTGACTAAAATACCTGAGGATGAAGGACAGGCCAAAGAGCGGGTTTTAAAACCTTCTGCAATTACTGAGGAAAGATTATTACAGATTAAAGCATTGAATGATATTGCTGCTAATAGAAATCAATCGTTGGCACAAATGGCGTTGGCTTGGTTAAAAGACACGGTTACTTCTGTGCTGATTGGAGCAAGTTCTGTAGAACAACTGGATGATAATCTTGAATGCTTGAATTATATTAGTTTTTCAAAAGAAGAATTGGAAAAAATTGAAGAAGTTATAAAGTAAAATCAGGATTGGTCTGTCGTATAAAGTAATTTTTCTGAAATTCTACTGTTAGATTTCACTACCGAAAAACAGAAATTGTCTAAGTGTTTCTTTGTTTGATTTGAAAGTTGCAGCACTTAGTTTAGCCGTTCAAATAGCAACTATGAAAGCCAGATTTTTATTTTTTCTAATTATTTTTAGTTTTTTATTTCAAGCTTGCAACAGGGCAATGTCTCCGTATGAGGCAGCTAATCATCCAAAGGGTAAGAAGTGTCGTAATATTCGTTAATACGGGGGGGGGGGGGGGGTTGGAGGTCCCGCAATGAGTGGCGTGGGAAAAAAATGTAAGGAATTGGAAAGGTGAAAAATAAACCAGGGGGGGGGGGGGGTGAATAGGGGGTCGTTGCAGTGTGTTTCAGTAGCTGTTGGGAATATTCGTTAACTACTCACCTCCAAATATATTACTGACAGCACCTTCCAGCATGGGGAATTTTTCTACTACATAATTTTTTATAGTAGCGATAGCTTGTTTGGCTTGTTCGTCAGTAAGTCCGGCTTCTGTTTTTAATTTATCTATTAGTTCCTGCATGGTGTAAGTTATTATTTAAGGCATGAAGTTAATAAAACAAAAAATGCCAGAGCATATTTGCTCCGGCATTTAATAATTTATTTATAAAGAAAATTTTAAGAAGCCACTTTTAATAAACTGAGTTTGCTCTTATCAAAATGCCGTTGAGCATATTCAAGATCGAGATTAAATTCTTTTACATTGGAGGATGGCAATTCATACATGGCATCCGTCAATATGCCTTCACAAATACTTCTCAAGCCTCTTGCACCGAGTTTATATTCCATTGCTTTTGTAACCATAAAGTCTAATACTTCATCTTCAATGGTGAGAACAATATCTTCCAGTTCAAATAATTTCTTGTACTGTTTTACCAATGCATTTTTTGGTTCAGTAAGAATAGCTCTCAATGTTTCTGCATCCAATGGATCAAGATGAGTAACAACTGGTAAACGACCCAATAGCTCAGGTATCAATCCAAAACCTTTCAGGTCTGTTGCATTTACATAGCGAAGTAAATTCTTCTTCATATTTTCTTGCAACTCCTTATCTACATTAAAGCCAATCGTATTGGTTTGTACTCTGCGGGCAATAATTTTATCAATACCATCAAAGGCACCACCGCAGATGAATAAAATATTCTGTGTGTTGATTTTTATCAGTTTTTGTTCTGGATGCTTTCTTCCGCCTTGTGGTGGAACTAATACATCTGTTCCTTCTAATAGTTTCAACATTCCTTGTTGTACACCTTCACCACTTACATCACGGGTAATGGAAGGGTTATCACCTTTGCGGGCAATCTTATCTATTTCATCAATGTAAACGATACCTCTTTCGGCAGAAGCCACATCGTAATTACAAACCTGTAATAATCTTGTCAAAATACTTTCTACATCTTCTCCAACATAACCAGCTTCAGTAAACACAGTTGCATCTACAATAGCGAATGGAACATTAAGCATTCGGGCAATGCTTTTTGCCAACAAGGTTTTACCGGTTCCGGTTTCACCCACCATAACGATATTGCTTTTTTCAATTTCAATATCGTTGCCGTTTGTATTGTCAGAAGGTTTTTGTTGTAATCTTTTGTAATGGTTATAAACAGCAACGGCCAACACTTTTTTAGCATCCGTCTGACCAATTGCATATTCATCAAGGAACTTTGTTATTTCCATCGGTTTTCTAACCGTAAGCTTAAAACTGCTATTGCCCTTTTCGTCTTTTACTGTCAGTTCCTGATCAATAATTTCACGGGCATGCTCAACACAGTTTTCACAAATATGTCCTTCCTGACCAGCAATAAGGATCTTAACCTCATCCCGGTTGCGGCCACAAAACGAACAGTGTAAAGGATTTTTTGCCATAATTATCTTTCTATAAAACGGATTAAATATGAATTAGTAACTCACAAAATTATAAAACCACTCGGAAAAGAGTGGTTTTATTTACTATTTTAAGGCTAAAGTATTAAAATGCAGTCAATTAGAGTTTTTCTACCATCTTGTCTGCAATGCCGTATTCGATTGCTTTTTTAGCATCCATCCAATAATCCCGGTCAAAGTCTTTCATGATCTGTTCCACCGTCTTACCACAATTTTTGGCAAGAATGGTAGCTCCAATTTCTTTTACTCTCCTTGTTTGTTCGGCTTGAATTTCTAAGTCGGTACTCACACCTCTTATAAAACCGCCCAACGAAGGTTGGTGTATCATTACTTCACCATGCGGAAAAATAAAACGTTTGCCTTTTTCTCCACCACTTAATAAAATGCTTCCCATAGACGCAGCAAGACCCATACAAATAGTACTTACTGGGCTTTTGATCATTTGCATGGTATCATACATTACCATACCGCTTGTTACCACACCGCCGGGACTGTTGATATAAAATTTTATTTCTTCGCCCGGTTTATCTGCATCTAGCAATAACAATTTACTTACAATATCCTTAGCACTTTTATCATCCACCACACCCCATAAGTACACGGCTCTTTTTTCAAAAAAGTATTTCTCTAATTTTTTGCTGAACATACCAATATCACTTTTTGGTTGCTCTTCTTTTTCATCTTCCTCTTCATCATCTGCTCTCCAATCGTTGTATAAAAACTGTTTGCGATTCATATTTATTATTTTAATTTTTTTGTACCCGGCTTTTGTTTTTCATGGCATCTTCGTTGCGTCGCACTCTTCATCGTCCCGATTTCATTGCATCTTAGCCTTGCCACTATCTAATTTTAATATTAGTATTTTAAAATATCAAACTATAAAGCCCCTTTAGGGGTTTGGGGTTTTCTGCTTCCTCGGATTCATCAGCAATACTTCATCTACTAATCCATAATCTTTCGCTTCCGCTGCTGTCATCCAATTATCTCTGTCAAAATCTTGTTCTATCTGCTCTACGGATTTGCCAGTATGTGCATTCACTACATCATACAGTTCTTTTTTCAATTTGCGAATCTCCTTCACGGTAATTTCAATATCACTTGCCTGTCCACCAATTGCGCCGCTTGGTTGGTGCATCATTATTCTTGAATGTTTTAATGCTGCTCTTTTACCTTTTGTGCCTGCACCTAAAAGTACACAGGCCATCGATGCTGCCACACCGATGCAGATAGTAGCAATGTCAGGACTTACATATTGCATAGTGTCATAAACTCCCAAACCGGAGTATACACTTCCACCCGGACTATTGATGTACATATTGATATCTCTTGTTCTGTCAGAAGAATCAAGAAATAATAACTGTGCGGTTACGATGTTTGCAATCTCATCATTAATAGGATAACCTAAAAAGATAATTCGGTCCATCATCAAACGACTGTACACATCCATTACGGCAACATTCAGGGAACGTTCCTCAATAATGTTTGGCGTCATTCCTGTTACTAGGTGTGATGCATAGCTATGTAAAGTATTACTGGAAATGCCACGGTGTTTTACCGCATATTTTTCAAATTCTGAATTAAAGGTCATACTCGTTAATTGGGTGATTAGTTTATTAGTTAATCAGTAATGCTCTCGAAAGTATCAAATATCCGTCCAAATGCCGTAACCACAAAATTGGTGACAACTTGACGGGTTTAAAAGAAAAATTGGTTAATCAGGGTATTATTCCCAATTAACCAATCTACAAATTAACTAATCAACTATTTAATGATGACTGTGCTGATGTTCTTCTACCATTTTGGTAAATTCTTCTGCACCGATATTTTTATCTTTTGGCTTTACCTGTGTGGCAGCCCATTCAAATATTTTTGTTGATTGAATGCGGGTATAAGCATCTTCCACATATTTTCTATCCTTCATCATTTTTTCTACATAGTCAGCAACCCATGGCTGGTCGTCGCTAAGATTAGCACCGCCCATATAACTAAACAATTGCTGCTTGGCGAAAACTCTGATTTCTTCTGGATCAACTTGAATGCCATTGTCCTGAACAATTTTGTCAGAGATTAATGTCCATTTTAACTGATTCAAGAAGCCAGGAAATTCTTGCTCTACTTCCTCATCTGTTTTTGGAGCTTGTTCTTTTTCCTGGTTACCTTGGGTTTTGATCCATTTCTTCAAAAATCCTTCAGGGAACTTTATTTCAGTATTATCTACCAATTGGTGAAATATCTGATCATGAATCTGGTTATTGGCCTGTGCATTCCAATGCCTTTCTATTTCTTCTTTTAATTTATTACGAAGATCATCTTCTGTCTTTACATCCTGATTTGGATAAAGCAAATTGAAGAATTCTTCATTTAATTCTCTTTTCTCCATCATGCCAACCTTAGTAATTACGATGTTGAAGAATCTCTCATCACCACCAGTTACATCTTTCAATCCTAGGTCACTAAGAATCCATTCTAATTCCTTTGCGTCGAAAGCTTTTTTCAGTTGCACTGTTTCAGCATCTCCTACTTTTTTTCCCATCCATTTCTTGCGGGAAGTTTTTGAGAAATATTTTACAAGGATTGAATTGTCTTTGGTTATGCCGCCTTCAATTGCATTTCCATCAGCATCTGCTTCCACAAAATTTACGTTCAGCACATTTTCTTCAGAAGATACATTTTCTTCATCCTTCATATTGCCATGACGGTTCTGTAAACGGTCAATTTCGTTATTCACCATTTCATCAGTAACAGGCACTACATATTTGGTGATTTTTGCTGTTGCCAGATCTGATAGATGAAACTCAGGCTTCATTCCAATTTCAAAGTTGAAAGTATAATCAGCAGGCTTGTTTACATCCAATTGAGTAAAATCAGACTCCAACGGAAGTGGCTGAGCAAAAATATCTAGCTTATCAGTTTCCAGATAGCCGATCAACTCACGGTCAACAGATTTTAATACCTCATCTGTAAAAAGAGAAGGGCCGTACATCTTTTTAATCAATCCTGATGGAACCATTCCTTTTCTGAAGCCAGGGATATTTGCTTTTTTACTGTATTCTTTTAATGCTTTTTCAAAAGAAGGCAGGTAATCGGTTTTTTCAAGTTTCACGGTAAGCTTTTCATGCAGCAAGCCGATGTTTTCTTTTGTAACTGTCGCCATAATTATGAATTGTTTTTAAAGTAAAAAGGCTAATCGGGAATGGTAGAAATTAACCGATCCACCAATTAGCCTATTTTAAAGAGTCCGGATGGAGGGACTCGAACCCCCACACCTTACGGCATCAGATCCTAAGTCTGACGTGTCTACCAATTTCACCACATCCGGGTTTAAAATTCCAAATTTAAAATCACAAATTCCAACCAGTAATTTCCTAATTGGGATTTAGAATTAACCCCTTTGGAATTTTTCGTTTCGGGGTTGCAAATGTAGGGCATTTCTGTATATAATAACAGTTGTTTTTACTAAATTCGTAGACAATGGAAACTATTGCCCAGATACCGAAGTATAACCTGAATGAGGAGGAGGAAAAGAAACTGATCCTCCGGGAATACCGTTCCCTGCTGAAAGTGCTGAAAGCCAAACTAAAACCGGGAGATAAGAACCTGGTTCGAATTGCTTTTGAAATGGCAGCCGAGGCGCATAAAACTATGCGGAGAAAAAGTGGCGAGCCTTATATTCTTCACCCGATTGCGGTAGCTAAAATTTGTGTGGAAGAGATTGGACTCGGTGTCCGTTCTACCATTTGTGCATTGCTGCATGACACCGTGGAGGATACGGACATCACACTTGACGATATAAAAAGAGAATTTGGAGAAGAGATTTCTAAAATTGTTGATGGTCTTACAAAAATTTCCAACGTAATAGATGTTAACGCATCGCAACAAGCGGAGAATTTTAAAAAAATATTACTGACGCTGACCGACGATCCAAGAGTAATATTAATGAAGCTGGCCGACAGGTTGCATAATATGCGGACACTAGACAGCATGAAGAGGGAGAAGCAATTGAAAATTTCTTCCGAAACAGTATATGTCTATGCGCCGCTGGCACACCGGATGGGTTTGTACAATGTCAAAACAGAAATGGAAGATCTAGCCATGAAATACATGGAACCGGATGTGTACAAAGACATTGCAAAAAAACTTTCTGAAACAAAAAAGGAACGGACAAGATTTATTAATGAATTTATTAAACCAATTAAAGAAAAAATAGATAAGGCAAACTTAATAGCTGAAATATATGGCCGCCCAAAAAGCATACACTCCATTTGGAATAAAATGAAAAAGAAAGGAGTGGAGTTTGAAGAAGTGTATGACCTGTTTGCCATCCGTGCTATTCTTGATTCGCCTGCTGAAAAAGAAAAAGAAGATTGCTGGAAAGTATATAGCATGATTACAGATGCTTACAATCCTTCTCCCGAAAGATTGAGAGACTGGTTGAGTAATCCGAAATCGAATGGTTACGAAGCATTGCATACAACAGTGATGGGGCCGCAAGGTCGTTGGGTGGAAGTGCAGATACGTACAAAACGAATGAATGAAATTGCAGAGAAAGGATTAGCCGCACATTGGAAATACAAAGAAGGAACGACTGATGAAAGCCGTTTTGATAAATGGTTTCAACAAATACGGGAAGTAATTGCCAATCAGGAAACAGATGGCATCGATTTCTTACAAGATTTTAAAACAAGTTTTCTTGCCGAAGAAATTTATGTGTACACACCTAAAGGCGATGTAAAGATGCTGCCGGTTGGTTCCACTGCACTGGATTTTGCATTTTCTATTCATAGTGCCATTGGTGTAAAAACAATTGGTGCCAAAGTGAATCACAAACTAGTGCCCATCAGTCATAAACTAAATAGTGGTGACCAGGTAGAGATTATTACCAGCAACAAACAAAAAGCCTCTGAAGACTGGCTCACTTTTGTAATTACATCTAAGGCCAAAGGAAGAATAAGAGATGCACTAAAAGAAGATAAGAAGCAAGTAGCTGATGAAGGAAAATATACATTGCAACGCAAACTGGAAGGTGTAGGAGTTCCCATGTCGCAGCACAACATTGATGAACTGGTGCAATGGTACAAACTAGGCTCACACCTCGATTTGTTTTACCAGATAGCTGTAAAAAATATTGATCTAAAAGACCTGAAAGAATTTAAAGTGCTGGGCGATAAAATAGATGCACCGAAGCCGATAAAAATTCAAACAGAAAAAACAGAATATGTTCCCCAGCCGGGAAAGAAGGATGCCGAGCTGATAATCTTTGGCGAAAGCAGCGATAAGATTGTTTATAACTTGGCCAACTGTTGCAAACCAATCCCAGGCGATGACGTTTTTGGATTTGTAACCACTGGAAAAGGATTAACGATTCACCGAACCAATTGCCCGAATGCAACAAAACTACTTTCCAATTATGGTCATCGGGTAGTAAAAACAAAATGGGCGAAGAACAAAGAGATTTCATTCCTTACCGGTATTAAAATTGTTGGAATGGATGATGTGGGTGTCGTCAATAAAATTACCATGTTGATCTCTGGTGATTTGAAAATAAATATTTCTGCATTGACCATTGAAGCAAACGAAGGCTTGTTTCAAGGAAACATCAGGCTATTTGTACATGATAAAGAAGAACTGGACAATCTGGTACGCAGAGTATTGGAACTCCCTGGCATTGAATCGGTAGAACGGTATGATATGGAGGACATTCCGTCATAATCCGAATTAATTTTTGCTGATTGTTTTCCACTGATGCCTGCATTTAGGCGACAAATTATTATCTTACCAGCTTTGTTTAAGGACAGATTTGTAATTGCATAGAAATTATTATGAGATTGAATTACTTGAGGTTATTGGTATTAATGCTGATGTTCCAATTTTTTTCTGGAACAGTAAATGCGCAAAGTTGTACTCCAACAAACATAAATGGCACTTCTCTAAATTTTACCTGTCTTCAATCTTGTGCTGATTTGAATTTTCAAATACCAGATATAAGAGGAACTGAAAATTATGTGGTTAATGCAATTCCATACAATCCGCTACCATATGTAACAGCAGCACCTGCTTTGACTTTGGCTTGTGCTAGTCAAGATGATAAATATTTTGACATAACTAATATTCCTTTTCAGTTCTGCTTTTATGGTATAAATTATTCGCAACTTTCTGTAAGTACTAATGGTGCAATAACATTTGATATTCGAAATGCACTAAGAGGCTCGAATTATAATTTAAACACTGGTGTTGTACTTCCTTATGAGGGAACAGGCAGCCAAGGTTCAGGGTCTTGTCCAAATCCTGACAATAATGTTCGCCTACCTCTTGCTGCAATCTTTGGACCTTTTTGTGATATTTTTCCTCAAGCAGGTGATCCTAATTATAAAATAGAAGCAAGAATAGAAGGAATCTCTCCATGTAGTAGATATATAATTAGTTTTCCAGAATTCCAATGTATGGATGTGGAACGTTAAGAATGACTAGCCAGATTGTACTTTATGAGAGTACTGGAGTAATTGATGTTTTTATTGAGAGTAAACCGAATTGTACTAATAACACCAGTGGGTTAGGGATAGTGGGTATTCAAAATTCACTTGTCGGTACTCCTGGAGAACTGGCAGTCACTGCTCCAGGAAGAGGTGCTAATAATGGACCTTGGTCCGCAACCAATGAAGGATGGAGATTTACACCTTCTGGTGCAACATCTAATTTTGTAAATTCTGAATTATATGTTTTAGGAGGAACTGTTCCAATTTCAACTGCTACTACAACAAATACAACTCCCGGTTTAATCGATATCACTTTTTCAAATATTTGCTTTAGTGCTGCTACCCAACAATATAGGGTTAGAACAACTTATTCATCTTGTTCAAATCCTTTAGACTTTATCATTATTGATGATACTGTCACAGTAAATAAATTATTGATGCCTGTCATTATCGGCATGGGACCAACTTCTTGTGCTGGTGCTAGTAATGGAACTTTGCATGTAAGTCCTACTGGAATTGCCCCTTACAGCTATTCATTAGATGGCGGGGCATTGGTTAATAGCCCGGGTGATTATACATTTATGAATGTAAGTGCTGGTTGGCATACGATTATTGCTTACGATGTAAATGGTTGTGCAACTGATCTTACTGATGTTGAAGTGTGGAACGGTCCGCCCATTACAACAACTGCTGCTAAAACAGATGTGTTATGCAATGGAAATGCTAATGGTACAATTACTGTTACCCAACCAACTATTGGCATCGCTCCGTTCGAATATTCTTTAGATGGAACAAACTGGCAAACAAGTAATGTATTTAATGGGTTGGTAGCAAATACTTACACTGTGTTTTTCAGAGAAGGTAATGGTTGTCAGAATAGTTTATCAATAACAGTTGCCGAGCCACTTGTTCTATCGGCTTCATCTTCATTTGCTCCGGTGGTTTGTAATGGAGAAAGTAATGGTGTCATCACCATTAATTCTGCTGGAGGTGTTACGCCGTATCAATATTCAATTGATGGAGGAACTACATGGCAGGCAAGTAATGTATTTAATGTGCCAGCCAATGCATATACAATTACTATCCGTGATGGGAATAACTGCACAACAACTCAATCTGTTACTGTTACTGAACCTACAGCATTGACAGCGAACTCTGTTAACAGTCCCGCCAGTTGCGATGGTGGTGATGATGGAATAATTGATGTGTCGGCTGCAGGTGGAAATACAGGATATGAATATTCAATTGATAACGGCACTACCTGGCAGGCAAGCAATATATTCAATACAGGTCCCGGTAATTTTACAATAACAGTTAGGGATAGTAAAAACTGTACAACTTCGTTTCCAACTACTGTAGCATTGGGAAATAATTTTACGTTGACGCCACAGTCCGATGCTGTTATTTGTGAAGGAGCTTCAACGCAGTTAGAACTAATTTCAAATGCTACACAATATAGTTGGTCGCCGGCAACGGGATTAAGTGATGCTACAATTTTCAATCCTGTAGCGAATCCAACTACTACTACTCAATACACCGTAACAGCAACGCTGGGAAGATGTAGTGCTGATGATATTGTAATTGTAAATGTAAATGCGGCACCAATACCTGATGCAGGTACAGACGGATATATTTGTTATGGACAAACGTATCAGTTGCAAGCATCTGGCGGCACCCAATATCAATGGACGCCGGATACATACCTGAACAGTGCATCAATTGCAAACCCTGTAACTGCTGCAACAAGAGATATTACTTATTCTTTGTCAATCTTATCAGATGCAAATGGTTGTCCTTCTCTTACAACTGATGAAGTGTATGTGGATGTAACACCACCGATTAAAGTAACAACATTTCCTTACGATACGATTGGGTATAGTGGCGATATGATTCAACTGTTAGCCGTTCCAAACGATTCTGATGTTTTGAATTATGTATGGACACCTTCGCAGGGATTAAGTGATCCAATGATTCCGAATCCTGTTGTTACATTGGGTGCAAATGGGGATGTGGTGCAATACCAGGTTGCAACTTCAACCATTGCAGGGTGCAGAGGCGAGGGTTATATAACAGTAAGAGTATATAAAGGCCCTGATATTTATGTGCCAACTGGTTTTACACCAAATGGTGATGGAAGAAATGACAGATTCTTACCCGTACCTGTTGGAATTAAATCGCTGAATTATTTCCGTGTATTTAATCGCTGGGGTCAATTGCTCTTCCAGACAAAAACGCTGCATGAAGGTTGGGATGGAAAATTGCAAGGTGCACAACAAGCAACTGGTGTATATGTATGGATGATTGAAGCAATTACCAACCAGAATAAAATAATAACTAAAAAGGGAACTGTTACTTTAATTAATTGATTATAACATATATTAAGGCATAGTGAATCAATAAACCGGATGCATTCATCCGGTTTTCATTTTCTCTCCAGTGCAGTTACTTTCATTCCCCATCTTTTTTAACTAACTTACAGAGGCAAAAAGAAGAAAACCTCTTCTTTTTCGTTATTTCCTTTACTATGAAACAAAAGCTGCTAAAGCATTTATTGTTGCTGGTTTTATCGGGCAGTTGTTCTGTTATGTTCTCCGGCGGGTTATCAGCACAAAATTGTATTCCTACAAATATTAATGGAAGAGTGATTAATATGGTGTGTCCGCAAACTTGTAGCGATTTTATTTTTCAGATTCCACATATAAAAAGCAGCAGTGATTACAGGGTCAACTCGATTCCTTACACACCTTATCCGTATGTAACAGCTGGCGGAGTTGAGCTGTCTTCTGTTTATATTGACGATTTTTTTTCGCCAGTAATAGCAATGCCATTTACGTTTTGTTTTTATGGAGCTGAGTATAATAATTGTGTAGTTGGTTCAAACGGCATCATCACATTTGATGCTACCAATGCAAATACAATTAATGCATGGTCTTTAACTACAATTCCGAATGGAACAGTGCCGCAGCCAATTCCATATAGTGGCGGAATTCAAGATGATAATCAGGTTACGTATTATCCCAGAGCTTCTATAATGGGAGCTTATCATGATATTTATCCGTTGATTCCCGGTCCGGGTCCAAGAAGAGTAGAATATTCTATTGTTGGTTCAGCACCTTGCAGAAAATTTATCGTTAGCTACTTTCAAGTGCCAATGTATGGTAATGGCGGTTGCAATTCATTGCTATGCACAGAACAAATGGTCTTGCATGAGAGTACGGGCATCATTGATGTATTTATTGGGGAAAAACCTGTTTGTCCAAATTGGAACAGAGGCTTTGCAATTCTGGGTTTACAAAACTGGGGACAAAATGATGCAGTATGGGCTCCTGGAAAAAATTGCGAAGTATGGAGCGAATCCCAAACTGGATATAGTTTTATTCCCTCTGGTCCAGGTTCCCGTTATGTAAGTGCTGCCATGTACACTTTGGGTGGCGCATTGGTTGCTACTGCTGATACGATTACTACTACAGCAGGCTTACTTGATTTGCGATTTTTAAATTTTTGTCCTCCTTCAGGTTCCAATCAATATGAAATAAGAACAACATTTTCTTCTTGCAGCGATCCGGCTACACAGTTAGTAAGTCTTGATACAATTACAATCAACAGAACAAATGATTTGCATGCAACAGCTGCTACAACAAATAGTGATTGTGGGCCGCCAAGTGGTTCCATTACTATTACTGTTCCGGCAGGTGCAGGCACAGCACCGTTTACATATGAACTAGATGGAGGAGCACCGGTTTCAGGTCCTGCAACTTATACGTATAACAATGTTTTGCATGGGCCGCACACAATTATTGTAACGGATGCAAATGGAAGTTGTACCAGCACAATCAATGTAACGGTAAACAGAGACAATGGAATTATTGCCAGTGCAACGTCAACTCCTTCTGCCTGCGCCGGCGTTGCAACAGGAACAATTACAATAACGACTACAAATGGTGTAGGGCCTTATAGTTATTCATTAAACTCAGGGATGTTTGCTACTGGTCCTTCTCCTTACACTTATAGCGGATTGTCAGGCGGCACTTATTCGTTAGTTATTACAGATGCAACGGGATGTCTTTCAAATCCTATAATAATTAATGTTGCCAATAATCCCGGTGTAAATGGTAATTATGTTACGACTGCGACGACTTGTGCTACAGCCGCAAACGGCAGTATTACTTTTACAGTTAGTTCCGGTGTAGCACCATTTACAGTTCAGTTAGATGGAGGAACGGTAATGAACGGAACCGGTCCATTTGTATTTAATAATGTTGCTGCAGGAGCTCATTCAATTTCTGTTGTTGATGCTGTTGGTTGTAGCAATATTTTTTCAAACATTATGGTGAGCCCTGGTCCGGCTTTAATAGCTAATAATACAGCAACAGCAACGACCTGTAATGGTGCAAGCAATGGAACGATAAGTGTAATGCCATCGAATGGAGCTGCTCCATATACTTTTTCGCTGGATGGTGCTGCGCCTGTGAGTGGTACGCCACCGTATATGTTTACAAACGTAAACGCTGGCTTGCATACTATACAGGTTTTTGATGCTGTAGGTTGTTCAAGTGTTATTTATAGTGTTACAGTAGATCCGGGACCGGGTTTAACAACAACCTTAAATAAAGCTGATGTTTTATGTAATGGCGATGCAACAGGAATGATAACTATTAATCAACCGCCTCTTGGTTTGCCGCCATTTGAATATAGTATTGATGGTATAATATGGCAAACCAGCAATATTTTTTCAAGCTTGCTTGCTGGTAATTACACAGCGTATTATCGTTCGGTGAATGGATGCATGGGAAGTTCATCTATAACAATTACTGAACCGTTAGCTTTATCAGCTTCATTTGCTACTGTTCCTGTGATTTGTAATGGAGAAAATAACGGCATTATCTCTATGGCTGCAAGCGGTGGCGTTTCTCCATATCAATATTCAATTGATGGTGGTACTAGCTGGCAAAGCAGTACACTTTTTAATGTAACAGCTGGGTCACATACTATTACAATAAGAGATGTGAATAATTGTATTACTACAAGGGACATAACAGTTACAGAGCCAGCTTTGTTAACTGCATTTTCTACAAATAGCAATGCTACTTGCGATGGTGGTGACGACGGACGAGTAGTTGTAAATGCTAGCGGTGGAAATTCAGGGTATCAATATTCACTTAATGGCGGTTCATTCCAAAGTCTAAACAACTTTAGTGTAGCTCCCGGTAATTACACTATTTCTGTAAAAGATAATTTAGGATGTACAACATCATTTGTTACAACGGTTGGGCTTACGGTTAATTTATTTCTTACACCGCAGAACGATATTACGATATGCAAAGGATTATCCGGACAATTAAATCCTCAAACAAATGCTACAGTTTATGCCTGGTCGCCTGCAACTACATTAAGTAATGCATCAATTAGAAACCCAATTGCAAACCCAGTTGGCACTACAGAGTATGTGTTAGCTGCAACACTTGGTCGTTGTACAACAACCGACACGATTATTGTAAACGTAAATGTTGCACCAATACCTGATGCAGGAAATGACGTTGAGATTTGTTATGGACAATCTCATACATTGCAAGGTTCAGGCGGCGTTCAATATACCTGGACACCTGGAATATACCTGAGCAGTAATAGCGGAGCAAATCCGGTATCCACACCAACGTTATCTACTACATATACTTTGTCAGTAAGAGATGGTAATGGCTGTCATTCATTAATAACGGATAATATACGAGTAGATGTAAAAAGAGTAATGTCTGTTGCTACTTTTCCTTTTGATACCATTGCTTCTCCAGGCGAACAGATACAATTGTTGGCTACATCACAAGGTATTACGTATAGTTGGAAACCAACAACTGGCCTCAGTAATCCTTTTATTCCAAATCCTGTTGTAACAGTTGGTGCAGCCGGTGATGAAATTATGTATGAAGTAGCAGCAATAAATGCAGATGGCTGCAAAGGCGAAGGGTATGTTCGTATAAAAGTTTATAAAGGGCCAACTATATATGTTCCAACTGCATTTACACCAAATGGCGATGGGAAAAACGACAGGTTTACTCCAATCCCGGTGGGAATAAAACAATATAATTACTTCAGGGTGTTTAATCGCTGGGGTCAGTTGCTATTTTCAACTACCCGTTTGCACGAAGGATGGGATGGTAAAATTTTAGGTAGAGAACAGGCATCAGGTGTTTATATATGGATGATTGAAGGCGTTGGTAATGATAATAAAGTTATTACCAAAAAAGGAACCATGACTTTGATACGATAAAAATAATCTTGTCAAAATAATAATATCAACAGCAATACTGGCTTATGCACAGCTACAGGATTTAATTCGGTATTTTTTTGTGAACCCTTATTTTTGCTGCATACAATTTCCCTTTTCAAACAGAAGGGATAAATAATAAAACAACATGGTAGATGTAATACTCGGCCTCCAGTGGGGCGATGAAGGAAAAGGAAAAATTGTTGATTTTTTTGCTAAAGATTATGATGTAGTTGCCCGTTTTCAGGGAGGCCCAAATGCGGGACACACTTTATATGTAAATGATAAAAAAGTAGTGCTTCATCAAATTCCGTCTGGAGTTTTTCATGGCGGTATTACAAACCTTATCGGCAATGGAGTTGTGCTGGATCCAATTACATTAAAAAAGGAATGCGATACGGTTGCTTCTTTTGGTGTTGATTTGAAGAAGAATCTTTTCATTGCGGAAAGAACACACCTCATTCTTCCTACGCATAGGGCTTTGGATAAAGCTGCTGAGTTAGCAAAAGGAAATGAAAAAATTGGTTCTACCTTAAAAGGCATTGGGCCGACTTATATGGATAAAACCGGCCGTAATGGGTTACGGGTTGGTGATTTGCTGGATAAAGACTTTAAAATTCTTTATGACAAACTGAAAGCAAAACATCAACAGTTGTTGGACAATTATAATTTTCAGGAAGATATTTCTGATTGGGAAACCGAATTTTTTGAGGCGGTGGAGTTTTTAAAACAATTGAATATTGTTAATGGTGAATATTTCATCAACGAAAAGATAAAAGCAGGAAAAAGAATTTTAGCAGAAGGCGCACAAGGAACTATGCTCGATGTCGATTTTGGCACATTCCCGTTTGTTACATCATCTAACACAACTACAGCTGGTGTTTGTAGCGGATTAGGCATTGCTCCACAACATATCCGTGATGTGATAGGTATTACTAAGGCATATTGCACCAGGGTGGGCAGCGGCCCTTTTCCTACAGAGCTTGAAGACGAAACTGGGGAAGAATTAAGGAAACTTGGAAGTGAATTTGGTGCCACCACCGGTCGCCCAAGACGTTGCGGCTGGATTGATCTGGTAGCTTTAAATTTTGCATGTATGATCAATGGAGTTACTAAAATTGTAATGACAAAGGCGGATGTATTAGACACTTTCAAAGAATTACAAGTTTGCACAGATTATAATATAGATGGCACAAATACAAGGCAAATGCCTTTTCAGATGGAAAGAACAAAGCCAGTTCCTGCGTATAAAAATTTTCAGGGCTGGAATAATTCAAGCAGTGCAGCGAATTTGTATAGTAATTTGCCTGATACTATGAAAGAGTATATTAACTTTATCAATGGGTATCTTGGAGTAAATATTCATTACATCTCTAATGGTCCAGGCAGAGATCAGATAATTGAAGTGAAATAATTTTTACGTTTAATAGAAAATAAAAAAAAGTCAACTAAAAATTTGGCAGTTTAAAAACTTCGCCGAAATTTTACAATAATAATCCTGTTGAGACTATGGCAATTAAACCAGTAAAAGGAAGTAAAACTTCTGAAGAAATTAATTCAGCTTCTGAAAAAGCTGCAGCAAAAAAACCGTCTTCTAAACCTGCAAAGGACGAAGAAGAAGATGATGATGACCTTTTGGATGATGAGGATGTAAAGCCTTCTAAAAAGGGTGGAAAAGCCGCATCTAAAAAAGGTAAAGATGACGACGATGATGATGATGATGATTCTTCCGACGAAAAAGATGATTGGGAAAAGCCTGAAGCTGAAGAGGAAGAATGGGATCCTGATTTCGAAGAGTTTGACACTCCATCATCTGCAGGGAAAAAGGGTGCAAAGAAAGCTGCGGACGATGATGAGTTTAAAGTGGACGACGAATTTAAAGATCTCTTTGATGACAAAGATGATTTTGACGATGATGATGATGACTCCTCTGATGATTATTAACAGAACAGCAATGTTCACACAAATTGAATAACACAACCATTACTAACTGCATTTTCGCTATAAGTGATTTTGAACTGACGAAGAAAAAAGTGCTGAACTGGACAAAACAGTTTGGCACTTTTTGTTTTTTAGATAATCATCAGTATCAGATAAAACCACATGCTTTTGAGTGCATTTTAGCAGCAGGAGTAAAAAGAAGCATTAGCTTAAACGCCGGAACTGCCTTAGAACAATTACAAAATTTTATTAATGAAAAGCATTCATGGTTGTTTGGTCATCTAGGTTATGATTTAAAAAATGAAATCGAAGAGCTTTCATCAGCTAATGCTTCAATGATTAAATTCCCAGATTTGTTTTTTTTTGAACCGAAAGTTGTTATTAAGCTCTCCGAAATGGAGATTTCTATAGAAGCAGAAAATCCTGAGATGATTTTCAAAAATATATCAGACGAAAGCATAGACGAATTTTTTCTGCCAGTAGAAAATAAATTGAAGATTGAAAGCAGGCTTTCGAAAGAAGAATACATTTCAACTATAAAAAAATTGCAGCAACATATTGTTCGTGGCGATTGTTACGAAATAAATTTCTGTCAGGAATTTTATACAACAAATGCTGTTATCAATCCTGTTGAAGTGTATCTGAAACTGAGCAAAGTTTCACCCAATCCCTTTTCAGCTTTATACAGAATGAATGATCAGTGGTTAATCTGTGCCAGCCCTGAACGATATATTAAAAAGACGGGGAATAATATTCTATCTCAACCGATTAAAGGAACATCAATCAGAATAAAAAATAATGAAATTAAAGATGGCATAAGCCGACAGGATTTATTCAACAGTGCGAAAGACCGGTCAGAAAATGTAATGGTTGTTGATCTGGTACGAAATGATCTGGCAAAAATTTGCGAAGAAGGCTCTGTAAAGGTGGATGAGTTGTACGGTATATACTCATTTCCGCAGGTTCACCAAATGATTTCAACTGTTAGTGGAACATTAAAAAATAAAATGTCTTTTGCTGAAATAATCAGGGCTACTTTTCCGATGGGATCTATGACGGGTGCTCCAAAGAAAAGAGTCATGGAGTTAATCGAAGAGTATGAACTAACCAAGCGGGGAATTTTCTCCGGTGCCGTTGGCTATATAAACCCCGAAGGCGACCTGCCTACCGGACAGCCAGGCTTTGATTTTAATGTAGTAATTAGAAGCATTCTATATAATGCCTCTGCAAAATATCTTTCCTTGCCAGCCGGATCAGGTATTACATTTTACAGCGACCCCGAAAAAGAATGGGAAGAATGCCTGATGAAAGCAGAAGCAATGAAAAATGTGCTTGAATAATTGCTACTAATTATCTAGTCTTACTATTAGTTGATTTGAGCAACTCAGTAATACTTTCATCCAGAATCTGGTACCTATTAGCCACAAAGATGTTCATCTTTTGTGTAGGCAAGCGAAGGTCATATTTGCCGTTCAATGCAATCTCATTGTCAAAGCTGGGATTATAACGACTGAAAGCCGCCATATCCATCTCAATATATTTTAAAATAATAGCAGAATTGAACCGGCCTTTTACTTTATATGAAGTTGATGTTTTTAGTTCTTCCTCTTTTAGGTTAGGGCCTGAATTCAAAACCAAATCTTTCAATTCGCTTTTGGTTACGGTAGTAATACCTCCTTCTCCCTCAAAAATATAATGAACGCCGATGAATTTCTTTACATGGTTCATGGTTTCATTCGGCAAGTAATTTTGAATGGCCCAGAAATCTTTACTTCCGCCACTTTTTCTGATTGCCTTTTGCACATTTCCTGGTCCGCTATTGTATGCTGCAATTACGAGCAGCCAATCTCCATATTGAGCATAGAAATCGGTCAACAATCTTGCGGCGGCATGAGTGCTTTTGATATAATCTAATCTTTCGTCTTTACCCCCGTTGATTCTCAGGCCGTACTCTTGAGCAGCTGCAGGCATAAAAGCCCAAGGACCAACAGCCCCGGATCTGGAAATCATGTTGTATTTTAAACCAGATTCAATAACTGCTAGATATTTTAATTCGCCGGGCAAACCGTGTTGCGTAAGAATTTCATCCATCATATCCAGCTTGGGCTTTGCCCATCCCTTCATATTCTCAAAACCTGTCTTATTCTTTTTAATATAGTTTTGAACAAAACTGATTGCCATTGGATTTAACTTGGCTCCGGTTACACCATCCCCAAACACGGCTGTAGTAAAAAGATTTTTGAAATCCTTTTTAGGATCATTCTTAGATGTACCATCTTGTTGAAGTGAATCTTTATTTACCGTCGTATCACTTAAAACAGCTTGGCTGCTCATGTCCGGCTGAATACCTGCGGCTCTGGCCACTTGTACCAGGAAAAACCCCGCAACACTCATTACTGTTATTTGCTTTAATTTTCTCAAACCTATTGATAATTAACGTTTTAAAATCATTTTACTGCCATAAGCAGGTGCGAAATGCGCAGCAAAGATAGTTCATCGAACCGGTTTGACATCACTTGGAGGCCAAACGGCATGTTAATGCTATGTTTGAAGAGTGGGAGAGAAATGGCGGGAATGCCGGCCAGATTGGCCATTACTGTATAGATATCAGCTAGATACATGGCGATTGGATCGTCCATTTTTTCACCGGCCTTAAAAGCCGGAACTGGCGAATTTGGCAGTAAAATGAAGTCAAACTCATTGAAAATCAACTCAATATTGTCTTTTAACAAATTTCTAACTTTTTGTGCCCGGGTAAAGTAAGCATCATAAAACCCGGCACTAAGCACAAAAGTGCCTAACATGATTCTTCTTTTTACTTCTTTACCAAAACCAACAGACCTACTTTGTTTATAGAACTCTGTTAGTTCAACACCAGGAGCAGTAGAGCGATAACCATATTTTACACCATCAAAACGGGAAAGGTTTGATGAAGCTTCGGCTGTAGTGAGTACATAATAAGCTGGTACAATATAATCGAGCAATTCAAAATCTACAGCCTCAACAATATGACCTTCTTGTTTGATAAGTTCTATCTTCTTTTTAATGGCAGCACTTATTTCGGGGTCGAGGCCGGGATGTGATAAAGCAGTTTCAAAATAAGCGAAGCGATATTTTTTTTCGGTGGAAAGCTCTTTAGAATAAGCAGGAACTTCTTTGTGAGAAACAGTGCTGTCAAATTCATCTGCCCCAGCCATTACTTCCAATAAAAGAGCAACATCAGGAATGTTATTTCCTAGAATTCCTATCTGATCGAAGGAAGAAGCGTAGGCAATAAGGCCATAGCGGGAAATTCTGCCATAGGTCGGTTTAAGCCCTATTATGCCGCAGAAATCTGCCGGTTGACGAACAGAACCTCCGGTATCGCTACCCAAGGAAACCATACAACAGCCAGCCTGAACTGCTACTGCAGAACCACCGGAAGATCCGCCTGGCACTCTTGTCTCATCCAATGCATTCAACACCTTTCCATAAGCCGAATTTTCATTGGTGGAACCCATGGCAAATTCATCACAATTTAGATTCCCAATAATGATGGCTTCTTCCGCAAGCAAACGTTCTACAGCTGTTGCAGAATAGATGGAAGTAAATTTTTTTAGAATATTTGAGGATGCGGAAATGTTATGGTCTTTGTAACAGATAACATCTTTTAATCCGATGACGACACCATGTAGTTTTCCAATAGGAAGACCAGCTTTTCTTTTTTCATCTAGTTCTTTGGCCTTTTGTAAAACCTCATGAGTGTACACCTCAATAAATGCATTAAGATGTTTTGTTTCATCTATGCGTTTCAGGTAATGTTCAACTGCAAGTAAACAGGTTACATTACCTTCCTGTAATTGGGCATGGTATTGCTCAATAGAAGTGAACTCAAACAAAAGCGATGACTTTAGCGTAAGAAAAAATCAATAGAGGATTACTCTTTTACAGAGTTTTTTACATCATTTGCACTTTCCTCAATCTCTTTCTTCACATTGGTTTTGGCATCATTAAATTCACGGACACCTTTACCTAATCCACGCATCAGTTCAGGTATCTTTTTACCTCCGAATAAAAGTAATACGATAACGAGGATGATGATAATCTCGTTAGTACCCAGCACACCCAATAATGTAGGTTGTATCATAATCATGTAAATTAGAAGCCAAAGATACTAAGTATCGAAAAAAAAAGGGATAATTAGTTGCTATAAATAAAAAAAGCTTTCCTATGTGGAAAGCTTCTTACTTATATTGAGTACGATATTATTTTGCTGAAGTAGCAACTGCCATACGCTTTTCACGGATTCTTGCACTTTTACCGCTACGGCTACGCTGGTAGAACAATTTAGCTCTGCGTACATTACCGGTTTTGTTTAATACTATTGAGTCTACATTTGGAGAAAAGAATGGAAAAACTCTTTCTACACCTATTCCGTCAGAAATCTTACGAACAGTAAAGCTTGCAGTAGCGCCAGTTCCTTGTTTCTTAATCACATCTCCTTTAAAAGACTGGATTCTTTCTTTGTTTCCTTCTATAATCTTATAGTTAACAGTAATGTTGTCACCAGCTTTGAATTTTGGAAATTCTTTATTACCAGTTAGCTGCTCATGTACAAATGCTATTGCGTTCATATTCCTGATTTTTAGGAGGGCAAAGGTAAGGTTGCAAGGCAGAAATACCAAATATAAAAAATCAAAATTGCAGCTTATGCAGGAATTTCTCAAGCCCTTAAATTTCAAAAGAGAAAATTCCAAATCCTAATCGACAGTCTGCAATTGGGATTTGGAATTTTTTATTTGGAATTTGATTATCTCGCAACGTTTACAGCTCTTTTCTCTCTGATAACTGTAACCTTTATTTGCCCAGGGAAGGTCATTTCGGTTTGAATCTTCTGAGCAATCTCGAATGAAAGCTTATCAGACTCCTGATCAGTTACTTTATCTGCTTCTACAATAACTCTCAATTCCCTTCCAGCCTGAATGGCATAGGCTTTTTCTACCCCATCATAAGCCATAGCAAGGTTTTCAAGATCTTTGATACGCTGCAGGTATTGCTGCATAATTTCCCTTCTGGCACCCGGTCTTGCTCCGCTTATCGCATCACAAGCCTGCACAATAGGAGAAATTACATATTGCATTTCCATCTCGTCGTGGTGAGCACCGATTCCATTTACAACTGAAGCATTTTCTCCGTATTTCTCTGCTAGTTTTGCCCCAAGCAAAGCATGGCTTAATTCACTTTCTTCGTCGGGTACTTTCCCAATATCATGTAATAATCCTGCTCGTTTAGCCAGTTTTACCATGTTTTGTGGCATTCCCAATTCAGCAGCCATTGTAGCACAAAGATTAGCTGTCTCACGGCTGTGCATCAACAAGTTTTGGCCATATGAAGAGCGGAAACGCATACGTCCAACCATTCTTACTAATTCTTTATGAAGGCCATGAATGCCCATTTCTATTACCGTTCTTTCACCTATTTCTCTTACTTGGTCTTCAATCTGCTTTTTGTTTTCTCTACTACTTCTTCAATTCTGGCAGGGTGAATACGTCCGTCTGTAACAAGACGCTGTAAACTCAAACGGGCAATTTCACGACGTAGCGGATCAAATGAAGAAAGCAAAATAGCTTCTGGTGTATCATCTACAATAAGGTCAACACCTGTTGCAGCTTCAATTGCACGGATATTTCTTCCCTCACGGCCGATTATCTGGCCTTTAATTTCATCACTTTCAAGATTGAAAACAGTAATAGTGTTTTCAATAGCATGTTCAGCAGCAGTACGCTGAATGGTTTGAATGACTATTTTTCTGGCTTCCTTATTCGCTTTTTGTTTCGCATCATCAATTATTTCTTGCTGAATAGCTACTGCTTGTGTATGAGCTTCATTTTTCAGACTTTCTATTAATTGAGATTTTGCTTCTTCAGCTGTAAGGTTGGCTATTTTCTCCAAGCGACGGATATGTTCTTCCTGATGCTTTTCTAATTCGGTCCTCTTGATATTTACCAATTCAATCTGGCGATTCAGGTTTTCTTTAATTACATCATTTTCTTTTGCCTGCTTATCAAGATTTCCTTCTTTTTGGTTGACGGATTGTTCTTTCTGTTTGATACGGTTTTCCGCATCGTTCATCTTTTTCGTTTTTTCAAAGGTTTCTTTATCTTAAACCGATTTTAGTTGAACGAAATTTTCTTTAGCTTCCAGTTCTTTCTCTTTCCGGATAGTTTCAGCTCTTAACTGAGCTTCTTTCAAGATCGTTTGTGACTGGAGTTCTGCTTCTTCTACTTTTTTGTTGGCGTTTTTGGCAAAAATAACTTTACCCAGTATAAGGCCCACTATAAGTGCAGCGGCACCTATGATGATAGATAATATATTCGAATCCATGAATGTGTTTGTTTAGATGTTGCACAATGCTATTTCTTAATAATTAATTTTCCGCTAGTTATCGGATAGTTAGCGAAGATACAAAACGGCAACCTAAGTAAGAAAATTGAAAAAGGGGGTTGCCACTTGTAAAAAAATGGCGCAATTCAGGACTTTTAGGCGGGCAACAGGATTTATTTGAAGTAAATTGCAACACTAAAAATTAGTAAATGAAAAAACTCCTTTTGATATTCCTTGCTATTCCATTTGTTTCGCAGGCTCAGGATAATGGGAAATCTTTTAAGTTAGTTGGAAAGGCCAAAAAACTGACCCATCAGGCAGAGTGGGTGTATTTGCAATACAGAACTAACGGAGATTGGAAAACAGATAGTGCCCAAGTAAAAGATGGAAAATACCAGCTTGCCGGGAAAATTGAAGAACCGGTACAAGGCAGATTAAGAGTAAAATATAGTGAAACTGCCGATGGTAATAAGATAGCAATGGTTTCTGGAAGAGATATGGTCTCTGTTTTTTTAGAACCCGGTAAAACAAAAGTGGCCTCAGTTGATTCCTTCAGCAATGTACAGGTTAAAGGTTCTTCTGCTCATATTGAATTTGCAAAATTAAACCTGGCAACGAAACCCTTTAATGACAGATCAAAACCACTAATTGAAAAATACAGAGAGTATGCTAAGTCGAAGGATAAGGCAAATCAAAGTAAAATTGAAGAACAGCTTGATGCTATTGACAGTGAAATGAAGGAGAAAGTATATGGTGAATATGTAAAAAACAATCCCAATTCTCCGTTGGGCTTATATGCTCTTCAGCAATATGCTGGTTGGGATATAAATGCGGATAAAGTGGAACCTCTTTACAATGCTTTGTCAGATGCAAATAAAAATTATCCTTCAGCAGTTGCTTTTAAAGAAAATCTTGACATAGCAAAGAAAACGGGTATCGGCAAAATGGCGATGGACTTTACGCAAAATGATACATTAGATAACCCAATCCGGTTTTCATCATTTAAAGGTCGTTATGTGTTGATTGATTTTTGGGCAAGCTGGTGCGGACCTTGTAGAGCCGAAAACCCAGCTGTTGTAAAAGTGTTTAACAAGTATAAAGACAAAAACTTTCACATCATCGGTGTTTCACTAGACAGAGCAGGCCAAAAAGAAAAATGGATGAAAGCTATTCATGATGATAAACTTGACTGGACTCAGGTTAGTGATTTGAAATTCTGGGATAACGATGTGGCCAAACAATATGGTATCAAAGCCATTCCTCAGAATTTATTGGTTAACCCAGAAGGAATAATTGTAGCAAAAAACCTGAGAGGCGAAGATCTAGAGCAAAAACTTAGCGAATTTATAGATGGTAAAAAGGCATTTATCCCGAAGCCATAAACTTAGTGAAGCCATTCTTAAAAACCTGCCATTGGCAGGTTTTTTTATTTCTCAGACAAGTGACTATCCAATAGCTTTTCGATTGAGCTTAATTGCTCTGAAAGGTTTAGTTTTTCGATACCTGCGGCTGTGCCAGCATGTTGTTCTGTTGCGTACCAGATTAAAACCATGGCGATATAGTCCTGCATATCCTTTCCGGCAAACATGGTTTTGAATTCAAGAATCTTGTCATTGATAGTTTTCAAGGTCTTTCTTACCACTTCTTCATCAGATGGATTGATTTTAATCCGGTAAGTACGGTCGCCGATAAGAGCTGAGATAGGAATTAATTCACTCATAAACTTGGTTTTTTCAATAACATTTTATTATATTAGATGCCCATTACTTTTTCATTTAGTAGAAAATCAAAATCCGGTTAAGTGCTCCTTTGGAAACGATTTAAAAATATTTAAACGTTTACCATGTTTGCTAAAATTAAGTCTTCCTTTTTTATTGACTCATTGCGGCTTCAAATTAATACACCAAAAGGCAATTTTCTGCGTGGTGTGTTGAAAGATGATACCGGCATTGTATGTCGCACAATTGAAAAGAACATTTTATCCGAAGGAGAAGAAATGACTTGGACAGGATTAAATGATTTGCCGTATGGACGATATACACTGGAACTTTCGCACGGCGAGGATGAAATGAAGTTAAATCTGGTGAAAAGAGTATAACCGAAAATCACTGACCTAACATCGAAATACAACGATCAATTTCTTTCAGATAACCATTAATTCTTTTTTCAAAATCTTTTTTATCAGCTTCACTCATTTCTCCTGTACTCACTTTTAAAATACTTACTTGCTGCTTCAATTCATCAACGCTTTTTTGTTGCGTAGTCACCTTTTGTTTAGCCTCACTTAACTCTTCTTTTAGTAGTTTATTTTCTTTAACGACAGCAGTATGCTCCTTCAATAAAAGTTGAAGTTTTTCTTGAATACGTTTCAGATGTTGTTCTGTATTGCTCATTTCCTGATTTCGGCCAGTAATTCTTTTTCCAGTGAAGACATGATCTTATTCATCCAGCCGTCAATTTCTTTATCGGTTAGTGTTTTTTCTTCATCCAGAAAAGTAAAGTTTACGGCGATTGATTTTTTATTGGTTCCCAGCTTTTCACTTTCAAAAATGTCAAACAGTTTTATGTCTTGTAATTTGTTCAGTTTTACTTTCTCCACTGTTTTTTGCACTTCATCCCAAATTAAGTCTTTAGGAACAATCATTGCCAAATCTCTTTGCACAGCCGGATATTTCGGAATTTCTTTCACCTTGTTTTTTTGGCTAGTTGCTAATTCTGAAATAACTGCCCAATTCAAACCTGCGAAATAAACCGGTTGCTTAATGCCGAATTTATCTAATATATTTTTCTTAACTGTTCCGGCACTGGCTATAATTATATTGTTTAATTTAAATATAATATGATTGTCAAGTTTCGGCACTTCTATTGTTTCGATTGCATCTGCTTTTAGTCCAAATAATGTCAAAACTGCATTTACAGCTCCTTTCAGATTATAGAAATCAGTAGCAACTGCTTTTTCCTTCCAACTATCTTCATTTTTATTGCCGGTAATAACGAGGCAAAGTTTTTCTGCTTCTACATATTTGCCAGCACCTTCGGTACTATATGCTTTTCCAAATTCAAATAATCTTAATGAGTTATTCTTATGATTCAGATTGTGAGCCACCACTTCCAGTGAGGTTTCAAATAATGAATTGCGAAGAATATTCAATTCTGCACTAAGACTGTTCATCATTGTTACCATGCTGCTCAGTTCTTCTTCAGAAAAATATGCTGCATTGGTAATGGAGTTGGTCATCATTTCATTGAATCCCTGGCCCACTAAATAATTAGCAGCTTTCTCTCGGAATATTTCTTTTTCGTATTGTTCATCAACTGCAGGTGTGATTGTAATAGAATCTGGGATTTCAATATTATCCAATCCATCAATTCTTACAATCTCTTCAACGAGATCAGCAGGTAAGCTGATATCGGGTTTATGATAAGGTACCGCTACTCTCAGTTCATCAATACCTTCTTTCAATTTTTCAAATCCAAGACTGTTAAGAATGTCCATCACTGCATCCGGATGATAATTTTTGCCACTTAGTTTTTTTATGAAATGCCATTTTATGGCAACTTCTGTTTTTGGTTTAATTGTTGGATAATTATCTACAATTTCTGAAGCTATTTCGCCGCCGGCGATTTCAATAATCAACTTTGCGGCTCTTTTCAGCACATTTACAGTTGCCGAAATATCGGTTCCTTTTTCAAAACGACTCGCAGCATCGGTTCTTAGTCCGTGACTAAAAGAAGTTTTTCTAGTAATCACTGCATCAAAGAATGCACTCTCCAAAAAAATGTTTTTTGTCGTATCCGTTACTCCGCTATGCTGACCACCAAATACTCCGGCAATACACATACCTTCATTTGCATCACAGATCATCAGGTCCTCAGCACTTAATGTCCTTTTCTTTTCATCCAATGTGATGAAACTGGTTCCTTCAGGTAAATTCTTTACAACAATTTTATTGCCGCCAATTTTATTGATATCAAATGCATGCAAAGGTTGCCCTGTTTCATGCTGAATGAAATTGGTAATATCTACAATATTATTAATTGGCCTTAGGCCAATAGCTTTTAGTTTCTGTTGCAGCCATTTTGGTGATGGAGCAATAGTTACATTAGCAATACTTACTCCGGAATAACGAGGACAAGCTTTTTCATTTTCCACTTTTACATCCAATGTCAAAGAAGTATTGTCAACTTTAAAGCTATTTCCGTTTGGCAGCTTAGGCTTTATGTCCTGCTTATCATGATGGCTCAAATAGGCACATACATCCCTTGCCACACCCCAATGGCTCATGGCATCCATGCGGTTGGGAGTAAGTCCAATTTCATAAATCACATCATCATACGGCTGAAAATATTCATCAGCAGGCATTCCCACTTTAGCATCAGCTGGTAAAACCAGAATGCCGTCATGCGATGTTCCCATTCCAATTTCATCTTCGGCGCATATCATTCCATGGCTTTCTACACTTCTGATTTTAGCAATCTTCATCGTTAATGGATCGCCGATAGAAGGATAAATAGTTGTGCCAACAGTAGCCACCACCACTTTCTGGCCTGCGGCAACATTTGGTGCTCCACAAACAATCTGTAAAGGCTCGCCATTGCCAACTGAAACTTTTGTCAAGGTTAGTTTATCTGCATTAGGATGTTTTTCTGTACTCAGCACTTCGCCGATTACTAATCCTTGTAATCCACCTTTTACTTCTTCGTAATTGGTCATGCTTTCTACTTCCAATCCAATGGAAGTAAGGATGCGGCTCAGCCTTTCCGGTTCAACGGTAACAGGCAAATATTCACTCAGCCATTTATAGGAAATCGTCATGCCGCAAAGATAAGGAGAGAGGCCTCTCGGCTATCAGATCCTGTAACATACAGCGTTAATATTCATTCCAGAACCTACCGATGCAAAAAGCACAATATCGCCTTTGTCAAAAGCATGTTCTTCAAATTTCCCCTTTTTTACCTGGTCAAATAAGGTGGGAATAGTGGCTACAGAGCTGTTGCCATATTTATGTATGTTCATCGGCATTATGTGTTCAGGCAAATCTTTTACTCCATACAATTTGAAAAGACGTTTGATGATTCCTTCATCCATTTTTTCATTTGCCTGGTGGATAAAAATTTTCTTCACTTCCTGGATGGAAATATTTGCTTTGTCTAGGCAATCTTTCATGGCAGCTGGAACATGCTGCATGGCATATTCATACACTTTTCTGCCTTTCATTTTTATATAGCGAATCTTATCGTCGGCATTTGGGAAATTACTTTTTCCCAGAAACAAATAAAAGGCTTCGTCTACGCAATGGCTTTGTACAGTCCAGGAAAGTATGCCACTGGTTGTGTCTTCTGCTGGAACTGCTTCTAACACTGAAGCTCCAGCACCATCAGAAAAGATCATACTGTCCCGATCGTACATATCTATTACACGGCTCAGCGTTTCAGTGCCAATTACTAATGCTTTTTTAGCAACACCAGCTTTAATAAATGAATCGGCTTGAATAACTCCTTGTAACCAGCCCGGGCAACCAAATAAAATATCATAAGCAACGCAGTTTGGATTTTTTATGCCCAAATCATGTTTTACTCTTGAGGCCAACGCAGGTAAAATATCTGTTTGAATAGTATTCTTAGTTACATTACCAAAATTGTGTGCAAGAATAATCTGGTCCAGTTCTTCGGGGTCAATACCGCTTTCTTCAATGGCTAACCGGGCAGCAATTGTTGCCATATCAGATGAATTCATATCATCATTGATATAGCGTCGTTCTTGAATGCCAGTAATGTCCCGGAATTTGTCAACTATTTCTTGTGGATGTGTTGAGATACGCTGATTCTCTTCTGTATAGAAATCCTGATTTATAAAATCATTGTTTGTTTTAATAAATTCAGGAACATAGCATCCCGTTCCCGTTATCACAGTGTTTACTTTCATGTGTATCTCTTAGTTATAAAAATTTGAACCATGTTATTCGCCATAAAATTTTCATTGCTAGAGTTATATAACACAAAAATTTTATGGCTCATTTTATGTATTTCGATTTTATTGAAAATCCTAAGGATGGCTGGTGCATTAAAGGTACTTGAACTGCTTAAATTTATGGTAGGGTCAGCGTAATATTTTATAAATAAATTGTATCGCTTGTTTACCTATTTCAGATGAAACTTAAAGCAGTTAAGTTTTTACTGCTAAATGGTTTGATGATTCCTTTGTAAAAGTTATACAAATATCTGGAGCAAAAAATGCGGCCCAGAGAGTCATTCGGAAACTTTTTTATATTGATGATAACGATGTTATCATTGATATTTATTTCTTCGTTTTGGATTGTTTTTATAATCAGGCTGTTGTTCCCAGTAGCTTAGAAATACAACTTGGCAAACCAGCAGGCTGTTTTGCTTCATTGTACAAAGTATCTCCTTATTTTTACCGCAACAAAATCAATTGCTATGGCTTATAACTTATTAAAAGGAAAAAGAGGAATTATTACCGGTGCTTTGGATGAGAATTCCATTGCCTGGAAAGTGGCAGAAAAAGCACATGAAGAAGGCGCCACATTTGTATTAACAAATGCCCCCATTGCTATGCGGATGGGTGAAATCAATAAGTTGGCAGAAAAAACAGGATCGGAAATTATTCCGGCTGATGCAACAAGTGTAGAAGAACTGACTACTTTATTTACAAAATCGCAGGAAGTATTGGGTGGTAAAATTGACTTTGTTTTGCACTCGATTGGAATGAGTGTAAACATTCGTAAAAAGATTCCATACACCGAATCGAATTACGATTACTTCATGAAAGGGATTGATGTTTCTGCCATGTCTTTACATAAAATGCTGGCGGTGGCTAAAAAAATGGATGCTATCAATGAATGGGGAAGTGTAGTAGCACTAACTTATATGGCTGCTCAACGTACTTATCCATTCTATACAGATATGGCAGACATAAAAGCAATGTTGGAATCTATTGCCCGGAGCTTTGGATACCATTATGGAGTGGATAAGAAAGTTAGGATTAATACTGTTTCCCAATCACCAACAAAAACAACTGCTGGAACTGGCATAAAAGGGTTTGGGGATTTCTTTGATTATGCACAGGCAATTGCTCCGCTAGGAAATGCTTCTGCAGAAGACTGTGCTAATTATTGTATTACATTATTTAGTGATTTGACCAGAATGGTAACGATGCAGAACCTGTTCCATGATGGTGGTTATTCAACTACTGGCGTAAGTAATGATGTGATGCAAAGATTAGGAGTTGACCCCCAAACTTCCTAAAGGGGGCTTAAGTTTCCTTATTTCAAAAATGATTGTAAAATAAAATGCCTCCGACTTGGAGGCATTTTATTTAATAGGTTATTTACTCCCCTTTAGGGGTTGGGGGTTTAATATTCATCTTCGTTAAAGAGGAAATCTTCATGAGTAGGATAATCTGGCCAGATGTCCTCGATGGTTTCATACACATCGCCTTCATCTTCCAACTCCTGTAAATTTTCTACTACCTCAATTGGTGCACCAGAGCGGATTGAGTAATCAATCAACTCATCTTTGGTGGCAGGCCATGGAGCATCTTCTAGGTACGAGGCTAATTCTAAAGTCCAAAACATCTTCTCAGGGTTTTAATTTTTGAATAAGGTTTTTGCTTTTTTGCAATATTTAGGATACCCCTAATTTTCCGCAAATGTAACAGTATTAAAGTATTTTCCAAATCCAAAGTTTTTAACGGGGTTTTTGACCATTTTTCTGTTTAACGAGAAGTCTCAGGGTTTTGTTTTGAAAGACTACCTTTTTATGAAAAGTTTCAACTCGATTTGTATAGTTTCGGGCTGAAAATCGCTGACCGATTGATTAAATAATTGAATAATTAGCTGCATGATATCTGGAAAAAATATTTTTAAACGTTACGGAAAGGTGGAAGTACTGAAAGGTGTTGATCTGGAAATTAATAAAGGAGAAGTAGTTTCCATTGTTGGTCCTTCCGGCTCTGGAAAAAGTACGTTGCTGCATATTGTGGGTACGTTGGATAGTGCAGACATGGGCGAAGTGAAAATGAATAATGTGTTGATTAATTCTCTCAGCGGTGTTAAATTATCTGCGTTTAGAAATAAACATATAGGTTTTGTTTTTCAATTTCATCATCTGTTGCCGGAGTTTTCTGCTTTGGAAAACGTTTGCATTCCCGGATGGATTGCAGGTAAAAAGAAAGCTGAAGTGAAAGTTGAAGCAGAGAGATTATTAAATATGCTTGGTTTGGTTGAACGAATGGAAAACAAGCCGAATCAGTTGTCGGGAGGCGAGCAACAAAGAGTAGCAGTGGCAAGAGCCTTAATCAATAAGCCAGATATTATTTTTGCAGATGAGCCGACAGGTAATCTTGATTCTGCCAATGCAAAGGAGTTGCACAAATTATTCTTTGAGTTAAGAGAAAAATTTAATCAGACCTTTTTAATTGTCACACATAATGAGGAACTGGCACAACTGAGTGACCGGGTTCTACATATGAAAGACGGGAAAATTGTTTAACCCATTTTATGGATAAGCAGTGAACCATGCCTTCATTTCATCCATTGTATTAGCAGTTTTTGTTCCATCTGTCCACCAGTCGTGAAAGGTAAATGGGTATATAATTATTTTTCTTCCCACACCTAATGTTCCAAGTTTTGCATACATGCCATTGCTTTGGTCTGTATATACTACAGGATCCCATTCTCCATGAAAGAAAATAGTTGGAGGTGCAGTAGCGGTGGCCTGAAAATAAGGACTACAATCCTGATATCGTTGTGTAGCTGCAGGAGTTGAAGGAAACAATGGAACTCCGAGAAAAGGTTCTAAAATTTGATTGTAGATATTAAAATTATAGTAAGACATGCTGAATAGATTGGCAGGACCTGCTAGTGAACCTACAGCTTTTACTTTGCCCGACGAGTTTCTTGTATAAGCATAGCTCATAGCTAAATGCCCCCCAGCACTATGCCCTGTTATATATAATTTTTGTCCATTGTATGTATGGGTAGATGCAAGTCTCAATACATTCTGAACTGCACTGTCCACATCGTCTAACTGCATTTTATAATTATCGGGTTGGTTTAGAGTAAGTCGGTAGTTAATATTGGCAACTGCATAACCTCTTTGTTTTAATCCATTCAATAACCAGGTCAATTCATTTTTATCACCAGTAGCCCAACCACCGCCATGTACTACAACGACTAATTGTGTGTTCGCAGTATTTCTATTTGCAGGAAGTCCAAGATCAAACTTTTGGCTGTTATTGGCGCCATAGGGAATGTCTTTTATAGTTGTATCTCTTAATACAATTGGTCCGGGAGGTGGCGGGTCAATAGGTTCAGGCTCACAACCAATTAAAGACAATGCAAAAAAAGAGATAAGTAAAAAGCTGAAAAATTTCATGCAAAAATTTAAAAGTACAGAAATAATGAATCGTTGAAATGACGTTTAAGCAGAGAGGTAGTCGCCTAGGTTCAAAATTGTTTGGTAAAATAAGATAATTAAATGAGTATTAAAAATTTAAACTCTCGGTCTCCAAGGTATTTCTTTCACTTTCAGGCTTTTACCAATAAATCTTGCTAATACAAAAAGATAATCGCTTAACCGGTTCAGGTATTTTATTACTAACGGATCTACAAACATTTTCTGTTGTTCCAATGCAACAATTAACCTTTCGGCCCTGCGACAAACACAACGGGCAATATGTGTAGATGAAACTACTGGATGGCCTCCGGGGATGATGAATGTTTTCATCACCGGAAGTTTCTTATTCATTTTATCAATTTCTTTTTCCAAAAAAATAATATCCAATTCTACTAAATCAGGGAGCTTCAGTTTGGGCTCCTTTTCTGGATCGCAGGCAAGCGATGAACCTATGGTAAAGAGCCGGTCTTGCACCTCCTGTAAGATTTGCTTTTCTTTTTTTATTTTGATCTGATCGCCAACAAGGCCAATCCATGAATTTAATTCATCAATGGTGCCATATGCTTCTATACGTATATGTGATTTTGGAACTTTTGTACCACCAATAAGAGAAGTTTTCCCCTTATCACCTGTCTTGGTATAGATTTTCATCGCCATTATCTTAATAAAATGTGTTTAGTTGGAAGAACACCCTACTACATAAATTGTTTAAAATCCTTCTGAAACAGAGTGCTTGTTTCTTTTATCGCTTTCAATATTTCCATCCAGCAACCGAATTACTCTGTGTGCATGATTAGCAATATCTTCTTCATGTGTAACAAGAATAACTGTATTGCCTCTGCTATGAATATCTTCAAATATGTCCATGATCTCATGGGATGTAACTGAATCTAGATTACCTGTTGGCTCATCTGCCAGAATAATTGATGGATCATTCACCAATGCTCTTGCAATAGCAACTCTTTGGCATTGGCCGCCGGATAATTCATTTGGTTTATGATGTGATCTATCAGTAAGGCTTACCATATCCAGTACATGTAATGCCTTTTCATTACGAAGTTTCCTGCTCATGCCTGCATATACTAATGGCAACGCTACGTTTTCTAATGCTGTAAGCCTTGGTAATAAATTGAATTGCTGAAATACAAAACCAATCTCCGTATTTCTTACTTCTGCCAGTGAGTTATCATCCATCTGGCTTACATCTTTTTCATTTAAGATATATTTTCCACCAGTTGGTGTATCAAGACAGCCGATAATATTCATCAATGTGCTTTTGCCAGAACCAGATGGTCCCATCAAAGCCACATATTCGTTTTTAAAAACATCCAGTGAAAGACCTTTCAGCACCTTCAACTCCTGCTTACCCATGAAATAACTCTTCTGAATATTTTCCAAATGAATAATTCCTGCCATATTATTTCTTTATCACTTTAGGCACTTTAAAAAATTGCTCATCATGAAGCGGTGCATTTTGTAAGGCTTGTAAACGGCTTACCGAACCTTTTACCACATCATCCCGCAATATATTTACTTCGTCACTCATGTGAAGGAGCGGTTCAACATTGTCCAAATCTAATTCATTGAGTTTTTCAACAAAAGCGATCATCCGTTGCAAATCATTTTTGATTTCAGCCTTTTCTTTTTCATTAAACTGTAATCGGGAAAGATGAGCCAGTTTTTCTACCATTGCATCGTTCACTTCCATTGGGCAAAGATAGTCAGAAGACGGAAGACGGAAGTCGGAAGTATGACATCAGAGGTCAGAAGTAAGAAGACTCGCCAAGGTCAAGAATCTCTTCTGACTTCCGTCTTCCGGCCTCCTTTCATATCTTCGCCGCCTGATGGAAACGAATAAAAAAAACTTGCCTGACGGCAGTCAGGTAGTAATGAGTGGCATCCGGCCTACCGGATTTTTGCATCTTGGAAATTATTTTGGTGCCGTTAAAAATTATGTGCGGTTGCAAAATGAGTTTGAATGCTATTTTATGGTGGCAGATCTACATTCATTAACCACACATCCTGATACAAAAGAGTTGAAGACGAACGTACATAGGGTTTTATCAGAAAATATTGCCTGTGGATTAGATCCAGATAAGGCAGCATTGTATTGCCAAAGCCATGTTTACGAAACATCAGAGCTTTATCTCTACCTGAATATGCTAGCTTATAAAGGTGAGCTTGAAAAAACAGTTACGTTTAAAGACAAAGTACGGCAGCATGAAAATAATGTGAATGCAGGTTTATTAACTTATCCTGTATTACAAACAGCAGATATTATTTTACACAGAGCATCTTATGTACCTGTAGGAAAAGATCAGGAACAGCATCTGGAAATGGCTCGTCAATTTCGCCAATCGTTTTAATCATCGCTATGGTGATGTGTTTCCAGAACCGCATGCCTTTAATTATGGTGATGAATTGGTAAAAGTTCCAAGCCTAGATGGAGCAGGAAAAATGAGTAAGAGTGAAAATCAATATGCAACGCTTTATTTATCTGATGATGATGAGCTGATCAGAAAAAAAGTGATGAAGGCAAAAACAGATAGCGGTCCTACAGAACCCAATACTCCAAAGCCGGATTACATAGAAAATATTTTTGCTCTCATGAAACTGGTAAGCGCAGATGATGTAATTAAAAAATTTGAAGAAGATTACAATAATTGCAACATACGCTATGGAGACTTGAAAAAACAGTTGGGAGAAGATATGGTCAGTTTTATTGCACCTATTCGAGAAAAAGCAGACGCCATCCGTAATAATGAACAATACCTGAAAGAAGTGATGGAAAAGGGTGCTGAAAAGGCACGGAAAAGTGCTAAAGCCACAATGGAACTGGTTCGTGAAGCAATGGGTTTAAATTATTATTAATTAGCATATTCAGATAACAGAAATTACATTACTTTTAAAAGCTAAGCATAAATAATCTTTATTATTTAATTATGAAAAAGAAAGCATTTTTTTTGGTTGTCGCTTTACTTGCAGTAATAGCTGCAATTGTAATGTACGTTGTTGGAAAAGACTCATCACATTTGTCTGAATTGAAAGACTTTTGGTGGTATCCTTTGCCATTAGCAGCACTTTGTTTATTAGCGGCAATGGCTGGAAAAAAAGAGAATTAATTATCAGGAAATAACAGATAAGAAACAATGGCAAAATCAAAAAAACCAAAACACATTGCAATTGCCGGAAACATTGGTGCCGGGAAGACTACTTTAACTGAAATGCTGAGTAAGCATTACAAATGGATTCCCAACTTCGAGGATGTAGATCATAATCCTTACTTGATGGATTTTTATGAGGATATGCCCCGCTGGAGTTTTAACCTACAGGTTTTCTTTTAAACAGCCGCCTTCGCCAGTTGGTGGAAATACAAAAAGGAACGGAAACAGTTATACAGGACAGAACGATTTATGAAGATGCCAACATTTTTGCGCCCAACCTGCATGAAATGGGCTTGATGAGTAAAAGAGATTTTGATAATTACTACCAGTTTTTTCAGACATTAAAAACATTGGTACAACCTCCCGATTTATTAATATACTTGAATGCTTCTGTACCAACATTGGTTGGGCAAATTCAAAAAAGGGGAAGAGAGTATGAAGAAAATATCCGTCTGGACTATCTTAAAAAGCTAAACGAGTATTACAACAAATGGATTGGTAGCTACAAAGAAGGTAAACTGCTGATTATTGATGTAGATAAAAACAAGTTTGGAGAGAAAGATGAAGATTTTGGTGAAATTATTCAGAAAGTAGATGCTGAGTTGTACGGGTTGTTTTAAGGCTAATGAAATTTCTCATAATAATATTATTCCTATTTTTTTCTAAACCTTTGTTTAGTCAGTCTCTCAAAGACTCGCTTTTTGGAGGAAAATTGAAGGTTGACACTGGCGTTGTAGTTTCAAGTCAGAAAGAAGAAAAAAGGGTTAATGTTAAATCAGAATTTGAAAGTGTATTTCCAGCGGGTGAGCAAGCTTGGAGAGAGTTTCTTTCTTTAAATATGGATAAGATAGTTGAGCTTGCCTTAAAAAACCAAGTCCCCAAAGGTAAATACGAATTACTAGTTTCTTTTATCACCAATATAGATAGCACACTTTCAATTTATGAGTTAAAATGTATTCCATATAACTCCTATATTGAAAAAGAAGTAATTAAAGTTTTTGAAAAATCACCAAACTGGTATCCTGCTTCTCAAAATGGCAAGTATGTTAAGTATTTCCATAAGCAACCTCTAACTTTTAATGTTCAATAGTTGCTATAATCTTCATATTCTTCTAACAGTTTTTCAATTTTCTTAATCCATTGTGCTTGTTTCTCTTTGTTGATGCTATGTCTTGTTTCCCGGTCATAGTCATTCTGCATTTCCGTTTTCTCTTCTACAACTTCATCGTATATTTTGGCTAAATTTTTCTGATAAGTTCGTTTATCAAACTTGAACTCACTCATTTTTTTATGCAGTTTACGGGCAAAAACTTCTGCTATATCAAAATGACCTTGTTCATGACTGAGAATGTAATCTGTCTTATGCAACCCCCATGATCTGGTTCGGGAAAACATTGACTGAATTTTGTATGTCATTTTGTTTTGCGAAATATTATAATCAATTACAAGGTAAGTGGATGTAGAAGCTGCTGCATCGCTATTGGGGTCTGGCTTCCCTTTATAATCAGACCAGTTAAGTCTTTTATTATCATCCCATTTTATTAATTCCTCATTATCTCTTTGTGCAAAAGAGAAGAGGAAAGCAAGGGTCAAGCAAATTGAAAAATAGATGTTTCTGTATTTCATGACTGAATAATGAACGTAAAGTCGGTTTAAAAATTTTATTCGCTGCATTACAATCAGTTAAAAAAAAGAAAAACCCCATTCTGCGCATGCAAAATGGGGTGTCTTTAAAAACCGTCCTGGGTTTGTATCTTATGCTTTTGGCGCCGCTGCTAATACTTCTTCAGTTACACCATCAGCGTATTTATCAAAATTCTTTACAAATAGGCCAGCCAGATATTTTGATTTCTCTTTGAAGGCTGTTTTATCTGTCCATGTATTAATTGGGTTCAATACTTCTGTTGGCACATTCGGACATTCTTTTGGAATACCGAACCCAAATATCGGATCTGCTTCAAATTCCACATCATTTAACTTTCCTTCCAGCGCAGCAGTTATCATTGCTCTGGTGTATTTCAGCTTCATTCTGCTGCCAGTACCATAAGCCCCGCCTGTCCAGCCTGTATTGATCATCCACACATTTACTTTATGTGCCTGCATCTTTTCGCCCAACATCTTGGCATATTTACCTGGATGTAATGGAAGAAATGGAGCCCCGAAACATGCACTGAAAGTTGGTTTGGGTTCTGTAACGCCAAGCTCGGTACCTGCAACTTTTGCGGTGTAGCCAGAAATGAATTGATACATTGCTTGACCCGGTGTTAACCTAGAAATTGGAGGCAATACACCAAACGCATCACAAGTAAGGAAGAAAATATTTTTAGGTAAACCTCCAATCGAAGGCTCTTGTGCATTACTGATAAAATCTAACGGATAGGATACCCTTGTGTTCTCCGTAATAGAAGCGTCGTCAAAGTTTATCTTGTTAGTGCCTTCAAAAAAAGTAACATTCTCCACTAATGCCCCCGGTCTGATAGCATTAAAAATTTCAGGCTCTTTCTCTTCTGTCAGGTTGATTGTTTTTGCATAACAGCCGCCTTCAAAGTTGAAAATATTATCCGATGTCCATGCATGTTCATCATCACCAATCAGTTTACGATTAGGGTCTGCACTCAATGTTGTTTTACCAGTTCCACTCAATCCAAAGAAAATAGCTGTATCGCCATCATCTCCCATATTGGCGCTGCAATGCATACTCAGCACATCTTTTTCATGCGGAAGAATATAATTGAGTATTGTAAAAATTCCTTTTTTAATCTCACCGGTATAACCTGTACCAGCTATTAATATCATTTTATGTTTGAAAGAAACAACCGCAGCATTGGATTGGCGGGTGCCACATTCATTTGGATCTAACTGTAATCCCGGCAATGAAAACACATGCCAGTCTGGTTTAAAATTTTGAAGTTCCTCTTCTTTCGGACGAAGAAACATATTATAAGCAAAAAGATTGTTCCAAGGTTTCTCATTGATAACTCGAACATTTAACTTATACCTTGGATCAGCACAAGCAAAACAATCTCTCACCCAGAATTCGTTTACATTTTCCAGGTAGTCCAAACTCTTTTTATAAATAAGATCAAAATATTTTTCTTCAATTGGGATATTAAAATCATTCCAATGAACAGAGTCAGTGGTTATTTCATCCTTTACAAAAAATTTGTCTTTTGGTGAGCGACCAGTAAATTCTCCGGTTTTAATTACCAACGCACCTGTATCATTTAATACACCTTCGCCAATTCTTAAAGCATCTTGAACAAGCTCTTCAGGAGTTGACTGATAATGTATTGATTCTGTGTTTTTTAATCCTAAATTCAGGAGTGTCTTCACAGGAATAGCAAAAATTGGAGCAGACATATTGGCAATCGCAATTTGATGATAACACAAAGGTAAGTGAGTAAAATCTTTTTAAACAAACAAGTGTTAGTAGTACACATTAGTTTTATGCAAAATTTTCAAATATTTCTTAACATCCTGTTCATTCTATATTTAAATTTTTAAAAGCTATTAAAAGAAGGATTATAATCTTTAATAATTTATCAATAATTGATTATTTGTCCTGCTTTGTGATGAAAGATAATTGGAAGTTTTATGTGCTTGTTATACCACATATTAATTATACATTGTTTTAATAGTAAATGGTATAATGCCGATCTAGCAGTCGTTTAGACCAATGAAATTGGGCTATTACGAATGCACAATCGGTATTATCTTTAGCTGTATTAACCAAATCAAGACCAACCATATTCTTCATTATTAAAAACCTTGTAATTATGAAATATTTGCCATTGAATCCTGAAATTTTCATTAAAAACCGGGAGCGGTTTGTCAGTAAAATGCAAAAGAGTTCTATTGCCATTTTTGTGAGCAATGACGAAGTATCAGCAACGGTGATGCAATTTATAATTTCAAACAAAACAGTGATCTGTTCTGGCTTAGCGGTGTTTCGCAAGAAGACAGCATGGTAATTCTGTTTCCGGATAATCCTGATCCAAAATTCAGAGAAGTATTAGTATTGGTTCGCCCCAATGAATTAATGGAAAAGTGGAATGGCAAAAGGCTGCGAATAAAAGAAGCACAAGCAATAAGCGGCATAAAAACGATTGTGTGGTTAGATAGTCTGGAAGGATTGTTGCAACCATGGGTGCATCTGGCAGATAATATTTATCTGGATAGTAATGAAAACGATCGCAAAGCAAGCCTTTTACGAACAAGAGAATATCGTTTTATTGATGAAATGAGAAGCCGATATCCGCTACACAATTATGTAAGGGCTGCAAAAATCCTAAAAGAAATGAGGGCTATAAAAACAGCCCAGGAAGTGGAAGTGATGCAGCAAGCTATTGACATTACAGATAATACATTCCGGAGAATATTACAATTCGTTAAGCCAGGTGTAATGGAGTATGAAATAGAAGCAGAAATATTTCATTCATTTCTTAGTCAAAGAGCAACTGGCCCAGCTTACGGAAGCATTATTGCAAGTGGCGACAATGCAAGAATATTACACTATGTAAGTAATAATGCAGAATGTAAAGATGGAGATATGATATTGATGGATTTTGGTGCTGAATACGGTGGCTACTGCGCCGATCTTTCAAGAACAATTCCAGTAAGTGGAAAATTTGGTAGAAGACAAAAGACAGTTTATAATGCTTGCCTACATTTACATGATTATGCTAAGAGCATTTTAAAACCCGGAATCAGCATTGTTGATTATACAAATAAAGTAGGGGAAGAAGCGACACAGCAATTTTTAAAAATTGGCCTGTTGAGAAAATCTGAGGTGAAAAACGAAGATTCAGAAAACAGAGCTTACAGAAAGTATTTATACCACGGCATTTCGCATCATTTGGGTGTTGATGTGCATGATCTTGGAACAAGAACAGAACCAATAAAAGCCGGAATGGTTTTTACGGTAGAACCAGGAATTTATATAGAAGAAGAGCAAATGGGTGTGCGGATTGAAAATAATCTTTGGATTACAAAAACTGGGAATAAAGACCTGATGAAAAATATTCCGATTACGGTAGAAGAGATAGAAGCCTTAATGAAGAAATGAGGTAGTCAATAGTCAATGGTCGATAGTCCATAGCATATTTCTAAAAGGGGGCAATATTTTTAGATGATGGAGAGTAATGGGAATTATTTATCAACAGTTCATTTATGGCATTTAAGTTTGAGAATTTAAAAATTTGGCAATTATCTCTTGAACTATGCGATGAGATTGATGCTCTTGCAAACTCCTTTCCAAAACATGAGCTTTACTCGTTGTCAAGTCAGATTCGAAGAGCTGCCAATTCAGTTTCTTTAAATATTGTAGAAGGTTCTACTGGATTAACAAATGCTGAATTCAGAAGATTTCTTGTTATTGCTAATCGTTCAGCACTTGAAGTAGTAGGATGCTTATATTTGGCAAAAAGAAGGAATTATCTTGCTGATGAAAAGTTCTCATTACTTTATAACCAAATTGAGATATTAGTAAAAATGATTCAAGCACTGATTAATACTTTGAAAGATAAATAACTATAAACGACCGACCGTGGACCATCGACTGTCGGCTATGGACTAAATATGAAAAACATTCCCAACCTCTTTACACTGCTCAATCTTTTTTTTGGCTGTATTGCTATTGTATATACGCTTCAAAATGGAATTGTAATAACAGCCGATGCTGAAGGTGCATTACTACTTGATATTCCTGAAAAAATATGGATGGCATCTCTTTTCATTGGATTGGCAGCTGTTGTAGATTTCTTAGATGGATTTGTGGCAAGGCTTTTCAATGCAAGCTCAGAAATGGGAAAGCAATTGGATTCGCTGGCAGATGTGGTGAGTTTTGGTGTAGCTCCCGGAATGATCATATATCAGTTTTTGCGTTTAAGTTTTGCGCAAGGAGAAGGTGGAATTGATACATCTATTCTTTGGTTGGCGCCAGCATTTATTTTACCATGTGCTGCTGCATGGCGTTTGGCAAGATTTAATTTAGACAACTCTCAATCTTTTTCATTTAAAGGAATGCCTGTTCCTGCTGTGGGGATTTTTGTTGCATCGCTGCCATTAATTTATTGGAATGTAAATGAGGCATGGATTCAGGAACTGTTGTTGAACAAATGGTTCTTGTTCGCATTGGTGGCTGTGCTTTCCTGGTTAATGGTTTCCAATCTGCCATTAATGGCATTGAAATTTAAGGACTATAGTATAAAGAATAATCTTCCAAGATTGTTGCTATTGATAATTGCAGTTGTCGCATTTGTTCTAGTTAAATGGTTGGCAATTCCAATAACGGTGCTTGCATATGTTCTTTTATCTTTGCTCTTCAAAAACAAAACAACATGACCTATACAGTTCAAATAAAAGTGATGCCATTGAAAGAATTGCTTGATCCGCAGGGAAAAGCAGTAATGGGTGGTTTAGAAAACCTTGGCCTTAATGGTGTAGAAGATGTAAGAGTTGGAAAAAACATAACACTTCAGGTAAATGCAGATTCGCCTGATAAAGCTAAAGCCATTGCAGAAGAAGCAAGTAAGAAGTTACTGGCAAATCCAGTGATGGAGTATTTCGAGGTTTCGGTTAATTAGTTAATCAGTAAATTGGTTAATTAGGGGTTTTGTAAAGCGATAAGATTTTTTGAATGTAAAGCCCAATTAACTATTAAACCAATTAACTAATAAACCATGCTTTTCCTCGTCCCCACACCAATCGGAAATTTAAAGGACATTACACTTCGTGCAATAGAAGTTTTGAAAGAAGTTGATTTAATTCTTGCAGAAGATACGAGGACATCTTCAAAACTTCTGAATCATTATCAAATTACTAAACCGCTTTCTCCTTATCATCAGCATAACGAGCATAAAGTTTTGCATCATCTGGTCAGCCAACTATTAGAAGGAAAAAAAATTGCCGTAATAACAGATGCCGGCACACCTGGTATTTCTGATCCTGCTTTTTTATTAGTAAGAGAATGTATTAAAGTTGGAATAAAAGTAGAATGCCTACCCGGCGCTACAGCATTTGTTCCGGCATTAGTCAATAGTGGCATTCCTACCAACCGATTTTGCTTTGAAGGGTTTTTACCAATAAAAAAAGGACGACAAACACTACTGAAGCAATTGGTAGAAGAAGAAAGGACCATGGTCTTTTACGAATCTCCGGTAAGATTAGTTAAAACTTTAACCGAATTCGCTACCTACTTTGGAGAGGAAAGACAATGCTCCGTAAGCAGAGAACTTACAAAGATGTTTGAAGAAAATAAGCAAGGCACTTTGAAAGAAGTAGCTGCTCATTTTACTGAAAAAACAGTGAAGGGTGAAATTGTGATTGTCGTTGCAGGTAAGAATTAATACCAAACAGCAACCTCATCAATCGGCTTTCTATTCAAATCAGGCACCCAACATTCATCCGCCGGATAACCAACGGGAACTAATAGAAATGGCTTTTCGTTTTCAGGTCTTTTTAAAACTTTGCACAAAAAATTCATTGGCGAAGGAGTATGCGTTAAAGCTCCTAACCCAGCATTATGAATTGCAGTTAATAAAAATCCACAGGCTAATCCGCAGCTTTCAGTGGCATAATAAACAGTTCCTTTTGTTCCATCTTGTTTTAACTCATAACTTTTTTTGAAAATAATGATAAGGTAAGGGGCGGTTTCTAAAAATTCTTTATGCCAATCAGTTTGTAAGGGTCGCAGATCTTTTAGCCATTCTTCTGGCATTCGGCCGTTATAACTATCAAATTCTTCATTTTCTGCTTCAATACGTATTTGCTTTTTAATGCCTGGGTCACTCACTACGCAAAATGTCCAGGGTTGTTTATGTGCCCCGCTGGGTGCTGACGAGGCGCTTAGAATAATATTCTCGATTACTTCTTTGGGCACAGGTTTATCAGAAAAATCTCTTATTGTTCTCCGCTTATCCAACCATTTATAAAATTCATCACTCTTTTGTATCATTGCCGGAGAAGAAAAGGTTTCTTTGGCGTAAGAAACAAACGGATATCCGTCAATTTTTTTTGTTTTAACCATAACATCAGTTTAACGTAATTTGTCAACTCAAATTAAAATTAATGCGTAAGATTTTCTATTTAGTAATTATTTTCTGTTGTATTTCTTTATTTAGTAATGCACAACCTGATCGTTGGCAGCAAAAAGTGAAATATGTAATGAACGTTGATATGAATGTACAAACGAATCAATTCACGGGAAAGCAAAAGTTGGAATACTGGAATAATTCGCCTGATACATTAACAAAGGTTTTTTATCATTTATATTTTAATGCTTTTCAGCCTGGAAGTATGATGGATGTAAGAAGTAGAAGACAAGGTGCTGTAAATGGTGCTGGCGGAAGGCCTGACTGGGATGGAAGAGTAAAAGACAGGATTTTAAATTTGAAACCAGACGAGATTGGCTATCAGAAAATTCTTTCTTTGAAGATGAATGGTAAGCTTCAGTCATTCAAAATGCTGGAAACAATTCTGGAAGTGAAATTGGATAAGCCGATTCTTCCAAAATCTAAAGTTGTTTTCGATATGGAGTTTGAAGCACAGGTGCCATTACAAGTTCGCAGAAGTGGAAGAGATAATCCATCTACTAAAGTTCGTTACTCAATGAGCCAGTGGTATCCAAAACTTTGTGAATATGATTACGAAGGATGGCATCCTACACCATATATTGCCCGTGAGTTTTATGGTGTGTGGGGAGAATATGATGTAAGTATAAAAATTGACAGTAAGTATATTCTTGGCGGAACAGGTTACTTACAAAATCCTAATCAGATCGGTTATGGATACGAAACGGCAGGGGCAAAAGTTAACAGACCCTCCGGCAATAAATTGACATGGAGATTTGTAGCGCCAAATGTGCATGATTTTATGTGGGCTGCAGATCCTGAGTTTATACATAAAACAAGAAAAGCAAACGACAGTGTTACATTTCATTTATTATATAAGCCAACCAACGTAGCAGCTGCATCATGGGAAAAAATTCTTGATGATGCGGAAAGAGCATTGCCTTTTATCGAAAAAACATTCGGTGTTTATCCCTACAAGCAATATTCTTTTATTCATGGTGGTGATGGTGGTATGGAATATCCGATGGCTACTTTATTGGCCGATCCCGGGGCATGGTTACATGAATGGATGCACAACTGGTATCATGGATTGTTAGGAACAAATGAATCACTCAACGGTTGGATGGATGAAGGATTTGCTTCGTACGCAGATGATAGAGTATTAGCATTTTTAAATAATGATACTGGTTTTGCATCTGGAGGTGCCTATAGAAGTTACTTCTCTTTAGTAAAAAGTGGAAAAGAAGAACCTTTAACCACTCATGCAGATCATTACAACTTAAATGCAGCATATAGTCCCGCCGTATATTCAAAAGGCGAAGTGTTTATGGAGCAACTCGGCTACATTGTTGGCGCACCGGTAAGGGATAATATTTTACTGGAATATTATAAGCAATGGAGATTCAAGCATCCGAATACAACTGACTTTATACGTATTGCAGAAAAGGTAAGTGATATGAAACTGGATTGGTATAAAGAATATTGGATCAATTCAACTAAGACAATTGATTACAGTATTGATAGTTTATGGGAAGAGAATGGTATGACGAATGTGAGAATAAAGAGAAACGGATTAATGCCAATGCCGATTGATGTACAATTAACATTTAAAGATGGCAGTAAAGAAATGCATTATGTTCCGTTGGACCTGATGTATGGATTAAAGCCAATAGAAGATAAAACTGTTGCCAGAAAAGTTTATGAGCCCTGGCATTGGACCAGTGAGACATTTATTATTTCTACTCAGAAAAAATTATTTGATTTTACTGCAGTTGAAATAGATCCTTCGCAACGGATGGCTGATGTGGAAAGAAAAAATAATAAGTTGGAACCGAAGTGGTAATTGAATATAGGCATCAATAAAAAAAGTAAACCCTCTACGACAATTGTAGAGGGTTTTTTGACGGTTTTTTAATCAAGACCCCAAAGTATAAATACAAATAGGAAAAGGCTCAAGGTTAATGGTTGGGTTGTCAAATTCTTGCTTGCTCAAAAATAGGAGGTCTATCTATTTGCAGCAATACCACTTTTGTGGTATATTTTGAAAAAAAGAGGCGAAACGGCTGCAAAAAGCCGCAGTTTTTTAATAAAAATCAAACTTTAGCATTACCTGCCATAAAATTTGTTCACTGCTGCCACACGGTTAGTTACATGTAATTTTTCATAAATATGGTAAACATGCTTACGAACTGTTTCGGGGCTAAGTATTAACTGCGAAGCAATTTCTTTATACATTAATCCTTTGGAAAGATATTCCAGTATTTCATTTTCTCTAGGTGAAAGCACATCCAGGCTAGTTCCATCTGTATTGATATGTGCTTGTTGTTGAAATGCGACAACTACCTTTCGGGCAATTTGGCTACTCATTGGAGCGCCGCCTTCATATAGTTCTCTTATTGAATCCAGCATTTTGCTAGGGCTGGTTTTTTTTAAAATATATCCGCTTGCTCCGGCACTCAGCGCTTCAAATATTTTTTCATCCTCTTCATAAACTGTACACATCATAAAGTTTGTATCAGGAATTCTGGGTTTCAACACTCTTACTACATCTATACCTGTTTCATCAGTTCCCAAATTTATGTCCATCAACACCACTTCAGGCTTTAGTATCGGAATCTGGTTTACAGCATCTTCTGCTGAGCTCATAATACCAATACATTTAAATCCATCAGACATGGTTATGATTTCTTCTAAGGCTATTCTTAGGTCTCTATTGTCATCGACAACGCATACTGATATTTCTTTCATACTATAAAGGTCAACATTACTTTAAAAACAAACAATACCACAAACTGGTATTTTTTTTATTTTGAAACGTAAACTTGATATTTTCCTTTAAAGAATTCTTCCTCAAAAATGGAAGAAATGTCCATTATTTTAGGTCTTGTGTTGCTTTCTTGAACTTCTAACGCTAAATCACCGCCTTTTAGGCATATTAAGCCTGGAGTAAATTCGGTCTGAGTTTTTATTTTTAAAAGCGGTTTGCTCCACCTCCATAAATCTTTAAGTTGCGCTACTGCACGGGAGACCACAAAGTCAAATTTTCTATTTTTAATATCCTCTATTCTGCTATGCTGTGTTGTTATGTTTTTTATACCAGCACCTTCTGCCACTGCTTCTATTACTTTTAATTTTTTTGCAATACTATCTACTAAATGAAATTTTACTTCCGGAAAAAAAATAGCAAGTGGCACACCCGGAAAACCACCGCCGGTTCCTAAATCAATTATTTCCATACCATCTACAAATTCAAAACTGGCAGCAATGCTTAATGAATGCAGTACATGTTTCTCATACAGGCTGTCAATATCTTTTCTGGAAACAACGTTTATTTTTTCATTCCATTCTTTGTAGAGTGATTCAAGTAGCCGGAATTGTTCCAGTTGTATTGCAGTGAAATCAGCAAAATATTTAAGAATAATTTCCATAATAAAGCTTTAAATATTTTTTTTAGGCTTCGAAGCTTACCAGCCTTTAATTGGCTTTCTCCACAATGCTGGTGCAAATATGAGGTAATAAAAAAACATCCATATATCAAAGAAAATAAACCAAGGCCAAAGATCACTTTCACCCATTTTTTTCATTGACTTGTAAAGTACGATAGCTTGTATAATAAGACGTAACCCAAAAACAGGCAATGCAAAACGCCAATCATAGAAAATAATGGAAGCCGCCAGCAAAGGATAGAAAATAAATTGTGTTGCAAAATATAAGCCCAGTAAAAACTTATGTTTTGGTTTGTAAAACTTTGCTGTGGTATAATGCCTCGATTTTTGACGAAGCCATGCTTTCCATGTTGTTTTAGGAATAGAACGGGTAATAGCATCCGGGTCTATTACTACAGCAGTATTGTTTTTTGTGGCAGCTTTATTAATAAACAGGTCATCATCGCCACTTGGTATATTATTGATAGAAGAAAAGCCTTTATTCTTAAAGAACAAGCTTTTCTTATACGATAAGTTTCTGCCCACACCCATATATGGCATGCCGGCCAATGCATAGGAGAGATATTGTAAAGCAGTATGAAAGGTTTCAAACCGGATTAACTTATTCAATAAACCTTTCTTTTTATGATAAGCTCCGTAGCCCAATACAATTTCAATGTTATCATCATATCCATCCTGCATTTTCGTAATCCAATGTTCGCTGGCAGGTACACAGTCGGCATCGGTGAGCAATAGTACTTCATGCTTTGCTTCTCTTATTCCAATTGATAAAGGATATTTTTTTCCGGAAATATGTACCGCTTCCTGAGTAAGCTCCACCACATGCAGCGACTTAAATGTTTTTTTTAATTCCTGTAAAATATATTTGGAATCGTCTAACGAATTATCATTTATCGCTACTACTTCATAGGTGCTAGGATAGGATTGGACTAGGACACCCGGCAGGTTACGGGCAAGATTTTCATCCTCATCTCTTGCACAAATAATTACAGAAACGGGATGATTTTGTGACTTTGATTTTACCTTAGGTTTATAAAAAGCAATCCTGCCGAAAAAGCCGGTGTAATAAAATAATTGTATAGCGGTTACGGTGGTGAAAGAATAAAAAATAACTTCTCCCCAGTTAATTGGTGGCATAGCGGCGAAGGTAGATTTCAGCAAGCAATGGGCAATAAATTAAGGATAAAAGATTTTCCACAACAGCATTCGCCTTTTGTCAATTGCTTATTGTTTAAATTGCGCCGATGGCAGCATTACAATTTGAATTACAAGCGAAGGATTCCGGCTCAAAAGCCCGGGCTGGAAAGATAACTACCGATCATGGCGAAATACTGACACCAATTTTTATGCCTGTAGGCACCGTTGGTAGTGTAAAGGCTGTAACACAACAACAGTTACTATCCGATGTAAAGGCGCAAATTATTCTGGGCAATACCTATCATTTATATTTACGTCCGGGATTAGATGTGCTGGAAAAAGCCGGCGGCTTGCACAAATTTAATAGCTGGCCCAAACCTATTTTAACCGATAGCGGTGGCTACCAAGTTTTTTCATTAGCAGGCACTAGAAAGATAAAAGAAGAAGGTGTTACTTTTCAGTCGCATATTGATGGTAGTAAACATCTATTTGCGCCGGAAAGGGTAATGGACATTCAACGTTCCATTGGTGGCGATATTATCATGGCATTTGATGAATGCCCTCCAGGAGGAAGCGATTTTAACTATGCAAAAAAATCGATGGAGATGACACATCGGTGGCTGGACAGATGTTTTACACAATTCAATAGTACAGAACCAAAATACGGTTACACACAAAATTTATTTCCCATTGTACAAGGTGGCACATTTAAAGACTTGCGAAAGCAATCCTGCGAATATATTGCCTCAAAACAGGCAACGGGAAATGCAATTGGTGGGCTTAGCGTAGGTGAGCCTGAAGATGTGATGTATGAAATATGTGATTGGTGTTGCGATTATTTACCAGCAGATAAACCAAGATACCTGATGGGAGTGGGCACACCATGGAATATTCTTGAATGTATCAGTATGGGTATTGACATGTTCGATTGTGTAATGCCAACGAGGAATGGAAGGAACGCCATGCTGTTTACAACAAAAGGTGTTATTAATATTGATAATAAGAAATGGGAAAACGATTTTTCGCCTATAGATGATGGGATTGATTGTGAAGTCAGTAATTATTATAGTAAAGCTTACCTCCGTCATCTAATGAAAGCAAAAGAATTTCTCGGTTATACAATAGCCAGTGTGCACAATCTTGCTTTTTATTTGTGGTTGGTAGCCGAAGCAAGAAAGCATATTCAACAGGGAGATTTTGCCAGTTGGAAAAAAGATATGCTTGGAATTGTGAAAACTAAACTGTAACAATATCTTTCACAACCTAACAACGTTTTTTCTTCTACTTTTGTTTAGCCGCCATAACTTTCCCCTTCGTTACAACTTCGGAGAATAAATAAGCGAAGGCGGCAAGTTTTTATTTTACTTTTCCATTGTATGAAGAAGATTGACTGGTACATATTTAAAAAACTCATAATCACTTTTATCTTTTGCCTGTTATTATTCACTATTGTGGCAGTGGCAGTAGATACTAGTGAAAAAACAGATAATTTTGTACAATCAGGATTATCTACCAGCAAGATCATCACCGATTATTTCTTTGGCTTTGTACCTTTTATCTGGAGTTTACTTTTCCCTCTCTTTGTTTTTATTGCTGTTATCTTCTTTACCAGCCAAATGGCAACCCGTTCAGAAGTGATTGCAATTCTTGCCAGTGGAACCAGCTATAGGCGGTTTCTTCGTCCTTATATTGTAGGAGGTATAATGCTATCTGCCGTTTTATGGGTTGGTAGCCGTTATTGGATTCCAAAAGCAAATGTTATCAGAAGCGATTTTCAGCAGAAATATATTGATAACAAAGACCCTTCCAAGAACGGCGGCTTTGGAAATTCTTATTATAAAAGAATAGATAGTAATACCTACATCGGCATCCGTGATTTCGATACATTAAGCAAATCTTCCAGCGGTTTTTTTTTGGAAAAGGTTCAGGATAATAAAGTTGTATATAATCTTAGAGCAGATAGGATGAGATGGGATACAGCTATAAAAAAATGGCAACTTCTAAATGCTGGCGAACGATTTATTGATAGCATGGGAGAAAGGCTTTCATTTCACGACACTATGATTATTAATCTTAGTGTAAAGCCATCTGAATTAAGAAAGGATTATTATCTAAAAGATAAATTAACTACTCCCGAATTGGTGGCTTTTATTAAGCAGGAAGAATTGCGGGGCACAGAAGGGCTAAGTATTTTTAAAGTGGAAAGATATAGGCGGACAGCCACACCTACTTCCGTATTCCTGCTTACATTAATAGGGGTAGTAATTGCTAGCCGTAAAACTAGAGGCGGCAGCGGTATGCATCTTGCCTTGGGAATTGCGATAGCTGCATTATTTATTATTGCCGACAGATTTTCTACAGTATTTGCAACTAAGAGCAATTTTCCGCCTTTGTTAGCAGCATGGGTGCCTAATATAGCATTCACATTCGTTCTGATATGGCTATATCGTCGTACACCAAAATAGCTTCTCTTTATTTATTACTTTTTTTGATTTTATCTGTTATCGTAACCAACTTTCCGCCTTGTTTTTTGTTGAGGCAAGGGGCTTTACATACCTTTACGTATTGGGTATTATAGAGAATAATTACAAAAAATTAAGTCATCATGGGAATAATAAAAGACCGGTTCAGAGCAAAGGCAGATGTGGTTGCCGCAGACATTAAAGAGCTATTAAAAGAGCATGGTAACAAAGTTATCGGTGAAGTACAATTATCGCAGATATATCAAGGTATGCGGGGTATTACCGGCCTAGTTTCCGAAACGTCATTGCTAGATGCGCAAGATGGTATCCGTTTTCGTGGCTACTCCATTCCCGAGCTCAGAAATAAGTTAGCAAAAGCTCCTGATGGTGCAGAGCCACTACCAGAAGGTTTATTCTACCTCATGCTTTGTGGTGAATTGCCAGAAGATGATGATGTACATCATATAAGTTCTGTGTTGCAAAGAAGAAGCCATGTGCCTAATCATGTATTCGATACGATTGAGGCATTACCCATAAATACACATCCGATGACACAGTTTGTAGTGGGAGTGATGGCATTGCAAACAGAAAGTCAGTTTGCAAAAAAATATGCAGCCGGCTTGAGTAAGAAAGACTATTGGGAATCGGTGTTTGATGATTCAATGGATTTGATTGCAAGGTTGCCAAGAATAGCCGCTTATATCTACAGAAGAAAATACAAAGGTGGCGATCATATTCAGCCAAACGGTTTGTTAGACTGGGCAGGAAATTTTGCTCACATGATGGGCTATGAAGATGAAAGTTTTAAAGAGTTGATGAGATTATACATGACTATTCATGCCGATCATGAAGGTGGTAACGTATCTGCACATGCTACACACCTTGTTGGCTCTGCATTAAGTGATCCTTATTTAAGTTATGCTGCCGGAATGAACGGCCTTGCTGGTCCTTTGCATGGATTAGCAAATCAGGAAGTGATCAAGTGGATATTTGAAATGCAAAAAGAATTAGATACTGATGCTCCTACAAAAGAACAGATAGCAGAATACGTAAAGAAAACATTGAGTGAAGGAAAAGTGGTGCCAGGTTATGGTCATGCGGTGCTTCGCAAAACTGATCCACGGTTTGATGCACAGATGGAGTTTGGTAAAAAGCATATGCCAGATGATCCGTTGGTAAACACTGTTTGGAATATTTATGAAGTAGTACCACCAATTTTGGAATCATTAGGTAAAGTAAAAAATCCATGGCCGAATGTGGATGCACATAGTGGTGCCTTGCTGGTGCATTATGGAATGAAGGAATATGAGTTCTATACTGTATTGTTTGCCGTTAGCCGTGCATTAGGTGTATTAGCAAGTCTTTGTTGGGACAGAGCATTAAACTTCCCACTGGAGAGGCCAAAATCTGTTTCTACAAGAGTGGTGAAATTGTGGCTTGAAGGAAAAGAGACTATTTGGGGAGATTAAAAACTTATAAATTTTCTAAAGCCTTGTCGTTAGACAAGGCTTTTTTATTTTCTAAACGAAAATCTTTCGATCTTCCATTATTCTCGGCTATCACTTTGTCTTTCCTTTAAACGTAGCATAAATAGCCATAGCATAACCATGCCCTAAATCAAAATCTTCTTTCAGCCAGTTTACTATTTCTCCTGCCTTTATTCCTTCTTTTAGCAAACCCTTTTTAATGGCAAGTTTTTTAAAGTCTGCAGGAGTCTTGCCTTTTTTTGCTTTGATATTATCAATATAGGCTTGAAACGACATGATAGTTATTTTTAGTTAGTGTAAACTGCTTTATCAAAATGCAATAACCAACTAAAGCCATATTTATCCGTTAATCCGCCAAACAATGCACCCCAGTGTGAAATGGCAAGTGGATGTGTGGCTTCACCGCCCGATGCAAGTTTAGCATAGCGATCATTCACTTCTTCTTCACTACTGCAATTCAACATCAGTGAAACAGCATTCCCTTTTACCAGTCCGTTATCATTCACCATGTCTGAAGCTATTAGCACAAACGCTTCATTCTTTAATGAGCTGTGTACAATACATTCTTTCATTTTTACTGGCATAGTTGAAGATAGTGGTGATTCACCAACTGTTTGAAAATGCAGTTCTCCACCAAGACATTCTTTATAAAATTGCATCGCCTGTCGACAGTTGCCATTAAAAGTTAAGTACGCATTTATTTTAGTTTCCATTTTTGAAATTTCAACACTAACAACGTCCATTTATTTTAGATGTTACTTTAGTCTTACTAATTTTCCTTTTCGTTTCACTATGTTCTTATAATCCCACTGTATTTCTTTTGACTTTTTAAGCCATCGTCTCAAATCCTTTTTAATTATTTGTCTTGCTGATGTATATCGTATCTCTGCAGCTTTGAAGCTTCCTTCATTTTGTAACCCGGGTTCATCAAACGATTGTCCGCTCCAGAAAAGCAGGCGGATGCCATTTTTTAATTTACTATAACCAACAACAGGATTGCCATCTAAAAACCAAACAGGATGGGCATGCCAGATCTTATTTTCTGCTTTAGTAAGATGCTTATTAATCTCAACAGCAAGCAGATTGCAAATCTCTTTTTCTTCATCTGTTTGAACATTATTGTATGCCTGTATATCCGGGTTCATATTTTTATTAAATTGATTTCAACGTTTTTATTACAGCTTAGTTTATTGTATCGGAAATTTGGAAATGTCCATAAAAAATACTTCCAAAAGATGACCGTCTAAATCTTCAAAGCTTCGTTGCAACATAAAGCCATAGTCTTTTGCTTCAACGGGTTCTTTACCACCTGCTGCAATGGCTTTGTCCATAAAGCCGTTTACTTCATCATTGCTTTGCAGGGAGAGAGCATTAATGACTGCAGCGGTTGCTTTCGTATCTGCAATTTCCTTTTTTATAAAGCCACTGAATTTTTCATGGGTTAACAGCATAACATAAATTTCTTCACTTATAACCATACAGGCGGCTGTGTCATCGGTAAATTGCGGATTATTCTGAAATCCAAGTGCTGTGTAAAATTCCATTGACCTTTTAAGGTCGGCAACCGGAAGGTTGATAAAAACTTGCTTTTTCATTATTGTTTCTTTTAAGTTGATTAATTATTTTTCAGAAATTGTTTTTAATATAGCTAATGCTTTAGGCCATGTCTCACTAAAGTAAGCTTTGAAATCTTCGTTCGAATCCATATCTATCGATAGCAATGTGTTACCATTTATAGATTTGAAAGTATAATTTTCTAAAGCACCTGCCCATCCTTTTACTTCAACACCGCTGGTTATCTCTTTATCACCTTTCACAAATCCCAGGTGTTCAATACTGATGAATTTATTTGACATATTTTCTTTTATCCGGCTCACCATACCACCGGCTACACCATCTTTATCTATACCAATAAAAAGGATCTTCGCATTCTTATCCCAACTGCCTTTGTAGGTGGAAGTAGGATTAAAAGCAGCCGTCCATTCGTTGTATGATTTTTCATCAATCATAGTAGCGTACACTTTTTCTATTGGTGCATTAATGGTTATTTCAAAATGCAGGGGTGTGGTAGTACTTGCTTTCTCTGCATGAGTTTTAAAATTGTCTAAAATGGCTTGCCAACCTGTTTTTTGCATTTCCACAGGGTTGTCAGTTTCTGCTTCAAATACAGTCGTCACAGTTGTGCTGCCATCAGCGACGGTAAAGCTGGTATTTGCTTTTCTGCCATCGCCCATGGTATATGCTATTTGTTCGTGTAGTTTCACTTTATCATAGACACCCCAAAAATCAAAACCAAAACTTCCGTCCTTTGCTTCCATGTAGCTGCTAAATCTTCCGCCTTTTTGCAAATCATTTTCTGCAAATGTAGTTTGCCAGTCGGGTGAGGCATTGTTCCAGTGCATGATGTGAACTGGATTACTCCAAACTTCCCACACTTTTTCTATTGATGCATTTACAGTTGTTGTTACAGTTATAAGTTCCATGATTAATTTAATTTGTTGGTTGATGATTGAATGACAACACAAAGATGCTGTTCCTAAATCAAATTCGAGCTGTGTAATAACGGCTATTTAGGGGGTTGATTGCGACAGGCTGTTTCCCTACCTTTATCATATGAAAAAAGTATCCATTTTGGTGCCAGAGTATTCCGTGATGCAGGCGATCGCCGATCCACAATATTTATTTACGGCTGTAAATAATTTTTTACTCGTAGCAGGTAAACAACCTTTGTTTGATGTGGAGCTTGTGGGTGCGAAGAAAGAAGTGATACTGAATAACGGTTTGTATGTTGTAAGTACAAGCAGGCAATTAAAAGAAATAAAGAAAACAGACCTTGTAATCATTCCTGCATTGTTTGGCGATATGGCAACTGCTATTGAAATGAATAAAGCATTGCTACCGTGGATAGAAGAGCAATACGATAATGGGGCAGAAGTAGCTTCACTTTGTGTAGGGGCATTCTTGTTAGCTGCTACTGGATTACTCAACGGCAAAAAATGTTCTACGCATTGGGGTTTTATCAATGAGTTCAGAGAAATGTATCCCGAAGTGGAAGTGGTAGATGGAAGTATTGTTACAGAGGAAAAAAGACTTTACTCCAGTGGCGGTGCTAACTCGTACTGGAATTTATTATTATACTTAGTGGAGAAATATACCAACCGGGAAACAGCCATTCTTGCTTCCAAGTATTTTGCTATTGATATTGATCGTGACAGCCAGGCGGCTTTTGCCATGTTCAAAGGACAAAAAAATCATAATGATGTAGATATAAAAAAAGTGCAGGAGTATATTGAAAAGAATATTGTAGAAAAGATGACGGTGGACGAACTCGCAGCCATTGCCGCCACTGGTCGGCGTAGTTTTGAAAGGCGATTTCGAGTTGCTACCAATAACTCTGTATTGGAATATATACAAAGGATAAAGATAGAAGCTGCCAAGAGACATTTTGAAAGCAGCCGTAAGAATATTAATGAAGTAATGTACAATGTTGGCTACACCGATGCTAAAGCCTTCCGAGATCTGTTTAAAAAAATTACTGGACTTACGCCGATTGAATACAGGAATAAATTTAATAAGATGGCGATGGCGTAATGCTGGAATTTTTTTATGTTATATTACTTGCATTACTTTTTATAAAGTTTAATCAATGTGATTTCTGGACGCATGCCCAACCTACCTGGAAACCCAAGCCAACCAAGCCCTCTGTTTACATATAGATATTGATTATCCTGTTCATAAAGACCTGCCCAATGTTTATATTTATATTTTATTGGGCTCCAGCTTTTATTCATAAGCTTAATGCCGGCCTGCATACCATGTGTATGGCCAGAAAGAGTGAGAGCTATATTGGTTTGTTTAATTACTTCCTGCGGCCAATGACTTGGATCATGCGATAGCAATATATTAAAAGAAGTATCCTTAACTTCTTGCAGAGCTTTAGTAAGATCGCCATATTGTTTAAATGGTGGATGCCCCCAGTTTTCAACTCCGGTTATAGCAATCTTGTCATTTTTATTTGTAATTATTGTTCCTTCGTTCATTAAAAGTTGAAATCCAATTTTCGAATAAAAATTTTTAATGGCTTCGAAGTTTTCCTTTTTTTCTTCCACTGATTTCCATTCTGAATAGTCACCATAATCATGATTGCCAAGAACGGCGTATTTTCCTATCGAGGCTTTTAATTGTAGGAAAGTTTCTTTCCATCCTTCTAATTCTGAAGCGAAATTATTTACGAGGTCGCCAGTAAATAAGATCAGATCGGGATTCGTTTCGTTTATCATATCTATGGCCCTGTCAAAGATGTGATAGCGGTAATTGAAGCTTCCTAAATGGGCATCGGAAATATGAATAATCCGAATGCCATCGAAATTTTGGGGAAGATGATTAAATGATAAGTTAATTACATTTACTTTAAAACGATATAGGGATCTGAAAATGGCATAGGAAATAATAAAAAATGGGAAAAACCCAGCTACCAAGCCGATTACCAAAATGAGAATGGCTGGTTCATTTATGGAGAACACATAATTGCTGAAATAAAGAACAGAAATAACGATTACAAAAATCAGTTTGGGAATAAAAGATGAAACTGCTAATCCATAAAGTGACGTAATCAGTAAATGTTTTCTTTGTCTTGAAATATGGTCGAGCCGGTATTTTAAGATAAGGATTGACGTTACAAGACCGATAGTAAAAAACCAAAATGCAAAATTGATTATTTTTTTTAAAAGGTCAGCTTCAAGAAAGGTGGTTATAGATTGTAGCCAGTAAAAGGCGAAAACATCTACTACTACAATCGCTATACATAGAAGAAAAATAGTGAAAAATGAATAGCTACGCATTATGCATAAAGTTTTACCCTTTTTTTATTTCTTTCAATCTTCTTTTATCTTGCAATGCCCAATATATTCCTTTTACACCATCTACCCAGTTATCATACATAAATATTAATGTAATTTCTTCTATGGTTTCAAGTATTCCAATAATGATCATTGTATAAAATATCCAGTACACTGGACCGAAGAATAATAACCAAAGGATAAAAATGCTTTGAATGATAGCAGAAAGCTTTGCCATATAAGTGTGAAAAGCAGTGGCTTTACCATACTTCATAAATGCAATAACCATTTGTATGAGATATGGTGAGAATGCAATGATTATTAAAGTCAGATTTTCCTTTATAAAGGCGGGTTCAAAAATATAGCAACCAATAAGTCCAATAGTAAAAGTAATTTGGTCGCCAACAGAATCTAGCTGAGAGCCGCGGCTGCTTGTTATTTTTAAGCCTCTGGCAATCATTCCATCCATTGCATCTGTAGAGTAGCTAATTAATAGCATCCAACTAAAAGCCTGTCGTTCATCCATCCATAACAGTAAAAGCAATAAAGGGGCAGCCGCTATCCTGTAAAAGGAAAACCAATCAGCAATGTTGAATTTTTTGAATATTGACATGGGTTATCATTTTGAGAAATTTATTTAAATGAGTAAAACCTCTTTTTATATTTTTAATTTTAATAAGATGATTGTGGAACTCAAATAGATTATAACACAACTTTCTAGGTTGAATATACCTTGAATTTATCTGTTCGTATTTGACGAAAATCATGTAAAAGAATGATTTGCATAAATAATCTGTGAGTTTTAGAAAAACTTACCATGGCTTTATTTATTTATAAAGTCATGATATTTGCTGATTGACATCATATAAGTTAGGTTCTTTATTTTATATCATTAATTATGAAAGTAAAGCTTACAAAAAATCAATTAAAGGAATCGTATGACAAACTGGTGATTCGCACACAATTTGATTTGGATTTTATTCTATTAACTATTGCAGCTGCTGCAATATGTTCTTTTGGGTTTAGAATGAATAGTTCTTCTGTTATTATTGGAGCAATGGTTTTATCACCGATATTATTAACGGTAGTTGCTATTGGTGCTTCAATATCCAGGAACAGATGGAAGAATGTAGTAAAGAATTTTACTACACTTTTCCTCAGCATTATCATTGGCATTGCCACTAGTTTTATTATTAATAATTTTTTTCCGGTTACCAGTGGTTCTGAAATAACGGAAAGAATTCTGGCTAATCAGGCAGATTACTTCGCTGTTGCATTTTTTTCTGGTTTGGCGGGCACCTTTGCTTATTTCTGGCCGGGTATTATTGAGGCCATAGCTGGTATTGCTATTTCTGTTGCCCTTATTCCACCGGTTGTAATGGTAGGAATAGGTTTTGCAAGATGGGATATGCCCTTATTGACTTCCAGCCTAGAAATTGTGCTGATAAATGTAAGCGGAATTACAGTTGGGTCTTTTTTATTGGTAATGGCATTAAATGTAAGATCGGTGAAAGAATAATTACCAACAACACTTTGCATGATGAGAAGATTTGACCTGAAAAATGATTTCTTTTTGTTAGGGCAGCTGTTATGTTGTATTTAAATATTGTAAAAAAGATGACAAAGACTTAAAGTTTTTTAAAGTATCTGCAAGTCAGAATATTTATGTAATACAGGTTATAATTTTTGATGAATATTGGGATGCCGTGAATTATCGAATAGCATACAGCGCATAAAAGAGAACAAAACAGAGATTGCAACAGACGATGATAATAGTAATGCTGTTGGGCTAATAATAAAAAACTCCCCGACAAGCGGGGAGTGTATAGAGTAGGGGTTAGTAAATTTATTTATAGGTCTGTAATCGGTTTGTACTTTGGTACGAGTGCCTTCATGACTGCCCATGCTATAAGATAAGCTACTGCACAAAAGGCAAACATAATGGTGTAACCCGTTTCTATATGGCCGAGTGCTTTGTAATGATCGAATAGTGCACCACCAACTTTGGTAACGATTACTCCACCGATACCACCAGCCATACCACCGATACCAACAACAGACGCTGTTGCTTTTTTAGGAAACATATCTGATACGGTTGTAAATAAATTAGCACTCCATGCCTGGTGTGCAGATGCGCCAATACCAATTAAAATAACTGGCATCCAGTAACTGATTTCTCCCAGCCATTGTGCAGCTAATACTACCAAAGGAATAAAGGCGATCATTAACATTGCTCTCATTCTTCCATCGTAAGGTTTGTAACCTCTCTTTATAAAATACATCGGGAACCATCCACCACCGATACTGCCGAACATGGTTAAACTATATAAAACTGCAAGCGGCAACATGATTTCTGTACCTGTAATATTGTACTGATCTTTTAAATAAGCCGGTAACCAGAAAAGAAAGAACCACCACACACCATCAGTCATAAACTTGCCAAACGCAAATGCCCATGTTTGTTTGTATTGTAATAATTTTCCCCAAGAAACTTTTTCTTTAGTTTCTACAATATTATCTTCTACATCATCGCTGTTGATATAATCCAACTCAGCTTTCGAAAGTCTTTTTTGTTCTTCAGGTTTTTCATAATAATATAACCAGAAGAAGAGCCATAAGAAACCAATGGCTCCAATTATTACAAAAGCAGATTCCCAGCCCCAGTTGGTGGCAATCCATGGAACAGTTAATGGTGCAAGGATGGCACCTACATTGGCACCGGAGTTAAAAATGCCGGTGGCAAAAGATCTTTCTTTCTTGGGAAAATATTCCGCTGTGGCTTTAATAGCTCCGGGAAAGTTTCCTGCTTCACCAAAGGCTAAAACTGCACGGCTTACCATAAATCCTAATATAGAAACAGGAACAGTTACTATACCAACCCAACCTAAAGCGGTTGTAAACGCTGAACCAATTGGAATTGCCAATGCATGCATTACAGCTCCAATCGACCAGATACTGATTGCCCAGGCAAAACCTTTTTTGGTGCCAAGTTTATCAATAATACGGCCAGCAAAAAGCATGGAAATGGCATAGGTAAATTGGAATATTGCAGCAATGTCTGCATAGTCACTATTACTCCAGCCAAACTTTTCTTCAAGCATTGGCTTCAGTAAACTCAATACCTGTCTGTCGAGATAGTTAACGGTAGTGGCAAAAAATAACAGGGCACAGATAGTCCACCTGTACTTTCCGATTTTTTCTTTTAGCATTTGGCAAGTTTAGAGAACCCCTAAATCCCCTAAAGAGGACTTTGAAGTCTTTAATTTTTAATAGACATTATTGTTTCAAGCACTTTTTTTGTTTCGCTTTCAATGGTAGCATAATCTTTTGCTTCCATTAATTTTTTACTTATAAGTTTGCTTCCCATACCTACTGCACATACACCGGCTTTGTACCAGCCTTCAATATTTTCTTTGGTAGTATCTACACCACCTGTTGGCATAAATAAAAGTTTAGGGAAGATATCTTTTATACCACTGAGAAAATCTGGTCCAAGCATATTGCCGGGGAATAACTTAATAAATCCAATTCCTGCATTTTCTGCAGCGATGATTTCAGTCGGTGTCATACAACCAGGGCCGTAAAAAATATCATTGGCTACGCAATGCACTGCTACATCGGGAACAAATCCGGGACTTACTAAAAAGTCTGCACCGGCAGCGAGGTAATCTTTTGCATGCTGCATATTTTTAATAGTGCCTACACCTAATACGATACCGGGCATTTCTGCATTACGTACGTCCACCATCTTTTTAAAGTTGCTGAGTGCAGCTTCGCCACGGTTGGTGTATTCCACTGCTTTGATGCCTGCTTTGTAAATGGCTCTTAATACTTCTACACTTACTGTTTCATCAGGATTGAAATATAAGGGAAGTATGCCTTGTGCTACGATGGCGTCTGTTATTTTTTTTGTGTTACTCATACTGCTTTTTGTTTCTCGCAAAGGCGCAAAGAACGCCAAGGGAATTTATTAAATAAATATTTTCGTCTTTTATTATATAAAGTGATAGTTACAATAAAGCCCCATTCACTATTGCCTATTCACTATTGCCTATTCTTACTTTTATCACTAATTTTTTTATTTCTCCCTCTCCAATCATTGGGGCATGCACATCTTCCGGAAAGAAAATAGCAAATTGCCCGTTGGTTAACTGGAAATACATATCTGGTTGTTCGTAGTACAGCTGCACATCTTTTTCGGGATTGTATCTGCCATTTTCACTTACACATTTCTCTCTCGGCTTCCATCCAATGGTTTCTACTCCATTAATACAAAGCTGAATATCAATATTGTTATTATGACATTCAAATTTTGATACAGAGGCTGCTGCGGCAACGCCGGGCTTATTGGAAAAAATAGCTTTCAACCCTTCCGCAATATCTGATTTGCCATCGGCCGCATTTACAAGGTCTGTTGCATTGATGAACTCAAATGCTTTTGCAAATGAAGGATGGAGAGAGAAGTATTTTGATGCGTTATTTAATGTGTCAATTATCATGATTAATTTTTTTTGACCCACCCCTTCCGAGGTTTTTTTTATTATTAAAGTCTGCTGCCCCTCCACGGAGGGGATGAAAACTCTGTATTTGTTAATTAGTGAACAAAAAGCAGAAGAGTGCGACGCAACAGACGATGCCATGAAAAACAAATGCTGGTAACATAATCATTCAACTCACTTCTTTAAAGAACTACAAAATATAAAAAGACTAACTGATCTAAGTACTCCCTTTAGGGAGACAGAGGGCTTTATCTCTGCACCCTTCCACTACCATCACCTTTCATCAAATCTTTTACATCACTTAATGTAGCATGATTCAAATCTCCCGGTATTGTATGCTTGATTGCAGATGCAGCAACGCCAAATTCGGCGGCTTCATTCATCGGCATTCCAGTAACCAATCCATAAATCAATCCGCTTGCAAATGAATCGCCACTACCTACACGGTCAACAATACGTACACTGTATTCTTTGGTGTGATAAAAATCGTTTCCATCATAAACCAATGCACTCCATCCGTTGTCACTGGCACTATGACTTTCTCTTAATGAAGAAGCAATGAACTTGAAGCCGAATCTTTCTTTCATTTGTTTGAATACATCTTTAAAACCATCGAGGTTCAGTTCGCCTTTAGTTACATCCGTGTTGGCTGCTTTGAAACCTAAGCAGAGGTCTGCATCTTCTTCATTGCCGATACATACGTCTACATTTTCGCAAAGCTTTGTCATTACTTCTCTTGCTTTTTCTTTTGTCCATAACTTCTTACGGAAGTTCAGATCAATACTGGTGGTAATGCCTCTTGCTTTGGCAGCTTTCAATGCAGCATCAGTTAATGCAGCAGCTTTATCGCTCAATGCAGGAGTGATACCTGTTGTATGGAACCAACTGGCTCCTTCAAATATTTTATCAAAATCAAATTCAGAAGCATCTACATCTGCAATAGAAGCACCGGCACGGTCGTATATAACCTGTGATGCCCGCATAGAAGCACCTGTTTCTAAAAAGTAAATTCCCAAACGATCGCCACCTCTTGCTACAAACTGTGTATCTACACCATAGCGACGCAAATGATTGATGGCTGATTGACCAATTGCATTGTTCGGCACTTTGGAAACAAAGGTTCCGTTCAATCCATAATTACACAATGCGGCAGAAACGTTGGCTTCGCCACCACCATAGGTGATGTCGAATGTATCGGCTTGCACAAACCTTTTAAAATCTGGAGTTGATAAGCGTAACATTATTTCTCCGAGGGTTACTACTTTCTTTGACATGTTCTTTTATTTTTTATTTATTGTTGAAGATTTGAAAGATACACCATGCAATTATAAAGAAGTCAATTAGTGACCAGTTTTGTTTCCGGCATCGTTACCGAAACGCCATTACAACGTTGTAACTGAATAAAATTTATGAAACTGTTGCGTTTGACCCAACAGCTTCCTTATCTAATTGCCAGTTAAAATAATTTTTAGCATTATTGAAACAGATATCCTGAATTACTTTTCCTGTCCACTCAATATCATTTGGTAATTCGCCATTCTCTATCTCTTCACCAAATAGGTTACATAATATTCTTCTGAAATATTCATGACGAGGGAATGAGAGGAATGAACGGCTATCTGTCAGCATTCCAATAAAGCGACTGAGCAATCCCATATTACTGAGTGCATTGATTTGTTTCGTCATTCCATCCTTCTGATCCAGAAACCACCAGGATGAACCCCATTGCACTTTACCTGCGGCGGTACCATCATTAAAGTTGCCAATCATGGTAGCAAACAATTCATTATCGGCAGGATTTAAATTATAAATAATTGTTTTCGCCAACGTATCATTTTTATCCAAACGGTTTAAAAATTTAGACAAGGTTCTTGCCTGAGAAAAATCACCAATGCTGTCCCAACCGGTATCTGGTCCCAGTTTGCCTAGCATACGGCTGTTGTTATTTCTTAATGCGCCAAGGTGATATTGCTGTACAAAACCTTTTTCCCAATCCCACTCAGCAAAATTCACCAGCATAGCAGATTTGAATTTTCTGTTATCTAGCAAAGTCAATTCTCCGCCCGAACGGATATTGGCAAAGATGCCAGCTATCTCCGTAGTGGTATAATCCTCTGCATATATTTCTTCCAGGCCGTGGTCGCTGATATTGCAATTATTTTCAACAAAATAAGTATGACGCTTTTTTATGCCGATAAATAATCATTGTAAGTACTGATGGAAACATCGGCTGCTTTTTCTAAACCAGAGAGGTAATTATTAAAGCCAGTCCTATCATCCACATTCATCGCCTTATCGGGACGGAATGCTGGTAATACTTTTACTGACCAATCGTTTTTACTTATTTTCTGGTGATGCTCCAGTGAATCCAATGGGTCATCCGTTGTGCAAACAACTTTTACATTCATTTTTTCCAGCAATCCACGAACACTGTATTCTTTTGATTGTAACTTTTCATTACACTCATCATAAATACTTTTAGCAGTTTTAGCATTCAATATGGTATTGATATCAAAGTAGCGTTGAAGTTCCAAATGCGTCCAATGATACAATGGGTTTCTTAAAGTATAGGGAACCGTTGCTGCCCATGCACGGAATTTTTCCCAATCTGTTTTTTCTCCAGTGATGTATTCCTCTTCCACACCATTGGTACGCATAGCTCTCCATTTGTAATGGTCGCCATTCAACCAAACTTTGGTTATGTTTTCAAAACTCTTATCCTCTGCCATTTCATTTGGCGACAAGTGATTATGATAATCAATGATGGGCATGTTTTTAGCATACTCATGATACAATTTTTGTGCTGTTGCATTGCTCAGCAAGAAATTTTCGTCGAGAAACTTTTTCATATAACTTCTTTATTATGTTTTCACGCAAAGTCGCAAAGTGAATAAGATGCAAAGTTTACAAGTCGCAACGTATTCTTTGCTCCTTGGCGTCTTTGTGTTACACTTTCTATAAACTCACACCTCTCTTCCACGGAATAAAATCATCCTGGTTCAACTGCACCGCTTTCGGAATTACTTCTCCGCTGGCAGCTTTAATGCAATATTCCAGAATAGCTTCACCCATTTGTTCAATTGTTTTATCTCCTTCAATCACTGGTCCGCAATCAATATCAATAATATCATTCATTCTCTTTGTCAGATTGCTGTTCGTTGAAACTTTAATGGTAGGACAAACAGGATTACCGGTTGGTGTTCCTAATCCGGTTGTAAACAATATCAATGTAGCACCACTTGCTGCTTTACCGGTTGTTGCTTCCACATCATTACCCGGAGTACAAACTAAATTCAATCCTGCCTTGGTTGCGGTTTCAGTATAGTCCAACACATCAACAACAGGAGAAGTACCACCTTTTTTTGCAGCACCAGCACTTTTTATCGCATCAGTTATTAAGCCGTCTTTAATATTTCCGGGGGATGGGTTCATGGAGAAACTTGAACCGGCATTGGTTACCATTTCATCATAACGTCCCATCAGTTGTATGAACTTTTTTGCAGCGGATTCTTCAACTGTCCTATCAATCAATTCTTGTTCTACGCCACAGAGTTCAGGGAATTCTGCTAATAAAATTTTACCGCCTAATGCTACAACTAAATCAGAGCAATAACCAACAGAAGGATTGGCAGATATACCACTGAAGCCATCGCTGCCGCCGCACTTTACACCGATGCATAATTTATCAAGGGAAGCCGGTTGCCTTTCCAGTTTATTTATTTCAATCAATCCTTTAAATGTTTGTTTGATGGCTTCAGTAATCAGTTGCTCTTCGCTTTGTGATTGCTGCTGCTCAAATATGAAAATGGGTTTATCGAAGTTTGGATTTTGCTTTTTAAGGTCATCTTTAAAATCCTGCACCTGTAAGTTTTGGCAACCGAGACTTAAAACTGTTACACCGCCAACATTCGGATGGTCGGCATAAGCTGCTAATAGTTTACTTAATACAGCAGCATCCTGTCTGATGCCACCGCAACCACCCTGGTGGTTTAAGAATTTAATTCCATCCACATTTTTAAACGGACGGTTTTGAATGTTGGCAGAAGGAGAGAGGTCAATCGTTTCAAATCCTTCACCACTTTTATAAGCATTGACTAACTGATGAGTGTATTGTTTGTATTTGTCAGTAACGGCATAGCCCAGTTCATTATGCATGGCTTCACGGATCACATCAAGATTTCTGTTTTCACAAAAAACAGTTGGGATAAATAACCAGTAATTTGCTGTTCCAACTCTTCCATCGTTACGATGATAGCCATTGAATGTTTTGTCTTTGAATTTAGAAATATCAGGAGCTTGCCAATGAAAATCAGTTTTGCGGTAAGCATATTTTTCAGCGGCATGTTTAATGTTCTCTGTTGTCATGCGACTACCTTTTGTAATTGGTAGTTGTGCTTTACCAACCAACACACCGTACATTGTTACCTCTCCACCGGCAGATAAGTCCTCTATAAAAAATTTATGTTTCGCCGGAATGTCTTCCTGTAAAACATATTCACTTCCTTCAAAGGAAATGGTTTCGCCTTTTGAAAGATTGGATAATGCAACAATCACATTATCGGTTGGATGTACTTTTAAAACTTTATGTTTCATCTAAGCCGTTACTTTATTTGTTTCTAATTGTGCAATAGTATTCAATACCCCGTTGGCCATCATATCCTGCAATTGTTCCTGCACAGCAGATAGAAATCCAGAAAATGCTGTTAAGTCAGTTGCCCAAAGTTCTTCATCCTGCATAACTTCTTTTGCAACATCAGCACCTGCTTTATCTTTCCAGGTATTGTAAAAATATTCAGCCGACTCATCTTTTATTTCATACGGTGTTTCGTTAAGCTCTCCGAAGTATTTATTGCCTTCTTTCTTAGTAGCTTTCATAAACAACAGAACCCGGCAAAACCTGTTGCCATATACATTGGCGGATTTTCAGCCAGCTCATAATGCCTGACGATTAAAGGTACATTTCTCATTTTCATTTTCGAAGTGTACTGTACGGTAATGCTGATCCACTGGTGATCTATAAACGGATTGCAGAAACGTTCGAAAACATTATTGGCAAAATCGGCCTTTACTTTTTTATCTATTTCAAAAGGAATAGCATTAGCGATTTCTTGATGCATTAGGTTCTTTGCAAAGACGGAAAAGATTTTATCCGTTACAGCTTCTCTCGTAATATTAAATCCTGATAAGAAGGCAAGACCACAGTTGAAACTATGTGTACCGTTTAGTAAACGCAGTTTCAATTCCTTGAACAAGGTAATATCTGGCGTTATCACCACTGCATCGTCTGCTTTATAAAATGATAATACTTCTTTTGTCTTTTCATTTCCTTCAATGGCCCAAAGTCTGAATACTTCACTATTGGTCAGTAATTCATCCGTATAACCTAATGTTTCCTCTGTTCTTTTCAATTCTTCAGCATTTGGTTTTCCAGGAACAATACGGTCAACGAGTGAGTTGCAAAATGTATTATGTGTTTCGAGCCACTCAATAAATTTGAAGTCAAGATTATTGAGATGTGCTAGTTCCAGTACAATACTTTCTAACTTAGAACCATTATCAGTTATGAGTTCAGTTGGAACAATCACCATTCCGCTTTCAGCACTTCCGTTAAATGCTTTGAATCTTTCTTGTAAGAATGCTAACAGTTTTCCAGGAAAAGAAGAAGGTGGTTCATCATTAATATTATCATCTGTTAATTGAATGCCTACTTCAGTTGTATTAGAAAGAATGATCTTCATTTCTAGATTGTGTGCACATTCCAATATTCTTTTCCATTCAGTATTAGCACTAAGTACTCTGCTTACAGACGCATTGATTATATTTTCTTCAACAGTTTTTCCATTTTCCACACCACGAACACAGATAGTATATAAACCATCCTGTTTGTCAAATGCACTGCTATCGCTGTCGGTTGATTTTACAATCACTACTCTTCCGTTGAAGATACCCTGCTTATTAGCTTTGTCAATAAAATAATCGGGTAATCCTCTCAGCAAAACACCGGTTCCGAATTGCAAAACCTTTTCCGGCAACCCTAATAGTTTTGCTGACGGTATTTCTAATCTTGGTTGTGCAGCAATTTGCCCTAAAGCATTTTTTGATAATTGCATATTTAATTTATTGTTGGGTTCCAGCGATCGCCAAAAACCCAGTTAACAGTTATTTCTTTTGCATTTACACCTTCGGGAAGATTGTTGCTGTGCCAGCTAAAATCTTTTCCTCCTACCCGGTGACAGTTATAATAATATATTCTTTCTCCCCATTTGATCGTATTGTTTGTTGGCACCTGATAAATAGGAGTGTCTTTCATATTCTTTGCAAACTCACAATTCAACAAATAGAATTGTGCTTCACGATGGTAACGGCCTAATAGAAAACCATCATAGCCTTTGAATTTGCAATTCACCAGTACAGTTTTAAAATCTTTGTTGTTAGAACCATCATGCCAGATACTTGCAGGACCTGTGTTTGCATAGAAAGTGCAATTCTCTGCCCAAGCCCAGCCACGGGGACAATAAAAATCTACACCGCCTTCCATGCTGCAGTCTTTGAAATAAAACATACCGTCTGTAGTGTTCCAGGGACTAACAGTATCACCTGCATAAGCCCTGAAATGACAATTAACTGCTTTCAGTCTGGTTGCCATCATTGTCCTTAAGGCCATCTGGTGACCGCCATTGGTAATTGTTTTTTTACCGGTAACAGTATCGGCTTTACAATCAATAACCTTACTCTCTTTTACGTTGAAACCATAATCATTGGCAATGGTGAGATTTTTCAATGTAATATCATTTCCATTGACGTTCATAGTAGCAACACCCCAGTCATCCGGATGATCACATCTCCATTCATCTCTTGCAATATCCTGTGTGATGGTAGTCTTGGCTTTGTCCTCGCCTTCAAAAATGATATTATGCTTTTCTATAAATAATTTTTCACTGTACGTTCCTTTCTTAATAAAAATGGTTCTTGGTGTTGCGGATGAATCAGGTAAACTGTTGATAGCAGCTTGTATCGTTTTATAATCACCACTTCCATCAGCAGCTACAATAATTTTATTGGGTACGGATTGTACTGGTTGAGCAATTGCGCATGACTGCAACAGCAAAACGCTGGTTAAATACAATAACGATATGGTGGTTTTTCTTTTTATCATTTTGTTTGTTTGATCAACCATTTTACCCACTCTTCAGCAGCGGCATAATTATCAAAGCCAGGTGAAAGTCTTCTGCCATCCAGGTATTCATTATATATCCAGGGATCGCCAAAGGCAAATACTGTTCCTTTGCCATATTTAGCAACAGCCATTACATTATCTTCTCCATTTTTTAAAACTGTAACCGCAAGGCTATTCACCTGTAAGCTGCTATACTCTTTTATAAATAATTTTCTATTTGCAGAAAAGATAGGATTGCCAGTAGTTGTTAAGACTGCGCCTTGTTCGTACTGATCGTTTTGCACACGGTTCTTACTGTCTTCGTTGAACTGAATTCCAAATTTGGCGGCCAGTTGATTGAAGTTTTTGAATTCAGCATTACCTGCATCATTACTCAGCATTACCAGTACACCGCCATTTTTTACCCAATTGCTGATTGCTATTGCTTCTTTCGGTCCGACGTACTTTGGCTTCTCTGTTTCTTTTTCTGTATCGGGATCAATCATAATGTAGATTGATGCATTTTTTAAAGTAGCTGAGGTTGGTAAATTTTCCAGTGATTTTATTTGTACACCATACCTGTTAAAAATATCGCCAAGCATTGCATAACCGCTGTTACTTTTATCTTCCCATGTATAATGCCAGCGAACAGGTGTGCCGGTTGCATCTTTCTTCCATTCATTGTTAAAATAATAATCAAGTAAAACTGTTTTGCCTTTGCCGACTGATTGTGTTTCGTTTAATTCCATTTCTGCAGCACAAAGAATAAATGCTCCCAATCCTTTGGAATCATTTGTGATTACCGGCTCACTCATATAGTATTCAAAACTGCCATCACGGTAAGGTTTACCGCCAAGGCCGGAAACAGCAACAGTGCCTTTCAGGTTCACTTGCCCGTTAGGTTCTATTTCTATGAATTCTTTTAATATGCCACGATATGCTTTTCTTGCTGCATCAAAATGTCCTTGTGGTATATAACCTTTCCTTGCAGCTTTTGCTAATGTGTAAGCCAGCATACAGGATGCAGATGCTTCCGGATAGTTTTTTTCTTTACCAATCATATTGGGTACATCATACCACAATCCTGTTTCTTGATCCTGTACTTTTTTTGCCGCATTTGCAAAGCGATGGAGAATAGTAATTAACTCAGCCCTTTTTGGATGATTAGCAGGAAAGTGGTCCAATACATCAACCAATGCCATTCCAAACCATCCTAAACTTCTTGCCCAGAAATTTGGCGACTGACCTGTTGTTTTATTGGCCCATTGTTGTTCTTTACTTTCATCCCAGCCATGATAGAGCAAGCCTGTTTTTATATCCATAGCATGTTTCTCCATCAGGATAAATTGCTTTGCTATATCATTAAAGGCAGTATCATCATGAAAGATTTTTGCGTACTCTGCATAAAAAGGCTGACCCATATACAAACCATCGAGCCACATTTGCGAAGGGTAAATTTTCTTATGCCAGAAACCGCCTTCACTTGTTCTTGGGTGAGTTCTCAATTGATTTCGTAAAAGATCTGCTGCCTTTTTATATTTCTCTTTCCCGGTTACCTGATAAAGCAGCAATACTAATTTTCCATTGTTTATATGGTCAATATTGTATTCATCAGGGCGGTAACCTTTAATAGTTCCGTCATTCTGTACATAAAAATCCATGCTCTCCTGGATATATTTAAACCAGTTGCCATCACCACTTGCATTCCAAACTGATTCCATTCCTTTCAGGATAACTCCCTGGTCATATCGCCACTTAGCTACTTTGTCACCTTCGAGAGTAAATGAATCGGGCCAGAGACGCATTGCCGTTTCAGACAACTTTTCACTCCATTTATAATCGGAAGGGCTGATACTGAGAAATGAAGTGCTGTTTTCCGACGCACCTAATTCGTATTTTATTTTCTCTTTAGCATTTGAGGCATTTGTATTTTTTATGCTGATGCTATTACTTCTATCGCCATTTATTCTGAATAACAGTTCAGCACCTTTTTTATAAGTGATATTGTCGAATAATAATTTATCGCTTTGTACAATATCAATTACCGGGTTTGTTTCCTCACTGGTGACAGCAATATTTCTAAAAGTAATATTACTGGCTTCTTGCACATCAATTCCCTTTTGGGATTGAAAGACCATATTCTCCAGCACAATATCTTTCACATGCATCTCCGGTATGCCACGAATGAAGATGGCTTTCTCCGCACCATTTACATATACATTGCTGATATGAAAATTTTTGAACACTGGGGTGGTTTCATCTACCGGTAAAAATTCAACTTTTGGTAATTCTCTTTTTTCTCCGGCTAAAGGAATCGGATCCTTTGCTGCATAATACATATCAAACAAAATCGCCTCACCGGGAATATCCTTCATATAAATATCCTTGATGAAAATATCCTCTACCACACCACCACGACCTCTTGTAGTTTTAAAGCGAAGTCCGATATCAGTTCCGATGAATGTGCAATTGCTTACATGAATATTTTTTGCACCCCCACTCATTTCACTACCAATTACAAAACCACCATGCGAAGCATAAACCGTACACCCACGGATGATAACATTCTCCGTTGGCATTCCTCTTTTTCTTCCTTCTGCATCTCTTCCGCTTTTCATACACAAGGCATCATCACCTACATCGAAGATTGAATTTTCAATCAACACATTTTTACAACTCTCTACATCAATACCATCACCGTTTTGTGCATACCATGGATTTTTAACCGTAATATTTCTTACAGTGATATTCTCACTCATCAGCGGATGCAAACACCAAGCAGCAGAGTTCTGAAATGTAACACCTTCGAGCAAAATATTTTTGCAGCTGGTCAGTAATAAAAGATTGGGTCTTAAAAAATCTTTAATGCTTGCATAGAAGGCATCATCTTTTTCAGGAGAAATTGTTCCGGGGTTTGAAAGTTTTGATCCTTTCAGCGACTGCTGAGATGGATACCATATTTTTTTGTCATCACTCAGCACACCACCACTTGCCACCAATTTTTTCCATTGTGTTTCGCTCAGCTTATCTTTTTTTACCATTCGCCAGGCATCGCCATTGCCATCAATAATTCCTTTACCGGTAATTGCAATATTAATTGCATCCGTTGCAGAAATGGGAGACTGGTTTCGCATCTGCGGTAAACCTTCCCAATTAGCCTTTACTAATGGATATTGATTAAAATCTTTTGTAAATAATAAAGTAGCACCAATTGCAAGGTGAAGGTTGATATTATTCTTTAATACAATCGGACCCGTCAGCCACAAACCATTTGGAACTAAAACAACACCGCCGCCTTTTTTTGATAGTGCATCAATTGTTGCATTAATCGCTTTTGTATTTAATGTATTGCCATCTTCAACTGCACCAAATGAAGTAATGGATAAAGTGTCTTTTTTAAATTCCGGAGCTGTAACAATGGGAAGTTTATGCTGCTGTGCAAGGCAGGAAATAAACATCGTAACGGCAATTACTGTACTTAGTGTTTTTTTCATCGGCAAGTGGTTGCTTTTTAAGCGTTTCGTTATACAAGTCTAACGAGATATTGGCTGTTAATCAACGAATTGCATTAGTTTATTTACGCAATCGTTACCGGGAACGGTACCAATTCCCGGTTGCATTTTTTTGCTGCCGATCAGGCTATTTTAACAGCCTGGCGAGCCAGTAATTTCCAGCTTCCGCCATCTTTTTGAAAGATTAGTAAAATTCTTAAATGTACTTGGCCGGGTTTGCCATTATCATTTGTTTTAGCTGTTAAAATATGTCTTACAATAGCTGTTTTTCCGCTTATGTTTATGGTTTGTTCCGTTAAATCAATAGAAACGAAATCAGACTTTCCGCTTACAATTTTTTCTACAAATTCTACTTTTCCTTCTATGTGCCCGCCGGAATGACCATAACTTAATTTGTCAGCAACAACAGCTTCCAATTTTTCTTTCACTCCATCGACCATAGCAATGCGAAGTTTTTCAATTGCATTGGCCACCGCTGTTTCCTTTTTACTTTGTGCATTTGTTATCACTCCGAAGGAAAAAATGAGTAAGAATAAGAATGTTTTTTTCATGTGTATATTTTTATGTTATCATCGTCTGTACTACTATCGTCTTCGTTGCAATCTTTGATTTGTTCTATTTTATTCTTCCAGTGAAAGAATAAAACAGAATCACACTTCTGCTGCATGAATTCTATTCAGCATTTTGTAGCATCCCGATATTTATCGGGAATTCGGTAATTCTACTGAGCTTGTAGGAGTATTCGTAACCCACCTCATTACAAATCTCTTTATATCGGTTATTCTCTGCCCCTCCCAGGAGGGGATGGATACCCAATTATTTTAAAGGTTCTATCCTGAACCAGTCAACATCTGCATATCCCGCATCATTCGTCACATTATTTCTCAAACAAAACAAACCGAGTTTTGCCCCAACCCATCTTCCGGGTTTTGCAACAAATGTTTTTTCAATGGTAGTAAATTTTTCTCCATTATCGCTAAATGAGTAACGACAAACGCCTCCTTTCTCTACTTGTATTCTTAAGTAAAAAGTATTTCCTTTTACAGCGAATGAACCTATTTCTTTTTCTTTACTATTTTTATCGGCCTTGATATTTTCATTACAAATTATATTGATGGCATCATCTTTTTTTTCGACTGCGATATACGCATAATCACTTCCAAGCATCACTAAGCCAAATTTTTCGTTTTCAAACTTTGGCTTGAAGCTGAATTTTACAGTGGCTGTAAATTCATCTGCTGGTGTTTTTTGTCCGAGTATATTCGGTGTATTCCATATGTTATTTATTGAATCAGGTTGATAAGCAGAAAATAGTCGAAGTGAACCTGATGCTGTAGGAAAAGCCCATCCTTCTTTCGGATTGGCCTGCCATTGCCATTGAAAACCCAATTTTGATGAATTAAATTCATCACTATCGGCAACAGTTTTTATCGGGTATGTTTTTCCAACGTTTGGTTTTTTATAAAGCATAACTGGTTCGCATTTCCCATCGCCATCTTTATCTTCTCCAATCACCGGCCAATCGTTTATCCATTTCATTGGCTGTAGATGCACCACTCTTCCATAAGCATCTTTGTCCTGAAAATGCAGGAACCAATGCTCACCAGTTTTTGTATCTACCCATGCACCCTGGTGTGGTCCATTGATTGTTGTGCTGCCTTGGTCTAACACCACTTTTCTTTCATAAGGGCCATATACATTTTTGCTTCTTAATATGGTTTGCCAACCAGTGCTTACCCCACCTGCAGGAGCAAATATGTAATAGTAGCTATTGCGTTTATAAAATTTCGGGCCTTCAATGGTGGCATCTAATTCATGTCCATCGTAAACCATTACAGCATCACTAATGACTTTTGTTCCTGCTGCATTTAATTCTTTTACAACAATGATTGATTTAAGACCGGCACGACTGCCAGCATAAGCATGAACGAGATAAACTTTACCATCGTTATCCCAAAGAGGGCAGGGGTCAATCAAACCTTTGCCTGCTTCTATCATTACTGGTTCAGTCCATGGACCTGTAATATTTTTTGCTTTGGTTAAATAGATTCCAAAATCAGGGTCAGGATAATAAATGTAAAATTCATTATTGTGATAACGAATACTCGGTGCCCACACACCGCCACCATGCTGCACTTTACTAAAATGTTCAACAGGCAATTGTGTTTTTAATCCATGACCGATGAGTGACCAGTTTACCAAATCTTTTGAATGAAGTATTGGTAATCCGGGTGCATGATTGAAAGATGAAGAGATCATATAATAATCATCACCAACTCTTACAGCATCGGGGTCGCTGTAGTCTGCATCAATTACAGGGTTCTTATAAGTGCCGTTGCCATTATCAGAAACCCAGACTTTAGAAATGTTTTGTGCTGCGGCACAAAATGCAGAAACAATAAATACAATTGTCGTCAGCTTTATTTTCATTGTAAGGGATTCCATCCGTTGAATATATTTTTCGGTGTATAATTCTTTGCTTCAACTTCTGTTAATTGTTTTGACCAGTTTATTCTTGTTTTTGGATTAGATGAAGGCCCGTAATTTTTATACTCTGCATACCGTGTGGTTTTATCATTATCCGTATTGTTCCAGTTGCTCCAACCTTCTGCTTTTATATGCGGGCCGATATATGTATTCATATATACTGTATGTGCATAAGTTCTCCATGGGCGGCCTAAAGAAACACTGTGCAGTGAAGTATCTCCGGTAAGTTTGCAATTATTGAAGATATAGCCGAACTCTTTTTCTTTTGGTGTGGAAGCTGCTGTGATGTGTGAATTCTTCTTGCTATGGATATGCGTTTTTTCAAACCAAACTGTAGCAGAGCCAAAAATAAAATCGGTAGTACCTTCTATGTAGCAATTCTCATAATACTGACGGCTCTTTTCATTATTAGTAAACAACACATCTTGGAAACCGATAAAGCGGCAATTTTTAAAAACAGCTTTGTCACCATCTGATTCAACTGCAACTGCTTGTCCCGCAGTAAAACCCGCATCATTTTGAAAAGTGATATCGGTTGCAGTAAAATTATCAGCCTTTATTAAAAAACTCCAGGAGGTTTGGGTATTGATAGTGTCTCCTTTTGGAGAAATTTTTCCGGTGTGATCATTATAAGTAAGAACGGTGTTGAATTTATCTTCACCAACCAATGAGACAAATTGTTTCGATGAATCGAGATATAACTTCTCTTTATAAATACCCTTCTTAATAAAAATAGTTACCGGTTTTTTATTATTGACAGGAACTGCATTTAAAGCCTCTTGTACAGTTCTAAAATCTCCTGATCCACCTTGTGCAACAGTAATTTCTTTTTCAGCTTTTTTCTGAACATGGAATATTTTTCTGATAAACTGATCCATGTAAGCTACCGTCGTATCAAACCAGGGATTGAACAATAGAAAAGTATGTGGAGAACCTTTTAAAGTTTTTACTTCTGAATAAATATTATGCTGGTTGAGAATGGCAATAAAATCTTCTCTTCCTGCATGCATGCGGTCAACAGCACTGTTGATAAAAAGAGTGGGAGGGTTATGCTTTCCAACATGTGTTAATGGAGCCGCCTGTTTCCATATATCAGGATTTTCTGTTTTGGAATAACCAAACCAATAAGTGCCGGCGGATATTCTTTTGCTGTCATCGCCTTCACCTGATTCAGGATGTATAAAAGCTAATGTGCCATCGAGATCAATGACTGCATTGGCTTTACTTGAAAATTTTGATAGCAACCTTCTCCTTCAAATTGCTTCATGCCATTGGTAGCACCCATAAATGCAGCCAGTTCGCCACCAGCAGAATGACCAGCCACTACAATTTTATTTACATCAATATTATATTGCTTTGCATGTTGCCGTATCCAACGGATAGAAGTTTTTATATCATGTACACCTGCAGGATATAATGCTTCTGTAGAAAGACGATACTCAGGAGTAATACAAACATAACCGAGTGAAGCCAGTTCTTGTAACAAAGGATAATGCATGGATTTATTGCCACTCCTCCATCCGCCGCCATGAATAAACAGTATAGCAGTTCTTTTTATTTTACTTTTTTCTTTGGGATAAAATACATCCAGCTTTAATTCCCGTTGTGGAGTTTTGCAATAAGCAATATTTTTTTCTTCCTTAACATAGGGGTATGAAGTTTCTTTCGCAATTTGAATGCCGGGATAATTCTTTAGGTGCTTGTTATATTCGTTCAGAATATTGTAAGAAGTATCTCTTATACCAGTTATTCCAACTGTTGACTGTGCAATTGTAATAATGCTGCTAATTGCGCAAACGATAAAGAAAATAATACTTTTCATTTATTTTTTTATAGCCGGGACTGTAACTCTATCCGTCATTTCAATATTTAATCCTTTCAATTCTTTTAAAATTAATTGCGCAATTAGTCTTGCACCCAGTTCATTAAAATGTGTATTGTCAACTTTCCCATCAGGATAATTTGGGTGTTCTCCTGGCTCTAATTGTAAAAACAGCAATTTTGATTTTTCTTCACCAAACTGTTGGTATAAGGCCCTGCTTTTCTCATCCAAATCAAAAAATAACACCTTTTGTGCTGCGGCAACTTCTTTTGTTAACGCTGCGTATTCCTTATGTGTTTCAACAGCATTTCCTTCTTTATCAAATTTTCTTCTTGAAACCGGAGTAAATAAAATGGGGGTTGCCTTTTTTTCTCTCGTTTCTTTTATAAAGCGATTCAGATTCATTTTAAAAGTATCCGGTGTGGCATATCTTTCCCCTTTATCTTTTGATGCATCATTATGGCCAAATTGAATAATTACATAATCACCTTCTTTGGTTTCATCCATTATTGATTTCCACAAACCTTCACTGATGAATGTTTTGGTGCTACGGCCATTTTTTGCACGGTTAACAACTGTAACGGTAGAATCCCAAAAAGAAACAAAGGGCATTCCCCAGCCTGTTTCGGGATAAGCTTTTGTTTCCTTATTAGCACAGGTAGAATCTCCCGCAAGAAATATTTTTATTTTCTTTTTTGCAGGAAAAGAAAAAGCTAAGCCAATCAATACAATTGGGAATAAAAGGAGTTTTTTCATCTTGTTTTTTATTTAACAATTTATCAGATGGAATTCTCCATAAAAATTTTCATCGCAATTTATGAAAGATGCTCGCAAATTTTTATGGTTCATTTCATTTTACAATACTGTTTATATACACTTCAACATTTGTGTAATGTTTATCTAATTTATTTTGTGACGCATCTGATGGGTCAATGGGATTCAATCCATTTTTCTTTTCCCAGTCATCCGGCATTCCGTCTTTATCTGTATCAGCATGTGCAGGCAAAGATTTTAATACAGGCCATGCGTTCATGGTGAGTTCATATGCTGTTCCATGCGGGAAGCCACCTTGCACATCAATAAATCTACCTGTTCTGTTTTTTACATCGCTAATAATTCTTTCATCCAAAGTATCTCTTTTGTAACTGGCACCCACAAATTTTAAAACCTCTTCATATGCTTTAACAGCAGATTGCTCAGTAATTTGTTCAGTAGAAAATGGGTTATCTATTACCGCTTCTTTTTTATCAGCTTCTGTTCCACCATTTCCCATCTGTATGCCCAGCCAGTTGTTTTTAGTAACATCTTTTGCTCCATCCACATAATTTCCATTTACATAAAATTTTCCAAAATCCAACGCATCTGTTTTGGTAGGGTTTACAATCCTGAATTTTACATTTTTATTGGTAGAGGGGCCGTATTTATAATAGTTGTTGATCATATTATAGTTGCCTGCTTCTCCTCCATATGAGCTGTTGCCGCCCCAGTTATAGATTACATTGTTTCTAAAGTCAACAAATTCCTTTGTGGCGCCAAGTCTTGTGCCATTAAATCTCGGATTGCGGCTTACACAATGAGCAAATAAATTATGATGAGCTGATAAATGGCTACCACCCCAAATACCGCCATAGCCATGGTTTTCAAAATCTTTATCACCTTCTTCAAAATGATAAGAATAATTAAGAGGTTCGGAAATTAAATTCCATTGCAGTGTTGTGCTATCGCCACCATACACAGAAAAACATTCGTCTGTACTCCAGCTAATGCTGCAATGGTCAATTATTATGTTACTTCTTCTTGAAGCACTCAATGCATCATCATGCCCGCTGCCAGGCACCATTCCTTTGTTTTGATTTTTATCACCCATACGGAAACGCAGGTAACGGATGATTATATTATTCCCACTTAAACCAACGGGATAGTCAGCAATACAAATGCCATCACCGGGGGCTGTTTGTCCTGCAATTGTTATGTCGCCTTTAATAGAAAGGGGAGAGTTGAGATGAATGGTTCCTGAAATGGCGAATACAATTATTCTTTTACCATTTGCGATAGCGGCCTTTCTAAAACTGCCTTCCCCTGCATCATTCAGGTTTGATACGATTAGTATTTTCCCTCCTCTACCTCCAGTTGCGTATTTGCCAAAACCTTCGGCACCGGGAAAGGCTATTGCTGTTTCATTTGTGTTTGTAACAGCAATTTTATTTTGCTGTGCACAGGAAACAAGCATAAACAATAGTATTGTATTTAAAAATAGAAAAACTTTTTTCATAAAACTACTATTACTGACGAGTGTAATTTAATAAGGCTGCAATTATGCAGCCTTATTATTAAAACTACTATAAGAAAAAACTTAATAGTTCGGATTTTGTTTTAAGTTGGTGTTAGCAGTTCTTGCCGCATTTGGAAATGGCAGTAATTCACCTTTGCCCGTAACAAAACCTGTTGCAAAACGGTCAGCAGCTGTTGTTCCTACTGAATTTCGTGGGGCAGCACCTGTTGGTAAAGCTATCCATGTAAGTTTAGTAGTTCCTGCTGGAGTAGCTGCTGGGGCTGGTTTGTAATATGAGTTTGACCATATTGTATAATTATCCGCCGTGCTGCCAGTTATTAAATACATAGATGATGGTAGTGTATTTGATAATGAATAGGAAGGATAACCAGCCATGTAAGTTGATTGAATCATAGCTGTTGCAATAGCCATACGATTTAAGTTATTTCTTGTTTCGTTTATTGCTGTTTCCAATAAATTCCATCTTATCAAATCATATTTACGAATGCCTTCGCCTCCTAACTCTAAAGCTCTTTCTCTAACCAGGTATTTGAAAAATTCTGTTTTTGAAAGACCTAAAGGAATATCTACGGTGACATCCGGTGTAGAGATAGGTTTTCCAAATCCTCTTCTTCTTACCATATTAATTGCATTGTAGGCAGCAGCATTTGGACTACTGATCTCATTTTCTGCTTCTGCTAACATTAATAACACATCAGCGTAACGGATGATTTGCCATTTAAGGCTGAAATATTGAACTGAACTTGCAGGATCAATAGTTGGGTTTGATATCCAATCTCTTCTGTATTTACCGTCTGTTATTGAAACTAATGCCTGGCTGCCCGGAGTTATTTTTGTTACGCCATTTGCTGCTACAAAGTATGGCGTTATTGTTACGTCTCTTCTTGTGTCGGTAGAGTCAAATAAATAAAAATAGCTTGGTAAAGGATTCACACTGCTGTTCCCTTTATTGTTTATTCTCGGTCCATTGTAATAGCCAAGTTTAGAATCTTCAGCACCAGTTAATCCAGTTGCACTTGCCTGAAACATTAATTCTCCATTTGGATCGTTAAGTACATGTCCACAAACCTGATCTTTCCATAATCCTTTATAACTTGGATTTAAGCTATGCTGACCAGAAGTAATAATGTCATTACAGTCATCTTTTGCCATTTGATAATAAGTAAGATAATCTGCTGATCGTTTCATTTGGCCATCGCTTCTTAATGAATAACCTCCTCTTGCTAATGCGATTCTTGCTCTTAGTGCTTTAACTGTTCCTTTGGTAATTCTTTCATCTGAAGGATCACCAATAGCTGCTAATTCATTTCGCCATGGAACTAATGTAGCTGCGGTATTCAAATCTGATAAAAGCCTGTTGTACAAAGTATCTCTGTCAACTTGAGAAGGAAAAGGATTTCCAGCAGCCAAGATATAAGCTGGTTCAAAATGGGCAGGTAAATCGCCCCAGTTACGGATGGCTTCAAAATAGAACTGTGCCCTTAACGTTAAAGCTTCTCCGTGCATTCTTTGAAGTTGCTTTTTTTCGTTATCAGAACCGTTTGAATACAAATTCATTTTTGGAATATTGTCAATACAAATATTTGCATATTCAATACCTTGAAAAAGTTGATTAAAGGGTTTTTCTAACTGTGCATTTCCTGGTGTTGCAGTATAACGGGCAATATCTCTGCGGTCATTATCACCAGCACCAGTAGGTCCCTGCATTTCATCATTGTCTAAAGGATAATATAAACTTAAACGTATTCCATAACCTTGGTCGCCAATTAAACGGCTATAAACGCCAGCTAATGCTTTATAGGTACTAGACACATCACTAAAAACTGCTTCAGGGCCAAGTTCGGTAATTGGTTGTTGATCCAGATATTTCTTGCAACCGCCAATTACAAAAAGAATTGATAGCAAAAGCAAAGTGCTTATCGGGCTTAAAAATTTATTTTTCATATAACTTCTTTTTAAATTTTATTTAGAATGATGCATTTACACCAAATACAAAGCTGTGGCTTCTGGGGTAGGCAGAATAGTCAAGTCCTGGTGTTAAAGGACTATTTCTAACACTAACCTCCGGATCGTAACCTGTATACTTTGTAAATATTGCCAGATTATTAGCTGTTGCATAAAACCGTAACTGCGACATTTTAAGTTTGGCAATACTCTTTGCAGGTAAACTATATCCTATGCTCACATTATTAATTCTTAAGAAAGAGCCATCTTCAATTGCCCATGAGTGTGGATAGAATGCACCTGAACTTTTTATAGGCTGCCAAATTGTGGCACCAGCATTTTAAGACAGATAACTGATCCGGAGCGATGCCATATACATTTCCACCATTAACCCATTGAGCAGTTTCACCAGTTGGTGTAACAATCCGCCATCTATTACTCATTACGTCCAGCATATTTGTGTTGTTAGAATATCCATTAGTAAATTCTATCTTATTTGCATTATAAATATCATTGCCATAAGAGAAATTTAGGAATATGCTTGCATCCCAACGCTTGTAACTGAATTGCTGTAAAAAACCTCCTGTGAATTTTGGAGTTGGGTTGCCAATGATTTTGCTGTCGTTTGTAATATCTACAGAACCATTACCATCTAGATCTTTAAACTTAATGGAACCAGGTTGTACTGTTCCAATAATACCTGCATCTGTTACAACGCCAGCTTTTAATGTGTATATTCCTGTAACTGTATTATAATCAAAATCGTTAACTGTATAGAAGCCATCTGTTACAAGACCCCACATAGATCCAACTGGCGAGCCAATTTTCTGTATATAATCATTTGGCTGACCGGAAACTCCCCAACTAGGATCAGCAAAGAAGAAGTCTTGATTTTGTCCTAAAGCAAGAATTTTATTTTTATTAAAAGCGATATTAAAATTTGCATTCCAATTGAAGCCGTTAGCTTTCCGCATTATGGCTGTATTCAATTGTATTTCTACACCCTTGTTAGATGTTTTTCCGATATTTTGAAATTGGGTTGAATAACCAAAAGTAGAAGCAACAGGAACCTTTATCAAAAGGTCTTTTGACGTGTTATCATACACATCTACAGTAAGGTCAACTCTTCTGTCAAACATGGTAAGATCCATTCCGTAGTTTCTATTTACCGTTGATTCCCATTTAAGTTCTTTATTAACCAATGATGTTGAATAATAGGCAATAACATCTTCATTATTTATGCTATAAAAATAAGTACCATTATTACTAAATGTAGTAAGATACAGATAGTCATCAATTCTATTGTTTCCAATAGAACCAAATCCAACTCTGAATTTTAGATCATTAATAAATCCAGCATTCTGCATAAATTTTTCTTTTGATACTCTCCATGCAAAGGATGCAGCTGGAAAAGTACCCCATTTATTACCAGGTCCAAATTTTGAAGCACCATCCTGACGAACATTTGCAGAGAAAAGATACTTATCCATGAAGGAGTAATTAATCCTGCCAAAGAAAGAAATATTGGTATATCTGGTTTCGCCAAACTTAGGGTATCCTGTAAATTGAGTTGCCTGACTTGCTTGCTTAAAGGCCTCGCTAAATGTAATACCCGGTTGATAATCTCTGTAAAGATTTGCATGGCTTTTTCCTCTTAAGTCATACGTTTCTTCTCCCACCAAAAAATCAAAATCATGTTTGCCCTTGTAGTTTTTTACTGAGTATGTAAGTACGTTAGAATTAGTAAAGGTTGTTGCTTCAGAAGTATCCAAACGGGCAATTGGTTTTGCACCTCCCTGAATAATTGCATAAGGAGCAATAGTATCATAAAACTGTCTGTCTTTTCTATCATTTTTAATATATCCAAACGTTGATTTGAATGACAGGTTCTTTAAAATGTTATATGAAATATAGGCTGTAAGATTCAGCGTATTGGTGGTTTTTCTCCTGTATTCAGAATTGGCTAATTGAATAGGGTTTGTAAGATTTAAGCCATTGCCTACATTGGGGTCAGAAATTGGATCGGCATCATCAATGTTCTGATCATCGGATAAGAAAGGCCTATACTTTACGGCATTTCTTAAGCGGTTGTAGGCAGACCCTTTGTCGTCAGAAACACCTGCACCTACTACATTTTGCGTTGTATATCTTATTGAGCCGCCTAATTTCAAAGAATTGGTAATCTTATATTCTCCCTTGAAGTTTAATAAATGTCTTTTATAGTTAGAATTCAGCACAATTGCTTTTTCACTATTATAGGTGTAGCCAAAATTATAAGTAAATAATTTACTTCCTCCCGATACTCCAATATTATGTGTAGTGTTAATACCGGTTCTGCCAAATGCTTCTTCTTGCCAGTCTATTTCATCAATACTTTTGTAAACATCAAGTGTGTCCCACGTATGACCAAAGTTGTTTGTAAAATTAGTGCTGTCTGTATTACTTCCTCTTGAACGTTCAGATTGATAAAATACAAAATCATATGGGTCTAGTAAGTCTAACTTTTTGGATAGTGTTTTCACCCCTACAAATCCGTTGTAAGTCACTTTTGCTTTTCCTTTTCTCCCACTCTTTGTGGTAATAACAATAACGCCGTTAGCACCTCTTGCCCCATAAATGGCAGTGGCAGAAGCATCTTTTAAAACATCAATTGATTGAATGTCCTGTGGAGAAAGAAAGGAAAGTGCATTTTCCATTTGTACTCCATCGATAATATACAGTGGTGAATTGTCTCCAGTAATTGACATGCCACCTCTTACTCGGATTCTTATATCCGCATCCGGCGAACCTTCAGCAGAAGTAGCGGTAACTCCTGCGAGTCTTCCATTTAATGCTTCTGCAGCTGAATTAATCGGAATATCTTTTAATTCCTTTGCCCCAACTGAAGAAACAGAAGCCAAAAGATCTTTTCTTCTTACCGTTTGATATCCGATTACCACTACATCTTCTAACGCAGCTACATTCGTTTTTAATTCAACATCTACTGTTGTTTTACCTGCTACTGAAATTTCATAGCTAAGAAAGGAAGCACTAGAAAATACTAATGTAGCATTATCTGCCACTGTTATTTTGTAGTTTCCTTGCGCATCGGTTGTTGTTGAATTTTTCTTACCCTTTTCTGTTACAGTAATTCCGCCGGCACCCTGGCTGTTTTCGGATGAAGTAACTGTTCCGCTGATTTGCTTTCCCTGTGCTAAAAGCTCTGTGGGAAAGAGAAAAGAAAGAATCAGGATGCAGACTCCTGTTAGTTTAAGCATTTTTGTCATAGTTGTAATTTTGATAAAAATCTTTATTAATGTTTTTTATTTCCCGGTAATCGGAAAATTGAACTAATTGAATTGATAGGAGGTTAAATTTTTTCTTGAAAATAGCAAGAGGGGAATTGGGGTAATTGACTGTTTTTTTGCAATGTGCAAAACAGAGAGAACCTTCTGACAGTAGATTAGACTTTTTCATTCCGCAAGCAATTTTCGTTATTCGACTTGTCTTTGAATCCGGCATTTTACTACCTGTATCACCAACTAAGCCTCAACAATTCTACACAATACTTCATTGTAACAGAGCTATTTAGAGAAGTTTTTTTACGCAATCGTTCCCGGTAACGATGCCTTATGAAGACAAGATTTGAATTTAAAATCAAAATGCAAATTCTGAAAGAATTCTCTGAATTTTTTGTAGGCAGAGACGCAATCTGATATTTTTTTTGTCTCGATAGAGCAATTAATAGTTTAAGGAGCCATCTATTAAACCGCTAAAAAAAGTTAACTTTAAAGGCTGTCAGGATTTTTGTTTAATAACCGGAAAAGATTGCTTGAAATGAAGTTTGAAGCCATAACAATTAAAGATATTGCCAAAGCTCTGGGATTGTCGACATCCACAGTATCAAGAGCATTGAGAGACAGTCATGAAATTAGTCCTGAGACTAAAAGAATTGTTCTTGAATATGCAGAAAAGAACAATTACAAACCCAATCCAATTGCTTTAAGCCTGAAAGAAAGAAGAAGCAGGTCTATTGGTGTTATAGTTTGCGAAATTGCCAACAGCTATTTTTCGCAGGTTATTAATGGAATTGAATCTATTGCTTATGACAACGGTTACAACGTAATTATTGCGCAAAGCCGGGAATCGTTTGAAAAGGAAATTCTAAACCTGCAATACCCTACTTCCCGTTCAATTGATGGATTGATTATTTCTGTTTCTACAGAATCTAAAGATTTCAACTACTTAAAAGAATTGCATCAAAAAAAAATGCCGATTGTTTTTGTTGACAGAATTGTGGATGAAATAGAAACACATAAAGTAATTGCAGATAATTATACCGGAGCTTATAATGCCACCCTTCATCTGATAGAATGTGGGTATAAAAGAATTGCAGCCATTACAAATCCATTTACTTTATCTATCTCCAGAGAAAGGTTGGCAGGGTATAAATCAGCTCTAACAGATAATGGAATAGAAATAGATGATGAGTTGATCAAATATTGTCAGCATGGTGGTATGGTTTTTTCCGAAGTGCAGACTGTGGTTGACGAATTGTTGGCGAATAAAAACAGGCCTGATGCCATTTTTGCTGCCGCAGATAAATTAACAACAAACTGTTTAAGGATATTCAAAACAAAGAAAATGAGTGTTCCGGATGATATCGGAATAATCGGGTTTTCAAATATTGATCTGGCAGAATTGCTGAATCCTCCAATGTCAGTAATCAGACAGCCGGCATTTGAAATGGGGGAAGTAGCGATGAAGCTTTTATTACAGGTAATAGAAAGTAAAAGACCTGTTACAGATTTTGAAACAAAAATACTGTCGACAGAAATGCTAATAAGAGGGTCTACGAAAAAGCTTTTTGCGAAAGCAAAAGAGACAGTATAATTGATGTTTTAGTTTTGGAACACAGTTGCCCAGCAGCTATATTTGCAATCCCAATTTAGGGGGTTTAGCTCAGCTGGCTAGAGCGTTTGCATGGCATGCAAAAGGTCACCGGTTCGACTCCGGTAACCTCCACAAAGAAAAGTCTGGTTTTGCCAGACTTTTTTTATTTTTTCAAACTTTATGTAGTGTAATTTTGTTTTACTTGATATTGATCTTATGGGAATCTGGAATCAAATAGCCGAATATTTATATCTGAAAAAGAAAGACCCAGACAGGCCAAAGGATAAATGGATAGGGTACATGCACGGCATTAATCGTATCAGCATTTTTATTTTTCTGCTTTGCCTGCTTATTCTTGCAATTAAATTACTTACTTAGAAAATTGATAATAGAAAAAGCTGCTTTTTGCGAAGCATTGCCGCCTTGGCTTAACAGTTGATGTAGCCCAGTATAATCTTTTTGAATTTGTTGTTTTTTGTTTTCATCTGTTAATAAATTCTGTAATTCATTCCTTAGAGCATCAACAGTAAAATCTGTTTGTATCAATTCGGTTACTACCAGTTTATCCAAAATCAGGTTAACCAACGAAATATATTTTATACTTATCAGTCGTTTGCCGATCTGGTAGGAGAGGTATGAACCTTTATAACAAACTACTTCTGGTACACCAAACAAGGCAGTTTCCAAAGTTGCTGTACCGGATGTAACCAGTGCGGCTTTTGCCTGCATCAGCAAATCATATGTTTTATTAGTTACGTATGAAACATTGGAATAATCTTTCAGCAGTTCATCATAAAATTGTTCATCAACTCCTGGAGCTTTCGCTACAATAAACTGATGATCTGTGAATGACCTACTTACTTCCAGCATTACCGGAAGTTTTTTTAATATTTCTTGTTTTCTGCTTCCGGGAAGTAATGCAATGATTGGCTTTTCAGAAAGTGGAGCTGCTTTACTTTCTGCTTTATGTTTTTCAATTACTTCTATCAGCGGATGTCCGACATATTCAACATCCCAATTCCATTTGTTTTTAAAAAAATCTTTTTCAAAAGGAAGAATGACCAGCATTTTATCAATGCATTGTTTCATACTCTTCACTCTGTTCTCCTTCCATGCCCACACTTGTGGCGAGATGTAATAAATAATTTTTAAGCCTTGTTGCTTTGCCCATTTGGCTATGCGGAGATTAAATCCTGGATAATCAATTAGTATTAAAGCATTTGGTTTGTATTGCAGAATATCTTCTTTGCAAAAAGCAAGGTTGCGAAAAATTGTTCGCAGATTCATGAGTACTTCAGAAAAACCCATAAATGCTAATTCACTATAATGCTTTACAAGTTCTCCTCCTGCTTCCTGCATTTTATCTCCACCCCAGCAGCGAATATCAATTGAAGTATTTTGTTTTTTTAATTCTTTGATAAGATTGGAACCATGTAAGTCGCCGGAAGCTTCGCCTGCTATTATGTAATACTTCATCGGCTGACATTTAATAAATGATGAAATAGCTGAAAGTCTATTTGCAAATGCTCAGTAGAATTACCAACAGTACAAGAGTGCGACGCAACAGACGATGATAGCAGTAATGTCGCTGGGTACATCATTTTTATTTAATTAAAAAGCTTCAACAATAAAATGCCAACGCCATAAACCATAGTGATGATAAATATGCCTTTGAATGTTTGCACTTTGTCGAAATGAACATAGATGGCGAATAGCAATGCATTGGCCAACAAAGAAAAAGTGCCAACATTGGTGATAATATTGTTATTGTGTATAAAGTAATCCAGAAAGTTTGTAAAACTTAATGAAGGAAACTTTACCCGGTACACTACAATAAGACCTACTAACGGTCCTATGAAACCTAGAATGAGGCCAAGCCGGAGACTATCTTTGGTAAGAAACATTGATGTGAAATTTATTGGTGGTTAAGTTATTTCCAGCTTTTTTCCAGTTTGGCTTTTAAAACGTAATTGGTGAGATCAAATTGTACTGGTACTATACTTACGTAATTATTATTCAAAGCCCACACATCGGTATCTTTTGCTTTGTCAAAGTTTACAAACTCACCGGTGAGCCAATAGTAGTGACGACCATGCGGATCATCTCTCTCTATAAAATCTTCCACATATTTGGCGTAGGCTTGCTTGCAGATCTTAAATCCTTTAAGAAGTTCCGGTGCCACAGCAGGAATATTTACATTGAGCACCGTATGTTTTTCGAGTTTGGTACGCAACATTTTTTCAGTTATCAGTCGTACATATTTTTTGGCTCCGGTAAAGTCGGCATCAATACTATAATCTAATAAGGAAAAGCCGGCAGAGGGAATACTTTCGATTGCAGCTTCAACGGCGGCAGACATGGTGCCGGAATAAATTACATTAATACTATGATTAGCACCATGATTAATGCCACTGAGGCATAGATCAGGTTTGCGGTGTAATACTTTATCTACAGCCAGCTTAACACAATCAACCGGAGTTCCGGTGCATGACCATGTTTCTACATCATCAAACAATGGATCGATCTTATGCAAACGTAATGGCTGACCGATAGTTATGGCATGGCCCATTCCTGATTGTGGTTTGTCTGGTGCCACTACAACGATTTTGCCAAGGTCTCTTACAGCTTCAACAAGATTTTTAATTCCCGGAGCAGTTACGCCGTCATCGTTTGTAATTAGTATTACCGGTTTTTCTTTTACGCTAGCTTTAGCTGATGATGCTTTTTTCTTAGGACTTGATTTTTTTGTCATACGGGTACAAAAATCTTCTTTTTTCCGGTTTATTCAAAATAGGTTAGCAAACTATTTTGTAATTCTAAAATAATTAGTATTTTGCAGCTAATTAAATTAGTGATTATGGCAGTTTCCAATCAAAATCTGAAATACCTGAGAAAACTTCGTGGGTGGACACAGGAAGAATTTGCAAACAAACTACGCATCAAACGATCATTACTGGGAGCATATGAAGAAGAAAGAGCAGAGCCGAGAATTGATGTGCTTGAAGTGGTATGTGACATTTTAAATTGACATTGGATGATATTCTTCGTAAAGATTTAAGTGATAATAAAGGTAACTATCTCGCCAAGCGAAGAGCAATGAAGCTGGCACAGGGAAGGCCAGATATTCCTTTTGTACCCATAAAAGCAGCAGCAGGTTACCTGGCTGGGTTCGAAGACCCGGAGTTTATCGATGAATTGAATACGTTTACCCTGCCGATGCTTAGCGGTGGCAATTACAGGGCATTTGAAATTGTGGGAGATTCTATGTTGCCCACACCTAGCGGCTCTGTAATAGTGGGAGAAAAACTTGAAAATCTTGACGATGTAAAAAACAATGTTGCCTGTATAGTTGTGTCCCGCAACGAGGGAATTGTTTATAAAAGGGTACAAAAAAATGGTAGGCAGAAAAATAAACTGACCTTGGTTAGTGACAACCCGGTTTTTCATCCTTACACGGTAAACGCAGAAGAAGTATTGGAAATGTGGCAGGCACAAGTTGTTATTTCTCGCACAAATTCTCAAAATCGATGGGATATGAGCCAGTTGGCCACCGTAGTTTCTGATCTTCAGCAGCAGGTAACTTCGCTTAAAAAACGGATGAATTAGTTTAAAACTACGGCTGAATTTACTTTTTTTGCTAGTTTTTGCAAGCAGTCTTAGTTCCCTTGCTGTCTAAGTTTTATATTTGGCTACTCTAAAGGACTGCATGAGATTTAAAATATATTTCTGTTTACCCTTCTTGCTGTTTTGTGGAACTATTTTCTCACAAACAAAAACAGTACTAGCTGTAAAAATTGCCCAAGCCCCGAAAATAGACGGGAACTTGAATGATGAGGCATGGGTGAATATTACACCGGCTACAGACTTTATTCAAAATTATCCATCTGCAGGTACAGCAGCTTCTCAGCAAACCAAGGTAAAGGTGGTGTATGATGACGAGGCTATATACATTGGCGCAAATCTTTATGATAATCCTGATTTGATTAGAAAGCAGCTAACAGCAAGAGATGCAGAATTACAAAAAGATGTAGATTTTTTTTCCATCTTTCTTGATACATATAACGACAAGCAAAATGGTTTTCATTTTGTAGTTACTTCTGCCAACGTACAATCTGATGCAAGGCTTGGTCCAAATTTGGGGAATGGCGGCAGCGGATTTGGTGATTACGGGGATAAAAGCTGGGATGCAGTTTGGGAAAGTAAAGTGCAGATTCAAAGTGATGGTTGGTCGGTGGAAATGAAGATTCCATATATCTCATTACGGTTTGCAAAAATGGAATTACAAAACTGGGGCATTCAGTTTCAACGACAAATAAGAAGAACAAATGAAAATTGTTTTTGGAATACTGTTGATCCGAATGTAAATGGCTTTGTAAACCAGTTTGGCCAGTTTGTTGGTTTAAAAAATTTACAGCCTCCATTACGACTTAGTTTTGCTCCTTACGTTTCTACAGGCTACAGAAGTTCTCCTGAAGTAAACGGTTATTCGAATACCTGGTTGCGCAGCGGTGGAATGGATGTAAAGTATGGTATCAACGAAAGTTTTACATTAGATGCAACGCTGATTCCTGATTTCGGTCAGGTAATTTCTGATAATGTTATTAATAACCTTTCACCTTTCGAAGTGCAGTTTCAGGATAATCGTCAGTTTTTTTCTGAAGGAACAGAAATATTTAAAAAAGCTGGTTTGTTTTATTCGAGAAGAGTTGGAGATATTCCTTCGAAGTACAATAGTGTTAGAAATTTTGTTGGCTCCAATACTGATTGGGAAATAAAAAAGAATCCTTCTGCAACACAACTGTATAATGCTACAAAATTTTCTGGTCGTACAGATGGTAAACTTGGTATTGGTATTTTCAATGCGATAACCGCACCAATGGAAGCGAGGTTGCACAATACAATTTCTGGAAAAGATTCTACCATACAAACAGAACCTTTAGCAAACTATAATATTGTTGTATTAGATCAGGCATTAAAAGGCCGTTCCTTTCTTACGCTTACCAATACAAATGTAATTCGCAATGGCGATGCAAGGGATGCAAACGTTACTGCATTTGATTTCAGCCTTTATGATAAAAAGAATTTATTCAATGTAAAAGGTACGGCCAGGTATAGCAAAATATTTGGAAACAATCCTTATGATGGATATAATTCCACATTAAGGATGGGGAAAGTAAGTGGTAAATGGCAATATTATTTGCTGGGTAATGTAGAATCTGCTAAATATGATCCAAGAGATCTTGGATTTTTACAAGCACCTAATGAAGTATCATTAACAAAATCAATTACCTATTCCCAGTTTACGCCAACTAAAAATTTGTTGTCTTATAATTATAGAATTACAGCGAAGTACACTAAGCTTTATGCTCCATCTGCTTTTTCAGATTTTCAAGTCAATGCAAATGGGTTTTGGTTGCTGAAAAATTTCTGGGATATTTCTTTGAATGCAAGGTATATAACAGATCAGCATGATTATTTTGTGCTGGGAGATCCTTCTACGTATAAACGTTTTGTAAAACGTCCCCGTTATGGTTCGCTTACTTTAAGTGGAAGTACCGATAGCAGAAAAAGATTGTATATAAGCTACTCTGCGTTGTTTGCTGATTTCTTTAATTCAGCTCCTAATAAATATTATCATATACTAACTGGTGGCATACGGTATCGCTTTAGTAATAAATTTACACTTGATCTGTCGCACACCCATGAAACGGAAACAGATTATATTATTGCTGCCGGTAGAGAAATAAATAATGAACCAAGAATTGCATTTGTGGATTTTACGGATGTTACCACGGTGCTGTCCGGCATTTATAATTTTACCTCTCGTTTCAATCTTACGTTGCGGGCAAGGCATTACTTAAGCCGGTTGAATTTTAATCGCTTCGCCAATGTAGATAATAAGGGCAATCCAATCCCAAGAACTGGAACGACCAGTTTCGACAATGTAAATATTTTTAACCTCGATGCTTTTCTTACTTGGGACTTTCGCCTTGGCAGCCGCTTAATTGTTGGATATAAAAACTGGTTGGGCGATAATGAAGTGGTAAGCCTTACCGGAAAGAATAATTATCTAAGAAACCTTGGAGAAATATTTGACTTGCGACATGGCAATGAATTAACAGTGCGATTTATTTATTTCATAGACTATAACAAACTGCGTAAGAAAAAAGCTAATTAACCTGCATCAATTCATCTCCGCTAATTGCAAAAACAGGTTCTCCTTTTTCTGGCTGCACTTTAAATGTTCCGGTAAACCGACTGAAGGCGGGTAGAATACAATGTTCCTTTGCAAAATAAAAGCAAGGAAATTTAAGCGATTGTCTTCCTTTTCCTTTTAGTGTAATAGAAGGATGAACATGCCCTGTAAATGTATATTTAATATCCGCCGATTCGTTTTTCTTGTAACGTTTGTCTTCGTGTCTGAAACAAAAGCCATCAATCAACAGCTCCCATTCATGCAATTTTATATTGGCTTCATGATACCAGCTGTCGGCTAAAATATCATGATTACCTTTTACCAAATCAATATGTAATAAGGAAAAATCGTTTCGCCATTTTAGAAAAAGCTCCAATTCTTTATTGACTGTGCTATGTGTAAAATCGCCTACAATGATGAGTCGCTCTACTTTAAAAAGATATAGCTGTGCCATTAATCGCTGAAGATCCGCCTTGAAAACAGATTGTGGAACAGCGATGCCTGATTTACGAAAATGACCGGTTTTGCCAAGATGCATGTCTGCAACAATCAAACTATTTTGCTCTTCCCAAAACAAGCATCTTTCTGGGGATATCCAGAAAGTGTTATTGGCTATAATATGGGGAACTGGGTTTTTCATTCAGCAGTGTTCAAATTTAGTGTAAACAATTCAGCCTGCAGTTGCTGTTGCATTTTTTTTACACGGTCTTCCAGCTTTTCAGAAGAAAGGTCTTCCCGCATACTATCTACTTTAATCGGAAAACAAAATGGAGTAAGCTGTTGCGGAAACGTAATTACAATAGTTGATTGCTGAATTCGCTCCAGCATATCTCTTAAACGTACTTCCTCCATTTGCTGATCCAGCACTTCCTGATACGCCTGGCGAAGTAATAAGTTATTTGCATCATACTCACTGAACACATTGAAGAGGAGTGAGGCAGAAGATTGTAAATGCCTTGCTTTCTTTTTTTCTCCGGGCATTCCTTGAAAAACAAGTCCGCCGATTACTGCCACATCTCTGAATTTTCGCTTTGCCATTTCTGTACTGTTTACACTGCGTTGTATGTCATTCAATAAATCAGATGGTGAAAATAATTCATATACATTTCTATCATCCACAGGTATTGGTTGATCACTCAGCAATTCAAAACCATAGTCATTCATGGCAAAGGAAAAACTAATAGGAGTAATGCGGCTAATGCGGTACGCCAAAATAGCCGCCATTGCTTCATGCACCAACCTGCCTTCAAAAGGATATACAAATAAATGAAAGCCATCTTTTGTTTCAATCTGTTCTATCAACAACTCATTTTCTTTTGGAAGTTGTGATAATGTTTTTTGCAGATCAAAAATTGGTAGCAGTGCTTTCAATTCTTTACTACCCGAAACAACACTGACTGCCGCCTGATTTAATGTTTCTCTCAACTTCTTTCCCAAATTAGCACTCAATGGCATTCTTCCTCCATTCCAACTTGGCACTTTTGATTTCTTGGCTGCCGATTTTTTGACCAACGCTGTCATATCTTTTATCAATACAAATTCCAGATTCTTTCCGGCTAGTGTAAACACATCACCCGGTTCGAGGCGAGAGATAAAATATTCTTCAATAACACCGATATAAGCTCCGCTGATGAACTTTACTTTTAGCATAGAGTCGCTAACAATAGTGCCAATGTGCAGGCGATGCCGCATGGCTACTTTTCGGCTTAGTATTTTATAAACACCATCTTCTATCTCTACTTTTTTAAAATCATCGTATTGGCCCAATGCTTCGCCACCTTTGGTGATAAAGAAAAGTAACTTGTTCCATTCTTCTTTGGTCAGTTCCTTATAACAGAATGTTGCTTTTACTTCTTTATATATTACTTCGGGAATAAATCCATCGGAGATGGCCAATGTGTTCAGGTATTGAAGTAATACATCATAACAGAGCAACATGGGATGACGACTTTCAATCAGCTTTTCTTGCATTGCAGCTTTTAATGCAGCCGCTTCCATCAGCTCTAAAGAATGTGTGGGTAGAAAATATATTTTACTTACCGCATCGGGACTATGCCCACTACGGCCAGCCCGTTGTAAGAACCGGGCAACACCTTTTGGCGAGCCAACCTGTATAACTGATTCAACGGGGCGAAAGTCTACACCAAGATCAAGGCTTGCAGTACATACCACTGCTTTCAGGTTGCCCGTATGCAGGTTGTCTTCAATCCATGTACGCAGCTCCCGGTCGATAGAGCCATGATGCAAGGCGATGGAACCTGCTAGTTCCGGACATACATTTAATAAAGCCTGGTACCATAGTTCACTCATACCTCTGGTATTAATAAAGATGAGTGTGGTTTTGCTTTGCTGAATGATAGGAATTAATTTATGAGCCAGTTTAATTCCAAGGTGGCCGGCCCAAGGATATTTTTCTATCTCATCCGGAAAGATAGATTCAACCTTAATTTTTTTATTGATATCAGCCGTTATAGTAATTCCTTTTTGTTTAATTGAAGAAAGTAAAACCTCTTTCGCCTCCTCTAAATTTCCAATCGTTGCAGAAATCCCCCAAACCAAAACCTGTCTTTTCTCCACTCCCCACTCCCCACTAACTACTTCCTTCTCTCCATTCACCATTGACCATTCACAATTCACCACTCTACTAATCGCCAGCTCCACCTGCACACCTCTTTTACTACCCAATAGTTCATGCCACTCATCTACTGCAATAATTTTTAAGGACGAAAAGATGGAGGGATAATTTTTTTGTGCCAGCAGCAGATGCAAACTTTCGGGAGTAATAATGAGCACTTCCGGCATTTGTGCTTTTTGCTTAGTTCTGTCGGCAGTGGAGGTATCGCCATTGCGGATGGCCACTTTCCATTGCATGCCCAGTTCATCAATTACTTCTTCCATAGCCCTGCCAATATCTTTGGCCAATGCTCTTAGTGGTGTTATCCATAATAGGTGCAGACCGCTATTTTTTTATTTTTATAAGTAATCGGATGCCGGTTTATGAATTCAATTATTGAACCGAGAAAAATAGAGTAGCCTTTTCCACAACCGGTAGGGGCATTAACCAGACCCGATTCGCCATTAACGATATGTTGCCATGCAGCAAGCTGAAACGAAAATGGCTTGAAGTTTTTAGCTTCAAGCCATTTCTTAATTATTAAATAGCCAATTTCTTTTTTTAGTTCCACTAAGAAGATATATGAAAAATAAAGTTACGCTTATATTGAATTAATAAACTCCTTTCAATATACCATCCTGCCATTTTAAGAAATACAACTTCTTGTTTTCAAAATAATCAAGCATCATTGTTTCTCTATCGAGCACTGGTTGTATGTCATATTCTCTGAATACATCAAAATCTTGATACGATATATTAGATGCGATATCAGCTTTATACTTTAATAATAACTTACCAAACTTCCACATCGTTTCATATCCTCTCATCACCATATCGCTTGGTCTTGCATACATTATTTTATTGAAGTACTCAATAATCTGCTGGCTAAGTTTATCTGTTCTTGGGTTATAAAAAGGAGTGCTATAAATTATATCAATGCCCTTGTATTCAGGTTTCTTAAAATCACTAATTCCATCCCAGGTTGGCATACCCATTACACTGGCAACATATTTTTGTTTTTTAAGGGTGGCAAGTTTTTGTGCAAGTTTTTTACCAAAATTCTCATCAAGGCTTCCGGCAATACACAAAGTGTGTTTAATTGTATCAAGATGTTTAGACAAGTCTGCCTCAGTAAAATTTTCAGTCAGGTCTACGTATTTTAATTTCAAAGGAGCATCAGTAGTATTTTTAGCAAAGTCATCAAAATAAGTTTTCAATCTATCTTCTAATGTACCTTTTTTACGAAAAACAACTAATTGATCAAGCGAATAATATTTTTGAATATGATTATAAATTCCTTCACATTGTGTTCTCAGCGTAGGATTTAATAAAACAAAATAAGGATTGCCAGAAGTGCCTCCTTCGTTTGGAATGTTTACATTGATAACCGGAATATTTCTTTTAAGACCTGCATCTGCAAATGTCCTTACTTCATTACCACTACAATAAGCAAGAATCATTTCTATGCTATCTTTTTCGGTTTTAGTTAACTGTTCTGTTAAAGAACTCTTAGCGGCTCTTGTATCATAAATATAAATTTCTAGCGGTGCTTTTTCTTTATTTAAAGAGTCTAATGCAAGTTGTACTCCTTCAAAAAATTCAAGACCTGGGTTTATGTACTTAGGAAATTCTGTATTTGCATATTTGTATTTACCCGATGAAGTAAAAGCAGAATCAAGATAAAGTGGAGCAAAGACAGCAACTTTATGTTTGCGAATATTTGATTGTGCACCTGCATTTATAACCTGAAAGAGGCTGCATAAAAACAGAAGCAGAAAAAAGTAATGTTGTTTCCTCATATTTCGTATTAAACGTTTATAATTTATTATTCCCATTCAATCGTTGCAGGAGGTTTACTACTGATGTCATAAACCACTCTGTTAATACCTCTTACATTATTGATGATCTCGTTGGAAATATTTGCAAGAAAATCATATGGCAAATGTGCCCAGTCGGCTGTCATCCCATCCACACTGGTAACAGCTCTTAATGCAACAGTGAATTCGTATGTTCTTTCATCACCCATTACACCTACACTTTTTACCGGCAGTAAGATAGCACCTGCCTGCCAAACAGTTGCATATAAATTGTTATCCTTTAATGCTTTAATGTATAAATAATCAGCCTGCTGCAATAACTGTACCTTTTCCTCTGTAATTTCTCCTAAAATTCTGATGGCTAAACCTGGGCCAGGAAAAGTATGTCGATCAATCATTTCAGCCGGAATGCCTAACTCTCTCCCTACTTTTCTTACTTCGTCTTTAAATAATGAACGTAGTGGCTCCACTAATTCAAGATGAAGATGCTCTGGCAATCCACCAACGTTGTGATGTGATTTTATCATAACAGAAGGGCCATGTACCGATACACTTTCAATTACATCGGGATATATTGTACCCTGCCCTAATAACTCAACACCTTCTATTTTTTTTGATTCTTCCTGAAAAATATCAATGAATAAACTACCGATTACTTTTCTTTTCTCCTCCGGGTCAGATTTACCAGCAAGTCCATTATAGAATCTTTCTTTTGCATCAATACCAGTAACGTTTAGTCCTAATTGGTCATACATTTTCAAAACAGCTTCAAACTCATCTTTTCGTAACACTCCGTTGTCAACAAAAATGCCATATAGATTTTTCCCAATAGCTCTGTGAATTAGTGTGGCCGCCACTGTTGAATCAACACCGCCGCTTAATGCCATGATGACTTTTCGATCACCAATTTGTTTTTTTAATGCTTCAATAGAATCGGTAACAAAATGAGCCGGCGTCCAGTTTTGTGTACAGCCGCATATATTTACTAAGAAGTTGGTTATTATTTTTTTCCCTTCTTTAGAATGATATACTTCCGGATGAAATTGGACACCATAAAGTGGATTAGTATCCGATCCATTTTTCTTAAACGCTGCCACAGGAATGCTTTCTGTTGTTGCTAACAGCTCAAATCCTTCAGGTAATTCTTTAATGGTATCGCTATGGCTCATCCATACTTGGCTTTCTTTTGCCACACCGCTTAATAAAGCATCATCCATTGTTTTTTGTAAAATTGCACGACCATATTCCCTTTTATTACTTTTTGCAACAATACCTCCAAAGCGTTTGGCTGTTAATTGAGCTCCATAACAAACTCCAAGCACCGGAACTTTAGAAATAAAATCCTGCACATTTACATCAGGTGCATTTTCTTCGTTCACCGAAAAAGGTGAGCCTGATAGAATGATGCCTTTCAGGCCGAGATCAAATTCAAAAGCATTGTGATAAGGAATGATTTCACAATACACATTTGCTTCTCTTACTGTACGGGCAATTAACTGGGTATATTGGGAGCCAAAATCAAGAATAAGTATCTTTTCAGTCATAGTGCTGCGAAGGTAAAAAATCTGTTTGAGCTTTACATTTAAGCTTTAGAATCCTTTACTGTGGCGGATTATACCGTGTTTGAGGTAATGATTTTTTGGGTGTAACCTTGAATAGCCTTTAAACGTCTTAGAAACCGTGTGATTATTTTTAAAGTTATTATTTTTACTACAAACCATCTGTTATGAAGCAAATGCTATTTCCTGTTGTTACGTTAGCTGTTATTATTTCATCCTGTAATCTTGTTGGTGGCGAAAGAATCCGTGGCAACGGGAATATGAAAGTGGAGAACCGGAATATCAGCCCTTTTGATGCTGTTTCTGTCAGTGGCAACACTGACCTTTATGTAAAACAGGACTCTGTTTTTTCAGTTAGGGTTGAAGCTGATGAAAACTTGATGGAGTATATCATAACAGAGTTGGATGGCAGTACTTTAAAAATCCGTTCAAAAGATGGAGCTAATCTTAAATCTTCCCGTTCGATTAAAGTATATGTGAGTGCTCCGTCCTTCAATTATTTCAAAGCAACAGAAGCTTGTGATATTTTCAGCGAGAATAAAATTACAAGCTCAGCAGCAATAGCTATTGACATAAGCGGTGCCAGTGATGTGAAAATGGAGCTAATGGCCCCGAAAGTAGAAGCTGATTTGTCAGGTGCTGGCTCCCTAACTCTTTCTGGTCAAACAAAAGATTTTAATGTTGACGGTGCTGGCAGCACAGATATCAAGTGTTTTGATCTGCAGTCAGAAAACACAGATATAAAACTATCAGGCGCAGGCGATGCAAATGTTTTTGCAAGTGTAAAATTAGATGTCCGGGTTTCCGGGGCTGCCGATGTAAAATATAAAGGCAATGCAACAGTTAGCCAGGAAATAAGCGGAGCCGGAAGTGTAAAAAAGGTTGATTGATTTAATGTTTCCAAAAGAAATAGATAAATATCCCCGTAATATGTGGGGATATTTTTTGCTTCATTGTTTTTTGTAGTGAATGATAAAAGTCAGAACTTACGGGCAACCAAAACCTAACTTATGAGTTCTCGCAGAAAATTCATCCAAGAAACTGCCATTACAACCGGTGGTTTATTTTTAGCTTCCTCTGCCTTTAGCAGCTTTTTTATTGCGAAGAAACCTAAAGTAATTATTATAGGTGCTGGATTCGCCGGACTGGCGGCAGCAAAGTATTTACATAAAAAGGGTATTGACTTTGTAATTCTCGAAGCCAGAAACAGAATAAGTGGCCGGGTGTTTTCTCACACTATTGATGAAAAAGAAAATCTGATTATTGAGCTTGGTGCGGAATGGGTAGGTAACTCACATGAGCGGATACAAAATTTATGTAACGAATTTGGTTTGGAATTGCAGAATAATCAGTTTGACACACATCTTATTTACAAAGGAAATTATTACAAGAAGAACGAATGGGATTATAGCGAAGACTGGAATAAAAAATTCAAAGCCATAATTGATCATTATCCAAAACTGACACAGGCTGAGAAACTGAAGATTGATAAAATGGATTGGTGGCGATTCCTCGTAAACAATGGTTGCGAAGGAAGAGATCTTGATATTCGGGAATTACTTGACAGTACTGATTTTGGAGAAACCATCCGAAGTGTTTCTGCCTTTGCAGCTTTGGCTGAATATGCTGAAAGCAGTGAGAAAAATGAAATGGACCTGAAAATAAAAGGCGGCAACAGTATGCTTGCAAAGAAGATTGCTGATAAGATCGGGAATGATAAAATTAAGTTACAACATGCTGTTAGTCGTGTGGTGCAAAATAGTAAAGGTGGCGTAACTGTTTATTGCAACAACGGACAAAAGTTTACGGCTGATAAAATAATTTGCACAGCACCAACTTTTGCTGTTAAAAAAATTAAATGGGAGCCAGGATTACCTGTTGACCAAGTAAATGCAATGAATGAATTACAATATGCAAGAATTAATAAGAACCCGATAGTTTTTAAGAAACGTTTTTGGAACGATGAAAGTTTTGATATGATAACGGATCAATCGCCACATTATTTTTATCATGCTACCAAGAATCAGGATTCAAAAAAAGGAGTTTTGATTTCTTATACCATTGGAGAAAAAGCCGCAGTAGTTGCTAATCAAACTGACGAATGGAGAGAGAATATGGTGTTGCAAACACTGAAGCCTCATTTTAATGATGTGAAAGACTTATTTGAAAAACAAACCAATTATTATTGGGGAACTGATGAATTTTCGCATGGAGCCTATGCCATGTATGGAAGGGGGCAATGGTTCAGGGTAATGCCGATTTTGAAACGGTCGCATATTCATACTCATTTTGCCGGGGAACATTTGGCGGATTGGCAAGGATTTATGGAAGGAGCTATTAATACTGGTGAAGAAGCGGCTGCTAAGATTTAAAGTTTAACATACTTTACGGTAATCTTAATATCCCTGTTTCTTCCTTTATCATCGGTACAGGAAATTTTTACAATGCCTTCAGATGGCACAAAAAATTGTGATTCACCAGCATTGCAGCTCTTGTAAAATTTGTTGTTGATGTACCAGTATACTTTCGTTACATCATTAGCTGTTTTACAGATTAGTTGTAAAGGTTCTGGATTTTTTAGATTGATGATATATTCAGTACCATTCACAGGAAAGGATATTGTTGGTGCTGCTCCTTTAAATATGACTTCGCAGTCAGGATTATGAGGCGGAATTTTTTGATAAGTAATTCTGTTGTCTTCATACCATGCTTGCATCTCAGGTTCTACAATTTTGAACCATTTCTTTTTATAGCCGGTTTGCGGTGCACAACTTTTGCAGAAAGATATTTTCTCGTTAGCACTCAACATAATCTCCTGCCAGTTATTACAAACTTTAGTGGAAGAAATCAAAGGAATAAAATAATCAGTAACAAGACTTGTGCAATGTTCTGAAGGAATTAAGCCTGTTTCGCTGCAAACCTGCCTGATGTCACAATCTTTAGGTTGGGTAAACCATTCTTCATCACTATCGTAATCAATTGTATTAAATATTTTAAACAACAACGGTGTAGCAATATTTGCACCACTCAAATCTGCAGCACCTACTCCAGAAAAATTGCCTGTCCATACACCAACTGTATAGTTTTTATTATAGCCGATACTCCAGGCATCTTTTCTGCCATAGCTGGTGCCAGTCTTCCAGGCAATTTTTGGCATTCGTTCAGTAGCAGTCCAGTTCAAAGGAAAATCAGGCCGGTTAATCTTTGATAGAATTTCATTGATCATATAATTGGAAGCCGGGCTGATAACTTTTGATGTATTGAAAATAGTATCTGATTGAATAAATGATGGTGCAAAATAATTTCCGTCATTGGCAAAAGAAGAAAATAATCCCGTCAACTCATCTAAAGTCGTTCCGCATCCTCCAAGGATTAAGGACAAGCCAAGTTTTCTTCTGTCTTTTTGTATTTGCCTGAAATTGATATTCGACATTTTCTGAATCATCTGTTCATGCCCCAGCATTTGCAAGCTTTTTACTGCGGGAATGTTTAACGAATGTTCCAATGCAGATTCAACAGTTACATAGCCGTTGAATTTTTTGTCATAGTTCTCTAAAGCATATCCGTTGTAATTTACCATCACATCAATCATAATAGTTTTAGGAGTCAATAAGCCTTCATCAAAGCACATAGCATAGAGTAAAGGCTTTAATGTGCTTCCCGGTTGACGAACTGCATCTGCGCCATTTACTTGACCGCCATCAGTTGTGTCATAGAAATTGGCTGACCCTACATAGGTTATTATTTTATGTGTTTTGTTATCAATAATAACAACAGCAGCATTTTTAATATTCTTCAGTTTTTGAATGCGGATATAATCTTCCACTAATTTCTCCGTTTTCAATTGAGTATTCAGGTCAATATTTGTTTTGATAATGTTGCCGCCTTGTTTTTTGAGCTTATAAGCAAGATGCGGAATATAATGTGGTACTGATCGACGGGTTGCATCCAGCGGTTCGGCCAATGCATCTTCAATTTCTTTTTGAGTAAATATTTTTTCATTCGCAAATCGTTGCAACCATTTGTTTCTTTCTTTTATAATCAAATCATTATTTCTGCCAATTACTAATGCACCGGGCTTATTAGGAATGATACTTAGTGCAGTTATTTCCGCCAGCGATAAGTGATCGGGATTTTTATTAAAGTATAAAAGCGAGGCTGACTTTACACCTTCGATATTACCGCCATAGGGAACAAGATTTAGGTATAGCTGTAAGATTTCCTTCTTGCTATATTTTAGTTCCAGTTGAAAGGCCCGGAACATTTCTCTGATCTTACTCCAGATATTTCTTTTGCCTGGTTGTAATGCTTTTGCTACCTGCATTGTAATAGTGCTGGCGCCGGATGTTCTTCGCATCTTAAATACATTGTTAAACAAGGCTCTCACCACAGCAAAAGGATTTACTCCCGGGTGGGAATAGAAGTGTTTATCTTCTTTGGCAATAATCGTTTTCTGAAGTATTGGAGAAATCTCCTCCAGCTCAGTTTTCATCCGCCATTTCTGATCTTTTGTGAGATAAGCATTGACTACTTCGCCTTTATTATCGGTAATAATAGTTGAGTATTCCACTTTATCAGGTAAAGGGAAAATAAGGTGTAGAATAAAGAACAAAGCAATCAATCCAAGCAAAGCAATGCCAAGTTTTTTAAAGAATCGTAAAACACTCCGGCGAGTGATATGCATTTTGAAACGTTTGCTCATCAGATAGTATCAATTGTTTATTCAGTTGCTGCTTAACAAATATTTATCGTTCGAAATTTGCAACTCATATTATATGTACTGTATCTTTCCTGTCAAATACACAAATTCCTTTATGGAATCTCCTGAACTTACACATCCAATTAGCGATGTTCCTCCTTAGTTATTCAATAGCTTATTTCTGTTTTTAACATGTGAACCTGCCTGCCGGTAGGCAGGGAAGAAATGTACAGCTAATTTTTTTACTCAACATAAATTCTTTAACTTCTCTTTTATAACTGAACCTTTAACCTACACCACTATGCGTATCAAAGCTATTCTAGTTCCGCTAATTGCTTTCGGAGCTATTTTTTTATCCTCCTGTAAAAAAAATGCAGTTTCTCTTTCTTTTACCAATGCAAAAGGTGAAGTAGAGCAATTGGGAAATCTCGTTTTCAGGTTTAATTATTCTCTGGCAAAAGATTCCATGCTGAATGCATGGGATTCGACAGAATATATTTCATTTTCACCCGATATACCGGGCAAGTTTCGCTGGGCGGGGCCTGATGAATTAGTTTTTTCACCTTCTCAACCGTTGACTCCGGCAACGAAGTATACTGCTTCAATTAAGAGTGCTGTGTTACGATTCAGTGAGTATAACAGTGTTAAGAATGGAGACAAGATAAGTTTTAATACATCTGCTCTGGAAATGGGGAATGCACAAGTAATCTGGATTGGCGAAAGCAGTACATCGGCTGTTCCGCAGGTTGATTTGTTTTTTAATTATAAAGTGAACCCTGAGGATTTGAAAAATAAACTGAAGGTTGAAGTGGAAGGAAAGAAAACAGAATTCAACTTAATAACAATTTCACCTGACAATAAAGTTTCGTTACGGCTAAATGGATTAAAGGCAGAGGATAAAGACCTGGATGCAGTTGTTACAATTGAAAGCGGATTGAAACCAGAGAAAGGCAATATGACTGCTGATGCATTTAAAATGCCGGTCACCATTTCTTCACCATATGTGTTGTCAGTCCAAAATCTGGAAGCCGAACATGATGGAACGGAAGGGATTGTAAAGGTTACAACAAATCAACAACTGACAGGTGAGAGTTTGAAATCATTTGTAAAATTTGATCCTGAACTTGCTTATACGGTAGAAGCAAATGATTATGGTTTCACCTTACGTAGTGATAAGTTTGATACGGAGAAAAGTTATGTACTTGCTATTATGAAAGGTTTACGGGGAAAGATTGGAGGTGTGATGACTGAAGAATATAATGGAAGTGTTGCTTTTGGTGAATTAGAATCAGGTATAAACTTTACGAATAGCAAAGCAGTTTATCTATCGAAGAAAGGAGGGAAGAATATCGAAGTAAAAATTACCAATACGCCGAAGATTAAAATTATCATTTCAAAAATCTATGAGAATAATTTAATGATGGCACAGCGGTATGGTTATTATCCGCAGGAAACTAGCAGTGGACCTGATTATGCTAGCTACGAAGGAGAGTATGAAAATTACGATAGTTATGGCGGTGGAGATGGAATGTTAGGAGATGTTATTTATGAAAAAGAAATTGATACCCGTTCATTACCAAAAAGCGGTGCAGGCAGATTATTGAACTTCTCCCAGTTTGAAGACAGGCTACCGGATTTCAAAGGCGTTTATCATGTAGTTATACGTTCTGCTGAAGATTATTGGGTAAAAGATAGTCGTTATATTTCTTTATCGGATTTAGGATTGATTGCTAAAGAAGGACAGGATAAGATTTATGTATTCACCAATTCTATAAAATCAGCAGATGCTGTTGATGGGGTGAATATTTCTGTTTACGGTACCAACAACCAGTTGATCGGAACAGGTGCTACCAATAAAGATGGCGTTGCAGAAATTTCTTATAGCAAAAAAGAGTTTAGTGGCTTTAAGCCTGCTATGGTGATTGCAAAAACGGCTGATGATTTTAATTATTTGCCTTTTAGTAATACAAGAGTTAATACATCGAGATTTGAAGTAGGTGGTAAACGAAATAACCCTTCCGGCTTTGATGCTTTTGTGTATGCTGAAAGGGATGTGTACAGACCGGGAGAGCAAATTAATTTCTCTGTCATCTTACGGGATGCACAATGGAAAAACCCTGGTGATATTCCATTAAAAATGAAATTCCTGATGCCGAACGGTAAAGAGATGAAGGCGTTTAGAAAGTCTTTAAATGAAGAAGGTGCTGTGGAAGGCAATATAGAAATCCCGACTGCCGCCATAACTGGTAGTTATACATTGGAAGTTTATACAACAACGGATATTCTGTTGTCTTCAAAAAACTTCTCAGTAGAAGAATTCGTTCCTGATCGTATTAAAGTAAGTTCAAAACTGAATAAGGAATTTTTACGGTCAGGAGATGTGGCTACACTTTCTATTAATGCTACAAACTTTTTTGGACCACCAGCTGCAAACAGAAAATATGAAACTGAAATACAGGTAAAGCAAAAGAATTTCACCGCTAAGAAATTTGAAGATTATAATTTCAGTCTGGCTAATCAGAATTCATTCTTTGATAAAGTGGTGAAGGAAGGGACCACTGATGAAGCAGGAAACGCAGTTGTAGAATATGCCGTTCCGGAAACCTATGCGAATATGGGAGTATTGCAAACCAATTTTTATACAACGGTGTTTGATGAAACCGGAAGGCCGGTGAGTAGAGCAACAGCGGTTGATATTTTTACACAGGATGTTTTCTTTGGTATCAAACAGGATTGGTTTTATTATTATCCGTTAAATCAACAAGTCAAATTTAATTTGGCTGCTGTAAATAAAGATGGTAATGGAGTAAGTGCAACGGCGAAAGTGCAGGTAATTAAGCATGAGTACAGAACGGTACTTACAAAAAGTGGAGACTATTTCCGCTACGTTTCGCAGAAGGAAGATAAAATGATGATTGAGCAAGATCTTACTGTTGGAAGTAACACGGTTTACAGTTTTGTGCCAAGAAGCCCTGGTGATTATGAAGTTCGTATTTATCGCCCCGGAGCAAATAATTATGTGAGCCGTAGTTTTTATAGTTATGGAAGTTGGGGAGCAGATAACTCTTCTTTTGAAGTAAGCAAAGAAGGGAATATTGATATAGAGATTGATAAAAAATCATATCTGTCAGGAGAAAAAGTTACTGCTCTATTTAAAACACCTTTCAGCGGAAAGATGTTGGTAACAATGGAAACAGACCATGTAGTTTCTTATCAGTATGTAGATGTAAGTAACAGAACGGCTAGTGTTGATTTGAAATTAACAGCTGATCATGTGCCAAATGTTTACATTACGGCAACGTTAATTAAACCACATGAAGTTTCAAATATTCCATTAACTGTTGCACATGGTTTTCAGAATGTAACAGTTGAAGACAAGAATAGAAAAATAAATGTAGAAGTAGTAGCACAGAAAACTGTTCGTTCCAAAACGCATCAAAAAGTAACAGTAAAAGCAGCGCCAGGTAGTTTTGTTACTCTATCCGCTGTTGATAATGGTGTATTGCAAATCAGTGACTTTAAAACACCGGACCCTTACGATTATTTCTATCAGAAAAAAGCATTGCAGGTAACAGCATTTGATCTGTATCCTTTGTTGTTCGAAGAAGTAAGAGCAAGGTTAAGTAGCACCGGTGGTGATGGAGATTTTGAAAAAGATATGGCTGGCAGAATAAATCCGTTAGCTGCTAAAAGAGTGAAAGTAGTTAGCTATTGGGGTGGAATTAAAAAAGCAAATGGAAGTGGGTTGGCAGAATTTGAATTTGATGTGCCGCAATTTAGTGGTGAGCTAAGATTAATGGCGGTTTCTTACAAAGGTCAAAGTTTTGGTGCGGCTGATAATACAATGAAAGTTGCAGATCCAATTGTCATCAGTACGGCGTTGCCAAGATTTTTAAGTCCGGGTGATACGGTAAGTGTACCGGTTACGTTGACCAATACAACCAGCAAAGCAGCTAATGTAACTGCTTCAATAGGTGTGGAAGGGCCAATGAAAATTTATGGCGGAAATAGTCAAACAGTCACACTTGCCGCTAATGCAGAAGGTCGGGCAACATTTAAAGTGGTTGCTGATCCAACTGTCAATGTTGGAAAAATAATGATTACAGTAAATGGAATGGGAGAGAAGTTTACAGATGCAACAGAGATTTCAGTTCGTCCGCCGTCCACTTTGCAAAAAGTTACCGGAAGTGGTTCTATAACTGGTGGAAGTTCACAAAAGATAAATATAGGCCTGAGTGATTTTATGCCGGGCAGTATGAATTATAGTTTGGTGGTCAGCCGTTCTCCTGCATTAGAGTTGGGTGAGCAATTACGATACCTTGTGCAATATCCATACGGCTGCACAGAACAAACAGTGTCAGCTGCATTTCCACAAATTTATTACAGCGATTTGTCTGACCTGATGACTCAGGCTAATAAAGATGCAAGCAAGAAAAATGCAAATACAAATATTTTGGAAGCAATCAGAAAAATAAAAATGCGACAGTTGTACAATGGTGCTGTTACGCTTTGGGATGGTGAAGGAAAAGAAGATTGGTGGACAACTATTTATTCCGCTCATTTTTTACTGGAAGCAAAGAAAGCTGGTTTTGATGTAGACAATAGTTTATTGAATACGATGCTGAATTATATCAACAACAAGTTGAAGAATAAAGAAACCATAACTTATTACTACAACCGTGACCAGAATAAAAAGATTGCTCCGAAAGAAGTAGCCTATGGATTATATGTACTGGCATTGGCAGGAAGAACAAATGTGCCTGCGATGAATTATTACAAAGCCAATCCTGTTATTCTTGCATTAGACAGTCGTTATTTGTTAGCGGCAGCTTATGCAACAGCCGGCGATAAAAAATCCTTTGCTGCAATACTCCCAGGTTCTTTCAGTGGTGAACAATCAGTACCGCAAACTGGCGGAAGCTATTATTCTGATGTTAGAGATGAAGCGATTGCATTAAATGCATTGATAGATGTTGACCCCGGAAATGCACAGATCGGTACGATGGTAAAACATGTAGCTGATAAACTAAAAGCAAGAAAATACCTTAGTACACAGGAACGATCATTTGCTTTCCTTGCATTGGGAAAACATGCAAGAGCTGCAAACAACTCTACCGCTACTGCTGAGATAAAAGTAAATGGAAAAATTATCGCTAAAGTAGATGGCGGCCAATGGACCGGCAGTCGAAACTCTGTTCCGGCCTTTGCCGAAAATGGAAACACGGTTCCTGCTATTGAAATAACCACAAAAGGGAACGGCCGTTTATATTATTTCTGGCAAGCAGAAGGCATTAGTGCCAGCGGCGCTTACAAGGAAGAAGATAGTTATTTGAAAGTCAGAAAGTATTTTTATGATAGAAATGGTAAAGCCATTACTTCGAATACATTTAAGCAAAATGATTTGATTATTATCGGTGTTACACTGGAACGATCATTCAATACACCAATAGAAAATGTAGTGATAACAGATCTGTTACCAGCCGGTTTCGAAATTGAAAATCCAAGAACAAAAGAGATACCGGGTATGGACTGGATAAAAGATGCGATGACACCGACAGCATTGGATGTGCGGGACGACCGTATTCACTTCTTTGTGGATGCGAATAGTAATAAGCAAACTTATTATTATGCAGTCCGTGCCGTGTCACCTGGCAATTATAAAATGGGACCGGTAAGTGCCGATGCGATGTATAATGGAGAATACCATTCTTATCATGGTGCTGGTGTGGTGAGAGTTGTGCAATAAAGTGTAATAATGTAGATTTAGCGTCCCGTTACTTAGATAAATCTAAGTGCGGGACTTTTTTATTTAATGCCAGCTAACTCAAAACATATTGCTATACTCTGTAATCAACTTGCCGGTTCGGGGAGAGCAGTACTACTAACTGAAAGAATTTCAAGTGAATTAGTAAATAGAAAAATTTCTTTTACTGTTCACACAGATGAATGGCCGGATGATTTTGAAGGTTATGCGGATGTTTGGATCATAGGCGGCGATGGCACACTTAATTATTTTATCAATAAGTATAAGGAATTGAAATTGCCATTAGTCATTTTCAATGGAGGCACAGGTAACGATTTTCATTGGTTTCTTTATGGAGAGATAAATTTTGAAAAGCAAATCGAAACTGTGTTAGCAGTTGTGCCAAGGCCGATTGATATTGGAAAGTGTAATGATAGATTATTTATAAATGGAGTAGGAATTGGTTTTGAAGGCGAAGTGGCAAGAGAGCTTACCGGGAAAAAGAAACGAGCTGGCAAAACTTCATTTATGATAACGGTGCTGAAAAAAATATTTTCTTACCAGTCGAAAACTTATCAGATTACCACAGATGGAAAATCTTTTGCAAGAAAAAAATATTTAATAATAGATATAAACAATGGGAGCAGGGCTGGTGGTGGTTTTCATGTTGCTCCTTTGGCAAGTGTAAGTGATGGTCTCTTTGATCTTGTTGTAATAGAAACTTTGCGACCAATTAAGAGATTACGTTGGTTGCCGGTTATTGAAAATGGAAAACATCTGAAGCTTCCTTTCGTTAATTATTCTACGGTCAAAAAAATTCTAATAGAAAGTGATGATCTTATTCAGTTTCATTTGGACGGAGAATATTATTCGACTGATAAAATGGAGATTGAAATAATTTCAAATAAATTTTTATTCAGGTACTAATCGAGTACTCCTTATATTATTTTCGAAGTATAAAAAAAGTCCGGTTCTTACGAACCAGACTTATTAAAGCTTCTTCAATATCGTTATTGATTAATAATCGTTATTGTATCCGCCGCTGCCGCCACGATCACGGTTGTAACCGCCACCGCCGCCACCGCCGCTTTTACCTTTGTAGCCGCCGCCACCGCCGCCACCTTTGTAGCCGCCGCCACCGCCGCCGCCACCAAAGCTTCTTTTCTTAAAGCCTTCACCTTCTGGTTTAGGACGACTTTCGTTAACAACGATGCCACGACCGTCAACTTCTGTACCATTCAAAGCAGTGATTGCTGCTAATGCCTGTTCGTCGTTGCTCATTTCTACAAAACCAAAGCCTTTGCTACGGTTAGTAAATTTGTCTGTAACAATTTTTGCTGATACTACTTCGCCATGTGAAGCGAAAAGGTTAGAAAGATCCTGATCTTTCAGATTCCAACTGAGGTTTCCTACGTAAATGTTCATTTTTGTGAGTTTATAAAAAAAAATAAAAGTGTCGCCAGTAAACAATAACCAATGAACAGTCTACGGTTTTTTCGAAACGTTCAGGACATGTGAAACTGATAGAGCACCAAATGCGTAACAAAATAACGGATTTTTTTTCGAGAATTCACCAAATTATACGTAAACAAAGATTTTGGAGTTGCAATCTGTTGATTATTAGGAATAAATATGAGTTTTTCGCATAAAAAAATCCCTCATTTGAGGGATTTTTTAGAAATGTTGTACACTTTTTATTCAGCTATTACTTCAAATTCAACTTCGGTAGACTTGCCGTTACCAAAATCGATTGTTGCTTTATAAGTTCCTACTTCTTTCAAATCTTCAGGAAGAGTGATTTTCTTACGATCAATCTCATATCCTTTTTGTTCACGGATTGCACGGCTAATTTGTAAAGTGGTAATGCTACCAAAAATTTTACCGCTAGTTCCTGTTTTTGCACCCAATTTTAAAGGAGCTTCATTCAGTTTTGCGATAACACTATTGATCTCAGCAAGCATGATTGCTTCTTTCTTCACCACTTGCTTCATTCTCTCTTCTAATTGCTTTTTGTTAGAAGAGCTGTTTTCTACAGCAAGCTGCCGAGGTAATAAATAATTACGGGCATAACCGTTCTTTACATTTACTACTTCATTCTTTCCACCAAGATTATCTACATCTTGAATTAATATTACTTCCATTGTTGTTCTTTTGTTCACCAACCCAGTTTCATTTTTGATGAGACTGTCTTTCCCGATAAAATCGGGAAGTTAGGGTGAGGTTATTTTAAAAGGTCTGTTACGTAAGGTAATAATGCCATCTGACGGGCTTTTTTCACCGCATCAGAAACTTTGCGCTGATACTTCAGGCTGTTTCCAGAAAGACGGCGAGGTAATAATTTACCTTGCTCATTCAGAAATTTTTTCAGGAATTCTACATCTTTATAATCGATGTAACGGATGCCATACTTTTTAAAACGACAGAATTTCTTCTCTCTTTTATCAGCTTTAATGGCGGTTAGGTATTTTATTTCGTTTTTTGCCATGACTTAAGCCTCCGTTAGTTTTTCAGTTCCTGTTTTAGCGCCACTTTTCTTTCTAGCATTATACACGACGGCGTATTTATCGAGTTTAGTGCAAAGGTGGCGAAGTACTGCTTCGTCACGCAACATTTGGATCTTTAGCGTTTCAATAAAGTCGGGAGCTGCTGTAAACTCCATTACCCAATACAAACCTGTGGTTTTTTTGTCGATTGGGTAAGCTAATGATTTTAAACCCCATGGATTTTCAGCAACGATAGAACCACCTGCGTCGGTAACAAGCTTTGCATATTTTTTTAGCCCAGCTTTGAATTCATCATCACTTAAAACCGGAGTAAAAATCACCATCAATTCGTAATTGTTCATTTTACTTTTTTAAGTTAAAAAATTCGATTTATCCCATTGGACAGTTCCGATACATCGGAAAAGAATCTGCGAACACAGATTTGGGGCGGCAAAGATAGGGGTTTGAATGCAGAAAATAGGGTGATTTTTAAGAATTTTGCACTCTGAATATTAAAAGCCAAAATATTGTATAATGGTATGAAAATTAAGTCATTGGCTCTTGTTTTATCTTAATAAAAAACCACCCAAATGAATTGAGTGGTTTAATTAAAGGGATTATTGAATCCAGCTTATTTAACTACAATTACCCGTTTACCGGCGATTTTCAAACCAAGACTGTTTACAACTTCTACTATATAAATGCCAGTTGCATGAGGTTGTCTGATTTGAATATCAATAATTGCATATGGCATATTCCCAGTTACACTGCGTGTTAATATTTTAGAACCCTTGGGGTCATAAACATTTATTGTCAATAACTCATTGACTGAATTATTGTAACGAACCGAGAATCTTCCATTATTAGGGTTAGGATAAACAAACAGATTATTTGAATTGCCCGGCACAATACTTACACTGTTTGAAGTTGTTATACATCCATTTGCATCAGTATAAATTAACCTATAAGTACCTTGATTGCTGACGGTAAGATTTAATAATTGATTTGATGAAGCTCCGGTAATAGTACTACCATTAAACTGCCAGTTATAATTACCGCCGGCAGGATTGACCTGTGACAATATTGAAGTAGATTGCCCTGGGATTAATAATGCTAAGGGAGATGCAACTATACTAACTGAAGGAAGTGCATTTACATTTATGGTGGCATGAGTTGAAATAACAGATGAACAAAGACCTGAAATCAATACCCGATAAGTGTTGGTGTTCATTCCTAAGGTGGCATTGGCAACAGTAAAAGTTGCTGCTGTAGCACCCGAAATATTAACCCAGATATTACCATTCCAGTTTTGCCATTGATAACTTACTGCGTTGGTTGCTGATACACTAAATACAGCTGATCCTCCTGCACACACGGTGCGGTTTATTGGTTGTGTATTTATAAATGGTAGCTGACCATCCAGTACCGTAACGGTAAATGAGCAGTTTGCCGACACATTACCAGCAGCATCAACAGCTCTCAAGGTAATAGTTGTAGTGCCTAATGGAAATGCGGAACCACTTGCTGGACCGGATACTAATTGGACAAAAGATCCTGCACAATTATCGTTTGCAGTACCTGTATAATTTACGACTCTGGTACAAGACCCAACAAGTGATGTTACAGTAATATTTGTAGGGCAACTTATAGTTGGTACTTGTGTATCATTAACAAGTACAGTGAAGCTACAGCTAGCTGTACCACAAAGGTTTGTTGCTGTAACGTTTACTGTCGTCAACCCTACCGGGAATAAACTTCCTGATGAAACAGAATAAGTAACTGTTGGAGCAGGTATACCTGTAAAGATTGCAGCAGGATAATTAACAATTGCGCCACATATGCCAGCACCATTATTTACTATAATATTTGCCGGACATGTTATTGTTGGCATTTGATTAATGGTAACGGAAGTTGTCGCATTAACTGCGGGACAGCCTCCCGAAGCAGGAATATTATATGTTACAATATATGTACCAGCTGTTGAAGAATTTAAATTGATAGTCCCGTTGTTCATATCAATAATTAATCCCGTTGTAGAGGAGTAAGTTCCCCCCGCCGTGCCGACCCTCGTAACATTGGCTGTGCCAGTATTGTTACAATAAGGGGTGCCTGCATAATTGATAGTTGCAGCTGGTGCCTGATCGAAAGAGAATCTCGTAAATACCGGGTAATGATCACTGGTAGAAGACCCATAATTTGAAACCAATGTAGTTACATCTGTCAGAATATTTGCGGTATTGGCCATATAGTAACAACTCATTTCATTTGAGATTACAGTATGATCTATTACGTCATTATAACTAACAGTAGATTTCTTTCCAGCTAAACTTAGCGGCAAAGTAGAGGTAACAAAATTTAAATTATCGTTGATGAACGCCGAATAGGAAGATATTCTTGGATTAATACCTGCGGTAATCGTAGAATCCAAATCATCATTAAAGTCCCCCAGTACTACTATCTTTTCATTTGCATACATGGAGTTCAATGTAAAATTCAGTGTATCTGATCCTGATTTTCTTCTATTATAAGATGTAGTTGTAGGTGAAGTATTAGCTTTTCCGTGTAGCAATACGAATTTTATATTTTGTGTTATTCCATTCAAAGTTGCATCTGCAGATAACATATACGGGAAACGGCCACTGGCAAAATAATTATATGCAGGGTTACTGATGTCAGCAGCAGTATTAATTCCTTCAGAAACTAAGGGCTGTGTCGTCACATTGCTGAAAACGGATGTTTTATAGACATAAGCTAGTTTTTGAGCTTCTGCCAGATTTGATGGCGGGTTAACACTTGTATTTGTATGCGATCCATAATTTGATATTACATAAGTATAGCCAGGCATATTCGCAACAACTGCAGCAAGCCTAGACTCATCTACCACTTCAATCAGTCCATATATATCCGCACCTATATTTTGAAGAATTGTTTGCACATTGGCTTGTTGTTGAGTATCGTTAGTAGGGCCGTTTGCAGCACTTCCAAACCACTCAATATTCCAATTCACAACTTCTAATGTATTGACAGGATCTATACTTGTTCCATGCAGTGTAACTGTAGTTGTTGCAACGGATGGAGTGTTGATCATTATTGTACCGGTAAAGTTTGCTCCATTTGACGTTGGGGAAAAACGGGCAAATACTGTTCGGGTAATATTATTAGAAGAGGCTTGCAGTAAAGTAAGAGTCGATGCAAATGGACCTCCGGGATTGTCCGCAATTGTAAAGCCTGAGGATGCAACAAGAGAAATATCACCCGTAATATCATTACCACTTACACTTAAGGTTCTATCGACACTATTTCCCATTGCTGCAAAGCCAAATTGAATATCTAATGAACTTACGGTTATGGTTGGAGGGGGAGGGGTTGGAGAATTTCCTAAACTGATATCATCAATCGTCCATCTGGCGCCATCAACATCTGTCGATGTATAAACAAATGCAAAATGAACATTAGGCTGCTTAAATGCAGAAAGATTAATGTTTTCTGAAAGAGTCCAGACATTAGAAGCCTGCTCAGGAAAACGTCCATTAATATTTGTCCAGGTAGCAAGTGCTGGATTACCACTAACATAATCTGTTGACACTTTTAAGTGTAATGGCAAGCCATTAAATGCGGCTCTGCTCCAAAATGATAATAAAGGAAAGTTCGTTCCTGTTAAATTAAATGATGGAGAAATTAACCAATCTACATTGGGCACATTAGTACCACCAGAAAATCCGTTTATTTGAACAGCACTTGGATAAGCAGCTGTACCAGCAGGTGCTAATGGGTCTCTTCCAAATGTAGTACAAGCCCATACAATGGCACCTGTTTCACTAAATTGGGTAAATCCATCACTAATACCCGAAGTGCAAGTTTGAAAATCTCCAACGAAAATATTGATACCAGTAGTGAATGACCAGGTGGTATTGCCTGCGATGCCAGCAAAATTATTGCCTTCTAAATCCCGAATAGCGCCGGAATTAATCTCAATATAATATCCTGTATTTGCATCCAGCGTATTTATGGCTACGTTCATTGTAGCACCAGCAACTGTTACTGAAGGAGTTGAAACATCGATTGTTTGAAAAATGCTATTGTCAGAATTTCTTCTAATCAAAATATTGCCTGTTCCTTTTTGGATATCTTCATTAAATACTGCAGATGCAGTAGTAGTTAATGAAATATTGGTGGATCCATTTGAAGGGTTAACAGAAACCAACGTTGGAGGAATAATATCTATTGGGTTTGCTTCAATAAAAAAGTCGTCAAAGGCTAATCCATCATCAGAACCCGAAGCATTAAAATCTTGCCAACGAATTAAAAACACAGCACCATTTGGAATGGATAGATTTCTTATTGTATAAAGTAATGAAGACTGATTGGCAGGGTCATTTCCATTTTTTGCACCCGTTGTTGTTGTTTTAGGAGTAATAAGATCTAGGTTGGTGACATTTGTCCAAGTGCCATTATTAAGCGATGTGGCATCTAAGCTATATTGAAAAGATAATTTATCAGTTCTGCTTGCAGATCCTAAACGCCATTCTTCACCTATGTATGAAATTTTAAGTTTTGTTATAGTTGTACCGGAGTTATTTTGAATTTGTGCTCCGATAGTTGAGGTTAAGCTTCCGGAAAGTAAAGTGCCAAAAGCTCTATCAGTATTGGAAGTTTCTCCAAAGCTATAAGTGTCGCCTGAAGTACTGGAACCGTTTCCAGCAGTATATAAAGTATTGGCATTTGTACCTTATTCTGAAAATAACCATCCATTAGGAACAGACGAGGAAGTTCCTGTATTTGAGAAGCTATTAAAATCCTGGGTATAGGTTGTTACTAAAGAAATATTCGGATTTACAGGAAAATCATTGTCTATTAAATTAATACTGGCTGTTGCAGTGTTAATTGTTGCTGGGCTTGTTGCTGTTTGTAGAGTGATGTCAATCGTTTCGGTTCCTTCAATATCTGTATCATCTGCTACATTTAAAGTTACAGTTGCTGAAGTATTCCCGGCAGCAATTGTAATACTTCCCGATTGAGGATCTGTGTAGTCTGTAATAATTGTTGCTGTTCCAGCCAAATTGTAAGTAACAGTAATACCACCAGCAGGGGCAACAGCAGATAGAGTAATTGTAAAGGTTCCGTTTGTGGCTGGTTCAGCGCCATTCGTACCTGTCGCAACTGAAACAGAAAGTCCTGGAGGGCCTGAACAAGGGTTTAAAGGGCTTGTACTATTTCTGGGAGTAGGGGCACCTGTTGTAAAGTCGGAATTGTTATTACCTCCATCAGCACATCCGTTACTATTTCTGATAGCAGCTGTTGTATTTGACAATACAGGAGTAGCCCCGGTTCCTTCAAAACAATTTGCAGAACCAAAACCGACTATGTCTTCAACTATAACGCCCGATGGGCATGATGTACCAGCAGTAATCAGAGTATTTACATTTAGCAAAACAACTTTGCCATTTGTACCACTCATGGCGATAGTACCTGTTACGTCTGGTGTTGGAAGTGCAGTAGTGCCTCCAGCTCCTTGTGCTTGCTGGATCAGGTAGTACTGTCCAGGTAGTAGTGTGCCAGATAAATCTGTTTTTTGCCAGGTAGTACCAGCACTTGATGTATACTGAATAGACCAGCCGGCAATACTTACAGCGGAAGTGCCTCTGTTAAAGAGCTCAATATAATCATGTGTATATGTGGCACCACTATTTCCGCCGCCGCCATATACCTGACTTATGACTATTTGTGAATTCGAATAATTACTTAAGCTTATGAAAACACAAAGGGTCAATAAAAATTTTCTCATTGTAGCAGTTTTTGCTTTTTGAATAAGTTAGTTTGAAATTTAAATTGCGGTAGTCAAGGATAAAACGGGGCGTAAATGTATCCTATTCCTTTCATAGAAAATAAATCCTGTATTAATTTATTTTTATTGATTCAGAACTTCTGATATCGATCATTTTTAGTTGGATATTCTTATTGCCATTCCATTCATTCTCATCAATCGTATAAACAATATCTATAGGCTGTTTGTTAGTCATCAAATGAAATCTATCAGCCATCCGAAAACCAATACCGGTAATTGTAGTATTATCCTGAACTAATGAAAAACGGATATGGTCTTCTTTTTGCAATTTTTTGACCAGCCATTATCTTTTACATTTCTTGTAATGAAAATGGGCCGCAGATTTTCTGGACCAAAGGGCTCCATCTGGGAAATAATATCAAAAAAAGATTGTTTGATGTCTTTTAATTCTATTTCTGCATCAATGCAAATTTCCGGTATCAATAACTCAGGAGTTATAACTGAGGAAACTACTGCTTCAAATTTTTCTCTAAATGCATCCACCTGTTCAAGTTCTAATGTCATTCCTGCCGCAGCAAAATGGCCTCCATATCCAAGCAAATGTTCTCTGCATGCATGAATTGCTTCATACAGATTGAACCCCGGAACACTTCTTGCACTTCCAGCTGCAACATCACCGGATTTTGTTAGCACAATAGTTGGCTTGTAATGATGTTCAATTATTCTTGATGCTACAATACCTACAACTCCTTTATGCCAGTGCGGCATATAAACTAGAGTGGAGCAGCGATTGATCCATTCTTTATTTTCATTGATTATGGCAAGAGCTTCTTCAGTAATCGCCTTGTCAGCTTCTTTTCTGTCGGTATTATCACTGTGTAATTGTTCTGCAAAATGTAAAGCTTCTTCTTCGGTATCAGCTACAAACATCTGCACAGCTTTTGTTGCATCATCCATTCTACCGGCTGCATTCACACGGGGGGCAATCATAAAAACCAAATTGGTAATATGAAACTCTTTTACAAGTCCGCTTAATTTACAAAGTGCTTTTATTCCGTAATTGGGATTTTTATTTGCTTTAATAAGTCCATGAAAAGCAAGAACCCTATTTTCTCCTGTCATTGGAACGATATCTGCAGCAATTGCAGTAGCTAATAAGTCAAGATATTCAAATGCTGATTCTGCAGGAAGATTTAATTTTTCTGCTAATGCTGAAATTAATTTAAAACCAACTCCACAACCACATAATTCTTTATACGGATAATTACAATCAATTTGTTTTGGATTTAAAATAGCAATAGCTGGCGGAAGTATTTCATCTGGCAAATGATGATCACACACTATAAATTCTATGCCGATTTCTTTTGCATAGGTAATAAGGTCAAAAGATTTGATGCCACAATCCAAAGCAATAATTAATGTAAAGCCATTTTCTTTTGCATAATCAATACCTGCTTTGCTTACACCGTATCCTTCTCTATAACGGTGAGGAATATAAAATTCAAGATTCGAATGATTTTTTTTTAGGAACTGATACATGCATGCCACGGATGTTGTTCCATCTACATCATAATCGCCAAATACAAGTATTTTTTCATTTTTATTAAATGCTGAAATAATTCTGTCAACTGCTTTATCCATGTCTTTCATCAGCCAAGGGCTGTGCAGTTCCGTTAGTTGCGGCCTGAAAAAATCTTTTGCTTTTTCATACGTATCAATTCCCCGCTGCACAAATATTTTGCAAAGCACTTTAGGCACTTTCAATGATTCATATAATGAAGTGACGATTTGCTCATCTGCTTCCAATATGTTCCATTTTTTTTGCATTTTACTTTTTGTAATTAATATTTCCGGTCAGTAACGTATAGTACCATGTCTTCTAATCCTTGCCTCACAGGGCTTTCTGGAAACTGGTGAAGAACTTCCAACGCTTCATTTTTAAATGAATTCATTTTTTCAGTTGCATAAGCAATACCACCTGAAGCTTCAACCTGTTCTATAACCCACTGTACTTTTTTCTTATCCCTGTTATTGTTTTTTACAATGTAAATTATTTTTCTTCTTGTTGATTTATCAATGTTGTTTAAAGTGTAGATAAGCGGCAACGTTAGTTTTTTTTCTTTGATGTCATTGCCTGTTGGTTTGCCCACATTTTCACTTGCATAATCGAACAGGTCGTCTTTAATTTGAAATGCCATGCCCGTTTTTTCTCCAAAGAGTCTCATTTTTTCAGTTATTGCTTCATCCTGGCTTGTGCTCCAGGCACCGGCAGCACAGGCAGAAGCTAAAAGAGAAGCTGTTTTGCTCCTAATAATATCATAGTATATTTCTTCTTCGAGATTCAATGTCCGGGCTTTCTGCATTTGTAATAATTCGCCTTCACTCATTTTACGAACAGCATCGGAAAGGATATGTAATACCCGATAATCGTTGTTGTCAAGAGATAGTAAAAGACCCTTTGCTAACAAGTAATCGCCTAATAAAATGTTGGCTTTGGCCTTCCAAAGGGCAAAAGTTGAGAAAAAACCTCTTCTTTCCAAAGAATCGTCCACAACATCATCATGAACTAACGTTGCTGTATGAAGGAGCTCTACCAATGAGGCTGCCCGGTAGGCGGGTTCGTTCACTTCACCGCAAAGCTTAGCAGAAAGAAGTACAAACATGGGCCTTAATTGCTTCCCTTTTCTTTTTACGATATAGCGTAGAATCCTGTTCAGACGGGAGCCTTGGCCTTGCATAGCCTCTTTGAACCGGGTTTCAAAAACCTTTAGCTCATCGTTTATTAAATTAGTTGGAAGGTTCATTATTCGGAGGGGCAATTTACGGGCAAAAAAATAATTGCAAGTTTATGCAACAAAATGACAGTTAAAATTGACTAAGTAATTGAAAAATAATGGGCAACGGAATAAATAATTAACATAAAAATTTGGTAATTAGTTCTCAAATTCTATTTTTGCACATTATTAGGACATTGTTTCAAATCTTAATCCTTAGTTATGGCAAGTAAAAAATTATTATTATTGACAGGTGTAATCTGTCTGTTAGCGTCTTCTGGCTTCTCTCAACGTGTAGGGGCTAGTTATGATGTAAAAGATTCTTCTGTAGTTCCAGACAAAAGAATGCCTCAGCATAGTGAGTTCTTAAATGGAACTTATAACTTCCCTGCAAAACCCCGCAATCAGTGGGAAATTGGTATAAAGGGTGGTCTTTTTCAAGTAAGTGGTGATATTCCAGCTAAAGTATTTTCTCCAGGCTTCGGTCTGCATGTAAGAAAAGCTTTCGGATATATCTTCTCAATGCGTTTAGAGTATTTGTACGGAATTGGTAAAGGCATGGACTTTACTGAATCTTACAACTTTGGTAAGAATCCAGCTTGGGCAGCGAATGGGTCTGCAGCAACTTCGTATTCTGCACCAATGTTGCAAAGTGCCGGACCTGGTAGTAACGTTCAAATGGTATCTTCTCTTTGGACATATTTTAATGCTCCACAAGCCACCCCAAATGAGTTGATATATTACAACTATAAAACAAAAGTTCAAGATCTTTCTTTACAGGGCGTCGTCACTCTAAACAACGTTCGTTTTCACAAAGCAAAAACCGGTTTTAATTTCTATGGTTTTGCTGGTATAGGCGCAACTGTTTACGATACTAAAGTAAACGCTTTAAATGAAGGTGTAGGTCAAAACCAGAAATATAATTTTGCTACTATTTCTCCATCAAGTCAATATAAAAAGCGTAAGGATACATACGATGCTTTAAAAGCTTTAATGGATGATACCTACGAAACTCCTGCTGAAAACCAGGGAGAACGTCGTCCAAAACTATTTGGAAAGACTTTCAAACCTTCTGGTACAGTTGGTGCTGGTATTGCTTTCAAGTTAAGCAACAGGTTGAACCTTGCCATTGAAGATCGTTGGACTTTCATTAAGGATGATTTATTAGATGGTCAGCGTTGGCAAGAGCATCCAGAAGGATCTGCAGTACTTACCCGTGACTTCGATTCATATAATTATGCAACAATTGGTTTAAACATTAATCTTGGTGCAAAATCAGTTGAACCACTTTGGTGGCTTAACCCATTGGATTATGCATACAGCGAAATTCGCAATCCTCGTTTGATGCGTTTACCAAAGCCAGTATTACCTGATAGCGATGGCGACGGAGTTACTGACCAATTTGACCAAGAGCAAACTCCTGCAGGTTGCCCGGTTGATAGCCATGGTGTAACAAAAGATACTGATGGTGATGGTATTCCTGATTGTAAGGATAAACAATTGATTACTCCTACTTATTGTCAGCCAGTTGATGCTGATGGTGTTGGAACATGTCCTTGTCCTGATGATTGCAAAGGAGTTGCTCCCCCAGAAAAAACTTGTGCTGAAATGATGGGTGCATTACCAAGCATTTCATTCAAAGCAGGTAATAATAAATTAACTGATGATGCTAAAGCGGTTCTTGCAACTGTCGCTTCTAAACTGCGTAACAATCCAGGTTGTAAAGTAGTTGTAGTTGGTTATTGCTCATCTAACAAGAAAGAGCAACAATTAAGCTGGGATCATGTAAATGCAGTTATTAACCATATGGTAGATAAAGAAGGTGTAAGTGCTGATCGCTTTATCTTCAACTATGGCCAGCCTGGTGGAGATTGTAATACAGTTGATCTTCGTGCAGCTTCAGAAGGTGAAGATGGACCAAATAGAGTAGAACCTCCTCACCCAAATCTTCGTAAGAACTAATATTACAAAGTATTTATATTCAGACCCCGTTCTTTTGAACGGGGTCTTTTTTATTAATGGCTGTAACTCTTTTCTAATTCATTACCAATCCTTTATCAAAACCTTAACGGGTCATTTTTGGAGCCTTATTTTTTTTAAGTAAGTTTTGCCTTTAACAGTTAACTTTGCAAACCTTTATGAAATTTACTTGGATATTAGTTATTGGAATTTTCCTGAGTAGTTGTGGAAATAGCATTACCAAGATTCTTAAGAATCCTGATCCTGCTTACAAACTTCGCATGGCTGAGCAATATTTTGTAAAAGAAAAATATGGCCTTGCTCAACAGTTATATGAGGATGTAATGCCTTATTATAAGACTGGAAAAGAGTTTGAGGATATTTATTATAAGTATGCTTATTGTGCTTACAATCAAGCTGATTATATGAATGCAGAGAATTTGTTCAAAAGTTTTTTACAGATTTTCCCTAACAGCACAAAGGCCGAAGAAATTGATTATATGAGGGCATATTGTTTTTATAAACAGTCGCCAAAACCGTTATTAGATCAGACTAATACATTGAAGACAATTGGTATTATGCAAACCTTTATTAATACACATCCTGGATCTGTAAGAAATAAAGAGGCCACAGAAATTATTGCCATTTGCAGAGAGAAACTTGAAATAAAGGACTATAAAAGTGCTCAGCTTTATTTTGATATTGGTCAGTACCGAGCTGCAGGCGTTACTTTTACGGCCTTGTTAGAGTCTTATCCAGAATCTGAAAAGGGGGATGAATACAAATTAATGATTATTAAATCCTATTATAAATTCGCTGAACTGAGTGTAGAAGAAAAGAAAGAAGAGAGATTTACGCAAGTAATAAATGAATGTAATGAGTTTACAGATAGGTTTCCAGAAAGTAAACTTAAAAAAGAAGTAGATCAATTTTATTCGCAATCACAAAACAATATTAAAATTCTTAACTAATGAGTAAATTAAGACGTCAGCTAAGTGCTGGTATAATTAATAACGTTGAAACTCATAATCTTAATGATATTAAAGGCAAAACAGGTAATCTGTATGAATCTATTGCTATAATCGGTAAAAGGGCTAATCAGATTAATATTTCAATAAAGGAAGAACTTCATAATAAATTAGAAGAGTTTGCAAGCCACACCGATAGCTTGGAAGAAATTCATGAGAACAAGGAGCAGATTGAAATTTCAAAGGCGTATGAAAAAATGCCAAATCCTGCTTTATTAGCTACACAGGAATTTATGGAAGACAAAATATATTTTCGTAAAAGTGAGGACGAGTTATTTAGCTAATGTCTTCAATCTAGTTTAAAATCACTTCAGCGGCAGTAATTTGTCGCTTTTTCTTTTTAACAGGGAATTGCTAAATACGTTATGACCATTTATAAGTAAATGGTATTTTTGAGAAAGCATGATGCAAGGAAAAAAAATATTGTTAGGTATTACAGGAAGCATTGCAGCTTATAAATCTGCTTACCTAATCCGAATGCTTGTAAAAGCAGGGGCTGAAGTAAAAGTTATAATGACTCCCTCAGCTAAAGATTTTGTTTCGCCCCTTACACTTTCCACACTTAGCCGTAATCCTGTTCTTATTGATCTATTTGATGAGCAAAGCTGGGCTAACCATGTAATGCTTGGAAGATGGGCCGATGTAATGCTGATAGCTCCCCTTAGCTGCAATACATTGGCAAAAATGGCCAACGGGCAATGTGATAACCTTTTGTTAGCTGTTTATTTGTCGGCAACTTGTCCTGTGGTTGTAGCTCCAGCCATGGATGAAGATATGTGGCATCATCCGGCTACAAAAATTAACATAGATATATTAGCATCATTTGGTAATCACATCATTCCTGTAGAAAAGGGAGATCTTGCAAGTGGATTGCATGGTGATGGCAGAATGGCCGAACCTGAAACAATTCTAAAATACTTAGAAGCTAATTTTTTTTTGACCAGTAAGTTAAAAGGTAAAAAAGCAATAGTTACTGCTGGCCCAACATACGAACCGCTGGATCCTGTTCGTTTTATTGGCAATCATTCTTCTGGGAAAATGGGACTGGCTATTGCAAAGGAGTTGTATAGTAGGGGAGCAGATGTTACTTTGATAATGGGACCAACCCAATTAGCTTTCTCTGCAAATGGAATTAATCTTGTTAATGTAACCACTGCAGATGAAATGTATAGTGCTTGTATCGATAAATTTAAGGAGGCAGATATTACAATAATGTCAGCGGCAGTTGCAGATTATACACCGATTAATAAGGCTGATGAAAAGATTAAGAAAAAGGAAGGATCATTAAATGTTGAATTGACAAAGACAAAAGATATTTTAAAAGCACTTGGAGAAAAGAAGAAAAAGGGGCAGATTTTGGTAGGATTTGCATTAGAAACAAATAATGAGGAAGCTTATGCAAATCAGAAATTAAAGGAAAAGAATGCTGATTTGATTGTACTTAATTCATTAAACGATACTGGTGCTGGATTTGGGTATGATACAAATAAGATTACTATATTCGAAAAGGGTGGAAAAGTTTATAAGTTTGAGACCAAATCAAAATCGGAAGTCGCAAAAGATATTATTGATACTATAACTCAACTATATTATGCATAGAAAGCATTGGATTTTTTTATTTTTTATTGCATTTTTTATTGATGCACAAGGACAGGAATTGCAAGCCCGATTTTCTATTATTGCGGCTAAAGTAAGTACGACTACTGATAGAAAAGTATTTCAAACTTTGCAAACGGGACTTACCAATTTTTTGAATAATCGACGTTGGACTAATGATGTTTTTCAGCCCAATGAAAAAATACAATGCAGCTTTCTGTTGACGATTGAACAGGACTTGGGTAACAATATTTATAAGGGTAAGCTGACGGTACAAGCTGCAAGGCCCATTTTTAATACTACATACGATTCACCAATTGTTAATTTTCTTGACGATAATATCGTTTTTAAGTATATCGAATTTCAGCCAATTGAGTTTAATGAAAACCGTGTGCAAGGGAATGACCCGATGGCCGCAAACATTACAGCCGTACTTGCTTATTATGCAAATATTATTGTTGGATTGGATTACAATTCATTCTCGCCAAGAGGAGGTGACGCCTACTTTCAAAAAGCATGGAACATTGTAAACAATGCACCTGAAAGCAGAGATATTACGGGATGGAAATCTTTTGAAAGCTTGCGGAACCGTTATTGGCTGGCTGAAAATCTGAATAGCAGCCGTTTTGCATTAATACACGACGCTTTGTATTCTTACTACCGTTCAGGTATGGATGTTTTTTATGAAAATGAAGATATGGGAAGAGCTGGCATTCTTAATTGTCTGAATTTTCTAAATACAGTGAATACAGAGAATCCCAACTCAATGATAATGCAATTCTTTTTTCAAGGAAAAAGCAATGAGCTGATTAAAGTTTTTAGTAAGGCTTCTGCAGAAATGAAAGGAAGGGCAAGAGACCTTTTGACAAAACTTGATATTACACATACGCAGGATTATAAAGAGTTGAAATGACCAGAGTAGTAATTGCCTTTGTTTTATTTTTTGTGTAATCAGCTGTAACAACGCTGATAAGGTCCCTCGAAATATATTATCGCAAGAAAAAATGGAATCGCTGTTGCAGGATATAATGAAGGCCGATCAGTTTCTTTCAGATTATGTTCTAAACATCGATACTTCTAAGAAGAGGGAAGTAGAAGGTGTTAAAATGTATAATCAGGTATTTGCAATTCATCAGGTAGAACCCGATAAATTTTATAAGAGCTTGGATTATTATCAACAACATCCAGCATTACTGAAGGCCATTTTTGATTCAATAAGCAAAAGGGCTGAACAATTACCCCCTCAAAAAACTCCAATAATTACCGATTCGGTTATCAGAACACCTAAGCTTTCTGTCGGAGAAGATACCACTGCATTTGCGCAATAATGTCTATAGCGGTTTCTTTGACCATGTTATCATTTACATATACAATTAACTTCAGTATTTTTATCACAATCTAAATTTATTGCATGAACAAAATAGTTGACAATGCTGATAGTGCAATCTATGATATAAGCGACGGAGCAGTGCTTATGTTAGGTGGGTTTGGTTTATGCGGTATCCCAGAAAATTGTATTGCAGCATTAGTAAAGAAGGGTGTAAAAGGTCTTACCTGTATTTCCAACAATGCTGGTGTAGATGATTTTGGCATTGGGTTGATGTTACAGCAAAAGCAAGTTAAGAAAATGATTTCCTCTTACGTTGGTGAAAATGCAGAGTTTGAACGACAGTTATTAAGCGGCGAACTGGAAGTTGAACTAATCCCTCAGGGTACATTAGCAACAAGGTGTATGGCCGCAGGATACGGCATGCCAGCAATATTTACTCCTGCAGGCGTTGGCACAGAAGTGGCTGAAGGAAAGGAAGTACGAAATTTTAACGGGAAAGATTATCTTTTAGAATATGCATTCGATGCAGACTATGCTTTGGTAAAGGCCTGGAAAGGAGATGCAGATGGTAATCTTATTTTTAAAGCAACTTCCAGAAATTTTAATCCATTGATGGCAATGGCGGGAAAAATAACGATTGCAGAAGTGGAAGAGTTGGTTCCATCAGGCGAATTAGATCCGAACAATATTCATGTACCAGGAATCTATGTGCATAGGGTTTTTCAAGGAAGCAATTATGAGAAAAGAATTGAGCAACGTACTGTAAGAACGAAAGAATAAATGTAGAAAAATGGCTTTATCTAAAGAACAAATAGCACAACGCATCGCAAAAGAATTAAAGGATGGATATTATGTCAATCTTGGTATTGGTATTCCAACTTTAGTTGCTAATTATATTCCGGCTGGAGTGAATGTAGTGCTACAAAGTGAAAATGGTTTGTTGGGAATGGGACCTTTCCCTTTTGTTGGCGAAGAAGATGCAGACTTGATTAATGCAGGAAAACAAACGATTACAACACTTCCGGGTTCTGCCTTTTTTGACTCTGCTATGAGCTTTGGAATGATAAGGGCCGGAAAAGTGGATTTAACGGTGCTGGGTGCCATGGAAGTAAGTGATCAAGGAGATATTGCCAATTGGAAGATACCGGGCAAAATGGTAAAAGGAATGGGCGGTGCGATGGACTTGGTAGCTAGTGCCCAAAACATAATAGTTGCAATGATGCATACCAACCCAAAAGGAGCATCCAAATTATTATCAGCATGTACGCTTCCGCTAACAGGTGTAAAATGTGTAAAAAAGATAGTAAGTGATTTAGCAGTGCTAGATGTTACCCCACACGGTTTCAGATTGCTTGAAAGAGCACCGGGTGTAACGGTAGAAGAAATCAAAGAAAAAACTTCAGGAAAATTAATTGTAGAAGGAGAGATTCCGGAAATGCAATTTGATTAATCAATCAGATTATTTTTTACTGCAAAGAACACCAGACCAGCCGTATTCTTACAGCCAAAGCGTTCCATCAGCCTGTCTTTTATTGCTTCCACAGTTCTTGGGCTTATTTCCATTTTTTGGGCAATTTCCGCAGCGGTAAATTCCATACAGATAAAGCGGAGTACATCTTTTTCTTTATCGCTTAAAGTAATTTCGCTATTCAGAGAAGGTATTACTTTTTGTCTTGCATGAGATTTTTTCAGCAGTATTCGGTTCACAAAATTATTGAGGTAGTATCCTTTTTCAAACACTTCCATAATGGCCCTGCGAATTTCATTCGGCTCAGAGTTTTTAAGCAGGTAACCATTGGCGCCATTCTCCATCAGGTGATAAACAAAACGTTCATCTTCGTACATGCTCAGTACTAATACTTTTATTTGTGGATATTGTTTGCTGATTGTTTTAGTAGCTTCTATTCCGTCTTTACCGGGCATTCTCAGGTCCATCAATACCACATCAGGCTCTGAATCTTTTAATCCATTAAGAAGATCCTCTCCGTTTTCTGCTTCCTGTACAAACTTTATATTGGTAAATGGTCGAAGAGAAAGTATAACCCCTTTTCTGAATATTTTATGATCGTCTGCAATCGCTACCTTGATGGGTTCCATAGTTTATTGATATTGTAACAAAGTTAAATGATTAGAAGGGTTTATTACACTTAAAACCGCTTCATATAATTTATTCATACGGGGCATCCTGTGGCAGCTCTACAGTTACTTTGTAGTACGTTTGAGAAATATCTTTTTCAAAATTTATATTTCCTTGTACCAACCGTAAGCGGCTGGTAATATTTTTAAGGCCAAGGCCTACGTTGCTTTTATTCAGTTTGTCAAAATCTGCCTGTATAATGCCGCGGCCATCATGGTGTATTCTTAAATAGAATTTTTCTGCATGCACATTTTGTGTAAGATGAATAAAGCTGGAATTGCTATGCTTAAGAATATTATTGATGAGTTCCTGTACCACACGGAAAATAATTAGTTCCTTTTCCTCTTTCAACCTGTCCTTATATTCATGAAAACGGCTGCTGGCATTTATACTGCCGGAGCCACTTATTTTCTGGAATAAATCATTAACAGCAGATTCTAATCCAAAATTTTTGAGAGTAGGTGGCATTAAGCTATGACTAATGTTACGAACCAGTTGAATGGTATCATCAATGATCTGTCTTGCCTGGAAGATGGATTGTAACTGTGTAGCCTTATCCTGGTTTACTAAGTTCTCATTCAGGTAAAGACGGGCAGTTGCCAGCAACGGTCCGGCATCATCATGTAGATCGGCGGCAAGACGCTGTCTTTCTTCTTCCTGTAGTTTAATAGAGGCATTCAGCAATATCTTTTGCTGATCGGCTTCCATCTGCTGAATCTTTTTATGAAAACGAAGCACCCGACGCTGGTGCATGATAAGGAAAACAATAAGACCAACCACCAATATAATCATCCCTACTGTTCCGAGAAACAGTACGGTTGAAACGGAGGTTTTGGTGGCTTGCAGGAAGAACATAATGGTTGGTGGTTAAAATTATATCATGTCTAGGTTTGGAATTGAATTATATTTTGTTCCCTTTAGTTGACTTTTATTTTTGGCATAAATAAAAATTCCAACGCCAAATAATATATTCTTTAAAAACTCAGTTAGATATGTAATATTTCCGAAAGTACTAATTTGATCAGGAGGTAAATGGTTAATTAAAATGAAAAAGAAAAATGAGCCTCCCAGATAAACCAAAATGCCAACAGAAAGCCAGAATATATAGTGGTCATAAATGTAGGTACTTCCTGAGGTTTTGGAAAATTGCAAGAAGAAATAAACGATATATACTAGCATTAATATTGTTTCTATTCCGATTGGAACAGAATCTAGCCTAGTATTATTAGTATTTAAATAGTAAAGTATTTGAAATACAAGAAAAAGAATTGATGAAACAACAATAAATTTTTTGAATTGCTTGTCTTTTATAACTGGCCAAATAAGGTAGGTTAAAAAAAGATATTCTATATAAGTATAACAAAAAAGGTATGTTTTTATGTATTCTTTGGGAATGCTTTTGTAGGTATTTAATAGGAAAAAGAAAACTATTCCATATATAGCTATAGACAAAGGTATTTTATCCTTAAACTTATTTTTAGAAAATAATAAAGAAAGAGGTAGAAGAAAGTAGGAGTAATAGACTATATGCAAAAAAAGCTTTTCTATAATTTTGGATTTTAATCAAAACTAGAAAAACTTTTTTAAAGTTTGTAAACAAGTTGAAATATAAATGTGAGGAATTAATCTTCCCAAACAAATATATCAACTTCCATGTTCCAATTCCTTTTCATAACAGTAACGTTTTTAAAGCCTTATTCGAAATATCTCGTAGTGTAAAAATTAGAAACAGTGAGATGTAATACAATCATACCTTTATTAAATAGTTACACCTATAATGACGTAAAAGCTAATACTGGCAAGGGTTTTAACGATATTGGTTCGAAAACATACGTATTAAAAAGGGGTATGTTTACTAAGTAAAGTTAGTAAAATTACGGTAGATAAAGTAGTAAGATTACCCGGTAATTGTCCGGTTGTTAACAGCTGTGGATAATAAAGGTGGCGAATTTGGTCTTTCGGCTTGGAATAATCACCCATCGCTGAAGCTACGGATGACAAGAAAAATAAGTTGATTGATACTGGATTTTGCTTACGGTTTCATTGGTATTGGAAATACTATTCAGGACGGTTTCTAAGGACATTGGACGATTTGAGGGGCTCGATCCTCATCAATCAACTTGCATCAAAAGTATATATACACTACAATGTGTACAAGAGCAAAACTTCCTGTTTCCAAACTTTCGGTAATTACTTATAGCATCGTAATTTTTCATATGCTACATGAAAAATCACGGTAAGGTGAATGAAAAAATACGAGTAATCGGAAATTGAGTTAATTAAGTGCAACCGGAGCATCGTTACTCAGCATTTCATATTGTCATCGCACCAGGCTTGATTGTTGTCACCCCTGATATGATTCGGGTCTTTCTTATATATATTTACCAATTCTATTTTAACCATTCGCTGAAATAGTTTTATTTCTAGCTGTTTTTTATAGCAAACCACATCTTTTTTAAAAAGTAACTACACCATGGCGTATAGCCACCATTGCCAACCCTACTCTGCTCTTTACATCTAGTTTTATAAATAACCCATCTCGTAAAGTATCAACTGACCTTGGGTTTAGGCTCATTTGTTGGGCAATTTCTTTATAGGTAAGATCGGAACAGGCCAATTTTAAAAAATTTAATTCCTGGTCAGATAAAAGAGCCTTTTGCAAACCTGTATTGCCATCAGGGTTGTTTCTGAAAAGATTTACCAGTTTACCGGTGCTGTGGTTAGAGTAATAGAAACCTGATTGCACTACAGAATGAATAGCAAAATTTAATTCGGAAGGATGTACATCTTTTTTCAAAAATCCTTTTACTCCGGTTTGTAGCAATTTTATCATCGAAAGCTCCGAATCGTACATGGTAAGCAATAGTACCGGAATAGCAGGGTGGTTTTTGTGCAGCCACTCTGCCGTTTCAAAGCCATTCATGTTTGGCATATTCAGGTCAAGTATTACCACATCGGGAACTGTACCAGATTCAATGCTTTCTGTAAGCTCTTTGCCTGTGCCTGAATGATGAATAACTTTACAATCGCCAAAATTATCTATAAGCTTAGCCAGTGCATTACGTAGCAAAACATGGTCATCAGCCAGGGCTACTTTTATTTTAATGGAAGCGTTGTTCATATATTAGAATAAGGGATAATAAATGTAATTGATGTGCCTTGCGAAGGAATGCTTTTTAACTCAAATTTACCGCCAACAGTTTTGGTTCTGGATTCTATATTTTTTAGCCCAGCCGCTCCGTTTTTCCCTGCCATATCCTTATCAAACCCAATGCCATTATCGGTAATGTTAATGGTAACTGCGACATCATTGTAATGTAGCTGCAAGGAAACATTTTTGGCATCAGCATGTTTGATAATATTATTGAACGATTCTTGCATAATGCGGAAAATGATCAATTCAGTTTGCGGCTCCATAAAAACGGGATTGCCGGTGCATGTATACTCAACAGTAAATAGCTGCGCCTGCTTTAACTGTGTTACCTCCTCATCAATAGCTTTTAATAATCCATGCTCTGTAATAATATTTGCATTCAGGCTTTTAGAAATATCGCTCAAGTCGCAGATGCTACGGCTTAAAAGAACTACCGAACTTTCTACTTTTTCCTGCATTGTTTCTTTATCTTCCCAGTTAAGTGTATTCAGTTGCAGTTTGGCAAGGGTAAGGGAGAGGCTGATATTATCATGTATTTCACGGGATATATGCTGAAAAGTCTGTTCTTGTATTTCAAGTTGGGTGTTGAGTATAGCTTTTTCATGATCTGATTTTAATTGTTCAAGATTTTGAACAAAAGAGTGCTGCTTTTTTTTATACAGGTACAGGATGCTGATGATGAAGGCTATTAAAAAAAGGATAAGCCCGGACACTACCACCAGAAATATAACTATATCGTAAGAGGTTTTTTGCATAGAAAGGATTTGGAAAGAAAAATAAAATTGATAGAAAAGGGTAAATAGTAAAATAATGCTACTAATATATTCTGATTGGCTATCCTATTTAAAAAGAGATAATTCGAAATAAGATAATAGGGAATGGAGAATATTGAATAGAAGAAAATGCCCGACATAATCCAAAATGAAGGTCTGTTTAAAAGAGGTTCTGAAGATACATTTTGTAATAGCCAAATAAAATAAAATATACAAACAAGTAACAATAAACAAAATTCCAGTGCTCCAATAACCTTGGCAATGTATGGAAGACGGGCAGTTATTGAGATAAAATTAATAAATAGAAAACTGCATACAATTAGGCTATAGAGTATAGAAATTATTATCAGGACTTTCTTTAACCTAGTACTTTTAATAACCTTAGAAAAAAAATAGTAATACACTAGTAGCTCAATTAATGCTATAAGGGTATTTGTAGTGCGTAAAAATAATGATGTAAACTTTATACTAATTTCTGAATTATTCATGATATATAAATCAATCAAAAATATTGATAGGTCAAATGCTATATATATTATAAATAGTTTCCCTGTTTTATAAGTTCTTGCATAAGTTATGGCTAGTATTAAAGCAGTTATCTCAACTATTAATAATATAAATTCTGAGTAATAGTTTTCTTGAAATTTATTAAACAGGTTCTCAAAATCCATCTTTTACAAATTATAAAGCTAAGTTAACCTCCTGTTCCTTCTAAACAGATAAAAAAGCTTCCGAAAAAAACGTTTGAAAATGTTTTTTTCCTCATTGATTTTTAGAAAAACAACAGCAAATTTGATGAATAAAGCTCTTTGAGACGGTGAAAACAACAGTATAAATTGTTGCAATCACCGATAAATTTCAGGAAAGAACATTTTTTTCATGATGATTTCCCATGGCTTTGGTAATTGGTGCAGGTAGGTTTGTTGTATCATTTGATTTTGTAACCGGAACAATATTAAATGCTACGGGAAAGCCGAAAACCGGGTTTTGAAAAGAGTAGGCGAAAAAAATATTATAATGAAAAATAAACTAATGACTTTCACTTTAATTATGCTTTTAGTCGGGAATTTCAGCTTCGGAATGAATTATCCTTCTAATATTAATGTTTATGTTAGAGAAACAAACAAACTAACTCAAAATCAAAGACAAGAACAAAATCTTTTAGATATTTACAAAAATCTTGATAAAGAGATTTTGAATAGTGGTGACGAAAAGCAGATTAAACACTATTTAATTAATAAAAACAAAGAAATTGCAGAATATCTAATTAATAAATACCCCAAGTTTGGGTCATTTGATGAATTAGAATATGATATAATTGGTGATAATGATTTTTCTACATTTGGTTTAATATATGCGTTAGCAGAACATGCTGGACTTTTAGATAGCAATAAGGAAAGTATTAACACAAATAGAAATGCTTTTTGGGAATGTGTAGGTGGAGTTTTGGGTATAACAGCAATATATGATCTTATCGGTGGCGCATCTGGTGCTACATACGGTTCAACATGGTCAGTTGTAAAAAAATTGGCTAAGCGATACGTTGGTTGGATTGGAGTTGGTTTTGCATTATATGAAATTGCAACTACCTGTTTTTAATATATTATTCAAGTCAATTGTGCCTTTAGATTTCTATTATTTTTAATAAACATTAAAAATCCATTTTATAAATAATACCTGACTTAAAAATGAATAAAATTAGCGATATTATATTTCTTTTTATTTTCAGCATACTTATAATTGTAAATGTGCTGCGGGTAATTAATATTCTTATAAAACCAACGTGGATGAACAAATATCCTTCTTTAAGTTTTCCTTCAGATTCTTCTCGAAAACTGAGCAAGGTACTTTATTGCCTGGAAGCAATACTTTTATTTGCAATACTTCTAGGTTGGAGATTGGAAAGAATAATTAATTTTTAATTTTCGTTTACTTATTGATTTTAGTGTGTTATTAATAAGCAATAGTATTGAAACCTCTTTTGCCAATATTATGTTGGTTATGGTCTAGCCTTGCCATAGCCCAGGAAAAAGAGGTTTCATCTTTCTATTGCAATTCCGAAAAAACGTTTAAAAATGTTTTTTCCCTCATTGATTTTCAGAAAAACAACAGCAAATTTGAGGAATAAAGCTCTTTGAGACGGTGAAAACAACAGTATAAATTGTTGCAATCACCGATAAATTTCAGGAAAGAACATTTTTTTCATGATGATTTTCCCATGGCTTTGGATATTGGTGCAGGTAGGTTTGTTGTATCATTTGATTTTGTAACCGGAACAGTATTAAATGATACGGGAAAGCCGAAAACCGGATTTTGAAGAGAGTAGGCGGGTTAATTACTTTATTATGAGAAAGATTTTTTTAACTTTTATTATGTTCGGGTTCATTTATTTTTCAAAGGCACAGACTTCTGATACTGATCTCCGAAGTAATCCGTTATTTATTGAGAATGTTAGTAAGCTGAATGAGGTTGCAGAGATAATTTTTAATAATTATGGGAAAAGTAAAAGCAGTATTTTGGAAGTTAAAAGATTAGTTGAGGAAATTGCTAACTCAAAAGGTATTTCAGATAATGAGAAGGCGGATCAAATGAATTCTTTATTAGGATTACCACAAGGGGCGGGAATCGAGTATTATGCTACGCTAGTTAATAACAACTGGAATAGTATTAAACTCCAATATGGCACTTTGTTGACAGACAGTTATATTAAAAATGAAACTGAGGCTTTAATGGAAAGCGATACATATCAAAATACATCAGGACGCCATGCTAATCCATGTCGTAAAAGGGCTTTATATATTCTTTGTTCAGCTGCGGCGACTAGTGCTGCTATTCTATGTCATGCTGCATGTACTTCAACTTTATTTGGCATGTTTGCTTGTTTTGGCTTATGTGCTACCGGCCAAACTTATGCAATAGCAGAATGTTATGATACTTATTGTGCACCATTAGCAGGAAACTAAATAAAATCAATGAAAAAGAAAGTTTCAATAATTGCCCTTTTTTACTATTTAATAACTGTTGCTCTTTTTATTTTATATCCATCACTCATTAAAAGTATTGTTTTTTTGTTTATTTATTTGGTGATAAATATTTCTTTAATCGGAGTTATATACTTTACAAAGAATGACAAGTGATTCTTTTATTTATCATCTATGAACACCTTAGCCTTATAATCTGCACCATAATAATGGTGTATTTAGATTAAAGTGTATTTACTTACTATCTTACTATGTTTCCATGAAACCTCTTTTGCCAATATTATGTTGGTTATGGTCTAGCCTTGCCATAGCCCAGGTAAAAGAGGTTTCATCTTTCTATTGCAATTCAGAAAAAAACGCAAAAAAATGTTTTTTCCACATTGAAATTCAGAAAAACAACAGCAAATTTGGTGAATAAAGCTCTTTGAGACGGTGAAAACAACAGTATAAATTGTTGCAATCACCGATAAATTTCAGGAAAGAACATTTTTTTCATGATGATTTTCCCATGGCTTTGGTAATTAGTGCAGGTAGGTTTGTTGTATCATTTGATTTTGTAACCGGAACAATATTAAATGCTACGGGAAAGCCGAAAACCGGGTTTTGAAGAGAGTAGGCGAAATAATTAATTTGTTATGAAAAGAAATTTTTTAATTGCTGTACTTTTATCTTTGACTTTTAATGCTTTCTCACAAGAAGATTTTCATGCTGGTGGATGTACATATTTAGAGAAAACTAAATTGTTCATTAAGTCTGTTGATAGCTTATCCGACTTCTTCCAAAACATAAAATCTGCTGTCTCTGTAAATGAATGGAATGGATTTATAGCAGATGCGAATGCAGGTTCAGGTTTAAGTTCTTTTAATAATTTTAGCTCAAATAGTTCTCAGTTTCAAAATGAGTATGATGCAATTTGTAAGAGCATGGTAGCAAGATTTGATAATTTGAAAGCTGCTATTGACCCTGGTGGTACTATGGATTCTGAAACTATTAAACAGGTAATTGGTCAAGATATACGTTGTTACTTAAAAGACACTCTTGAAAATACGATGGGAAGCAGATTTAGCTCTTTTGGTTTGGGTTCTAATATTCATACAACACCGATAGCTGGCCCATGTGAAAGAGATTTGAGAACTTGTGGTGATAATGCCCAGAATGCATATACTCAAAATATTATGGCTTGTGGATTTGGAGGAGCTACAGTTGGGGGGCTTGTAAAAGGCGGATGGTGGGGTATTGGTGCTGGCTTTATATGTTTTGTTGTGGCTTCAGCGAGGAAAAATAATGCATTGGGTACATGTATTGAGAATTATGTGGATTGCATGAATTAGAATCTCTATAATAACAATCAATTATAAATAGATATGTATGAAAAAATTGGAGATAATAAAAAATGTATTCGGAGGTATTGGCCTTTTGTTGCTCAGTTTCCATCTATTTACTAGAGATAGTAACGGACAATCTCTTCAATTTAAGAATTGCATAAGGTATTCCTCTTATACATTTATGCTTATCAGTTGTATACTTGCCATTTACATTTGGAGCAAAACAAGAAAGGAAAAAAGTTAAGCAATTCCCTGCTATATCATGAAACCTCTTTTGCCAATATTACTATGGCTTTGGCCATGCCTTGCAATAGCCCAGGTAAAAGAGGTTTCATCTTTTCCAAAAAAAGATTCGATAAAAGCAAATAGTAATCTTTCTTTACCTAAAGACAGTTTTTCAAAAGCTTCCGTTCCCAAACCCGAAATATTTACTTCTGGTTTTATTGATATTATCAATAACGGCCAGGTAAATGCTTCAGCAAGATTTATTCGTTTATTTATTGGCGAACCGGGCAAACTTTCTATCCCCTTATCTTTCTACTCAGGTGTATCAGCCAATAATTTTCAAAACCAAACGGGTGCAAATGGATTGCTTCGCAGCAACGATCATCTGGTAACACAATATATTAATCCGCTCAGCGGTTTAATAAATATATCTAGTGATGGAAATGTCTTTTTCAAAAAAACAGAAAAAGCTACAAAAGCTGGCTGGCTCTATCATTTTGGCGAAAGAGTGATGACAGGCTTTAAAACCGGGCAGGCAAATAATCCGCAAACCGGCAAGCCGGTTAACTTTCTAAATAGTTTTGCAAGTTCCGGCCTTTATTTTCAAACCGGTGCTTGGGAACGTACTAATAGCAAAAATGTTGGTGTTTGTTGGCTGGCTATGCGGTATCATATCTGCTATACCAATCCGCAGCAGATACGGTCTTTTTTGCCAGACATTTCTACGAATGGAGTTTACATGGGTTACTCCATGGCATTTGGTGTGGAAATAAATAACCTGGTCAATTTAAAAGTGATTTATTATAAATACACCAAAGAACCGGAGATTGATTATTCCCTGCCTATCTACCAATTCTCCTTTAACTATTCGTTGAAATAGTTTTCTTCATGGCGTTTCTTATAACAACCTCTTTTCGAGTAGAGGGAAAGATTCCGGATCAAGTCCTGAAAGACATTCAACAATGTCAATTATATCAGCCATTTAAAAAATTTAATAAAAATGCGGAAACTACTAAAATAACGTACTTTTACGCTGGTCCAAAACCTATTAAATAAACTGCAACTCAATAATCTATGTCCACCCAGCAAATAAAAGTGGCTATTGCCGATGATCATAAGATCTTTCGGGATGGTATCAGAATGGCTCTTAAAGACAAAGAATACCTGAAAATTCTTTGGGAAGCTGAAGACGGCAAAGACCTTCAGCATAAACTCCAGCTAAAATTGCCCGATGTAATATTGATGGACATTCGTATGCCCGAAGTAGATGGCATCAATGCTATTAGTCTTATCCGTAAGGAATACGAAGCGTTGAAAATTATCGTACTCACTATGTATGATGATCAGGAAATGATTACCAAGATGATGGAAATGGGCGCCAATGCTTACCTGACAAAGACTACTGACCCAGAAGAAATTTACCAGGCCATCCTCACCTGCATGAATGAGGATTTTTATTTTAATGAACTGGTAAATAAGGCTGTGTTGCTAAAATTGCAGCACAAGAAAACGGTAAGACAATTCTATCCTAATCCAGTAAAATTCTCTGAGAAAGAAATCAAGATATTAAAATTGATTGCGGATGATAAGACAACAGAAGAAATTTCGAAAGAAGTTTTTTTAAGTCCCCGCACCATTGAAACTATTCGGCAGAATATGAAACAGAAAGTTGGTTCTAAAACCATTGCCGGATTAGTAATGTATGCCATGCGAAACAAGTTGCTGGAATAAGCAACAGAATCAACATCTGTATTTTCTTTCTTAAAACTTGAAGATGTCAAATATCAACGATAGTTACTTCGATGGAATTTACAAGGAACTATGGCGAACCATTATACCTGATATACTGACGGTAAAAGAAGTTGACTTTATGATTCCTTACTTTAACCTGCAGCCTGGACAAAAAGTATTGGATTTGATGTGTGGTTATGGCAGACACTCAATCGGTTTGGCAAAAAAAGGAATAAAAGTAACTGCTGTTGATAATCTTGATGCATACATTAATGAGATAAATGACATCGTAGCGAAAGAGCATTTACCAGTCAAAGCAATAAAAACGGATGTTATAAGCTATCTGCCAACAGAAAAATATGAGCTTGCTATCTGTATGGGTAATAGCTTTAATTTTTTTAAGGAAGCAGATGCGTTGAAATTGCTAACAACAATTAGCTCCTGTTTACAACCAGGCGGGCATTTATTGATCAATAGCTGGTCCATTGCGGAAATAGCCTATAAAAACTTCATCAGCAGCAACTCAAGTCAGGTTGGCGATGTTCAATTCAAGAACGAGTTAAAATTTCTGTTGCACCCGACCCGTATAGAAACAGAAAGCACAATGATAACTCCTGATGGTAAGTCTGAAATTAAAGCTGGCGTTGATTATATCTATTCTCTTAATGAGATGGAAAAAATGATGAACCAGACAGGCCTTTTATTAAAAGAGGTGTACAGCATTCCAGGAAGAAAGAAATTTACATTGGGAGAGCCAAGAGCTTACTTGGTTGCCGAAAAGAAATAATTCCAACTAAATATTTGGATACAAAGCACCTTCGCTAATTTATCCTCCAAAACAACTGTAAAGTAAAGGAGGGAGCTTCGGCGCATAAAAAAAAACCCCGGCGTTATGAGGACCGGGGTAACGTTACTGTTATGAAAAGAAAAAGATTTTTATTTTTTGTGCTTCATAGAGACAAAGTTTAATGGCACGGCTTTCTTTTCAAATGGTATTGGATTTTTAAAAACGGTTTCGGTTTATTATTCTTCATTTATACTTTGAAGAAAAAGTAGAAAGTCGACTGGCAGTTGAAGTGCTCCCGATTAAGATCGGGTGGATTTTCATGGGAATTGGTTAAATTCTTTCTGGACGGTTTGGACATTGAACGAGATGGATAAACAGATCATTCATGTCAATCAACTTTCTGACACAAAAGTATATGCACAACGATATGTTAACAAGAGCATTACTGCCCTATTTATTAATTATGGTATTTACTGCTTGTGTCGTAAAATTTCAATTAGCTATAGTAAAATTTCGTTCTTCATATCCTAAACCGGTATTTTCCGCAATTTTTTAATTGGGTACATTCACTATGGTATATGTTACAGGAATTTAACATCTTGCATCATAGAAATTTTACTGATAACTTATTTATTAATAACAATCCAATTATGAAAAACCCCGAAACAAACACCGTTGTTAAAGTTGCTATTGCCGATGATCATGCACTTTTCCGCACTGGTGTTAAAACATCACTCTCTGCCCGTAAGGACATTCAAATGGTTGCTGAAGCTGAAAACGGAATGCAATTATTGAATCTTTTGCGTCATATTCAGCCAGATGTAGTTTTACTTGATATCCAGATGCCAATTATGGATGGTCTTACTACATTACCAGAAATAAAAAAGCTCTATCCAAACGTAAAAGTAATTATGCTTTCAATGCATAATGATCATTCTGTAATCTCCAAAATGATGGAAATAGGCGCTAACTCTTATCTTACAAAAGAGTCAGGGTCTGACATGATTTATGAAGCAGTACGAGGTGTTTATGAAAATGATTTCTATTTCAATGAGCTTACTAATAAGGCATTATTGAGTGGATTACGTACAAAACGTACGAATGAATCAAACATGCCGCAGGATGTTCAGTTAACTGATAAGGAAATTACAATCCTGAAACTGATGTGTGATGAAAAAAGCACAAAAGAAATTGCAGACATCGTAGATCTTAGCCCTAGAACAGTTGAAGCAATCCGTGACAAGCTGAAAACAAAAACCGGTACCAAGTCAATGGCAGGGTTAGTTATGTATGCAGTAAAATCAGGATTGGTAGAACAGGCATAATATTGCATGGCAAGCATATTGAACCATCTCGTCTTAGGCGGGATGGTTTTTTTTATTTTACTTTGAAGAGATGAGTTATTTAAATTTCAATGGAAAAATTTTAAGTGCGGATATTCCTGTATTGATGGCTTCTAACAGAAGTTATCGCTATGGCGATGGTTTATTTGAAACCATGCGAATACAGCATGGTAAAATTGTGCTTGCCAATTACCATTTTGAGAGATTATTTGCCAGCCTTTCAATTTTGAAATATGATATTCCTTCCCTTTTTACACCTGCAAAACTGGAGAAAGAAATCCTCCAGTTATGCCAGCGAAATCAATGCGAAAAATTAGCTAGATTAAGGTTATCAGTTTTCAGGGGAAATGGTGGAATAAATGATGATGATAAAAATCTGCAATACCTGATTGAATGTTGGCCGCTAAACGCTTCCATTAATCTGCTAAATGAAAATGGGTTAATAATTGATGTATATACAGATGCCAAGAAAAGTACAGACCAATTCTCCAATATCAAGTCGGCTAACTTTCTTCCTTATTCTATGGCTGCTTTGTATGCCAAAGAAAATAAGTTGAATGATTGTCTGGTTTTAAATACGGCAGGTAAGATTGCAGATTCAACAATCGCCAATCTTTTTATAATAAAGGAAAACGTAATTAAAACTCCATCTTTAGATCAAGGTTGTGTGAATGGTGTAATGAGGAGATACCTGTTAGAGAGTTTGTCTACTGCTGATTATGTGATATCCGAAACCTCGATCAGTATTCAAGATGTAACAACTGCGGACGAAGTATTTTTGACAAATGCCATCAGCGGAATTCGCTGGGTTAAGCAATTTGAAAATGTAAATTATGGAAACGCCAAAACGATTGATATTTATAGCCGATTCGTCAAAACAATTCATGCATAAACTTGTTATCGCTTAAGCATGAATTCTTCTATTTCTATATTCTGGTTCCGCCGTGACCTTCGCTTACATGACAATGCAGGATTATTCCATGCTTTAAAAGATAGTAATCAGGTATTGCCAATATTTATTTTCGACAGAAATATCTTGGATGAGCTTGAAGATAAAACCGACAGGCGAGTTGAATTTATACACGAGACGTTGCAGGATTTACAAAAACAATTAACGAAACTAGGTTCCACTCTTGATGTTCGATATGGCAATCCTGTGGAAATATTTAAAGAGTTGATAAATGAATATGCTGTTCAAAAAGTATTTGCAAATCATGATTATGAGCCGTATGCTAAAGAAAGAGATGCTGAGGTTGAAATTTTGTTAAGAGAAAAAAGTATAAGTTTTCATTCATATAAAGACCAGGTGATATTTGAGAAAGACGAAGTGTTGAAAGATGATGGAAAGCCTTATACTATTTTTACTCCGTATTCAAAAAAGTGGAAAATTAAGCTAACCGATTTTTTTTTAGAATGCTATAATAATAAAAAGTATTTCAAAAATTTTTATAAACAGGCGGAAAGAGAAATTATTTCATTGGAAGTAATGGGCTTTAAATCATCTGGCCAATCATTTCCAGACAAAGAATGGAAAGGGCAGGTAATCAGACATTACAAAGAGCATAGAGATATTCCATCTGTTGAAGGTACATCAAGGCTAAGTGTTCATCTCCGTTTTGGAACAATAAGCATCCGGTCTTTAGCAGCCGAAGCTGGAGCATTAAATGCAATTTTCTTAAATGAACTTATCTGGCGAGATTTTTATCAGATGATTCTTTGGCATTTTCCAAATGTGGTGAGTAACTCCTTTAAACCAGCTTATGATAACATTCAATGGAGGAATAATGAAAATGAATTTGAGTTATGGTGTAATGGGCAAACTGGTTATCCGATTGTAGATGCGGGAATGCGGGAATTAAATGAAACTGGTTTTATGCACAACAGGGTGAGAATGATTGTAGCTTCATTTCTTACAAAGCATTTGTTGATTGACTGGCGTTGGGGCGAAGCCTATTTTGCAAAAAAATTATTGGACTTTGATCTCGCATCAAATAATGGTGGATGGCAATGGGCTGCAGGTAGTGGTTGTGATGCGGCGCCTTATTTTAGAGTTTTCAATCCTTATTTACAAACACAAAAGTTCGATCCGGAATTAAAGTATATTAAAAAATGGGTGCCAGAATTTGAAGAGTTTACTTACCCAAAGCCTATTGTAGAACATACAATGGCAAGAAAGAGATGTTTGGAAGTATATGCAGCTGCTTTAAAGAAATAAAGATTCTTCTTCTTCGGATTCCTCATTATTTATTTCCTGAAAAACCTGATATAAGTTTTCAATGGCAAGCTTACCTTCTTCGCCCAAATCCAAACTGTAATTATTTACATACAAGTCAATATGCTTTCGCATCACATCTTCACTCATGGTTTGCGAATGTTGTTTTACATAGTCTGTAATAGCAGGATAATTAGCAAACGCAAAATCAAGACTTTTACGAATTAGCTGATCAACTTTTATAGCTGTGGATCGCTTTATGGATTGGTTGATAGCAATTCCTCCCAATGGAATAGGCGATTCCATTTTTCTTCCCAGTATTCGCCTAAGTCTTTTATTTTATGCAATCCTTTTTGCTGATAGGTAAAACGATTTTCATGAATGATAACTCCCAGATCAGTTTCTTTATTAATTAACGCATTTTCAATTTCAGAGAACAGTATAAATGTTTTATCAATTGCATCCGGATAGGCGAAACTGAAAAGTAAATTTGCTGTTGTATGAAGACCCGGTAATGCTATGGAAGATTGGTTTATGTCTTCAGTACTGAATTCATTGGGTGAATCGCTGATAAGAAGGGGTCCAACTCCTTTGCCCAAAGCGCTGCCTGTATTTAACAACAGGTAATTTTCCATTGATCTAAAAAAAGCAGGGAAACTGAGTTTTGTAATATCTAATTTTCCTTCTAATGCCCATTTGTTAAGCGTTTCTACATCTTCCAAATAGACATTAAATTCTAGTCCTTCTGTATCTATTTTATTATTGACTAATGCATCGAATATAAAAGTGTCGTTGGGGCAGGGAGAAAAGCCAAGTGAAAGTTTCAAGTCAGTATATTTTAAAAGTTAGGATTTGTTCAACAGTTTGATAATCTCTTTGTTCAGGTTGGTAATGGATTCTTTCATGTTCCATTTTTTTTTATTTCGCTCCGTAATATAATTGGAAATAGCACGGAGTTGAATAAATGGAATCTTCTCCATCAAACAAACATAATGTAAAGCGGCACCTTCCATAGATTCCACCACTGGATTAAATGTTTCGTTATAAAATTTTACTTTTTGCTTTGAAGTAGTTATTTCATTTACCGAAATGCCCTTTACTTTTCTCAGGCTGGTTTTTTTCAGCACCTCATTGTTATTTATCAGCCATCCTTTTTTAAATGGAAACTGATCTTGCGGTACTAATTTCAAATCAAACAATGTTTTTAATTGATTCAATTCAATTACACTCTGGTCTGCAATGGCTTCTTGTTTTACAACAACAACTTGTCCAAGTGGAATGCTTGTATCAAAACAGCCACCAACACCAGCCTGAATGACTAAGTCAGGTTTGTTTAACCGAAGTTGCCTCATTAAAGAGTATGTAGTGGCAGTAAGACCAATGCCGGTTATTAAAACGTCAATGTTTTTTATATTACTTGATTTGAAATAACCCAGAAATGGTGTTATTTCTATCGGCGTTGCAGCTACTATCAAACAGTTCATGGCATAAAAATATACAAATGCCAGTTATCGTTTCAAGAAATTGATATCTTGGAACAAGAAATTGTTTTAAGAATCGCTATTAAAAAGAGCATTTTTTAAATTATATTTGCGCCTCCCTTACCAAATGGTAAGGATTCACAATTTCCTCCGCCCAACGCTGTGAGGAAACTAAAAAGTAAAGCATGGTTTACTTAACGAGGTCTGAACACTTCAACGCCGCACACAAACTCTACAATCCGGCCTGGAGCTACAAAAAAAATGAAGAAGTTTTTGGTAAATGCGCCAATGAAAACTGGCATGGTCATAACTATGAATTGCTTGTAACTATTAAAGGAGAACCTAGCTCCGATACAGGTTTTGTTTTCGATGTTAAGAAACTGAGCAATATTATTAAAGATCATGTGATTGAAAAGATTGATCATCGAAATCTTAATATTGATGTGCCTTTTATGCAAGGTAAAATGTGCAGTACAGAAAATCTGGCCATTGCCATTTGGAATGAATTGTCGCCACATTTACCTGCAGATGTAAAGCTGCATTGTATTAAGCTTTACGAAACACCAAGGATTTATGTAGAATATTTTGGTGAATAGTAGCCATTTATTCAACTTTTCCCGATTTTATATGTTTCTATCTTTTCATTTACGTAATTTGAATCAATGAGTAAAAAGGTAGCTGTTTTTAGAAAAGAACATTTTAATGCTGCACACCGATTATTTAATCCAGGATGGGATGACGAAACCAATGAGAAAATTTTTGGAAAATGTTCATTGCCAAATTTTCATGGACATAACTATGAGTTAGAAGTAAAAGTAGTTGGAGAGCCTGATCCGCAAACGGGTTATGTTATGGATATGAAAGTCCTTAGCGATTTAATAAAAAATGAAATTCATTCACGGTTTGATCATAAAAATCTGAACTTGGATACAGAAGAGTTTAAGGGGGTTAATCCGACGGCAGAAAACATAGCAATCGTTATTTACGAATTATTGAGAAATAAAATTGAAAGTAAGTTTGATTTGCAGATAAGGTTGTACGAAACACCAAGAAATTATGTTGAATATCCTATTTAATAACTTGAATTTTTGATTTTAATAATTTAGAATTTTAATATTATGGCATATAAAAAAATAGAACAGTACGATGAAGATGTTACATCAGGATTGATGAAAAACTACAAGGATGTACTTGGTTTAATTGGAGAAGAATCGGACAGGGAAGGGCTGCAAAAAACACCTGAGCGGCTTGCTAAAGCAATGCAATATCTTACACAAGGTTATAATCTTGATGCAAGAGCAATAATTAATTCAGCGAAATTTCATGAGCCGGTGAGTGAGATGATTGTTGTAAAAGATATTGAAATTTATAGTATGTGTGAGCATCATATGTTGCCCTTTATTGGTAAAGCTCATGTGGCGTATATACCCAACGGATGGATAACAGGACTTAGTAAAATAGCAAGAGTGGTGGATGTATATGCAAGGCGATTGCAGGTACAGGAAAGGTTGACGGTAGAAATAATGAATGCAATTAAGGAAACATTGAATCCATTGGGTGTTGCTGTAGTAATAGAAGCCAAGCACTTATGTATGATGATGCGGGGTGTACAAAAACAAAATTCATCTACAACTACTTCTGCTTTTGATGGTGAATTTCAAAAAAATTCCAGCAGAAGTGAGTTTTTGAAACTAATCACAGCAGATTTACATTAAAGTTTATATTTGCAATTGCAAAGAAGTTTGATTGTATTACAGTCAAACTTTTTTTGTCTGGGGCGGGGTAAATTTTTAAGTATGAAGCAAGCATTTATTTTTCCAGGTCAAGGTTCGCAATTTTCAGGCATGGGAAAGGAACATTTTGAAAATAGTGCATTCGCCAATAAACTATTCGAACAGGCAAATGAGGTGCTTGGTTTCAGGATATCTGATGTTATGTTCAATGGAACAGAAGCTGACTTAAAGCAAACCAACGTAACTCAACCTGCTGTTTTTCTACATTCAATCATTGCATACAGAAGTATAAATAATGGCAAGCCAGATATGGTTGCCGGTCATTCATTGGGCGAATTTTCAGCATTAGTTGCCAATGGAACGTTGAGTTTTGATGATGCTTTAAAATTGGTTTCAATCAGAGCAACAGCTATGCAAAAAGCTTGTGAAGTAGTTCCATCTACAATGGCGGCTGTATTAAATCTTGCCGACGAAAAAGTAGAGGAAATTTGTGCTGAAGTGCAAGCTGAAACCGGCGAAGTTGTTGTGGCTGCTAATTATAATTGCCCCGGACAATTAGTAATCAGCGGAACTGTAAAAGGTATAGAAATTGCTTGCGAAAGAATGAAAGCCGCTGGTGCTAAAAGAGCTTTGGTGTTGCCAGTTGGTGGCGCATTTCATTCGCCGTTGATGCTTCCTGCAAAGGAAGAATTAGCAGCTGCAATTGAATCAACAAAATTTCATACCCCTACTTGTGCCGTTTACCAGAATGTGGTGGCAAAACCTGTAATGGATAATGAAGAAATAAAACAGAATCTGATTGACCAGTTAACTGGACCGGTACGCTGGTCGCAAAGTGTACAAGCCATGATTGCAAATGGTGCAACGAAATTTACAGAAGCTGGTCCAGGAAAAGTTTTGCAGGGATTAGTTTTAAAGATTAATAAAGAAATGCAGGTGGACGGGGTAAGCTAATGCTAAACATATAATGAGCAATTCACCCATTCTCCATCAAAATCAGCATTATATTTTTTATAGAAATTAATAGCAGGTTCATTCCATTCCAATACCTGCCAAACGATACGATGTAGCTTTTTTTCTTTGGCCTCTTCGATTAGTCTATCGAATAATAGTTTGCCAATCTTCTTTCCTCTCATCGATTCAGTTACAATAATGTCTTCGAGGTACATGGCTTGCCCTTTCCAGGTGGAGTAGCGGATATAGTATAATGCAAAACCATGAATCGCTCCATTTTCTTCTGCAACAAAACTCCACCAAATCGGTTTATCTCCAAAACCACTTTCTTCAAAATGTGCTAAGGTTACAGTTACATCATCTGGTGCTTTTTCATAAACAGCAAGCTCTGTTATTAATTCTAACAATCTTGGGCAATCTTCTTTAAGAGCTCTGCGGATATTGATTTTCATATTACTTTATTTTCTTTGCTTTAAAATTACCGTTAGGCTGAACAAAAGTGAGGTTTGTAATTTCTCCTTTATCATTTTCGTCAAAAACAATGCTATAACCTTTTAATATTTTTAAGTCAAACTTATTCTTTTCTGTTGGTACTAATTCGTACTCCGGTTGGCCTTCAATGAATGCATACAACGTTTTTCCTTCTTTGATGTAAAGCTTGGCATTTGTGCCCGGTGTAAGTTCGTATTCACCAACATATTTTTCTAATTCACCTTTTACTATTTCTTTTGCTTTTGTTGATCTTGTAAATTCAATATCTTTTAAGCCACCTTGAAGTGGTAAAAGAACAGAAGAGATTTCGCCAGCTACAGTTTGAAGAAATTGTAACTTGATATTTTCCTTCTGTGAAGTATCAATTCCTTCTTCTTTATCAATACCTAATCCTTCAAATACGTCGTAATGATAGTGTCGTAACCACAGGTCGCCATTAGGCGTAAACATTATCAATGAATCGTTGCGATTAGTAATTTCAAATGTTCCATATCCGGGATTATTATAAAGTCCGGTATAATCATTTTGTTTATGAGAAGGATTAGTTCCTAGTTTTTTATTACTACTTACGTTCTTTTCAGCTTCTTTTTCTTCTTTCTTTGCTTTTGCATCGGCATTATTTCTTCGGCCATTCCAGTCAATTGGCTTTATGCCTAATATGCGGTCAGCAATCATATTTCTTACAATGCCAGGTATAGAGGATGCATTTTGATTAGACAATACAATAATGCCAATACTATCAGACGGGAAAAAGGAAGTGCTTGCAGAAAAGCCATCTATATTTCCTCCATGTTCTACACGGTAATGTCCACGATAAGACGATATCATCCAGCCAAACCCATAGTTGCTAAGAAATGCATCTGGTATTTCTTTATCAGGAATTGCTGGACTAATTACCATCTGCGAACTCATCGCTTCTCTTACATACGATGAAGGAAGTATTTCATTGCCGTTAAATTTTCCTCCATTAATCCAAGTCGTTACCCAGTTTGCCATTTCTGAAACATTGCTGTTTATACTTCCGGCGGGAGCCATGCCAGCAATATCATAATAATCTGTTTTTTTAATGATGCTGTCTTTGTAAATGGTATATCCTTTTGCTACTTCCATTCCTTTTTTCAAACCATCAATAGAAAGGCTCGAAGATTTCATCCCGAGGGATTAAATATTTTTCCTGAATGTTCGTTTCCCAAGATTTGCTGGTTAATTTTTCTGAAATCATTGCCTGCGTAAGAAACATAAGATTATTATACTGCCATATTTCCCGAAGGCCTGCTGTTGGTTCTTGGTATTGTATGCGGCGCATCAAACTATCTTTAGAATGGGTATTGAATAAATACCATGAATAATCATGACGGGGTAAACCAGTGCGATGAGTCATCATGTCTCGAACTGTTACAGAGTTATTCAGGTTGTCATTAAAGAAATGCAGTTCTGGTAAATATTCTCTTGCTGGTTTATCATAATCTAATTTACCTTCTTTATTAAGCAAGCCTAATAATGAAGAAGTAAACGCTTTGGTACAAGATCCAATGGCGAACATGGTAGTTGGTGTAACGGGTATTTTATTTTCAAAATCACGGTAGCCAAATCCTTTTGCATATAAAATTTTATTCTTACTCACAACTGCTACTGCAAAACCAGCAGCCTTCCGATCTTTCAATACTCTTTGAAAAGCTGTATCTAATCCGGCGAATGGATCAGCAGTAACATTTTTTTTCTTTTGGGCAAAAGAAAATATACTTGAGGAAAGCAATAAAATAGTAAGCAGTTGTTTCATGATATTATTTATTATAAGCGTGATATGATGTAATTAGTTTTTAAGTGCCTGATCTAAATCGGCAATTATATCCGTCAGGTTTTCAATCCCAACATTCATTCTTATCAAACCGTCTGTAATGCCGTATTTTTCTTTTTCTTCTTTTGGCACACTGTAATGTGTCATCGATGCAGGATGTGAAAGTAAGGAATCACAGGTTCCTAAAGAAACCGTTCGTGTACACATTTGTAATTTATTCATGAAATTAATACCGCCTTGAAATCCACTTTTTAACTCAAAACTTAACATGGCTCCGGGATGACGCATTTGTTTCATCGCAACGGCATGATCGGGATGAGAAGCGAGACCAGTATAATTAACTTTAGCAACGGCAGGATGTGTTTCTAAAAAACTGGCTACTTTCATTGCATTTGCACAATGTCTGTCCATTCTTAGTTCCAACGTTTTCATGCCATTGATCAATAAAAAGGCATCAAAAGGATTTGCATTACCTCCTAATGTTTTTGCCATTTTAGATACCCTGTTTTCATGAAATCTAAATCAGTTCCTAAGAGGATGCCGCCAATGGCTGTTCCATGTCCATTTAAAAATTTGGTAGTAGAGTGTACAATGAAATCAACACCAAATTGAAAAGGCTGTTGCAGATAGGGTGTAGCAAATGTGTTATCGCAGGCAGTCAATAATCCGTTTTGTTTTGCAAGCTCACAAAGTTGTTCTATATCCACACATTGAATAGTTGGGTTTGCAGGAGTTTCTATATAAAGCATCTTGATCGCCTTATCTTTTTTTATAGCATCTACAGCATTGTTAATATTCCGCAGATCAGCAATTATTGCAGTAATGCCAAGTGACGGCAACACTTTGCTCATTATTTCTTCGGTGCCCCCATACAATGAATAATGGGTAAGGATTTTATCACCCGGTTTTAATGTACTTAATAAAAGTGTAGTGATGGTGGCCATTCCGGAGGCATGTAGAATTCCTTTTGCTTCCAAAGCCAAACCATTTTTTTTAATGCCAAATGTTTCCAGTGCTGCAATTTTATTTTCCGCTTCGGTAAAAGTAGGATTGCCCCAGCGGCTGTATATATAACCTTCTTCTTGTCCGCTAAAACGGCGCATACCTTGCTCAGCTTCATCAAATACAAATGTGCTACTGGCATAAATAGGAACAAGGTGAGCATAATTAGGATCTTGCTTATGTCCCGCATGCACTGCTACTGAGCCCCATCCTGAAAGGGGAAAACTTTTATCCATATAAACTATTATAAAGGTGAAATTTGAATAATAATAGAACTATACCAAAGCTAAATTAAAATGAAGGAACTGTTGAAACAAATGGCTGTCTATAATGTATGGGCTCATAAGAAAATTATGGATGCGGTGTTGTCAATTCCCGTAGAAAAGCAAAAAGCGGAGATACCGAGTAGTTTTAGCAGTTTAGAGAAAACAATTCTGCATATGTGGGATGCGGAAAGTATTTGGTGGCAACGAATGAAACTGCATGAGCGGTTGATGATTCCCAGTGAAAATTTCAAAGGCACAACTGTTGAAGCTGTAAATGGATTGCTAAGTCAGTCCGCTTTATGGGAAGCATGGGTAAATAATGTTTCAGACAATATGTTAGAACATGTTTTTGAATTTCGAAATAAAAAGGGAGATCAAATTAAAATGCCTATCTGGCAAATGCTAACTCATATCTTTAATCATGGAACTTATCACCGTGGTCAGTTGGTAAATATGCTCAGGCAATTAGGCGTCAAGAAAATACCACAGACTGATTTTTCATTATGGAGCCGGGGTCGTCGTGTCTGACGTCTCGCCGCAGGCGGAGCGTCTGACACATTTCTAATAGATATTTTTTACTTTTTCTTCTGATATTATTATTCCGGTATTGATTTTTATATCCTGAAAGGAAAGATTTAGCAGTTCAATAGCTTTCTCTTTATTACAAAGCGTACCATTTCTTAAGGAAACAAAATCCATGAATGAAGAGTATTGCCAGTCTTCTGGATTTGATACAAGATTGGAAGTAACTGGGTTTTGATGGATATAATGAAAAGCAGTATCGGCGTAATTGTCTTCACCGCTAACAATTTTTGCTTTTGCTTTTTGCTGAAACAGATTTCCAGTTCTGTTTTCCTGCTTATTGATACCTTTTGCATAGGAGCTTTGTAATAATCTGAAGCCAGTTGTAATGGCGGTCATTTCAATACCTCCACATTTCACAAGCTTTATACTTTTTTCAGTAACATCAATTAGGAAGTGAAAATGATTTGGCATAAGACACCAAGCCAAAATATCACATACTGGTTTAAGATATGTATGACATTTGCGAAGGAAGTAAAAGTAGTTTTCATCGTTGAAAAAAATCTTTTGTTGATTATTTCCACGGTTATAAATATGATAAATACCGGTTCCGTGAATATTCATTGATTACAAATTGCTTTTGAAAAAAAATGTGTCAGACGCTCTGCGAGGCGTCAGACACCTATCAATACTCCCACTTCACTAAAGTGGCACCCCAGGTAAAGCCACCACCAAATGCAGCGAGAACAATATTATCTCCTTTGTTTAATTGGTTTTTCCATTCCCATAAGCAAAGCGGAATAGTTGCGGCCGTAGTGTTGCCGTATTTCTGAATATTGACCATCACCTTTTCTTTAGGCAAGCCCATTCTGTTAGCTGTGGCATCTATAATTCTTAGATTGGCCTGATGTGGAACCAGCCATGCAATATCATCTCCTGTTAATTTATTTCTTTCCAAAAGTTCAGCACTTACATCCGCCATTCCTTTTACTGCAAATTTAAAAACAGACTGCCCTTCTTGATAAGCAAAATGTTCCTTTGCTGTTACTGTTTCTATTGTTGCTGGTTTTAAAGAACCTCCGGCTTTCATATGTAAAAACTGGCTACCGGTTCCATCGCTTTTAAAATACTATCTAATATGCCGTAACCGTCATAGTTTGGTTCTAATAAAACTGCGCCGGCTCCATCACCAAAAATGATACAGGTGGTTCTATCTTCATAATCAACAATTGCACTCATCTTATCTGCACCACATACTACTACTTTTTTATAACGTCCGCTCTCAATCAATGCTGCACCTTGCGTCAGCGAAAATAAAAATCCAGAACAGGCGGCGGATACATCAAATCCCCAGGCATTTTTTGCACCCAATTTTGCACAGGCAATATTGGCGGTTGAAGGGAAAACCATATCCGGTGTTACCGTTCCTACTATAAGGCAGTCAATTTCCTCGGGACTGATCCCTCTTTTTTCACAAATTTGTCTTACCGCAGGCACCACCATATCCGAAGTGGCCAATCCTTCACCTTTTAATATTCTTCTTTCCGAAATTCCGGTTCTGGTGCGAATCCATTCATCGTTGGTATCAACCATCTTTTCCAAATCAGCATTGGTCAATTTATCTTCGGGAACATATCCGCCAACAGCTGTAATGGCTGCAGTAATTTTTTTAATAATCATTCCTTGAGCATTATTTTAATAAGTGGGATAAAGTTAAGGTAAGATGAATGAAGTGAGAACTGTGAAATAAAACGTTGATTTATATTCCTTTTTTTGCCTTTAACCTTCAACCCGATTTCCCTATTTTCGCAACCTATGATTGCATACCTGAAAGGTGATTTTGTTCATAAAAGTCCCGCAACTGTGCAGGTAGATGTAAATGGTGTTGGTTACGAGGTGCAGATAAGCCTGCATACCTACTCCAAAATCCAAAATCTAGATAAAGGAACTCTGCAAACCGCACTATTAATCAGAGAAGATGCTCATATTTTGTATGGCTTTTTTGACCTTGCCGAAAAAGAAATGTTTCTCTATTTAATAAGTGTTTCAGGGGTTGGCGCATCAACAGCTAGGGTAATGTTGTCTTACATGAAACCGGACGAACTGGCAAGTGCTATAATTCAAGGAGATACAAAGACTTTGGAGGGAATAAAAGGAATTGGTAAAAAAACGGCTGAAAGATTGGTGCTTGAATTGCGGGATAAATTGGCAAAACAGCCATTAGAATCAAATATTTCTCCTATGATAAACAATACTTTGCAACAAGATGCGTTAAATGCATTAACCGCATTAGGCATTGCACGGCAGCAAGCTGGACAAGCTATTGAAAAGACAATTGCGGCCAATCCAAATCTATCCGTTGAGGAATTGATTAAGTTAGCACTTCGTACCTTATAATCTTTTATTTCAGGAAACTAACTGATAGAAAAACATTGAACCTTAAAACTGCTCATATTCTCCGTACACTGGTATTTATTTCAGTGATAGCCACCTCATCGTTGCAGGCGAATGCCCGTACCGATTTTTTTGGCCCCGGATTTTTTTTATTTAAATCAGACACTAGCCGTTATCCGCTAGTTGATCGAAGAGGCGATCCTTACACTTATCAGCGTAAAAACACATTTGATTTTAATGATACAGCTTTTATAAGACGTTCTGTAGAATACGATCCAAAAACGAAACAATATTATATAATTGAAAGAATTGGAAATACGTATTATCGTACGCCTACTTCTTTTTCAATGGAAGAGTTTATCCGCTTACAAGGGCAAAAAGATGAGGAAGATTATTTTAAAAAGAGATCCTCTTTATTGGCCAATATGAACCGGAGGTTGTTTAAACCAAAATTCAAAGTTTCGAATGATTTGTTTAACCGGATAATGGGAGTAGGTCCAGATGGAAAAGTAAAAATTGATATTCGTCCATCTGGTTATGTAGATTTTCTGGCAGGTTATCAGGGGCAAAAAATCAACAACCCAACTTTGCCGGAAAGAGCAAGAAAAAATGGTGGTTTTGATTTCAATATGAATTCGCAATTGCAGATGGATGCAAGCATTGGCGAAAAATTAAAATTACCAATCAATTATAATACGCTGGCCAATTTCAATTTTGAGAATCAGTTGAAACTGGATTTTAAAGGAAAAGATGATGACATTTTAAAAGAGTTTCAGGCGGGTAATACAAACTTTGCATCGAAGGGTACATTGATTCCTGGTGCACAATCTTTGTTTGGAATTAAAACTCAATTACAGTTTGGAAAATTATTTGTAACAACTGTTTTAGCGAATCAGCAATCGCAACGGCAAACACAAACTGCACAAGGCGGAGCAACAGCACAAAGTTTTTCAGTAAGATCTGATGAATATGATGAAAATCGTCACTTCTTGATGGCGCAATATTTCCGCAGTAATTATAACACGGCAATGAGGCAATTGCCTATTGTTAACTCAAGAGTGCAATTGTTGAGAGTGGAGGCTTGGGTAACTAATAGAAATGGTACCACAACCGATACTAGAGATATTGTTGGTTTTATGGATTTGGGCGAACGGAATCCTTTCAACACTGCTGTTATTACCGGAAGTGGGGAACAGTTACCAAGTAACGGAGCTAATAATCTATATTCTACATTAACAACAAATCCAGTTTACAGAAATTCGTCGCAAGTACAAAGCCAGTTAACAGCCTTAGGTTTATTGCCAGTACAGGATTTTGAAAAAACATTTGCCCGCAAACTACAATCAACAGATTACTTTTTTAATCCACAGATTGGTTTTATTTCTTTGAATCAACCTTTGCAACCTGATGAAGTATTGGGTGTAGCTTATCAATACACTTATAATGGCCGTGTGTTTCAAGTTGGTGAATTTTCGCAGGATGTGCCGCCTGATACAACAGGTGCATCACAAAGAGTTCTATTCCTGAAATTATTAAAAGCAACATCCCAACGTACTAATCTTCCTATTTGGGATTTGATGATGAAGAATGTTTATTCAGTTGGGTATGGCCAGTTGGAAAGACAGGATTTTAGATTGGATCTTACGTACGAAGAGCCAAGTCTTGGGGAAAAAAGATACTTGCCGCCGGCAGATGTAATTACAACTTTTCAGGGGCAGCCTATTCTTTCTTTAACAAATCTTGACAGACTTAATAATCAAAATGATCCACAGCCAGATGGAGTATTTGATTTCGTAGAAGGCTTCACGGTCATTTCAGCCCAGAGCAGAATAATATTCCCCGTACTCGAACCGTTTGGTCATGATCTTGATTACGTTTATTCAACACAACCATTAAGAGATAAATATCTTTTTTATCCTTTGTATGATACGATTAAAGCAATAGCACAAACGTTTGCTAATCTCAATAGGTATAAAATTGTTGGTCGTTCAAAATCATCAGGTGTTGCACCGGGTTTTGGTAATGGACTTGCCGGAAATAATAATAATCAGGCATCTGGAGAATACCAGTTAGGCTATAATATCCCCAGAGGTAGTGTAACAGTAACAGCTAGCGGACAAATTTTACAAGAGAATGTTGATTACGAAATAAATTACGATTTGGGAACATTAAGAGTTACCAATGCTGCCATTTTAAATTCTGGTGTACCGGTCAACATTGCTTACGAAAATAATTCTGCCTTTGGCTTCCAACAAAAGAATTTCCTCGGGTTACGATTAGATTATATCGCTAATAAAAAACTATCTATTGGTGGTACCGTTGTACGTTTAGGCGAACGACCTTTTTTTATTAAGCAGTCGTATGGCGAAGACCCAATTAAAAATACCATGTTTGGGTTCGATATTGATTATCGGAACAATATTCCGAGGTTGAGTAAATGGTTAGACAAACTGCCTTTTTATTCCACTAAAGAAATGTCTTCCATTACTGCTTATGCAGAAGCTGCATTATTACAACCGGGCCATGCTAAACAAATTAACGGACTTAATAATGACGGAGGAACGGATAAAGGTGGTCAAGTTTATATAGATGACTTTGAAGGAACAAGAGCCAATATCGATTTACGTTTTCCTCTTATAAGTTGGACAATGGCATCTATTCCACAAAACAATGGTTTGTTTCCTGAGTCTGGGCTTATCAATGATTTAAGCAGCGGCTATAACAGAGCAAAATTAGCTTGGTATAATATTGAACCAATTTTGCAGGAAAGAAGAAGTGCGAATAACCCACTTCAAAATAACCCGGAAGAATTATCTAAACCTGAAACAAGACAGGTTTTATTAAAAGAAATTTTTCCAAAAAGAAGTACTCAGTTTGGAGAAGGCTTGCTTACCACATTTGATCTTGCATTTTATCCAAAAGACAGGGGTCCATATAATTTTGAATCTAGGGCAAGCAGAATAAATAGCAATGGAAAATTATTAAATCCAAAACAGTCTTGGGGTGGGTTGATGCGTAATATTGATCAAACGGATTTTGAAACAAACAATATAGAATTTATGGAATTCTGGATGCAGGATCCATTTATTAATAATACAGCAAATCCAAATGGCGGCCAGCTATATATAAACCTTGGTAATATTTCTGAAGATATTTTAAGAGATGGAAAAAGGGGGTATGAAAATGGATTGCGAACTCCTACAAATAATGCTGCGTTAGATTCCAATACAGTTTGGGGGCAGGTTCCAGCCAATCCTTTACAAGTAACCAATGCATTTAGTATCGAACCAACTGATCGTCAGTTTCAGGATGTTGGTTATGATGGATTGCAGGATGTAGACGAGTTAAGAAGATTTTCTCCATATCTGAATAATTTGCAAACCAATTTTGGGCCGGGTTCTTTAGTGTACCAAAGAGCTATTAATGATCCTGCAGCAGATAACTTTAAACCATACCGTGATGCTTCTTTTGACGGTGCAACTCCAGCAGGTATTTTAGAAAGATATAAGAACATTAATAATCCTAATGGCAATTCGCCTATTGCAGATAATAACACACAATTTGTAAATGCCTTTACTCAATATCCTGATGGAGAAGAACTGAACCGAGACAACACCATGAATGAGGTGGAAGAATACTTCCAGTATAAAGTGGATATTAAACCCAACATGGTAACTGGTACGAATTTTATTACGGATGTAAGAACTCCAGTTGTTACATTAGCTAATGGACAAACAAGAACTGAACGTTGGTATTTATTCCGCATCCCTATCAAACAGTACGATCAAAAAATTGGTAATATTCCGGATTTTAAATCAATTCGTTTTATGCGGATGTTCGCAACCAACTTTGATGATTCAGTTGTAATGCGTTTTGGTAAACTGGAACTAGTCCGTAATCAATGGAGAAAATACCAATTCGCAATTGATACAACTGGTAACTATGTAAACCTGCCAATAAATGATCCAACTTCTGTCAACACACTAGCTGTGAATGTGGAAGAGAATGATCAGCGAGATCCGATTGTTTACAGAATACCTCCGGGCATTGAAAGGCAACAGCAACTTAGTAACAACAACGTCGCATTATTTCTAAATGAGCAAGCATTAAGCGTACAAATTTGTAATCTGCCACAAACGGAAGCAAGAGGTGTTTTTAAAACAATGAACCTCGATATGCGGCAGTATGGAAAGCTTTCGATGTTCATTCATGCTGAATCTCTAAAAAATCAGCAGCCCTTAACTGATGGTGATTTGACTGCCGTTGTCAGAATTGGAAATGATTTTGCAGGTAACTATTATGAAGTAAAGATTCCGTTAAAGATTACACAGTTTGGTGCTTCGGACTCTGCATTGATATGGCCAAGTGAAAACTATCTTGATTTTGATTTAGAAATACTGACTCAACTAAAATCAAAAAGAAATAGAAGTGGTGCATCGCCATCATTATATTATAGCGAAACCATTGGTGGCAAAACATATTCTTTATTAGGAAACCCAAATCTTGGCGAAGTAAGAGGTATGTTGCTGGGTGTTGAAAATGTAAACCTTGAAACAATTTGTACAGAAGTTTGGTTCAATGAACTTCGTCTTTCAAACCTTGATGAAAAGGGCGGATGGGCTGCCTTGGCAAGAGCAGATATCAGATTGGCCGATTTGGGGAGCATTTCATTATCTGCAACTGCAAGATCAAATGGATTTGGAACATTGGAACAAAGAGTAAATGAAAGAAGCCGTGAAGATGTTTATACAGTTGATGCTGCGGCAACAATTGAAGCTTCTAAGCTGTTACCAAAAAAACTTGGTTTGCAATTGCCGGTTTATATGGGTATCAGCCATCGCAGCAGCACTCCTGAATATGATCCGTATGATCTTGATCTAAATCTCAAAGAAAAATTAAAAGAAGTAGCAGACGCAAAAGATAAAGATTCCATCAGGTCTCAGGCAGTCGATGTTACTACAATTAAAACATTTAATATTACCAATGCAAGAAAATTGAAAACAGATGGTAAGCGGCCAAAACTTTGGAGTGTAACCAATTTTGATTTCAATTATTCATATATACAGATATTAAGTCATAATCCGCTGATTGAAAAAGATGAAATGCGGAGAACAAGAGGAGCTGTTGGTTATACATATGCACCGCAAACAAAACCTTTTGAGCCATTCAAGAAAATGATTAAATCCAAGTCGCCCTGGCTTACATTAATCAAGGACATTAATTTTAATTATGCACCCTCTCAAATATCTTTCAAGGCTGATGTGTTTCGCCAGTTTGGTGCGGTGCTGCCTAGAAATGTAGGTGGCGGCCCCTACAAGATTCCTGAGACATATAACAAGTATTTTACTTTCGACCGTTACTATATATTACAATGGAATTTGACTAATTCTATTTCTATCGATTTCAATGCGGTGAACAATTCAAGAATTGATGAACCGTTTGGCAGAATTGATTCAAAAACAAAAAAGGATTCTGTTCGCACTAACTTATTGAAGGGGGGGAGAAATACAAACTACCGTCAGGAAGTAACAATAGCTTACAATGTGCCAACGCAAAAAATTCCATTGCTTAGCTGGACAACGCTGAGAGCTAGTTATAATACTAAATACAATTGGCTTGCAGGATCATTATTAGCAAGAACACCAGAAGTTAATTTGGGAAATATCCTGTCAAATACGCAAACAAGAACCATTAATGGAGAACTGAAGTTTGAAGAGTTGTATAATAAATTTCGTTTCCTGAGAGCTGTTAACACCAATGCGCCTAAGTCATTACCGCCACCTCCAGGTCAATCTGGACAAAGTGGTGGTGACGACAAAAAAACAAAGAAAGAAAAGAAACAAGAAAAGAAAAATAGTGGTAAAGACGATGGGACTGTGCAGAAAGATCAGCAACAAGATCAGCAGCAAATAGCACCCGGACAGCAAAATCCGCAGGATACAACGAAGACAACTGGCAAAAAAGGGAAGAAGAAAAAAGAAAAGAAAGTAAAAGAGAAGAAAGATCCAAATAGGCCATTACCAGAGATAGCGAAGTTGCCAAGATTCTTGTTGCAATTGGCTACATCAGTAAAAAGAGTTGGTATACAATACACCGAAGACTTTGGAACCATGTTGCCGGGTTATATGGATAGCACACAAATATTCGGTTCCAATCTTAAAAGTGGAGAACCAGGATTTGGATACATTTTCGGATATCAACCCGATACTAGTTGGATTAACCGTTTTGGTGCCAAAGGTTTATTATCAACTGACACATTGGTTTCTGCAATGATACAGCAGCGGTATAACCAACGGTTGAATGTTACAGCACAGGTAAGTCCGTTCAGAGATTTTAATATTGACATTAATCTAGATAAGACTTATGATAAGCAGTATTCAGAACTTTATAAGGACACTCTTGGAAACGGACAACTTCAAAGGCTGAACCCTTATGCATTAGGAAGTTTCAATGTTAGCTATATATCTTACCAAACATTGTTTAAGAAATTTGATCCAAACCAGATTTCAGAAACATTCCAAACATTCCAAGATAACAGGGTAATTCTTTCAAAACGATTAGCTGATTTGAATGGCTACCAAACTGGCACATTAGATCCAAACGATCCAAAGTATTTCCTTGGATATGGAAGATATTCTCAAGATGTGGTAATTCCGGCATTCATGGCTGCTTACTCCAATAAAGACCCAAATTCAATTAAACTAATTAAGAATAATAATCCTAATCTTCGTTCCAATCCGTTCTCAGGTATTATTCCGAGACCAAACTGGACAGTTACTTACACTGGCCTGACAAGATTGAAAGGATTGGATAAAATATTTACTAATGTAACAATACGGCATGGCTATCACAGTACATTCAGCATGAATAGTTTCAACACTGCATTGTTGTTTGCTGATCCATTGCGTATCAGTTATCCCTCTTTCCGTGATACATTGACGGGCAACTATATTCCTTATTTCCTTGTTCCGAATATCACTATTCAAGAGGCATTTGATCCTTTGATTGAAATTGATATGACATTCACCAATCAGTTAACAACAAGAATTGAATTCAGGAAAAGCCGTCAGCTTAGTTTGAGTTTAGTTGACTATCAACTAGCTGAAAACCGCAGTACTGAGGTAACCTTCGGATTTAACTGGCGCAAGAAAGGGTTCCCTTTAATAAAGAAGATTGGTAAAATGAAATTGGATAATGATGTAACCTTCCGTTTTGATTTTAGTTTGAGAGATGATGCAACGTCAAATACAAAACTCGATCAGGGAACGTCGTTTGGTACTGCCGGACAAAAAGTAATCCGCATTGCTCCTTCAATAGATTATGTACTCAATAACAGAGTAAGTATGAAGCTGTACTTTGAGCAGAACAGAAGTATTCCAAAGATCAGTAATGCTTTCCCGATTACTAATACAAGAGCCGGTTTGCAGGTAAGAGTTTCGTTGAATCAGTAATTATGAACTCGATTGCTTTGATAGATTAAAAATTTCCTCTTATATTTTTGAAGGTCTTATAACGGCTCAGTATTAAGAATACAATGTTGAGGCCAGCTTTATATTTTCTATGGCATCGTCTGTTGAATCGATGATTTGCTAATTTATTTTCTTCATGGGAATTTTCTGTACTCCCCCTTTATAGCATCGGCTTAAAATAAATAGTTTCTATCTAAGAGGAGTTCAAAAGAAGAATTCAAGTTAGTTATCTTAGTTTTTAAGAAACTTTAGTCCTAAATACAAATAAATGCAAAATTTAAAAGTTATAAGAAATTATTCAACCACATTCTGTGGAGCAGAAGTCGTAACAGATCCAACTGCAGATTCAGCAGTTCTTTTAAACAGCATTACATAACCACACAAATTCTTTTTCTTTTGTTTGTTTACCTGTACTGGTTTCATCATATGAAATTCAGAAAACTGTGGTACATAGGTATAGCTGATTACGTTGCCATCAATTTCGCCCCATCTTTTCTGGCGGAAGATTACCATTCTTTCTTTCCAGTCGTACATTCTTACTTCGTAAAGACGGGATGAATAATCGCCGATAAATACAAATTGGTACCAGCTGCCTTGTGTTAGCGGAACGATTACCGGCATTTCAAATTCACTTTCCATTTTAATGGAAGCTTCTTTCAATAATTCATAACCTTCTTTTGAATAAGCATCTTTAAGACTGTCAACTTGTTTATTCATTGAACCATTAGTGCATGATTCAAGACGAATAACATCTTGGGAATAAGAACAGGCAGATAAAATGGTTAATGCTAAAATGAGTAAGTACGGCTTTTTCATAACAGGAATTGTGTGATATTGAACTTGCTCCATAAATGTACTTATTGCTTTTTTTAGCTAATAATTTTTAATTGAAATTTTTCTTTAACAGGTACATTTTCGAAGGGATAATACTGCAAGTTTCAGGCCAATTTACAGAGGGGGAAAGGTTTTGCTATCGGAAGATAGGTGTAAAGCCTGAATAATGAACAGTAAATTGACATATATCAAGAGGTCTGCCGGTTGAAATAAATAGCATTAGCTTGTTGTAAGCAACTCAACGTCAAATCATTTATACATACATGAGCAGGCAAGGTTGTACAATAATAGATTACTTCGGCAACATCTTCTGCGGTCAATGGTTTCAGCCCATTATAAATACTTTTTGCAGTGGGTTCATCTCCTTTAAATCGTACTATGGAAAATTCAGTGTCGGCCGCACCAGGATTAATAGAAGTTACTTTGATGTTGTGGCGCAATAAATCAATCCGCATCGATTGGCTGATTGCATCCACTGCATATTTGGTGGCACAATAAACATTTCCTTTTTCATACACTTGCTTGCCAGCCACTGAACCAAGATTGATGATGTGACCTTGCTTTCTAATTGCCATCAATTTTGAAACAGCTTTTCCAACATAGAGAAAACCTTTTACGTTGGTATCGATCATCGTATTCCAGTCGTTCATATCTGCTTCATCAAAATAATCTCTGCCTAATGCAAGGCCTGCATTATTTATAAGCACATCAATAGCTTTCCAATCTTCTGGAATATTTTCTATGGATGAAAAAACAGCCTTTTCTATTTGTACATCAATAGGTAATTGCAATACCGCTACATTATATTTCCGTTCTATTTCATCAGCCAACGTTTGCAGTTTTTCTATTCTTCTTCCATTAATAATAAGGTCATAACCATTAGCAGCAAAAATGTAAGCAGATGCTTTTCCAAATCCTGCTGTGGCACCTGTGATGAAGGCAATTTTTCTCATATTGTGAATTGTGGTTTTCCTTGCTAAGATAGAAGTTATTTTTCTCGCCAAGGCGCAAAGCAGCAAAGGATAGTATCCATTGATGTACTTTTAATATTACTTAAACTTTTAGGTATGGATGAAAATGAGATAGCAAGCATTATTGTCAATACAGCTTTTGAAATGCATAAAAAGCTTGGACCAGGTCTTTTTGAATCAGTCTATGAATCTATTCTCGAATATGAACTTTCCACTGAACATGGTTTATTTATTCAAAGACAACCAGCTTTACCAGTTGTTTGGAAAGAAATAAACATTGATTTAGGATTTAAACCGGATATGATTGTAGAAAGGAAACTAATTATCGAACTGAAATCTGTCGAAAAAGTACTGCCTGTTCACTACAAACAACTGCAAACTTATCTTAAGCTCACAGGCCTTAAACTTGGATTACTAATAAACTTCAATGAAGTATTGATAAAAGATGGAATTAAAAGAGTTGTAAACGGCCTTTGATTAATTAACCTTCTTTGCGTCTTAGCGTCTTTGCGTGAAACTTATCTTATGAGGGTCACAGTTCCTTTCAGAAAAATCGTTTTTCCAGTGTAAACAATAGCACTAACCATCCACACATATACATTGCTTGATTGCAGCACTCCACCAATGCGGCCATCCCAACCTTGGCGGTTAGCAGTAGTGGTAAATACCAGTTGGCCCCAGCGGTTATAAATACTAAAGAAGTTTATTTTTTCTACACCCACAGCAATCGGTCTTATCACATCATTCTTTCCATCATTGTTTGGGGTAAATGCTGTTGGCACAAAAACATAAGGATTTGTTTTAAAAACATATACAGTAACAAAAGCAGAATCAGGACAACCCGCTGCATCTGTTACAACCAATTTATATCTTACACTATCTGTTTCTGGTCCGTAAACACCAATAGGATTTGCAATCGTAGTATTTGAAAGTCCAGTGTTCGGACTCCATACATAACTAACGCCACCTGAGCCTTGCAATAATAATGGCTGTCCAATCACAACAGTTGTATCACGGCCTGCACTTGCTCTTACTTTTGGTTGCACTGTTATCACCACTGTATCACGGCCTGGTTTAGGACAACCTGCATTGTCAAGAGCAGTAAGTATATAAGAAGTAGTTCTTGGAGGTGTTGATACAGGGTTAAGAACTGCCGGGTCATCTAAATACAAAACAGGCGACCAGGTAAAGCTAATACCATCATGCGAGCCATTTAGCAGTGCAGAAGTATTATAGCAAATTGTCTGATCTGCACCGGCATTCGCTACGGGATAAGGGACTGTAGTTATTACCACATTATCTGTTGCTGAACAACTACCAACTCTTGCTGTTATCTGGTAATTGGTAGAAGCGGTAGTCGGCGTTGCTATTGGATTTCTAATGTTTGGATTGTCAAGTGTACCAGCCGGTGTCCATTGAAAACTAAGTCCATCGGTTGTTGCATTGAGTTGCACTGCATCAGTAAGACAGATAGTTGTATCCGCTATTGCTGATAATGACACATTGGTAATTACCCGAACATTTACTGAGTCTTTATTTAAACAGCCGTTATCATTTAAGTTTACGGTGTACCATGTACTCGTAGTTGGATTTACTGTAGGGGTTGCAATATTGGGGTTATTGATATTTATTGTTGGTGTCCAGGAAAAAATGCCGTTACCAGAAGCATTCAGCATTACAGCATCGGGCACACAAATAAGAGTATCTCGAAATCCTAATGTAATAGGAGGTTTGTCAAAGACTTCCACATCAACTGATGCTGTATCCTTACACCCTTTACTATTAGTTACAATAAGCTGAGCCGTTTTTGTACCAGCAGTTGGATAGGTCCATTGCGGATTTTGATTTCGAGAAGTATCCGCAGCCGTTGATAGATCACCAAAATTCCATCGCCAACTATCTACCACACCATAAACAGTGCTTGTGAGGTCTGTAAATTGAAATGGGTTAGTAAAGCATCCGCCAGCCGCAGTAAAATTTGGAAAGAAACCTGGGAAAACTTTTGCTTGCATAGTGGTACTGTCTGCACAAAGCCCACCGGCTAAGGAAACAACAAGTTTTACAATGTAAACTCCTGTGTCGGCATAAGTATGTGTAGGGTTTGCTAGCGTTGATGTATTAGCACTTCCGCTTGCAGGCTCTCCAAATGTCCAGATAAATTCAGCTCCAGCAGGATTTGTAACCAAATTTTGAAAGTTCAATGAAAAGCCATCACAAGTAATTATTGATGGGTCTAATTTGGCTTGCAAAGGCTGACAATCATTTACCCGGATATGCAATTCTTTTTGTGTTGTGCCAAGATAAACTCCGTTGCGGTATTCATTCACACACACACTTACAACAAATTCTCCAAGTAAATCCGGTGCAATTCCACTGATAAGACCAGTTACAGGATTTATAGTAACGCCGGGTCCCATTGGTTGCGAACCTGAAAAAGGACTTGCGTACGGGACGGAAAAATAAGGTGGATTTGTGGCAGTAGGAGGAGCAGGTACACTTTGACTTGCGCCGTCTAATGCACTACAAAATTGATACGACAATGAATCTCCATCAAAATCTGTTGCCTGAAATGAATATTGAAAAAAACTATTTCTGCAAACTACAGCTGTATCGTTAACTTGAAATGCTGGACTATTGTTTGTTTCTGCTCCTGGAGCAGTAGCAGTGCCGGGTATTTTTATAGAAAAAGTATTACCAATAGCACCACTGCCAGGTACATTAATAATACCTGCAATTCTACAGCATCTTTGATAAGAAAAAGTATAACCTCCAGTTGTAATTGGAAGTTCAATGGAGTTCAATTGGTAAACAACTACAGTGTAATAACAACCAGTTTCATTACCAGTAATACATGGCTCATCAAAATTTTTATTCAAATTATATTGACTCTTAAGTGTAACACTTACATTTTGTAGAAATTGATTAGTGCTGCCGTTAAATATGCTGAAATTAATAGGATTTGAAACCTGGGCAGTTGATGGATTACAAATCATATAAACTGTCAATGTAACCTGATAAACTGCATTTCCAGGTGCACCCGGTCCTATATATCTATAAGAAAAAAAACCTCCTTTTATATGCGCAGCATTTGATGTAGAGGATAAAAGAAAAACTGTTAGTATTAAGAATAGAATTCGTTTCATGTAGGGCTTTGCCGAAATTGATTTTATATTTCCAGCAAAAATTGCTCCAGCATCTGGTTACACTTATTTGTTTCTTCCAGCATTCCCATATGACCGGATTGTTGAAGCATGTGAATGTACGATTTTTTAGGGAGATGACTTTGCTCTAACATGTCTTTTACAGGAACGGCATTGTCATGTTTTCCCATGATAAAAAGTACCGGAATTGTTGCTTTTTTTAATATTTCTTTTCTGTCTGGCCGCTGTATCATTGCTTCGTAATAAGAAACGAGAGATTGTGTAGAAAAGTTTTGGCCTTGTTCTATTAATTCTTGAATTGTTGTTTTTAACTTCTCTTTAGATTCATCGGCAAATAGATTAGGAATGGCTGTTTTTAAAAACTCGTATGCACCATTCTGCTTTATAAAATCAATTGCTTTTTTGCGGCCAGCAATTTTTTCTTCACTATCGGCATAAGCAGAAGAGTGGAAAAGGCCGAATGCTGATATGTGCTTGCGATAATTTTCTACCAGTGCCAATGTAATATAGCCGCCCATGCTATGACCGATAACAGGACAGGTTTCAATCTTTTCTTTTTTAATAATTTCATTTATAACTTTCGCCATTCCTTCAATGCTCATATCGCTAATCATTTCAGATTGACCAGAGCCAGGAAGATCAGGAACAATAAGCTGAAATTTACGTTTCAAATGCGCCACTTGCAGGTTGAAAATTTCTCCATCTTCTCCAAAGCCATGCAATAGAAAAACGGGTTGACCATTGCCAATAACACGGTAATGGATCTTTTTGTCTTGATATAATAATTGTTTGTTCATTTTAATCAGGGCTAAAGCCCGGTTTTAGGTGAATGTTTTACCCCGGCATTAATGCCGGGGTAAAGGATGATATTATGAATGGACTTTAGTCCTGAAGAATTTGTTTTTTATTTTCAAGAAGATGGCTGCGCCAATGATTAATAAGCTAAGTACTGTCATAATTTTAGATAGCAAGTCGCCATACTTCACATAAAATGTTTTTGTATTATCCGGAACATCAATATTAATTTTAATTGCAGCATTGGTATCATATGGTTGTGGTTCAATAACTGTACCATAAGGATTGATAAAACAACTAATGCCGGTATTAGCACTTCTAGCCACCCATGTTCTGGTTTCAATGGCCCTTAATCTTGCATAGTTCATATGTTGTTTATGTCCTGGAGTTTTCTTCCACCAGCCATCGTTGGTAATGATGCAAATAAGGTTTGCTCCATTGCGGATATATTTTCTCATGAAGTCGCCGTAGATACTTTCATAACAAATAGAAGGAGCAATCTTGAAACCATTTTTTCTATCAGTACTGTTCTCTCATCTTGTTTTGCATAACCTGCAGTAGTGCCGCCAAATTTTTCAAACCATTTATCAATGAATTTTAAAAACCACGGCAGCGTTTCCACACCCGGTACCAACATCGATTTGTGATAGAAGGCAGATGCGCCATTGCTATCTAATAATGCAGAGCCATTGTATGATTCATAAAAGTGCCCATTAAACTCCTGAGAATATTTTGTCTTCGAAGTCATCTCTTTAAAACTTTCAATGCCCGTAAACAATGTGGCGGTTGGATATTTTTTTAGAAACCCAAAAAGTGGGTGTAAAAAATAATTTTCTTTTAATGAAGCTTCATCAATTCTTGATGCAGTGTACAAAGCTGTTTCAGGCCAGAGAATTAATGCGGTATTACTGTCAACTTGTTTTTCAGTGGTGCTGATTAGTCTTTGTAACTGATTTTCGAAAGAACCAGTTTGTTCTGATACTTTTTCGTATGGATCAATGTTTGGTTGTACTACAACAATATTTTTATCAGAATTGGTACTGATTATATTCTTGTTTAATTTTTTGGCAATAAAAAAGGGGATAATCAAGAGCAACAACCACCCCAAAATTTGTTTAAAATAAACGGCAGACCTTCCATTCTTTTGATATTCTGTAAATAAGGCATACACTAAAACATTGCTTAGCATTATCCATAAAGTACCACCACTTGTGCCAGTGTACTCATACCATTGAATCCATTCAGGATGCGATGCAAAAACATTTCCTAACGTAAGCCAAGGCCAACTTAATCCCCAATCTTGCAAATGAATAAATTCAAAACACATCCAGAAAGCGATTAATGAAAGGTAGCCAATCGTAGTGCCGAATCTTTTTTTAGCAATCTTAAAACCAAGCCAGGGAACACACATCAATAAACTGTTGGCAAGAAATGCAGCTACTGCACCGGGTGCTGATGCATTCCATATCCACCAAGTGGTTGCCACATTCCAGATGAACATAGTAACGTATGTAAGCCAGAAAAACTTTTTGCGGCTTTCAACTTTTGTCTCCAACCAAAGCAATGGAGTCCATGCAACAAAAATGAGTAATGTAAGTGGCGACACAGGCCATGCTGCAAAAAGCAATAGACCAGAAGCAATGGCGAGAAAGAGATTTGTAAATCGGTTCAAGAAAATGATTTACTGTAAAAATAGAAGATGTTTGGCAGCATAACAACAAAGCATTTTTAAGTAATCAAAAAAAGTTTTATGGAAAATTTATGTATTGGCTATCTCATTTGAAAAGTAAAGCCATGCAAACAAACAAAATTTTATCAGCACCGCTGATAGACCTGATCTTTGACGGCCGTAATAAAGAGTACGGCGCTTATTATCTCCGCAAAACGTATGAGCAGCGAATTAAAAAATCATTACTTGTTACATTTTCTGTTGTAGCGTTAATTATTGGAGGAACTGCTTTGGCAGGGAATTCTAAAAAGAGTGATCCTGTTTATAAAATTAGCGGTGGAGTTGACTTAATCGATTTGCCACCGGATGAAAAGATTCCAGAGCCGCCACCAAAACAAGAAACGCCACCTCCAGAAGAAGTGCAGGTGAAGCAAGAAAAGCTTGTAGAAATGGAAATTGTGGAAGATGATAAAGTAATAGAGCCACCACCTTCACAAGATGCACTTGCTATTGCTAAAATTGGCGATACAAAACTGGATGGTATCCTTGATGATAAAATTGCAAAACCAGAAATAAAAGAAGGTATTGCAAAAGGAATATTGGAAGTAAAAAGAAATACTGAACCTGAACAACCATATACAACTGTACAAGTGGAAGCTCAATTCATTGGCGACTGGATAAAATTTTTAAAAAGAAATCTTGATCCGGAAACACCGACAAGAAATGATGCACCTGTGGGCAGATACACTGTAGTTGTACAATTTGTAGTAGATAAAGAAGGCGTTGTGAGTGATATAAAGGCATTAACCAATCATGGTTATGGATTAGAAGCAGAAGCAGTAAGAGTATTAAAGAAAGCACCTAAGTGGAAACCTGCTATTCAAAATGGGTATGAAGTAAAAGCCTATCGTAAGCAACTGATAACTTTTGATGTGCTGGAGGAGTAAAGGGAAATTGTTAATTGGTTAATTAGTTTATTTATTTGTCTCGAACCAATTACAGATTACTTAAAACGAAAGACCGGAGTTTTCAATTTATATAGAAAATTCCGGTCTTTTAGCCTGATTAACTAATTAACTTATAAACTAATCAACTATTTACTTCCTACTATAATTCGGTGCTTCTTTTGTAATCTCGATATCATGTGCATGGCTTTCCCTCATACCTGCGTTGGTGATTTTTACAAATACAGCTTTCTTTAAAGCTTCAATATTACCAGCACCGCAATAACCCATACCTGCACGAAGACCACCAGTGTATTGATAAACGATTTCTTTCAACGTTCCTTTGTATGCCACACGGCCTTCGATGCCTTCGGGTACAAACTTTTTTACATCATCTTCTACATCTTGAAAATAGCGATCGCTGCTACCGGTTGCCATTGCACCAAGGGAACCCATGCCACGGTATTGTTTGAACTTTCTTCCTTCGAAGATGATAGTTTCGCCGGGACTTTCTTCTGTGCCTGCAAAAATGCTTCCCATCATTACACAATCGGCACCGGCAGCTAATGCTTTTACCATATCACCAGTATAACGAATTCCTCCATCTGCAATGATTGGAATATTTTTTCCTTTTACTGCGGCGGCCGCTTCCATAACTGCTGTAAGTTGTGGCACACCTGCACCTGCAACAATTCTTGTAGTACAAATAGAACCCGGCCCAATACCAACTTTAATTGCATCTGCTCCAGCATCTGCTAAGGCTTTTGCTCCTGCGGCTGTGCCAACGTTGCCTGCCAGCACATTTATATTTTTAAAATTCTTTTTTACACTTTTCAATGCTTCAATAACTCCTTTGCTGTGGCCATGTGCACTATCTAAAGCAATAACATCGGCGCCTACAGTTTGTAATGCAGCAACTCTATCCAATATATCAGCAGTAATACCAACACCAGCACCAACGAGTAAACGGCCAAATTTATCCTTTACTGCATTGGGATTGCTTTTTAATTTTAAAATATCGCTATAAGTAAAGAGGCCTGTAAGCCTTCCCTGCTTGTTTATAATTGGGAGTTTTTCAACTTTTGTTTTTTTGAAAAGCTCTTCTGCTTTTTTTATATCTGTTCCTTCTGGTGCCGTGTACAAATTCTCTTTTGTCATTACCTCACTCACCTTTCTTTTCATATTTTCTTCGAAGCGAAGATCTCTGTTGGTGAGTATGCCGACTAGTTTTCCACTTTTATCAATGATTGGAATACCGCCGATTTTATTTTCCCGCATCAGTTTCAAAGCATCACCAATGGTAGCGTCTGCCAATAATGTAACAGGATCAATGATCAATCCACTTTCACTTCTTTTTACTTTGCGTACCTGCTCGGCCTGCTTTTCAATACTCATATTCTTATGCAGAATGCCAAGGCCGCCTTCTCTTGCCAATGCGGTTGCCAGTGCTGCTTCAGTAACAGTATCCATTGCTGCTGAGAGTAAGGGAACGTTCAGTGTAATGTTTTTGGTGAGCTTTGTTTTAATCTCCACATCCCGTGGAAGCACCTGGCTATAGCCGGGCATTAATAAAACATCGTCGAAGGTGAGGCCTTCGCCGAAAAATTTGTCTGAAACCTTATTTGTGTTGGGGGAATTTCTTGTTGCCATGTGCAAAGATAAGTGGCCCGGCAATTACAGACAAACTGAAATTTTTACCGGATCAATGTGATAGTCCCTTTCTCAAAAACTTCTTTTTTTGTATCACGGTGTATATATCGGAGCATCCAGACAAATACACCAGTTCCTTGCAGATTGCCGTTAATCTTGCCATCCCACTTATCCTGCCAGTTATTGGTTTGAAATACTAATTGCCCCCAGCGATTGTACACTTTGAATTCGTAATTATCTGCTTTCAACGCATTATGGGGTCTAAAGAAATCATTGCGGCCATCATTGTTCGGAGTAAAGGCTGTAGGCACTGCAATCAGACAATGGTCAAGTACTGTTAACGTTCTTCGGGTGCTATCGCTGCATCCTAATGCATTGCTACTGGCAACAAGCTTTACGGTATAATAAGCTTCTCGATTAATTATCGGAAACTGTACAGGTAACGGATCCTTTAAAGTACTTGTTGCAATAACATCAAATGTCCATTTCCATATATCTATTAATCCTGTTGAAGTATTGAATACTTCGAGTTTGTCTTCGGGACAAATAATAGATGGCATGTTGAAGTCTGCTTTTACTTCGTTGTCAAGATTAATTTGCGTTGACGATGTATCGCTACAAGTACCGTTACTTACACCAAGTTGAATTGTGTTGTTACTTGTTGCTGGAAAAATGATAGTGTGAGATTGAGTTGTTACAGGTGTTCCGTTATTGAAAATCCAGTTCCAGTTATTTACATCATTTGCTCCGTTGTGTATAAAAGAAATGGTGTCTGTACGGCAACCGAGTTTTTGTGTGTATGTAAATGCTGCATTAACTGTATCAGCAGTGGAAAATGGTAATGAGTGAACTGGAGTTTCCAGTCCGCACTCATCAACCAACACAGTTCCATCGTTGCCTGCCTTTAACGTCAATTGATAATTTCCCTTTGTAAAAATAGGTGCTGCAAATTTTACAACAACATAGTCAGTTTTTCCTGCAACACAATTTCCTGCGGCACTGATAACTGTAACAGGTGTTGGGCCAGCTACCACAAAATCACTTCCATCGGCAGCAATACTTGCACAACTTATTTTCTTTGGAAAATAAATTCGAACAGAATCTATTGTGCAGGCAGTTTTTCCAATGCTATCTGCAAAAATGGGTTGAGGTACAGCATAAGTAAAGGAAACTTTATCACCTGGAGTTATGGCTGTTCCACAAATATCCAATAATGAATTTCCATCTGATCCATTATTGATAATAAGTTCGAATGTTCCATTGGGAAGTGCTGCAGCTAATGTAATTGTCATTTCATTAAAGTCAAAAGCACCTGTACAATTTGCTGAAACAGCACTTACTACCGTACCAGCAGCAGGTGATAAGCTGAATTCACTTCCGGAAGCAGTGGCAGTATTGCATCTTATCTGCTTATTCAGTTTCAGTGTAATTACTTTACCATCACAGTCAACTTTTGCACTCAGCATTTTTGGTAATTTTGGATCGGTGATAACGGCAGTGCCACCGCCAAATGATAAATCATAACCGCTTTGCCCATCGGTGAAATGGCTAACCATCAAAAGATATTCCCGTCCGGCAGTTAATACGGGCATAGCTGCAAATCTTGATGCGCCTGCAGCTGGATCTGATGCGCATTGAATAAAATTAACTCCCGCTGCAGATGCACCTGTTGCACCATAAGAGCCAGACCAGTTGCCTGTTACTACCAAAGAGTTTACAGTGAAAATATCATTGGGGTTTCTTCCGGTTATATCATAGAGTTGCCAGTCATAGTCTTCATTGGCGGCTAAAGGAGTGATGGTAAATCCAAGTGTGCCGCCAACGAAACAGGTAAATTTATAAAAGAAGGGGTTCTTGTTTTGATAATCGGCGCCACCTGCTCCAGAACAACCCGGAACAAACAAATCGTTGGTACTACATATTGGTACTGATGCTTGCTGAAAAACTGTAGAGCCGCAAACAGGAAAAGCAGTGCTTGGTGTTTGTCCCAATGTAGTACATGCCTGTGAATGCGCAACTAAATTATTGCAAAGAAATAGGATAAGTAATAATATGAGAGGTGTACGTTGTAATTTCATTAGTAGGAAGTCAAAATATAGGTTCAATTATTTCAAGACACTAAAACCATGCTTTTTGCTGTATGTGTTTAAGCAATCTTATATAATTTCCCGGGTAAAGATAGTATCACATTCTGTAATTCTAAATTAAGTATAGCGACTGCGACAGTACTACTGCTTAATCCGCTTTTGAAATTGATGTCATCAATGGAGGTGGTTTCATTTTCTTTGAGAATATCAATAACTACTCTTTCTTCTTTTGTGAGTTCAATAAATATTTCTCTTTGCTGCTTCTTTTGTTTTTTATTCTTAGCTGCATCTTCCCAGCCCATTAGTTGTAAAAACTCATTTGTGTCGGATAATAATACGGCTTTATTGGATTTAATGAGATAATTGCACCCGGCACTTTTACTGTCTGTAATTTTTCCGGGAATGGCGAACACATCTTTGTTATAACCATTGGCTAATTCAGCTGTAATCATGCTGCCGCCTTTGATGCTTGTTTCAATTACAATTGTTGCATCACTCATGCCTGCTACAATTCTGTTACTACTGGGGAAATTATGTTTGTCTGGTTTTGATTTGCTTTTAAATTCTGTCAATAAACCGCCTCCGTTCTTAATCATATCCTTTGCAAGGCCTGCATGTTCCGGCGGATAAATAAGATCGAGGCCATGTGCCAATACACCAACAGTAGGTAGATTGTTTTTCACTGATGCTTTGTGTGCAATAGCATCTACTCCAAAAGCTAGACCGCTAATGACTGTAATGTTTTGCGATGCAATTGATTTGACTAGCTCATCTGTTACTTGTTTTGCATAATCGGTGTAGCTTCTTGTGCCGATAATAGAAACGATTTTTTGTGCATTCAGATCAGCTTCTCCCTTGTAATAAAGCATAGTAGGAGAGTCGTAACAATTTAATAATCGTTGTGGATATAACGGGTCAGTCAAAAACAGTGGTTTAATCTTGTATTTTTCTATAAACTTAATTTCATCTTCTGCTCTTGAAAAATCTTTGAAAGAGGAGATTGATGCAGCTCTGACCGGACCAATGCCTTCAATTTTTTCGAGGAATGATTTCTTGGCATGAAATATTTCTTCTGCTTCGCAATGCTGCAAAAGAATTTTGGCCTGTACGGTTCCGATATTAGGAATAAGCGTTAAAGCTAACTGGTATAAAAGTTCGGGATGCATTGGATAAAGTAGTAAACCTCAAATATATGATGAAATGAATCATAAAAATTTCGAGTAACTTTTCTTAATCTGCGAAGAAAAATTTATGATTTATTCAATGTGGCAAAAATAAAATTAGATTAACACATTAAAGATGATTTGATGCCTACTGGCTTACCACTTTCATTTCCGTTCTGCGGTTTAAGGACCTTCCGTCTTCCCCTTTGTTATCGGCAACCGGTTTGGTTTCGCCAAAGCCTTTTGCTGTTAACCTTTTCGCATCAATATTTTTATTGATAAGATAATTGACAACTGATTTTGCCCTTTCATTACTTAATGCGAGGTTGTCGGAAGGTTTACCAACATTATCAGTGTGGCCACCAATTTCAATTTTAAGGAAAGGATTCTCATTGAGTAACTGTACCAGCTTACCCAGTTCAACTTGCGATTCAACTTTTAATTCAAATTTATTTACGTCAAAGAAAATATTCTTTAAAATGACGTTTGCATTGAGTTCGATTGACTGTAATGCAATATCTTTTTTGTAAGTAGAATCTGGTGATTTGTCAATCATCAAAAAATTATCTGAATAGAATAAATAACCTTTGCGGTTTACATTAAAGGCATAATCTTTTCCGACAGGGAGTGTGATAAAGTACTTTCCATTTTCATCTGTTTGTACTTGTGTGATGGTTTGCCTTGTAGCCAAATCAATTAATTCAACTGTAGACGGAATTCCTCTTAATGTTTTTTTATCTGTCACAATCCCTTTTACCCATAATGTTTTAAAAGGACGGATGTCTTTTCTTAATTCAAAACTGTAAATGTCTAATGAACCTCTGGAATCACTTCTATCGCTGGCATAATATGCGGTTACTCCATCAGCAGCAATAAACAGTGTTCCTTCATCATTGATCGTATTAATCGGATAGCCGAGGTTCATAGGTTTTGTCCAAGTGTTGCCATAGCTTCTGCGAACAAAGAAAAGATCATTTTCTCCGTAACCCTGCCAGCCATTTGATGTAAAATATAATGTCTGGTTATCAGCATGAATAAAAGGGCATTGATCGTCAGCATCTGTATTGATTCCTGCTCCTATATTTCCCGCTTTGCTCCAAGTGCCGTTTGGTTGTAGGTGCGAAACATAAATATCGCTGCCGCCTAACCCATCCATTCTTCTGCTGGCAAAATACAAGTCTCTTTTATCGGGTGATAAACATGGTTGCGAATCCCATTGATCAGAATTTACGTTGGCGCCAAGGTTTACAGATTCGCTCCACCCTTGTGGCGTCATTACGGAGAAGTATAAATCATAGTTGCCAAAATTATCCCGTCTGTCCCTTGCAGTGAAAATCAAGAGCTGCCCATCCTGCGAAATTGTTTGTGCGGCTTCACTTTGTGGTGTATTGATATTTCCTTCCAGTGGTTTTACGTCTTCCCATTTTTTATTATTCAGTTTGCTGGAATAAAAATCTTCATTGATGTTTTTAACTCTTCTTGTAAAAACTAATTCGTTTGCATCAATACTTAATGAAGGAAAATATTCCGGCTCTGCAGTATTTACACCAGGTCCAAGATTTTGTGGTGCAAAGACATAACTTTTATCTGGATTGTTTTTTTCAAATTCTATGGCGAATTCGTATGATTTTTTTCTTTTTTCTAATTTATCTAACATAGTTGGATTTTTTGGAGCATTCTTTGAAAGCAAATCATTCAACGACTTTAATGCTTTATCAAAATTTCCTTCGGCAGCTAGTTGAGTGGAATAAGGAGATTTGTAATCCAGTGTATAAACTGAATCTAACGAAAAAGCCATTTCGAAATGGTGAATACTTTTCTTGTGACTTTTCATATTGCCAAATAAGCTGCCCAATGCCAGGTGTGCATCTACGTATTTGTTATCTTCTTCCACAGCTTGAAGTAGCAGCCCGATTGCACTGATTATATTATCATCTGCGGCTCTTTCCTGTGCCTGATTATAATATTGAACAGCTTTCTTTTTTATTTTTCCCGGATCGTATTGAGAAAAAGCAGCAAAAGCATGACAAGTAATAAGTAAAAGGAGAAATATTTTTTTCATCAATCAATTGTATTGGATTCTTATAACGAAGCTACTTTGTTTTTATTCCACAAAAGAGAGAAAAAAGTACGGAATGGTTGCCTATGGCACATTGATATATTTATGCAGCTGCAACGAAAGCTCCCATTTAGGATTTGCTTTAATATACTCAATTATTTGAGGTGTTATTTGCGCTGCTTTGTCCCACTCTGGCTGTAAATACAATTTGCAATTATCGCTTACCATTGCGGCATATTTTTCCGCCCAGCCAAAATCTGAACTATTAAAGACTACCACTTTTAATTCGTTGGCAAATGGAACAACTTCTTCCAGCGGAGCTTTGAATTTTTTTGGAGAAAGGCATATCCAATCCCAACTGCCGCTTAATGAATGAGCACCAGATGTTTCGATATTGGTTTTTAAACCTGCGGATTGCAATGCTGCAGTTAGTGTATCTAAATTGTGCATCAATGGTTCGCCACCAGTGATAACTACTAATTCAGCAGGAGTTTTTAAAACAGTTGCTGTTAAATCCTCGATTGAATAATGAGGATGTTTGTCTGCATCCCAGCTATCTTTTACATCGCACCATACACAGCCAACATCGCAACCGCCAAGACGAATAAAGTATGCTGCTTTGCCCTGGTGATAGCCTTCGCCCTGTATGGTATAGAAATGTTCCATTACAGGCAGTGAAGTGGTATTTAAAGCTATATCAATCATAGAGTTTTTAACTCCCCTTTAGGGGATGGGGGTTTAGTTCTTCATCATACATGAACGATAAGTATTCATCATAAGCGCAGCAATTGTCATCGGGCCAACGCCGCCGGGTACAGGAGTAATCCAAGAACATTTTGGAGCAACCGTATCAAACGCTACATCGCCTTTTAATTTGAATCCGCTTTTTTTAGAGGTATCGGAAACTCTTGTAATGCCCACATCAATTACAATTGCCCCTTCCTTCACCATATCAGCAGTAATGAATTCTGTTTTACCTAATGCAGCAACAATGATGTCAGCCTGCAGGCAATATTCTTTTATATTTTCTGTTTTGGAATGACAAACGGTAACGGTACAATTGCCGGGGTTTGTATTATTGCTTAACAAAATACTCATAGGCCTTCCTACAATGTTACTTCTGCCTACAATCACTGCATGTTTTCCTTTTGTATCAATTTTATAATGCTTTAATAGTAACATTATTCCGTATGGTGTAGCCGACACAAATGTTGGAACACCTTGTACCATTCTTCCCACACTTACTGGATGAAAACCGTCAACATCTTTATCAGGATCAATTGCGTTGATTACTTCATCATCAGAAATATGTTTTGGTAAAGGAAGTTGAACAAGAATGCCATCTATATCGGGATCGTTATTCAGTTCTTCAATTGTGTCGAGTACTTTCATTGCCGATTCATCTTCGTCGAAGCGTATCAAAGTAGATTTAAAACCAACTTCTTCGCAAGCTTTTACTTTGGCTGCTACATAGGTTTCGCTGGCACCGTTATTCCCAACAAGTATTGCTACAAGATGTGGGATTTTTTTCCCTTCTGTTGATAATTGAGCTACATCTATTTTTAATTCATCTTTTATTGCCTGCGCTGCTTTTTTCCCGTCTAGTAAATTCATGCCGCAAAAATAGTATTAATCGCAATCTTTATTTTGATACGCAATGTTATCCTTGTAACTTTCTATTAAATTCTATTATTTGAAAAGAAAATTTATACTCAATTTCTTATTGCTGATTTGTATTTCTGCTGCAATTCAGGCACAGACATTGCGTCGTCCTGTTGCTGCTCCATATTTCGGTTTGGGTGCTTATAGTTTAAATCATGTAGATGCTTTTTCATTTACAGCCAATCAAGCTTCATTAGCACAGCTAAAAAGCAGCACTGCAGGTGCTTATGGAGAAAGGCGTTTTCTACTCAATGAGCTGAATAATTATACAGCTGCAATCGGATTGACTACTAAGGGAGGAAATTTTGGCGTAAAAGCCGGGTATTCGGGCTTTACAGATTATAACGAAACGCAGATTGGGCTTGCTTATGCAAGAAAACTGGGAACCAAAATAGATGTTGGGGTTCAGTTTAATTATAACGGTGTACGAATCCCAACTTATGCTAATTCTTCGGCTATTAGTTTTGAAGTCGTAACAATTTTGCACATTTCCGATAAACTGCATGCCGGCTTACATGTTAATAATCCCGTAGGCGGAAAATTTGGAAAAGAGCAGCAGGAAAAACTATCTTCTGTTTATGCTATAGGAGTGGGATATGATGCTTCGGATAAGTTTTTCATTAGCTGTGAAATAGAAAAGGAAGAGGATCAGCCTATTAATGTGAATGCCGGATTTCAATATAAATTGATAAAAGAATTATTAGTCCGTGCTGGTGTCTCATCTGCAACATCATCCTTATGGGTAGGGCTTGGGTTAACAGTAAAATCATTCCGGATTGATGTTACATCTGCTTTCCATTCTCAATTGGGTGTTACGCCGGGATTACTTGTACTCTTCAATTTTAATTCAAAAGAGGATTGAAAAGATTAATTATCATATTAGGCGTTGCATTTTATTCCCAAATAAGTTTTAGCCAGGAGATTCCTATTACTACCGAACAGCAACTGGAAAATCTTACCGATGCCAACGAAGGCGAAACAGAAGATGATACTTATTTGCAGGAACTTGAAAACTTCAGACGACATCCCCTGAATATAAATACAGCAGATGCAGAAGAGTTTAAGCAGTTAAGAATTCTTACCGATCTGCAAATCATAAACTTTATAACCTACAGAAACCTATTTGGGAAATTAATCAGTCTTTACGAATTACAAGCTGTTCCTTCCTGGGATATTGGCACTATAAAAAAGCTTGTCCCATTTATTACAACTGCCACTGCCATATCATTAAAAGATGAAGCAGGCATGCGATTTAGGGATGGAGAGCATAGTTTGTTGCTTCGGGGCATACAGGTCTTAGAAAAAGCAAAAGGGTTTGACAAATCAACAACAGGTACAAAATATCTTGGTAGTCCGCAAAGAGTTTTTTTTCGATACCGTTACACCTATAAAAATTTATTACAATTTGGTATCGTTGGTGATAAAGATGCCGGAGAGCAGTTTCTAAAAGGAGCACAAAACAAAGGTTTTGACTTTTATTCTTTTCATTTATTTGCAAGAAAAATCGGTATCATACAGTCATTAGCACTCGGCGATTTTAGTGTAAATCTTGGGCAAGGGCTAACGCAATGGCAAGGCCTCGCTTTTAAAAAAAGTGTGGATGTGATGGGAGTGAAGCGGCAGTCGGCAACACTACGGCCTTATAATTCTGCGGGAGAATTTTATTTTAATCGTGGTGCAGGAGTTACTATTAAAAAGGGAAAGATAGAATCAACTGTATTTGCTTCCATAAGAAAGCTAAGTGCCAACTTTGTGGCAGATACTGTAAATAATGAAGATTTTATTTCCTCGTTCTTAACATCGGGGTATAACCGAACGCCCAGCGAACAAGCTGACAGAAATAATTTGCGACAGACTTCTTTTGGTGGTAATATTCTTTTTCGAAACAATAGATGGCATGTTGGTGCGAATGCAGTTTTTTATAATTTTTCGTTGCCGGTAGTAAAAAGGGAAGAGCCTTATAACCGTTATGCCATAAGTGGAAACAGCTGGTATAATATGAGTTTTGATTACAGCTATACTTACAAGAACATGCATTTTTTTGGAGAAGCAGCAATTGATAAGAGAAATAATAAAGCATTTGTAAATGGATTACTTGTTAGTGTTGACCCAAGAGTTGATTTATCAATTGTGCAAAGAACAATAAGTAAAGGCTATCAGTCTATCAATGGAAATGCGTTTACTGAAAACACTTTTCCGACAAATGAAACGGGAATATATGCTGGTGTAAGCATTCGTCCGGCAATAGGATGGAAAATTGATGCGTATGCTGATTTTTATAAATTTCCTTGGTTAAAATTTTTGGTAGATGCGCCAAGCTATGGGAAAGACTTTTTGGCACAGGTAACTTTTACACCAAACAGGCAGGTAGAAATATATACCCGTTTTAAAACAGAGACCAAACAGGCCAATCAATCGGACAACACGACTGTAACAAACTTTCTGGTGAATTTGCCTAAACAAAACTGGCGGACACAGATTAGTTATAAACTAAATACAAGTTTTACTATACGAAACCGTGTAGAGTTATTATGGTTTGATAATAATGGGGTGAATAAGGCCAACGGATTTCTTACTTTTTTTGATTTTATGTACAAACCCATGCTAAAACCACTCTCAGCCGTATTGCGTTTGCAATACTTTGAAACAGACGACTATAATTCCAGGATATATGCCTATGAAAATGATATTCTGTACGGGTATTCAATTCCGGGGTTTTTTGATAAAGGTTTTCGATATTATTTAAACCTGAATTACGATTTGGCAAAAAATGTGTCCGTATGGCTTCGTTTGGCACAAACCGTTTATAGAAATCAAGTTACGGTAGGATCAGGATTAGATGAGATTCAAGGAAATAGGAGAACTGAAGTAAAGGTTCAGATTCGCTGGATAATTGGAAAATCCTGAAAAAAACAGACTTTTTTTGAATTCATTTAACCATTTGTTAAAAAAAAATTTATCTTGCGGCAGCATTTTATAAGGTAATTCTGTCTTTATACACGACCCTTACCTTTGAGAATTGACTTTTTTCGCTGATAATCAATGCATTCTAAATTAAAAATTAACGTTAACATGAGAAAAATCGCATCACTGTTTACGATGCTAATGTTGGTAACAGCATTCGCATTTGCTCAGAACCGGACGATTACCGGTACTGTGACCGATGAAAAAGGGGACGCTTTACCAGGCGCCTCAGTAAGAATTAAAGGAACCCGTACAGGAGTAGCAGCTGACAACAATGGTCAGTTCCGCATCCAAGCCAAGACAGGCGATATATTGCTTGTGTCTGGTGCTGGTATCGAGGTTACTGAATCCACTGTAGGATCTGGAAACACCATTCAGATTACAGTTAAAAGAGCTGTAAGTGTTGGTACTGAAGTTGTTGTAACTGCCCTGGGTATTACCCGCCAAAAAAAGGAATTAGGTTATTCAACTGCTAAAGTTTCTGGAGCTGAGCTTACAAAAGCTAAGTCTGTAAACGTAGCTAATGGTTTACAGGGTAAGGTTTCTGGTCTTAACATTACTTCAGTTAATAATGGTGTATTCGAAGATGTAAAAATTAATCTTCGTGGTATCAGATCATTATTGGGAGGTAATAATCCTATGCTTCTTTTAGATGGTGTACCGATGGGTATCGGTTACTTATCATCTTTAAATCCAAACGATATTGAAGATGTAAACGTATTGAAAGGTACATCTGCAGCTGCTATTTATGGTCCTGACGCTGTAAATGGTGTAATAGTAGTAACTACAAAAAAGGAAAAGTAAGTGCTCCGGTAATTACTTTAGGACACAGCACACAGTTTTCTTCTATCTCTTTCTTCCCTGCATTTCAGCAGGAGTTTGGAAGTGGTGGATATGGAGCTTACACTCCGTATGAGAACTGGTCTTGGGGACCAGCTTTTGACGGTTCTGTAGTAGAGATTGGCCAAGTACTTCCTGATAATTCAGTACAAACAGTACCATATTTACCTATCAGAAAAGAAAAGCAAAAATTCTTTAATACAGGTGTAACTATCCAGAATGATCTTTCATTTGCTACAAAAGATTTCTACTTAAGTGTGCAGGATGCCATCATTAAGGGTATAGTTCCTGATGATAAAAACAGAAGAACTGGTATTCGCTTAAGCAGTAGCCGTGAGTACGGCAAGTTTAAGATTAGTATGAATACGAATTATATTCAGTCAAACTATGATGTTTTTGATGATGGAGCAATGGGTGCATATAATGCTTCTCAGAACGTTGGTTTGAATAATGGTTTGATGAACCTTATTTTCAACACTCCAGCTCATATTCCATTAACCAGCTATAAAGATTTTGAAAACAATCCATTTGCTTCGTATAATGGATACTTTAATGATTATGGTCTTAATCCATATTTCGCTATTGATAACTGGAGAAATACTGGTAGAAGTGAGGATTTGATTTCTAATGTTGATTTAGGATTTAAAGCAACAAGTTGGTTATCTCTTACTTATCGTGCCGCTTTGAATATGACAATGAATACAGGAAGATCTACTTCTAAAGGAGAAGTGCCAACTGCTTTTGGTGTTGGTCGTGGATTCGCATCTATTCCTGGTGCTGTTTCTGACTTTGCAAACAGAGGCAGTCGTTTATCTTCAGAAGCATTTGCAAATGTGAATAAACAATTTGGCGAATTTAAATTCTCCGCAATTGCTGGTCATTATTTCAGACAAACAGATAACAAGAATACAAGTGTAGCTGCAGGTAACTTGGTTGTGCCTGAGTTATTCAACGTTGCCAACAGAACCGGTGAGTTAGCGGGAGGTTCTTCTTTCAGCAAAACAAGATTAGTATCTGTATATGGTAGCATTGGTTTAGGTTACAAATGGGCTAACATTGAGTTGACAGGAAGAAATGACAAAACATCATTGTTGTCGAAAGAAAACAGATCATTTTTCTATCCAGGTGTAAGTGCATCCTTTATAATTAGTGATGCTATCGGTGCTATTAAAAACAGCAGCGTCATATCTTATCTTAAACTTCGTGGATCATGGAATAAGACTGGAAACGTAAACTCTATCGGAGCTTACGGACTTTCTTCTACCTTTAGCCAAGCTTCTGGTTTCCCTTATGGAGCTTTAGCCGGTTTTACAGCTAATAACTCTGCTCCTGATCCATTATTGACGCCGGAGTTTGTTAAAGCTTGGGAAGCTGGTCTTGAACTTTCATTGTTCAAAAACAGAGTAGGTATTGAAGCTACTTATTTCCATCAAGACAATACAGATCAGATTATTCCAATTGCAGTTTCTTCTGCTACTGGTTTTACTTCTTCTACAGTTAATGCTGCATCATTTACCAACGAAGGTTTTGAGTTTGATTTAAAACTTACTCCTTTGATTCAGTTAGGCGATGTGCGTATCAACTTCAAAGGAAATGCTACATATAATACAAGTGTTGTAACTTCTGTTTATGAAGGCCTAGATGAAGTATTTGCAGGTGGATTTAACAACTTTGCTGCAAACTTTGTAGTAAGAAACAATCCTGCGTTTGTGTTTAAAGCGACGGATTATTTAAGAGATGATCAGGGAAGAGTAATTGTTGACCAGATAACTGGTGAGCCATCTCAAGATCCAAATAATAAAGTCTTCGGTCGTACAATGCCTTTATGGATTGTTGGTTTAAATCCAACTGTTAGCTGGAAGAACCTTACATTCTCTGTAGTAGGTGAATACAAAGGTGGACATACTGCTTTCCATAAAATTGGTGATGATATGGCTTGGATAGGTATTTCAAAAGCTACTGCGGTTAACCACCGTGAGAATTTTGTTTTCCCTAATTCTTCTTATGAAGATCCATTGAATCCTGGAAAGTATATCGCTAACACTAATGTTACATTATCAAATATCAATAACTTCTTTACAGGTGTTTATCGTGATGTTGCTTCTAACTTCTTAACAAGTGTTGCAGCATGGAGTTTAAGAGCGGCTTCAAATTCTTACGATTTACCAAAAAAATTATTGGGTAGTGCTAAGTTGATCAAAGCTGTTTCTGTATCTATAACAGGTAGAAATTTATACCTTTGGTTACCAAAGTCGAATGAATATTCTGATCCTGACTTTAACTTCACTACAGGAAATACATCGGGTGTTGGTGTTTCATCTATCAACCCTCCGACAAGAACCTATGGTGCAAGTGCAGTTATAACATTTTAATTATCACTAACCGAAAATTACAGATATGAAAAAAATAATAATATTCTCAATGCTCCTGCTGATGATAGCAACAGCAGGTTGTAAAAGAGACTTTCTGGATATTAATGTAAGTCCGAACTCCGTAACACCGGGTTCGATTTCTCCTGATTTGATTTTACCAAGAGTAGAACATGCAATTGCTTCAAGAATGGCAACTGCATATAGAGTGCCTGCAAGCTGGATTGGCTATTGGGCAAGATCTGGTACGTATGGCCCTAACGCTGAAGAAGAGTCTTACAATATCACAACTACTTTTGGTGCTGGTGAGTTCGCTGGCTGGTATGATATGCTGACTGACCTTGACATTATGGAAAAAAAGGCAAATGCTATTGGCCAGACTTTTTATGAAGGCATTGCCAAAACCTTAAAAACGATAGGTTTTATGTATTTGGTAGACCAGTACAATAATGTGCCTTATTCTAAAGCTTTTGATTTGGCAAACAATATTTTGCCTGCTTATGATAAAGGCGATGCAATCTATGCCGACCTTTTGGTTCAATTAGATAACGCATTAGTTCTTATCAAAAATGCTACTGTTTCAGACAATAAAAACATAGCAAATGCCGACATCATTTTTGGAGGCAATCAAACAAGCTGGAGAAGATTTATTAATACACAGCGTTTGAAATTGTTGGTTCGTCAATCACAAATACCAGGCTTTAATCCTGCTGCGCAAATTGCAAAAATTACAGCAGATGGATCAGGGATGATTGGCTCAGGACAAACTGCAAGCGTTCAACCAGGTTATCTTGCAGATAATGGTAAGCAAAATCCTTTCTGGAATGCTCATGAGCAATTATATACTGGTGATGAAGCTGATAACTTCAATAGGGCGAATAATTTCTTGTTGAATGCTTACAGATCTAATACAGATGTTAGATTTCAATATGTATTTGATCCGGCAGCATCTCCAGTAAATAACAATACCTACTATGGCTATAATTATGGTGAGGTTTTACCAAACAGTGATCCTTATAAAGCTGCTAACTCATCTGGAGTAGGTGGACCGGGCCTTTCAAAATCAGCTACACAGGCACAATGGTTATTTACTTCTGTTGAGAGTTTATTTTTACAGGCTGAAGCAATACAAAGAGGCTGGTTACCAGGTTCTGCTCAAACTGCATATGAAAACGCTGTAAGAGAATCATTTATTTTCTTAGGTGTTACAAATGCTGTAGCTACTGCAAACAATTATCTTGCAGAAGCTCTTCCAATTGTAAGTTGGTCACTTGCTGCAACTCCAGCTGCAAAAATCACACTTATTGGAACACAGAAATACCTTGCTCTTCCAGGCATTAATAATTTTGAAGCTTGGGTAGATTATAGAAGAATAGGTGTACCAACAAACTTACCATTGTCATTGGCTCCTAACAGAGCTGGTAGAGTAATTCCTCTGAGATATCAATATCCTCAGAATGAGTTTAACTATAATAATGCTAATGTGAATGCAGAAGGTACGATTAACCCTCAGTCAAGTACAATCTTCTGGGACAGATAACTCGTAAATTAAATCACAGAAGAAAAAATGATTAAACAATTAAAAAATACAAACATGAAAAAATACTCAATATTGTTATTAAGCAGTGCAGTACTTTTCCTGAGCTCTTGCTTAAAAGATAAAGAGGTGGACAACAGGGTTTACGGCATTAATGGTGCTGATGAGGGCAAAATTGTAGAATTGTCTGATGCTGATGGAAACCATGGAAAAACATATGCTTTCAACTTTGAAGACAAAGCACTGGTTGTTAATGTAGTTGAAGTACGTTTAACTTCTAATGATTTACCAAAGAATGATGTTACAGTAACTTTAACTTTAGCGAATAGTGCAGCATTAGTTAATGATTGGAATGCCGCTAACGGAACCAGCTTTGTTAATATGCCAGGTAGTTTATACACAATTCCTTCTCTTACTGTTACAATTCCCGCAGGTCAGAGAAGTGCCAACTTGGTGTTGAATACAAATGCTATAAATTATGATCCTTCTACTACTTATGCATTAGGATTTAAAATTGCTTCTATTAGTGATGCCTCTTTTACAGCTAGTGGAAATTTCAATTATATCGTTGCAACATTTGGTGCAAAGAATCAATATGATGGCCGTTACAGATTAGACTTTTGCTTTTATCATCCTGGTATCTCTGCAGGTTATGGTTGTGCATCTACAGAAGTAGAACTACATACTATTTCTGGAAATACCGTTAAAGTTTTCTGGCCTTTATTGGGTGGTTATGCTGGCCCAATTCTTAGCGGAGCTTCGCTTAGTTATTTTGGTTCTCAAGAGCCAGCATTTACAGTATTGCCTGGTACTAATAAGGTTAATGTATATAATTCATTTGCTGGAGCTGTAACTTTTTACACAACAATTACAGCAGCATCTGGTTATGATACGAGGTACGAACCAAGCGAAAAGAAATTCTATATAAAGTATGGTTATAACTATGATCCAGGACCAACGTTTAGTGCTGCAAACAATAGGGAGTGGACTCAGACTGCAACTTATCTTGGACCAAGATAATAAGTAAAATCAACTGCTTATTTATATAAAAAAGACTGCTTCAAATTTGGAGCAGTTTTTTTTATAGCGATTTTTAAACAGCAATACAAAGATTCTACAGCAATAGAATTAACTTTATCGCCTTAATTAAAAATTATGTCGGAGCAAAATATTCCCAACCAGCTTAATATTGAAATTTCAGAAGAAGTAGCAGAAGGCAGCTATGCCAATCTTGCGATAATTACTCATTCTCATGCAGAGTTTGTAATAGACTTTGTGAATGTGATGCCGGGCACACCAAAGAGTAAAGTAAAGTCAAGAATCATCTTTACTCCACAACATGCAAAACGGTTTATGAAGGCCCTGGCAGAGAATATTCAAAAATATGAATCTATAAACGGACCTATTAAGGATTTAGAAGAAGTGCAAATGCCTTTTAATTTTGGTGGGCCTACTGCTGAGGCATAATGTCATGCGGGTCATATAAAGTCAAAATAGTCAACAACAAAGATTTCAACTAGTGACTCATATGACCAATTTGACTTACTCACTATAGAATCCCTTCATCTGCAAAACTGAAGTGGCCATCCTCACTAACAATTACATGGTCTAGTACTGCAATATCGAGAAACTTTGCAGCTTCTTTTATTTTAACGGTGAGTTGCTCGTCGGCTCTGCTTGGCTTTAAACTGCCAGAGGGATGATTATGACAGAGAATAATATTAACAGCATCTTTTTCCAATGCTCTTCTTAAAATAACTCTGGGGTCGGCTACTGTTCCAGTAATACCTCCCTCGCTTATTATTTCAAAATGATTGATCTTATTAGCCCGGTTTAAATATAGTACTGCAAAAACCTCATGCCGGTAATCTTTGAGTTTAGTTTTTAAATAATCTGCTATATCGCCACTGGTTTGCATTACAGGTTTTCCTAAAGGCGCAGCTGATTGTCTTCTTCGCCCAAGCTCCAAAGCGGCAGCTATTGTAATCGCTTTTGCTTCGCCAATACCTTTAATTTTCATCAGGTCTGTAAGTGAAAGCTTGCCGAGTTCAACCAGATTGTCTTTACCTAATTTGAGTATCTCTTTAGCAAGATCTACAGCTGTTTTTTCTTTACTTCCATTATGTATCAAAATGGCAAGTAACTCTGAGTCGCTAAGGCTTTCTGCACCTTTTGTGAGTAGTTTTTCCCTTGGCCTGTCGTCTTTTGCCCATTCTTTGATTGAGTACTTGTGCTCTTGCATACAACAAGTATAGGTAATATTTTTATTCTTTCAATACCACTTTGTGGTAGAAGTAAGCCGCCAGCAGATAACCAATATTTTAAAACCAAAATCAGTATCTATGAAAACCAAATCCTTTACTTCGGCGGGCTCTTTACACCCTATACTTTTCTTTGCTGTGGTGTATGTCGTGGCTTTACTATTCTCCATTTTTATATGCTCAACCTTATTTTATAGCTGTAATGCAAAATCGGCTGATATAACTGAGCAACATTCCGTTCCATTAGAAAAACAGGAAATAGTCCACAATAATTTAGCCTTCAAATAGTCTTTTCCTTTTATTTTTTGCATAACACAAAATGTGAAGTGCTATCTTCGCCGCACATTTTTACGCTATGCAATCAGCTAAAATATTCTCAGGAACAGGCTCTCAGCAACTGGCTGAGCAAATTTGTAAACAGTATGGAGCCAAGCTCGGAAAGGTTAATATTCAACGGTTTAGCGACGGAGAAATAAGCCCAATTTTTCTTGAAAGTGTAAGAGGGGACTATGTTTTCCTTGTACAGAGTACTTTTTCACCTGCAGAAAATCTTATGGAGCTTTTGTTGATGATTGATGCCGCCAGAAGAGCTTCTGCCGACAAAGTAATTGCCGTTATTCCTTACTATGGTTATGCCCGTCAAGACAGAAAAGACAGGCCAAGAGTAGCCATTGGCAGTAAACTGGTAGCCAACATGTTAGTTGCAGCTGGAGCCGACAGGGTAATTACAATGGATCTTCATGCCCCGCAAATTCAGGGCTATTTTGATATTCCAGTAGACCATCTGGACAGCCACGCAGTTTTTATCCCTTACATAGAGAATCTGAGACTGGAAAACCTTACCTTTGCCGCCCCCGATGTGGGAGCAACAAACCGCATCAGGGAAATAGCCAGCTACTTTAATGCTGAAATGGTAATCTGTGATAAGCATAGAAAGAGAGCCAACGAGATTGCAAGCATGGTAGTAATAGGAGATGTAACGGGGAAAGATATTGTGATAATTGACGACATCTGCGATACTGGAGGTACACTAGCAAAAAGTGCAGGTCTTTTAAAAGAGAAAGGAGCAAGATCGGTAAGAGCATTAATTACGCATCCGGTATTAAGTGGGAAAGCATACGAGAATATAGAGAATAGTGTGCTGGAAGAATTAATAGTGTGTGATACCATACCGGTAAAAAAGGAAAGTTCGAAGATCAAAGTGCTAAGTGTAGCAGAACTTTTCGCCGTTGCCATTCGCAATGCTTATGAAAACAAGAGTATAACAAGTCTCTTTATACATTCGCAACGCAGAGATAAGTAAACATTTAAACAACATAACAATGAAATCAATTACAATCGAAGGACAACTGAGGACCGGATTCGGCAAAGGCGCCAGCCGACAACTCCGCTCTCAGGAACTTGTGCCTGGTGTAATTTATGGCGGTGAAAAGGAGATCAGTTTTTCTGCTCCTCTTGCAGCTTTTAAACCACTGGTGTACACACCCAGCTTTCAAATAGCTGAAGTAGTATTGGACGGAACAACTTACAGAACTATTCTAAAAGATTTGCAGTTTGATAAAACAACTGACACATTAATTCACATTGATTTGCTGGAACTAACTGCTGGTAAAAAAGTAGTTGCAGATATTCCTCTGAAATTTGTAGGAGCATCCAAAGGTGTAAAAGAAGGTGGTAAGTTGGTTACTAAAATGAAATCATTGAAAGTAAAGACTTTGCCAAAGCATTTAAAAGAGCAGATTGAAGTTAATATTGACAGTCTTGAATTAAACGGAAATATCCGTGTAGAAGATGTGGTTGTGGAAAATTATGAGATACTAAATTCTCCAAGAATTCCAATTGCATCTGTAGTATTAACAAGACAGTTGAAGCAAGAAGAAGCTGCTGCTACACCTGCGGCCGGCGCTGCTGCACCTGCTGCTGCTGCTGCACCTGCTGCCGCAGTAAAAAAGTAATATTTTTTAACTTAATAACGACCCGTCTGGCCCTAAGCGAGACGGGTCTTTTAATTAGTGAACAAATTGAAAAGCCACTTTAAAGATTCAACAATCAATTTCATTAATTAAAATAATTATATTGAGTATTTAATAAATGCAATAAAAAATACGAATGAAATTTTTAATTGCCGGTTTGGGAAATATTGGTGATGATTATGCTCACACTAGGCACAATATCGGGTTTGATGTAGTGAATGCCTTTGTGCAAAAACACAAAGGCGAATTCAGGGTTGGAAGACTTGCCTATGTGGCAGAGATAAAATGGAAAGGAAAGACTTTTGTTTGTATTTGTCCAACTACTTACATGAACCTGAGTGGGAAAGCTGTTAAGTACTGGATGGACAAAGAGAAAATATCGGTTGAGAATATATTTGTGATTGTTGATGATCTGGCTTTGCCGCTTAATAAAATTAGAGTACGGCCAACAGGCAGCCCTGCAGGCCATAATGGGCTGAAAAGTATTCAGGAAGTGCTGGGTACGGCCGATTACCCAAAGCTTAGGTTTGGAATTGGAAGCGACTTTGCCAAAGGCTACCAATCTGATTTTGTGTTGGGTAAGTGGAGTAAAGACGAAACTCCGATGGTGAAGTTGAAAATAGAGAAGTCAGTTGAAACTATCGAGACATTTGCCACTCAAGGAATTGCGACTGCAATGAATCTGGTAAATAATCAGGTCTTTTCGCTATGATTAATCAGATTGATTACTTACTTTAGCTGTCCCGACTAATTTTTCCTCTGGCAAACCTTACTGTATCGGGAACAAAGGTTTGCAAAATCCAATCAACTTATCGAAGCCAATGAATACTTGTGATGAACAACCACAAGGGAATGTATCCAAAGTATTTAATTAAAAACACCACCTTTTTTATGAAGATTTTTTGTGTTGGCCGAAACTATGCAGCTCATGCTGCTGAACTGGGAAACGAAGTTCCTGATGAGCCGGTAATTTTTATGAAGCCTAAAAGTGCTTTGCTACAACCGCATACACCTTTTTATTACCCAGAGTTTACTAACGAATTGCACTATGAATGTGAGATGGTACTTCGTATTTGTAAGAATGGCAAATATGTTCAGGAAAAATTCGCAGGCAAATATTATGATGCCATCACAACTGGTATTGACTTTACTGCCCGTGATATTCAAAAAGAGTTAAAAGAAAAAGGCCTTCCTTGGGAAAAAGCGAAGGCTTGGGACAACTCAGCTGTTGTTGGTAAATGGATACCGATTGCTAATATCAAAAATAAAAAAGACATAAACTTCTGCATGTATAAGAATAAGGAACTGGTGCAGCAAGGAAATTCAAGTTTAATGATTCATAGTTTCGATGAAATTGTGGCTTATATTTCAAATTATTTTTCAATAAATATTGGCGACTTGATTTTTACAGGAACACCGGCTGGAGTAGGAGAAGCGGTGGTTGGCGACGAGTTGGAAGGATTCATTGAAGATGAAAGTCTATTTACAATGGAAGTGAAATAATCAATTATTTATTATATGCCTGCATGGTTAATTTAGCAGGAGCCAATACTAACTGCAACAGAAAGCCATTCGTAAAACGGATGGCTTTTCTTTTCTCAAGGGCATTGCTTTACCTTAAATTTGCCACTACCATTGTTTGCAATAAATGATTGACACTACTATACTATTGAAGGCATACCGCATGATGAGCCAGGTGAAGGCGATGGCAGAGACGTATGAGGCCAATCGTTCAGTTTGCAAATATGTTCATTCTACTTCAAGAGGACATGAAGCCATTCAACTAGCAACTGCTTTTCAATTACAGCCATATGATTTTGTAAGTCCATATTACAGAGATGAAAGTATCATCATGGGTATCGGCTTTACACCTTATGAACAAATGCTTCAGTTGCTGGCAAAAGGCAATGATATATTTACTGGTGGCAGAGAATATTATTCGCATCCAAATTATAATGGTGATGATAAGCCTACAATGATTCATCAGAGTAGTGCAACAGGTATGCAAGCCATTCCAACAACTGGATTGGCACAAGGTGTTCAATATTTGGAAAATCATTTATCGGGAAGATTAAAAAAAGGTTCCAATGGCGAATTGCCAATTGTAATTTGTTCGCTTGGCGATGCAAGTATTACGGAAGGGGAAGTGAGTGAGGCATTTCAATTTGCGGTGCTGAAACAATTACCGATTATTTATTTAGTACAGGATAATGACTGGGGTATTAGTGTGACAGCCGATGAAGCAAGAGCCATGAATGCTTTTGAATTTGCTGCTGGTTTTAAAGGGATGAATCGGGTGCAAGTTGATGGCAGTGATTTTGAAGCTTCTTATTCGGTGATGAAAGATGTTTGTGAATTTGTTCGTAGAGAAAGAAAACCTTATCTCGTTCATGCACAGGTTCCATTATTAGGACATCATACAAGCGGCGTAAGAAAAGAATTTTATAGAAGCGACGATGATTGGGCAAAACATGAAGAACATGATCCCAATCCAAAACTCAGAAAGAAATTAATAGAGAGAAATGTAAGTGAAGAAATAATAGCTGAGGTCGAAAAAGAAGCTGCTGAATTAGTAGCGGCAGATTTTGCAAAAGCAGTTGCTGCACCAGACCCAGACCCTTCAACAATCGAGGATCATATATTTGCTCCAACACTTGTAACAGAAGAAAAAGGGGAAAGAAGCCCTGCGGGAAAAGAAAAAGTAGTCATGGTCGATGCTGCTTTATTTGCAGTGAGAGAATTAATGGAAAAACATCCTGAAGCAATTTTATACGGACAGGATGTAGGTAAAAGACTCGGTGGTGTATTCCGCGAAGCAGCAACATTGGGAGAAATGTTTGGCGACCATAGAGTGTTTAATACGGCTATTCAGGAAGCTTATGTTGTCGGCTCTACTGTTGGTATGAGTGCTGTTGGATTAAAACCAATTGTAGAAGTTCAGTTTGCCGATTATATTTATCCGGGCTTTAATCAATTGGTAACGGAAGTTTCTAAAAGTTGTTACTTGAGTTGTGGTAAGTTTCCGGTGTCTATGATTTTAAGAGTACCAATCGGTGCTTACGGTGGTGGCGGTCCTTATCATAGTGGTAGTGTGGAAACAACAGTTCTTTCTATCAAAGGAATTAAAGTAGCTTATCCTTCCAATGCGGCAGATATGAAAGGATTGATGAAAGCCGCTTATTATGATCCCAATCCGGTAGTGATGCTGGAGCATAAAGGATTGTACTGGAGCAAAGTACCGGGAACAGAAGATGCGAAAACACCTGAACCATCTAAAGATTATATACTGCCGTTTGGAAAAGCTAATATTATAGTCAATGCTTCTGTTGAAGCTATTGAAAGCGGCGAAAGTTGTGTAGTGATAACTTATGGAATGGGAGTGTATTGGGCAAAAGCTGCCGCGAAACAATTTAATCAACAGGTGGAAATAGTTGACCTGCGGACTTTATATCCATTGGATGAAGAATTAATTTTTGAACGAGTAAAGGCACATGGAAAATGTTTAGTGCTTACGGAGGAACAACAAAATAATTCTTTTGCTGAAGCATTAGCCGGAAGAATTTCTAAAAACTGTTTTCAATCATTAGATGCGGCAGTGGAAGTGTTTGGAGCTTTAAATACTCCTGCTGTACCAATGAATATGGGATTGGAGAAGGCGATGTTGCCGGATGGGGAAAAAGTTGTCGTTGTATTAAACCTATTACTTAATTCCTAATTACTACTTTAGGGCTAAAGCCTTTGAACTTTGATACCAATAAACTCGACACTAAGGTTGGTTTATTGACAATATCAGTCTTTTTTATTTCCTGAATAGTTAATTATTTTCAATTGATTTATTGCGATAATTGCTCCAACGATGGAGAATATTAATATGATAACTAATAAGGCCACAGCAAAATTACTATTGGAATCGTTTCTTATCTCCTCATTGTATGCTACTATAAAAGAAAAAATCAAGAATACAAGTGCAATGAAGAAAGCTATACCTGAGACTAAATACCATCTTCTTAGTTTTTTCCAGGTTGTTTGTTGAGGCAGTCGCCTAGAAATAAACAGAAGGTTTAAAATACAATTTATAATTATTACGATAAAGCTAAGAATTATTGGAATAAGTGGAGAAAGGTTTTCGTCTGATGAAACATCTTCAATTGTAAAGCGGAGCATAGTTACAGAAAGCAGTAAGATAACTGCCAGCATAAGACAATTTGCAACAACAAAGAAGAATTTATTTAATGGCATTTTGTTTAACCTTTCAAATTCAACTTTATCTGCAACTCTTCAAACTGCTTCTCATCAATCGTAGCTGGAGCATCTAACATCACATCTCTGCCAGAATTATTTTTTGGAAAAGCAATAAAGTCACGGATGCTTTCGCTGCCACCAAGTATAGCACAAAGGCGATCGAAACCAAAAGCAATACCACCATGCGGCGGAGCTCCGTATTCAAATGCGCCGAGTAAGAATCCAAACTTGTGTAGTTGCTCTGCTGAATCCATTCCTAAGGCTGCAAACATTTTTTCCTGTAATTCTCTTTGGTAAATACGTATAGAACCACCGCCGATTTCATTGCCATTTAGCACCATATCGTAAGCATTGGCTTTGATGTTGGCATACGGATGTTTTAAGTATTCTGCAGCATTTTCAATTGCAGGATTATTATTGATCATCGTTTCTATCTGCATGGGCTTTGGCGATGTAAATGGATGATGACGGGCTACCCAACGGTTTCCTTCTTCATCGTATTCAAACAATGGGAAATCTAAAACCCACAACAGTTTGAATTCATTATCTTTTCTTAAACCTAATCTTGTTGCCATTTCCATCCGCAGATCACTGATGGCTTTTCTTGTTCTTTCTTCTGCACCTGCAAGAATTAAAACTAAGTCACCTGCTTTTGCATTACTCGCCTCAGCAATTGCTTTTAACTTTTCTTCAGAATAAAATTTATCTACGCTGCTTTTATAAGTACCGTCTGCATTCACTTTTATAAATACCAATCCTTTCATTCCTATCTGCGGACGTTTCACCCATTCAGTCAGTTCATCTGTTTGCTTGCGGCTATATTCACTACAACCGGGAACAGCGATGGCAAGAACAGTTTCAGCCTCATCAAAAACTTTGAAATCAACTCCGTTAATTAATGTAGCATTATCTTGTTTGTCAACATAAACAGTTGAAGGCTTTTTCAGATTCAGCACTTTCATGTCGAAACGGATATCTGGTTTATCATTACCATAATTCCACATGGCATCTTCCCAGGTCATTCGTTCTACAGTTTCTGTATAGTCAATTCCTTTCACATCTTTAAAAATGGATTTTACCATTCCTTCAAACATGTTTAAAATATCTTCCTGCTCTACGAAAGCCATTTCACAATCTATCTGTGTAAACTCTGGTTGACGATCAGCTCTCAAATCTTCGTCACGGAAACATTTTACAATTTGGTAATAACGGTCGAAACCACCTACCATTAATAATTGTTTGAATGTTTGTGGTGATTGTGGCAATGCATAAAACTGTCCGGGGTTCATTCTGCTTGGCACCACAAAATCTCTTGCTCCTTCCGGCGTAGATTTAATTAAGAAAGGCGTTTCAATATCCATGAAACCTTGATTATGCAAATAGTTTCTTGCTGCACGGTTTACGGCATAGCGTAGTTCAATATTTTTCTTAACAGGATTACGACGCAAATCCATGAAACGATATTTCATCCGCAGATCATCGCCACCATCAGTTTTATCTTCTATTGTAAAAGGAGGTACAGCCGATTTGTTTAATATCTTAAAAGAAGTAACTACAATTTCAATATCACCAGTTGGAATATTTAGATTTTTATTGCTACGTTCATTCACTGTTCCAGTTGCCTGCAATACAAACTCTCTTCCTAGTGGATTTTCTTCGAGTTGTTTGTTCAACTCTTCGCCAAACAATAATTGAGTGATGCCATATCTATCTCGTAGATCAATAAATGTAATTGCACCAAATTTTCTTACGGTTTGCACCCAACCAGCAAGGGTTGTTTCCGTTCCTTTATTTGCTAATCTTAATTCGCCACAAGTGTGAGTTCTATACATAATTTTAAGCTTCGAATTTTGCTGAATATTGTTACGGGACGATGAAGAGTGCGACGCAACTGCCGATGCTAGTAGTACTGTTGCTGGCTACAAAAATCAATACATTCCCAATGGCGCAAAGATAAGATAATTGACCTCCGGCTTGCAAATTGCCAAACAGTTGATTACATTTATTATCGAATTCAAACCCTATTAGAAAGTAGCCTCTTTAAATCCGTCCACCATGCTTACACTTGCCATCATTTATTATATCCGGCGTCGTTTACAGGAAGTTAAAAGAAAAAAACAATTGCTGCTTGCCCCATAACTTTTCCTTTAAATCGAAAAGGAATTTATCCTTTCATTAAAATTTTAGTGAAACGATTTATATCGGCCTCTGCTGATATAGGATTGTTATATATTAATTGTTCAGCCAATTGCTTTGCAAAGTAAGGTGCCAAAGAACAACCTTTTGTTCCCATTCCATTTAAGATTCCGATGTTTGGATATAGCGGATGCAAACCAACGAACGGTCTTCTTTCCAAAGTTGCAGGACGAATACCAGCTAGATGGTCTACAATTTTAAATGGAACTTTTAACCACTCTTTTAATAAGGCTTCTGTTTTTTCTTTGAATGCAGGAGTGGCATCGGGGTTGTCAAATTCCCAAGCATAGTTGGAGCCTATCCACCACAATCCGGGTGTGGAAAGTGGTGTCAGCATCATTCCTTTTTTATAAATATTTGTTGTGGGAAGATCAGGAATTTCAACCAGTAGCAGTTCTCCTTTATTTGGGGCAAAGGGTAAAAGTTTAAAATATGGATTGTCAGCACAGTTTGCACCATCGCAGAATATAATTTTACTTGCAGTGATATTTTTGTATTGTATTTTATCAGCAGCTATTTTTAATTGTTCGATTTCAAATTCTTCTTTGAGCAAGAGATTCTTTTCTTTTAAATGATTCCGCCAGGCCGGTAATACTGAATCAAGATGAACGGTGTAAACGGGTTTAATTTCTCCACAGCCAAAATCATAATTGAAATTATTTCTGAAATATTCTTGTTCTGAATATTCGCTGACATAAGCTGCTTTTTCTCCAACCCTTTGCATAAAGCTTACCCGCATTTGTGGACTGGGGAAAAAATCAATGATGTTTTTTTGTGAGATGGCAGTGATGCCCAATTCTTTTCCTAATGCTGTATATGCTGAATTTGCAAATGTAATAATCTCATCTGCAAGCCAAACTTCTACATGTCTTCTTCCGGTAACTGGATTAATGATTCCTGCTGCTATTCTTGAAGGGGAATTAGAGAAATTATTATCAATGATAATGAAGCTCTTTTGCTCTTTCTGCAAATAATATGATAGCCAAGTTCCACTAATTCCCTGGCCGATTATTAAGTAATCTATCTGCATAGGCAAATGTAATGCTCAATAACCAATGCTCAATTATCAATGTTCAATTAGCGAGAAGCCGTTTTAATTTGAACATTGATAATTGAATATTGAGCATTTTTTTATTCTACCGTAATTCTTACACCTTCTGAATGCGAAGTAAACTCCGGAGCATACATGCATTGAATCGTAGTAACTCCATTGCTAAAATTACCCGTATGTGTTACGAACAACGGATACTCAAAAACATAAGTTCCTTTCCTCAAATAACTAAAGAAGAAATTGGTACTTGCATCTTTGGTGCTTTCGTAATATCCTAATCCACCCTGGTATTTGTAACTGCTTAAAACATTAACAGGTTCCAGTGCCGATGCTCTCATGTCTTTCATGTGTACATATTCCATGTCACGGTCTACACGAAGTTCTACTCTTACTTTTATCTTATCGCCAACTTTCAACACATCACCATCTTTTACAGGAGTGATGACTGGCCCACGGTCAGTATTCTTTTCAACAAACAATTTCTTCACCAAATTCAATGGCGTAGCTGCTGTTGTTATTTTATCCAGGTCTTCAAAATACTGCCAGTAAACACCGCCCCAGCTCACCGAGTTAATTGGTTTATTAGTTGATTGGTTAATTGGGGCTTTAACTGTAACATTTATGCTTCCCATTTGAGCATTTATTTTGTTGCCTTCAATCACTTTTTTGAAATAACCAGTACCAGCTTCTTGCCCTGCTTCGGTAGATTTGATTATTGTAGTTCCCAATTTTACTTCTACAATAGGTTCGCTGCTCAACCATTCTGTTCCTTGCAATAGCAATGCATAACAAGCTTCTGCAGTAGCCTTCGTTGTTTTCCAGTTATTGGTCTGTTTATTTTTTAATAACCATGTTCTCAGATCATCAACTGTTTTGGTGTCTTTGCCTGCTTCCTGGAAAGCTTCAATCAATAAAGCCTGAGTTTCTATTGGAGCCTGATACCAGAACCATCCATTGGTCTGATCTTTCCAATACATTCCCAATTCTTCATTGATGATGGATGTTTCTTTCAGCGATTTAAGAATGGCAGCAGGAGTTTTTGCATCATCTGTTCTGTGTAAGGCTAATGCAATCATTCCCTGCATATATTTACTTTGACCAACCCATGATTGTTGTGCTCTTCCACGGAAATAAGTGTATGCAGTGTTCGAAGCTGCTGCAATTTTATATTCAGGGAAGAAGCTTCTCATGTACAAATACTGAATAGTTGTATAACTAGGTGTGTATTTTTTCAAATCTGTTTTAGACTTGATCAAGTGATCATAGTCCTCTTTTATTTTTCTGTCTAAATAAGGAATCGCTGTAGCGAGGATTGATTTAATGTTGTCATCCTGACCTTTTGCAATAGCATTCAGTTTTTTCAAGTGACCAATTCCTGTTACAATATACTGTGTCATATAACGATCATCGGGGCCACCGGTAAACCATACAAAACCCCCGTTGCTGCTTTGCATTTGCTTCAGCTTTCCATACGAATTATTTAACTGCTCACTCATTTTTATCATGTCGAAGAGTAAAGCAATATTTCTTTTTTGCTCCGCTTCATCTTTTGCCTGCAATACCCACGGTGTTTCTTCCAGCATTACTGCTTTCAGTTCCTGATTCTTTTGCAGATTACTCATTAGCGCAGCGGTATCTTTTATTTTCCATTTGTCAAAAACCTCTTTAATCCGGGGCGATGAATTAGAAATATGCGTTGCTAATGAATTTGCATAATATCTGTTCCATGTTTGTTCTGCACATTCATACGGATACTCCATCAGGTAGGGTAGAGCCTGTACTGCATACCATGCTGGGTTGGAAGTGTATTCCAGCGTTAATGCATAATGCTGTAAGGTTTCACTTTTGCCGCTGTTCAGTAATTTATCAAAACTGAATTGTTTAGTTCCGGTTCCTCTCATTGGTAACGGCATTGTTTCTGTAACCAGCATTCTGTTGGTAAGAACAGGTAATACATTTTCTTCTCCATCAGAATAGTTCCCAGCTTTGGCAACAATTCTCCAAACCAATGCATTGTTAAACTGATAAGGAATCTCTATTGGGAATTTCACCACTTCACTTTGTCCTGCTGCAACGGTGAAATACTGATTAGGAATTACACTGCGGAACTGGCCATCTACCGGTTCATTGGTAGTGGCATCAAATAATTCTAAGGAAACAGTTCCTGTCATTTCTTTATCAGACAGGTTAACAATCTTGGAATTGAGGTCAATCTTATCACCTTGTCTTACAAATCGTGGCGGATTTGTTTGCACCATTAGTTCTTTTTGTGTAACGATATCTTTGGTGCTTGTTCCAAAGGCAGCCTCTTTTGTATGCGCCAATGCCATGAATTTCCATTTGGTTAATGCCTCTGGCATAGTGAATGAAAACTCAATTGCTCCGGTGCTGTCTGTTCTTAGATCAGGAAGGAAGAAAGCTGTTTCGTTGAAGTTCTTTCTGATTTTGACATCGCCAGATTGATCAGGATTTTTTTCATTATCAAAAGTATCAGCTACGCCGTCTTTGTCGGAATCAGTTTTTTTCTTTGCAACATCACCTATTACAAGACTTTCATCCATACCCTTTTCTTCAGCAGGTGGTTGTGCTCCATCGGCGTTTCCATTTGCAGTTGGTGAAGGTCTTTCAAGACGCATCATTTTTTGGCCGCCGCCATAATCATTTAGAATATCATATCCTCTAACATCTGCAAAGAGATAATCATATCTTTTATCAACGTATTTCCCTGCCTGATCATTAATATAACGTTGATTAGATTGTACCTGACTAAAATTTTGTGTACCTACCCAACTATTCCTGTTATAATAAGAAGGCCAAATAGATGGCTTATACCAGTTATGTTGTACAAACTGATCCAGTGAAGCATCATACATGCTGCCCAACATTTCTGCTGCAACTTTTTCTTTTTTTAATCCGGTAATTCTCAGTTTCCATTTTTCTTCACTACCCGGTAAAGTTTTATCACGGTAGGTAGCATATTCAATGCTGAGTTCTTTGTTTGTCCAAGGAATACTGATGGTCTGGTTAAGTTGATAAAAACGATTATGCTTGATAAACATCCAGCCAACACCATAACCAGGTCTGTCTCTTTCTGTTACTAGGTAATTGAATTTTCTCTTTTCATTATCTAGCTTAATAAATGAATAGTCAACTGCCGACGGAATATTTTTATTGTCGTTTTTGTCCAACTGATATACTACAAATAGATTATCGGCTGCTGTTCCCAACTCAACGTTTGCTGTTTCACCAGGTTCAACAGAAGTTTTTGTATTCCCCAGCCATAAGTAATCAGGTCTGTTCAGTTGATTACTCTTTTCATCAAACAGTTCAATGTATTTTACATCTTTTACTATTTCTCCATTCTTATCTTTTGTTTCCATTTCAATCACATAAATGCCGGGAGTATATTTCCCATTCACTAATGACCATTCACCATTCACCCTGCTTGAATCTACCTTACTAAACACTTCTTGTCCCTCCTCCCAACTTTTAGTATCCGATTCATTATCATACTCATCAAAAGGAAATAGTTTAATGTATTCATTTTTACCCATTACAAACTGATCGGGTCTTTCCCAATAGCGGTCACGGATTAATCTTTTTTCTTCTTTCAGTTTAGTGATAGTTACTTTAACTGTGGCTGGTTCATACTCGCCATTCATATTTTGTGTGCGGATAGATAGTGACTTTAAACTATCGGCAGGTAAACTCGCCGGAACAGAAGAAACCAACATCAGCGATTTATAACTTACAGAAACTGATTTTTCGCCGCTTCTTGTTTCTCCATTTATATCAGTTACGTCTGCATACACCGTGTAATCAAATACCGGCTCCAATTTTTTATCAATTTTCAAATCAGGAATGGCTGTGAATTCAATTACAAATTTTCCATCCTTATCTGTTTTTACTTCACCATGTGCAATTTCCATTGGCGAAGTTGGAGGCTGCCACGAACGCCAAAAGAACCACGGATATAAAAAGCGAGGTTGCCTTACTACTCTGTATTTTACATTGGCGCCGTCAATATTATTTCCGGCGTAAGCTTTTGCTACACCCGTTACTTTTATTTTATCATTTACTTTATAAGTTCCTTTAATAGGTTCGTAGTCCACAAAGAATTTAGGCCTTTTGTATTCTTCTACTTTGAAACCAATATTCCCGCCATCTTTTTTTGTGTAGATAGAAAATTGACCGTTCATGCCAGTATGCGGCAATTGAAATTTTCCGTTGAAAGAACCAAATTCATTTGTTGTTAATCGGATTGTATCTACAACTTTATAATTTGCATCTCTTAAAACAACTGTGGTAGAATAACTAGCCATTACTCCTCCGGTTTTTTCTACATTATTTCTTGTCAATACTATTCCTTTGTAATAAACCGTTTGGCCGGGGCGATAAATAGCTCTGTCTGTAAACAGGTGTATGGAAGTAATTGATTTTGACTCCTGCGGTTGTTGATTATAATAATAGTAATCGTAAGCTAGGTCAGTCATGAAAAGATAATCGTTGCCATGTTTTACATCCAGTAAAAATGAATAGTTTCTATTATTATTCTTTTCATCTTTAACTCTTTTTATTTTAAAAAAGCCATTGGCATCAGTTATGTACATTTCCCCTTTTGTTTTCTCATATTTTGATTGCTGATAATTATAGGTTTGCTGCCAAAGTTGTACAGTTGCTTTTGCCAACGGCTGTCCTGTATTTCTATTCAGTACAAAATAATCGGTACCATTATTTACATAACTGATTCCGGATACATAAAATAATCTTGCTCCAATAATTGTTTTCTTTCCTGTAAAATCATTTTTATCAGAAGCAGCCAGAAAGTATTCTCCCGGCGGTAAAGCATCTACTTTTAATTCTACACTATGCAATTGCAAATCATTGGTAGCAGGTAGTGACTGTTGCCAACTTTTATCTGCTTTGGTATCAGCTATAGCGGTCCAGAAGCGATTGTCATATTGTGTTTCTAATAATTTTTTAAGATTGTCGTCGGCTTTAACTATTCGTAAGTAAAGTGTGTTGATGTTTTTATATTGAACCAATGTTCTCATTGGCTGATCAGGAACATTTACTTTTTCAATAGAGAATTGTAATGAGGCGCTATTGATGCTATTTAAGAGATTATAGCAATTGATTCGCCCTTCAGACGAATCTTTTTGCATTAATACCTGCTCACATATTTCTTTTGCTTTAATGCGACTGTAGCGGTTTGTGGTATCGCCATAAGGTTTATAGGTATTCGCCTTTTGTTCATATATCTGTGCAACGAGATACCATGCCTGTGCGGCAGCTGGAATTTTTTCATATTGGTGAGCAATATGATTTAATGCATTAAAATAAAGCTGTTCTTTATCCGGATGAGTAGATTTTTGGTTTACGAATTGAATGCGATGTATGTCTACATCAATTAATGCATCTGGTTTTGCATCATTTAAATGAAAGGCGATTAATTTTTGATAAATGAGTAGTGCTTTATGTTGTAAGGACATTGAATCCTTTGTCGGAAATTTTCTGGTAACAAAATCTGCTGCCGGATCAAAAGCACTGGCGAGATCAATTTCAAAGGCATAGGCTGGTTTTTTAACATCTCTTTCATCATTATCAAAATAGGCGATAGCACGGTGGGCTAACAAATCATACAACGTTGGCCGCAGATGACGAACATTGCCTTTTGTTATAATAGCATCAAATGGATCAAGTTTTGTTTGTTGTAATACCTTTTCGTTTTTTATCGATTGTAAATATAATTCTCCAATCTTTTTATGAAAGTCTTCAGCATCCCAAGTGGCTATATCTGTTTTTACAAAATCAGCAGTTTTAGTACGGTTATACAATTTCCAGCGGTTTTGCTGATAATAATTCCAATACATATCGGCTTCAAGACTACTTAATATGGAGGTAACTGGTTCTTTACTGGAACTAATCTCTTTTTCTATTTCAGTAATGGAGAATACGGCATTTTCTTCCCGGTTTTCACTTTGCAGCCCCATCATATATACTAATGACTTTATAACCTGTGCATCCTGTTTTTCTTTTTTGGCAAGTGCATATATCAGTTTTACTTCTGTTAGTGCTGATTTGGGCAATCCTTTGTTAACAAAGTCTTCCACCTTCTTCCATTCCTTTTCATAATTCTTTATCGGATTTTGACTAAATGATATCATACTAAAGAAACTAAAGATTGTAACTAAAAGGATTATGGGTTTTTTGATTTGATACTTCATTCTATATTTTTTAAAATCTTCTTTTGCAGACGGATTGTATGCGTTATAAGATGCCGTCAGAAGACAAATTTCATAAAAATTCTTTGTTGCAGTCAGAAACAGGAAGTTACCAAAAATGTTGATGAACAAAATGTTTCAATTTGATTATTATTTTATTTTATAAAATGCAAAAATTATTACTCTACAATCCTTTACCAGCAAGTACTCCGGCATAAAGCCGCAAAAGGATAGGTTTCAACGAAAATTCCTTTAACTTTTTTTTGCATCGTCTTTTGGCATGATGGCATGAGATTGGAAACTGAGTAAATGAAAACAATTACAATTCATTTAAAACAAACAACATGAAAAAAATCTTTACACTAATTATCAGTTCACTGTTCTCACTTTCGCTGCTCGCCTTTGATGGTAGCCGCCTTAGTATTTCAGCAGTAACCAGTAGCCAGGAACTTTCAGTGGAAGTTGATGGCCGCAAATTTTCGATGAAAGATAACAGCATTACATTAAGTTACCTTGCCCAAGGCTATCACCAAGTAAAAGTTTACCGTCAAGCTAAAAGAGGAAACGGAAACACCTTTGGCAGAAATGTAATCATCTACACCAATTCAGTTTTACTGAAAAGAGGTTTTCATCTTGACATTACTATTAACCGATTTGGTAAAGTATTGGTGGATGAACGTAGAATGGACATTAACGACGAATGGTATAATGATCAGGATGATTATTATGACAGTGATAACGGTGGCTGGAATAATGGTTTGAATAATGTAATGAACACCCGGGAGTTTGAAACTGTAAAAACATCTCTTCGTAAAGAATGGTTTGAAAACAACAGAATTACTTCAGCAAAGTTTATTATTGAAAAAAACAATTTTACTACTGCGCAGGTAAAAGAAATGATGATGCTATTTACTTTTGAAAATAACAGACTTGAAATTGCGAAGCTTGCATACAATAAAACAATTGATAAGAATAATTACTATCAGTTAAACGATGCATTAACTTTTAGCAATAGCAAAGAAGAACTGGCCCGTTTTATCCGTCAATCCCGTTAAGTTTTCATACACACTCCAATAAAAAAGCCTCGCCGTTAATTCGGTGAGGCTTTCCTTTATGTACGAGATTCTTTATTTCTTGATAACTTCCGCCATTTTTTTACCAATATCAGCAGGGCTACTTACTACATGAATACCACATTCGGTCATGATCTTCATTTTAGCAGCAGCAGTATCATCTGCACCACCTACAATGGCACCTGCATGTCCCATTCTACGGCCTGGAGGAGCTGTTTGCCCAGCTATAAACCCTACAACAGGTTTTTTATTTCCATTAGCTTTTATCCAATTGGCTGCTTCGGCTTCCATTCCGCCACCAATTTCACCAATCATAACGATTGCATCTGTTTCGGGATCATTCATTAATAATTCAATTGCATCTTTAGTAGTGGTTCCGATTATTGGATCGCCGCCAATTCCAACTGCTGTTGAAATACCCAAACCAGCTTTTGCAACCTGATCAGCAGCTTCATAAGTCAACGTACCGGATTTTGATACTATACCTACACGGCCTTGTTTGAAGATAAAGCCTGGCATGATACCTACTTTACATTCGCCGGAAGTAATTACACCCGGACAGTTTGGGCCGATAAGTCTTGTCTTTTTTCCCTGTAAATAATTTTTCACTTTTACCATGTCTTGCACAGGAATTCCTTCGGTAATACAAACCACCAGTTTCACACCTGCATCGGCAGATTCCATAATTGCATCAGCAGCAAAAGCAGGAGGCACAAAAATGATACTTACATCAGCACTTGTTGCTTTGACGCAATCGGCTACCGTATTAAAAACTGGTTTATCTAAATGCTTTGTGCCGCCTTTTCCGGGTGTAACGCCACCAACCACATCTGTACCATATTCTATCATCTGTGTAGCATGAAATGTACCTTCCGTACCCGTAAAGCCCTGCACTAAAATTTTCGAATTCTTGTTAACGAGAATACTCATGATTACTGTTTATAAGTTGCCGCAAAAGTAAGGGATTTGCGGGTTTTTGTCATCAGGTAGGTTTATTCCTCGTTTGGCGGGGGAATAAGAATTGGAGCATCTTTATCAAGCAACTCTTCCATATTTCTATCGCCAGATATTTTACCGGTTTCCTCCAACATTCTCATATCTTTTGCATCTTGTAAGAATTGTGATGCAAATATGAATTCGTTCAATCTTTCATTTTTGCTGAATATGATCTCTTTGTTAGTTCCTTCCCATTCTTTATTGCCCTGGTACATATAAAGAATAGAATTTCCGATTTCCATTACACTGTTCATGTCATGGGTATTAATAACCGTGGTGATATTGTATTCAATAGTAATTTCTTTGATCAACCTATCAATTACTAGTGAAGTTTGCGGATCAAGACCAGAGTTAGGTTCATCACAAAAAAGATATTTCGGATTAAGGACAATGGCTCTTGCCAGTGCGACTCTTTTTTTCATACATCCACTTACCTCTGATGGAAATTTTTTATTTGCTCCTACCAGATTTACTCTTTCTAATACTTCGTTTACTCTTCGTAGCTTTTCTTTGTAACTGTCTTTTGTAAACATGTTCAACGGGAACATCACATTTTGTTCAACCGTTTGGCTATCAAATAAGGCTGACCCCTGAAACAACATCCCTATCTGTTTTCTTATTTCAGTTTTATCAGATCCTGTCATTGCAGTAAAGCTTTCGCCACTATATAATACTTCACCTTCATTAGGTTCAAAAAGGCCAACCATGCATTTCATCAATACCGTTTTGCCACTTCCACTTGCCCCGATTATGAGATTGCATTGCCCGGCTTTCATAACCGAACTTACGTCTTCGATAATTGTTTTATCGCCGAATACTTTTTTTATATTTTTAACTTCAATCATTTGTTTTATTGTGCAGATGGTAATAGCATAGCAGATAAAATATAATCAGCGATTAAAATTAATATACAACTTACCACTACAGCTTTAGTACTGGCTTTTCCAATTTCTAATGCTCCGCCTTTTACATAATAACCATAAAAAGCAGGTACACTTGAAATTATAAATGCAAATACATATGCTTTTATCAAAGCAAAAATTACATTAAATGGAACAAAAAATTCCAGTAAACCTTTGTCATAAACACTTCCTGGAATGATTCCTGAAGCTACCCCTGCCAATCTGCCGCCCCAAATTCCCAAAGCCATTGCAATAGCTACAAGTAATGGAATCATTAAAAGTGCTGCAATGATCTTAGGCAGAATCAGATAAGTTTTTGTATTGATGCCCATTATTTCTAATGCATCAATCTGTTCGCTTACTCTCATGTTGCCCAATTCGCTGGCAATACGGCTGCCGGCCACTCCGGCTAATACAATACAAACCAATGTAGGAGCAAATTCAAGAATAACGGTATCTCTTACAATATGTGCAATTGTAGATGGGGGAATTAACGGACTTACCAATTGATAGGCTGTTTGTATTGTTGATACAGCCCCTATAAAAACAGAAATAATAGCAACAATCCCTAATGAACCAAATCCGATTTCAGTGCATTGATGCATTAACTCCTTCCAATACATTTTTGCATTTTCGGGGCGAGAAAACATTCTCTTAATCATCAAAAGGTACCGGCCTATGTCATTGAAAATGGTCATATAAAATCTAAAATACGATGATTTTCTTTGCTATCTGTCTTCCCGTCAGGATAGTTGTTTTCTGTTTAAATATTTCTGCTAGTTTTTTTTGAATCGTTTCCACCATTTTGAACGTTTTACAATATCGCCTGTTGGTGATTGGCTTTTGCTTTGTGCGTCTACAACTGCAACAGAAGCCATATTTATAATACTTCGTACAGAACTTCCTAATTGCAAGATATGTACCGGCTTTTTCAGACCTAATAAAATTGGCCCGACTGCATCAGCAGTTTCTAGTTCTTTCAAAAGGTTATAAGCGATATTACCCGAAGCAAGATTTGGGAATATTAAAGTGTTTACATCTTTATCTACCAATTCGCTGAAAGGGTAATTTTCTTTCATCAATTCCTTATTAAAGGCTACACTGGCCTGCATTTCTCCATCCACTATCAGCGAAGGCATTTTTTCTTTTACAATTTGTCTTGCCTTTGCCACTAAAGCAGCTTCTTTAGAATTACTACTACCGAAGTTGGAATAACTTAGCATAGCAATTCGGGGAGTGATATTAAAATGTTTAACTTCTTTTGCAACCATTAATGTTATCTCTGCTAATTCTTCGGCTGTTGGATTAAAGTTTACTGTTGTGTCGCCAAGAAATAATGGCCCTCGTTTTGTAAGCATTAAGTACATGCCGGCAATCTTCTTCACACCTTCTTCTGTACCTATTGTATGTAAAGCCGGACGAATAGTGTCTGGATAATTTTTTGCCAAACCAGATATCATACAATCAGCATCGCCAAATTCCACCATCATACAACCGTAATAGTTACGGTCTTTCATTACCTTTTTAGCTTCATAGGCATTGAAACCTTTTCTTCCTCTTTTGGCTAAGAAAGCTTCAGCATAAGTACATCTTCTTTCTTCCATTTCTTCACTTCTTGGATCGAAAATGGGAATGTCCTCAATGTCAATACCGTTTGTTGCGGCGATATTCTTAATCTTTATTGGATCGCCAAGGAAGATTGGATAACCTATACCTTCATCAAAAATAATTTGTGCAGCTTTTAATATTTTCACATTATCCGCTTCGGCAAACACAATTCGTTTTGGATCTCTTCTGGCTTTGTTACCAATAATTCTCATCACTTGGTTATCAAGTCCTAGTCGTTTGTTTAAACTTGTGACGTATGAATCCCAACTAGTAATTGGTTGACGGGCAACACCACTTTCCATAGCCGCCTTTGCGACTGCAGGTGCAACTGTCGCCAATAATCTAGGATCGAGTGGCTTTGGAATAATATAGTTTTCACCGAAGGTGATATTCTTTTCATTGTATGCCATGTTCACCATATCGGGAACTGGTGATTTCGCTAGTTCTGCTAAGGCTCTTACAGCCGCCATTTTCATTTCTTCGTTGATATGTGTAGCCCTTACATCCAATGCACCACGGAAAATATATGGGAAGCCCAATACATTGTTTACTTGGTTAGGATAATCACTTCTGCCAGTAGCCATTATTACATCCTTTCTTGCAGCTTTTGCATCATCCCAACTTATTTCAGGATCAGGATTAGCCATTGCAAAAACGATTGGGTTTTTAGCCATCCCTTTTACCATTTCCTGTGTAACACAATTACCAGCACTTAGTCCAATAAATACATCAGCATCTTTCATTGCCTGTGTCAGCGTCATATCTCCTTTGGCATTCGCAAATTTCAATTTAAAATCTTCCACATCTGTTCTTCCTTTGTGCAACACACCTTTGCGGTCAAACATTAAAAAGTTTTCATGCTTTGCACCCAGCGATTCATATAATAAGGTGCAAGCCATTGCCGCCGCACCAGCACCATTCACTACAATCTTTACTTTTTCTATTTTCTTTTTTTGAATTTCCAATGCATTCAATAATGCTGCAGCGCTGATGATGGCTGTTCCATGCTGATCATCATGCATTACCGGAATATTCATTTGCTTTTTAAGCTCTCTCTCAATGTAAAAACATTCAGGTGCTTTTATATCTTCCAGGTTGATGCCGCCAAAAGTTGGCTCTAATGCTTTTACAATTTCAACAAACTTTACAGGATCTTTTTCATTGATCTCAATATCAAACACATCTATATCTGCAAAAATTTTGAAGAGAACTCCCTTACCTTCCATCACTGGCTTACTGGCTTCAGGGCCAATATCGCCCAAGCCCAAAACAGCAGTACCGTTACTGATAACGGCCACAAGGTTTCCCTTGGCTGTATATTCATAAACATTTTCAACATCGGCTGCAATCTCCAGGCAAGGTGCTGCCACACCGGGTGAATATGCAAGAGAAAGGTCTCTTTGTGTTTTTGCCTCTTTGGTGGGTATTACTTCAATCTTTCCAGGTCTTCCTTTAGCATGGTATTCGAGAGCCTGTTGTTTTCTTAATTCATTTGACATAGAAAATTATTATGTTACAAGCTGTAGTAATTCTGCTCATCGTCCCTTGTGATCTTTGATCTGTTCTCTTTTATTCTTTCAGTGAAAGAATAAAAGAGAATCACTCTTGTACTGCAGTAATTCTATTCAGCCAATAGGGGTTGCAATGTACAAAATAATAGTACTAACAGCTGTTGTATGTTATTTGTTGATTATGAGTAGCTTGTGTAGTTATGATTTAGCTGAGCTGCCCAGCCATGCCATCATTCCCATTCCAATTTCAATTGCGGTTTCATCAATATTAAAAACAGGTGTATGTACACCGGCAGTAATACCTTTGGCTTTGTTCATGGTGCCGAGGCGATAAAAACAAGCTGGTATTTGCTGTGCATAGTAACCAAAATCTTCAGCACCCATTCTTAATTCTGTTTCACTTACATTTTCAGCACCCATAAAATCACTTGCTAGGCTCATTGCTTCTGCTGTTACTTTTTCATTATTCATTACACATGGATAGCCAACATCGATATGTAAATCGGCTTCGCCTCCCATCGATTGTACAAGATTGCTGGTTAATTGATGCATCAGCTCATGTGCTTTAAACCGCCATGTTTCATCCATTGCTCTGAAAGTACCCATCAGTTTTACTTCATTAGGAATTACATTGGTTGTGTTTCCTGCATTGAAAGAAGTAATGGAAAGCACAGATGGATTAAATGGATTGTTATTTCTACTTATCAATTGTTGCAATGCAATAATCAAATGAGAACTTATCAAAATCGGATCAATAGTAATATGTGGTGACGCTGCATGTCCACCTTTTCCTTTTATGGTAATATATATTTCGTCGGCACTGGCCATTACCTTACCACTTCTGAAACTTAATTCACCTACTTCTAAAATTGTATTTACATGTAAAGCATAAATAGATTGTGGTTTTGGATTTTCCAACACACCATCTCTTATCATCAATGATGCGCCGCCTGGGTTTTTTTCTTCTCCCGGTTGAAAAATTAGCTTTACAGTTCCTTCCCACTCAGCTTTTAATTCATTCAAAATTTTTGCAGCCCCTAATAAACATGTTGTATGTACATCATGGCCGCAGGCATGCATTACTCCATCATTCTTCGATTTATAAGGAATATCGTTTTCCTCCTTGATAGGCAATGCATCCATATCTGCTCTCAATGCAACAATTCTTTTGTTAGGATTTTTTCCTTCTATGATGCCTACAACACCGGTAATTGCAATAACTGTAAATGGAATTCCGAATTCTTTTAATTTTCCTTGAACAAATTTTGAAGTTTCAAATTCTTGATAACTTAGTTCAGGATGAGCATGCAGATGATGACGTACTTCAACAAACTCAGAAAAATACTTTTTTGCTAATGCTTTTATTTTTTCTTGCATGGCGCAAAAATACTAATTCGAAGGCAAGCAAAAGTTGTATAAACTAATAATCCCCACCATTTGGCGGGGATTAATTTATTATTGAATAATTCTTTATGGATTTATGCTCTCATCACCCTTGCCAGCTTTCACTTCTATAATATCTTTCATTATAAAAACACCTTTAGGAAAGTAAGTATTAAATCTTCGCTGGTAGGCTTCGGCATCTTTCCTGTCTTTAAAGTTTCCGGCTTTTACACGGAAATAGGGCGACTGATACCACATATAAGCTTTTAACTCCGGGAAATAAGTATAAACTCTGGTCTTAGCTGCATATGCTTCATCCCTGTTGTTCGTACTGATAATCATAAGGCGAAAGCCTTTGTCAGTTCGTCTGCTGTCTTTGCTGGTAACTTCATTTATATAGGCTTGTTTTTTTACAAGCAAATCAAGCCTTGGATCTTTATGAACAACAACAGAATTAGTATCTATTCGGACGATTGTTGCTGTATCTTTTTGTGCAAAACAATTTATTGTAACAACAAGTATTAAAAATGTAAAAATGAATTTCATATTTGGTTTAAGATTCGACATTATTGCAAAATTAGTATCCTCCGCCTGCACCAGCAATATTTTCTACAGGATGCCAGGTTGTTTTTATTTCTTGTGTATCCATGATAAAATAAGGGGATTGTCCTTCTTCAGTAGTCCAATTAATTTTATCATAAAATGTAATACGTTTCAGATTCGTTGCGGACTTTTCTCTTATCATTTTCTTCGTTTCAGAATCTTTTTCGCAATAAATGGTTGCATTTACATCCATATGATCAACGAACCATGATGTCAATTCTGATGGTTTACCTGTTAAAATATTAACAACTCCTCCGGGTAAATCCGAGGAGTTTAAAACTTCAGCAAAAGTTACGCCACAAAGCGGTTTTGTTTCGGATGCTAAAACGATGCAAGTATTACCTCCGGCAATTACAGGTGCAATTACAGAAACTAACCCTAATAAAGAGTCGCCTTGCGGAGCAATAATAGATACAACACCTGTTGGTTCAGGCACAGAAAAATTAAAATGAGATGTTGCCACAGGATTTACTGCACTAAATAATTGCTGAAACTTATCGCACCATCCTGCATAATATATCAATCTGTCAATGGCAAGGTTTACTTCTTTCTCTGCCTTAGCTTTTGTTCCGTCTTGTAATATTAGTTCTTCAATAAACTGTGCTTTCCTTCCTTCCAGCATTTCTGCCATACGATATAATATCTGGCTGCGATTAAATGCCGACCTTCCACTCCAGCCGCTAACGGCGCCTCTTGCTTTTACAACAGCATCCCGGAAATCTTTTCTTGAACTCAGGCAAACATTTGCCAGTTTTTTTCCGGCAGCATTGGTAGGAAAATAATACCGGCCGGATTCTGTTCGTGGAAATTGCCCGCCGATATATATTTTATAAGTCTTTAGCACTTCTAATCTTTTGGATGAAGTCTTATTCTCAAGACCATTTTCACTTACTTTAAGCGAAGACTTTTTATCGTTTTTTCCATAATTATTTTTTAGCTCACAGATTTCGCAGATTGTCACTGATGTTTTCTGTGTACATCCGTGTAATCTGTGAGAACAATTAGTTTTTTAAATTCAAATAAGGCAACAACCCATGTAATCCACCTTCTCTTCCAAATCCACTTTCTTTATAACCTCCAAATGGAGATGTTGGATCAAACTTATTAAATGTATTGGCCCACACAACACCTGCTTTCATTCTTTTTGTCATGTTGAAAATCTTTGAACCTTTATCCGTCCACACACCGGCACTTAATCCATAAGGAGAATTGTTTGCTTTTTCAATCACTTCATCTTCGGTTCTGAAAGTAAGAATGGCTAATACTGGTCCGAAAATTTCTTCTTGTGCTATGCGATTGCTCTGTGCTACATTGGTAAATAGAGTAGGGCGACAGAAAAATCCTTTGCTCGGTAAACGGCAACTGCTTTGATACATTTCAGCACCTTCTTTTTTACCGATGCCTATGTATTTATTTATAATATCTAATTGTGATTTTGAATTGATAGCACCAATGTCTGTATTCTTATCCATTGGGTCACCAACAATTAATGATTCTAATCTGTCTTTCAGTTTTCGAATTACTTCTTTAGCTACTGATTCCTGCACATACAGCCTTGAACCAGCACAACAAACATGTCCCTGGTTGAAAAATATTCCATTAATAACACCTTCCACTGCCTGATCAATCGCTGCATCTTCAAAAATAATATTGGCGGCTTTACCACCGAGCTCCAATGTTGCTTTTTTATCTGTGCTTGCAATAGCCCGTTGAATTATTTTGCCAACATCAGTAGAACCGGTAAAAGCAATTTTATTTACATCCGGATGATTGACCATAGCTGCACCTGTTGCACCAGCACCAGTGATAATATTCACAACTCCGGGAGGTAAATCAGCTTCCTGAATTATCTCAGCCAGTTTCAAAGCAGTCAGCGGAGTTGTTTCAGCAGACTTCAAAACAACAGTATTGCCCGTTGCAATAGCTGGTGCAATTTTCCATGCAGCCATAAGCAAAGGAAAATTCCAGGGAATAATTTGTGCCGCTACACCCAATGGTTCTGTTGTACGATTTGGGAATGCATATTCTAATTTGTCAGCCCAGCCTGCATAGTAGAAGAAGTGGTTCGCAGCTGTTGGCACATCAAAATCACGGCTTTCTTTTATTGGTTTACCTCCATCTAAGGATTCAATGATTGCAAGCTCTCTTGCTTTCTCCTGCATTATCCGTGCGATGCGAAAAATATATTTAGCCCTTTCTTTTGCAGGCATTTTCTTCCATGATTTCTCGTAAGCATTTGTTGCAGCCTTTACTGCTTTGTCCACATCAGCAGCATTTGCATCAGCCACTTCACTTAGCTTTTCTTCATTTGCTGGATTGATTGTATCAAAATACTTTTTGGACAAGGGCTTTTGCCATTCCCCATTAATAAACAAATCATATTGCTTATTAATAGTCGCTGCACTTTTACTTTCTGGTGCAGGTGCATAGGTCCAGCTTGTATCAAATTTCAATTTGATAGTGTTTGATTTTTTTGTTGCAGTTTTTTTCTTTGTTACCGCCATAATTTATTTTTTATTTCACGCAAAGCCGCAAAGCAAATAAGTCGCAAAGGGGGTATTTTGCTTTACTCCTTGGCGTCTTTGCGAGAAAATTTTTTTAATCCACCGAAAAATAGTTTGCACTCTGATATTGACCTGTCTTCAACTTCACCATCTGCATCAGCACATCATTTGCCAAACTGCTGGCACCAAAACGGAACCATTCATTCGTTAGCCAATCTTCTCCCAATACTTCTTTCACCATTACTAAATAATGCAAAGCAAGTTTAGATTTGGAGATGCCACCGGCTGGTTTCATCCCAATCATCTTTCCTGTCTTGTAATAAAAATCTCTTATTGCTTCCAGCATTACCAATGTTACAGGCATTGTTGCCGCTGGTTGAATTTTCCCAGTTGATGTTTTAATAAAATCGGCACCGGCATGCATTGCAATATCAGATGCCCGTCTCACTTTATCAAATGTTCCAAGTTCTCCTGTTTCTAAAATGACTTTTAGTCTTGCATTGCCACAGGCTTCTTTAATAGCAGCTATTTCATCAAATACAAAATTATATTCCCCTGCATGAAATTTTCCACGACTGATAACCATATCTACTTCATCCGCTCCTTCATTCACGGCATATTTGGTATCTCTTATTTTTATATCCTTTGGGGCTTGTCCACTAGGAAAAGCTGTAGCAACAGACGCCACTTTTACTCCTGAATCACCCAATGCTTTCTTTGCCACTTTTACCATCGTCGGGTAAACACAAATCGCTGCTACTGTCGGAATATCAGGTAATGCATCATGTGGATGTATGGCTTTGTAGCAAAGCTGTTTTACTTTTCCATCGGTATCTATTCCTTCCAAAGTAGTGAGATCAATCATGTTTAGCACCAGTTTTAGACCGTTCTCTTTCGATTCGTTCTTAATGCTGCGTTTTGTAAACCGGGAAGCCCTTTCTTCTACACCCACCTGGTCGATATGTGGAGTTCGGGCAAAATCGGGAGGCATTATTGTTGGTTTGGCTATGGCCATATTTGTGATTTATTAAGACTTTCAAAGATAACCAAAGTTCCGGGGAAAGGATTTTGTCAAATTCCCGTCAAATGAAAGCCTTTTATCAATTTATTTAATTTCTGTAAACCGATTGTTATAAATTCGGTTTCTAATAAAACTAAACTGAAATGAGAAAAAACCGATTATGGCTGGTGGTAGCAATTACTATTGCTTACTCTCTACCACTGGCAGCTCAACCTACTTTTCCCGAAAATGGTGTAGCGAATCCAAGACATGGGCACTATGCTTTTACAAACGCAACTATCGTTAAAGATGCATCAACAACAATTTCGAATGCTACCTTGGTAGTTAAAGATGGTAAAATTTTAGCTGTAGGGGCTAATTTGAAAGTACCTGCAGGTGCGGTGGAAGTTGACTGCAAAGGAAAATTTATCTACCCTTCATTCATTGATATTTATTCCGACTATGGAATTCCGGCACCACAAAGAGCTGCCGGCGGTGGTGGTTTTAATTTTGCTCAACCTGCTCAGTTGGAAACGGCAACAAAAGGTGCTTATGGCTGGAATCAGGCTATTAAAAGCGATGTGGATGCTTACAAAGTATTTTCTGTAGATGATGCCAAAGCAAAACCTTTAAGAGAAGCCGGATTTGGAACTGTTTTATCTCATGTAAAAGATGGAATAGCAAGAGGTACAGGTGTGGTTGTGTCATTGGCAAATGAAAAGGAACACTTAGTTATTATAAAGGATAAAGCTTCTGCACATTACTCATTTAGCAAAGGAACCTCTACACAAAGCTATCCAGGTTCAATGATGGGTATGATTGCATTGTTGCGCCAGACTTTTCTGGATGCACAGTGGTATAAAACCAAGCCTGCTGCAGAGGGATTGAATCTAAGTCTTCAATCATGGAATGACAATCAAGGTTTGCCACAGATATTTGAAGCAAATGACAAATGGAATAATTTAAGAGCTGATAGAATAGGAGATGAGTTTGGTGTGCAATACATTATCAAATCAGGCGAAAATGAATATCAGCGTATTAAAGAAATGAAGTCAACTAATGCAACATTTATTGTGCCATTAAATTATCCAGCGGCACAGGATGTAGAAGATCCGAATGATGCAAGATTCGTTTCGTTAAATGATATGAAACATTGGGAACTTGCACCGGCTAATGCTGCTGCATTTGAAAAAGCTGGCATCCCATTCTGTCTTACTACTGCCGATTTACGTAGTGTAAATCAATTCTGGACTAATCTTCGCAAAGCAATGGAGTATGGCTTATCAGAAAATAAAGTACTCGATGCATTGACCAAAACTCCGGCAATGACTTTAGGCATTTATGATAAAGTGGGAAGTTTGGATGCGGGGAAATGGGCTAATTTTTTAATTACAAACGGTTCCTTATTCGATGCTAAAACCGCCATTCAATACAATTATGTACAAGGAAATAAGTATGTAATAAAAGATGACAATTTTATTGCAGGAACATATAACCTGACAATCAATACTCCTGCTGGTGATGAGAAATATACATTGGATGTTAAGAGTACCAATTCGGTCACCATGTTTGGAAAAGATACATTGAATACAAAATTCAGCCAGGATGGAAAAGTTGTAAAACTAAGTTTTGCACCTAAGCCAGTTCGTCAACGTCCGTCAGGTGCACCTGAAGGTGGCCAACGTCCCCCAACTGCTGGTGGTTTTGGTAGAGGAGGAGCCGGTACAGATGCAACATTACCTGCTAATGCGCCAAGGCTTAGTGGTATCAGTAGCGGCCAAGAATGGAATGGAACCGGTATTGACTCTTTGGGCAATCCATTAACATGGACTGCAACATTTGTAAAAGCTGCAGAAGCTAAACCTGATACTGCTAAGAAAAAAGATGCGCCGGTAATTGGCAAAGTTGTTTTTCCGTTTGAACCATTTGGATGGGAAGAAGGACAACAACCAAAGCAAGAAACTATTCTTATAAAAAATGCTACTGTATGGACCAATGAGAATGAAGGGGTTTTACAGAATTCAGATGTATTGATTAAGAATGGTAAAATTGCAGCAGTTGGTAAAAATCTTTCAGACGCATCAGCAAAAACTATTGATGGTACTGGCAAACATGTAACAGCTGGAATCATTGATGAACATTCACATATTGCCGCAGCCTCTATCAATGAAGGTGGGCAGAGTGTGACATCGGAAGTTCGCATTGCCGATAACTTAAATCCAGATGATATAAATATTTATCGCCAATTAAGTGGCGGTGTTACTTCTTCTCATATTTTGCATGGATCTGCTAATGTAATTGGTGGGCAAACGCAACTTATTAAATTACGTTGGGGTGCTAATGATGACGATTTGAAATTCAAAGGCTGGCCGGGGCAAATAAAATTTGCCTTAGGCGAGAATGTTAAACGTTCTGCAGCTCCTTTAGGCAACAATCGTTATCCTGATACAAGAATGGGAGTGGAGCAGGTATTGATTGATGCATTTACAAGAGCAAGGGATTATCAAAAGGAATGGAAGAAGTACAATGATATAAAAGATAAAAAAGGAATAGTTACCCCAAGAAGAGATTTAGAATTGGAAGCATTAGTAGAAATATTAGAAAAGAAAAGATTCATTACTTGTCACTCTTATGTGCAAAGTGAAATTAATGGGGCGATGGAAGTTGCGAATAAAATGGGTTACACCGTGAATACATTTACGCATATTCTGGAAGGCTATAAAGTAGCAGATAAAATGAAGAAACACGGCTCATTTGTTTCTACTTTTTCTGATTGGTGGGCTTATAAAATGGAAGTGGAAGATGCAATCCCGTATAATGCGGCCATAATGCAGAAAGTAGGTTTGGTAGTTGCCATTAATAGTGATGATGCTGAAATGGCCCGTCGATTGAATCACGAAGCAGCAAAGATTGTAAAGTATGGCGGTGTTACTGAAGAAGAAGCATTAAAAATGGTTACGTTGAACCCTGCAAAAATGTTGCATGTTGATGATAAAGTAGGAAGCTTAAAAATTGGAAAGGATGGAGATGTTGTCATGTGGAGTGATCATCCTCTTGCTATTTATGCAAAACCTTTATATACAATTGTTGATGGCACAATTTATTTTGACAGACAGAAAGACGAGCAATTGCAAAAACAGGTTGATGAAGAAAGACTTCGTTTGGTAAGAAAAATGAATGGAGAAAAAAGAAGTGGTGGACCAACAATTCCGGCTATGCCTTCTTATCAGATCATGCATTCTTGCAGCGATCATGGACATAGCCACGGATTATTGGTAATTGATGCTGACGAAATTAACAACGATTAAAAAATTATTAACATGAAAAAAATATTTTTAATATTATCAATTGGCTTCTTCTTTTCTGTGAATGCACAGGAAACAGTATTGCCAACGAAGCCACACAAGGGAGTATCCTACATAAAAAATGCAACTATTCATTTAGGAAATGGAAAAGTAGTTGAGAATGGCACCATAAAAATAGTGGATGGTAAAATAGCAGAAGTTGGCACCAATGTTTCTGTTCCAGCTGGAACTACAGATGTTGTTGATGCAACTGGTAAGCATGTTTATCCCGGATTGATATTAGCCACAAGTACACTTGGTCTTGGAGAAATAAATTCCGTTAGAGCTACTCAAGACTCAAGAGAAATCGGAGATATGAATCCGAATGTAAGAGCATTAGTTGCTTATAATACTGATTCTAAAGTTATCAATACACTTCGTTCTAATGGAATTCTGCTTGCAAACATAATTCCGCAGGGAAGTTTTGTTACTGGTTCATCCTCAGTTGTTCAATTAGATGCCTGGAATTGGGAGGATGCTGCCTATAAAACTGATGCAGGAATTCATGTTACGATGCCTTCATTAATGGCCCGACCAGGTGGAAGAAGATTTGGTGGCGGTGGAGGCAGTGGTCCTCAGCAACCTGCCTCGGATCCAGTGAAAGAAGGATTGGAGCAAATGGAAGGATTAAAATCTTTTCTCAGAGAAGCAAAGGCCTATTTGAATGAAGCATCTCATGAGGAAACCAATCTTAAGTATGAGGCTGTAAAAGGTTTGTTTAACAAAAGCCAGAAGTTATACATGCATGGCAATACAGTAAAACAAATATTGGTGGCGCTGGATTTTGTAAAAGAATTTGGTTTGGAAATGGTATTGGTTGGCGGAAGTGAAAGCTTTCAGGTAGCAGAATTGTTGAAACAACATAATGTATCTGTTATTCTTTCTCAACCCCATAGTTTACCAACAGGTGAAGATGATGATGTAGATCAGCCGTATAAAACGGCAGCTGTGTTACAAAAGGCAGGAGTGTTGTTTGCTATTTCTGATGAAGATGGACAAACAAGAGGTCGTAATCTTTCTTTTAATGCAGGAACTGCAGCTGCGTATGGATTAACAAAAGAAGAAGCATTGGCTGCAATCACTTTAAATGCTGCAAAAATTATGGGTGTGGCAGATAAAGCCGGAAGTATTGAGGTTGGTAAGGATGCAAATATTGTAGTAAGTGAAGGAGATATTCTTGATATGAGAACAAGTAATGTGACCGACGCTTTTATTCAAGGTAGAAAAATTGACTTAACGGACAAGCATAAGTTGCTCAATGACCGTTTTCAGCAGAAATATGAATTGAAGAAGAAAGGTTTCTAATACGTAAAAAAAATAATCATTAGCCGTTCTGAGTTTATCAGAACGGCTTTTATTTGCCATTTTCGTCGTGATGATGATTGTTTTCTAGATTTAGATCTTCACCACAGTTTGGACATTTGTGAGTTTTTTTTATGCGGTTTATTCGAAATTCTTCCAGAAAGCCAGCAGTAATTATACCAGCTGGTAAGGCAAAGAAGGCGACACCGGTGAGCATAATAATTCCTGACATAAATTTCCCCAGATCTGTTAATGGGATCATATCTCCATAACCAGTTGTTGTAAGTGTTACTATGGCCCACCATATAGTTGCAGGAATACTTGTAAAAAGACTAGTTTTCTCCGTCGGATATAAATGTTCAGTAAAGTAGATTATGCAAGACGCAATAATAATTAGTAAAGCGGCAAGAATAAAGGTTAATGCCAGTTCATTGGCTCTTTTTTTAAATACATTGGTAATCATCTGTGCTGACTTCATATATGCAGTAAGCCTGAAAAGCCTGAAAAGTCTCATTAGCCGCATCATCCGTAATACCCTTAAGTCGATTCCTATTATGCTATGCATATAAGAAGGTGCAATAGCTATTAGATCAATAAGTGCTCCGGCGGAGAACATATACTTAAGTCTTCCCCAAACACTATGTTTATATTTTTCTTCATGGTTACTGCTCCATACCCGGAGAATATATTCGATAGTAAAAATGATAACAGAAATCCAATCAAAATAATGGAAAAACTCTTCATATCTATTATTAATTGACTTGACAGTTTCCAGTATTACTGCAACTACATTCAATATGATAAGAACAATAATGAATACGTTGATAATTTTATCCCAACGTTCATCACCTACAATTTCCGGATGAAGCAGTCCGTGTACTTTCTTTTTGGTTACTTTATACATGTACCAAGTAAGTTTAGGTAATCTAAGATAAAGAATACCAGCTGTAAATAAACTAAGCTTCCTTAATCATAGAGATATAAGCAAAAAAAACCGCTCTGGTAATTACGAGAGCGGTTAAAATAATTCGAGAGATTAAATTTATTGACCAGTAAGTTTCTTTGAAAGTTCCATGATCTCAGTAGCTTTCGCAGTCATATAGTCAGCTAATTTTTTTGCATCTTCAGGGCTTGTTGCTAATTTTTGTGCAGCAGCAGTTCCGTTAGTTGCTAGGTCTTGACCCATCTTACCTAAATCAGCCATTTTAGTCATATCCTTACTTTCAACAGCAGCTTTATAAGACGCAATGTAATCTTCGTAAGATTTTACATATGCACTTACGTCAGGATCGCTGAAAGTTGGAACTCCGTCAGTTACAGTTGGGGTTTCAGGAGTTACCGTTGGTGTTTCAGTAGGAGTTTCTACCGGAGTCTCAGCTTTTTTGTCTTTGCAAGATGTCATTACGCCAACAATTGCAAGTACAGCAAATAATTTTTTCATTTTTTTGATTTTGGTTTAACGTTAAAGAAGACAAACCTAAAAATTATTTTGGTATATAATAAACTTTTTTATTGTTTGGTTACTAACATTTATAAAAAAAGTAAATCTTATGCGTCTTTTCCGTGACATTGTTTGTACTTTTTACCACTTCCACAAGGGCATGGTTCATTACGGCCAATTTTAGGTGCTACAGTTATAGGTTCTTGTTTTTCAGCTACTTCTGCGCCACCTCCTGGGTCAAATTTATCCCTTTCATTCGCCGCATAATCCTGTCCGGCAGCATCTACTTCGTCTTTATTAGCTCTCATCCTGCTCATGTCGGTTTTTTGCTGACGGCCTTCTTTTAATGGTGTATTATCCTGCTGAATTGGAATTGATGCATGTGAAAGAAAGGATACAATGTTCTTATTTACTTCCGTATTCATATTACTAAACTGGGTATAAGCTTCCATTTTATAAATAACCAGAGGATCCTTTTGTTCTAGGTAAGCTGTCTGAACACTTTGTTTCAAGTCATCCATTGCTCTTAGATGCTCTTTCCATGATTCGTCTATAACGGCAAGGGTAATCGTTTTTTCCAACGAATTACTAAGTTCTGCACCTTCAGTACTTAATGTTTTATCTAAGTTGGTCAACACATTTAGATTTTTTCGGCCATCCGTAAATGGAACCACCACATTTTCAATGTTGCTGCCTTGTGTTAATCTGATATTTTTAAAAACCGGAATTGCCTGTTTTTGCAATTCGACTTTATGAGCATTATATTTTTCAGACGCTTCGTTATATAGGCTATCTATTAAACCGTTTATTTCTGCCTTCTTAAATGTTTCTTCGTCAATCTTTGTATCTAACCCAAAGTTTACGATACATGCCATTTTAAATCCTTCAAAATCTTCTTGTTCACGGAAAGAATCAATCAGGCTTCCGGCAATAGCAGAGAAGGAGGTATCAATATCCAATGCAAGTCTTTCACCAAACAAAGCATGGTTTCTTTTTTCATAAACCGCATTTCTTTGTTTGTTCATCACATCATCATATTCCAATAATCTTTTACGGATACCAAAGTTATTTTCTTCCACTTTCTTTTGTGCCCGTTGAATACTGTTACTAATCATGCTATGCTGAATAACATCTCCTTCTTTATAACCGAGTTTATCCATTAGCGAAGCAATTCTTTCGCTGCCGAACATTCGCATCAGATCATCTTCTAAACAAACATAGAATTGAGTAGAACCCGGATCTCCTTGACGACCGGCACGGCCTCTTAACTGTCTATCTACACGACGACTTTCATGTCTTTCTGTACCTACAATTGCCAAACCACCTGCCTCTTTAACTCCAGGTCCGAGTTTTATATCTGTACCACGGCCAGCCATGTTGGTAGCGATTGTAACTGCCCCAGCCAAACCAGCTTCAGCTACAACTTGAGCTTCTTTAGCATGCTGCTTTGCGTTCAAAACATTATGTGGAATCTTTTTCTGTTGTAACATCCTACCCAATAATTCACTTACTTCAACAGAAGTTGTACCAACAAGGCATGGACGGCCAGCGTTCCTTAAGTTTTCAATTTCGTCTATAACCGCTTTGAATTTCTCTCTTTTTGTTTTGTAAACAAGGTCTTGCTTATCGTCTCTTATTAATGGGAGATTTGTAGGGATTGTAACAACATCCAACTTATAAATGCTCCACAATTCACCAGCTTCTGTTTCCGCAGTACCCGTCATGCCACAAAGCTTATGATACATCCGGAAGTAGTTCTGCAATGTAACTGTAGCATAGGTTTGTGTTGCAGCTTCAATCTTTACATTCTCTTTTGCCTCTAATGCTTGGTGTAAACCATCACTATAACGACGGCCTTCCATTATACGACCCGTTTGCTCATCCACAATTTTAATAGCACCATCGATTACAACATATTCAACATCTTTCGCAAATAAAGCGTAGGCTTTTAATAATTGCTGAACAGTATGAATACGATCTGCCTTCTGAGTATACTCGTTTAAAACAGTTTCTTTTAATTGCAATTTTTCTTCTGCCGGAGCTTCGCTTTTTTCAATATCGGCCAATTTTACTCCAATGTCTGGCATTATAAAAAATTCAGGGTCTTCTCCAGCACCTGTAATTATATTGAGACCTTTTTCAGTAAGCTCTACTGAGTTGTTTTTTTCATCTATATGGAAAAGTAATTGCTCATCCACAATATGCATATGACGAAGCTGCTCTGACAAGTAATAATTTTCTGCTTTTTGCATCAGTACTTTTATGCCCGGCTCACTCAAATATTTGATAACTGGACCGTACTTTGGTAATCCACGATGAGCTCTGAACAAATAAAGACCTCCGTTTTTTGGATCATCTTCGCCAGCGGCTATTAATCTTTTTGCTTCCGTAAGACAATTTCGTACAATTTTTTCTTGCTCTTGAACTAGCTGCTGAATCTTTGGTTTGTGAATATGATACTGCTGATCATCACCTTTTGGAACTGGACCGGAAATAATTAATGGGGTTCTGGCATCATCAATTAAAACGGAGTCAACTTCATCCACCATTGCAAAATGATGTTTGCGTTGCACCATTTCTTCCGGTGTATGCACCATATTATCACGGAGATAGTCGAAGCCAAATTCATTATTCGTTCCGTAAGTAATATCTGCTAGGTACGCATTTCTTCTTTCTTCTGTATTTGGCTGATGTTTGTCAATACAATCAACTCTTAAGCCAAGCCATTCGAAAATAGTTCCGTTCCATTCCTGGTCACGACGGGCAAGGTAATCGTTTACCGTAACGATGTGAACACCTTCTCCTGACAAAGCATTCAGGTAAGCAGGTAATGTAGATACCAACGTCTTTCCTTCACCAGTTGCCATCTCTGCAATTTTTCCCTGATGTAAAACAACACCACCTATCAACTGTACATCATAGTGCAACATGTTCCAGCTAACTTCTGTTCCACCTGCAGTCCATGTATTTTTATAAATTGATTTATCACCTTCTATTATAATACCTTTCTTTTTTACACTCAAGTCTCGGTCCATCTCTGTAGCAGTAGAAACGATTTCAGTACTTTCTTTAAAACGACGGGCTGTTTCTTTTACAACTGCAAAAGCTTCGGGTAACAACTCTTCAAGAACTTCTTCTATTTTTTTATCCCTATCTTTTTTTAGTTTATCTACTTGCTGATAAATAGCATCTTTGCCCATCAGGTCGTTGAAAGGAAGTTCTTCTGCAGAAGTGTTCTTCGCTTTGATTTCCTCATCAATTTCAGAAAGATGTTCTTTTATACGCTGACGAAACTCCTGTGTCTTATTACGAAGCTGATCATTACTATGAGAACTGTATGAATTAAAGAAGCCATTTACTTTGCCGACATAATGTTCAAGCTTTTTTACGTCTTTCTCCGATTTACTGCCGCCGAATAATTTTGAAATAAAACCAAGCATAAAATAAGTGTTATTGGGTATTCTTTGATTTATCGAAATTTAGGATTTTACATTGTCAAATAAAGTGCTACAAGTTCTGGTAAGCCAATTTGACAGAGTTTACTCCTTTTAAATAAGGGCAGCAAAGATAATGTAATTGCTGCAGTGGTTTGAGTTGGCTAATTTGTAAGCCATTTAAATAGTTTTCTATGAAATATGGTTTTCTTTTAACGCTGTTTTATTGCTTTTTCGGCAGTCTTAAGGCACAAGATTCCGGCGATTTTATAATAACATGGAAGAATGACACTATTGCTTGTTCTTTTCCAAACAATCCAAAAGATGCAGATATACGGCCTGCCCGTCGGTATTTGAATGGTCATATTAACATCCCTACAATTTTTGAAAATGACTCAGTAAGTATTATACGAGCAGGCGATATAAAGGCTTATTCAAGGAATAAACATGGAAAGTCTTTGCTATGTGATGGCTATTTTGAATCGAAAAAGCTGGCAATTTTGGATAATGTGAGAAAAATCCCGGTGGAGATACAAATGAGGAATGGTATTTTCTGCGAAGGCTTGTAGATGGTAAATATGCCTCTCTTCATATTATATATTTAGGTAGCGGAGATAATATGTCATCGTTTCTTTTTTTAACAATACATAACTCCACAACGCCGGATATGATTAAAGTGTGGGGATGGAAAAAAACATTAGCACTGCTGTCAGATAGTGATACTGCCGAAGAATTAAGTAAGCTTAAACGAAATGGTAGTAATAAATACTCAGATCTTGTTAAAGAGTATAACAGGTTGAAAGAAGAAGTAGCTATTTTGCAATCTGGCTCTGATAATTAGGATGTCTTACTTAATTTGCATGCATGTTATATTTTAGAAGAAAGTTAAGTGTAAAGAAAATTCTTTTAATTACGCTGCTAATATCAGGTGTAAGTTGCGGCAGCAAAGACAAAAAAGTTGATACAACTTTGGAAATAGATAATATCTATTTTGATTATAAAATTTCGGCAGAAGAAGGTTATGATAACCTGACTGTTTTATTGAAATACAGAGACGATGATAAAAATGGCGACGCCTTTGCTCCTGAAGTTTTGAAGAATATAAAACTTGATGAGGAAATGCTAGTGCCCGACAGTTCTAAGATGGGCGGTGTATTTTATGAAATTCAAAAGCCGATAAACACTTTCACAGGGAAACATTATATCACATTCTTTACTAATGAAGGTAAAGAGTTTAAGGAGGAAATCATTTTTTCGCCAATGATTCTTACAACCGTAATTCCAGAAACTATAAAAAGGGAAGATTTGGTTCTCGATTTTACGGGGTTGGAAAATGAAGATCATGTTCGAATTGTGCTTACAGACACTTCTTTTTTTAATGATGGTGTAAACAGAATTGACGCTGTGCTGAATAATCAAATGATTTTATCTAAAAAGGATTTGGAAAGTCTTGCTGATGGACCAATTCTTCTTGAATTTATCCGGGAGTTTGAACGACCTATAAAAAATGCAGGCGAAGCTGGCGGAAGAGTGCGGATAAATTATACACTTCGTCGCTCCTTCAATTTACAGAACTAGTCTGAAAAAGAGTGGATTACAAGGGTAAAAATGTGAATAAAACCAATTGCTTTTATTTTAAAATGCCTATGGAAATTTAGCTTCAACACCGTACTTTTGCAGCCAATTAAAAAAGGCTATGGCAGGTCAATTAAAAGAGGTTCGTAACCGCATCAAATCAGTTCAAAGTACGCAACAGATTACTAAAGCCATGAAAATGGTTAGTGCTGCAAAATTGCGCCGTGCACAGGACGCAATTATACAAATGCGTCCATATGCACAGAAGTTGCAGGAAATGCTAAGCAACATTGTGAGTAATAGTGAAGGCGGAACAAATATGAAGTTGGCTACTGAACGTCCTGTTGAAAAAGTGTTGATGATCGTTATTACCAGTGACCGTGGATTGGCTGGTGCTTTTAATGCAAATACCATTAAACTTACTAAGGCGACGATTGCTCAGAGATATGCAAGTCAATACCAAAAAGGAAATGTCACTATCTGGAACATTGGCAAAAAAGGATATGAGCATTTTAGCAAGAATAATTATAAAGCTGATGCGACTTATAAAGATATTTTCCTAAACCTGACTTTTGAAAATGTACAGCAGGCCTCAAAAGCAGCAATGGTAGCATTTGAAGAAAAGCAATTTGATGTGGTTGAAATTGTTTACAGCCAGTTTAAGAATGCTGCAACACAGCGTTTTGAAGTAGAACGTTTTCTTCCCATCCCTAAAGTAGAGAAAACAGAAGGAAAGGCTAATGCTGATTTTATTTACGATCCTTCTAAGGAATTGTTGATTGAAGAACTAATGCCGAAAATCCTCAATACTCAATTATACAAAGCGGTTCTTGATTCCAATGCTTCTGAGCATGGCGCAAGAATGACTGCGATGGATAAAGCCAGCGAAAATGCTAATGAATTGCTCCGAGCTTTGAAAATTTCCTATAACAGAGCAAGGCAGGCTGCTATTACTACCGAATTAACGGAGATTGTTAGTGGTGCGGCTGCTTTAGAAGGATAAAACCCCTGTCCCCTAAAAGGGAACTTAGGTGTAAGTAATTTCTAACATTCCAAAAGGCTAACTGTTGATAATTGATTTTTCAACCTACGATAACAGATTGTACATTCGTTTACAAGATTTTAGAAAAAGATAATTTATCACTTCGTCACTAATAAGGAAGTAAAATTCTTTAGTGATATAAAAAAATCCTCTTTAGGGGACAGGGGCATGGAAATAACTAATCTTATACCGCATATTGAAGCATTGATTTTTGCTAGCGATAAACCTTTGCCAACATTGGAAATAACTGAACTGGTGAATAATGCCCTGGGTTTTATGGATGATAAGGTTACACTGGATCAGGTGGAAGCATCTCTCGAAGGAATAACGGAGAAATATAGCGCAGATTTCTACCCGTTTGAAGTAGTACAAAGTGGCGGCGGCTGGCAATTTTTAACCAGAAAAGAGTTTCATAAAACAGTTGCTCAGTTGAATGGCGAGAAATTTATGAAGCGTCTTTCTTCTGCAGCATTAGAAACTTTGTCAATTATTGCCTACAAGCAGCCGGTTACAAAAGGAGAGATAGAAGCTATTCGTGGAGTAAGTTCAGACTACGCAGTTCATAAATTATTAGAAAAAGAACTAATCATTATTAGTGGCAGAAACGAACATGCACCTGGGCAACCATTACTTTACACCACTTCTAAGAATTTCATGGATTATTTTGGAATCAATTCTTCAGAAGAATTGCCTAAAATAAAAGAAGTATTGGCAGATCAAATCATAGAGCCGACTGCTATAAAAGATATTACACAACCTGATGAAGAAAATAATGAGGAGATCGATGAAACAGAAGCTTTGGCGGTAAGTGACGGTGGCGAATTAATAATCAACAATGAACAGGGAGAAGGAGAGGAGAATTGATACAATAAAATAGATTTACAATTGAGCCACAGTTTATCTGTGGCTTTTTGATTTTCCAGATTCAACTAACACTTCGTAGCCTTTTGCTGTAGTATATTCGCAATTATGCCGGGAAAAATTACAAACGATCAATTGATAGCCGCCGCAAACGAGTTTGGCACTCCTTTGTATGTTTATCATGCAGAAAAAATAAAAGAACAATATCAAAAGCTGACAACTGCATTTGCAAAGCAGGACACAACATTTTTTTATGCAAGTAAGGCATTGACGAATATTAATATTCTTCGCTACATAAATGAGATCGGATGTAATGTTGATTGTAGCTCAATCAACGAGGTGAAGTTGGCATTACATGCAGGCTTTCCGCCAGAAAAGGTTTTATACACTTCAAATGGAATTGATTTCTCTGAAATAGAAGAAGCTGTTGCAGCTGGTGTGCATATCAACATTGACAGCCTTTCCAATCTTGAAAAATTTGGAAAAAAATTCGGCCACAGTTACCCTGTTGGCATTCGAATAAGGCCTAACATAATGGCAGGCGGAAACATTAAAATTTCTACCGGACATGAAGGAAGCAAGTTTGGCATTCCTGTAACTCAATTGGACAAAATTGAAGAGATAGTAAAGCATACAAATCTTTTTATCCGCACATTACATATTCATACGGGTAGTGATATTAAAGACCCAGATGTGTTTGTAAAAGGTATTGAAGTGTTGTTTGAATTGATTCCTCATTTTCCTGAGCTTGAAGTAATTGATTTAGGTGGCGGTTTTAAAGTTCCTTACCATACTGATGAAAAGGAAACTGATGTAAACTTATTGGCACAAAAAATAAAAGAATGTTTTGATAACCACCCTGTGGCCGGGAATAAGAAATTTAAGCTTTGGTTTGAACCTGGCAAATTTTTAGTGAGTGCTTGTGGTTTTTTAGTTTCAAAAGTAACTGTGCTTAAAGATAATGGAGCTACTGTTTTTGCAGCAGTTAATACGGGGCTGAATCATTTAATTCGACCAATGATGTATGATGCGTATCATCACATCGAAAATATTTCTAACCCAGCAGGAGAAAAGAGATTATATACTATCACAGGTAATATTTGCGAAACAGATACATTTGGCTCCGACAGAGAATTAAATGAGGTTCGGGAAGGCGATTTGCTTGCCTTTCATAATGCTGGAGCTTATGGTTTTGAAATGTCTTCTAATTATAATGCAAGATTTAAGCCTGCGGAAGTATTGGTAAGAGATGGCAAAGCTCAACTTATTCGCAAAAGAGATCAGATGGAAGATTTATTAAAAAACCAGATCATCTAGTTTACAAAAAACCAGCCATTGATAGGCTGGTCTCTTTTAAGTTTATGTTTTACTAGTCGTTTATTTTGCTTTTACAATAATCGTAGTCGTAGTTTTTGATGTTACAGGTAAGTCCCCAAATGAGGTTTCAGTAGAGCCAGTTGATTCAGTATTGAAACTTTTTTCCTGAACAATATTTGTTGCTCTGTCAAGGATAATTTTTCCGATAGATTTATTTTTCAATCTCGTCGTTGTTGAATTGCCCATCATCTCTGCTTTTGATTCTGAATTGGAGTTTTCTGTAAAATCAATCACAATTGTGGTATCAGTAATTTCAGCAATTTTATATTCTGTTTCGGAAGAACCACCATTTTCCATAGCAGTAGTTTTCCAAGTGCTGCCAACAGATGAACTGGTATCAGGTAACACATTAAAGAAACTTGGTTTTCCTTTTTGAGGTGGTTGCACCAAATCCATCACACCTTTCATCATATTTGTAATTATGGCCATTCTACTATCACCTTCTGTTAAAGTTATTTTTTCTGGGAAGGCCATTTTTACATTTCCCGATGGATCTATAACCATGTCATATTTCTTTTCCAGCATGTCTTTTACTGGCTTGCCAAAAGGTCCTTTCAAGTCTTTTTCATTGTCTGAATCAAATTTTTGTTTTTGGCCCATACCATCAAAGGCAAAGTTGATTTTTTGTACTTCATGACGAAGTGTTGTATTGTCATCCGTTGCATTGGTAGCAGCGTAGGAATGATTAGCAGAAGCGTCAACCTTAAAATCAATAGACTGTCCCATTGCCTGTTGTGAAATGGTGCTATTAGTTTTCATTTCTATTTCAAAAACTTGGCCTTGACCAAATTTTAATTTTCCTGAAACCGTTTGCGCAAAAGTAAAAGTAGAAGCTATTAAAAATGATAAAATTAATCCTGTCTTTTTTTCCATATAAAATTATTGAGAGTTGTGTTAACGGTTGAGGGTGTAATAAATATGTTTAATCAGCAAATTTGACGATTCTGCTTCATAATCGTTGCAGAATTATATAAATAATTATATCTGTAGACCACTTATCCACATTTAAATTCATCTGAACTTCCTATTTTTAAGTACATTTCAAAAAATAAAAATCTAGAGTTATGCCAATAAGAATGACCGACGATCCAAACGACCCTAACCAAGACTATAACGATGATAGTGGTGGTGGTGGTAGAGGTCCTAATTTGCCCGGCGGTGGCGGTGGACTAATGTCATTATTGCCCATGCTACTTGGGCTATTCAAAGGAAAAGGGATAATTGCTTTGCTTGTTATAGCAGGTGGTGCGTTTTTCTTATTTAAAAGTGGTACTTGTAATGTTGCCGATGTTGTAAGTAAGTTTTCACAAAGTGGATATAATTTTAATCCGTCAGAATTTAATAAAGCATCGGTGTATGAAGGCTTGGCAGATGATGCTGGAAAAAACCCCTTGCCGGAAGCAGTGTCTCTACTTAAGTATGCACCTGCCAGAGAAAATCAAGGTCAGCAAGGAAGTTGTGTAGCATGGAGTTGTGCCTATGCTTCGCAAACTATTCTTACGGCAGCTGCAACCGGGCCGATCCTAATTCAATTCGTTTTAGTCCTTCTTATTTATACAATCAAATCAAGTTAGAAGGTTGTCAGGGTTCTTACTTGCAAAGAGCAATGGAGGCAATGCAGCGTAATGGCGGCGTTTCTTTACGACAATATCCATATAACGATCAGGATTGTGAGAGTGAGCCTTCATCTTCAGATATTCAGGCAGGAAGACAAAATCTAATTCACGGCTTTACAAGAATTACGAATGGTGATAATATCAATGAAATAAGTGTAAGAGGAATAAAAGAACATCTGAATAAAAATGCACCAGTTGCAATTGGAATGATGGTAGGTGAAAGTTTTATGCAGGGAATGAAAGGCCAGGATCTTTGGACACCACAAGGTATGGACGAAAGCCAGATGGGAATGGGCGGCCATGCCATGAGTGTAATTGGTTATGATGATAGAAAATATGGTGGAGCTTTTCAGATAATGAATAGTTGGGGATCTGATTGGGGTAATAACGGTGTTGCATGGGTTCGTTATGGCGATTTTAAAACGTATGTAAGAGAAGCTTACGGTATTGATCCATTGCCTAAGAGAAGTAATGTTGCCAATATTCCATTGGAGTGTACAATTGGTTTGGTAAATAATGATGGAGGGAAAAATATTCCCTTAAGAGTTTCTGCTAATAATGTTTTTCAAACTACTTCTCCGATTGCGAAAGGCACTCGTTTTAAGATGTCTATAGAAAACGCAACAGAGTGTTACATCTATGTTTTTGGAATGGAAGTCGATAATTCCAGTTATGTATTGTTTCCCTATTTGAAAACAGGAGAAACTGTTTCTAAACATTCACCTTATTGCGGTATTACTGGTTACAGACTATTTCCTAAAGCACAGTCTATGGAAGCCGATTCAATTGGTAACATAAACTTTATTGCCATTCTGGTAAGTAAAGATGAACTGGATTATAATGCTTTAAATGCAGCTATTAGTAATAGTAAACAAGTGGACTATTATAATAAAGTAAATGAAGCGCTGCAAAGTATTCTTATCCGTTCTGCAAGATTTAACAATACAGGCAATGGAAATATTTATTTTAAAGTAGATGCAAATAGTAACAAAGCAGTAGCTTGTGTAGTAGCTATTGATAAACAATAAATGATATGAAAAGAATAGTCTTTGTAATCGGCTTTTTTCTTTCAGCAATATTTTGCTTTTCACAGGATATGAAAACATTTAACTTGTACAAGCCAGATGACAATGCAAAGGAAAAAATGTCCGATGCAATAAAAGAAGCAAAAAAGTCTGACAAACATGTATTACTACAAATTGGCGGCAACTGGTGTGTGTGGTGTGCAAGGTTTAATAATTTTGTAACGACAGATAAATCAATGGACTCTTTGGTGAACGAAAATTATGTTGTTTATCATTTAAATTATAGCAAAGAGAATTATAATACTGAGCTTTTAAAGAAATATAAATTTCCGCAACGATTTGGATTTCCGGTTTTTCTTATTTTGGACGAAGAAGGCGATTTGATTCATACACAAAATTCCGAGTACCTGGAATCGGGCAATGGGTATGACAAAGGAAAAGTAACAGCATTTTTTATTAACTGGAGTAAGAAAGCATTAGACTCTTCACAATACAAAGAACAATAAATGAACCCAAACACTCCTTCATTCATAAAATTGTTGAAGCATCCGTTTAAGTTTAAGTTTTTCTTGTTCACAAAACTACCGGCTGCTTATATCGCAGGTGTAAGGGTGAGAGAAGCAAGCGAAAAAAAATGTGTGGCTTCAGTTCCTTATAAGTGGCTTTCACAAAATCCTTTTAGGTCTACTTATTTTGCCTGTTTAAGTATGGCAGCGGAATTAAGTACAGGTGCATTAGCAATGGCTCATTTATATAAAATTGATCCGCCGGTATCAATGTTGGTAGTAAAAGTAGATTCAGAATATCTTAAGAAAGCAACAGGCAGAACTTATTTTACTTGCGAAGATGGAGCACTGTTTGAAAAAGCAATTGCCGATACGATTGCAACCGGAGAGCCAACAACAGTAAAAGCAAAATCAATAGGCAGAAATAAAGAGGGTGAAATAGTTGCAGAGTTTTATATCACCTGGTCGTTTAAAGCAAGAAGTAAAAATAATTTTTAATTAATAAAATTTCTTAGTAGAGCAATTTTGTTCGTACGGAAGAAGGAGGAATAAATATGAAAATAGCATTTCACGGCGCAGCCAGAACAGTTACAGGGTCAAAGCATTTAATCACTTTAAGAAATGGGAAAAAAATACTGCTTGATTGCGGTATGTTTCAGGGAATGGGAAAAGCAACAATACCATTGAACAATGATCTTGGTTTTGATGCTTCAACAGTTGATGTGATGGTGCTTTCTCATGCACATATCGACCATAGTGGATTAATTCCAAAACTGGTGAAAGAAGGTTTTAGAGGAAAAATTTATTGTACTCCAGCTACTAAAGACCTTACAGGTATTTTACTCGAAGACTCGGCACACATTCAAGAGAATGAAGTTCGGTATGTAAATAAAAAAAGAGCAGCAGAAGGACAGCCATATGTACAGCCATTGTACACTTTAGATGATGCTAAAAAAGCAACAGAAAGATTGACGGAAGTAAAATATAATGAATGGAAAACGATAGAGCAAGGCGTTGAATTATTTTTTACAGATGCGGGCCATATTATTGGAAGTGCCTGTGTGCATCTGAGAATTACAGACAATGGCAAAACAGAAAGCCTCACTTTCAGCGGCGATATTGGGCGTTACAGAGATATTATTCTGCGTTCGCCAGATGTATTTCCGCAGGCAGATTATATTATCATGGAATCAACCTATGGTAATAGTTTGCATGAAATGCAATTCACCACACCCAATCATTTGCTTGAGTGGGTGGAAAGAACCTGCATTAAGAAAAAAGGGAAATTAATTATTCCGGCATTTAGTGTTGGAAGAACGCAGGAGATTTTATTCGCATTGAATCAACTGGAATTAGAGAATAGGTTACCAAAAGTTGATTATTTTTTGGATAGCCCATTAAGTATCGAAGCAACAGATATAATAAAGAGATATCCCAATTACTTTAATAAAACGATTCAGAAAGTATTGGAGAAAGATGATGATCCATTTAAATTTCCTGGCTTAAAATATATACAAACGGTTGATCAGAGCAAGATGCTCAATTTCCGTAACGAACCTTGTGTAATTATTTCCGCAAGTGGAATGGCGGAGGCTGGTCGTGTAAAACATCATATTAGTAATAATGTAGAAAATAGCCGTAATGCCATTTTAATGACAGGCTATTGTGAGCCCAGATCATTGGGAGCAAGACTGCAAACAGGTGCAAAAGAAGTTGGCATTTTCGGAGTGGAACATGAAGTGAATGCAGAAATTGGTTCAATCCGCAGCATGAGTGCTCATGGCGATTATGAAGATATGTCGCAATGGTTGGCTTGTCAAAACCCAAGGGAAGTGAAGCGTTTGTTTCTTGTACACGGCGAATATGATGTACAGCAAGATTTTAAATCTCGACTTATTAAAAAGGGTTTTGTGGATGTAGAGATTCCTGAGATGCATTACGAAACAGGGTTATCCTAATTTTTCACATTTTATTTGTAATCCCGGCACAGTTTTTTCCGTTTATAGAGTTGTAAAACCCAACCTCCTTTGCTTTTGAGAGAAATGTTTGTATAAAATTTCTTATACAATTAAAAAAAGGAGCAAATATGAAAAATAAATGGAAAATGTGGAGCGGATTTGCAGCCGTCATCTTTATAATGGCAAGTTGTGCCAGTTCCACACACATCGAGAAAGACGATTCAGTCAATTTTACTGACTACAAAACTTTTGCATGGCTTGAAAAAAATCCTACTGGTGAAAAAGATAAGAATAAGCCAGGCGATTTAACAGAGCAACGTATCCGTGAAGCAGTGAATAAGGAACTTGCAAAATCTGCCGGATGGAAAGAAGTAAAAAGCAGACCAGATGTATTTTTAAGTTATGATGTGCTAGTTGAAAGAGGTTCATCTACAAGTACAAGCCCTGTTTATTCAAGACCTTTTTCTAGAGTTTTTTACAACAGAAGTACCGGTCGTTATTTTACCGTTTTTTATCCTTCTCAATTTGAAGGTTATGAAAGAGATGAAAGATCGATCCGTGAAGGAACAGTAACCATTTCGATGATTGATGGAAAAACTGATAAAACCGTTTGGCAAGGTTGGACAACCGATGAGGTGAACAGCAGAAACCTTACTAGCCGTGAAATACAAAACAGTGTAAAGTCAATCTTCAAGAAATTTGATATAGCTAAAAACTAATTTTCAATAGGACGGTTCCGGACAACGCCTCCCCGAAAGGGGAGGTTTTTTTGTAATGAGTTTTCAGTTTTTCCATTTAATAGTCTAAGTTTAGGAATTGATGACTACAACCCAAACTATTTCAACTTATGACTAAGCATTCAACATTAATTATTTTATTATTTTTCTCTTTTTCTACTCTATTACATGCTCAAAGAAGAGCGGATAGTGATACTAAAAGTGTGCAAGAAGCAACTAAACTTGCTAAGCAAGCAGAAAAATTATGGAAAGATGAGAAATATATTGAAGCAGAAAAGTTATATTATAAGGCACTTTCAATTTATCCTTTACACTTACAGCTAAGTGAATTCGCAGAAAAAAAATGAAAATAGGGGATGTTAAAGGTGCTAATAAAATGTGGAATGAGCTAATTAAAACAGGCGTTGGCTTAGATTACGTTTGTTGGAAGATGTCAGAAAGTAATTTCAAAGAAGGAGATGTAATTATTGGATTAGAAGCTGCAAAAAAATATTTTGATTTATTTCGTGATCAAAAACCAGAGAGTGCAGCAATGATTACTTTTTTATCAGCAACAAAAGTTGCATTTGCACTTAACGATCGTAAAAGTTTAATTCAAATTAATGAAGTTGCTAGTTCAATGAAAAATAACATTGGTAATACTGCAAAATATGGCGAGAGAGTCAGTGGCATATACTTAAAATTGATTGATAATCAATTTGCTCAGGTTTTGACAGACTTAGAAGATTTGTCAGAAGGTAAAGGAAATTTTATTGGAGCTCGAGTTTTAGCAAAAGAAATTTTTCCCATCTATTACATTTTAATAAATGAATTTGATAAAGCAGAAAAATCGATTCAAGAACTTGTGGCAAAAAATTTATTTATTAAAGCCAAACATTTTACTGATTTAACAGGACTTATAGCATTGGGGAAAAGTAATTATAAAAAAGCTATTGAGGAACTAACCATATATCTTGGGCTTCCTGTTTTTCAAGCACCTGACAAATTTAAGTACTATACAAAAAGAGCAGAGGCATATGAAGGATTAAAAGAATTTGAAAATGCCAAGAAAGATTATGAAGCTGCATTGATATATTATCCGGATTATGAACCTGCTCTTAATAGTCTTGCTCGTTTAGAAGGCCGTATAATAACAGAAAGGCTAACAGATAAAATAGCGCCACAAATTATAATTACTGAACCGCTGGCAGCAAGAGGAATCATTATCGAAGCAGCGGGCAATGAAGTAATGATAAAAGGAATTGCAACCGATCCTGGCGGATTAAAATCAGTAACAATCAATGGAGAAAAAGTGTATTCGCAGGAAGGCGGAACATTCTGGGGCAATGCAGTATTAAAAGAGGGTTCAAATAAAGTAACAATTATAGCAACGGATTTTTCAGGCAACAATGCTGAAAAAACGATTGAAGTGGAAAGGCCAGTTGGAGCATCAACTGCCAACGCAGTACCAGTAAAAGAAGGAAAGAATTATGCATTACTGATCGGTTGCCAGAATTATGATGACAATACTATTCCTTCCCTTGAAGACCCGATACCGGATGCTATCAAATTAAAATTGATTTTGAAGAACAGTTACAACTTCGGTGATGATAACGTCTTCACTTTATTTAATCCCGAACGATCCGATTTCAAAAAACAGTTTTTAGAGATATATGAAGTTATTCAGCCGGAAGACAATCTGGTTATTTTTTATGCAGGTCATGGCATTTGGATAGACAAGGATAAGAAAGGGTATTGGATGCTGACTGATGCAAAACTGAATGATGTGAATACCTGGTTGCCGAATAAAGAAGTGTTGGACATGATTGCAAGGGTTCCTGCAAGGCATACCTTATTGATAACAGATGCTTGTTTCTCCGGTTCTGTTTTTTAGGACAAGAGGTTTGAATACGGATATGCCTACCGCAATACAAAAGATCAATGAAAAGATAAGTCGTGTGGCGATCACTTCCGGTAATGATACCGAAGTGCCTGACAAAAGTGTTTTTATGAAATACCTTGTAAAGGCATTGAGTGAGAACAAGGAAAAATACATGACTGCGCAGAAAATGTTCATCAACCAGATTATTGAGGCGGTAATGACAGAGACAAAAACAGAACCCAGATACGGTACGTTGGAACTGGCGGGTCATGTGGGCGGGGATTATATTTTTATAAGAAAATAGTTTTAAAAATACACATGTATAAATTTTTGTTTTTTTGTTTGTTTATTTTTTTCAGTAAAGCATCGAATGCACAGGAAAAATATAAGGATGCTGAGAAGATAGCAAAATCTGCAATTGGGGAATTGCAAGCCGGAAATGTAAAAAGTGCGGATTCACTTATCTGGCTTTCGATTCAAAAATATCCAACTTATACTGTATTTGAATATGTCCGTTTAGTAGCAAAACTGCCTGATGTTTTGGTAGCTAACAGGATAATGGATAAATTGATTGAAAGGGTATCAAAAGTTGATGGACCAGATGTTTTTATACCTGAAACCTCAGTGCTGCTTACTAATAAGAATAAATTAAAGGAAATCAAACTGGAGAAGATTGAAAAAAACAGATGCGTATTTGAATATTGTCTTAGAGCCTATGATGAGAATTTAATAGTCGGTGAAAGAAAATGGATAGAGCATAGTTTGATATTAGCTACTGGAAAGGCTATTGGAAAAAAGAAGGATTTGATGGGTATGCGTTTAGCCAGATCAACTTACGGACAGAGTTGGCAACAATTCAGGGTGAGTATGATAAAGCAATAGCTATTATTGATGAGATACCTGAATCTTATATGCCCAAGGAATTCAACAATGGACTGAAAATACCTGTTTATTTTAGAAGTGGTGATTACTCCAAAACACTTGAGTTTGTAAAAGGGGCATATGGGTCAAATGAAATGTACAAGGCTGGATTGAATAACTGGAGTTTTATTCTGAATGCAATAATGGGTAACGCTGAAGAGGCTTTAACGAACTATAAGAATATTTCTGGACCTTTTAAAGAGTCTAATTCGATTTACTACTATCTGGCTTTAATAGATATTCGTAAGAAGCAATATCAGCTAGCATTAAAAAATTTAAATATTTTTTTTAGGCTAAGAGGTGAAAAAAACAGTTCGGGAATTTATGACGTCACCATGTGGGAATTATTTAAAGCTTTTGGCGATGCCTATTCAGGTCTTAATGAATATCAAAAGGCTAAAGACAACTATAATATTTCATTGCTTTATTATCCAGAGTATGAACCAGCCATTGCTGCAGTGACTATGCTTGAAACAGATTATGCTTTACAAAGCTCTACAGATAAAGCAGCCCCTGTTATTTCTCTGATAGATCCTTCTCCACAAAGAGGATTAATCATTAATTCTCTAGAATCAAACTCAACAATCAAAGGAATAGCTGCCGATCCATCAGGAATAAAAGAAGTAACTATAAATGGGTTAAAGGTTTATTCTCAGGCTGATGGTAATTTTTGGGGAGAGATATCATTGACTGATGGACTAAATAAAATAGTGATAACTGCAACTGACAAAAGGGGCAACAAAAGTGAACAGGTTTTTGAAATAGAAAAGAAAATTACCGCAATTGCAAACTCAGAACAATTAGAAAAGCAAGGACTTAATTATGCTCTTTTGCTTGCAGCCCAGAATTATAGCGACAATAAAATTCCTTCTCTTGAAAACCCGGTTGCAGATGCTGTAAAACTTAAATTGATTCTTAAGAATAATTACAATTTTGACGAGAGTAATATTATCACACTTTATAATCCTGAAAAAAATGATGTTAAAAGACAGTTGCTGGAGCTAACTAATATTATAAAACCAGAAGACAATCTGGTTATCTTTTATGCCGGTCATGGCCTATGGGTGGAAAAGGATAAGAAAGGTTACTGGATGTTGATTGATTCAAAACTGGATGATGCTAATACATGGTTACCAAATAAAGATGTATTGGATTTGATTGCAAAGCTTCCGTCCCGGCATACTTTATTAATTACTGATGCTTGTTTTTCCGGATCGGTCTTTAAAACCAGAGGACTTGATTTGGGTAAAAAAGATGAAACAAACCCTTCGATGATTCAACGAATGAATGAAAAAATAAGCCGTGTCGCAATCACTTCCGGCAATGATACCGAAGTGCCAGACAAAAGTGTATTTATGAAATACCTGGTAAAGGCATTGAGTGAGAACAAGGAGAAATACATGACTGCACAGAAAATGTTCATCAACCAGATCATAGAAGCAGTAATGACGGAAACCAAAACAGAACCTCGTTACGGCACATTAGAATTGGCCGGGCATGTAGGTGGGGATTATATTTTTATAAGAAAATAAAAAAGCTCCATAAAGGAGCTTTTTAAAGTACGGGAGAGCAGACTTGAACTGCCGACCTTCGGGTTATGAATCCGATGCTCTAACCAGCTGAGCTACCCCCGCATCCGCTTTTGCGATTGGGCGGCAAAAATAGCTATTTAACCCTAAAGATTGAAATGAATTTTGCTCTTAATTTAGCAGAATCTATGATAATACTCCGCCTCGCCAAACCAGTTGATGCTAAAGCAATTCTGGACATCTATGCTCCCTATATTCAAAACACTTCTCTCACTTTTGAAACAGAAGTTCCATCTGTGGAATCATTTGCAAAAAGAATTGAGACCTATCTGCATAGCTGGCCCTGGCTTGTTTGTGAAGTAAATGGTGTTATTGCAGGCTATGCATATGCATCCCGTTATAGAGAACGAACGGCTTACCAATGGAGTGTAGAATGTTCGGTTTATATACATGATGATTTTCAAAAAGCAGGAATCGGCAAAGCCTTATACATTGCTTTGTTTGAAATATTAAAAAGACAAGGCTATAATAATGTATATGCCGTAATTAATTTACCAAACGATAAAAGTGTTGCATTTCATGAAAAATGTGGCTTTCAATATTTTGCTACTTATGAAAAAGTAGGATACAAACTCGGTCATTGGAAGAATGTTGGTTGGTGGCGGTTAATAGTAAACGATTTTAAAGATGAACCGCCTGCACCCATTCTTTTTTCAGACCTAAATAAAGATTTTCTACCAGACTTATTTCAAGAAATGCAAAAGCTTATTTATTCTAAATAATTACTTAGCAGCTTCAGCAGTTTTCTTTTCAATGGCAACTCTTCCGGGATAAACAGTAAGTGCTTCTTCTAAACAATCCATTGCAGCACTTAAAGATTCAAGGTTTAAAACATAAGCCAAGCGAACTTCATTTTTTCCTAATCCTTCAGTTCCGTAAAAACCTGTTGCAGGAGCCAACATCACTGTCTGATTGTTAAAAGAAAAATCTTCCAACAGCCATTGACAAAATTTATCGCTGTCGTCAATTGGAAGTTTTGCTATTGCATAAAATGCACCGCCGGGATTTGGACAATACACACCTAGCATAGCATTCAATCTGCTTACCATTAAATCTCTACGACTTAAATATTCTGCTTTTGGGCCATCAAAATAACTTGCTGGTAAATCAACCGCAGCTTCTCCCATTATTTGCGCCAAACCGGGAGGACTTAATCTTGCTTGAGCAAATTTCATTGCAGTATCATACACTGCTTTGTTTTTTGTAACTAAAGCACCCAGCCTTGCGCCACAGGCACTATATCTTTTTGAAATGGTATCCATCAGTACAACATGCTGTTCTAATCCTTCAAGATGCATGGCACTTACATACTCGCCGTCATAGCAAAACTCACGGTAGGCTTCATCACTAAAGAGGTATAAATTATGTTTGATGCAAAGTTGTTTCAAAGCTTCCATTTCTTCTCTGCTATATAAATAACCTGTTGGATTATTAGGGCTGCAGATAACGATTGCTTTTGATTTTGAAGTAATTACTTTTTCAAATTCCTCAATGGGAGGTAATGCAAAACCAGTTTCAATTCGGGATGTAATTGGAACAACATTTACTCCTGCAGCACAGGCAAAGCCATTATAGTTTGCATAAAATGGTTCAGGAATGATTACTTCATCTCCCGGATTTAAACAAGCAAAGAAACCGAACTGAATGGCTTCGCTGCCACCAGTTGTAATGATTATTTGTTCGGGAGTTATAGATATACCAACTCCTTTATAATATTCAACCAGTTTCCGGCGATAGCTTTCATTGCCGGCACTATGACTATATTCTAATGTTGTAATATTTGCATTACGTACCGCATCCAGAATCTCAGGCGGCGTTTCAATATCTGGCTGACCAATATTCAGGTGGTAAACTTTAATTCCTTTTTTCTTAGCAGCTTCTGCAAAGGGAACTAATTTTCTTATCGGCGATGCCGGCATTTGATTGCCGCGGTTAGAAATTGTAAGCATACGGCAAAGGTAGGGGGCAGAAAGATGTTGATAAAACGAATTTTATAAATCTGTTCTTCGTTCTTAAAACTAATTGTTTTGGGGCTGCAATTGATTAGATTAGGTTTTAATAAACGCCGATCAGGATATCTTACATTGCTTTTAATTCTCCTTTTGTTTTTTCTGTTAAAACTTTCCTTTTCAACATGTCTTTTATAATCATTTGACCATATTCATGTCCCAACTTTTCTTTTGAATTGGGATCAAATGATTGGCTTTGTGCGGAATAGATTAAATCATTGGTTGCAAGATTGTATAAATTGCTTTCCCAAATATATTTTGTTGTGGTGGTATAATAATCCTCCTCATAGATTCGCTCAAACATTAACCGGGAATAATTCCAAAAGCGACTTTGGTAATAATAGTAAGGTGAATATTGTATTCTGGCGGGTTTGTAATATTTCTCCCTGATTTTGTCAAGTAATACAATTGAAAGAACAGCATCCACACCTGATGTCTTCAGTTTTTTTATTGCTTCTTCTTCCGTCATATTCTTAAATGCATTCGGATTATATTCATTACATGAACAAACTGCTTCGTAACCAAGAGCTCTTAAATCTTCGACAATATGGGTCTCCATCTTCTCCCTTAATTGCTGATCATTATCATTTAGTAGCCCTAATACAAGAATCTTTTTATATCGTATAGACTCAGGATTTTCTTTTGTCCATGAATGTGTAATGGACGAGGTGGTTCCGCATCCAGCTATTATAATAGCTATCAGCATAGATAATATCAGTCTTATTTTCATTGTATTCTTTTTCATTATGGGAAACTACATTGATAGTTTTCTAAAAAGTATGACTCTTCTCTTTTGGAAAGATGATTTTACTCAAATCGTTGTGCCATTCATGTTTTTTCTACATACTCAGTTGTTAATTAATGAAGTACAGTTATTAATCCTTCATAAAATTTGGTGAACTGCTTATTAGGTTTGTCAATATTTCAAACCGACCTGTTTAAACAACAATTAAAATCAAATTTTATGAAAATGAAACACCTTCCATTATTTACTGTTGGGTTTGCACTTGCCTTAGCTTCCTGTAAAAAGGAAAGCACCCCAAACCCAACGCCAGATCCGGCACCAACTGTTACTGTCATTAGTCCTACATCTGGTCCAAAAAATACAGTAGTTACCATTACTGGAGCAAACTTTGGTACAAGTACTGCAGCTCTCAAAGTATATTTCAATAACATACAAGGAACTGTACAAACGGCTACAGCTACTCAAATAACAGCCACAGTTCCTATTGGGGCATCTACAGGTGCTGTTAAAGTTGAAAAGAACAATGTACAAGTTACTGGACCTGTATTTACTTATTTAGTATCGGCCAATGTAACAACATTTGCTGGAAGTAGCCTTGGCTATACCGAAGGTATTGGCACTGCAGCACAATTTAATGTTCCATCAGGAATTGTAAAAGATGCAGCTGGCAATTTGTTTGTATGCGACAGAGATAATCATCGCATTAGAAAAATTACTCCGGCTGGTGTTGTTTCTACTTTTGTCGGCGGTACAATGGGTTTTGTAGATGGAACAGGAACTGCTGCTCGGTTTAATCAACCTTATGCAATTACAATTGCTCCTTCTGGAGATTTTTATGTCGGCGACAGAATCAATCATTCAATAAGAAAAAATTACAGCGGCAGGTGTTGTTACCACATTGGCTGGCAATGGTACTGCGGGAGATCAGCTTGGCACAGGTAGTGCTGCAATGTTTTATGAACCACTTGGTGTGGCAGCAGATGCTTCTGGTAATATTTTTGTTGCAGATTATATTAACAATAAGATCAAAAAAATTACACCGGCTGGTGTAGTAACAACATTCTATACTGCAAACAAAGTATTTGGTCTTGCATTTGATGGTGTTGGAAATTTGTTCTTTACCGAATACAGTTATAATCTTGTTTCAAAGCTTACTCCTGCAGGTAGCTACTCTATTGTAGCAGGCGAAGGCGGACAAGGTGGAACAGCCGATGGAACAGGTGCGGCTGCAAGATTTTATTTTCCAGCGGGAATTACTGTAGATGCAAGCGGCAACTTATATGTATGTGATGCATACAATAATAGAATCAGAAAAATAACTTCCTCTGGAGTTGTTACCACATTGGCAGGAAATACTGCAGGCCAGACAAATGGTGTTGGCGTTGCAGCTTTATTTGATACTCCAATTGGAATTTGCGGAGACTTTACAAATAACACATTGTATATCGGAGATTTTAATAATCACAGAATAAGAAAGATAATTCTTGATTGATAAACGATGATTTGTTTACTAATGGTCAAAACCATTAACCTGAGCCCTATCACTTTCAATTCCCCGATTAACTATTCGGGGAATTGTTTTATAAAATATTATTATGAATAAGTTTACAAAAATTATACTATCAATTATTGTAATAGCTATTGCCGCTACCGCATCGTTATGGCTTACCGGGAATAAGAGTGCAAGTCAAAATAATGCAGCGCCGAAAATAATTATGATACCAGCCGTTGGCGCTATACTTTGGATATGGAATATTAAGCCTAACATGAAAAATAGGGGAAAATAAAATGCTGTGCTTGCTCAGCACTTTCCTAATAACTGAATGGAATCGATTAACAAGTGATGTCTTATGCTTTATAATTGAAATTCGTTCTCAGCACTTACAGTATAACTGCATAATTTTTCCGGATGATTATGCATTTGTTGGCTTATATTAGTCAAGGATTAAAATAATTTTTATCCATGACAACCACAATTTTCCGTTTTTTTTTATTGACTGGATGCTTCTTTTTTTTATTATTTCCTGTCGAGATATCAGCTCAAAAAAAATGCGACTGCCCCGAATTTGCAAGCATAAAAAAAGATGGAAAAGACCGGAAAGAGACTGATGTCGAATTATTAAAGGGATCTGACAACAAAGTATGTGTTGCGAAGTATTACGAATGGCAGGCTGAAAGGCTTTCAACACTGAAAGAATTTGATTCTGCTAAACTAACCATTGAAAAAGCAATCGATATTTATAAGAAAGAAAAGTGCAGCGATAATTCTTATTATGATGTATATAAATTATTGGCCGGTATTCATCACAGCCAAGGCAATTACGATGCTTCAATTGAGTATAGTTTAAAGATACTTCCAATGGCGGAAGCTTCTGACAATAAATATGAAGAAGCAGACTGTCTCGTAAAAATTGCTTTCACATTTAACAGGATGAAGCAATCTGAGCAAGGAATAGTGTTTGCTAGAAGAGCAATGGCTTTATTGCCTTCAATTAATTCACCACATAACAAAGCTGATATTCTGCACAAACTAGCATCACGGTATTTATGGTATTATCAGGATACTAAGAAGAAAGAGGTGCTTGATTCAGCAGAACAATTTGCATCTACTCATCTAAGCCTGAGCCGACAATTGAATGATCAAGATCTTATACTGAAAGGCTACAATCAAATGAATGGTTTTGCACATGAAAGGCAAGACTTCAAAAGAGCACTATTATATATTGATAGCAGCCTTTTGTTGCTGCAGAATAATCCAAAGAATGAGTTGAGGGCTACTACTTATGGCGATAAAGCAGATGTATTAATGGAAATGGGAAACTATAAAGAAGCCAGAAGATTTGCAGACTCTTGTCTTTTTTATCACAAGCAATTAAAAAACCCTGAGACCATTGCGAATGCATATGCATTAATATATCAGATAAGTGACAGATCAGAAAATTATAAGGATGCGCTGTGGGCATTGGATAATTATGTATCGATACATGATAGTCTTACAAACGTTGCAAAAACTAAAACGATTACTGAACTTGAAAAGAAATATAACCAGGCAAAAAATGAAAAAACAATAAAGGAACTAGCGCAGGAAAAACGAATTTATGTTTTATTGATCATTGCTGCAATATTGGCATTAATTGCACTTGCCTTTTTTATCCGTCAGCAATCGCTTAAAAGCAAACATAGAATTTTAGAAACAGAGCAACGGTTGAACCGTGCCAGAATGAACCCGCATTTCTTTTTTAATGCACTCTCTTCATTACAGTCTTTTGCATTGCAGGAAAATGACGGAAAAGCATTGGCGAGTAACCTTTCTAAATTTTCTCATATTATGCGGGAAACATTAGAAAGCACTTACAAGGAATATGTGACAATCGAACAGGAAAAAATCTTTTTACTTGAGTACCTTGGACTTCAGCAAATTCGGTTTCCTTCAAAGTTTACGTATGAAATAAATATCGATGAGAATATTGAACCTGATGAGCAGGTAATTCCCTCTATGATTTTACAGCCATTTATTGAAAATAGTATTGAACATGGTTTTTTAGGATTAGATTATCCTGGAAACATTGTTGTGGACTTTCAAAAGATAAAAGGGAATCTTTCTATTTCAATTATCGATAACGGGAAAGGCCTTGCTGCAATTACAAAAGAGAATAATGAACATGTAAGCCGGGCTAGCCAAATAATAAAAGATCGGATTTATCTGCTAAATATGAAATTGAAAACAAACGCATCATTTTCTATTAATAATAATGGCAATGAAAAAGGGGTAACGGTTTTAATTATGTTACCCCGATTGTTTAGAGATGATATAAAAGAGTAATTATTTTATTTTATCACATCCAATTTCTCTTTTGCCTCCATAGCTATAATACTTAACAGTTCCGCTGTAGTTTCCACTTCCAGTATAGTCTTGTGAGAAGGAAAACTCCTGGTAAAAACATTTTCCATCAGGATCTTTCGTTACACATACTGCACCGAGAGTTCGATTTATGATTGCACCGGTTAACTCATTTTTTCTGACTGTCCAATTAGAGGAAGTAATAATTGCTTTTGTAAATTTATCGTTCCAGCCCAGTTTATTAGCGGCTGAAACCATCTGGCTTTCTATTCCGGGGTTGTTCATGCCTGCTTTTGGTAACTGGCGGCTTGCCATTAGCTCATTATGCAGTTTGGTTGAAAGAGTTTTTAAATCGGTTATCCCAGCATTAAGGTCAAGATTTAATTTGCTTTCAACTTCGCCAAGTTTTAATGCCGGAAAAAGTAAGTCACAACTTATTTCATGGCTTACATCACCAGCTTTTACCAGGTTATCAATAAAATAAGAATATGTCCAGTTTTCCTGAGAAATATATGGTGCATAATTCTCTTTAAACCATTGTGCATCTGGCAGCAGTGCAAATTGAATATAGGATTTACCTTGTGCAGATAATGGCAGATCGAAATAGGATAAGTCACCACCCCAAACTGCGGTTCCTCCATCAATCCTAATTCTTACCCGAAGTTTTACATTCCCATCCATTAAGTCTTTTACATTCATTCCAAGGTACACAGTGCCAAAAATCGCCTCACTGGTTTTAAATTCATTTTTAATAACCGCTACCATCTCTTTTTCTTTTCCAATTATCAACGGCTTACTGCTCCAAACTATTTTATTCAAGTGTTCTTTATGAAAATCGCTGGTGAAAAATTTTGCAGCTTCTCCTTGTGTGTTACCCATTAACTTATTTATTTCTTCTAGTTTTTTCTTAAACGGTTCATTGTTGGGCGAAAGTAAAAGAACCGCCATGCATTCATACTTTGCTTCATTCAGAAACTTTAATTTATCCTGAAGGTTAGGTGCATCTGCACTTTTTGTAATCATTGCTACTACGTTCCATTTCAGCCGGTCTGCTCTTTTTACGTAGTCATCATAATCTGCCAGTTTGGCCTCGATAAGCCCGGGATAACTCTTTGGGTCAATAACACCAAGTTCTTTTTTCTTTTCCTCATATTCAGTTATGTTAATTGCTTTTACTCTATCGTAATATTTTTTTCCTGTAACTCCTGGTTCAATGTCTCTGCCTGTTGAATGTATTCCGATTACTTTGTGCCAGATTTCTTTAAAATAATTGTTAGTCTCTTCCTTTTTTGCTTTGGTAGTATTTGCATTTCCGGTTTCCTTAGCCGCTTTATCTTTCCATGGTTTTAATTCTGCTTCCAAAGCAGATGTATTATAGGACGGATCTTTTTCTTTTATCGAATTGATTGCTCGTTCTGCATTCGTAATTGTAGAGGCGGTTGCATTATCCGTTTTTAATTTCTCTATATTAGTCCAGAAGGCTCTTACATAAACTTTTGCCGGGCCTGTGTATGTATCGTCTTGAATTGTCGCAGGTTTAGCTAATGTATCAACAGTTGACTTTGCATCCTCCTGATTGGATTTATCTTGCTTCCCTTTTATGGTTGGCAGGTTCTTTACATTAGGGACACCTTTTACAGTTATTTGGGCTTTTACCAAACAGAAGCAGCACAAGATGCTTGAAAGAATTATTGCTCGTTTCATAATTAACAGATTTAAACTTTAAAATAATTAATATTTCAAATTATAAACATGTAGATAGATATATGTAGTAAGCAAACTGATAAGTGATGGATAGAAATCAATAATTGATTTCCAATCTTTTTTGAGAGCAGAAACTGAATTAATAACTGATAAAATCTGAAACTATTTACTATAACTTTACTTCAACAACAAATAAATGAAAGTACTTGTAATTGATAATGAACCAAACCTGAGAACTGCAATCAAAGCATTGTTGCAGGCATTTTGTCCGGAAATAAAAACGATTGAAGAAGCAGATGGAGTAAAATCGGGGTTGCAGAAAATAAAAGCCTTTCAGCCAGATATTGTTTTGCTTGATGTAGAAATGGATGATGGTTCCGGATTTGATTTAATGAAACAAGTAGTAAACCCAGGCTTTCAGCTAATTTTTGTGACTGCCCATAATAAATATGCCATTGAGGCATTTCAATTCAGTGCAATTGATTATTTGCTAAAACCCGTTGATCCTGATGCTTTACAAATAAGTATACAGAAGGCAGCTGTAAATATGCGTAATAGTAATCTGCAACAGCAAGTGCAGATATTATTACAGCAGTTAGCAGGAATACAGAATCATGAAAGGAAAATCGTATTAAAGGATATAGAGAATACATATTTTATTAAAGTGTCAGACATTCTTTACTGCGAAGCAGATGGAACCTACACAAAATTTTACTTCGTTAACAATAATCCAATTCTTGTTTCAAAAAATCTTAAGGAATACGAAGCCATATTGGAGCCACTCGGCTTTTTAAGAACACATCATTCTTTTCTTGCCAATCCGGAAAAAATTAAAATGTACGATAAATCTGATGGAGGCGCATTAATTTTAGAAGGTGGCAAATCAATTCCTGTTTCTCAGAGGAAAAAGGAATTTGTAATGCAGGTATTGGAAAGAAGATAATTGAAATAAAAAAACCTTCTCAGTTGTTGAGAAGGTTTTTAGAATGAGAGTTATATTTAGTTTTTTGTCTTTGATTTTTCGCCTTTTTCTTTCTGAAAAGCATCATAAGCTTCTGCTGTTAATACTTCTCCTGAAATTTGAACGGTTTTTGGTGTTTCAATGCCAGCAATTTTCACAAATACATCTTTATGAAATGGTGCAACAGCAGCAGCATTATAATCTACTTTTAATTTTGCAGTAGCACCAGGCATAATTGGATCAACTATTTTTTCGGGAGTAGTACATCCGCAACTTGCCCATGAATTTTCAACAACGATAGGTTTGTCGCTTATGTTCTTAATTTCAAAAACATAGGAAACAGGCACATTATTTTTTATTTTTCCAAAATCATGTGCTTCAACATTGAATTTAACAACATCATCAACTTTTTGCTGAGCAAAAACGCCGAGTGTGAATACGAAGGCAACTGCAAGTAAAATAATTTTCTTCATGTTTGATAAAATTTAAAAGGATTGTTTTTTTAAGAAATCAATAGAGGCATTAGCAGGTGCAGAACCTTCTGGTGCTTTCCAAACTATACCCTTTATTTTGATTTGTTTCGTTTGATTAGTATTATATATAACGGTAATAAATTTTTCGAATGGTCCTTCAGCTGCAGCATTATAACCCACTTTTATTTTTGCTGATGCGCCTGGTGCTATTGGTTCCGGGCTCCACTCAGGTGTTGTACAACCACAAGTGGCAGTTACATTATCCAGTTTTAAAGGTGTTTTTCCAGTGTTCTTTATTTCAAAACTGTAATAAACAGGTTTGCCCTGCGGAATTTTGGAAAAATCATGTTCAGTTTCTTTCAGAACCAAAAAATCTTCGGTAGCAGTTCCTTGTTGTTGAACAACTGGTGCATGATCATGTCCTTCATGACCCGTTTGGGCAGAAACGCTAAAAGCCAATAGGAAGCAGAAAATTGATAAGGCTATTTTTTTCATTGCTAATCTTTAAGGATTCCAAAATTACAAAACAGATGCCATATAACATAGATGGGTTGCAGTCATTTAAGCTATTTTTTTAAACAGGCCTTTTGGCTATCCAAAGTTCTTATTTTTGCCACATGGAGAATACCCAATCAGCTACAATTAGTGATGAAGCAAAGCTCTCTTTTGACCGGTTTCGGGCAGAAGTATTAAAGGACTATGAAATTGCTTGTATAAGCCGGGAAACCAGTTTGTTAGGGCGAAAAGAAGTACTGAGTGGAAAGGCCAAATTTGGCATTTTTGGAGATGGAAAAGAGATAGCCCAAATTGCAATGGCGAAGTTTTTCCAGAACGGCGATTTTAGAAGCGGATATTACCGGGATCAGACTTTTATGCTGGCAGCCGAGCTAGCCAATACAGAACAAATTTTTGCACAATTATATGCAGACCCCAATTTAAGCCGGGAACCTTTCAGCGGCGGTCGACAAATGAATTGCCATTTTGCAACACCTTTTGTGGACGAAAATGGAGAATGGCTTGATCTTGCTGACCTTAAAAACATTTCAAGTGATATTGCACCAACTGCTGGCCAAATGCCCCGGGCTTTGGGTTTGGCCTTTGCTTCTAGATCTTTTAGAAATATAGAACAGCTTCATGCTTTTAAGTCGCTTTCAAATAATGGAGAGGAAGTTTGTTTTGCTACAATAGGAGATGCATCTACCAGCGAAGGGCATTTTTGGGAAACCATCAATGCTGCCGGTGTTTTACAAGTGCCATTGGCAGTTTTTGTTTGGGATGATGGATATGGAATCTCCGTTCCAAAAAAATACCAGACCACCAAAGCTTCTGTTTCCGAGGCTTTAAGTGGAATGGAGAAAAAAGCTGATACCAACGGTATTAATATTTATAAAGTAAAGGGCTGGGATTATGCCGGTATGTGTGAAACTTTTGAAGAAGGAATCAGATTGGCAAGAGAAAATCATACACCTGTATTATTTCATGTAGAAGAGATTACACAACCACAAGGGCATTCTACTTCTGGAAGTCATGAAAGATATAAGTCATCGGAACGTTTGGATTGGGAAAGAGAATGGGACGGCATTCGCAAAATGAAAGAATGGATTATTGCAAATACCTTGGCTGAAGAAAATGAATTGGATGAAATAGCAGACAAAGCGAAATTGCATGTAAAAGAAAGTAAAGCAAGTGCTTGGACAAATTATCTTGCTCCAATAAAAGAGCAAGTTACAAGAGCAGTTGATCTGATCAACACAATGGCGAATGGCTTGCCTCAACATGCAACAGCATTACAAAAACTTACTAAAGAGCTTTCAGCAAACAGAGAACCTTTACGAAGAGATGTAATAAAATCATTACATGATGCTTTGTCATTTGCAGGCAATGCAGAAGTTGCATTCTGGACAAAGGATTACCTGAATGATCTTCAAAAAGAAAATGCAACACTTTACAATTCGAAGTTATACAACGATGGAGCTAAGAGTGCTTTAAAAGTAGCAACTGTAAATGCAGAATATGATACCGAAGCTGTAACAAAGAATGGCTTTGAAGTACTGAATAGTTTCTTCGATCAGTTATTTACAACAAATCCGAAAGTCGTAGCATTTGGAGAAGATCTTGGTTACATAGGTGATGTAAACCAAGGATTCAGTGGCTTGCAGGAAAAGCATGGCGATCAACGAATTTTGATACCGGAATAAGAGAGTTAACTATAATGGGTCAGGCAATAGGTTTGGCGTTAAGAGGATTGCGGCCAATTGCAGAAATACAATATCTAGATTATTTACTGTACGGCTTACAACCGTTAAGTGATGATGTTGCAACATTGCATTACAGAACTGCAGGACAGCAAAGTTGTCCGGTCATTATCCGTACAAGAGGTCATCGCTTGGAAGGAATATGGCATAGTGGCTCTCCAATGGGAATGGTCATCAATGCACTTCGTGGAATGTATGTTTGTGTGCCACGAAGTATGACACAAGCTGTTGGAATGTATAATACTCTATTAAAAAGTAATGATCCTGCGTTAGTTGTAGAATGTTTGAATGGTTATCGCTTAAAAGAAAAGCTGCCAACTAATTTATTGGAGTTCACTGTTCCGTTAGGAGTTCCAGAAGTAATAAAAGTGGGGACAGATGTTACTATTGTTTCTTACGGTTCTACATTACGTATTATTCAGGATGCCGTTACAAGTTTAGAAACAAAGGGCATTAGTTGCGAGATTGTAGATGTGCAAACATTGTTACCATTTGATATCAATCATAAAATTTTAGATTCGCTCAAAAAAACAAACCGTATTGTCTTTATAGATGAGGATGTTCCCGGTGGAGCAGCGGCCTATATGTTTAATAAAGTGATGGAAGAGCAAGGCGGTTATAAATACCTGGATGTTGCTCCCAGAACAATTACTGGCAAAGCTCATCGTCCGGCCTATGGTAGCGATGGTGATTATTTCAGCAAGCCAAATGCAGAAGAAATAATTGAAGCGATTAGTAAGATGATGGCTGAGTAATTGACAATTGGCAAACGGAAATTTATAAATTGTCGATTATCATTTGCATATTTACTCCAAATTGTCGTATCTTATCCAACAATCAAATCATTAATCAAAAAGAAATACTATGTCTATTGTAAAAGTTATTGAAGTCATTGCATCGTCTGAAAAAGCTTTGATGATGCCGTTGAACAGGCTGTAAAAGAAAGTTCAAAAACCATTCGTAATATCGATTCGGTTTGGGTAAAGGATATGAAGGCGCATGTAAAAGACGGAAAGATTAAATCTTACGGCGTTATCTGCAAAGTTTCATTCAGACTTGACGGAGAAAAAAAGAAAAAGAAGAAAGACTGATCAGTTATAAATCTATTTTCAATCCCATTCTGAATATTCGGAATGGGATTCTTTATTTTTGAATAACAATGCCAACACATTTTCTATACATCATAGATATTTTAGGAACTATTTCATTTGCTGTTTCTGGTGCTTTTCTTGCTATGGAGAAAAAGCTGGATCTATTTGGGGTATTAGTAATCTCATTTGTTACCGCCATTGGTGGTGGAACATTACGGGATATTTTAATTGGCAATCTTCCAGTAAGTTGGCTTCAGAATGAAACAGCAACGGTGGTTATTTTTTGTTCGGCAGTTGTTACTATGTTTTTTGGAAAACACCTGAAACATCTTTCTACTACTCTTTTTTTATTTGATGCATTGGGTCTTGGTCTTTTACAATTGTGGGAGTCAAATTGGGAATAGCACAAGATTTCAGCATTGGTGTTTGCATTACACTGGGAACCATCACTGCCTGTTTTGGAGGAGTGGTAAGAGATGTATTGCTCAACAATATACCTTTATTATTCAGGAAGGAAATTTATGCGATGGCTTGCATAGCAGGAGGAGCAATTTATTTTCTGCTAAGAGAATTAAAACTGGATGCTGATGTAATTACCATTCTTTGTATTTTGATAATTTTTGCTATCAGAATACTGGCTGTCCGATATAAAATTTCTTTGCCTCAATTATATAATTTAAAAAGCGAAAATGAAACTGACGATTTACCAGATTGATTCATTTGCCGATAAATTATTTGCTGGCAACCCTGCCGCAGTTATTCCTTTGGATAAATGGATTGACGATAGCTTGATGCAACAACTGGCAATGGAAAACAATCTGGCAGAAACAGCTTTCTTTGTTCCTAAGGGAAATGATTTTGAGATACGATGGTTTACACCGGCTTTGGAAATCAATTTATGCGGCCATGCTACATTGGCTTCCGCTTTTGTTTTATTTAATTTTCTTGAATATAAAAGCAATACGGTAACATTTCATTCCAAAAGCGGCCCTTTGGTTGTAACCCGTAATGGTGATTTACTAAATATGGATTTCCCATCCTGGAAACCAGAACTTATAACAGAATATCCATCAGAACTTTTAGCATCGTTGGGCAATCCAGAGATTACAGGAGTTTACTCCAATAGAGAATACCTGGTGGAGTTGATGAATGAACAAGAGGTGAGAAGATGTACTCCAGATTTTTCGCTGATGAAGAAGGTAGATAAAATGGTGATCATAACAGCACCGGGAAAAGAGGTTGATTTTGTGTCAAGATTTTTTGCTCCCACTGCTGGTATTGATGAAGATCCGGTAACAGGTTCTGCTCATTCACAATTAATTCCTTTCTGGAGTAATAAGTTGGGCAAGGATATTATGCAGGCAAAACAATTATCAAAAAGAGGTGGTGATATTTATTGCGAACAAAAAGGTGAACGAGTAATTATGGGCGGCCAATGTGTTTTTTACATGAAAGGAGAAATTGAAATTTAATTATTCAAGAAACCTTGCCTTTATGTCAGCTGTTGGAATCATGCAGGTTTCTTTTTTGCCAAACCATTTGTAGCGTCGTTTCGCAAACCATTTATACAATGGCTGGCTGATAAATGAAGGAATAATTCTGAATGCATTAAATGCTTTGGCTGGCCAGTCGAGATATCTGGAGATTCTGATAGCAGCTTTGGCGTAAGTGTAGGGTTTGCCATTTTCAATAAATATAACAGTATCAGCTGTTGGTGAAATCTGAAATTGTTCTTTTAATCGAATTCCAGCTTCAGATTGTAATGGGGCAAATTTTAATTTACCTTTTTTGTCATTTCGTATGGCGAAGTTGACCATCCGATTACAGAAATTGCAAACGCCGTCAAATAAAACAATGGGATGAGTTTCTGCATTTGGGTCTGACATTTTGCTAAATTACAGCATATAAGAGAATCGTTGAGAGAAGTATGTCTGAGAACACACAAATTCTCAAAATTTGGAAGGAAGAAAATTGAATAAATATAAAACTATAAAATAGAATGTTTAAGTCATTGATATTTGTATCTCTTTTTGCTTTTTCATGCACAGCAATTAGTCGATCTGATAAAAATGTTTATATAAAGCATACTGTGTCAATAGACACTTCATTAAATGATGAAAGAGTTTGGTATAAAGTACTAGAAAGTTATCCTTCTAATAAGGGCTGTGATAATAAATCATATGCCAGTTCATTTTTGTGTATAAAAGAGAACAGTGGCGATACAGTTTTAATTATCAATCCTTGTGAAAAATACAGCTTAAAGAAAGGAGATATGGCAAGGATATATGGTAATGTTCCAAAGTCAGTTGAAATTCTTTTTGTTGCATTTGATAGAAATAAAGAAGCTATTTTTCATAATTTAAGAAAAGTATATGGAGGCCTTAAAATTCCACAACAATAAGATAATAGAATACTGAGTCATTTCCTGATGCCCTATGAACAGAACCCTTCACTATGTTCAGGGCAGGCTACTGCAACTTAGGAAGGCAAAAAAAATGCTGAATAGAATTGTTGCAGTATAAGGGTGCGACGCAATTGGGATACCCCCGCTTGAAGCGGGGCAAGCTATGGAAAACTGTGGCTGGGTAAATAAAAAAGGCCTTGATTACTCAAAGCCTTTGTAGCCCGTACGAGATTCGAACCTCGCAATATTTGTGGTGAGAATCAGCGTTTTATTTTGCCGAATTCTTACAAGTGAATTTTTGGTGAAACGCTTTCGTTTCGTCACGTAATAATCCTAAAAGAACTTTGACAAATGTAATCCATTTTTACTACTGCGTGGTTTTGTGGAGCTAATATTTTATCCTGAGGTCATGCATGATGCTTTCTATTCAATTTTCATTTAGGATTTCTAGAATGTCACTTAGTAGATAATAAGTTCGTTGACTATTAAGTCCAAAATGATGAAATGATATTTTCTGATCCGCTTTTAGATATTTTTAGAACTCGCAAACAAATGTACAAAATGACAACCAAAAGCCGACCGATGTTTGGGTCTTATACTGAAATAGGTTTACATGTTTTTCGCAAAAAAAGAAAACATGAAAGAAAAAATGTTGAATCGATTTAAGTTTTCCAAAGAGGTAAAAGAACGGCTGGTACAGTTAGTTATTTACAACGGAGAGCAGGTAAAAGAGGTAGCAAAAAAATATGACTTACCTGATCAAAGATTACTTCATAATTGGATAAATATTTACAAGAAAAAATTAGAAACCGGAGCAGTAATTTTGCCTGTAATGCAAAAGCCCAAGAAAAAATCTGATTTAAAACCACTTAGCAACAGAATTAAGCAACTGGAGAAAGCGTTGGAAAAGGCTAATGTGATGATATACGGACTTAATGCGATGATTGATTATGCGGAAAAAGAATTAAAAGTTCCTGTAAGAAAAAAGCCTGGTACCAAACAGTAACGCTGATAAAGGAGAAGCGAATTACAAGGATGGGCGTCGGGCCGCTTTGTAGACTGTTTGGTAAATCCCGGCAATCTTTTTATAAACGCAAATGGCATTTTACAGAACAGGAACAAATAGAAATTACGGTAACTGAGCTAGTATCCCAGGTACGCCGTGAACTACCGGGATTGGGTGCCCTTTACTAGAGACAGTTCGAACTTTTTGATAGAAAGCCTGAGGGCAATTGAAAACTATTAATGATTTTGTTGATAACCATTGAAACATAGGGAAACTTTCGTAAAGGCGCGGTTATACTACCGCAACCATTAGGTGATGCTATGAAATACTGATGCCCGGAAAACGAAAAAATGGAATTATCTGAAATTGGAAATTTTCCGACGATGACCGAACATTACGAAGTGTGCGTCACCGTTGCGAGGGGCTTTTGACAAAAAGGAAGGGGTGCAGCGATCAATTCGCTTGTTGTATGCATTAAACCAGTCTTCATAACCTGCTTTCGATTTTAATTTTGTACACTGATTGTAAATACCAGACAAACTAACCCCCTTTCGCCATTTCAAATTGACCCCCTGCTATTAATTGTACAAAACTGATTATTTCAAGGCCCAAAAAACTGTAAAGAACTGGTTGTATTTGTTATTCAAACGTAGGTTTTTTATGTCTATGTTTATTAATTTTTTTTTGCAAGCTTTATATAATACTGTTTGACTTTTTTGTTTTTCTAAGTGACTCGCCTTTTAATTCAATACGCACTGATTGATGAACCAGCCTGTCCAATATTGCATCGGCTACTGTTTGTTCTCCAATCACCTCATACCATTTTTTTACTGGAACCTGTGAAGCGATGATGGTAGAATGTTTTCCATGTCGGTCTTCTACAATGTCCATCAGCAATGCTCTGCCGCTGGCATCAAAAGCCTGTATTCCAAAGTCATCAAGTATCAACAAGTCCTGTTTTTCTATTCTGGTTAGTTCTCTTAAATGAGAGCCATCGGCTTTTGCCATTTTCAAAGTTGATAGCAGCTTCGCTGTATTAGCATAATATACTTTGAACCCTGATAAACAAGCCTGATGTCCGATAGCAGAAGCTAAATAACTTTTACCTGTGCCGGTACTTCCGGTAATAAAAACATCGTTGCCCTTTTTTATAAAATCGCAGGTAAACAAGCGGTCTATCTGATTTTTATCAAGCTCCCTTTTGTTATCATAATCTACTCCTTCAGCATCTGCGGAGTAACGGAATCTGGCTGTTTTGATGTTTCGCTGAAGAGTGCGATGCTTTCTGTCGTCCCATTCGTTTTCAACAAGGTACTGTGCCATTTCATCATTTGTAAAGCTGATAAGCAGTGGCTGTTCTACAAATGTTTTAAAAGCAGTTTGCATCCCATACAAACGCATGTCACCCATTTTTTTTACTGTTTCGTTGTTCATGTTTTTTTGTTTTACTGATAAAAAAATTATTCGTAATAATCTTGTCCTCTTATGTTTTCATGGTCGGGCATTTCTATAGCAGGCGTTTCATCTTCAAAAGCAATGGCATCGGCTTTTGAGCGGAGTATCTGATCGATGATGCCATAATTGTAAATACCATAGCTGTCGGCTCTTTTGCAGGCATTGATTAGCCGGGTATGGCCTACTCTTTTAGCAAAGTTTAATACACCTGAACAGGACTTATAACTCTGTTCCGGATATAATTCCCGGGATAATATTTTGGCTATATACTTCGCTACTTCTACTCCTATGGAGCTTGCGGTCGTCATAAACTTCTGAGGATTCCACTCTGCTAAATATTTATGATGTGTAGCCAGGTGGTCTTGTGTAGTAATATATTTTAAGCCTTTGCCAAAAAAACGATCATGTACAGCTACCACTTCGTTATCGTCATATACTTCTATTTTGGCAGAAGTGTATTTTAATTTTAAGCGTTTGCCGATTAGTTTAAAAGGGACGCTGTAATAACGCTTATCAGCACTCAGCAACACATGACCGTATTTATTTACTGTAGCAAGCTGTGTCGTCATCAGCTCAAACAGGTAAGGATTTAAGGGCTGCAGGGTTTGTTGTTCTACTTCTATAAACTGTTGCGCCTACTATAATTTTCACCGGTAAGTTTTGCATCGTTGTGGATTTGTAAATGAAAAAGAATGTCTTTGTTCATGTCCTCTAAACGGTGATAAACTTTTTGATCGATTTTAGAAAAAATAGTAGTGTAAATAATCTTTACAGCTCCTTCCACCAGCGCTTTGTCTTTGGGTTTATAGGTTCTTGTCGGGAAGCCAAAGGTGTGATAATGCTCTGCGAAGGCCGCAAAGTTTTCATTAAGCTCCGCTTCATATTTACTCGCCCTGGTAACGGCTGATTTTAAATTATCGGGAACAATAGCCTGTGGCACGCCACCATAAAAGTGAAGTGCTTTTTCACAACCAAGAATAAAATCTTCTTTGCGTTGTGAGTGTACCGCCGTTACAAAGGTGAGTTGACTGCATCCCAGTATTGCTACGAACACTTCTACATCATTTATTTCTCCGGTGAGTTTATCTACAAGGTGCAATTTCTGACCGGTAAAATCCACAAATAATTTATCACCTGCCTTATGCGTCATCTTCAAAGAAGACTTGCCCATCTGCATAAAGTCGTTAAGCTTCTCAATAAAAGAAGAACTCTTATAACCATCCGGACATTGTTGCAGGTATTTTTCATGCACCATGTATTTGGTGACTCCCCGCTTTTTTAACAACGCTGCTAAAGAAGGTAATAGCGGTTGTAAATCTGATAACCTCTTATTGCTAGCTTCTATCCGTTCTTTAATTAAAAACAACCTGGACATCTCTGCATCGCTCATTGCTTCAATCTGGCCAATCGTTTTTTCTGATAATACATATCTGTACAAATACTTTTTTACTGTATTACGGGCCACTCCCGTAGACTGGCTGATATATTTTGTACCCTTACCCAATGCATAAAGCCGGAGAATCTGACGTATTGTAAACATCTCAATTGTTTTGTTAGACATGAAGAAGGAATTGATGAACCAAGAACCTCCTCCTTTTTACTTGCAAAAACAACTTAAACTTTGAACAACTTTTAGGGGGTCAATTTGAAATGGCGGTCGGGGGTCAGATTGCTCTGGAGAACTGGGGTCAGCTTCGACTGGTAACAGGGGGTCAATTTCACTGGATTTTCCATTTAAACACCAAAATGCGAATCCAAAATTGATGCTGAGGCATCTCTTTTTCTGGTTCGACTATTGTAGAAAATGGAAATTCCCTTTTACCAAATCTAAACTAGACAGCTTAGATGATTTAGAGCTACCTGAATTGATTATTTATTTAATGGCTACCAAGATGCTGGAAACAGTTTCCACTTCTCCTATTTCACTCTATCAGCCAGTAGAAGAATCATTGATGAGCCCTAAGGGGCGAATTAACTTCAGCCGTTACCTTTCCTCAGGATTTATTAATGGCAACCATCATATTATAGACTGTGATCATGAACCTTTTATTTTTGATAATTCGCTTAATCGGGTAATAAAATATGTGAGTAGGTTATTACTTGACAAAACCAAGTATGATGAAAGCCGGAATATTTTACAGGAACTTATTTTTATATTGGATGATGTAGAAGATAAGCCATGCAGCTATAATGAACTGGAAAGAATTGTTTTAAATCCACTTTTTGCTGAATATTATGATATCAAGGATATATGTAAAATTGTATTGCAACAATTGCTTTATGCCAACCAGCAATATGATTTGTCACAGTGGTCACTATTGTTTCCAATGGAATATATATTTGAAGATTTTATTGCTGGATTTCTGGATAGTAAATTCTCTAAAAACTGGAAAGTAGAATATCAAAAGTCCAATATGAATTTATCTTCTAATCCTGAAGCTTTTCAAATGCAGCATGACATTTTCCTTACTTCGAAAAAAGATAGTAATAAGAAAATAATAATTGATACCAAATATAAACTTCGTGACAAGGATTTTAAAACTGATACAAAGAAAGGAATAGCACAATCAGATCTTTACCAGATGGTAAGTTATGCTTTACGAAGAGGGTGTAATAAAGTGCTTTTACTTTATCCTAATATTGCAGAAGAATTACATCAATCGGATGCTTTTATTATTGAATCTGGGTTTGAGGGTAAAGATGCTATTTCAATTATAGCTGCAGAAGTGCCTTTTTGGGCAATCAATGATTTTGATAGCTTATCTATTAAATTAGAAAATACATTACAAGAAATATTAAAAAATTATGAGTGATAAGAATACATCCGGTATTTATTTCTTTTGAAGGTGATATGTTTTTCGGATTTTATTAAAAAAACCAGCCTCCCTTTAGGCAGGTTTGAAGGGTGGTTAATTTAAATGTATGAATGTAATAAGCAGAAGTGCCATTACCATCACACACAAAAAGCCATTTATAGACTGGAACAATGCGCTGTTTCCTGATTTACCCATGCATGAAAACATATTGGGCGAAAGTAAAACCTATTTAATAGATCAGTTAGTTGATAATGCAGGCGATGTAATAAAAAAGCATTACCAACAGATATTTGAAACAGAGCTGGAAGGTATTTGTACAGATGAAAATGAATGGCCGGCCACCAGAAACCTAAAGCTCTTTAATGAATGGTTCAGTTACGAAATAAGCGATTGGGTAATGGATCTGAGTAAAAAAGATATGTTTAGCGAGTAGAAATAAGCCAAAGTATTTTAAATAGGGGCCTTTGAGTGTAGATTGGTATAACCATCACTTTGGCACAAAAAATATACATTATTGCTATCACTTTATTACAATTATATAAAATATTTACCCTAACTTTGGTACATGTTTGTAAGAGAAATTCAACAGGAACTGGAAATATGGTCGCTGCAAAAAGACCGTAAGCCTCTGGTAATCAGGGGAGCAAGGCAGGTGGGTAAAACCACCCTGGTAGAGCAGTTTGCCAGCAAATATGAACAATATATCTATTTGAATCTGGAACTGCCAGAAGACAGGCAGCCTTTTCTTGATTTCACCAATATAGAAACACTGATGCAGGCCTTGTTTTTTATAAAAAACAAAACACTGGCTTCCAAAAGCAATACCCTTCTTTTTATTGATGAAATTCAGGAAGTGCCGGCAGCCCTAAACATACTGCGTTATTTTTATGAACAGGAACCTACCATAACAGTAATAGCCGCCGGCAGTATGCTGGAAACATTGTTCAACAAGGATATACATTTTCCGGTAGGCCGGGTTGAGTTCAAAGTGGTGCGGCCTGTTTCTTTTCCCGAGTTTTTACAAGCCATGGGCGAAACTGCTGCTTTTGAGCAATTGCAAAATTTACCCCTGCCGGCATTTGCGCATTCCAAACTATTGAAGCTTTTTCATACGTATGCATTAATCGGGGGCATGCCCGAAATCGTTAATCATTATGCTACAAACAAAGATTTAACGGCACTGCCACCAATTTACGATTCGTTGATTGCTTCCTATATGGATGATGTAGAAAAGTATGCATCTAACAGTACACAGGTAATGCATATTCGGCATGTAATACGTACTTCATTTGCACAGGCTGGTAAGCGGATAAAGTTTGCAGGCTTTGGTAATTCAGAGTACCGCTCAAGAGAAATGGGAGAAGCATTACGAACGTTGGAAAAAGCATTGCTAATACATTTAATGTATCCCAACACAGCGGCTATATTGCCATTATTACCAGATATAAAAAAATCCCCCCGCCTGCAGTTGCTGGATACCGGTATGCTTAATTATTTTATTGGCATACAAAAGGAAATACTGGGAACAGATGATTTAAACAAAGTATACCAGGGAACGATGATAGAACACCTCGTAGGACAGGAATTATTATCAGTACAATACAATGCCTTAAGCCAATTGCATTTTTGGGCAAGGGATAAAAAAGAATCATCTGCAGAAGTGGATTATATCTTTCCGAATGATGGTAAATTAATTCCTGTGGAAGTAAAGTCGGGAGCAACAGGAACATTAAAATCGCTGCATTTGTTTATGGATATGGCGCCACATACTTTAGCAGTACGTTTTTATGCTGGAGAATTAAAAATAACCGATGCTGAAACAACAACCGGTAAAAAATATCATTTGCTAAATCTTCCTTATTATCTTACTACACAATTAACGGCTTACTTAAGCTGGTTTCAACAACAATTAAAAAATGAGTAATAACAATTCAGCAAATGCTTCCAGCATCGTTTCCAAAGTATGGGCTTTCTGTAATACATTAAGAGATGATGGCGTAGGTTATGGCGATTATTTAGAACAGCTTACCTATTTGCTTTTCTTAAAAATGGCAGATGAATACAGCAGGCCACCGCATAACCGAAAAATGCCCATACCCAAAGCATTTAACTGGGAAAGCCTAACCGGCAAAAGTGGTGATGAACTGGAAGTGCATTACAGTAAACTATTAAGAGAGTTGGGTAGCGAGAAAGGAATTCTCGGCCAGATATTTACAAAGAGCCAGAATAAAATACAGGACCCCGCTAAATTGTATAAACTGATTGCCCTTATCAATGCAGAGCAATGGGTGCTGATGGGTGTAAAAGACAAAGGCGATATTTATGAAGGCCTGCTGGAAAAAAATGCAGAAGATACCAAGAGCGGTGCCGGCCAGTATTTTACTCCAAGGCCATTGATAAAAGCAATGGTAGAATGTCTTCAACCAGAACCCATGAAAACCATTGCCGACCCGGCCTGTGGCACCGGTGGTTTCTTTTTGGCGGCTTATGATTGGTTGACAGAAAATGCAGATTTAGACAAAGCACAAAAACAGTTTCTCAAATACAAAACATTTGCGGGTAACGAGATTGTTGCTGGTACAAGAAGGCTTGCACTCATGAATTTGTTCCTGCATAATATCGGCGACATTGATGCAGATACTATGATATCGCCTAATGATTCATTGATTGCCGCTTCAGAAACCCGTTACGATTATGTGCTGGCCAATCCACCCTTTGGTAAAAAAAGCAGCATGACATTTACCAACGAAGAAGGCGAACAGGAAAAAGAAGACCTTACTTATAACCGCCAGGATTTTTGGGTTACCACCAGCAATAAGCAACTCAACTTTGTGCAGCATATAAAGAGTATGCTCAAAACCACCGGCGAAGCAGCAGTGGTGTTACCCGATAATGTTTTGTTTGAAGGTGGAGCCGGTGAAACAGTAAGAAAGAAATTGTTGGAGACTACTGAACTCCACACCATTCTACGTTTACCAACCGGTATTTTTTATGCCAATGGTGTAAAAGCAAATGTGTTGTTCTTTGATGGCAAACCGTCCAGCAAAGATCCATGGACAAAAGATGTGTGGGTGTATGATTATCGTACCAATATTCATCACACACTAAAAAAGAATCCGCTAAAGCTGGAAGACCTACGGGAATTCATCACTTTATACAATCCGGAGAATCGTCACAAAAGAAAAGAAACCTTTGGCGAAAAAAATCCTGAAGGCCGCTGGCGCAAATTCAAATACGATGAAATTATAGCAAGAGATAAAACATCGTTAGACATTACTTGGTTAAAAGATAAATCGCTGGCTGATTTGGATAACCTTCCCGATCCTGATGAACTGGCATTGGATATTGTAGAGAACCTGGAAGCAGGGTTGAATAACTTCAGAGCCATTATTGCGGAATTAAAGAAATAACTCAACCAAGCATCAATGAAACAATATAAAATAATACACCTTGATGACCACAAGTTAGTGACTGATTCCATCCGGCATTGGATAGTATCAAACTTTTCAAACGTTTATTATTTGAGTTTCAATAATACTAACCAGGCATTCAGATACCTGGTAAATTCAATAGAGAAAGAAGAACCTATTGATCTGTTTATTACAGACTATTCCCATGCCGGATTAAACGGATACAAATTTTCAAAAGCTATCAGGCAGCTCGAGGCTTTATTAAATCGGGAGCCGGTAAAAATTCTTTTACTCACCATGCATGGTGATACATTACCTGCAATAAAACGGGGATTAAAGGAGAAGGTATTCAATTGGTACTTGTCATTAAATTCAAACTCTACAGAATTAATAGATAAAGTTAAGACCGGATTGGGAACACAATGACCTGTTCGGATACCCCGAATTAATTAGGATAAATCTATATTAATATGGATTGATTTTGATTGAAAGGAAAATGGTCAAAGAGCATCCTCTGCTATTAATAAATATTAGAACATTATCGAAAGCTAACGGGCTACTATTGAAATTTGCGGCATTTCTCGAAGAATCTCATGAAACTGCTGCTTTGTAAATTTGATTTTAAACACAGAGCTGCGTTGTTTTTTATTAATTCCCGGGATTTCTCGAAAATTCTAGTTTTATGTTTAGACATTAATAGCGGTTTAATTAAAATAAACCCTGTCACTATATATTATTATTCACATCACAAATAAATTTGTGATTTCACGATAATAAAAGAAGAAGTATAGCGATCCGCTTAGATAAGTACATTATTGGAGTCTTGTTTATCGCTTTTTATATCATAATACTTATAAGCAAGGAAAACTGCAGTGCCTGTAACTAAGATCAGGCTAACAATCAACCAACCTACAGTATTAGAAGGTTTTGGTTCATTTGCTGCAAGTGTATTTATCCTTTCGGTTAATGGCGAATTATCAAAATAGTACATGTTTAATTATTTTATATTTTTTATCAGATAGGTGTTGAATTTTAAATTGATGATAATAGAAGACATATAATCCCTCCTTTGTTATTTCAAATTGAAAAGGTCTGAATAAATTGATGCCATATCGATTAATTTGTTCTAATGTAACAGACTCGCCTTCTTTTTCCAGCAATTGTTTTATGCGATGGTGATAAAACTTCTGCCACTTAACCATAAATTTAAAGGGCTCATTAATGGGTTTATTTTTCTGAGAATTAAAATCGTCTTTACAATTAATGATACTGCCATCTGGAAGCACAATGCGAGGGCAGTACTTACGGATAGCATGCTCACGGTCGGCAATAGGTTTATAGCATTGAAGACATTTGCGTCCCTTTTTGTATGTTTTTTCTGGGAGCATAATTAATTAATGATTGACCTTTCAAGAAGTTTTTCAAATGACTCTCTCAGAATAAATTTTCTTCTGCCAATCTGCGTCATTACCAGATCGCCGGTTTGTTCCAGGCTGCACATCTGTGTATTCTTGTAGTCCAGGAAGGCCATTACATCCGCACGGCTTATCCATTTTTGCGTAACAGTGCTTGGGAGAGTAGCAGGTAACTGTTTTCGTAATGCTGAAATCTCTTCTCTCAGCGAGACTAGTAATTGATTAGTGTCCATTTTGTGTTATTTGAGCACAATATGGCACGGTTTGAAATATGTTTGTGAACCCGAATTAGGTGAAAAGGCTTTAGCGTTTAAAAATCAGCTTTCTAAAGGATTGCCCCTGAAAGGTGTTTTCACTTTTGCCTAAATATTTATTGCCGATACTACCCAGTGTTGGAATTTTCTTATGTTGCAGAATATAGAATAATAGCGGAGAAATTCTTTGCAAGAACAAATTGCTGTTTAGTACCCGTTCACTCATAGGGAAAGACTCCCTAAGCCAATCAATAAAAAACTCCTTTTTGATCTGCCCTTTCATCAGACTTATTATGAAAGAGGCATCAATGATATTTTCTTTCTCCATACTAATTAATTCCTGTGCCATTAGATGGGCAATTTGTTTTTTTTGCCCAGGCTTTTGCGGAGATTTTGCATTATATGTTTTACGATCTATCGCTTTTTCAATTGCTGAGGTTAACGTAACAGGGCGTGGCCCTTTTCTTGTTTGTTCATATATCTCTGACCAGCTAATGACATCGATAGAGATTTGAATTGATAAATGAACCATTAGGTGTCGCATAAATTCGAGTCGATAAACAGGTATTCCAAAGCTTCTTATCTTATGGAATTTTTGCTCAAGGTCATTAATATCAATCATCCATCTTAGGTTTTGCCGCTTTATCCCAAATTCGCTGAACTTTTCATATAATTCTTCATCAGGGAAAAATACTGTACCTAAATAAACACCTGTTATGTAGTTTATAGTTTGCTCACTGTTCAGCACGAAAACAGGTTGCACAAGAAAATCTTTCTTAGTTTTTGATGCATGATCTTTTAGCGTTTTAATGTAATCATTAAAAGCATCTTCTTGTATCCTTTCCTCTTCTATAAATTTAGGTGGTATTTCCAGATTATTCATTTGATGGCAATTTTCAGATATACAATTACTTTATTAAATAATAATTAAGTAGCCGTTGCAATTTCTCTTTTGCTTTTAACAACCCACCATCAGTTACACTATAATACACTTCGTCAACATCTCCGTTTCTGCTTTGACCCATTAATCTTTTAACTACTCCCATATCATAAATGCCAGCTTCTGCAAGTAGCTGACGGTAGGAATGTCGGGCAATATGGGTTGATAGTCGCATGCTTATTCCACAAAGTTCTGCTAACTTTTTCAACTGCACATTTACTTCTTTATTTGAGCGATAAGGAAGAACAGTATTCAGCACTTCTATTTCCTGCCTTCCTTCATATTTTTTTAAAATTTCTATTGCCTGATCGGGTAAAAAGCATTCTGTAATAACATCTGTTTTTCCTCTTCTTACAGTAAGTTTAAAACTTCCATCTTTTCTTGATTCAATATTATCCGCTGTAAGCGACATTGCATCATGATAAGCTAGCCCGGTATATACCGAAAATAAAAAGATATCCCTGTATATCGGCAAGTATTGCCAGTTTGTCGTATCAAGGAAGTATATCTTTTCAATTTGTTCAATCGACAATCGTTCTCTTCTTGGGGATTTGGTTTTAATTTTTACCAGTTTGAAAGGATTTCGTTTTAATAGGTCCTTATCTGCTGCATCAGTAAATATGGTTCTGAATTTTTGATAACGCCTGCTGCAGAAACTTCTGTCATTCCCACACGGTTTAAAACAGTATTTGAATTGACCAGGTAATTTTTAAAATCAGCAGCAATTTCGAAATTTAAATTTTCGAGCAAAAGGTCTTGCTTTTGGCAGGACTTAAGAAAATTTCTAAAATGATTGATTGATCGCCTGTAGTTCTTTATCGTTCCTTGGGTACGATCAACATTATTGAGCACAGCGTTATTGAAATAATCGTCCACAAATTTCATTGCTGTCATTTTATCGGTAGCATTAATCCCCATTACATAATTCTTTATTGCTAAGGCAGTATATGTAGAGATGTCATTTGAATGAAGTATAATAAAATCACCAAACTTCTGATCGAGCCTATTCAAATAATGATTGATTGGCGAGTTCCTTTCCATAATCCGCATGGTCATAGGATCCCATTTGGAAACTTCTTTCTCTGATATTTCTGCATTCAAACGGCACTCTGACTTTGAACCTTTAAAGCATACTCTTAAGTAAATGGGAATTTTTCCTGTTCGTTTGCTTTTCTTTGAAGAATTGGTGAAGTAAATAGCTGTCGCTTTCATCGTTTTTAATTGTTTTGGTGAAGTTGATTGTTTCGGTGAATCATTAGTGAACCGAAATCGGGTGAAAAGCGTAATCAACCGAGAGATACCGAAAACAAGAATCCCCGCAAACAGTGAATTTGCGGGGATTCGAGATGTAACGAAACTATTTTTGTAGCCCGTACGAGATTCGAACTCGTATCACCACCGTGAAAGGGTGGTGTCCTAACCCTTAGACGAACGGGCCGTTTTAGGGACGGCAAAGATAGTTGTGCGACAGTTTTTAGCCAAATGTTTTTGTCTTTGATTTTCCCACATTCATTTTAAGGTTAAGGGGCAAGTTTTTGCCCGAATTCGAAATCTGAATACAGGTCAGGATTTCTTACCTTCGCAGCCCTTACCACCGAAGCTTTTTTTAACTCCCGTAGCTTTAGCAAAGGGATGTAGCGGAGGCGGATTATTTTTTAATTTTAAACTAAGTAATAATGAGCACAGTTAAAGTAGCTATCAACGGCTTTGGCAGAATTGGCCGCCTTGTTTACCGCCAGATATATAATATGAAAGGTATTGATGTTGTTGCTATTAACGACCTTACCAGTCCTAAAGTATTAGCTCATTTGTTGAAGTACGATAGTGCTCAAGGAAGATTTGATGCCGACGTAAAAGTGTCTGACGATTCTATTACTGTAAATGGCGACCTAGTAAAAATATATGCGCAGAAAGATCCATCTCAAATTCCTTGGGGAAGCCATGATGTGGATGTGGTAATTGAAAGCACTGGTTTTTTTGCAGATAAAGACAAAGCAGCGGCACATATTACTGCTGGCGCCAAAAGAGTAGTTATCTCTGCTCCGGCAACTGGTGATTTGAAAACAGTTGTATCTAATGTGAACCATAGCATTTTGGATGGTAGCGAAACAATTATTTCTTGTGCATCTTGTACTACAAACTGTTTGGCCCCAATGGCAAAAGTGCTGAATGATAAATATGGTATCGTTACAGGTTTGATGACCACCATACATGCTTATACAAATGATCAGAATACTTTGGATGCCCCTCATCCAAAAGGTGATTTGCGCAGGGCAAGAGCAGCAGCGGCTAATATTGTTCCAAACAGTACAGGTGCTGCTAAAGCAATCGGATTGGTGTTGCCAGAGTTAAAAGGAAAACTAGATGGCGGTGCGCAAAGAGTACCGACAATCACTGGTTCATTAACTGAATTGAATACCATTTTGGAGAAAACGGTAACTGTGGAGCAGATCAATGCTGATATGAAAGCAGCTGCAAATGAAAGTTTTGGATATACTGAAGATGAAATTGTAAGTAGCGATATTATTGGTATCCATTACGGTTCGTTGTTTGATGCGACACAAACAAAAGTGATGACGATGGGAGATAAGCAAATAGTAAGAACAGTTAGCTGGTATGATAATGAAATGAGTTATGTAAGCCAGTTGGTAAGAACGGTAAATTATTTCGCCCAACTAATCAACAAATAATTTTTTAATAGTTAGATACCGCAGCAAGTAAAACTATTTGTTGCGGTATTTTGTTTTTTAATTCGTAACGGATGAAGATTAAAAATATAGGCGGAATGTCAGCCGAAAACTTACAGGAAGAGGTGAAACAAGGGGGAAGATTTGTTTATTATGCGTTTACTATTTCGGTAATTGTAGTAACGCTTAAAAAAACCTCCGGAGTTTATTTATTAAAAAAGGAAGAAAGTGCAGTTGCAAAAGGAATTGGCTTTACATTACTTTCTTGCTTATTTGGCTGGTGGGGCTTTCCTTTCGGTCCAAAATATACAATAGAAAGTATCCGTACGAATATGAAAGGTGGTAAAGATGTAACGGATGAAGTAATGGCTACCGTAGCCGGCCATATCTTGTTCAGAGAAGCAGAAAAAGAAAACATTGGTTTATCATAATTAAAATACAGCATTATGTCAGCATTTAATTCGCATAATTTCAACGGACAGAGAGTATTGATAAGAGTTGATTTTAATGTTCCATTAAATGATAAGCTGGAAATAACTGACGATAGCCGGATGACGGCTGCTGTTCCTACAATAAAGAAAGTATTGGCAGATGGCGGAAAAGTAATTTTGATGAGCCACCTGGGTCGGCCTAAAGATGGTCCGGACGATAAATTCTCCTTAAAACATTTAATAAAACATTTAAGCGAATTGCTTGGTGGAGCTACCGTTCTTTTTGCCAAAGATTGTATTGGCGAGCAGGCTAATCTTACTGGCTCAATGATGCGGAATGGGGAAGTGTTATTATTAGAAAACCTTCGTTTTCATAAAGAAGAAGAAAAAGGTGATGAAGGCTTCGCAAAAAAGTTAGTATTACTTGGCGATGTGTGGGTGAATGATGCTTTTGGTACAGCTCACCGGGCACATGCCTCTACAGCAGTTATTGGGAAATTCTTTCCGGCTGATAAACGCTTCTTTGGTTTACTAATGGAAAGTGAAGTGGCAAGTGCAGAAAAAGTGTTGCATAAAGCAGAGAAACCATTTGTGGCAATTATCGGCGGTGCAAAAGTGAGTGACAAGATTTTGATTATTGAAAACCTTCTGGAAAGGGCAACAGATATTATCATTGGCGGTGGAATGGCTTACACTTTTATGAAAGCACAAGGTGGATCAATCGGAAATTCTTTGTGTGAAGATGATAGATTAGATACTGCGGTAAAGATTTTAAAATTAGCTGAAGAAAAAGGAGTGAAGATTCATTTGCCTTCTGATTCTGTTATTGCAGATAAATTTGCCGCTGATGCTGAAACAAGTGTTGCGCCAAGTAATAATATTCCCGATGGCTGGATGGGATTGGATATTGGCTCTCATGCTTCTAATCATTTTTCGAAAGTGATAAAAGCTTCAAAAACTATTTTATGGAACGGCCCAATGGGAGTTTTTGAAATGGAAAAATTTCAACTCGGCACAAAAACAATTGCCATTGCAGTTGCTGATGCTACACAAAACGGTGCTTTCTCATTAGTTGGCGGTGGCGATTCTGTTGCAGCCGTCAATCAGTTTGGTTTTGCAGATAAAGTAAGTTATGTTTCTACTGGCGGTGGCGCCATGCTGGAATATTTTGAAGGGAAAGTGCTGCCGGGTATTGCTGCGGTATCTGAATAAAGAGTACTACAACTTCCTTACTTCAATTATCTTATCATTGTTACCACCATTACTGGTGCAGATATACACTTTACCGGTTGGTGAAATGCACAAATCTCTCATTCTTCCGTACGTACCAGCAAAGAATTCTGTGGTTGATGTGATGCTTGTATTAGCAGCATCTAATTTCAACTGATACATTCTTGATTCTTTCAACGCTACTAATAGTAATGAGTTTTTCCATTGGGGAATTAAATCATTGTTGTAATAGTCAAGTCCGCAAGTAGCAATGGTCGGTGTCCATGCTTTCAATGGTTCTTTTACATTATTAGTTGAGCAAAATGTTTGTTCGGTTCCTGGGTCACAAAAACCAGCAACATTCGGCCAGCCATAATTTCTTCCTTTCTCAATAATATTTATTTCATCATCCGTACTAGGTCCATGTTCGGAACTGTATAAAATATTATTCGCATACACTAACCCTTGCGGATTGCGATGTCCTAAACTCCAATAAGGATTAACGGCAACAGGATTATCCACAGGAATAGTTCCATCAAGATTCAATCTTAATATTTTCCCACTCAACGAAGAAGTGTTTTGAGGTAATGATTGATTAGCCGCATCACCTGTCGAAATAAATAATTTAAGATCAGGAGTAATCACCAATCTCGATCCATTGTGAATGGAAGAAGCGGCTATATTTTCAATAATTGTAAATGGACTGATAAGAGCAGTTCCTGTATATGTAAATCGAACTACTTTTTCTTTGTAACCTCCGGAATTATAGTTGTAAGAAACATATACAAATGGATTTGCAGTAAAATTCGGATGCATTACCATTCCTAGTAAACCACCTTCTCCATTTGTAACTACTTCTGTAATCGTATGAAGAAGTGAAACAGCTCCTGTTGTTGGATTTACACGACTTATTTTTCCTCCTCGCTCCGTCATCCAAATAAAATTGTCTTGCCCCCAAAGTATTTCCCATGGATAGTTAAGGCCGGTAACAATTGCAGAATCTTTAATAGGAACTGAATCAGGAGGAGGAGCAGGAGTATTACCCGATTTTTTACATTGAGAAAAAAAAGTAAGCGATATTATGACGATGGGGAGTAAGATTTTCTTAAATGACATGGAAAATATTTGGCATTTTGTCGCCAAAACCATGCCGCAGCGTTACTAAATTGCGGCTTTGCCGATATTAATACTATTTCAACCGAAAAATTACGCTGATGAACTTTTGAATTTACTATTTTTACCACTACTAAAAAATTAACTACAATGAAAGGAACCAAAAATGTCGCATTAATCGCAATAGGTGCTCTTGTTCTTATGCTTGGTGTATGGGGATGTAATGGCTACAACGGACTTAAAACAGCAGACCAGAGTGTGAAAAAAGTATGGAGTAATGTAGAAACAAACTATCAGCGTCGTGCCGATTTGTATAGCAGTGTAATAAAAACCGTTGAAGCATCAGCGAATTTTGAAAAATCAACATTGACTGCTGTTGTAGAAGCTAGAGCAAAAGCTACTTCTATAAATGTAGATATTAATGATCCTGAATCGTTGAAAGCTTATCAGGATGCGCAAGCTAATTTGCAAGGTTCATTCAGCCGATTAATTGCTTCTTTTGAAGCTTATCCAGATTTGAAAACAACAAAAGCCTTTCAGGATTTTCAAGTACAAATTGAGGGTACGGAAAACAGAATTAATGTTGCCCGCCAGGATTACAACAAAGCGGTGGAAACATTTAACTTGAAAGTGGTGAGGTTCCCGAATAATATTTTGGCAGGTATGTTTGGCTTCAAAGAAAAAGCATACTATAAAGCTGATGAAGGAACTGATAAAGCTCCGGATATAAAATTTGATATTAAATAACTACTGAAAGCTATCAATGTTCTCATTTTTCCGAAAGAAAAAACAGTTCTTCTCCCAGGAGGATAACCATCTTATTGTAAAAGCAATTCGCCAGGCAGAAAAAAGTACCAGCGGAGAGGTTAGGGTATTTGTAGAAAGTCACTGTAGTTGGATGAATGCAATGGACAGGGCTGCCGAAATATTCTTTCAGCTTAAAATGGAAAAAACGGAACAGCGAAATGCCGTTATTGTTTACATCGCTATGAAGGATAGGCAGCTTGCTGTTTTCGGTGATGAAGGGATACACCAGAGAGTGGGGTCAGATTATTGGAATAGGCTGGTGAGAGAGATGCTTGCAAGTTTCAACAGCAATAATTACGGGGTAGGAATTGCAGAATGTGTTATTCAGATTGGCGATGTATTGAAATCTAATTTTCCTTATGATAGCGATACTGATAGAAATGAATTACCTGACGAAATTGTTTTCGGCAGATAAACGCCTATGAAAAAATTACTCTTCATACTTACGCTGCTTATTTCAGTTTCTTCATTTGCACAAATTGAAGATATTGTTCCAAAAAAGCCAAGCCCTCAAAGGCTTGTCAATGATTATACAAATACATTGACGGATGTACAGAAGCAGGCTTTAGAAGACAAGTTGGTGGCTTATGATGATTCTACATCAAATCAAATTTCAGTTGTTATAATTCCAACAACAGGTAATTATTCGGTGGAGGAAGTTGCGCTGGAAATACTTCGCAAATGGGGAGTCGGAAATAAAGACATCAACAACGGAATTGTTTTACTCGTCGCAAAAGACGACCGTAAAATGAGAATTGAAGTTGGCTATGGTTTAGAAGGTGTTATTACTGATGTTACAGCGAAAGATATTATTGAGTATACTATCAAGCCACAATTTAAACTTGATAATTATTATCGAGGAATAGATGAAGGAATAAATGGAATAGTTAAAGCTGCAGAAGGAGAATACGTTGCACCAAAAGGATATGGTAGCAATAATAAAGGAAAAGGCGGTAGTGTCTGGACAATTATTATAGTTGTGATTCTTTTGATTATCATTTTTGGTGGAGCTGCTCCAGGCGGTGGTACCTATGTCTCAAGGGGTGGATTTACCGGTTGGTCAGGTAGTGGAAGTAGCGGTGGCGGTTGGTCTGGCGGCGGTGGTGGTGGATTTGGGGGCTTCGGCGGCGGCGGCGGAGGAGGAGGAGGTTCGAGTGGTAGCTGGTAAAATATATTATTTAAAAGAAGAGCCATCTTAATTATAAGATGGCTCTCCTTTTTTGATGTTCTTTTATTCCTCTTTAGGGGATAGGGGCAAATCCTTTCTTATCCGCTTCTGGCATTACTGATTTGATATAGTTGACCAATTCTTGTAAAGCCGCATTTTCAGTATTTTCACTTGCTTGTTTGCTCTTTTTAGAAAGCAATCCTTTCAACACCATTCCATTTATAAATGGATCAGTTTGATTTCTGAAATTTTCTGGAATTCCATCTCTGAGTTTTACAATCTCTTCAACACCCCATTTTACTTTTTCAGGATTCTTAACTGCAATTAAGTAAGTACTGAGTGTATTCAAAAATTGAAACTTAGCCTGTCCAAGCGGCATTTTAGCAAAGTCACCGATTATCTTATCAGCCAAGCTTTCATCACCAGATTTTACAATCTCATTCATCACTGCTTCCTGTAAATTTCCTTTCGCTGGCTTATCACTCATTTTTTTTGCGATTGCATAAGCAGCTGCTGCATCTGTTTTACCCAATGCCATTAATGCATTACCAGCAACTGTATAAGAGGAATCATTTACTGCACTTTTGAAAATCTCAATATATTCGGTTTTTTTGTAATCGCCCAACTTATCAATGGCAGCAGCTCTTACTGTTGCGTATTTATCTTTTTTTGCAAGATCAAGTAAGATTGATTCAAAGCCGTTTTTGATTGTTTCTTTTTTCAGGTCTACTTTGCTAATAGCAAAATTTCTCAGTCCTTCATATTTATCATTCAAAGCGGTCTTTAATAATGCAACAGCATTAGGATCATTTAATTTCGTTGATGCAAAATCGATTGCTTCCCTTCTATCAAGATATTTGCCGGCATATTTATATTGGTGTATATAATTGTCCAATGTCTTATTATCCTTTTTTGTCCAAAGCATAATTTTATCTCCATCCACATTTATAAGATCTGGTCTTTTCGTATAGTTGATGCTAAAACTATCAACAGCATTATTTGCCCATACGTTATAACGTACTTTTTCAGTACCGTTATACACATCAATAGCAAGTGGTAACTTGAAAATCTTATCTGTTTTCTGGGTTTGCTTTACTATAACAGTAGCTTTCCCAGCTGCATCGTCGTAGACATAATCAATATCAACAGTTGGGTTTCCGCTTCCAAAGTACCATTGGTTGAAATACCAATTCAAATCCCTACCACTTACTTCTTCAAATGCTAACCGTAATTGATGCGCTTCTGCTGATTTAAATTTATTGGTAGTTAAGTAATTATTAATTGACTTGAAGAATGCACTATCGCCAACATGATTTCGTAGCATATGTAAGATGCGACCACCTTTGTTATAGCTTACTGCATCAAACATGTCTTCTTTGTCTTTATAATGAAAACGGACAAGATCTTTTTTATCACTCCCACTCATTAAATAACCTTGCATTCCCTGGTAATTAGTTGCGTCGCCGGCATCCTTACCATATTTATATTCATTCCACAGTGTTTCACTATAATCTGCAAACGATTCGTTTAATGTAAGATTGCTCCAGCTTTCCGTTGTTACATAATCTCCAAACCACTGATGGAATAATTCATGAGCAATCGTTCCTTCCCAGTCATTTCCATCCACCAACTCTCTGGCATCTTGTTGTGCACTTTCCTGATGTATAGTTGCAGTAGTATTTTCCATCGCTCCAGCTACATAGTCTCTGCCAGTTATCTGCGAATACTTTATCCAAGGGAAATCAACTCCGGTAATCTTTGAAAAAAATGTCATCATCTCCGGTGTGTTACCAAATATTTTTTTTGCTACTGATTTGTATTCTGGCTCCACATAATAATTAACTTCTTTTCCTCTCCAAGTGTCTTTCACAACGGCATATTCACCCACACCTAGAAAGAATAAATAAGGTGCATGGGGCAAATCCATTTTCCAGTAATCACTTCTGGTGCCATCAGTGTTTTTTTTCTGGCTGGCCAACTTACCATTAGAAAGAGTTACATATTTATTATCAACTGTAACGGTAAGCTCTTGCGTACAACGTTGGTTCGTCTTATCAATCGTTGGAAACCATGCAGAACTTGACTCAGTTTCGCCTTGTGTCCATATCTGAGTGGGTTTGTCTTTTTCTTCTCCTTTTGGATTAATAAAATACATTCCTTTAATACCAAGCATCGCTCCTCCGCCATACTTTTCTTCAAATTCATCAGGCTTTGCCGTGTAATCTATATATATGGTATAGCTCTCGTTAGACTTGTAAGTCTTATCAAGTTTGATTCTCAAATTCCACTCGTCGTAATCAAAGGTTAGAGGGATTTGCTTTGTTCCTTTTACCAATGCTACCTTTTTTATTTCCATTCCCTTTGCATCAAGGTTTAAGGAGTCAGTTGGATAAAAATGTGGCTTTAGGGTTAGCCATGCTTTTCCATATAGGTAAGACTTGCTGAAATCTGGCTTTACTTCCAGTTTGGTGTGAATCAGGTTATTAATTTTAGTAGCCGTTTCCCGGTATTCATTTTTCCAGGATGTATCCATGTCTTCTCTCGGCTGTGCAAATAGCAACGATGTGGTGAATAAAAATGATAATGCAAACAATACTTTCTTCATATAAATAATTTAGTGCCGCAAATGTAGTTTAGTCGGCGGTTTATTGACGAGCAAAAGGTATAGGCGGTTACATATTTAACAACTTATTGAAGTACTGATGTTATTTCTCGAAAGAATTCAAGTAAATTTGTTGAGGCACCAATACCTTAGTAATGAAAAAGCTTTTCTTCTGTATTTTATTTGTCGGTTCACTGTTAGCAGCGTATTCGCAAAAAGTTTATTTTGTTTATCTACAGTCTGAGGCTGATCAGCCATTTTTTGTAAAGCTTGATAATAAAGTTCATAGTTCTACTAGTTCGGGTTATTTAATTCTTTTAAAACTTGTTGATAGTACATATAATTTTTCAGTTGGATTCTTGCAAAGCAAATTACCGGAACAAAATTTCTCTGTTACAATCAATAAAAAAGATCATGGTTTTCTTTTAAAACAATTTGGTGAAAAAGGATGGGGGCTTTACAATTTACAAACCTTAGCAGTTCAAATGTCTTCAAGTCCGGGAGTAAAAACAAATACTCCTGAGAAAGGAGAAAACAAAGATGTTTCCAAGTTCACGGAAGTCCTTTCAAAAGTAGCCGACGATCCTTCCATAATGGAAAAGCCTGCACAAAAAGCAGTAGTTGAAAAAAAGCCAGAAGTTGTAGCAGTCAAGGAAGAAAAGAAAGTAGAACCTGTTGTTGTTCAAGAGAAAACAGAACCAAAGCCCGTTAAGACTGATGTTACAGTTGTGAAGACAATAACAGAGAATGTAGAAGAAAAACCTGTTGTTGCAATTGAAAAACCCGAACCTGTAAAAACAGATCCCGTCATTGCAAAGAAAGAGATAGTAGAAATAAAGCCCGTTGAGGTAGTTGAAAAAATTATCATAGTAGATGATAAAGATGCAAAACAGGAAGATGTAGTTATTGTTGAGTCCAAAAATTCTGGGCCTAACAATGAACCCTATACTCCATCAAAAGTAAAAAGATGGTCAGAAAGCTCTACTACAGAAGGATTCGGATTAGTCTTTATAGATGATTATAGCAATGGTACACAAGATACTATTCGGGTATTAATTCCTAATCCAAAACAAATAGAAGTACCAGTTTCAAATAATAAAGAGCCACAAGAAGAAAAGAGGTTTATTGAAATTGAAAATAATAATGAAAAGAAAAAGAAGAAACTCCTTTGGAAGAAGTGAAACCGGTAGTTGAAAAGGTAGCCTCTTCCAAACAATTATTGAGTAATAACTGTACAATAGTAGCAGACGAAACTGATTTTTTAAAATTGCGTAGACAAATGGCTGCAAAAGAATCTGATGATGCAATGATTAACGAAGCAAAAAATTATTTCATAACAAAGTGCTTTACCTCAGAGCAGGTCAAAAACTTATCAGCACTATTTCTAAATGATGAGAATAAGTATAAATTTTTCGATGCTGCTTACAGCTATGTGTCCGATTCGGATAAGTTCAGTGCATTACAGAAGGAGATCAAAGATGAGTACTACATTAACCGATTTCGGGCAATGTTACGCAATTAACTATCATGTCCCGATACTTTTTAGAATTAGCTTATAAGGGAACAAATTACAGTGGTTTCCAATCGCAGATAAATGCGAATACAGTTCAGGCAGAAGTTGAAAATGCTTTTGAAACTTTCCAAAGAGAAAAAATCATAATGACAGGTTCTTCAAGAACCGATGCTGGTGTACATGCATTGCAAAACTATTTTCATTTCGATTTTGAAGGCACAATGCCAAAAGACTTTGTATATAAGTTTAATGCAATATTACCTTCAGATATTGTAGTTAAGAATATAATGCAAGTAAACCCCGAAGCACACTGTCGCTTTGATGCTGTTACAAGAGAATATAACTATTATATATACCGTCAAAAAGACCCGTTTCTAAAAGAAACTGCCTTTTACTTTCCGTATAAGCTCGACATAGATTTAATGCAGCAAGCCGCAGCAATAGTAAAAGAGTACACCGACTTCACTTCTTTTTCAAAACGAAACACTCAGGTTAAAACATTTATTTGTCAAATACAGGAAAGCAACTGGCTATTTCAAGACAAAACTCTAATATATAATGTAAAGTCAAACCGATTTCTTCGTGGCATGGTTCGGGCATTAACTGCAACTATGCTCAAAATAGGCAGAGACAAACTTTCCTTACAACAATTTCGCCATATTATAGAAGCAAAGGACTGTACCAAAGCCAGTTTTGCAGTTCCAGCTCACGGTTTATTTCTTATCAAAGTGAATTACGATAAAGGCTTCAACAAATAACTGATTTAGGGGCTGTCAACTGCAGTAATTCTATTCAACTACTGTACCGGCTGTACGCTGCAAGTCCGGCACAGCCCAATCACACAAGGCTTCACCGGGCTTTCCGCTTCCATCCGGCAGCCCATAATCAACTATAATTCTAATCAACAATGCACACCGGATTACCCTTCTTGTCTATCATACACAATAAGGCTGAAAAAAAAATTACCTCGCCAAACCCTTGCCAGTGCTGCATTTGCAAAATTTTAACGATGATTCTTTGAAAATTAGTTTGTTATAAAACTTCTCACCCTTATCTTCGCCGCCCGTTCAACGAAAAAGACGGATTAGTTCTCTGAAGATTGTGAATATAAATGTGCGACAAATGTGAACAAAAGCAAAGAATAAAATTTGCCAGTAATTAGCAAACCATTACCTTTGCCGTCCGCATTTAAAAAATGAGGAAAGCTCTTCACATAACAAGTTGATTTTTACTCCAAAAAATTCTGATTTTTTTGAAAAATAAATGAAGAAAAATTTGGTAGAAATATACAGGCCCTTACCTTTGCACTCCGTTTGAAAAAACGGTGGCTGGTAAAGCCAAAAGATCTTTGAAAGTTAGGAAACAATAGCATTTTATTTCGAGCAATCGGAATAAAAAAAACAAAAGGTAAGTCAAGCAAAATACATTCGATTTGACACGTTAATTTTTAAAAGAGAATTATACTGTCAGTATCAAACATCATTTACAATGGAGAGTTTGATCCTGGCTCAGGATGAACGCTAGCGGCAGGCTTAATACATGCAAGTCGAGGGGCAGCATGACTGTAGCAATACAGTTGATGGCGACCGGCAAACGGGTGCGGAACACGTACAGAACCTTCCTTCGAGCGGGGAATAGCCCAGAGAAATTTGGATTAATACCCCATAGCATATTGAAGAGGCATCTCTTTAATATTAAAGATTTATCACTTGAAGATGGCTGTGCGGCTGATTAGGTAGTTGGCGGGGTAACGGCCCACCAAGCCTTCGATCAGTAACTGGTGTGAGAGCACGACCAGTCACACGGGCACTGAGACACGGGCCCGACTCCTACGGGAGGCAGCAGTAAGGAATATTGGTCAATGGACGAAAGTCTGAACCAGCCATGCCGCGTGAAGGATGAATGCCCTCTGGGTTGTAAACTTCTTTTATATGGGACGAAAAAAGATCTTTCTAGATCACCTGACGGTACCATATGAATAAGCACCGGCTAACTCCGTGCCAGCAGCCGCGGTAATACGGAGGGTGCAAGCGTTATCCGGATTCACTGGGTTTAAAGGGTGCGTAGGTGGGTTGGTAAGTCAGTGGTGAAATCTCCGAGCTTAACTTGGAAACTGCCATTGATACTATCAGTCTTGAATATTGTGGAGGTCAGCGGAATATGTCATGTAGCGGTGAAATGCTTAGATATGACATAGAACACCAATTGCGAAGGCAGCTGGCTACGCATATATTGACACTGAGGCACGAAAGCGTGGGGATCAAACAGGATTAGATACCCTGGTAGTCCACGCCCTAAACTATGGATACTCGACATTTGCGATACACAGCAAGTGTCTGAGCGAAAGCATTAAGTATCCCACCTGGGAAGTACGATCGCAAGATTGAAACTCAAAGGAATTGGCGGGGGTCCGCACAAGCGGTGGAGCATGTGGTTTAATTCGATGATACGCGAGGAACCTTACCTGGGCTAGAATGCTGGGAGACCGTGGGTGAAAGCTCACTTTGTAGCAATACACTGCCAGTAAGGTGCTGCATGGCTGTCGTCAGCTCGTGCCGTGAGGTGTTGGGTTAAGTCCCGCAACGAGCGCAACCCCATCACTAGTTGCCATCAGGTAACGCTGGGAACTCTAGTGAAACTGCCGTCGTAAGACGTGAGGAAGGAGGGGATGATGTCAAGTCATCATGGCCTTTATGCCCAGGGCTACACACGTGCTACAATGGAAAGGACAAAGGGCTGCAACACAGCGATGTGAAGCTAATCCCAAAAACCTTTTCTCAGTTCAGATTGGAGTCTGCAACTCGACTCCATGAAGCTGGAATCGCTAGTAATCGTATATCAGCAATGATACGGTGAATACGTTCCCGGACCTTGCACACACCGCCCGTCAAGCCATGGAAGCTGGGTGTACCTAAAGTCGGTAACCGTAAGGAGCCGCCTAGGGTAAAACTAGTGACTGGGGCTAAGTCGTAACAAGGTAGCCGTATCGGAAGGTGCGGCTGGAATACCTCCTTTTTAGAGCAAAACTTATCAGCTATTGTTTCCTAATACTTTCATTGTTATAGTTCTTTAAATACAAGTAACCCGAAAAGGGGCTACAAAGATCCGTAGCTCAGCCTGGTTAGAGCACTACACTGATAATGTAGGGGTCACCAGTTCAAATCTGGTCGGGTCTACTAATTTGGGGGGGTTAGCTCAGTTGGCTAGAGCATCTGCCTTGCACGCAGAGGGTCATCGGTTCGACTCCGATATCCTCCACAAACTGAGTTATTTTTTTTAGGTGTGATTTGTTTAGGCAAATCATTTGGTTCAAGTCCAACACATCTTCTAACCGATTTATCGGAAAGTTCTTTGACATATTGGGAAAATAAATGTTAGAATGATAATCTAATATTTTTCGATTACATTAATTTTTGACACACTATGATTTTTTATGGTGGTCTTGAAGCAATGTGGTCGGGTAACAAACTACAATTTGAAAGACGCATTATAGCGTCTATAAATAAATAGTTTCTAATTTTTTTAAAGCAACTAAGGGCGCATGGTGAATGCCTTGGGTCTGAGAGGCGAAGAAGGACGTGGTAAGCTGCGATAAGCTAGGGGGAGCTGCACACAAGCATTACATCCCTAGATTTCCGAATGGGTCAACCCACTATACTGAAGGTATAGTACTCGAAAGAGAGCCAACCCCGAGAACTGAAACATCTAAGTACCGGGAGGAAAAGAAAACAATAGTGATTCCCTGAGTAGTGGCGAGCGAAATGGGAATAGCCTAAACTTCGGCGGCGTGCCGCCGGAGGGTTGTAGGACTGCATTTAGAAATCATCATCAAGTAAAATCTTCTGGAAAGTTGAGCCATAGAGGGTGATAGCCCCGTAAACAGAAATTGATGAGGACGAGCAGTATCCTGAGTAGGGCGGGACCGGAGAAATCCTGCTTGAATCTGCCAGCACCATCTGGTAAGGCTAAATACTCCTCAGACACCGATAGTGAACCAGTACCGTAAGGGAAAGGTGAAAAGCACCCTAAACAAGGGAGTGAAATAGTACCTGAAACCGTGCGCCTACAAGCGGTCGGAGCTCAGTAATGAGTGACGGCGTGCCTTTTGCATAATGAGCCTACGAGTTGCTCCTCACTGGCGAGGTTAAGTTCGTAATTAACGGAGCCGTAGCGAAAGCGAGTCCAAATAGGGCGTTTAGTCAGTGGGGGCAGACGCGAAACTTTGTGATCTATCCATGGGCAGGTTGAAGGTTAGGTAAAACTAACTGGAGGACCGAACCCGTTGACGTTGAAAAGTCTTGGGATGACCTGTGGATAGGGGTGAAAGGCCAATCAAACTGAGAGATAGCTCGTTCTCCCCGAAATGTTTTTAGGAACAGCCTCGGAATTATAAGTCTGTTAGAGGTAGAGCTACTGATTGGGCTAGGGGGCTTCATCGCCTACCAAACCCTGACAAACTCCGAATGCTAACAGATATTACCGGGAGTGAGGCTGCGGGTGCTAAGATCCGTGGCCGAGAGGGAAATAACCCAGAATAGCAGCTAAGGTCCCTAATACGTAGTTAAGTTGATCAAACGAGGTGAGACTTCTATAACAGCCAGGATGTTTGCTTGGAAGCAGCAATTCATTTAAAGAGTGCGTAACAGCTCACTGGTCGAGAGGTCTTGCACGGAAAATAATCGGGCATCAAACTACGAACCGAAGCTCTATGATCGCCGCTAAGCGGATGATCGGTAGGGGAGCATTCAAACTGCATCGAAGGTGTACGGTGACGTATGCTGGAGCGGTTTGAAAAGAAAATGTAGGCATAAGTAACGATAAATAAGGTGAAAAACCTTATCGCCGAAAGTCTAAGGGTTCCTGATCAACGTTAATCGGATCAGGGTTAGCCCGGTCCTTAGTCAAACCCGAGAGGGGTAGATGATGGAAAGCAGGTTAATATTCCTGCGCCTGCTATACAACAAAAGTGACGGAGAGCCGTGGTCGCTGCGTACTGACGGATATGTACGCCTGAGTGGAGTCTTCGGACAAAGCGAAGTGATAAAAGCTCTTCCAAGAAAAGCGAGTATAGCAGCCGGTACCGCAAACCGACACAGGTAGACGGGATGAGTATTCTAAGGCGCTCGGGTGAGCCGTGGAGAAGGAACTAGGCAAATTGATGCTGTAACTTCGGGATAAAGCATACCATCTTCGGATGGTCTCAGTAAAATGGTTCAACCAACTGTTTAACAAAAACACAGGGCCCTGCAAAATCGAAAGATGACGTATAGAGCCTGATACCTGCCCGGTGCTGGAAGGTTAAGGAAGGGTGTTCGTCGCAAGACAAAGCTCCTGACTGAAGCCCCAGTAAACGGCGGCCGTAACTATAACGGTCCTAAGGTAGCGAAATTCCTTGTCGGGTAAGTTCCGACCTGCACGAATGGTCTAATGAGTTGAACGCTGTCTCCTCCACGAGCCCGGTGAAATTGTAGTATCGGTGAAGATGCCGGTTACCCGCCACGGGACGGAAAGACCCCGTGAACCTTCACTATAGCTTTGCATTGATTTTGAATTCCGGATGTGTAGAATAGTTGGGACGCTTTGAAGCCTTGCCGCCAGGTAGGGTGGAGCGGTCGTTGAAATACCAACCTTCTTTGATTTAGGATCTAATCCCTGACGGGAGACAGTGCATGGTGGGTAGTTTGACTGGGGTGGTCGCCTCCTAAAGAGTAACGGAGGCTTGCAAAGGTACCCTCAGTACGGTTGGTAATCGTACGTAGAGCGCATTAGTATAAGGGTGCTTGACTGTGAGGCACACAAGCCGAGCAGGGACGAAAGTCGGCTAAAGTGATCCGGCGGTTCTGTATGGAAGGGCCGTCGCTCAAAGGATAAAAGGTACTCCGGGGATAACAGGCTGATCTCCCCAAGAGCTCATATCGACGGGGAGGTTTGGCACCTCGATGTCGGTTCGTCACATCCTGGGGCTGGAGAAGGTCCCAGGGGTTCGGCTGTTCGCCGATTAAAGTGGCACGTGAACTGGGTTCAGAACGTCGCAAGACAGTTCGGTCCCTATCTGTGGTGGGCGCAAGTAAATTGAGAGAACATGACCTTAGTACGAGAGGACCGGGTCGTACGTACCGCTGGTGTATCAGTTATGCCGCCAGGTGTAATGCTGAGTAGCTATGTACGGACAGGATAAACGCTGAAAGCATCTAAGCGTGAAACCTATCTCAAGATGAGTTTACTTTTAAGGGCCGTCAAAGACTATGACGTTGATAGGCTATAGGTGTAAAGCTGGTAACAGCAAAGCCAAGTAGTACTAATTGCCCGTACGCTTTAATTTTTTTCTTATTTTCTAAAAATAAGAGGTATTAGTTTCTTTCTAACATTTCCCAATATGATCTTATTGTCCCGTTTTAAACCGCGGGATTTATATTCTTATGGTGGTTTTGCCGAGGGTGTTCACCTCTTCCCATACCGAACAGAGAAGTTAAGCCCCTCATGGCCGATGGTACTGCACAACAATGCGGGAGAGTAGGTAACTGCCATATTTATTAAGCCCTGACATTTTTTGTCGGGGCTTTTTTTGTTTTTAAAATAACAAGCTATCTTCAAGCCGTGACTAAAAAGGAAAGAATAGTACTCTTCATATTGGCGTCGCTTAACTTCACACATATACTTGATTTCATCATAATGATGCCATTGAGTAACTATCTTATCCCTTTTTTTAAAATAACTGCTTTTCAGTTTAGTCTTCTTGTAGCTTCTTATTCAATTAGTGCTTTTATATCTGGGCTTGTTATTTCTCTGGTAATCGATCGGTTTGATAGAAAGCGATCACTTCTATTTGCTTATGTGGGCTTCTTGATAGGAACTATCTGTTGCGGATTTGCTTATTCATTTGAATTATTATTGGCTGCTAGGATTTTAGCTGGACTATTTGGAGGAATTATTGGTGCACAGGTGCTTGCAATTGTTGCTGATCTCTTTTCGTATCAACGAAGAGGAAGGGCAATGGCTGCTGTAATGAGTGCCTTCGCAGTAGCTTCTATTATTGGTGTTCCAATTTCGCTATACTTGACGAATTTATTTAATTACGACTGGCATGTTCCTTTTATTCTTGTTGGTACTTTAGGGGTTTTCTTTGTTCCATTAATCATAAAATTTGTTCCCTCCATAAAGGGGCATATTGTAACCAGAGATAAATCTGAATCTCCATTTAAAGCTTTGATTACAGTATGTATAGTGCCTGCTCAAAGAACTGCTTTAATCTTTGCCTGCCTGTTAATGATGGGTCATTTCCTTATTATTCCATTTATTAATCCATATATAGAATATAATAAAGGGTTTTCGAAAGACCTGATTCCAATGATTTACCTGGTTGGTGGAATTGCTTCTTTATTTGCAGCTTTTTATTTAGGTAGAGTTTCTGATTCTATTGGGAAACTTCCTGTTTTTTCATGGGCTGTTTTTCTATCATTATTTATGGTACTGATTATTACTGCAATGCCAACGGTACATTTTAGTATTGTACTCATATTTTTTGCAATCTGGTTTGTACTTGCAACAGGAAGAGCTATAACTGCACAAGCTATGATTAGTGAAGTAGTAAAGCAAGAGCAGCGAGGAAGTTTTATGAGTATTAATGGAAGTGTACAACAACTTGGAAGTGGAATTGCTTCATTAGCTGCTGGCGCAATTGTAATTACAGATGCATCCGGGAAAATAATGCGATATAATTGGGTCGGCTATTTAAGCATTCTTGTATTGATTGCCAGTCTACTATTAGGCAGATCTATTTTTAAAAAATTAGATAAGCCGGCAAAAGGATGCTTTAAATAATAATAACCTAGCCCAAGAAGCCAATTAGGAATTACTTTACCCGATAAACCGGATACCGATTTAATGCTGGCTCAAACCAGGGAGAATTTTGGTAAATAAAATTCAACTGAGCTCTTCCACTTTTTGCAAATGAAGTATCAGTAGCTACCCGCTGATCCAATTTAGTTTTTACTTCAGGGTTCTTTTTTAAATAATCTGCAGCAATATCTTCAAATGCATAAGCTGAGTATCCTTCTTTTTGGCCGAGTATTGCATCAAAATAATTCCAGGAAAAATAAGAGTCTTCATTGTGAGGTTCCAATGTTTCAATCAAGTATCGGTTGGCAACCTGATTCAACGGAATATACCAGTCTCCTTTTTTGAAGGAAATTTTTTGTGATAAAGTTGTCGTTTTTAAATCACTGTTCATGTGATGCATTTCATACTGACGAACCATTGCTTTATAATCATCAATTTTGTAGTATTCAACTTCTATCGTTGTGTCTTTTTTTAGCTGACTCATTTCAATTTTATTCAACTTTAAAAGATCAATTACTTTCCACCAGCCTTGCGGAATGATATAGGCTTTAGGTTTTACTACTGTATTTTTTACAGCATAGTAATTGAAAATCGGTATTGATTTTTCAAAAGGTTTGCTTCTATCGTAAAATAATCTAGGCAGACCTGAAACTTCACTTGGCTTGTAGCCTGACTGAAAGCCTTTGTATAAAACTTCTTTGGATTGAGATTTATCCAACGACCATCGTACCGGAAACTCATTTGCTATTTTGATCTTTTGTTTTGTCTGATTCCGGATTTGTTTTATTTGCCCACTATTTTTTGAAACATATTCTATAAAAGATTGCATTAAGGCATATGTTGCTTTAACCCGCAGGTCGTATGATTTCAGCATATGAGTTTCTGGAACAAATGAAAATGTATTCCATAAGGCTGCAAAACCGCTGCTGTAGCGAGGGCTATCCCAATATTCCGGCCAACCATTTTCCGGTGAGTCACCAAATGAATTTACATACGGAATAAGATCGTATCCTTTTTGTTTCATAGTGGAATAAATGCCCGGCTCAAATTGAGTACTCAGATATTTTCCCATTTCTCCACCTAACTTATTGTGCTGCGTTGTTAACAATGTAATGATATGCTGATAATCTGCTCCGTTGCTAACATGATTGTCTACCAATACATCCGGATCAAGCATATGAAATATTTCAATAAAGGCTCTTGCATCTTTTGAATCACATTTTATAAAGTCACGATTCAAGTCGAGGTTTTGCGAGTTGCCACGGAAGCCAAATTCTTCTGGCCCATCCTGATCTACACGATAATTGGCACTGCGATTTAAACAACCGCCAATATTATATACAGGTATAAATGCAAGTACAATATTGTCTGGAATTTTGTATTTATTCTGCACTATGTCTCTAACCAGTAACATACTTGCATCTATGCCATCGGGTTCGCCTGGATGAATGCCATTATTAATTAGAATGATTCGTTTATTATTCTTACGAATGTTTTCAAAATTGGAATCGCCATTATTTCCAACAACAATCAGATGAAGAGGATAACCAGCATCCGTCATTCCCATGGTGAGTATTTTTAGTTTGCCAGATTTTTCATCCAGCTTTTTCCACCAATCAATGATTTCAAAATAAGTTGGTGTTTGTGTGCCTTTCGATTGTTCAAATTTTGTTGTAATGTTTTGACTCTTAACTGTGGATGTTGTAACTATAACGAGGAGTAAAAGCGATAATAATTTTTTCATAATGCTGAATAGAATTACCAACCGATGAAGAGTGCGACGCAACAGACGATGATAGTAGTAATGTCGCTGGCTCAAAAAATATTTATTGACTAAATTAAAAAAGGCATCCCAGATTGAGATGCCTTTTAAATAATTTATTTGCTATAATTATTTTGCTGCTTTAGCTGCGTTTGCCTTTTTTGCCAATTTGCTTTTCAGGTTAGCGGCTTTGTTCTTATGGATAACTTTGCGCTTAGCTAATTTGTCAATCATTGCAGCTACTTTAGGAAACTGCTCACCCATTGCTGAACCTTCAGTTGCCTTCAAGTCACGAATCGCATTACGGGTAGTTTTTCCGTAATACTTGTTTCTAATTGTTCTTTTTGCTGCCTGACGGGCATCCTTTTTTGTTGCACTATGATTAGCCATTCTTATAAATTTTAACGGACGGCAAAGGTAGGGTTGAGGGGTTTAACCACCAAATTTTGGGGGATTTAATTAGGTGGTTTGTTTTGCCTCTTTTAGGAAGCTATACCAGCCTGTGGTAAAGCGGCCGTTGTGGTATAAATCCTTCAAAATGAACCCAATTTTTCGTTTATTTCAACGATATTTGTGAGCCACAGATTAGTCAATTTCAAATAATTCCATTAATGAAGGATTTCTCCTATATCACCAGTTCTTCTCCAGCTTTTATTGAGAATATGTACCGTGATTTTGTAAATAATCCAGAAAGTGTGGATGCAGACCTTAAAAAGTTTTTTGAAGGGTTTGATTTTGCCATGTCGGATGCGACGGCTGAAAAAGTGAACGTTGTTTCCAGTGATATAAAGACAGGTTCAGGTGGTGGTGGTACTCCATCACTTTCAGGAATAAGTGATGCCGACTGGACGAAAGAGATAGGTGTGTACAGGATGATACTAGGCTACAGGAACAAAGGGCATTTAATTGCAACTACCAATCCGATTCGTACCAGAAAAGACAGGGGTGCAAATTTAAACCTTGAATTCTTCGGTTTTAGTGAGGCTGATCTTGACAAAAACTTTGAAGCAGGCAAATTATTAGGATTAGGAAATACTTCCTTAGGAAACATTGTTGCTCATTTACAAAAAATATATGCTGGGCCGGTTGGTATTGAATACAAATACATTAGCAACCAGGAAAAAGTGGACTGGCTTACAAAAGAGTTTGAAAACCTGATCGCTAAACCATTGCCAACGGAGCAGAGAAGACGCATTCTTGAAAAATTAAATCAAGGTGTAATGTTTGAGAAGTTTTTGCATACAAAATATATTGGCCAAAAACGTTTTTCTTTAGAAGGTGGAGAAACAACTATTCCTGCTTTGGATGCAATCATCAATGTGGCTGCGGATAATGAAGTGGAAGAAGTAGTGATTGGAATGGCACATAGAGGAAGATTAAATGTGCTTGCCAATACAATGGGCAAAACCTACGAACAGATATTTAGTGAGTTTGAAGGAACCGCTAAAATGGATCAAACAATGGGTTCTGGTGATGTGAAATACCATATGGGCTTTGGTAGTAAATTAAAAACAGCTTCTGATAAAGATATTTATTTGAAATTGATGCCGAATCCTTCGCATCTTGAAGCAGTAGACCCCGTGGTAATTGGTTTTGCCAGAGCAAAAGCTGATGCTATTTATAAATCTAATTATGACAAGATACTTCCGATATTAATTCATGGTGATGCTTCAGTTGCCGGTCAGGGAATTGTGTATGAGTGTTTGCAAATGTCTTATTTGAAAGGATATTATTCTGGTGGCACAATACATTTTGTTATTAACAATCAAATTGGATTTACTACAGATTTCGATGATGCCCGCAGTTCTGATTATTGTACTTCACTGGCTGCTGCTATCCAAGCTCCGGTATTTCATGTGAATGGAGATTATCCTGAAATGGTGGTGAAGTGTGCCGAGATAGCAACAAGGTATAGGCAGAAATTTAATTCTGATATTTTTATTGATATGGTTTGCTATCGTAAGCATGGACATAACGAAGGTGATGATCCAAAGTTTACACAACCGCATATGTATGCACTGATTGATAAGCATCCAAATCCAAGGGAGATTTATGTAAAAAGATTATTAGATACTGGTGATGAGAATGCTCAAGTGATGGTAAAGGAAATGGAGAAGAAATTTTGGGATGATTTGCAGGAACGCTTAGATGGCGTTAAGCAAAACCCTTTGCCTTATCAGTATCAGAAACCTGAAGAAGCATGGAGAAAGTTGAGAAAAGCTACCTCTGAAGATTTTGATCAATCACCTGTTACAAGTATTGCTAAAGAAAACTTTGATACAATATTTAGTGCCATAATGAAATGGCCGGAGGATTATAAGCCTTTGAGAAAAGTTGAGAAGATATTAAATGACAAAGTAAAACTTTTTGAAACGGAGAATAAAGTTGACTGGGCTACTGCAGAGTTGATGGCTTATGGAAGTTTGTTGCTAGATGGTAAGGATGTGAGAATGAGTGGACAGGATGTTCAGCGAGGAACTTTTTCTCATCGGCATGCTGTGCTGAGAGATGAAGTAACCGATAAATCATATAATCGATTGAGCAAAATTCCAGCTGCAGAAGGAAAATTCAGAATTTATAATTCCTTATTGAGTGAGTATGGTGTGTTAGGTTTTGAATATGGTTACGGTCTAGCAAATCCTGATGCTTTGGTAGTATGGGAAGCTCAGTTTGGTGATTTTGGAAATGGTGCACAGATTATGATTGACCAGTTTATTGCAGCAGGCGAGCAAAAATGGAATAGGATGAATGGCGTTACTATGTTGTTGCCGCATGGATATGAAGGTCAGGGTCCGGAGCATAGCAGTGCCAGACTAGAACGGTTTTTACAAATGTGTGCTGAACTGAATATGGTTGTAACCAACATTACAACATCGGCCAATTTCTTTCATGCTTTAAGAAGGCAATTGGCATGGCCTTTCAGAAAACCATTGATAGAGTTTACGCCGAAAGCTAATCTTCGTCATCCTGGTACTTATTCAAGAGTAGAAGAGTTTACACAAGGTATTTTTAAAGAAGTTATTGATGATGAAGATGCAGATGCTTCTAAAATAAAAAAAGTATTATTCTGTAGCGGTAAAATTTATTTTGACCTTTTTGAACGTCAGCAAAAAGATAACAGAACAGATATAGCGATTGTAAGAATGGAACAACTCTATCCGTTGCCGTATAAACAGTTGGGAGAACTGCAGCAGAAATATAGTAAGGCCACATGGTTTTGGGTACAGGAAGAGCCACAGAATATGGGAGCTGCTTCTTTCTTGCAAATGAATTTGAAGAGTATCAATTTTGGAACGATTAGCCGTCAGCCTTCTGCATCAACAGCAACTGGTTACAATAAAGTACATCATCAAGAGCAGGCGGAAATTATTGAAACAGCATTTAGTATTTAATTTTATTTTAGAATAAATGAATAAAGGCTATCTGAAAAGATAGCCTTTTGTGTGAGGATAGGTTAATGGTTAATAGTTATTAAAAAGGGATTTTTGCATTTACTGTTTTGCTTGCTCCATCGCTGTTATAAAGTGTCAAATCTTTAATGACGAGGCTTCTGTCTGAAATAGTAATACTGCCAGTTGATTTACTGGAGCCGACAAATGGTTTGTCTCCTAAATCGCTTCCTACGCCAGATAACGACACAGTTACAATTCCCGGTTCTGGCTCTGTCATGGGCAGCATGGAACCACTATAAATTTTTAGATTGGGATTTGTTATTGCATCTTTTTCAGTAATAAAAGTGGTTTGTAGTAATTCAAAATTGGCACTTGTAGCACTTTCATCATGCTGACAAAGAACTGAAAAATTACTTTTTTCTTTATCGCTACTAAAGTATTGCGTCGTAACTCTTCCAGCAACAGATTTCCCATCGATTGAAAATTCACCTGTCTTTTCAGAATCACCATCGCTATTGCTCGTTGTGTTTGTTTCGGTTGATGTAGCGTTATCAGTAGTGGATTTCTTTTTGTCGCCACAGGAGATAAATAAGATAATTGCTGCAAGAATAATAATTGTCTTTTTCATGTTGTTGATTTTTTATTTTTGTTTGAGAAGTTTATTTTACGATTAGTTTCCAGGATGCGGCTGAATCCATCCATGCATCCATTGAAAATGAATTTTTGATTTTTCCATCGTTTAGCCTAATATAGGCCGATGCAGGCGAGGTGGAGCCTTCATTGATTGCCTTAACTCCAATCCAGTATTCACCCGGTGAAAGAGTTCCTAATTTATATTCAACCGGTGCATTTAAAATAGCTACCGAATCGGCTATCATTTTTCCATTAAAAAAAACCTGGATACTGTCGCCATCCTCTGCGCTTTGATCCCATACTTCCATTACAAAACTGCCGGTATTAATTTCTGTTTGCCCCTGCTGGGTAAACTCTTCCGGCTTTACTGTTTTCTTTTGAGGATAAAAATACCAAACAGCAGCAACGATTAATAGCAATAGTATCAGTAACAATATTTTTTTCTTATTATTCATTTATAAATGTTTAAGAGTCATCGGTAATATGCTCATCCGTGTTAATGTTGTACAAGTGTGTCCTTCGTTCCTCAGGATAAACTGTGCAAGGAACGATGATAGTAGTAATGCAGCTGGTAACATAAGTGTATTAATCTTTTGTTTCATTTGACATCATTAATTTCAAGTTGAAATCCACTTTGGTGTCGGCAGGTGTTTCTGTTCTTGTAAATGTTTTTTCCAGAGTAGTAAACTCTCCTTTCTTAATCATATCGAGTGTAACAGTTGGCGATGCATCTGCCATTCTCATTGTTCTCGTTAAAATAAATCTGGCAGTAGTAATGGGATAACTGAATACTTCTGCTTGTAAACTTAACGGGTTGTTTTTTTGCTGTACAATTACAAGACTTCTGTTAACAAGTGTCTGGTCTAATTCTCTATGTGCCGGCATTAATTTTATTACCATTTTCCCATCTACCATTTGAGCCTCTAATGGAAAATAGAAAGAGCCGGGTACAATACTTCTTGCTACAACACCAAAGCCAGGATCCTTTTCTCCTAAATTAAATGAAGGTACTATGGCTGGCATTCTTAAATACTTGATAACATCCCAGCTCGATTTATCTTCTACGGCCCACACATCATCTGTAAATTCCATTTTTGTTACGTTGCCATCAATATAACCGCTCAATTTGGGAGAAGAACCATTTAGCGCCGTTTTTTTACAATAAATAGAAATTTTTGCGCTATAAGTAATTTTATAACGCATATACATTTTCCCGTTATTTTTAAATTCCAAAGTATAATCGCCTGTTAATGGACCTTTATATTCGGCGCAATATTTTTTGAATAGCTGCTCCATGATATGCTGTGTTAAATCGCCTGCTATGCCAATTCCAAAGCTGACATTTCCCAAATTTTGAAGACTTCCTTTTGCACTTAAAAATGCTTTGCCGGATTGTGTAAGTAAAAATTTATCATTGTCTTCAATTTTTTGTGGAGCAAGGCTTTCCAATGCTTTTGGCCATCCTTTGTCAATCAGTATATTATCCACTATTGTAATTATACTTTTGCTGACTACATTCATTACCGTTGAAAGCAATGCGCAGGATTCTTTTATTACATAGGCAGTATTGCAGATGTTGGGTTCTTTTTCTTTATTAGCACCTAAAGTTTTTTCAACTTGTTCCAATTCTTTCGATTTTTCCTGTGCAATACTAGAAAGTTTTCCTAATGGTGCTGCTAATGTTTTATTAAGCTCAGGATATTTTTTTGCAAGAAGGAAAGCATCAACTAGAGCATTTTTTATTTGTTTACCGGCTTCTTTAAATTCTGATATTTTGGCTTTTACTTTTTGCAATTCTTTTTTAGTTTGTTCTTTATCCGGGGCACTTATATCAGTAGCTATGGCAGCTTGTATGGCCTCTTCTATTTTGATCATGGCTTTATCAACTGCCTTATCAAGTTTTTCAACTTCATCGTCAGCGGCATCAAGTTCTGCTGTTACAGTAAATTCAGCTGTGGCTGTTTGTTTTTTGTCGGATGCATAAGCTATTACTTTGTATTTACCCATTTCGGTTGGGGTATACTTAAGAGCATATTCACCGGTTTTTTTATCGGCTCTTGTTGTAAGATTATCGGTCCCGCCTTTTGGTTTTATAATTTCAATTATTACTTGCCCTGGCTCATCGCTTAAACTATTGCTAAAGCCAGCCAATTCTACTGCTCCATCTATATAGCTTTTTGTAGTAATTACTTTTACAGAAATAGGTAAACCTTCTTTTTTGTCCTGCGACCAAAGAGTTGATGCAAACAATAAGAAGACTATGGATAATTTATATTTCATACATATTTATTTGCAGGGATCAGCTATAGATTTAGTTGGCTTTTTGGTATCAGCTTCAAAACCATTTTGCCGGACAATTTCAATTACTTTGTTTCTAACATCGGAATTTTCCTGGGAAAGGTATAAGTTGCCGTTGTCATTATCAATCATTGCACTGATTACTCCATCAGCATTTCTTAGCATTGTTTCTATTTTCTTCTTACCTGTTTCGCAGCGAATGTTGGTTTTTATAATTACTTCCTTAAACGTATTTTCAATATTGCCGCTTCCTTCATTATTATCTGAAGTAGAGTTGTCGGGTGTAGATTCAATAACTTCTTTTTCAGTGTTGGATTTGTCTGATTTTGGGTCTCTTTTTTTGCCTGTAATAATACTGTCAATTTTATCAACGCCATTATTAATTACTTCGTCAGTTTTTTGATCAGCTTTTCGCTCAGCAGTTTGTTTTACTTTGTCCTTTAATCTTTTTCCTAATTGTGCATTTGCAGTTTGTAGCGAAAAAAGAAGGGTTAGAATGAATAAAAGTTTCATATTGCAAATTTTTATTGCTGTTATTAAATTGAGTTAACGGTATCCGGGAGTAAACTGCGATATTTTTATATACTGATTTTCTTTCCTGTTCCATTCGCTCTTTGGAATTGCTATGACCTCATTTGTTTTAACAGTTTCGGGTATCCACTTTTCTGATCTTGAATACATAGGCTTTACTGCCCTTTTATGAATAAGAATAATTTTCCCTGTTTCATCGTAGTAAGGTTCGTCAATAGTAGTTGATTGTTTTTGAGTATTTGATATAGGCGATAAAAGTAAATACAACTTGACGCCTTTATAGTTATACTCTTTTATTTTACTGGCATTTGTTGCTAATGCCAGTTTACTGATAGTTTCAGGTAGATGTCCGTATTGCTTTGTTTCCCGCAGATTTGTTGTATCAACTAGCATAGTTCGGATTGTAATTATTTTTTCTTTTTCAATGGTGTCGGGTGTTATTTTATTAAAGCCTGCTATGCCGCCCTTCATCCAGGTTGCCATTAATTGACAATCATAGTTATAAAAACGGGTAGTAATTAATTTATCTGGATAGATTTTTTCGGATGCAGGGGAGGTGATTGTAAATGAAAACCAAGGCTGCCCTTTGTATTCATACTCGGTTACTGCTCTTGGTGTTGCGTATGTAATATTGTTAATGCAAGGAGGCAGGGTATCAGTAGCAGCATAACAATTACTGTAATGAAATATAGTTGAGTAAACAGCGATATGGAATAGAATCTTTTTCATGTTCTGTTATAAACTTTTGGCGAGTTGGTGTTAACTCTCACCAAATGAAAATGGAATATTATTTTACCAAGGGATAAGTTTTACTTGGTCCTGTCCACTTAAAAATATCTATTCTGAAATCTGTACATAAGTCATCAAACCAGGGGATGGGAATACATAAGCCTGCTGTAAAATATATTTCACCCGACAAAGCAGTGATTTTTAAAGCAGCCTCTAGGTCTACATCTTTGTTTGCTTTGGCACTTATGGGAAGATCCACTTCTATCACTTTTACATTGGCCACTATTGTTGCATAGGCAATGGCAGCATCCACTCCACCTTTTCCAGTTAATGTCAGATCCAGGTGCGGAGTAACAGATGTGGATAAGCTTACGGTACCGTCAGTAAGAGTATCAATAGTGGACTGGCGGGTAAAGCTTGCATTGCTGGACATATCCACAGTTATACGACAGGGCACTGGTCCAATAAAAAATCGTTCATCAAAAAGATTGTAAACTAAACTTCGTGTTGTTGTATATCCTGATGCTTTTGTGTAATGCTCGGTCGTCTCTCCGTCGAATATGGAGTAATTAAGCTGATAACCAGGATAATTATTCATATCATTACTTTTCTTTTCGGCTCCAGGTCTCCTAATAGGTGGTCTTCCCTGTGTGTATTTTTTAGTGTAATCTGAAGAAAAGTTTGCAGCAATAAAAGATTTTCTCTCATACTTGGGTTGATCATTATCCAGCAAGTACCAAAAATTATAATACTGGGCACCTATTTCTACATCGCCAGAGAGCTTTGCATTTTCAGAGATGACTAGGGTAGCCTCATCTCTTTTAGTTGAATAGGTAGCATTTAAATTGCTGGATTTGTAATACATGCCAAACAAGCCGGTAGGGTCGGTGAAGGCGTCTTCAAAACCGGCATTCACTTTTTTATCCTGGCCTATGAATATTGGAACATCGATCTTGCTTTCTAATACAGCTGTATTGTAAGAGCTGTAATATAATAAATCACCTTTATCGTTATAGAATTTCACATACGCATAATAAAGAACAGGTTTTAAGGATGCTTTAGCCAGTTTGGACAGGTCGTTTATTTTCACAGAGAAAGAGTACAATGTATGAAAGGAGGGTGGAGCATCGCCTGAGACCGTCACATTTTGAGTGCCGTATTTTGAAAAGACAGGCTTCTTAAAATTAAAATTCCCGGTAGCCAATATATTCGTGTTGTCATTTGGCTTTCTATCAGGGTTGTCGGATATCTCCAAAACACAATTGCTGATATTTAACGATTGTAGCATTTTCGCATCTAAACTGAGTGTTAGATCAAGGGGGCATTGTGTAGTACATTTTGTATTGTCAATAAAGCTTGAAGTGCTAATGTTTCCCTGGAACTCTCCTGTGTTTGATATGATCCTTCCAAAATATACTCCGACATCGCCGCCTATTACTGTCGAAAATTTGCTAAATACATCCGGCAGTTTATTATGCTTGGTTTTTATTTGCAGAATTTTATTGAATTTATTGCCAGTGCCATTGTTCAGAGCAGCATCCTGTAATATTTTGGTTGCATACTTTGGTGTTTTTAATAATGCATTCGGGTTAGTTAATTTATAGTTTAAAGCACTGAATGCATTTCGTTTTCTTAATGTACGACCACGGAAATTCAACTCTCTTTCCATTTCGTTCACCTGTTTTAGGATTTCTTCACCACTCGCCATCTTTACTTCTCCATCAGGTGCTGTCCAGGTATAAATGCTATCCATTTTAAAACCTTTTTGAGCAGCATCAGGTGTTACTACAAAAGCAACATGCTTTATTGGAGCAATTGCAAAACCTTTTTTTGCATCAAATATGTTACGGCCGGTTTGCCTTGTGTATTTTTCTTCTGGCTCAGGTTTTTTTATGCATGGATTTTTATCCGGCGAAGCAGATTTTTTGCTGCCAGCATTAAATCCATTTTCATTGATGGTTGCCAGTAATCCTGAATAAGGTGTTCCATCACTACTATATTTAATAATCACCGTTCCTCTTGGATCGATCTTCACATCCTGCACACCATCTAAGGCTTTTAGTGATGCCATCAGTTTTGTTTTTCCATCCACACAGGTTGCATTGGTACGGATTACCGTGGCACCTGTTGCATCTTTTACTTCCTCGTTATTTTCATTGCTATTATTGCGAACAGGTTCTGTTGCTGTTACTTTTTTCTTAAAAAGATATTCTGCAAAGGGAACACCATTGTTTCCAATTGAAACTTTCAGCCAGTAAACTTCTTTGTCTTTTAGTAAGGCATTTTTAAGATCATAAGAATAAGTATTGCCTGATTTTGTATGCGTATTGGTGTACTCTTTTCCTTTTCGTACCAGATATTCTTCAGGTGTGTACACATCCAGTGTTACAACGGTTACAGGTGCAATGGTTTCGAAGATTATTTTTTTGTTTACTTCGTCGAACCTTATCTGAAAAGAATATTGGTTCTTATAAGATGTTTCTACGCCACCAATTATTGAGTATTTTGACTGCCCAAAAGAGGCAAGGGAAACTAAAAAGAATAAAAAGAAAGAAGCTATTGTTTTCATGAATATTTTTTTAAAAATCATTGTTTTCATAGGTTTTTACGACTTTAAAATCTTTATCGAAATCAATTGACCAGACTGATCCTCTGGCAGGATTCGACGTTCTTCTTGCTCGGAATGCTTTCGTAGAGCCATCGGAAAATTCGAGTCGAATGAAGATTATTACATCCCATAAATCAGTAGGCATATTTGTTAAAGTTAAATTACCGCCATTTGCAAAATCACTAACAAATACATTTTTGGATTTGGTATCAACGTTGAATATTTTTTTATCAGAATAATCCCATTTTGCCGGATCTTCAATATAGAGCCCACCAACAACATATTTGTAAAAATCTGGAACGCTTCTAGGTTTCCTTGTCAATTTAAAATCCACCCACTTTCCTGCCTCTTTATCATGATCCATGGTTGTAAAATTAGCACTGATGTTGATCAGTTTTGGCCCTTTTTCTACTGGTGCAGCGTTGGGGGATGTTACGATATGTGTCTGGTCGAAAGTTATTCTTCCGTCATATCTATCTTTTGTTGCATAGTATAATTGGTAATAGCCTTTGGTCCCACCTGGCATCTTAGCCCTTAATTCACTTAATAAAAACTTATCGGAAAATACTCCTCCATTATCATATTGATGATCAATGCTACATAGTTCTTTTTTAGTAACTACATCCAGAATTTTTGAATGGCAAAGGTAAAAAACTGCATCTGATGCAATTCGGAGAACATCATCTTGTATCCATGCATAGAGGTACTTATGGTTAGCCTTAAACTCATCACTGATTTGATAGATGGATGGTTTCGGCCAGTAGTTCTGATATAAAGTTGCTTTTTGCTTAGCGGTTTCGTTGAATTTAGCAATCTTTTGTTCCTTAGATATCTCTACTACCTGAGCTAAGCTGTAAAGTGAAATAGTGAGAATGAATGTCGAAAAGATGAACTTTTTCATGTTTTTTATTTTGCTTATCTAAAAGTAGAATAACTAGTACGGTTATTCTGGATAAACCGACGAAGGAGGGGTGGAAACCGATGAATGTAAATGTGCTTATACTATTTTAAGGTTGATTTCTACCAATGTTCCACCATTGGCTGGCATCAGAAATGTTACAGTTGCATTTATTTTTTTTGACAACTCATCTACCAGCCTGAGTCCAATTCCGTTGATGGATGAAGAATTTTCCGGGGATGAGAGGGTTTGAAGATAGTTTTCCTGAGTGAAAGTGGCGCCATCATTTTTTATATGCAATGCGATAGTGTTCTCCCTTTTTTTAGTGTAAATATTTATAATTCCATTATCTGGAGATGCTTTAATAGCATTCTGTAATAGATTTCGGACAATGGTCTGTAGAAAATAGGTATCGGTTTGTGCCGAATCACCATCGTTTATAGTTTGCTGGTAGCTGATATTCTTAGCATCGCTATTGAGCTGTAATAATTGTTTGCAAGTTTCTACCACAGGAATTAACTCCACTGTTTGTAAAGAAGTTTTGAACTCATTCATCTGCGTTTTGCTCCACAATAATAAATCTTCCATTGTTTCTAACAAGGAACCAGTTGCTGTTTGTATTTTATTACTTAACTCATTTTTTTGTTCCGTATTCAGTGCATCCGGATTTAATTGCTGTAGTTTTAAAAACTGATATACTTGGCTGATTGGGGAGCGGAGATCATGCCCTATTATGCTGAACAATTTTGCTTTTGTACGGTTGGCTTCTTCCAAATCTTTATTTAGTAATGTTAATTTTTCTGCATTCTTTTTTTTGTTTCTGTAAAACAAAAACAACGTAGCGGCAATTAATAGCAGCCCCGCAATGCCTGCAAGCATCCACATTTTTTGTTTTCTGGAAAAGGCGAGTTGTGTTTTTTGCAAGTCTATTTCCTGTTGTTTGCTTTTATTTTGGAATCTTGCTTCGGCATTGGCCATACTTTGTTGAGCTGCATTTGCATCTAGAGAATCTTTCAGTGGCAAATATTTTGCATAATAGGAGCTAGACTGCATCCAGAGCCCCAAACCTTCGTAGCAAGTTGCTAATTCCCGTAATACAAATGATAATGCTGGTACACTTAAATATGATCCAATAGCTTCTGCTTTCTTAAGATGAGATAATGCTTCGTTGTATTTTTTTGTCTCACCAAAGCCTTGCCCATAGTATAGTGAAATGTACCAACTTGAATAGGCTCAGTTATTTTTGTATTTATCCATTTTTCGGCCTCCAATAAATAGGGCATGGCTTTGGCTACATTTCGCTGGTCAAGATAATAGTCCGCATTGTTGAGGTATAAATCAAGCATGTCGCTCCACCCTGATTCATTATTCTGTTTTTGCTCTACTAATTTTCTTAATGAGTCTGCATATATTTCTGCTTCCGCTATTTGGCCAAGTCTTGTATAGGTAATGGACATCCCATTATAAAATGCACAAAGCCCAGCTATATAATCCCACAACAAAGGTTTTGCTAACCGATAATACTCCTGTGCTTTACTATAGTTATTACTTTTTTCGTATAAATCGCCAACGTTGAAATACGATACACCTAAATTTACTGAATCTGCATCCGAGCCCTTAAACTCACCTCTTTCCATAGCTGCTTTTGAAAGTCCAAGGTTATTCAGCCGATAGTTAAGTTCTCGTTCAAGCCAACCAATAGACCCATAGTAATCGCTTAGGGTAGAATAGCATTTTCCTTTTATTGCAATATTACTTGTTGTATCTAGAATAGTATTTATTTCACCAGCCACTTGATCTCTCTTTGTTGTATAGCCTGCTGTATTAATGTACATATATAGAAGATCGAAAAGAGCAGTGTTAATTCGTTTGCTATTTTTTGAAAGTCTGGCATGTTGCAATGATTTTTCGTAATACACTATTGAAGAATCTCTATCGGTATCTTGATCGCAACTAGCAATGTAGTAATAAAACAGAGATAGATTTAAATTGTCAGAAGCATCAATAATTGAAGTAGCAAAATGGGCTACTTGCAAAGTATTCTTATATTGTTCAATTTTATTAAATGAATCGCAAACAACTGCCAGCCTTTGTAATTGTTCCTTTTTGGTTTTAAGGTTACTAATATCGGGTATAATACGCTGTGACCAACTGTTATTGCAGATAAAAAAAAATAAGGTAATGGCTATTAGCTTTTGCATTACATCAATTTTATTTTTGAAAGTAGGGCTTTGTAAGTTTTACCGATTGGAATTACCTGATTGCCGCAAATAATTTTATCAGTGTGCAGCTCTTTTATTTTATTTACAGCGACAGCATAACTACGGTGCACCCGTAAGAATTTATTACCGGATAGTTTTTCCAAAAAGCCGGTTAATGTTGTAAGTGTCATGTAGTTTTTATTTTCTGTGACAACTTTGGTATAATCCTGCATGGCTTCCAGGTATATAATATCTTCTTGTGGCAGCTTTACATGGTTATGTCCTTCTTTTATGGTTAATGATTCTTTTTCAAAAAGCACTTCATAAGAAATAGCCTTTTGTTTCATGCTCCAATATTCTTCTATACGTTTGGCTGTAAGTGCAAATCGTTCTGCGGTTAGTGGTTTCAGAATATAATCAAGTGCTGATAATTCAAATCCTTCCAATGCAAATTCCGGATGAGAGGTTATAAAAACAGCGACGGGTACTTTGGCTTTTAGTTTTCGTAGAATGTCAAGCCCGGAATGTCCCGGCATTTCGATGTCGAGGAAAATTAAGTCGGGGTTTATTTCTTCAGCGGCAGCTAATCCTTCGGTTGTATTGGTATAACTTCCCTGATATTGTAAGAAAGGAAAAGCTGCTGCATATTCCTTTAATAAGAGCAGATCAACTACGTTATCGTCAATTGCAATGTACCGGATAGTTTTAAGCATCAAAAGGACTGATTATCAAACTCAAATATAAATGTTTGTATTGGCTTTTTTTCCGAAATTTGCCCCATTTAAGATACGAATATGATAGATATTAAAGTTCCTACAGTTGGAGAATCCATTAGTGAAGTAACCTTGCTGAAATGGACCAAGAAAGATGGCGAATATGTGGAAAGAGACGAGGTGATTGCTGAGTTGGAAAGCGAAAAAGCAACTTTTGAAGTAAATGCAGAACAAGCTGGAGTTTTAAAACAGGGTTCAATAGCCGAAGGTGATGCTATTAAGATAGGTGATGTACTGGCAAGTATTGATGATACTGCACCAAAGCCTGAGAAGTCGGCAGCGGATGTTGCTGAACCAATGGTAAAATTTGAAAATGATAATGGATCAGAGAAAAAGCAGGCTGCTTCTTCTGCTCCTGTAACTTCTGTGCCAAATGATATAAAGGCCAGCCCTGCAGCTTCTGCAATGATTGCTGATAAAAAAGTAGATTTAAAAACAGTAAAACCAACTGGCCCAGCAGGAAAAATTTTGAAAGAAGATGTATTAGTAGCTCTTTCCAATCCTGGTAAAAAAGCTTTTGCCGGAACAGATTTATATAGCCGTAATGTGCGAATGGAGAAGATGAGTAACCTTCGCAAAACAATTTCCAGAAGATTAGTTGAGGCAAAGAATACTACTGCAATGCTTACCACTTTTAATGAAGTGGACATGACCAATATTATGGATATAAGGAAGCAGTACAAAGACAAGTTTAAAGAAATGCATGGAGTTGGGCTTGGCTTTATGAGCTTCTTTGCAAAAGCTTGTTCAACAGCATTGGCTGAATGGCCAACAGTGAATGCTTATATTGATGGTGACCAGTTAGTGTATCATGATTATGCAGACATCAGTATTGCGGTAAGTACTCCAAGGGGATTAACAGTGCCAGTAATGCGTAATGTAGAGAGTATGAGTATGGCTGATGTAGAAAGAAGTGTTGTTGAATTGGCTGGCAAAGCAAGAGACAGCAAACTTACTGCTGATGATTTAACTGGCGGTACATTCACTATTACTAATGGGGAGTGTTTGGATCGTTAATGAGTACACCAATTATTAATATTCCACAAAGTGCAATATTGGGAATGCACAAAATTCAGGATAGGCCAATGGCCATTAATGGTCAAGTTGTAATAAAGCCTATGATGTATCTGGCTCTTAGCTATGATCATCGGATTGTTGATGGAAAAGAATCTGTAAGCTTCTTAGTGAGAGTAAAGGAATTACTGGAGAATCCAGAACAATTGTTAATTGGGAAAGACCCAGTAAAAACTTTATTAGAACTTTAAATAGTATATAAAAGAATTTTAAAATGGTCAGATAATATGTCTGACCATTTTTATTAAAATCACAAAGTGAGTCGCTATCATTCATATCTGAATACTGCTGTAACCATCCTTACTAATTATAAAGGCGAAGAACCTTTTGCTGGGTATATCAAACAATTTTTTTCTGCCAATAAAAAATACGGCAGTAAAGACCGGAAAAGTATTTCTCACTTATGTTATTGTTATTTCAGAACAGGAAAGGCATTGCCCAAATTATCGGTGGAAGATAGAATAGTGGCAGGTCTGTTTCTTTGCTCTTCAGAAGAAAATGAAATGCTAACATTTTTAAAACAAGAATGGGGCTTACATACTGGTTTGTCAATAGAAGAAAAATTTATTTTAATTGATAGTGATTTAACAAAACAAGATATTTTTCCTTGGAAAGAAGAATGCAGTGAATGGTTATCTGCCGAATTGTTTACTGAATCTTTTTTACAGCAGCCTGATTTGTTTTTACGAATGCGGCCGGGAAAAGAAAAACAGGTAAAAGCCAAATTGAAAAATGCGGAAATTGATTTTAAAACTATAAGCAATAGTTGCATAGCATTATCAAACAATACTAAGATTGATGCTGTATTGGAAACGGATAATGAAGTTGTAATACAGGATTACAGTTCGCAACGGGTTGCTGAATTTTTCCCAATGAATATTGATGGAAATATTAAAGTTGTTTGGGATTGCTGTGCTGCCAGCGGAGGAAAATCTATTTTAGCAAAAGATGTGCTCGGTAATATTCAGTTGACTGTAAGTGATGTAAGAGAAAATATTTTATATAATTTGAAAAAACGATTTGAAGCAGCTGGTATAAATAATTACAAATCGTTTATTGCTGATCTTGCCAACCCAAAACAAGCTGTTCCTGCTGAATCTTTTGATTTGATTATTGCTGATGTTCCATGCAGTGGTAGTGGAACATGGAGCCGCACACCTGAGCAATTATATTATTTCGAACCAGCGAAAATTGATGTGTATGCAAAGCTCCAGAAAAGTATTTTGAAAAATGTACTTATGGCTTTGAAGCCGGGAGGCTATTTTTTATACATCACCTGTTCTGTTTTTAAAAAAGAAAATGAAGGAGCAGTAAACTATCTACTAGAAAATTTTACTTTAAAAGTACTAAAGATGGAATTGTTGAAAGGTTATGAGCTAAAAGCCGATACCATGTTTGTAGCTCTTCTGCAAAAGCAATTATAAAATAAAAGCTTCTACTGTTCCTAATACTTCTTTCTCGTTATAGAACTTGATATAGTAAATGCCGGGAGCAAATTTACCCATTGTTATTTCGATGATCTTTTTACCAACAGCTTTTGAATCTTTCAATTGTAAAACTAAACTGCCCTTGCTGTCATAAATATTGATGTGCATATTGTTGATTGGAAAAGGTGTTTCTACAATAAGTGTCAGGTTTTTGTTGCTAACCGGATTCGGTTGAACTGTAATGAGTTCCTTAAATGGTTCTGGAGGAATGACAATGACACAATTTGTTGGGGAATTAACATTTGTTGTGTCGATATAAATAGCAGTAAAACTTGTAGCTGCTGTATCAATTATTTGACGGATACGGTAAGAGTAATTGCCTGTAGTTAGTCCAGTCACATCATTTATAAACTGGTAATTTCTATTTGTCAATGTAGTGCCTGCTTGCGGATTTATTGTCCCCACTTTTGTATACACAGATTCTGCGGGACCTTTTCTTTCTACTTCATATTTCATAGCAGCAATATCTTTACTGCTCCAACTTATTATTACATTACAATTTGCAATAGTTGAAGAAGAAGTGGCATAGTCAACTAACAGATTTGAAAATGCAAGCTTCATATTCGGAATTCCATAACCTATTCTGTCGTCTGGTGTAGAAAATTTGCTACTGGCTTTTTGCAATTCACGGATGATCCGCATATTATTAAACTCTGGAAAGCCTTGCCATAAGCAAGTACCTAAGCCTGCCATATTCGGACAAGCAAAAGATGTTCCGTTTGAAAAGCCAATTGTGTTAGCATTGGTTTGTATCATAGCAGATACACCAACCGAAGACATATCTGGTTTTATTTGCCCATCACTTGAAGGCCCATAGCTGGAAAAACTTCCAATAACTCCAGACGCAGTAACTGCACCGACAGCTACAACACTATCTGCATCCGAAGGAGTAATTAAAAACTTCCACGGTTTATTGCCTTCATTCCCAATTGAATTAAAAACAAGCATACCTTTTTTGGCAGCCATGTCCGCACCTTTAGAAGCAATAGTGGTATTGCCATTCATATCTGCATAAGTATAATTGAAGGACGCATTGTCAAAATCATAATAGCCAACTGAAGAAGAAATGATATCTGCACCAGAACTATCTGCTTTTTCAACGCCACAAACCCAATTGAATTCCTCAATGGGATATTCGCCATTATCGTCCTCCGTTTTGTAAAGCCAGAAAGAAGCTTTTGGTGCTTTCCCGATAAACTGCCCGGGAATATTTGCCGCAATTGTTGAAAAGCAATTCATGCCATGGCTTCCATCATTGGTTACATTGGATTCCCTGTTTACAAAATCCCAGGTGCCTAATATTTGGTTTTGAAGTCTTACACTATCAAAAGCATTTAAAACAGTATAGTTGTTGTATCCATTATCAAGCATTCCTATTTGCATGCCTTGTCCCCTTAAGCCAATATTGTGTAGAAATTCGCCATTGTGCAGATGAATCTCATTGAATGAGTTAGTGCCATAATTAAAATAATCAGCAGTTACTTGCTCTGTTCTTTGTGAAAAGTCAACGGGAGTTATATTTTCTTCAAGTTCAAATTTATTTCTTAATTCATTTCTTCCGTTCTCTCCAGTTCTTGCAGCAATACCATTTACACTTTGTACAAATGGAAATGCGTTAATGGTTGTAATGGCAGTTTGATTGCTTACCTGAATGGAAATTGCATTTTGCCACTTTGAAATATTCAGAACCGTAACGTTGGGTGTATTGGCAATTTGTGTAATGTAGGATTGACTAACTGGCAAATCTGTACTATCTATAGCAATGCCATATTTTACTCTTCTGTCAATAGCTCTTTGCGATAAATAAGTAGATGGATTTGCAATTGTGTTTGCTGTGCCGCCTTTGTTTCTTAATTTGACCTGATAACGGGTAAACTGTGCTTGAGATATAGTACACAATCCAATGACTAAGGATAGAAGGATAAGATTTTTTTTCATGTACACACAAGTCGTCTTAATGACTTTCCAAATTTACGTAATAGACGAGAGATTAGTTATGGTCAATCATCCACAAAGTAATACCAAAACCTGTTTTATAAGGGCCGGCAGGATTTCCAGTGTTTGGTTGATATTCCCAAAGTTCATATTCTCTGTAAATTAAACCGATGTTTTTCGAATATCTTTCAACACCTCTTGATTTGGCAGCATAAGAAGTGGGGCTGGTAATAGGAACATTAAAAGCCTCATCTATTTGTTCTACTGTTTGTACATCAGTGTAATTAATTCCACCGTAACTAAAGGAACTTAATTCGTCATAACTATATTCCCAATCTTCTATATTATCATCGTTACTGAAATTATATGCCGCATTATAGGGATTGTCTGGGAAATATTTATTTCCTTTCCATGAGAACCCAAACCTTACAGGTGAATGTAATTTGATAAATCGAAGATTATTTTCTGTAACTTCTATTTGATCAGATAGTGTGGTAACTGTATAGCTTCCAACTTCCTGCCAAGGCTGAAGTCCGGCAACATCTCTTAGTGAACGATAAATGCGATAAGCAGGTCTTCCTTCAGCATCTGTAATTATAGCATCAACTCTGTGTTTGATCTGGTAGCTACGTATTTCAGTATCCTTTCCAAAATTGACGAACACCATCGAGTCAACTCGGTATGTTATGTATTTACCAACAGCAAGTGGCATATAGGTATCTGCTGTTTCAATTGTAAAGTCATCTTTTTCATTGCATGAAAAAAAACCAATAGCAACGAATGCAAAAAGGCTGAGGCGGAATATTGACTGAAGTCTCATAAGTGGTTTTTCTGTATTTACGGATACAATTGTTATTTAGTTGCAGACCGGTTTAAAATGTACCTAGCTGCTTGAAACTTCGCTTTTCAAGCTATATTTCATAAATAAAACTACAAACAAAAAGCGGGGAAACATAGTATCCCCACTTAAAAACGTATATTTTTTGTGTTTATTGTCTGATTTTAAACGAGTTCGCCTCTTTGAATAATCCCACCGCCAATTACATCATCACCTTCATAAAACACAGCACTTTGACCCGGCGCAATACCTTTTACATTTTCGTAGAACCTTACTTTCATAATGCCGTTCTCAGGATAAATAGTAGACAAACTGCCTTTGTCTTTGTACCGGATCTTCGTTACAGCTTCCATACCGGGAGTGATGCTATCGTATTTAATTAAATTTAATTTTCCAACCTGCATGTCATTTTGTTCTAAGTCCTGCTCATTTCCCAGCACTACTGTATTGTTATCAGGATCAATCTTCGTTACAAATACCGGTTTGCCAAATGCAATATCCAATCCTTTACGTTGTCCGATGGTATAAAAGGGATAGCCTTTGTGTTGTCCAAGTATGTTTCCATTTTTATCTACAAAATTACCGCCTGCTACTTTTTCTTCGAGACCATCTACTCTTCTTTTTAAAAAGCCACGGTAATCATTGTCTGGTACAAAGCATATTTCATAGCTCTCACTTTTCTTTGCTAATTCCGGGTAACCAAAGTCTAAGGCCATTTGCCTTATTTCTGTTTTGCGGTAAGGAGCTAATGGCAGCAATGTTCTGTTTAATAAATCCTGTTGCAAACCCCATAAAGCATAACTCTGATCTTTTGTTTCATCAATGGCTTTGCTTATAACAAAACGTCCATTATCATGTTGACGAACTTTTGCATAATGCCCTGTTGCAATAAACTCGCAACCCAAGGCATCAGCCTTTTTTAATAATGCCCGCCATTTAATATGTGTATTGCAAAGAACACATGGATTAGGTGTTCTTCCTGCTAAATATTCATCTACAAAATTGTCGATAACAAAACTGCCAAATTCTTCTCTTATATCCAATATATAATGTGGAAATCCATGTTCAACAGCAGCTTGCCTTGCATCATTAAAGCTATCTACATTGCAGCAGCCTGTCTCTTTTTTGCTTCCGCCACTTGCTGTATAATCCCATGTTTTCATGGTGATGCCAACCACCTCATAACCTTCATTATGAAGCATAAGGGCTACTACGGTACTGTCTATACCGCCGCTCATTGCCACCAACACTTTACCTTTTTTGCTCATATCATTCAAAAATTTGCAATCCGCCTGCGTTGAAACTACGGCGGACAAAGCAGCAAATATACAACGAAATTGACCGTTGGCTCTCATCCATTTCTTTCCATATCGTTACGCATTATTGCTTAATTTCCATTTTTTAAATATAACTACTACTGTATGAAGAAATTACTCTTACTCCCAATCCTGTTTTTTGTTACTATATTATCATTTGCACAGGATCTTTCATATTATTTGCCAAGCGATGTTACTTATAACAAAGCTATTCCTACACCCAAAGAAATTATATATCATGAAGTGGGTGAGTGGCATATTACACATGATCGTTTGGTAAATTATATGAAAGCTGTTGCTACGGCTTCTCCTGATAGAATAAAACTTGAAACGATGGGCCTTTCTTATGAAGATCGTCCGCAGGTTCTCCTTATCATCACTTCGCCAAAAAACCATGCAAGGCTTGAAGAAATAAGGCAACAGCATTTGCAATTATCAGATCCTTCAAAATCAGCTTCGGCTAATATTGACAATATGCCTATTGTTGTTTATATCGGCCACTCAATACATGGTAATGAAGCAAGTGGTGCTAATGCAAGTTTGGTGAGTGCTTATTATTTAGCGGCAGCACAAGGTAAAAGCATTGATGATTTATTGGATAATACAGTAATTCTTTTTGATCCTTCATTCAATCCTGATGGCTTACAACGTTTTTCTACATGGGCGAATCAACATAAAAGTAAAAATCTAGTTAGTGATCCAAATTCGAGAGAGTTTAATGAAGTATGGCCAGGCGGAAGATTTAATCATTATTGGTTTGATCTGAACAGAGATTGGTTGCCGGCTGTACATAGAGAAAGCCAAAACAGATTAACATGGTTTCATAAATGGAAGCCGAATATTTTAACGGATCACCATGAGCAGGGAAGTAATGCTACTTTCTTTTTTCAACCGGGTGTACCATCAAGAGTTAATCCATTAACACCTGCAAAAAACCAGGAGCTTACAGCGAAGTTGGGAACTTTTCATGCTAAGTTTTTAGATCGTATCGGCTCTTTATATTTTACAAAAGAGAATTATGATGATTTTTATTATGGCAAGGGGTCTACGTATCCGGATATAAATGGTGCTATTGGCATTTTGTTTGAACAAGCTTCATCAAGAGGGCATTTACAGCAAACAGCAAATGGCCTGTTGAGTTTTCCTGCTACTATTAAAAATCAATTTGTAACAGCACTATCTACACTAGAAGGTGCCAATGCTTTGCGGAAAGAGTTCCTTTCTTTTCAACGAGATTTTTTCAAGAATTCATTGGCAGAAGGTTCTTCTGCTGCTACCAAAGCATTTGTCTATGGCGATAAAAAAGATGAAACAAAATCTGCGGTGTTCACAGAAATGTTATTGCGTCACCAGATTGAAGTATATAAATTAGGAAGCAAATTAAAGGCAGATGGTAAAGATTTTGAAGCTGCTACTTCATTTGTAGTTCCTGCCAATCAGCCGCAGTATAAATTAATTCAAACCATTTTTGAAAAAACATTTAACTATAAAGACAGCTTGTTTTATGATATTACAGCATGGACAATGCCATTAGCCTTTGGGTTGCCTTCGGCAGAATTAGCCGCTACACAATTTAATGCTTCCTTGCTGGGAGATAGAGTAACAAATGCTGATGAATCAACAGCAAAAATAAATCTTCCACTTTCATCTTATGGGTACTTGGTAGAGTGGGACAAATTACTTGCACCAAAGGCACTATATGAATTGCAATCTGCAGGGCTAATTGTAAAAGTTTCAACCCGTTCATTTGAAATCGCTATCAATAATTCTAATAAGGCGTTTGATTATGGTACATTATTAATACCAATTCAAGGACAATCTCAGTCTGCAGAATCAATTAACAGGTTATTGAATGATGTGGTGAGCCGCAATAAACTAAAAGCTTTCCCATTACAAACAGGGGCATCATCAGCTGGAGTAGATATTGGTAGTGCAAAATTTGTAGTGCTTACAAAACCAACTATTGCTATGATTACTGGCAATGGTGTTAATGCATTGGATGCAGGTGAAGTCTGGCATTTACTAGACCAGCGGATGAATATTCCATCTACACATTTGGAAACAACATCTTTTAACAGAACTGAAATTGATAAGTATAACACTATCATTTTAGTAAGTGGTAACTACGGTGAATTGAATAAAGAAAAACTAAAAAGCTGGGTACAAGCTGGTGGCACATTGATTATTACAGAAGATGCTGTTACCTGGGCAGCACAAAGTGGAATCAGTGATGTCAAATTTAAAAAAGCAAAGCCTCCGGTTGATAGCTTGCAAAAAAAGCGGTACATCGACCGGGAGCAAATAGATGGAGCACAGCGGGTAACAGGTGCAATATTTGGAGCAGAAGCAGATCTTACTCACCCATTGACATATGGCTATAGTCAATCAACGATAAGTTTATTTAAAGCCAACAGTGTGTTTATGGAAAAAAGTAAAAATCCATATGCTACACCTTTTTATTATGGAGCCAACCCCATGCAGAGCGGATGGGTAAGCAAGGAAAACAAAGACGCTATAAAAAATTCTGCAGCTGTAATTGTAAATACTGTGGGCGGTGGTCGTGTAATTAATATTGCAGATAATCCAAACTTCCGGGCTTTTTGGCTTGGCGGAACTAAATTATTTATGAATGCTATTTTCTTTGGACGAACAATTGATGCTGCAAGTGGAAGGGCGGAGGAATAAGCTACTGAAGATTTATTCACATTTTAATTAATTGCTAAGATACTTAGTCTTTGTGTTTGAAATATTCTTATCTTGCTCGTTCAAAATAATAATTACGTCACTTTAAAAAATTGAGCACTATGATTAAAATGCAAGTCATCGGACATCTGGGAAAAGACTGTGTTGTAAATACAGTCAACGGTAAAAATGTAATCAACTTCACCGTTGCCCATTCCGAAAAGTACAAAGACAGCCAAGGAGTAGTACAAGAAAAAACAATCTGGGTGGATTGTGCTTACTGGACAGACAGAACAGCCGTAGCGCCTTATCTTCAAAAAGGTACACAGGTCTATGTGGAAGGCCAACCGGAAGCAAGATCATTCCAAAGAAATGACGGCACACCGGGTTCTTCACTTTCTCTAAGAGTTAGAGAAGTTCAACTATTGGGAAGTAAAAATGATAGAAATACCGGAGGTAGTTCGTATCAGCAGCCATCCAATGCTTCTTCTGCTATGTCGGGCAACAGTAATGTTCCATCGCCGAATGAGATAACGGAACCGGTGGATGATTTACCGTTTTAAGGTTGCAATCAAAAACTAACATTTATAACCTCCTGTATTTTAACGGGAGGTTATTTTATTTAAGATATTATGTAACTTGAATGGATGAAGTGGAGAATGATATTTTTCCTTTGTTGTTGCTCAATGTTTGCTTATTCGCAAAGAACCGGCCGAAGTATCGCAACACAAGTATTGGTGATTGGTGGTGGTGTTGGTGGAACAGCAGCAGCTATTCAATCTGCAAGAATGGGAGTAAAAACTATTTTAATTGAACCTACTATAATGCTTGGTGGAATGTTGACGGCTGCTGGAGTAAGTTGCACTGATGGAAATGATCAACTACCCAGCGGTATGTGGGAAGAATTCAGACAGGCCTTATATAAACATTATGGCAGAAGTAAATTAAATACAGGCTGGGTAAGCAACACCAATTTTGAACCCCGTGTTGCTGACAGCATCTTCAAAGCATGGACAGTAAAAGAAAAAAATCTCACCGTGTTTTTTGGATATGAATTTGAAGCAGTTTCTAAAAAAGAAAATAAAGTCACTGCTGCGTCTTTTCATAATAAGGACAATACAGAAGCATTGAAAATAAATGCAACGGTTATTATTGACGGAACTGAATTAGGGGATGTGTTTGCTGCAGCTGGTGCGGAGTATGATTTGGGAATGGATGACCCAGCCATCAGTGGAGAAAAGGAAGCAAGACAAAAGAATGACATCATACAAGACCTTACCTGGGCAGCTGTGTTGAAAGATTATGGTAAGGATGCAGATAAAACAATTATAAAGCCCGAAGGCTATGATGCAAAAAAATATTACTGCACCTGCACCGATGCCCCTTGTGATGATAAACCCTGGAATGGAGATAAACTAAAAATGTTGAACTATGGAAAGCTGCCTCGCAGTCCGGGTGCAAAGCAGGATAAGTACATGCTTAACTGGCCGCCTTTTGGAAATGATATTTATTTGAATGTAGTGGAAGACAACTACGAAGTGAGAAATACGAAGTACGAGTTGGCTAAACAGCACACACTTGGATTTATTTATTTTATGCAGACAGAACTGGGCATGAAAAATATTGGTTTGGCTGATGATGAACTGGATGGCGGCATGGCATTGATCCCATACAATAGGGAGGGGCGACGGGTGAAAGGAGTAGTGCGGATGAATATCAATCATATCAAGAATCCGTATGATGCATCTTTATACAGAACAGGTATATCTGTTGGTGATTATCCGGTGGATCATCATCATGCAAGATACCCCGGCAAGGTACCGGAAATAGAATTTCCACCAATACCAGCTTACAATATACCGATGGGTGCATTGATACCATCAACAATAGATGGATTAATCGTTTGCGAAAAAGGAATTTCAGTAACTAACATTGTAAATGGTACAACAAGATTGCAGCCTGTTGTTTTATTAACAGGACAAGCGGCAGGAGTATTAGCTGCCAAAACAGTTCAGTTAAAAAAGAAAGTAAGAGAAGTGCCAGTAAGATTGGTACAGGAAGAATTACTAAAAATGAAAACATATCTCATGCCTTTTGTGGATGTAAAACCAACGGATCCACATTGGGAAGCTATACAAAAAGTAGGGGTAACCGGTATATTAAAAGGAACAGGCAAAGCAGAAGGCTGGGGAAACAAAATGTGTTTTTTCCCAGATAGTTTAGTCACTATTCAAACACTCCCTTACCGTGAAAAGGAAAATAGTTTTATGACTCTTGATGATCTGGGATATGCGGTGTGGAAAATGTACAACAATAATATTTCAGGAAAAGAGATTAGCCGTCAGGATTTTTTTAAAGCGTATACAGGTTTTATTGAGCTAACATATAAAACCCAATACAGACCGCTTTCACTTGTTTTTAGGAGGGAAGTTGCAGTAGTTGTCGATCATTTTTTAAAACCGATAAAAATTCAGGTAAATCATGCAGGTGAAAAAAAATAATTTAAAAGTATACAAGTTCCTGTTGGGTGTTTTGTTTAATAGTTTATTCTTTGTGGGACATGCTCAAAGCAACTGGAAACTTTCTATCCAAACCTGGACCTTTCATAAATATTCTTTTTTAGAATCAGTGGCGAAAGCAGATAGCCTTGGAGTAAAATATCTTGAAGTGTACCCAGGTCAAAAAGTAGGAGGAGATATGCCCGGTGTTTTTAGTTATACTCTCGATAAAAATGTAAGAGATAAACTCAAACAATATTTGATATACAGGAAAATAAAAGTAGTCGCACTTGGTGTAATTGATAAATACTATTACAATAAAGACAACCTGGAAAAATTTTTTGAGTTTGCAAAATACATGGATATTTCTTTCATTACTGCCGAACCAGAATGGGAAGATCTTGATGAATTCAACCGGCTGGCAGCAAAGTATAAAGTAAAAGTGGCGTTACATTGTCATCCAAAACCATCCAGCCATTACTGGAGTCCCGATTCTACTTTAAAAGCAATGCAAGGCAGAAAAAATATTGGTGCATGGCCCGATATTGGTCACTGGGCAAGAAACGGTGTGGATATACAGGATGCAATGAAAAAGCTGGAAGGTAAAATATGGGGACTACATTTAAAAGACATTCGCCAGTTTGACAATACAGCTGCAGAAGATACCTTATTAGGAAAAGGAGTTTGTGATATTCCGGCTGTGCTAAAAGAAATAAAAAGACAAAAGTTTAAAGGTGTAATATCTCTTGAATATGAAGTAAACCCTAAACATAACATGAGTGAAATGCATGAAAATGTTATGTACTACCTCTCGCAGTTAGGGAAATTATAATCTTTATACATGCTGCGAATTAATTATTCGCATCCAATTTTTTAATCGGTGGTTAAAAATTGTATTATATGAATTCCAGAAGAAAATTCATTAAACAACTAGGTGCAGCGTCTCTGATTGCTCCTATAACTTCTTATGCCAGCGTCAGCGAGGAGGAAATAGAAAAAAGAATTATTCCCTACGAAAGAAAGGTCAGTGCTGTTGACGAGATAAATGTTGGTATCATCGGTTTTGGCATCATGGGAAGTCGTAATGCAAAAACAATTTTGGAAGTTCCGGGTGTAAAACTTGTTGCTGTTTGTGATCTCTATAAAGGGAGATTAGAAAGAGCTATAGAATTATACGGCCATCAACTTTTTACAACACAATCGTATGAAGAATTATTGAATCGCAGCGATATTGATGCTGTTGTTGTTTGTACCAGTGATCAATGGCATGAAAAAATCAGTATAGATGCAATGCGGAAAAGAAAAGCAGTGTATTGTGAAAAGCCGGTTGTTCATCAACTGAACCAAGGGTGGAATGTGATTAATGTGCAGAAGCAAACAGGAGTAGTGTTACAGGTGGGCAGTCAACGAGTCAGCAGCATTGCCTATGCAGAAGCGAAGAAATTTTATAAGGCCGGTGAGATTGGCCAGTTAAATTGTATTGAAGCATCCTTTGATCGTCATACTGCATTAGGTGCATGGCAATACACAATGCCGTTGGATGCAACTACAGAAACTATAGCCTGGAAGAAATATTTAAAAACCAATGATGATACTCCCTTTGATGCAAAACGATTTTTCTGGTGGCGTAATTATAAAGAGTATGGTACCGGTGTGGCAGGCGATTTATTTGTGCACCTGTTGTCAGGCATTCATTATTTAACTGATTCAAAAGGCCCGTCAAAAATTTTTGCTACAGGTGATTTAAGTTATTGGAAAGATGGACGAAATGTGCCTGATGTAATGACAGGTGTAATGGAATATAAAGCCTGCAATGAACATCCCGCTTTTCAGGTTTTATTAAAAGTAAATCTGGCCAGCGGCGCTGAAAAAGTGGAAAGTGGTAAAGTGAAATTTTATGGTACAGAAGGTGTGATCGATTTTGGATGGAATGATTTTACGATTACAAAAAATAAATTTTCAGTTGCGCCGAATATTGGTGGTTGGGATGCACTAGATACTTATCCTGAGAAAATGCAACAGGAAATTCTGAATGAATACAGTAAAAAATATAGTGGAAGTGAAATAAGTCCAACTAATGAAAAGCCAATACAATTTGCTGCTCCCGCAGGGTATGATGACCGGTATGATCACTTTGTCAATTTTTTTGATTCCGTTCGTAATAAAAAGCCGGTTGTAGAAGATGCTTCATTTGGTTTCCGGGCAGCGGCTCCTTGTCTTGCCTGCAATGAAAGTTATTTTCAGAAAAAAGTGATTAATTGGGATCCGATTAAAATGAAATTATCTTGACAACTTATCTTTGCGTATGTCAGAACAAATATTTTCCTACCAGCAATTAGCTGATTTCACTAAATCCGTTTTTCTGAAAATTGGCTGCAACACTGAACATGCCGATACTGCAACAAAAGCATTACTATCCGCCGACCTGCGGGGTATAGATTCTCATGGTGTGGCCAGGCTAAGTGGTTATGTTAGATTATGGGAGGCTACTAGAGTTAATGCAACTCCAGATATAAAAATAATACATGAAACTCCTTCTACTGCGGTTGTAGATGGCGACAGTGGATTGGGTTTGGTAGTAGCCCCTTTTGCTATGCAGATTGCTATTGAAAAAGCAAAGCAGGTTGGCACTGGCTGGGTTAGTGTACAAAACAGTAATCACTTTGGTATTGCAGCACATCATGCCATGATGGCGTTGGAGAATGATATGATTGGCATTGCGATGACGAATGCAAGCCCATTGGTAGCGCCTACTTTTTCAATTGATAAAATGCTGGGCACAAATCCTATTTGCGTAGCAGCACCTGCTGGCATTGAACCGGCTTTCGTAGCTGACCTTGCAACAACAACGGCTGCCAATGGCAAACTGGAAATATTGCAACGTAAAAATTTTCAAACACCAACGGGTTGGGTACAGGATAAGGACGGCAATGCTTCAAACGATCCTCATGCATTAAAAACTGGTGGTGCTTTATTGCCATTGGGTGGTGACAGAGATCATGGCTCTCACAAAGGATATGCGTTGGGTGCGGTGGTTGATATTTTCTCTGCTTTACTAAGTGGTGCGAATTATGCTCCATGGGTACCACCATTTCCGGCGTATGTGCCGATGCCTGCGCAGCAACCGGGTAAAGGAATTGGCCATTTTTTGGGTGCAATGCGAATAGATGCTTTTCGTCCAGCGGATGATTTTAAAAAAAGCATGGATCATTGGATACAAGGATTCAGAAATGCAAAGACTGTAGCTGGAGAAAAAAAAGTGCTGGTGCCGGGAGATCCGGAAAGGGAGTTTGAAAAAGAAAGAATTAAAGAAGGAATTCCATTGTTGAAACAAGTGGTTGATGACTTGCAATCGTTATCGGAAAAATTTCAGATCGCTTCTTTATGAGAATAAAATCTTCAACTCTGAAGCTTATCTTTGCCACCTTGCTTGCTGATTTATAAATCCACTTAAATTATTGGAGGGGGAACAAATGAAATGATCCATTTGGATGTCATTGTATTTATTATTATTTAGGCGAATTCCATTTTACCATTAGAAATATAAAAGAGATTAAAATGAAAATAATGAAGTTTGGCGGCACCAGTGTGGGTAAGCCGGAACGAATGCAGCAAATTGTGTCGTTGGTTTCTAAGGAAGCTGAACCAGTAATAGTGGTATTGTCGGCCTTATCTGGCACTACAAATGCATTGGTAGAAATTGGTAACCATATTGCCAATGGCGACAGAAGTACAGCAAAGCAGACTATTGATAAGCTGGAAAAGCATTACCAGGATTTTATTTCAGAGTTGGTAAAACAACCTGCTACTTCTGAAAAGGCAAAAGCGATTGTTACCGAGCATTTTGAATTTTTGAACATCATCCTTAAGATATCTTTCAGCGAAGCATTAAGTAAAGATATATTGGCACAAGGCGAATTGCTGTCAACTAAAATATTTTCAGTTTACTTGGAAGAATTAGGAGTTGACCATTTGTTTTTGCCAGCCTTGGAATTTATGACGATTGATCATTATGATGAACCCCAGATAGGTAGTATCAAGGTTAAGCTTTCTCAAATTTTGAATCAGCATAAAGACAAAAAATTATTTGTTACACAAGGTTATATCTGCCGAAATACAAGAGGCGAAGTAGATAACTTGAAAAGAGGCGGAAGTGATTATACTGCTTCGTTAATTGCAGCAGCTATCAATGCATCTGTTTGCGAAATCTGGACAGATATTGATGGAATGCATAATAACGATCCGAGAATTGTAAAGAAAACGGTTCCTGTGGAGCAGATGAGTTTTGATGAAGCAGCCGAGTTGGCCTATTTCGGCGCAAAGATTTTGCATCCTGCATCAATATGGCCAGCACAGCAATATAATATTCCAGTGAAGTTGCTGAATACCATGAATCCAGAAGCGATAGGAACCACGATTGCGGAAAAAGCCACCGGAGTAGGGGTAAAGGCTGTTGCAGCTAAGGATAATATTATTGCAATAAGAATTAAGAGTAGCCGGATGTTATTGGCGTATGGTTTTCTTAGAAAAATTTTTGAAGTATTTGAAAAATACCGAACACCAATTGATATGGTAACAACTTCTGAGGTAGCTGTTTCAATTACAATTGATACAGATCATAATCTAAAAGAGATAATTAAAGAATTGGAATCTTTTGGTACAGTTGAAGTAGATAAGAACCAAACAATTATTTCTGTGGTGGGTAATGAAATTTCGCAAACAGAGTTGATGGTAAAAAAACTTTTTGGTTCTATTTTAAATATTCCTATTCGTATGGTTTCTTATGGTGGAAGTCCGCATAATATTTCATTGCTGGTACCTGCAGAATATAAAAACCAGATATTACAACAATTGAATAAGGGAATGTTTGGGTTGGAGTAAATCTAAAGAATCTTCCTGTTTGGCTAATAATTTGTTAATGTGATTTTTATCACACTAATCGGCTTTTAAGTACGTTAGTTTCATATTAAATAAATTTTTATGCGTTTGTTTTCAGTCATTTTCGCATATGCTGTTCTTCTAATGAACATATCAGGTTGGGAAAATGATTTTGAAATAGCACAAAAAAAAGCTGAAGCAGAACATAAATTTATTCTCCTTAATTTTTCCGGTTCAGATTGGTGCGGTCCTTGCATCAGACTTAAAAAGGATGTTTTTGAATCGGAATCTTTTGCAACATTTTCCAGCGAAAATCTTGTTTTGGTAAATGCCGATTTCCCTCGTCTAAAAAAGAATCAACTCTCTAAAGAGCAACAAAAAAAGAATGACAAGCTTGCTGATAAGTACAATTCGCAAGGCATCTTTCCTTTCACTTTACTTTTAAATGCAAAAGGCAAAATAATTAAGTCGTGGGAAGGTAATCCTGGACTTTTAACAGAACAGTTTATAAGCCAAATAAAGTCTATAATTGATACTGGAAACTGAAACTTGTTCAACAATAAAGATTGCTTACCGTAAGGTGATGAAACTGATGGGTAATCGTTTTGAGATTACAGTTGTCTCCGAAGATGAAGCAAATGCCTATGAAAAAATTGATAAGGCGATTGCTGAAATTAGCCGTATTGAAAAGCTATTGACTACTTTTAGCGATGATAGTCAAACGAATCTTATTAACAGGAATGCTGGTATCAAGCCTGTAAAAGTGGATAAAGAAATGTTTGATATTATTAATCGGTCAATTAGAATATCTGAAATTACTCAAGGTGCTTTTGATATTTCGTATGGGTCAATTGATAAAAGGTTGTGGAACTTTGATAAGAATATGACGGAATTGCCTGATCCCGTTATTGCAAAAAATCTGTTCACTTAATCAACTTTAAAAATATTCTCCTGAATGAAAAGAAATGCACTGTATATCTGAAAGAGAAAGGTATGCGGATTGGCTTCGGTGGAATAGGAAAGGATATGCCGCAGAAAGAGCTAAAATAATTTTACAGCAGATTGGAGTGGAAAGTGGTATTGTAAATGCATCAGGTGATTTATGTGCCTGGGGCTTACAACCCGATGGAGAAGAATGGACGATTGGTATTGCCGATCCCAATGCCGCAAGAACTTCATTTTCCTATTTATCAGTTTCGAATGCCGCTATTGCAACATCCGGCAACTATGAAAAATTTATAACAATAGACGGAAAGAGATATTCTCATACAATTGATCCCAAAACCGGACTGCCGGTAACAGGTATAAAAAGTGTAACCATCATTAGTCCTAATGCTGAAATTGCCGATGCAATGGCAACGCCAGTCATGATTATGGGAATAAAAGTGGGATTGGATTTGGTAAATCAGTTAAAAGGAATTGAATGTATTATAGTTGATGACAATGATAAAATCTACACATCTAAAAACATAAATCTTCACTGATGAAATTAGTAAAACTCAAACCAAAAGTAAACAGGCTGGCAGTTGTTGCAGTTAGTGCTGTTGCTATACTTTCTTCCTGTACAACAGTAAAGGAATATCAAAAAAATAAATTGAATGATGGCGAGATGACTCTAAGCTCTCGCAAGATTCAGAAGACAGAATCCAGTTTTCAATCTTATAGAGAAGGTGCCTCCGGTGCCAATGGTGGTAAAACCGGCGGAGGCTGCGGTTGCAATTAATTCTTCACATTCAATTTTAGATAATGAAAAAAATATGTTTAGGAGTTGTTGGCATAGTTCTGACTTTCTTTTCTGCTTATGCCCAAACACCACAAAAAGATTCCTCCACTTACAAAAGCAGAAAGTTGACATTTGATGAAGCGAACCTTGTATCAAGTTATTACAAACAAGAGGGTAATAATGCAGCAGTTACCGGCGGTATTGGTTCTCAAAAATTAAGCGACATTTCCAATACAATTGATGTAAAGTTTATTAAGTGGGATAGAAAAGACAGAAAGCACAGTTTTGATCTTGAAGTTGGTTTGGATCATTATACTTCAGCCTCTTCTGATCAGGTAGATTTGAAAGCAAACTCATCTGCTTCTCATGCTGATACAAGAATTTTCCCATCTGTTTCCTGGTTGATTGAAAATGAAAAGAATGGAACTACAATCGGTGCTGGTCTTTCTTCTTCTACAGAATTTGATTACCAGTCTATCGGTGCGAATATTAATTTTTCAAAAAAGACAAATAACAGAAACGGTGAGTTTACAGCAAAGGCTCAGGCTTTTATCGACAAGGTTAGTCTGATTTATCCTACTGAACTTAGAAGCGGTGGTGGTGGCGATGATGATGATGATGATGACTATGCCACAACCGCTAGAAACTCTTACAGCGGTTCATTATCTTATTCGCAAATCATTAATCAGCGTTTGCAAATAATGTTTATTGCCGATCTGATTTCTCAAAAAGGGTTGTTGAGTCTTCCTTTTTACAGGGTTTATTTTAATGATAATTCTGTTCAAAAAGAAAATTTACCTGATACAAGAATGAAAATCCCATTAGGATTCCGGGCAAATTATTTTATTGGAGACAAAGTAATACTAAGATCGTTTTACCGCTATTATCATGACGATTGGGGATTAACCGCTCATACAGTAGAAGTGGAAGCACCAGTTAAAGTGACCCCGTTTTTTTCTATCACTCCATTTTATAGATACTATAAGCAAACTGCTGTTGATTATTTTGCACCGTATAAAACGCATATATCTTCCAATCAATATTATACGAGCAACTTTGATTTATCTGCATTCAATAGCAATTTTTATGGAGCTGGCATCAGACTTACCCCGCCGAAAGGTGTGTTTGGGATTCAGCAATTAAATATGCTAGAGCTGCGATACGGTCATTATACAAGAACCAATGGATTGAATTCGGATATTGTCTCGATGAACTTGAAGTTTAAATAATAGAATAAAAGTATCTCTAAAATAAAAGCCCTTCACATGTGAAGGGCTTTTAAGATAAAGTCAGATGCTATTACCAACGATTGTTAGAGTTAGAATATGCAGGTCTTGCCCCTCTTTCAGGTCTTTCTTCTCTTGGCTTTGCAACGCTTACTTTGATAGCACGGCCATCAACAGTAGCACCATCTAACTCAGCAATTGCTTTGTTAGAAGCCTCATCATCACTCATTTCCACAAAACCAAAGCCTTTGCTACGGTTAGTGTACTTGTCCATAATAACTTTTGCAGAAGTAACTTCACCATACTCGGCGAAATAGCTTCTAAGATCTTCGTCTACAACGGCGAAGCTTAAATTTGAAACATAAATGTTCATGTAAAAAAATTAACTTTTAAAAATTCTTGAGATTAACGCAAAGGGTAAAGAAGACTAACTATTAGCAGAAATGCGTAGCAGAAAAAATCGTTCACTTACTAAAATGCTGTTCGCTCAAATTAACGGGACGAAGGTAATCATTTAAAGCCAGATTATTGCTTTTATTTTTTAAAGCAGTTTTAGTTAATTGCCGGTGGTTCTACGTTAAACATACTTTTTTGTTCTTCTTTTTTACGAATGCCGAAGTTATACCGAAGGTTAAGTCCAACTCTTCTTGTGTCTGACTCCCGAAATCCGTTGGCATTTACAGATCCTTGTTGAATAGTAAAATTGTTTCTGTTGGTGGCAAACATATCACTGATGCTGAGGGTCGCTGTTAGTTTATCTTTTAAGAACTTTCTGTTTACACTCATGTTCAATGCGCCAAAACTTGTTAGTTCATAAAACTGTTGCTGTCCTTTTAATCTTACAAATCCATTTAAAGTTATAACAGATCGTTTGTCAACTTTGAAAGTCTGATATGTGAAGAATGTCCAGGTGCCTTTTTTAAATGACAAGGGTTTGTTTTCGTAAACACCTTGATAAAAGTTATGATTATACTGTGCGCCAGCTACAAAGAAATAGCGACCACCCGGAGGTAATGCACCCAATCCACGGAAATACCACTCTTTATTCTTTCCCAAATTATCATAGGTACGGATAGCCTGGCTTTGGCTTGTGTCCGATTGATAAATTACATTGGTAAAAATATCTCTGGTATCATTTACTCCAATGGCAAGTATCGGTCTTTCGTCCACACTTACATTTGCCTCATAGTTTTGATTGAATTGAGGACGTAGTGTAGGATTTCCTGCTTCGCTTAAATATTGGTCTACAAATCTTGTAAATGGATTCAATTGCTCATACACTGGTCTTGTAATGGTTCGGCGATAAACTAAATAAGCTCTTAAATCGTAACCTGCAATTTTCATTAGATTTTTACTCAGGTAGATATATGGAAACAAGTCAGTTCGATGAATGTTGAAGGTAGTATCCGAAGGAATTATCTGACGACCATTCATATTAGTGTTCTCTAGTCGTAGGCCTGTCTTTATTACAAAATCTTTTCCCAGTGTTTTTGAACCTTGCAGATAAGCTGCATTAATATTTTCTTTATAATCAAAAGTGTTCGTACGACTTATATCTTTTTGTCTGTTACCCAATGGGATTTCTTTAAAATAATCTGTAACACTTTTATAATTCAGCAAAGAAGATTTTAAGCCTGTCTCAAATGTTATCCGATGTTTCATTTTTATTTTAAGATCGGATTGTGCGGTGAATAAATTCCGCTTGTTATCGCTAATACCGTCGCCACCAGTGGTAGTGTTAAATGGTAATCCAAAAAAAGTAGTATAACCTTGGTCTGCTTTATTTTGGGTATAATTATAAAAAATATCGTTGCTCCATTCAGAACCTATTGAGTCTATTTTCATTTTTCCTTCTAAACCTATCCGATAATTTAAAGAATTACCTTCGTTATTTACCTTATTAAGGTTATCGGTAATTGTTTGCGCATTGCTGATCTTTCGGATTTCGCTTTGATTTTCCGTTTTATTATGAAATAAATTAAGGTTGCCGCTTGTTCCAAAGTCAAGATCCCATTTTTTTCCAACTGGGAATGCAATTCCATAGCCCGCAAAATAAACATCGGAAGGGTATGTAGTATATGCATCCTGACTTAGTACAGAATCCGGAGCAAAATATCGGTCCGTTTTTATTTTTTCATAACTATTTCTGCGGCTATAATTTAGATTGACGAATGAATTTTTCTTTCCATCATTATTACCCAGATTAAAGCCAATAAACTGGTTGCCATAAACACCTTGTTGCATACCGCCATTTATACTTCCTGTCAACCCAATTTTTACTCCTTTTTTCAAAACTACATTTACAATGCCACCTCCCCCAGAAGCATCGTATTTGGCTGAAGGCGTTTTTAGAATTTCAATTTTGGAGATTGAATTTGGCGGCAGGCTCTTTAGCATGGTTGCAACATCTGCAGCACTCATCTTCATATCCCGTCCATTAATTTGAACAGAGGCTGGCGTTAAGCTGCTGATGTAAATATTTCCATCTTGATCTACAAATAAACCTGGTGTTTTTTCAATTACTTCATATCCACTTGTCGAAGCTTCAACAAGGTTTTCAGGGTCAACGATTAATTTATCATCTTCCATTTTCATTAATGGTTTTTTGGAAGTAACAACTGCTGCTTCCAGCGTTTTGCCAGCAGGTTCTGCCAGAAACCTAAAAGTTGTTTGATCTCCCGAAACAGTTATTCCTTTATCGATTGGCTGATAGTTGATGGAAGTAATATTTACATTGTACTGATTGTTTAACCTCAGTACAAATTGTGCTACACCGCTGCTATCTGTTAGTTTAGTGAATGTTCTTGTACTGTCAAGTCTGTTAAATAATGTTACGGTCGCCAACGATACAGGTTCTTTTTTCTGATTAACAAAAGAAATAGTAACCTGTATTTCCTGAGCAGAAGAAATAATTGTTGAAACGATAAATAGTAAAGAAGCAGTTAGCTTTAATAAGGTTCGGGTAAAATTTGACATGAAGGTTTTGCTAATGAGGACACGAAAATAATTAAATATTCAAGTGTTCTAGCATCCAAATCGGTGAGTGGTACTATTTTTAGAAAATTTAACCTTTGCGGGGAAGACTCTTATTAGTAAGTTTAATGAATGAAGGCGGTAAAATTTATAGCTACAATCCATCGGTTCGAATCAAAAGGCGAAAAGACCGGTTGGACTTATATTGAAATACCTGTTGATATTGCCCAGCAATTAAAACCGGGTAACAAGAAGTCATTTCGTGTAAAAGGAAAACTGGACGATTTTAAAATTGATGGAATTGCTTTGATTCCAATGGGCGGGGGAGTTTTTATTATGGCGTTGAATGCAGATTTACGAAAAGGTATTGGTAAACGAAAAGGAGCAATGATGAAAGTGCAATTATCAGCTGATGAAAAGGGGTTTGTTTTTAATAAAGATTTTATTGATTGCCTTGCTGATGAGCCAACGGCAAACTTATTTTTCGAAAGCTTAACTGGTTCACATCAAAAATATTTTAGTAAATGGATTGATGCTGCTAAAACAGAACCCACTAAAGTAAAACGGATTACGATGGCCGTAAATGCTTTGGCAAAAAAGGTGGGTTATCCCGAAATGATAAGAGCAGCAAAAAAATAATTTATCTTATTTAAATGGATTCGAATATTTCACTTCTGTTGCAACATTCAGATCGGTTAATGTTTTCATGAAAGCAACTAATGCTGCTTTATCTTGTGGTGTAAGATTTAATAGTCGTGGCTGTCCACCCGGCAGTCTTAATTGAGGAGAAAGGTTTGGATGATTCCTTACACCTGTACTATAATGTTCCACTACTTGTTCCAATGTTGTAAACCGACCATCATGCATATAAGGCGCAGTAAGCTCTACATTTCGTAAGGAACCTACTTTAAATGTTCCATCCAGATTTGTATTGTTTGCAACAAACCCAAAGCCTCTGTCAGTAGTTGTTAAATCCAATCCGTTATTTTTTTCTTGTGGTGCAGTAAATGTTTCTGATCCATGACAGGCGGCACATGCATTTTGGGGCGAAAGAAAAATTTCTTTTCCTCTGTTTTCAGCAATAGTAAAATTTGAAAACACTGCATTGGGTGCTGGCGCAGAGTTTACAGGAAAAGTTGCTCTTCCTACATCGTATTTTGATTGAAAGGAGACAATTGATCTTACAAACTGTGAAAGAGCCAATGAAATGCGATTACTGTTTATAGTCGCATCTCCAAATGCTTTTGTAAAAAGTGAAGAATAATAGGGCAGGTTTCTTAGTTTAGTTTCCAGTTGAGGTAGTGTCATGCCCATTTCCACCAAATCTTGAATAGGAGCTAAAACCTGTTCTTCCAATGATGCAGCTCGTTGATCCCAGAAAAAACGTCCATTTGGATAATACTTTGCGTTAGTTAAAGGCATTGAATGCCTACCTGTCAAGCCGCCGTTAAAACCTCTGCTTTTAACATCCGTATCTGAAAATGCATTAGCCTGTTTATGACAAGATGCGCAGGAAATAGAATTATTGATAGAAAGATTTTTATCATAGAAAAGCACTCTGCCAAGTGTGGCTCCGTTATCTGTTATTTGATTATTGGCTGGTGTATTGACTTGTGCCTGAATAGGAGGAGCTGTTATATAAGCTGGTAAGGTTGGGTTAGCATAATTAAAAGGTGAAGCTGGCAGGTTTAAAACCAAACTTACCTGATCAACAGGTGCTGCAGTAACTCCTGAATCAGAATTCTTGGTACAAGCAATGAAAAGGAGAACAGAGAGAAAAAAGGTGGTGATTATTGTTTTTGGTCTGGCGGCAAACATAAAATGTTTTTGGTTGGGGCCTATGACGGGCTAATCAAATTAAAGTTTAAAATACCAATATTTTTTCTAATTTCACAATGTGAGCTAATCTGATGATAGATATTAACTCTTATCTGCCTTTAATTCATTTATTTGCAGTATGATTTCCTCTATAAAAGATTTCAAAAACCCATTTTTTATTGGCATCGCCGGTGTAGGTATGAGTGCAATAGCTCAATACCTAAAAGGAATTGGTATGGAAGTTTCAGGAAGCGACCGTTTTTTTGCACCAGATGAGTACAATGAAATAAAAGAAAAACTGGAAGCGGAAGGCATACATTGTTTTTTGCAAAATGGTGAAGGAATAACTGCTACAACTGATTTGATTGTTGCATCTACTGCCATTGAAGATACTGTGATGGAAATTCAAAAGGCTAAAGAATTGGGTATTTCAATTATCAGACGATCCGAATTGCTGGCAATGATTGCTCTTAGTAAAAAAACAATTGCAGTTGGTGGTACAAGTGGAAAAAGTACTACCAGTGCTATGTTATTTGATATTCTTGAATATGCCGGTCTTGATCCAAGTATTATAAGCGGTGCTGGTTTGACAAATCTTATAAAGAAAGGAAAAATTGGCAATGCAAAAGTGGGAAAAGGCGATTGGTTGGTAATAGAAGCAGACGAAAGCGACGGTTCTATTGTACAATACAAACCTGAAATAGGATTGCTGTTAAACATAGATAAAGATCATCAAGAGATTGACGAATTAATGAGAGTGTTTGGTGAGTTTAAAAAGAATAGTAAAAAGTTTATTGTTAATCAATCACATCCCTTGGCGAGAAGTTTATCACAGAATATATCACAAGATTTTTCTACCGATCAACAGGAAGCAGGTTATATAGCCAAAGCTTTTAAACAATCAGGCTTTAATATTCAATATTCAATTAACAATATTCAATTCTCAATTAAGACTGCCGGTAAACACAATATGGAAAATGCATTGGCAGCAACAGCAGTTGCCAATTCCATCGGTGTTGATCTAGAAACTTGTGCTGCCGGTTTAAAAAACTATGAAGGAATCTATCGCCGCTTTCAGGTCTATGGCCAGAAGAATGGGGTTTGGTTGATTGATGACTATGCACACAATCCGGTAAAGTGTGCGGCAGCAATAAAGGCTTGTCATCCGGTTGCTAAGAAAGTAATTGCCTGGTTTCAACCACATGGTTATAAGCCAACCAAATTTTTGCGAAAAGAATTTGTTGAAGAGATTGCCAGCTCATTGCGGCAAGATGATGAAATATGGATGAGTGAAATATTTTATGTAGGTGGCACAGCCGTAAAAGATATTTCTGCAAATGATTTGATCAATGATTTAAAGTCTTTGGGAAAAAATGCATTTTTTGTAGAAAACAGAAATGATTTTGTAGCAGCAGCCCGCCCACATTTTACGGATGATTGCACCATTTTATTAATGGCAGCTAGAGATCCATCTTTGGAGCAGTTTGCAAAAGAAACTTGGGAAAAATTATAACAATTAAACAGAAGCCAGCTCTCTTGTTTTTTCTTTCATTGCCGGTAAGAACATATACCAGCAAACTGCCATCAATAAACCCGGATGTGAAATATCAGAAAGCTTTTTATCTTTCTTAAACTCATCAGCACCTTTACAAGTTACTATTGGAGTTTCCTTATTGTCTTTATAGATATTTAATTCGCCACCCGGCTCATTGTCATTTGAATAATAAAATCGTTCATCATTCATACTGATATAGGCCGCATTATTCTCATTGCCTAATTCTCCAATCCGGGTTCCATATTCGCAAAGCAAAACAGTTTTGTTGCGTAAAAAACCTTCCTTTCTAATAAAGAATACTCTTTTTTGTTTATTGCATTCTACTCTGGCTGAGTTTGAAAAAGGATGAATAGTTAGTGTAAGAAGATGTTTATCTTTTTTGTAAAGATGATAAACTTGGTCTTCTGTGGTTGACAAAACTGATTCCCATCTCATGGCTTAAAGGTTTAGTGGTTATAACGAGGCACAAATTACAATGAATAATATGGGTAATATGCTGTTAACCTAAAATTAATATTAACTTCATATTGGAAGAAGTGGAGTGAATAATCTGTGGAAAATACCGCAGAAATCCACAGTTTTATATCAAAATCTTTAATAAAGCATATGAATACAGAAAAAAACAGAGATCAGCATTTCATAGAAAGGGCAATCGAACTTTCAAAAAAAGGAATGGATAGCGGAAAAGGCGGCCCATTTGGTTGCATTGTAGTAAAGGGAGATGAGATTATTGGAGAAGGAAGTAATGAAGTTACTTCTTTAAATGATCCAACAGCCCATGCTGAAGTGGTGGCTATTCGAAATGCTTGTGAGAAATTAGGAACTTATCAATTAACAGATTGCGAAATTTATACAAGTTGCGAACCTTGCCCGATGTGTCTGGGTGCAATTTACTGGTCAAGACCCAAAAGAGTAGTGTATGCCAATACAAAAGAAGAAGCTGCTGCAATTGATTTTGACGACGACTATATTTATAAAGAGATCTATGCTAAAATGAGTGAGCGGAATATTCCTTTTATCCATTATCCGCATACAAAAGCATTGGAAGTTTTTGAAGCCTGGAAAAATTGGGAAGGAAAGTGAAGTATTAATGCTTATTCATTAGTCAGCATTCTTCGAATGAAAATATACGACAAGGCTAATATGATTATTAATATTAGGATGGAAACATAAAGCCATGGCTGGTCTTTAATATTCATCTTTTCTCTGCGACGTTTCTTTTTTTCTGTTTTCTTTTTAAGGTCACGGTTCAGCATTTCTACCATGTATTGCAACTGCTCTTTGTCTTTAAACTCTTGAAGGCCGTCCATTGCTTCTTCGTCAAACTCGGTTTGTAGCAACTGCTTCTCTATTTCATGCTTCTTGTCTTCAGATAGTTTTCCTTGCAGGTAAAGCAATAATGTTTCCTGATCGACACTGGTAGATAAATTGGATAATATGTCTTTATAATTTTCTGACATGTTATTTATTATTCTTTTCTTCTTCTTGTTTTTTTTCAATTAAAATTTTCAAATTCCTTTTCCCATTCTGGATATAACTTTTAACCTGCAGCATGGTAAATCCCGTTTCGTCGCTTATTTCTTGATAACTTTTCTTTTGAAGATAAAACAAAGTTACACATTGCTGTTGCTCAGGGTTTAGTTCTTTTAACGACAATTCAAGCAGGTCTAGTGTATGATCATTCTGTAATAAAACCTGTCGGTCTGCTTCTTCATCTGCTTTGTTGGTAATATTGTCATTAACCTCAACGGTTGATTTTCCATTACTTTCTCGCAGTTTCATCAGGCAATGGTTTTTAGCCACCATATAGAGCCATGACTTGAAATATTCAACCTTGTACTTGTGCAGCTCCTGAATCACTTTTAAAAAAATCTGTTGCACACTATCTTTTGCCTGTTCCTCATTCTTTAAATACTTCATGCTTACACCAAGCAAAAGCAGCGTATAGCGTTGCAGCAATATACCCAGCCACTCATTCTTATGGTCTGCGTAAAACTTTTCCAGCAATTCCTGGTCGGTTATATGTTGGTATTTATCGCCCTTCACAGTTGGAAAATAGTTATTTGTTATGAGTTAGATGCAGGTTTTTGTAATTTCAACAAAAATTTAGATGCTTAATCAGCATTTATTATTTTAGATGAAACTTTACCTTATGCATTATGCAATTGTTTCGGTTCCTGCAGCACCAATCAGAAGAAAACCTAGCCACCGTAAAGAAATGGTCAATCAGCTTTTGTTTGGGGAATCAGTAAAAGTATTAAAGACAAAAGGAGATTTATGGGTAAAAGTTCAAAGCCTGCATGATGGTTATATTGGCTGGATTACAAACACCATGCTACAGCCTATTGAAGATGAAAGAGCAAATACGATGAATATTTTTGCAACGGCAGAAATGCTTGGTTCTGCTTTGTTGGGCGAAAAGAAAATTCAAATACCAGTTGGCTCATCCTTGCCGTTTTTTGAAAATGGAAAAGGAAGATTGGGAGAAGTCGAATATCATTTTTCGGGAAAGTATTTGAAAAGAGACGAACAAGTTCCATCAACGGAATTAGTTACTCAATTAACTACTGCGTGGTTGAATGCTCCTTATTTATGGGGAGGAAGAACGCCGCTGGGAGTTGATTGCAGCGGATTTGTTCAAGTAATTTATAAGTTAATGGGTATTGATCTTCCCCGCGATGCATGGCAGCAGGCACAGGTTGGAAAGTCAGTTAAAAAATTTAGTGAAGTGCAACCAGGTGATCTAGCTTTTTTTGATAACAAAGAAGATATTATACATGTAGGGATTATACTTGAGAATAATATGCTAATACATTCATCCGGAAAAGTTAGAATGGATTTATTAACCAAGAAAGGAATAATAAACAGCGAAACGGGAAAAAAGACATTAAGGTTGAGAGCAGTGAGAAGAATCTGGGAAATTTAAAAAACTCCTTTTATCCATTTCACAATCATTGTATCCCAATTCAGCATTTTACAAGCGGTGTAGAAAAGAATAACTGCGAATATTTTTTTTAGAACATCTTGATTTACAGCAATGGCAATCTTGCTTCCAAAGAAGCCGCCCACAACAAAGCCAAGAGCAATTAGCCCGATAATTTTTAAATCAAGCGGTGTTCCCATTTTTTGACATTGCTGGTAATAATACAGCGAGGCAAGAATTACAACCGGTAATGTTAAAACGGCTAACGATGTTCCTTGTGCCTGATGTTGGGTATAATTCATAAAGAAGACCAATGCCGGCACCATTATAATACCACCTCCAATGCCAATCAAGCCACTTAATACACCTGCTGTTAGCCCTATAAAAAGTGCTGTGAGAATTAATTGTGTTGCCATTTTATGTTTTTGTTGTGTGTCCATTTCTTATTTAGAAAAAGTTTCCTTATAAAAAGCAATGGCTTCATTAATGATGCGATATGCGATTAGTTGATCTTGAAAATTATCGATCTCCACTTTTTTATTTTCTAGCACTTTATATTGCTCAAAAAAGTTTTTTAATTCTAATAAAAAGTGATGAGGCAGTTCTTCCATCCTGGTGATATGATTTACAGAAGGATCTTTTGCCGCCACTGCAATTATTTTATCGTCTACTTGCCCTTGGTCAATCATCTGCATATTGCCAATGATATTTGCTTCAACCAGACAAAGTGATTGAATGGATTGGGAACAAAGAACCAGAATGTCCAACGGGTCATTATCCTGTCCTAATGTTTGCGGAATAAATCCATAATTTACAGGATAATGAAAGGATGAATAGACAACCCGGTCTAATTTCAAAAGGCCGGTTGCCTTGTCTACTTCATACTTTGCTCTGGAGCCTTGCGGGATTTCTATAATGGCATTCACTGTGGAAGGAGATTTTTCTCCATAATTCACACCATGCCATGGATGATTAACTGTTTGCATAATATATTTTTATCTGCTTAATTTCATTCAAAGATAAGTAGCAGCAATCCCAATTAAAACACTTCCTGCTACATATAAAAAGAATAAAGCAATTTTTTGTTCTTTCAATAAGCCAATTCCTTCCAACGTAAAAGCTGAAAAAGTGGTAAAGCCACCACAGAGACCGGTCATTAAAAATAATTTCCAGTTTTCGTTAGTTTCAAATGATTTAAAACTAATGCCCCAGAATATTCCGATCAAAAAACAACCAATAATATTAACCGAAAAAGTGCCCCAGGGAAAATGAATTGTATACAGCTTATCAGCCATTCGCTGACTAAGATAACGAAGCATACTTCCGATACCGCCACCCAAGCCGACTAATAAGATGTTTTTTATCATGGAAGAGAATCTTTGCTTATTGGTTTGCTCATCAATGTATCTCTGTCATGTTCGTATAAATATTTAAAATCAACTAGCCATTGACTATTGATTCGAAGTATTTTCAATGTGTCATGATCGTTCTTAAAAGAGTTGGAGTAAATTAATATAGTAGTAGAATCGTTCATTTCTTTTTTTTCATGAATATTAATGGACGATGCTCTGTATCCATCTTTTGTTGGCTGATCAACTCTTTCGAAACTACGTTCTGCCACATCCATATAATTTGCATTGACGGAATCCGTAAACATAAACATCCTGGCTTCTTTAAATTTGCCATCTAGGGCAGCCCGAATGAAATTTCTTGCGGCATCAATGCTGCTTTCTGCGATAGTTGAATCTTTTTTGTCCTCATCTTTACAGGAGATAATCAAAAGAGCTATAAGCAGAGATGAAAGAACTACGATTTTTTTCATGTGTTAATTTATATATGCAAAGTACTGAATTTTGCAGGCAGTATAAAGTCTGCAAAAAAAAGCACTTCTTACGGAAGTGCTTTTCTGTATTTTTGGCCTGAATTTATTGCTCAGAAACTTTCTTTAATTTCTCCATTGCGTCTTTTACTTCTTTCATCTTTTCAGGATCAAGCGATTTCATCATACTATCCAGTTTATCAAGCCCCATTTTTAAAGAATCTGAATTCATAAGCTTATTAAACTGATCCATTACATTGGTAGTGTCTGTTGGATCATTGTCGTTCATATCCTCGCCATCTTTATTATCGTTATTTCTTTTTCCTGCCTCGTTCATGCCCATTTTCATTAAGGTGCTCATACTGAAGTCCACTTTCCAGTCACCACCTTCTTTTTTAAGAGGGAAGTCAAATGTTGCATTGTCTTTACCGGGGTTGGTTACAGATACGGTAGCATTGTCGCCATCTATTTTAGCTTCACCAATCTTCATATTTTTAAAATCTTCAGCGTTGTCTTTTTCTTTTACATCGCCCATTTTATCTTTCATGCTTTCTCCCATATCGACAGCCTTTTTCATCATATCCATTGTGCCCTTACTTTCTTTGGTGGCTAATTTGGCAGCGCCATCAAAATCCTTTTTTGACATAAGTTCAAAGAAGGCAGTTAACACGGTTTTAGGGTCGCCATCACTTACAGCGTCTTTTCCTTTACATCCGGTTAAAAAACTGGTAAATAATGCAGCAAACATAATTGTACTAAATACTTTTTTCATTTTTGATTGGTTTAGGTTGTGTAAATGTAAACGTATTTTAAAGAATTTACTTCCTGAATTGTTGTCTTTTTACCAGGCGACTTTTTTCGTTTAGGAATAGGTCATCAGTACTAACTCCGTATGGTATAGTGTCTAACCGTAAATACTTTGAAAGTGAGCCATTTGTAGATTGGTTAAGAGACTTGAAAACAAACTCAGAGCAATACATTACATCGTCGCTTAGAAAATTGAAATACATGTCAAACTTTAGACCAGCATTGAAATAGTTTTTTACGATTGTATCTAATTTGACTTCTTCTTTTGTTGTAAGGCCATATCTATAAATACCAATCGCATCATTTTCTTTCGGATTACAAAAGCTATCTAGTAATTCTCTTTTTAGTTTTTGACTTGGATTATATACTCCGCCGATTGCATGATAAACAAAAAAGCTGTCATTTTCTCTATATACAAATCCGCAGTGCGAAAAGGAAGTATCTTTTCTGTTCATACTTCGGGCTGCTCTGCTTACATCATCATTCCCATTTCTGAAAATAAGGTCACCACTTTTTAGCAATGGTTTTACACTATCTATCAATTGAAAATTAACGGCAAGCAAACTGTCGGACATACTTGTACTTTGTACATCAATATTTTCCCGACAAGCAGTTGCTAAAAAAAGCAGGAATAAAAAGAGTATGTTTTTTCTTTTCATTCCTGCAAAATAATTAAATCTTTATCAGCACTAGCCAGACTGCTTATCTTTCTTTGTAATTGAAGGTGGCTGGCGGTTTGCAAAATCTTGCTCTTCTTTTTCTTGCTCTTTGTTGTATGCTTTGATGATGGCTTTTACCAAGCGGTGCCGTACCACATCTTCTTCATCCAGTTCGATATGTGCAATGCCTTCAATGTTTTTTAAAATACGGGCTGCCATTACTAATCCGCTACGTTGATTTCGAGGTAGATCCACTTGAGTCATATCACCAGTAATGATGGCTTTTGCATTGGCGCCAATCCTGGTAAGAAACATTTTAAGTTGTAATTCAGTAGCATTCTGTGCTTCATCCAAAATGATATAGGCATTGTCCAATGTGCGGCCCCGCATATAAGCTAGTGGTGCAATTTCAATAGTTCTTGTTGTCATATAATAGCCTAGCTTATCGGCCGGTATCATATCATCCAGCGCATCATATAATGGACGCAGATACGGATCAATTTTTTCTTTCAGATCACCCGGAAGAAAACCAAGGCTTTCACCTGCTTCTACGGCTGGTCTTGTAAGAATGATTTTTTTTACCTGTTTGTTTTTTAATGCTCTAACGGCTAATGCAACAGCAGTGTAGGTTTTACCAGTACCGGCAGGGCCGATGGCAAAAACAACATCATTTTTTTCAGATTCTGTAACCATTTTTTTCTGATTCGCTGTTCTTGCCCGTACAGATTTTCCGTTGGGGCCGAATACTAAAACTTCATTGGGATTTTTTTCTTTGAAATGGTCAATTACTTCGGCATCGTCGCCACCAAGCACCTGCTCAAAATAATTATGGCTCATGTGGCCATTTCTTTCGAGATAGGAAATGATGAGAGAGATTTTTTCTCTTGCCGTATCTATTTGCTCCGGCGCACCGCTTAGTTTTAGCTGAGTACCACGAGAAAGGATTTTTAGCAGAGGAAATTTCTTTTTGAGGATGTCGAGTTTACCGTTGTTTACGCCGAAAAATTCAATAGGGTTTACGGTTTCAAGGTTGATGATAGTGTCTGTCAATTCACTTTAGTTTTAATGGCGGCTTCATTCATAAGGCGGGGAAGCGGAACCAAGTAATCAAAAACCGGCGAAGGGTATTGCCGGGTTAGTTTTGCTTCTTCTGACTATTTTCAGAAGACTTACCCTTCTTTACACTACGTAGCCTTAGCGAAGTAGTGTTTTCCAAATATAACTTATGATAGTTATTAGTTCCTAAAGTTACTTATTCACAGATGTGCATACAAATATGTAATGTAAAGGTTCAGTTAATAGTTTTTTTACTATAGAAAATATGCAGCTTCTTTTAGCGCTGATAATAATCATCAGTTTTACTGTTAATAGTCATCTGAGCAAATATTAAAGAATCTAACTTTATAGTATGAAACAAGAAATAAAACCAATAAAAAGAAGTGAGCAATTAGCTCCGCTGAGCAGGGAACACCATGACGGCTTATTGTTTGCCTGGAAAATAAAACAGGGATTGGAGAATAAAACTTCATTGGAACAGCTTAGAAACTATACAATGTGGTATTGGCGAAATCATATCAAGCAACATTTTTATCAGGAAGAGAAAATATTGATTCCTTATATGCCGAAAGGGCATGCGATGGCAGTGCGGTTAAAGGAAGAACATGACCATATACGGGAATTGATATTAGGATTGGATGAAGAAGCAGATAAACAATCCTTATTGATTCTTTGTGACTTAGTAACTAAACATATCCGCTTTGAAGAAAGAGAGTTGTTTGCTTATCTCGAAGAATTATTAACGAAAGAGCAATTGGATAATGTGTTTGTTGAAATTGAAAAACATCCTGTTACTAGTGAGACGGAGTGGACGGAAGAGTTTTGGGTGAGGAAATAGGATATTAACTCATCGAATCTGGATATTGATTTTATTGAACTATCTCAAAATGATATTTAATTTATTCTAAATTCATAAGCAAGTCTTAATCCTATAAATGCTCTTGTTTGATCTGTAACCCAAGCTTCATGTCTCAAACTAATGTCAAGACTGTTTCCATTTTTTCCTGCTATTAACTCATCTCCTAAAAAGAAAGAATAGACAAAACCATTATTTGATTTAAACCCTGACTGGTTTAGCCAACCAGCTTCACCTCCAAAATAGAATTTATCAAAGTAATAGCGACCTCCAACTTTTAATGTTATTCCATGTACTCTTTGGCCATCAGGATTTAATATATTTGTTTTTGGTGCTAAAGTGTAAAAACCACTGGATATAGTTACACTGGTATGTTTGCTAAAAAGATATTCGCCTTTTATTGTTCCTCCAAATCCTCCATTATGCGTTTTCTTAAAATTATTTTCTGGGAATATGCCATCTGCACCTATGCTGAGATTCCAGGTACCGATTTTATTTATTTGAGCACAGAGATTTGTGCTGATAAGTAACATTATGTATAAAAGAATTGATTTAACCATTTTTCTTATTTACATTTTAAACAAATTTTTCAACAAAAGGTTGTGATTTATTTCAATTTTCCTTCCTCCTTTCATGCCGAGTCTCATCTTATGGGTTCGCTTTAGGTGAGATGATAGTTTTCGTGGACTCGGTGTTATTCTCGATGCCATGGTTCGTGTCTCCACGAACTATGGCAGGAGAGCAAAAAAAATCAATTTTGTATTTCTTTATTTTTTTAAAATAATTAATACGTTTGTCAATTCATTTAATGTCTTAGTAAAACCTTCTTTGAAGCCCATTTCTATCATTTTTTCCATTCTTTCAAGCGATTCGTTATAAATAGAAATACTCACTTTTGTTATTCCATTTTCTTCGCTAAAATTTAAATTCCAATTTGAACCTGGAGGAAAAGGATTTTCTTCTTTATCAGCAAACACACTTTCAAACTTGAAATTAGTTTTTGGTGAAATAGCTGTATAAGTTTGAATTGAATAATTTAATTCCTGGCCTTCTGCACTTACCATTGCATAAAATCTTCGTCCACCTACTTTAAAGTCCATAACTTTTGTTCTTGATTCAAATGGTTTTGGAGCCCACCATTGGTCGAGGATTTCTTTTTTAGTAAAGGCATCCCATACCAATGATTGGTCGGCTTCAAATTCTCTTGTTACGAATACCGTCTTTGTTGCTTTGTTAACTGTGAAGTCAAATAATAGATTATTCATTTTTTCTGTTTTTTAATTGTTGATAATACTTGGTCAAGTTGATCAAATCGGGTTTCCCAAATTTTTCTGAATTGTTCTATCCACTTGTCAATTTCTTTCATTTTGTCAATTTCAAGTGAGTAATAAATTTCTCTACCTTTTTGTTCTTGTTTTACAAGTTCGCATTCTGTCAAAATGCGAAGATGTTTTGATACAGCTTGTCGTGTCGTGTTAAAGTTTTCAGCAATGGCGTTTGGTGTCATTGCATGTAATGCAATTAAGATGATAATGGCTCGTCTTGTTGGGTCTGCAATGGCTTGAAATATGTCTCGTCTCATTTGTCTTTAAATTTATTATGAAACTGTTCGGTTGCGAATATATGCGCAACTTATCGGTTTCGCAATTTTTTTTTCATTTTTTTTGTAATGTTTAAAATTTCAGGCGGAAATGTCTGCCTGTTCGCCCCAGCCGAGTCTAACTCAAGGGCTCGCCTTAGATGAGATGTTAGTTTTCGTGGACTCGGTGTTATTCTCGATGCCATGGTTCGTGTCTCCACGAACCAGTTCTATATCTTTTTTGTGTTTATTTACCTGCAGGAAAGTTCCCTAAAATAATTTTCTTTTACCTATTTATCTCTTTCAACTCATAGTGGTTCGTGGAGACACGAACCATGACAAAAGAAATCTAAACTTATAAATACTCCTTGTTTTGCTAAATGTTTGTTTTTTAAAAGCTGTAAACGACCTTTGTTGGTGTTGAGCAATAGCCTTGTCCAATTACATAGACGCCAACAATGGCAGAAAACTAACCAACTCGACTTTAGTTTCAAGAATGAGATTGCTCAATTCTATTATAACTTTTCTAATTGTCTTCGCAGCTTGTCCTCTACATCGGTTAAAAGTGCGTGGAAATTATCTCCATAATTTGAAGCAAAGGGATCATTGCCTGGAACACCTAAACGTATACTCACTTGTTTTTGTTGAGTTGTCTTTTCCGTTTTGTCTTCAAGGTAAATATCTGCCCAGTGTATTTTGTCAGAAAATCGACTAAGGCGGGTGACAGTCTTACGTATCGTGTCCTTTACATCATCGTCTATACTAATATCCACTGCTTGAACATTAATCTTTATTCCTGTAACATTTTCTGTATATTCCATAATTCTATTTTTTTATTTAAGGTATGCTGTGTACATCAATACTAAATTTTCTTGTTCACTGATATAATCACTTATCAGAGCATTTGTTTCTTTTCATAAGTTCTGTTAACCTATGAACTAAATGCAATTTACATTTTTTTTAATCTTTCTCTCAGGTCTGTTAAGTTTTTGAACCAACTTGAAAGATGCATAATCTGCATAAGTGCCATAAGCGTTTACCAAAAGACCTTTTATATTCCCATCAGTTGAGGATATGGCATATAAAACACTTTCATTATCAACATCAGACATTTCTTGAAATCGGTGTTTTTCATCAATTTCAAATTCTTCGGGCTTTAATTCACAGTTTTTTTCTAAGCATTCTATAAAATCTTCTTTCATATTAAAATTATACGTATAACCCTTTTTTGTAAGGTCGTTAATGGCAACGGATAAGCTTGAGTATTTTCCCATTTTGCCAAAGTTTTAATTGATTATTATTTAATTGACCAAAGAGATCCATTTTTTGTTGTAAATTTTTTCAATGCTCCTTTTTCAGAAAGTTCATTCAATTTATTTTCACTTTCCTTTCTTGGTGTTCCTGAAAGTTCAGCGTACTCTTTTGGTGTAAGCGAATGATATTTTGAAAAGAGTGTTTCCCAATTTTTACTGTATTCGCTTTTGGTTGCGTTCGGATTCAATTTAAGAATGGCCATTTCATAAAAAGCATAAGGTCGGGTTCCATATACTGTTTCTTTATTACCAGCATCATCCATGAAAAATAGGGTAGGAAAACCTCTAACACCAAGTTCTTTTCCTAGCTTTAAATCATCTTCAAACAGTGTTTTTGCTTTGCCTTCAAAATCGGTTTCAAATTGTTCTACATTTAGTCCAACAGTTTTAGCGGCAACTTTTAAAAGTTCCCATTTAGCAATATTTTTCTTTTGAAGAAAAACCATTTCCCTGATTTCCCGCATAAACAAAAGGGCTTTTTGTTCATCTTGCATTTGGGCAGCTTTAAAAGCAATGGATGGTGGATAGGAAGAATCCAATGGATCTTCTAACCACAAATCTCCATCAATAGGCATATCGTAATGCACACTTACTTCGTCCCAATGTGAAGCTACGTCTGCAGGTTTGCCAATGCCACCACTATTGTAACTCCAATCTGGCAATAAGCCTCCCATTCTATAGTCTATCTCAATAGCATTGCCATATTCCAATTTAAGTTTACGTAATTGTGGTTCTATTCCCCAACAGGAAGAACAAATGGGATCTGTGTAATAGATTAGTTTAATGGACTTCTCTGTTGAATTTATAGAGCTTTGGGATACAGTATCCTTATTTGTGTCTGTTGTTTCACACATTCCGGTTTCTATGTCACATAAAAGCGGATTATTTTTTAATGATTCGTTATCCATATTTTTTTCTTGTTAAGTTTTGATGCCAAACAAAGAAAGTTAGTCAAGCAGTCTATTGATTTTACTATTTTTCATAGTATTTAATTTATAAATCTTTTATTTTTTTGGATGATACAAGCTGTTTAGGCTTTTTCGATTGTTGTGGTTTTAAGTCAAAGCAAAGGGGGTGAAATTCTTTTGAGAATTCCACCAATCCCTATACAATTTCTAAACATTCGTATCAACCCATTTTTCAAAGGCTTCCAAAAAGCTCTTCAAGAATCCTTTGGTAGAATCGTTAATAAGATCACCCTTGTCGTCAAAAAGTTTAGAAGCTCCGCCTATATAAGCTTCTGGCTGCGCCATAGCAGGTACATTTACAAAAGTTAGCGACTGTCTTAAATGATGATTGGCACCAAAACCGCTAATATTTCCTATGGAAACACTAACAATAGCTCCAGGTTTTCCGTCCCACGAATTTTGTCCGTAAGGACGAGAAGCTACATCAATGGCGTTTTTTAGAACACCAGGTACGGAACGGTTATATTCAGGTGTTAGAAATAGAAGTCCATCTGCAGCTTTGATTTGTTCCTTGAATGCAACCCATTCTTTTGGTGGATTGGCTTCTAAGTCTTCATTGAACATTGGAAGACCTGATATGTCTAACAGTTCCATTGATAATGATTCTGGTGACATCGCCATCAGTGCTTTGGCTGTTTTTAAGTTAAAGGACTCTTTGCGAAGACTTCCTACGATAACTGCAATTTTGTATTTTTTCATAAAAATGATTTTTGTTTAGTTTAATTTTTTTAAAAAAAATTATCCATTAGTAGGTTTCGGTGCCCATTTATCATAAGGGGACATATCAAAATTATTGACCTCCTCCATAGTTAAACCAAGTGCTTTTGCAACACCTTGTCCATATTCTGGATCAGCTTTAAAACAGTTTCTTATATGACGAATCTGAATAAATTTCTCTGCACCACCTACTTGTGCTGCTGTATTTTTAAATAACACATCGGCTTTTCCATCGGCTTTAATAATGCGGAATAAATCGCCTGGTTGTGTGAAATAATCTACGTCATCATCTCTGAAATTGTGTGCATATGCGCTACCATCTAATGCTAAAGGCGGTTCTTTTGCAGCAGGTTGTTCTTGCCATTCGCCATAACTGTTTGGATTGTAATGTAGCGTACCGCCATGATTTCCATCTACACGCATCGTTCCATCTCTATGATTGGAATGATAAGGACAAGTTGGCTTGTTTACAGGAATTTGATAATGATTTACGCCTAATCTATACCGTTGTGCATCACCATACGAAAACAAACGACCTTGTAACATTTTATCTGGTGAAAAACCTATTCCAGGAACAATATTCGTTGGATTGAAAGCCGCCTGCTCTACATCTTGAAAATAGTTTTCTGGGTTTCTGTTTAACTCGAATTCTCCAACAGGAATCAAAGGAAAATCTTTTTTGGACCACACTTTAGTTAAATCGAAAGGATGAAAACGATATGTTTTTGCTTCTTCTTCTGTCATTACCTGAACAAACATTTTCCACTTAGGAAAATCCTTTTTGTCAATAGCATCAAAAAGGTCTCTTTGAGATGACTCTCTGTCCATTCCAACTATTTTCATAGCTTCTTCATCAGAAAGGTTTTCAATGCCTTGTTGGGTTACAAAATGAAATTTTACCCAATGCCTAACATTGTCTTTGTTGATAAAACTAAAGGTGTGACTGCCGAATCCATGCATATGTCTGAAGCCTTTAGGAATGCCTCGTTCGCTCATCGTTATGGTAACTTGATGTAGCGATTCAGGCAGTAAAGTCCAAAAATCCCAGTTGTTATTGGCACTTCTTAAATTGGTTTTAGGATCCCGTTTTACAGCACGGTTTAAGTCTGGAAACTTCATTGGATCCCGAAAGAAAAATACAGGTGTATTATTTCCTACTAAATCCCAAATACCTTCTTCGGTATAAAACTTTAATGCGAAACCTCTAATATCTCTTTCAGCATCTGCAGCTCCTCTTTCTCCAGCAACTGTAGAAAATCGGCTGAACATTTCTGTTTTCTTACCAACTTCGCTAAATATATTCGCCTTAGTGTATTTAGTAATGTCATGGGTAACTGTAAATGTGCCAAAAGCACCAGAGCCTTTTGCATGCATTCGTCTTTCTGGGATGACCTCTCTGTCAAAGTTTGCCATTTTTTCAAGAAACCAGACATCTTGCATTAACAAGGGGCCTCGTGGTCCCGCAGTTTGTACGTTTTGATTATCTCCAACAGGTGCTCCAGTTTGTCTTGTGAGTTTTGATTTTTCGTCTTTCATTTTTGATTGATTTAAAAGTGATTTACAAATGAAAAATTATTTTACTATAAGTTTAAATTAAAATATTTTTGAGATGCTTATTTGTTTACTAAAAGCTTTTAAAAATTACTTACTAAAGTATTGAATATCTTCCTTTTTTGTTTTTAGTAATGATTTTTAATCATCCCATTTGTTTCGAATTTGTCCCAAATTTACTACTCCATAGCCGAAGTCTCATCTTATAACTATGCCTTAGGTATGTAAAAGTTGTAGTGGACCCGGCGTTGTTTACATATAGTCTGAGAAGTTGAATATTGAACGGATTCTCGGCAGGGAAAATTTTTAGTAAAGTATAGGCTCCCGGCTGGTATGCCGTACTCTTAATATTCGGATTACTCTATTATCAAAGCGATAAGAAATTCTGTAATGATGTTTTTCAAAAGCCCGGTAGCTTCCATCATTATTTTCTTTAAACTTATCGGGTGCAAAAAATTCAGGATTTGTTATTGCTTTGTTGGCCATTGCAACAATATCTTCCAATACTGACACGGCATTTTGAACAGAATCTTGACTGATGTAGTCAAAAGCATTTCTCATATCATTTTGGGAACGTTTTGTCCAGACTATTTCTAGCTTATCTATTGCCATTGCTTGATTAGCTTTAGCAGTTCATCCGAAGTTATGTGATCGCCTTTCTGGTATTCTGCTTCAGCTTCGGCCAGTTCCTGGTTGTATTGCTGAATGCTTATTTTTTCCTGGTCGGTGATGAAAGATTTTATAACCTGTAGCAAAGATTGCTTTTGCTCGGCTGAAAGCAATACCCAGTATTTACTTAATTCAATATCTACAGAAACCTGCATGTTATTTGTTTTATGATTTTAAAGTTACAAATTTCTGCGATTATTTCGAATCGCTTGGGAAGTTGAATGTTGAACGGATACTCGGTAGGGAAGAAGGTTTTGTTTTTTTGTATTTGTCTAGCCGAGGTACAGCCTGTCCCGAACTTGATTCGGGAAGGCATCTCAGAGAATTAAGGATTAAAGAATAAATTTTTCTTGTTGGTTGGTAATATGTTGCTGACTCTTTATTTACTTTTTGGCATTGCCCTCCCGATTTTCATCGGGACAGGCGCCAAGTAACCTGCCTGCCGGCAGGCAGGCAAAAAGGTCTAGGACAAAAGAATGCTCTCCCGCCTGGTGCGGGACAGGCTGCCTTTTGTCCGGCCAACGCACAGCGACTCCGAAAGATTTATGTTTTACTATTGGTTAGTAAGGGATGGGGCAAGACTCTGCTGCTTGATTGTGTAAGTACATGGAGGTGCTCTGAAGTAGATACTCCTTCGTCGTATCACTTCAGAACGTACTGCTTTTTTCGACAGGTGATGTGCTGCTATGTCAGGCTTCTTGTTTGTCGAAAAAGAGGCACTGAGATTTTCTGTTGTTTGGTTTGCGTAAGGGTGCTTGAAGGAATGATTGCTGTAGATTATGCTGTTGGTCTATTTGCTATGCTGCATTGCCAACACACTACTTGTCCCGCACAAAGCGGGAAGACACAACAGCGGCATACTTCTTTCTGTTGAACAACAAGGGAAGAAAGAGATTATTTTATTCCTGTGCTTTTTTTAATTAATGAAACCACTTCTTTTTTTGTTTCGCCAACTATCTTTCTTGTGGATTTAAGTTCAAAATAGTATGCATATAAATTATCTACATCAAAATTCCCTGTCCCATCAATTTTTCTATATGCACCCTTTACCCAGACATACAAAGTAGAGATATTTTTAAATGGCGATTTAATTATATTATATCCAGAAGATATTTGCCCCTTTGCAAGTCTTTCAGAGGTTGATAAAAATTCTCTTGTTGCGAAATTATCATACCAAATTCTGGTCGATCCTGAATCCTGTGTGACATAATAAATCTTAATATTAAAAAAAGAGCTCCCTGCGTCATAGCTAGCCATTTCTAATCTAAATTTATATTCGTTGTTGGAAATTTTTCCAATAAATTAAATTCCCATATTTTCATCTCTTCCAAGCGGAATCTCTAAAACTGGATCATCGGTCTCGATTACTCTCACTTTTGCAGAATCTCTCAAACTTATTAATACCTTATTACTTGAATCAAGTCGAAATCCATACTTCCCCAATGTTTCTGTAACTATGGAAGTAGTCGTATCAAATTTAGATTTCATTGTCACTAAAGCAGTATCATATCTTTTCCTTAATACTTCGTCTCTTTCGTCCTGCAATTTGGCGATTTCAATTCTGTTATTATCGTCAATGGCTTTTTGAATTAAATTTTGGATTGTTGGCAAAACAGATAAGATTATTGTGCATATATAAAAAAACCAACCGCTTGGAGTTACTGCTGAAAGACCCTTTTTATCAGGGTTCTTTATTTCAGAAAAAGATGAAATTATTGTTGCAATAGCAGTAAGAATACCAATTACTAATAAAATCATATAAATATTTAGCAGTTAATTTTCGATTTTATAACTCATTGACTCAAACCTGTAAGATTCATTGAGTTACTTGTAAATTCTATTTGGCTGTTTCAGCATTAAATTGAAAGATACAAAAATTCCGTTCCCATAACCAACTGTTTAGACTGTGAGCATGGAGTTTTGTATTAATACATAATTGAATTTTCGATAAATATCAGGTTGCTGCAAAATGCTCAATAGAATTGCCGAATTCCTGATAAATATCGGGATGTTGCAAATTGCCCAATAGAATTACCGAACGATGAAGAGTGCGACGCAACAGACGATGATAAGTAGTAATGCAGTTGGGCTAATAATACTGGTGGCTTGTCAGAAGGAGACCGTCGGACCAGATTACCACCTCGCTACTATCTTAAAATTTATCAGCCTTGGTGTAAGCCTGTTGGGTAATAAATAAACGGTGTTGGAAAAATCTTTTACAAAAAGATAGGAGATAGTGTTGGGACGATCAATAATATTAAATACTTCGAGGCTGGCCCAGATATTGTCGAAGTTGCGGAAAGGAGAGTGGCTGCGGCGTTTGGCCCTGTCATCATCCATGAGCAATGCACTGAAACCAATATCGGCACGGATATATGGTTCGATGACGGCGGCATTGCGATAGCGAACGGCATTGGGAATATTGTAGGGCATATTGCTTCCGTACAATAAGTTGAGATACATTTTAAAATTTTTGTTGGTGGGCAGGTAGTCGGAGAAATACATGCCGAATGTAATGCGCCGATCCTGCGGACGGCGAAGCCAGCCTACATCAAATCTTGCACTGTCGGTAATGGTTTGGTCAGTACTTTGTGAATTGATGAATTCGCCTGCTGCATTTTTATAACGATAGTAATGATCGCCGTTAATGTCTTCTGCCGTTTTCATAATGCCGAGGCTTATCCAGCTTTCTGCATCGGGAACCAGTTCGCCATGCAAACGCATTTCTATTCCGGCAGCGTAGGCTTTGGCATTGTTCTCGCCAAAATAACGGATGCGGACATTGTCAACATCATACGGCACTACATCAGTCATGCTTTTATAATAGGCTTCCGTAGTCCAGCGCATCGGACGGCCATTGATGCCAATGAAATTATAATCGAACCCGGCAACACCTTGCCAGCTTTTTTGTGATTTTAAAGCGGTGTTGATGCTGCCATCATATCTTCTAAGCTCTCTGTAGAATGGTGGCTGATTGTAAGCACCGGCTGCTACACGAAAAATAATATCCCGTTTCCAATTGGGACTCCAGCTTGCACCAATGCGTGGAGAAATAAGAAATTCTCCATTGAGAGAATTGTAATTGAAACGAACACCGGCAGTAAGCGTTGCTGAATGTGATGAATCGTTTCCCAATAAAATATTATCCTGTATGTAGCCTGAGAATTTATTGATGTCTAATGCGGCTGATGATTTTATTACTTTATTCAGGCGAAGCATATTGGGTTGATAAGGCAATGCATAACCTGCTGAATCCTGGAATTCCCATTCATTCAACTTGTCGTTGATTTTTGCTTTGTCGTAACCAACGCCCCATTGAAAAGCATGTTTGCCCTGATCGTAAAAACCTTTGTGTGATAGATTCCAGTTTTCTACATTCAATTCATTTCTTGCCCAGTTCTGATACACACCTGCACCCAATGGATTTACAATTAAACCATAGGTTGGATTTCTTTTATCAAAATCTCTTTCACCAAAAAGATAGGCACCGATGATATCTACATTTTCTTTTTCATCGTTTTCGAATCGGGAAGCCATCCATTTTAGTTTGAGTTTTTTGGTTGGCTGATTAATGAGGGAGAAACCAAGCATGTTGGTCTGGTATTCATCTTTTTCTCTTCCTTCAAAATAAATATCTACTCCAATTGTTGCACTGAACACTGGAGAAAACACAGAAGTGGTTAACTGGCTTTCTTGCGGAATGAGAGAGAACTTTGTTTGTGAAATATTGCTCAATAATTCTGCCGACCATTTAGGATTGAACTGGTAAGCAAGCAATGCCTGAAAATCGGCAGAAGAAGGAACATAGTTTCCTTTTGTTTCCTGACTTGATAATAAATTTCTGTTGCTGCGATTACGAATGCCGAGTAGGTAACTGAATTTTGAATTTTTGTTTACACCTTCTACTTGTAAACCTTGTTCCAGAATACTTACATAAGCAGAGCCGCCGAATTTTTTTGGCTTCTTGTATTGAATGTCCAATACACTGCTTAGTTTATCGCCATATTTTGCCTGAAATCCGCCATTGTAAAAACTGATGCCTTTCACCATTTCTGGATTAATGAAACTTAGGCCTTCCTGTTGTCCGCTTCTAACCAAGTAAGGACGGAATATTTCAAAATCATTTACATAGATTAGATTCTCATCATAACTACCACCACGAACGGAATATTGTGAGGTGAGTTCATTATTAGAGCCAACGAATATCTTGATCAAACTTTCAACACCTGTAACTGCAGAAGGAAGATTGATGATTGTTTTTGGATTGGGTTTGATTAGACCAGCTTCTCTTCTGTCCCGTTGATCGGTAACGATTACTTCTTCTAATGTTTTCTCACCTTTTTCTAATCGTATTGTAATTGTTTCTTCTTCGCCTTCGTTTAGCAGGAAATTCTTTTGTTGAGTATTGCGACCGGCGTAAGAGAATATTAATGCAAAGGCTTTGTTGGCCGTTACTGTTAGGCGGAAGTAACCTGAGTCATTTGTAAAAGTTGCTTTCGATTGACCTAAGATTGTAACGGAAACATTTGCTAATGGATTTTCATTATCATCAACTACTTTGCCGGAAACAACTGCAGATTTAATCTGAGAGAAAGCGATAACAGTAAGCAAAGTGCAGATGGCAGTTAGAATTATTTGGCGTACCGTTTTTTTCATAAGTGAATCTGCGTTCAAGATACGAATTTTTGTAGCAGAGAAATTATTTTAGCTTCCCTTTTATTAGCATCAAAATACCGAAGGCTGCGATAACCGCTCCGATAATTGGCACATGAATATTTTTTTGTAAAAGGTCTTTAGGCGCCGTAAGTAACATGGCTGATAATCCGCCGCCACCAAGTAAAAGAAGGAAGGTTCCGAAATAGTAATTACGATAGGGACTTTTGAGAGCTTTGATGCATAGCTTTAATGTTACAATAAAAGCGATAAGAATAATAGCAAGAGTGACAACCTGAATGAATGTCCAGAGCCAGATATCTTCTTTTGTAGAAACGTAGATACGGTTTGTGAGATATACTTCGGATGAGCTGCCAAAATAATTAAAAGCAAATAATATAATTTAAACGCCAATTATACATAACGCTGTTTGTAATTTTCCCTTTGGCTTTGTGATTTTTCTTTTTGGCATTGTATAACTTGTTGCAACAGTTAGAAATGCTTAAAGGCTTTTTAATTTCTTAATGGTGGCGGTCGGGTCGGCAGATTTAAAAACAGTATTGCCAGCAACTAACACATCAGCTCCGGCAGCAATAATAGATGGTGCATTATCCAATGTAACGCCGCCGTCAATTTCAATCAGCACATTCAATCCTTTATCATCAATCATTTTGCGGAGCTGCTTTATTTTTTCCAGTGTCTGTGGAATAAATTTCTGGCCGCCGAAACCTGGGTTTACACTCATCAAGCAAACGAGATCAATATCATGAAGAACATCACTTAGCCCTGAAACAGGAGTATGCGGATTGACAGCTACACCAGCTTTCATACCTAATGATTTTATCTGCTGAATATTTCTGTGTAAGTGATTACAGGTTTCAATATGAACGGTAAGATTATCGGCACCCGCATTTTTAAACTGCTCGGCATAGTTCTCAGGATTAACGATCATCAGGTGTACATCGCAAACCTTTTTTGTTGCTTTTCTGAAAAACTCAATCAGCATTGGCCCAAAGCTGATGTTGGGAACAAAGCTGCCATCCATTACATCTAAGTGATACCAGTCTGCTTCACTTTCGTTCAGCATGTTGCAATCGGCTTCGAGGTTGAGATAGTTGGCGGAAAGAAGAGAAGGTGCAATGATTGGCATAAGTGCTTATTTGCCCTGCAAGATACTTAGTTTATTAGTTAATTAGTTGATTGGTGAATTTGGAAATACAATGTTTTCGAATTTCTTTAATTACAAACTATTTTCCCAATTTATCCGCCGCTTCTTTTGCTTCGGTAAATGTATTGTCCAAACTAAATGCCCGTTGATAGTTTAATTTGGCTTCGGTTAAATTTCCCATTGCCTCATTACATTTTCCCATCCAGAAGTATGCATCCGGGAAGGTGGCTGAAATAGTATTGGCGAGCTGCACCGTTTTTAATGCATCACCGAATTTTCTCTGGTCGTAGAGTACTGTTGCTTTTTCGATATATGCATTCAGGTAATAGTAATCATGTTGTAAGGCTTCGTCAAAAAGACTTAATGCTTTCGCCTTATCATTCATATTAGAAAAATAGATTCCTTTATAATAATAAGGTTCGGCATGAAGGTTTAAGGTGTCAACTTTTATTAAGGAGTCGCAAAGTTTTATTACTCTTGGATTTTTGGATTCTGCGTATTTAAAAGCCAGTTCATAATTGAGTTCAATATCGTAGGGAGTTAATGAGTATGCCTTTTCCAGAATGGAGATTGCCTCGGCATTGTTCCCTTTTTTTCCTAGAAGTCCTGCTTTCATCTTCATTACATCCACCTGTTCCGGATTTGCTTGTAAAATTTTATTTACAAGTTCCAATGCATTCTCTGTTTTACCATTTGCATCGTAGGAACGGGCCAATGTAAGTTGTAATAAAAAGCTATTAGGTAATTCCTTTATTGCATCATTTAAAAACTGAATGGCAGAATCAGGTTTTTTGTCGAGCAAAAGGTTACTAAAGCCATACGCATATCTCTCATCTTTTTTCAATGACCAGGCTTTTTTAAAATCTTCAAGTGCTGGTTCGGGCAGGTTATTTGAATTTAATAATACAGCTCTGCGGAAATAGATGCCATCATTATCTGGCTCCTGGCGAATACTGTCAGTTAAACTGGCATAAGGTTCTTTTTCCAGGATATCGCTGAAAGGAGAATCGGAGCCTTTATCATTACAACTACTGATAAGTATCATCAAAATAACGGCACGGCTAATTATTTTTGCAAATCGCTTCATTTTTCAAAACTAATTGATTTTATAAATGGAGTATGACAATGTTCTGACAAATTAAATTTATTGAGAAAATACCTTTGCAGCCTGCAAAAAAGCAGACTTCCCGATAAAACGAATAAAGATGAAAAAACTTGTGTATTTACTTTCCTTGATTGTTCTATTAGCTTCTTGTGGAAACAGTTCAAAAATTTCAGATAGTGTTACTACACAAACAGATACTTTAAGATATCCTGAAGAAACACATTTGAAAAATATTCAACAGCTAACTTTTGGTGGTGATAATGCAGAAGCTTATTGGAGCTATGATGGCAAATACCTGGTTTTCCAAAAATCAAACCCTAAAGAAGGTATTAATTGCGACCAGATATTTATTGGAAAGGTGCCGACCAAAAAAGGAGAAAAATTTAATTATAAAATGGTTAGCACCGGAAAAGGTAGAACCACCTGTGCATATTTTACTAAAGATGGCAAACATATTATTTATGCATCCACACATTTAGGAAGTACGGACTGTCCGCCGGTACCAGACAGATCAAAATATGGTAATAAATACATTTGGCCGTTGTACAGCAGCTTTGACATATTTATGGCCGACCTTGATGGTAATATAGTTAAGCAACTAACTAATTCTAGTAGTTATGATGCAGAAGGAACAATATCGCCTGATGGAAAGAAAATGATTTATACAAGTACAAAGGATGGCGACATCGAATTGTACATTATGGATTTGGCAACAGGAGCGGAGAAACGCATTACTAACACATTAGGTTATGATGGCGGTGCATGGTTTAGTCCAGATGGAACAAAATTGATTTGGAGAGCAAGCCGTCCAAAAACCGAAGCAGAAATAAAAGAATATAAAGACTTGTTGAAAGAAAATCTTGTAGCACCGACGAATATGGAAGTTTGGGTCGCTAATGCAGACGGTAGTAATGCAAGACAGGTAACATCTTACGGCCAGGCAAACTGGGCACCAACCTATATGCCGGATAGCAAGCATATTATTTTTGCATCGAATCATGAATATAAAAGAGGCTTCCCATTTAATCTCTACACTATCAATGAAGATGGAACGAATCTCCAAAAAATTAGCAGGGATAAAGGCTTTGATGCTTTCCCTATGTTCTCGCCAAATGGAAAAAAAATAGTTTTTAGCAGCAACAGAAATAATGGTGGCACAAGAGATACGAATGTTTTTATTGCTGATTGGGAAGAATAATCCTTTGCAATATGGCTCACCTTATTACCTTTGAAGCCTAAATTGATTTCTATGTATCAAGGAATGTTACATCTTCACAGTGTTCTTCGTTGGGTGATTCTAATTTTATTATTAGTTGCTGTCTATAGAAGTTTAGTAGATAAGAACAAGTCATTTACAGCAGGTCATAGAAAAACCGGGCTTTTCTTAATGATAAGTGCGGATGTAATGTTACTGGTTGGAATATATCAGTGGGTTACAGGACCGATAGGATTAAAAAGTATTCAAGCGAATGGGATGAGTGTAGTGATGAAAGATTCCGTTCTTCGTTTTTTTGCTATTGAACATTTAATAGGAATGATAGCAGCAATTATTCTTATACATATTGGATATTCCTATTCTAAGAAAGATATAACCGATACAGTAAAGCATAAAAGAGCATTATTGTTTTATGGTCTTGCTTTGTTAATTATCCTCATATTTATTCCATGGCCATTCAGAGAAGTTGGTGAAGGCAGAGGGTGGCTTCCCGGTATGTAATTTATCGTTTGCCTAATTCTATCACCTCACAATTTTTCATTTCTTTGCCATCAATTGCGAAGCGGATGATGGTTCTTACTTTGTGCCAACCATGTTTGCCAGCAGCACCTGGATTCATGTGAAGACAATTGATTGTTGTGTCGTACATCACTTTTAGAATATGCGAATGACCGCTGATGAATAATTGTGGCTGATGGATTTGTAATTCCTTTCTTGTTTCAGGATTGTATTTGGGTGGGGAGCCGCCAATATGCCGCATCATTACTTTTACTTCTTCACAGGTGAAAACTAATTGTTCAGGATATTCCATTCTTATTGACGCATCATCAATATTTCCAAACACACCTTTAACCGTCCGACCGCTTTCAGCGTTTAGACGGTTAGCAACTCCTTCTCCAAAATCACCAGCATGCCATATTTCATCACAGTTTTCAAAATGTTTGAAAACTGCATCTTCTAAAAAACTATGTGTGTCTGATAATAATCCGATACGAGTCATGCTGTTAATAAACTATTTTTTTAGTATTTGATTAGACGAATTGTTGCTTTTTATTAAAGTTCGGATAAACGTATGATAGTATGTGAACAATATTGGATGAAATTTTATCTGGTATAAAACAATAATAACTTTTTTATCATGCAGATGGATAGTTTATCATATAATAAAAATCTTGTAGCTTTAGGAACACCTTCAACCTAAACCTAACCACAATGCGCCTCTCTACACTTCTATTTACTTCTAGCCTATTTCTGCTTTTCAATCAACAAGTATTAGCAGGTAAAACGAATTGGACTAATCATGCCGATACATTAATAGTTACTACCATACCTGCAGGTGAAGAAGAAAAACAACTTATTGCTAATGCCATGAATAAATATCTGGATGCGGTAGGTATAAAACTCGGCGAACTAAATCTTAGTAATACTAATGATGGTGGTAAAGAGGCTAGTGGTAATGTTTCATTTTTTGGCTTTGATAACATTAATCTTAAGGCGACTATAACTGTTGAAAAAAAAATAAAATCAATTAGTACAACATTTCCCGAAGCAGCTTCAATCACTCCTGACAAACTGGTTAAATTTTTATCCGGTAAATCATTGGGATCATTCTTCCCAAAATCTTTTCCTTTTAATACAGGCATTGGCATTAAAGATTTAGCTGTTGAGTTTGACGATAAAGGCGACAGCTTAAGTAAAGTGGCTTTGAATTTTGGAGTAGGTAGTTATGCAATAGATGGGTTTGATGGTTTCTCCATAGACGGAATGGGCATTGGATTTATATTAGATAAACCAACTTCGCCGCAACGAAAAGCTACAGCTATTATTTCTGGCGACGGGAAAGTAGGCGCCATCCCAATTAATCTTTCTGCTACAATGGGTACAGACCCGGATGATTTATTGTTTTCTTTTACAGCATCGGGCATCAGTCTTCCTTCTTTATTAAATACTTTTCTTAGTGAGGGTAAAGCCAATAAGCTGCTTCGTTATATTCCCGAATCAATAAAAAATAAAGAAATTTCTTCAATTACCACCAGTATAAATCCAACCAGTAAGAATTTTAGTGCTTTAGCACAAACGAGTTTTGGCGAAGCCGAAATACAATTTAATGCTGCAACTGCTGAGGATAAATCAACCATGCTGTTTGCGTTTGCACCACCTGCCGGATTTAAGTTTTCGCAGCTATCTAACACATTGGCGCCAATGGATGGCATTGAACTTTCTGGTACTGCACTTATTATTTCTACATTGGCTGATGACGATGCAACGAGTAACTTATCAGCTTTGAAAGATGAGGGTGACATAAAAGTGGAACAAGGTGTCAACCTTTTTTCTAGCTTTAAACTTAGTGCTGATTTGGCAAAATTGCTAAAAGTAAATGCTATAAAACTAAAAGGAACTTGCAATGAATCGTTTACGAATATGAGTATGAATGCTGCTTTAGATTTAAGCATTCCTATGGGCTCTAGTATTACGATGAAAGAAGTGGTGTTTGGTATGCGATTGGGAACAGTAAACCCGATTGAATTAACAATTGGTGGAAAGATAGAAGCAAAGATTGGTGCAGACCTTGTTGGGTTTAATGCCAGTTTTGGTTTTGCTCCAATTGATCAAAAGATAAAAGGCGAGTTTTTTATGAATGCATTAAAAAAACAAAACGCCACATTGGTTACAGCCAAAACAAAAGATGAATTACCAGAATGGACTAATCCATTTGGAATGCCCGGAGTAGGTTTGCGCCGCCTGGGAGTTAGTGCCGGTCTCGATTTTAAAAATCCTATTCTTATTAGTTCGTTAGGTTTTACCGGTGCTGCAAGGTTGGGTACAGTTACTGACCGCACAAAACATATAGAAGGAGATGCTACTATTGTTGTGGACATCACAAAACCTACCAACAGCCTGATTGATGTAACAATGAAAAATATGACCATCCTAGCCATGATAGAGGCGTTTGTAGAGAATGCCAATATTCAAGGACAATTAAGAACAATGTTGAATACAGGTATTGATCAAGGACGAGTGTTAGTAGTACCTGTTGATGGAATACAGGCTTTTGGTAAAACATATAATAAAGGTGTAGCAGTAAGCTGCCAGTTATCGTTGGCAGGTATTAAGGCCAACGGTGATTTTAGTTTGAACGAAAGTGGGGTGTCAGGTGCCGGATCAATGGATGCTATTAACTGGGGTAATGGCGCCTTTATTATTTCAGGACGTACAACTAATAAACCGCAGTTTAGTTTTTCTTATACCAAAGGCTCGGTGCCTACATTTTTTATTGATGGAAAAATAAGTTTGTTAGGTATCAGCAGCGAAACAACAGCATCTTTGGATGCTAGTGGTTTTTCTTTTGTAACTACCGGAAGAATAGCTAACGCATTTGAAGCCACACTGGAAGGTAAGGGTAGTTTTAGTGAATCATCAAAAGGTGTTTATGTAAGGGCATCCTTACGGAATGATTTGGTTTCTCAGTTAAATGCGATGGTAACCGGAAAAATTAATGAAGCCATTCAAACAACTAAAAATACGCTGCAGGGTACCAGGAATAAATTAAAACAGGCGCAGGCAGATTTAAAGTATTATGACGATGAAATTGCCAAGCGGACCGCTCAATTGCAGGGCCAAAAAGCTGCTGCCGCCCAAACAGTGAGAAACGAAGCCAACAGAGCAATGAAAGAACAACTGGACTTCATCAATACCTGTACTGCCAATAATAAATCTTCGCAACGCAAAATCGATGCATTAGGTAACTGGCCTTGGGAGTTAGTTGAAAAAGCAGCTTACTATACGGCCATTGCAGCTAATAATACCGGCATTGAATCTGCCAAAGTAGCTTATGCAGGTTACCTTGCTACGGTAAATACAACCGCCGATGTGGTGGAAACATTTCCCAATGATGTTTTGCTGCTTGATTTGTACACCCAAAAAGGAGTAGCGCAGGGGGCATTGGCTATAGCAAATGTTGGTGTGGATGTAGCAGAAGGCGTTTCTGTTGCCACTTTAGAAGCCACCAAATGGGTAATGGATAAAGCTTTGGGTGGTTTGTTTGATATTAAGTCAGCAGAATTTTCCGGCACCTTCGGATTAAACAATCAATATAAGGTAAATACCGCCTTAAATTTTACGTTGGCAAATAACCCGTATAACCTGGTTGCAGAAATTGATTTTAACAACCTTGCTTCCAGTGCCGGTAAAATTGCAACGGATATATTGAGCGGTACATTAATAAAGCCGGGATTTGCAAAAACTTTTGCGGCTGAGTTTAAAAAACCGCTATCCAATATTGCGTTGGTTGCTGCACCAACCGCAATTGCTGCGGGCAGCACCACTACTACTGTAGTAAAGCCAGTAGATGGACAAATGATCGTTAACGGGCAGGTTGCTACAGCAGCAAATTCCACACCTTGGCAAAGTAAATATTTCAGAATAGAAAATTTATGGAGAAGTGGTCAGCGATTGAATGTAGAAAATGTAACCCCCACAACTACAATCATAAATGATGATGCCTTTAGTGCACAATGGGTACTAAAACCAGTACCCAACACCAATTATTTTTGGATTGAAAACAGGTGGAGAAATGGCGAAAGATTGAATGCAGAAAAAGAACTACCAACCGTTGAGAAAATTCAAGACGCAGCTTTGAGTGCACATTGGGAGTTTGTAAAACTTAGCAATAATTTATACAGGATAGAAAACCGCTGGAAGAAGGGCAGCCGTCTGCACATGGAAAATGGAAAATTAGAATGTACAAAAATTCAAGACGGAGCCAATAGTGCTATGTGGTATATTTTATCATCAGGAATTATTGTAGCAGATGCACCACCAGTGGCAAATATATGGGCAGGTAAATTTGTACGTATTGAAAACGTTTGGAAGAAAGATAATGTATTGCAAATAGAAAATGGCCCATTATCATCAGCTCCTATTAATGATGGCGCCTGGAGTGCCAACTGGGTTTTTAAAACAGTGCCAAACACAAAATATATCTGGATAGAAAACAGATGGAAACCAGGCTTACGGTTGAATATTGAAACGGGTACACTTACGGCATCTACTATTAACGACAATTCACAAAGTGCACAATGGGAATTGAAGTTGGTGGGAGAAAATAGCTATAGAATAGATAACAGGTGGCAAGGTGAAAAAAGTATTCACATTGAAAATGGAAAAATAGAATGTTCGGGTATATCATCCATGGCACAAAGTGCTCTATGGAAAATAAGGGTAATGCAGTAATAAACAAGATTGTTATAAATCAAAACCTGTAAACTATATTCTTCAATCAGCCATTAATACACTTTAATGGCTTTTTTTATGCTCAATCATTAACTACCCTGCCGGGTATTTTTAAGACATAATGTATTACCTTTATTTATGCTTTTTCATCGCAACTTCACTTATTATATTGATAAACGCTGCTGGAAATATTATTTCCTAATGGTGTCACTTGAATTAGACAAATAGTTCATTGTAAAGTCTTTTTGACTTTAATACCTAATTAACTAATTTACCAATCAACTAATTAACTTATCGTCATGCCTCATTATTATAAACTCGGAAAAATTCCGCATAAACGACATACACAATTCCGCCGACCAGATGGTGAATTGTATTCTGAACAATTATTTTCTACAGAAGGATTCTCCAACGATTATTCCCTGATGTATCATGTTTATCCACCAACGCAAATTATAAAAACAGAGCCGCAGATAAATGTTGCTCCAACAATTGCCGAAGAAAAAATGCTTAAGCATAGGTGCTTTGAAGGATTTAAGGTGAAGCCGGTTAAAGATTTTTTGCAAAGTCGTATTCCTGTTTTAGTAAACAATGATTGTCATATCGTTCTAGCTGCTCCGCAGGAAAGTATGAAAAATTATTTCTACAAGAATACAGATGCAGATGAAATGATTTTTGTACATGAAGGAAGCGGAGTGATGAAAACAATGTATGGAGAACTGAAGTTTGGGTACGGTGATTACCTAGTTATTCCCAGAGGAACAATTTATCAGATTCATTTTGATACTGCTGATAACAGACTTTTCATTGTTGAATCTTTCAGTCCGATTCGTTATCCAAAAAGATACCAGAGTAAATATGGCCAGTTAATGGAACATTCTCCCTTTTGTGAAAGAGATATCCGTGGGCCGGAAAATCTGCAAACTTTTGATGAGAAAGGTGACTTCTTAATTAAAGCAAAAAAGAAAGGAGTATTGTACGGATTACATTATGGCACACATCCCTTTGATGTGATTGGTTGGGACGGCTGTTGTTATCCTTATGCATTTTCAATTCATGATTTTGAACCGATAACCGGAAGAGTACACCAACCACCACCCGTACACCAAACATTTGAAGCACATAATTTTGTGGTTTGTTCTTTTGTTCCAAGATTATATGATTATCATCCCGATGCAATACCTGCTCCATACAATCATAGTAATATAGACAGTGATGAATTGTTGTATTATGTAGATGGAGATTTTATGAGCCGGAAAAATGTAACAAGAGGAATGATAACTCTTCACCCTGCTGGAATTCCTCATGGTCCACATCCTGGAGCAGTGAAGAAAAGCATTGGTGCAAAAGAAACTAAAGAATTAGCGGTAATGGTTGATACTTTTCATCCTTTGATGTTAACCAAAGAAGCATTGGAAATAGAAAACGAAGATTATGTGATGAGCTGGGCTGAATAAAGCACATAAAAAAATAGCCTTGCATTTGCAAGGCTATTTTTAAAATCCACAACATTTTATCTTAAGAATAATAATTCTCTGTACTTCGGTAAATACCATTCACGGTCGTCTACCAGCAATTCCAGTTTATCAACATGGTAACGAATCTCATCAAAAAATACATCTTTGATTTTTCCTTGATAAGCGATTGCTTTTTCTCTTGTATCAGTTAAAGTGTTGGCTTTTTTTCTGGCTTGAATCATTTTTTCAACTAAATCACTTGCTTTATTGATGTGCTCAGAAATCTTTACAAGAATTTGTTTTTGATTCGCAAAGTCTCCATCTGATAATCCTGCTTCTTTTAATCCTTGAATATTGTTTGCTAATAATGTTTGATAACGGATAGCAGCAGGAAGAATGTGGCTTGTTGCCAGTTCGCCCATTATGCGGCTTTCTATCTGTACTTTTTTAATGTACTTTTCCAATTCTATTTCATGCCTTGCTTCCAATTCGCTATGCGAATAAATTTTGTTAGACTCAAATAAATTTTTCGCTTTATCTGTTACCATTGCATCCAATGCCTGTGGTGTTGTTTTTACATTTGCCAAACCTCTTTTTTCAGCTTCTTGTTCCCATGCCTGACTGTAACCATCGCCTTCAAACAATACTTTTTCACTGTCAACAATATATTGACGGATAACCTGCATAATGGCAATTTCTTTTTTATCTCCTTTTTCAATTAAGCCGTCTACTTCTTTTTTAAATTGATTCAACGTATCTGCCATAATTGTATTCAGTACAGTCATCGGATTTGCACAATTTGCAGTAGAACCTACGGCACGGAATTCAAATTTATTTCCTGTGAATGCAAATGGCGATGTACGATTACGATCGGTGTTGTCCATCAGCAATTCAGGTATGCTACGATGAATATCAATCTTCAGCATACTCTCATCTGTCTCGTCCATTTTATCCGAAACTCTTTCTTTTACATCCTGCAATACTTTTGTAAGATGTTGGCCGATAAATACTGAGATAATTGCAGGAGGAGCTTCATTGGCACCAAGGCGATGATCGTTTGGAGCAGAAGCGATAGAAGCTCTTAAAATATCTGCGTAATCATGCACTGCTTTTATTGTGTTCACAAAAAAAGTGAGGAACATTAGGTTGGTCTTCGGCGTTTTACCCGGAGCTAAAAGATTTACTCCGGTATCGGTTGCCATACTCCAGTTGTTGTGTTTGCCACTTCCGTTAATGCCAGCGAATGGTTTTTCATGCAAAAGCACTCTCAGGTTGTGACGACGGGCAACTCTATCCATCACATCCATCAATAATGAATTGTGATCGACAGCCAGACTTACTTCTTCAAATATTGGTGCACACTCAAACTGACAAGGTGCTACTTCATTATGTCTTGTACGTAAAGGAATACCTAACTTATATGATTCGGTTTCGAAGTCTCTCATGTAAGCATAAGTTCTTTCTGGAATAGAACCGAAGTAGTGATCTTCTAATTGCTGATTTTTTGCAGATGAATGTCCGTACACAGTTCTGCCTGTCATTACCAAGTCAGGTCTCGCATTAAACATCGCTTCATCAACGACAAAGTATTCCTGCTCCCAACCCAGGGTAACAGTAACCTTATTTATATTTTTATCAAAATAATTACAAACATCAACCGCAGCTTTATTTAATGCTTCAGTTGCTTTTAACAATGGAGCCTTATAATCTAAAGAGTGACCAGTGTAAGAAACAAAGATGGTTGGAATACATAATGTTTTTCCATTCCCAATTTCCATAATAAATGGAGGAGAAGATGGATCCCATGCGGTATAACCTCTTGCTTCAAAAGTTGCTCTTAATCCTCCACTTGGAAAAGAAGAAGCATCTGGCTCTTGCTGTACTAGTGCATCGCCTTCAAATTGTTCAATGGCAGTGCCATCACCTTTCAATGTAAAGAATGAATCATGCTTTTCGGCTGTGCTTCCTGTTAGTGGTTGAAACCAGTGAGTAAAGTGAGTAACGCCTTTACTTTCTGCCCAGGCACGGATGCCGTTGGCAATCTGGTTGGCCATAGCTCTATCAATTTTCTGACTGGATTTTGTGGAAGAAAGAAGACTTTTATATGCTTCATCACTTAAACACTCTCTGGCAATTTTTAAAGTGAAAACATTGCTTCCAAAAATATTGGTGATTTTGTCAGAGCTCTCAACTCTGGCATTTTCATTTGTAGCTAGATTTTTAATTGCATTAAAACGTAAAGACATTGTTTTTAATTTTTAGCAAAACAATGCTATTCGGCCATTAAAACAAATATTTTTTCATAAATGTAGAAAAAAATGGCGTTTTGTGGAAAATAAAATAAAATAAATGATTTTATTGTCTATAAAAATAGGCGAATGGACGATTATTCTAAGTATTATTTTTATTTTTAATGTTTTGAGAAAATGCTTTCGCAAGCCTTTTCCAATCAATTAGAGCAGCCATAGGAATTACCAGCAACGGTATTATAACACTCCTATACCTCACTATGGCTCCAAGATTATTTACACTAAACCCGATGGCAAGTAGTAGCGAGAATGAAAAGAAGAGACAGAAATAGATCAGGTTTTTCGATTCGTAGCCATTAGATCTGAACAATATAAAAAGAGCAAATAGAAAAAACAAAGCAGTTAGTTCCAGTGCGGCGGCCAACGAAAGAATGTGACGAACATCTCCTGGGTTAGGTCGGAGTATTGATATATTAATTGCTTGCGGAGTATTTTTTAAAAAACTGATTGCTGTTGGCTCTAACTCTCTTGTTGGAACTGTGGAATTGCCCCCTTTAATATTTATAAAATCCTGTTGTTTATTTACAACTGCTTGCGGAAAATCCAATTGCGGACTGATATATCTAATGGTGAAAAAAAGAATTATGTAAAGCAGATATAAAGAGCCAAAGATTGCCAAACCGTATTTTGGGTTTCTGTTCGCAACTAACCAAGCAACAATCGCTGGTATAATGATAACGATAATGAAATTTCGCAGAACGAGTAAAAGCAACAGGCCAATCAGCAAACTGAGAATTCTTATTATGCCAAAACGTTTTTCCTTTAAGCCAAAATAAATGGCATAAATAACAAGGCTGATTCCAGTAAAGATTAATCCTTCTTTATGAAGGCCGCTGGTCCAATATAAAAATGAAGGAATTAGTATTGTAGCCAATAAAATAGAAAGCCTTTTGCCGGGAAACACATCTGTCATTACCCTGAAGAGAGCCAAAGGTCCATATAAAGTAATGAACGAATAAAAAATTATGTTTACATAGTAGTGTCCGAAACTGAAAACATTAAAAATGGAAAGCAGTTTTACAAACACATTTCCTTTCAGATCGTTCCAATAAGAATCACTACCTGCTAGAAAACCGCCCACACCTGTATCGTATGGATCATTAAATAGATTAGTGAAATATTCATGAGGATTATTAAAAAGCAGTTGATACTCTTGTATGCTGTTGAAGTGGTAAGCCCAGGTGTCCTGCATCTGTGCCATTCCGCCATAGTAAATACCAATCCACCCGTAAAAGATGCCGACCATTACCTTCAATAGGAAAATAATTATTAATTGAGGCTTGGTCAGCCCTGTATTGATAAAGAATTTAGTTTTGGTTATTAGCCAAGCAAAAATTACAAGCCAGGCTACAAATAATAAGTATTCCAAAAGGTGAAGGTTTTACCGCCACAAAATAGCCATTATTGCTGTGATTGTCAGCACAAAGTTGACAAGTTCTGTAGTTGTAGAAACTGAGTTCCATTAAATTTGCAGCCTGAATCATTTATTAATTATTAACGAATGGAAATAACAGTAAAGACAGCAGAACAGTTACGATTAACAGCCGAAGAATTTGAATTGATCAAACAGAAATTGGGCAGAACTCCCAACTTCAATGAACTATGTGCTTTCTCCGGTATGTGGAGCGAACATTGCAGTTATAAAAATTCTATCAAGTGGTTAAAAACTTTGCCACGAGATGGAGGAAGAATGTTGGTGGCTGCTGGTGAAGAAAATGCTGGCCTCATGGACATTGGCGATGGCCTCGGTGTTGTTTTTAAAATAGAATCACATAATCACCCATCTGCTATCGAACCATTTCAAGGTGCTGCAACAGGTGTAGGTGGAATTCATAGAGATATTTTTACGATGGGTGCAAGACCGATTGCTGCATTGAATTCTTTACGTTTTGGAAATTTGGAAGAAGATAAAACGCAACATCTTTTATCAGGAGTAGTCCATGGTATCGGTCATTATGGTAATTGTTTTGGTGTGCCTACAGTTGGTGGCGAAATATATTTTGATCAATGTTATCATACTAACCCATTGGTAAATGCAATGAGTGTTGGTATTTTAAAAAATGGAGAAACAGTTTCTGCCATTGCATTGGGAAAAGGAAACCCTGTAATGTTTGTAGGAAGTGCAACCGGTAAAGATGGAATCGGCGGTGCTTCTTTTGCATCTGCGGACATAACTGCTGAAAGTGCACAGGACTTACCAGCCGTTCAAGTTGGTGATCCATTTCAGGAAAAGAAATTATTAGAAGCATGTTTGGAAGTAATACAAACAGGTGCTGTTGTTGGTATGCAGGATATGGGAGCTGCGGGAATTATTTGTTCTACTGCTGAGATGAGTGCAAAAGGTAAAGTTGGAATGAGAATAGATATTGACAAAGTTCCTACTCGTCAAAAAGATATGAAAACCTGGGAGCTTCTATTAAGCGAAAGCCAGGAACGTATGCTTTTAGTAGCAACAAAAGGTAGAGAAGAAGAAGTTTTAAAGGTTTTTACCAAATGGGATTTACCTTGTTCTGTAATTGGCGAAGTAACAGATGATGGCAATCTTGATTTTTATATGAACGGAGAATTAGAAGCTTCGTTGCCAGCATATGAATTAGTATTAGGAGGTGGTGCTCCACAATATGAAAGAGAATACAAAGAACCAGTCTATTTGGCAGAGATAAACAAATTCAATCCTTCATCTGTAAAAGTGCCGGAGAATTTAAAAGCGGTTGCTGAAAAACTGATTCAGCTTCCTTCTATCGCCTCCAAAAGATGGATATACAATCAGTATGATAGTATGGTAGGAACAAATAATACGTCTACTAATGCGCCAACTGATGCGCCGATTGTAATTATTAAAGGAACAAAAAAAGCATTGGCTATAACTACAGATTGTAACAGCCGTTATGTGTATGCAGATCCATACAAGGGAACAATGATGGCGGTGAGTGAAGCAGCAAGAAATATTGTTTGCAGTGGCGGATTGCCATTAGGTGTTACCAACTGTTTGAACTTTGGCAATCCTTACGATCCGGAAGTGTATTATCAATTTGTACAAGCAATAAAAGGAATGGGAGAGGCTTGCCGCAAATTTGATACACCGGTAACTGGCGGTAATGTTAGTTTCTATAATCAAAACCCAGATGGTCCTGTATATCCTACGCCAACAATTGGTATGGTTGGTTTGCTGGAAGATGTAGATACAAGAATGACGCTGGACTTTAAAGAAGAAGGAAATATTATCTATGTGTTGGGCGAAATAACCAACGACATTAATTCATCTCAATACTTGTGTAAACTTTGCGAAGTTGAATATTCACCAGCCCCGCATTTTGAACTGGAAAGTGAATTTGCATTGCAACAAACTGTTGCATCGTTGATAAAAAAGGGATTAGTTCTTTCTGCACATGATATCAGCGAAGGTGGATTATTTGTAACGCTGTGCGAAAGCGGTTTCAATAGAGAACTTGGCTTTTCTGTAATCACTACAGGCGGAATAAGAAAAGATGCTTCGCTGTTTGGAGAAGGGCAGAGCCGTGTCGTTGTTTCAGTTGCCTTGGATAAAGTAAAAGAGTTTGAAGCTTCTGTAAAAAGTATTCCTTTTGAAAAAGTAGGTGTGGTTACGAGTGGTGAAGTGGTTGTAGATGGCGACTTCTGGGGAACAATTGATTGGTGGAACGAAAAATATGACACAGCTATTGAAAATTATTTATTAAAAGAAGAAGCAGGCGCAGCTTTGAATTCAATATAATGGAGAAGAATAAAACGATTTTGTTAACTGGTGCTGCTGGTTTCATCGGGAGCTATTTACTTGGGTTTTTAAACAAACAAGGTTACGCCAACATCATCATTGTTGATGAATTCGACAACGAAGACAAGTGGTTCAACTTTGATGATAAAGAGTTTATTGAAAAAGTAGAAAGGTCTGTGCTGTTTGATTGGTTAAAAGAAAATAATCCTACTATCGATTTTGTCTTCCATCTTGGTGCAAGAACAGATACAACCGAGTTTGATTATTCCATTCATGAAAAACTTAATGTAGAATATTCAAAAAACATCTGGAACTATTGCACAGAAAAAAGTATTCCATTAGTCTATGCTTCTTCTGCTGCTACTTATGGTAGCGGAGAACTTGGGTATAAAGATGATCATGCAATAGTAGAGGAGCTACAACCGCTAAATCCTTACGGCGTTTCAAAAAATGAATTTGATAAATGGGCATTGAAGCAAACTAAACAGCCACCTTCCTGGGTAGGCCTAAAGTTTTTTAATGTATATGGTCCTAACGAATATCACAAAGGTCGCATGGCCAGTATGATATTTCATGGTTACAATCAGATAAAGAAAACAGGTGAAGTAAAATTATTCAAATCGCATAATCCGGAGTTTAAAGACGGAGAGCAGCTTCGAGATTTTATTTATGTAGCAGACATTGCCAAAGTTTGTTACTGGCTTATGCAAGGCAATGTTGAATCAGGTTTATATAATCTCGGCACAGGTAAAGCAAGAAGTTTTAAAGACCAGATTACTGCCATTTTCAATACGCTTAATAAAGTACCTAACATCCGATACATTGATATGCCAGAAGACATCCGGGATAAATATCAATACTTCACCGAAGCAGATATGCGCAAACTAAAAGACTCCGGTTACACCGAGCCTTTTTATTCATTGGAAGAAGGTATTGCAGACTATGTAAAAACCTTTCTTGCTGGAAGTAATTATTACTAAATATTATTCTTTGCCGGTAAGAAAATAAGACGGAAAGAATAATACTTATTTCAAAATAGTCCTTTCTTTCTTCCCGCCTTTCCGGCAAATCTATTCCTACCTGACGGTAGGCAGTTCTGTGCTAATCATTTCAATCCGTGTAAATCTGTGATCCTGTATTCATAAAAAAAGGAGCAACTTTCGTTACTCCCTTTGTATGTTACAACAAATGAAAAAGTTATTTATTTGGCTGGCATTAATACCGCATCAATTACATGAACAACTCCATTGCTTCCTGTAAGATCAGCTGCAGTTACGTTAGCACCATTAATCATTACTTTACCATCTTTTATAGAAACAGTTAATTCACCACCTTGTAGTGTTTTAACTTTTTGTCCATCTTTCAAATCAGCTGCTTTTACAGATCCTGAAACAACATGGTAAGTCAAAATATTTGTTAGGTCACCTTTCTTTTCGGGTGTTAACAAAGACTCAACAGTGCCAGCTGGTAATGCAGAGAAAGCAGCGTTGGTAGGTGCAAAAATTGTGAATGGCCCAGCTCCCTTCAACGTTTCAACTAAACCAGCAGCCGTTACAGCTGAAACTAAAGTGGTATGGTCTGGTGAACCGATAGCAATATCAACAACATCTTTTGGAGCTTCCATTTTAGGCTCTTCAATTGGTGTAGTTACAGTTTCTTCTACTTTTTTTTCATCTTCATTGTTACAAGCAACGAATGTTGCTGAAGTTAAAACGACTGCTGCAAGCAGTGTAAAGAAATTCTTTTTCATAATTATTTTATTTGTTTCGTATTATAACATTATCCAAATGAAAAGGTTCTTTTAAAACTTAAATTATTTGAAAATTTTCTTGTTTAACTATTCTTGTTCAACATTCTATTAATTTTAAACAAAACCGTAAAAATTTACATACTTATCTTTACCAAAAGCATATATGAGTAAGAAAATAGCCATCATTGGCGGTGGCAACCTCGGTGCATCAATTGCAGAAGGATTAATCAACAGCGATTTCAGCCGTCCGGTAGAGTTAACCATCACCCGCCGAAAGCCAGCATCTCTTAGCCGCTTTGCAGAAATGGGCTGCATGGTGCATAGCGATAATAAAAAAGCCGTTCGGGATAGTGAAGTGATTATATTAGCAGTAAAGCCGTACAACTTTGCAGATATTGTAAAAGAATTAAGAACTGTACTCAATCCCAAAAAGCATGTTGTAGTTTCTGTAATCACCGGTGTGTGGATTGCAGAGTTGCAAGCCGTTATTGGCAAACCCGTTCCAGTTATCAGAGCAATGCCAAACACGGCCATTGCCATTCAACAAAGCATGACCTGTCTTGCACACAATGGTGCCACTGATGCACAGATTAGTTATTTACAACAGTTGTTCGATCAGTTGGGCAAAACAGTTATCATCAACGAAAAATTAATGGATGCCGCTACCGTACTTGGTGCTTGCGGTACAGCTTATGCCATGCGGTATATTCGGGCAAATATACAAGGTGGAATAGAAATTGGTTTCGATGCTCCCACTGCAGCTTTAATAGCAGCGCAAACTGTTAATGGCGCTGCAGAATTATTATTACAAAAAGGAACACACCCCGAGCAGGAAATAGATAAAGTAACTACTCCTATGGGATGTACTATAGCAGGACTAAATGAAATGGAACACCAGGGTTTCAGTTCTTCATTAATAAGAGGGTTGGTAACAAGTTATAAAAAGATTGTGAAGGAATAATAAAATGATTTTTGGCCCAGCTTCAGTTTTTCATTGCATCGACTGTTGTGTCACTCACTTCATCGTTTTGTAATTCTATTCGCCATTTTGTTAGCAACGTTTAGAGGCGAGTGTCTAATGAATTTTGGTATTCGATTATTGCACTCGATTTATCCATAGCTGTATTTTTGATTTATAGTGAGTCCCCTCTACGAATATAATTACAGTAAACTAAAGTGATATTATTCTATTATAATCATAAATTCGAGTTTTAAAACTTTATATAAATAAAAGATGCATAATAGGCAAAGCGCTATAATCCCTTTTATAATACTCTTATACTTTTTCTTTCATTTTATATCTGACCTTTTTTACTTTCTTGATTTCTGGAAGGTGGTTTCCCAAGTTATTAAGTATTTTTTCTTTACTGGATTATTATACTGGATTGGGTTTAAAATTTTTCAAAAAAAAGATCACTTTACTTTAGCTTTTTCCACAATGTTATTCTTTTTTTTGTTTTATGGTGTACTTATGAAGACGCTAGTTGCAATAGGCGTCATGAAATCTTTTGAAGTAGTAACAACTAAATTATTGTTGAGCTATTTAGCTATTTGTTTGCTAATAGTGGTATTAATCTTTAGATTAAGTAAACGTAAAGTGGTTAACCTTTTAAGATTCTGGATGATTTATTGTATTGTATTAATTGTTTATGATACAGCTTACTTGGTATTCAGTACGAAGGAAGAAAAAAAATATCTTACTGAAAAAAGAAAGGAAGAAGAGATTAAATTAGAAAAAAAGCCAGAAATATTTTTTCTTCTTTTTGACATGTATCCATCAGATAGTGCATTAAAAAAATATTTACATTATGACAATTCCGCCCTCAATTCTTTTTTAAAATCTAAAGATTTTTATGTTACAGGGGATGCCAGATCATTGTATGCGGAAACATATTTCTCTTTGGGGTCTACTTTGGATCTTGTGCCATTAGAATATTTAAAAGATAAATCTATAAAAAGTTATAAGAAAAATTTGTTAGCATTGAAGAATGTGAAGCATAGTCGATTACTTGAAATATTTAGTACCTCTGGGTATGATTTACGTAATTACTCTGTATTCGATTTGCAAGATCAGCCATCTCCTTTGAGCTTTAGTATGAAAAACCATCTTGACAATATATTAACTTCGTCAACTTTTTTTAACTGGATGTACTATAGTTTCGAAACTGATTTTTTTAAGTCTAATAACAATATAGATTTAGGATTTTTGAAGACAGGGTGGAGCACTAAAGTAAAATCTGATGTCCGTTTTCAATTTGACGAATTTAATAAAATCGTAGATAATTTTCCAGTAAGTCATCGTCCAGCTTTCAATTATTTTCATTTTAACATGCCTCACCCTCCTATAATTTATGATAGTGCAGGAAATGAACTTGGGATAAGAGATATGTATTCTTTTTATGGGTATGAACGGGCAACAAATAATTTTTTGAATTATATTAAATATGTGAATGGAGAAATTAAAAAAATGGTTGAAAGTATTATGAGCAAGATAGGAAAAAATGTTATTATTATTATACAGGGAGATCATGGGTATAGAGAGTTTAGTAATAGGTTTTCTCAAGAAATGAGATTAAGCATTTACAATGCAGTTTACTTGCCGGATTTTAATTATAATGGGTTTATTGATACCATGAAACCTATTCAAACGTTTAAAAAAATTATGGATAATCAGTTCAATTATAGGGCTAAGTAAAATTAATTGTTCATGCTATTTTTTCAACTCCTAAATTTATGGAAAGCCTACAAATAATGTAAAATGTAGTTAGTTGGTTACCATATATTTTTTGCCTGTGTTGGCGTTTTGCTTTCAGTTCAAAGAGATGTACAACACAAACTAAGGCCGTTCAATTTTAGACAAAAGTTTTATAGAGTAAATGGCTATTTTTTTGATCAATAAAAAGCCAAACGTACAAGATTGCGGCGGAAGAGAAAATGATAGAAATATTGAGCTACTACTAAAAATTAGTTAAGATGTAAACAATACATTATCGTTTTTAGTTTTGCAATGCCTCTTCAACTAAATTTGCGAATGTTTTTAAAATTCCTTACTGTGGCAGGTTTAGCCACTTTTGAAATATATGCTGCTATTCCTGCAGGCTTTGCGTTTGGCCTTTCGCCATGGGTAATTTTTTTGGCAAGTGTGGTGGGTGGTATTGTGGGAGTCTATATCACCATTTTTTTGGGTGATAGGATTAAAGCATTTTTTGCTAAGTATAAAAAGCCAAAGGAAGAGAAACCGAAAACCGGCCTTATCTATCGCATCTGGAATAAGTTTGGCGTTATTGGTCTTGGCTTTTTGGGAACGATTACTGTTGGCGCACCTATTAGCATTGCAGTTGGTTATAGTTTTAATGTGTCGGTAGTAAAGTTAATTACCTGGTGCTGCATTGGTGTAGTGACCCGCTGTGCTCTATTTACCGCACTGGGCTATTATGGTCTGGAACTTTTTGGATAGAACTGAAATGTCTGTTACATTTTATTTTTCCCGCCAAACCATTTGTTTTATCTTTCCTAAAACAAATAAATGCTATTATGAAAAAATTACTTTCTTCTTTATTGATTGTTGCAGCTTTGGGCTTTGTAGCTTGTGACAGCGATAAAAAAACTGACAAAGCAGAAGTTGAAGGAACTGAAAAAGTTGAAACTCCTGCAGCCCCTTCTACGCCAGCAGCTGTAATGGCAGCAGTTGCTCATGTATGCGGTTCAGATTGTAAAGATGGCAATCACATGTATGCTCACAACGAAGTGGGACATACTTGTACTGAAGCTTGTGGTGCTGCACATACTTGTGCAGATAAATGCAAAGATGGTGCTAATCACAAATATGCTCATGGCGAAGCAGGACACACTTGTACTGATGCCTGCATGGCAGCCATGTAAGTTTTAGGTTGAATGAAATTTTAAAGCCGCTGCTAAGTAATTCGCAGCGGCTTTTTTGTGTTGCATTCAGCATATACTATTGTTTATACACAACTCCATCCTTCATTACAAAAACTACTTTGCCAAAAACCTTTACATCTTTTAATGGGTCGCCATCTACTGCAACAATATCGGCCAGCTTTCCGGCTTCAATACTTCCCAGTTTATCTTTTTCGCCAAGCAGTTCTGCCGCATTAATAGTGGCAGCTTTTATAATTTCCATGATTGGCATACCGGCCTCATTCATAAGTCCGAATTCAAGCCAGTTCATTCCATGTTTGTACACACCGGCATCGGTGCCAAAAGCAATCTTTACGCCGGCTTTATAGGCTTTGGCCAATGTGGCTTTTATTTGTGGACCAATTTCCAACGCTTTGGGAGTAACCAACGCAGGATAGTAGCCGGGAATTTTTGCAGAGTCTGCAACAGCAGCACCGGCAGTTAGTGTTGGCACATACCATGTGCCGTATTGTATGAATAAGGCAATGGTTTCATCATCCATCAATGTGCCATGCTCAATAGAATTTACACCGGCACGGATGGCTCTTTTCATTCCTTCTGCACCATGTGCATGCACGGCTACTTTAAAACCATAATCTTTTGCTGTTTCTACAATAGCTTTCACTTCCTCTTCAGTAAACTGTGGGTTGCTGGAACTTTTAGCAACGCTTAGCACACCACCTGTTGCAGTTATTTTAATTAAGTCGCTTCCTTCTTTATATCGCTGGCGAACGGCTTGTCTGCATTCATCAGCACCGTTAGCTACTCCATCAAGAGTGCCAGGGTCGCCCATCAGGTCTTTTCTGTAGCCGTTTGTTGGATCAATATGTCCGCCGGTGGTAGAAATGGCTTTTCCCGCAGTGTAAACTCTCGGTCCTTTTATCCATCCTTTATTTATAGCATTACGAAGAGAAATGTTTACACCGCTTCCAGCAAGATCTCTTACAGTAGTAAATCCGGCCAGTAAAGTTACTTCGGAAAACTGTACCGACTGGTATGCGTAATCAGCAGGGTTATAAGTAAATCCTTCAATCTGTCGTTTAGGGCTGGTTTCAAATTCAAGATGCACATGCATATCAATCCAGCCGGGCATTACTGTTTTTGTTTTTAGGTCGATGATATTTATTGCTGGTGCAGGCGATGCAGATGTTTTGCTGGAGAAGCCATGCTCAATAGCAACGATTTTATTCTTCTCTACTACAATCGTCATATTCTTTTTCGGTTCATTGGAGATGCCATCAATTAAAGTGCCGCACCAGATATAAGTTTTCTGGGCATAGATAAATGTGATAAGCAATAAACAGGTTATACTAAGGAGTAGCTTTTTCATGTGTAGTATTGTAGTAAGTGAGAAACTATAATTAGTAGGTATGAAAATAACCTAATTGAACTTTATTTAGTATTTTAAATCATGAATTTAATAAAAACGGTAACTGTCTTAAGTAGTTTTTTATTGGTGATGCAAAGTTGTGAATCACAAAATGATTTTAGTGATACATTGGTCGTTGTAAAAAAAGGTGAAACGGTCAAGGTAAAAGGACTTGATCTTAAAATTACAAATAGTGGTTGTGGAAGGCAATGGAAATCAAGTAATGGTGGCGAATCGTACGAAGTACCATATTGTGAGCTTAAATATGTGTTAGGCGATTCTACGAAATATGGCGATGATCCGGTTTATTTCGATAATATTGAAATTAAAGTCGATCAGATGAATGTATGGAACAAAGAAGAAGAAGGCCTTCCGGGCGGTGCTTGCCGCATTTCGGTCAAAAAGAAAGCTAAACGTGTAACTACTGGTAAATAAAGTGTAACTGCAAATCATCTTTTCCACCCAGAAAAGCAAAGCTGTGGATATGAAATTTTACAGTAAAGGATTTTTCTTTTACTTTTACACGACCTCACGGAGTTATTCTGTACTAAGTTGATTAAAATACACTTCTGCTGGTCATTAGGACTGGGTTTTTTCACAAGTTTTTTTGCATTTGAACTAAACAAATAACCAATTTGTATGGCTAAGTATATTTTTGTTACCGGGGGTGTTACATCATCATTAGGCAAGGGAATCGTTGCTGCCTCGTTGGCAAAATTATTACAGGCCAGAGGCCTGAAAGTTACCATTCAAAAATTTGATCCATACATCAACATAGATCCGGGTACAATGAATCCCTATGAACATGGCGAGTGCTATGTTACTGAAGATGGAGCAGAAACTGATCTTGATCTTGGACATTATGAAAGATTTCTGAACATATTTACTTCGCAGGCCAATAATGTTACGACTGGTCGCATTTATCAAACAGTAATTAATAAGGAAAGAGAAGGTGCATATCTTGGAAAGACAGTGCAAGTGGTTCCACACATTACTGATGAAATAAAAAGACGGATGCTGCAATTGGGCAAAGGCGGCGAGTTTGATATTGTAATTACAGAAATTGGTGGGACTGTTGGCGATATTGAGAGTTTACCATTTGTTGAAGCAGTCCGTCAGTTACAATGGGAATTGCCAGAAGAAGATACATTGGTTATTCACCTTACTTTAATACCATATTTAAAAGCAGCTAAAGAATTGAAAACAAAACCTACTCAGCATAGTGTAAAAATGCTGAGTCAGGAAGGTGTGCATCCTGATATTCTTGTATGCCGTACAGAAAAAGAATTGACACCGGAACTAAGAAGAAAAATTGCTTTATTCTGTAATGTAAAATTAGAAGCCGTAATAGAAGCGGCCGATGCGCAGACTATTTACGAAGTTCCCTTACTGATGATGAGAGAAAAGTTGGATATCATTAGTATGAAGAAATTAAAAATAGAAAACACCAAAGAACCTGAACTTTCTAAATGGAAAGAATTTTTAGATAAACTTAAATATCCAAAGTACAGAGTTACGATTGGGTTAATTGGAAAGTATCTCGAATTGCAGGATGCTTATAAATCTATCCTTGAATCATTTATACATGCTGGCGCAATGAACGAATGTCAGGTGCAGATAGTCAACATTCATAGTGAATTTATTACAGATGTGAATGTAACAGAGAAACTAAGTGGATTGGATGGATTGTTGGTGGCTCCTGGTTTTGGTCACAGGGGAGTGGAAGGCAAAATTGTTGCAGTAAAGTATGCAAGGGAAAATGGATTGCCTTTCTTTGGAATATGTCTTGGTATGCAAATGGCAGCAATTGAGTTTGCAAGAAATGTGCTAGGATTAAAGAATGCACATTCAACAGAAATGGATCCACATACTACAGAACCTGTTATTGATTTGATGGAAGAGCAGAATGCTGTTACTAATAAAGGAGGTACGATGAGGCTAGGTTCTTACCCATGTACAATCAAAGCAAATTCATTAGCCGAAACTATTTATGGTAGTAGGTCAATCAATGAAAGACATCGACATCGTTGGGAATTCAATAATAAATACCTTGAGCAATTTGAAAATGCCGGCATGGTAGCTAGCGGAAAAAACCCTGGTACTGATCTAGTTGAAATCATTGAATTGCCAAAACATCCTTTTTTTATCGGCGTTCAGTATCACCCAGAACTGAAAAGCACTGTAGAAAATCCTCAACCAATATTTGTTCATTTTATAAAAGCTGCTAGAACTTACGCAGAAAAGAGGATGGAGGCAAAAAGCCCTCTCTTACAAAGCGAAATGAATTAAGCTACAAATAGATCGATAAATTGGCAAGCTGATTTTTTCAATAAATCGCTTCAAATCAGCTTATAACAATAAGGCATCTGAAACAGGCACATGGCAATCAGAAACCGTTATCTTTGCCCACTCCAAAAAAAGAAAGAATGAAGTTTGATCGCAATACCGTCATTGGTTTTACAGTTCTGGCTGTTTTATTTATCGGCTATTTTTATTTTACCAATAAGCAACAGAGTGAATACCGTAAAACACAAGCGGACGCTGCAAAAATTGAAAGAGCCAAGAAAGATTCGATTGATGCACTCAGAAAACCAGCAGAAGATTCAGCTAAAAAAGTTATGGATTCGATAACTAAAGTTTCCAATGTTGGAAATTTTGGCAAAGCATTAGACAGCACAGAGAAACTGACTATAATTGAAAACAAGCTGATGAAAATAACCTTTACCAGTAGAGGTGGAAGGGTGAAGCAAGTAGAGCTTAAAAATTATAAAGAGCATGATAGCAGTCTTGTAAAATTGGCTGCCACTGAGTTTGATAAAATAGGATATAGAATCAATACCGGCGGCAACAATAGCGAAGAAACAGCTAATTTATCTTTCCCACAGATTGATTCTAGTACAAAAGATGGCAATACCATTATTTCATTTACACTTCAGGCAGAAGATAGCAGCGGGGCATATATTACTCATGAGTTTGTTGTTAAGCCTGATGATTACATGATTGATTTCAATGTAAAAATGAATGGTGCTGATAAGATGCTGAATCAAGGAGTAATGAATTTGTCTTGGCAGTATGCTGCGGCACAACAAGAATCCGACATTGCTTTTGAAAAACAAAATACCCAGGTTGGATATGTTGAAGATGGTAGTTTTGACTACCACACTATCGGAAGAAAGAGTAGCAAGACATTTGATGAAAATGTGAAATGGGTAGGGGTAAGACAGCGTTTTTTCTTTACCATTCTCGTTGCAAAGGAAAATTTTTCAGAAGGGAAAATGGAATGGACTGTCCCCGAAGACTCTACTAAAACAATAGTACAGTCAATTGCAAACATGAAAGTGCCTGTAAAAGCTGGTGCACCTACAGTTATTCCTTTCAGTATTTATTATGGGCCTTCCGATTATAATGTATTAAAGACTTATGATTTAAAATTTGAAAAACTGGTGAACCTTGGTCAGGGCATGTATTCGTTTGTACGCCCAATCAATAAGTACATCATCATGCCAATTTTCAATTTTTTACAAGGGTTTACTGGTAACCTTGGAATTGTAATCGCATTACTAACGATATTTATTCGTCTTCTTACATCACCACTTATATATAAAAGCTATCTGAGCGGTGCAAAGATGAAGGCATTGCGACCAGAAATTGCCAAGCTGAAAGAAAAGACTGGAGGTGATAGACAAGCGATGAGCATGGAGCAAATGAAGTTGTTTAGAGAAGCTGGTGTAAACCCTCTTGGCGGATGTATTCCAGCACTATTGCAAATCCCAATTTTCTTTGCCTTGTTCAGTTACTTTAATTCGGAAGTAGCTTTGAGAGGAGCAAACTTTTTATGGGCCAATGATCTTTCAGCGTTTGATGATCCAATTCATTTTGGTTTTCATATTCCATTATTGGGAAGTCATTTAAGTTTATTTTGTATTGCAGCGGTTGTTACAAGTTTTTTAATATCATTGTATAGCATGAGCATGACTCCAGATCAGAGTAACCCGGTTATGAAGTACATGCCTTACATTTTTCCGATATTCTTACTTTTCTTTTTTAACAGGCTTCCTTCGGCCCTTACTTGGTATTATACTGTTTCTAACGTTATTACATTGATTCTTCAATACATTATTCAGAATTATATCATTGATCATGATAAGATTCTGGCAAAAATTGGAGAGAACCGTAAAAAGCCAAAAACAAAATCCAAGTGGCAAGAAAGGATGGAGCAAATGCAGGAACAACAGAAAAAAATGAAAGAAATGCAGCAAAAGAATAAACGCTGATTTCTGTTAAAATAATGGTAACAAAAACCGGGATTGGCCTTTGTCATCCCGGTTTTTTAAGTTACGCAACTTAATGGTTAATTTGGCACGTCTTTTAGATATATAAATAGTTATATTAAATAATGAAAAAGTTTACTTACATATTACTCGGATTAACAACTTTGATTTTCTCTGCAGACCTTTCAGCGCAAAGAAAATTGTCAGAAGCTACAATAACTTATGATATTGTGATTAATACTGGTGATCAGAAGCCTCAGGGAGCTGATTTACTGGATGGGGCGACAAGTGTCGTCTATTTAAAAGGAAATTCTAGCCGTTCAGAAATGGTAAGTTCTCTAGGCATACAGGCAACAGTAGTTGATGGGAAATTTGGAAATATTACTGTATTAAAAGAGTATGGTGAGCAGAAATATATGATTAAGATGACACCTGTAGAATGGAAACAATCAAATAAAAAATACGAAGGAATAACTTTTAAATATGAAAATGAGACAAAAATAATTCAGGGATACACCTGTCAAAAAGCTGTTGGTACATTAGCTGATGGCACCACATTCACCGTTTATTTTACAAAAGACCTTGTCCCGGTAAATAAAGATTTTCAATATTTGAATAAAAATTTGCCTGGTTTGGCTATGCAATATGAAGCAACAATGGGAACTATGATGGTTACATATACTGTTTCAAACATTAATTTTAATCCTGTTCTTCAATCAAAATTTGAATTGCCAAAGTCTGGATATAGAGTAATGACTTATGAAGAAAGTAAAGGGAACGGCAATTAAATTAATTGCTTTTGAATTGTCTGTTTCCTAATTCGATTTTAACCTTGTCAAGTATTACCTTCTTTTTAAGAGGTACTATATAAGTTGTATTTCCTCTCTGGTGAGTTACAACAGTATTAAGGCTAATGTATTGGTTATTTGTTGGAGTGGTTAAAACTTTGCTACCACGATAAGTATAACCAGACTTTAAAGAAAATGAATTTTGTGTGTATGTTTTGCCGGAAAGAAATGCAGGCTTTTTAGTAACGCCCGACTTTTTATTGCCATCACCTAATGCGCCAAAAGATACAATAGTAGTTGCCCCTATTAAAATAGTAGCAATAAACTTCTTGCCTGCATTAAATTTTGGTATAGTCAATTTGGTGAGTTTCATTATTACAAAAGTAAAGACAAAAATTAATATAAAAGAAACCGTTTATAAAGAATTTTAATACATTATTAACGCACAAGATGGCAAATTGTTTCATCAGGTTGTATGAATTTGATGCTATTTTGCACATATGGGGATAAGAAATAGCCTTTGGAGCTCATTTTTTTCACTTAACTTGTTGGAAATAAACTTTTCAGGGGGCAAAGGGATTTTGCCATCTGATCCGGCTCTTTAACAAGCTTTGCTCACTAAAAGTCCGCCAGATGAAAGAAAACAACCCATTCCGGGAAGATCGGGAACAGCTACGGGAACTATTGAAGCAATACGAAAATTTTAAAAATGGAAGAAACCATTCGTTTATTGAAGAAGATGCATTTGAAAACATAATTGACTACTACCAGGAAAAAGAAGACCTGAAAAAGGCAATGGAAGCAGCCGAAATCGGCAGCGAACAGTTTCCTTACTCATCAAGATTACTAATTAAAAAGGCCGATATTCTGCTTGCAAACCGACGCTATCAGGATGCATTGGATATTTTAGAACATGCTTCATTATTAGATGGTGCAGATATTAATGTTTACATCTTAAAAACAGATGCTTACCTCGCTTTAGACCAACCAGAAAAAGCAGTTGTGTTGCTGGAAGAGGCTTTATCATTATTTGAAGGAGATGAAAAAATTGAAATGCTATTTGAGTTAGCAGATGTTTACGATGATTATGAGGATTTTGATAAAGTGTTCGATTGTCGTAAGATGGTGTTGGAAGACGAACCTAATAATGAAGAAGGATTATATAAAATTTGTTTCTGGACAGACTTCACCGGACGTAATGAAGAAAGTATTCGTCTTCATCAGAAAATTATTGATGAATACCCATACAATGAACTGGCCTGGTTTAATCTTGCGGCTGCCTATCAGGGATTGAAATTGTATGAGAAAGCAATTGATGCTTATAAATATGCCATTACGATTGAAGAAAAATTTGATTATGCTTATCGTAATATGGCCGATGCTTTTATTCGCCTAAGAAAATACAAAGAAGCAATTGAAGCTTTGGAAAGAGTGAATGAACTGGCAAAGCCTGAAGATGTAATATTTGAAGCTATTGGTCATTGTTACGATCGCATGAAAAATTATGCACAGGCAAGAATTCAATATCGGAAAGCATCGCATTTACGACAGGATGACAGTAAATTGATTTACAAAATAGCTTACACATATTATAATGAGGGTCAATGGCAAAGTTGCTTCAAGCAATTAGAAATAGCTATGAAGATGCATCGGTTGCAGCCTGAATTCAATTTATTGGCTGGGGAGTGTAAAATGAAATTGGGTTTATTTAAAGATGCTGCACAATATTTCTCTAATATGGTTCGGGTGCGGCCAAAAAGTATGGCTGGTTGGGAGGCTTTGATTCGGAGTCTTTTTAATGCAGAATCTTTTGAAGATGCTTTGGAACAAACTAATACAGCGCTGAAAATGACCAAAGGCAAACCAATTTTTCTTTTTTATAAATCTGCGGTATTGTTTGCATTAAATAAAGGCAAAGAAGCAATTTTGCAATTAGAAGAGGCAATGCGACAAGCGCCTAAACTATTGAAAAGATTTGTAGAATTAAACCCATCAATATTACAAAGTCAGCAAGTGGTAGATGTAATTGCGAGATATAAAAGGAATAAATCCATTTGATAAGAGGGTTCTGGTAAGAAACTGTATCAGTATTACTCTGCCCAATCTTCCTTATTTTTGCCGCCGTTCAACAAACTATTTCTGTATAAAAAAATCAAGATGAATTTTAACTTGTCTCAAATACCCGATAGGATTCCAAAACCCCGTAAGTCTGGATTAACAATGGTGATGGATAAAGGACTGAGTGTGCAAGAAGCTAAGAATTTTTTAAGTGTATCTCATCCTCATGTGGATATTATAAAATTAGGATTCGGAACTTCTTTTGTAACACCAAATCTTGAAGAAAAGCTTGAAGTATATCGTGGGTATGATATTCCAATTTATTTTGGCGGCACTTTATTTGAGGCATTTTTAATCCGCAATCAGTTTGACGATTATATAAAGGTTTGTAAAGATTTTGGAATCAGTTATATGGAAGTAAGTGATGGTTCCATTACAATCCCTCATGCTGAAAAATGCGGTTATATTGAAAAACTAACCAAGCATGGTATCGTATTAAGCGAAGTAGGAAGTAAGGATGCTGCACACATCATTCCTCCATACAAATGGATCGAACTGATGAAAGCAGAACTGGAAGCCGGCTCTACCTATGTAATTGCAGAAGCAAGAGAAGCTGGTAATGTGGGTATTTACCGTGGAAGTGGCGAAGTAAGAGAAGGCCTGGTACAAGAAATACTAACGCAGATTCCTGCTGAAAAAATTATATGGGAAGCTCCCCAAAAAGCACAGCAACTATATTTTATTGAATTAGTTGGATGCAATGTTAACCTCGGCAATATTGCACCAACAGAAGTAATTCCATTGGAGACAATGCGTATCGGACTTCGTGGCGATACATTCAACTTATATCTTGATAAAAAAGAAAATGCCTGAGGCTTTTCACAATGCGGATGATGATAAGGCCACAAAGCTTTATGGCTTGATTGGTTATCCACTAACACATTCTTTTTCAAAAAAGTATTTTGAAGAAAAATTTGAAAGGGAAGGATTGACAAACTGCAGGTTTGAAAATTTCGCTGTTAAATCTATTTACGAATTAAAAGATATTCTTCAAAACTATCAGGCTGTTTTGAAAGGCATGGCTGTAACCATTCCTTACAAACAATTAGTGTTAAGACATCTAAACTCTTTTACACAAATACCAGCAGAAATAAGAGCTTGTAATTGTATTAAGATAGTAGATGGCAAATTAATTGGTTTTAATACAGATTGGATCGGATTTGAGAAAAGCTTCCTTCCGTTATTAAGCCCACATCATAAAAAGGCGTTGATACTTGGCAATGGCGGCGCCGCTATTGCTGTTTGTTTTGTTTTAAAGAAGCTGGGAATTACGTATGAAATTGTAAGCCGTCGAATACACGATGGATCAACGTTTACGTATACTGATCTGACAGAAAATATAATAAAAGAGCATGCCGTTATTATCAATACAACGCCGTTAGGAACTTTTCCTGATAATGTTACATTTCCTCCAATACCATATGAAGGAATTACAAAAGAGCACTATCTTTTTGATTTGGTGTATAATCCTGAAAAGACATTGTTTTTACAAAAAGGAGAGGAGCAAGGTGCAACAATTAAGAATGGAGCAGATATGCTGGCGATACAAGCTGAAGAGAATTGGAAAATTTGGAATAGCTAATTAGTTCGATAGCTTCTCCAAAGCAATTTCAGGAATAGCAGTAATTTTTTTGACAGTATAATCATAGCAAATCATTCCGGTTTTAGCAATTGCTACAATCTTTCTATCTTCTTCTTTTTCCAATTTATAAATAAGATCAAAACCGATTTTTGAAATAGCTGTAACAGCTACTGATGCAATAATTGTTTCGCCATAAAACAGTTCGTTCTTAAATTCGATAGCTGCATCGGCCATTATCATACCTTTTCCTCCGAAATCCATTTCAGTAAAGCCAAGGTTATTTAAGAATTGCATTCTGACTTCATGAACGATTGTAAGAATAGTATCGTTACCAACATGGCCTCCGTAATTAATATCAGTAATGCGTACAGGTATCTGGCAGGAAAACGAAAATTGTTCTGGTATAGCTATTTTAATTCTTGCCATTTAGTAATGTTTGCAATAAAAATAGTGAAAGAGAAGAGAATTATAATTTGCCCTGAAGAGAATTTGCAAGATTCAAAATTTCCATAAAGTTTGCGGAAGAATGGGCTGATTTTGGGTTAGCCATTTTTTGCTGCCATATTTTCAACTGGTCAAGACATTCCTGATCTTTTTCTGCTCCTGCTACGCAACCAACTATATCGCTTAACTTTTTAGAAATGCGAATTATATTTCCGTCAGGAGTCATCAACGTGAAATAACGGTTAGAAAGGTCTTCTTTAGAAATAGGTGGCTGCCAATTACCCAAGCCTCTGGTATTTGGTTCATCAATTTCTGGCGCAAAATAAAAGTCAGCAGCATTTTTGATTTTGCTTTTGGCAACGGTAATATCCAACTTAGCATACGTTTTTTTACTTGCTTCAAGAGCCGCATCATTTCTTGCCTCTTCAAGCGAAGTGTCAATATCATTAATGTCAGTATTTTCTATTGGAGTTACATTAGCTATTTCCGGTTCAGGTTGAGTTGTTGGCGAAATAACAGGATTTTCTTTAGCTATTGAAGTGTCGTCTGCTTTGTTATTCAATAAGTAAAAGCCTCCCCAGGCTATCACTCCGATTATTGCGGCAGCAACTGCATAGCGAACAAAAGGAGCAATTCTTCTTTTTTCAGGGATTGCAGCTACTGATTCAGCATCAAGGCTGTTTGTTATTTTACTCCATGTACTTAGTGGCGGTGGAATAGCTATTCCAGATAATTTAGCTGAATAATCATCTACCAGTAAAGTGTCATCAAGGGCAAGTGCAATATTTTTCCATGTATTGTTGGGAGGTGTTACCTCTATATTTTGAAGTGTAGCAGGAAATTTGTTGGTAAGCGCAGAGTCATCCAATTCAACAGCGATCTTATTCCACACTCCTGCTGGTGGAGCGACTTCGTAGTCATACATTCTATTTTGAAATCCGCTGTTCATTATTTAGTTTTTGCACCTCTGTGCTTATCAATAAAAGTTCTAACCATGTCCTGCAATATCACTTTGGCTCTTGATAATTGTGATTTACTTGTTCCTTCGCTTATTCCAAGTATATCGCCAATCTCTTTATGTGTGTAACCTTCTACCACATATAAATTGAAAACTGTTCGATACCCTGGCGATAATTCCTGTACCAGATTCAAAATATCTTGTTCTGCCAGTTCATCCAAAACAGAAGTATATTTTCCTTCAATGGTGTTTTCTTCTTTTTCTGTTACAGGCATCAGATATTTTCTGCGGCGAAAATGTTCAATAGCTGTGTTCACAAAAATCCGCCTTACCCAGCCTTCAAATGAACCTTCGCTTCGAAAAGTATCTATTTTTTTAAAGATCTTAATAAATCCTTCCTGTAGTATGTCTTCAGCTTCAGCAGCGTTGGATGCGTATCGCAAACAAACTCCATACATTTTCGAAGAAAAACGGTTATACAATATTTCCTGCATTCGCCGGTTGCCTTCTATGCATCCAGTAATTAGGTCGCTTTCGGGAATATTTTGGTTGCTTTCTGGTGTCAAAATCAGTTGTTTATTATAGTTTATTCAAAAATGCTACCAGTTTATCGGTTGCTATGCGGCGATGGCTGAAAATACCCTTTTCTTTTGTGTCCATTTCGGCAAAAGTTTTGGTTGATCCTTCGGGAATAAACACTGGATCATAACCAAATCCCTGACCACCTTTTCTGTTTTCAATTATTTTGCCCTTACAAATACCTTCAAACTGGGTTTCCTTTCCATCAATAATTAAAGATATAACCGTTCTGAATTGAGCGGTTCTGTCTATTTTATCAGCCAAATTAATCAAAAGCTTTTCAATATTAGCATCAAATGATCGGTTATCGCCAGCATATCTTGCACTTTTTACTCCCGGCTCGCCATTTAGTGATACAACTTCCAGCCCAGTGTCTTCGCTAAAGCAATTGGTGGCCGTCATTTCGTAGATTGTTTTTGCTTTAGCTGAAGCATTTTCTTCCAATGTGTGAAAAGGTTCAGGGATATCAATATCAATTCCGGCTTCTTTCAATGTTACAATTTCCAGTCCTTCTGCAAGAACAGCTCTGATCTCATCTACTTTGTGCTGGTTATTTGTTGCAAATATTAATTTCAAATTTTTAGAATTTAATGAACCTTAAATATTAAGGTAAACTTAGTATACTAATTATAATGATAAACAAGCTTTATAAATTGAAAAGTCTTTTAAGACAAACCCACAACTTACTTTTCTCAATCTTATCATTTTCAAGATTATTTAAAGAGGGGGAATATAAAAATGAATTTCCTGCAAATGCTTGTATCTGGTAAAAAGGAAAATTTATTGGTAACCCGAATGTAGCAGGTTCAATATCAAAAAGCAGCACAACTTTAGAAGCAAAGTATGTAGTTAACTCTTTATACGAAACTTCAGGATGATTAATTGTGTTTACAATTGCAACATCAGCGAGACTTAGGTTGCATGCACTTAATATGCCAGTAAGAAATGTAAGTTGGTTATCAGGTAAATGAACCGCATCTTCAGATTTTAATACAATTAATATTTTTTTATTATTGTTTCCTAAAGATTTCCATTCCTGTACTGAATCATTGTCTGATTTAGAAGCTGTCTCTGTTTTAATCGGGGTTGAAATAGGATTCGCTTTTTCAGCTGCAACTTCATTATCAATAAGTGATGAATTAAATAATTGTTCCACTACAATTGCCGGCAAATCAATATTATTTATACCCATAAATCGGTAAATATTTAATACGAATAGGTGTTAGTTTTTTTTTCGTTTCTTTGAGCTGTAAAAATATATGATTATGACCGCAGCACTGGACATTTTAATTACAAAAGCAGAACAGAGTAAACTAAAGGATCTAAATCTAGAAAATCTTCCATTTGGAAAGTTTTTTACAGATCATATGCTGGAAGCTGATTATGAAAACGGCGAGTGGAAGAATATTGAGATAAAGCCATATCAGCCGCTGTTGTTAAGCCCATCGGTAGCAGCCTTGCATTATGGTCAGGCAATTTTTGAAGGGGTAAAAGCCTATAAGGATAGTAATGGCGATGCTTATATTTTCAGACCAATTGATAATTTCAAACGGTTTAATATTTCAGCAGAAAGAATGCAAATGCCGGCTGTCCCTGAAGAATTATTTATGGAGGGAATGAGGCTATTAGTAGAATTGGATAAAAACTGGATTCCATCTAAGCCAGACCATTCCTTATATATCCGTCCGTTTATGTTTTCGTCTGATGAATTGATTGGTGTTCGACCTTCTGATACCTATAAGTTTATGATTATACTTAGTCCTACTGGTCCATATTATAGTGCACCAATGAGGATTTATGTAGAAGAAAATTATGTGAGAGCTGTACCCGGTGGTGTTGGTTATGCAAAAGCTGCTGGTAACTATGGTGCAGCCATGTATGCCACTGCAGAAGCAAAGAAAAAAGGATATGACCAAGTTTTGTGGACAGATGCATTTGAGCATAAGTATGTGCAGGAATGTGGCACTATGAATGTCTTTTTCATTATTGGAAATACTGCCATTACACCATCTCTGGAACTCGGAACTATTTTGAATGGTGTTACAAGGCAAAGCACTATAACAATGTTGCAGGAAATGGGTTTTACTGTAGAAGAAAGACGGCTTAATATTGACGATATTATCGATGCCTATAAGGCAAATACGTTATACGAAGTTTTTGGAACAGGAACTGCTGCAACTATCTCAATGATAAAGGAACTTCGCTACAAAGATTTTGTAATGGAGTTTGATGTTGACAATTGGAAAACAGCTCCAACAATAAAAAAATGGCTTACTGATATCCGTGAAGGAAATAGAGAAGATAAATACAATTGGATGCAAAAAGTTTAAACGATTGATTTTAAGTTGATTATAGATACGCAATTAGCCCCGGAAAACATCCGGGGTTATTTTATCCCCAAAACATTCAATATCAAAAAATTCAGTCATCATTTTTTTGGAGATTAACCCTCTTACCGTTACCTTTGCCCTCCCAAAAATAAGGGTCAAGAATGCCTACAATACAACAATTAGTACGAAAAGGAAGACAAATTATCAGGGCCAAGAGTAAATCCAGGGCTTTAGATCAGTGTCCACAGCGTCGTGGTGTATGTACAAGAGTATATACTACTACGCCTAAAAAGCCAAACTCTGCGTTGCGTAAAGTAGCAAAGGTTCGTTTAACTAATAAAATCGAGGTGATTGCTTATATACCTGGAGAAGGTCACAACCTGCAGGAGCACTCAATCGTTTTGATCCGTGGTGGAAGGGTAAAAGATTTGCCAGGTGTTCGTTACCACATCGTTCGTGGATCATTGGATACTGCCGGTGTTAAAGACCGTAAGCAAAGCCGTTCTAAATACGGTACTAAAAGAGAAAAAGCTAAGAAATAATTTTAATAAAGTAATTCAAGAATAAGTCATGCGTAAAGCACAAGCCAAGAAACTCCCTTTAGCTCCGGATCCTAAGTTTAACGACAAACTGGTTACCCGTTTTGTAAACAACCTTATGTGGGAAGGAAAAAAGAGCGGAGCATATACAATTTTTTATGACGCTTTAGATAAAGTAACCAAGCAAACTAGTGAAGATGGATATGAGGTTTGGAAAAGAGCTTTAGCTAACGTTACTCCAGGTGTTGAAGTACGCAGCCGTCGTATCGGTGGAGCTACTTTTCAGATTCCTGCTGAAGTTCGTCAGGACAGAAAAGTTTCATTAAGCATTAAATGGCTTATTCGTTACAGCCGTGATAGAAACGGTCGTAGCATGTCTGATAAATTAGCTGGTGAAATCGTAGCTGCTTCAAAAGGTGAAGGCGCTGCATTCAAAAAGAAAGAAGATACACACCGTATGGCTGAAGCAAATAAAGCTTTTGCTCACTTCAGAATCTAACGGAATATATATAAATTTTAAAAGGACCATTTCGAAAATCGAAATGGTCCTTTTTTTTTGGAATAATTATTTTTTTGAAAGGAAAAATTCTTGATCTACAAAAAAACGTCCAACTATATTAGATGGACGTTTGTGTCAATTGTATTAATTATTAATTCAACTTCTTCTGCAAATTTTCATCTATAGCTGCCAAAAATTCTTCAGTATATAAATAATGATCGCCGTGTTTTACTTTGTTGCCATGTATACAAACAGCAAGGTCTTTTGTCATCTTTCCTTCTTCTACTGTTTCAATACAAACTGCTTCTAATGCATTGCAAAAATCAATCAACGGCTGGTTATTATCCAACTTGCCTCTGAAAGCTAAACCTCTTGTCCATGCAAAGATGGATGCAATTGGATTAGTGCTGGTTGGTTTACCTGCCTGGTGGTCACGGTAATGTCTTGTAACTGTTCCATGAGCGGCTTCCGCCTCCATTGTTTTCCCATCAGGAGTTACCAATACAGAAGTCATTAATCCAAGTGAACCGAAACCCTGCGCAACTGTATCACTCTGCACATCTCCATCATAGTTCTTACAAGCCCATACAAAATTGCCATTCCACTTTAATGCACTGGCAACCATATCATCAATCAGGCGGTGTTCGTACACAATACCTGCTGCTTCAAACGATGTCTTAAATTCTTTCTGATAAATATCTTCAAAAATGTCTTTGAAACGTCCGTCATATTTTTTCAGAATAGTATTTTTTGTAGAAAGATATAATGGCCACTTTTTGCTTAATGCCATATTAAAACAGCTTCTTGCAAAACCCATTATACTTTCGTCAGTATTGTACATACTCATCGCAACACCATCACCTTTAAAGTTAAACACTTCAAAAGTTTGCACATCGCCACCACCTTCTGGGGTAAATGTCATTGTCAATTTCCCTTTCCCCTTTATTATTGTATCTGTTGCACGGTATTGATCGCCGAAGGCATGACGACCAACGATGATGGGTGCTGTCCAGTTAGTAACTAATCTTGGCACATTGCTGATAACAATTGGCTCACGGAAAACAGTTCCGTCAAGAATATTACGGATAGTTCCATTTGGACTCTTCCACATTTGTTTCAGATTGAACTCTGTTACTCTTGCTTCGTCCGGAGTAATAGTGGCACACTTTATTCCAACACCGTATTGCTTAATGGCATTTGCTGCATCAATGGTAACTTGGTCATCCGTTTCGTCACGGTATTCTACGCCAAGGTCATAATATTTTATATCAACATTGATATAAGGCAAGATTAGCTTGTCCTTAATAAATTTCCAGATAATACGAGTCATTTCATCACCATCCAGTTCTACCACCGGGTTGGCTACATCAATCTTTTTCGGCATAAGTTATTATTTAAAATTTTTCTTTTAAAATCTGATGATTATCAGGTAAGTGAGCAAACTTACAATTTTATTAAATGTGACTAATGTTCCAGTTGGTAAAGCTGTTTAGCCTTATATTTCCCTTTTATTTTTTATAATTGATTTAAATCAAGACTAAAAGTTGTACCTTTTAGCTACTGAATGTAATGGATAAGATTAACGTATTTAAAACCTATTTGAACAAATTTGTTAAACTGACAGATGCAGAATTTGATCAGACCCTTCTCCCTATAATTAAAATTAGAGAATTTGGGAAAAAAGAAAAGCTGACAAAGGTTGGAGAAGTAGAGAATTATTTAAACTTTATAGTTAAGGGCTTGATTCGAAAGTTTTACAAAAAAGGCTCCCAAGAAATTATCACACAAATTTCAAGTGAAGGTCATATTATTCATTGCCAGGAGTCATTTCACAGCAGACAGCCTTCAGAATATACGATTGAAACTATTGAGCCCAGCATTGTAATCAGTATAAAATATGATGAACTGGAAAATGCTTTTGCCAGTTCAAAAAAAATGGAACACCTCGCCAGATTGATAATTACACATACAATGGTAATTAAAGACCGCTGGCAATTGCAAATGGTGAAGATGACACCCAGAGAAAGATTTCTGAATTTTGTTACAAAGAATCCAGAACTAATGCAAAGAGTACCGCAAAAATTTCTTGCCTCTTTTTTACATATAAAGCCAGAAACATTCAGCCGGTTCAAACATCTTATAAAAGGACATTTAAAGAATCAGGATAATTGATTATCCTAATGCAACATCTAGTATCATCATAACAAGAAATCCTCCGATGAATCCAAGTACAGAGCGGTCTGTGTATTTATCCCGCTGTGTTTCAGGTATTACTTCTTCTACTACAACAAAAATCATGGCACCGGCGGCAAAGGCTAGGGCAAACGGAAGAATAGGTTGCATATAAATAACCGCAACGGCTCCAATAACTCCTGCAACTGGTTCTACAATTGCAGACAGTTGCCCATACCAAAAACTTTTTTTACGGCTTACTCCGTGTCTTCGTAACGGCATCGCTACTGCAACACCTTCAGGAAAATTTTGAATACCTATTCCAATTGCAAGTACAATAGCTCCGGAAATAGATGCGTCTTCCATGCCCAAAGCAGCAGCACCAAAAAGTACACCTACTGCAGGACCTTCGGGAATGTTATGCAATGTAATTGCGAGAATGAGCAGAGTAGTTTTATGCAATTTGGTTTTGATACCTTCTTTTTCTTCTACACCAAAATTAATATGTAAGTGCGGGGTGAATTTGTCCAAAACAAATATGAACATAGCTCCGAGAAAAAAACCTACGGCCGCCGGCATCCAACTCATAGTAGGATACATTTTTTCCGACATTTCAATTGCTGGATTTAATAATGACCAGAAACTTGCTGCCACCATTACTCCGCCTGTAAAACCTAACATGGGGTCAAGAACGCCACGGCTAAGTGTTTTAAAAAAGAATACTAACGAAGCTCCCATAGCCGTAACGAACCAGGTAAAAGTAGTTGCAATCAATGCCGACCAAACAGGTCCTATTTCAGTAAAGAATTTTTCGATTGTTTCCATATCAGGATGTATATACAAAAATGTTTTTCGCTAATTGTTCGCTAATTGTAATTACGGGCTGCCGGTTAATTTTTATTTCCAGTGAATTATCAAATTCAAATTTCTTTTTTACTTCCACCTTAGTACCAATAGCAATTTTTTTATGCTCCAGCAATTCCAGTATTTCACTTGAGTGGTCGCTTACACTTGCTACTGTTGATACTGTGTTTACCGCCAATTCAGTAATACATATTTTTTTACTGATCTCAATCTTTCCATTTGCATCTGGTATAGGATCGCCATGCGGATCTACTCTTGGAAAACCTAAGTATTCGTCGAGTTTATCAATAAGTTTTTTATTGCTAACATGTTCTAGGTCTTCGGCCACTTCATGTACTTCATCCCAGGTAAACTTTAATTTTTCTGCCAGAAAAAATTCCCATAACCGGTGTCTTCTTATTATACCTAACGCCACTTTCGTTCCATCAGCCGTTAATCGAAAACCCTGATATGGTTGATAGTTCAATAGTTTTTTTGCTTTCAGCTTCTTCATCATGTCAGTAATCGAAGCTGGCTTTGACTCTAACTCAGCAGCTAGCTCATTGGTAGTAACCATTCCATCTACCTTTTGCAAATGGTAAATGGCCTTGATATAATTTTCCTCGCTAGTCGTGTAATTTAGCATGGCTAAAAATAAATTTAGACAAATCTAAATTTATTTATCAATAATTCAAAACCACTATGAATCTAATTTTGAAATACCTATTTTCGGGGTATTAAAATTCAGGTATGCAGAGGGTCCAAAAATATTTGATGGTTTTAACAGCAATTATCTGTTTAACTGGCTGTAAGCAGAAAAAGAAGATCAGTTTGTCAGGTGAAGAAACTGTAGCTGTTAACGATTTTATCGATTTTTTTGCTCCGCTTGACTTGCCATTACAATTTACCGATACAAGTTTGCTAAAAACAAAAAAAGAGAATGACTCATTGTTAATCAGCCTTAAGAATTTTAATCAATTCGTACCGGATTCTGTTTTGCAGGAAGTATACGCAAAAGGAGCGAAGCCCAAAATTTATGTACTGGGAAAAATAAGTGTACCCAAAGCAGAAACATATCTTTTTGTAAAAACAATTACCAATGATAAGAAAGCTGTTTTTGTTCTTGGGTTTGATAAGGAACAGCAATTCATTGCAGGTATGCCAGTACTGCGGCCCGATTTAAAGTCTGCTACCGAACAATCTATTAGTATGGATAGAAAATATTCTATCACCAAAAAAGTAGTATTGAAAAATACTGACGGCTCATTAAGCGAAGGTAGAGATGTGTATGTGCTAAATAATGAAGCAAAGAATTTTATGCTTATCATGACAGATGCATTGGATGATAAAATAACAGAGCTAATAAATCCTATAGACACACTTCCACGAAAAAATAAATATTCAGCAGATTACAGCAATGGTAAAATGAATCTTGTTGCAATCAGAGATGGAAGAAAAGACGGAAAGATTAGTTTCTTTATACATTTTGAAAAAAATAATGGAGCTTGTACTGGTGAGTTAAAAGGTGAAGCATCAATGAAAACTCCCAATACGGCTGTTTATCAGGTTGATGGAGATCCTTGTCAACTACAATTTATTTTTTCATCTTCTGCTGTTACATTAAAAGAAATAGAAGGCTGTGGTTCCCGTCGTGGATTAAATTGTGCCTTCGATGGAAGTTTTGCCAAAAAGAAGGTTAGTAAGTCTGTGAATAAATCGAAATAACAAATAGCACAATTAATTATTACCTTTCCGCATATTCCAATCGGAATACCCAACGAGATTTTTACTTGCCATAATTATCAGATAATCTAAATCAATTGAGAAGTCAAAGTGGAGATAAACTATTATCTTGCGGCTTCGTGTAAAAAAAACACTCTATGAATTTTACCCAATTTTCTGTTCCTTATCCAATTGAAGAAACGTACAAAAAAAGAGTAGCTTATTTTTCAATGGAGTTTGCCACTCATCAGCCTTTAAAAATATATAGTGGAGGTTTAGGTTTTTTGGCCGGATCACATTTACGGAGTGCTTATGAATTGAAGCAAAATCTTATTGGCATTGGTATATTGTGGAAACAAGGTTATTATGATCAGGAGCGAAATCAAGATCAGACATTAGATGTTGCCTGGAACGAAAAAAATTACAGTTTTTAGAAGAAACAGGTATTAAATTTCAGGTTACAATTCATGAACATCCTGTATGGGTAAAAGTGTTGTACCTAAATCCCGAAACATTTAAAACAGCTCCGTTGTTTTTGTTGTCAACAGATGTTCCCGAAAATGATTATGTATCGCAAACAATAACACATCGGTTGTACGATGCAAATGTTGCCACTAAAGTAGCACAGTTTATTTTACTAGGTGTTGGCGGTGCCAAGTTGATCGATATATTAAATTTCAATCCGGAATTATATCATTTAAATGAAGCACATGGTTTATCTGCAGCGTTCTATCTTTATAAAAAGTATAATAACAATATTGAAGAAGTAAGAAAACGATTAGTATTTACAACACATACGCCGGAAGAAGCAGGCAACGAGAAGCATGATATTTATCTTTGTCATAAGATGAGTTACTTCTGCGGCTTGTCAGTTGATGAAGTAAAGATATTAACCGGAATGCCGGAGGATCAGTTCAACCATTCATTAGCCGCATTGCGTTTTGCTCAATTGGCTAATGGCGTTTCGCAATTGCATGGACAGGTGTCAAGGCTTATGTGGAGCAAGTATGAAAATATTTGCGATATCATTTCCATTACCAATGCGCAAAACTGGAAGTATTGGGCCGATAAGCAACTTTATAAATTTAAAGAAGCAGGCGATGATTTTGGAATTGATGACCGTAAAAAATATTTAAAGAAAAGAGCATTTGAAATTGTAGCTGATCAAACCGGAAAAATTTTCAACCCAGATGTATTTACTATTGTTTGGGCCAGAAGATTTGCCGGTTACAAAAGAGCTAGTTTAATTACTACTGCAGAAGAACGTTTTCACAAACTGATGAACAGTACAAAATATCCTGTGCAGATTATTTGGGCTGGAAAACCTTACCCGGTAGATCATCCTGCCATAAGCGAATTCAATCAATTGGTGCATTTAAGCAAGCAATATAAAAATGTAGCAGTGCTGATTGGCTACGAACTTACTCTATCTAAAAGATTGAAACAGGCTTCCGACTGTTGGCTAAATAATCCAAGAGTGCCGAGAGAAGCATCTGGTACCAGTGGAATGACCGCTGCCATGAACGGTGCAGTTAACTTTTCTACCGATGATGGGTGGATACCGGAATTTATTAATCATGGTCACAACGGGTTTGTGGTGCCTAAGGCCGATTACGACAACATGGTTACACATGAGCAGGACGAATATGATCTGAACAAACTCTACGAAATTCTGGAGAATGAAATTCTGCCATTGTACTACAACGATTACAAAACCTGGCGCCAGATCATGAAGAACGGAATGCAGGATGTTCGCTTCCAGTTCGACAGTAACCGCATGGCACATGAGTACTATACTTTATTGTATAGATAAATAATAGATAGTTACAACAACGAATTAAGGCCTCTGTATTTTACAGAGGCTTTTTCTTTAGTAGGTTAAAAAAAACATTAGTAGTTCTAAAGATGGGCTAATAAATCATGATCACTAAAACAGCAATCATTCAAACTTCCCTATCATCTCTTCTACAGAACTATTCGTTTCATAAAAGCTGATCAATTTTTTTATCACACCTTCCACCAATGCATCGGGGCAGGAGGCACCGCTGGTTACCAAAATCTTTACAGGATTTTTTGCAGGAAGAAAATCATTGGTAATCAATTCTTCTTTTGTATGAAAATTATGATGCAGTATTTCTTTTGCCGAGAGTATTTTTTCTTCGCTATTAATAAAGTAAGTGGGTAGTTTTTCTTCGCACAACTCTACCAGGTGCGATGTGTTGGAAGAATTATATCCGCCGACAACTATGGCAAGGTTGGCATCTGTTTGCAACATGCCGGACACCGCTGTTTGGTTATCGTTGGTAGCATAGCAAAGTGTATCTCTTGTGTCTGCAAAATGCTCTTCAGGATTATCATTGGGGAAACTATCAATCATTACCTGTTTCAGGTAATCGGCAATGGCCTGTGTGTCGCTTGCCAACATAGTGGTTTGATTGACTACACCAATCCGTTGCAAATCTTTTTTTACATCAAAGCCTTCGGAGAATTGATTGCTGAATTCAGAATAAAAGTTTGCAATATCTTTTTCTCCAGTAATATATTTTGCCAATTCTTTGGCCTCGTCCATATCTTTTACAACAACTGATGCTGCATTATTGGCAGCATGCGAAAAAGTGGCTCTTGTTTCTTCATGGTTTGGTTTGCCATGAATGATGATGGAATAATTTTTCTTCGCAATGGCTTCGCTGCGGTTCCATACTTTTTCTACAAAGGGGCAGGTGGTATTATATTTTTCTGTTTGAATACCTATTTGCCGCAGCTTTTCTTCAATTAACAATGTAGTGCCAAAGGCAGGTATTAAAACAATATCATCTTTGGTGATAGTTTCGAACGGAATTAATTGTTTACCATAAGTGTCTTGCAAAAATTGTATGCCATGTGCTTCAAGGTCTGCATTTACTTGTGGGTTATGGATCATTTCACTCAGCAGGAAAATCTTTTTGTCCGGATTTTCTTCTACGGTTCTGAAAGCGATTTCAATGGCATTTTCAACGCCATAGCAAAATCCAAAATGACGGGCAAGATAAATTTGTACAGATCCAAAATCGAGCAAAGTAGGAGAGAAGTCTTTCTTCATTTTATCCTGCTCCTTCCTTTTGTTTTTAATAGCGGAAATAAGCGGACTTCTATAAATAATGGGGACTTAAAAACTCTTCATAGGTGTAAAGTTACTACTTGAAAAGTTCTTATTACCTTTCGCAAAATTGATACAGATGCGGTTTTCTTTGCTTGCTTTCTTTTCAATGGTATTGTTACTTGCTTCCTGCAAGCCAACGAAAAAGAAGAATGATTTTATTTATAAAAAGGATAGTATGATGAACAGATTTATTCCGGTGGATTGGGCACATAGCACCAATATTTATGAAGTGAATGTGCGGCAGTACACTGAGCCTGGCACTTTTAATACATTTATGCAACATCTTCCCCGATTAAAAGCAATGGGTGTGCAAACCATTTGGTTTATGCCCATTACACCTATTTCGGAAAAGAATAAGAAAGGAACATTGGGAAGTTATTATGCCTGCTCGGATTATACTTCTATCAATCCGGAGTTTGGAACCCTTGAAGATTTTAAAGAGTTGGTAAAGCTGGCACATGAAATGGGTTTTAAAGTAATTATTGATTGGGTGGCCAATCATACCGGTTGGGATCATACTTGGACGAAGACTCATCCGGATTATTATAACAAGGATGAAGCTACCAACGATTTTAAAATGCCCGGTGGCATGGAAGATATCATCGATTTGAACTTTACGAATCCTGCTTTGCGAAAAGCAATGATCGAAGCAATGCAGTTCTGGGTGGATGAATGTGATATTGATGGATTTCGCTGCGACCTTGCCTCTTGGGTGGAACTTGATTTCTGGAAAGAAGCAAGAGTAACACTTGATAACAGGAAACCGTTATTCTGGCTCGGCGAATACGACGAATTGGAAAACCCTGCATACGGTGAAGCCTTTGATGCAAGTTATTCCTGGACATGGATGCACAAGACGGAGGAATTTTATAAGCAAAAATTGCCGCTTGATACCTTGCTTACATTATTAAAAAGATACGATGATCTTGGCGATAGCACCATGAGAACATGGTTTACCACTAATCATGATGAGAATAGCTGGAACGGAACAGAGTATGATAAATATGGTGACATGGCAAAAGCACTGGCAGTGTTTAGTGCTACATGGAATGGAATTCCGCTTTTATATTCCGGGCAGGAGTTGCCTAACCTAAAGAAGCTGAAATTTTTTGATAAGGATCAGATTGAATGGACCGGCAACAATGAATTAGCTGGGTTTTATACAGCGTTACTAAATCTTCGAACAAATAATGCTGCAGTAAGAAGTGGCGATCCTTCTGTACAAACTTTTCGTATCAAAACATCGGAGAGTAAAAACGTTATTGCTTATCTAAGAAAGAATGGAAATAAGGAAGTGCTGGTAGTTTTAAATTTTTCTTCCGAAAAAAATATTCGCTTCGATATAACGGATGAGCATGTTACTGGTATTTATAAAAATATATTTTCTGGTGCTGCCAATGATTTTACAACTGAAAAAAGTTTTTAAATGCAGCCAGGGGAATATTTGGTGTATGAGAAATAGTTTTTCTATTTTATGAGAAAAGCCGTCCCAATAAGATCGGGACGGCTTTTTAATTTATTATGCTTTATTAATTTTTATGGTTGAGGTTGATCCAAATTCAATGGATACCTGTAAGAACCTGAATAGCCTGGATACATTCCTTCCAATTGAATAGTTTCTCCTTTCAAACTTCTGATGGCTTCATTTAATTCTTCAATGCTTGAAACGTCCATTCCGTTTACAGATGTAATAATAAATCCTGATTCCATTCTTGTTTTACTGAATGCACCACCAGTTTTTATTTTCTTTACAACCACCCCACCTTCAATTTCATTTTTAAGGGCAGTTTTTTCATCTACAGTTTCAAGTTCTGCACCTAACTGATCGCCGGTGTTTACTGTTGCAAGGCTATCATAAGTACCTGTAATGGCTTTTAATGTTGCAGCAGTTGTATATTCTTTTCCTGCTCTTTTGTAAGTAATATTTATTTTATCGCCAGCATTGTAAGAAGAAACTGTTGCCTGCAATTCTGTCCAAGAGAAAATAGGCACATCATTTATTTTAGTAATTACATCACCTGGCTTTAAACCAATATTTGTAGCAGCACCATCTTTGGCTATTTCACCAACATGTGCACCATCACCTGCATCAAACTTTTCACGGTCAACGGAAACGCCGAGGTAAGGTCTTTTTACATCACCAAATTTGATAAGATCGTTAATGATTTTCTTTACTAGATTAACAGGAATCGCAAATGAATAACCTGCATAAGTTCCGTTTGGCGCATAAATAGCAGAATTAATCCCGACTAATTGACCGTCCGTAGTTATCAATGCTCCACCACTATTGCCTTGGTTTACGGCAGCATCTGTTTGAATGAAAGATTCAATAGGTGTTTGACTTTGCCTGCTGTTAATGCCAATATTTCTTCCTTTAGCACTTACAATACCTGCAGTAACTGTTGTTTCTAATGTAAGTGGATAACCAATAGCCAGTACCCATTGTCCAAGTTTTACATTGTCAGAATTGCCATAAAGAAGAAAAGGTAATCCGCTAGCATCTACTTTTAGCACTGCCAAGTCACTACTTGGGTCACGGCCTATCACTTTTGCTTTATACTCTTTTTTGTTGTTCAGTGTAACGGTAATTTCAGTAGCTACGCCATCTCCACCATCCGATACCACATGATTGTTAGTGATGATATATCCATCCTCGCTGATAATTACTCCGCTGCCGGAAGCTCTTTGCTCAGGTTGTATCTGCGGTCCGAAATTGTTATTGAAGAATTGTTCAAACAGGTCTTCCATACCGCCATTATTTCTGTTGCGTGGAAGACTGTTACTTACTTTCTTTGCCGGAATTTTTGTTTTGATATGTACCACAGCCGGAACAGCAGCATTGGCTGCTTTGGTAAAGTCAACCGGTTCGCCAGCACCTGGAGTGCCGTCCAAAAATCCTGCATAATTAGCAGGAACATTTCCCCCATTAATAGTTTGCGAAAAAGCAATTTGTTTTGTACTTACTTTTCCATAAATCCATACACTAGTTACAGCTGATACCGCACTTATCGCAACAATCAGCAAAATCTGTTTTAGTTTCATAGTATTCATTTCTTTTTATAAAGGTTTGTAGAATGAGGCTTTAATAACAAAATATATGCCTTTGATTTACAAAATAACAAACTGTCATTCAAGATTGTTGACCATTGGTTTAGTTTAACAAATATTTACTAAGACCTTCGTACTTAATAGCTCCTTTAAAATTACGACTTTTTAAAGTGAAAAGCATACCTGTTTTCACTGATTTATACACTAAGTCATAAAGATGTCAGAAATGACATTGTGTCAACTCCGTCTGCATAATCATGCACAGATGGGCATTGTGCAGCACCAAACGAAATATGATTATTTCCTATAATGCATTGCAGTTCTGGATTGTCTTTCAAGGAGTTTATTACTTCTTCTTCCGAAGTATAAAATTCATAATTCAATTGACTTATAGGAGAGAAAAGGTTTTTGTTTTCAATTAAAAGAATGGAACCGTTGGTCATGTAGTACACTTTATTCAGCATATGTAAGGCCAGATTGTAATCATAATTATTCTTGTATTTATGATGATCGGCCAGGTATTGATATTTATTAAATGCTTCGATTAATGGAACAAAATCATAATCAACCGGCACATATATTTTGGTAACATTGCGACAACCTAAACCGAAATAATAATATACATCATCGGCCAGTTTTTCTAACGCTTCCTTTATTTCGTTGCCAGTAAGTATTGCAATTGATGTTCTGTTTTTACGGATAATATGCGGATATTTTGCAAAGTAATATTCAAAATACCGGGATGAATTATTACTACCTGTTGCTATGTAAGCATCGGAATCTTTCAGCATTTCAGCAAACAATAAATAATTAGCTGCATCAGCATCCCATTCAATAATTTTTTCTACAAGATGTTTGATGAGCACTTTATCTTTAGATGAGCTCTTCATTATAGCGATGTTCCCACTTATAAAAACAGATAAAAAATCATGAAAACCAACCAGCGGAATATTGCCGGCCATTACTATTCCAATCTTTTTTGGATTATTAGTATTTGATTCAATAGGATATTTCTTTGCCCAACTCTCTAAAGATTCTTTTTGTAGGAATTCGTTAGCAATATTTTGCGTAGCGGATGCTACAAATTCTTCTGTAAACCAACCGTTTTCATAACTAGCTTTTTCTTTTGCTGCAAGCCAATTTTCATTATCTGATAAAATATATTGCCCCAACTGAACCAATAAATCAATACGATGTTGTAAATTCATTCCTGACTGTTATTTTTGTGATGCAAAAGTAACCTACAACCCTTTAAAATAAATATACTATGGCTATTAAGATTACTGACGAATGCATTAATTGCGGCGCCTGCGAACCAGAATGTCCCAATAACGCCATCTATGAAGGTGGTGTAGAATGGGCTGTATCAGACGGAACAACTGTAAAAGGAAGTTTTACACTACTTGACGGAACTACAGTGGATGCAGATCAAAAAAATGCGCCAGTGGCGGTGGATGTGTATTATATTACTCCAAATAAATGTACAGAATGTCAAGGCTTTCACGAAGAGCCTCAGTGTGCAGCAGTTTGCCCTGTAGATTGCTGTGTACCAGACGAAATGTATGTAGAAACAGTAGAGCAGCTAATGGCTAAGAAAGATTTGTTACATATCTGATCCCAAAGTGTGCATAATTTCTGACGTATTTTGGCCAGAGCACACATTTTATTTGTAACTTGTACTCATACAAAATAGCAGTGAAAGCTGCTTAAATAGTGGCGGGTGATATTTCCCGTCGTAAAAAGGTGAAGGAGAAACGGCCTTCACCTTTCTTATTTCATCTTCCCAATAAATTTTATAACTCATATTTGGCCTAAATGCCAATATTTTCCTACTATTTTTAATAATTTTTGTTAATGGTATTTGATAAAGGTTATTTACGTTGGGCATCTTAAAAATTTCTGCAATATTTGCAGAGTTAAACCCGTTGAAACGGGAACAAAATCTACTACACCAAAAGAATGAAACAAAATATAGCTCTTGTAACCGGTGGTCTTTCAGGCGAAGCCGTTATTTCCTATAAAACTGTAGTTACAATCAACAATAATCTTGATAGGAATCTTTTTAATGTTTACATAATTGATATTAATGCTGAAGGCTGGTGGTACGAATTACCAGATGGAAGAAAAGTGGAAATTGAAAAAACGATTTTTCGTTGATATTGGATAATGAGAAAATAACTTTTGATGCTGTGTTTATTGGTATGCATGGCACACCTGGGGAAGATGGAAAACTGCAAGGCTATTTGGATATGTTGAAAATTCCTTACACCGGATGCGATGCAGCAACTTCTTCTCTTACTTTTAATAAAAGATATGCTGTAGCTGTTGCAGGAATGGCTGGTATTGCGGTTGCTAAGTCTGTTCTGCTGATAAAAAATAATTTTGAAAACCCCGACGAAATTATAAATACATTAAAGTTTCCTGTTTTCATCAAACCTAATAATGGCGGTTCAAGTATAGGTATGTCTAAGGTGAATAATCCATCGGATGAATTAGGCCATGCTATTGAAAAAGCATTTAAGGAAGATGACCAGGTACTGGTGGAAGAGATGATTATTGGTAGGGAGTTTACAGTCGGTGTTTTTAAATCAAAAGGTGATATTATTGTATTACCGCTAACAGAAGTAAAGGCACATAGCGATAAAGATTTTTTTGACTTTGAAGCAAAATATCATGGTAAGTCGGATGAAGTAACACCTGCAGTGGTTGATGAAAATATTGCTGAAAAGGTAAGGGATGCGGCAAGAAAAGTGTACACCGTGTTTAATTGCGGAGGTGTGGTAAGAATTGATTTTATTTACAATGAAGAAGATGGCAGACCTTATATGCTTGAAGTAAATACTATACCGGGTCAAAGTGAAGCAAGTATTGTTCCGCAACAGGTTAGGGCAATAGGATGGAACCTGAAGGAATTTTATACTAAACTGATTGAGGAGAGCTTTAGCAAGATTGGATGGTGAAACCAATAACTTATAATAAAAAGAATGTTTAAATTTATTACAAATCGTCCCTTGTGGCTTAATATACTGATAGGGATTGCATTGGCGGTTGGCATTTTTTCAGCTTTCTTATTGTCCTTGAACTGGATTACCAGCCATGGTAAATCTGCCACTGTTCCTTCTGTTACAGGAAAGAGTTATGAGGAAGCAAAACAGATTTTGAAGAAGGCTGGATTTGATTTTGAAATACAGGATTCCGTTTATGTCGATACCGTTAAATCAATGTCGGTTATTAGGCAGTTTCCGGATGCTGATGAAGTAGTAAAATCAAATCGTATTGTTTATTTGTTGATCAGCAGGTCAGTGCCGCCATTAATTGAAATGCCTAATCTTGTTGGTTACAGCCTTCGTAATGCAATAATGGTGTTGAAGAATATGGACCTGAAATTGGGCGACACTACTTTTAAACCCGACTTTGCAAAGAATGCTATTTTGGAACAATTGTATAACGGAGCTTCCATAACTCCCGGTACCCAAATAAGGAAAGGAAGTACTATCTCATTGGTATTGGGTGATGGAGTTGGTAACAAAGAGTTTTCTATTCCTATAATCACAGGAATGTTATATGGCGATGCTAAAAGAATACTAGAAGAAAACGGAATAGTAATCGGTGCTATAGTTACCAGGCCAGATGTTACAGACACAGCAGCAGCCTGGATTTATAAACAAAATCCAGAACGTTTTGATGAAGACAAACGAATTCAGAAAATCCGATCTGGACAAACGATTGATGTATGGCTGCAAGTAGATAAACCAGTAAAAGATAGTACTGGTAATGAAGTAGAACCGGATTTAGATTTGGACTTATAATTATTACATATGCAAAATATTACTGCTGAAGAATTGAAAGCCAGGATAGATGCCGGCGAAAAAATTAACCTGATTGATGTTAGAGAACCGCATGAGTTTGCTGAGTTCAATATTAATGGCACATTAATTCCATTAGGTAAAGTACAAACAATGCAGATTGATGAAATTGAAGACCTGAAAGAAGAAGAGCTTATAATCTATTGCCGAAGCGGCAATCGCAGCGGACAAGCTTGTATGTTTTTAGATGCAATGGGATTTACCAATACTAAAAATTTAGTAGGTGGTATGCTTGAATGGCAAGAAAAATTTACCGAAAAGTAGTAAGAAGCCGTATGTAAGAGGTCAGAAATCATACCTCTTACATACGACCTCATCTTATAAACTTATATTCAGTCCAAGCATAAAATTCCTTCCCGCCATTGGGAAATAATAATTCTCTGTAACAGTTTCTCCTCCTACAAAATAACTGAATGAATAGCCATTTGGTTCATACTTTTTACCAAACACATTATTAAGCTGTGCTATAATGTTTATTTCTTTCAAGCCTTTGTTTTTAATAGTATAAATAGCTCTAACATCTTGTACAAAAAATGCATTTAAAGATCGGGCATTGTTACTTGTATTATCAAGATATTGTTTGCTAACATATTTACTTAACAAACTGAGTTCGCCATTTTTTACTGGAATAAAATTGATTGTAGCTCCACCAACAACAGATGGAGAATAAGCAATAGTCGCAGAAGAAAAATTATTGGTTTTCTGCCCGCCGTTATCATAATCATCAATATACTCAGTAAAGTTTTTTACTTTGTTTTCGCTCAGCGAAATATTGGCAGCAGCATTCATCCATGAATTGAATTTAATAGCCCCTTGCAATTCTATACCTAATCTGTAGCTGTTAGGAATATTCGTTCTGATATATAGCACCTACATCATTTATTTTCCATCAAGTACCAACTGGTTTTCATAATTCATAAAGTAAACCGTAGCCGCCCAATTGTAGTTAGATGTTTGCTTTTTTATGCCTGCTTCTATATCATGCAAACGTTCTGGCAATGGCTGTTGTAATGCTCCTGCTTCAAAATCATCCCGGTTGGGTTCTTTATTTGCAATGCTATAAGAAGTATAGGCTTTCCAACCATTTTTAATATAGCTTACTCCAGCTTTTGGATTAAAGAAGCTGAAATTTTTATTGATGGATAATGTTGGATTATCTCTAAAACCTTCTGTGCGGTATTTTACATGTCTGTATTGCAGATCGTAAAACAAATTCCAGTTACCTGCAATTTGTGTTTGTTGTTTCAGGTAGATATTAAAATCTTTTTTATCAGAATCCAGATCGTACCAATTGTCAACACCTGTTAATCCTTTTGCAGCCCAGATAACTTTTCCAAAGTGCTGCCCATTGTAACGGGTAAAGCCTCCACCGAGTACAGCTTCTGTTTGTTTGTTTTTTAATTGAAGGGAGAAAATGTTCCCGTAGAAATCATTGTCGAGCCATAGTTGGCGAACCATATCAGAACGAGTGCCAGATGGAGCATCCGGCATTCCGTAGCTAGAATATTTTTGATCAGCTTTGAATTGTTCATAAAAGCCTTTTCCTTTTGTGAGGAAGAACGCAGTATTAAAATTCAGCTTACTATTTAGTCGTTGGCTAAAGAATAACTGGTAATGTGTTTGTGTGTAATCATCAACTTCATTGTCGTAGGGTTCACCGGGTCTTTCTGTTCCTGCACTGTTCAATGTTCTGTTGCCGGCAAGCAAGTCAGCTTCGGAAATACCATTCCATGCTTGGTATGTTTTTTCTTTACCGGAGAAAATATTAACCCGTACAGAAGTTTTTTCTTTTGCATATGCCGTAGAAAAGTAGAATGATTTTAAATCGCTGCTGGCTCTGTCAATAAATCCATCACTGTTGATTTTTGATAATCGTAGATCTGTTGTAAATCCATTTACTAGTCCTGTGCCAGCCTTAATAGTGTGTTTCCAGGTGTTGAAAGAACCAAAGCTGTTGTTGATTTCAGCATAACTTTCTTTTATTACCTCGTTCGTACTTATGTTAATGTTACCACCAAATGCTCCTGCGCCGTTGGAAGATGTACCCACACCCCTTTGTATCTGTATGCTTCCGGTAGAAGAACTGAAATCCGGTAAATCAACAAAAAAAGTTCCCTGGCTTTCGGCATCGTTGTAAGGAATGCCGTTCAGTGTTACATTAATTCTTGCTGCATCCGATCCTCTGATGCGGATGCCTGTGTAGCCAACACCATTACCAGCATCGGAGTTAATTACTACTGCCGGTGTCTGGTTCAGCAGAAATGGAATATCCTGCCCCAAATTAGTTTTTGCTATTTCTTTTCTGGAAATATTGGTTTTGGTAAACGGTGCATTTTCACCTGCACGGATGGCTCTTACCTCAACAGGTGTTAAGGAATAAAAACTGTCTTTAACTTCTTGCGAAAAAATAGCATTGGCAGTTACAAGAAAACAACCAAGCATCATAATCCTCTTCATTTTTTAATAATTTTTAAAAGGTTTAAAAAATAAGAGGGAAATGCAATTGAGAAAGGTCAACTATTGATACTAATAGGATATATTGGTATCACTCCCTTCGCAGGCATTACCCTGACCAGGTTCAACGGGTTTGATCTCAGACTCCAATTAATTTGGAGACACCCCGGAACTATGGAAACTAAAGCCTTCTTTTTCAAAGGCCTAAGAACTTGTCCCGCTTAAATGCGGAATTATCACAAAAATAAGGAAGAATTAATTTATGGAAGCTGTAACTTTTCAGAAGCAGTATTCGTACTACTATAAATCAACAACGATTATGAAAAAATATCTTCTCTTATTTGTTCTTTTTGTTTCTGCCACATCTTATGGCTTTGCACAACAAATAAACGATCCGAATGTAGAACTAAGATCTGCAAAAAATTTTCATGCCATCAATTTGTCCAGTGCTTTTGATGTTTTTATTACGCAGAGCAATGAAGAATCAGTCGCTGTAAGTGCCGCAGATATTAAAGACAGGGAAAGAATAATTGTAGAGGTTAAGAATGGTGTTTTGCATATTGGTTTCGATAGTAAAGGAGTTAAATGGGGAAATGGCAATAAAAAAGTTGAAAGCTTACATTTCATTTAAACAAATAGATGCGTTGACTGTAAGCGGTGCCTGCGATGTATTTATCTCCGGCACATTAAAAGCTAATGAACTTACGCTTCGTCAATCTGGTGCCAGCGATGTAAAAGGCAAGATGGAGATAGGCAAACTGAAAATTGATCTTAGCGGTGCATCTGATGTTACTATTACCGGCTCAGCCACACAATTATCTATAGAAGCCAGCGGTGCCAGCGATTTTAAAGGGTATGATTTGGTTACAGAAATCTGCGATGCAAGGGCAAGCGGTGCTAGCGATATTAAGATTACGGTGAATAAAGGTATCTGCTAATGCCGATAGCGATGTAAATACAAAGGCAAGCGGTGTTATCAGGACCTAAAACAGTGGCTCCAGCAGTGTACGAAAAGTATAGTCATATCTAAGGGGTATTATTATAGAAAACGTTCTGATTTTAATAAATCAGGATGTTTTTTCTTTGGTAAATACCCTTCAAACGGCTACCTTTGCACCGCGAAGTAGAGCAGCAGTAGCTCGACGG
>JADJFD010000004.1 GCA_016708765.1 Chitinophagaceae bacterium
ACACACCAAACAGCCTACTAAAGAAGAAACGAAAGAAGAAAAAAAAAACCGGATTTGTAAAACTTAAAATTAAATGTTATGTCACTCACAGGGGAGAATGAACAGGGGCTGCGGAAAATAGTTGACCTGACAAGATTGGCCAGCATCTTTATTTTGCTGTTGCATTTTTATTATTATTGCTATGCTGCATTTGAAAAATGGGAAATCAAAAGTACCATTACAGACAGGCTGATGACAAATATCATGCACACTGGCTTATTCAGCAATCAATACACTTCAAAATTTTTGGCGATTGGGTTACTGGTTATTTCACTGTTAGGAGCACAGGGTAAGAAAGATGATAAAATAAATTGGCGAAGCATCGCCGCTTATTTACTGATTGGTCTTGTTGCTTTCTTTTTGAAGCGGCTTGTTTTAAACAATTGAATTACACCCTGGAAAAATTGCCATTATTTACATGACTGCAACCGGCATTGGCTTTTTACTGATACTTGCTGGTGGCAATTTACTCAGCCGTTTAATCAAATTAAATTTAGGTGATGATGTTTTCAATTCACTGAACGAAACATTTCCGCAAGAAGAAAGGCTTTTGACAAATGAATATTCTATAAATCTTACAGCCCGGTATAATTTGAAAGGGAGGATAAGAAAAAGCTGGATAAACATCATCAACCCTTTCAGGGGATTATTGGTCATTGGTAGTCCCGGCGCTGGTAAGAGTTGGTTTGTAATTCAGCATGTCATTAAACAGCATATCGAAAAAGGCTTTGCCATGTTTGTGTATGACTTTAAGTACGATGACCTTTCCAAAATTGTTTACAACTGGCTGCAGCAAAACAAACACAACTATTCAGTAAAGCCATCATTCTACGTTATCAACTTTGATAATCTTTCCGTATCCCACCGCTGCAATCCGTTAGACCCAAACACAATGAATGATATTACAGATGCAACGGAAAGTGCCAGAACAATTCTCTTAGGGTTAAATAGGAATGGATAAACAAGCAGGGTGATTTCTTTGTAGAATCACCCATCAATTTTGTTACTGCCATCATTTGGTTTTGCGAAAATATGCCGATGGAAAATATTGCACCCTGCCGCATGTAATAGAATTGATGCAAGCTGATTATGATGAACTGTTTCCAGTACTCAATACCCAACCAGAAATTGAAGTATTGGTAAATCCATTTATCACGGCTTATCAAAACGATGCAATGGAACAATTGGAAGGACAAGTCGCATCTGCAAAAATTGGTATGGCCAAGATTAGCTTCTCCCCAGTTGTATTGGGTGCTTACTGGCAATGATTTTACATTAGACATCAATAATCCAAAACATCCTAAAATTGTTTGTGTTGGTAACACCGGAGAAACAACAAATTTATGGGGCAGTGTTATCGCTTTATATTTCAAGATTGATAAGGCAAGTGAATAAAAAAGGGATGCTGAAATGCAGTTTGGTATTTGATGAATTTCCACCATCTATTTCAACAATATGGACAGTGAGATAATTAACGATGCTGATAAGCTGAATGAGGAAGTAAGTCGGTACAAAGAGATTCCTGTTGTCTCCAACGTTACCCAACAGCAGGTGCTGGATAATTATTACCAAGTGAAGATGGAGGTGAAGCGGTTGATTGGGGAAGAGGTGGAACGGCTAAAGGCGGAGAAAGCCAGTGCTTAATAAGGTTCTTCCTTATTCATAAATCGTCATTGTCTTTTTTCTTTTTCCTCTTCAATAATTTTCTGCAATTCTTTCACAGTTGGCAAGTTGATTAAATACTTTGAAACAAATACTTGCTGAGGCAAACCCATCGTTGCATATTTAACAATGCTTCATTTTTGCCGGAACATAAGATTATTCCGATGGGTGTATTATCTCATTATGGCCTTCATTATCCTTATAATAACTTAGGTACATATTCATCGGCCAGCATCAGCATGGCTGAATTCACCAATTTTAAATCTAAAGTATATGGCATTTTAAAATGCGGTGATAAAAAAACAAGGTCAATGCGGTAGTGGGTATTATCAAATGTTATCCGCTTTTGCCGGGCTTCAAAACAAAAGCCACGTCCCATTTCAATAAGAAAATTTTGTAGGTGGGTGATAATGCTTTCCTCCAAATCAGATTCAGTATAAGATGGCTTTTCTTCCAAACCTAAAAACTCCAGCAAATAGGTATTGCGAAATACATCCTCTGGCTTTACTTCTTTTTGGATAAATATTCATTCAGGACAGCGTTCCTGTCTGTACTTAGTCCGGTTCTTTCGTAGAGAAGGCTATCAATAGCCCGTTTTAAATCCCTTACTCCCCAATTATTTTTGATGGCCTGTACTTCGTAAAATTTCCTTTTTGTAGCTGAATCAGCCTTAAAAAGCTCTATAAAATGGGAGAAACTGAGGTTATTTACAAGTAAGGAGCCCTGGGTGTCAGATATCACTATTGTCTCTTTTTGGCTCTGGATGGCTGGATTTAAGCTTATAGATTTGTCGGACAACGTCTGACTAATCTTAATTAGCTAAAAATCAGCCTCTTTAATTCGTCAGACAGTGTCATGACGAATTTGGGGATATAAGATATAGCTGCCTGAACAATTTCAGATTGGTTTCTGCCATCCCTTTCAACCCCTTTTGTTTTAGCCGCTCAGACAACGTTTCCAGAACCTTTTTTCCATAGGAAGCCCTATCCTCACCAAGTTGCTCATATTCGATTATATGGCATCCGATTATCCAATTTCGCAGGGTCATGGCAACGTTTACCTGCTTTTGTATTCTGTTCAAAAAAAACTGGTTAGTTTCCTGAATCTTGTGCGTTAATACTTCCAAATTATTCATTGACTTCATGGTATCAAAAATTAAGTTTTATAAATAAGCTATGTTTTATAAACCCGGCCTGTCATCCCATAGTTTTTTAATCATGTATGCTTTTTGTACCTGGTCGGCTTTAATATATCTTCTGAATGCTTTCTCCGTTTTATGTCCGCTGATGGCCATAATTAAATTGGAAGGGGTGCCATCCAGAAACTCATTGGTGCAAAAATGACCTCCGGCAGGTGGGACATTATCACTCCTTATTTGGGCCTTGTTTCTTCAATTATTTTATTGCCCCGTTTATGGGTAATCTTAATCTTTTCGTCAATGCCTGCAAGCCGAACAACTTCCTTGATGTAATAATTAAAATTAGGGTTACTCACCTGTGGCATTTGCATATTATATTTCTCAATCAATATTTTTCGCATCCCTTCTTAAAGGCACAACAACCGTTGATAAAGTTTTTGTTTGATTGACATACAACATACCACCTCTTACTTCTTCGGTTTAATGTCTGAATAATCACTAAACCTGAACCCAGTCAGGCAACCTAATACAAACAAGTCCCTGTATTTTTCCAGGTTACTGTTTGCAGATAAATCAAGATGATATATTAAGGATAATTCCTGCCAGGTGAGATAGACAGCATCAACTTCTTCCTCCATTACCTTATAAGCACCCAAATCCATGTAAGGAATAATTTTTTTCCGCATTCTGTCTTTTAGAAATGATTTTAAGTGCTTAATGGTTTTGCCAACACTATTTACTTTTAATCCTTTGATAACTTCCTTTCTTCTTAGCTGAACAATATCATAGGTGAGATACTTTACAAAGCTCATTAAAATGAACATCAAATGAATCAAAAGTGATGGGCGCCTTTCTGTAGCTTTCAAAACTTCTTAAGTGAACCTTCATGGCATTGATTACATTAATGGTGCAGTGCTTTACCGTACTTTTGTTTGCTTTCACATAATCATCAATGTTCCAGTAAACATCAAGGCTTTTTTAGAATCCGACATTTGTTCCAGTTGCCAATTTTGTTGAAGAGGAAAGTTTTCTTTTAAAAACTGCATGGGGCAAGCACTACGTTTTTTAACGGCGTGTTCTACCATGTCTTCTGCTTTTCTAAGTTTATCCGTTAGAATTTTGTAGCTCACCTACATTGCCGTATTGTGATGGTAAATTCTCGCTATGGTCCGGTCTTTTTGTTCCAGTAATTTTGTGGAATTGGAATGTCAGTACTTAACAAAATTCTTTGTTCAGCAGAATGGCAATACTGTAAGAAAATTAATGAAGTTCCATCTTTACGAACTGCTCCTTTTTGATGATTAACTTGATTGGTTGTCCCATAGTTTTATTCTATTTTATTCTATAAAAGAGGAGTCAAGTAGAATAAAGGTACAAAGCCAATAATTCTGAAAATGTACAAGTAGTTGAAAATCACAACTTTGAAGTTAAGTTAAGTAAGGTGAGATAAAGATAGGGTGACCCGTCCGGTCCGCAAAAAGTTAAAAAGGTTTGATTGATATCAATTCCTTTTACTGCTTTAAAATAAAAACCAAAACTGCCCGTTGAATGAGTTCACGGGCAGTTTTATTTTTTGGAATGAATTTTGCCTAATTCAAACCCTTCTGAGAAAAGACAATTACCAAAACCCTGCAAGTATTTATTAATGGTTAGTGGCTGCCCGAAGCAGGCATGGTTAAATTTTTGAAAGTAATGATTAAGAAGTTTCGTAGTTTTTATCTTTTCGTGTCAACCCTTGTTATCACTCTGTTGCATCTGCCTTTTGCATTTGCAAAATCAGCAACAGGTACTATGTTTTTCAATCCGCCTCCGGGAGATTCGGTAACAAATTCATCAACAGAAATTCCTTCATCAGCTTCTCTATTAAAGTCAGTTTACGACAGTTTGCATTTGAATGTAAAAGGGTTGACTCAACAGGCATTTGATTATGCTAAGGAAGGTTTTCAAAAATTGGTTGCCGAAGGTAAATTAGTAAACGACTCTATTATTTCTATTGCCGATTTTAGTTTGCACAGTGGCGAGAAAAGGCTTTTCATCATTGATATGAGAAATTATAAAGTATTGTTTAATACGTTAGTAGCGCATGGCAGAAATACCGGAAGGAAATTGCGACTTCTTTTTCAAATCAAAATTCCACTTACAAAAGCAGCCCGGGATTTTATATTACTGGCGAAACTTATCAGGGCAAAAATGGCTACTCTTTAAAACTTGAAGGATTAGAAAGAGGCATTAACGATAATGCATTTGAAAGAGGTATTGTTATTCATGGAGCAGATTATGTATCTGATGCTTTTGTAAATATGCAAGGCTATATCGGCAGGAGTCAGGGTTGTCCGGCTATTCCTGTTGCTTTGAGCAGACCCATTATCAATACTATTAAAAATGGAAGCTGTTTGTTCATTTACCACTCTTCTTATATTGACAGATCAGCCATTCTTAACTAATGCACCTTTGTTTATAACGCAGTAGCTTCTCCGGTAGCCAACCTTTATCTTTGCGCCTAACATTATATTATGCTAAAGATTGGCGTTTTCGGAGTTGGGCATTTGGGAAAGTTTCATCTCAATAATTGGAAAGAGATTACTGAGGTTGAATTAGTGGGGTTTTATGACCCAAACGATGATACTGCTAAAGAAGTTTCTGAGAAATATCAGCTCCCCCGTTTTTTAGATGCCGACGCTTTAATGGATGCCTGCGATGCAATTGATATCGTTGCTCCAACCAATTTTCATTTTGAATGGTGCGAAAAAGCTATAAAAAAAGGCAAGCATGTTTTTGTAGAAAAGCCATTGGCAAATACAATGGATGAGGCTAGACAATTAGTAAAGCTTACAAAGGAATCCGATATAAAATTTCAGGTAGGACATGTTGAACGTTTCAATCCTGCTTTTCTTGCTATAAAAGATATGCCGCTAAATCCGATGTTCATTGAAGTACATCGCCTCGCACAGTTTAACCCAAGAGGCACCGAAGTAAGTGTGATACTTGATTTAATGATACATGATATTGATATCATATTAAGCATTATTAAAAGCGATGTAAAAACAATTTCTGCAAGTGGTGTAGGTGTAATGACAGACACACCAGATATTGCAAACGTTAGAATAGAATTTCATAATGGTTGTGTAGCCAATCTTACCAGCAGCAGAATTTCTATGAAAAAAATGCGGAAGATCAGGTTGTTTCAAAAAGACTCATATATCGGTATTGATTTTTTAAATAAGAAAACAGAAATTATCAAACTAAAAGAAGCAAAGGATTCTAACGTATTTGCATTTGATATAGAAACTCCCACCGGCACTAAAACGATTGCTATGGCAAACCCGATAGTACCAGAAGTAAATGCCATTAAAAAAGAGTTGGAAGAATTTCGAGATGCAATTTTAAACAATACAAAAACTGTTGTATCAGAAATGGATGGCCTGATGGCAATGGATGTAGCACATCAGATTTTGGAGAAAATCGGCAATAATGTGATTACTCATTCATGAAGAGCGGAAAACAAATATCCGTTACATGGTATGCAGTAATTGATTTTGTAACTGCATCATTAGCATGGGCATTTTTTTTCTTTATACGAAAATGGGTATTGAAAGAGACAATAACGGACCAAGGAGAAATAATTGTCAATAATAAATTCTGGCTTGGAATAATTTTTATTCCATTGGGTTGGCTTGCTTTGTACACTTTAGTTGGCTCCTATCGAAAGCTTTATAAAAAATCAAGGCTGTTCGAATTCACTATCACATTTATGTGCAGCTTTATCGGCACAATCGTCCTATTCTTTCTTTTTTACTTGATGATGTAAAAACAAACTATTCTTATTACTACCTCGCATTTTTCAGTTTATTTACTGTTCATTTCATTTTTACTTTTTTAGGTAGATTAATACTACTTAATAAAGTAAAAGGCCAACTGTTAAGTGGGAAAGTGTACTTCAATACATTAATGGTTGGAAGCCAAGAGACGGCTATGCGTATATTTAAAGAGACAGAAAAAAACTTACATGATGGCGGCTATCGTTATGCCGGATTTCTAACTCCGGACAGCAACGGCAAAAACAGCATTCATAAACTGATTCCAAAACTTGGAACTGTTGATGAATTAGAAAATATCATAGCAGAAAATAATATCCGGCTGGTAGTATTGGCAATGGAAAGATCAGAGCATGAGCAAATGGAGGACATTATCAACCGGCTTAGCGAAATTGATGTTGAAATTAAAATTCAGCCAAACACATTGGATATAATTTCTGGCTCTGTAAAGACGAGTAACGTAATGGGTGCTGCGTTAATTGACATGCAAACCGGCCTGATGCCCGAATGGCAACAGAATATTAAACGCCTTATTGATGTTACCGTTTCTATTTTCAGCTTAATCATTTTATCACCTTTATTAATTTTTGCTGCGCTTCGGGTAAAGTTTTCTTCAGAAGGCCCGGTTTTTTATTCGCAAGAAAGGATAGGCTACAAAGGGCACCCATTTCGCATGTACAAATTCAGATCAATGTTCGATAATGCTGAAAAAAATGGTCCTTCACTTTCTTCTGACAATGATGAACGGATTACTAAGTGGGGAAAAATAATGCGTAAATGGCGAATTGATGAGCTACCGCAACTCTTAAATATACTACTTGGAGATATGAGTTTGGTTGGGCCAAGACCGGAAAGACAATTTTATATTGATCAGATAATTGCGGTCTCGCCTTATTATAAATACCTGCTAAAAGTAAAACCCGGACTTAGTAGTTGGGGAATGGTTCAGTTTGGTTATGCAGAAAATGTTGAGCAAATGGTAGAGAGAAGTAAATATGATCTATTATATATTGAAAATATTTCACTGGCCCTCGACTTTAAAATAATGTTACATACATTACGGATCATCTTTAAAGGGAAGGGCAAGTAATCATATTTAGATTTAAGATTGTATTTTTGAGTAAACTCCAATCTTTTGAGAAAATTCTTTTTTTGTCTGCTGTTGACCCAATGTTCATATATTGTAGCTTACACTCAATATTGGCAACAACAAGTCAATTATACTATTGATGTTTCTTTAAACGATAACGACCATACATTAAATGGTTTTGAAAAAATCGAATATATCAATAACTCACCCGACACTTTACATTTTATCTGGTTTCATCTCTGGCCAAATGCGTATAAAAATGATAAGACCGCTTTCACCGATCAAACTTTAGAAAACGGAAATACTAAGTTTTATTTTTCCAATACAGAAGACAGAGGTTATATCAACCGGTTGGATTTTAAAGTTGGCAACAGCACTGCAGCAATCGAAGATCATCCGCAACATATAGATATTGTGAAAATTCTTTTGCCTTCTCCTTTACTGCCCGGGCAAAAAACAATTATCACCACTCCTTTTCATGTCAAGCTTCCTTATAATTTTTCCAGAGGCGGACATGATGGCGAAAGTTATCAGGCCACACAGTGGTATCCGAAACCTGCAGTTTATGATAAAAACGGATGGCATCCAATGACCTATTTAGATCAGGGAGAATTTTACAGTGAGTTCGGAAGTTTTGATGTAAGCATAACCCTTCCAAAAAACTATGTTGTTGCTGCAACAGGTGAATTACAAAATGCAGAAGAAAAAAACTGGTTAAAGACAAGAAGCTCTTTTTCATGGGAACCACTAAAAGAAAAAGAGAAAACAAAGTATGGACAAGTAAAAACGAAGGTTCAGCTTTTCCCAGAAACAGCAAAAGAAAGCAAAACGCTTCGCTACAAACAAAACAATGTGCATGACTTTGCATGGTTTGCCGATAAACGATTTATTGTTAATCATGATACTTGTAAATTGGCTTCAGGAAAAATTATCGATGCTTTTACTTTCTATACTCCATCACACAAAGAAAACTGGAGTAATACAATTCAAAATGCTAAAGATGCCGTCAGGCATTATTCAAATTTAATTGGAGAATATCCATACAGCATTGTTCAGGTAGTGCAAGGCCCTGAAAGCTTCGGCGGCGGTATGGAATATCCAACGATAACAGTAATCTCGCCAAGTGAAAATAAAAAATCATTAGGCAATACCATTGCACATGAAATTGGTCACAACTGGTTTTACGGCGTCCTTGGAAGCAATGAAAGAAAACATCCGTGGATGGATGAAGGCATGAATAGCTTTTATGATGACAAGTATAAAGAAAATAAATACGGCAAACAGGCAGATATTGCAAGACTTGCTTTTGAAACAAAAGCTGCAACAAAAACAGATCAGCCAATAGAAACTTCTTCGGAAAAATTTAGCGAAGCAAATTATGGATTAGTGGCCTATTACAAAGCAGCTGAGTGGATGCGATACCTTGAAACGGAATTAGGTGCTGCAACATTTAATAAAGCCATGCAAGAGTATTATAATAAATGGCAATTCAAACATCCGCAACCTGAAGATTTCAAAAGTACATTAGAAGAAAGCTCTGGTAAAAATCTTGATTCTATTTTTTCTTATCTCACCAAAATCGGCACATTACCAAATCAAGAACGTACAGGAACAACTACCACTTCAATTTTTAGTTTTAAAACATTGAATGAGTATGCTAAAAAACCTACAAAGAATCTGATACTTGTTGGACCGGCTATTGGTGCAAACTATTATGATAAATTCATGATTGGTGCATTTGTAACAAATATGAAACTCCCGCCTTCACCATTTCAATTTTTAATTGCCCCAATGTACTCGACAGGCGCAAAAAAATTGACAGGTCTAGGGTTGGCTAATTATAGTTTTTACCCCAATTCTTTATTTCAAAAAATAGATATAGGTGTAAGTGGTTCTACATTCACAGTAGACCAGTTTACCAATAGTGATAATAATAAAAGCAATCTTGGCTTTACTAAAGTTGTACCCGGCATTAGGCTTACTTTAAAAGAAAAAGACCCGAGAAGTGAACGACATCGTTTTATTCAGTTCAAATCATATTTGTTTAAGGAAGATGCTTTACAGTTCTACCGTGACACTGTAATTGTTGGCTTAGACACTACCATTACTTTTAAAAATAGAACAGTTACAGATAGCAGAACACTGAACCAATTAAGATTTGTTGTAGAAAATAATAGAGTCCTATACCCTTATAGTGGTGAATTAAAAATTGAACAAGGAAAAGATTTTGTGAGAGCTGGCTTTACAGGAAAGTATTTCTTTAACTATGCTAAAAAGGGTGGCCTTGATGTTAGGTTGTTTGTAGGCAAATTCTTTTATACCAGTTCTAAAACGATCAACAAACAATTTGAAACCGATAGGTATCATTTAAATATGACTGGGGCAAACGGTTATGAAGATTATACTTACAGCGATTATTTTGTCGGACGAAATGAATTTAATGGTTTTGTCAGTCAGCAAATAATGGTTCGGGATGGTGGATTTAAAGTAAGGACAGATTTATTGGCCGACAAAGTTGCTAAAACCGATGACTGGTTAATTGCTGCTAATATTAGTACAACTATTCCATCAGCCTTTAACCCATTAGAGTTGTTGCCATTTAAAATTCCGCTTAAATTTTTTGTTGATATTGGCACTTATGCCGAAGCATGGAAACAAGGCTCCGATGCCGATCGGTTTTTGTATGATATGGGACTACATATTCCTTTGTTGAAAGAAACAATTAATATTTACATACCACTTCTGTATAGCAAAGTGTACAAAGATTATATACAATCAACATCACTCAAAAAAGAAAGATTCTGGAAAAAGATTTCTTTCTCCATAGATATTTCAAATTTTAGTTTCAGAAAGATTGATCGCCAATTGAATTTCTGATGAGTAGTTCTTCAAACATAATTTATCTTTCACATTCACAAATTGATAAAGTGAAATGGAATAGTTGTATTGATACAGCAAATAATGGCCGTATCTACGGTAATTCATTTTATCTTGATGCTATGTCAAAAAACTGGGATGCACTAGTTCTAAACGAATATGAAGCGGTAATGCCTTTAACCTGGAATAAGAAAATGGGTATTGTGTACTTGTACCAGCCCTTTCTTACCGCACAATTAGGAGTATTTGGCAAAAAGGTTTCTGAGAAAACTATTTCAGATTTTATCGAATCAATTCCTTCTTCTTTCCGATATATTGATATTACTTTAAACAAAAGCAATCTTAGCGGCATGCCAACAGGTTTTTCCATCCATCGAAGTAATTACGTATTGGACCTGAATTTTAGTTATGAATACTTGTATCAGAACTATAAAGAGAATATTCAACGAAATATAAAGAAGGCTTTTCAGCAAGGCTGCACTGTTCAAAAAAATATTGATGTTGAAAAAATAATTGAGCTAGCTATTTTACAAATGAAATCGCATGGACATGAATCGAAAGAAAATATAGAACGTTTTAGAACACTCTATACTGATTTACATAAAAGAAAGATGACCGCCACTTATGGCATAGTTTCAGCAGATAATAGTCTACTTGCTTCTTGTGTTTTCTTTTTCTCCCATAACAGAGCTTATTATATATTGGTTGGCAATCACCCAGATGGAAAATCATCAGGTGCTTCTCATGCACTAATAGATGCATTTATAAAGGATAATGCTGGTAAAAATATGGTACTTGATTTTGAAGGTTCTGATATTCCAACACTGGCGTATTTCTACAGTAGCTTTGGTGCTGAGCATGAAATTTATCCTGCAGTAAAAATTAACCGACTACCTTTTTATCTTAAATGGCTAAAGAAATAATTCAGCTTGTACTTCTTTCTTCCAATATTCTCTCAGCAATCAACAAATCAATAGGTCTTGTAATTTTAATATTGATCTCTTCGCCTGCTACCAACGTAACCTTGATACCGTAAGCTTCTGCTACTGTTGCTTCATCCGTAAACTTATCTTTATAATCAATCTGAAATGCTGGTAAGATGATCTTGCTATGAAATGTTTGTGGCGTTTGAATCAATTTTACATTTGTTCTGTCAAATGCTTCATTGCCTTCTTCCGTTATGATACGGATACTGTCGCTTGATGTAATGGAAGGAATGGCTGTACCCGTTTCAACTGCTTGTTCATAACAACGATGTATTAGCTCTTTAGAAACAAGACAACGTACACCATCATGCACAAAAACAATAGCTTCTACTTCAACCAAGGCCAACCCATTTTTAACCGACTGAAAACGGCTATCGCCACCGGCAGCAATCCGTATCCTGCTTTTATCAAAATATGCATCAATAATTTCCTGACCCATATCTGTGTAATCAAGCGGTAATACTAAAATTATTTGCAAATCAATATATGAATCAAGAAAAGCTTTCAACGTATAATAGAGGACAGGTTTATTATTCAGCAAGATGAATTGCTTGGGAAGATCGTTCCCCATTCGTATTCCTTTTCCTCCGGCAACTATAATTGCATATTTTTTCATACTTTGTAAAAGTAAGCAACAAGACTAATAAAATGGTTTATCAAATATTTGACCCCATTGTTTGCAGTTGGATATAAAATTAAAAATTATGAAATCAATACTTGTAATTCTTTGTACTTTTTTATTACTTAAATGCCAATTAGTTTTTTGCCAGCAAAAACAAGAAACGGCAACAGGGAAACTTTTTATTATTGGTGGTGGCGACCGATCAGCAGAACTTATTAAAACCTTAGTTTCAACAGCGCAATTAAATTCAAAAGATTACATCGTAGTATTACCAATGTCGGGAGGAGAACCAGACTCATCTTTTCATTATATTAAAATTCAATTGGCGCAGGCATGTAACAACATAATTGCCAATCTTAATTTTACAAAGGATAAAATTGATGATAAGCTTTGGATTGATTCGCTAAAAAAATCAAAACTCATATTCATTACTGGGGGACAACAAACTAGGTTTATGGAATCAGTATCAAATACTCCAGTTTTTGAGGCAATTCATTTTGCTTATAAACACGGAGCAACTATCGCAGGTACAAGTGCTGGCGCTGCTGTAATGCCTGAATTTATGATTACTGGAAGCGAATTAACTGATACTGTTTACCGTGCTACATTCAGAAAAGTACACCCTGATAATATTGAATTTACGGCAGGGCTTGGGTTAATAAAATCTGCTATAATTGACCAGCATTTTATTATTCGAAGCCGCTATAACCGATTGCTTTCTGCTATTGAAAAATTTCCAACTTACATCTGTATTGGAATAGACGAAGCGACCGCAATTATTGTTAATGGCAAAAAAGTTACTGTTACAGGCGAAAGTCAGGTTGTAGTTTTATCTAACCCTAAAAATTTAAAAGTTAAGGACGGATTGATAAAGATGGATAATCTCAGATTTAGTATCTATACCGCTGGAGATACTTTTAATTTGAAATAACTACTGGACAATTTATAAAATCACTATTTATATATGGCAATCTTGTCTTGGCCATCGCTTCTCCTTACCCCTCGATACATTCCTTCACTATTAAATACCAACGCTGTGTTTCCTTTCGCATCCACACCAATCATTCCTCCTTCGCCATCAATTTTCATTAATTTATCATGCACTACTACTTTCATTGCCTCTTCCAACGAAAGTCCCTTGTATTCCATTAAACAGCTTACATCGTAAGCAGTAACGGCACGGATAAAAGGTTCGCCATGACCGGTACAACTGATTGCACAGGTTTTATTATTAGCATAAGTGCCTGCTCCGATAATAGGGCTATCACCTACCCTTCCGTATTGTTTGTTAGTCATTCCACCTGTGCTGGTAGCCGCTGCAATATTTCCATGTATATCCATAGCTGCTGCACCTACAGTTCCAAATTTTTTATCTTTAATTACTACGTTATGATCCAATACAACTTCATTGCTTCCTTGCATTTGTTTCCACTGCTCATACCGGAATGCTGAATAAAAATATTCATCTTCTTCAATTTGCAATCCATGCTCTTTTGCAAATTCCAACGCACCATTTCCATTGAGCATTACATGCTGGCTTTTATTCATAATAGCATGAGCCAACTCCACCGGATTTCGAACATTTCTGACAGCAGAAACAGCACCAGCCATTAAATTTTTTCCATCCATAATGGAAGCATCCATTTCCTGACTTCCATCTTTCCCGAACACAGAACCTTTACCTGCATTGAATAAAATATTATTTTCCAATGAAATAGTAGCTGCAAGCACTGCTTCAACTGCCGTTTTACCTTTTTCCAATAATGCATACCCGGCTTTTAAGGCATCTTCTAATCCTTTCCGGTAAGCGGCTTCCAATTCATTTGTCAAATCTTTTTTCAGAATTGTACCGGCTCCGCCATGAATCACTAATGTATAAGTTGACATAAAATTATTTAAATATTTATTTCAACAAGAGTTCGCATTCCTTTAATAACTTCTCTTTGTTAATAGGGACTGTGCCAACTTCTTCACAAACCAATCCTCCAGCAATATTCGCCATTTCAGCCATCAGTTGAATATCCTTCGTAGCAGCATATACTATCGAAGCAACAGCAATCACTGTATCGCCTGCACCTGATACATCGGAAACATTACGGATATGTGATGGTATGATTGCGGACTTATTTTCCTGTTGATAATAAACTCCTTTTTCAGATAATGTGATAAAAGATATTTTATGACCTAGATTGTCGACTAATTCTTTATGAATATTTTTCAATAACGGTTCATTCACATCTTCAAATAACATATTTAACCCATCCTTTACTTCTTTCAGGTTAGGCTTAAAAATATCTACATTTTTATAGGAAAAGAAATTCTTTCGCTTTGGATCAACAGCTGTAACTACACCTGCTTTTTGACAAGCAGCAATTACTTTCTGAATCAAATTTTCTGTAAGTACGCCTTTATTATAATCTTCGAAAATAATTACATCTGGTTTCTCTGACTTAATAAAAGATTGTACTTTTTCTAGTAAAGCATTTTCATCTTTACTGTTAAGGTCATCTGTTAACTCCGAATCAATGCGCATCATTTGCTGATTACGACTAATAATTCTAGTTTTGCTTGTTGTAATTCTTTCGTCACTTTTAAGTAAAAAAGAAGTATTTATTTTCTCATCTTTCAAAAGATGTATTAATCGTTCGCTTTCTTCATCATTACCACATATTGAAAGGATTGCTACATCTGCGCCTAACGACCGGCAGTTTAAGGCAACATTTCCGGCTCCACCTATTCTATACTCCTTATGATGTAGTACTACAACCGGAACAGGAGCTTCCGGTGAAATACGTTCAACTTTCCCCCACATATAGTTATCGAGCATTAAATCTCCAAGTACTCCAACTTTTATTGAAGCTAAAGAGTCAAAAAGCTTTTTGAAATCTGTCATACCCCAAAATAAAGAATAATTCCTTGTAGTATAGACAAAAAAAATCCTTTTGTATGCAAAAGGATTTTTCTCTTATATTATTAAGTTTATCAGTTCTTTTTTGCTGGCTTATATTTTTCGTTCAACCCATTTACCAACTCCTTAGTGATGTTAAACGCTGTGTCCTTATAAAAGAATAACCCTTGCTCATAAGAAACAATGTAGTTGTATCCATAATTTCTATTGAACTCTTTACAATAGTCTTCAATCTTTATTTTAATATCTGTTTCCTTACGAGTCCTTAAATCAAAATAATCTTGATCAAGTTGCTGCTTTCTCGCCTTCATCTGATCATTCATTTTTTCTAATTCTTGACTGGCTTTCTGAGAATCTATCTCGGATAATGTACCTGCCTGTGCTTGGTTTTGATAATAAATATATTTATCCTGAATATTCTTGCTCAATCTTTCCAATTCAGAAGCTACGTCCTGCTCCTTTTTGCTAAGCTCCGATTTTACTTCCTTCACCATCTCGAAATTAGCGGCAACTGAATCCATTTCGAAATATGCCACCTTAAATTGTTGGCGTCCCGAAGAATCTATTGCATCAGTATTATTATGTTTTGTCGATTTAGAATTCTTCGATCCAAAACTAATAACAAGAAGATAACCGGCCACAAGGCTCAGTAACACATTCCATATCAACATTCCATTTTTCATTCAACTTTCTTTAATTACAAAACTACGCATCCAACAGCGGGCAAATATAAGAAATCAATTTACTTTATGATACCCTTAACAGCTTTGACATTGCGTAAAAAAGGAGTAAGAAAATCTTACTCCTGTATTCGTTTTAATTAACTAATCTTAATTATTCTTCCTCATCAAATGCCATCGCTTCACGACTAGTTTGCAGCAATTCATACTCTTCCTTGCTACCAACAATCATGTTTTCAAAATCTCTAAGTCCAGAACCTGCCGGTATAGGATGGCCTGTAATTACATTCTCTTTCAATCCAAGCATATCATCCGTTTTACCATTGATGGCTGCTGAAGACAATACTTTGGTTGTCTCCTGGAATGATGCTGCAGAAATCCAGCTCGGCACACCTAACGATGCTTTTGTAATACCCAACAAAGTTGGAGAAGATGTAGCTGGCTTGGCATCACGGAACTCAACAGGTGTTTTGTCATTACGACGAAGTATTGAATTCTCTTCTCTTACTTCACGAAGAGAAACAATCTGACCTGCACGAAGCTTAGTGCTATCACCAATCTCAGTTACAATTTTCTTATCGTAGATGTAATCATTCTCTTCGATGAAATCAAACTTATCAGTTAAGTCATCCTCCAAGAATCTTGTATCTCCTGGATCAACGATGTTGACTTTACGCATCATCTGACGAACGATACATTCAATATGCTTGTCATTGATCTTCACACCTTGTAAGCGATATACTTCCTGAATCTCGTTTACAACATACTCTTGTACTGCAAACGGACCTTTAATAGAAAGAATATCAAAAGGAGCAATCTGACCATCACTTAATGGCACACCTGCTTTTACAAAGTCACCATCTTGTGCAAGAATTTGTCTCGTTAATGGAACCAGATATTTCTTTTGCACACCATCTTTTGCTTCAATGATGATTTCACGGTTACCTCTTTTAATAGTTCCCATCACAACAACACCATCAATTTCAGAAACAACAGCTGGGTTGCTTGGGTTTCTTGCTTCAAATAATTCAGTTACTCGAGGAAGACCTCCAGTGATATCACGAAGCTTACAAAGAATTCTCGGAATCTTCACCAACACTTGTCCGGCTTTCACTTCGGATCCTTCTTCTTTAATAATATGGCTACCAGTTGGAAGGTTATAGATTTTTTTATCTTTTCCTTCTACAATGATAGATGGTATCTTAGTTTTATCTCTGGTTTCAATTACCACTTTTTCACGGTGACCTGTTTGCTCATCCGCTTCTTCCCTATAGGTAACACCTTCAATTACATTATCAAAATTCAACGTACCATTAATCTCAGCCATGATAACGTTGTTATATGGATCCCATGTACAAATCGTATCGCCTTTTTTCACTTTCTGGCCATCTTTTACAAATAAAGTAGAACCATAAGGAATGTGTGCAGTATTTAATAAACGATCTGTTTCAACATCAATATTTCTGATCTCACCAGTTCTTCCAACTACCACCTGAGCTTTATTACCTTCTGCGTTTTCAACATTTACAGTACGTAAACCATCAAATTGAACAGTACCGTCAAACTTCGCATACAATGATGAATCTACAGCTGCAGATCCTGCCACACCACCTACGTGGAATGTACGAAGTGTTAACTGAGTACCAGGCTCTCCAATGGACTGAGCTGCGATGATACCAACTGCATCACCTTTCTGTGCAGTGTTTCCTGATGCAAGGTTTTTACCATAACATTTAACACAAACACCTCTCTTACTTTCGCAAGTAAGTACAGAACGGATTTCTACAGTTTCAATTCCAGCCTCTTCAATCTTCTTAGAAATATCCTGCGTAATTTGATCACCAGCTTCTACCAATACTGCTTCGCTTACAGGGTCTAATACATCATGTAAAGATGTACGGCCCGAAATCCTGTCATTCAATGGCTCGATGATATCTTCATTATCTTTTAATGCAGATGTTGCAATACCACGGAGCGTACCACAGTCTTCTTCCATGATGACCATATCCTGAGATACGTCAACTAAACGACGAGTAAGGTAACCTGCATCGGCTGTTTTAAGGGCCGTATCTGCAAGACCTTTTCTAGCACCGTGAGTAGAGATGAAGTAATCCAATACGTTCAATCCGCCTTTAAAGTTGGAAAGAATCGGATTCTCAATGATCTCTGAACCGGTAGAACCAGATTTCCTTGGCTTAGCCATCAATCCCCTGATACCAGCCAACTGTTTGATCTGCTGCTTAGAACCTCTTGCTCCAGAATCAAGCATCATGTACAAAGAATTAAATCCTTGCTTATCTGCACTCAATTCACGGATCAATGTTTCAGTAATTCTCGTATCCACACGGCTCCAGATATCTACGATCTGATTATATCTCTCATTGTTTGTTATAAGACCCATGTTATAGCTTTCCCAAACCTCATCCACTTCAAGTTTTGCATTCGCCAGCAATTCTTCTTTTACATCGGGAATGATTAGATCATTAATACTAAAGGAAAGTCCACCTTGGAAGGCAGTACGGAATCCTAATGTCTTAATATCATCAAGGAACTTCGCTGTTTTTGGAACGTTGGTAATATTGATAATATCCCCAATGATCTCACGAAGATTCTTTTTAGTCAACAAAGCATTTACAAATCCAACTTCTGCAGGTACATGTTGGTTGAAAATAACACGGCCAACAGTTGTTTCGATTAATTTATGCTCCAGCAAACCATCCGAATTCCGGATATTAACTTTCACTTTTATCCATGCATGCATATCAATCACACCTTCGTTATATGCAATGATTACTTCTTCATTAGAATAAAACGCTTTACCTTCTCCACGAACTATTTGATCACTATCTGTTCTTCTTCCTTTCGTAATATAATACAGACCCAATACCATGTCCTGAGAAGGAAGGGTAATTGGCGTACCATTCTGTGGATTTAAAATGTTATGTGATGCAAGCATCAGTAATTGTGCTTCCAATACAGCAGCATGACTCAATGGTACATGCACCGCCATCTGGTCACCGTCAAAATCGGCGTTGAAGGCAGTTGTTACCAATGGGTGAAGTTGTATTGCTTTTCCTTCAATCAACTTTGGCTGGAATGCCTGGATCGATAAACGGTGAAGCGTTGGGGCACGGTTCAACATGATTGGATGCCCTTTTAAAATATTTTCTAAGATATCCCAAACCACAGCTTCCTTCTTGTCAACAAGTTTCCTTGCAGACTTCACTGTTTTTACAATACCTCTTTCAATTAATTTACGGATGATAAATGGCTTGAAAAGTTCGGCAGCCATATCTTTTGGTAAACCACACTCGTGCAATTTCAATTCAGGACCTACAACGATAACAGAACGACCAGAATAGTCAACCCTTTTACCCAATAAATTCTGACGGAAACGACCTTGCTTACCTTTTAATACATCACTCAAAGATTTCAATGCCCTTCCTCCTTCTGCTTTTACAGCGTTTGATTTACGGCTGTTATCAAACAATGAGTCAACTGCTTCCTGCAACATCCTTTTTTCATTTCGAAGGATAACTTCAGGTGCTTTGATTTCTAACAATCTTTTCAAACGATTATTACGGATAATAACACGACGATAAAGATCATTCAAATCAGAAGATGCAAAACGACCACCATCCAAAGGAACTAATGGACGTAATTCTGGTGGTATAACAGGAATGTATTGCATAACCATCCACTCAGGACGGTTATTGATCCTAGTATTTGCATCACGGAAAGCCTCCACCACACTCAAACGCTTCAAGGCATCAGCCTTTCTTTGCTGAGATGTTTCGTTAGCAGCAGCATTACGTAAATCAAATGATAACTGATCCAAATCGATACGCTGTAACATATCATGCACAGCTTCTGCACCCATCTTAGCGATGAACTTATTCGGATCATCATCAGGTAGGTACTGATTATCCTTTGGTAAAGTATCAAGTATATCTAAATATTCTTCTTCTGTCAACAGATCACCAGGATTTTGTCCTTTGTCTGCACGGACACCTGATTGAATTACCACAAAACGTTCGTAGTAAACAATCGTTTCTAATTTCTTAGAACTTACACCAAGCAGGTAACCAATCTTGTTTGGTAATGATTTAAAGTACCAAATATGTACAACAGGTACTACCAATTTGATATGACCCATTCTTTCTCTACGTACTTTCTTCTCTGTTACTTCCACACCGCAACGGTCACAAACGATTCCTTTATAACGGATACGTTTGTACTTTCCACAAGCACATTCGTAATCCTTTACTGGACCGAAAATTCTTTCGCAGAATAAACCATCTCTTTCAGGCTTATACGTACGATAGTTGATCGTTTCAGGCTTCAAGATTTCGCCGTAAGATCTTTCTAAGATATTATCAGGCGATGCAAGACCGATTGTGATCTTTGAAAAAGCCGCTTTGGGACGATTTTCTTTTCTCATTGACATATTCTTGTTTCTAATTTCTTGTATAAAATTTTGTTCCAGTCAAATCACCACCTAAGGTGCGAAGTTTTAATCAAACTTCAGATCAAGTCCTAATCCTCTCAACTCATGAACCAATACGTTGAAAGATTCAGGTACACCAGGTCTTGGTACATTTTCTCCCTTCACAATAGCTTCATACGATTTTGCACGTCCGATGATATCATCCGACTTAATCGTCAATAATTCCTGAAGAATATTAGATGCTCCATAAGCCTCCAATGCCCAAACCTCCATCTCACCAAAACGCTGACCTCCGAACTGTGCTTTACCACCCAAAGGCTGTTGCGTAATCAAACTGTATGGTCCGATTGAACGGGCATGCATCTTATCATCCACCATGTGGTGTAATTTGATAACATAGATAATACCTACAGTCGCTTTCTGGTGGAAACGTTCTCCTGTTTCACCATCATACAGGTAAGTATGACCATGCATTGGGATATTAGCTTCTTCACAATACTTAGCGATTTCTTCAACTGAAGCGCCGTCAAATATTGGTGTAGCGAATTTCAAACCTAATTTTTCACCAGTCCAGCCTAAGATTGTTTCATATATCTGCCCAAGGTTCATACGACTTGGTACACCCAATGGATTCAATACGATATCAACAGGCGTTCCATCTTCAAGGAAAGGCATGTCTTCATGACGAACAATTTTCGCAACGATACCTTTGTTTCCGTGACGACCAGCCATCTTATCTCCCACTTTCAGCTTACGCTTAACAGCAAGATATACCTTAGCTAATTTCAATACACCTGCAGGTAATTCATCACCAATGCTGATGTTGAATTTCTCTCTTTTGTAACGACCTAATTCTTCGTTGAACTTGATGCTGTAGTTGTGTAACAAGGTATTGATCTGGTCATCCACTTTTGCATCAGCCGTCCAACCTAATGGATTGATGTTTGCAAAATCAAGTCCACGAAGATTCTTCTCTGTAAACTTGGCGCCTTTACCAATTTGTACTTCACCAAAGTTGTTTGCAACACCAGTTGAAGTATGATTAGCAAGTAACGTAGATAATTTCTCAATCAACACATCCATCAAATCATTCTCATTCTTCTCATGCATTTTTTCCAGCTTCTCAATCATCGCCTTCTCTCTCACTTTACCGTTCTTATCTTTCTTAGCTCTCTGGAAAAGTTTCTTACCGATAACAACACCTTCCACTCCGTTTGGAGCTTTCAATGAAGCATCTTTAGCATCACCGGCTTTATCACCGAAGATGGCACGAAGTAATTTCTCTTCTGGTGTAGGATCTGATTCACCTTTTGGAGTAATCTTACCAATAAGGATATCACCTTCTTTTACAATTGCACCAACTCTGATGATTCCGTTCTCATCCAAATCTTTAGTCGCTTCTTCAGAAACGTTTGGAATATCTGGAGTCAATTCTTCTTCACCGAGTTTCGTATCTCTTACTTCTAATTCATATTCAGAAATGTGAACTGAAGTAAACATATCTTCTTTAACTACTCTCTCACTGATAACGATGGCATCCTCGAAGTTGTAACCTTTCCATGGCATGAAGGCCACTTTCAGGTTTTTACCAAGAGCTAATTCACCATTCTGAGTAGCATAACCTTCAGTAAGGAAATCACCATTCTTCACTTTCTGACCTTTCTTAACAGCAGGATTCAGGTTAATACATGTTTCCTGGTTAGTCTTGATAAACTTGGTTAGTTTATATATTCTAAGATCATCTTCAAAACTTACTAATTTCTCTTCCTTTTCACGGTCGTAACGAACATGAATTTCATTTGCATCTACAAACTCAACCACTCCGTTTCCATCTGCATGAATTTGAATCCTTGCATCTCTTGCAGCTTTACCTTCCAAACCAGTTCCAACGATAGGCACATCGGCACGGATAAGTGGTACAGCCTGACGTTGCATGTTTGAACCCATCAGGGCACGGTTAGCATCATCATGCTCAAGGAAAGGAATCAACGAAGCACTCAAACCAACAATCTGGTTTGGAGCAACGTCCATATATTCTACTTCATTCTTTTCAAGAATTGGGAAATCGCCTGTTTCTCTACTAGCAATTTTATCTTCTACAAAATTTCCTTTATCATCCAAAGAAGTATTGGCCTGTGCAATTTTTGCAAGATCCTCTTCTTCAGCACTCAGGAATTTCAATTCCTTCATGTTCACTTTACCTTCATTCACTTTACGATAAGGCGTTTCGATAAAGCCCATATCATTGATTTTGGCATGTACACAAAGTGTAGATATCAAACCAATGTTTGGTCCTTCCGGCGTCTCAATAGTACATAAGCGACCGTAGTGAGAATAGTGAACGTCACGAACCTCGAAACCTGCTCTTTCACGACTCAAACCTCCTGGCCCAAGTGCTGAAATACGACGTTTGTGTGTGATTTCTGACAATGGATTTGTCTGATCAAGGAACTGCGATAACTGAGAAGTTCCAAAGAATGAATTAATAACAGAACTCAACGTTCTTGCATTAATCAAATCAACCGGAGTAAATACTTCATTGTCTCTTACGTTCATTCTTTCACGGATTGTTCTGGCCATACGAGCCAAACCAACACCAAACTGAGCATATAACTGCTCGCCTACTGTACGTACACGACGATTGCTCAAATGATCAATATCATCAACCTCTGCTTTGCCATTGGTAAGGCGCACAAGATATTTGATGATCAAAATAATATCTTCCTTCGTTAAGGTTTTCTTTTGAAGTGGTAAATCAACATTCAACTTACGGTTGATTTTGTAACGTCCTACTTCACCAAGATCGTAACGCTTATCGCTAAAGAATAATTTATCAATAATGCCACGGGCTGTTTCATTGTCCGGTGCATCTGCTCCACGAAGCTGACGATAGATAAATTGAACCGCCTCTAGCTCACTGTTAGAAGTGTCTTTATTAAGTGTGTTGTAAATGATCGCATAATCACCACCTACATCTTCTCTCTGAATGAAAACACTTGCTACTTCCATTTCAGAAATGGTGTCGATAGCTTCTTCATCCAATACTGTATCTCTTTCCATTACGATTTCGTTTCTTTCGATAGAAACTACTTCGCCGGTATCTTCATCCACAAAATCTTCCACCCAGGTTCTTAAAACCCTTGCGGCTAATCTTTTGCCAATGTATTTACCCAATGTTTTTTTATCCGTCTTTACTTCATCAGCCATACCGAACAATTCAAGGATGTCCTTGTCTGTTTCGTAACCGATTGAACGTAATAATGTAGTAACTGGGAATTTTTTCTTACGGTCGATATAAGCAAACATCACATTGTTGATGTCAGTTGCAAATTCCATCCAGGCACCTTTGAAAGGAATAACCCTTGCAGAATATATTTTACTTCCGTTTGGATGCACACTCTGACCAAAAAATACACCAGGTGAACGGTGCAACTGAGAAACTACTACTCTCTCTGCTCCGTTAACTACGAATGTACCTCTTGGAGTCATGTAAGGGATGTTTCCAAGGAAAACGTCCTGAACAATTGTCTGGAAGTCCACATGCTCCTCATCGTTACAGCTCAAACGAAGTTTGGCTTTCAGCGGAACAGCATAAGTCAATCCTCTCTCCATACACTCATCAATAGAGTAACGGGGCGGATCGATAAAATAATCTAAAAATTCCAGTACGAAAATATTCCGGGTGTCAGTTATAGGAAAATTATCCTTAAACACACGGAACAATCCTTCCACATTCCTTTTATCAGGTGTGGTTTCTAACTGGAAGAATTCTTTAAACGACTGAATCTGTACTTCGAGAAGATCGGGAGTTTCAGCAAGGTGCTTAATCTTTCCAAAATCTACTCTTGAGTTCACTTTTGTTGAAGACATATGCGAAAACAGGTTTTACAACGTTGAGGACATACAAATCCTTCACAGGGTCTCATCTTTGTTAGAAACGAAAACCTATGAAAGTCAATTACTTACACATGATTTGGGATGTCAAAATATATTTGGCCAAAATAAAGGATTGCAAAGGTAGGGATTTATAATTCTCAGCCAAGAAAAATTTGCTCACAATAACCTCGCCAGAATACCACTAAGTGGCCATTTTTGGAACAGACGAGAATCTGTATTTTGCCAAAAATAATGCTTCATGAATTGGAAAAAGATTGTTGCAGAGTACTTCACTTTTAGTCGAGGCAACAGGATTGCTATTCTTGCTATTCTGTTTATTACTGTCGGTGTATTTTTCCTCCCTGACGCCTTGCCTAAAACTTCCAATTCAAAAACGATTGTGAATGATACTGCATGGATAAGTGCAATGAAAAGAATGGAGCAAAGAGAAGAAGATAATTCTTCTAATTATTCAAGCATTAATGAGAATAACAGCTCCAACTATCAATATGATCGAAATTCCAACAACTACTACAATAAACCAAAAGGCGAATTGTTCTATTTCGACCCAAATACTCTTTCAGCCACAGGATGGAAAAAATTGGGGCTAAGAGACAAAACAATCGGTACCATTTTAAACTATCTGAGCAAAGGTGGTAAATTTAAAAAGCCGGAAGACCTCAGTCGTATTTATGGTCTGTTTCCAAATGAATTTGAAAGAATTGCTCCATACATAAAAATTGAAAACATAGGTGTTCAAACTTATACGAACGGGAATAAAGAAAATAAGCAGAATGACAATACAACACCCAAAACCTATACCTCAAGGTATTCCATCATAGATATCAATACTGCTGATACAACAGCATTAATTGCATTGCCTGGAATAGGCAGTAAATTATCAGTAAGAATTATCAGTTTCCGGGATAAACTTGGCGGGTTTTATTCAATTAATCAGGTTGGAGAAACCTTTGCTTTGCCTGATTCTACTTTTCAGAAGATAAAGCAATACCTGAAGCTGGAAATAACGTCGCTACGAAAAATAAATATTAATACTGCAACAATTGATGAATTAAAAGCACATCCATATATCCGATACTCACTGGCAAATCCAATAATTGCTTACCGAAACCAACATGGAAACTTCGCTACTATTGAGGATATAAAAAAGATTATGGTAGTAACTAACGAAATTTTTAATAAAATAGCCCCATACCTATCAACACAATAAAAAAGCCCTCTGCATATGCAAAGGGCTTGATAAATTATTCAGCATCCACCTACATTAAAATTTCGGTGGACGAAAAGAAATTAAGCAATCTCAACTTCAGCACCTGCTTCTGTCAATTTAGCTGCAATCTCATCAGCTTCAACTTTAGAAACACCTTCTTTGATTGGCTTTGGAGCACCATCAACAAGGTCTTTCGCTTCTTTCAATCCTAAGCCAGTCAAATCTTTTACGATTTTAACAACGCCTAATTTAGATGCACCGGCACTCTTCAATATTACATTGAATGCTGTTTTCTCTTCAACTGCTGCTGCACCATCTCCACCACCTGCTGACATTACAACTGCTGCTGCTGCTGGCTCGATACCATATTCTGTTTTTAAGAAATCAGCTAATTCCTGAACTTCTTTTACTGTTAAGGCTACAAGGCCTTCTGCTAATGCTTTTACGTCTGCCATTTTATTTGAATTTTTACCGTCTTCACCGCTTTAATAATGCTCCGACGGCGGTTTTAAAAAAATTTGCCTTTATTATCCCTCAGGCCTGGGAGTATTTTTATTTTAGATTCTATTATTCTGCTTTTGGCTCATCAGAAGATGCTTCCTCATTTGCTGGAGGCGTTGTTTCTTCTGGTGCTGCTTCTGCTGCAGATGCTTCAACTGTAAGTGTTGGCTTTGCTTCTTCTACAACTGGTGCTTCAGTTGCAACTGCGGCTTCTGTTTCAGCCTTAGCTGTTGGTCCGTTTTCAACATGATTTAATAATGCTGCCAATACTCTCTTTGCAGGAGATTGTAACAAGCCGATAACCTCACCGATAAGCTCATTCTTAGTTTTGATCTGAGTAAGAGCTTTTAGGCTGTTGTCGCCAGTGTAAATATCACCATTGATAAAAGCAGCTTTCAATACTGGTTTTTCACCATTACTTTCTTTGCGGAAAGAACTGATGATTAATGCAGGATCTTTTGGATTCTCAGAAAACATTAATGCAGTTACTTTATGCAATGAGTCGTAAAGACCTGCATATTTTTCACCATCTAAGGATTCCAACGCTTTTTTGATCAATGTGTTTTTTGCCACTTTCATTTCAACTTCTTTGCTGAAACAAGCACGGCGTAATTTACCAACCTGTGCTACTGATAATGATTCTGTATCTGTAACGTAGAAGTTGTTGTATTGTGAGAATTTGCCTTTCAGCACTTCTATCACTTCGTTTTTTTGATCTTTTGTCATGACTTTTTATTTGTCTTTCACCTTGCGGCGAATCAGTTTAGTAATTAATGTACAAATGCTTTAGTATCGATTGCAATTCCAGGACTCATTGAGCTGGCCATGCTTATTCCTCTAACATAAGCTCCTTTAGAAGATGATGGTTTTGCTTTCAATATAGCATTAATCAGTTCTTGGCTGTTCTCCGCAATCTTTTCTGGAGTAAAGCTGATACGACCGATAGAAGCATGCACAATACCTACTTTATCAACCTTAAAAGCAATTTTACCACCTTTTACATCATTGATCGCATTTGCAACATCATTTGTAACAGTTCCAGTTTTAGGATTTGGCATCAGGTTTCTTGGACCTAACACTTTACCTAATCTACCAATCTTAGGCATTACAGATGGAGTAGCTATGATTACATCAATATCTACCCAACCGCCTTCGATTTTTGTTACAAATTCATCAAGACCAACGTAGTCAGCACCAGCTTCTTTTGCTTCTGCTTCTTTGTCGGGTGTGCAAAGCACTAAAACTTTTTTTGTTTTACCAGTACCGTGAGGTAATGAAACAGTACCACGGATAGCCTGATCAGCTTTTTTAGGATCAACACCTAAACGGATGTGAAGATCAACTGATGCATCAAATTTACAAGTGGTAATACTTTTTACCAATGCAGATGCTTCCTTTAAGGAGTATGATTTATTTGCTTCAACTTTTGTATCCACAACTTTTCTTTTTTTACTAATGAATGCCATTTTAATTCTTTTAAGGGTTCTTATAATTAGTTTTCCCAAGGGACTTTACCGTCTACATTAAGGCCTAAACTACGAGCAGTACCGGCTACCATTTTCATAGCACTTTCGATAGTAAAGCAGTTCAAGTCAGGCATTTTATCTTCAGCGATAGCTTTTACCTGATCCCAATTTACTTTACCAACTTTTGCACGGTTACTTTCCTTGGAACCCTTTTGAATTTTTGCTGCTTCCATCAACTGAATAGCGGCAGGAGGAGTTTTTAACACAAAGTCAAAACTCTTGTCAGCATAAACTGTAATTAATACGGGGATTACTTTTCCTTGTTTGTCCTGAGTTCTTGCGTTGAACTGCTTACAAAAGTCCATGATGTTAATACCCTTGGAACCTAATGCCGGACCGATTGGAGGTGCAGGGTTGGCTTGGCCACCCTTACACTGTAGCTTTACATAGCCACTAATTTCTTTTGCCATTTTTTATCTTTTTTGGTGTTAACGACTTTTCATCTCAAGGACTAATTAGTCTCCCAAATTCCTTGGTCTCCATAGCTTTAACTGAAGAGACCGTACTATCCCCTCCTTCGCCAATGGCTACGGAGGGCAATGAAAGAACTAATTGGGGCGGCAAAGGTAAGGGTAAACTTCAGTCTGGCAAAGGTTTTAGCAGATTTTATTTCTAAAATTTGATACCCTCTATTTCTTTATAAATCTTACTGAAGCGATCGGGGCCAATGTGCTATTTCCATTTGCCAATACTGTTGCTTTTGTTGGAGTAAGTTTATGTACATTCTCCTTTAGATTAGTTTCAGGATTGTTATAACCAAAAGCATCTCCAGTTTCTGTTCCAGCATCGTATGAATAAAGATTAACAGTTGTATCAGTTATCCATTTGTTATTTGCATATAAATTAAAACTATTTATGCCAGTAAACCAATCTGGTGTTGGAGCAAGCATCGTTTCAAAGCTTATGTATGAATAATTACTATTGCAATAAATATTTGTTTTATTGCTTCCTGTAGGTGTTGGAGCATTAATTACAACATATGAAATAGCTTTTCCTAAAGCAACTATAGAATCAATTTCAATAACCATCGGACCTGTGTTACCAGATTCTGCAATTCTTTCTACCCCCCAACTTGCTAATTCTCCTTCTTTCCATTGATAAGTTTGGCTATTATGAATCATCCCAAGAATTGTGGTAAAATGAACACCTGACGGCACTCCGAATTCTGGTGCTTTCCACTTACCAGTAAACTCAACAGAATAAACAGCTTCAGAATAAGCTGAGCCTTCGCTTACACTACTTTTTTCACAGGAAAGAAAAAGTATGCAAATAAACAATGATAAAAAGATTGTTTTCATATGATTGGGGTTTTTATAAAGATAGTTTAAGCCAATTGCTCAGTTTGTCCGTTATCTTTCCTTTAGCTATACGAAAAAAGCCACCCGATTGGATGGCTTTACAATATTTTGAATAGAAATTAACTCATCTTCTCAACCTGCATATAGTTCAACTCTACAGGTGTAGAACGACCAAATATCTTTACTGTTACTTTTAATTTCTTCTTTTCATCATTTACTTCTTCAATTACACCATTGAAGTCGTTGAATGGACCTTCAATAATTTTGATTGTTTCGCCAACGATAAATGGCTCACTCATACTTACACCACCAGCTTCTGCCATTTCATCCATCTTACCTAACATCTTATTTACTTCTGCTTTACGAAGGGCAATCGGGTTTTCTTTCCCAAGGAAATGAATAACATTCGGCACATTCTTTACCACATCTCTTAAGTCATCACTCAGTTTACCTTCAGCAATCTCAACCATCACATAGCCAGGGTAATAATTTCTTTCCCGCATTACTTTTTTACCATTAGCAACCTTATAAACTTTTTCTACCGGAAGAAAAATCTGTTTAACCTGATTCCAACCACCACGGCTTACTTCTTTATCAAGATATTCTTTTACCTTTTTCTCTTTACCACTAACAACACGAAGAACAAACCATTTGGTATCCTGATGGTGTTCGTCTTCTGAATGCCCGTTATTCTCTGTATGCTCAATATTCGTAGTTACTTCCATTGCTTAGAAAAGTTTGTCGTAAATGAACTTCAACCCATTACCAAAAACAGAATCCATCGCTAATACAATTAATGTAAAAACAATAGTTGCCGCAATTACAATCATAGTAGACTGCTGCAACTGAGGCCAAGTAGGCCAGGTCACTTTTTCGGTAAGCTCTTTGTAAGAGTCTTTAAAATAATTAGCGATCTTAATCATGTTATCAATTTGATATTTTCAAAAAATTACTCTGCACGGGCACTAGGATTCGAACCCAGATCAAAGGTTTTGGAGACCCGTATGCTACCGTTGCACCATGCCCGTATGAAAGCTAAAAGCTATTGGCAGTTAACCAATAGCTTTTAGCATTATGTTTCAAAGATAGCTAATTTATCATTAGCCATGCCCGCAGGCTGAAAGCGAAAAGCTAAAAGCCCTGAGCCTTCTTTTTATTTCAAAATCTCAGTTACTTGACCAGCACCTACTGTACGGCCACCTTCACGAATCGCAAACTTCAAACCTTTCTCCATCGCAATCGGCTGAATAAGTTTTACAGTAAGAGATGTATTATCGCCAGGCATTACCATTTCAGTTCCAGCTGCTAATTCTACTTCACCTGTTACATCCGTAGTACGGAAATAGAACTGAGGACGGTATTTCTGGAAGAATGGCGTATGACGTCCACCTTCTTCTTTGCTTAATACGTAAACTTCTCCTTTGAACTCAGTGTGTGGAGTAATAGAACCTGGCTTACAGATTACCATACCACGGCGGATTTGAGTTTTCTCAATACCACGAAGTAATAAACCTGCATTATCTCCAGCTTCTCCTTCATCCAATAACTTACGGAACATTTCAACTCCTGTACAAGTTGATGTAAGTGGAGTTTCTACTAAACCAACAATTTCCACAGCCTCACCTACTTTGATACGACCTCTTTCAATACGACCAGTAGCAACTGTACCACGACCAGTAATTGAGAATACATCCTCAACTGACATAAGGAAAGGAAGATCAACCGGACGTGGAGGAAGAGGAATATATGAGTCTACTGCAGCCATTAATTCTTCAACTTGTGCAACTGCGTCTGCGTCACCTTCTAATGCTTTAATTGCAGAACCTTTAATAATTGGCGTATTATCACCATCAAAACCATAGAAAGTAAGTAGCTCACGGATTTCCATTTCTACTAACTCTAACAATTCAGGATCGTCAACTAAGTCAACTTTATTCATGAATACTACAATTGTAGGTACTCCAACCTGACGAGCAAGCAGGATATGCTCTTTCGTTTGTGGCATAGGTCCATCAGTTGCAGCAACAACAAGTATTGCACCATCCATCTGTGCAGCACCTGTAATCATATTTTTTACATAGTCAGCATGACCAGGGCAGTCAACGTGGGCATAGTGACGGTTTACTGTCTGATACTCAACGTGTGCAGTATTGATTGTGATACCTCTTTCTTTTTCTTCAGGAGCACCATCAATTTCATCATACTTTTTTGCAACGTTACCCATTCCTTTTGTTGAAAGAATAGATGTAATAGCAGCAGTTAATGTTGTTTTACCGTGGTCAATGTGACCAATAGTACCAATGTTAACGTGGGGTTTCTCCCTTTTAAAGGTCTCTTTTGACATTGTTATCTGTTTTAAATTGTGTTTTACTAAAAATTGTTGTTTTTATTCTATTAGTCCGTTTCAATTAAATGAAACTTAAATCGAATATACTTTTTGAGCCGTTAGTGAGAATCGAACTCACGACCTCTTCCCTACCAAGGAAGTGCTCTACCACTGAGCTACAACGGCTTTTTGAGTCATTGAAGTCAGTGTGTCAAGCTAGTCAAATGGGCAAACCCTTAATTATTTGACTCATTTGACTAGAGTGACTCTTTGAGCGGAAGACCGGGCTCGAACCGGCCACCTGAAGCTTGGAAGGCTACCGCTCTACCAAATGAGCTACTTCCGCTGTTAATAATTTCAACTACAAAGAACTCCCACCTTCGTTAAAACTTTGGTGGATAAAGTGGGCAGAGCTGGATTCGAACCTACGTACTCGTGAGAGAACAGATTTACAGTCTGTCGCCTTTAACCACTCGGCCATCTGCCCTTATTACAAAAACTCTATTCCTGCAACTTACTTTTTCGGAACAGAGTTCCGAAATACCTGAGCCGAAAACTGAGTCGAACCAGCGACCTACTGATTACAAATCAGTTGCTCTACCAACTGAGCTATTTCGGCTTGTTTTTACACAATAAAGAACTACCCCCATTTTTGGGAAGGCAAAGGTAAGGGAATTTAATAATTGGAAAAATTTTGTAAAGTTTTTTTTTGCTTGTTTTCAGAGACTTGTGAATAAAACTCTGGAAAACTAATCGAGAAGGAGCATTTCTCGTTACGAATTCATCATTTAGCCTAACTATTAAAACGAATGAAAACAAAAAAAGGCCCTGCTTTCACAAGGCCTTAAATTCATTATGCTGCTTTTTTTTCTTTGTTCTTTTTTATTTGAATTATCATTGATTCAAGAGCATTATCAAACGACTCTTCAAAAGATTTAGAAGTTGATTTTACAAAAAAATTGTGTCCAGCCACATGCACTCTGATTTCTGCAATTTTATCTTTTACTGCATGAATCACATTGTCAAGTTTCAAAAACACATTTACACGGATAATACGATCGTTAAAGTTGCTTAGCTTTTCAAGTTTTCGATTTACAAACCCAATTAGCTTACTGTCTGCATTAAAATGAACAGTTTGAATGTTTACGTTCATAATCATCATGGTTTTAATATGTGAAACAATAATTTAAAGAACTCTTTTGGTTTTCAAAAGGCCTTGTTCCTATTCAAGTTCAAGTTAAGGAAAAACATGCCTTTTCCCAAAATAAAAGAACCGAAATTTTTATTGTGTTTGAGCAGATATTATTATGATTTAGGATGCGCCTTTTTGTGGACGTTTTTCAATTTCTCAATGGTATTATGTGTATAAACCTGAGTAGAGGCAAGGCTACTATGACCAAGCAGTTCTTTTACTGCATTAAGGTCTGCCCCGTTATTCATTAAGTGTGTGGCAAATGTGTGGCGAAGTATATGAGGACTTTTCTTTTCTAAAGTGCTAGATTCCGATAAATATTTGTTTACCAGTAAATAAGCGTATTTAGGATATATCTTTTTCCCCTTTTCTGTGACTAACAAAGAATCCTCTGTTTTTTCAAATTCTTTTCTTTTTAACTGCTGATACTCTTTTATCATTTCAACAATGCCTTTGCTAACAGGTATTACTCTTTCCTTGCTTCCTTTACCTAATACTTTTATTTGTGATCTGCCGAAATCGACCTGATTCTCTTTTAAACCAATTAGTTCACTTAGCCGCATTCCAGTTGCATAAAAAACAGAAATTAGTATTTTGGCATTTAAAGTCTTCCAGTCCTCATTCGTACTATTCAGTAACTCAATTAAATTTTTAGTCTCTGATTCTTTTACAAACACAGGCAATCTCTTTCCAACTTTTGGACTGATTACTTTGCTCATTGGGGAAACCTCAATAGATTCTATTTTAAGCTGGTATTTGAAAAAAGATTTAAGACTAGAAATTTTGCGTTTTATAGACTTAGCTCCAAGTCCTTTGCCCTTAAGGGATGCCAACCAACTACGAATAAAATTGTGGTTTATGTACTTCAGTTCAACATCGCCAAAATTGGCATATATAAAGTCGAAAAAATCTGAAATATCTTTTCTATAAGAAATGATTGTATTGGACGAATACCTTTTTTCGAATTGAAGATATTCTATGAAAGAATCGAATGATTGAATTAGTGATACTGGCATATACACATTGTATGTGACAGATGTCTTTGGTGACTTCTATCCATAAAAAAAGACAGCTACAAAGTTATTAAACTTCACAGCTATCTTTGGTATTTTGTTACTATCAGGTAAACTTAGATATCTATTTTACCGCTAGCTATATTCTGTTTGTAAATTGCCTTTAATACTTCACCACGGCGTCTAACTGATGGTTTAGTAAAACTCTGACGTTCTCTTAGTTGCAACAAAACTTTCGATTTCTCGAATTTTTTCTTGTACTTCTTTAGTGCCTTGTCAATGTTTTCGCAATCTTTTGAATCTATTATTAGCATAATTTGTATACCTCCTTTGGTACTTTTTTTAGGATTGCAAAGATAGGAGTAAAATTGGAAAAAAGAAACTGGAAAAAGAATTCATTTACTTTGCGCCTATGTTTACTGGAATTATTGAATCAAAAGGGATTATAAAGCAAGTCATTTCCGAAGGCCTGAACAAGACTTTCTGGATAGAATCGGCCATTTCATCCCAACTAAAAGTGGACCAAAGCCTTAGCCACAACGGAGTATGCCTTACTGTGGAAGCATTGATTGAGACTAGTCACCGTGTGACAGCCATCGATGAAACATTGCAAAAAACTAATTTATCTGCCTGGAAGAATGGCACAATTGTAAATCTGGAAAGATGCCTTCAAATTAGTGACCGACTGGATGGGCATATTGTGCAAGGACATGTAGATTGTGTTGGAATCTGTAAAAATATAAAGGATAAAAAAGGCAGTTGGGTTTTGGAATTTGAATTCCCGAAAAAATTTGCAGGATTAGTGGTTGAAAAAGGGTCAATTTGCTTAAATGGAATTAGCTTAACAGTCTTTAATGTGAAAAAGAAAGCCTTTTCTGTGGCAATAGTCCCATATACTTATGAGCATACAAATATTCAACATATTCAAGCTGGAGATAGTGTAAATCTTGAATTTGATATGTTAGGCAAGTATTTGCTTAGAAGGTTATCTTTGAAAGGTAAATAACTAACCCATTTCCATTATTAATGACTGCTGAACAAACCAATAAATCCTATATCCCGGCATTGGATGGTTTGAGAGGTATTGCAATATTATTTGTAGTACTCTATCATAATTTCGGCTTTATCAAACAAACTAGTTTTGGCTGGCTTGGCGTGGACTTGTTCTTTGTTCTTTCGGGTTATTTAATTACATCTATCCTTCTCAAAACTGTTGGAGAGCCTGGCTATTTGAAGAACTTTTTCATGAAAAGAGTGCTACGCATTTTTCCACTTTACTTTTTATGTCTTGTTGTATTTCTAATCATATTCCGGATTTTTGGATGGTATGCCAATGAACTAAGCTATTACCATGAAAATCAGTGGTGGCTTTGGACATACCTTCAAAACTGGCTTTATGCCTTCACACTTAAAGATGGATCCGCAATGCTTGTGCATTTATGGTCATTAGCGGTTGAAGAGCAGTTTTATCTTATATGGCCTTTCGTTATTCTAATAGTAAAGAAACCGAAGACTTTGTTCTTTATTATGTTAGGGGTCTTGATATTTGTGATTGCTGCAAGGTCTGTACTCTGGCTTTATCATTTTGAAGATTTCAATTATACGTTGATTTATACGTTCACAAGAATTGATGGAATTTGCATTGGCAGCATGATTGCATTGACGATGAGCTTTCGTCCAAATTTTATTGGGAAAAATATGGCAATCATTGTAGTTATACTTGCCGCATTGAATTTCCTATTTTATTTTCTGAACCAGATTGACACTAATAGTCATCCCTATTTTGCGTTTATAGGCTTTACTACATTTTGTGGAATGTTTGGCTTACTGCTACATGAACTTGTTACAAATAAAAATACAATTCTAAGTAAAGTATTCTCAATAAAGCCGCTTAGGTTTATGGGAAAAATATCTTACGGTTTTTATGTTTATCATTGGCCAATATTTATGATGACGCAAGGCTATTTTTTCATTTTTTTAGAGACAACCTAAATTTTCAACATTATTATTCAGGAATAGCAGCTTCAACACTTTCTACGCTAATAGCATTTATAGTTTCTGTAATAAGCTATTATACATTTGAGAAGTATTTTTTAAGAATGAAAACAAAATTCAATTAATCAGACAAGTAAAACATTTTGAACAACCCGATTACTTTATTGTCAGTAATTATTCCTTGTTACAACGAAGAAAAGTATGTTGAAAAAGTGCTGAGGAGAATTACTGAAGTGCAATTAACTCATCAATTAAAAAAGCAGGTATTGATTGTTAATGACGGGTCCACAGATGCAACAGAAGAAAATATAAATAAATTCATCAACGAAAACCCAGAAGCTTCTATTCAACTAATAAATCATTCTGAGAATAAAGGTAAAGGAAGTAGTATAAAATCTGCACTTCCTTTCGTATTAGGTCAACTCGTTGTGATTCAAGATGCCGACCTTGAATACAATCCAGAAGACTATAATTTATTGTTAGGCCCTATTATGGGCCACAAAGCTGATGTCGTAGTAGGATCAAGATTTCGAGGAGACGGAGTTCATAAAGGGCCTTTTATATTACATGCTTTAGTCAATAAAACATATACATTCATTTCGAATTTACTTACCAGGCAAAAGCTTTCGGATATTCATTCCTGCTACAAAATGTTTGATGCACAAATATTAAAAAGCATACGCATCAAAGAGAATCGTTTTGGATTCGATCCTGAAGTAATTGCCAAGCTTAGCCATAAAAAAAATGTACGGATAACAGAAGTTGGAATCTCTTATCATGGAAGAAATTTTGCTGAAGGGAAAAAAATAAATTTTATGGATGGGTTCAGAGCTTTTTATTGTATAATTTGGTATAATCTATTTTCAAAAAAATAACCATTTTAATTGCTACCAAGAGAAAATACAGGATATGTGGCTTTGGAGGTTTTATCCAAAGCCGATAAATTCAACCACTGGATGTTTTCTGCAATTAAGCCATTCAGTACAGACAATGTTCTTGAAATTGGAAGCGGCTTAGGCAATATTTCTAAATTTTTCATTCGGGAAGGCTACACAATTACTTTATCTGATATTGATGCTTTCTATCTCGATTGTTTAAAGAAAGATTTCACAGCAAACAATAATGTACAAGCTTTCCAGTCGATTGATTTGCAAAAAAAAGATTTTCAAACTGAATACGAAAACTTAAAAGAGAGTTTCGATACTATTATAATGTTGAATGTGCTTGAGCATCTTGAAGATGATGGATATGCGATTCATAACTGCAGGTATATGCTTAAAGAAAACGGCACTTTCATTATCCTTGTCCCTGCTTATTCATTTTTATATTCAAGGATGGATAAAGAACTAAATCATTTTCGGCGTTATACTTCAACATCATTGAAAAGTAAAATAATTGCTGGAGATTTTTCTGTTAGAAAATCCTTCTATTTTAATTTTCTGGGAATATTTGCCTGGTTGTATGGAAAAATATTAAGGATTAAAGTGCTTCCTTCGTCAGAAATGAATTTCTTTAATAAATTGGTTCCATTAGGAAAGGTTCTTGACAAAATTGTTTTTAATAAAATTGGCCTGTCAGCAATTGTGGTTGCAAAAAAACAAAGTAGTAAGTCCGCATAATGCTTCAACTGATTCTTCATATCACTATCATCTCAGCACAATGTATGCTGTGGGGCTTACCAACCCTATTGTTTTTGAAAAAAAGTAATCCTGAAAATGATTCCAGTTTTTGGATACGTTCAACCGCCGGGCTTTATTGTTTCTTATATTTTTCAGGATTAATTGTTCTTTCTTTTATAACATCGTTTGCTTGCTTATTTGTTCCTTTAAAGTTCTCATATTTTTTAATTCTAACACTGGGCTTACTTCTTTTTCTTATACCAAACAGAAAAAAGATGGGCCTAGTTTTAAAGCAATATTCTTTTAAGTGGAAGTTTAATATTATAGAATCTGCTCTTATTTTTATTTGCATCCTGATGTTCATTTTAATCGGGAGCTTAAAACCAGTAAATGCCGATACAAATATTTATCATGTACAAATAATTAAATGGTTTAATGAGTATGGAACTGTACCCGGTATTGCTAATTTATTTCCAAGGTATGGATTAGGTTCAAACTGGTTCAATCTGATCAGTATTTTCAAAATCCCTTTTTTCACAAATAACAATTACACCTGGCTAAATGCAACTACGGTTATTTGGTTTTTTGTATGGCTGTTTAACAACTGGAAATTTCATCAAAATAATGCTTCACTATCTATTCCCAGTAAAGTACTTAGTCATTTATATTTACTGCTTATATTTTTCGGCCTCTTTGAGTGGGAGCTATTCAGAGATGCAGCCAACTCTGCCAATTACGATTTTATTGTAACTGCCTTAACGATTGCAATCGTACTATTTCTGATTGAAGAAATTTTACTTCCGCCAAATAGAAGAAAATTTTCTTTCATTTTTGCTATTGTATGCCTTTCTCTTATACCTCTTAAACTATCGGGAGTGTTTGCCATTTTATTATTGCTCTATTATTTATTAAGTTTTAAAAAAGCAAAATACTGGATATACTGTTTTATTGCAGGTATATTAATTACAATCCCATTCCTTATAAAAAATTACATAATAACAGGTTATCCGTTATTCCCAGTTTCTTTAAGCTTTTCTTCTCCTGACTGGCAGGTTCCTGTTGCAATGACAGATTACCTCCGTCAATATATTCATGTTACAAATCGTTTTTACAATATTCCGATTGATTACAAACAAATACCTGAACTAATGCACAAGAGTTGGATTAGCTTATGGTTCAGCGGAATTCTTATTCAGCAAAAACTAATTATACTTGGTGCCATCACTTCGTTATTTGTTATTGTATTTAAACCTTCATTTTTACCCGACATAAAAAAACTAAAAATACTTTTTCTGCTTTTATTTTTAATGGCGGTTGGTTGGTTCTTTTCTGCTCCATCTCCAAGATTTGGATACGGCGTTTTACTAATACTATCTTTCTTTCCAGCCTGCTTATTTTTTGGACGATATATTTCTACTAGGCTACATCAACCTGTTTTCTTAATTGCAATTGCTATTTCTTGTTTTTACATTTACAAAAAATCCAGTCCTATCCGAAGCAAACCAGCATATCTTGTTTATCCTGTTGCACTTGACAAGCCCCCCGGAAAAAAGATTAATTTAGATAGCATAGAATTTTATCTGCCTGAAATAATAAACAATGGATGGATGAGAGATTGTTATGATAGTGAAGTCCCTTGTATTTATCAGGAAAATATTTACTTGCAACCAAGAGGCAAATCAATAAAAGATGGTTTCAAAATAACGCCACAGCCAGATAGTAACTTTGTAAGAAAATATATTTATTGATATTATGAAAAAGATATTATCATTTCTATATCAATACCCTTTTTTTCTTTTTCTGCTTTTTCTAGTTGTTGCATACCTTCCTGTACTGCTACCCTATTTTCATTTAAAGAATGATCTGATAACGCAAAACCTTCCAACAAGATTTGTGTTCAGCGAAGGGCTGAGTTCCGGATTTGAACCCTTCTGGAATCCCTACTTACATTATGGCTCGCCACAATACGGCGATATGAATAATGGTTTTTGGAATCCTGTACAATGGTTTATCGGCTCTACATTTGGCTATAATATATATACCATCACATTTGAAGAGCTATTCTATATTTTGATTGGAGGATGGGGAGTATATAAAGTAGCAAGAGAATTTTACAGCAAAGATGTTGCTATTCTAGCCGGTCTCGTCTATATGTGCTGTGGTTATCTGACTGGTCATCTTCAATATTTATGCTGGATTACCGGAACAGGATACTTCCCATTTGTACTTCTCTACTTTATTCGGGTAAATAAGACTCCGATAATAAAGAATTTCTTGCTGGGCGGCATCAGTGTTTTTCTTTTTGTTGCATCCACTCATCCGGGCTTGATTATCGGAGCAGCTTATTTCTTCCCTTTCCTTTACTTGTAATTTACTTTAATAGAAAGGGAATTCTAAAGAGTTGTATAAGAAGAATTTTTGGCTTTACAACCTCTATTTTTTATTGATAAGTAGTATTCTTTCACTCGTTGTAATTTATAGCAATATAGAAGTGCTAAACTATATCTCCAGAGGCACAAAAGTATCATTGAATGAAACCTTAATGACACCTACTTCTTTCCAATCTTATTTATCAATCTATCATCCTTTACCAGTACATAAAACAAATTTCTTCCGTACTGATATTGCCATGCGGAATGTATATATCGGCATTGCACATCTTTTAGGCCTTATATATATTACCAAGATTTCAGCAAGAAAAACAATTCTAACGTTTGGACTACCTCTATTATTTTTTATTCTTTTATCAGCAGGCAGTTATTTCAAAGTTTTTGCCTGGAAATTTCTTCCCTTTCTTGGATTTGTGCGGCTCAATGGCGAGTTCACCTATTTCGTTGTGCTTTTGTCTCTACTTTATGGAAGTGCAGGAATTAATATACTGCTACAAAAGAAGATAAACTGGCCGTCGAGAGCATCTTTCCATCTATTGATATTTACATTCGCAACAGCAGCTTTAGCCATAGTGCTATTGCTTATTACAAAAGCATCCATCCTTTTTTCAAGTAGTTCAAATTTCTCTTCGCTAAAAGAAGTGATTAAATCGCTTATTGATAATACAAGTATTTGGGATTTATTATTAGTTCAGTCAACAATACAAATAGTTACTATTTGGTTCTTTAGAAAACATATCGACAGAAAATCAATTACTGGGTTTTTGCTTTGTATTAATCTAATTCTTATAACATGGCTTACACTTCCTTTTACAGGTTTAGGAATGATGTCTAAGAAAGAAGTGCAAGCAGTTATTGAAAGATTTCCAAAAGGCATTCAACCTCAAAAATTAGTTTCAATAAACAATGCTGATTATATAACCCCTCCTGACGAAACACAATTTCTTTTAATTGCATCTTATAGTAAAAAAATCGGGAGCAAATTACCTGACCAGTATCCTGTACAATTAAGGAATAATGATGCTTTTATTGGTGACAAAGATTTGTATAAATTTATCAAGAACCAATCCTATCTTTTTCTTAGCGATGATACAACCGTTAATACAAGAACAAACTTTGATTCCAGCAATATACAAGTAAAACGAGCCGGACCAGGATTGATTAAATGCACAGTTATCAATAATGATTTTAAATGGCTGACTTTGTTGCAGAATAATTACAAATATTGGGAAGTAAGAGTAGACGGAAAATTAGTAAATCACTATACAGGTTTCAAAACTTTTATTTCAATATCATTAGAAAAAGGAACACATGAAATCGAGTTTCGTTTTAATGCGGGTCCAATAAAAAAAATTGCATGGATAAATATCTTTCTGTTATTAGCCGCAATTTCTTTTGCCATCTATCCAAGAACAGGAAAGAGAAAACTATTTAAATAGATTTTCCTTTCAAAGCTGTAACAATTGCCTGATCCATCATTCTTTCTGCATATGGTCTTGAAATTTCATTGAGCTTTTCAATTGCAGTATGAATTTGATCTTTTGTCCCATTTTTCATCATCGTTCGCAATTCTAAAATTGCATTTCCAGTGTTGCTTTTTTCTTCTTCACTAAGTAACTTACTATTCTTTTGCATAAATTTCTGCGTAGTATCAATTAGCTGCGTGGCCTCGGTTTGTGCTTCAACCAATGCTCTTATCTGTATATCCTCTTTTGCATTTGTGACAGAGTCCAATAGCATTTTTTCAACTTCCTCATCTGTTAAACCATATTGCGGTTTTACTTCTATTGATTGCTCAACGCCGCTTCTTAATTCTTTTGCTTTTACTAATAAAATTCCATCTGCGTTTACCAAAAAACTAACTTCAATTTTTGGCATTCCTGCTGGCATTCCGGGAATACCTATAAGATTAAACTCTGCTAACTTTCTATTATCTTTTACTAAGTCCCTTTCTCCCTGAAAAACAGAAATCCGTATTCCATTTTGCCCATCTTTCTGCGTAGTATATTGTCTTGAAGCTTTCGAAGGAATTTTTGAATTTCGTGGAATCAACATATCCATCAAACCACCCATAGTTTCTATTCCTAAAGAAAGCGGGGTTATATCTAACAACAACAGATCTTTATTATTACCGGCAAGTATATCAGCCTGCACGGCTGCACCTAATGCCACTACCTCATCAGGATTTACTGAATCATGAATTGGCTTACCAAAATAATCAGCAACTGAATTCTTAACAGAGGGAACTCTTGTAGAACCACCCACCATTATTACTTCATTAATATCTTTAATAGTTAGCGCTGCATCTTTTAAGGCATTGCTGCAACATTTTATTGTTTGCTGTATATATGGTAGAATAAGTTTTTCAAAATCTATTTTGGATAATTCTACTTGGTATGATGCAGCGCTTCCTTTAAATGACTCGTTAGCACTTAAATGTATTTTAGCTTTCTCAGCTAGTAATCTTAATTCTTGTAACAATTTCTTATCCGACTGAAGAACTCCACTTGTTATTTCTAATTTCTCAGTCCAATAGTTTACGATTGCTAAATCAAAATCATCGCCGCCAAGATAAGTATCACCATTTGTAGAAAGCACTTCGAAAATACCGCCAGCTATTCGCAAAACTGAAACATCGAATGTGCCGCCTCCAAGGTCATAGACAGCTATTGTTTTAGTTTCATCTTTATTTAAACCAATCCCATATGCAAGGCTTGCAGCAGTTGGTTCATTCACAATCCTTAGTACATCAAGCCCAGCCAATTTCCCTGCATCTCTTGTAGCTTGTCGTTGTGCATCATTAAAATAAGCTGGTACTGTTATCACCGCTTTGTTAACCGGAGTCTTCAAAATATGCTCCGCCCCTATTTTTTAATTCTTTTAAAATGTAAGAAGATAATTCAATTGGTGAATAGAATTTATCCCCTACCTGCACTTTTACCAAACTATCTGTATTGTCGTCAATTACTTTGTATGTATAAAAAACTGTGTAATCCTTTACATCATTGTGAGATTTTCCCATCAATCTTTTTACCGAGAAGATTGTATTCTGTGGCTCTTCAATTAATTTAGTCTTGGCCATATCACCAACTGAGACAATACCTCCTTCACCAAAATGGATAACAGATGGAACTAGTGCTACACCGTCAAATTCCTTTAATACAGAAGGCTTTTTGCTATCGGGATGAATCACTGCAACTAAACTATTAGTAGTACCGAGATCAATACCTACAATCATTTCCTGCTGCTGCAAACTTCCTGTTGCAATATTAATACTGATTTTTGCCATGCTTATTTTTAACCTTGAATTTGCAAAAATAACAATTCAAAGCCGGGAGTTGTTACGAATAAAGAAAAGGACCGCAAATGCAGTCCTTTTCTTATTAATTATCAAGATAATTCAGATTATCGCATCAAATACATTTTACCATAACCTTTATTAAAGTATTGATCGGTTTTATCTCCGTCAGCCTTGTATTTATCAAGGGCTTTACCATTTAAATTTGTTACTACACGGTACAAGTAGATACCATTCGCCAGTTTCTGACCATATTGATCTGTACCATCCCATTTAAAATCAGTTATGTTACGACCTATATGTAAGGATCCTAATTCATCTTTAGTTATTTCTCTTACTATTTTTCCAGTAATGGTCATTATCTCAATCTTAATATTCTGCGGTACTTCGTTACCTGTAATAGTAAATACAAAAGCTGTTGACGTAGTAAACGGATTCGGATAATTAAGCATATTAGATATCATAGGCTTATTAATAACTGAGAAAATCACCCTATACTCTATATCGCCTGCTTTATTATTGCTTCTATCTTTACCTGTAATTATTAGCTCATAGTCTCCATCTTCTACAAAGTATGGTTTGAAATTTAAAGTAGCGGTGTTGTCAGGATTTGGAGCTTGTCCTGCAGGAGTAAACTGCAGTGTATCATTACTGAAATAATATCGTCTCAAACTACCATTCGGAAACCTAACTTGTAAACTAAGCAATGAAGTGTCATCAAGTATCATCCATTTAGCTTCATCTTTCAATTTTATTATGATATCCGGTTTAGAAGAAACGATATCTCTATTCAGGATATGCACACCGTCAAAAGTAACATCGAGTAATGGGTTCAGACTATCTGGTTTTACATACACATTTCTAAATGCAAAATTATTAAAGTGATATTGCTCTGGTTGATCATTATCTGGATTAGCTTCAATATATACAGTATTTCTTCCAGGGAAATTGTTTGTCTTTATTAAAGCAGATAAATGAATAGTATCAGTAAGTGTACCGTTTACCGTTATTGGACGTTTTTTCGAAACAGGAATAATATTAGCGACATTATTTTTATCTGTTACCACCAGTTTCACTTTTACACTATCAAAAGGTATGTGACTTACATTTTTAAATGCTACTTTAAAATCAATCGGCTCGCCAACATCAACTGTATCTTTTTGTTGTAAGAAAATATTTGGAGCAATTGCACCTTCTGGAACAGGGTCAAAAAGTACTCGCCAATATTTCAACTGATAAGGCGTATAGTTAATTTTATCTTTTACATATAACCTTAATTTCAAATATGGATAGTCAACAGCACTAACACTTGAAATATCAAATGATTCCAAATCTGGATTTAAGTCAGTTGTCAATGTTGTTTCCTGACCTGAGAGGTTCACACCTATCAGATTTAATCTTGCAGAATCTGCTCCTGGTAAATCAGGTAATGCAGAACCGTTTATTTTAATGGTATGCCATTGTTTAGCTTTGCCATAAAGGGGCGACTCTACAAACCCTAGTGTATCAGATGTTTTAATGTTTACGGTTTGTGCAAGGTTGTCATAAACAGTTTCTGTTAGGGTGTATGACGGTGCTAGGCTTCCCTGTCCATTTTTCTTATAAATGAATATAAAAGTTCTTGGCCTGTTAAAACTGTCTACATCAGCAATACCTTGATTTTTGAAAACATGATATAATGAATTCCCAGATCCATAAATTGTGGTATCCCCTCTCCAAACATCTGCATAAGCAGCTGGTATTGGGGTTGTAGATGGTACATTTCCTCTAGCAACTACAATATAACCGTCGGGCACAATATTGTTTAGAAAATCCATTATTTTACCTCTACTAGTAGCGTCTTGATAAGAAAATTCAAAATTAAATTGCTTTCTTGTTCCACAAGCCTGTTGCAAGCTGCCATAAAGTCCTGGACCATTAGCTGGTGTAAAGACGTTACTAATAGGAATAATCGAATTAGGATTAAAAACATTAAAAATAATAGCATTAAAATTACAACCGCCGCCAATATATTGACTACCGTTGACTGCCACGGTATAACCAGCTTGTTGTGTACCGCCTTCTGGATAAACTGCATTGCGCACAAATATATTCTGGAATGCAGAATCAAATTCCCATTTGCTGCCAGGTTGTAATAGCAGTTTATTAACTGAAGATTCTTTATGCTGATAATAATGAGATTGACCAAATCCATCTGCATGGTTTGCCAAATAAGTGAATGATGCATAATTCCAGTTTGGCGAACCGCTTGCAGGCACCAAAGCAGTTCTCCAATAATAAACAGTACTATCGACGAAAGTAACACCAGGATCAAACTCGATAACCCCTCCTTTTGAAGACACTGTTCTTTCTGCTTTTAGCGGAGAATTGAAAAGTTTTGTTGTATCAATTTCAAGTTTGTATTGTTTAACTGTTGCAAATGCATCAGCAGTAGAAGCCTGAAATTTGATTCCTTGCCTGTTTATAATTGAATAATTATATGGATAAACTGGTCTTAGCTCATCTTCGAAAATGAAAACATCTTTAGTAATACAGTTATTTGATTCATATAACTCATCTACTTCGTTGTCTGCATCAATACAAATAGATATTTTATTCAATCCCTTATCTCTGGTAGCAACAATTGGCACCTGAAAACTTATTGAATCAGCATAACGGATGCCGGAAATTGTATCTCTTCTTATAACTTCAGTTACAAGGTTTGGATAAGTACGTTTAACTTCAATTACTATATTCTTATTAACAGCTTTTGAAAGATTAAGAAACTTAGCATCAACCTGAAAAAATGTTTCTGCCACAGAAATAAATGATGGGTTGATTTTTACCAATTGGTCTTCGATTGCATAATCAGGTTTATCTTTTAATACATCCATCTTTAATGCCGGATCTCCATGCAAAGTAGATTGCTCACAATGAAAACGGGCATAAAAGTCATTCTGTGTAGTAAGATTATATGTTCTCGTAATAGCATCAATCATCGTTTCACCAAAAGTTTTACCATAGCTGGTAGTTGCCATAGCTTCCATCAAACTACTATTGTAAATATCAAGATAGTGTACAATTCCCAAAGGTGTACTGGCAATAGTTGCAATTCCGCCTCTCTGTTCTGCTAATACATACTTCTCAGAAATGGTTTCCTTTGAAGATAATCTTGCTAATGAGAAATTAAAAAAGTTTCCAGCATTACAACCTAATAAAATAAACAAAGGATATTTACCTGGATTATTATATGAATTAGGATTGTCTAGATTAAATTCCAACGTAGATGCTGAAGAGTGACCGAAATAGGTAAGCATACCAAGTCCTTCTTCAAAAAGGCCATAAATTCTTTGTGCATTTGCCTGTTCCACTGGTGCTGTCGTTAATTTGCTAAACGTTGAGACATTTGCACCGTATAAAGTATCTTTAATAATATCTTTGAATCTATTCATCGATGAAGATAAAATATCTCCCAATGCTCCATCATTTGCACCAATTACATGCATTGTATTTTTTGTCCATGCTTTATCGCTGATTAAAGGAGAAGAAAATGTTTGCTGCTGCTCATATTGTTTTACTTTTTCAAGATAAACAGCAACCTCATCGCCATTAATTACAGCCATTCTCCCAATTGGAATTTTTGGTATTTCATCAAGCCCCGGATCTGCAGCCAATAAATTATCAGAAGCAGGATAGCCAAATGTGGGAACAAAAGACATTAGCGAAAGATTCGGATTTGATTCATAAAATCTGTTATGTATATAATTCAATCCCCTTCCAATCAAAAACACATTTTTTATTGGATTAGCATAATTTGCTCTTGCCCAACGAAGGAAATTTCGTACCGACAAAGGGTGTTGCTTTATACCAAATGCAAACTGGTCAGTAAGCTGATCAATCATATAAATTTTTGCACTATGGCCTCCACCTATTGCTGAACTACGGTAGGCTCTGTAATCTTCAACCGGTGTTGTGCTACCGCTACCATTCAATATTGCTGAATGCGAAATAATCAAATAGTTTCCCTGATTAGCAGCAATTCTATAATTCACAAAATTTCTAGTCTTCAAACTTGAGCTACAGCAATTGGATAGGAAGAAACCTGGGTTACAAGTAATAATTTTCTTGTAACTACAGAAGGTTCCAGCAAAACTTTTACTAATGAAGGATTGCTTATGTCTGCTAGATATCTTTTGCCATTAGTAAGATCGTATAGAACAGGACTAACAGTGCTATGATTAAATCCTGTTATTTCAAGATAGTTTCCAGCAGGATTTGCCGGAAGCTCAAAACTGAAATTGTTTGCGCCGCCGAAATTAAACTGGCGAGCATAAGTAATTTCTGATTTTGCGACTACCATCCTATCGGGAGAAGTTGCGCATATATTTTTTATTCCAAGTATCGCAGTTCCGCTAGCAATATCAGATTGAGTTAAATTGATTGTCGCCTTTATATAATCAAAGAAATCTAAAGTTTGAGTCGATTTAAGATTAGAGTTTATTGTAACTTCAAACTGTCTAGGATTTAATGCATTTCCAGCAGCATTGATCTGTAATACAGGGGCAGGTGCACCTAATCCTGAGTAGGGATTTAGCCCTGTAAAATTATTAGATAAAGTTGCATTTGCCCCAAAGCTATTCGATGTAAATCCTTCACCTTTATCATAGGCAGATGAATAAACATATTCTCCAACTACATTTGCAAATCCTAAATTATAGGCATTCCTGCTTTATAATACTTTCCTTCAGTATGAATAAAATAAGGTTCTGGTGTTAAGGCGGAGGGTAAATTGTTTGCGGCTGGCGCAAGGCGAGAATTATTTCCAGACGGATTAACTGTTAGAAAAAATGCCGCAGTATCGGTTTCCATACTCCACTTATCATTCAACTGATAGTCAAGTTCCCTATAAAGTTCATAATCGGGTTTGCCATCATTCATTTCACCCCAAAACTCAATATAGTCAGTAGATGTAAATACTCCATTTTGAATAGTAGTATATATTGGAATCTGCTTTCCATTTCTCCAAAGCTGAAATTGTTCTGCCGGAACAGTACCCAATCCAGCAGATGATAATAAAGGTTGATTGATACGGTACAACCCTGTTGCACCAACTTTAAATTTATAATAAGTCTTATTATAATCTATCCATTCATTATTATAAACCTGTGAAAGCCCTTTAAGACCCACGAAAAGTAATGATAGAAGTAAAATTTTTTTCATTGAATAAAAGTTTAAATAAATACGGATTATTCGCCTTTTCCTTTTTTATTATTTACCATATTTAATCGCAACGAAAAAACATGGGTGAATAGTGGGTTCGACTGATTGGCAAGGTTCGTAAACGCATAATCAATTGTTACGTTTTGAATTTTAAACCCTGCACCGGCACTTGGTTGATATATCCATACTCTTTTTTGATTAAGGGTATCGCCATCTGCTAATGCTTTTTGAAAATTATTTATACCTCCCCTTAAGAAGAAAACATTATTAATATTCAACTCCAACCCCATTTTTGGATCTGCACTCACAGGGTCTGCACTTATCAATGTATTTCTTTGCCCATCAAAAGTTACATCAAGATTTGCTTCGGCTAATAAGCTTGCCTTTTTACCTAATTTGAAATCTCTTGAAATGCCTAAAACAAGACGAGGGGCCGTTAACTCAGTTGACTTAACAGGTATTTCATTATTCGTTAGATATAAGACTTCTTTCTCTCTTTCGGTGAAAGTGAATGACCATGCATTGAAGGTGCTGGTAATATCTCTTGCTGCAATACCAAATTTCCATTTATTCTGAAATATTTGTATCCCGGCATCTAAACCAAAGCCCCATGCTTTTGCAAATTTGCCTACACTTCGGTGAATCACTTTTGCGTTCAGTCCGAAATGAACATTTTTCTTTTCACTCTCCTTTAATTTCTGAGCAAAAGAAAATATAAATGCATAATCAGCTGACGAAAAAGCCTGAATATTATTATAATTAAGAGAACCATCTGGCTCCACAAGAAATAATGTATTCATAATATCATCAACCGCAAACCGAAGTGCTGTAATGCCAATAGTTCTTTTATTATTTGACGTTGGCAATGCAACACCTACATAATCATATTTGCCAATACCGGCAAAATACTCGGCATGCATCAGATTAATTTGTGGATTATCTTTTACTCCAACAAGACCTGCAGGGTTCCAATAACCAGCAGTACCATCACTTACGGATGCAACTTGTGCACTACCCATGGCTAAGCCTCTGGCTCCTGCACCAATATTTAAAAATTCGTTGGAATACTTTCTGAATTGTGCATTAGCCGTAACAGACAGCACAATTGTCAAGATGGACAATAAGAGTGTGGATGGTTTCATTCGGACAATTTTCGATAAGCGTTTGATTAAGGTATGCTTTCATACGTACGGACTACTTGTAAAATTAGACTTTAGAACTGTAAATTCATAACAATACAAGACAAAAAGGGTAATGACTGAAAACGAATAGCTTAGAAAAATATTGCCTTTGATGAACTTCGTGGGCAATCTGGCTTACTTTTGTTGCAAATCACTGACTTAGATATGAATTTAATAGAAGAATTACGATGGAGAGGCCTTATTCAGGACATAATGCCAGGCACAGAAGATCAGCTTAAAAAAGTAATGACTTCTGCTTATATTGGGTTTGACCCTACGGCTGACAGCCTTCATATCGGTAGTCTTGTTCCAATATTACTGTTAGTTCATCTTCAAAAGGCTGGCCATAAACCTTATGCTTTAGTTGGCGGTGCTACTGGTATGGTTGGCGACCCAAGCGGTAAAAGTGAGGAAAGGAACCTTTTGAGTGAAGAGGTTCTACAAAAAAATCAGGAAGGCGTTAAGAAACAATTGATGCAATATCTTGATTTTAATCCTGAATTGAAGAATGCGGCAGAAATGGTGAATAATTACGACTGGTTTAAAGATTTTACTTTTCTTGATTTTATTAGAGATGTAGGAAAACATATCACCGTCAACTACATGATGAGCAAAGACAGTGTGAAGAAAAGACTGGAAGGTGAAACAGGAATGAGTTTTACCGAATTCACTTATCAATTAGTACAGGGGTATGATTATTACTGGCTCAATAAAAACAAAAATTGCAAGCTACAAATGGGTGGTAGTGACCAATGGGGAAATATTGTAACAGGAACAGAACTCATCCGAAGAAAATCCGGTGGCGAAGCATTTGCATTTACCTGCCCATTAATTACAAAAGCGGATGGAGGGAAATTTGGCAAAACAGAAACTGGAAATGTGTGGCTTGACCCAATCAGAACTACTCCATATCAATTTTATCAATTCTGGTTAAATGCAAGTGATGTTGATGGGGAAAAGTGGATTAAGATTTTTACTTTCTTAGCTCAATCTGAAATAAACTTACTTCTTGCTGAACATAAAGAAGATGCTGCAAAAAGAATATTGCAAAAAAAGCTGGCAGAAGAAGTTACAAAATTTGTTCATGGTGATGAAGCTTTAGCAGAAGCTATTACAACTACTGAAAAATTATTTTTGAATCAATCTGCATCAGCAGATAGTCTTTCGATTGAAGACCTAAAAGGAATGGAAGGCATTATCAAAATTGATTACCCAAAAGAAAAAATTGAAGCCGGAATTGACGTTGTTTCATTTCTTGCAGAAGCTACTATTTTTCCAAGTAAAGGCGAAGCTAGAAAATTGGTGCAAGGAGGTGGCGTAAGTATCAATAGAAAAAAAGTAGAGAATATCGATTTAAAAATTGAGCTCAGTTTGTTACTTCATAATCAATATTTACTCGTACAAAAAGGAAAGAAAAACTATTATTTGGTAAGCATTCCCTGATACTAAAAATGTGAAAAAAGTTTACTTCATTAGCGGACTTGGTGCAGACAAGAGAGCCTTCTCATTTCTCGATTTATCTTTTTGCGAACCTATATTTATCGATTGGATAAAACCTGTCGATAACGAATCGCTATACCAATATGCAATGCGATTAAAAGAACAAATAAATGAACCCTCACCCATTATAGTTGGCGTTTCATTTGGAGGAATGCTTGCAACAGAAATTGCAAAATCGGATGCTTCGGCAAAAGTTATAATTATTTCCAGCAACAAGATTAAAAAAGAGTTTCCGAAAATTTTATTGATTGGAAAATATATTCCGCTCTATAAATGGATTCCTTCAACAATATTAAAAAAAGCTGGTGCTTTCCGAGTTAGGTTTTTTGGACCAAAGGGTGAAAATCAAAAAAAGATCTTTAATCAAATACTAAAAGACACTGATACAAAATTTACTAAATGGGCTATTCATTCAATTCTTCATTGGGGAAATAAAATTGAACCTATCAACATAACTCATATCCACGGAACATCTGACACATTGCTTCCTTATAAATTGGTAAAAGCAGATTACACAATTGACAAAGGCACACATCTCATGATTATGAATCATCCGAAAGAAATCTCTGATTTGCTAAAGAAATTAATTTAAAATCCCTTTACAACCTTCCACATCAAATCTGCAACCAGTTGATTACCTTTTGTATTCAGGTGCACTTTATCATAAGTAAGAATATTTTTTTCTTCGTTGTTTGGGTTATTTGTTTTGTAGTAGTTACCAAATTCTTTTCGTAAATCAACAAGAGGCAAATCATTCTTCTTAGCAATATCCCTGATGATGTTGCAATATTTGTTCAGGTCACCATCCAAAGGATTGCTCATGTCTGTCTTCTCTCCCACTACAGCCGGAGTAACAAGAACAGCTTTAATATTCTTATCTTTTAATTTCTTTAGAATAGCCAGATAAAATTTTTCAAACTTATCCGCATCCGTTCCTGTACCCAATAATGTTTTATGCCACACATCATTTACACCCACATAAATAAAAACAACATCAGGATTTTTGCTTAGTACATCATCTTCTAATCTTAAATACAGATCGTAAACCTTATTGGCACTAATGCCTGAACCAATGAAATCGTACTGATCGCTTTTATTTTCAGCTTTGCTTTTATCTTCAAGCTCAAGAATGTATCCTCTGTATGGCTTTTCTTTAACTCCCAATTCTGTAATTGAATCGCCAAAAAAAATAATCTTTGTTTTCTTTTGTGGAGAAAAGGCACAGGAAAGAAATAATACTGTTGTAACAAATAGGAGCTTCTTCATAATCGTAAACTAATTTAAAAAAGTAGAACTTTTAGCAGATGTTGACAAAAAGCAGAAGGTTGCCGGTATAAGGATCCAATTGACAAATTAACTAATAAACCAATCACTCCACATCTACCTGCTTAGGAATTACAGACCCTTCTCTTGCTTCCGGTAAAAACTTTCTTTCATTTATCAGATAGCCGTTCCCTTTTTCACAAAAATGTACTTTCAGGTTTTCCAGACTAATTGGATTACCATCCGGTATATCTGCAATATTAGAATGTAGTATTTCATGCCCATCAACAATAACAACCAAACCACTACCGATACCTTCCATTTTATTCCCTTCGGTGATAAGCATTCCGGTATCTTCTCCTAAACCAATACCGATACAACCAGGATTAGCAGCAACTGCCTGCGCCAATCTTCCAAACCTTCCTCTTTTCTCAAAATGCGAATCAATAATAACATTGTTCAAAAATCCAAGACCAGTTGTAATCTTTACTTCGCCTTTCAGATGAGCCCTTGCCGCATTACCTTCATAAATCATGGTATTACTCATCGCCATGGCACCAGCAGATGTTCCTGCTATTACAAAATTTTCTTCCTTATATCTTTTCTTAAGAATAGAAAGAAACTCAGTGCCGCCATCTGTAGCACTTAGCCGCAATTGATTTCCGCCGCTAAACATTACCGCATCGCAATTACGAATACGATCTATAAATTCATTATTCATCGCATCCTGTCTTGTGCGAATATGCAAAAGGCCGATATTGGTACAACCAATTTTTCCAAAAGCATCAAGGTAATTCTCTCCTACTTCATACGGAATCATCGAAGCAGTAGTAATTACTTCAATCCTTGCATCAACGCCACCAGCTTCTTCCACCACACGGCGAAGTATACCCAGCTCAAAAAAATTAAGATTATTGGTTTGGAAGCCGTCAACTTCCAATGTCGTTCCTTTATGTTCGGCTCCGCCGATTGCAATTAGTTTTCCCTTAGGACTACTCATTCAAGAGGGTTTGATAAAGAACAAATGTAATAGAAAAATAACTTACAGGTAATTAGGAATAAGTGCAGTTGTGGATATGTGGAAAATATGGTTGCCAGCAGTAGTTCCCTGAGCATCGCCTGTTGCGTCGCACACTTGTGCTGTATGAATTCTTTTCGGCAATTTTCATCATCACTTTAATTTTGCCTAGTTTATCTTATAGCATACATTAAAGAACTCCCTTTCATTTAAGAATTTTCTTTTCTTGAAAAATTTGAAAAATATCGCAACGTCTTTTATAGTGCTTGAAGTACTTGTAGGTTTAATTGGCGGTATCCTTTACATTAATAAGCCAGAGCTTCCCGAATATTCGTTGAGTGATTCAATTCTTAATTTTTACATTATTCTTAATGGTATTTTCTTTGGGTCAACAATTCTCTTTGGTACTGTTAGCTCCATTTTGTTAAAAAAAACTAACAGATTAATAATATCTGTTCTTTTGTCGCTAGCAGCTGGAATCTTTTCTTTAATACTTCATGCTATTGTCTTTCCTATACCAATCTTTGCATTTTTTTCTCTATTTGGATTTATATTAGGTTTCAATTTGTATCTTCTAAAAGAGCCGTTCAATAGCAACAACAAAAAATCAGCCGGATAAATAAAAAAGTGCTTATCATCCACTTTTACCCAGCAATTTCTCCCGCAGGGTAATTGAACGATGCCTTGTTTTTTATCTATTTTCAGGCAGGTCGGCAAACAGAAAAGAATATTTATTTTGCAATTAGTAGACACTGTGGACAAATTGCTTTATTCTCTAAGATTTGAAACTAGTTTAAATAGGAATTAATAATCGGAATTAATAATACTCAAATAGCCCGAAGGGCTTACACTTGCATAACCCCGATTCAAAAATCGGGGATTAACAAAAATTATACGCCGAACCCTGAAAGGGTTCAACAAACAATTACAATAAGTATTTTTCGTCGAACGCAATACCATGTTCCTCTAACAATCTTTTATATTCATCATAAAAGTTTTCCTGCCGGTGATGTTCCTTTTGATTTTTGACATAATCAATAATCATATCCCTTTCCCTGATTGAATAGGTAAAAGCTCCATATCCCTCTTGCCATCCGGCAAATTGTTGAAAGTGACCAGTCTCTTTCATCCAGATACTACTGGCTACTTTTATTGCCTTTACATAATCGCTGAGGCTAACAGATGGATGCAGGTCTGAAAAAATATGAATATGGTTGGGCATACTGTTAATTCTGTATAGCTTGCACTTGTGATTATTTATAATTCCCCATATATATTTATATAGTTCTTCTTCATGTTCTTCAGAAATTGACATTTCCCTGTTCTTTGTACTGAAAACAATCTGATAGAATATTTGCCGGTATGTGCCCATGCTACTATTTTAAAAACAAATATAAATTCAACCCCTTCGGGGTTTGGTTCGCAAATTATCATTTCTCCCGGTTGCACCGGGAGCTAATCAGATTTAAGCCCTTCGGGCTTAGTTTTTCACAAACGCCTTTATTCCTTCCACCAGCACATCAAGATTTTTTGTAGTGGTATAAACATTCGGCGTTATTCTTACTCCAACAATATTTTCCCAAGTAATGGCAACAGTGTGTATTTTATAATTAGTCATTAAGAAGGAATCCAATTCATTGGGTTTCTTTCCTTCAATACCTACATTACCTATTGCACAACCCCATTTAGGATGTAGAGAAGTATTCAATTTTACACCGGGAATATCTTTCACCTTTTCCATCCAGTAATTCTTCAGGTAATGTAATCGCTTTTCTTTTCTCTCAATACCAATCATTTCATGAAACTCGATGGCTTTGGTAATGGCCTGTTCAATAAAAAATGGCCGGGTTCCAAGATTTTCGAATTTTCGGATATCATCTTTCAATGGATTTTCACTGGTGGCGAATAAAGGATAGATTGTTTTTATCTTTTCCTTTTTTACATATAAAACTCCTGTACCAATAGGTGCATATAACCATTTATGCAGGCTGGCGGCAAAATAATCGCAATCCAGATCAGGAATCTTAAAATTAAAATGGGCAAAGCTGTGAGCTCCATCCACTATCACTTCAATTCCTCTTTTATGAGCTTCGTTTGCAATTTTTTTCACTGGTAGTATTTGTCCATTCCAGTTGATAATATGTGTGATGTGAACGACTTTTGTTTTAGGAGTAAATGCACTAACATATTGGCGTACTAAATAATCTTCATCTTCACTTGGCAGCTCAAGGCTTATCCATTTCATTTTAATGCCATCCCGCATTTCCCTTTGCTTGTAAGCATTTATCATGTTTGGATAATCTTGTAATGCTGCTACCACTTCATCACCAGCTTTTAATTGCAACCCAAAAATGATTGTTTCTAATCCTTCGGATGAATTTCTATTGATAGCAATTTCTTCAGGAGAACAACCGGCGATATTGGCGAGATTATTTCTCAATGGCTCTCTGCCCTGATCCAAAATCCGCCACATATAATAACTAGGTGCTTCGTTTGAGTAATCATAATATCTTTTCATTGCATCTTGCACAGTTTTAGGTGCGGGGGAAACACCACCGTTGTTCAGATTTATTAATGAAGGTGAAACAGTAAATGATTGCTGGATATGGTACCAAAAATCTTCTTCTGTTGCCAGATCATCAGGCGAAATTCCTTCGGCTTCTTTTAATACAGTCGAGAGATTTCTGCTCCAGGCTGGTTGGCCTATTGAGGAAAGAAATGCTGTTGCTGAGAAAATTCCTGCCCGTTGTAAAAATTTTCTGCGGTTAGAAGCTGGCATGATGTTTAGTTTTTATAAATGTAGGAAAAAACCCACCCGATTTCGTTATAGTATTTAGTTTCCTTAGTTCGCCCTTCCAAGGAGGGGAAGTGCAATAAAGAACTTATTGAAATAATTTTAAATTTTTCACAAGCAAGGGCTGTGCTTAGCATCCCCTCCGGGGAGGGTTTGGGGTGGGTTGCTGAGTAGAATTACCGAACGATGCAGTGAGTGACACAACAGGCGATGATAGTAGTACAGGTGTTGGCTACCTAATTAAAAAAAACTAACTTCCAACCTTAACATCAACCAATATGAAAGTATTAGAGATTAAAGTGCTGAAAGGCCCGAATTACTGGAGTGTTCGCCGTACGAAACTGATTCAGATGAAGCTGGATCTGGAAGACCTTGAACAAAAACCAACGAACCTGATCCCGGGTTTCAGAGAACGGCTGGAAAAAATGTTTCCGACGATGATTGAGCATCGCTGCAGCGAAGCTGTTCGTGGCGGATTTTTTATGCGGGTAGATGAAGGAACCTGGATGGGCCATGTGATAGAACATATTGCTTTGGAAATACAAACATTGGCCGGAATGGATACAGGTTTCAGCAGAACAAGGACTCCCGAAGGCGAACAGGAAGGTGTTTATTATGTAGTGTTCAGTTATATGGAAGAAGATGCCGGTGTGTTTGCCGCAAAATCGGCGGTGAGAATTGCAGAAGCATTGATTGCAGGAACGGAATATGATCTGGAAGCAGACATTCAGGAGATGCGGGAAATAAGAGAAGATACAAGGCTCGGACCTTCTACGGGTTGTATTGTAGAAGAAGCAGCGAAGAGAGGAATTCCTTATATCCGTTTAAATAAACATAGTCTTGTACAATTAGGATATGGAGTAAACCAAAAAAGAATAAGGGCAACGATTGCATCTACTACTTCCAATATTGCTGTTGATATTGCCTGCGATAAAGAAGAAACAAAATTATTATTGGAAGCAGCGGAAATCCCTGTACCAAGAGGAACAGTGATACGTTCAGAAGAAGGTATGGATGCAGCTATTGAAAAATTTGGCTATCCTTTGGTAATAAAACCGATTGATGGTAACCATGGAAAAGGAAACACTACTAACATTATTAACCGTGAACAGGCATTGACAGCATTTGCTGCTGCTAAAGAATATGGCCGCAGTGTTATCATTGAAAAATTTATTACCGGCTTTGATTTTCGTTGCCTTGTTATTAATAATAAATTTATTTGCGCAGCATTAAGAACGCCGGCATCTGTTGTTGGAGATGGCAAAAACAATATTCAATGGCTGATAGATGAAACGAATAAAGATCCTCGCCGTGGATTTGGGCATGAAAAAGTGCTGACACAAATTACTGTTGACCAGTTTACACAAAAAATGCTGGACGATGCTAAATACACCTTAGAAACTGTTCCTGCCAAAGGAGAAAGAGTAATGCTGAAACCAACTGCGAATCTTTCTACTGGTGGCACATCAACCGATGTAACAGATGAAGTGCATCCGGCGAATATTTTTATGTTTGAACGTATTGCAAAAATCATCGGTCTTGATATTTGTGGCATTGATATTATGGTTTCTGACCTGAGAAAACCTGTTGCAGAAAATGGCGGAGCAATTTTAGAAGTAAATGCAGCACCGGGTTTCCGGATGCATATTGACCCGTCTGAAGGTTTGCCAAGAAATGTGGCTGAGCCTGTGGTAGATATGCTTTTTCCGAAAGGAAGTGTGGGAAGAATTCCCATCATCGCCATAACAGGTACAAATGGAAAACAACGACTACAAGATTAACAGCACATATTGCCAAGAGTGCAAACAAAAAAGTTGGTTACACAACATCTGACGGAGTCTATATTCAAAATCAACTGATGATGAAAGGTGATTGTACCGGACCGGTTTCATCTTCTTTTGTTTTAAAAGATCCGACTGTAGATTTTGCAGTGCTTGAATGTGCAAGAGGCGGCATTTTAAAAGCAGGCCTCGCATTTCAGAATTGTGAAGTGGCTGTAGTTACGAATGTTGCCGCAGATCATATGGGGCTTGGTGGTATACATACCATTGAAGCCATGGCAAAAGTAAAACAGGTGGTACCTGAAACGGTTTTCCCGCATGGCTATGCTGTGTTGAATGCAGATGATGACCTGGTATATAAAATGAAGAATGACCTGAAATGTAATATTGCTTTGTTCAGCATGGATGAAAATAATCCACGGATAAAAGAACATGCAAAAAATAATGGTCTGGCTTGTGTGTATGAAAACGGATATGTAACGATTATGAAGGGAAGCTGGAATCATCCGGGAGCTCGGGGCAATCTCCGCCCGCCATTTTGATGAAATTATTATTCGTTGTGATAAAAACCTACGGGGCAGAACGGCTGATGAAATAATTGGGTTGCTTAAAGAGGGAATGGATAGTGTGAATCCTGATATACCAACCACTATTATTCCTAACGAAGACCTTGCTTTGGATCATATTTATGAAAATCCTAAAGAAGGCGCATTATATACCATTATGTGTGATGTGGTAGCAAGGGCTCTGGATAAAATTAAGGAGTTAAAGCAACGGGAGGAAATGGAGCTAAAAAGTACAAGGCAAACTGTATAAATCCTTTAAAAACCATTTGGTTCAAAAGCTGGCAAACCCTATTTTTGCACTCCCAAAAGCAATTTTGGTACAGGATTGACCCATAGTGTAATGGCAACACTACTGATTTTGATTCAGTCATTTATGGTTCGAATCCATATGGGTCAACAAACCTTCCCTTTTCGGGAAGGTTTTTTTGTTGCCATCCTTATGTTTACTTACTTAAATCCTACAGTAAGTTTTCTTTTTCAATTAAACGCTGTAATAACACTAACTGGTTTTCTGCCCTGATTAAATTATGATCAGGATATTTTTCACCATAGTATTTATCATCGTTCAGGTAATCCGTCAAAAACCTTACTGCTTGCATATAAATCATAAATATGCCGGCATAGAAAAAGGATTCTTTTTCAGCATTTGTTAATTCTGCTTCCATTTCGGATAGATATCCTTGTACAATAGCTTTGTAAAAATCATTTCGTACTTCAATTTTTTCAAAATCCTTTTCTTCTTCATTTACTGGCGAAAGGTAAGTTCGCATCATATCTCCCACATCGCTGATGAAATACCCCGGCATTACTGTATCCAGATCAATCACACAAATGCCTTTATCATTTTTATCAAACAGTACATTACTGATCTTTGTATCATGATGTGTTACCCTTAATTTAAATTCAGGGTTTATTTTGATTTGATCAAATTTTTCCACAATCCAAGAAAACTGTTGTACTTGTTTTATCTGATTTATAGTCTTAGCTATTCTTTCAGCATTTCCTGTTTTTAAAACTTCTAGAAACTGAGCATGTCTTAATGTAAGATTATGAAAAGACGGAATGGTAGTTTTAAGTTTATCTGTATCTAATCCGCTTAAATTCTTTGTAAATCTTCCAAATTGCCTGGCTGCTTCAAAAGCTTGTTCGGGAGTTTGCACCGTTTCCTTTGCATGTGACCCGTTTACAAAAGGAAAGAGCCTATAATATCCAAGTTCCTTTATATAAACTAATGATAATCCATCAATCGTTTTTATCGGCGCAGCAAAAAAATACTCTGGATTATTATTTTGTAAGTATTCAGCAACAAGAGAAATGTTTTCAGCAAGATCTTCAGGCCTTTTGAATACCTGATTATTTATTTTTTGTAAAATATATGAATTCCCATTCGTGGATATTTTCCAGGTAGTATTAATCAATCCTTGAGTCAAGGGTGATATTGTTACCGTTTCTTTTTCTAACCCATACTTTTTTAATACTTCATCAATCATCCCGAAAACTTTTATTGACTGAATAATTTGGTCAGTTATCAATAATCATTACTCAATGCAAATACAGGCTTTCGATACATCCATTGCCCGCCTGTAAAATCTGGAAATTCTACCGTTTCATTCCCCAGCTCAATTGATTGTTCGCTTAAAGGTGTAACGGCACTCCATGCAGCCGCATCATACACATCCATAGCCGTTGGTAGTTTGCGTTTAGCTGACTCGATAAAAGAATGAATAACAAAAAAGTCCATGCCACCATGCCCTGCTCCTTGCGCATCCGATCCATAACGTTTCCATAAGGGATGATCATTTTCATCCAGCCATTTTTTTGCATCGTCCCACTGATGAGGTTTTGCGGATTTTCCTTCAATATAAATCCCTTTGTTCACATCCATCCATATTCCTTCTGTACCTTGTACTCTAAATCCTAATGAGTATGGCCGTGGCAAATTAGTATCATGCTGCAATAAAATTGTTTCGCCGTTAGCACATTTGATAGAAGTGGTAACAACATCCCCTAACTTAAATTCAATTTTTGCATTTTTACTATCGGGACCGCATGTTTTTACAATATGATTATGCAATCCTCTCGGTTTACTGGAAAAAGAACTCAGGTTAATAAAGCGGTTACCTCTGTTGATATTTATGTAATGAGCAACCGGGCCAATTCCATGCGTTGGATAAAGATCACCATTTCGATGTACAGAATGCTGTGTTCTCCAATGTGCTTCTGAAAAACCGTTTTCGCCAAATTCGCATCCGCCACCATAAGCTTTTACGCCATCATTGAACTTCACTTCCCGCAGGTCATGCTGATAGCCGCCTTGCAGATGAATCAATTCCCCAAACATTCCTTGCCGTACCATATTCAATACCGCCATCACATCCCGGCGGTAGCAAACATTTTCCAGCATCATTACATGAGCATTATATTTCTCAGCGGCTTTCACCACATCCCAATGATCTTGTAAAGTAATTCCGAGCATCACTTCTGTGCCAACATATTTTATTCCGGCTTCAACTGAACCAACAATCATTGATTTATGCCATTCCCATGGTGTAGCGATAACAACTGCATCTATTCCACCTTTAATTTCTAGCATTTTTTTCCAGGCATAATCATCACCAGTAAAAATTTGGGGCATTTTTTTTCCGCTCTTGTTTATCATTTCTTTTGAACTTGTAAGCATTCTGTCATTAATGTCACAGATAGCTACTAATTCTACATCATCTCTTCTTAAGAGTAAGTCGAGGTGGTTTTGTCCACGAAGCCCTACACCGATTATAGCAACTTTGACTTTTGCATCTACTCTGTTAATTGCGAATAAATTCTTTGAAGGATTTAATACTAATGCAGCTGCAGTAATTCCGGTTGCTTTTAAAAATTCATTTCTCTTCATGTGTTTTATTAATATGGTTTACAATAAATATTTTGTGAGTCACAGAATTTTGATTGCTGTATAGGCAATATCCCATTTACAAATATTACTCAAATAAAGCTCTCCAAAAACTACATGTTTTTCTTGAAACACAATACATTTTACTTTTATAGTTTTCAACTTACTTAAAAAAAAGTAAGAAAGAAAGTAATGCAAAGCTCATTCCTCTATTTTTGTAGTATAAAATGAAAATTATGCAGGCATTTCAATGGAAAGGTGTTTTTCCGGCTTTACTAACACCGTTTACAAAAGATGACACAATCGATTTTGACCTTTTCAAAATATCGCTACAGGCACAGATTGATGCCGGAGTAGATGGCATAATATTAGGAGGCTCTTTGGGGGAAGCCAGTACATTAACTAATGAAGAGAAAAAAGAGTTGTTCAACTGTGCTAAACAATATCTGCCTGAAGGCTTTCCAATTATAATAAATATTGCAGAGCAAACTACTAAAACAGCGGTTGCATTAGCAGAAGATGCAGAAAAATATGGTGCTGACGGACTAATGTTATTACCTCCAATGCGGTATGGCTCTGATGACCATGAAACACTGGAATTCTTTAAATCAGTAAGTCATAATACTGCTCTTCCGATAATGCTTTATAATAATCCTGTTGATTATAAAACTTTCATTTCGTTGGACATGCTGGAAGATTTAGCTGCAATAAAAAATATACAAGCAATTAAAGAATCTACCAGAGATGTAACAAATATTACCAGAATTTTCAATCGGTTTGGAAACAGGTATAGTGTTTTTACAGGTGTAGATCCGCTGGCAATGGAAAGCCTTTGCATGGGAGCAGATGGATGGGTGGCAGGACTCGTTGATGCTTTTCCAAAAGAAACAGTAGCCATTTATCGTTTGGTTAAAGCAAATCGCATTGCTGAAGCTCTCACTATTTATAGATGGTTTATGCCGCTGCTTGAATTAGATATTCATCCAAAATTGGTACAATACATAAAGCTGGCTGCCACTGCAACTGGTATTGGTAGTGAATATGTAAGAGCTCCAAGGCTTGTACTAAAAGGCGAAGAAAAACATCGTATACAGAAAGTTATTGACGATGCATTGAGTTGCAGACCTGTATTACCAGATTATCTAAATATTAAAAATTAATGGAGATACCGAATTAGTCTGAATTAGTGTAAAAAAATCAAGAGCTTATTTCATTCAAGCAATCAGTGAGGCTTTCTTTCCAGTCTCTAAACTGGATACCATACAATTGTTGAATTTTACTTTTGTTTAATACGGAATAGCCCGGTCTTTTTGCCGGAGTTGGATAGGCTGATGTTGGGATTGGATTTATTTTACAATTGCTTCTTGAAATTTCTTTAATAGCATTGGCAAAGTCGAACCAACTGATTATACCTTCATTACTAAAATGAAAAATACCTTCGTACCATTGGCCTGATGCAATAATTTTCATTGTTACATCTGCCAGGTCTTTAGCATATGTTGGCGAACCAATCTGATCGTTCACTACAGAAATCTCTTCCTTCTCTTGAAACAAACGTAGCATTGTTTTTACAAAATTCTTACCATAAGAAGAATAGACCCAAGAGGTACGAATAATGATTGCATCAGAATTCTCATCCATTGCCAACTTCTCTCCTTTCAGTTTGGATGCGCCATAAACAGTTTGAGGATTTGTAGCATCATCAGTTTTGTAAGGCTCTGTTGCATTACCATCAAAAACATAATCAGTAGAAAAGTGAAGAAACTTTGTATTGTTGTCTCGACAAATAGCTGCCAATAATCCTACTGAAGTTGCATTAATCTGAAAAGCTAACTCTCTTTCCGATTCAGCTTTATCAACAGCTGTATATGCAGCACAGTTTATTAAAAAATCATATTGATGTGCTTCTAAATAATTACTAATTGCTTGCTCATCTTCAAGCGGCAATTCTTGTCTTGTACAAAATGTAAAATTAAATTGAGGGAATTCCTGCGTAATTTTCTTTAGCTCACTTCCAAGTTGTCCGTTAGCACCTGTTACAAGTATTGATGGGGTTAAACTCATCCCTTAAAATACAAAACTATTTCTGCATTCTGCCAGCGTTGGCAAAACTTTGTCTTTATCAGAGATTATTGCTTCTTCTGCAGGTATGCGCCAATCAATTTCCAATGCCGGATCATTATAAATTATTCCTCCTTCGCTTTCCTTATTGTAAAAGCCATCGCATTTGTACAATACTTCTGCTTTTTCACTTAACACAGAAAAACCATGGGCAAATCCTTTTGGAATAAATAATTGACGTTTATTCTTTGCTGAAAGCACTTTTGAAAAACTTTTTCCAAATGTTGGAGAGCCTTTTCTTATATCGACTACTACATCCAGAATTTTACCTCTTAATACTCTTACCAGTTTTGTTTGGTCAAATGGAGGCAATTGATAATGCAATCCTCGTATTACACCATAAGTTGATGAAGACTGGTTGTCCTGCACCCAACGAATATCAATGCCTTCTTGCTGAAATTGTTCTTCATTATAGGCTTCAAAAAAGTAGCCACGGCTATCCTCAAACACATTTGGTTCGAACACTAATAAACCGGGCAATTCTGTTTTTATGAATGGCATATTATAAGCTCCAGTAAGTTCTGTTATTAATTTTGTTGCGGTAGATTCCTTTAAGGTCAGCTACCATTCCATGCTCCTTTGTGATGCTAGCATAATAAGCATCATCCAGTTTTTTATATTCATTATGAGGAACTGTAATAATTACCACATCGTAATCTGTGTCAATTGTTTTTGTTAATCCAAAACCATATTCATGTTGCAGCTCATCAGAATCTGCATAAGGGTCTTCTACATCCACATTTACATAATACGATTTCAACGCTTTTACAACATCGGCTACTTTTGAATTGCGGATATCACTTACATTTTCTTTAAAGGTGGCTCCTTTCACCAGCACTTTTGCTGATTTTACATCTTGGGAATTCTTGATAATATGTTGCACAACAGTTTTTGCAACATACTTTGCCATATTATCATTGATATTGCGACCCGCCAAAATTACTTCTGCATCATACCCCAATTCACTTGCTTTGTAAGTAAGGTAATAAGGATCAACTCCAATACAATGCCCACCAACTAAGCCTGGTTGAAATTTTAAAAAATTCCATTTAGTTCCAGCCGCTTCTAGTACTTCAAATGTATTTATGTTCATCATATTAAAAATGATAGACAATTCATTCATTAAGGCAATGTTCAAATCTCTTTGAGTATTCTCAATAATCTTTGCAGCCTCAGCTACTTTAATAGAAGATGCTCTGTGTACACCTGCTTTTACAACCAGTTCATACACTTTTGCAATTTCTTCCAACGATTCTGCATCACAGCCAGAAACAACTTTGATAATAGAAGACAAAGTATGTTGTTTATCTCCTGGATTTATTCTCTCAGGAGAATAGCCAGATTTGAAATCAACTTTATCTTTTAATCCTGATAAATTTTCAATTACCGGCAAACAATCCTCTTCTGTACAACCAGGATATACCGTTGATTCGAATACAACATAATCGCCTTTCTTAATTACTTTTCCTATAGTCTCGGATGCTTTTTGTATAGGAGTAAGATCTGGCACATTGTGTTCATCTACAGGTGTAGGTACTGCAACTATATAAAACTTTGCTTCCTTTAATACATCTAACGAATCAGTGAAAACAATATCGCAACCTTCGAAATCTTCTTTTACTAATTCATTACTTGGATCAATGCCTTGTTTCATCATTTCAACTCGCTTAGGATTTATATCAAATCCGATAACTGAAATCTTTTTTGCAAATTCCAATGCAATAGGTAACCCAACATAACCTAATCCAATAACGGCCAATTTTTCTTTCCTATCAACTAATTCTTGGTACATACTATTCAACTATATTTAATTATTAACAAACTCTAAAACCTTTGAAGTAATAAATTGTAATTGCTCATCATCCAGTTCTGAATGAATTGGTAATGAAATTACTCTTTCAGTCAACATATCCGTTACCGGCATATCCTGAGAGGATGCATTGAAATGTGCAAACATTTTTTGTTTATGACCCGGCACCGGATAATAAATCATTGCCGGAATTTTATGTGATGCTAAAAAATCTTTTAACCCATTACGATCAACACCTTCTAACTGCAAGGTATATTGATGGAATACATGATGTGAGTTAGAAGCTCTGAAAGGTGTTTTAATTTTTTGATTATTAGCAAATGCATTATCATAATAATCAGCGGCAGTTCTTCTTGCAGCATTATACTCATCCAAATGTTTCAATTTAATATCGAGTACAGCGGCCTTAATTGAATCTAAGCGACTGTTACAACCAACCACATCATGATAATATTGTTTGCTCTGACCATGATTGGCTATCATTAATAATTTTGTTGCCAATTCATCATCATTTGTAAAAATGGCGCCGCCATCACCAAAACCTCCCAAGTTTTTTGATGGATAAAATGATGTGGTTCCGATATGACCGATTGTTCCGGTTTTCTTTTTTGTGCCATCTGAAAATGTGTATTCACAACCGATTGCTTGTGCATTATCTTCAATAACATAAAGATTATGTTTTTCTGCAATTGCCATTATGGCTTCCATATCAGCTGCATGGCCATAAAGATGTACCGGAACGATTGCTTTTGTTTTTGGTGTAACTGCTTTTTCAATAGCTGCGGGATCAATACAAAAAGTATCTGGGTTCACTTCTACAAATACCGGAGTTAGATTTAGCAAAGCAATAACTTCTGTTGTGGCGATATAAGTAAAGGATGGAGTAATCACTTCATCACCCGGCTTCAAACCTAAGGCCATTAATGCTATTTGAATGGCATCGGTTCCATTTGCGCAAGTAATAGTGTGGTTTGAGCCAATATATTTATTAAGATTTGCTGTAAAGTCCTTTACTGCTTTGCCGTTGATGAAAGCAGAACTCTCCATTACTTCAATAACAGCACTATCCACCTCTTCTTTTATTTTCTGATACTGTGTTTTTGTATCTACCATTTGAATAGGTCGCATAAACTAAGCTTATTTTAAGTGCCGCAAAAATAGTAAAATAAGGGTAGTTTACCCGAATGCTTTTACATTTGCTGAATATTCAAACCCATACGTCTGTCATTATTTCTTTACAATATTTTTCTTTTCTTATTCGGCGTTGCTGCCCGCATCAAAGCCATGTATAATCATAAGGCCAAAAAGTGGGTAAAAGGAAGAATCGGAATTTTTAGCAGATTGGAAAAAACAATCCCAGATAATACAAAAGTCATCTGGTTTCATTGTGCTTCATTAGGCGAATTTGAACAAGGTCGTCCGGTAATTGAAAATCTGAAATCACAATATAATGACCATAAAATACTGCTGACTTTTTTCTCCCCATCAGGATACGAAGTACAAAAAAACTATGCAGGTGTAGATTGGGTTTTTTATCTACCTCTGGACGGCTCTCGAAACGCAAAACGATTTTTAGATATCGTTCATCCTGAGCTAGTCATATTTGTAAAATACGAGTATTGGTTTTACTATTTGAAAGCTATCAATCAGCGAAAGATACCGATACTGCTTATTTCAGCTTTGTTTACAAAAGATATGGTCTTTTTTAATTGGTACGGCAATTTATACAGGAAGATGCTTTCGATGTTTGATCACATTTTTGTGCAAACTCCAGCATCAAAACAATTGATTGACGGACTTGACCTTTCTCTTAACTGTTCGGTAGCCGGAGATACAAGATATGACCGTGTAATTGAAATTGCTGCTACAACAAAAAGGATTGCTGAAATTGAAAAATTTATTGTTGATAATAAATGCATTGTAGCAGGAAGCACATGGCCGGAAGATGAGCTGGTTATACAAAAAGCATTTTCAGAAATCAATTTCCCATCAGTAAAACTGATCATTGCTCCTCATGAAATAGATCAGAAACATTTCTTATCCATGAAGGAGCTTTTCCCTGATTCCATTTTATTTTCTGACCTACAACAAGCAAACCAACAAATGTCCGAATCCCAGGTTCTAATTATTGATAATGTTGGTATGCTTTCCAGCATCTATAAATACGCAACAATTACTTATGTTGGTGGCGGATTAAAATCAGGAGGTGTGCATAATGTTTTAGAAGCAGCCGTCTATGGCAAACCAGTTCTATTCGGATCCAATTACAAAAAATATAATGAAGCAATAGAACTCGTAAGATCAGGAGGCGGGCTACCTTTTACTGATGAAAAAAGAAATGGCATAATGCTTAAAGAAATAATAAATGCCTTACTTATTAATGAGGAGGAATATAATTACAGATGCGAAGCTGCAGAAAAATTTGTACACACAAATAAAGGTGCGACCGAAATAATTACTCAATACATTCAGGAGAAGCGTCTCTTAACTAACTGATCAAAATGCTGAACGGTTGTATTTTCATTATTCCAACCCAATTTCACTTTTAACTCTCTGGTAATCCAATATTCGGCTTCGGCATAAATACTAAAGCTATTGATGGTTTTTATGCAACGTTCATACATATTTTCATCACCCCGAAAAAGCTCATTGATAAAATGGAAGCGGTCATTAATTCCAACGGCTTTACGCAAATCTTTTACAGGCATTTCCTTTAGGCGTTCTACAATCTCTGGCTTCATCTCTTTCAGCTTGTCATTCATTGAAAGTTCACTAAGCCCTGAATCATTTATTTCTTTCGGCTGATGCGAAAGTGTCGGTATATCTTTCATCGGGTCAAATGTCATATCCAATTGCCCGTTTTTTTGAATTACAGAGACTGAACCATTATCAACAAGTAAGGTTTCCTTGACTTCCTTTACTTCGGTATTTTTTGCAGCAGGTTTTGGAGCATATTTTTCATACTCTCCATTAGATAATGGTATTAAATTGGATGAAGGCAGTACCACTGCAACTTTTGGGGTACCAAGACTATAATGATCGTTGGTTTTCAACTTGGTTAGCTCAAACTGTAATAGTTGAGCTGTGCCCAACATTAAGGTTGGGTCTGCATTTTGCTCAAACTGTTCTTTTAATTTATTGATGAGAGATTCAATTCGTTCCATTGATTTATATTTACGGCCTGCAATTCAGAATTGTTTTAAAGTTACAAACTGTTTGCCAATAAAAACAAATACCCAACACTCATAACAAATCTTAACAATGTTTATTGAACCGAATACAAGCGGCGAACGCAGAGGAAGTATAGAAGTGATATGCGGATCTATGTTTAGTGGAAAAACAGAAGAACTGATTCGAAGGTTGAAAAGAGTGAAAATTGCCAATTTGAAAGTCGAAATTTTTAAGCCAGCCATTGATGTAAGGTATGATGAAGTAAAAATTGTTTCGCATGATGCCTCTGCCATTCACTCAACTCCGATTGATAATTCGCAGAAAATACTGTTAATGGCAAGCGATGTGGACGTTATCGGTATTGACGAAGCTCAGTTTTTTGATAATGAAATCGCCAACGTTTGTGATGAATTGGCTTTTAGAGGTATTCGTGTAATTGTAGCGGGGCTTGATATGGACTATCTCGGCAACCCTTTTGGTCAAATGCCTTTTTAATGTCAAAAGCGGATTATGTAACAAAACTTCATGCTATTTGCATGCAATGTGGCAATATGGCCAATTACTCCTACCGGAAAATACCTAACGATGACCAAGTAATGCTAGGAGCAACAGATGTTTACGAACCACGATGCAGAAAATGCTATGACACAAAATAAAAAATGCCTCCGATTGGAGGCATTTAAGTTCAATATCTGAAAACCTCTATCTCGCCTTACCTTTTATTTTTGTTTTTGCTTTTATATCAAAGGATTGACCTTCGGCTTGAGTAGTTATAGTCATATCCATATCTGCTGAAACGACAAGACCCGTTTTACTATCAACAACTAGTTTACTTAATATCTTTCCGTTCATTTTAGCACCTTCTTCATTTGCTTTTATTGTACTTACCTCGTCCAATGTTACCATATCTCCTTCTATATCTGTTACAGTATATACCGAATTATAATCACCTTTTGCAATCCCTAATGATGATGATTTTTTCTCCCAGCTATCACCAACTTTTATCTCTTTATTTGGGAAGATATAAAGTACTCTTTCAAACTGATCTTTTATACTCTCCTCATTAAATTGCTGGTTAAACTGCTCAATCATTTGCTGACCTTTTGCGCCTTCAACACCTAATGAATCAACTATTGATTTTGCCATATCTTGGAAACCAGTTACTTCAAGCACTTTTCCTTCGGCATTAATCTTCATTGTAAATTGTCTGCCTTTAATTGCTCCCAACAATCCGTTCAACATTTTCATGGGATCGTTACCATCCTCATCTGTACCAAAATTTGGTAAAGGTTTGTCAGAATCAACCTCTATATTCATTCCGGCCACTCCCATATTCATTTTAAACCGGTCGTAAGTTGATGTAACAGTTTTTATATCGCCATCATCTTCCACTACATCCATAGAATAATAAGTCGACATATCCATTTTCATTTTCTGCCCCATTATTTCTTGATCCATGTTCATGGTCATTTCATAATCGTACCCTTTCCCTTTTTCAAAATTAAATTTCAGCATTTTTGTTGCTGTCGAATTCTTGGACGATTGGCATGACTCTGTAGCTATCACTCCTATAAACAAACAGGATAGCAGTAATAAGTAAAGTATTCTTTTCATTTCTATTATTTTGGATGCAATTTAGAACTTTAAAGAATGGTGCAAACAGCAGTTATCTGTATTTTCGCACAAACTTCATTTTATTACAGCTGCCCGTCACATATTTACACTTTTTAAGAAAGAACTTTTGCTTGAAGTAAGGCAACAGTACAGTTTCTATGGCATTCTCTTATATATTGGTGCTACCATTTTTGTATTATTCAATGCCATGGATACGCCGGAAAGCAAAGTGTGGAATGGCTTATTCTGGGTTATTCAGTTATTTGTTTGTATCAATGCAGTAGCGAAAAGTTTTCTACAGGAAAGCCGTGGTCGAATGCTTTATTTCTATTCCATTACAAGCCCAGCGAATTTTGTTTTGGCCAAGCTACTTTTCAATTCATTATTGATGTTGGCAATGAGTTTGCTAAGTCTGTTGTTATTTACTCTCTTTTTGGGCAATCCGATGCAAAAAGCTGGTCAATTTGTTGGTTTAGTTTTATTGGGCGGCTGGAGCCTAAGTCTTGTATTTACTTTTCTTGCTGCTATTGCTGCAAAGGCACAGCAAAATGCTGCCATCATGGCTGTACTTGGTTTTCCAATTATCATTCCGCAGATCGTATTATTGATGAAATTATCGAATGCAGCATTTGCACCTCTGCTTACAATATCGCCTACAACTGTTCTTTTATTAATTGCATTGGATATTATGGTTATTCTTTTAGCAGTAATTCTGTTTCCATTCCTTTGGAAAGACTAACCATTTATTAAATAGTATTTATAAAAACTATTAAAAGCTTAGAAAATTCAGAAAGGTTACACTAAGCTTCAATTTTTAATCCTTTATTCTTCAATGCTATATTCTGTTTTCCCCTTATTTTTGCCATCATATCTATACGGTTGGTAACTACTACCAGCCCCAAGATGACAGAAGCAAAAAACTATATGTACAAGCCCTGGTGGAAGATAACAGGTGTTCTCTTGCTGATTTATACATTTACAGCCGGTTTATTGTTAAAAGTGCCTGCATTACCTGCTTTACAAGAAACCATTCGCAATTTGTATTTCCATGTATGCATGTGGTTTGCTATGATGATTTTGTTTACTATTTCAGTGGTTAATGCAATCAAATATCTTAGAACCCTTAATATTAAATATGATATTTATGCAAGACAGTTCTCCATAATGGGAATTGTCTTTGGGATTTTAGGATATATTACCGGCGCCATTTGGGCATCATATACTTGGGCAGATCCCAATAAACCTGCTTACAGTTCATTTAGCAGCATAGCAAGAGATCCGAAACTGATAGGAGCAGCCATTGCCTTATTAGTCTACTTTGCTTATTTAATTCTGAGAGATTCAATTCAGGATATGGATAAAAGAGCAAGAGTTAGTGCTGTTTACAACATTTTTGCTTACACCATGCTTTTTCCGGCCATCTGGATATTACCAAGAATATTACCAAGCTTACATCCTGGAAACGAAGGAAATCCTGCATTGGATGTAAAGAATGATATTAGCGGAAATATGAGAATGGTTTTTTACCCTGCTGTAATCGGTTGGACACTTTTAGGCGTTTGGATTACTACCTTAAAAATAAGGATAGCCTTATTAAAAGAAAAAAAGATGATGTCATGATAAGATTTTTTAAGAATTGTATAATGCTTGTATTTATGATGCTTTCAACATTGGCAACATTTGCACAAGAAAAAGAAGTAGAAATGGCTGACACAATGCGCAGCAATGGCAGAATTTATGTAGTGGTTGCAGTTATGCTTACAATCCTTTTCGGTCTTATCTTATATATAGTACGATTGGACAAAAAAATAAGTAAGCTAGAAAAAGAAAATTGATTTTCATAGCAAGGTATTTTTGAATTTTGTATCCCTTACCTTGCATTCATAATAACGATTGCTAAAATTAAAACATCACTCATGTCAGATCAACACTACAGTTTTTTTGGAGCCGTAGAAAAAAGTTTCGATAAAGCTGCCAAACACACTAAGTGGGATGAAGGTATTCTTGGCCAGATAAAAGCTTGTAATGCTGTTTATCGTATGCGATTCCCAATAAAAAGAGATAATGGAAGTATTGAAGTAATTGAAGCATACCGTGTGCAGCATTCACACCATAAAACGCCATGTAAAGGCGGTATCCGTTTTAGTGAAGCAGTAAATCAGGATGAAGTAATGGCATTAGCTGCTTTAATGACTTATAAATGCGCCATAGTGAATGTGCCATTTGGTGGTGGAAAAGGTGGTATAAAAATCAATCCCAAAGATTATACTACTTATGAATTAGAAAAAATTACCCGCAGATATACAGCTGAACTAATAAAGAAAAACTTTATTGGCCCTGGTACAGATGTACCTGCACCTGATTACGGAACCGGCGAAAGAGAAATGGCATGGATATTAGATACCTATACAGCAATGCACCCTGGCGAAATTGATGCAGCAGGTTGTGTTACTGGAAAACCAGTAACGCAAGGTGGTGTTCGTGGCCGCAGAGAAGCAACTGGTCTTGGTGTTTTCTTCGGACTAAGAGAAGTTTGCAATACAAAAGCAGTGATGGACAAGCTTGGGCTTACCACAGGTGTAGAAGGCAAAAGAGTTGTAGTACAAGGATTAGGAAATGTTGGTTATCACTCAGCAAAATTCTTTCAGGATGCAGGAGCAAAAGTTGTTGGCCTTGCAGAATATGAAGGTGCAATCTGGAGTGATGCAGGTATTGATATTGATGCAGTTTTAATCACCGAAAAACTACTGGTTCAATATTAAACTTTCCAGGTTCAACTAATTTTAAAACAAATGGTGAAGCATTGGAGATGGAATGCGATATTCTTATTCCTGCAGCTCTTGAAAATGTTATCAACAAAGAAAATGCACCAAGAGTAAAAGCAAAAATAATTGGCGAAGCAGCTAACGGACCATTAACTCCTGAAGCAGATGAAGAATTTATAAAGAGAGGCATACTAGTTGTACCTGATATGTACCTGAATGCCGGCGGTGTAACTGTTTCTTATTTTGAATGGTTGAAAAACCTAAGTCATGTACGATACGGCCGCTTAGAAAAAAGATTTACAGAAAATCTGAACACACATATTCTTGGACAGATAGAGGAATTGAGTGGCAAAAAAGTAAAAGATAGCGAAAGAGAATTCATTATGCATGGACCGGATGAAGTTGATCTGGTTTATAGCGGATTAGAAGAGACAATGATTACTGCAACGAATGAGATTATGAATATATGGCTAGAAAATCCATCTATTCCAGATATGCGAACAGCAGCTTATGTTGTTGCAATCAATAAAGTTGCTACCAGCTATGCAGAATTAGGAATTTTCCCATAACCAATTGCTTATATAATCAGAAACCCCATTACGATAAATCGGAATGGGGTTCTTTTTTATTTTATATGATTGATTATTTCATCTATTTTATCCGGTTGAAACCAACTTATGTCTTCATCTTTCTTAAACCAAGTAAGTTGCCGCTTGGCATACTGACGGGTTGAGATTTTAATTCGCTCTATCGCTTCTGGCAACCTTATTCTTTTATCCAAATAATCAAACAACTCCGAATAACCAACGGTCTGTAATGCATTAAGATTTTTAAACGCTGCTAAACTTTTCACTTCCTCCAATTGCCCTTCGTCCATCATCATATCCACTCTCTTATTTATTCGTTCTACTAATTCTTCTTTGGGTAATTCCAATCCTACTTTAACAATAGAGAAGTCTCTTTTAATCTTTTCACCCCTTTGATAAAATAAAATTGAGTTGCCAGTACTTTCTTTTACTTCCAATGCCCGCATCATTCGTTGCGGATTCTTCATTTCACCAGACTGAAAATATGCCTGATCTTTTTCTTCTAATTGATTTTGTAACCAACTGATTCCTTTTTCTTCATAGCCAGCTATTATCTGTTGACGAACTCTTACATCAATATCCGGAATCGAGTCTAATCCCTCACAAAAAGCTTTTATATAAAGGCCCGTACCTCCAACCATTACTACCACTTCATGATCCTTGAATATTGATTCTGCTTTTGCAACGCATATTGTTCAAAAGTTACTGCTGTTACTTCCTCTTGAATAGAGTGAGATGCAATGAAATGGTGTTTTATAGAACTTAGTTCATCAACTGAAGGTCTTGCTACACCAATATTCAATTCCTTATAACATTGGCGGCTATCAGCAGAAATAATTTCAGTATTAAAATGCTTAGCGATTTGAATGGCCACTGCAGTTTTGCCCACAGCCGTTGGTCCGGCTACAATAATTATCTTTTTGTTTTTATTTGACGACATGCTGCTCAATAAAAACCCCGGTTAAAAGGCCGGGGTTAATTTTATATATCTAATCATTTATTAAACTTCTTCCTCCTCTTCTCCACCAACTTCGTCTTCCACTCCTGTGTCTTCGCCGTCTTCATCTTTTTCTCCAAAACCATTTCCTGCTTGTGTAAGGTCATATTTTTCCTCTATGTCTGCAAACTTTTCGCCCAACAAACCTTTGGTACCGTATTGACTTGGTGCAATCCCTTCTGTTCGGGAAGTAGCAGGATAAGTTATTTTCGGGTTTTCCTCCTTTGAAACATTAATCAGTTCGACATGAAAAGCCCACCCTTTATTAAAATCATATACATAAATGAATCGCTGATTCGGATCTCTTATTTCTGAACCCACTGTAGTATCCGCCATCATTAATGGAGGTGCTTTGTACTCAACATCGTCATATAATTCTAATGAAATCTGCTTACCTCTTTGCCAATGGTCATTACTACGAAAAAAAGTAGCTTGATGCTTTGAATCAAATTCATATGACTTCAGGATTGTTTCATGCAAAAGCAAAAAAGACTGATTATGCCGTATTACAACATCCCGGTACACACTTTCATCTTCTTCAAAATAAACTCTGAATTTTAAAATTGCCATACACAAATTTAAGAATTAAGATTTAATAACCTTTAAACCCAGCTCATTTCCTTTTTGCAGCATAAAATCGTATGCTGCCTCATAAGTATTTACGATTTCACCATCCAACATTGCATCTTTCAGTGCATCTTTTATTTGTCCCACTTCTCTACTAGGCGACAATCCAAAAGTTTCCATGATTAATTCACCTGATATAGGCGGCTGCCAGTTTCGTATATGATCCTTTTCTTCTACTTCTTTACACTTCTGGCGAACCATCTGAAAGTTATCCTGAAATCTCTTTACTTTTTGCTTGTTCTTTGAAGTAATATCGGCATCACAAAGCATCATCAAAGCATCAAAATCTTCTCCGGCATCAAAAAGCAAACGCCTTATAGCCGAATCAGTAATGTTTTCTTTTGTCAGGCTGATTGGTCGTAAATGCAATTCCACCAGTTTACGAACAAAACGCATTTTCTCATTTTGCGGCAGTTTCAATTTCGTAAATATCTTCGGCACCATTCTTCCTCCTACTACTTCATGTCCGTGAAATGTCCATCCATGTCCTTCTTCAAATTTCTTAGTAACAGGTTTTGCAATATCATGTAAAATAGCCGCCCATCTCAACCATAGATCATTCGTATTTGCGGATAAATTATCAAGAACTTGTAACGTATGGTAGAAATTATCTTTATGCCCTTTGCCGTCAATATATTCAGCACCTGCTAAATCTACCATTGGTGGAAAAATGATTTTAAGCAACCCAGATTTATAAAGCAAGTCGAAACCAATAGAAGGCTTAGGCGAAAGAATTATTTTATTTAACTCATCTGTAATTCTTTCCTGCGAAATTATTTTTATTCTACTGGCACTATCTTTTATTCCCTGCCATGTTGTTTCTTCAATCAAAAACCCAAGTTGTGATGCAAACCGAATAGCTCTCATCATCCGTAAAGGATCATCGCTAAATGTTTTTAAAGGATCTAATGGTGTACGGATAATTTTATCCTTCAAATCCTCAACACCATTAAACGGATCTATCAGTTTTCCGTAATCATTTTTATTTAAACTAATTGCCAATGCATTAATGGTAAAATCCCTGCGGTTCTGGTCTTCAGCAATTGTACCCGGTTCTACATCAGGATTACGGGAATCAAAATTGTAGCTTTCTTTCCTTGCTCCTACAAATTCAATATCGAAATCGTTTTGGATTTTTATGTGAGCTGTTCCAAAATTTTTAAACACATCAACTTGCGGAACAGGGTTAAACTGCTTTGCCACTTCTTTAGCTAGTTCAATACCATCACCCACACAAACAAAATCAGCATCTTTCGTTTCTCTTCCCAATAATTTATCTCTCACAAATCCGCCAATTAAATAAGTCTCCATTCCCAATGCCTGAGCAGCATTGGCGACTTTTTTAATTGAGACCAATTCATTTTCTGTACAATTAATTTCCATAAACGTTACAAAGATAATCCTAACAAGATACAAGGCACAAGGAATACAAGGTACAAGTATCAAGGACGAAGCACTTCCACTTTTCCATTACTCCATTTGATAACAGATGAAGGTGGCACAATCCTTTCATCATCCTGCCGGTAGTTGACAATATAATCAACCCCATCTTTAATTTCCTGATTAATCTCCCTAAAAATTTTGGCAGTTGGTTGGCTGCTTATATTTGCTGAAGTAGAGACAAGAGGTTTCCGAAATCTTTTCAAAAGGTGTTTACAAAAATCATCTTCGCATATGCGAATAGCAATACTTCCATCTGCTCCTACAAGATTATCAGCAAACCCGATAGCACCTTTATAAATCACTGTTGTTGGCTTAGTAGCTTTTTCCAGGTAATCAAAAACCTGTAAATCAGGAGCAGCAACATACTTAAGCACATCTCTTTCATCGGCCAACAATACAATCATTGCTTTATTATCTGGTCTTTGTTTTAGTGCATAAATTTTTTCTACTGCAGCTTCATTCGTTGCATCGCACCCAATTCCCCACACAGTATCTGTAGGATAAAGAATTAATCCGCCACTGTGCAATACCTTCAAACACTCTTCAATATCTTTTTCAAAATTTTTCATATACTTCTGTAAACATTCATTACTGCTTCCGCATGTTTTTTGGGAGTAAATTTTTGTGCATGTTGCCATCCTTTTTCAATCATGTCAGTTGCAAATTGTTTATCTGTATAGATTTTTTTCATTCCGACTGCTATCTCCTCTACACTGTCTGGGTTTACATAATAGGCACCCTTCCCGCCTGCTTCCGGCAAACAAGAAACGTTGGAAGTAATCACCGGCAATCTGCTCCATAATGCTTCAAGTACTGGAATACCGAATCCTTCAAAGAAGGAAGGGTAGATCATGGCAATAGCTGATTGATAAATCGCTGGAAAGTCAGCTTCAAACTTTTCGTATTTTTCTAGCTGGACTAAAAGCTTCAATCTTTGCTGTCCTAATTCTTCCGGAATATCTCCTTTTTCATTATACTCAAGTATCTCATTTTCCAGCTCTTCCAGCTCTCCCAATTTATAATTATATCTTACAGACTTATGTATATGCTTATCAGAAAGAAAAATAACCCTGCTTTCTAAATCGTTTTGCTTAACATACTCTTTCACCATCTGTTTATACTTTCCTCCTTCTCCAATAATTACCAAAGGCACATCAAAGTCTTTTCGCAACAAATGGACTGCTTTGCAAATATTCAAAAGATTTTTCCTTTCAATGATAGAACCAACATATAGAAAGTATTCGTCCGGTAAATTGTATACTTCTTTAACTTTTTTCTTTTCTTCCATTCTTACCGATTCCATAAAAGCCGGGCTACAACTTTGATAGCACACACTAATTTTATGCCCCGGAATTTTATAAAATTCCATAATATCCTTTTTAGTCTGCTCACTGATAGCAATTACTTTATCAGCATATTTACAGGCATTGCGGAACTTCTTTCGATATATCGCCGCATCGATAAAACTATATTGTTCAGGATATCGTTCATGAATCAAATCATGTATGGTAACAACAGATTTAATTCCAGTATGTTGAATACCTATCGGAATCTCATGACTAAGTCCATGATATAGGTCAATCTTATTTTTTTTAAATCCTTCCTTACCCAATTGCTTCGCCATATTCCTGTAAAAATTTTATGAAAAAATGAACTCGGCTGAACTTCGTACATATTTGGAGCGACAAAAGGGAATAAAGACGACGCTACCGGATTAAACAAAAAATATTGATGCTCCGGGTAATACTCGGAAAGAGCAGTAACTAGACTCCTGCTATAGTTTCCAAGTCCCGTATTGTTATGAAATGTCCTTTTTGCATCAAAACCAATGTTCATTACATTAATGATTTGTCGTGCTGCAAATTTGCAGATTAATTTCCGCAAATCGGCATTCAGCTAAATTCTGACATTAGCTTATTTTCGCAGCAAAATAGAAATGATGAAAGATTTGATATTAGAGGCTTGGACAAACAGGGATTTATTAAAAGACAATAAATACAGCGATGCTGTTAAGGCTGTAATCGAAGAGGTAGATAAAGGCAGGTTAAGAACAGCTACTCCATCAGAAAATGGCTGGGTCGTAAATGAATGGGTGAAGCAAGCAATACTCATGTACTTCGGCATTCAACAAATGCAAACATGGGATGTGGCGCCGTTTGAATTCTATGACAAAATGTTGTTGAAAAAAACTATAAAGATCTTGGGGTAAGAGCCGTACCGCATGCAGTGGCGAGATATGGTGCTTTTTTGGGAAAGAATGTGGTGCTTATGCCTTCTTACGTTAATATTGGTGCATATGTAGACGAAGGAACAATGGTAGACACTTGGGCCACCGTTGGTAGTTGTGCACAGATAGGAAAAGGAGTTCACTTAAGTGGAGGAGTTGGCATTGGCGGTGTGTTAGAACCGTTACAAGCTTCTCCGGTGATAATAGAAGATGGTTGTTTTATTGGCAGCCGCTGTATTGTGGTAGAAGGTGTAATAGTAGAAAAAGAAGCAGTGTTGGGAGCCAATGTTGTACTAACGCAATCCACAAAAATCATTGATGTGAGTGGTGATGCACCAATAGAAATGAAGGGCAGAGTACCGGCAAGAAGCGTTGTTATTCCTGGTACGTATACAAAGAAATTTCCTGCAGGAGAGTTTGGCGTTGGTTGTGCCTTAATAATTGGCCAGCGAAAACCAAGTACCGATTTAAAAACAAGTTTGAATGATGCGTTGAGAGACTTTAATGTTTCTGTATAACGTAGAATCTGATTTATTATATTTGTCCTCCACCTAAATGCCCAGGTGGCGAAATTGGTAGACGCACTGCCTTCAGGTGGCAGCGTTCGCAAGAATGTGCTGGTTCGAATCCAGTCCTGGGCACAAAGCCTTTAGAAAATTCTAAAGGCTTTTATTTATTTAAACTTTCCATGTAGTTAACGATTGCCCTTCTTACATCAGACCTTGCATCTTTTAAATCTGTAAAAACTGGATAAACCTTTATTATATCGGAATTATCTTTTGTAAGAAACCCGAGATTAGCTTCGCCGCCTGTCATTAAAAAATCTGAAATAGCTACTTTGTAAACTTTGTTTATATCTAATGGAGCATTTTTAAATGTCCAGTTGTTGTTCATACTGTCCTTAATAATTGATGAAGAATATTGAAGAAATCCTCCGCTTCCCACATTATTTTTACCAGCTTCCAGTACTTTTATTAGCAAACTGCCTTTCATTTCTACTTCCATAATAGAACCACCAAATGGCAGGCTACGGATAATATCATATTGCGTAACGGGCATTTGCAAAATATCATCCACTCTTATCGCTCCAGAATTCATGATAGCTATATCTGCTGTTGGCGAAGCTCTCTCCATTGCAGCAACAATCAGTTTGGTAAAGTTTGTTTTGGTTGCACGGGTATAAGACTCTCTCCCATCAAACGGTTCACCAGTTGCCATACAAATTTTTGTTGCATCAAAACCAAGCGATGCATAGTTTGCATTACCAATAGCTGTCCATTTTTTTACAACGATATCAGTAGCAGCATCAAATGGAGTGCTTTCATTTATGTCAATAATCTTTGCTGCAACACTCACCTGATGATTCTTTTTATTAATATTTAGTTTTAAAATATAAGCGGATTTTGCATTAGCATCTGCTTTGGTTATATATACATTACCAATTTTGGCATAATGCCTTTCATGTTCATGTCCGCCGATTATCAAGGTCAATCCCGGAATTTGTTTCGCCAGTTTAATATCATCTTCCATTGCCTGGTGTGTAATGGCAATAACCGCATCGCATTGACTTTTTAATTCATCATACTTTTTTTGTGCTGAAGCAAATACATCTGTATAACTTACATATGGAACTTTAGTAAAAGGCAGCGTTAATCCTATATAACCGATTTTGGCATTTGTGCCATCTGCATCTTTAACTCCATTATATAAGATTGAGGAAAAGGCTCATCACCTTGCACCGTTTGTTTTACAAAAGGAAAAATTCCCTTACCTGTTTTGTGAAAAGTGTTGGTAGAAACCCATTTGAAATTAGATTCATTGATTCGGCTCTGCACATCAGACTCAGCAATATCAAATTCATGGTTACCAAAAACAACCATATCAACGCCTGCCACATTCATAGCATCTACCATTTGCTTACCTCTTATTCTTGTGCCTTCGTATTTAAGGCTGTTATAAACCGAGGGGCTTAAAAAATCTCCCGCCATTACCATAAAAGTGTTCGGATTTTCTTTCAAGTATTCTTTTTTAACGGTTGCCACTCTGGCCATACCGCCTGACTTACCACCATCCAACGGAGCAATTTCATATACATCATTAACTTGAACGATGGTAAAACTGATTTTTCCATCGTCCTTTGCTGCTGCCCTTTTTTGTAGAACTACAAGAACTAAATAGAAACAAGCCTGCTATTAAAATTGATAAACCTAATTTTCTCATAAAAATATTTGTGATTAAAGATACTTTCTATTGTTTTAAATATTAAACTGCCAACAAACTACATCCTCTCATATCGCTTCCATCTACTCTCCCCAAAATCTCAAAACTACCGTCTTCATAAATTTTTCCTGCATCATCAGTACCAATAAAGGAACAGGAATGGATATTCGCCAAGTCAATAATATTAATAATGCCCGAGCCTGCATGCTTTATATGCATCGGATCTTCTTCATCTCTTACCAATATCTTCATCCACGGCGGCGTATTAAATATCCCATTGCCTTTGGAATATGCCTGAGATAACAACTCCGTCATACCATATTCCGAATGAATTGATGAAACTTTAAATGCAGATTCCAAAGTACCATGTAATTCTTCCCGAATCATTTCCTTTCTTCTGCCTTTCATACCTCCGGTTTCTAAAATTGTGGTGTGTTGTAATGGCATCGGAAACTGTTCTGCAAAATCCAACAAAGCAAAAGTGACACCGATGAGCAAAGTTTTTTGTTGTTTTTTTTCCAAATCACCAATTGCAGACGCCAGCTTTTCATATTCATCAAGATAAAATCCACTTTGCGGATGTTCGCTTCGTTCAATTAGTTTATTGACCATATATACCAGAGAGGAATTATCCCTTTCCAGGTAAGAAGGCAACAAACCTACAATGCAATAATCTTTAATTGAGCCGTAAAACAACTCAAATCCCTTCATAAAACTTTCTTCATACAACAACAAGTCTTTGATAAAGTGCCTGCTGTTAACAGAACCAGTAGTGCCGCTACTTTCAAAAACAGTTTGAGGTTTAAATTCTGTAGTTGTAACCTTCTGCGACTTAAAAAACCGTACGGGCAAAAAAGGGATTTTGTTTATAGAATCAATCGCTGCAATATCAGACAACAAAACATCAACATAAGCCTTATAAACAAGGTTGTTTTTGTACTGAAAGTGGAATATTTCAAGTGCTAGCGCCTCAAATCCTTCCTTTTCTACGTTAAAAATTTTATGATTCCATTGATTCTGCATGTCTATTTATGTTGTTAAAAAGAGTAAATTTGTTACTCAACTATTCCCGATGAAACAAACATTGTTTATATTTTCTATTATCCTGATTGTTGCAGTTGCCTGCAACAAAGATAAGTTTCAGACCAAACCAACATTGGAGATAAAATCTTATAACACTACAACCGTTCCTTTTAATGGCACATTAGTTGTAAATCTAAAAGCTTTTGACAAAGAAGGTGATGTGCAAGATTCGCTTATAATTATTAAAAATAGGAAGAACATAAGAGTTGTGGCAACTATCCGTGATACCATTCGCTACAAGTTTCCAATATTCCCTAACAACAGCACTACTGAAATACAGGCCACATTGGATTACCAGACTATCTTATCAGCATTGAATCCTCCGAATATCCCCGGATCTAACCCAATAACAAAAGAAAGAGATACGTTGATCCTAAAATTTGCAGTAAGAGATAATGGAGGAAATACTAGCGACACGATACAGTCTCAGCAAATCATCGTAATCAGGTAGTAACTTTGCCCGGTGGGTAAAAAACTATTTACGTTTTTCATAAACAGTAATTTATTTATTGCTGGATGTGCAGTTGTAATGGTCTGGCAAACCAATCATTTATTACTGAATGATCATTACAATAATTATTTTCTCTTTTTCGTTTTCTTCTCCACCATTACCAGTTATAGTTTTCACTGGTATCTTACAACTGAATCTGCCATTCCTTCGCCCAGAATTGAATGGGGGGAAAGAAATAAAGCATTACATCTTGTTTTATTTTTCATCGGTATCATTGGCACTGGCATTTTCTTTTTTTACTTGTTAGATTATTGGCATTGGCTGGTTGTTTCGGCACTTATTACATTTTTATATACTGCTCCAAAAATTCCTCATCCTTTATTCAGGTCATTACGAAAAATAGCAGTTGGTAAAACCTTATTTCTTTCAGTGGTGTGGATGTTTGTTACTACTATTCTTCCCATAGAAATTGCTGAACAGCCTTGGAGGAATGAGTTCTATTTTTTTATTGGTCATCGTTTCTTTCTTATTTATGCTATTTGTATGCTTTTCGATTACCGTGACCTGGAAGATGATGCCATTTCAGGAATACGAAGCCTGTTCAGCTTTCTTAGTGAGAAAAATATCAGCTTGCTATTCTATTTAATGATGGCTTTATTTACAGCTTCGACAGTTTTACTTGCTGATGAAGGGATCTCCAACCTAAGAATAGCGGTTTTGCTTTTGCCCGGCATAATAGTTACGGTATTATTCAATTATTCAAAAAAACATTTTACGGATACTCTCTATTACTTTGTTTTAGATGGCATGATGGCCTTTTCATCTTTGCTCATGCTTATCCCCGGTATTTAATTATTTTTGCAACCTAATCAAGAAATATGGCAAAATCTGTAAAAGCTAAAAAGTCAATCATTACAAACAACTCATTTGAATTTTTTAAAAACTATATCAACAATGCTTCGCCTGTAGGTTTTGAAACCTGGGGTCAGAAACTTTGGATTGAATACCTGAAACCATATGTTGACACCCATTATGTAGACCCGTATGGAACAGCTGTTGGTGTTATCAATCCTGATCATCCTTTCAAGATTGTAATTGAAGCTCATGCAGATGAAATAAGCTGGTTTGTGAATTATATTACCGCAGATGGGTTGATGTATGTAACCAGAAATGGCGGTACCGACTACCAAACTGCACCGGCATCAAGAGTATTTATTCATGGTAAAAAAGGAGCTGTAAAAGCTGTTTTTGGATGGCCAGCTATTCATACTAGAAGAGGCGGAGCTGACGATAAAGAAAAACAACCTAAGACAGAAAACTTATGGTTGGATTGCGGAGCCAGAAATAAAAAAGAACTGGAAGCACTGGGAATTCATATTGGTGCAGTGGTAACCTATCAGGATGGTTTTGATGAATTGGCGAATGGTAATTATATCGGAAGAGCATTTGACAACCGTGTCGGCGGATTTATGATTGCTGAAGTGGCCAGATTATTAAAAGAAAATAAAAAGAAATTGCCTTTTGGCTTATATGTAGTGAATGCAGTGCAGGAAGAAATCGGACTTCGTGGTGCAGAAATGATTTCCAGAAGAATAAAACCTAATATTGCAATCGTAACTGATGTGACGCATGACACCACCACTCCAATGATCAATAAACATATTGAAGGTGATGTGAGTACCGGCAAAGGACCGTCATTGGCTTATGCACCGGCCATTCATAATAAATTGCTGGCACATGTAGAAAAAGTGGCTGCTGATAAAAAAATTCCTGTACAATGGAGAGCATTAAGCAGAAGTACAGGCACTGATACTGATTCATTTGCTTATTCAAATGATGGTTGTCCCTCCGTACTGATTTCAATTCCGCTTCGATATATGCATACAACTGTTGAAATGTTACACAAAGATGATATTGAAAATACCATCAAGCTGATGTATGAAACATTGCTAACTTTATCGCCTAAAACAAATCTCAGTTACCTGTAATGAGTTATTTATTATACATAGATCCGGGAAGTGGTAGTTATTTATTGCAGGCAATTATTGCAGCTGTATTGGGTGCCGGTTTCTGGATCAAAATGTCGTGGCACCGCATCAAAGCATTTTTTGGTGGGACTAAAGTGAATAAGGAAAAAGAAGAGAAAGACAAACCAGCTTCTTAATCATTTCTGAGCTTGCTGATAATATAACCAAGACCTGCTTGATAGGTTGATTCACTATTATAAAAAATCTCAGAAGAAAGGCTCTCCATTTTTTGAACAAATCCAACTGACATTGTTTGAAGCTCCGTGAGTTTATCTTTTATCTGTTCCAGATTATCTGGCGAAACAGAAACTCCCATTTCGTATCTCAATGAATTTTCAATTGGTTCTATTTCTAATTCCTGATAATCGGGGTTATTAATTTTCAAATTTGTATTAATGAACAAAACTGGTTTTTGGATGCCAAAGGCAAATTCAAAAGCTATTCCCGATCTGTCTGTTATCAAAATATCTGTGGACTGCAATCTTTCAAAAACATTCGGTAACTCATCTATCTCCATTCCCGGATATTGTTTTATCAATTGCTGAATACTTTTAAAAATCTTCTTTTTTCTTTTTTCAAATTCTGGATGCGAACGAAGCACAACTTTATATGGCAGCTTTGATAATTCTTGTAGTAATTCTTGTATGCAAGTATCAAAAATGCATCCATCAAACCAAGATGGTGCGATAAGAAGCGTTTGCTTCGATTCATTTTTGTTAGATACTTCAGCAACACTTCTTTTAATTTTATCCAACAAAGGATAACCGTATGGAATTATATCTTTTGTTCGCAGTACATAAAGCTCTTCTGCTTTTTGTATTTCCTTTTGCTGATATTCTCCAGTGCAAAAAATTGTATCATAGCTAAAAAAAGCAGCTTTTCTATATTGCTGATGTGTACTTACCGCAGCATGAAACATATAAATATAAGTTCCAACTTCCGGCGACCTTTTAAATAAATAGTTCCCAAGATCAGGCATTGTCATAATCATTACATCTGCTTTTAGTTTTGAAAACAAAAAGCCAAGCAACAATTTTACCCGGATTACTTTCATTTTCTCAGGTGCAGTTGTAAGCAAAGGATCTTTCGGATCGGAAGTGATATAGCAAATTTCAATCCCGTTATTTAATAAATCCTGAATAAGTTTTTCAAAATATTGATAATAATGACGGCTCTCTGAATAGAAAACAACCTGTTGTTTTTCTTTCAGTAATTTAAATACAACATTATATTCTGAAAAGAAACTCATTCGTTAAAGTTGTTCAAGTATTAATTGTTTCAGTTTTTCTCTGTCGAAAGAAACAGGGTTGTTAGCAAACCGTTCTTCATTCACTTCATCAAGTAATGCTTCAATAATCTGGTGTTTGTCTATTTTTAACTCACTTAATTTAGTAGCAAGTCCTGCCTTCTTTAAATTTTCAGTAACAAAATATGCGGCATCTATTGCATTTTCCACATGAAGCAAATGATATACTTCTTCCTGCGGATGATTATACAAAAAGAAAACTGGCAGGAATAAAGCAACCGCATGTCCATGTGGGATGTCATGGTTCGCTGTCAAGTAATAAGATAATGCATGAGGCCCAGTTGTTCTTGTAATGTTAATCGCCTTTCCGGCAAGATAAGCGGCGTATTGCATTTTATCTCTTCGTTCTTCTTCTGGAGAAAGAACTGTATCGATAAAATATTCTTTCCAGATCGAAATAGCATGTATAGCAGAAATCTTAGATTCAGCAGTTGCACTTTTGTTCCAGTAAGATTCAATGGCCTGCGCCAGCACATCCATTCCTGAAACAGCTGTTTGATATGAAGAAAGAGAATATGCCAATGCCGGATCAAGTATCACCAATTGCGGTATCAACACTTTACTGACTAAAGATGTTTTCTTATTATCAACATATATAACAGCAAACTGAGTGGCCTCTGTACCGGAACCAGCAGTTGTAGGCGCTGCCGCAAAAAAAGGAATATGTTTTGATTCTTTCTCTAATTGAAAGATCAGCGATTTTGCCAGATCAATTACACTTCCTCCGCCAATAGCAAGTATTGCCTGAAATTTTTCTTTCGAAAATTCGATGAAAGCCTCGTTAGTTTCATTTTCGGTTACATTTACTCCATTCTTAATAAAATGATTGTAATGTATGCCTTTCAGAAAATTGACATCTTTATGTAATTGAAAATGCTTACCAGTTATTAAAAACACTGTTTCATAACCTGCTTCTATCAAATAAGGAGCAGCTTCATAAATAGTATTCTTTCCTTGTAATAATTTTTGCATGAAAAATTATTGGTCGTTATTTAGTGCCGACATGAAATCATTTTCCAATCACCCGGATTACCTGTTGGCCTTCCAAGATCAGGCCTGCTTTGGCGGCTGGTTCTTATTTCTACAAATTGTGTTTCCGAAGTTGTTAATCCGTTACTAAGCCATTCTTCCAGTTCTGCTTCGCTGGCAATTGAAACCGTTTTTTTATAGCCGCTTGCTTTTGCAATGCCGCAACAATCAGCAAAGAATCCTTCTGTTGGTTGTCCGCCAACTGATTCGTGGCTTCCATTATTAATTACAATATGAATATAGTTTGTAGCAGCATGATGTGCAATTACAGGTAATGAACCCATATGCATCAGCAAAGCTCCATCACCATCCAGCATTATCACTTTTCATCCGATTGTCCTTTTACTCCTAATGCAATATGATTGGCATGTCCCATTGCGCCAACACTTAGTAAATATTTTTTTATTCTATTATTAGCTGCAATATTTGTTTCGTAAAACTCACGGCCCGATTTTCCTGTTGTACAAATAACAATTTCATTGCCATTTAACTTTGAAATAATCTTGCTTAAAACATCTTCTCTTATCAAGCTGTATTCATCTTCTTTGATTGCACCTTCATATTTTTCAAAAATTCCATCAGGCACAATCAACGCAACAGGTTTTTGCTCTGCCAATGCCAAAGTAATTGCTTTATCAACTGATTCAAATGAAAAACTTTCATCACCATCCATAAAATAATGGGGCACTTCCAATGCATCTAACAAAGGAATAGTTATCCTTCCCATTTTAGCATGCTGTGGTTCATCTATTGTTCCAGGTCTTCCCCTCCATCCAATAAGCAACAACATTGGCACCGCATACATTTCTTTATCTGCCAGCGATGTCAATGGGTTAATGATATTTCCCAAACCAGAGTTCTGTAAATAAACCAACGGCAGCTTGCCTGTTTTAAAATGATAACCCGATGCCAAGGCCACGGCTAATCCTTCATTGGCTGTGATAATATTTTTTTCTGCAGTGCTGTTATCCTGTACATACTTTAAAAAATCTTTGAGCAAAGAGTCAGGCACACCGGTATAGAAGTCAACACCCTGTTGCGATAAATAATTATATAATCGTTCAGGATGGATCATAATTATCAGGTATCAATTTTAGTAAATCTTTTACTGTCATTAAGTTTTCTTCCGCTTCCTTACTTCTGTCATTTTTTAATATAGATGTAGCAGTGGAATGCATTGCTGGGTAAGCACTTCGCAGCAAGTGATTGGCGTAGATAATTATATTAAATCCGGCTTCTTCCAATTCCTTTCGGGAAACTGCATTATAGGTTGATGGAACCGCAACTAATGGAACTCTTTTTTCAAAACATTTAAACTGTTTTGCAAATTCAAGTATTTCGGCACCATCAGATGATTTGCTGTGAATCATAATTCCATCAACACCTGCATTAATGTAAGCTGTGGCTCTCTGCAAAGCATCTTCCATACCCGTTCCAAGTATTAAACTTTCTATACGGGCAATGATCATGAAATCTTTGGTAACACAACTTTTTTTCCCTGCTTTTATCTTTTCGCAAAAAGCAGGAATGGTTTCTTGTTCCTGCGATGACTGCTCTTCAATTAGCGAATTTCTTTTTAAACCAGTCTTATCTTCAATAACAATTGCTGAAATACCTAATCGTTCCAAAGTTCGAACCGTAAAAACAAAATGCTCTGTTTTACCTCCAGTATCACCATCAAATATTATGGGCTTCGTAGTTACTTCTAATACATCATTCAAGGTTTGCAAACGGGCAGTAATATCCACTGCTTCAATATCTGGTTTTCCTTTCGCAACAGAATCTGTTAGGCTGCTCATCCACATGGCGTCAAATTCCTGAATAATCCCTTGCTCATCGGTAAAGGAAGTATTTTCGGCAATCAATCCACTTAAACCATTGTGCGCCTCCAAAACTCTCATAGATGGTTTTACTGCCAATATTCGTTTTAGTCTTTTTAACCTGTATTCAGCCGTTGTACCTGCCTCTTTGATTGTTTTTTGAATAGCAGAAGAACTAATTCCTCCGGTATAAGGAACTTCAACCAATTCGCCATTCCATTGCTTTAAGGTATCGATAACTTTCTGTCGGGTTGATTGTTGCACACCATTTTTCCAATCATCGCCATGTACTACATAATCTGGTCTTATCTTATTCAGATTCTCAGAATAGTCCAAAGTGGTCTGCGCCACCACTTCGCTTACACCAGCTATATTCTCAATAACAATTTTTCGTTGTTCATAACTGAGATAGGGAACTCTTTTATAACTGGCAATTGCTTCATCTGTGAGCAATCCAATAATGACACGGCCCAGCTTTTTGCCTGTATTAATAATATTCAGATGACCTGGGTGAACCAAATCAGCACTCATTCCGATATAGACGATCTTTTCCATAATGATTGAAAGCCGAAAATAAACTATTCCGGCTGCCGGATAAAAAACATTCGGGGAAAAATAAAATATAAAAAAACAGGCTTCCTGCGTTAGTTTTGAGTCGAATTCTCGAAATGAAGTCAGCTTTTACTAAATATCCTCTCTCCTTACTTTTGCTACCAATATTTTTTGTGTTGCATGGCTGTCTTGAGAATTATGATTTTATTCCTGTAAAGGATGCACTTCTTTTAAGCACTATTTACGTAATAGCATCTTTGGTTTTAGCCGCTATTTTCTCGTTATTCTTTAAAAACTTCACAAGGGCGGGGCTGCTTGCTTTTTTGATCATGTCATTCCAACTATTTTTTGGGTCAATTCATGATAATATAAAAGATTTCTTTCCCAACAGCTTTCTTACCAAGTATAGTTGCATAATAGTGTCCTCACTTGTAGTGTTTGTGGCCGTTTTTATCCTCCTTAAAAAAAGTAAATCGAACTTTAGTAAAATTAATCTATACCTTAATTTGTTGTTCATGCTCTTAATTACAATTGACGTAGTACAGTTGTCCATTAAAGCTGTTGCTAACAATAAAGTAGCTAATCTTCCTGTCAGTTTTACATCTTGTGACAACTGTCCAAAACCTGATGTCTATCTTATTATAGCTGATGAATATGCCGGGCAAACAGAATTAAAAGATTTATTTCAATTCGACAACAGTTCTTTTATCAGTCAATTGGCAGCAAGAAATTTTTATACCATTCCTGAAAGTGTAAGTAACTATAATTATACGCCATTTTCTGTAGGCTCCATTTTGGATATGGATTATCTTAATCTTGAGAATCGTTACAGACAAAAAAACGACCTCGCCTATAGCTACGAGGTTATTAAAAAAAGTAAGTTGATACGTTTTTTTAAAAGCACCGGTTATGAATTTTATAATTATTCAATTTTTGATTTTAAAGGTCAGCCTGCTGCAATGAACTTGGGTTTATTACCTGCAAAAACTAAACTAATAACTTCCCAAACTTTTTTAAGTCGTGTAAACCGGGATCTCAGCTATCACCTTGTTACTTTTTTAAAATCAAAAAAGGAAATTAGGAAAAGGGTCTACAGCAATAAAGTAAATAATGAACAGTCTTACAGGTCCACAATAGAAATTAGTAAAAAGAAGAGTCCAAAACCGAAGTTTGTATATACCCATTTGGAAATGCCACACTACCCTTACTATTATGATAAAAACGGGAAAGAGCAGCCTTTTGAAAAACTGGAAGAGGACTACCAAGTCCATAAGCCAGCGTATATAGAGTATCTTCAGTATTCCAACGCAAAGCTTCTGGAATTGATTGACCATATTCTTAAGAACAGTAAAGAACCTCCAATTATCATTTTAATGGGAGACCATGGCTTCAGACATTTTACAGAAAAGGTAGAAGACAAATATCATTTCCTTAATCTTACCAGCATTCATCTACCTGGAAAAAATTATGAAAACATCAATGATAGTATGAGTGGAGTTAATCTTTTCAGAGTAATTTTAAACAGGCAGTTCAAGCAAAACCTGCCTTATCTGAAAGATTCAACCAGTTATTTAAACGATTAAACAAGAGGTTTACTGATTTGAAAAAGCAATTTACCAATTCGGCATTTTTTCTATTCCTGTTACCGGTCTTTTTTGTATTTCATGGACTAACGGAGAACTATGAGTTTGTTTCTCTAAAAGATGCAGCTTGGTTGACTCTATTTTATATTGGTTCTACTTTTATAATTTTCTTATTGTGTTGGATAATTTATAGAAATTCCAGAAAAGCAAGCCTATTGGCATTTGTATTGATGGTTATCTTTTTTTTCTTTGGATCTTTTCATGATGCTTTGAAAAGCATTTTTCCAAGCAGCTTTATTACTAAATATACTTTTATCCTTCCCTTACTTTTCATTCTGGCATTATTAATATTCTTTTTGATTAAAAAGTCAAAGTCTAATTTCAAGCCGCCTTTCCTTTATCTCAATATGGTTTTTCTAGTATTGTTAGTTGTTGAATCATTTGCTATTAGTAAAAAAATTGCAGATATAAAAACAACTGTAGTTTCTTTAAACAAGGAATTTATTGAGTGTATAAATTGTCCAACACCTGATATTTACCTGATTGTTGCAGATGGCTACACCAGCAATACTGCGTTGAAAGAAGTGTTCAGTTATGATAACATTGATTTTGAAACTGAACTAAAGAAAAGAAATTTTCATGTAATCAATAATAGCTTTTCAAATTATAACTCTACAGCTCACTCAATGACTTCCATGTTAAACCTCAGACATCTAAATGATCTTTCTAGTCTGATTTACAATAAAGAAAATCTTGCAATATGTTATGACTTAATAAAGCAAAATCAAACTTTACTTTTTTTTAAAAGCATAGGATATCAATTTTATAACTACTCTGATTTTTACTTTACCGATCATCCTGCTGCCACAAGTCCTACTTTTCTCTTTGCCAAAACAAGAGTCATTTCGTCACAAACACTTTGGGGACGCATTAGCAGAGACCTCTGGTATCATCTTGTTACCGATTTAAAATTAAATTTTGTTATAAATAAAAGCGTATACGGCCAACTCAGAAATAATAATAAAGTGCTTAAACTAACAGAAGATATTGTAGAAACAGAATCGCCTTTACCCAAATTTGTATATAGCCACTTAGTAATGCCACATCATCCATATTATTTTGATAGGAATGGGAACCCTACGTCAATTGATAAACTAAAAGAGTTTTCTGGTGCTACTGAGTTCTTTTTCAATTCCAAATGGAGATTATACAAGGTTTTATGATAGCAGTTCATCTGTAAATCAAATAAGAACTTTTTTGAATATCCAATTTAATCAAACGCTATCTTTACTTGCAGATTCAACGGTTTTTATTCAGCAATAACTTCTGATATAATCAAAAATGTCATTTTATCTTATTGTAATTGAAAAACTAAAGAAATGGCCTTTTCATATTTTTCTATTACCGGCGTTCTTCATGTTGCACAATTATTTAAACCTGGCAACAATTGTTCCACAGAGATATTTTATCAAAAATTACTTTGTTTTAACAGCATCTCTAATAATTCTATTTCTACTACTACGTTTTTATTATAAAGACAATTCAAAAGCTGGCTTTCTTACAACATTCTTTGGAACAGTTTTCCTTTTTTTTGGAGAGATTAAAGATTTTTTATTTTCAGTTCCGATATTGCATTTTTTCTCTTCTTACAAAGTTTTGCTTCCTTTGTTGTTAGTACTTTCATTACTTTCCGTTTACAAAACAAGGAAAGTAGTAGCTGTGCCTAAACTCACCATTTTTTTGAATATACTTTTCTTAGCCTATTTTTTAATTGAGCTTTTTAGTTTGGCTAAACTATATAAAAATGAGAGGTCTGATAATTTTACTCATCCTTCCCTATCAATTAACGCTACGCCTGACAGTCTTCCAAGTATCTATTACATCGTTATTGATGGATATCCTTCATCCTCTTTTTTAAAAGAAAAGCTGAACATCGATATTAACAATCTTGATATCAATTTAAATAAAAGAAATTTTTTTATTGCAAATAAATCCAGCAGCAGCTATAATTATACCGCCTTTTCAATAGCATCAGTTTTTACAATGAATTATTTATCCTGGGTTAAAAATATTTCATACAATAGCCCTGAGGATTATAACAAAGCAGTACTGTTGATAAAAAAAGCCCCTTTATTCAGATGGCTACAAAAAAACGGGTATGCAATAAATAATTATTCCTTTTTTGACATAGCTGACAATAAATCAATTACGGATAAAAAATTCTTTTATGTTATTTCACCCGATATCGTTTTCCGAAATACTTTATGGAATAAAATCAAATGGCAGGTTATACCCAAACTATTTCCTGCTTTCTTAAAAACTCTATACAAAGAACAAGTAATTGACGCTTCATCTAAAGTGGCTGATTATAAAAAATACGATAGCACAGTTTATAGTTTACTTATAAAGAAAAATCCTTCCGTTGGAAACAATCGTTTCTTTACTTATGCTCACTTTGAAATGCCACATTCTCCTTATTTATACGATTCGTTAGGAAAAGGTTACTCTGTTTCAGAACTCTATGAGTCCGATTCGATAAAAAGAAGAGATATGTATGTCAATTATATATCCTATGTAAATAAAAAAATTACTGCAGCAATTGATTCGATTTTTGCTAATTGCAGCACAGCACCCGTAATAATAATACAAAGTGATCATGGCTGTAGAGAAGATGAGATAGTAACAAGTTCGGAAGATTATTTTCGAAACTATTCTGCCTTCTATTTCCCTGACAAGGATTACAGGATGCTAAATGACAGCATTAATAACGGTAACACATTTAGAATTATAGCTAATAAGTTTTTTAATCAACAATTGCCATTGCTAAAAGACACAACATTCTATCTTAAATTCTAAATAAACTTATCCCACCAACGCCAGTTCCAACACCTGGCTCATCGTTTTTACATAATGGAATTTAATCCCTTTAATAAACTCAGGATCTATTTCTTGCACATCTTTTTCATTTTGCCAGCAAAGAATAATTTCTTTTAATCCAGCTCGTCTTGCAGCTAATACTTTTTCTTTAATACCACCAACTGGTAATACCTGACCTCGAAGAGTTATTTCACCTGTCATTGCGAGAAATGGTTTTATTCTTTTGCCAGTTAGAGCGGATGCAATCGCAGACATCATTGTGACACCAGCACTTGGCCCATCTTTCGGCACTGCACCTTCAGGTACATGTATGTGAATATTTTTCTTTTCAAAAAGAATTGAATCCAATTTATACTTCTTCGCATTTGATTGGAGATAAGTAAGAGCTGTTGAAGCACTTTCCTTCATCACATTACCAAGATTACCTGTAAGTTTTAACTCTCCTTTTCCATCACTCAAACTTGTTTCGATGAAAAGTATATCGCCACCAACATAAGTCCAGGCAAGGCCAACTGCCACACCCGGCATATTCGCTATTTTATAAATGTCATTGCTGTAACGAGGCTTACCCAATATTTTTTCAACATCAATAGCAGTTAACGTCGACTTGATCTTATCTTTCATTACCAATTGCCTTGCCTGATAACGCATTACCGAAGCTAATTGACGATCCAATTCCCTCACTCCACTTTCCCGAGTATAATCCTGAATTATTTTCTCCAGTACTTTATCGCTGATTTTGAAATTAGTACTCTTTAAACCATGTAATTCCTTTTGTTTCGGAAATAAATGCCGTTTTGCAATTTCCTTTTTTCTTCCACTGCATAACCACTGAGATCAATCACTTCCAACCTGTCACGAAGTGCTGGTTGTATGTTTTGAAAATTATTGGCCGTTGCAATAAATAAAACTTTACTTAGATCATATTCAGACTCCAGATAGTTATCATAAAATGTATGATTCTGTTCCGGATCTAATACTTCAAGCAATGCAGATGATGGGTCTCCACGAAGATCACTTCCAACTTTATCTATCTCATCTAAAATAATAACAGGATTCGAAGATTTTACTTTTCGGATTGATTGCAAGATTCTGCCAGGCATTGCACCGATATAAGTTTTACGATGTCCTCTTATTTCACTTTCATCATGCAAGCCACCCAAACTTAGACGTACATATTTTCTACCGATAGCATTGGCAATACTTCTTCCCAAAGAAGTTTTACCAATACCGGGAGGGCCAACAAAACAAAGTATTGGACTCTTCATATCACCTTTCAGTTTCAATACTGCCAAATATTCTAAAATCCTTTCTTTGATCTTATGCATTCCATAATGATCAATATCCAAAGTCTTCTTAGCTTTCTTTAAATCATAATGATCTTCTGTGTATTCTTCCCAAGGAAGGTCGAGCATTAAGTCGAGATGATTATATACAACAGAAAAATCAGGAGTGCTTGGATGCATCCTTTCTAACTTTTCAACTCCTTTCTTAAACATTTCCTTTGCAGTAGTAGGCCATTTTTTTGCTTCTGCTTTTTTCTGCATTTCTTTTATTTCCTGCGAATTTGAATTACCTCCTAATTCGTCTTTAATACTTTTCAATTGCTGTTGCAAGAAGTAATCCCGTTGTTGCTTGTCTAACTCAGTTCTTGTTTTTGAGGTTACTTTATTTTTCAATTCAACAAACTGCAATTCTTTTTGCAATAGCTGCATTAGTAAATCTGCTCTCTGGCGGATTTGGTTGAGCTCCAATAAACGTTGTTTGTCTTTTATATCAGTATTAAGATTGCTGGAAACAAAGTGAATAAGAAATGCAGGATTCTCAATGTTCCGAAGTATGATTGAAGCTTCTGCAGGAATGTTGGGCGACAACTGAACAATGTCTGCCGCCAGATCTTTAATATTAGCGACATAAGCATTGAAGTCTTCATCTTTCGGAGATTCCTCTTCGTCGAGTTTTGAAATCTTTGCTTTAAAATAAGGATCTTCAGCAACAATTGATTCAACTCTGAACCTGCTTTTCCCCTGAATAATAATAGTAGTGCCGCCATCGGGCATCTTAATTAGCTTAACAATCTTGGCAACGGTACCTATTTTCTCAAGGTCTGTAACTTCCGGATCTTCAATATTGCTATCCTTCTGTGCTATTACACCAACCAGTTTGTCACCTCGATAAGCTTCATTTACGGCATTTATACTTTTATCTCTACCCACAGTGATGGGCAATACCACACCTGGAAATAAGACGGTGTTCCTCAATGGCAACAAAGCAATTTCTTCGGGGACAATTATGCTGTTTATATCTTCCTGATCACTTTCATTCAACGGAATTATTGGTAAAAAATCCATCTCATCTTCTGAACGTAATAAAAACTTTTCGATACTCATATTCATTTTCAATTCTGTATTAGACAATCTGTCATTTCGCCAGCGGTGGCGGTAAAAGTATATAGGGAAATCAGTATTGCCAAGTTTCATGCCTGTCAGCCTGAAACTGACAAATTATGTAACAACAAATAAGTATTTATACTAAAAGGCCTCCGACTATTCGGAGGCCTTTTCATAAGGAAACGATTTTACAAAATTATAAGGCTAATCCAACGGATAACTGAAAACCCTGGCTTTTCCATTTACCATCATCTGGTAAATCACTAATATTATTTAATCCAATTGCATAACGGCCATTTATACGCAATGCTGCAATCTTGAATTGTAAACCAGCCAACATTGATAAATCTCCATTCTTAAATGCATTGCCGCCATTTTGTAATACTGTTTTGCTTTGATCTATCAGGATTCCAAATTGCGGACCTGCTTGCAATGAAAGAAAACTACCGATTAGCTTGTAATTAATAACGATTGGAATAGAAAGATAGTTGAGCTTAATATTGCTGTTGCCACCAAACACATCGTCATACACATTTTTGTAACTACTGTCCAGCTTTGTAGCATACTGGTTAAATAAAACTTCCGGTTGTAAAACAAATTTGTTTCCCATCCGGATTTCGGCAAAGCCGCCTAAATGATAGCCATACCTGAACTGATCTTTGAAAGACTCGCCATCTACTTTGGTAATATTGGCACCGCCTTTTACTCCAATATGGAACTGGGCCATCATAGCATTTGAAAGCATGATTGCAGCTAAAAGAAAAAGGAATTTTGATTTCATGTTAAATAGTTTAATTGTTTTTTGGGTAACTTGAATTGACCCAGAAAAATTTCAAGTATAGTGCCAGTGTACTGTTGACGCTGTTAAATTCTATTAACGATGAACAGTAAACTCAAAACAGAAAACCGTCTTTTCTATTGTATTGAAACTGTTAAGGTTTGTTAACCTGTGAATAAATAAAAGGAGGAGAACTTCATTAAAACATAAAACCTACATTAATAGAAAAAAATGAACTGAAGTTATCTGTTGTTGCAGGAAAGTAATAATCCAATGCAAATTGAGGCTGTATAAAAAATTTACCCATCGAATATTCGCCACGAAAATTCATGGTTAAGGCCAAGGGCTGAAACTTCAATTCATCATCAAGATAAACATTGTCGGAACTATAAAGCACACTTGAATTGTTACGAAGTACGTTAACATATGTATTTGACTTCTGATTAAATCCAAATTTTTGTGTGCCACTTGTAAATGAAAGTTGTGGAGTAAAACGGATATGATCTTTATAAGTAAGTACATCCAACCAATAAAAATCATGACGAATCGAAGCAATAAGGGAAAAGTCGCTGATTGATTCTTCAGTATTAATATAGGTAAATCCTCTTCTTCGTAATCGGAGATCTATTAATTGTTCTTCTCTTTCGGAATAATCGCTGCGGCTTCCCCAGCCATAGCTAACAGCAACAGTTGGGCGAATCCATGACTTGCGATACGTAAAGTAACCGTACAACTCATTTTTTAAAGGTGTTGTATAAAAGGAAGAGAATCTTTTGTAAAAAAACGGGTGTAAGATATTCCTGCCGCTATTGCTTTATTCTTTAAATAATCAAATGATGGAGAAATGGAAGACTGATATAAATTCTTATTTACACCATCGTCTACTATGTAGCCTGTGGCGTTAATTCCAAGTCCGCTTTTATGATAATATCCGACCATTGGAGACCAGGTGAATTTTTGAAGAGGAGTAGTTGAAGAGTTTGTTTTGCTTTCGAAGTTGTAAAAACTTTTACCTAAAGATATGGTGGCTAAAAAATAGCTTTGAGGCGATAAAATCGAATCCATAAATGCTTCAAAATCCTGAAACAACTCTCCGTAATCGATAGTAGTATCAATTAAAAAGCTGTTATCTGTGGGCATAATAGTAGTATCACTAGTGTTGCTTTGCGATGATGCCGCTACACCAACTAAGGTAAAAGCTAAGATTATATAGCATTTCTTAATCATCAGGCAGTTGTACCGAAATTTCCAGAATAAAGGATTTCCAGAATAGCCGTTTTAAGACTTTTATGTTAAAAAAAAGTTTAATACACAGTCAGTTAAGTTTCTAAAACGAAATAAAGTCAATTATTATTGAATAATAATACAGGAAAATTATCTCAGTAAAGTTCGATTACAGTTATTTCTGGTAAAATACCAACACGGCCGGGGTAGCCGATAAAACCAAAGCCTCGGTTTACATATAGTTTTTGACTTTTGCCATTATTATCAGCCATTTGCTTCTCATATAAGCCTGCCCATTCTTTATATACATATTGAACTGGACTCCATTTTAAGCCCGGAATTTCTAGACCAAACTGCATTCCATGTGTATGGCCAGAGAGTGTAAGGTCTATATCAGTATATTTCTCCAAAACTTCACCTTTCCAATGAGATGGGTCATGGCTCATTAGAATTTTAAAAGGATATTTTTCAGCACCAGAATAAGCATCTTGCATTTTTCCATATTTTGGAAACCTTGCTTTTGCACTCCAGTTTTCAATGCCAAGTAATGCTATTTGCTCAGACCCTCTTTCCAACACCACATGTTCATTCATCAACAATCGCCATCCTAAAGTACTTTGAATATCCAACATCTTCTTAAGGTTGGCATCTTTTTCTTCTTGCGTTTCCCAACTTGCATAATCACCATAATCATGATTGCCCAGTGTAGAATATACTCCCAATGGGGCATTTAGTTTATTAAACACATCCATGTATTCTTCCATTTCATCAGAAGTATTGTTCACTAAATCTCCGGTAAAAAGTATCAGGTCAGGCTTTTCCTTCATGATCTTTTCAATGCCTTTCATCACCGCTTCCTTATTGGTAAAACTACCTGAATGAATATCAGAAATATGTACAATTTTTAACCCCTTAAAAGATGAAGGAAGGTTTGCATAACTGAGTTTCACTCTTTTTATCTGATAACGGTATTTGTTTCCAAAGCCATAAATCAGTGTACCAAACAAGCCGCCTCCTACAATCATACCTGCCCAGCTTAAAAATACAGACCGGGAAATAGTTTCTTCACTTTGCAATTCGTTTCCATCCGATTTAGAAGGGAATAGCTTCCCGCCAATCCATTGCACGGCCCGGCGAATATCATCAATCAGAAAAAATAAAGAAGCTATCAACTTTGCAAAAAATAAACCTGCTACAAATGCAAAAATCGTCGTTCTGGCAAATCTGGCTTGTTTATCAAAATTGAGATATGGAAGAATAATCAAAACAATTATTGCTGTTATTGACAGCACCCAATAGGTTACATAAATGATTGTTCTTGTTTTTCCAGAAGCAGAACTGGTTACTACCTTTAAAGCCTGAAAGAAATAAATGTCCAGAAGAACCATAAAGCTGATGAGAATCCACCAGAAAGGAGTGTTACGCATAAAATAAAGACAAAATTAACTGAGTATATTGTTTTTATGAACACTTATTTTTGCCAGTAAAGGGCAGAAATTGGGCAAAACTAAATTTTGTGTTCTTGGTTTCAAAGGGCAATTTTACCACATTCATCTAATTAATATCAAGGAGTATTCGGCAAAATGGCAAGAATAATCGGTGTAGCAAATCAGAAAGGCGGAGTTGGCAAAACTACTACTGCAATAAACTTGGCAGCAAGTTTAGCCGTATTGGAGTATAAAACTTTATTGGTTGATGGTGATCCGCAGGCCAACAGCACTACTGGTCTCGGTTTTGATTTGCATAATATTACTCAAAGTTTGTACGATTGCATGGTGAATCAAGCCAAGGCAAAAGATGTAATATTAAAATCCGAAATTCCCAATCTGGATATTATTCCTTCACACATTGATTTAGTAGGTGCCGAAATTGAAATGATCAATTATCCTAACAGGGAAATGGTAATGAAAAATTTGCTAGACCCTATTCGGAAAGATTACGATTTCATCGTTATTGATTGCTCTCCTTCCCTAGGTCTTATTACCGTAAATGCATTAACAGCGTCGGATTCAGTTGCGGTGCCAGTGCAATGTGAGTTTTTTGCATTGGAAGGATTAGGCAAACTCCTAAATACAATTAAAATAGTACAAAGCAGGTTAAATCCTGAATTGGTTATAGAAGGAATATTGATGACTATGTATGATGGCCGTCTACGACTTTGTAACCAAGTGGTAAGCGAAGTAAGGCGACATTTTGAAGACATGGTTTTCAGTACTATAATACATAGAAATTCAAGATTGGCCGAAGCTCCCAGTGCCGGCAAACCTGTAATTCTATACGATGCCAACAGTAAAGGCTCGGTGAATTACCTTAATCTTGCAAAAGAAGTTTTACAAAAAAACGATATGACAAAGATTAAGAATGACGAGAGAATTCTTGAGTTATAAGTATCTTCGAATTTCTCGAAACTCGAAACTATTAGCTTACAACTTTGTATTATGACCTCGCCTAAACAAAATAAAGAATTACTTGGTAAAGGAATTCGTTCTTTACTACAGAATATAGATGCAGACCTAAAAACAACAACTGGTTCACTAAAATCGAATGTTGTTGAAACCGCAACAGGCATCAGTCGTGTTGCAATTGCAGACATTCAACCAAATCCCAAACAACCTCGTAGAGATTTTGATGACAAGGCTTTACAGGAATTAGCTGACTCTATTAAGCTACATGATATTATTCAGCCAGTTACAGTTACTAAAACGGCTGCTGGAAAATTTACTCTTATTTCTGGTGAAAGAAGATGGAGAGCATCTAAACTTGCCGGATTAAAAGATATTCCTGCATTTGTAAGACAGGCAAACGATACACAGCTATTGGAATTGGCTTTGTTGGAAAATTTGCAAAGAGAAGATCTGAATGCAATGGAAATTTCTTTGAGTTACCAAAGAATGATGGAGGAACTGGATTTTACTCAAGAGCAAGTAGCAGAAAGAATGGGCAAAGACAGAAGCACCATTGCCAATTTTATTCGTTTATTAAAATTACCTCCTGATATTCAGTTGGCGGTTCGCAATGGAGATATTAGCATGGGTCATGCCAGAGCATTGATCAATGTGGATACGATTGACAAACAGCTGTATATCTATAAAGAAATAAAAGACAAAGGTCTTTCTGTACGGCAGACTGAAGCATTGGTTAGAAATCTATATAAACAAGGCGGAGTTGTTAAAAAAACTTCAAAAAGCCAGTTGCCACCTGCATTTCAAAGAATAGAAGATAAATTAGCATCGCATTTCAGTACCCGGGTAAAACTAAGACACAGTCGTAACGGTAGTGGTCAGATAATTCTTGAATATTATTCGCAAGAAGAATTGAATAAGATTCTCCGGCAAATGGATGCACCGCTTGATTGATAAACTCAAACCCATACGGGTCTAGATGATGCTAAACGATTTAATCAGCTTTAAAAAGAAAATTAATTTCCTTGTCATATTAATATTGACATGTAGTGCTTTGTTTGCACAAGAAAAGGAAACTGTAATTCCGCAAGTAGGCGATACTATTCCATCAAAGGTTACTAAAACTTCGATGAATAAATATGATTCTGCAACAAAAGCTCACAGTCCGAAAGTAGCAGCAATGCGATCTGCCATATTTCCTGGCCTTGGCCAGATCTACAATAAAAAATATTGGAAGCTTCCGATTGTATACGGAGCAATGGGAGTAAGTGCAGGTGTATTTTTTTATAACCTAAAACAATATAAAGACTCCAGATTTGCTTACAGAGTTAAATACAATATGCGGGTAAATAAAACAGATTCTGCTTTATATTCCAGTATAAAACCAAACCTTGAGCCATTAAGTGAAGAATCATTAAAATTTTATCGAAATCAATTTCGCCGTGATATAGATTATTCTACAATCTTTTTTTTAATACTCTGGGGATTAAATGTTGTTGATGCCACAGTAGATGCTCACCTTAAAAGTTTTGATGTAAGCCCTGACCTGAGTATACAATTCAAACCCGGCTATAGCGAATTAGCAAAAACCAATGGTCTCAGCATTGTTCTGAAGATTGGTAAATAATCCGTGCCAGTACGGGTATCTTCCTTTTCTTTAATGTTTACATTTGTAATAATAAAACAACTGAAATGAAAATTGCATTGATTGGCTATGGGAAAATGGGAAAAGCTATTGAAGAAATAGCATTGAAAAAAGGCCATGAGATTGTAATTAAAATTGACCAGCCTAATCTCCACGAATTCACTAAAGAAAATCTTGCTACTGCAGAAGCAGCAATAGAGTTCACCAGTCCGCACAGTGCTTATGATAATATTAAAAAGTGTATAGACTTTGGCTTACCTGTGGTTAGTGGTTCTACAGGTTGGACAGAACGATTAGAGGAAATGAAAAAATATTGTGTAGATAATAACGGCGCCTTTATTTATTCCAGCAACTATAGTATTGGCGTAAACATATTCTTTGAAGTAAATAAAAAGCTGGCTTCACTAATGTCAACACATGATGACTATGAAGTAATAATGGAAGAAACACATCATACGCAGAAAAAAGATGCTCCAAGCGGTACAGCCATAACTTTGGCTGAACAAGTAATGGAACAAGTTCAACGAAAAAACAAATGGGTTAATGAATTGAGTGACAATCCGACCGATTTGGAAATCATCAGCCAGCGAGTTGACCCGGCGCCAGGAACCCATAGCATAAAGTATTCTTCCATAATTGATAATATTGAAATTATACATACTGCACATAATCGTACCGGGTTTGCATCTGGTGCTGTACTGGCAGCAGAATTCATAAAAGATAAAAAAGGATTCTTCACCATGAAAGAAGTTTTGAATCTCTGATATTTTACGAATGAAAAAAGTTTGCCAACTTATATTATTACTAAGCTGTTGTTTGCATGTAAATGCTCAAACAAATAATGATAGTTTGAGGAAAGTAATTCAAACCAACAGGCCATATGAACAACAGATTAATGCATCAATTAAACTGGTAGAAAGTTATCTGAATAAAGATTTTGACTCTACCATTATTGAAGGTGATAAAGCCTTAAAACTTGCCAGAAAACATACCGATTCAATCAGTGTAGCTGAAATAAAAAGCCAGATTGGAGTGGCAAATTATTTTACCGGCAAATACGATATTGCGGCAAGAAATTTTATAGAATCAATTACCATTCTTGAATTGGCCAAAGAAAAGAAGAAACTGGCTCCGGTATATAATTCGTTGGCAAAGCTTTATCGCAAAACAAGAGATCTCGATAAGGCAATGGAAAATTATAATAAGGCCGGCAATATTTATCAGCAATTAAAAGATACAGCTGGCATTGCCATGATATTAAATGAATCTGGCGTTGTATTTGAATATAAAGATGATTATACAGAAGCAGTAAATCGTTACACATCATCTATGAAGCTGGCAGAAAAGGCCGGCGACTCACTAAGTGTTTCCTATTCTCTCAGCAATATTGCAGGTGTCTATGTTATTCAAAAAAAATATGACCTGGCAGTACAAAATCTGCAGCGGGCATTACATATCCGGCAGATTTTAAAAGACAGTTTTGCCATTGCCTTAAATTATTCCGATCTCGGAGTAGCCATGAGTGGAAAAGGTGATTATACAAAAGCAATCGAATACCTGACACTTAGCAATAAAATGGCCGAGCGGATTAAATATCCCGAGTTACAATCAAATAACTACAACGAACTTTCTTCCGTAGCACAAAAACAAGGTGATTACCAGAAGGCATACGAGTTCTTTACAAAACGATCTGTATTAAGAGACAGTTTATTTACTTTAGAAAAGACAAAGCAGATTCAAGACCTGAACTCCCGTTACCAAACTTCACAAAAAGAACAGCAGATCAATGAACAAAAAAGTAAGCTACAGTTACAGAACTATTTGTTTATTGGCATTGCAGGTCTAATTCTTTTCTCAGGCTTGCTTATTCACTCCCAATACAGAAGATTAAAATTGAAAAAAGAAAGCCAGTTGCAATCAGAAATTATGAAACAGCAGCAAATGGCCGTAAAAGCAGTGTTGAAAGCAGAAGAAAACGAACGGGAACGCATTGCCAAAGATTTGCATGATGGTGTAGGCCAGATGATGAGTGCGGCCAAAATGAATTTATCTGCCTTTGAATCTGAAATGAATCTGACCAATCCTGAACAAAAGGAAACTTTTGAAAAGATTATCAATTTGGTGGATGACAGTTGTAAAGAAGTAAGAACTGTGTCGCATATAATGATGCCGAATGCCTTATTAAAAAATAATCTTGACAATGCCATCCGGGAGTTTACAAATAAGATAAGTAATAAAACCCTGCAGGTATCGGTTTATACCGAAGGGTTAGAAGAAAGACTTGATTCTAATGTGGAAACTGTATTGTACCGAATAGTACAAGAATCAGTTCACAATGCCATTAAACATGCCGGAGCTTCCAAACTAGATATTTCCTTGATACGGGATAAAGATGGCATCAGCGGCACCATAGAGGACAACGGGAAAGGCTTTGACACTTCCAACAAAGAAAATTTTGACGGCATCGGCCTAAAAAATATTACAACCAGAGTTGAATTCCTGAACGGAACTGTTGATTTCGACTCCACACCGGGTAAGGGAACACTTATTGCCCTTCATGTTCCCCTATAATTTAGTTATTCGAAAACCCTAAAAGGCTTTCAGCCTTCGCAGCAATTTCCCCCGTCCGAACGGCGTTCAGCCGGGCGAGCATTGCCTATTCACTTTTGCCTATTGCCCATTCACTGTTTAACATTTCTACAACGATAACAGCCTGCACTCCTGCATCCCTATTTACGTCAGACTAAAAAAAGAATACTGGCAAAAAACTGAATTATTTGTATTTTCAAACCGGCTGTATTATGAAAAAAGATAAAATAACCCTAGCATTAGTTGACGACCATCAAATTGTAATTGATGGCTTAACTGCTTTACTAAAAGGTCATGATAAGTTTCAATTTGCCTTTGCTACTACAAACTCCAGTGAAGTAGTGGAATTAATGAAAGACAATCCTGTAGATGTATTACTTACAGATGTAATGATGCCAAAACTACCGGGCAATGAATTGGCCAAACAGGTAAAAGAAAAACATCCCGGTGTAAAAATACTGGCACTCTCCATGAGCGGACAAGGCGACATGGTAAATGAAATGATCAACGATGCTGATATTTCTGGTTATGTTTTAAAAAATATTGGCAAGCAGGAACTGATAACAGCTCTTGAAAAAATTGCAGGTGGCGGTATTTATTTTAGCGAAGAAGTGCTGGACGAAATGCAAAGAGCCGGGCAACGGAAAAAACAAAACGAGCAAGCACATCTTACTGACCGGGAAAAACAGATTGTTCGGTTAATAGAAAAAGAACTCAACAATAAGCAAATAGCTGAAACTTTATTTATCTCCGAAAGAACTGTTGAAACTCACCGAAAGAATATTTTCAGAAAAACAAATACTAATTCTGTAATAGGCTTGGTAAAGTATGCTTATGAGCATCGGTTGATATAGGAATATGATTTTATACTTTATCCACAAAAATCTTACACATTGTATCTTTCAGCTTAATAACAGTATTAATTACTCTTTCGCTTAAGCAAAACTGATTAAAACAAGGAGTTTGCACCAATGCATCCTTCTGCAAGATATATCTATCCATTACTGTTGGCAGGATGTTTGTTTTACTATAAATTCGCAAACACTTGTTATTACAATCCACCTAATACAAATACATGAAAAATAGATTAAGTTTTTTATTGATTGGACTTTTAAGCCTTACCCTTCTAAATGCACAGCCGCCACAAATAGAAGTTCCGCAATACTCCATAAACAATATACCATTACCAGCTGAAATGGATAATCAGGTTTGTATATCTGGCATGAAATTCTATGATGGCAAACTATATTTTGCATCAGAACGTTGCCCGGTAATTTTTGCTGCAGATCCTACTACAGGAAAAATTATTAACAGTATCAACTTACAGGTTTCGCAGGAGTTTGAAATGGAAGGACTAACTTCTTACAAAGACAAATTATATCTTATATCTGAAGCAACAGTTGCCATGTATGAAGTTAATATAGCAAGTGGCGCTATCAGAACAGTTTCTACTTCTATTCCACTTCCTCCAAAATCTAAAAATGGTGACGGCATGGAAGGAATTGCCGGAAATGAAACCAATCAGAAATTTTATTTGCTTCGTGAAAGAAATGAAGAGATGACTAAATCTGAGATCTATACATTTACTGTAGAAGAAGGAAAAGAAGGATTGGGCCTAAAATTTGAATCAAAACTAGAGATGCCATTAGAAAATACACAATGGAGATATTCAGATATATGTTATGATAAAGAAAATAACAGGCTGATTTGTCTTAAATCTTATTCTAAGGGAAAGTTGCGCCAGCAATTTCTTGAGTCAATCAATATTGATGCAAATGGAAATTTACAAGTTGAAACCTTGAAGAATATCCCTGTAGACAAGTTCTCTGAAATTTCTAACGATTACAAAGACAAAAAATACAGCATGAACCTGGAAGGCATCACACTAGATAATGGTGGCAATATTTTTATCATTAGCGACAATACTTCCGGCAAAGCAAAATGTGATCTACCTTCAAAAGAGAAAACAATTTTGTTAGAATTAAAAAAGCAATAAAAAGTTAAATAAATCTGAGTTGTATATTTAAACAACCTTTTGGCATGAATTTGCTACTTTAACTTGTACATGAAAAAACTTCTACTCCTTCTTTTTATTGCAACCTTTACAAGCCCATTACTTGCTCAAAAGGTGGACAGCATTTATTTTCATTTATATACAGACAGCCTGAAAAAAGGACAACATAATTATATTAATGTGGATGCTAAACTCTCGAATGGTCGCTGGCAGCCTATGACGGCTAAAGAAATTACTTTCTCCTGCAGCACCGCCAATTTCTCCGGCAACGAATTAATTATTCCGCAAGATTTTAGCCATGAAAAAGTTACTGTAAAAGCAGTGCTTAAATCAAATTCCGCCGTTTGGATAGAAAGAACAATCTGGATCAAAACAAAACCTGATGGTGCCTTGCCTACTAAAGAAGAAATAATGAGAGATACTACTCCGACAAGGAAGACAAAAGGAAAAAATAAATAATCTTATTTCACTTTTATTTTCTCGAAATCAGCTAATAAAAAACACAGCTATACCCTTATCTTTGCGACGGCAGGTCTTACACGACCAGCTCCTGCTGAATCCTCCCAGGGCCGGAAGGCAGCAAGAGTAGGTGGTTGAGCGGTGCGATGTAATAAGCCTGCCATTTTTTTACCCCCATCCCCTAAAGGGGAGTTCTAAAAATACCATTTTATGAAATTTTTCATTGATACTGCTAATCTCGACCAGATTAAAGAAGCTAACGAATTAGGTATTCTTGACGGAGTAACTACTAATCCATCTTTGATGGCTAAAGAAGGTATTAAAGGTCAAGAAGCTATCATGAACCATTACAAAGCAATTTGTGAGTTGGTTGATGGCGATATCAGTGCAGAAGTTATCAGTACTGAATTCAATGCAATAGTAGAAGAAGGAAAAAAACTGGCAGATATTCATCCAAATATTGTGGTGAAAGTGCCAATGATAAAAGACGGTATTAAAGCCATCAAATGGTTCTCTGATAATGGTATCAGAACAAACTGTACATTAGTTTTTTCTGCAGGACAAGCAATATTGGCTGCAAAAGCAGGAGCAACATACCTTTCTCCTTTTATCGGCAGAATTGATGATAGTAGCTGGGATGGCGTTGAACTGATTGCACAGATATCTCATATCTATTCAATACAAGGATACAAAACTGAAATTCTTGCCGCTTCTATCCGCAGCGCATTGCATATTGTAAAGTGTGCAGAAGCAGGCGCAGATGTTTGTACTTGTCCGCTTGATTCAATTCTTGGCTTATTAAAACATCCTTTGACAGATATTGGCCTTGCCAAGTTCTTAGAAGATGCGAAGAAAACACAATAGGAAATAAGCAATTGACAATAGACAATAAGAAAGCCTACACCTCCCTTTAGGGAATTAGAAAAATTAAATCATAAAACTCTTTTTGGGTCTTTATCGCTGAAATGGTGAGTTAATTCTTGTAAATCCTACCAGCTCATCTGCCCTTGCACCAAATTGACGGAAGTAAACTAATACCATATACCCGTTTTCTGTGCCCCAATAATTTCCCTCCGTATTTTCAAAAGAAGGTTGTAAACCTTGATGCTTTTTTTCAGGCACTGTTACATAAGAATAATTATAGTAGCCTTGCTTCAGATATAATGTTTTTTCATACACCCCTTTTTCTTCATTAAAAATCATTTTTGAATTTTCATCTTGCAAATAATTAGTCAATTCTCCAAATACATAAATATTGCTGCCGCCATAAGCTCGGTTTCCCGGAGGTGAATAAGTAAAATGCACCCATGCATAATCACTTTGCCAGAGTGCATTAGAATTATCTCTGTTCTCAACAGTATAAATTCCATTGAAATCACTATAATAAATGTATTGCACCTCTCTTCGTTCACCATCTGGTTTTACGTATACATCCACTCTGCTGTTTGAATCATTATCTTTTATTGAAGTCATTCTATCACTCAATAACCGCAAACTACGAAGGTCAAGCCAACGCCATTCTTTGCCAGCAGGGAAAGTAGTATTCGCCTCATCACTGTATTCATAATAATTACCACGGAATATTGTTGGCCTATCTATTACTGAAGAAGTAGCCCAAATATTATTTTGTACAACAACAACTTTTAAATCTTGTGGCGAAAAAGCATTTAGTTGCCCCGAGCCAATACTTACGTTAGCCTGTATTCGTTGATGTGTTCTGAACAAGTTATTATTAAATGGCTGGGTGATTGTTGCAGACACAGCAGCTTTTGTACTAACGATCAGCATCCTTTTTGTAAATACCAGTTTGGAAGTATCATCATTCAAAAAAACTTTCAGCAAATAATTACCAGCTTTCGTTGGTGCTGAATTCCTTTCTGGTAAAAATGCTTGATAATGAGTGTACCTTGTTTGTACAATAGACGATGAACGATAATTGGTGATCCGGTTAGTGGTAAACCCCTTTATATAATCAAATACCTGAATATTGGCCGGCGTCCAGTCTGCATTGCACAATTGGAAAGAATAATAATAGTATTTAACATCAGCATCAAAATCGTCGAAATGCAATTCTAATTGTTCATTTGTACCCAAAGAAATTGCCGGATAGCTATACATATCACCAGCCTTGTACAATTTTACTGTCTTGATATTTGGCTTATATACATGATCCGGAATCTGACCAGAAGCGGAAAATAAAAAGAACAAGAAGAAAGTGATAGTGCAGAGTTTTTTCATATTGTTTCTAATGCTGAATTCGTTCAAATATTGCTTAATACCGATTATACTTATCATTCAATCCGAAGTTACTTTTTTGTCGGTATTATACGTTTACTATTTTACAAGTTTGCTATTCTGGACTTTATACTTTTAATATTGGGTATAAAATACGATAAAAAGAAAGAGAAATCTTGAGAAGCCCCTTATTTTTGGGGAAGACAAACAATTTAATTTGAAGGTTGCAGGTTTTATAGCAAACAGGATAGCATTTAATCAACAGAAATCCTTTTCCCGTTTCATTATTCGTTTATCTACAGTGGCTACTGCCATCAGTGTGGCTGTAATGATTATTACAGTTTCCCTTGCTAACGGCTTTCAGGAAACAGTTAGCCAGAAAGTGTTCAGCTTTCTTGGACATATTCGTATTAACGAAAAACAACCCGACAAGGCCATCATTTCAGAAGAAACTCCCATTGAAAAAAATGATCTGCTGGCGAATGTTATTAAAAAAGATCCAGCAATAAAAAGCATTCACCCTTTTGCTACCAAGTATGGTATTCTTAAAACAAAAGATGAAATAGAAGGTGTGCTAGTTAAAGGTTTTGACAGTACGTATGATTTTAGTAATATAAATCGTTTTATTAAAGAAGGTAGAGCTATTCAGTTTAATGACAGCAGCTATAGTCGTGAAATCATGATTTCAGATTTTACCGCCCGGCAATTGAATCTTAAATTAAATGACAGAGTACTGATTTATTTTATTCGACCTGATAAAAAAAGTAGTGAAGCTGGAGGATTACCTAATATCCGACCCGACAAATTAACCATCACCGGTATTTTTAAAACAGGCATTGAAGATTATGACAAAACATTTGCCATTGGCGATATTAAATTAATCCAGCGGTTAAATGAATGGAATGATGATGAAATAGGTGGTTATGAAATTTTTCTACATGATTATCATAAGATAGATGATGTGGCTAACGAAATTTATGCCATGCAATATTTTCCGCTGACATGGAACACCGTTAGTGTAAAACAGATTTCTCCAAACATATTCGACTGGCTAAGTATGCAAGATGTTACCCGTAATGTTCTGATTGGTTTTATGGTGATTGTTGCCATTATAAATCTTATTACCTGTCTTATCATTTTAGTATTGGAAAGAGTAAGAATGATTGGTGTGCTAAAATCTCTTGGCGCTTCTAACTGGACGGTGCAGGAAATATTCCTTCGCCACTCATTATTTATTACGCTGACAGGAATATTTTTTGGATTGCTGTTTGGGCTCGGGTTACTCTGGCTACAAGATGCCACCGGATTTATCACACTCAAAGAAGAGGCCTATTATATGAGTACCGCTGCTGTAAAAATTGTTTGGTGGCAAGTAGCTCTCATCTGTGCAGGCACATTAGCTGTTTGCTTTTTAGTATTGCTGATACCAACAGTTTTGGTGAGGAAGATACAACCGGTGAAAGCAATTCAGTTCAGGTAGTTATAATAAATGTGATAGAATAATGCCAGTTGCAACAGCTGCATTCAATGACTCAGCTTTTCCTTTTTGTGGGATAGTTATTTTTTTACTGACCAATTTCAACACATCATCACTTATTCCTTTTGATTCGTTGCCAATTACAATAATTCCTTCTTTTATTTTCTGCATCGAAGTCACATCATCTCCATTTAGCATAGCCGCATAAATTGAAATACCCTTTTGTTTTGATAGCCAATCTGAAAGATCAGTATAAAATACCTTAACTCTTGCAATACTGCCCATTGTGGATTGAATAACTTTCGGATTATACATATCAGCACTTTGAGTATTACAAACTATTTGATCAATACCGTACCAATCTGCAATTCTTATAATTGTTCCCATATTCCCCGGGTCCTGAATATTATCCAGTACTAATGTGAATTTACCTTTGACTTGAATATTTTCATCAATAGCAATTTTTTTTACCACTGCTACTACCTGATTGGGTGACGATAATTGTGAAATCTTTTCTAATTCTATAGCAGTGATTTCAACAACCTGATAACTATCTGCAATTTTTTTGTTATCTTCTATCCATTCTTTTAAAGCAAAAATTTCCTGAATGCTGGAGTTTTTCATTTCAAGCAAGTCATTTACCAACTTTGGGCCTTCGGCAATAAATAAGCCTTCCTGTTGACGGAATTTTTTCTGGCCTAAACTTTGAATATATTTGAGCTTAGATTTAGAAAGCATATACATCTTCTTTTATATTTATGTCAATCGCCACATCCTTTAATAGTCGCTATATTCTTCCGGCAGTTGTTATGTCTATAGTGGTATTAATCAGCTCCTGTGGTGTAATTCCTAAAGATTACCCAGTAAAAAAGCCATTTGTCTTCAAATATAATGTGACCGTAGATGGAAATTACACTACTGCTGAAAAAAATGACCTTGAATCAAGGCTTTCAAGGCAATTGGACGATAGTATTAGAGTAAGAACATCTCATAAACTCCTTTACAAGGGACAGATAAATGCGTTGGTATTAAACAAACCACCGGAATTTAAAACTGCAAATGCTGACAAATCTATTCTGTTTATGCAAGCATTGCTTGTCTCTATGGGTTATTTCCGAGACAGTATTACTTACACCACAACAATAGACACCGTTAATCAGGACCAATATCGCACTACTGTAAATTTTTTGGTTAAACCTGGGAAAATAGTAACGATTGATTCTTTTGCATACAATTTTAAGCAAGAAGAGCTACAATCCATCGCTTTGAAAAACCAAAAAGAAAGCCGTGTAAAAGAAGGTGATCCTTTTGCAAAAGCAGCCATCTCGCAGGAACTTGACAGGCTTGTTGACATATATCGAAATAATGGATTTATGCGATTTGGCAGAGAGGAAATGATTGGGCTTTGGGATACTCTCGACATTTCTCTTTTACGCCCAACTTTCGATCCGTTGGAACAATTAGAAATATTACAAAAACTTAAAGAACGAAGAGAAAATCCAACTGCAAATCTCGAAATAAGATTAAGATCTGATTCCGATAGCAGCCAGCTAACAAAATATTATATCGGCAACATTAATGTCTATCCTGATATTACATACGATACAGCCGGAATAACAAGAAAAGAAGAGGTTGTTAACGGAGTGAATGTAATTTATCATCACGGCATCTTTAAACCCAAAATTTTTGCTCAGAATATTTATTTAAAACGGGGTGATTTATACAATCAGCAAAAATACCTGAGAACTATTAACCGCTTCAATTCATTGGGTGCATGGCGGCTTGTAAACATTGAGCAAAAAGCAAGACCGGGAGAAGATACTGCTGATTTTAATATTCGTCTTACACCTGCAAAAAAATACTCCTTTACTGCCAATCTGGAAGCTAGTCAGAACAACAATGTTGCTTCAGGCAATCTATTTGGTTTAGGTTTTAATTTTAATCTCTTAAACAAAAATTTTGCTAGGTCTGCAATTCAAACGAATACAAGTGTACGTTTTGGAGTTGAATTGGGTGACAATTTTGTACAAACAAGACAAACAAGCTTTAGCCATAATATTTATTTCCCAAAATTAGTTCCCAATTTCAAAAGACTTACTGCAAAACATGGAAGTAATATCAAAACCATCTTTTCTTTTAATGCTGCTACTACGGAGCGAAACTTATTGTACAATCTTACTACAGTTAATGGATCATGGGGATATGAATACCAGGGAAATATTACGCAAAAAAATAAGCTACTACAATTATTTTGGAAAATCCCTAACATTGAATATTCTTTACTGAAACCAAGAGAGAAATTGGACACATTAATAATGAATAATCCGATTTTGAAAAATATTTTTACAGACGGATTTATTTCTTCCACACTTGCAGGCTTTACAATAAAAAATACAACAGAGAAAAAACCAAATGTTGTTTCCTTTAATATAGAAATTCCTTTTCTGGCAGGTTTAATTCCTAGCAAGTTTCTTGACACACAATTGTATAAGTTTATAAAAATAAATACAGAGTTTACTCAAGCCATAAAATTCAAAAACTCTTCACTTGTATTCCGTTTGTTTGGCGGAATAGGTTATGCTCTTAACTCAACAGTAAACGAAAACAAACGATATGCTCTTCCGTTCTTCCGCCAATATTTTGCCGGTGGACCAAGTAGTATGAGAGCCTGGCAACTGAGAAGATTGGGACCGGGTTCTTCTATCAAAGATTTTAATCAGTTTCCTGATAGATTTGGGGATGTGCAATTGGAGTTTAATACAGAATACCGCTTTAAAGTTGCTGAGATAGCCGGCACCAGAGTTGAAAGTGTTCTATTTACTGATATTGGAAACGTTTGGCTATTAAAAAAACAAGCCGGTCAGGAGGAAGAAGTTTTTAAATTCAGCAGGCTTGGACAAGATATTGCCATTGGTGTTGGAACTGGTCTTCGAATTGATTTTAATTTCTTTCTTATAAGAGTAGATTATGCATACAAAGTAAAAGATCCTTCACCAGACAATATAGCCGATCAGAATAAATGGTTTAATAACTGGAGGCTAACCAACGGGCAGTTGCAAATAGGTATTAACTATCCGTTCAGCTTATAGGGTTTGCTTCTCTGAATTGTTTTTCGAATCCATCAATGGTTAATGCTTCATCATTTTTGAAGTTGCCGATTCTTGTGCGGCAAAGACTGCTGAGATGGCCACCGCAACCTAATGCATTACCAAAATCAAAAGCAAGACTTCGGATATAAGTGCCAGTAGTACAAACTACTTTGAAGTATATTAAAGGCAACTCAATTTTTACAATTTCAAATTCCTTAATTGTAACCTGTCTTGGTTCAATCTTTACTTCTTTTCCTTGTCTGGCCAACTCATACACTCTTTTACCTCCAATCTTAATAGCGGAATGTGCAGGAGGAATTTGAGAAATTTCTCCTGTAAACTGTTTTGTTGTTTCCCTTATCAATTCTTCTGAAATGTTATCGTATGGCTTAAAGTTCTCTGGCTCACTTTCTAAATCATATGTTGCCGTTGTGGAGCCGATAGTAATAGTACCGGTATATTCTTTCTCCTGCGCCATATACTCATTTATCTTCTTCGTAAATTTTCCAGTACAGACAATTAATAACCCTGTTGCCAAAGGATCTAATGTGCCAGCATGGCCAATCTTTTTTATCCTGATAATATTTCTAAGCTTTTGTATTACATCAAATGAAGTCCAGCGAAGTGGTTTATCAATCAACAAAACTTGTCCTTGCTCAAATGCTGTTTTATCCATCGGGCAAAAATAAGGTTTGTGAGTGTCTGAAAAATCTAGATAGACATTCTTGTTTTCAACTCGAGGTATCTATTTACTGTATTCACCGTCAGATTTTCAGGTGTTGTAAGTATTGAAGGGATGCCATTTTTATGAAGTTCTTTTACCATTAATCTTTTTTCAAATGCAAATTTTTCGGCGATAGTTTTTATGTATATATCTTCTAACGAAGATGCATTTCCTTCAATTAAAGACTTCAATTCTGTATTCTCAAAAAATACAACAAGCAACAAGTGATACTTGGCAATCTTTTTCAAAGCACTCATTTCTCTTTGGAGGCTTTCCAGTGATTCAAAATTGGTAAACAAAATGAGTAAACTCCGGTTTGTAACTCTATTCCGAATAACAGAGAAAAGTTTTTCAAAATCTGACTCCAAGTAATCGGTTTTCTGCCGATACAAACTTTCAAGAATAAGATTCATTTGCATCGGCTTTTTATCTGCCAATAAAAAAGTGTCTAAATTTTTTTCGAAAGTGATGACGCCGGCTTTGTCTTGTTTTACCAAAGCGACATTTGATAATACCAACGAAGCATTAATAGCATGAGCCAACAACGTCATTCCATTAAAAGGCATTTTCATTACTCTGCCTTTATTAATCAAACAATATATCTGCTGGCTTCTTTCATCTGTGTAATTATTCACCATCAACGCATCTTTGCGAGCCGTTGCTTTCCAGTTAATGGTTCTGTAATCATCGCCCCGAACATATTCTTTGATTTGTTCAAACTCCATACTATGGCCAATCTTTCTAATCTTCTTCACTCCTGCTTCCTGTAAGCGGTTACTAACCGCCAACAATTGATAGCGACGCATTTGAATATATGAAGGATATACTTTTACTGTCTGAGTGGATTCAAAAATGAAACGCCTTTTTACTAATTGTAGCGGACCATGTGCAAAAATATTAATGTTGTTAAATACATATTCACCTCTTGTCATAGGTTTTAAAAAATATTCAAGATCATACTTTTCTCCTCTGTCAATCTTAGTTCTTCTTATCCAATCTCTTTCCTGGAATTGAATTGGCAATTCATCAATAACACTTGTTTTAACCGGGAATGCATAATGATTATTGAGGCTGATTACCACTTTATTATCATCACCAATACTAAAACGATCCGTAACTAATCTTTCAGCGTTTATTCCATTTCTCTTGCTAAACACCAATAACGCATCTATGAAAATTGCAATGCCAAGTAATAACAGAATTAACCCTCCTATTTGAAATAAAGAAGGATAAAAATAGCTTATAACAAAAACTACCGATGCAGCACCGGCAATATAGTAAGCGATGTTATTTAAGTAGAAGCTTTTAATCATGATATCTGAGGTCAGAAGTCGGAAATAAGAAGTCCGAAGTCTCACTATAATTTAAAGAGTTCTCCAATTTTCATGAAGCTTATAAATCTTAGCTCCTGCTTCATCTAGTTTTTTTTCAATTACAATAAATTCTTCCTGATTTATATAAGAACAATCACGGCTGAAGTGAAGCCACACTTTTGTTTCTTCCAATGATCCCATTGAATAAATCAAGTGGCGTTTGAATTCATTCTCATAAATTCTTTTTCCCCAACCTTCGGCAATATTTGCAGAAACTGAACGAGATGATCTTACTATCTGATCCGTCAATGAATACCTTTCTTCTTTAGGAAAATTCCTTGTCAGCTTGAAAATATCCATAGCAATTGCATATGATAATTTAAAAACATCAAAATCGAAAACGGTTTTGATCATAGCATTACTTTATAAAAGTGATTTACAACATTGATTACGTCTTCAATTCCACGCCTCAGACCTCCTACGTCAGACTTCAGTCCTCAATCCCTCCTACCTCGGCACATCCATTCCTTGTATTATTTGCTTTATCACATCATCTTCGGTTATTCCTTCCATCTCTTTATCTGGTGACAAAATGATACGATGACGAAGTACTGATGGTACAACTGCTAAAATATCTTCTGGTGTTACAAAATCCCTTCCGCTCATTGCCGCCATTGCCTTAGATGCATTCATAATGGCAAGTGATGCTCTAGGCGATGCCCCAAGGTAAATTGATTTATGATTTCTTGTCTGATGAATAAGTTTGGCAATAAATTGTAGTAACTTTTCTTCAATTATCTGCATTTTTATTTGCTTTCGCAAGGCAACCACTTGTTCGCCCTGCAATGCAGGTTGAATCATATCCATTGCTGTTGTATTTCCCATATTGTGAAACTGAGAAAGTATTGCCAACTCTTCTGTTTCATTTGGATAAGGCACTAAAATTTTAAACAAAAAACGATCCAGCTGTGCTTCTGGCAAACGATAAGTTCCTTCCTGCTCCACCGGGTTTTGCGTAGCCAACACCATAAATGGCGATGCCATTGGAAAAGTTTTTCCATCTACAGTCGCTTGCCTTTCTTCCATTATTTCCAAAAGTGCAGACTGTGTTTTTGCAGGAGCTCTGTTGATCTCATCTACCAAAACAATATTACTAAACACAGGACCTTTCTTAAATTCAAAACTTGCTTCCTTCGGATTAAAAACTGGTGTACCTAATACATCGGAAGGCATAAGGTCAGGAGTAAATTGTATTCTGGAAAACCCACATTCACACTTTTGGCAACTAATTTTGCTGTCAATGTTTTTGCTACACCTGGCACACCTTCAATTAATACATGGCCATCTGCCAATAATGCTGTAATGATAAGCTTTACCATCTCATCCTGACCCACAATGATTTTCTTAATTTCATTGCGAATAGAATTTACTGCATCGTTTAATGCTGAGAGGTCCGTCCGTTGTTCAAAAATTTGCTCTTCCATATTTATGCATTTTTATAAAATGATTCTAATTGTTTATGAAAATCTGTTACCTGTTCCGGCGTAATCGCCGGACTTGTTTCTACATACTTAATAAAGGAAATGATTCCACGAATCTCACTTTCCTCTGCTCCCGATTTAAATTTTAAATTACTAATAAATTCTTCATCTAATGTTCCGGTTGGCAATTTGTATTTATTTCTTACATGCTCCAGAAAATAAGAACCCATTTTTTTACATAGATTCTGATGATTTCCTTTATCGTAGTACAACCGTCCAATTGTTTTTACAAAATCAAGCGAATCATTTCTCGGCTTTGTAACTTTTGGTATGTGCCGTTGCTTCCTTCTCATTTCGAGCAGTACATAAGCCAATAAAGCAAGTATCGCTGTAAACAATGCAGCTTTTAAGGCAGGGTATTTAAGTAATTCTTTTAACCAACCATTCTCGTCATTCTTTCTATTATTCCCACCATTTTCATCTAGATAATACTCGTCCCACACAATTTTTTTAACCGAAGGGTTGATCAACGAAAATGCTTTTTCAAAATACCTGATATTGTTTTTATGCAACAGAAAGTAATTACTAAATGCAATTGGAGCAAGGTGAATATAAAAATGACCCTTTCCTGCCTGTAGATGTACAAAATCCGGGCTTCCGAATTCATCATATCCAACAATATCGGTAATTGAAGTATCTATTGAAGAAAATTTAGAACTCATACTTTTACCTGGATAAGAATACTCCAAATTTTGATCAAATGGCGGACTGGCTAATGCTAATAAAAGGCTATCAGACTTATAATTTATTTCGTCATCAAAAAATCCATCATTACTTAATGTTTTGCAGTTGAAAATATTTTTAGCATCATAAGAAAGTTCCCTAGCAGTTATAAAAACATCATTACCTTTCTCTGCAAAAGCAATTAATTTTTCTAATTCAGATTCATTCGCAGAAAACCTGTCTGCTAAAATTACCAAAGCCTGATTATCCTCGTAAGATGACAACGAATCCCAATAGTCCGGCTCAAATTTATTAATCGATACAGATGCTTTGGGAAATAAATATTTTAAATGATTGTAAGCAACAAACATTCCATAAGGCCGCTTGTCGTTTTTTCGGAATGTAACTTTGTTATCAAGCTGGCGATTCAATTTATTATTGCCAGTAGCAAAAAGCAATACAAAAGCTCCTCCGATCAAAAACAAAAGAATATATGGTAACTTATTTTTCAAACAGGTTATCTTAATTGGTTTTTAAACTGGTCAAAATCCTTTTGTATCAATCGGTAAGCATCTTCGTTGATTTCAAATTTTCCATACCAACTGTATTCATAATTGCGGGTTACTTTAAAAAATGGCTGATACCAAGAAGTAGAATGCACTTCTGATAAATAGTCAAAGTTTGTTTTATCCTGCTTATAATTGATGATGTTCCGCTCCGACAAATTCTTCAACAAATGCAAAAACATCAATCGCACCGCCAGTCTGTAACTTGCTGCAGCTGCTGCTTTGTCAATTTCTTTTTGATAATTGATAGCAAAAATATCTTCCGGCATTTCTTCTGAATCCTGATTAGTAATGATTACATTTTTCTTTCGGAAGAGATTAATATTACTTCCTGATAAATATGTGACAAGAAAAGCAATAAAAGCTCCAATAATAATTATCCAGATCAGTGTTTTAAACCAACGCTGCTGCCCCAGCGGTGTATATGATTTTTTAGGCTCAACAGGTTTCTTCTTTTGATTGAATACTTTATCCGCATACCAAAAAGCATCTTCCTCTTTTAGATTTTTAACTATCGGTTCAGGAATGTTTCTTTGACTGGCAGGCTGCCATTTTCTAACCCTTTGTTCTTTTTTTATAAATTTATCGGAAGTATTTACTTCTTCATCTAAAATAGGCTCATCCACTTCATCAGGAGTTAAATCTTCTACTACAGAAACTGAATCTTCGCTGCGCTGTGCCACTAAAGTAGACGATAGAGGAGAAAAACAGAAGAGAACTATTTTAAATCCCAGTAACAGCAATAAAGTTTTGATGATTTGTATTCCCACTTATACTTCCTCCTCATTTTTATTCAATAATAACTTCCTACCCAACCGAATCGGATAAATGATAAAATACCAAATAACAAATAATACGGATAGAGCAAAAACGGCTGTTGTCAATATTGAAATATCATTATACAATCTTGTAATAAATCCTTCGAAAAAAGCTGCCAATGCAAAAACAGGAATTAATCCAATCATAATTTTAACGCCGTCTTTCGCACCTTGCTTAAAAGCATCAATTCTTTTTATCGTTCCGGGAAATAAAAAACTTTTGCCTAAAACAAGGCCTGCTGCTGTAGCAATAATCAACCCTGTAATTTCCAAAGTGCCGTGTACAAATACAACCAGCCAGAAATCAATTCCTAAACCTCTTGCAGCAAAAAACTGATCAAACACCCCAATCATTATTGAATTCTTAATGGCAATATATAAGCAAGGTATACCGGCAAAAATTCCAGAAACAAACATTAGAAAAGAAACCCTGATATTATGTATCATCAAATTAAGCCAACTTAGAAAAGGATTTCCATGTTCATATATTCCAAAAGGATTTCCATTGGCGATATTTTCTTGGGTGTGGTCTACATAAGTATCGCCAAAAATGCTTCGGGCCATATCGTCGTTCTGAGCTGATACAAAATAGCCGATACCAAAAAAAATGAGAAAGAAAATAAATGAAAAGAGAACAACTTTATGATGCTTCCGTATTGTTAGCGGTAAATCGTATTTCCAGAATGTAACTAACCGGTTCGATTCTTCTTTACGGTTTTTATAAATATCAAGGTAAATTCTAGAAGCCTGAGAATTGATATAGTTGGTTACTTTGCCTGATGGATAAAATGTTTTATCATATGCCAAATCATCTACCAATTGTGTAAAATCAGCTGCCATTTGATCCGGGTCGTTTGATGGCATGTGCTGATTTTTCAACCACCGGTCTTTATTTTTCTTTATAAAAAGGGCTTCCCGCAAGTAACTTTATTTGGCTTGTAAAATAATGTATTATTGGAGATAAAACTCTCTTAAGGAAAGGTATTTTAAAGGCTTGAAAGATTACCTCCTTTTGTTGATTTAATATTAACAGAATTCCTGAAAACAGGTTAAATAAAGTAAATTACATTGCGTAGAAACCTGGACACCTATACTTGACATGATTTACCTATTTTATTTACTGACAACCTTTTTTTCACCTGGTAATTTATCAGCAGAATACAAACAGGAACGGGTTGAAATAAGGCTTGTAAACGAATTATTTCGTTTAAGAAATGAACATAAGGCCGATTCTGCCGAACTGTATTTAGCTGATACTGTTCAAGTATATATGAAGTACATGAGGAATGTGCCAAAGAAAAAAATTACACTAAGTGATAAGAGTTTCTGGAAAGCTCACCCAAAGAACAAATTTGAAATGACGGAGCCTGTTCGGCTAAGCGACCAATCTGGCATAACAACCGCTACCATTATTGGTAAGGAATACCTTGATGGCAAGGATTTCAAATATGAAAAGATTGAAATAAAATTTAACAAGAATAAAAAGATTGTTTATTACAGAGCATTTAATATTAAAAGATAACTGTTAAATAAAATTATTAATTTGTCCCTCGAAGTAAAGATTCTGCAATGGCAGTAATAAAAGTTCCTACTAATTTTAATATTGAAGTTGATTTTGAAGTGCCGGAGTTTTACCGGAGGCTGCTTTCCTTGTTTATTGATGTACTTATAGAATATTTTTATTTACGCATTGCCGGAGAAATTTTTAGTTCAATTGAAAGAAGCGGCGGTTGGGGTAGGGACAGTCAGTACAATATGCAAGCCATTGGCCTTTTACTTTTTTTACCCATATTACTTTATCATCCAATTATGGAGATTACCATGAACGGTCAAAGTCTCGGTAAAAAAATAATGGGTATCCGTGTGGTAAATGAGATTGGCGGAAGGCCGGGCATCAGCCAGTTCCTGATACGTTGGCTGCTTCGAGTTTCGGATCTTTGGATTGCTATTTTACTTTTTATCGTTTTAAGCAACCCAAACTTTCTTGAGAATGCTGAATCTACCTTTATGGTACTTGCAGGATTAGCATTTCTGATTACAGATATTGTATTAGTTGTCTCCTCCAAAAAAGGACAAAGAATTGGCGATATATTAGCCAAAACGATTCTTATTCGTATCAATACCAAAGGAAATATTGAGGACACTGTGTTTATTGATGTGGCCGACAGTTATGTGCCTTCTTATCCGCAGATTATGCAGCTAAGCGATAAAGACATTAATGCCATTAAAAGCATTTTAGAAACTTCCCGGAAAAAAAATGATTACAACATGGCCGAGTCAGCCTGTTATAAAATTAAAAGTCACCTAAAGATTGAATCAACACTACCACCTTTCGATTTATTAGATACTCTGTTAAAAGACTATAATTATTTATCTACCAAATAAAAAAGTGGATTTCCATTGCTGAAAACCCACTTCTTTACTTATTGCTTTTAACTTATGCTCCAGATGCGACAGCTACAAAAGTTCCCAATAAATAAATGGCGATTATTATTATAGTAAATACCCCAACAAACCTAAACATTGACTTCAGGTTTTTAAAAGCTGAAGTCAATTTAGTTTGATCGTCCGAAGCTACAGCTGCTTTCATTTGATTGGAAAACCTCAATAAATACAAACAAGGAAAAAAATAAATTACCGCACCTACAACATACACAATACCTATGGCGGGTCCCATTTCTCTTAAAGTATTATTATTATCGTACGCATTAATTACTTTGCCAAACTCTTCATAATTAGTGGCAATAAGCACTCCAACAAGCACTATAATTACACAAAAAACAAATCCAAGAATAGCTAAAAACTTTCCCCACTTAGCGGTTTCAGTTAAAAAACTTCTTGCCTGCGCATCTACACTCAATTCAAATAAAGACCTATCGTTATTTTGTTCCATTTTATTTTGGTTTTGGTTTCACTAAAAATACTTTATTCACCAATTGTTAGAAAGAATTTTTCTAATAAGCCCTCGCAAATAAAACCCTTTCTTTAGAAGCTTTTCCAGTTAAAATACATTTGCCTTCTTCCTTTTTATTTTCCAATGGAATACAACGTATCGTTGCCTTAGTTTTTTCTTTGATGGCTTCTTCAGTTTCAGCAGTACCATCCCAATGCGCAGCAATAAAACCACCTTTCTCATCCAGCAACTTTTCAAATTCTTCCCAGCTATCCGTAGGAGTAATATGTTCTTGCTGATAAGCTTTTGCTTTATCGAACATACCTATTTGTATTTCGGCCAGTAAGCTTTCTACATATTGAGCAATGCCTTCTAATGGCACCACTCTTTTTTCTTTTGTATCTCTACGAGCCACTTCCACTACATTTTTCTCCAGATCTCTTGCACCGATCGCTAAACGCACCGGTACACCTTTCATTTCATATTCTGCAAACTTCCAACCTGGTCTTGCATTATCATTATCATCATACTTTACTCGTATGCCCATTGCTTTTAATTCATTGCTGATTTCTTTTACCTTTCCATCAATCAATGCTTTTTGTTCATCTCCTTTATAAATTGGTACAATTACCACCTGAAAAGGGGCAATCTTCGGCGGCAATATTAAACCCTGATCATCACTATGCGCCATTACCAATGCACCAACCAATCTAGTACTTACACCCCAGCTTGTTGCCCACACATATTCCAATTGATTTTCTTTGTTAGAGAACTTTACATCGAAGGCTTTCGCAAAATTCTGTCCAAGAAAATGCGAAGTCCCCGCCTGCAATGCTTTTCCATCCTGCATTAATGTTTCGATACAATACGTATCTACTGCGCCAGCAAATCGTTCGCTGGCCGTTTTCACTCCTTTAATAACGGGCAACGCCATAAAGTCTTCTACGAAAGTGGCATATACACCCAACATTTTCTCCGTTTCTTCAATTGCTTCTTCTTTGGTGGCATGTGCGGTATGCCCTTCCTGCCATAAAAATTCTGCAGTGCGAAGAAACAATCTGGTCCGCATTTCCCAACGCACCACATTTGCCCATTGATTGATGAGCAAAGGCAAATCTCGATAAGATTGTACCCAATCTTTGTATGTACTCCAGATAATGGTTTCGGAAGTTGGACGTATGATTAACTCTTCTTCCAATTTGGCATCGGGGTCAACAATTACACCGCCACCATTTGGATCATTCATTAACCGGTAATGTGTTACAACCGCACACTCTTTTGCAAAGCCTTCCACATGAGCAGCTTCCTTACTTAAAAACTCTTTGGAATAAACAATGGGAAATAGGCATTCACATGTCCGGTATCCTTAAACATTTTATCCAATGCGTCCCGCATATTTTCCCAGAGAGCAAAGCCATACGGCCGTATTACCATACAACCACGAACTGCTGAATGATCGGCTAGCTCTCCTTTAATCACCAAATCATTATACCATTGTGAATAATCTGCTGCTCTCGATGTAATCTCCTTACTCATATTTTAATTAGTTTAATACCAACCAAACCTTTAGTTATAATTTAACAGGCTTGTGTGCAATATTTTATTGAATGGCTGAATCTTTGCTGCTTAAATACAAACGATATGTGCCTTCAAAAGTCGCACAAAAGTAGTAACTTCATTATTAATTCATCTAAACCATTTGCCATGAAATCAGCAATTTTACTTCTGGCTTTATCTGCAATTATTTTCAGCAGTTGTACAACCGCTTATAAGTCTGGTCAAACACCGGATGATGTCTATTATTCCCCTGCCCGTCCGCAAGATGAATATGTCAAAGTAGAAAGAAACGATGACAGTTATTCCGACGATTATTATGAGGACAGATACTTGAGAATGAAAGTTCAGAATCGCTACCGCTGGAACGATTTAGATGATTGGTATGGCTCAGAACGCCGTTATCGTTACAATGTTTATAGCAGCTATGGACTGTACAACGAACCTTGGAATCCACATACTTACTGGAATAGTTATTACAATCCGTATTATACTCATTGTTATGTTGGCACTAATATAAAAACTGTTGCGTACACCAAGCCTAGAACCTTCAACTTGAATACGTATAATTCCAATACATCTAATAATCAACAAAATAACAACAAGTACAGGAATTCGAACACCTACAGTGAGTCAAGAAATAGTAACAGCAATTCCGGGAACTCTTTGCGGAATATTTTTAATGGAAACAACAATTCTTCTTCTGGTTCAAAAGTAAACACCAACTCCAGTAGTGGAAATTCCAACAATAGTTCGGGATCATCTTCTGGAAGTAGCGGTATCACTTCACCTTTAAGGAAATTTTAAATCCTTCTTACATGCTTTTTTGCCACTTACCAAAATGGCCTGAACCAACCTATTCGTTACCTTTTAACTCATTATAATGAAAAAAATATTTTTACTTGCAGCCATCTGTGCCTGCAGCCAATATATTTCTGCCCAAGAACCTGCTGATGCTTTACGTTATTCTTGGACAACTTCCAGCGGTACCGCAAGACAACAAGCCATTGGAGGAGCAATGACATCGCTTGGGGGTGACATTTCTGCCACTTTTGTAAATCCGGCTGGTCTTGGTTTTTACAAAACAGGAGATTTCGTTTTAACTCCTGGTTATAACCTTTTTAATAACGACGCTACTTATTACGGCCGATCGGAAAAAGACAAAAGAAATAGTTTTTCCTTCGGCACATCTGGTTTTGTGATGGGTACAGAAACAAATGACAGACGAAGAAATAAATCTGGTGTTGCTATGGCTATTGCCATCAACAGGACAGCAAGTTTCAGCAATAAAATTCTTTACAGAGGCTTGAATACACAAAACTCTTACTCACAAAAATTTTTGGAAGAAATAAATAACAATAATGATAAAGATGCCAACAGCGTAGCATCGAACTATCCGTTTGGAACAAGTCTTGCGTTCAATACTTATTGGATAGATACAATAAATGGAGGTTCGTCTGGCAATTTTCAATTTAAATCCCGGGCAACAATCGGGAATTTGTTGCAGGAAAACTCTATTACCAATTCTGGTGGCATTACAGAACTTGCATTGGCTTTTGCAGGAAACAGTAATGACAAATTTTATTTTGGGGGAACCATCGGTATCCCTTTTTTAAACTATAATAGAGAAAGCAGTTTTACAGAAGCAGATGCATCAACAAATACGAATAACAATTTTGATTACGCATCGATTAGTGAAAACTTGAATACAAGCGGAATTGGCATAAATCTTAAAATGGGTATTATTTATAAACCTAAAGAATATATTCGCCTTGGTTTGGCGATCCACACACCTACTTTTTACTCTTTAACTGATAAGTACAATGCATTCGTAACTACTAATACTGAAAGCTATAAAGGATTGTTGAATCAAAGCTCTGGAGAATTTACTAATAACGAAGATGCAGAATTCAGGTATTACCATATTACACCCTATCGTATTATGGCCAGTGCATCTTATATACTCAGAGAAATTGAAGATGTAAGAAAACAAAAGGGATTTTTAACTGCAGATATTGAATATGTAAATTATAAAGCCTCTTCATACACAACAGATCCAGATGGTGATAACAGCGATGAAACAAAAAATTATCTCAAGACATTGAACGGCGCCATTGATGATGCTTACAAAGGAACATTCAATATAAAAGCAGGTGGTGAATTAAAATTCACAACAATAATGGCAAGGTTAGGTATGGCATATTATGGGAATCCCTATAAAAATTTGGGGCAAGGTGAAAAAGGTAGTCGCTTTCAGCTAAGTGGCGGGTTAGGCTATAGAAATAAGGGGATGTTTATCGATCTTACCTATGTTCATACAATGGGAAAAGATATGCATTACGCTTATCGATTACAGAACTCAGCATATGCTGGTGCTAGTCTGAAACAAACTGGTGGAAATATTCTGGCCACTATCGGATTTAAAATATAGTCGCAATCATATCCGCTGCTTAAAAAGGTGTCAGTAATGATACCTTTATTTTTTTCAACTAATCCATCTCAGGAATTTCAGAACACGGTACCAACTGTCCATCCTTTTTTTCCCAAGCAAAGCAGTTGCTGCCATTTGTAATTACTAAGAATTTAACCGGGATACTAATGTTATAACGTAGCACCTGCTGCAACACAGCTTCGTCCAGTTTTATTTCCATTGATTTGCATTCTACCATTAACCAAGGCATATGATTTGTATCATACACAAGAATGTCAAATCTTTTTTTAAGCTCCCCGAGCTTAAGTTCTTTTTCTGTCGCAATTAAAGAAGATGGATATTTTTTAATCCCTACCAAGTATTTAATAAAATTTTGCCTCACCCATTCTTCCGGGGTAAGTATTATCCATTTTTTCCGAAGTTTGTCAAAAATCGACTCCTTCCCTTCCTCCTTTTTGATTCTGAAATCCTGCTCAGGGTAGTTGATAATTATCATGCTTCAAAAGTAATTGTTTAAATTGCACACATGAAGACAAAAGAAGAAATAGTAGAAAACTGGCTTCCGAGATATACCGGAGAAAAGCTTGAAAACTTTGGGCAATATATATTGCTTACCAATTTCAGCAACTATGTAAACATGTTTGCCGAATGGAATAATGTAGAAATAGTTGGTGTAGGTAAACCAATGGTATGTGCAACAGCAGATAATATCACCATTATAAATTTTGGAATGGGTAGCCCTACAGCGGCTACAATCATGGATCTGCTTTCTGCCATTGAACCCAAAGCTGTTTTATTCCTGGGAAAATGTGGCGGTTTAAAAAAACGTAATAAATTAGGCGACCTTATTTTACCAATTGCTGCCATAAGAGGAGAAGGAACATCGAACGACTATTTCCCTCCGGAAGTACCAGCATTACCAGCCTTTGCTTTACAAAAAGCAGTATCCACAACTATACGGGATTATGGCGTTGATTACTGGACAGGAACTGTTTACACCACTAACCGCCGTGTATGGGAACATGATGAGCCATTTAAAGAGTACCTGCAACAGATTAGAGCTTATGCGATTGACATGGAAACGGCAACTGTTTTCACTGTTGGTTTTTATAATAAAATACCAACAGGAGCACTATTATTAGTAAGCGATCAACCAATGACACCAGATGGTGTAAAAACAGAAGAAAGTGACAAGAACGTTACAGCCCAGTTTGTAGAGAATCATATTAAAATAGGGATTGACTCTTTGAAGCAACTAATGAATGACGGAATGACTGTGAGACATCTTAAATTTTAATTGCCCTGGCTTATGAAATTTCTTTTAATCTTATCATTCGTTTCCACACTACTTCTTTCTAGTAGTGAATGCAATAAGAAAAAAACAAATTCTATACTCAAAGGACGATTAGAAATAAAAGGCATCTGCTATAATTACACTATTAAATTAATAGAAGGCTCGTTAGATACTTCCTTAATTACCGCCAAATGGACTGATGAAAATACAGGCAAAAATTACTCCGACGTATTTGGATTAGCGGAAGCATGTAAATTTCCAAACTCAATTAAAGAGGGAGAAGAATTCAACTTTATTGTTGACACAATCGAGTCGGAACCCTGCATAGTTTGTAACGCTTACTACCTACCCCCTTCCCGGAAAATAAAAATTAAAGTGGTTGACAACTGATGCAGCCATTATTATCAATAAAAAATCTCTCTATTGATTTTCATACAGAATCATCAATAACCAATGCCTTAAAAAACATTTCTATTGAAATAAATAGCGGTGAAGTTGTTGCCTTGGTTGGCGAATCCGGTTCAGGAAAATCTATTACCGCTCTTTCCATCTTACAACTACTTCCTTCACCACCTGCGAAATATACCTCCGGCGAAATAATTTTTACGGAGGAAAATAATTCAATAGACTTATTGAAAAGAAGCAGGCATGAAATGCAAAATATTCGTGGCAATAAAATCGCAATGATATTTCAGGAGCCAATGACTTCTTTAAACCCTGTACTTACTTGCGGTAGCCAGATACAGGAAGCATTGATACAACATAAAAAAATAAATAAGAGAGAAGCCAAAAAGCAAACATTAGAATGGTTTGACAAAGTGAAGCTGCCAACTCCTTCAAACATGTACGACCGATATCCGCACCAGCTAAGTGGCGGACAAAAGCAACGGGTAATGATTGCAATGGCTATGTGTTGCGAGCCGTCATTACTTATTTGTGATGAACCTACAACAGCTTTGGATGTTACCGTACAAAAAACAATACTACAGTTGTTGAAAGAATTACAACAGCAATCTAACATGGGCATTATTTTTATTACTCATGATCTTGGTGTGGTGGCAGAAATAGCAGACCGGGCTGTCGTAATGTATAAAGGAGAAATTGTTGAGCAAAACTCAGTAAAAGAAATTTTTTTCAATCCACAACATGCCTATACAAAAGCCTTGCTTGCCTGCCGGCCTGTAAATCATGAAAGAGGAAAGAGACTTCCAATAGTGTCAGATTTCATGGAAGTTAGTACTACAGAGAAGAAACAAGAAACTCCTACTGAAAAAAAAGGCTCTTCTACGGATAATGTTTTGAAAATTGAAAACCTATCTGTTTGGTTTCCTACTAAAAAGTCAATTTTCGGCAAAACACTTACCTATACTAAAGCAGTTGATGATGTAAGTTTTGATTTGTACAAAGGAGAAACATTGGGATTAGTTGGCGAAAGCGGATGTGGAAAAACCACATTAGGAAGAACGTTACTCCGGCTTATTGAACCAACATCGGGTAAGATAATTTATAATGGTGTTGACCTTACTGCAAAAAAAAGAGATGAAATAAGAGCATTAAGAAAAGAAATGCAAATAATTTTTCAAGATCCTTATTCCTCACTCAATCCAAGAATAACAATAGGCTCGGCCATAGCAGAGCCTTTAAAAGTACATGGTATAAATTCCACAGAAAAGCAAAGAAGAGATAAAGTGGCCGACCTGCTTGAGAAAGTTGACTTGAAAGCAGAACACTTTAATCGTTATCCCCATGAATTTAGTGGTGGTCAACGTCAAAGAATAGTTATTGCAAGAGCATTGGCCTTAAACCCATCTTTTATTATTTGCGACGAATCAGTTTCAGCCTTAGATGTAAGTGTACAGGCACAGGTATTAAATCTATTGAATGACCTTAAAAAAGAGTTTGGTTTCACTATCATTTTTATATCGCATGATTTATCTGTGGTAAGATATATTAGCGATCGCATTATGGTAATGAACAAGGGTAAGATTGAAGAAACAGGAGCTGCTGACAGTGTTTATTTTAATCCTCAATCTGATTACACTAAAAGACTTATAGCATCAATTCCAAAAGGAGTTATCGCCAATCATCAGTCTTCGTAATCATCTTCATTATCTTTTCCATAAAACTGCTTAGCACTGTTTCTACGAGAGTAAAGCATCTTTTTCAACTCTAACTTAAGTTGAGAATTCAATGATTCGTCTGATTTTATTTTAGTTTCGGTGAATGAAGTAAAATTGTATTTATTGTAACTATAAGATGAAAATACTCCTGACAAAACTGATTTACTATTCTCATCATCTTCAAACTCAAACTCTAGCGGATTCTCGGGCACAAGACCAACAGTAGCCAACTTCCAGTTTACATCATCTTTTTTGTGCTTGTACTGGAAAAAGTAAATGAACCCTTTTTCCCGTTATAAGTTGTCTGCATCCTGTCAAGGTAAACAACTGAATCAGGCTTATTATATGTGGAACTTTCCATTAAAGCACTTTTGCCAAGATCGAGATGATTATTGTATTGTGCTGGGAACTTATCAAGTTGTTTCTCTCGTTTTAGGGTAGAATATAATTCGTACCGATATTCTTCAAGTCCGGCAAAATAATTCATAAGTGTATCCGGATAAGATTTTTTATTATCCCTTAAAAGCTGAAGTGTATTAAACTTAAGCTCTTTATCATTTGACCTGAGCATTTGTTCAATCAAAAGTTTCACTGCAGGTTTACTATCCCAGAATGGTAATAATAAAGTGGCATAAAGGTTTAAGTCAGCATTTCCAATATCCTTATCATCGTCGGTTCCAAGATAAGAAGAGGTCTTACTGTCTAACTTATTTTCTTCGGCTTTGGCAATTGATTTTTTCTTTTCAGCAATTGATTGCTTTCTCAATTCCTGTTTGGCTTCTATAAGAAATTTACTATAGTATATCTCATAATCCGTCGGTTGCACTAATCCGCTATCTACCATTTTCCCAAGCATTTTCATTATACTGCTTTTATAATCTTCCAGATTCAGTAATGGAAGAAGATCAGGAAGGATTGCTTTTGTCAACTGCAACGTATCTGATAATTCATCCAAAAAATTTCCGTTATCAAAACTATAGTTTGATCGATACATCTTTAGTAATTCGTAAGCCCCATAATCAGAAAAGCTACTTTCCGAAAAATCCAAAACTGGCGGTTCATTAGTAACTATTTCCCTAAAAGCATTAAAAGCAAATGCAGTTTTTTGTTGTAGCAATGTTTCCAACACAGGGTATTGCAGTTGAATAGTATCGTCTAGAGAATAATACAAATCTTTTAAATACAGTGCAGCCTCTTTTGTTGAAATTTTATCAAACTTAGCAATCAATGCTTTTTTTGTATCAAGATATTTTTTCTCACTCCAATTTAATGAGGCTATTGCCTTTTTTAACTGTGGCATATCAGATGAATCAATCTCTATTTCAGTAATTTTTGAAACCGCTCTTTTGTGCGCAATAGAATCGTTACTAAAAAAATCATTAAAGAAAACAGCTGTTTTCTTTTCAAATGGATTTACTCCTTTCAGCGTATCTACAGGAGTAAAACTTTCATAAAAACTTTTTATAAATGAACTTGGTTTTGAAAGTGTATCGGTTTGAGACATTAATGTAAAGCCTATCCCATCCTTATAAAATACTTTGGCCCAGAAAGACCTGCTGCTTCCTGTATCAGACACAACCGTTTCCCATACTTTTATGCCATTGGGTAAATCATTTCTTTTCTTCTCTCTTACAATCAAGGTACTATCGGAGCTAAACCACATATCATTGTCATTTTCCAGCATCGAACTATCTTTTGAATAATAATATCTTGGCAATCTATAAAATGTTACCATTATCTTTTCGCCTGTACTATCATTCTTGATAATTTTATTACGATATGCGCCGCCTTCCAGCAAGTCATCTTCTGATAGCTCTTCACCATTATCATCGTCAAGGCCATAATAACTAAATTGAGGAATGTCGATTTTAATTTTATCCTGAACAGGAAAAACCGGAGTCCTTACTGAAAAATATAATGCAGTATCATTTTCGAGCTTAGCTTCCTTATAAACAAAAGGCATAATCTCAAAAGAACTCAGAAAGTTATTCAATTCAGTGGTTTCTTTTTTACCATGAGCTATCAATGTGTAATAATGTGGACCCTGAATAAGAAAACGGGTAAGAAAAATATTCCCTTTTTTATCTCTGTACGTCGCATCCAATGCGGGATATCCATTGAATGTTGTTTGCTTACGGCTAAGTTGTGTATCAATAAATTCAGAAGCCATAAAACTCTCGTCCATTAACCCAAGGTCAAATGTGTCTTCTTCTGCAAAGCGGTAATTATGAATACTAGTTTTTATTACCCTATAATGGTTGCCAGATTTTTTATCTTCCGCATCATATATCCAACTACCATCATTACCAACAAAAGGTTCCTGCGGCATATCGACAGCAAACCCGCCGTAAGATGGAGAATATTTTTTCCAACCAACAGCATTTTTATATTCTTTCAGTTGAATACTTCCGAAAAACTTATTCGCTTCTTCTCCTAGTTTAACATAATCACCATTACCACTCATTTTAAAAAAGATAATTTCAAACGGAGTGATAAACATATTGTAGCGTTGCAGATCTCCTCTACGGGTTCTGCTGGTTACATCAATTCCTTTATGGCCATTTTTTACAATGGTTGCTTTTGTAATAATTTTTCCGGGAACATTCTCATAAAGCAAGCTGTCCAATTTTTTGTACACTTCATCTTCGCTATGATTCCACATCCAGGCATTAGTCATAATCCTTGTATACATATAATAGCTGCCATTCGCCATATCTGCATACTGCCATTGGTCTAATGAACCTTCTTCGGCCATTTTGTAGAATGTTCCGGGAATGTCTACATTGATAAATCCATCTTTTGATGACTCTTTACGAAATGTAACCGGAACCCGAATCTTATCCACCATGTCTTTTTCACGACTTGCTCTTTCGCCCATCTTTACCGGACGAAGTTTGTATCCTTTGCCTCTTAATATTTCGATTACTCCTCTGTCGCCAGGTAAGTGTGCAGCGCCAACGCCAACAAACAAAACAGAACCAGATTTAATAATTGAATCAATTGAATTAGCCTGAATGTAATTTCGCTGATACAAAAATTTCTCGTCGAAGGCTTCAGATACACTATTATACTTGTTGATGGAATCTAACTGATCCAGATTTCCAGAACGGTATGCTTCTTGTAATTTGTAAGCAGAGTATTCTCCAGCCATATCGCTATAGCTACGATCTTTCTTGTTTTTATCATTTGCAGCATCCTTATATGCTTCGGCCATTAACCGCATACTTTCTCCATAGTCTTCAACACCAGCCACTTTTTTACCCCATTTTTTCCCGCATTGAAAAATATACATATCGAGATAAGTGTCTTCTTCGAAGTCGCTGGTTTCATTACCATAAGACCGATACAACAAACTATTAATAGTAGATGGATTACTATACAGGGATTGCTCTATCTTATTGTAGTAATCAAAAAACTTAAGTGTGTTGATAGTAAGATAATCGTTAGGCATGCCAGTATATGCACTTAAGCGATTACTACTGTTGTAACCTTTCGATCCGCTCAGATCATATTTATTCATGTCCGCCTGCCAGGTTTCGGGATTAGTTTCTAATGCCACAACCTGAGCTTTTCTTAATGCGACATAAAATGAATCCGGAAGATTAAAAGCCAGTTTGCTACTTACATGCATGGTACCAATAAGGTAAGATGGTTGAGCCAAACCTTTTCCGGTAATTTCCCAAAGCAGGCTGGGATATTTTTTTTCTTTTATTGTAAGCTGGGCTTCAGCACAAAAAAAAATAAGGAAGAAAATGGGCAAGAAAATAATTCGTTTCATAAGAATTCTCACTTGGTAAACAGGATGATGAGTGACTATTGACAAATTTAAGATGCAATGGGGCATCTAAAAGCATAAACTTATTATGATTTTCAGCTATTTAGCTTTCAGAGTTCCAAGTAAACAATCTTTAAGAAATTATCTTTTATTGCTGTAAAAAAGGTTACTTTTGCCAACTTAAAATGCAGTCGCATTGACCAAACCCGGCGCCGTAAGGCCGGATTCGGCTTATCCAGGCAACCCTGCCAGGTTTGTGTCAAGACTAAGATGATATAAACCTAAAAACACATGAAGCTTTCACAATTCCGTTTCGACCTTCCTTTAAACCTTATTGCTCAAAATCCTACTAAGCGTCGTGAAGATGCCCGAATGATGGTTGTAAACCGCCATACCGGTGAGATTGAGAATAAGCACTTTCGTGACATTATTGACTATTTCGACGACAAGGATTGTTTTGTGGTTAATAACACAAAAGTATTCCCTGCAAGAATGTACGGTCGTAAAGAAAAAACAGGTGCTAAAATTGAAGTATTTCTTTTAAGAGAATTGAACAGACCAAACCGTCTATGGGATGTAATTGTTGATCCCGCAAGAAAGATCCGTGTAGGCAATAAGTTATATTTTGGAGAACAGGAAGACCTGGTAGCAGAAGTAATTGATAACACAACTAGCCGTGGACGCACCATCCGTTTTTTATGGGAAGGTTCGGAAGAAGAATTCAGAGCACAATTAGAAAAGTTAGGAGAAACTCCTCTTCCAAAATATATAAAGCGTAAACCAGACGAGGAAGATAAAGAAAGATACCAGACTGTTTATGCAAAGCATGAAGGAGCTGTAGCAGCACCAACTGCTGGTCTTCACTTTAGCCGTGAGCTTATCAAACGTCTTGAAATAAAAGGTATTCGGTTTGCAGAAGTAACATTGCATACTGGTCTTGGCACTTTCCGTCCGATAGAAGTTGAAGACCTGAGCAAGCATAAAATGGATGCTGAATATTATAATATAGAAGACCCGGCTTGTAAAATTGTAAACCGTGCAAAAGAATACGGACATCGTATTTGTTCTGTTGGTACAACAACTATGAGAGCAATGGAGTCTTCTTTTACTGCACAAAAACTTTTAAAGCCTTCTGAAGGCTGGACAAATATGTTTATTCATCCTCCGTATGAATTCAACATTGCAGATTCCTTAATTACAAACTTTCATTTACCAAAAACAAGTTTGTTGATTATGACTTGTGCTTTTGCAGGATATGAATTAGCAATGGAAGCGTATAAAAAAGCAATAAAGGATAAATACCGTTTCTTTAGTTATGGAGATGCATTATTAATTATATAATTATCATTTAGATGATAAATAAAAAAGCCCTGCATGCAGGGCTTTTTTATTGCTATATAATTCTATTATGCTTTTTGTTTTTTCTTTGGAGCAGCTTTTTTCTTAGCGGCAGGTTTCGATTTACTTTTCTTTAAAGCAGCATCAAGGGCAGCACTAAGATTTGCAAAAGTAGGTTTGCCAGAAACCATTTCATCATTTACAAAAAATACAGGAATTTCTTTTACTCCACGATTACGACCTTCCTTAATATCATCCTGTACTTGCCAGCCATAAACACCGTTCACTAATTCATCAAGGAATTTTTTATTGTTTACACCTGCTTCTTTACTGTATAATTTCAAACTGGTTGTGCCCAGATTTCTCCGATTAGCAAATAGCACATTATGCATCTCCCAAAACTTGCCTTCTTGTCCGGCTGCGACAGCAGACTCACTAGCTTTTAAGCTACGCTGATGAATTAATGTCAACGGAAAGTGCCTGAATTGAAATCTTATTTTTCCATCGTATTCAATCAATAGCTGCTTTACAATTTCGTTTACTTTAGCACACTCCTCACTTTCGTACTCACCAAATTCAATTAGTGTAACGGCAGCATCTTTGTTGCCTACAAACATTTCCCGAGGTTCGATGATAATTACATCATCTTTTTTAAAAGCCATTTTATCTCCTTTTTTGTTCAGCCCTTTTTACAGGTACCGATCTTATGATTATCTATTAACAAATTTTCAGTCATTTGGTTGAAAGAGTGACATTTATGTCAATCCGCCATTTGCTGAAAGCGGCTGAAGATAATATATTTTTATACCCTGCCAAATACGGTTATCCCTAATTTCTTAACACTTAATTAATTCAATGATTTTCAATATATTATAATGAAATTTTAATCATTAAAAACTCTTAATCGAAGAGAAAAACATAAGTTATAACAAAAGGGTATTTTTCCAGACGTATTAACGATTCTTGAAAAAACATTTTATAGATGAAATAATAGGTCTGAAATTGTATTGGGTATCTACTTTCTTGAATAGCTAACTAGGCTGACTAATAATAACTTAAGTGTATATTCTTTTTGTTGGAAGTGCCTATTTAGTGAAAATGTTGACTTGAAACAGAAAATTATCAAGCCTACTTTTACATCATCAAAACAGTAACAATCTGTTTTATTCCGGAAAAAAAATAATCGGAATCTATAACTACTACTTGCCCTTTTTGATTGCCACAGAATTTACAGCGATTATTGTCCCTATGTTTTTTATTTAATTATTAAACTTTAAACCCTTTTATTATGAAAAAGATCTTCAACAACAATCGTTTAATCGCAATCGCATTTTTAACTGTATTCTCTTTAGGCACAGTAGCTCCTGCAGCAGCCATAGAAAAATCACCTGTTGTTCCGGTTGCATTGAAGTATACCGGGCAAATTAATAATCAGCCAATCTTTGAACTAAGCTTCACTGGAACTTCATTGCAAGACAATTTTACAATCGTCATCAGCGACGAGTATGGCAATTCGCTTTACCGTGAAAATATTAAAGGCGAAATTTTTACAAAAAAATTCGCTTTAAATACGGAAGAATTGGGCGAAAGCAATATCCGTTTTGAAATTTTTTGCAACAAAACAAAAAAATCTGTTTCTTATGACATTAATAGAAACACAAGAGTAGTGCATGATGTAAAGGTTGTAGAAATAAAGTAAATCTTAATGGTATAAGAAAAAGGCAACACTATTTAAACAGTGTTGCCTTTTTCATTTGCACAGTGTTCGTTTCAATTAATTCTTTGAATAGTTATTTGGTAAAAGATTCAATCCATCAAGCAGACCAGCGGCTACTCCTTTCTCAGGATTTAGATTACGGATTTCCATAATCTTATCGCTTCGCAATACAATTTCCACAGAAGTTACAATCATATTAATTTTCTTCCCAGTTTTTTTCATACTCTTCCATCCTTTTGTAAGTGCAGGCATGGTATGGGTATGTGTTCCCGTTATTTTTAATTTAGCTTTAAAAGTATCACCATCCGATGTAAGATCAATAATTTCAAATTTAGCATCAGGCATTCCTTCTTTTATTCTTCTGTACACTTCAACATACTCTTCAGCTTTAACAGGTTTTTTTAAAATAACAGAACTGAATTTTGCATCCAGACAGTCCTTTGCTTCATCAAACTTGTCTTTTTCAATCGCTTTAAATACATCCAATATCACATCATAATCCTGATAATTCATTACGTTCATCATATATAATTAATTTTAAGTGAGTAAATAGGGCGGAGAAACCGCAGAGTAAGTAGATGATACGAAAAATATCAACGCAAAACAAATAAAATTTGATTGCATATTGAATCAGTATTAAAAAAAACTGATTCTCATTGAGTACTGTTATGAATATTATTGAGTAACTATTTTTTGTTTGTATGCTTTTCTTTCATGTAAGCAACTGATTGCTTAATTAGAGATTGCAAAATTTTTGTATCAACATCAGATAGCCGATTTATGTACAAGCAAGAACCTTTGCTAATTTTGAATTTGCCAAGTTTACTAAGCAATTCAGGAAATCTTTCCGGTCCTGCTATAATATATACGGTAAGGTTTTGTTTACGGGGAGAAAATCCGGCAAACATCCATTCGCCTTGCTGTGTACTTCTTTCTGACTTGTAATTATAAGAACCAAAGCCAACAATACTTGTTCCCCACATTTCCGGTTTCTCTTTTAGCACTGCTTTAAATAATCCAAGCAATGCTTTTCCATCTTTTCTTCTTACTTCATCTTCTATAGATGATAAAAATTTTGTAACACTGGCTTTGTTTCGTTGTGTTTTTATTTCTGCCATTATTTCTTTATTTAAATTAAAATCCTCTGGCCGCATTACCTCTTGGCTTGGGCAATTCTTTTCTCGGAATTTTTTGATCCATTTGTGCTGTATTAAATACAAATGAAGCAATTACTGTAGCTGCCTGTTTTAAATCTTCAGGTACAAGATGATCATATGTATCCATATTAGTATGATGGGTTCTGGTGTCATATTCAATTTCATCCTGAATAAATTGAAAGCCCGGAATTCCTACCGCATCAAATGCTTGGTGATCTGTTCCGCCGGTATTATTAATTGTTACTGTTTTTGCACCAAGATCAGCAAATGGTTCCAGCCATTTAGAAAAAACAGGACCAGCCTCTTTATTTCCCTGCAAATAAATTCCTCTTACTTTTCCTGTACCGTTATCCAGGTTATAATAGGCAGAAATTTTTTCATGCTCAGATTTTAAGACCATATCAGCAGGGTCTGCAAAATGTTCTTTTACATATCCCCGTGACCCTAATAATCCTTGTTCTTCTCCACCCCACAAAGCGATGCGAATTGTTCTTTTAGGTTGTAAACCAGATTCTTTTATAATTCTAACTGCTTCCATCATAACTGCACAACCCGCAGCATTATCGGTAGCACCTGTAGCACCCTGCCAGCTATCCAAATGACCACCCAGCATTACTATTTCGTTTTTCAGCTTAGGATCTGTACCCAGTATTTCAGCAATTACATTGTAGCCTTTGATATCCTTGTCAAAGAATTTTGTTTTCACATCCGCCTCCATTACCACTTTTTCACCAGCATCAACCAAACGCTGCACTCTTAAATAGTCATCACTGGATAACATTACATAAGCATAATTATTCTCTGCATCTTTTACTGAAGACCCACCTCCTGAAACAAACAGTGTTCCATCATTACCATTAGCACTCATACTTAAAACCAATGCAGGCTTTTCATTTTTATAAAAATCACTCATCTGACGAGCCAATGCTCTTTGTTGCTGAAGTGCAGCTAACTGTTCCGGAGTAAAATTTCTGCGACCACCGGGTGAAGTTTGCGGCTCTGCTTTTACCATTTTATCCAGTTGCTCATCTGTAAAACGATTACCATCTGCCTCAAAAGAAGGTTGAAGTGTAGCAGACGAATAAACCATTACTATTTTATCTTTTATTTTTCCTGCATAATTCTGATACAGTTCTGTTGAATCTTTTGCTTTGATCAAAATAACATCGCTACTCATTATTGTTTTGCCGGGTGTGCTACCTGTCCAGGCTCTTGGGATAGCAATCATAGGTGTATAATAAGGTGCGGTCATAGCAACATAGCAACGGGTTTGCTCCCAACCGGTACCAAAATCACCCCAAGGTTCTAATGTTGCATTAACTAATCCCATTTTTGTCAACTCAGATTTTGCCCAATTGGCCGCTCTGAAATATCCTGGCGAGTTGGTTAACCTTGGCCCACTTATATCAGTAAGATGAAAAGCAATATCCATTACTTTTGATTGCTCAAGGCCTGCTTTTCTTATTTGTGAAGTTGCATCTGTTTGAGCAGTGGCAAATAGAGCGATTAAAGCAAATCCTGAAAGGAATAAATAATATTTTTTCATTTGTTCATTTTTATTTGTGATTTTAGATACTTGAATGTAATTCATTTTTTATACCCTGCAAACGATATTTTTTTACCCCTTATTTTTGACTTATGCAAAATCTGAAATCACAATTTCTGCTAAGAGAAGATATTACTTTTCTCAACTTCGGCTCCTTTGGTGCTTGTCCTAAACCTGTGTTTGAAAGATACCAACAGTATCAGTTGGAACTGGAACAAGAGCCTGTAAATTTCGTAACCTCGAAAGCCTTAAAATATCTTGACCATTCAAGAGAGGCATTAGGCAATTATGTAAATTGTCATAAAAATGATCTGGTGTATGTAACTAACCCTTCGTATGCCGTGAATACTATAGCCAAAAATTTCGACTTAAAGGAAGGCGACGAAGTATTAACAACCGATCTTGAATATGGAGCATGTGATAAAACCTGGGATTATTATTGTAGAAAGGCTAAAGCCAAATATGTTCGCCAGCCTATTCCACTACCAATAGAGAGTAAAGAACATTTTTTTGAAGCATTCTTTAAAGGCTTAACGGCAAAAACAAAACTCATTTTCATTAGTCATATTACCAGTACAACAGGATTACGATTTCCAGTAGAAGAAATATGTGCTATTGCTAAAGAAAAGGGTATATTGACTTTTGTTGATGGTGCTCATGCTCCCGGTCATATCCTTTTAGACTTGCAGACATTGAATGCAGATTTTTATACCGGAGCTTGCCACAAATGGATGATGACACCGAAAGGAAGTTCTTTTTTATATGTAAGAAAAGAATTACAATCAACGGTTGATCCATTAATAATAAGCTGGGGTTATAATGCTATGTTTCCATCCGATTCGCAATTCATAGATTATCACCAGATGAATGGCTCCAGAGATTTGTCAGCTTTCTTAAGCATACCTGCCGCTATTAATTTTATGCAAGAGCATGATTGGAAAACAGTAGCTGCATCTTGTCGAAACCTGGTGCAAGAAAACATTGAGCCATTTTGTAAACTTCTAGGAGCTTCTCCACTTTCTCCACTGAATGATGATTTTAATTTACAGCTTTTTAGTGCAGAAATAAAAACTACAGAACCTGAGCAATTGCATGACCTTTTCTTTGAAAAATACAAAATTCAAATACCTGTAATGCGACATGGCGATAAAGTGTATCTCCGATACTCAATCAATGCATTTAATGACCAAGGCGATATGGATAAACTGTTTGCAGCAATAAAAGATATAAAAAATAACACAGCCTTTATTAATTAAATAAAATATCATGACTGAGCTTGTAGTCATTATTCCCGTATATAATGAAAGCGAAATTATAAAAGAAGTGCTGGAGGACTGGGTACAGACGCTTAATACATTACAAATCAAATATAAAATCAAATTATATAATGACGGATCTATTGATTCCACACAATTTATTTTGAATAATTTGCAATTAGAATATCAAGATACAGTTGACGTAATACACAAAGAAAATTCAGGGCATGGCCCAACCATACTCCTCGGCTATATATCAAATATAGAGACACAATGGATTTTTCAGGTAGATGCCGATAATGAGATTTCAGCAAAGTATTTTCCAAATTTCTGGAATATAAAAAATGAGTATGATATTGTAATAGCTAACCGAGGGAAAAGAGGAAATGGCTTTATACGTCGCTTAATGTCATTTATGTCCTATTTGATAGTTCGTATAATTTATGGAAAAGGCATAAAAGATGTAAATGCACCGTACAGGCTAATTCGGACACATCCATTCAAAAAAATAATAAAAGATATTCCCGAAAATACTTTTGCTCCAAATATAATAATTTCGGGTATGGCAAATAAAAAGAAACTCCGTATAAAAATATTTGATCTAGCAAGTGCCGAACGAAAAACAGGAAGCCCATCACTAGGTAACAAACTGTTCAAACTATTAAGAATAAGTTTTAGATCATTCAAGGAAATTATTATATATGGCTTATCCAAATAAAACAATTCTCATCCACAGAAATTTATTTGCTTACTCATTAATTTTACTGGTATATATAGCATTCATAATCTCTAGCTCTCCCCCTTACTCCGGAATTGGATTTGATAGAGAAATATTTCAGTATATCGGAATGATTATAGATCATAACATGGTTCCTTATACAGATGCTTTTGATCATAAGCCTCCGGTCATTTATCTACTTAACTACCTCGGATTTATTTGTACTCCAAACAGCACATGGGGCATTTTTATCTTACTTAATATTCTTGGATTTATAGCTGCTATTTTAGTTTATAAAGCATCCTTTCTGCGTACAAAAAACATCTTACTATCCATCTGCATTAGTTTAATCTTTATCAGCTTGAGTAATCTCTATGTTTTTCAGGAAGGCGGCAATCTTACCCGTCAGGTTACTGCACACTTAACAATATTTATTATCTATATTTCTTTTTTTTATAGAACAACATTCTGGTCTACTTTATTATCAGGTTTTTTACTTGGCCTTATATTTTTTACTCAACAAAACGAAGTACTGGCACCTGCGGTTATATTAGTTTCCAGCTCGTTGTTTAATAGGGAATTCGATTTACTGCCTTTAAAGAAAATCCTAATACACTATTCTTTTCTTTTACTAGGCTTTATTATCACCTGTTTGTTGTTCGGCTTGTTGCTGGTATTCTGGAATAATTTTGCAGATTTTATAGACCAGGCATATCTTTTTAATTTTAAGAGCTATATAAAAAATGAATCTTATATACGAAAACTACAAAATGTCTGTCAACAATTTTTTATAGGCTATAGCAATGTAAAAATTCTTTTGCTAATCTGGGTTATTCTGCTAATAAATATAATAAGAGCAAAAAAAATTAATCCTTCACTAATTATCTTATTACTTGCATTCGTAGTTCAGCTATTCTCAATAGCCCTCAGTGGTAAAATATATGGACATTATTTTTTGACATTAATTCCATTCTTATGCTTTATACTATTATTTTCTTTTAAACAATTAGGCTCAATATATATATATGGTATTTCTGTTGCACTGGCCCTCCTTCTTTTCGTTCAGTTACGGCGTAGTCTACAGGCCGTAGAAAACGATAATCCAATTGTTAAAGAAATTAGCAGAGAAGTGAGTAATGTTAAAAACAAAGCTGGTCAGTTTTATTCATTCACTGCACATTATTTACGAATAAACTATGAACTTAATATTACTTCCCCGTCAAAATGGGTATATCTTAAATATGCAAATTCTCCATATTTTCCTGCAGGGAAAATGATAAATGAGCTATTAGCTGATCTGAAAAAATAAAACTACTTATATTCTAATTCATGAATATCAACGTCCCTTGTATCCTAAAGTAAATGAGTTGCTAGAGCTATACTATAAGCCGGTTTTACTTACAAATTCCTTAATCCTTTTCAAAAAAGAATGAATGTCTGACAATAGAACTAGTCAATGACTCTTGCTTTGTATATAAAGTATTAATAAAAAAGCAACACATTGAAAGTAAATTTTTATGACTGTGAATACAGCTGCAAGATTTTTTTATTATTAACTACTGCTTGCCAAGACAGCTTTTCCAAATTATTTCGGTATTGCTTAAGAAATTTTTACTGATAAAAATTCAAAGGTAATAAAGCACTATTCTAGTATATTCTCTTTAGTAACAATTTGCCTTTTACGATACTAAAGACTAACTCTTTTTCATTTTTGGTACGGTTACACTTAATTTTTAAGCTAATCCGTTTTTCTTCTGATTTCAAGTACCGCACTTCAATATCGTTAGGGTCTGTAATATATCCGCCCAAATCATCCATAACTGCATTGCAATATATTTTATCCTTAGGAATAGCGGGGTTACAAGGCGCCATTCCAGATTTGCGATTTAGCGTATCTATACCAGTGTATAAAACTTTTCTACAAAAACTATCGATCTTAGAATTATTTGCAAGGCGTATCAGCAATTTTGTCTCATTCATCACCATTGGAGCGGTAACAGCATTCTTATCAAATAAAATAGGAAGCATGTCTTTGTTACTATAATTACGACCCACCGTCTTACTGTTTTTAGTAAAGCTATTTTCTACATCGCCAATATCTAAGATTAAACTTTTCCCTTTTTCCAGGTATAACACCACATCATCCCATTGAGCACCATCTGTTGTTTTATAAATTACCAGTAACACTCTTTTGTTGGTACCCAGAACATCTATAGAATATACATCGGTAACAACAGCCGCACCCAAAATAATTCCACTTTTTTGGATATTGTCCATTGCCTTTTTAAACTTTTTTTCGACCAGAGCTTTCTCAGCAGGAAGCTGGCTTACCAAAAAATCTGGCAGACTCTTGTTCCAAACCCAAAGAAGATAGCTCCTTGCTAATTCTTTGTCATTAGAGGCTTTTGCAACACAGGTAAAGCATAAAAATGTTGCGATCAATAGTATCTTTTGCATAGTGTACAACTTTAGACAAAATATAGTAAGTAAGAATTGGCAAAATACCCAGTTGAAGGTATTTTTTATGAATTTCTATGGCAAAGAATGAAATCGAATGGCTATATACTCAGGCTAAAGCCCATGTGAAATTTTTCCTAACCCCAGTCTTAAGACCGGGGTTAGAAACTTCATTAACGCTGGACTTTAGTGAGGCATAAAAACCTTTTATCACTCACCTTTCACTTCTGTCCAAACAAATTCTTCTATTTCATCAAACAGACTTCTTTCTCTTTTAATGCCTTCGTTTTGCTCTTCATATTTGTTAGTAAGACTAAGTGCAAGTTCATACATTTCTTCGGTAGCAGTTCTATCTATCATTTCGGCAAAGCTCTTCGGTTGTTTTGTTTCATCAAGTCCTCGTATATAGCAGAGCACTTCTACCACTTCAAAATGTGTTTTTTGCCAGGAACTGAATCCGTTAGGAAAAGCAGGTGTTGTCATAATTGCAAGTTTCGTTATCGTTAAAATTAAGAAGTATTTGTGAGAGATTTGTAGCCCGGCTTTTGTTCCCTGAGCATCGTCCCTTGCGTCGCACACTTGTACTGCATATCGCTATTCAGCTTTTAATATAAGAAAGTTTCTGCTATTGCAACCCTACTGGAGTTTTCATCTTTCATAAATTTTTTAATAATAAACTCCCGGAGGGTTTACCGCAGCCTTTTATATGACGGCGAGTCCGACCGCAAGATTCTTTTATTATTAACTACTGCTGGCCGAGACATCGCCTGGGAAGGTTTAGTGTTAGAGACTCAGAAAGGAATAAAGCTTTTATAAAAATAAATTCAATTATACATAGAACCAACATAAACTTCGATAGAAAACAAGGCTCATTTATTGAAATCAATTACACATTTTATGTTTTTAATTGGAGTCCGTTTCAAAATGAACTTGACCTACAGATTAGAATTATTCTTGAAGATGGGGTTTTTCAAAACAAAAACAGTTTGCCTAGTATTAATACTCGATATGACCCGCAAGGTTCAGAATTTTCAGGTAAAGTAAGGTCTATACTTTCTTATGGAGAACCTTATGAACAATTAGAAATTGTTTTTTATCATATAAATGACAGCATAAATATTAAAAACAACAGAATTGCTTTAACATTTGGGGGTAAATTCTCGTCAACAAAATTTTGTGCTTATGAACTAAACCTAAACAGCTTTCTTGAAGAAAAAAACTAAATATTTGTACCGTTCGATATAAAAATAAATTTTTCAAGGATTTACAAGATGAAAATAATATTGACAAATATGATATTCTAGATAAATTAAATCTCATTTGACGATGAAGAATAAAGCTGAATAGAATTACCGAACGATGAAAAGTGCGACGCAACAGACGATGATAGTAGTACTACTGCTGGGCTAATAAAAAAATAGCCCACAGTTTAAACTGTGGGCTATTTCAATCTCACAAATCCTTTTTATTTTTTCTTCCCATTCTTTTCCAACTCAGGTACTTCGTTTCGGAATACAACGGTGTTGTCAAATACATCTATCAGCACCGGAATTGTTTTATCTATATCACCTGCCAATATTCTTTTCGATAACTGATTGACGATTTCCTTTTGTATCAGACGCTTTAATGGCCTTGCTCCGAGTTGCGGATCGAAACCCTGCTCGGCGAGAAAGTCGAGTGCATAATCACTGAACTGTAATTGAATGCCGCTCTGCGCTACCAGATTTTTTAAACTTTGTAACTGTATGCTTACGATGCCTCTTATTTCTTTTTTGAGCAACGGTGTAAACATGATGATATCATCTACCCGGTTCAAAAACTCGGGGCGGATGGTTTGCCGCAGCAATTGCATCACATCTGTTTTTGCTTTGGCAGTTACTTCGTCTACATTATTTTCTTTTACATCTTCAAACGCATCTTGTATCAAATGACTGCCGATATTGCTCGTCATGATGATGATTGTGTTTGTAAAATTAACGACACGGCCTTTGTTGTCGGTCAATCTTCCATCATCCAGCACCTGCAATAATATATTCCACACATCAGGATGTGCTTTTTCTATTTCATCGAGCAACACAACACTGTATGGTTTTCTACGTACCGATTCTGTTAACTGTCCACCTTCATCATAACCTACATAGCCGGGAGGTGCACCAACGAGACGGCTAACGGAATGCTTTTCCTGGTACTCACTCATGTCGATCCTCGTCATCATACCTTCATCATCGAAAAGGTATTCTGCCAATGCTTTTGCCAATTCTGTTTTACCTACACCGGTAGTACCAAGAAAAATGAATGAACCGATTGGTTTTTTAGGATCTTGCAATCCTGCACGGCTTCTTCTGATTGCATCGGCAACAGCAGTGATGGCTTCATTCTGCCCTACTACCCTTTCATGCAAATGCTCTTCAAGCTTTAATAATTTTTCTTTATCGCTCTGCAACATTTTTGTTACGGGTATGCCGGTTGACTTTGCTACACTTTCTGCAATGTCTTCTGCATCTACTTCTTCTTTCAGCAAACGCTTTTCGCCACTCTCTTCTATTTCTTTTGTAAGTTTTACAATTAGTTCTTCCTGCTCTTTTACTTTTCCGTAGCGTATCTCGGCCACTTTTCCATAGTCACCTTCCCGTTCTGCTTTTTCAGCTTCTTGTTTCAAGTGATCAATATCTGCTTTTGCATTCTGCACTTTTTCTACCAGTTCTTTTTCCTGTGTCCATTTTGCTTTGTACGTATCTCTGGCTACGGAGAGGTTGGCAATTTCTGTATTGAGTTCTTTTAACTTTACTTCATCATTCTCTCTTTTGATGGCTTCCTTTTCAATTTCTAATTGACGAATCTGTCTTTCCAGTGTGTCCAGTTCTTCGGGCATGGAATTCATCTCCAAGCGAAGCTTGGCTGCACTTTCATCAATCAAATCAATTGCTTTATCGGGTAAGAAGCGATCGGTAATATAACGACTGCTTAATTCCACCGCCGCAATAATGGCTTCATCTTTTATACGAACATGGTGATGCGTTTCATATCTTTCCTTCAATCCACGAAGGATGGAGATGGCATCTTCCACACTCGGTTCATTAATCATCACTTTCTGAAAACGTCTTTCTAATGCTTTATCTTTTTCAAAGAATTTTTGATATTCGTTCAATGTAGTTGCTCCAACGGCTCTCAAATCTCCTTTGGCCAATGCTGGTTTTAAAATATTGGCAGCATCCATGGCACCTTCGCCACCACCTGCACCAACGAGTGTATGTATCTCATCAATGAACAAAATAATTTCTCCATCGCTGCCAGCCACTTCTTTTACTACTCCTTTTAATCTTTCTTCAAACTCACCTTTATATTTTGCACCGGCGATAAGCAAGCCCATATCCAATGCATAGATAATTTTACTTTTAAGGTTCTCCGGCACATCACCATTTACAATACGATGTGCAATGCCTTCGGCAATGGCTGTTTTACCAACGCCAGGCTCGCCAACCAGTATCGGGTTGTTCTTTGTCCTGCGGGAAAGTATGTGTAAGGTTCTTCTTATCTCTTCATCTCTACCAATCACAGGATCGAGTTTTCCTTGCCTTGCCAGTTCATTTAAGTTTTTTGCATATTTATTCAATGCATTGTATTCCTGCGATTGTGTTTGTGATGTTACCGTTTCGCCTTTTCGTAATTCGTTGATGGCTGTTACTAATCCTTTTTCGGTAAGGCCTGCATCTTTCAATAGTTTGGCTGTGGAATCATTTCCTTGTACTATCGCTATCAACAAATGCTCTGGTGTTACAAACTCATCTTTGAATTGTTTGAGTGTAGCACCTGCTCTTAACACAACACTGTTTGCTTCACGGCTTATCTGCTGTGCAGGTTCGCCGGATGCCTTTGGTAATTTGCTTATGAGTTCGTCCAGTTTTGTATCAACCAGATTAACGGTTACATTATTTTTCTTTAATAAATAATCAAGAGGCGAGTCCTGCAGCTCGAGCAACGCTTTAAGAATATGCTCAGTCTCAATGTTTGGACTTTGTGCATTAAAGGCAAGTTGCTGCGCCTGCTGAAATGCTTCTGCGGCTTTTATGGTGAAGTTTCCTAAATTCATATTATAGTAATTTTATACTGTAGTCTCAAATAGTACTCCAACCACACAAATCCCGTAACAATGTCATATAAAGTTAAATCATTCTGCATGAAAGTCATACCAGTTGCTCTTTTTCTGCTATTGTTGCAGCCTGTTTATAGCCAAAACAATTGGAGTACTTTGAATAGTGAACTGGAAGCTAATCAAAAATTGTTGGGCAATAATGTAGTAGCCATGATTTGGGATAAAGATTCATTGCTCTTTAAAAAGGAAATGGGCGGCTTTAACAGCAAAACGCAGGCACCAATTGCCAGTTGCAGTAAATGGCTGACGGCCACATTGGTAATGCAATTTGTAGATGAGGGAAAACTTTCGCTGGATGATAAAGTGGTGAAATATATTCCGGAGTTTGATAAATATTTTAAAGGCTATATCACCATCCGCCAATGCTTGAGCCATATGACCGGCATTAAGGATGAAGAAGGCATGTTAAAAAAATTAATTAAAAGAAGAAAACTGGAATCGCTGGAAGAAGAAGTAAATGGATTTGCGGCGCAAAGTATAAGAGCTAATGCCGGAAATGATTTCTGGTACGGCAACATCGGGTTGAACATTGCAGGCCGTGTGCTAGAAGTAATTAGTAAGAAAAAGTTTGAGATACTGATTCGAACAAAACTTTTTACACCGCTGGGAATGACGAAAACAACTTTTGCAGAAGTGAATGGTGGACCAGTGAACCCTTCAGGCGGCGCTAAGTCTACTGCAGATGACTATATGAAATTTTTGATGATGCTGCTGAACAAAGGAAAATTCAATGGTGTGCAGATACTGAGCGAAAGTTCAGTGAATGAAATGAGATTAGTTCAAAACACTTTGGACCAGATTGCTTATGCACCAAAATCTGCGGAAGGCTTTAAATATGCTTCTGGCAGTTGGGTGATTGAAGAAATGGTTTTTACACAAAGAATAGTAAATGACAAACCATTGAATAGGCCTGCAGTTCCAATGCCGCCTGGTGATGTAACAATTAAAAAAACAGTTATCGCCAGCTCACTTGCAAGTCCCGGCTTATTCGGCACCTGGCCAATGGTAGATTTTTGTAGAGGTTATGCATATATCGTTTTTGTAAAAAACTTTTTGGGAGAAGAGAGAGCCGGAGTGCATATTGATTTAAAAAAAATAATTGATTCAACTATTCTTAATAACTGTACTAATTAATTTTTAATAAAGGGTATTTTTGAAGCTAATGGCAACAACATCTCAAAATACCGAGTTTATAAAAAAATTGGCTGTTCAGCTTGGGTTTGAATATTGCGGTATTGCTAAAGCTAAAAAACTAGATGCTGATGCCAGAAGGCTTGAAAGCTGGTTACAAAATGACATGCATGGAACGATGAGTTATATGGAGAACTATTTTGATTTGAGAATTGATCCTGCTAAATTAGTTCCGGGTGCCAAGTCTGTAATTACGCTGATGAAAAATTATTACCCAGCAAAACAGCAGGAACTTGATACTCCAAAAATCTCAAAGTATGCCTATGGGAAAGATTATCATGAAGTGATAAGAGCCAAGCTCAACGAATTTATTGATAACATAAAAACAAAGATTGGTGATATACATGGAAGAGGCTTTGTAGATTCTGCACCAGTGCTAGAAAGAACATGGGCACAGCGCAGTGGATTGGGCTGGATTGGTAAAAATGGAAATCTCATTACAAAAGGAAGTGGCTCCTTTTATTTTATAGCAACATTAATAACTGATCTGGAATTGGAATTTGATGATCCATTTATAAAAGATTATTGTGGCACTTGCACAAGATGTATAGATGAATGTCCTACAGATGCTATTCTTCCCGATAAAGTAATAAATGGCAGCAAGTGTATTTCTTATTTTACAATTGAGCTAAAAGACATGCTGATACCTGATACAATGAAAGGGAAGTTTGACAACTGGATGTTTGGTTGTGATGTGTGCCAAGACGTATGCCCTTGGAACAGATTTAGTAAAACTACAAACGAAACTGCATTTACTCCTATACCAGAAATTTTGAATTTATCCACCAAAGAATGGAGCGAACTAACTGAAGAAAGTTTTAAAAAAATATTTTCGGCATCTCCGCTAAAGCGAACAAAATATAGTGGTATTCAACGCAACCTAAAATTTATTGTTGAATAAAATAATTGGCTAATCAGGAAAACTTATTTTTCCCATCGATACAGAAGGAATAGCTGTGCCTTGTTTTCCTAAACCGGTTCTACCTCCACTTAAACATTCATTAGCTAATACCGCAAACAACACCGCTTCTTTTGCATCGGGATTTATCTGTAATGCATCTGTCGTTTGAATTTCGATGCCGTGCAATTCATTTTTAATATGCTGCATAAGCAAAGGATTGTGCATGCCTCCGCCACTTGCATACAAAACAAAATCCTCCTTCTCTTTAAAAACCTTTTTTATTGCTTCCACTATCGTAAGCGCAGAAAACCGATTGAGTGTTGCCATTGTATCCGGCACAGAAACTTCGCCAATATCATGTTTATTAAGAACCGCATCAAGATAGGCAAGACTAAACAATTCCGGCCCTGTGGTTTTAGGAAAAGGTTGTTCAAAAAAAGGATGATCTAATAAACCTGCTAATAATTTTTCATTGATTGTTCCTGTCTTTGCAATTGCTGCGTTTTCGTCAAAATATTTTCCGGGAAAATGCTTTTGCACCAATGAATCCATAATAGTATTACCGGGTCCAGTATCGGTACTAAATACTTTTGAAGTATCCATATCCCCACTCAAAAATGTAAAGTTGGCAATGCCACCCATATTTAATAGAATCCTATTTTCATTTTTTTACTGAAGATTAGATAGTCGCCATACACAGCTAATGGAGCACCTTCGCCACCAGCGGAAATATGTTTTTGTCTGAAATCACTTATTGTTATTATTCCAGTTGCCACTGCCAGATGATCTCCATCACCAATTTGCAGTGTAGCGTTACCAAATTTTTGTTGTTTGTGCAAAGATGCTGGTGCATGATAAATCGTTTGCCCATGACTGGCAATTACATCAATCTCAACCTTCTTAATACCCCATTCTTTTAAACAGTCATTAATCATTTTCGCCTGTTGTAATGCAACCCATGGATTGAGCAAGCATAATTTTTCGAGATCAACTTCTTTGATTGAAAAAACAGATTTGATTTCTTTTTTAAAATCATCGTTATAGGGCACTGTCTTAAAATGTTCTACCGTAATTGCTGTATCCATTCCATTGCCGATAAAACCACATACAGCTATATCAAGCCCATCAACAGATGTGCCGCTCATTAATCCAATAATGCGTCGATAATCTTTTCCGGCAATAGAATAAAGTTTTTCAATGTGTGCATGCATAAGATAAAAGTATAAAAGAAAAGGCTACTTTGAAAGTAGCCTTTTAAAAATATTACATTTCTTCAAGATTAGAAAGGAGGATCAGGAGGCGTATTTGGATTATTATCTCTTTCTCTAAGCGGATATGGCATTAGATTTCTTTTCTTTTCAGAGTTTGGTCTTCCAAAACGACGCATATCTTCTAACTTCAATCCAGACATATATAATTCTATGCTCCTATGCTTATAAACGGAATCAAGCAATTGTGGGGCAGTAAAAACGCCAACAGCTGCCGGCAAATCAGCACCTACACCAAATAAATCGCCAGCAGGTGTTTTTGTAATTACATTATTCAATTGAATTAACCCGTTTACTAGATCTGGAACACCAGCTCTTAAATAAGATTCGGCTTTTATCAAAATAATTTCACCTGGCAAATAAACAGGGAAAGCTGTAGCGGCTGCATTTCCAAATCCATTTATTCTGAATCGTGGCAAAATGGTTGGATTAATAACTGTATAAAATGGTATTCTTTTATCTGCAAAAGCAGGTTTTAACGGTAATGGCAATCCTAATGTTGAATCTAAAACCTGCACAACATTATTAGTTGAAGTTGCTGTTTCAAAAATTGGATTCAATGATAACGCATCATAATGAAAAGTTGACTTTACTGATAAGTTTACCAGGTTTGCTGCAGTCAATGCTTGTGGATATAATCCTGCAAATAAAGAATATCTTGCTTTTAGAGCATATAATGTATTTACTATATCAATTCCTGCAGGTACACTAGAAATAAAGCTTGCACTAATTGGATCAGCTGCAATAACTGCTAATGCTGCGTCAATAATTGTAACAGCTTTCTTAAATCCGTCTATTCTATCAATGAAATTAACATTAAGCCCAATGGCATCTGGCACCTTCGGCCAGAATTGTGACATATCGCCAATACACAGTGCCTTAAAAATACTAGCATAAGCAATCAAACCACTGGCATAATTTTTATCGGCTAAGTTTGGCGCATTGGCAAGTACCAAGTCCGCATCATAAATAACTTTATTGCAGTTTGTCCAGAATGTTGTCAACATGGTATGATTACCATCAACAGCAGTACCACCCGTTTGCATTTGTAATTCAGCAGTGTTACCTGCATTAACAACAAACAACTCATTGGTTGCAAGACCATTTATTGTAACGAGATTATACAAATTACTACCACGGCCAAGCGTATAAACTCTTTGCAAACCAACAACAACTCCAGTTAACCCTTTAGGTGAGTTTAACACCTGATCTTGTGTAGATCTGTTTGGATCATTAAAATCTTTTTTACATCCCGTTTGTATCATAACTGTACTACTCAGTACAATTACTACAAGTATTTTTATAATAGAGTGTTTCATAACTTTTTTTAATTTAATAGTTTAGAATTTAGCAGACAGACCAACACTGAAAGTTTTAGGAATTGGCACAGCACCAAAATCAATACCTCTTAATATTGTACTTTGGCCACCAGCATTTACTTCAGGATCATACCCTTTATAATTATCCCAGCTTATCAGGTTTCTTCCGCTAACACTCAATCTTATATCCCTTACTTTTTTCCAATCACCAAATGCATAGCTTAAGGAAACTTCTCTAAGTTTTACAAATGAACCATCATCAATTCTCCACTCTTCAACAGTACCATAGAAGCTGTTGATATATCCTCTTGGATAAACACCCGTTTGCTCTTTTTCCGCTTCTTTACCGTTTCCAACACCTTGTCTTGTTCTCCAGTCAGCATTAAAAACTTCTAACCCTTGCACAGCATCCAATTGTACACGAAGACTAAGTTTTTTATACGTTATTTCATTTACTAAACTAGCCGTATAATCCGGATTGGGATCTCCTATAATTTTACGAACCAATGGGGAAGTAGTAATTGGCAACCCTGTAATTGGATCTCTTTGCGGTGTAAAAACTAAAGCGCTATTCTGAATACCTCTTTCTCCTTGTGGAAAACCTGAACCGTTTTTAACTAATCCGCCATTTGCATCTAAAGCAAAGAATGCACCGTAGAATACGCCAATTGGCTGTCCTTCTATAATGGCTATCGGTGCACCAGCGTTTGTGCTTAACAAAGTAAGTGCCTGGCCAATTCTTACTGCTTTGTTTCTATTATGATTATAAATTCCAGTTACAGTCCAATCGAAATTCTTATTTTTTATTGGCTTGCCTGTCAAAACAATCTCAAAACCACGGTTTTCAAGACTTCCAAAATTATCCAATAAACTGCTGAAGCCATTGGTTGGAGCAATAAACCTGTTAATCAATAAGTCGGTGACTTTTTTAGAATAGATATTTGTTTGTAAAGTCAAACGATCATTAAAAAACCCAAGATCAATTCCAAATTCTAACTCCTGTTGGCGTTCAGGTTTAACATTAGTATTAGCCAATGTGCCACTTGATATCAGCGATGTACGGCTTACAAAAGAATTACTGCTATAAGAGTTGAATCTTGAGTAAGCACCAATTCCAGTAAGGTTTCCACTTTGACCATACGCCACTCTTATTTTTGCAAAGTTCCAAACTTTACTCATATTCATATTCTTCCAAAACTCATGCTCACTAATAAGATAACTTCGACTCGCCTTAAAATATTTTTGATTCCGCTGATCTTCTCCAAATACTGAAGACCCATCAACCCTTAATGCACCAGTAAGATTTACAATGCTTTTGTAATTAAAGTTTTGCTGAATATAATACCCAGAAGTTGAAATTTCACCTCTATCATCTACACCTTGTAATAAAGTACTTGCGCCATTTACAGTTTCTACAAAAGGAGCAAGGCCACGACCTTGCAGAAGTGCATATGTACTTTTTTCATATTGTACTGAATATCCTATCTGCGTAGTAGATGCAAGATCAGTAGTAATTTTTGTTTGATAAGTAGCGTTCACTTCGTTATTGATCTGGAAAAAATTAAAATTACCAGCACTAGCATAACCATTTCTGGTAGGATCAAGTGCTGCGCCTCCACCAAAGAAACCATCACTTACGTTATATGCAAACGGAGGAATAAATGTTTCGCCTTTTTGTGAATATTGATCAACACCCAATGTATAATCAAGTGTAAGACCTTTAAAAGGTTTTATTTTTAAACCAAAGTTTGCCAAAACTCTATTAGTTTCTTGTTTCTGTTTTATATCTTCTATTATCGAAACCGGATTTACACGGCCTCTTTCACCTATTGCCTTTATATTACCCAATGCATCTCTTGTAAATAAATCATGAAAATTAGCAATAATGTTTATCGAGTTCATTGGTGAAAAGAATGAATTGCCATCAGGCTTTTCATTGCTAAGACTATTAATAAAGTTTAAACCGATATTAAAGCTCACCTTATCACTAATTCCTTGCTCAAGGTTAGTACGAAAACTAAATCTTCTAAAATCAGTATTCTTGATTATACCTTCATTTTTATAAAAAGAAGCAGACGTATAATATTTTGTTCTGTCTTTACCTCCTGCAACTGAAACGTTATTATCTGTTCCAATACCTGTTTGAAAAATGTAATCGTTATAATCATATCTGGTAACTGCAGTTGTATTTGTTAACGCAGGTGTTAAGATATCTTGTGTTTGTGCGCCAGGTCCATCCGTAGGACCTCCAAATTTTGTTGGTGACTGATTTACTTCTACAGCTTTTCTAAGAGAACTTACCAATACACTTGTTGAAGCACTTACAACAGGAGCTCCTGTTGAACCTTTTTTAGTAAAAATTTGAACCACACCAGCATTTGCTCTAGATCCATAAATGGCTGCAGCAGCTGCTCCATTTAAAACTTCAATACGATCGATATCTGCCGGGTTAATATCAGCCATTCTATTTTGACCAATAGTACCAACAAAACCTCCACCATCATAGTTTCCACTTGTATTAGTTACTCTTGTTGTGGCATTATTTACAATAACACCATCTACAATATATAAAGGTTCTGAAGAACTATTAACCGAACTGATTCCTCTTAAACGTACCGATATTCCACCACCAGGGTCACCACTATTCTGAACTATTTGAGCTCCGGCTGTTTTACCTTGCAGCGCTGCTAATACATTACTTGTAGCTCCTTTAGTTAGATCATCAGCTTTTACAGTACTAATATAGCTTCCAAGTTGTTTTCTGGTAGTACCCGCAGAAACTCCTGTAACTACCACTTCATCCATTCTCATTACATCCTCAGATAATTCTGCATTCTCAGTATATGAGTTTTCATTGGTAACATTAAATGTTTTTGAAAATGTTTTAAAACCTATACCAGAAAAATCAAGGGTGTAAGATCCGGGTTTTAAGTTTGCATTTATAACATAATTACCACTTGCATCAGTGACGGCACCTGTTAATGTGTTTTTAATTTGAACAGATGCTGAAGGAACTCCATTCCCATCTGGTCCAGTTACCTTACCACTTATTTTTACTTGTGCCGAAGCGGCTAATACAGAAATCTGTATTAAAAGAATTAAAGAAATGTGTTTACATCTCTTAAAAAATAACCATTTAAATTGATTCATTGTTTGCAGTTTTTTGAAGGAATAATACACAGCTGTTGTTTAGTAGCAATTATTAAAGTTATATATCTTAGACAAGCAAACAGCAGAACTGCTGCACAAACTTGCAAAAAAATGCATTAGAGGGTAAAATGTCTGCAAAAACCTGCAATATTTACTTAAATCTGGATTTTGGCATTATCCAAACTTTATGGGAACAGATACTTTTGTTGTGTCCCATTCGATAATGAGTTTGCCATTATCTGCATCATACCAGATAGTAAGTTGCTCTACTACGTTACTTAGCTTTTCTACTGGAACTGTAACTTTGACAACGTCCTTCTCTTTATTCTTTTCATATGAAAATGCGCCCCATTGGCCCAATTCTGAGTTAAGAATCAATATCCATTCTTTTTCGTTGGTAATTGCAAAGAGTGTATAAGTGCCGGCGGCAATGGTTTCACCACCAAACTTTGCATCAGTTTTAAAAGTTATGGTTGTTGCTTCATCTGCACCAACCCGCCATACCTGACCATATTTTATCAAAGCCCCAAAAATTTCACGGTCGCTTTTATGTGGTCTGCCATATGTTACTTCCCCATTTGCATAAGTTAATGTGTCATGTGGGCTTTTGCGCTGACGACCTTGGCCAAAAGTATCTGTGACTATAAATAATGCGAGGAGTAATAGTATATTTTTCATAAATATCATTTTTGATATTTAAAGTTACCAAGATGGTTTGAGAAGTTGCTGCCTTTTAAACTATTTTTCCATTAACTTTTTAAGGTTTCCAAGGCCTATTTCCATCATTGGGCCATATCTTTTTTCCAAAAGCAGGCTTGAAAATTTTTCCCAAGGATACCAATGCAAATGAAAATCCATATACCATTGAACAGTTATGGTATTAGGAACTGAAGTTGGGAAAAAATTCCAGCCACTTTCGCCGTCTTTAAGCCCTGGAGTTTTTGTTATTGCCAAAACAGTGCTATCTGTAACTTCATTAATAATTAGCTGTTGCTTATTAATTGTACTAATCCCTTTTATTTCCTCATTTTCAATTATCTGTTCAGCTGAGTCTGCTCCGGGAAACCAATACTTCCAGTTATCTACATTACTTATTTGTAACAAAACAGAATCTTTTGATGCATTAATATCAATAGCTTTTGATATTCTTATATTGGAAGGAAAAAAAAGAGAGAATCCGATTATAAGAAAGGCAAAAACAACAATGCTAATTATTCCAAGCTTGATTATTCGCACAAAAAATATTTTTATTCCTGAAAAAAAATTATTCCCATTTCAAAACCTTGACTGCAACAACATAAGTTACAACCATCCATATTCCCAGAATACCGATTTCTCTCCAGCAGTCAAAAATGCTCAATCCTTCAAATGCAATTTTTCGCATAGCATCATTGTATTGCGTAAGTGGCAGCACTCGGCAAATCTCTTGCAACCAAGCAGGAAATACTTCAATGGAGAAAAAAGTTCCGGATAGCATCATCTGTGGAAAACCATAGAGATTAATTAATAATGGAATACTGGTATCTGATTTTGAAATACTGCTGAAGATAAGACCTACTCCCATTAACTGAAAAAGCATAATAACTGTAACAAGCAACATCTCTCCTGCAGTTGCAAATCCATTGACTAATGTGAAGTTCAAGACGTAATGACCGAAAAAGATCAAAACAATTACGTTCATCAATTGAAAGAACAATCTGCTCATACCAATACCTAATAATATATTGATACGATTAACAGGCGAAGCGTAAAACCTTTTCAATACCAATTGCTCCCGCAATCCAAAAAAAGTAAAAGCAATTCCAAATAAGGTAGAAAACAAAATTGAAAATCCTAACTGACCGGGTAATATAAAATCAATTTGCCTGTATTTTCTCACTTCCTTTACTTCTGGTTTTTCTATTCGGATAGAAGTTTCTAATGCGCCGGGTTTATCTGTTTCGATTTTTAATCGCAGATAATCCAACATCGGCATAAAAGAACCTAAAGTGTTTGCACTTGCAGTAGTTGATTTAACCTGAATACTAGTGATTGGTCGTCCTAAACTATCATTTACTGTTGTAATAGCCAGCACAGCAGTTATCTTTCCTTTTTGCAAATTTTTATTTAATGAAACTGTATCAGAATATTTATACAGCCGAATAGAAGGTGACCTTTTTAGACCCTGATAAAAAATTCCAGTAGTGTCGCTATTGGCTGTTATGGCGATATTATATATTGGACCACCGCCATTACCAAACGCACCGAAAATCAAAATAAATATTATCGGAAAAAGAATACTGAAGATAATTGCACTCGGATTTGCAAAAATGGCTTTAAAACTGGCTCTTGTAATAGCCCATAAGGCTTTTGTCTGACTATAAGGTTGTTTCTCTACTTTCATGATAGTGAGCAAATGTATTTAATTACAGTTATCATTACCTAAAATAATGATATTTGAAACTTATATGAACAAAGCTTATTTATTGACAGGGGGAAATTTGGGTAACAGAGAGGAGAATCTGTTAGCCGCTATTGGCCATATTAACCAGCATTGCGGATTAATAACAAATAGCTCATCACTGTATGAAACTGCCGCATGGGGCAATACAGATCAACCAGCTTTTTTAAATCAGGCATTGGAAATAGAGACCGAATTAATAGCCAAGCAATTGATGCGTCGTATTTTAAAAGTGGAAAAATTAATGGGCAGGATAAGAAAAGAAAAAAATGGTCCTCGCCTTATAGATATTGATATTCTTTTGTATGCCGATGAAATTCATAATTATAAATTACTAAATCTCCCACATCCAGAAATGCAAAACCGAAGATTCGCTTTGCTTCCGCTGGCAGAAATTGCTCCAAATATTATTCACCCGGTTTTGCAAAAAACGATTACTGAATTATTAAAAGTTTGCAAAGACGAGTTGGAAGTAAAAAAGTATTCCTGATTTTTTCCACAATCCGTAGTATTTACTTTGCAACCTTTTCAATTAACTTATTTTGCGCCGGTATCAACTATTCACTATTGACCATTCACTATAATGAATTACCAATTTATCACCATAGAAGGAAATATCGGGGCGGGAAAAACAACATTGGCACAATTGCTTTCAAAGCACTATAATGCCCGGTTGATACTGGAAGAGTTTGCCGACAATCCTTTTCTAACCAAATTTTATGAAAATCAGGAACAATATGCATTTCCTGTGGAATTGTTTTTCATGGCTGAACGATTCAAGCAGCAAAAAGAATTCTTACAACAAAAAGACTTGTTTCAATCGCTGACCATTTCTGACTATCTTTTTACCAAATGTTTGCTTTTTGCCAAAGTAACATTACCTGAAGATGAGTTCCGGTTGTACCAACGATTATTTGACATCATTAACCAGCAGCTTACAAAACCAGATATTCTTATCTATCTCCATTCTCCTGTAGCCAAGTTGCAAGCCAACATCAAAAAAAGAAATCGTTCTTACGAACAGAATATTCCGGATGAGTATTTATTTAATATACAGGAAACCTATACGCATTATATCAAGCAGCACAATATCAAAACCTTGTTTGTTGATACCAGTAATGCCGATTTCCTAGGAAACGAAAAACACTTGCAGGTTATATTAAAGGCATTGGAAAAAGAATATGAAGACGGGCAGCACTACCTAACCTTGCCGTAAATCCGTCGGGCTTCTCCCAAAACAATTCCGTTATTCGCATAATTCCGTGTTAGCTGTGTGCTTACCTTTGCGCACAATTATGGACAGCAACTTACCTGTCAGTCAAATAACCGACGATCCTTTTGCGGCAATTCGAATTCCAGAATTTAGAAACCTGATGCTCGGCAGGTTTACTTTCATTACTGCTTTACGAATGATGAGCACACTAGTTGCTTGGTGGGTGTATGAATTAACTGGCGATCCTTTTGCAATTGGGTTAGTAGGTTTATCAGAAGTTATTCCTGCCTTATCCATGGCATTATATGCAGGACATGTGATTGATAAGACTGAAAAAAAGAAAATGCTGTTAACAGGTGTTTCCTGTTATTCTATTATCGCTGGTATTTTATTATTCTTCTCGTCATCATTCATCAGTAACAATTTCAGCAATCATACAATTACAATCGGCATCTATGTCGTTATTTTCTTTACTGGAATTATAAGAGCATTTACCGGACCTGTTTTTTCATCGTTAGTCGCCTATACTGTGCCGAGGCATTACCTTCAAAATGCTACTACCTGGACACAAGGAACATGGCTATCAGCTTCAGTAACCGGTCATGCCACCAGTGGTTTACTAATTTGGTTATTGGGTATCAGCGGAACGTTGATAATTGTTTGTTCATTACTTATTTTGGCAATCATTCTTCTTACCCGCATAAAAAGAAAATATCCAGATGCAGCAACTAAAGAAAAGAAAACTTGGGAAAGTATGAAAGAAGGTCTTCGATTTGTTTTTAGAACAAAAGAAATTCTCGCTGCTTTTTCTTTAGATATGTTTGCCGTCTTCTTTGGCGGTGCTGTGGCAATGGTGCCAGTGTTTGCAAAAGATATTTTAAAAATAGGTCCACAAGGTTTTGGCTGGCTGAATGCTGCTATTGATATTGGCGCCATTCTTATCATTGTTATACTAACCATTTTCCCAATGAAAAAAGCACAGGGAAAAAAATTGATGATCAGTGTTGCCGGATTCGGTATTTGCATCATCTTGTTTGCACTCTCCGGTTGGTTTGTATTGTCGTTTGCAGCATTGATGGTTGCTGGTATGCTCGATGGTGTAAGCGTTGTAGTAAGAGGAACTGTAATGCAATTAAAAACTCCCGATCATATGCGAGGCAGAGTAAGTAGTGTTGGCTCAATGTTCATTAACTCCAGCAATGAACTAGGCCAGTTTGAAAGTGGTGTTGCTGCCAAACTATTGGGTGTTGTTCCTTCCGTAATTTTTGGCGGAGGAATGACGTTGATTGTTGTAATTATTGCATGGTTCAAAGCACCGACGCTGCGAAAGTTTGAGTACTAATCTTATTCCTCATCAAACTTCACATTTGGAGATTTAAGTCTTTTCTTCAACCATTCTTCTATATTATATTTTTTGCCAAAGGTCAAAGGTTCGCTGTAAGAAGCCAATGCGTACCAGATTGTATCGTTCTTATTTTTGGAGGGATTAAAACTAAAAACCCGTCGCAACGTAAACCTGTTCAATGTAGAATCAGATTTTCTAATCTCTCTTGCAATAGTTGCTTGCAATGTATCCAGCACTGCCACTTTATTTAGTTTATGACGAATACTATCCATCGTCAAATAAATATCTTTAATAGAAGACCGGGTTGATTGCATATCCTTGTCCAATGCACCAAACATGTCTCTTGCTGCTACTCTTCCATCATCGCCCTGGTATAATGAAAGTTTTGTATTCACTAACCCGTATTCTTTCATTTTATCCTTCAACTCAATAATACCTAAGCTGTCATAGGGTTCTCCTACCACTACAACTTTCAGTTCAGACTTTCCAAGATCATATTCCATTTTAGAAGTAACAATAATATGTTTCCCGTCGACTATTTCTTTGGTCATAAAGTTTTCCGCATTATGCTCATAAAAATATTTTTTTACGATATGATAGGTCAGATATACACTCGGTGCAATCATTAATGCTATGATAAAAGGAATGATAATCCTCAGTCTTTTCTTTCTTTTAGGATCACTTTCCTCCACATCCGGATAATTCAACAGACTTACAATAAAATAAGTGGCCAATGCTATGAACACTGAATTAATCATGAATAAATAAAATGCACCAGCAGTGTATTGCCAGTTCAAGTGACTGATTCCATAACCCATTGTACACAATGGCGGCATTAACGCAGTGGCAATAGCAACACCCGGTATTACATTTCCATTTCTTAATTTACTGGCACCAGCAATAATGCCGGCCATGCCGCCAAAGAATGCAATCAGCACATCATACACCGTTGGAGAAGTACGACCGAGTAATTCTGAACCTGCTTCTTTTACTGGACTGATCAGAAAAAAAAGCGACGATGCAGTTACACTCAGCACAAACATTATCAAAAAGTTTCGAATGGATTTATTTACTAATGTAAAATCATTCGTTCCAAGGCCAAGGCCCAAGCCCATAATAGGACCCATCAGTGGAGAAATTAACATTGCACCAATTACAACCGCTGTTGAATTAGTATTTAATCCCAGCGATGCAATAAAAACGCACCAACCAGCACCCAAAGGTTTACACCTGTAAGCACTGCCCCGTTCTTAATGTTTTCGGTTGTAATCGCAATATTTTCCTTATCTCTCGGCAGCCTGATCTTTATCAAAAAGTACCTGATTAAACGGGAAAACTTTGAATTTTTAAAACTCATTCATAGTTATTTAAAGGACAAATCTAAAGAAGTCCGATACAAATTAACAGGATAATTATATTATGCAATGCTATTCGTAAATTACAATAAATTAATAAATATGAACAGACGCAATTTTATACATAACACTGCCTTTACGGTTGGTGCATTAACTTTTGCACAAAAGAATATGCTATCCTCTTTTTTTGAAGATCCTTTGAAAATAACTATGCTAACAAATAAGCTCGGCATCTTTGAAGAAAGAGGCGGCACTATTGCTTTCCTACTTTCCAAAAGCGGAATGGTTGTAGTGGATTCTCAATTTCCAGATCAAAGCAAACACCTGATTGATGCCTTGAAAAAGAAATCAGAAAGTCCTTTTAAACTTTTAATAAACACACATCATCATGGCGACCATTCCGGAGGCAATATTTCATTTAAAGGAATGGTGGAAAATGTAGTGGCACATGAAAATTCATTGACCAATCAAATGGCTTCTGCAAAACAAAATAAGTCGGAAGACAAACAACTATATCCTGACCTTACTTATAGTTATATGTGGGGACGCAATATAGATGATGAAAGAATCCGTCTTCATTATTTTGGCGCTGCACATACCAACGGCGATAGCTTTGTACATTTTGAACATGCCAATATTGTGCATTGTGGTGATTTAGTTTTTAATCGCCGCCATCCATTTGTTGACCGCACTGCCGGTGCTAATATGAAAAACTGGATGGAAGTATTAGATCAAGGATTAAATCAGTTTGACAGTAAAACAAAATATGTATTTGGCCATGCAGGAACAGGTTACAAGGTGCAAGGCAATGCTGATGATATAAAAGCATTCAGAGATTATATCGGCAATGTGCTAAAATTTATAGAAGCAGAAATAAAAGCCGGTAAAACAAAAGAAGAAGTATTGAAAGCAACCATTATACCCGGTGGCGAAGATTGGAAAACAGATGGCATACAAAGACCTTTGGGTGCGGCTTGGGAGGAGTTGAGTGGGAAGTAAATTAGAAACTAAAACGCAACGTCCCCTACTGGAGACATTGCTGGGAAACAATAATAGGATTGATTCTGAACGAAATTTTATACAAGGAGTGTCGCACATTTAAATATTAGTAGCAACTGTACAGTTACATTTTCCAATGAAAAAAAGCAATGAACATAAGTGTATTAACAAAACCGAGTTACTTACTCAAACGAATACCAATATTGAAAAAGCCGGACTTCAAGTTATAATGGTTCAGCCAACAGGTTATTCACCTTCTTTCGCTTACAGTATTGGCTTATACAAAACTTATAAGCATCCTGAAATTATTTGTTTTGGCCTTCCAGATGATTTAGGACATACAATAATAAATGATATTGCTAGCCTAATTAAAAATGGGGAAGTTATCAAGACAAATAAAAAATATAACACCATTTTCAAAAATAGTAAAGCAGAATTTTTAGAAGTCGACAAGAAAAATATGAGTGATTACTTCGGAACTGCGATAAATTATTATGACACAGAAAACTTCCCAGCTTTTCAACTCGTTTGGACTGACAGAAATGACAAGTTTCCTTGGGAAGACAATTTTGAAGAAAAGTTTTTATTTGAACAACCATTGCTTGACAGAAACAGCAATTTCAAATTTAGAGAAGCAAAAAGATTAGCAGTATTTACTACAAGACAATGGTTGGAGCTTGAAAAACCAATTTTACGAGTAGTTCATGACAATGATGGAGACTGGCAATTTCTAACCGGAGACCAATTGCCAGAAGATATAAAACTTGTTGCTTTAGAAGAACTCATTGCAAAAGATAATACTTTAAACGATGTTTTTGACCTTGACTATGGACAGTCTGCAGAAAGAGAAGTTATTGGAGGAGGTTGGACAAAAACTAAAGTTAAAAATGAAGATGAAGAATAAGCATCTTCTTCCCAGCAATGTCTCCCGTAGGGGACGTTGCGTATAGTGCCGTATCTTTAAACAATGCCTGTAAAGCAAACTATACCTTTTTCCTTCGGCACATTTTTTATAACATTTACTTGTCACAATTGGCTTCCATTAATTGATAAAGTAAATGGACATGATATTGTTTATAGCTGGTTTGATCACTTGAAAAGCAAGGGACATTATATCAACGGATATGTTATTATGCCTAATCATGTGCATGCACTTTTTAGTTTTATTGAAACAGATCAAAGCATCAATACGATTATCGGAAATGGCAAACGGTTTATGGCATATGAAATCATCAAAAGATTAACCGAAGCCAAAGAAACTGAATTATTAAGTCAGCTGTCATCATCAGTAGAACAAAAAAGAAGAGAAAAGAACAAGAAGCATAATGTGTGGAAATTATCATTTGACTGGAAGGATTGCCGGGATAAAAAATTTATCGATCAAAAACTTGATTATATACACAATAACCCTTGTTCAAAGAAATGGAATTTGTGTGTCAGCCCGGCAGAATATATACACAGCTCGGCAAAGTATTATATTGCGGGTGAACAGGGACTATATCCAGTTACAAATATTTCGAAAATGCAAGATATTGTTTTTACCAAGGTATTATAAGTGGCCTGAAACGCAACGTCCCCTGCGGGAGACATTGCTAAGAAGCAAAATCTTTCTTCCTGCAACTTCTCCCGAAGGGAGGGTGAAGGAAACAAACCCATGAAGCAGCGAAACCATGTCTACAAACTGTCTATTTGCAAACTATCATTATGAATCGAAAACTCTTTAATAATTTAATTTGTTTCATTTGCTCTATAATACTACTAACAAGCTGCGCCAAGAAACAAGAGGATGAAAAATGTATTTCTACTGATAAAGCACCGGTAACAAAAATTGAAGGAGCCACTACAGCATCGGCAAATCAAGAAGTCAACCTGACCATATCTTTTACTTGCTTTAATGGATGCGGACAATTTGGAAATGTGGAAGAAACTATATCAGGCAATACAACGACAATAATAGTAAACGCCAAATATACAGGCTGTATTTGCACTCAAGATGTTCCTACAAGAACTACTTTATACAAATTCAAAAAGGTACAAGTTGGCACTTATCAGTTAAAGTTTTTGCAAACAGAAAACACTTATTTAACGCATACAATTATTGTTCAATAAATTCTCTCTTCCCAGCAATGTCTCCCGAAGGGGACGTTGCTTATTCTACCGTATATTTAAGCTATGCCTGTCAAGCAAACTATTCCATCTTCCTTACAACTTCGCCAAAAACCGACGTTTCTTAGAAACACGATGATGTAACTAACTATAAATATCTAAATATGAAAATTTATATTACTTTATTAATACTACTATTTTCTTTAAAGATTAATGCCCAGGTGACAAATAAAGATGAACTAAGAGAAAAAGCCACTTTTATGGGTTATAAATATTACTTTAATAATGAAAAAATAAAAAAGCAAAAGGCAATACAAATTCTTTTACAGAATAAATCTTCAGAAGTATTGGTCAATAAATACCAAAAAACAAATAAACTGGCTAATGTTTTTGGTTATTCTGGGGCAATAATGACTGGCATTGTAGGAGGTCTTGTAATTTCTAAAATGCTTACTCATGAAATTTTAATAGTAACAGATAGCTATAAACCCGCAACTACAGAAGTAATATTTTTAATCCTCGGATCAGCTGGTGTTGTTACAGGGTTCTCTTTGAAATTAAAAGCACATAAACAATTAAAAAGCTCTATTACTGAATATAATAATAATTCGCAAGCTGCAACCATAAAAATCGGTATGACCAATAACGGCAATGTCGGTTTTGTATTAAATTTCTAGATTGTAATAGTTTTTGCTTCCCAGCAATACATCCCTAAAGAATCGTTACCAGAAAACAGGAGTAATTGAAATTGCTGAACAGCGAACTGAACCCTGAACGGAGCGTCGCAACGAAGATGCCAGTAGCACTACAGTCGGACAAAAAATTATCTTCCCTTTTCTGTATCGATCAATTTTTCAATAACATAATAAGTAATCGGGCAAAAAGTAGAATTCTTTAATGCTAACGGTTGTCGCTTCAGCATAAAATCATCATCCATGTATGGAAAGCGAACACAGTCGGTGGGCCGCATATCATAGATGCTGCAATAGTTATCGCTGCCGAGAAAAGGACATGGTTTTTCTTTCGTTACATGATCTCCTTCATCATCCGTAAAAAGATATTGGTCTTTGAAGTCGCCTTCCTTCATACCGAGGTATTTGCTGATGCGTTTTATATCCGGCGGCTTAAACCTTGGCGAATAATTTTTGCAGCAGTTGCCACATTGCAGACAATCAATTTTTTCAAATGCTTCATCGTTGAGTTGGGGCAGCTGCTTCAACATTTTATTCTTGTTGGCTCGGCTCAAGTATTTTTTATATTCCTTTTGCCGTTCACCGGATTTCTTTTCCCAGTTATTTAATAAGTCGGGGTCTTTGGCCATACTGCAAGTTACACAAGCCAAAATAAACGTTTTATTTTGCCCGTATTCCAAAAAGAAAGGAAGATCTGTTCAATTGCGGCTTTCATCTTCCAAATACTATAATTCACATTCTCCGCTTCCTGAAAGCTGCTGCCACAAACCATTTCACTGCTTATCCACCATCTTCAACAGAACAGTTATTTTCTGCTTTGCTGCCCGTAACTTTGCACCGCCTTTAAAGAAAAAGAAACTTCAAATACAAATTACACATGAATTTATTCGAACAACAATCCAACGAGTTTATTCCCCGCCACATCGGACCTAATGAAGCAGATACAAAAGAAATGCTGAAAAAAATTGGTGCTGGCAGTCTTGATGAATTAATCAATAACACCGTGCCGCCAGCCATCCGCATGAAAGATTCGCTGAACATTCCTGCGGCCATGAGTGAGCATGAATACCTGAAACATATAAAAGAAGTTTCGCTAAAGAATAAAGTTTTTACCAATTATATCGGACAAGGTTATTACGATACTATCACTCCATCAGTAATATTAAGAAACGTTTTTGAAAACCCAGGATGGTACACTCAGTACACACCTTACCAAGCAGAAATTTCGCAAGGCAGATTGGAAAGTCTGTTGAATTTTCAAACGATGGTGAGTGATTTAACAGCATTGCCAATTGCGAATGCTTCTTTACTGGATGAAGCAACTGCTGCTGCTGAAGCAATGGCCATGTTCTTCAACTCACTGAATAAGCAAGACCATATTGAAAGAGCAAAGTTTTTTGTGGATGCTGAAATATTTCCGCAAACAAAAGATGTGTTACGTACAAGAGCAATACCTGTGGGAATAGAAATTGTAGAAGGTAATTATAAAACGGCAACGATAGATGCTTCTTATTTCGGAGCTATTGTTCAATACCCGAATGATAAAGGTTCGGTAGAAGATTACACCACATTTATTGAAACAGTACATGCAGCAGGTGCTTATGTAGCTATGGCAACTGATTTGTTAGCACTAACATTATTAACTCCTCCGGGGGAATTGGGTGCAGATGTTGCCATTGGTTCTGCACAGCGTTTTGGTGTGCCGCTAGGTTATGGTGGGCCACATGCAGCCTTCATGTCATGCAAAGATGAATTTAAGAGAAATATTCCCGGCCGCATCATCGGCATCAGTATAGATGCACAGGGCAACAGGGCATTGCGGATGGCTTTGCAAACAAGAGAGCAACATATTAAAAGAGAAAAAGCTACTTCTAATATTTGTACTGCACAGGCATTGCTTGCAAATATGGCGGCTATGTATGCAGTATTTCATGGGCCAGAAGGCTTAAAAAATATTGCGAAGAGAATTGCCTTACTTACACAAACGGTGGCAGAAGCTATTGAAGAAAGAGGATTTGATTTAGTGTCGGAAAATTTCTTCGACCCTATTACTGTAAAAGTAAAAGATAGCAATGCAATAAGAACTAAAGCAGAACAACAACAAATTAATCTGCGTTATATCAATAATAATCTTATCGGTATTTCATTGGATGAAACAACTGACGTTGGCGATATTTATGACCTTATCAATTGTTTTGAAAATGATAAAGATCCGGTAGCATTTAAAATAGATGAAGAGGCTGAATTGCATCATATACCAAATGCCCTTTCAAGAAAATCAAAATTCTTAACGCATCCTGTTTTCAATACGCATAGAAGCGAAAGCCAGATGATGCGTTATATCAAACAACTAGAGAATAAAGACCTTTCGTTGAATACTTCTATGATTTCTTTGGGAAGTTGTACCATGAAACTAAATGCCGCCTCTGAAATGATGCCACTTAGTTGGTCACATTGGGGGAAAATGCATCCATTTGTTCCTGTGGATCAGGCACAAGGGTATAAATTCATCGTTGACGAATTAGGTAAATATCTCTGCGAGATAACTGCTTTTGATGCCTGCAGTTTACAACCGAATAGTGGTGCTCAAGGTGAATATGCCGGCTTGCTAACTATCAAAGGTTTTCATGAAGCGAATGGAGATACACAACGTAAAGTAATGTTGATTCCTATTTCAGCACATGGTACTAATCCTGCATCGGCAGTAATGTGCGGGATGAAAGTGGTGGTAATAAAAGCATTGGAGAATGGATACATTGATGTAGAAGACTTGAAAGCAAAAGCTACGCAGTATAGTAATGAGTTGGCGGGTATTATGATTACTTACCCAAGTACTTATGGAGTGTATGAAGAAACGGTGAAAGAAATCACTGACATCATTCACCAACACGGCGGACAAGTGTACATGGATGGTGCTAATATGAATGCACAGGTTGGTTTAACCGCACCGGGATTAATTGGTGCTGATGTTTGTCACCTAAACCTCCATAAAACATTTGCCATACCTCATGGCGGTGGCGGTCCCGGCATGGGGCCTATTTGTGTAAAAGCACATTTGGAAAAACATTTACCTGGACATGTTGAAACAGGAACTGATAATGCAGTATCTGCTGCTCCTTATGGAAGTGCAAGTATTTTATTGATCAGCTATGGTTACATAAGGATGCTGGGCAATGAAGGGGTGAAAGCTGCAACAGATTATGCAATACTGAATGCAAATTATATGCGGGCAAGATTAGATGGCGCCTTTGATATTTTATACACCAACATTAACGGGCAATGTGCACATGAGTTTATTGTTGACTTAAGACCTTTTAAAAAATCGGCAGAGATAGAAGCAGAAGATGTAGCAAAACGTTTGATTGATTATGGTTTTCATGCTCCAACTATGAGTTTCCCTGTCCCCGGAACAATTATGATTGAACCTACAGAAAGTGAAGACAAAGCAGAACTGGATCGTTTTTGTGATGCATTGCTTTCCATCCGAGAAGAAATAAAAACAATAGAAGAAGGCAAAGCGGATAAAAAAGATAATCCACTAAAACATGCGCCACATACACAGGCTGTAGTTACGGCCGATGAATGGAATCATGCTTATCCAAGACAAACAGCTGCATTTCCATTGTATTATGTTACGCTGAATAAGTTTTGGCCATCCGTTGCCAGAGTGAATAATACACATGGTGATAGAAATCTTATTTGTACTTGTGAGCCAGTTGAAAGCTATATGGAAGTTGAAGCCTGATACTAATTAAGTTTAAAACATTAAAAGACCTCCGATTTATCGGAGGTCTTTTAATTATATTAGCTTTCGACTATTAATTATTTATTCCCCTGCCATCTCCATTTTAACCATTGAATAGAGCCTCCGGAGAATTTGCCGCCACCTACATAATCTTCATTAAACAATAATTGCCAGGCAGTATAAAATTTTTCACCGGGAATTTTAATCAATGCTGTAGTACCGATAGTACGATGCTTAGGCTGATTTTTTGAATCAAGATAAATTGTCCATTTTGCATCATACGCAAATCCCAGTTTTATAATCTGAACACCGGGATATGCTGACTTTATACTATTAGTGAATAATCCCTTTGCTCTAGCATCTCCCGAAGCATCCGATTCAGATGGGAAAGTCCATTTGGGTGCCAACTCTTCTGCTTTTCTCCAATAAGCATTATAAACAGTATCCAATTGATTCAGCCCAGCTTCAGTTTCTGAAATACCTGATTTTTTTAATACCGGAGTAAATCTTGATTTTACTTCTGCTAACCTTTTCTTACTTTCCGTAGGCGTAAAACTTCCATCCATCCAGCCCTCTTGACTTTCTAAATCTTCTATTCTCGGCGCACCATGCATGGCATTATTCATAAATCTTTTTGCTGACAATTTCACCACTTCTGGCAATAAGGCTTTCCTATTTACCGATACCATTCTGTACACCGTGGGTGATTTTTCTAATGTTGGAAAAGCATCATTAAAATTATCAACCAGATCTTTATATGTACCTGTCATTAAAGTACTAAGCAGCTCCAAATCTTTCAGCACCTTATCATAATTATCTGGTGATAATTCAAAAAGAGTAGCTCCATTACTGGTGTTTTGCGGCAAATCAAAACCTAATACGTCCGCAAAACGAAGAACAGACTCTTTATATTTCTCTGTGTCGCCAGCCCACATACCATGCAAGCCGCTTTTAAGCTGTGAAGAACCAACGGCTTTCAATTGCTTTTCCAGATTAAGAATAACCGGTTGTGCTTTTAATACTTTTTCCTCAACTGTTAATGCACTTGGATGTTGTCGCTCTAATTTGGAAAGGGAGTTTAGTAATCCCGCCGCTTTACGAAAATCAATTCTCGTTTTCAAATAATATTCCGCAGCTGCAACATACTGATTGGGAACTAGCACCCCACTATATTCATTTTTCACTTCTACCCCATTTATAAGTATTAATGCTTCGGCCATCTTTTGCTTTCCTGTTTCAGAAATAACGGCACTGGCTGGATTGCTAACAATTGATGGGTCATCAGCAATCATTTTTTGTGTTGTTTTTACTTGTGCAGTCCACTGCTGAAAAAAAGTAATTCGTTCTGCCAACTGTTTTCGAACTGGTAACACATCCGGATGCTTTTGTTCAGCTGTGGGTATTTTATTCCATGCACCTACTGCTGCATTATAATCAACAAGATAAACCTCCCATTCTTGTCTGACTTTGGCAAACTCTTCTATGCCGATTGGCTGAGTATATTGGCTTTTTACAAATAGCCGTGGCAATAAAGTACTTATAGTATTAATAGCCGTACGAGAATCAGACGATAAATTCTGGCTATTTACTGACGGTACAATTGTGATTACAAAAAAGAGAAATAATATAAATGTCCTCATATAGATTTTATTTAAAAGTCAGAAAATGAAAGATGGCATAAATACAGCCCAAAGCTATTTAAGCCATTAAATTGCCGTATCCCTCTTTAGTATGAATTTAATGAGCCACATAATAAATCACAGGTAGCAATTCTTCCTTTTGCAAATAATACTTATTTTCAATGCTACCATGCAATCCTTATTCCGCTGCTATATTATCTTCTTCTTTTTATTTTGTTTTATTGCTGCTTCGGCACAGGACAAACAAAAAATGGACAGCATGATGCAAGTTCTAGAAACCCATCAACAGGATACAGCAGCTGTGTATGCTTATTGCCAACTGGCTACAGAATTGTTAGGCACAGACGATAAGCTAGCAAAAGAATATGCCTACAGGGCACAGAGTATTTCGCAACGATTAAATAAACCCGGCCTTGAAGCATGGGCAAAAAACCTGATAGGACTTGCCTATGACTATCTTGGCGTCCCAGACAGTGCATTGCTTTTTTATCAGGGATCTATTGAAATTAAAAGAAGGTTGAATGATATTGACGGCATGGCTGCAAGCAATATGAATATTGGTGTTCTTTATTATTATCAGAACGATTATACAAAAGCTGTAACATATTATGATATTGCCATGAAGCAATTCAAACAGGTGGACAATGAAAAAAGAATTGCAGGCATTCTCAATAATTTAGGAACGATATACAGAGAGCAGAAAAAATATAAAGAGGCTATTGATGTGTTTAATCAATCGTATGCTTTAAAGGTTAAAATAAATGATAGTACAGGGATATCGAATGCGTTGGGAAATCTTGGTATTGTGTATCAACACATGAAGCAATACGATAAAGCTGAACAACTGATGATGCAATCGCTGAATATTGACATTCGTAGCAACAATAAATATAACCAGCTTTCTTCCTATGTAAGCCTTGCAGACTTAAAACTGCTACAGCATAAATATGAAGAAGTAAAACAACATCTTGACAAAGCTATTGAACTTGGAAAAGGTTTAGACGCTGCCCACTATATGGATGATGCCTATAAAGTATATACACGACTTGATAGTATGACCGGGGATTATCAATCGGCATTCCGCCATATACAATTGCAATATGAATTCAAGAACAAAGTGATACAGGATGAACGACAAAAACAGCTGGATCGGCTTGAAACCGTTTACAGCACAAAAGAAAAAGAAAAAGAGATAGACCTGTTAAATGCGAATGCGCAGATTAAAAACCTACAATTGCAAAAGCAAAAAAAACAACTGTTCACCTTTATTGCTATTTCTGCTTCTCTATTAGTCGGGTTAATACTTTTTGTAATTGGCTTCCGCTCTATCAGAAGAGCAAAACGAGAATTGCAGCAAAAGAATGAGATTATTAATAATTCGTTGGCTGAAAAAGAAATGCTGTTGAAAGAAATACATCATCGGGTAAAAAATAATTTACAAGTTATCTCCAGCTTACTTAGCGTTCAGTCAAGATATATCAAAGACGAAAAAGCTTTAGAAACAATTAATGAAAGTATGGAACGGGTAAATGCTATTTCCATTCTGCACCAGGAAATTTATCAGAATGAAGTGCTGCGTGCCATTAATGCTAAAAATTATTTTGAAAACCTTAGTAAGGGCTTACAACAAACATTTGACCCAGATAAAAAAGTTGATTTACATTTAGGGCTTGATGATATAATGACCGATGTCGACCAGCTCATTCCGCTAGGGTTAATCGTAAACGAATTGCTTACAAATGCCTATAAATATGGTATTACTAATACAGCCCCTTCCATCTGGCTTACAGTTCAGCAATCGGATAATAAAATAAGAATAAATGTACGGGACAATGGCATCGGCTTTGGTGAAACTATTCCCGGCACAGGAGGAACATCATTAGGATATAAGCTAATAAATATGTTTACTACTAAGCTAAAAGGCAAATTGATAGTAAAAAATAATAATGGTGCCGATACCACCATTGAATGTGAAATAAAAAAATGAATAAAAGCATAAAAATATTAATAGTAGAAGATGAGCCATTGATTGCTGAAGACATTAGTGGCTTTCTGTTTGCTGAAGGTTTTACTCATATTACTGTTGTCTATGACCCACAATCAGCTATTGAAGAATTGGAAAAAGACAACGCAGATATTTTACTATTGGATGTAAACCTTAATGCCGAATTATCAGGAATTGATTTAGCAAAGAAAGTCAACAACGATTACCACTTACCCTTTGTTTACATTACTTCGTATTCAGATACTCCCACTATTCGTGAAGTAAAAGCCACGCATCCTGTAGGCTATATTTTAAAACCATTTAAGGGAAAAGAAATAGCGGCTATTCTTGAAATCGGATATGAACTGTTTTACACTTTCATTGGTAAACCCGATGACCTTGACATGACCCGCCTTAAAAGAATTACAGAACAGGAAATGACACAACGAGAGTTGGATGTATTATTAAAAGTAGCCGAAGGAAAAACCAATCAGGCAATAGCAGATGAATTGTTCATCTCACTACACACTATTAAATCTCATCTTAAAAATATTTTTATAAAATTAGATGTAGCATCCCGTGCCGAAGCTATTGTTCTGTTGAATAAAATAAAAATCACTCCTTAGAGGGGTAAAGTCATTGTTTGCTGTTAATAGCTTTACGAAAGCAAAACACAAACAATGAAAAAGATAACCATACTCCTTTTAACGTTATTATCATTACAATCATTTTCACAACAATTAACTAGTTATAATTTTTCTAGTGATGGATTTGATTTAAGTGCCAGCTTTCCCCGCAGGCCATCCAAAGATTTCAACCACACAAAAAATTCAAAGTCTATTACACTAACTGAAACAGAAAATGGAATTACGTATGCGCTAATAGTCACTAAAACCGAATCGGCCCAGGTGGCTTCGCTGTCGGTACAAGAAACAGTTGATAGACTTTGGTCTAAAGCAGAGCGGAGAGATGTGCAACAACCATCTTCTGCTGCTGGTGTAGCAAGCACAATGCTAAAATACGTTTCGGAAAAAGGTGCTTATATCATCAGTCACACTTTTGCATCGGGTCTACTTATTTGTCAGGCTATGGTATTGCAAAAAAATAATTATGCAAACGAGAATATGGCAAATAGTTTTTTCAATTCCATTACATTTTCAGGCAATACCAATAATAACCAGAGCAGTTATAAGCAGTCGTCCCCAGTGAGTAGTAGTGGCAATAATTCGTATGAAAAAAACCAACGGGTAGAAGTATGGGATGTAAAAAACAATAAATGGTATGGAGCCATAGTATTGAAAGCAAATTACAATAAAACCTATCGCATTTCTTATGATGGGTATGCGGATAACTATGATGAGGATGTATCTGCGGATCGAATCAGGAAAGCAACAACTGCTACTGTTCCCGGCAATATCCCTTATATCGTTTTAAAAAGATTCGGCAAAACTAATATCGATGGCAACCTGAGCATCGGTTATATAATGGAGGACCTTTCGTGGGCTACTACCAGTCAGCTGGCTTGCTGGCCTAGTATCCGGGATGTAGAGTTCCAAGGCAGGCATGTTGGTTATTGGTTTGACTTACCAGAAAAATCAATCGTAAAAATTACAGTAACACCAAAAAGAAAAGACCGCCGTATTAATATTTATGGTTACGCCGGTTTTGACTTAAAAACAATTCCTCCACAAATTCCGTTCACTAATATTTGCGAAGCATCGCATCCCGAGTGGATAGGGCAACCTGATTTTAGTATACTGAGTAAACCTCAAACAATTCAATTTAATACAACTACCCGCCGCACTACAATCTACTTTGCTGTGGCAGGTGCAAGAAATATGTTTGATGGCGATTACACCATTTCAATTGATATTGATTAAGCCTTAAACTAAAACCGATGAACCATCTGAAACAAATTATTTGCATTACCCTACTGACTGCATTTTTCATAGCCTGTAAAAGCAAAAGTGGCACTACAAAAGGAAGTAACTTAAAAGGAGATGACGCCAAAGCATATCTGGCAGGCACAAAAGAAAGTAAGTACTGGCAACTGGAAAGCGGTCATGATTATTATGAGTATATTCAATTTGAGACCGATAATGGTGCCATCATTCCAAAAGGAACAGAAATTACTTATGAAGTAAATGGCGACAACCTTACTATGAAAGACTATAGCAATCTTTCTTATAAAATATATGAAATTAGCGATGACATATTAGTAATGGTAACTGCCAAGCAGGATACGTTGACCTATATTCACATCGACACAACAACAGATGAAGCCAAAAATCACCCATTACTCGAAATAAATCCAAAATGGTTAAAAGGCCAATATGGGACAACTTGGAGTTTTTCAACAGGCGATAAAATATACTCATATATGAACGATGGGCGGATACTTGATGCAAAAACACTAACTAAAATAGCCGATTGGAAAATAGACGGCTCTAGTTTACAGTTTGGAGATAATAAACTTGTTATTAGCCGCTTATCTCCAATTTTCTTTGATTACGAAGCCTTTGGAATACCAGTAAAAATGAATTATCTGTGTGAGGCAAGAGCAGATGGCAAGCCTTCTAGATAACAATCATATACATTCTATAAAGCAGAAGTCTTGCTGGGGCAGGGCTTCTGCTTTATAGCCATTTTATTATCAATTTCCTCAATACCATATTTTAAGCCTATCTTCATAGACTTAATCAATAAACACAATACAATGAGCGACAAAAATCAAGGGGTAGTTAAATTTTTCAACCCTGAAAAAGGCTTTGGATTTATCAAACATGATGATTCAGGCAAAGAAACATTTGTTCACAGCAGTGGACTTATCGACCAGGTAAACGAAGGCGACAAAGTTGAATTCGATTTACAGGAAGGTAAAAAAGGCATGAATGCTGTAAATGTAAAAAAAGTAGGATAAGATATTTTTAAATAAATAACTAATTCAAACTAAAAGACCTCCGATAAAACGGAGGTCTTTTTATATTATAGATTAAGGCTTAATTAAAATCTTCTTCTGTTTCCATTGCCAGAACTACTTCGGTTATCACTGGAAGTTCTGTTATTGCCACTACTTCTTTCAACTTGACGAGGTTGTTGAGCTGCTGGCCTGCTTTCAGTTCGCTGCTGTGGAGCTTGTCTTTGTTCCATTTGTTGTCTGGGCTGTTGTTGTGGTTGCTGCCGCTCCATTTGTCTATCAGGTTGCCTTGCTGTATTATCTCTACGTTCAAACTGCCGAGGCTGTTGCTGCGGTGTAGAACGAGGTTCTTCTTGCTGACGAGGCTGTGTAGATGGCATCGTTCGTTGCCGCGGTGTCCTCTCCATTTGTTGCGAAGGCTGTCGTTGCGGCCTGTCATTTTCAACTCTTCTTGTATTGGGCTGAGTAGGAGTACGATCGCTAGGAACACTTCCTCTATCACTCCTCCGGTCAAATCTTCCGTCACTCGAATTATTATTACGAGGAGATGTTGAAGGATTGTTTCTTTCAGGTTGTCTTGTTACCTGTCTGTTGTTTCTATTATTCGGGCCTTCATTAGTTCTATCAATATTTCTTCTGTCTGGAAGATTATTACCACGGTTATTTATATTGTCATTTGGTCGTCCCCCTGAAATTTGATCTTCCTGGAAGGTTAGATTGTCTGAAGCGTACAGGATTTATTCTACCTGTATATCTTTCAAATTCTACACGTCTTGGGCCAGACCCGAAACCATAGTTTCCACCGTAGCGATAATTATTAATAATAATATTTGTCTGATTTATTATTGTAACGTTTCTTCCACGGTCTACGTAGTAACGATTTATGTAAGGAGAAGCGATATGACGTCGCGGAGCAAAGCACCAGAAATTGTTAGGCGGTGAATAGCTACCAATATTAAAATTAACGTTGATGTTGATACCCGGTCTTATTGGTGCCCATCCATAATAGTCACCACCATCTCTCCAGGCTACCCATGCAGGCGACCATTCATAACCAGGTACCCAATACCATCCATAGTATGGGTCATTATCCCAACGACCATAATGGAACGGAGCCCATCCCCATTCATAATCAGAGACCCACATCCATTCGTAATCATCTGTCCAAACCCAATGTCCATTGGTGCTGTAGGGTTGAAAATCCTGATCTGCATCAGGCACCCATACATATCCTTGACCGGGATAATCTATCCACTGGCCATGAGGACTGAGTTCGTCATAAAATGTTTGATAAGAAACATCACGGTTGTTGTCATAATTATTATCATCATAATAATTATTATTGTTGTAATCATCGTTGTACTGTGCAGACACATTACTAACGGTGGAACCAATAAGAACCATGAAGCAAGCAATAGCTGTAATTTTCAAGGTGCGTTTCATGTTAAATGTTTTTGTAAAAAATAATGGCATACGGAACTGTTTTATTGTTCTTTCTAAATCCATCTTTTTGATGCTATTATTATGCCATTGGTGGTATTACATATCAAGACACAGGCTTTTTAAGAAAATATTGTGTTAACTGTTAAAATAAAAAATGGGCTGCTCGTAAAGAACAGCCCATTCAATCATGTTAAGCCTCGAAAAATATTCTATTTCACATTAACCATAATAGATGCCGCTAGCTTGCTTCCATATGAACGGTGCAATCCATCAGCTAATTGCAATGTAAGCTTATGCTTTCCTGGAGTTAGTTTCAATTCATATTCAGTTTGTGCATTACCAAAATGTATGTTCACAGAATCTTTTGGAACGATTGTACCAATTGCTAATGAATCTGGGCCATCGATAATCAAATGATGGTGACCTGATGCTGGTCTTATAAGTCCTGCTGTATCTATTTCCATTGCCTCAACACCCATTTGCAAGGTAAAAGGAGAAGAAATAGTTGCATTGTTTTTCAAATTGCCGAATACAACTTTGGCTCCTTCAGGAATAGCAGGTATAGGAGGCACATTGCCTGTTGTGGTTGTTGAATGATCCATCGTGCTGTGATCCATTGCCACTGTATCTTCTTTTGTTTCCTTATCATCAGCAGAATTATTACAAGAAGCCAGCACTATAAAACATATAGCAGAAAAAAATAATTTCATTTTCATTTTTAATAATTTAGATATTAAAGGTATGAAGAAAAAAGTGTTGTATAATTTACCGCTTATCAATTACCAATAGTATTAACTTTAAATAAATTCCATTTATGGACCAGCAAATTATAAACCTTTACGACGAGTACACACATAAGCCATTAAGCAGACATGAGTTTTTAAAAAGGCTTGCCATTCTTGCCGGAGGTACTGCGGCTGCAATGACTATTTTGCCATTGCTGGAGGTTAACTACGCAAATGCAGCTACTACCAGTTCGGAAGAACTTTTTACAGAGAGAATTGTCTATACAGGTATTAACGGAGATATGCATGCCTATGTCGCTCGACCAAAAGAGAACAAACCTTATGCAACTGTAGTTGTAATCCATGAAAATCGTGGGCTCAATGTACATATAGAAGATGTAACAAGAAGAGCTGCAAAAGCTGGTCATCTTGCTATTGCCCCAAATGCCTTGTCCTCACTTGGCGGCACTCCAGAAAATGAAGATGAAGCGAGAACTAAATTCCAACAACTTAAAGCAGAAGACAGTTTGCAAAATTTTATTAAAGTCTTTGATTACTTAGGTACGAGAAAAGATAGCAATGGCAAGTTTGGCTGTGTTGGATTTTGTTGGGGTGGTGCCATGGCAAACAGTCTGGCAGTAAATGTTCCTTCGCTAAAAGCTGCTGTACCTTTTTACGGAAGACAACCTGCTGCTGAGGATGTATCTAAAATAAAAGCAGCCATTCAAATGCATTATGGTGGATTGGACGAGAGAGTAAACGCAGGCATTCCAGCCTATGAAGAAGCACTAAAGAAAAATAATATTTCTTATGAAGTACATATTTATGAAGGTGCGAATCATGCTTTTCACAATGATACCGCTCCTACCCGATACAATAAGGATGCAGCAGAATTAGCTTGGCAACGGACTCTTGATTTTTTTGCCAAACACCTAAAGTAGTTTTTCTTTGCGTATGCACCTGAAAGATTACTATGCCATACTTGAAATAGAAACTTCAGCATCTGCAACTGAAATTAAAAAATCGTTCCGGCGGCTTGCACAACAACTTCATCCTGATAAAAACAAATCAGACCCTTACGCTTCAGCCCAATTCCATGAAATAAAAGAGGCCTATGAAGTATTAACTAACCCTTCCAGAAAAGAATACTATTTACAACAACGCTGGTACAACCAAAGCATTGGAAAAAAGAAAAAACAGGATGCCATAACACCTGTTACCGTTTTGAAACAATCACTGGAACTTGAAAAATATGTTTCGACACTCGATACATTTAGAATGGATAAAGAAGGCTTAGAGCAGTACATACTTGAATTGCTTTCAAATGATACAATCAATAAACTAAAGCATTTTAACGAACCAGACACTAACTCACAAATTGTTCAAATTACATTAAGAACAATTAACGCATTACCACCCCGCTATTCCAAAACTGTACTATCTCAACTGCAAGTGTTTGCAGAATTTAATGAGAATTCCCTTAGGCAAATTCAATCTATTGCTATAAAAACAAACAAAAAACACCAACGGGAGAAATATTCCCTTCTGATTATAATTGGTATTACAATAATTCTTTGTTTGCTTATCTTTTTGGCTGGTCGTTAGGCTATCTTTGCAAAATGCATTATGTGTCAGTCGAAAATTTATCTAAAAGTTACGGAATTCAACCTCTTTTTTCCAACATCAGTTTTCATATTGAAGAAGGCGATAAAATTGCCCTTGTAGCAAGAAATGGCACAGGAAAATCTACTTTATTAAAAATTCTGTCCGGGTTAGAAACTGCAGAAAATGGAAAAGTATGGGTAAACAAAGATGTTGATGTAGTTCTGTTTGAACAAGAACCTGTATTTGATGAAAGCAAATCAATACTTGATAATATTTTCTTTCATAATCATCCCATCATCAATGCCATCAAAGAATTTGAAGTGGCCAGCGAGGAACAAGATGTAGATAAACTAAGCGATGCCATCGGAAAAATGGACGATCTCAGTGCCTGGGATTTTGATACCAAAGTAAAACAGGTATTAGGTAAGTTGAATATACATCATCTTAATCAACCAGTGGGTACACTAAGCGGTGGACAGCGAAAAAGAGTAGCACTTGCAAAAACGCTGATTGATATTGGGTTTGAACATAAGCATGTATTACTAATAATGGATGAACCGACCAATCACCTTGATGTGGAAATGGTGGAATGGTTGGAGCATTATCTGGATAAGGAAAATGTAACACTGCTTCTAGTAACCCACGACAGGTATTTTTTAGACGCAGTATGCGATGAGATATGGGAAATGGAAGGCAGTAATCTTTATACACATAAAGGAGATTATCAGAATTACCTGGAGAAAAAGGCTGCAAGAATAGAAAGCGAAGCATCCAGTATTGATAAAGCAAAAAATTTATATAGAAAAGAACTCGAATGGATGCGAAAGCAACCCAAAGCAAGAACTACAAAAAGTAAAAGCCGTCAGGATAATTTTTATGTAGTGGAGAAAAAAGCCAAAGAGCAACTTGTGGATGAACAACTACAATTGGACATGAAGATGAGCCGCCTTGGTGGAAAAATAGTTGAACTTAAAAAAGTATATAAAAGCTACGGCGAAAAAGTTTTATTAAAAGGCTTTGACTATACTTTTAAAAAAGGTGAAAGAATTGGTATTGTAGGAAAGAACGGTGCGGGCAAATCTACTTTTATAAACATACTGCAGGGATTAGATAAACCAGACAGCGGTAAAATAAATATAGGCGACACTGTCATATTCGGAAATTATTCGCAAACAGGGCTTGAAGTGAAAACCGATATGCGGGTTATTGAGTTTGTAAAAAATATTGCAGAGCATTTTCCGTTGGCAAGCGGTGGCACATTAAGTGCAGCACAGTTCCTGCAATTGTTTTTGTTTGATCCTGATAAGCAGTATACTTATATCAGCAAATTAAGTGGTGGAGAGAAAAGAAGGCTACACCTACTCTCAATCCTTTTTAGAAATCCAAACTTTTTAATATTGGATGAGCCAACGAATGATCTTGACCTTCCTACACTTGGCGTTTTGGAAAATTTCTTAAGCGAATTTCCTGGTTGCCTGTTAATTGTTTCGCATGACCGTTATTTTATGGACAGATTGGTCGATCACTTATTCGTTTTTGAAGGAGAGGGCATGATAAAAGATTTTCCCGGCAATTATTCTTTGTATAGGGAGTCTATAGTTAATGGCATATTGCCACCGGAAAGTAAAGGCTCAATCGTTTCTGGTAAAACCGAGAAAAAAGAAGTACCAATAGAATCTGAGCCAAAGAAAAAAGAGGAAAAAAAACAATTTTCTTTTAAAGAGAAAAGAGAGTTTGAACTTTTAGAAAAAGAAATAGATGACCTTACCAAAGAAAAAAAAATAGTAACGGAAAAACTTAATAATGGTGACACCCCTTTTGAAGAGTTACAGAAACTATCTGTAAGAATTGGAGAAATTACCCAACATTTAGATGAAAAAGAATTTCGTTGGCTAGAGTTAAGTGAAATGAAAATCTGATTTTCAATGCAAAAATCCATTTGAATTTGATGGCTATATTGCAATAGAATATTATCTTTATCGACACCTTACCGAAACTTCATTCTAATGCTTAAGACAGTATTATTTATTTTTATTTTGGCTATATCGGTTTCCTCTCCAGCCAGTCTTCATCCTTATAAATCGTTTGCCGAAGAAAAGAATATTTATATAAATGTTGATGAGATCGGCATCATTTCAATTGGCCGAGATACAGTTTCAAGTGATGAACTGGCAAGGTATATACAAGAAAGGCTATTCAAAAGCTATATGGGAACAGGGAAAATGTATAGTAAAATAAAACTAACGAAAACAGATGGTCAGGTGCCTGAAATGGTAATGGAAGTTGTACTCACTGAAATTAAAACCGGACAACAAAGAGCTTTAACAGAATTATGTCTTCAAAAACATAAAGATTTTTTTGAGAATATATCAGAAAGACAGCAGGCAAAACTCAAAAAACAATTTCCTGTTTTATTTCAAACCCATTATTCCTGAAATAACTTTTATGAAAAAAATTAATCTTATCCTCCTTCTGTCTATTATTTTTTCATCCGCCTCATCACAAGTCATAAATGTTGAAAGCTCCAGAATGCAATCTGACACTGTTGGCTGGAAAGGAGGAGTAGGAGCTGCAGTATCATTAACACAAAACACAGAAAAAATATTTCAGCTAAATCTGGAAGCACAGTTACAATATAAAACCAGCAAAGACAGAGGCATCTGGCTTATTCTGGGTAATCTTGGTTTATTAAAAATCGGAACCGACAGGTTTGTTTCTGACGACCTTCTTCATCTTCGATACAATAGAAAAGTAAATGAATGGCTTCGCTGGGAAGTGTTTGGCCAGTATCAGAATAATATTGTTACACAAATTGATTCCCGTACACTTTTTGGAACAGGTCCAAGGTTCAAACTTTTCAGTTCTCCGAAATTCAGATTATATGCTGCCAGTCTATTTATGTACGAAAATGAGAAAGAAAGGACAACTCCTGTTATTAAACACAATGATTTTCGGAACAGCAGTTATGTGTCTTTTACCTGGCTGCCAAGAGATAATATAGAAATGATAAGCACTACGTACTTTCAACCTTTGTTGAAAAAATTAAGCGACTTCCGAATTCTTAATCAAATTGCATTTGCTGTAAAGGCTACGCCACATTTAGGTCTTGAAGTGAAGTGGAATTATTTACATGATCGTTTTCCGGCTGGCAATGCGCCAAGAACTACTTACATGTTTGCTACAGGGCTACGGTATGATTTATAAGCATTATTCAATAAATTTTGAATAGGCTCTGCTTGAATAATATTGATATTTTTTTGAATCAAATTTTGTTCCACATAATACCGAATGAATAAACCCATTCAACTCTACTTGTTGTGTATGATAGATTCCTCTGTCTCTGTTTATCTTAAAATAAAACTGAATTCTTTTATTCTGATTCTTATAAATGACAAGACTGTCTGTTGTTGATTTTGAGAAATTAAAATCGCTTTGTAAATGCTTCAGAAATAAATGACTGCGATACCATGTGCCGCCAGTAGCCGACACAAATGGTTTTCCGTTATACAATGCAATGCTGTCATTATATGCAAATACATTTAATGAAGCTCCTTTTACTTCACTAAGCCAATTTTTAAATTTTGAGTAGTAACTGCTATCGTATCCATAATCACTATCCAAAAAACTGATCCTTCGTACCGACACCGGAATTTTATCAACACCTTCCAAATAACCCAAGATAAAACTACCACCGCCGCTATGTCCATTCAGATAAATAACCTTTTTGTAGCCTCTTACAATACCAGTTAATGAATCAACAAGATGTGGTATCAATACTTTGAAATCGGGATGTTTTTGTTTCCATAATGGCCAGCTCTTATAATCATTCTCGAGATAGATTACAATGAAGTTGCTCTTCTTCACTTGTATTCGAATAAAATCTGTTTGTGCTTTAATGTGCTGAATGTTATAATGCCAGTCGTCCCCAGATTTCATATACTTACCCATTGTTTGTTCTGTTGTATTGCCATTCGGTAAAGCATAAAAGATTACAACTGTTTCCTTAGAAGGCAATATTCTATCTGGCTGATCAATAGTTACCTTGATGTCATTATGAATACGAAAAGAATCTATTCCCTTTTGGAGTGATTGTGAACGAGCCTCTTTAAAGGATAGAACTAAAACCAGCAATATAAAAGATGGGAGAAAACTCAAAAAAAATAATTTCACTAAAGTTACAGCTATGTTTTAAACCTTTGATGCAAACACTATACTCTTTGTTTTGCTTTCTTAAGCAAATCTTCCACTTCTATTTTCTCCATGCATTTAAAATGTCCAAGCGGACACTTTTTAAATCCAATTTTAGAACAAGGCCGACACCAAAGTCTTTTTGTTTCCAACACTACATCTGCAACAGGTGCATCGCCATAATAAGGTGTCATACCAAAAGCTGGAACAGTATTTCCCCAAAGTGAAATGATTTGTTTTTTAAATGCAGCTGCAATATGCATTAAACCAGTATCATTACTAATTACAAATTTTGCTTTGCGAATAAGATCAGCACTTTCATTCAATTTAAATTTTCCGCAGGCATTGTAAATTTTTACGGTATCAGTTGAAGCTATTTCATTTCCTGCGACTGCATCTTCTGGCCCACCTAATAATATTATAGGATGGTTCATTTGTTCACAAAAGGCCTTCCATTTATGTACTGGCCATTTTTTTGTTCCCAAGGCAGCTCCAATTACACAGGCTATATAACCTGCTGCATGAGATGCAGGAATATCATGTCTTTTTGTTTCTTCATCTGGCGAAATAAAATAGTCAAGCCCAGCACCATCATTTTTTACTCCAAGGGTTTCAACGGTTTTTAAATACCTATCAACAATATGAACTTTAGGAAGAAAGTTAATTTTAAAGGCAGTAAGAAAATATTTCTGAATATTTAATTTATAAAAAGAAAAAGATTTGACTTTTAATGCCTTCTTTACTCGAAGTGTTCTTGTGTTATGATGAAGATCGATAATGTAATCATATTGTTCTCTTTGCAATTCTTCAATCATTAACTCCCAGCTGTGAGCCAGTAAATGTACTTTATCTAAGTATGGGTTATTTGCAACAACAGCATAAAAATTACTCTTCGTTAAAAAATGTACTTCTGCATCCGGCACCTGTTGTTTAAGACAACGAATAACCGGAGTAGTGAGTACAATATCACCAATGGAAGAAAATCGAATGATTAGAAATTTCATTTTTAATTATTCTTCAACAAAGTTTAAATCCTTATTAAAAGTTTCTTTGGTCATTATTGCAGCAACAATAGTAATCAACATAATAATAATACCCGTATAAATTCCACCATTAACGTAACCGACTCCTTCTATTCCCCGAATCCATTGAAAAAGCGGAAGAATAAAAATTGCCAACATGCCACGAACCATGTTCGGTATAGTGGTAGCTGCCGTTGCTCTCAGATTGGTACCAAACTGTTCTGCTCCCATCGTTATAAAAATTGCCCAGAAGCCAGTACCAAAGCCCATGCCAGCACATATCCAGTACATTTTTGCTGCAGAACCATTCCATTGAATTGTAAAAAACAATACCATGAAAATGGTAGTGATAAAATAAAAAAGAAATAAAGCTTTTTTTCTACTCTTCAACCATTGACTTATAAAGCCAATTAATATATCGCCAATAGAAATTGCCACATATGCATACATGATAGATTTCCCGGGATCAATTTTTTCTTGAATGCCCATAGCTTTTCCAAAATCATTGGAGAAAGCAACCAGCACACCAATAACAAACCAAGTTGGTAAACCTATGAGTATGCTTGTAAAATATCTTTTAAACCTTTCCTTTTTATTGAATAGCATAAAGAAATTACCAAGCTTCACTTTTTGCTTTTTCACATCTTTAAACATCGATGATTCAAACACAGATACCCTAAGCAGTAATAATAATAAACCCAGACCACCTCCTATATAATAGCAAGTTCGCCAGTCAAAATTATTTTTCATAATGAATGCAACAACTGCACCCGTTAATCCTATACCAGCTACCATTGAAGTAGCGATGCCTCTTTTTTCTTTTCGAATTAACTCGGAAACCAATGTTATACCAACACCAAGTTCACCAGCTAAACCTAATCCTGCAAGAAAGCGGATGATTTTATATTGCTCAACATTCGTTACCATGCCGTTGGCAATATTTGCTAACGAATAAAAAAGTATTGAACCGAATAACACACTGAGGCGGCCTTTTTTATCGGCTATTACACCTGCAATAATTCCTCCCAACAACAAACCAATCATTTGCCATTGTAAAATTGCTTCACCATCAATTTTAATTTGTTCTGGAGTTAGGCCAAGAGATTGTAAGCTTTCAACACGGATAATGGCAAATAATAGAAGGTCATAAATATCTACAAAGTAACCAAGTGCGGCCACTATTACAGTCATTGAGAAAATCCCATAATTCTTATCACTCATACTTATTATTGAGCTACATCAGTAGTGGGGTTATCGTTCTTATCGTTTTTATTCTTTTTTGAAGAGAGTACTTTAATTAAAACAGGAGCAGTCGTCACTAATACAATTCCCAAAACGATAACCTCCAGATGTTCTTTTAGATCAAACCCAAATTGGATAAGGATCCATTTTTGTAAAAAATAACCGGCAAAGATCATGGAGAATACCCAAGCTATACAACCCACTACATTAAAGAAGTGAAATTTCTTTTGATCCATTTTTACTATCCCAGCTACTATCGGAACAAATGTTCTTATAAAAGGTAAGAATCTTGCACCCATAATCGCTAAGCCACCATGCTTTTCAAAAAAATCATGTGCCTGATGCAAATATTTCTTCTTAAATAAAAAACGGTCTCTCCAGTTGTACATGGCCGGTCCTACTTTTTTACCGGTCCAATATCCTACAGCATTACCTGCAATACCGGCCAAAGAGATTAAACCAACGAGAGTCAGCAGGTCTATCCATTCATTTTGCACATGCCCTAATCCAATCAATTTATGAAACTGATGAGCAAGGCCTGGAACTATTTCACCGCCTGCTTTTTCAATTTTATGGGCAAATATTCCTGCCACAAATAATAAGGAATCTCCTGGAAGAAAGAAGCCTACAAACAATCCTGTTTCTGCAAATACTACAAATAATAATAACCAAAGTCCACCATTCTCAATATAAAACTGGGGTTGCAATAAGTTTGTCCAGTGAAAAGCTTCTAATAAAATAATGTCCATAATAAATTAAAATTAAAATGTTGTATCCTCGTCTCTGATAGCATCCGAAGCCTTTTCGGAAAATGCCAAAGCTTTTTCATCATCAAACTCTCCTTCCCATCTTGCAATAACACAACTGGCCAACGTATTACCAATTACATTTACCGAAGTCCGTGCCATATCCATCAATTCATCAATACCATAAATTGCCATTATGGGCCATATCGGAAAATTAAATGTGCTTGCAGTTGCTATCAAGATTACAAGAGATGCTCTTGGTACCGCCGCTACTCCTTTACTCGTAAGCATCAATGATAATCCAATCATAATCTGATGACCATAGGACAAATCCATGCCTGCTGCCTGCGCAACGAAAATCGAAGCCAGCGAAAGATATAATGTTGTTCCATCGAGATTAAAAGTGTAGCCCGTTGGAATTACAAACGAAACTATTTTTCGAGGTACGCCAAATTTTTCCATATTCTCCAATGCTTTTGGCAAAGCAGAATCTGAACTCGTTGTTGCAAATGCAATGGAAACCGGTTCCTTAATGGCCTGAATAAATTTCTTTATTGGAATCTTAGCAACAAATAATGCAATGGGTAATAGCACCAAAAGTAGAAATGTTATAAGAGCTAGATAAAGAGTTATTAATAGTAATGCCAGATTTTTCAAAATATCTATTCCCAGATGTCCAACTGTAACCGCTATTGCTGCACCAACACCAAAAGGAGCAAAGTACATAACAATGTTGGTGAATTTGAACATCGTTTCTGCCAGACTTTCAGAGAACTCCAGCAATGGTTTTTTCTTTTTTTCATTTAGCATGGCCATTGCAATTCCAAAGATGACACTGAAGACAACAATTGGCAACACATTGCCTTCAAATATTGATTTGACAATATTCTCTGGGAAAATATCAATGATATGATCTTGCCAGCCTTTAGGCGTAACAGTTGGTAATTCTTTTAATAAACTTTCAGGAACTTCAATACCAACTCCAGCCTGTGTAATATTAATAAAAACCAATCCAATAAGTAAGGCAATAGTTGTAACAACTTCAAAATACAACAAAGATTTCCAACCCATTCTACCTACTTGCTTAAGGTTTGAATGGCTTGCTATACCCACCACCAGTGTCGCAAATAATAATGGAGCCACAATCGTTTTCACCATTCGCAAGAATATCTTGCTGAGGAATTGTAAATTTTGGGAGAAGGCTGGAAAGTCGAGTCCGATTTCAACACCGACAGCCATAGCAACTAAAATCCAAGTAGTCAATGATTTTTTGAACCATGCAAAAATGATTAGAGTCGTAACAAAAAACCACCGTGCCACCTGTAAAACAATAGGGTCAAAACTTACCCAGTTATTATAATGAAAAAAATGAAGCAGAGCAATCAGGGTAAACGAACTAAGAGCAAGAAGACCAGCATTACGTTTATTCATAAACATTCTTAAAAGTCGTCAAAGCTAATGTTTCATCTTAATACAATAAAATTGCTTGTTCAGTATCTTTATAACTATCCTATAGCTTCTTTGGGTTCTTCCAATTTATTTAGTGATTTTGCAATTATTGTTGCTACAGTACAATCACTGGTTACGTTAGCCACAGTACGAACCATATCCAAAGGCCTGTCTACCGCAAATATCAATGCCAATCCTGCTTCAGGAATTCCGGCTTGCGCCAATACTATAACCAGCATTACCATACCGGCACTTGGCACTGCAGCCGAACCAATAGAAGCCAACGTTGCCGTTACAATGATTCCTAATTGCGCCATCAATGACAAATCCATTCCAAATGCTTGCGCAATGAATACGGCAGCAACAGCCTGATACAAACTTGTTCCATCCATATTTACTGTTGCACCAATTGGTAACACAAAACTGGTTATTTCATTGTCCACTCCCACCTTATTTTCAACTACATCCATAGTAACGGGTAATGTTGCTGCACTTGAGCTAGTTGAAAAAGCCAGTAACTGTGCAGGAGAAATTTGTTTTAAAAATTTTCGGGGATCTCTTTTTGTAAATAAATAAATCAACGTTGGATAAAAAACAAAAATCAATATTAAAAGACCTCCAATAACTGTAAGGGCATAAGCACCCAAAGCTTTGAAAATATCCATACTTGGCGATTCTGCCACCAAAGAAGCCATCAATGCAAATACACCAAAAGGTGCACCTTTCATAATCAGGTCAATCATTCTTAAAATGATGTCATTAAAACTGTCAAAAAAATCCTTGAATGGTTGCACCTTTTTTTCAGGTAAAGTGATCATAGCAATGCCAAGAAACAAAGCAAAGAAAATTACCTGTAGCATCATTTTATTAGATGATGTTGCGGCAATGATATTTTCAGGAATAATATCTTCTAAAGCCTGCAAAGGACCCGAACCTTTTTGTTTATTAGCTTCAGTTTGTTTTTCCAAAGCTTGCCCACCATAGGTAGTAAGCATAGCGGTTCTTGTTTCTTCAGAAATTGATTTACCTGGTTTTACTATATTAACAGCTATTAACCCAAGGCAAACAGCGAAAACCGTGGTGAATAAATAAAAACCAATGGCTTTAAAACCCATCTTCGATAATTTCGAAATATCCTTTAAATCTGAAACGCCTTTTACCAATGAAGCAAGAATCAATGGGACGGCAATAAGTTTAAGCAGATTGATAAACATATTACCAAAAGGTTTTATCCAATCTTTGGTAAACTTTACACCCCCTTCAAATTGAATAGCCGCAACTGCAAAAAGCACTCCGAGCACCATGCCTCCGATTATCTTTACATACAAGGGAATTCTTTTCATACAGCAAATTTTTGATTCGAGATTAACGGAACTATTATTTGAGTTGGGAAATTATGACATTTTGGTTTGGAATCAGCGTATGAGACTATTGGTTTCTCCTGATTTGTGGAATTAATGTAAGTAATTAGAACCACTGATATATTTATTTTAAAATAAACTACTGTTTATTGCTGTAAATTAAAATAAGTAGATAACTTAAACGCTTAAAACTAAACAAAACCAATGAGAAAATCTGCTCGCAAAGTACTGGCTCTTCTTGGGCTTTTCGTACTTCCCTTCATCACCTTTGCGCAAGACATTCCGGAAAAAACAAAAGGACTTGATCAACGTATCAATGAAGGCTTTCAGCCAATAACAGATGCGTGGAGTAGTATTGTTTTTTATGCTGTAAATATAGGTGGTCAACAAGTACCGCTGGTAGTAATTCTGCTGGTATGTGGTGCCTTATTTTTTACTCTTTACTTTGGTTTTGTCAATATCCGTCGTTTTGGATTGGCAATACAGGTTGTAAGAGGCAAACATGATGATCTTGAAAAAGATGCAGCAGATGTAACTCCTAAAAATTTAAACGTTGTTGGTGGAGATATTGTTGATACCATTAAAGATGAATCCAAGCATGGAGAAGTAAACCATTTTCAGGCATTGGCTACAGCAGTATCTGGTACCGTTGGTTTAGGAAATATTGCCGGTGTAGCAATCGCCATCGCTATTGGCGGTCCTGGTGCTACTTTCTGGATGATTGTTTGTGGGCTCTTAGGTATGAGCAGCAAATTTGTAGAATGTACACTCGGTGTTAAATACCGTGACATAGATGCAAATGGCGTTGTGTACGGTGGACCGATGTATTACTTAACAAAAGGATTTAAGGAAATAAAAATGGCTGGTCTTGGAAAGGTTCTTGCTGTTTTATTTGCTATTCTTTGTGTAGGCGGTTCCTTCGGTGGTGGTAATGCGTTCCAAAGTAACCAGGCGGCACAACAGATAGTGGCGATGACAGGTATGCAAGGTTCTTCTGCCGGATTTATTATAGGTGTTATCCTTGCCATCATTACTGGCATTGTAATTATCGGTGGTATAAAAAAGATTGCTAAGGTTACTGAAAAGATTGTCCCTTTCATGGCAATCATTTATATTATTGCATCCCTTATTATCATTTTCGCAAACTTCAGTTTTATTGACGATGCATTTAGAATGATATGGAATGAGGCATTTAATCCAAGAGCTGGACTTGGCGGACTAATGGGTGTGTTGATTGTTGGTTTTAAAAGAGCTGCTTTCTCTAATGAAGCTGGCGCCGGTTCTGCTTCCATTGCACACTCTGCAGTAAAAACTAAATATCCTGCATCGGAAGGTGTGGTTTCTTTATTAGAACCATTTATTGATACGGTGGTTATCTGTACCATGACTGCATTGGTAATCATTATGTTTAACAGAGAAGGAATTATGTTCCCATATGGAGGTGATGGCAAAGGTTCTGTAGTATTAGAAGCTACTGGTGTAAGTGCAAGCGGCGTTGATCTTACAACATTGGCATACAACGATGTGATTCCGCATTTCTCCTATGTACTTACTGTTGCCATTGTGTTGTTTGCATTTTCTACCATGATTAGTTGGTCGTATTATGGTTTGCAAGCATGGAAGTTTCTTTTTGGCAGAGGAAAAATTGCAGATCTTACCTATAAATTATTATTCCTTTTATTTGTAGTAATCGGAGCATCAATTTCTCTATCGGCCGTTACCGATTTTTCAGATGCAATGATTCTGGCAATGGTATTTCCAAATATGATAGGTTTGTTGTTTCTGTTCCCTAAAGTAAGAGATGAAATGAACAGGTATATGAAAGCGATCAAAGAATCTAGAACAAAAAAATAAAAATAGTTTATGAGTTTATTTGTAAGAAAACCGATGGATGCTTTAATGAATGAAGCTGCAGAAACAGGAGAACACACATTAAAGAAAACATTGGGGGCAAAAGGATTAATTGCATTAGGTATAGGTGCCATTATTGGTGCTGGTTTATTTTCAATTACAGGGATGGCTGCTGCTAATCATGCAGGACCAGCTATCACTATTTCATTTATTGTTGCAGGCTTTGGTTGCTTGTTTGCAGGTTTATGTTATGCAGAGTTTGCCTCTATGATTCCTGTAGCAGGAAGTGCCTATACTTATTCTTATGCCACCATGGGTGAATTTGTTGCCTGGATCATTGGATGGGATTTAGTTCTCGAATATGCAGTGGGTGCAGCAACAGTTGGTATTAGCTGGAGCCGTTACTTAGTAAAATTTTTGGAAGGATTTAATGTACACTTACCAGTAGAATTAACTGCCGGACCTTGGGATGGAGGAATTATTAACCTACCTGCGGTTTCTATTATTGTGTTGATGAGTTTGCTTTTAATAAAAGGAACAAAAGAAAGTGCTTTTGTAAATGGAATCATCGTTGCTGTTAAATTAGCAGTAGTACTTACATTTATTATTTTAGGCTGGCAATATATTAATAATGATAATTTCAATCCATATATTCCTGACAATACCGGAAATTTTGGAGATTTTGGTTTCAGTGGAATTATCCGTGCAGCAGCTATTGTGTTCTTTGCTTATATCGGGTTTGATGCCGTAAGTACTGCGGCTCAAGAAGCTAAGAATCCCAAACGAGATATGCCAATTGGTATATTAGGTTCTTTAGCGATATGTACAATATTATATATTTTATTCGCCCATGTAATGACTGGTGTTACCAGTTATAAATCATTTGCTGGTCAGGATGGAATAGCTCCAGTTTCAGTAGCAATTGAGAATATGGGAACAGCAAATGCTGCCGGTGTAATTACCCCGGATTATCCTTGGCTTAACAGAGCTATCGTTGTAGCAATATTATTTGGTTATTCTTCTGTTATCTTAGTAATGTTGATGGGACAAAGCCGTGTATTCTTTAGTATGAGTAAGGATGGTTTGATACCAAGAATATTTTCAGCTGTTAATCCTAAAACACAAACACCAGCAAAGAGTAATTTACTCTTTATGGTTTTTGTAAGTGCTTTTGCGGCGTTTATTCCAGCAAGAGTTGTTGGTGAAATGACAAGCATTGGAACCTTATTCGCATTCATATTAGTTTGTGCAGGAGTTTGGGTAATGCGTAGAAAAATGCCTGAATTACAAAGAGCTTTTAAAACACCATTAGTTCCATTGGTTCCAATATTAGGAATAGCAGTTTGTTTATTTATGATGGTATTCCTTCCTATGGACACTTGGATTCGTTTAATTGTTTGGATGCTGATTGGTATGGATATCTATCTTGTGTATGGTGCAAAGCATAGTCATTTAGGAAATGGTACAGACAATAGGAAGGGTATGAAGATTGCAAGAATTACAGGATTGTTACTTTCATTACTACTGATCGTTGTAGGTTTCCTTCACCAAAAATCTGTTGGTTTTGATACGGATAGAACATTATTATACATCTCACTTGCAATTGCAGCAATACATTTGGTATTATTTGCAAGAAAATTGGGTAGAAAAGAACCGTTGAGTTAATAAATTCAATTATAAGAGAAGCCGTCCTGTTTATACCGGGCGGTTTTTCTTTTACTCCTATTGTCTTAAATTTGCAATCCCAATTAACTATTTAACTAATACCCAATAAACCATACAATGGGAAGAATATTTGAAGTAAGAAAATCATCGATGTTTGCCCGCTGGGATAAAATGGCAAAGAACTTTACCCGAATCGGTAAAGAGATTGTAATTGCTGTTAAAGCCGCTGGTCCAGATCCGAATTCCAATGCAGCATTGCGTCGTTGCTTTCAGAATGCAAGAAGTGTAGGCATGCCGAAAGACCGTGTGGAAGCTGCTATTAAAAGAGCACAGGGTAAGGAATTAATCAACTACGATGAAATTTTATATGAAGGTTATGCACCGCATGGTGTCGCAATACTCGTAGAAACTGCAACTGATAACCATGTAAGAACTGTGGCGAATGTAAAATCTCATTTTACTAAAGGGCATGGTACAATGGGAAACAGTGGAAGTGTTTCATTTCAATTTAATAAACTCGGTGTTTTTAAATTAAATCCGGAAGGTTTAAATGCTGAAGACCTTGAATTAGAATTAATAGATTTTGGTTTGCAGGAATTAGGTGAAGGAACAGGAGAAAATGGTGAAGACATTTTAGTGATCCGTTGCGGCTTTACTGACTTTGGCAATATGCAAAGTGCTTTGGAAGAAAAAAAATTGAATCCAATCACTGCAGAATTAGAATGGTTGCCAACTGTAACCGTACCTCTTACGGATGAGCAAGCAGAAGATGTAAGTAAGCTTATTGATCGCTTAGAACAAGATGAAGATGTGCAGAAGGTGTTTCATAATATGGGATAAGAACTGTCTTCTCTCTGAATGTCCTAGATAGTAATATATTTCACTGTCTTCCAGTAAAATATTATGATGCTCCCATTACTATTATGATTTTTTTTCTGTGCCTATTTTCTTATTATTTTTTCATTACCTTACTAACTAATACAAACAAGGAACTCTCTCAAACATTCTTCACAGTTAGTACAGGAATTATTATATCTCATTTCATTGTCTTATTTTTCTAAATCCACTGTTTTTCATTTTTTCTTCTGTAATATCCCTGTTCTTCAAAATCATTGCTACATCTTTGCTATTGAAATTGAATGTAAATTCTTCTTGCAATGCCGGCCATTGTTCTACTGGCTCCAAATTGCCCCAGACATCAAATGCTTGTGCATACATTTTTACAACGATTTTATATTCTCCATTTTCTTCAAACTTCTCAGGACGTATAAGACCATATAAAGGAGTTGAACATAGTGTTGAATAATCAAAACCGGGAGTACCACCCATAATGGTAGTATATTTTGCAGGATCAGATAATACATCAAAATTAAAAACCTTACTATTTTTATCTTTTTGCCTTACCAGGCAAAAATTTCCGGAAGAATTAAACCCTTCTTCTTCTCCTTTATAAAATATATAGACCCGGTACATTAAATGACCATCTGGCTGCTTACCCTGATTCTCTGTTACCCTGAAGGCTTTGTCAATCGTTTCTTCATCCAGCTCCATTCTGCCGTATATGTAATCAGCCGAAGTAAAAGAGCTTTTGCTTCCCGTATTGCTTGTGGTAAATGGTTGGTTAGAAAAATATATTTTCCCTTTTACTGTATCAGTTTTTCTGGGATATGTGTATGATGTTAAACCGAAGAGAACCGGAATAATCATAATTGTTATTAAATTTCTCATACTACTCTTTTTTAAATAAAAATTATTGTCTGATTAACTGTACAGCTTTTTTCATTTGTCCGTTGTTCCATTCTATTACAAGTTGGTACATACCAGCAGGTAATTTTTCCATAGCAACATTTACCTGATTATTACCCTGTAGCAAAGCTGTTGTTTGAGTTTTTATCAATGCACCTTTACCATCAAACACTTTTATTATCGCTGTTGATCTGCTGTTTGTATTAATATTGACAAATACCATGTCTGTAAAAGGATTCGGCCATACTTTCAATTCATCATTAACAGCACAGGACGCTTTCAGAATGCTTGTGTACTGAACTTTTCCATCTATATCATACTCGGCTACCCGATAAAAACTATTTTGAACAGGATTATTATCAATAAACGAATAGCTTCTTTCATTACTGCTGCTACCAGCTGCGGGCACACTGCCAATTACCCTCCAGCTAATGCCATCTGCACTCTGCTCAATATTAAAATGGCTGCTGTTTTGTTCCTGTGCCGTTTTCCAGTTAATAACAACATTATTATTCTCACACTTTACATTAAATAAAATGAACTGTACGGGCAATGCATTATTAGGACTAGATAAAGTCCATCGGGAAAAAGAATTGATTCCTGTTTTCTCAACATAATTGCTGCTTGCATTTCTTGATGTAAATCCTTCGTTTGTCCAGTTTATATTATTCGGACTTTTCCAAAACACCAATGAGCTTTCATTAATCGAATTTAACTCTGCATCAAAATACTGAAACCGCAGTGTGGCATTGAGGCCGGTGTTAGTAGTAACAGGTAAGATATCATAATAACGAAGCACACTGCTTCCCAAACCGCTGCTGTTTACCTGAGATTGATGCCCTCTTGCAATTGCTACCGTACCCATATTTACCGGGGAACTAATGATGGCTCCAAGGTTACCGGGGTTTGCAGCTACAGGTGCATTAAGTGTTGCTGTAAATGTTACCTTACCTCCGTTGAGTCCGACAACACGGCTGTTTTCATTTTCACCATTTAGCACTCCGGAGTTTCCCAAACCAAAGTTGAAACCATTCAAATCAAGAAAGCCTGCTATAAAATTTACTTGTTGTGTTGCAAGTGTGAACCTTTGTAATACCACAGCGCTACCGGCAGTTTTATTTATTTCCAACTCATGAAAAATAACTGAAGGACCTCCGCTTCCGCTGATAGATGAAGATGTGTTTCCTGTAAACAGCACTTTGCTGGTGCCCCGGGTAAAAGTTCCATCATTAATAAAATCGGTATTGTGAAGCGTTAATTGTACAGGGCCTGATAAATAAAATTGTGTTCCGGATGTAATAGTAAGTTGTGCATTAGTTGTATTAAAATACAGCAATAACAATAACGGCGATACAATTTTATTCATAAAACATCTTTTACCTGAGTTCATAAAATCTTTATTTCAACTATGTTAGTTTACTTTTCCAAAAACAACTTTGCCGCTGTTACTTGCGTAACGAGAAGCCCCGTTTAAAAATCGCTTTGTGCTACCATCGATAGCTGTAGCGCTGCCAAAAACATCCCCGGCACTTCCAGCCGGATCAATTATGTATTGTACTTTTTGCCATCCTAATCCTATTCGTTGGTAAATAATGGCGGAGCCCTGGTTTTGGTTTGCGCCTATGTCATCTGTACCCCATCCAACCATAGCAAAGTCACCCGATATGGCAACATTGCTACCAAAATAATCCAGATCAACTGCGGCAGCATCTGTTATTTTTTGCACTAGTATCCATGCAGTTCCGTTATAATAATAGATATGGGCAGATCCTTTGTCAATCACTGCGTTCACATCATCATAAGGAGAACCAATTATGGCATAGTTGCCCGAAATAGACACACTTGACCCAAACCGATCATCAACTCCACCGACAGCTTCAGTAATTTTATTCATCAAAACCCAACTGCTGCCATTATTCTGATAAATACTGGCAGAACCCTGGTTGGCATTTCCTCCCACATCATCCAGAAAAGCTCCTACAATAGCATAGTTACCTGCTATAGAAACGCTATAGCCAAAATCATCACCGGGTTGGCCGGTTGCATCTATTATTTTTTGCTTAAACACCCAACTGGTGCCATTGTATTCATAAATACAGGCTGAACCTTGATCTGGTCCACTTCCTAAATTATCCCGGTATGTACCCGCTATGGCATAGTTACCTGAAATAGATACCGAGTAACCAAACCAGTTATTGGCAACACCCGTCGGATCGGTAATTTTTTGGATGAACACCCAACTTGTTCCATTATAGAAATAAATGTTCGCAGAGCCCTGTTCAAGGTTTCCACCAACATCGCCTCGTGGAGTACCCACTATGGCATAGTTACCCGAAATAGATACGCTGTGTCCAAACCAGTCGTTATCAGCCCCTGCAGGATCAGTAATTTTTTGCATAGTTCCCCAAGAGTTGCCATTATGCTGGAATATGCTGACAGAGCCTTGTCGGGCATTAGCTCCTACATTATCAAAATAAGCTCCCGCAATAGCATAGCTACCTGAAATGGATACGCTGTATCCAAAATAATCACCATATTCACCTGTGTCGTCAACTACCGGGTTGTACTCTGATATATTATTATTACTACAATCGCCCCAACTACCAAATCCTACACTGCTGTTTGTAGATTCTTCCTTCATTGCATTCCATCTGTTTGCACTTGCATTCCAATAATAAAAACCGGGCACTATAGTATTAATACCGGTGCCCGCCGTTGCAGTATTGTAAACTAATAAAGCATCAGCCGGAGTAGTAACTGGTGTTGCTGCATTAGCCGCCGTTAATGCAATGCGGGGAACAAGCATTCCTTTGTTGGTGCTTTGCACATCCAGCATGGCGCTGCTGTTAGGTGAGGTAGTGCCAATGCCTACGTTTTGTGCATAAATATTCATTACAAACATTATGCAAGGCAAAAGGAAAAGAAGTTGCTTATTCATACTGATTTTTATTTTTTTGTTTCAAAACTTTTATTTCATTTATTGCATTAAAAAAATTACTTCTTAATCAACTATACCAAAACTTTGTCCACCGGTAATATTTGTAATACTATTTCCACTGCCACCAATAACTGCTTTACCTGCTGCACCGCCTGGTGATGTTCCAAAATAAACTGTCCCATCCAGTCCTGCCTGTGCTCTTCCACCTCCATTACCTCCGGTATAGCCACCGCTTGCCCCTGCGCCACCACTACCGGCAGTTGTTGACTGCCCTGCTGTTCCATTTTGACCTTGATAATTAATTGCACCTACACAACCTATTATCGGAGAACTTGTAAAAAAACCGCCGCCGTTTCCAATTGTCCCACCAACGATTCCGGCTCCTCCTCCTCCTCCTCCCCCATAACCAGTGTTAGCAGCAGTTCCACTGCTTCCTCCTCCTCCTCCTCCTCCGCCAGCAACAATTCCATAATTATTTACATTGATAACAACTCCGGCTTTGGTGCTTATTGCCGGTCCCGCATTTTGTCCGGGAATTGCAGCCATATAATAAATTTCAAGTGGATAACATCCCCTACTGATAGCACCATTACCTCCTTTTCCTCCAGCACCGGCTATAGTGCCGTTGTTATTAATTGTAATTGTCGCATTAAAAGGCATTGAACTAAAAGATAAAGCTGTATCACCGGTGTTGCAACCAGTTATGCTAACACCTGAAGCAATATTGATAAGGTATTTTTTTGAAGGAGCCCATTTTGCATATGTATTGTAGAAATCAACCTTGCAAGCGTTTATAGTAATATTGATAATTACCGATTGACAATCGAAACAATAACAGTTCCATACCTGGTTTGTCAAATCATAATAATTAAGACATCTTTCATCTGTATTAAAAATGTGCAACCCATCGGGAGGATTTTGTATACCATTACGCTGGCCAGTGGTAAGCCGTGGGAATAATATTCCTTTATCTGTAGCTTTTATTTCAAGAATAGCTTTGGGATCAGGTGTAGTAGTACCGATACCTACACTTTGAGCATACATATTCTCAACAAACAAGAAGCAAGGCAAAAGAAGAAGAAGAATTTTCTCTTTCATTTTTATAATTTGTAAGATGAGTTTAGAATTAATCACAAAAATTAATTCTTTGATAAAAGTCAAGAAGAAAAAAAGAGAAACCAATCCCCCAATGGGTGAATTAAATTCCGATAGCTATCGGATCAGGCAAGACCTTTTTGAATAGCTTTTGTTACCGCTTCGCTGCGGCTAGCTACATGGAGTTTTTTATAGATATGCTTTACATGTGATCGTACTGTTTCGTAACTGATAAAAGCTTTTTCAGCAATAACAGGATAACTATCACCTTTTACCATCAATTGCAGTATTTCCTGTTCCCGGTTGCTGAGTTGGTAGTCTACATCATTGGGTGAAACAAGAATTACATTTTTATGGGCAAAGAAACCGAGTATTTTTTTTGCCACACCGGCACTGATAGGTGCGCCGCCATTAAATACATCGGTTATCGCTTCCAAGTATTTATGTGGAGGATCTGTTTTGAGTGTATAACCGGATGCGCCGGCACATAGCGCAGCAAATATTTTTTCATTATCATTAAACACCGTTTGAATCAGAATTTTGATTGGCGGAAATTTTTCACAAATATTTTTTGTTACCTCTATTCCGTTTAATCCCGGCATTTCAATATCCATCAACACAACATCTGGTTTACTTCGGTTGATATCGGTTTCCCATCGATTACCATCGGTAAAAATTCCGCAACTGGTATAACCAGGTGTACCATCAATAATAGCATGCAATGCATCCCGCAACAGCTTATTATCTTCAAATATGGCTACCCTAATTTCCTTCATTACGATTAAAGATGAGTGAATTTAATAGTATTATCTGTCACCCATCAGGTGATTTTAAAAATAAGTGAAACTTTTGTTCCTTGCCCCGGTAATGTTTCTAATAAATATTCACCCCCTGTATCTTCTGCCCGTTGACGCATATTTACCAAACCGTTTCCATTCTGCAGTTTTGCTTTATCTATGCCTTTTCCATCATCGGATACAGCTATTTCAATTTTTCCTTTTTCTGTTTCATGCATGTGTAATTCAATAACGTTTGCGTGGCTATATTTTACTGCATTATTAATTGCCTCTTTGCAAAACATATAAATATTACGACGACTTTCAACCGGCAGGTTTATATTGGCCAGTTTAGGTGAAATTGAAATTTTTACTTCCATACCTTTTATCTCAGCCATATCTTCCGCATACTGCTCTAACCGTTCTATCAGTTTTTGTAAAGAATCTTTTTCGGGATTCACCAACCATACTATATCACTTAACTTCTCCACCATTTCAACAGCCGATTGCTGAATATTGTTCAGGGATTTTTCCACTTCCACTGTTTTTGAAGTCAATATCTGTTCTCTTGTTAAATGGCTATACATAAGAATACCACTAAGTGTTGATCCAACTTCATCATGCAACTCACGGCTGATACGTAGCCTTTCCTTTAAAATTTCCTGTTGATTCTGCAATTTTTTTCTTCGGATATACCGGTAAAGTGAATACCCGCTTATCGCAAGAATGACAGCAATGCTGCCATATATGATTTTCTGCTGCTGGTTTTCTTTTGAAGCAAGCAATTTATGATAAGCAGCTTCCTGTTCAAGTAACTCTAATTTAACCTGATTTTTTTCGTTTTCTTTTTTTTCATTTTCAAGATTCAATGCTTGTTGAGATGCATCCAGCTTATTGATTTCATATTGCTGAGATACAAGTGCCAGTTCCTGAGATTTTTTTACCCCTTCCAGCAGTTGCTTTTCTATTTGTTGATTTCTCAATTGAAGAAGATAAGTGTTGGCTTCACTTTCCTTTTCAAGTAATTTAATCATCTGTTCTTTTTCTCCGATTCGTAGCGGGTAGAAACTTCCGTAATCATTTTTGTTTTCCAGTGAAAAACAGATTCTTTTAATGAAGAATATCGCTGAAAATATTTTAGCGCCGAATCCTGTTTGTTTATCAGCTGAAATGCGTTTGACAATAATAGATCGGCTTCCATGGCATCTACCAAAGCTTTTATTGAAATGGATAATTGTGAAGCGAAAGTGAGGTGTACGATTGCACTATCATATTTTTCTAGTTCAAATTCTGCTTTTCCAAGGTTAAAAACGATAAATTTTAAATCGGGATTATCAACAGCAACCTCTTTGGTTTTTCTATATGCATCGCTTAAGTATTTAAAAGCCTCTGGATAATTTTGCTTTTCATATTCCTGAATTCCTTTTAACTTGTCCAGGTTAAACCAGCCCCAGACATTATTTAATTGTTTCGCCAATATTTCAAATTCCCGGATAGCGGAATCAGCACTGGTAAAATAGTGTAGCTTGCTTAAGCTGAGTGTATAACTACTCAGCCTAATTAAAATATCAACCTTATTTGCAGAAGCAGGCTTGTTTTTTAATCCATAATTCAGATATTGAAAGGCTTTCGGAAAATTTCGCAAATCCAGAAAAGCTTCCCCCAACTCGCAGGCAGCATTAAAAATTTTAAACCCTTCGTTTGATTTTTCAGCTAGCATTAATGATTTAAAATAATAATGAGCAGCGCTGTCAAAATCTGAAGTGTTATCATGACTCCGTGCAAGCCAGTAGTAAGTTCTGTACAGATTATGCTCATCACCGGCCCTATTTAAAAAATGAGATGATAACCAGTAATTTTTTCTTGAAATATCAACGTTGCCTGCAGAATGCTCAACTGTACCCAACTGCCAGTAAGCAATACCGAGAAAAGAAAGCTCTTTTTGGGCCATAAAAATTTTAATAGCTTCAGAAGCATTTTTTTTTGATTCAGCTGTAAGTCCCCGGTAAAACTGAGCAAAAGATAAAGCAAGGTGATACTTTCCTATTCCAGTTTTATAGTCATCCTTTTGGCTGAACTCTTTTATTTTTCGGCAAAATAAAGAGCTGAGTCAATTTTTAAACCATCTGCATATTTGCGGGAAATATTAAAGCATACATCTGCTTTTGACCTTGTTGAGCTTGCCGTTTTTAATTCATTTTGCAAAGCAGCGAATGTATTCTGTGCAATAATTGAGCAGCAGCAACAAAGTATTGTTACAAAAATTATGAAATACTTATAAAATCTGTTTATTATCATTACGCAGATTGCCAGAATTGCTCTTGAAAATAAGGTATACCAAAAAATATCCTATACCTCAATGGGTGATTTAACCTACTAATGTAAAATACAAAATTTTGTTCAATGTATTAAAGCCTGGGCGCAGGCTTATACCGATGAGCAAGCTGAAGATGTAAGTAAACTGATTGATCGCTTAGAACAGGATGAAGACCTGCCTTCGTTATACTACGATAGGCAAATATGCAGAAAGTTTTCATAATATGGTATAAGGAAAGAGGATCTCTATTAATTTCAGGCTCGTCTAATTAGCTTTAATTGCATCCACTACTTTATCAATATTCAACATGCCATAATTAAAAACATGTTTTGATCCGTCATTTAATGTTATAATTGCTTTTTTTGCCAGAAAACTCTTTTCAGCCTGTACATCGGTTATATCTTCTTTGTTTATTTCCAAGTAACCTTCACTACCCCATTTAGCAAACAATGCTTCTGACAATAGTCCTTTTGCCGATACATCAAATTGTGCGTCGTATAATAATCTTTTATTTGTTACTGTTAGTTTACCATTAAACTTTCCTCCACCAGGCGGCATGTATAAAATTGTCCAGGTATCAATTTTGTTCTCTTCCGGGTGTAATTCAAATTTCATAATTTTTAATTTTTGTGACAAAAAAAATCTCTGCTTTGAATATAGTATTCTTACTTGACTATTTCAAAAACATGGCAAAGGAGGTTTAAGTTATTTGACCCATTAGAACAGGATGAAGAAGAGCAAACTGTGTTTCATAATATGGTATAGCTTCTAAAAATTTCATTTGTAATAAGTACTATTTTTATATAGTCAGGCTTCATTAGCTAATCAAGCCCTTCATTGATACAATAAACTCCCTTTACACTTATTATTTCAAATCTTCGTTTATCTCTGTTAAAACGCCATGCCTGTTTGGCTGGTTTCAAAAATTCCTGAGTGGGTGACCATTTAACCAATGCAATAATTTCTACATTCTCAACCCTATTATGTCGACATGAGGTTGTATAAAGTTGCCAGCCTTTCATTACGTTTTTAACTTCTAACACATCTATTATTCTTTGACTGTCTAATGCTGTGTCTTCTTTTATACTAAAAAAACAAATCCATGTACTACCTCCTCGAAAAACATCTGCTATAATCATTTCAGGATCATCAAGAGGTGAAATAACACTACCACTTTGGAATTCCCAACCCTCTAGTCCAGGAATGTTTTTTGAATCTAAATAAGTTGTTCCGATTAAACCTTTTTTTGTACCTGCATATTTACCTTGTGCTGAGCAATAGGTAGACACAATGAGAAAAAAATATAATAACATATATTTCTGCATAACTATAATTTAATATGTCATTGTATGTATACCTACATTTAATGAGAAAACCGCTGATTCAATCTCGTATTAAATTTCAGAATCCTACCTCCATATTACAATCAATTAAATCAGTATTAATGTCCAAAACACTGCATTAAATAAAAGAAAAAAGATAAGTAAGCCTAGGTGTTCTTTTGATTAATTGGTTACATGAAGCGCATCTGCAATTGCAGTAATATGCTGTTCAGTTCTTTGTACACCTGATGGCACCCCATTTCGCATGGTAAATGGTGCTGCTTCCCGGGTTAGCAATCTTCCGGCAGTCCAATATAAATCTACCCACACTTCGGGTAATTGCCCTTCAAATAAAGCCCTGAATTCTGCTTCCGATTGTGTTCGATAATATGTAAAATAGTCAACTAATGCGAGGGGGTATAAATAAGGCATCGCTGCCCTTGAAACAGCAGTTACATCTTGTACAGTAAGGCCAGCTGGAAGTGCTTTCTCACAAAAGTTTTCAATAAGTTTTGCAAATGGGCTAATTTCACTTCCTCGGGGTGTGCTAACAGAAACGTCTCCGTTTGTTTGCCGTAAAGCCTGAATATATTTTAAATATCCAACTTTTCTAGAATATTCAGCAGCAATAATTCCCATTATATTTTCATTGTGTATTATAAACTTTGAACTTAAATCTGCAATTCGATAGAGGCGATAATTAGTAGCTACAGATTGATCTGCTGGTGGGGAGGACATAACAGTACCATTACCCGGTGGGTTTGTGCTAGATATTAATGAATAAAGCCAAACATTGGCAGGTATATGCGATGGTCTGTTCTTTTCAACTATTACACCTTCATTGCCTGCAAACCAATTAATTGCTGCTGTACGCTCAGCCCTGCTATAAATATAAGTAAAGGAGTTAGCAATAGCTTCCTTATAGGTCGCAGTGATATTTGGTATCAACTCATCAATAAAATGTATGTTATCAGATCCATAAGAAAATGATTGTCGTAGTGACCTTACATACCAAATGTGTTCTCTTCTGTCAGTAGGATCCTGAGTGTGGTATAATTCATGCAAAAAAGTTCTTCTACCGGCTGCAATACCACTTTGCCTGAAATATTCTTCACCAAGATATATTGCTCCAGATACTGTATCTGCAATTCTGCCATTTAAATAGTGCCTTGCACAAGGCCATACAGAATTAGACGAGGATGCACAGAATCCATATGTTCTTTCAGCTGCTTGTGACATGGGTCTATTAAAATCATTAAAAAAATACATATTGACAATCTTATTATTGAATCGAATTATGCTAGCAGTATATCTTTGCAAATCTGGCATACCGCCTGATGAAACCGGTTTAAATAATTGCTTTAGAAACTCTGCACAACGATCCATGTTACTATTACCGCTAGATCCAAAAATATTTGCATTATTTATTATTGAATTTGCTGAAATGGCATTTATAACACCAGTAGTATCATTAGGATTTGAGAGATAGAATACTCTTACTTTGGATAAAATATAATCCCTATCATTTGCTTGGCCAAAAACATTCGCTTGTATAAATTGTATCACTACTAAAATGAGAATAAGTTGCCTTTTCATACACGAATTTTTTAGTTAAGGATTTAATATTGTATTCAGTTGATTCCGTATTTGATAAAAAATTGCATCATTTCCAGGCGGTATTGGAATAGCAGATACGGCTTGCATTATATCATTGGTATATAGATTAAAAATTTCAACTGGAAAGCCGGCGCCTACTGAAGTAGTAAATTTTTCGTAATTGAACTCAGAATTTCTATGTGTAAGCAAATGAACCATCGCTATTGGCAATAAGTATGTTTTATCGCTTACCGGATGGCTTGCTAATTGTGCAGGTGTATTAGAGCCCATTGCAATCCTGCACATATTTTCAAGCATTAAGGTAAATTTGGTTCTACTTCCTGCCGGGCTATATTGCTGAATGGTCAGTTTAACAGCATTAATAAACTTTGATAATGACCCAATATGCATATAAGTATTATAAATCAATGCTTGGGTGATTTCATTTCTGATCTTGTAATTTTCTGCACCATCTTCTCTTGTAGCAATATTGGAAAAATTATACCAACCATAAACCTGGTTCGCCGTTGAGCCAACAGCACCTTGAGGAAAAGAAGTAAGAGAAGCTCTTAAACCAGGAAAACCTGTAGATTCAAATAACCAGAAAGATCTGTTTGTGCCAGAGAAGGTTCCTGCGCCAATTTCTCTTTGAACCGCCATGGAAGGTCTTACATACCATTTATAAAGAAATCGCTGATAGGCCGTATCAAAACTAGATGAAATGGCATGACTTATACCCTGATCGGTTACATATCTTCTATCCATTACGGAAGTAAAACAATACGACCTCTGATTTCCGAGTGTGGGTGCCATAAAACTAAATCCTCCATTGTGATGCAAGGTTCTGTAGCTACTTACCTGCAAAGAAGTAACAAGTTCTAGAAAAGTTAATTGTAAAACTTTCAATGAACTACTAAAATGATACTCCCCTAAATTAATACTTCCTGCTTCTGATGAATTTTGCGGCCCAAAAGTTCCTGGCCAAATTCTCAATCCACCATTTTCTCTTAAAGTATCAAAAGCTTGATACGTTGAAATAAAATTCAAGGGCACTGGTGTCAATGCATCATTGATGAAATAAATACTAATGATTTTATCTTTAATTTTTATAAGATTATATAGCCAATCTTGTAATAAACCATTTCCGCCGGTCTGTCTGTTTTTGAAAATACTCAATAATAATCTTGCACTGTTACTCATTCTATTATTACCACCTCTTCCAAATAGTACGCCGTCTGTGTTATTCTGAATGGTTTGGGGTGATATCTCATTCATTGTAAATGCAGATGTTGCCATACTAGTTGTGCCAATATAATATATCTTAATTTTTTGTTTTAAGTAATCAACAACTTGGGATGGAGGAACAGCCTGGGCACTAGTTTCCTGTTTTGGTATAACAAAATTAAACAGTTTAAAACGAGTGCAATTAAAATTATTCGTCTTGATATCTTCATAAGTGATTAATAAATTTAGTTAGGTAATACGTCTACAAATAAATCATCAAATGAAGTTTTCTTTCTACCAGACTTTTTAACTTCATTATTTTTCAACTGCCAGTCTATCTCATATTCATATTCCGACGCTCCACTTGGAAGAATAAAATCAATTGTAGCATTATATACCAGTTTACCAATGTTTAAACTTACTTGTTTAAACTGCTCGGGTTCATTTGCAATTTTATAATAAACCCTTACAGTTACACTTCTTATTCCTTTATCCTTTATCTCCTCCGGATCTGCAATAACATTAACTGTTTTTCTTTTTACTGGCGCCTTTAATGGGATAACCGGATTAACAGATTTTGACCAATCATTTTCTACTGTAGCACCACCAAAGAAATTCCAAATGGTTTTGTACTCATAATTTAACCATGTGCGACGGTCATTATCACCTGGCATCCATCCATACAATAACTTAAACCGATTACCCTCACCACTAAAATTTCTTCTGTCTACTCTAACTTCCTTTGTTGTAATAGCTCCGCCAGGATGAGTTTTCTTCATGCTTATTGTTACATAATTAATAAACTTGTCAAAATCCTGTGAAATTTCGCCGTCAATAAAAGCAACTATTTCTCTTTGTGTGTAAAGAGGGTCATTGAGATTAATTTCCCGTATACAATCTTTACAATTAATTTTTCCAATATTTCCACCAAAGACTTCAGTTAATGAAGTAGTAAAATACGTTTTTGCTTCGGCGGTGTATTTGCCGGTATGTTTTACTGTCTTTTTTTGATATGATGCAACAATATTTATACTCTGTAAATCCTCTGTTTCTTGTTGGTTTGGAGTTTGATCAGGGATGGGTTCACTAGCCGGTCTAATATTTCTTGGATTAGTTAAAGCTGATCTGCCTCTATCTGCGGAGTCTGGTCTGCTGGTTGTTTGAGGTACTGGTGCATCTCTTAATGCAACTCCTGTTGATGTAGAGTCGCTATCTTCTTCAGTTGTTGTTGTACTTCCAGTTCCTCCTGTATTACCACCTGTATTTCCGCCTGTTCGCTCCCTTTCAGCTACTTCTCTTCTATAATTTTCTTCTCTCCTCCTTCTATTTTCTTCATCAGCATATCTTCTTTCGTCCCGGTTTCTGTCTTCTATAGTATTATTATTACTGCGCTGTCTTTCTCTTTCACCATTTAATTGAGTAGTTGCCCGGTCAAGATAACTCTGACCACCGTTTAAAGGCTGTGCAAGATCATTCCAATTGGGAGAACCTTCTCTACCAAAAGGAACAAAACACATATCAATTAATTTGTTAGTAAGTACATCCTGTAATCTTTGCAAATTTGGATCTTCACCTATTTGTGTCACTTTTATTGATCCATTTTCTTTTAGCTCCTGTACTGCAATTCCTATTTCTGCTTGTAAAACCGGAGTTGCAACTCCTACATTAAAAATGTCATGATTATATATCTTATCCCATTCCATTTCTATTTTAAACTCAACTGGTGATTGGTAACCAGCCAAAGTCATGCTTAAATTAAATGAGATATCCGGAGTAGAAGATTTTAATGATTCTTTTAAAATCACCGCATCGTCTTTATTTAATAAGAATGAAACAGCCACTTTATCTCCTTCCAAAATTGGGGCAGGACCAATACCGAGTACTCTGCTTTGTACGGCACCTTCAGGATTTGCAGCATTTGTTATTACGCTTTTATTGATTAGCGCCATAGTGCCTCCTCTGTAAATTAGAGGACCAGTTATTTTCCCTCTTGGATTAACTTTACGTAGCTCCTGCTCAGCCTCTTTTAATTCATCCGGCGTTACAATTAATCCAACCATTAAGTGAACATATCCACCACCATTTCCTATATTGGACACATCTTCACTATTTCCCGAAGAAACATTTTGCACAAAATGTATAAATGAAAACTGGGGCCGCCCCTGATCATCAATACCCAGCCTTACCTTATTAGGTAAATAGTAATAAGTATCCGGCGATTCCAATACAGGAAATACTTTTAACGGCCCGGCTGTAACGGGCTTGTCTAATAATATTCGCTGAACAAAATCTTTTTGTGCAAACAATGATTGTGTTGCACCTATTCCTAAAAATAGAATACTAAAAAGAATTTTACATTTCATATAATCCTGTTTTAAAATAAATAGTAACCAACTTAATTTTTAACTGCCCCCAGAATATCTTTAAATCCATCTAGCACTTTATCTTTTGAAACTTTACCATCAGGACCAGGAGTTATGATAGCTTTAGCCATGTCAATTGCTTTAATAAATAAATCAGATGATTTATTAGCTAGTTCTTCTGGTATCACGGCGTATTCATAACTTTCAGAACCACTACCACTTACTTTTGGACTCCAAGGCAGGGCTAATTTACCTTCTGTTGTATGGTAAAATATCATTCGATATGCATAACCTCTGACTGCTTTATCAATAAAAATAGTTTTACTGGAAATAGGTTCATTCTTAGCCGGTGATACACTGATATTCTCTTCTATTTCTTCCCCAAATTTGCTATACCTGACTTGCATAATAGCCCGGCTAATTCCTAATTCTTTTAATTTCTCCGGATCTGCTTCAAACTCAATTTTATGTGCTGTGATTGGTAAATCTAACGTGGATGCCTGCATAGACCCAACAACATACTGTGGATTTTGAGGGAATTTTATCCCCCCTTTCATACTCCATTGAGTCCTGTATTGATACATTTCAGCATTCTTATCGTCACCCGAAGCATAGGTAATTCCTGCTACACTCCCTTTTTTTGCAATATCATCTTTAGTAAAACTAATCGTACTGGTAAAATGATTTCCGGAGTTGCGTTTTTTTAATACATCCACAGTTACCAAATCAACTTCATTCATATCAAACATTTTCAAAACATCTGATCCAACTTGAAATCTGATATCCATATGTTTATAAAAGTTATCATCCAATAATACGGATGCTACACAATTCTTATTATCTTTTGCAGAATTATAAAATGTTTTAAGATTTTGGGTAATGGACAATTCCATTGGTAAAGAAAATGTATAGTTTATTGTTATGACTTCTTTTTTCTTAACCAGGCTTTGTTCAATTCGTTTTACATTAAGATAGTATCCATATGCACTATTCTTTCCTGGCAAATATTCCTTTTCTTTTTCTGAAGGTGGTGGAGGTGGTTGATCCGTTGCAGGTGTTGTAAACTTACTCATAAAAAGCTGAAAAAACATCTCTGTAAGTTTCTCAGAAGTTGCATTACTTACAGGCCCTTCATTAATTTCCTGAGTAATCACACTATTTTCCACCATTTTATTATAAAGGCTGTGAAATTCATTCCAACTTTGGCTTTCCTGAACAGAATTCTTTGATTCAACTCTCCTGTACTCGGCTGTTACTTTATCCTCTTTTATCATTTTCGACATCTTCTCATAATCCACCGTTATTTTCCCTGACAATCCAGTAACCTTTAAATAATATTTATAAAGTAAGTTGACACTCAAATCAGTTATAGAATTTGCTTTTTCAAATGTAGCAGCCATTAATTGAGCGCCGTATTTATTGAGATTTGTTGCTACCGCTACTTTACCACCCTGGTATAAAGGAGCTCTGCCGGAAGTAACCAGGCTTTTAGTCATTCCCCCTTCTTTGTTTACCACTGCTGAGGTAATAGTAAAAGATTGAGCATCTTCCGCACCAAATAAATCAACAGGGCCTTTTACTTTTGCACCACTTACCCGAGCATCTAATTTGGCCTGTACCTCTGATAATTGCGTTTGCGTAAATCCTGTTTGCATAAGAAAATGCATTAACGCCCCGTTTACACCTCCCTGATCTTCTCTTTCATTCGTTACATATTTCAAAAACAAAAAATCAGGAACTTTAGATACCGGGTCCTTTGATAACATTATTTGTGTTGGCAAATAAAAATAATTCTTTGAAGGTTTAGCAGTTGAGCCTGAACCCGTCAACTGAGCATAAAGTGTAATTATTGTACCATCATTAAGTGGTATGGTTTCTTTAGTATTAAAATCCAGATTTTGTCCGACGGCTGGTATACTACTTATTCCAGACAGTAACAGTAAAATGAAAAACTTATAAGCCAAAGTTCTTCCGTTTTTTAGTTGCTTAATCATAATGTTTCTATTTAAGGTTTTAATGAGCTGCTTTTTTATTAAATAATTTATAGATAACTCTTTGCCCGAAAAATGTTCCGTTCATTTTATTTCCCGCATCTTTAATAATCATAAAACCGGGAGTGTCTTTCATACTACGGTATAATTTATTTGGTGTTGAACTCCAGCCTAAACCAATAAATTCTTTGGCCTTAAATGAAAAGCCAAACTGATTTTCCAAAACCTCAATCACAAAATCACAGCAATTGTAACGACGGCCATTAAAAGGTTTATTTAAAACAATTTTTTTATCTAATATTTTTCTCAGTTGCTGATCCTGGCTCCAGGTAGTCGAAATTTTCAAAATCCCGTCAACCGGGTAATATTCTTTATGTGGTATCCCCTTCTGATATAATGTGGACACCGTTATTTCATTTTCTTTTGCTATGGGTAATTTATAATACACCCCTTCAATATTTTTCCCGGTATTCCATACACTAAACTGATCTTCATTTGGCCAAAAATCATAATAAAGTAACTCTGAATTTGCCTGTGTGTCTATTTTTTCAATCTTACTGCCATTGATCACTTCCTCCAACACAACAAAATTATACTCAGAAACAGCAATACCAACATGACCAGTTTTACCCTGATAGGTAGCATAAAATACAATATAAACATTAGCATAGGACTTTACTTCAGGCTGTAGCAAAAAAAACAGGAATAATAAAACTAATATATAACGTTTCAAGTTCATGAATCGGGTATATTGTCTATGAATAATATCTCTGTATCATTTACGCCATTATAAATTCTTTCTGTATTATTCTTAAATCGCCATCGAATGTTGTACTTATAATCGTATTGCCCATTTGGAAGTGTTACTTCAAATGATTTTTTGGTGAGATCTTCCCCAGGTCTTACTGTAAACTCTTTTGTATGTATATCACCCAGAAACGGATAATCTATTTTTACTGTTATAGCCCGGACATTCTTCTGCACCAAAACCTCCTGTTCTGCATCCACTTTTATAATTTTTCTTATATAAGGTACAAATATGTTTATCATAGAATTACTTTGCTGTTTCCAGTCTGTCTGATAAGTTTTACCCCCTAAAAAATTAAACTGCGCCTTATACTCATATTGTAACCATTTTTCCCGATCCAGATCGCCGACAGAATTATAAGTCATCATTAATTCTTTGTTGCTCTCCAGTGTTCCTTTTTTAATTATAACTTCTTTAAAAGTAGAGCTCCCATTCTGATGTTTCTTTCTTAATGTAATGGTTACATTGTTAATCATTTTCTCAAACTCTGGAATAATAGATCCATCAATCCCCACAAAAATTTGCCGGATTTGAAATTCCGGATCATATAAAGAGATTGTTCTGAAATAATTTGAATCCGCACCATATTTTTTGAATAAGTCGCCCATATTAAAAGTAATATAGTGGTGACGTTCAGTTGCATTTCTGCTGCTAAAATCCAAAACAGATTTACCACTCATTTTTATATCTTTCCTTTTATATCCAAAATGCGCCCCTAAAGGAAAACCACTTCCACTACCACCACCACCACTACTTCCAAGAACACTACCAAGCATTCCAGCTAGACTATTCTGATCTGTCGCAGGTACTTGTTCAGGCTGCACTCTTTGAAACATCATCTCCGTAACTTTTGCATATGCTTCATCTACGATTTTTTGCATTCGACTATCTTCTCCAACTACATCTAATTTAATTGCACTAGTACGCCTGAGTTCTTCATAAATTTTTTCAAGCTCAGCACTTACAAAATAAATTTGCACACCCCCACCAATTTTTTCATATTTCTGGACTTCAGCCCAATCCACAGTCATTTTCGCATTGTAAGCATCCAATAAACCTGAGAATGTAAGGTCAAATACAATTGATACATCAGGAGTATTTGTTTTAAAACTCTCCAATAGTAATTTTGATCTTTGCGGATCCAACTCAAATGAAAGAGCAATCTTGCTTCCTTGCAAAACAGGGGCGGCACCCATTGCCAGCAACTTTTTTTCTGACTGTCCGTTGTCTGGATTAATGATAGATGATATCAAGGCATATCTTCCTTCTTTAAATATAATTGGCCCTTTTATTTGCGCTTCATCATTATTTAGTTTTTCCCTTAAACGTTCTTGTGCTTTTGCAATTTTTTTTTCATCTGTGTTGTATGTTACCAGAAAATGTAGCACACCACCACCTCCGGCATCAACTAGTGAGTTATCAGTACCAGAATTGGAAACTGCAGTCGGGTTAACATACCTTATAAATGAAAATTGTGGCTCATTTTTATTATTTGTACCCAACATCGACTGATCTGGTAGGAATAAATACTGATTAGAATCAGTTACAAGCGGAAAACACCAAATACCCTCAAGCTTTAAACCCCTGTCAATAGCTATTTGCTGAGCCCAACTTACTTGACTTAAAGTTGAAAATAAGGCCAGCACAAACCATTTATATTTGAAATTATTTTTTTTCATTTTTTAAAGTCTTCCTTTGCCGGTGGCTGCATAAAAAGATAAGATGTACTTAGTAAACTCATATTAGCCTTGTGCTGCCCTCTTCTTTTATTATACCAGGTATTCTGATAAACTACAGGTGCATCTAAATCATGATAAAGACTAATCTTACTTGTAGCACTTTGATCTGTGGCTCTTAAGACTACATTTTTGACTACTTTTTTCTCGCCTCCTAACACTGAAGCAAAACTTACGTTGACAGATGAAATACTATCTGATACAAATTGTTCTCTATCACCATCTATTTCAATAAATTCTTTTACTAAAGGCGGGCTTAGTGGTATACTTGCATCTGCAGTACTAATCCATTTATTAATTTCTTTAGGATATCGTACTACATCCTGTCTTCCTTTAAAACTCCAAACCACCTGGTATTCATAATTCAACCAATCACTATTCGTAATGCCAAGTCTTGGATAAGTAATACTTTTAGAAGTAATACCCTTTTTTAAATCATCTCCATTAATCATTATCTGGCTTGTGACATCCTCCTGGCCATTACCGTATTTTTTTCGAAACACAACTGAAACAAAATTGATGATTTCATCAAAGGCATCATTAAATTTAGTATCCAACTGAAAATTTATTTCTCTTTTCTGAAAATCAGGATCATCCATATTTACAATCCTGAAATACTTTTCATCTTCTCCCAGTTCAGCATAAAGTCCTCCTAAATTTCCTGCTGTATGAAAAGGCACTTTAATAGTAGTTGATTTACTGAGATTCAAATAAAATTTCTGCGTACGGATGTTTTTAATGTCTTTCATCACATACTGATTATCGGTAATGTATTGAGGGTTTGTATTCTTTTCTCTTTTTGGTGAAAACCATCCCAATATTGGCAAGGAGCCCATTACATCACTCATGGCATCTCCGATATCACTTATAACCTGGCCAGATTCTGTTTTATCTCCTTGCCGCCCTCTTGGGTCAAATCCCAAATTCGGGTCTACCATTTCAGGCTCTTTACTCCAACCGGTTTTCGTGTCAAACATTATTTCGGTTAATTTATTAGTAATCAAACTAAGTATACCATCCATATCACTCGTCTTAATTCCCAAGCCTGCAGATCTGTCAAATACTTCAACTTTTAATCCACCCTTTTTTTGCAAGTCATCAATTACTTGCCTTATTTGTTTTTTATTATACCCTTCCTGCTTTGCTGTCATTTGACTAAAGTGAGAATAGATTACATTCATTTCAGCTGTTACTATTGCATTATATGCTCTTACTGCAGCTTCATAATAGCCATGCAGAGAAACTGAAACGTCTGAGTTTGGACCTGTAAATGAATTCCAAAGTAAAGTAGCACCATTTTGATTTAATAAAGAAGCTACTGCTGCTTTCGATCCAGGAGTGAGAGGAGCATAACCGGAAGTTACTACTGTTCTGGTCATTGCATTTTCTCCTTCTTTATTGCTTAATATAGCTGATACTATATCAAAACTTGGAGTTACAATTTCTGGATCATCTTTTTTAGGTTGCATTAATGGAACAGGACCAGCTATTCTAGCACCAGGACTAATTTTTCTTAGTTCTTTTGAAGAGTTGAAATCAATGTATCTGGTAAGTCAAATCTTATCAATGCATGAAACAATCCACCACTCTTCTCTGTTTTTTCTCCTACATATTTTAAACATAGAAATTCAAATGTGCCATCTTCCTTAGTTGAAAGACGAGGGTACTGTGGTAAATAATAATAATCTTTATCATTATTTCTATCTTGCAATAATGTAACGCCTTTTATATATACGGCCCCTTCATCATATTTTACCTGTGCTTGTGCATTTTCAAAAATTAATATGCAAATAATAATCAGACAATTAAATAAATGCTTCTTCATATATTATTTTTTTATTCTTCTATTTCAACTTGCTTTTTATGAATTATTTTTTCAGGCGGGGAAGTGATATTAATATTTTCGGTCCAAGATTTCCGCTCTACCCATTCCGATGTTTCTACTTCGCCATCTTCACTAATTTCCTTCACCCGGTAATAATATGGCTTGTCAAACCTTACTGCATATAGAAACCGAATAAATTTTGAAGCCTGGTCAGGTTGTGATTTTTTAAAAGTATGAAATACCTGAATAGTAGCCCCATTGATACTGGTAGCTTTTATTTCAATTTTTTTTGCATAGAGATCGTCTCTAAGCTGACCGCTAAAATCGAAACAGTGTACAGATAACAGTGGAAATTTGGCAGGTACTTTTTCATTAATATCAATTGATTGAATATGTTTAGCCTGATTCGCCGGATCAATTTTAACGGGAATCGCATCAGCCATTACCATTAAAATCTGCAGTGTACTGTCCTCTTTCTTAATTTCATTACGAAGCTGATCTTCAATTTCCTTTTTAATGTCCGGGTTTGTACTCGTAATTATTAGCTGGTCCTGAAGTGTGTCAGAAAAAATCGAGAAATAAGCATAGGAAAAACTCATTACTGCTTGACTTTTCATTAGCGCTGACTCAACTAATTGTGCATCATTGTCAGATAATCTGAAACTTATAGTCCGCTCAGACCAATAACTGGTATTAACAGTCGACTCTTCTTCAGAATTTTCTGCCATCCCATTGCCTATAGTTTGGACCGAGTCTGAACCGGCAAAACCAAAATCGATGAGAACTTTTGAACTGGTATCTGCTTAACATCCGATCCTGGATATAATGAAGCAATTTTATTCTTCAACAACCTACTTTTATTATGAAAAGAGGTATCCAATGATATTGTGAATTGAAAAATATTAATAAACTTTTTATTGCCTAAATCACCAGATGCATTAGTTCCGGTGTATCGCATTTTCAACAAATTAATTAATGGACTGCCATCAGCAGATTTTTTCAGTTGAAATGCAGGTGGCATTGAATACATAATTTTAGCATTCTTCTTATCCCGAAAAACAGATTGTCCGTCTATTTTTATCGCATTAGCAATTACAGGTTGAGCAACTAAACTGCTATGTAGCATATATTGAAACATAATAGAAAATAAAATTATTCTAATTGCTAATACCACTGTTTTCGTTTAGTTAATCAGTTATTCAATCCCGGAATGATTCCGATAAATAATTGTTTTAATTGTGTTTTACCAAGATAATTTTCTAATTCATTACCCGGAATCCATGTATTGGAAGAGTAAAAATCACCGTCCTTCGAAGCTATAATAATTTTATACTCGTATTGCAAACTGCTGCTGGCGGGTAAATACAATGGGCCAGTTGATCCTTCATTGACAGATTGCGTTAATTTTAAAGAGGTAAATTCTTTAACGGTTAATCCTTTTGGATCACCCTGCGCACTTCTCAAAGTAATCATTATTTGAGAAGCATTAAGAGAATCAAAAACTACCGGCGGAATGCTGAACTTTATTTGTTGCGCCCTGGTTCCGGAGACACCACCCGTAACAGCGTCCATTACTTTTGTATCACATTCATTACATTCCTCTACATTATATTCAATCCAAATAACTGATGATGGGTCGTTATCTAACCAAGTGGGAATTGTAATACCGGTAAAATTTACTTTTGATTGCGATGGAACCAGCGTATTGTTTAAAGTCCAAGAGTAAATTATTGGCTTAGAACCACTGACTTGTTTTTTAAGGATATGAATATTTTTTAATTTCAACGGATAAGGAGTCTCATTTTTCCAATGTTGAGTTCTCCATAAGTTAGGTATAAGATTCATTTTACCAAGAGTTCTTATATCTGCCAGGTTTATAGTAGCCGGAATTTGCTGATCTACGATATCCTCATCTTCAGGTTGTAATATTACTGAAGCGCCAATGCCCTCTCTTGATGTAATTGCTGCTTGTCTAAAATCCTTTGTGGTGGCATCCGTTTGCCAGGAAACCCGGATATCGCTGTTTAAGTCTGATATTCTTTCTGTGCTTATTTTATCTTCCGGAATATCATATTGTGAGCCTAGTGTATTTTGAAAAGTAAACTGTGGATTTTCTCTAAGAGGTAAAAAAGCAAGGGTCTTGAAATCGGGTTTTAATGATTTTATAAGTTCTTTTACAAATTCCCTTTCTCTGTTAGTTATCCCAGCAGAAAGTGTTGCTGACATCCTTACCGGGGCTTCACTCCCTTCTGCTGCTTCTTGAGCACCATAAAGTATTCTAAATTCATAACCCTTTTCAGCTTCAGATTTTGACTCCCATAAAAGATGATAATCTGCTGGCAGAATATAATATACGCCTGAATGAACATTTTTATCCGGAAACACATTGATATTAATATTTGAAATGTCCTGTGGCCGCCTGAAATCAACATCAGCGCTTAAACCATCCATCAGATAAAATGAATTTTTATCAGGGCCTTTTGGCGCTTTATCAGCTGGATTACCGGCGGGAGGTAATAATGCAAACTGTTTTAATGTAATCAAATTCGTATTCAAGATTAATGGTCTTATCTCTCTCTTGAAAATGTCATTAAAATTCAAAGTAGGCCGGCCATCATTATAAACATAACTCCCTGCAACTCTTAGAGTCCCATCGGGATTTTCAGTTATATAGATAGTTGTTCTTTTAAAACTTAAGATATATTCTGCCCGGTAAGTTGATGCGGAAATTTTAATTAGTGGCTTCTCCCCCCAGTCACAGAGTTGTGGAGAACATTTTCCAAACGCTTTTATTTTGCTTTCACCGGTTATATTGATTTTAACTACTCCACCCACTCCACCCGTTTCATTCACATTAACCCAAGACCCAGAAATTGCATAAAATACATCACTAAAATTTTTGTACAACCTATTCATTGAACTACCGCCACCACTTGGAGGGCTTAGCCTTTCAATTGTTCTGGGATTTAAATAAGTTTTACTTGGATCAAAAAGAATTGTTTTTGATGGCACATAATCTTTAACCTCATTAGTAAGCTTTACTGCCTGGCCTATTGGAACAGGCCTGATGTCAATGACAATATTGGAATTATTGACAGTGCTTTGCCATTTTTTGTTCAGGTTAAATATTTTGACATTCCCGGTAGAATTTTTCTTCTTCGAAATATCAATCCGTAAATATGGAGACTCTAAGGTCGTATTATCCGGAACAACCTTGTTCATCTCTATGATACATTCTGCTACCGACGGGTTACTTGTCTGTAAGAATTGAAAGATTGAAAATTGGTTCTGCTTTTCCCTTGAAGCACCCATAACACTCACTGCAAAAAAGCCATTAGCATAACCTTTATAATACACTCTGACTTTCAAAATCCGCTCCGCATCCTTCAGTACTACAACGCTGTCAATTTCGCCACTTAACTTATTACCGAATAAGGCGCCAATCCCGGATTCAAGTAATGAACTCAAATCCTCAGACCTTAATAACTTTTTATTCTCTAACCCACTATAATTTTGAGAAAACAAGGAAATTGTACAACTAAGGCTGGCAATTAAAAGAAATGATTTTATAAGCATATGTTTCAATTTTTAAAGTTGAAATGCTACTTAAGCCTAACCAATAAAGAATAAAAAACTCTATTGACTGAAAAAATTAACCATCAGCAAGTTATGATAATTTAATCAACAATATTGACATTTTCCACATAGCTTTTAACAATAGGTAAAAAGACCGAGCCTAATTGATAAAGGTTGCAATTAGCAAAAATTGACATTTCAATAAAAAGTAAAAAAATACTCTGAATATATTTAAGCAACTATCCTGATTCCAATCACTACTCTAAAATACCCTCTGACACGGAAATACGACATCAAAGAATTCAGTAATTTAGTGTTTATTCAATTTTATAGTTAATGAAATACAAGCTATTATATCTTAACCTGTTATCCATTACTTTCTTTTTCAATGGTTTTAGCCAAATTGGAAAAAGAGGAATTGACTTAGGTTCAGATTCTACAACTGTAACTGGAAATACATATGCAATCATTATCGGAATAAGCCAGTATAAACTTGTGCCTTCATTACAGTTTGCGCATAAGGATGCCCAGGCTTTTGAAGATTTTTTATTGAGTGCTGCAGGGGGCAAAGTTCCCAAAATAAATATTGAAACTTTTCTGAATGAAAATGCTAACAAAAATAATGTGGCAGATGCTATTTCCATTATTGCCAGAAAAGCTAAGCCCGGGGACAGGGTTTATTTCTTTTTTGCAGGACATGGAGATATGGAAGACTTAACACAAATTGAAAATGGATTATTGCTTTTATACAACAGTCCGCATGGCAATTACTTTGGAATGAAGGATGATGTGCTCGAAATATTGGATTTAAAAAGGTATTTATCTCCTTTGTCTCAACGAGGAACTGAAATGATTTTTGTCGTTGATGCCTGCCATTCGGGAAATTTAAAAGGCGGTGTAGAAGGTGTACAGCAAACAGCAGCAGCCTTATCTGCATCATGGGGAAAAGAATATAAAATTCTTTCTTGTCAGCCCAACCAACTTTCGCTTGAAAGTAAAGAATGGGGCGGCGGCCGTGGTTTATTTTCCTTACAATTAGAAGAAGGAATGAAAGGACTAGCCGATAAGAACAATGATAACAAAGTGAGCTTTTCAGAGCTACAACGATACATTACTGATCAGGTAGCAACATTTAGTGAAGAAAAACAGATTCCTGTAATTACGGGTGACTTAAGTAAACCTTTTGTTGTAGTTGATCCATTAGTTTTAGCCTCGTTAAAAAAACAAAAAGCTGAAAATTACCCTTTGCTGGCGGTAGCCAATACAAAAGGTTCAGAAGAGAAATATGTTGATTCATTGAATCCCGAAGACAAGAAAGTCTATTTATCTTTTAAACAGAACCTTGAAAACAAGAATCTGATATGGCCAAAAGACACCAATGCATTATTTGATTACAGGGTTTTTATAAAGAGAAATAAAGACAACCCTTTAACACCTGCAATGCGGCGTAATCTAGCAGCAGCATTAAACGAACGATTCAACACTATTGTCGGGCCATTGTTAAAAGGAGAAACAAGTTATTCTACGAGGGATGAATGTTACTATGCTGCAGCAGAATTAGACAGCTGTCTTTCATTATTAGGAGAACAGCATTATATGTTCCGCAACCTTAAAGCCCGGAAATTATATATGAATGCCATGTCGCTGACCTGGGCATTAAGTGAGAACGAATATAACATCAGTTGGAACCCTACCATTCTTAAAGCCATTAAATACCTTGAAGAATCTACTGAACTGGAACCAAATGCAGCTTATACACTAGGTGCCTTAGGTATCAGCTATAGTTTCATGTTTGAATATGACAAAGCTGACAAAGTTTTTCAAAAATATTTAGATCTTAGACCGAATGATATTTCTGCTAACTATTCATTGGGATTAATTTATAATAAACTGAAACAGTATGATAAGGCAGAAATCATTTTTGAAAAATTAGTGAAAGTGCATCCCGATAGATTATTAATTATGGAACAGCTGGCCAAGACCTATTCATACAATGAAAAAAACAATAAAGCCCTAGCACTAATAGACGAAATCATTGCTTCTGAACAAGGGGAAGCACAAGGCTATTTCGACAAAGGAGTATATTACTCACGGCTCAGTCAGCCAGACAGTGCTGTATACTATTACAAAAAATCTAAAGAATCCAATATCGTCTATACTGGCATTTGCGACAATAATATTGGTCATGTTTTCTTTGTTTCAAACCAACTCGACTCAGCCCGAAAATATTTCAATGCTGCATTAGCTTTCGATAGTACTTATCCTCATGCACATTTTAACCTTGGCGTAATTGCAGAAATGGAAGGTGATCTTAGTGAAGCGATGAACCAGTTTATTTTAACCGCTGATTATGCTACTGCTTCTCTCGAAGGTTTTATTACAAATATGCAGCTCTATTATGGTAAAACTTATTCTACAAATGATAAAATTGCTTATAGTGATTTTAAAAAGAAAGTATATATAGTAAACATGCAATACTGTTCGTATGTTTCAATATTCTATGCGTATATCCGTATGCCAGATTTAATTGACAGCACAGATATTATTAATAACTTTTTTGAACTCTTGCTTAATTATAAACAGGAAGATGTATGGACATGGTATCATCATGCCTGTTGGAAATCTTTGCAGGGAGATAAAGAAGCGACAATGGAAAGTCTTGAAAAATCAATGAAACTTGGTTTCGGTGATTATTTTATGTTGACAAATGATAACGACCTTAGCTATATTCGAACAACGCCAGAATTTTCAATAATGATGAACAAATATTTTCCCGATAAATGGAAAAAAGATCAGCCTTCTAAGACAAAGTAAAAATTACTTAAAATACCCATTTATGGGTAGAGCTTTTGCAATTTTTAGTACTTATTTTTATACCATTCATAGAACATTTAAAACTACATAAATGAAATATCTACTTTCCTTTTTTGCAACAATTCTTTTAAGTAGTCAGATGCTTTTTGCCCAGCCTCCCACAAAAGAGCCTGTAAAAAAAGCATTGGTAATTGGAATTGATACCTATTCGCCGCCAATAGGATCTAAACAAGCAAAATCCACAACTAGGCCTCCAGAAGCATGGAATGATTTAAGTGGTTGCAAAAATGATGCAGAAGCTATGAAGGAAATCCTTGTCAGCAAGTTTGGTTTTGCAACAACAGATGTAAAGGAATTATATAACACCAAGGCAACCCGTGCTGCTATACTTAGTTCATTAAACGATTTATTAAAAAGTACTCCTGAAAATGGAATAGCCGTTGTTTATTATGCAGGTCATGGCAGCCAGATAAGAAATTCGATGGCTCAAAATGATGATGATGGTTATAATGAAACGATAGTACCGGCTGATGTCTGGAGAAAAGATACAGTTGATATAACTGACAAACAGGTATCAGCAATCTTTGGTGAATTTGTTAAGAAAAAGATTAAGCTAACTGCCATTTTTGATTGTTGCCAGAGTGGTTCAATGGCAAGAGGTTTATTCGAAGGAAAGTCGAGGTATATTAACAGGAACGAATATGATTTGAAAGATGCAAGCAACCCTACACCACCGGAAGAGATGACCAATTCCGGATATCTGAGAATATCTGCATCTCAGGCAGATGAAGTAGCAAAAGAACATATGGATGATAATCCGAATGTGCCCATTGAAAAAAGGACACATGGTGCTTTTACACTTGCACTTATGAAAGTATTAGATCAGCAGTCTGCAAAAGCCTCTGCTCAAAATATATTCACCGCTGTTAGAGCCATCATTAAAAGTTTTAGCAAACCGCAGGAGCCGGTAATGGCAGGCGACCCAACAAGGTATAATGAAACCTTATTTGGAATTGATAAAGCTTTATTATCGGATAATGTTTCCTTTCCGATTATGTCTTTACTGAATAAAAAAATAATTCTGCAAGCAGGCTATGCCTCTGGTGTTAATCCTGATAATGAGTTAACAGCTGTGAATGATTCGACACTTAAGATAAAAATTGTCAATATTATGAGCCTCAATCAATCCGAAGTAACAGTGATTGCCGGTTCTGCAGCAGCTATAAAAGCAGGAATGAAGTTTACAGTAACCAATTGGGTAAGCAGTAAAGCCCCTCTATTGAAAATCTATATCCCAAAAAGCAGTTATACGTATGATGAGATAACCAAACAGGCGTCTGTAAATATGCAGTTGAAACAATCTCCGAATGTTAAGTGGAGTAGCAAAATTGAAACTGCAGAACCGGATGTAACAATCAACATTCAAGACAGAAAAATAACTGCAAGGGATTTCACTACGAATACAAACAATATTATTCTGAAAGATTTTAGCGTAGCTGAAACAGAGAAACTGGCAAAGGGAAAATCATTGTTTGTAAATATGGCGCCGCCAAAGAAGTTACAGGATATGATGGTTACTAAGTTTTCTGAATATAAAACTATTCAACTGGTTGAAAAACCGGAAGATGCAAATTATGTTTTGTATGGCACGTTGGATGTAAATAACAATGTTGCCTATGGATTGGTAAAAACAGACTTTTCACTTCGTGACAGCCTCGGCTCTATGCCGGTAGATGCGGGTTGTTATACACTTGCTGATAATTCTGAAAAATCTTACCAGGATGTTGTAGAAAGTGTTTTTGAAACATGTGTAAAGCTTTCAAAAATCCGTGGTTGGCTTACTTTGGCGCCACCAAAGGAACAAGATTTTTTTCCATATCGTATTGTATTAAGGGATAACGCAACTCAACAAATAATTGAAAGTGACGGTCTCAAAATAGGCCAAAGGTTTGACATCAATCTTGAAGCAGATGAAGAAACTTACTTGCAACAAGATATTTTTCCCAAATACATTTATCTATTTACAATAGATAAGAATGGAACAATGACTCCTGTTTATCCATCTAGAAGTGGCCAGAGTGAAGGAAAATTTCCACGTCGTAATAATAATGGCAATCCGGTTGAAAAGTTTATAATATTTAAAAACGCAAAAGCATCCGAACCATCAGGTACAGATAATTATTTTTTAATAGCCTCAGAAACACCAATTCCAGACGCCTACAGTTTATTTAAACAAGAAGGTGTAAGGGGAACCCCAAGAAGTGCAAGCGGACCATTAGCAGAATTATTAAAAATGGGCAACATTTCCGGAGCAAGGGGAATTAACCCAAACACACCTGCCAACTGGAACCTATATCGGTTATCTGTTAAAGTAACATACTAAATTCAAATATTACTGTATTCGTTTATAAAACCTCGTATCGAATACGGGGTTTTTGTATTTGAGTGTATTTTTTTAACTTGTAGAAGAAAATGAAAAAATTTCTTTTAAGCTGCTTACTTATTTGTCTGTACCTATTCTCGGATGCCCAGCAGTTAAAAGATTCAAGTATTAATATTTACAAAATTTATAGTGATCAGGTTTCCGAACTTTTAAAAGTCAGAGGTCTTCCTGGCAAAGAAATAAAAGAAATGCTATCTATTTTTGAAAAGAACAGAATCGTTTCCGATGAAGATTTCGCAAAAATGCTTTCCAAATTATATCCGCAGGATAAAGGCATCGGTATTCTGTTTTATTTTTTTAATAATGACTCTCTTCACCGTATATTTTTTGAGCCCGGAATAATAAAAGAGAAAAGAATTATTTCGATAACAAAATCGTCCCTTTTTCAATTAGGATATGATATTAATCATGTTGTTGGCTTATATGACAAATCTATAAAGTCAATGCCTTCCCAAAGAGGAGTAATTATTGAAAGTCCTGAAAAATCAAATGGAGCAGATTATTCCTCTGTAATTAAATCTGCAACAGATTTATTAATTCCTGAGTTATTTACTACAAAATATAAGCACCTATATATCATACCGGCTATGAACATCGGCACTTTACCTTTTTCGTTATTAAAGCCCTATAAAGATGATTCGCTGCTGATTGATAAATGCAGCTATACAATTGTACCAAGTATTCTAGATCTTTTAGGTTTACGAATTAAAACCCTGAAGCAACTTACTCAATGGACTGGCGATATGTCAACAGAATTTAAACGTAATCCTTCTTTTCAATATATACCAAAAGTATCATTCACAATTGAAAATGCTTTGCTTGTTAGTAATCCTTCATATCCCAAAAACACCGATTTTGACTTTCCGGATTTACCAGGTGCTGAAAAAGAAATAAACGTAGCTAAAGACTATGCTAAAACTTATAAATTATTAAATGGAGAAAAAGCGATTAAAGATTCTGTCATATATTACTTAAAAAAATCAGATCTAGCCTATTTTGCTACACATGGTATAGCTGACAGTATACAACCAATGGAAAAAAGTTTTCTGGTATTATCAGGAAATGATCCATTCCTGACAGCGAAAAATATAATGGAGCTAAGAAATAAAAATGCACTTGAAAATAATTTTCCTGAAATGGTCATACTTTCTGCTTGCCAGACCGGACTTGGTAGATCAATGGAATCTGGAGTGGCCGGTTTGGCTAGAAGTTTTTTATTAGCCGGAAGTAATTATGTTATTATGAGCCTATGGAATGTAGATGATGACGCAACAGCATACCTAATGAATCGGTTTATTTTTCATCTTCAAGGGAAACACAGTTTTACACCGTCCGAACCGCTAAGACTTGCAACGCTGGATGCAAGAAAAAAGTTCTCATTGCCTGCCCAATGGGCAAGCTTTGCTGTCTTTGGCATTGATTTTTAAAGAAATTATCTCTCAAAATAAAAAGGGCTGCAAAAATTGCAGCCCTTTTCAATACTAAATTCTTATTATGGATTCAACTTCCATGTGTAAGTGTAACCCGTAGTTGTTGTTGAAGGTCCCCAGTATAAATAAGTTCCGTCATCAAAAACTGCTTTGGCATATAACTTTGTTGCCCCAGGTATTGCCCATGTTACTTTTTTGTCCCAAGGAGAAACCGTACCTCTGTAACTGTTATCTACATAAATATCTATGTAATAACCTGTCCAGTTGTCAATTACGACGTCACTATAATTAGGGCCGTAAACATCTCCACGGTCTTTCATTACAGGGCTGTTTTTCATATTCATTGCTTTCTGCAATCCATCTACTTCTGTAGTTGGAGTCGACTGAGCATTTGCGCTAATCGACTGTTTTTTTAATTTTGGTTTAACCTGAGCATTGGCGGTAAAGCCAAGTCCGATTACCAGTAAGGCGACGAAAAGAAATAGGTGCTTTTTCATTTTTTTAAGTTTAGTTGTTTTGCTTTATCGTTTGAATATTCAATGATACAAAAGATTTCGAAATGGATGCTTTCTAATATTTTTTTCTTCCTTTTCGATTACACTGCTAAGATAAAATGAATGCTATTGACTACATATACCTACAAATGGGTATTTTTGAAAATTAGCACTAATTACTAAGCAATAGGAACTCGCTGCCAATATCATTATCACCAAAACTGCCCAGCAAAGGGCCGATGGAAGTCGCTCAACGAATTTGTGAAGGTCCTTAGATCTGGTTAGTAGCCCATTAATTTTGCCTTTTATAAGATTACTTGTGATTACTTATTGCAAAAAAGTAAACTCATACTACTTCTTTTTTCAACTACGTTGAATAGCAATTCTCCAATTCCTTAAAAAGTAATACTCAAGAGCTTCTCAAATATCTGGTTACTGCAATAAGGCCGAAGAAAATCTTTTACTACTTTCACCCAATGAATTCCCATATTCCCTTAGCCGAACGTATTCGCCCCACTTCATTAGATGAATTGCTGGGTCAGGAACATCTTGTAGGCAATGGAAGCATTCTCCGAAAGGCAATAGAAAATGGAAAAATTCCGTCAATGATATTTTGGGGACCTCCCGGTACCGGCAAAACAACTATTGCAAATATTATTGCCAATTCCTTAACAGCTCCGTTCTTTCAATTAAGTGCCATCAGCGCCGGAGTAAAGGATGTGCGGGAAATAATTGAACTGGCAAAGACAAAACCCGGTGCCATTTTATTCATTGATGAGATTCATCGATTTAATAAAGGGCAGCAGGATGCTTTATTAGGTGCTGTTGAAAAAGGAATCATTACATTAATTGGCGCTACTACAGAAAACCCTTCTTTCGAAGTAAACAGTGCCTTGCTAAGCCGCTGCCAGGTATATGTTTTAAAATCATTGAATGAAGAGCAATTAATTAAGCTGCTGCAAATTGCTATTGCTAAGGATGAAATTCTGAAAACAAAAAACATCAAACTAGAAGAAACAACAGCTCTTATTAATATTTCCGGAGGAGATGGACGAAAAATATTAAACCTTCTTGAGATTGTGTCTGATGCTTTTTCTTCAGCTGACTCTTTAGTGATTACGGATAAGATAGTGATGGAGGTAGCTCAAAAAAGAATTGCGTTGTATGATAAAAGTGGAGAACAGCATTACGATATTATTTCAGCGTTTATCAAATCCGTGAGAGGCAGCGATCCGAATGCAGCTATTTACTGGTTGGCAAGAATGATTGAAGGAGGCGAAGATGTAAAATTTATTGCCCGGCGATTAGTCATTCTGGCAAGTGAAGATATCGGCAATGCAAATCCAACGGCAATTGTAATGGCCAATACTTGTTTTGATGCTGTTACTAAAATTGGCTATCCCGAAGCAAACATCATTCTTTCTCAATGTACTGCTTACCTCGCCTCTTCGCCAAAAAGTAATGCAGCCGTTGCCGCAATTGGTGCAGCCTTATCTGCTGTAAAAAAACATGGCGATCTTCCGGTTCCGTTGCACATTCGGAATGCTCCGACTAAACTGATGAAGAATATGGATTATGGAAAAAATTATGAATATTCGCACAGTTATGAAAACAGTTTTTCGCCGCAAGAATATTTACCGGAGCAAATCGCCGGAACAAAATTTTATGAGCCTGGAAAAAATGCAAGAGAAGATGAGCTTAGAAAATTTTTAAAAACTCTTTGGAAGAATAAATACAATTACTAATCTGTTAATCAAAATGTCTGCTATAAACTGGGCTTTTAAAAAATTTGAAGAACTTACTTCTTCCGAACTATATGCAATTATGCAATTACGTAATGAAGTATTTGTAGTAGAACAGAATTGTGTATACCAGGATGCAGATAATAAAGATCTTCTCTCCTATCATCTAATGGGATGGAACCAGCAAAAATTAGTAGCCTATACTCGTATACTTGCGCCTGGCATTGCATTCGAAGAAGCTTCTATTGGCCGGGTTGTTACTTCACCTTCCGTAAGAAGAACAGGTATTGGTTTTGAATTAATGAATCGCTCCATTTCAAAAACAACTGAGCTTTTTGGCAACTTTCCTATCAGAATTGGAGCACAACTTTATCTCCAAAAATTTTATACATCGTTAGGGTTTGAAAAGGATAGCGATACATACCTTGAAGACAACATCCCACACATAGAAATGGTAAGACCATAGACGATTTTCGTAAAATCACTAAGTAGTTGAACTTTTTTTAATTCATTTTTACAAAAAGTGAAGTAAAGATTCTTTCGAATCCTACTTCAATATCTACTTTAGTGGCGAGAAACCAATATTCGAAAATCTGAAATCCGATACCAATGAGAACAAGTGTACACACTGTACGGCTGTCCGTACTTATTTTTTTCCTAACATTTTTTAATTTTAATTCTTCTTCACAATCCTTAAGCGTAGCTAATGGCAAATTAGAATTTGGCTTAGGTTTAGGTCCAATGTTTTTCCTCGGCGACCTCGGAGGAAGTAATGGAATAGGAAAAGATTTTGTAAAAGATGTGGATCTTCCCCTTACAAAATTAAACAAAGGCCTTTATCTTAATATTTATCCTACTGAATGGATTGGCTTAAGACTTGCAGGTAATCTCGGTTTTATTGAAGGTGATGACGCCCAAGCTCCGGATAAAGGTGGTGCAGAAAGATATCGTCTGAAAAGAAATCTGAAATTTGAATCGAAAATTAGTGAAGCTTATGCTGCAATAGAGTTTTATCCTACCGTTCTATTCGAACAATATGATGGATTAGCTAATAAATTTAGGCCTTATATTGTTGGTGGAGCAGGTTTCTTTCACTTCAATCCCAAGTCAGAATACAATGAACCGGGAGGAACTAAAAGAATGGTTGAACTAAAACCGCTTCGCTTAGAAGGTCAGGGCTTTGCAGAATATCCAGACCGTAAAGAGTATTCTCTTATACAGAAGGAATTACTTTTTGGTGGTGGTGTTAAGTATTATCTCAACGAATCAATGTACGTAGGTTTTGAAGTTCTGCATAGAAAAACATTTACTGATTATATTGATGATGTAAGTACAAAATATATTAACCCGGCGCTTTTTAATACTTACCTGCCTGCTGCTGATGCGGCAATTGCCAGTCAACTATATTATCGAGAAACCTTTTGCAACCAGGTCAAAGCCGTCCTAATCCGGTTGTTAACGAACAAAGAGGTGATCCGAAAGACAATGATGCATTTTTCTCAAGTATTCTTCGGCTAGGATGGAGATTAAATGGAGCCAATTCTCCAACAGGTAGAGCTAAGCGACAATTAAAATGTCCAGTTTACTATTAACGGAATACCACCCTAAACTATAAATCTAAATCCCAACCACATGAAACAACAAGTCCCTAAAAATCATTTAAAATTAATAATGGCCGTAAGTGTTTGTACCGGCTTGATTTTATCTCAACCTGCTTTAGCTGAAAGTAAACCATACATCAGCCTAGGAGAATATAAGGCGGGTGAAAAAATAGCTTTAAAAAAGAAATTTAAAACCAAACTGTTTTCATCAAAGAACAACAGTTCTGTAAAAATATTCCCTGATTTTATTAAACGGGAAATGCATGTAATAGCAAAAGATAATAATAAAGAAGTGTTGGACTTTTTTGTATTCGATATCCAGAGCACATTAATATTTCACAAAAAAATGAAAGCAGGTGAACATGAGTCCCTCAAAAAATTTAAGGTAGGCAAATACATTTACCGTGTTTTCACTGGAGATGAAGAGACAGCAGCAGGTGAATTTGAATTCAGATAGTCAATAATAATACTAAACGCCGTCCCGAAAAGCAGCAGGGAGCTTAATAAAATCTAATACCCGGTTGAAATAACCTAATCCGTTCTCTATTGGTACTCTCTTTTTATGTATAAAATTTTATTAAACACTCTCTGCCTTGCTTGCGGGCAAAAAAGCTGAAAAGCTTTTCTTTCAATTTGAGCTCTTTTTATTCGTCATAACTAAGAAAACCCGTACGGGCAGGGAAATTGTTTTAATCAATATCCGGTTGAAAAACCCAGCAGTCCTGGAGAACCAGAAGATTTTTGCAATCACTTCCTGCCTTTACTTACGGGTTATTTTACTCCTTCTACTCACCACAAAGTGTAATTTATATAGCCTTGTTATAAAACAGTTCAAAAAAACTGTACTACAACTGTTTGATTTTTAAAAAAGAGTCCTATATTAGTTTCATATTTCTAACATAAGGTTACCTGAACCTAAAAAACAGGGGCGAATACCGAAAAGCCATACGAGTAGGTACAACCAAATCAACCAACTTTATTATGGAAAATTTAGGCTTTCACAAATCAAAATTGTATTCTTAAATCCTCGCAGGTGTAGCATTAATATCACTTCTTCTACCTTGGATATCTGTATCAGCCGGAGGTTTTGGCGGAGCTTCTAAAAATGGTTTTGGCGGCTGGGGACTTCTTGTTTTACTCGGAATTGGTGCTGTAGCTGCTGCTTGTTTTATGGGCAACAAAGCTTTAGGTTTTGATGATATGGGAAGAAAACTTGTTCTAGGAGGCTTCGGTGCAATTGCAGGAGGCGCAGCCATTTACCTGATTAGAATATTCACAATGGGTGGAGGTAAGTATGGCGGAATTGTAAAAGTTTCTCCAGGTCTTGGTCTTTTCTTAGGCCTAGCTGCTGGTGCCATTGGTCTATTACTTCAATTAGGCATTATTAAAGTGCCAAAAAGTATTGATGATAAAGTAAAATAATCATCTTAACTCTTTATAAAAAAAGCCTCCCAATTAATAAGGGGAGGCTTTTTTAGTATTTCCTATTATTCTATTTCAGCTCAGCTTTCAAAAACTCTGCCGTATGACTTTCTTTGTTCTTCGTTAATCCTTCTGGAGTTCCTTCATACAAAATTCTTCCTCCGCCATCACCACCTTCCGGGCCTAAGTCAATTATATGATCGGCCACTTTTATCACATCCATATTATGTTCAATCACCAATACAGTGTTACCTCTGTCGACTAACCTATTCAGTACATCAAGCAGGTGCTGTATATCCTCAAAATGTAATCCAGTTGTTGGTTCATCCAATATATAAAATGTTTTCCCTGTATCTTTTTTACCAAGCTCAGTAGAAAGCTTTACCCGTTGCGCCTCTCCGCCACTTAATGTTACTGCAGATTGCCCCAAGGTTATATAACCTAAGCCAACTTCTTCTAGCACTTTTATCTTTCGATAGAGATAGGGAACATTTTTAAAAAATTCTACTGCTTCTTCCACCGTCATTTCCAACACATCCGCAATGGATTTTCCTTTATAACGGATCTCCAGGGTTTCCCGGTTATACCTTTTGCCATTGCATTTTTCACAATGCACATATACATCCGGCAAAAAATTCATTTCAATCACCCGCATACCGCCGCCTTCACACACTTCGCATCTGCCACTTTTTACATTGAAAGAAAAACGACCGGGTTTGTATCCTCTTATTTTCGCTTCGGGAATAGAAGCAAACAACGTTCTTATTTCAGTAAAGAAGCCACAATAGGTAGCGGGATTACTTCTAGGTGTTCTACCAATTGGTGACTGATCAATTTCAATTACTTTATCAATATGTTCTAATCCTTTTACAGATTTATATTCCAGTGGAACCATTTTAGAACCGTAAGCATGTTTAGAAAGAATCGGATATAATGTTTCATTAATAAAAGTTGATTTGCCGCTACCACTTACACCTGTAACACAAATAAACTTTCCCAATGGGAATTTTGCTTCTACTGTTTGCAGATTGTTTCCTTTCGCACCTTTCAACTCAAGGAAATTACCGTTACCTTCTCTCCTTTCTTTTGGCACTGAAATTTTATGATGTCCATTCAAATAACCGGATGTCAATGTATTTAGTTTCAACAAATCTTGTGGTTTGCCCTGCGCAACTATTTTTCCACCATGATATCCTGCTTTGGGCCCAATATCAATTAAATGATCTGCGGCAAGCATGATGTCTTTATCATGTTCTACCACCAATACACTATTACCTATATCCCGCAGATTTTTTAATGCTTCGATCAATCGATGATTATCCCTTTGATGTAAGCCAATAGAAGGTTCATCCAAAATGTAAGTAATCCCTTGCAACTGCGAACCTATCTGTGTTGCCAAACGGATACGCTGCGATTCGCCGCCACTAAGGCTTTTAGAAGAGCGATATAATGTTAAGTAGGTTAATCCAACATCCAGTAAAAACTGTAGCCGTTCTCTTATTTCTTTCAATACATCTTTTGCAATTGCTTTTTGTTTATTCTCCAGCATTAATTCAATACCATCAAACCAGGCAGCCAGATTATCAAGATTCATGTTGCTTAACTCCGCTATATTCCTTCCATTCACTTTAAACCAAAGGCTTTCCTTTTTTAATCTTGCGCCTTCACAAGAAGTGCAGGGTTTTAAACTCATAAACTGTTGTACCCATTCCCGCAAAGCTTCTGTACTATAGGAAGAAGCAAACCATCTCTTAAGCATTGGAATAACTCCTTCAAAGCTTCCTGTATATTCATTTGGCACGGTTTCATCATCCACATCTACATCAAGCGAAGAATTTATTTCTTTATCACCGTACAAAAGCAAATCTAATTGTGCCTGCGTAAGTTGATCCAATGGCTTATCCAATTTTATTTTATTCTTGCTGGCAAATTCCTTCACCTGCTGATATACACTAGCATTGCGTTCTTCGCCCAATGGTGCTATACCGCCTTCTTTTACACTTAATGTTTTATCCGGCAGCACTTCACTCATATCAATGGTATATATATTACCCAAGCCTTTACAAACGGGGCAAGCACCATATGGAGAATTAAACGAGAAAGCATTGGGCGATGGCTCTTCGTAGCTTATTCCTGTATCCTCACACATCAGCAATTTAGAATACTGAACAAAAGTTTTATCATCTATCAACAAAAACATTAAGTCTTTACCCAACTTCAATGTTTGCTGCACACTTTGGCTAAGTCTTGCTTTTAAATCATTAGTAACCTGTAGTCTGTCAACCACTAATTCAATATCATGAATAACATAACGATCAACCTGCATTTTTGGAGTAATATCTTTTACCTCTCCATCAATTCTTACTTTTAAAAAACCTTTTTTTCTTACATCTTCAAATAATTCTCTATAATGTCCTTTTCTTCCTCTTACTAAAGGAGCCAGCAAGGCAATTTTTTTTCCATTATATTTCTGAAAAATATTTTCAACAATTTCTTCTTCACTCCACTTCACCATTTTCTTATTCGTATTATAAGAATAAGCATCGCCAATTCTTGCAAACAACAGTCTCAAAAAATCATATATTTCCGTTATTGTACCAACAGTAGAACGGGGATTTTTATTGGTGGTTTTTTGTTCAATAGAAATTACAGGTGAGAGACCGGTTATCTTGTCTACATCTGGTCTTTCCATATCCCCAATAAACTGGCGGGCATAAGCACCAAAAGTTTCCATATATCGTCGCTGACCTTCAGAATAAATTGTATCAAATGCAAGCGAAGATTTTCCGCTGCCACTTATTCCGGTAATAACTACCAGTTTATTTTTCGGAATTGAAATGTCAATATTTTTTAGATTATGAACTCTTGCTCCATATACTTCAATGGTTTCTAAATCCTGAATCTCCACGACTTCCTTTTTTATACTTGCTTTCTTTGCCATACTTATTGAACGAAGATACTATTTCGGATAATTCCAAAATTTTGTTGTTAACTCCTTTATAAACAACCTTTAACTGAAATTGTTCCAACATATTTATATTCCTTTAAAATAGAGAAAATTGAATAAAGTTTTGAGAGTTATCCACAAAAAATTATTCTGGCACAGTATTTTGAGTATAGCCACGAAATCAAATAAATCAATTAATAAAATTATCTATTCATGAAAAAGACCTTTTTAATAACAGGTGTAATTGCATTATTTTCTACTTTGGCAATTACAACTTCAGCACAAGAAACTCCTGTAAAAGAAACTACAACACAGGAAAACTGGGATGCAAAAAAGAATTCTACTGTAGATTCAATAATGTCTCAGTACAAAGACAAATATGTTGCGGCTAAGCCTGCACAAACCATTGCTGATATTTTTCCTGCACTTGGCGAATATGAATCAGCTACAAATGCAGAAACATCTAAACTTTCTATTACAATAGACCCCAATAATAAAGGACTTGTGTGGATTGAAGGTTTGCCACAAGGTAGAGTAAAAGCGATGTTACGTAAATCACCTGCTACCTATAAAATTCCAGCGCAGAAAACTGAAGAAGGAAAAGAAGTTGCAGAAGGGACTTTGATGTTCGATAAAGAAACAAACACACTAAGTATTTGCATTGGAAAAGAATATAACACAACTGACCCTTCAGCTGCATTTATGATGGCTGAAGAAGAGCCAGTTACAACATCAAAAAATTCAAAAGCAAAGAAAAAAACAGTAACAAAACCCTGGATCTATACAGGTACAAAAATTGTTGAAGTAGAAGGTACAGTAATGAATTAAAACATTCAAGGTGGTGGTTCATTTAGAATGTGTAAAGAGGTTGCAGTAAAATGTAGCCTCTTTCTTTGTAATATTGCTGTAATCTATAAATCATGTTCAACTTTTTTAGAAAAAAATCTGAAGGCCCACAAGTAACTGATGCTGTATTTATTTCAACAGCTGCCAAATATCAGGTAATGCTTGATGAATGGAAAAAAAACAAATCAATAATTTATATCTTTTGGTTTGATGATTCATTGAATGAAGCGTCTTCTTATTTTTCAACCGCAACTACGGAAGAAATTGTACTACTTCTTGCCAGGGAAACAACTTTTCATCAATTATCAGGCAAAATATCTGTCTTTGCAGAACACTATCCATTAGAAACAAAAGAGCAGGATTTTTACCAGAAAATGAACTTGAAATTAGTAAAAGTATATTCTGCCTTAAATGAACCGCTTTACAAACATTTTGGAGCAGAAAAAATAGTCGACATAATGCGAAAACTTGGTATGAAAGAAGACGAAGCAATTGAACATAGTATGATCAGTTCCTCCATAAAGAAAGCTCAAAAAAAGATTGAGAAAAATGTTCTTATTGAAAAGACAGCTCATTCGCAAAGCGATTGGTTACAAAAAAATTATAAGCCCTGAATCCCTTTACTATAAAGCCTTTCAGCTAATAACCAAACAACTGTTTGCAAAATATTCTGATTTAAAATTTGGAAAATAGAATCGTAGTCCACTATCTTTGTTCAAGTTCTTTACACATACTTATCAAGAAAGGCGGAGGGTAATGGCCCGATGAAGCCTTGACAACCTACTCTAATTTGATTAGAGAAAGGTGCCAATTCCATCTCTCGTTTTAAACGAGGGAACGATAAGTCAGATACATGCTTCTAAATATCGTAAACAACATATTAAAAGCTCATCTGATTTATCGGGTGAGCTTTTTTCGTTTACAACCCGAAACTTTAGTGAAGGATTGTTTACTTAAAAGAAGCTCTTCCCGATAGTCTTTTTTGATAAATGATGTAAATGTTTAAACAATTTTTCATCAAATTAAAAATCAAAAAAGATGAGCAACAATCTTCATTTCGACACATTACAGCTTCATGCTGGTCAGCAAATTGATCCAACAACAAAGTCAAGAGCGGTTCCTATTTATCAAACCACTTCCTATGCTTTTAACAATGCAGCACATGCAGCTAATCTTTTCGGATTAAAAGAATTCGGCAATATCTATACTCGGATAATGAATCCGACAACAGATGTTTTTGAACAACGCATTGCTGCATTGGAAGGTGGTGTTGCAGCATTAGCTACAAGCTCCGGACAGTCAGCACAGTTCCTTGCACTCAATAATATTTTGCAAGCCGGAGATAATTTTATCACTTCTACCTATCTCTATGGTGGCACTTACAACCAATTTAAAGTAGCTTTCAAGAGATTAGGCATTGAAGTTCGCTTTGCTGATGGCGACGATGCAGAAAGCTTTGTAAAGCATATTGACAAAAACACAAAAGCATTTTACCTAGAAACAATTGGTAATCCAAAATTGAACATTCCTGATTTTAAAAAATTTGCTGACCTCGCCAAAGAATATGATTTACCACTAATCGTTGACAATACATTTGGCGCAGGCGGATATTTATTCCGTCCATTGGAGCATGGTGCAAACATCGTTGTAGAATCTGCTACCAAATGGATTGGCGGACATGGCACCAGCATCGGTGGTGTTATTGTTGATGGCGGAAATTATAATTGGGGTAATGGAAAATTCTCACAGTTTACTGAACCATCAGAAGGTTATCATGGACTTAAATTCTGGGAAGTTTTTGGCGAAGGAAATCCACTTGGCTTACCCAATATTGCTTTTGCCATCCGTGCAAGAGTAGAAGGCCTCAGAGATTTTGGTTCTTCACAAAGTCCATTCAATTCATTTTTATTGCTACAAGGTTTAGAAACTTTAAGTCTTCGTGTACAACGTCATGTTGAAAATGCAGTAGCATTAGCCGAGTGGTTGGAACAGCATCCGTCAGTTGAGTTTGTACAATATCCAGGATTAAAAAGCAGCCCTTATAATGAACTGGCAAAAAAATACTTAACGAATGGCTTTGGCGGTGTACTCAACTTTGGTGTAAAAGGCACAAAAGAAAATGCAAGCAAATTTATTGATTCATTGAAACTGGTAAGTCATTTGGCCAATGTTGGCGATGCAAAATCACTGGCTATTCATCCGGCTTCCACCACACATGAACAATTAAACGAAGCGGAACAGAAAGCTGCTGGTGTTGAACCCAATCAGGTTCGTATCAGCGTTGGCATTGAGTATATCGAAGATATAAAAGAAGATTTCGAACAAGCATTTGCTGCAATCTTCGCCAATGAATTAGTCAATTAATTATTAACCCGGCTTCGGTTCCCTGATTGAGCTTTAGTTGCGACGCTCCGTTTGTGGTTCTGTTCCCTGATCATCAATCAATACAGTTGACAAACACTTTTAAATATAAAAAAACATTCACATTAGAGTCAGGTGAAACCCTTCCGGGTTTTCACTTGGCTTATACAACGCATGGCAAACTGAATGCTGCAAAAGATAATGTTGTCTGGATTTTTCATGCACTCACTGCAAACAGTAATCCTGTTGAATGGTGGCCCGGTCTTGTTGGCGAAGGAAAATATTTTGATCCTGCAAAGTATTTCATCATCTGCGTTAATAAACCCGGCAGTCCGTACGGCAGCATTTCTCCATTAAGTAAGAATCCTGAAACAAATGAAACTTATTATAACAGTTTCCCTGTTTTCACTATTCGAGATATAGTAAGAAGCTACCAGCATTTAAAAATTGAATTGGGCATCAATAAAATATTTATTGGTCTTGGTGGCAGCACCGGCGGTATGCAATTGCTAGAATGGGCAATTGAAGAGCCGGCTTTATTCGAACATATTGTTCCAATTGCTACCAATGCAGTTTTATCTCCATGGGGAATTGCCTTCAATGCATCACAGCGTTTGGCAATAGAAGCCGACAGCACATGGTTAAAGAAAACTAATGACGCTGGACAAAAAGGGCTAGCTGCTGCCAGATCAATTGCAATGCTCTCCTATCGCCACTATAATGGTTATGCTATTACGCAAAGAAGGGATAAAGCATTTGTACCACTCAGTACAGAAACAACCTATGCATCCGATAATTATCAGCGGTACCAGGGTTTAAAACTCACAAAGCGATTTAATACATTGTGTTATTACAGACTCACACAAAGTATGGACAGCCATGATGTGGGACGTAATCGTAAAAGTGTATCAGAAGCTTTAAAACTCATTACTGCAAAAACATTGGTGATTGGCATTACATCCGATGTCCTTTATCCGATAACAGAGCAGGAAATGCTGCAACAAACAATTCCGGATGCACAATTGCTTACGATTGCCAGTGAGTTTGGTCATGATGGCTTCTTACTAGAATACGAAAAAATAGAAGCGGCTTTAAAAGAATTTATTAATAATAAAAAATCATCTCACTTAAAAATAGTGAATCAATAATACCGTCTATAAAATGCATTCAGTCAAAAGTTTTCCTAAAAGACGGCATTATACATTAGCAATAGAATAAAACGGTTTTATTCATCTTTTTATAATTTATATTTTGTATAACATGGGAACACATAAACAATTAACAATAGGTCTCTTTGGATTCGGTGTAGTTGGCGAAGGATTGTACAAAGTTTTACAACAAACACCATCTTTGAATGCAAGTATCAAAAAAGTTTGCATTAAGAATTTCGGTAAAAAGAGAAATGCGCCAGCAGCATTATTTACAACAGATAAAGATGAATTGCTAAACGACCGTGATATCAATGTAATTGTAGAAGTAATTGATGATGCAGATGCTGCTTTTGAAATCGTAACCATTGCATTAAGAAATGGAAAAGATGTGGTAAGTGCCAGCAAGAAAATGATAGCAGAAAATTTACAAGCATTATTGGAGTTGCAACAACAAACCGGCAAATCATTTTTGTACGAATCAGCAGCCTGTGCTTCCATTCCCGTTATCCGAAATCTGGAGGAATATTATGACAACGATCTTTTACACTCGATAAAAGCAATTGTAAATGGCTCTACCAATTTCATACTTACCAAAATAATTGATGAAGGCTTGGATTTTAAACAAGCATTATTACTGGCTCAGCAATTGGGTTTTGCAGAAAGTAATCCTGTTCTTGACGTAGAAGGCTTCGATGCTGTAAATAAATGGACATTTTTATTGACTCATGCTTTCGGCATTGTGCCAAATCCTAATTCCATCTTATTCAATGGAATCCAAAATATCCATTCATCGGATGCTACAGTTGCAAAGGAGAAAAAACAAGGAATTAAATTGGTGGCGCAAGCCAAGAAATTAAACAACGGCAAGGTTGCAGCATTTGTACTTCCGCAATTTGTAAATCAGGACGACCATCTTGCGTTTGTAAAAAACGAGTACAACGGCGTTGTTATTGAAAGTGGATTTGCAGACAAACAATTCTTTTATGGAAAAGGTGCCGGAAGTTTTCCTACTGCATCTGCTGTACTAAGCGATATATCTGCATTACGATATGAATACAAATACGAATACAAAAAACTATATCATCACCAGCCACATGAATTAAGTAACGATATTTTTCTAACAGTTTATGTAAGCTTTGACGATCTTGCCCTTATTCCAAAAGAAAATTTGAATGGATTGAAGAATGGCATGCACAAGCAGATAGAAAATATTTAATCGGCGTTATTAAGCTAACGGAATTAAAAGAAAATAACTGGTGGAAAGAAAACGGAGTATCACTAATTCTCTTGCCGGAGCCTGTTATTGAAGAAATCGAGACAAGAAAATTGAAGCAAAGAAGCCTTGAATTGGCAGGTATTTACAATTAGAAATAATCGAATAAAAGAAAAAGGGTAGCCATTTTTAAATGACTACCCTTTTTTGTCGGAAGACCCCGATTCTATCGGGGCTACCCTTTCGTCGGGAAGACAGGATTCGAACCTGCGACCCCCTGGTCCCAAACCAGGTGCGCTACCGGCCTGCGCTACTTCCCGTTCCTTCTGAATAAATCAGAATTGGGAGTGCAAATATAAAGGCTTTATGACTATTATTCCCATTTTTTTAATTGTAAAAAACAAATACCGGCAACCCTGTTTAAAGCGAATGCCGGTATCTATCATAATTAGTTGAATTTATTTGCTGGGAACACTTAAAGGGGTAGTTGTTGAAAAATACATCAGCTTATTCATCTGCTTGTTTTTGACGTCATCCATATACACCGCAAAAGCTACAATAATTTTACTATTACCCATTTTTGGCAATTGATCAAATGGTATGAATAGTTCAAGATTCTTCTGACCTGCCTTATTGTAACTAATCTTCTTATTAGGCATTAAAATGGCCTTACGGTAAGTGGCTAAAGTACCACCCCAATTATAATAATCGCCATCCGCCTTTAAATAATATCCATCTTCATCTGCCAATCTAGCTACAAAATAAACCTCTCCAATTTTAGAATTTGTCTTTACATCAAATGAAGGTGTAATAACGATACCTTTTCTTACCATATCGTTTACCACCTTAAGATTGCCAACATTGGTTACATCTACTTTTGCAACAGCGAGGTCAGACTCCGTTTTACCTTTTGGATAAAATGCTGCTATTAGTTTTTTATCTCCATCAGAAAGCTCATAATTGTCCTTTAATGAATAGCCGTCTGTAGTTTGCCATGGGGCAATTGAATAATGCATGATGGATTTGGGATCATATTTTGTTCCATTTGTATAAAACTGATTGCTAATTTCAAATACGTTAAAGTCAACCTTGTCCCTATCCCAACCTTGGGTTTCTCTGTAATAATTGTAAACAGAATCAGATTTATTCCATTTAACAACGCCTGGAAAGCTTTGCTCATGCAATAAACCCAATGCATGCCCCAACTCATGCGTTACAACCCTTTTCAATTCTTTTTCGTTCCAATGATTGGGGTCAGCCTTCATTTCAGTAATCAATTGCGTTAAATTATAGGGAGGATTAATTCCTTTCTTTTTCAAGCTTGCTATATAGTAATCAGCATCTGCAAAAAACAAGGTATCGAAATTGATGGTTTGTTCGTTTTGCTTTCTAAACCTAGCTTCTGTGCCAACAGCTGAATTATGACCTAAACCTTTGCCAAGTTTTATCCGCAACTCTGTTGCTGGAGAATTATCTGGCAGAAAACTAAATTTGATGTTGGCATATTTTTCCCATTCTTTAGCACATTCCATTACTTTAGCCCTGAGAGCTTTACTTCCTCCGGCCATAAATTTCACTTTTAATACTGTTCCGTTTTCCCACATATGGTAATTATCACCTACACCACGATCACCTAATGTGTCTTTCTTTTTTAACATCCAATCGCCAACACCAGTGGAGCAACCCGGTTTTGGAAAACCCTGAGCCTCTGACTGAGTACCAATAATCATTGCTAAAATGCCGATAATCAAAACCTTTTTCATGTAAATAATTTTAATTTATAATCGAATATAAAACGGATATTTCAAATTAATAATACCCATTGAACGGTATGAAGTGTTCTTATCTTAAAAAATCTTGTTAAACAGACGTTGATAATACCGAAAAGGTCACAAAAAAAGCTCTGCAAATATTGCAAAGCCTTGCTGCGGAGAGAGTGGGATTCGAACCCACGGTACAGTGTAACCCGTACGACGATTTAGCAAACCGTTCCTTTCGGCCACTCAGGCATCTCTCCTTCCCCATAATTAATGGGAGGCAAAAATAAAGATTAGTAGCTGAAAATCCCAAATAATAAATCCCAAATTCCAACTTATTATGCTTTGGAATTTGGGACTTGTCTGCCGACAGGCAGGTTTGCTATTTAATTTATTTTCAAACTTACATAGCAGCTAATTGCACCTTCTGCTGAAGTTCTAATACGTTTTCTCTGAATACACCATCTGTATCCATTAAGTCTTTAACAGTTTGGCAGGAATGAATTACAGTGGTATGATCTCTCCCTCCAAAATGTTCGCCAATTGTTTTTAATGAATTTTTTGTGAATGCTTTTGCCAAAAACATGGTAATCTGTCTGGCCTGAACAATTTCCCTTTTGCGGGTTTTTTCCAAAAGTTTAGCATACGATACATCAAAGTATTCGCATACCATCTTCTGGATAGTATCGATAGTAATTTCTTTGCTGGATGATTTTACAAAATTTCGTAACACTTTCTTTGCTAAGTCTAAATCAATTTCCCTTCTATTTAGCGAAGATTGTGCCAAGAGTGAGATTAAAGCCCCTTCTAATTCTCTAACATTATTAGTGATATTATAGGCAATATATTTAACCACTTCTTTTGGCATTTCAAGACCGTCATTCTTCATCTTACGTTCTAATATCTCAATCCTTGTATCATATTCTGGCATTTGTAGATCGGCACTTAATCCCCAGCGAAAGCGACTTAATAATCTTTCCTGCACACCGTCAAGGTCTTTTGGTGATTTATCCGAAGTAAGTATCAGTTGCTTATGCGATTGATGTAGATGATTAAAAATGGCAAAGAATGCATCCTGCGATTTTTCTGCTTTTGCAAAAAACTGAACATCATCTATTATTAATACATCAATCAATTGATAAAAATGGATAAAGTCGTTTATAGCATTATTACGACTATGGTCCATAAACTGGTTGATGAACTTTTCTGAACTTACATACAACACCACTTTATTAGGATGAACTCTTTTTACCTCATTCCCTATTGCTTGGGCCAAATGAGTTTTACCTAAACCAACACCACCATATATAACTAATGGATTAAAAGAGTTAGTTCCTGGCTTTTCTGCAACAGTTTTTCCGGCACGACGGGCCACCCTGTTACAATCGCCTTCAATAAATGCTTCGAAAGTATAGATATGATTAAGCTGCGGGTCAATCTGCATTTTCTTCAGACCCGGTATTACAAAAGGATTCTTAACAGGATTGTTTATGACGAGAGGAAAATCCATTTCGTTATTTGAAAATGTTTTAAAACCCTGACCGCTTACATCCATGGTAACTGGCTTGTTCTTACTATTACCACTATCAACCATGATGCGATATTCAAGACGAGCTTCTTTACCTAACTCTCTCTTTAATGTCTTCGCTAATAAATTTACGTAATGTTCTTCAAGATATTCGAAAAAGAATTGGCTTGGAACCTGTATCACTAAAACATTGTTCTTAATTGAAACCGGATGGATCGGTTCGAACCAAGTTTTGTAATGCTGCCATTCTACGATGTCTTTGATAATCTTCAAGCAATTGGTCCAGATTTTTTCGGCATTTTTCTCCATCTGATTAGTAAGCAGTTTATATCGGGTTAACTATAGTTGTTCTTTTCAATAAGTCCTAAAAACATCTCCACACAATGTCAGTAAAAAAAATTGGACAGGAAGGCGAATATCACGATTTCTTTTATATAAAAAAATTTTTACCCAACTGTTTTTTGTGAAACAGAAATATTATGATTTTTAGTCAGTTTTTTGCCCGAAAATTTGGAAAATTCAAAATCTAACCTTCCCAAAATAATTCCCGCAAAACCGACCTGATTCACTATAACATCATTATTCTTTTTATTCTTATAAACAAGCGGCTCGTCTAAAAAAGTATGCGTATGTCCACCAATTATCAAATCAATATTTTCCGTTTCTTTTGAAAGTACTTCATCACTTACCTGATTTTTATCTTTATACTTATTACCAAGATGTGATAAACAAATTACCATATCACAACCTTCTTTTCTTTTTAATTGATCAGCAACTTCATTTGCGCTTTGCACCGGATCTAAATATTTCATTACACCAAATAAATTTTCAGGTATTAATCCTTTTGGTTCTATCCCAATTCCAAACACACCAATTTTTAATTTTTGTTTTTTAAAAATTTTATACGGCTGTGTTTTATTTTCCATTGCTGTTCCAGTAAAATCATAATTACAAACTAGCATCGGAAAATTTGCATGTCTCGTTAATTGCGTTGCTAAACTTTCCATGCCGGCATCAAAATCATGATTGCCGATTGTTGTGGCGTCATATCCTAAAGAAGTCATTGCTTTTATTTCCGGTTCTCCTTTATATATATTAAAGTACGGTGTTCCCTGAAAAATATCACCTGCATCTAATAACAAAACACTTTCTTCTTCATTTCTTATTTTATTGATTAATTGTCCTCGGGCTGCAATGCCTCCAAGCCCCTGATTACGGCTTCCATCCATGGGAAATGGCTCTAATCGGCTATGCGTATCATTCGTATGCAAAATGGTGATTTTTAAAGGATTAAAATACGAAGCAGCTTCCATTATTGAAGGACCAGCCAGCATTGCACCGGCAGACATGGCAGCTTGTTGTATGAACCTTTTTCTATTCAACATTTGTCACTCTGTTTTCAATTTTCGTATCTATGTTTTTACCTATTCCCTTCAGATATTTAATATAATCAAAAATCGCATCCCGCATCAGATAGCCATTCGAAAGCTGAGGAATATCTTTTAGCATAAATGAATTATCGCCGCCGTTTGCAACATAATCTGAATTGGCTATTGTATATATTTTTTCCGGATCAAGCGGATTGCCACCAATCAATACATGTACTGCTTTTTTATTCTTGATTTGCATGCTGATACCTGCCACCGGCCATCCACCAAGTGAAGCTGTATGATCTAAAAATTGCTGCAATACTGTTCCTTTTATTTTTTGAAGTATCAGTAAATTATCAAATGGCATTATTTCAAATACGCTTCCTCTAGTTATATCACCAGCTAACAATTGATGTAAACGAATACCGCCATAGTTCATAATAGCTGCGTCTACATGTGTTTTATATTTTTCTTTTGCCATGTGCAAATAGGCATCTGTTAAAAAATTCCCTAATTCACTTTCTGGTATTTTCTTTTCCATATCTATTTCCACATGGCCAACCACTTCACTCATCAACATATTCACATTTGCTTTGTAGGGAGCAAGAAAGCTTATGAGAGCAGTATCTTTTTTTAATGAATCATTAATAGTGTATGAATGATAAGCTAGCTGCTGACTTTTATACGTAGTGTTGCAAGAAGTAACTGCTACGGCAAGTGTAAAAAAAACAAGTAGTAATCGAAAATTTTTCTTCATGATTGGTGTCTGCTTTCAAGGTATCGATATTTTTACAGTCAACAAAAAAATCAGAAAATATTTCTCCTAATAATCCGCATCTTTGTAGTCAAATTTTTCAGGATAAATACCTGACAGTATGCAAAAGAACATTACACTTAAGTTGCTGCCATCCGAAGCAGCTACCGAAGCCACCATAAAGGAATACATCGCTAAAGCTGAAGCAATAAAGGCTGAAACTATTACTGGTTACAGCATTTTAAAACAATCTATTGACGCTAGAAGTACACAGCCCTGGATAAATCTAAGTCTTCAGGTGTATATCAATGAGCCTTTTCAGGAAAGAGAGTTACTTCAATTTAATTTCAGAGATGTATCAAAAGCTGATAAAAAAATTGTCATTATTGGTGCAGGACCGGCAGGCTTATTTGCGGCGCTTCAATTAATAGAATCCGGCATTAAACCAATTCTGCTTGAAAGAGGTAAGGCTGTAAGAGCCAGAAGAAGAGACCTTGCCATGCTTAATAAAGAAGGTGAAGTAAATCCTGAAAGTAATTATTGCTTTGGTGAAGGTGGCGCTGGCACTTACAGCGATGGAAAACTATATACAAGAAGTAGTAAAAGAGGCGATATAAACAGAATCCTGAATCTCTTCGTTCATTTCGGGGCAGAGGAAAAGATTTTGTATGAAGCTCATCCACATATTGGCACTAATAAATTGCCCGGTATTATAACCACCATGAGAGAAAAAATTATTGAATGTGGCGGTGACTTTCTCTTTGAAAAAAAAGTGGTTGATTTAATCATCCAAAATCAGGAAATAAAAGGTGTAAAAACACAAGATGGCAATTCCTTTGATGGCGATGCGGTTATTTTAGCAACCGGCCATTCCGCCAGAGATATTTTTTATTTATTACATGATAAAAAAATATTGATTGAATCCAAACCATTTGCATTGGGAGTAAGAGTAGAACATCCTCAATCATTAATTGATAATAGCCAATACCATTGCACCATTCGTAGTGAATATTTGCCACCAGCTTCTTACAGTTGGGTGCAGCAGGTTGATGGCAAAGGCGTTTTTTCTTTTTGCATGTGTCCGGGCGGCATTATTGCACCAGCAGCAACATCACCCGGCGAACTAGTGGTGAATGGCTGGAGCCCTTCTAAAAGAAACAATCCATATGCAAACAGTGGTATTGTAGTTACAGTAGAAGAGAACGATATGGCTGCATATAGAAAGCATGGCGCATTAGCTGCTTTACATTTTCAGCAGTCAGTAGAAAAAAAAGCATTTGAAGTAGGCGGAGGAAAATTTGTGGCGCCAGCACAACGCTTGGTTGATTTTACTAATAATAAAATTTCTTCCTCACTTCCTGACTGTTCTTATTTACCCGGAACTAATTCCAGCAACTTAAAAGATGTGTTACCTGATTTTGTACATAAAAGCCTGCAAACTGCTTTTGTTGAATATGGAGAGAAGATGAAAGGCTATTTTACAAACGATGCTATTGTTGTAGCAACCGAATCCAGAACATCATCGCCTGTTCGTATTCCAAGGGATAGCAATACATTAGAGCATCCGCAGATAAAGAAATTATACCCTTGTGGAGAAGGTGCCGGTTATGCAGGTGGCATTGTAAGTGCCGCTATGGATGGCGAAAGAGTTGCAAAAATGATTGAAACAGCTATCAATAAAAACTAATCTCCTTATATTTAAGCATTTCACACTGTAAAATTTACCGCTTGCCGATTAATTAAAATCGTTTCATCAGGAAATATATTTTTGCATTACAAACCAACTCAATATGACCTTACTCGAACTAAAAAATCTTAAAAAATATTTTGCCACACAAAAAGCAGTTGATGATATCAGCCTGAAAGTAGAACAAGGTCAGATATTCGGATTGCTAGGGCCAAATGGTGCTGGTAAAACAACGCTTATCAGAATGATCACCGGAATTTTTTATCCCGATGAAGGGGAAATCATTTTCGATGGCAAAAAGTTTGACCCGATTAAAGATGTAGAATACATTGGCTATATGCCGGAAGAAAGAGGCTTGTATAAAAAGATGAAGATTGGTGAACAAACCATGTATCTAGCTCAATTAAAAGGATTGAAAAAAGCAGATGCGCTTGCAAAAATCAAACAATGGTTCATCAAATTTGAAATGGAAGGCTGGTGGAACAAAAAGGTAGAAGACCTTTCAAAAGGTATGAGCCAAAAATTGCAATTTGTTACCACTGTTTTGCATAATCCAAAACTTATTATTCTTGATGAACCTTTCAGCGGCTTGGATCCTGTAAATAGTAATCTTATTAAAGATGAGATTTACAACTTAGCAAAAAATGGTGCCACAATAATTTTCAGTACGCATAGAATGGAACAGGTAGAAGAAATATGTGATCATATTGCCTTGGTAAATAAAGGGAGTATCATACTAGACGGTACCGTAGCCAAAGTGAAACAGGACTTTAAAGAAAACCTGTTTAGCATTGGTGCCGATCAGATGCCAGCAGTAAATGGAGAAACTCCTTTTGATATTGTAGGAACAAAAGCAGAAAAAAGTGTTGTAAGAATTAAAGAGGGAAAAAGTTCAAATGATGTGCTTCAATATCTTTTACAAAATAACGCACAGATAAATTCCTTCAATGAAATACTTCCTTCGCTGAACGATATTTTCATTAAGCTGGTAGAAGGAACACCCACTGCCCGTCAATTTCAAAAAGTATAACCATTACCAACTAAACTAATTATAATGAACAAGATCTGGCTAATAATAAAAAGAGAATACCTGACAAGGGTTCGTAAAAAAACTTTTATCATTTCCACTTTACTTTTTCCGCTATTGTACCTTGGATTAATTTTCGGAATGGGTTTTATTGCTGATAAGAGCAAACAAAATCTGAAAGTTGCAGTAATTGACAAGTCCGGTTATTTCACTGATGAGAATATTGCTTATCAAAATAGTATTGATGACAACTCTACCTTGAAATTGGTGAAAGACTCAGCAGAAAATGTAATGGCAAACTTTAAAGCAAAAGGCTTTGATGGTTATATTGTTATCCCCGCAATAAACTGGAAAGACGGAGACGATAGTTTGTTCTTTAAATCTGAAAAATCATATGGTAACGCTACTACAGCTGCTATGGAATCAAAGCTGAACAGAATTTGGAGCAGTATAAAGAATGATAGCCTACGGCTTGACACTGAAAAGCAAGTTATTCTTACAAAAAAACTGAACGTAACGCCAAAAAATATACAAGATGAAACTGCCAATGCAAATACCGCCGAAGGAATTGGCTATGTAGCCGGCTTTCTCATCTATTTTATTTTGCTAATCTACGGCTCACAGGTTATGATGGGTGTGATGGAAGAAAAGACTAACAGAATTGCAGAAGTTATTGTTTCTTCTGTAAAACCTTTTCAAATGATGCTGGGCAAAATTCTAGGAATTGGCCTCGTTGCATTAACGCAGTTCTTACTTTGGATTGCATTTGTACTTATTGTTTATAATGTAGGTAAAGCAGCAGGCGGCAACATTGCAAGCGGCGTTGTAGGTAATATACAAGGCATGTTTGCCAGTGTAAATGTACCGCTGGTACTTTCCTGCTTTGCATTCTACTTTCTAGCTGGCTTCTTCTTCTATGCATCATTGTATGGAGCTATTGGTAGTGCGGTGAATGAAGATATGCGGGAAGCACAATCATTAAGTTTCCCCATCACCATGCTTGTCATTATTTCAATTGCATTAATGACAGCTGCCATTAGCGACCCAACTGGGCCTATTGCCGTTTGGGCAAGTATCATTCCTTTTAGCTCACCAATAGTAATGATGGCAAGAATTCCTTACGGTGTGCCGGGTACAGTTCCCTGGTGGCAATTAGGCCTCTCCATGGCATTACTGATACTTGGATTTATGTTTACCGTTTGGTTTGCAGGAAAAATTTACCGCACAGGTATATTAATGTATGGCAAAAAACCAAGTTGGAAAGAAATGATCAAATGGGCATTTAGAAAAAACTAACTGCTTTTTAAATTAAAATAGCAAACCCATTCCGCTTTAGCGAAATGGGTTTTTTGTTAAAATTTTCCTGTTTTACATAACAATGTAACCAAATACGAATTCAATCGTATATTTGATACGAAAACTTTCGTTCAATAATATTTTGCCATTTAAAAAATACAAAAAATGAAACCAAGAACCATTTTAAACAATCGCTTATTGATTGTGCTATTAACAGCTGGACTCACAGTTGGCCTTATTTCCTGGGATTATCAACAAACACCGGGTCAGTTCAAACAATCAATGAATGATACAACGCCGAAGAACAAAAACTACGATCGGGATAAAAAAGTAAGAAATCTCGATGATGTGCTGGAAGAACTGGATGCTGCTGATTTGAATATCAGCATGGAGAATATTCAACAGGAATTGGCAGCAGCTATAAAAGGTATTGATCAGGAAAAATAAAACTCGAGATTGAAAAAGCGATAGCACAAATTGATCTGGCAAAGATTCAGCAAGAAGTACAAGAGTCATTGGCAAAGGTTGACTTTTCTAAAATACAGGCAGAACTGGCTGAAGCGATAAAAAGTGTTGACTTAGAAAAAATTCAAAAAGAAGTACAGGAATCACTTGCAAAAGTTGATTGGGATAAAATAAAAGTCGAAATAGACCAAGTAAAAAATATCGATTTCAAAAAAATTCAGGATGAAATGAAAGAGCTCGGCCCAAAAGTGGAAAAGGAATTAAAGAAAGCTAAAATTGAAATTGAAAAAGCGAAAGCAGAAATCAAAGAATTTAAAACTTTTACTGACGGTTTGGATAGTGACGGACTGATTAATAAAAAAGAAGGCTTTTCATTAAAGCATAAAGACGGAGAACTTTTCATTAATGGAAACAAAGCATCTGAAATGACATACACCAAATACAGAAGCTTTTTGGAAAAACATAAACAATTCAATATTAAAATAAGCGACGACGACTTCAAACTCGATATTGATTAACAATTTAGTTTAGTGTGTGGTATAGTATAGCCATGAAAAGCAATAGTCCCGTTTCTACGGGACTATTTTAATTATTTAAATATTTTATTTATTTTTTAAAATCCACCATGCCCAAATGGCGATGGAATAATGTCGAACTCTGGAGCTTCTATCATTTCGATATTTAATTGGAAAGCTTCATCAGTTTTTATAACAACTTTTTCCTTTGTAATTTTTCTGTAGCCTGATTTCTCAAAAATAAATTTATAAGTACCTGGCTTCAACTCATTAAAATTATAACCGCCATATTCATCAGTAGAAACTATTTGCTCTTTTTTAGAAACAAGAATTGCCGTTACAGATACATCTTTTACTGGCTTTTTGGTTGCAGAGTGAATGACAAAACCATTGATTTCATCTTTCTTGCCTTCGCCAGGATTTGGCCAACCTGTATTGGCATTGGCTGCGGTATATCCTAAAAAGGAAATCGCAATAAATAATAATTTCTTTTTCATCTGAAAATTTTATTTTGTTTTTGCCAGATAGAATTCCGCATAAAAATTATCATCGACTTTTTGTATAAATTACTTGATAATTTTTATACTGCATTTCATTGCACTTTAATTGAATGGTTTACTAATAACCTTTCTGCACTTATCAAGTTGGTAATGACAAATAAAATTAGAGCATTTTTACCGGATTCGCCAAACCTTCTGTAAACTCTTTCCAAACATTTTTGACGATCTGCCCGGCTGGCAAAATATCATCTAACAAAGCACTTACCTGCCCTATTTCAAGCTCACCTTCGGCCAAATTGCCTTCAAACATTCCTTGCTTTTGCCCTTGCTTTTCCCAATAAGGTTTTCAACTCTTCTACCGTTGCTCCTCTTTTTCTGCTTCATCCACTTCTTTAAAAAAATCATTTTTCAAAAGCCTTACTGGAGTCAGTTCTTTCATTGCCAACTTGGTATCTCCTTCCTTCGAATTAATTACTTCGTTTTTAAAATTGATATGAGAGGAAGCTTCTTCACTTGCCACAAACCTGCTCCCCAACTGCACTCCTTCTGCCCCCATCACCATGGCCGCCAGCATCTGCCTGCCATTGGCAATGCCTCCTGCCGCTATCACGGGAATTTTGACCGCTTCAACTACTGCCGGTATCAATACCATCGTTGTTGTTTCCTCTCTCCCATTATGTCCACCAGCTTCAAAGCCTTCCGCCACCACAGCATCACATCCTGCTTCTTCAGATTTTTTTGCAAATTTGGAAGAGCTTATCACATGCACAACAGTAATTCCTTTTTCTTTTAAGACGCTGGTCCATGTCTTTGGGTTACCGGCAGATGTAAAAACAATTTTTACACCTTCTTCTATAATAATATCAATATGCTTGTCAAAAGCTGGGTATAGTAAGGGTACGTTTACTCCAAAAGGTAGGATTGTTGCAGCTTTACATTTACGAATATGTTCTCGTAAGACATCAGGATACATCGATCCGCTGCCTATAATGCCTAAGCCACCAGCATTACTTACAGCACTGGCCAGTTTCCAGCCGCTTGCCCAAATCATTCCAGCTTGGATAATGGGATAATCTATTCCAAAAAGTTTTGTAATACGATTGGAGAAACCCACTGTCCCCCTAAAGGAGGAACTTAATGCTGTCATTTCATTCGTTTTAGAAAATTATTCTAATCACACTGCAATAAAGCACTAAGATACTTTAAGAAAATTATTTACTCCCCTTTAGGGGTTGGGGGTTCTTATCCCAAATCTATACTTGTATTATCTCCAATATTTAGCGAACGGGATTCGCCACGAAGATTGGTATCACTACCTATTACAGAATCATCCAGCACAATATCATAAAGATTAGAAAACGAACCAATGATAGAATCTTTAAGAATTGAACTTTCAATAATTGAATTTTCGCCAATGGTAACATTAGGACCTATTATAGAATTTTTAATATTACATCCACCACCAATACTTACTGGCTGAACAATCACCGTATTTTCAAATTCATTAGGATCTGCTGTTGCTCCAAACTTTTTAAGCAATGTAGCATTCGATTCCAGCAATGTTTCTTTTCGGCCACAATCAAACCAATTTTCTACTTTGAACGATTTGAATTTAGAACCCATTTTAATCATGCAATCCAATGCATCGGTTAAACTAAATTCACCATGACTGCGTAGCCCTTCCCGTATATTACTTTCCAGGCATTGAAACATTTGCTCTGTTTCTTTAATCTTGTACACACCAACCAATGCCATATTCGATTTTGGGATCTGTGGCTTTTCAACAACACGACTGATAAATCCATCATCTTCAATTTCCGCCACACCAAAATCTCTCGGGTCATCCACTTTTCTTACTCCAATCATCGAAAAAGGACTGTCCACCACTTCCTGAATATTGTATTCACAAATTGTATCGCCCAACACTACAAAAACATCTTCTTGATTTACAATTGTTCTCGTCATTCGAATAGCATGGCCTACACCTTGTCTGTCAATCTGGTGTATATAATGTGCTTTTATTTCAGGGTATTTGCTTTTTACAAAATCCTGAATTTTATCGCCCAGATAACCTACAATAAATATAAATTCATTGATGCCTGCTTCTTTCAACTGATCGATAATAATCCCGAGAACCGTCTTTCCTGCAAGCGGAATAAGTGCCTTAGGCTGTGTGTAACTATGAGGACGCAACTTGGTGCCTGCGCCGGCCACTGGTATGATAGCTTTCATCTATAAATTTTACAGTTCACTACTACAATGATCTGCGGTGGTTTGGTTACTAATCAAAAGCCAACGAAAGTAAGACATTTCAAATAAACAAAATATTAAGCCATAAAAGCAATAACAACTTTCGCTATCTTATTTTTGTAAAGATATTTTTTGTGCCGGGCTGCAGTACTACTATCACCGTCTGTTGCGTCGCACTCTTCATCGTTCAGTAATTCTATTCAGCAAATGCAAAGAGACACTGTTTTATTCGACCTCATCAACAAAGAGCTAGATCGTCAACGCAATGGCATTGAGTTAATCGCCTCCGAAAACTTTACTTCCTTGCAGGTAATGCAGGCAATGGGAACAGTACCTACTAATAAATATGCAGAAGGCTATCCCGGCAAAAGATATTATGGCGGATGTGAAGTGGTGGATGAAATAGAAACACTGGCTATTGAAAGATTAAAAAAAGTATTCAACTGCTCATGGGCAAATGTGCAACCACATAGTGGCGCACAAGCCAATGGTGCTGTTTTTCTGGCGGTAATGAAACCCGGAGAAAAATTCTTAGGTCTCGATCTAAGCATGGGCGGACATCTTACACATGGCAGTCCCGCCAACTTCAGTGGTAAAACATATAATGCATTGCATTACGGAGTAACAAAAGATGGCATTGTAGATTACGAGCAGCTAGAAGCAAAAGCAAGAGCAGAAAAACCTAAAATGATAATTTGCGGCGCATCTGCATACAGTCGTGATTGGGATTACAAACGCATCCGAGCAGTGGCCGATGAAATTGGTGCAGTAGTATTTGCAGACATTGCACATCCTGCCGGATTAATTGCAGCTGGTTTATTAAACGATCCGTTCGATCATTGTCATATTGTAAGTTCTACTACACATAAAACATTAAGAGGACCAAGAGGCGGCATCATTATGCTTCGCCATGATTTTGAAAACCCATGGGGAATAAAAGACCCGAAAGGAAATTTAAGAAAGATGAGTTCGTTGCTAGACCTTGCAGTTTTTCCAGGCACACAAGGTGGACCACTGGAACATGTTATTGCAGCAAAAGCAGTTGCCTTTGGTGAAATACTAAATGAAGATTTTAAAGCTTACGGCAAACAGGTAATCAATAATGCACAGGCTATGGCAAAGGCTTTTGTAAGCCGTGGCTATAATCTTATTAGCAATGGTACAGATAATCATTTAATGCTGATTGATCTTCGCAATAAAAACCTGACGGGTAAAAAAGCACAGGAAACATTAGACAAAGCACATATCACTTTAAATAAAAATGCAGTGCCTTTTGATGATAAATCACCTTTTGTTACTTCAGGTATAAGAATAGGTGTACCAGCCGTAACCACAAGAGGTATGCTGGAAGCACATATGGAAACGATTGTGGAAATGATAGACAAAGTATTGATGAATGCAGATGATGAAAATGTAATTAACAATGTAAGAAGTGAAGTAAAAACATTTATGCAGCAGTTTCCACTTTATCCTGAATTAGGTTAATATTGATCTATTAAAATCTTCTAACATGATACAACGTCAACAAACACTTTGGTTAATATTGGCTACCGTTGCTGCCGCACTTACTTTTAAATTCCCTTTTGCAACCGGCGAAGAGATTGTCAAGAATACAACAATGAAACAATTGGTAGAAACTACAGCAGCTAATAATTTCTTTACATTGATACTCACCATTGCAGCTACCATTATTTCTACTATTACCATCTTTATGTTCAAGGATCGTAGTATGCAAATAAAACTTTGCTTGCTAGGCCTTTTAATTGCTATCGGAATTCTTACACTCTACATTTTGGAAATGAATAAACTTATTTCCGGCACACCTGCTATATGGGCATTGCTACCTGCGTTAGTTGTCATAGGTTATTTCATGGCTTTTCGTAACATACGAAAAGATCAAAAGCTGGTAAAATCGTTAGATAAACTAAGATAATAGCTTTTCTAAATACAATTTGTTGATACGCTTACTTACTACCCGTAAGTAATTCTACTGTAGAAGAAATCGGTTGCTCATGAAAATCTACGAACTATATTTTCTTCAATGAGACTTAATTCGGGCAATTAAAAAAACACTCCGGTCATTTATTTTTTACTCCTTCATCATTCAGCCTATTTTATTCTAAGGATTTCATTACAATCCGGCTAAGTGCTAACACTAATTTCCCGAAAATACTTGCACAGCTTCTTGCATTGGCCTTTGGCAACACATACATTTAAGTTGTATCCAAATCCACCTTGTATGAAGACCACCTATCTCTTCACTGTATTTTTACTATACGCAAATTTTTCATTTGCGCAAATAAACTCAACCACTCCATGGATATGGATGGAAGGAGATAATACGATTAACCAAAAAGGAATTTACGGCTCGCAGAACGTTTCAAATAATAACAACAAACCTGGAGCAAGAAACTCATCCTCCACCTGGACAGATGCAACAGGAAGCCTTTGGCTTTTTGGTGGCTTCGGGCATTCCTCAACTTCTCAAGGTTATCTTAATGATCTTTGGAAATATTCTCCGGCAACAAGTGAGTGGATAGGGATGCATGGCGATAACACTGCAGGAAAATATGGAGTGTATGGCACACAAGGCATTGCCAGCTCTACCTATAAACCCGGTTCATCTTATCAAAGTGTTTCATGGACTGATAAAGACGGAAACCTTTGGCTATTCGGAGGCTTTGGATACAGCAGTGCTTCAATGGGCTTGCTAAATGCACTATGGAAATATAATACAGCAACAAATCAATGGACATGGGTAAAAGGAAATAACACTGTAAATGCTGCTGGTAGTTATGGCACTAAATCCGTTGCAAACATTAACAACTTTCCCGGTGCAAGACATAGTAGCCAAACATGGGTAGATGCCGCTGGCAACTTATGGTTATTTGGAGGCAATGGCTATGCAGGAAGCACTGAAGGCATTTTAAATGATCTCTGGAAATATAATATAGCTACGAATGAATGGACTTGGATTAATGGAGATAATACCATTAATCAACCCGCCGTATATGGAACCAAAGCTGTTACATCCGCAACAAACAAACCCGGAGCAAGATATGTAAGCACATCCTGGCAAGATGCAACTGGTAATGTTTGGATGTTTGGTGGCTATGGTTATGATGAAACTTTTGCCGGCAACTTAAATGATATGTGGAAATACAATCCATCAACCAATCAATGGACATGGATGCAAGGCAACAAAACAATTGATCAAAAAGCTGTGTTTGGTACACAAGGCGTTCCATCTATTACGAATAAGCCCGGTTCAAGATATGTAAGCAACTCATGGGCAGATGCAGCCGGCGAATTATGGATGTTTGGCGGTTATGGTTTTGATCAGATTAATTCTGGTTATCTCAATGACCTTTGGAAATACAATACAACCAACAATACCTGGACATGGATAAAAGGTGATAACAACGTTGACCAACGTGGAGTGTATGGCACACAAGGCCTGGCAAACACCGCCAATAAATCTGGTGCAAGAACAGGTGCTGTTTCCTGGGCAGATGGTATCGGCAACCTATGGATGTTTGGTGGCTATGGTTATGATGGAACCCGGTCTGGTGTGCTGAACGACATGTGGAAACTGGGAAACTTTCAGCCAATACTTCCATTACACCTGCTACAATTCAGTGGAGTGCTTAACAATACGGTACAATTGCAATGGCAAACAGAACAGGAAAAAGATTTCAATCATTTTAATATACAACGCAGTGTTGATGGCATCAACTTTACAAACATAGGAAGCATAAATGGAAATAATTGTAACAGCAAAAACAATTATAATTATGCCGACAATAGTTTGCAAGTGCTAAATGCACAAAAGATTTTTTATAGATTACAGTTGATGGATATAGACGAGAAATTTACCTACAGCAAAATAATTTCCTTTAACCTCACTCAAAATGCTGGAAGCATTACCGCTTTCCCTAATCCGGCTGCGGAATCAATCAACTTATCATTTACACAAATTAAAAAAGGAAATACCGAAATCAGCATTACCAACATGGCAGGCAACACGGTAAAGAAAAATAATCAGTACTTAAGTGTAGGAAAGGTAAGTCTGAACATCGATGTAAACACTTTATCTCCGGGAGCATACATCGCAACAGTCATAAATGATAGTGGAATAAAGCAGTTGAAATTTATAAAACAATAATAAATGAAAAGAGGAGCAAATCAGCTCCTCTTTTTTCATGTTCAAAGTTTGGTACTCTCTCTGTTATTGAACAATAAATTTCGACGTAAGAATTTTTTCTGCACCGGAAACCTGCATGTAATATTGTCCGGCTTGTAGCTGCGCTGGCAGTTCTATTGTTTTAGCATAAGCACCACCCGGATGTTTCAACGTTTCTGTTTTTACTATTTGTCCGTTGGCCGAAAATATTTTTACATAATAATCACCAGCGGCACTGTTCATTTGCATAGTAAATTGTTTACCTGTAACTGGGTTTGGATACATTACAATATCCTGCTTAACGGTAAGGTTGGTTGCCACTTTTACAATCGGGCTATAAACTATTTCACCATCTCTGCTTGTTACTTTAATTCTATAGTAAGTAACAGAAGCTGGCTGCACATCATATTCATAATAGCTTTCTTTATCATTTGCATTGCTTCTTGCAGTAAGCGAAGCCATGGAGGTAAACTGTGTTCCGTTCAATGATCTTTCTACTTCGTATGCGACTACATCTATTTCGGTAAGATTCGTCCACTCAATTCTGTTTCTATCGCCGGTATGGTATGCTTTTACATTGACCAACTTAACAGGTAATGGGTTTGTAGCTGAACTTGTGCTGGCCAAAGAAAAAGGGCTAAAAGTTGTAACATTCCCCCAAGTAATAGAACCATTTAGTAAGCCACTATTTGCATCAGAGAAACCTCCAAAATCATCCCAACTAGTACCATTTGAATGTGCAACTTTCAATGTTGTAATATAATCGTCTACATATACAGCCATATTGCAAATACTCTGATTGTTCCATGATAATGAGACATCCACATCCGGACTAGCCGCTGTTGTATTAATATTCCAAAATTCGCAGTTGCTTACATGAGAAAGTCCAGCTATTGAAATTGTGGCGCCTGCAGACCATGCACTACCTCTGATATATTCTGCTGTATATGTATCTAAAGGATTAGCAGGTGCTGAAATACCGCAAGGATGATGTCCATAATTTGTTCCTCCAAGACTTACTTTGCCTATTGGAAAAAGGAAAGCAGTACTTCCTATCTTTCTCATTGGGCCATTTACAAATGAATTAAGAGAACCGCCGGATGTTGTTTTGGGGTTGAGTCCATAATTAGCAGTAGCTACACTACTTCCTGCATTCATTGTAAGAAGATTGGTACTTGTAGTAGTAATATGTCCACTCGTTAATGTAAGTACACCTGCTATAGCAATGGGTTGTTGCAATGTTACTCCAGTAGTTCCAGAACCTGCTGTATTATTAATTGTAAGATTATTAATCAGGTTAGGCGTTGTTGTAGTAAAAATTCCGCTGTTTTGAATTGCACTACTATTATTATAAGTATAATTAGCACCACTGCTATAAGTTCTTGTTGCCAACGAAGTTGACACAGTTCCCACATTTGCATTCTGAACACCATTGGTATTTGCAGTAATTAAACCTGCGCCAGAATTTAATGTAAAACTGTTATTAAGACCTGGTACGGCACCAGTTGAACTAAGAATTTGATTAGTGCCTGCATTAAGAATACCATTTACGATAAAATTTCCTGCAAAATTTGGAGTAACATTTTCATATAATACAATGTTGGATAATAACTGTGTGGTGCTGGTAGAAGCAACTACAAAATTAGTATAAGCAAGGTTGGTAGGCGTTGTAGCAGATACAGTTTGATTGCCTGAATTATTAAAGGTGATTCTACCATTTGTGATATCAGGATCCAATGTAGAACTTTCCATTACCCCACCTGTGAAAGAAAGGTTTCCTGTTAGGTTTAATTCAGTATAATTGGGAGTGTCAGAACTTCCGGCACAAAAATTAAATATTCCACCTGCTTGCGAATAATTACCTGTAACATTAAGACTTAGTTTATTTAAAGACAATCCTGCACCAGTTGCAATAACAGGCCAGTAATGAAAATAGGAGTTGCCACCCGACATTGAAAAATTACCACCAACATTGACTGTTGCTGTCACATTATCACCAAATGCATTATTACCTTGTCCATATACCATAAACAATTGAGCGACATTAATGATCAGGTCGCCACCCACATTCAGTGTATAAATACTGCCGTTTGTCTCAGCTAAGAATATCCCATAAATAGTAGCTCCATTATGCGTATTATCAACAGTAAAGTTTCCGTTAACTGTTGTCAATGCCTCAATAAAATATACAAGAGCAGTTTGCCCAGTACAATTCCATGTAAAATTTCCAAAACCAGACACCGGATTTAAACCTGTTGGGGCAGTATCAGTTACACCAGTTATATTACAATTAGAGGTAATTGCCCATGTTGCTGTAGGTATTACACCACCATTTCTAGCATGTTGATAAACACTATTAGCATTAAATACAACAGTTCCAGTTGTTGTTACATTATTTGAATTTACAAGAGCACCGTTTACAGTTAAATCTGTTAAGGCACCATTTGCAACAGTTAGTATTTGCCCTGCATTAACAGTTACTTGTCCTCCGGCATCAATAGTACATTGGTCAATTATTACACTAGCTGTAACTGTTACGGTATGGCCATTACGAATTGTAATTACTCCACTAGCATTTGTTGGAGTACCTTGTGCCATAGTAGGTGCAGTCCATGCTGTCCCATCCCATCGTTCCCATCTGTTTCTTTGACTCCAGTTCATGGTCGCTGAGTTTGACCTGTAATCACCAACAGCTTGAGCAAAAACTTGTGTAGCACAAATTGAAAAGAAAATCAATAAAAATGATCGAATACGCAGAGAAGTAAAAAGTTTCATACAGTTATTTGTAGGGATTAAAATCAGCTTTCAGTAGAGATTGGATTATGGTATATTTCCATCAAACAAATGGAAATTTTTCATCAGGGACTAAAAGTATATCAACGATTTTATTTATGCAAGCTTTTCTAAGTAATTTTTACTGACAAGAACGAGTAGTTTTACGATTGCCCCTTTGACTTTATCATTTTCATGATTTCAATCAAAGCAATTTTAGAGATAATTTGCTGTATAACTATGTTTTTCTTTTTTTAAATCCGCAGGCTTTCCGGCAAATACTAATTCGCCACCACCATCACCAGCTTCGGGGCCAAGATCTATTACCCAATCGGCACTGCGTATTACATCTGTATTATGTTCTATTACTAAAATAGAATGGCCTTGTTCAATCAATGCATTAAAAGAAGTGAGCAGCTTTTTTATATCATGAAAATGCAAACCAGTAGTTGGCTCATCAAAAATGAACAGAATTTTATTATTGGCTCTCCCTTTGCCAAGAAAGGAAGCAAGCTTTACTCGTTGTGCTTCACCACCAGATAAGGTGTTGGAGGATTAGCCCAGTTTTACATAACCAAGCCCTACATCGCTTAATGGTTGAATGGCTTTGGCAATATTGGCGCCATCAGAAGCAGAGAAAAAATCGATGGCTTCATCCACACTCAGTTCCAGAATATCATAAATGCTTTTATCATTACACTTTACTTCCAGTACCTCTTCTTTAAATCGTTTGCCACCGCAGGATTCGCAAATCAGATGCACATCGGCAAGGAATTGCATTTCTACCACTTGTTCGCCTTCGCCTTTGCAGGTATCGCATCTGCCACCATCTACATTAAAAGAAAAATGCTTTGGTTGAAAGCCCCGCATCTTGCTCAATGGCAGTTTTGCAAACAGGTCTCTTATTTCATCGTATGCTTTTATATAAGTAACCGGATTACTTCTGGAGGATTTACCAATTGGATTCTGATCTACCATTTCCAATTGCTGAATAGAATCTATATCACCTGTTATCTGTTTATGAAAGCCAATCTTATCACCAAACTCGCCTTTCATTTTTCGTAAGGCAGGATACAAAATTTGTTTTACCAATGTTGTTTTTCCACTACCACTTACACCGCTAACCACACACAGCACATTCAATGGAAACTGAACAGTAATGTTTTTTAAATTATGTTGCCTTGCACCTTCTACAGTAATGGAACGATTCCATTTTCTTACCGTCTTCGGTGGTTCAATTGTTAATTCACCGTTCAGGTATTTACCAGTAAGGCTTAAAGGATTAGATATTATTTCGTCGAAATCGCCTTCGGCAACTACTTCTCCACCCAAATGAGAAGCAAACGGACCCATGTCGATAATATGATCTGCTTCTCGCATCATCATTTCATCATGCTCTACCACTACAACAGTATTACCAAGATCTCTCAATTCTTTTAATACTTGAATAAGGTTCGCCGTATCTCTTGAATGAAGTCCAATAGAAGGCTCATCTAAAATGTACAACGAGTTGGTAAGATTGCTTCCAAGGCTTCTTGTTAATTGTATCCGTTGGCTTTCGCCACCGCTTAAAGAATTGGCAAGTCGGCTCAATGTTAAATACCCTAATCCAACTTTTAGTAGTGTATCAAGTCTGTTATGCAGCTCCAATAAAATTCTTTTCGCCACATCTTTATCATGCTGGCTTAGTTTTTTTTCTGTTGCTGTAAACCATGTTTTCAAATCTTTGACTGGCATTATGCATAGCTCACCAATATTCTTATCATTCACTTTTACATACAAGGCTTCGGGTCGCAAACGAAAGCCATTACAATCCGGGCAATCGGTTCGGCCTCTGTAGCGGCTCAGCAAAACTCTATACTGTACTTTGTATAATTGCGATTCCACATCTTTAAAAAAATCGTTGATGCCCATTACACCATCACCTCCTTGCCACAGTTGTTTTATTTGTTTATCAGTAAGATCAGCAATGGGTTTATGTACCGGAAAATTGAATTGCTTGGCGCCTTTTACAAAGTTTTGTCGCCACCAATCCAGCTTATCGCCTTTCCATGGAGCTACGGCACCATCATACACACTTAATTTTCTATCAGGAATTACCAAATCAGCATCAATACCCAGCACTTGAGAAAACCCTTCGCAGGTTGGGCAAGCACCAAATGGATTATTAAAAGAAAACAAATTAGGAACCGGTTCTTCAAACTGCATTCCATCTAGTTCAAAACGATTGTTGAAATGTAGTAGTGAATGGTGAATCTGTAATGGTGAATCCGTAAGAGTCTTTGATTTTTTTGAAACTTTCTGTGGACTGTCGGCTGTCGACTGTTGACTCCCCTGTACTTCAAGATAAACATCTCCTTCGCCTTCGTAAAAAGCTGTACCGATGGAATCAGCAATTCTATGCTTATCGTCATCATCAAAATCCTTTACTACAATTCTATCAATAAGAATATGCGTTATTTTCTTACCCTTAAGTTCCTTATCACTCAATTCTATCAGCTCTTCAATTCTTTGAGGTTCTAAAGCCCCTCCTGCGGAGGGGTTTGGGGAGGCCACTCTCGAAAATCCTTTTTGCGCCAAAATGTTTAGTTCTTCCTTTAAATCCCTGTTTGTATGTTGCTTAAAAGTGGCAAGAATAAAAACTTTATCGCCGGTCTTTAATTTAGATATTGCATCCAGTACATCTGTTACATCATCTTTTTTTACTTCTTTACCAGAAACCGGTGAAATCGTTTTTCCAATTCTTGCAAACAGCAATCTTAAGTAATCATGAATTTCGGTCATGCTGCCAACAGTACTTCTCGGTGTTCTTGTTATTACTTTTTGTTCGATGGCAATGGCCGGGCAAAGTCCTTTAATATAATCTACATCCGGTTTATTCATTCTGTTCAAAAACTGCCGGGCATAAGCACTCAGACTTTCAGCATAACGCCGCTGCCCTTCGGCATAAAGTGTATCAATTGTAAGTGAAGATTTGCCAGAACCTGACACACCTGTTACCACAATCAGCTTGTTTCGGGGAAATTCTACTGTAACGTCCTTCAAGTTATGCACCCTGGCACCCTTTATATAGATGTTATTTGCGGAAATTACGGTCTTCGATTTGACGGGGTTATTCCCTATTATTGCTTTTTCCATTAATATATAAGTCGGTGAAAAGCCTTGTCTGGCATAGTTTTGAACAAGATTCTTAACATTTTGTTAGGATATATTACTACAATTTCTCTTCACAAAGGTTTGGCAATTTACTGAAATGCCCTATTTTTAATTTCCAATTAATCCAAAAAATGAAAAACAAAAACTTAATAAGCCTATAGCACAAACTTCTACTCGTTCTTTTTAACCATTTTATTTTATTGTAACCAATATCCATTTGAAAATGTATCTGTGTGTACATACAGTATGTATATGCATGATCCAGCAACCTAAACTGTAGAAGTTATGAAAGCTTTATCTAAAAAAACTGACCATGAACTCATCCATCTGTTTACAGATGGGAATGTTGACGCTTTAGAGGCTCTTATCCTACGTCATAAGGATAAGCTCTATACCTCTATCCTATTTCTTGTAAAAGACAAATACCTTGCCGAGGATATTTTCCAGGATTCTTTTATCCGGATTATTGATACTATGCGTGGTGGCCGTTATACAGAAGAAGGTAAATTTCTTCCTTGGGCAATGCGTATAGCACATAATTTATGTGTAGATCACTTCCGTAAAGTAAAACGTACACCCGTTATTCGTACTGGCGACGACAAAGATATTTTTGAAGTACTTAATTTTTCTGAAGACAGTGCCGAAACGGTGATGATAAGAAGACAAAGTCATGACAGAGTTCGGGATATGTTACAAAGTTTACCGGAAGATCAGCGGGAAGTTATTATATTGCGTCACTATGCAGATATGAGCTTTAAAGAAATAGCCGCTGCAACAAATTGTAGTATTAACACAGCATTGGGTCGTATGCGCTACGGATTGATTAATTTGCGTAAGCTGATGACTCAAAAACAAATAGCTCTTTAAATTAAAATAACTGCTTCCTCTTTTTCCTTCATTGATAAAAGAGAAAGATTTTGTCATTCTGTATCTCCACCCGGAGTAATACCAGTTCTTATAAAAAGGAATTAAAGTTTGCTTGCCATACCGGAAGGTTGGTACAGAATGACACCAAATTGAAAAAGCCTCCTGATTAATATCGGGAGGCTTTTTTTATGCTACTATATGTTTGTTATTAATTCTGCTTCTTCATATCACTCATTTTCTTATCAGCATTACCAGCATCTGGTTTTGCTTCTTCTTTTACAACTTTAGCAGCCTCTGCTGAACCAGCTTCAAGTTTTGCAGAAGAAGGTATTATCTTAACTGCGTCTGTACTAAGAACAGGATTTACACCGCCCTGATTAGAAACTTCTGAAACTTGTTTTACACCTACAGATTTTTCTGAAGCACTCGTAGCAAGAACTACCCCAGCAACAGTATTTTTGAATCAACAGTATTTACTTTTTTAGCTGTAACTACTTCAGGTTTAGAAGGCATAGAAGATGCAGTTTGAATTGCGACCACTGGTTTGCTTACTTTATTTGCTTCTGTAACTTTTTGAGCAGGCATATCACTCGCCAACTGTGCATTTACATTTACGGTAATTAAACTGACCACAAACAATGTAATGGATGACTTAATTATATTTTTCATTTTTAAAAAATTTGAGTTTTATAAATTTATTTAACGCTTACAAGAACGTTTATTTTACCAACTGTATTTTGATTGTAATCCTGCAATGCTTTACCAAGCACCTGACCAACCTTTACTTTATCTGGATCAGCTTTCATAGCCACACCAGATATTGATGAAGTAACCAACAGATCGCCACGTTTAATTGCGCCACCTTCCAAACAAACTTTGGTAGGAATAACACCAATAACTCCCATTGGAACCATATCGTCTAATTGATTCTCTTCAGCATTTCTTTCAGTTAATAATACACCAGGTTTAGTAGCAAACACACCAGAAACCAATGTAGAATAAGGAGTAGATGATTTTTCAACTTTCTGTCAGATGATTGGGATATAACCAACACATCGCCTGTTTCATATTCATTTCTTCCTCCTTCTACTTCAAAAATTCTGCGATGTCTGCACCACCAACTTGTGTACCATTATTAAAGAATCCTCTTCCAGTACGGTCTATTCTTGCAACGTTAACATTAGTATTCTGGAAAATAGCAATATTACCAGAAGCACCTCCTTGTGCATTATTAGCAAGCAATGCAACACTGTTGGTAGCAGTTGCAGTTGTTACTCGGGCTACTACCCCTATACCATTTGCATGAGTACTAAAGCCATGAACACCTGCGTAATCACCATCATTTCTTCCAACTACTGCACCGGCGGCAGCGCCATTAGCAGTAGTAAATCCTACTATAGCTTCTCCGCCTATCTGATTTCTGCCAATAACACCTGCAGCTGAAATACTGCTGGTAATACCTTCTACACCAATGCCACTTGCAGACGTAGCAAAAACACCCCTGCCAACTCCAGCTTGTGTTACATTTATACCTGAGTTATTGTTGGAGTTACTTGTCTGTTGAACATCAATACCTCGTCCTGTACCGTTTGTCGAAACCTCAAGAGTGTTAGTTGAATTTCCAGCGTTTACATTTTCAAAACGACCAGCAACACCTGTACCTCCACTAACACCTGATCTGCCATATACACCTATGCCTGTAGATGTGTTGAAACCATGTAAACCATAACCTATACCATCATTTCTACCAACTACTGCACCTGCAGCACTTACGGAATTGGCACCTATAAATCCAATAATTGCTTCGCCACCTGCAAAGTTTCTTCCAATTATACCACCAGCAGAAATTGAATTGGTTGTACCTTCTACACCAGTACCACCTGTAGCAGTAGCAAAAACAGCCCTGCCAGATCCAGAATGATTTATATTTATAGCAGAATTGTTATTTAAAGCATTGAGCATTTGTATATCAATACCACGACCTAAACCAGCATTATCTACATCAATAGCAGTGGTAGTATTTGCTGAATTTGTAGATTCAAAAAAACCAGCCCTACCCGTACTTGTTGCAACACCCCATAGACCATTTCCACTACCAGTATTGATACCAACCGTACCACCAAAAGCTCCGTTATTAAGACCAACAACTCCATTTTGCGCACTACTTACTCCAACAACACCAATCCCTACATTTGACTCACCATAAATAGATGTTTGATTACCTATACTTACTACCGGCACTGTTCCTAATAAAGAACGAACTGCATTCGGACTTGCCGATGTAGCAACCACATTAACACCTCTTCCCAATCCATTAGTGGAAACATTTAAAGCATGGTTGGTATTTGCATTATTTGTTATTTCAAAACGGCCGGATTCGCCTGTACTGCTTATTCCATATATGCCAGTACCGGTATTCGACTGACCATATACACCAAACCCTGCAGCCGAACTATTACCATATACACCTAAACCATTTGGGGTAGTACCAAACACACCCCAGCCACTGCCTGCCTGTGAACCATACACTCCAATACCTAAACCACCCGTACCATTATTCTGGCCACGGATAGCTGATGAAAAACCGCCGGGTGCTGTACTTGTAACTATTGAATGTACGCCGAATGCATTGGCAGCAGTAGAAACATTGTTTACTGCCACTACCGCATCTGTAGATGCTGCGTTATTGTTTACAAAAAGACCTGCATTTCCTGCGTTAATACTGATACCGTGTACTGCCACTCCAGAAGTGGACAACCCGACTACGCCATAACCAGTTTCGCTGGTTCCTTGCATACCAAAGCCCTGAGTACTTGCTGCCACTCCGGTAATACTGGTGGCAATACCATTATACAAAAAGGTATTAGCTAATGAGCCAGTGCCTCTTTGTGCATATAATGCAGAATTGCCATATGTAGTAACACTTGTATTAGCACTAAAAATTGAAGCTGCCCTGTTTGTATTTGCAGCATTAGTATTATTAAGTAAAAATCCGCCAACAGTAGTAGTTGCATTATCTAATTGCAATCTTGCTGTAGGATCAACACCTGTAGCTGTTCCTATACCCAAATTACCTGCTGAACTCCAACGACCCATAACCGCACCATTACCAAAGAATGTGATAGGATGATTTGTTAATGTACCTACCTGCAAAGCTGAAACTGTAGCTGTAGGTGAGGTACGGGCATCCATAAAGCCCTGCACATCGCCACCGTCACTCTCATCCCGAAGCACAATTCTTGTTTGTAATAATGCAGTGCTATTGGTCATTTCTAAACCTGGCTGAATAGATGTGTAAGTATATCCGCTAGGTGTGTTAATACCAATTGGCAGCGTTCCTGCTCTGTCTTCTATTCTTGAATCGCCAAGATTGGTTCCATTAGGAGTCCATTTAGGAACTCTATCTAAAGTTCCGCTTCCTGTTACAATACCTACTACTGCCGGATTTTGCCATGGTGCATTTCCATATGCATCCGATGTAAGTATTCGGTTGTTAGCTTCATTAATACCAGTAAAACGCAAACCACCCGTTGTTCTTAATGCTCTTGGTGTGGCATTGCTACTGGTTATGGTAGCTGCCCAACCCGTACCTGTTGTATTTGCCTGTAAGGCGTCTGCCGTACTGGCTGCATTGGTAATGGTGAAAATACCAGCTACACCTGTATTACTTTGTCCAACTACACCTGCACCAGATGTAGAGTTACCACTTAAACCAATACCTGAAGTGGTATTACCGTACACACCTATACCACTTGGCGTATTACCATACACTCCCCAGCCACTACCTGCCTGGCTACCATATACACCTATGCCTGATCCGCCTGTTCCGTTATTGATACCTCGTACACCAGCAGAAAAACCACCAGGTGATGCTGAAGTTACTGTTCCTATGATCGCATTGGCACTGCCGGCTGTGGAATTGGTTAAACCTTCCAGGGCTGTGCTGCCAGAGTTGGTTCCGCTATTTGTAATCTTAAATAATGTTCCATTATCATTCTGTGTTTTATTAAACGGCAATATCAAATCCCCTGCTGTTGTGGCAAACAGGGAATAAGGAACACTAGCTAATTGTGCTGTTCCAATATTAATAAAACTTGAACCGCCGTTGGGATCTATTTCTACCTGAATAAACTTAGCTCCTACTGCCCAGTTTACACCAGGTATGGTACCAGTTACTCCACTGGCGCCAGGGCTGCCCAACTGTACATTGAACAAGCCAAACGGATTGGTCGTTACTGCTCTTGATTCCTGATACACTACTGCTCCAGCTGCTGTCAGGTTTCTTATGGTTAGTCGCAACGAGATGTTTTGATTTACCAATACATTGCCTACACTATTGCGGGCAACACCCTGGTAGTTTAAGATGCCCGGTGCCTGGCTAAAGCCTTCGGCTGCTAGCAGCAGCACCATCGTCATTAATAATAAAATCTTTTTCATGTGGTTATTTTTTTGAGTTTTGATTTTAGTTTTTATTTCTGATCCAGTTTTATCACCTTTAATCCGCTATGGCGAATTACTTGCAGATTATCTCCCGGCCGGTTAGTATCCGGTTTTAAGTCTGCCACTACGAAGTATAATCCGTTGGGATAACGGGAAAGGTCAAACAGTTCGATACGGCAACAGCCATCGTAATGATAGCTTCTTGATTCCAGTATCTGACCCATCGTGTTAATTAGTTGCAGACTCATAAAGCCGGGTGTCTTCACAAAGAAGTCCACTTCGAAAGGACCGGCTGTGGGGTTGGGAAATAATTTGTAATCGCCTTTTTCGAACAGGACAGTGTAAGGTGATACACCCAGTTTGTCGGTACAAGGCTGTAACACACCTTGGGTAACGAGGATAGAACTGTCCGGCGGCGCAAAAGCCTGTACCAGCACCAGTTCGCCAAAGCTCCACTCATAACGGTAATACGACAACGCATTGTCATATGTTCCACCGGCAGTATCAAATACCGCTGGCACTACACCGTTAAAGGGAGAAAGGGAAGGAACCTGTGCTTTACAAAACGAGATGGCCAGCATCACTGCAAGGCAGGACAGAGTAATTCTTTTACTCATAAGCTTGGGGTTAATGGTTATAAAATAATAGGGCAGACTGTTGAAAGGCTGTTGAAAGGATAGTGGTGGTGCTGCTAAAGAGAGAGATTAACCAGAAAGGATGTTTAAAACGTATGAATCAGTAATAAAATTAAATGTATAATCTTATATAATCCAAACTATTTTTATTTTTTGCAATTAGCTTGAGGTGGGCAAACAGCTAGGCTCAATTAATCAATTTTGACTAACAACTATCGTTTTTCATTCACTTAGGCTTTTTTAAATACTCCTTTATCGCAGCATCAAATACTCGTTCTCCTTTTTTAAGCTTCTTTTCCTAAGTTTTTTTTTTCGGTGGACTTTTACAAAAGGCTTTAAATATTCCACACTTGGACAAATATTACCTGCTTCAATTTTAGAAGTTTTGAAGATTTAACACCGCTCACCACAGATGTAGTCAATTATTTTTTTGTCTTCTTAAATGCATCTAAGCCACATTCGAGCCATTTTATAAACTCATCGGGGTTGGGTGTATAAAACTTTGTTTTCGTCAAAGCAATCTGCTCAGGACTTATAATTGCATACTGTGGTTGTGATGTAGCTCCAAAGTTTTCTATCTGAAAGGTTGACCATTTATCTCCAACTGAAACTATGGATTTATTAGTGCCATTTTCCAGCAGTTCAACAGTTTGCTCTGCTAATGGCAAGTTCTTCTTTTCATCGACATAAAGAGATACAACGATAAATTCATTCCGCATAAGACTATCCACTACTGCATCTGGCCAAACCTTTTCTTCCATTCTTCGGCAGTTTACACAAGCCCATCCTGTAAAATCAATAAGTATTGGCTTGTTCTTTATTTTTGCCAATGCTAAGGCTCCTAAATAATCGTTGTGCATTGGTTCAAAGAGTTCTCCCTTTTCAGTTTTAAAAATACTGTATGATTTTGGAGGAGGAAAGCCACTGATCAAATCAAGATTTGCCTTTTTAGGATTCACAATTCCGGGAATAAGATAAACAGTGAATGAAGCAAACAAAACAATAAAGGCAATTCGTATAAACGAAAACTTTTTTACTGGTGAGCTATGAGCAATTCTTAACTTACCAAGCAGATATAATACCATTAGTATTCCTATTATTATCCAAAGGCCAATAAATACTTCTCTTTTTAATAAACCCCATTGCTTTACCAAATCTGCATTGGAGAAAAACTTAACAGCTAATGCTAGCTCCAGAAAGCCAAGAATAACTTTTACATCCGTCATCCAGCCGCCGGACTTTGGCAATGATTGTAACCAATGTGGAAACATGGCAAACAAAGCAAATGGCAATCCCAATGCAATACCGAAACCTGCCGCACCAATTGTAAGCGGCCAAGCTCCCTGATCTGCCACACCAACTAATAATGTTCCTAGTATAGGACCTGTACAAGAAAATGAAACAATGGCTAATGTGGCCGCCATAAAAAATATACCACCGATATTACCCAAGCCAGATTTTGAATCCATTTTGTTAGCTAAGCCTGCTGGTAAACCAATTTCAAATAAACCAAAGAAAGACAATGCAAAGAATACAAACACAGCAAAGAAGAGCAAGTTCAACCATACATTGGTGGAAATATTATTAAATATTTCAGGGCTGATTGCTTTACCTGCCACATGAAATGGCAACGTAATCAAAATATAAATGAGGAAAATAAATAACCCATATAAAATAGCGTTGGTTACTCCTTTCTTTCTATCTGTAGATTTTTTGGTGAAAAAAGTTACCGTTACAGGAACCATCGGAAAAACGCAAGGAGTTAGCAATGCAATTAAGCCTCCTAACAATCCCAAAAGAAAAATGCTAAGCAGACTTTTATTTTTTGTGCCATCATCGCCACAATCACTTACAGGATTATTTACGTCTATTGATGGTATTTTAATACTAGCTGCTTTTACTCCTCCTTCTAGTTTTGTAGTAATAGGCACCAAGGTAGATGGATAAAACTCATCATTAATCCCGTAAGTATAGAACAAAGTAGCTTGAAGTATTTCCGGCACTGTGCCTGAAATAGAGATAGTCGCCTTCCATTTAACAGCATTTTCCAAAACACTCACTTTTGTATTCTCAAGAATAGCACTGTTTATTTCTTTGGGTGTACTTTCTAATACAAAATCACCCTCCTGCACAATGCTTGAATCAGCAAACAGCAGTTCCGTGGTTTTTATATCAAGTATTGTCTGGTTTGGTGCATACACTTGCCAGTTACCGGTTATGTTTCCGGAAAAAATTAATTCATATTTTCCGTCTGCAATCTTTTTACTTTCAACAGTCCAGTTCTTAATTGCTCCAATACTATCTTGGGCAAAACTAATTTGTGAAATGGATAAGATTAAAGCGAGGCTTGCAATTAGTGGTTTAAAAAATCTCATAAGTTTCTTTTATAAAAAACAAACGAGTTCTTTTGCAAGAACCCGTTATAATTTTGATACTTAATACATTTATTATTTTATAGCAACACTGAAATTAACAGTTTTCGGAGGCAGACATTTCTTATCATCACATGTCTGATATTCTACATTACCATTAAAACTTGTCTTTACATTCGCTTTCAGCTTTATCCGCTGCACAAAAGTTACCGTTTTAGAATACTGGTTAGCAGAAACTCCAAGTGTTGGGTCTTTCATTACTTCCATTTTTCCTATCTCCTTAATGTTATCATCCAATTTAAATAAAGGATTGGGACTGAAAGTAAATGCTGTAGGGATGGCGATAGCATCTTCTGGCTGCTTTTGCGAATACAAATGCCAGTTCGTCTGCATAGTAGCTACCATTTTAACATCATAAGTCTTATCAGACACTTTGGTTGCACTAAATGACCAGGAAACAGGATTTAATTGAGCCGTACAACTAAAAGCACTAAATACCATTAATGCCAAACCTAATATTTTATTCATATTTTTCATTTTTATAATCTACGCAAATTTCCTGCTTTTGTATCTTATGTGCTTGTTAAAATATACAGAACGAATTTACAACTGCTTATATGTACGATATGTAACTAATATGACAAAACAAGCAGATTAATTGACCAGATGCTTATTATTATGGATTAGTTGCTGCGAATAAGCCAGATTAACTCAAGAAACCAACTCTGTAGCCATTAAAAGATTTTTCAGAATTTCCTGACCGTCTGTATTACCTAACACTGCTGAACAAGCTCTTTCAGGATGTGGCATCATTCCAAAAACATTTCTTCCTTCGTTACAAATGCCAGCAATATTCCTTGTTGATCCGTTTGGATTTGCCTCGTCTGTAATACTTCCCTTTTCGTCACAATAATAAAAAATTACCTGCCCGTTATTTTCCAATGCATCCAATGTTTTTTCATCTGCATAATATCTTCCTTCGCCATGTGCCACCGGAATTTTATATGGGTTACCTGTTTCATTCGTTATAAAAACATTTTTGCAAATAAATTGCTGATGTCCGTTTCTCAACAATCCGCCTGGCAATAAATGTGATTCGCATAAAATCTGAAAACCATTGCAAACACCAAACACTTTACCTCCGGCATTCGCAAATTCAATCACACTCTGCATCATTGGGCTAAACCGGGCAATGGCACCACAGCGCAGATAATCACCGTAAGAAAATCCGCCAGGAAGAACGATACAATCATCTGTAGTAAACTTACTTAGATCCTTGTCCTTATGCCAAAGCATAGTTACATCTTGCCCGAGATCATGATGTAAGGCATCGAACATATCTCTGTCGCAATTAGAACCGGGAAAAACTACAACGCCAAATTTCATTTTTATAATTTCAAGTGAGAAAGTGCAAAGATAAAAAACCGGAAGCAGCTTTTTTTAACCAATTACCAACCTGGTCCAAAATATTGATAGCCGACTATAAACGCTGTTGACAGCCAAAAAATCAATACAGGGATAATGCGGAGGGATGTAGATAAATATGCCATGGCATGAAAGGCTGCAAAAGGAATAGCAACAATAACCCAATTTTCCAGCGAATCGCTGTTATTTACAAAGGGAATAAATAACGAGCCAATCAGGTAAAGCAAAAGAAGGCTCCACCCCTTTCTTACCTGTATCAGCATTTTTCTTAAACTATCCTGCACATGATAGCTGCCAATTAAGAATGGAATAACCAGCAAAAAAGCACTACCTGCCAACCAAAGCGATTGCTTAATATATGGTAAGTTGACAGAAAAATTCGGCCAGATAGTTTGCCAGCTCCATTCGTTATTTATTAAAAGATAAACAGCATAAAAATAGAAAGGTGTTGTAAGTCCAACTAAACATAATACCCATTCATTTAGTCGAAACGGACGCATTATTGCCATTGAAAAAAGAATCCATACAATAAAGGTTATTGAAGGAAAAAAAAAGAATGTTGAAATACCTAACGCTAGTCCAATATTAAAGATGGAACCTTTTGCATTTTGCTGATTGTATGCATTGAACAATCCTGACAATACAAAAAGTAAAATAGTGTTAACAATCAACGGAGCAGAAAAATAATTCCATTCAGGAAATAGAGAAGTAATAAGCAAATAGGCCATCCCAGGAAAATAAGTAGCCTTATTCGTCATCCGCTGTGAGTTAATAAACCTGGTTATTATCACAGCCTGTGTAAACAGTAATGTGAAAGCCAAAAAGGAATATAAAACCGGGTTAGCAGATCCTGAAGGCCGAAGAATATCTAATATCCATTTGAAGAAAATTCCATCCTCAGTATGTACCGCTGCTATGGTTGGCTTAAGGAATAACGGCAGTTTTATCAACACACCGAATACCAGCAACAGCAGAATGTTTAAAGGATTTTTAGATTTAAATATACCTATCACAGCAAAGGAAGCCTTTTGAAACTTTAATTGTAATCGATTTTTGCAAAGCAAATATAATTACGATAAAGACAAGGAACTATCATTTGCTTAGAACTTACCTGTTTTCCATACTTTGGCATATATTCGTAGCCTCTTTCCAGGTTTTTTAACGTAGGATTCCTTGAAAGCTTGCCATCTGGCAAAATTCCATAATCGTTCAACAACATAGTTCTTCTCTCCATTTGGTTAAAAAGAAAATGAAGTTGATCGCCAGTATTCATCAATTGGTACGAAACCTTATCATCCGACTCATCATCAAACTGGCTTTTACCAATCACCGTATTCCATTCCGGTTCACCCTTACTGTTAAAAGACATTATCGCAATATTATCCGCATGATAGCGGGTAGCCTGGTTTGAATTTGACCTGTTGTTCCACCATGAGTTGCGATAATATGGTGAACTATACCAGTTATCAAGACTATTGGAAAAAGGAGAACCATATAAATAGTTCCACCTGTTCCAGCTGTTAAATCTTGATGTGGTATAATAGGACTCGCTGCCAATAATGAATCCACCGTCCTTTCTGGTAATTATATCTCTTATAAAATAATCATTAAAAGCCATTCTTACACTTGCGTCACCTCTTGCTTCCTTTCTTAACTCTTCGCCAAAGGTGATCGTATTTTCAACTACTGTTGACTTATCATTTTTGTTCATTATAAAGAAATACAGACCTTCAATGTTTCCTCTCTTTTCTCCTAAATAATAAGCTGTAAAAAAATATCGCTTATTATAATTATCTACTTTAAGATGCACTTCATCCAACCAAATTTTTTCAATATTCAATTCCCGGAACATTAATGAATCTTCCATCGCATTTTTGATCACAAGATGAGCCTTGCTTATGTTTTCATTACTATTTGTGTGAAACTTGGCAAACACAAGATTTCCGTCATTATCCAAATGATAGTCACCAAGATTATCATTTCTTTCATCCATTGGAATTGGGATAATACTTTTTTTCAATAAAGAAAGTCTTTCGTCAAACAACAATGTTGTCATTACAAATACTTTCTTATTACGATTATTTATTTTAAATACGCTTAGTTTACTTTTATCCTCACTACTGATTACGGTATAAATTTTATTATTTGCTGTAAAATTCAAATGTGTTGTATCCATTTCAATTACATCACCGATCTTATTCCCCATTCCATCTATTTTTGATGCCATGCAATACACCACATTTTTCCTTTGGTATTGGTATACCATATAACAAAAATCCTGGTAAACAAAAAAGTCTACGTTGATCATCCGATCGTTATCCGGCACATATTCCTGATTTATGCTGGCAATTTCCTGCATATCATTATCCAATACCGATATTAGGTTTTTGTTTCGTATGTTTTTGTAAATAAGAAAATTCCCGTTTATTTTTCCGGCAATTTCAAAATTCATTCTTCTTGTATCATCCTTTGCAGGACTAGAATAAATGATTTTTTGAGCATTGGCCAGAAAAGAAAAACAAATGATACTTAGAAGCAGAAAAAGCGACTTCAATGTCATAATAAACTGATTTTTTGCTGATTAAAGTTACAAGATGGTTTTCAAATCCTGCCTTTCTATTTTATTACAGATACAGACTTCTCCATTATTGCATTATCATATACGATAAAAGGTTTAGTATGGAGTTATTCCCCCCTTTTATCCACAAGTAATCTTATGGACGAACAGTAAAGATTAAAAAGTTGCCTTTGATAATTGTTTTTTGCCTATACCTTTGCATGTAAGCTATTTAAAAATTATATGATTTGTATTCGCCACTGCAATAGCTAAGGCGGTAAGTCAGGAATAAAGACCACAACAACCAAGAAAGTGAAAATACCGACCAACAGAGTCACCGCCGCCGGATTACTTATTGCCCTAGGAATTATTTACGGAGATATTGGAACATCACCTCTTTATGTTTTCAATGCAATTATTAATGGCAGAACCGTTAGCGAAGAATTGATTCTTGGCACTTTGTCGTGTATTATATGGACATTAACTGTTCAAACCACCATAAAATATGTTATTCTGGTTCTAAAAGCAGATAACAGAGGCGAAGGTGGCACTTTTGCACTATATGCACTTGTGCGCCGTAGAAAGAAATGGCTGGTAATACCTGCAATGATTGGGGGCGCAGCTTTGCTGGCAGATGGAATTATTACTCCGCCTATTTCTATAACTTCTGCTATAGAGGGATTAAAAAAAATTCCGGCGCTGGGAATTGAAGACGGCAGTAATACTGTAGTAATAATTGTATTAACTATTCTTGCCCTGTTTTTCTTTATGCAACAGTTCGGAACTGCTTCAATTGGTAAATTGTTTGGACCAATAATGTTCATTTGGTTCACCATGCTTTTAGTGTTGGGAGCTATCCATGTATTTGATGACCTTTCAATCTTTAAAGCATTAAGCCCTCATTATGCTATTTCCTTTTTAAAAAATTATCCCGGTGGATTCTGGCTTTTAGGAGCAGTTTTCCTCTGTACCACAGGTGCCGAAGCCTTATATAGCGATTTAGGTCATTGTGGTAGAGACAATATCAGAAAGTCGTGGATTTATGTAAAAATTTGTTTACTGGTACACTATTTTGGACAAGGTGCTACACTGCTTACACTCCATGAGGGTGTTACTGTAACAGAAGAGGTAAAAAAATTATCCAGTATAAACGCATTCTATGATCTAATGCCGCATTGGTTTATCATTCCTGGGGTTATCATTGCAACTACTGCAGCTATTATTGCCAGTCAGGCAATGGTTTCCGGTGCTTATACTTTAATAAGCGAAGCCATGCGATTGAATCTTTGGCCGAAGGTTAAGATTAGGTATCCATCGGAAGCAAAAGGTCAATTATTTATACCGGCTATTAACTTTATTATGTTTTTAGGTTGTGTAGGCGTAGTCCTGTATTTCCGCCAATCGTCGAATATGGAGGCGGCATATGGGCTTGCCATTATTGTCACCATGCTCATGACAACAATTCTTTTTGCAAACTACCTTGTGCTGCACCGGGTAAAATCGATATGGATTTATATATTTCTCGGAGCATATCTTACTATTGAATTAGGTTATCTCGTTGCATTAATGATAAAATTCATGCATGGCGGTTACTTCACTTTAATTATCGGCATGGTCATGTTTTTGGTTATGTACGTTTGGTTCAGAGCAAGAAAAATCAAGAATCGCTATGTGGAATTTGTACGGATGGAACATTATGTGCCTAAAATACAGGAGCTCAGCAGCGATAAATCTGTTCCAAAATATGCAACACACCTTGTTTATCTTACAAGTGCCAATAATCCTAAAGAGATAGAACATAAAATCATTTATTCAATCCTGAACAGAAAGCCCAAAAGGGCAGATATTTATTGGTTTGTGCATGTTGACACGGTAGATGACCCTTATACTTGCGAATACAAGGTTGAACATATTATTCCGAATGATATAATCCGAGTTGATTTCCGCCTTGGATTCCGAATGGAGCCTCGAATCAACTTAATGTTTCGGAAAGTAGTTGAAGATCTGGTAGCTAATAAAGAAGTAAATATTATTAGCCGGTACGAAAGCCTTGCAAGCAGCAACACCGTTGGCGACTTCCAGTTTATGGTTATGGAGAAATACCTGAGTCAAGATAATGAACTACCATTCTTTGAAAGAGTGGTGATGAAGTTCTACTTCTGGCTAAAAGATCATAGCCTTTCAGAAGAAAAAGGCTTTGGGCTTGACCTTGCCAACGTAACAATAGAAAAATTTCCGTTGATTGTAGCACCTGTTACTAATTTGAAGCTGAAACGGATAGAAGAATAAGAAAGTTTCTGGTTTGTGTTTTGTTGGTTAATTTGAGGGCTACAAACCAACATCAAACTTGCCGACATTAATTTGGTATATACTTGCAGGCATCGTTGCATTAAGCATTCTCGCATATTTTGTGCAAGAAAGATTAATATTTAAACCGGAAAAACTAAAACAGGATTTTCAGTTTAAATACGATGTGCCATTTCGGGAATATTTTTTTGATGTTGAGCCGGGTGTTCGTATCAACGGTCTTCATTTTCATCGGGAAAACGCAAAAGGTTTAATCCTCTATTTTCATGGCAATACCAGAAGTATAAAAGGCTGGGCCAGATATGCCAAAGATTTCTACCGTTATGATTATGATGTGCTGTTGCTGGATTACCGTGGCTTTGGAAAAAGCACTGGCAAACGCAGTGAAAAAGAAATGTTGAATGATATGCAGTTCATCTACAATAAACTAAAAGAAGAATATGCAGAAGACCATCTGATAGTGTATGGAAGAAGTATGGGAAGTGGTTTTGCAACAAAACTGGCATGTGATAATAATCCCCGTTACCTTATTCTTGATGCACCCTATTTTAATTTTCTTCGGGTAATTGAAAGATTTCTTCCCATACTTCCGGTAAGAGTAGTTTTACGATTTCATCTGAGAACTGACTTATGGTTACCAAAAGTAACATGCCATACCTATATCATTCATGGAACAAAAGACTGGCTGATTCCTATCCGTCACAGCGAAGCTTTACAAAAAATCAATCCTAAAAAAATAACACTGATACGTATACATGGCGGCAGACATAACAACCTGCCAACCTTTGATGAGTACCATAATTTCGTTAGGGATATTTTAAAATATTAACGGTATTGCCTCTTATTTGTTAATGATTACCCAATTACAGCACTTCCTTATAACATGGACTATAATTTGAAAGTATTATATAAAAAAGGAGGCGTTTATGAAACTCAAACTTTACATTACAATTCTTTCCGCTTTTAGTTTATTTGCTTTTTCTTGTAAAACAGCCAGTAAACTTTACGAAAAAGGGAACTACGATGAAGCTGTAGAACTTGCTGCAAAAAAATTGCAGAAGGATCCTAAAGATCCAAAATTATTGGACATCATCAATAACTCTTACAGCTATGCAGTAACCGATCATGAAAGCCGTATTCACAGCCTGTCACTCAGTACTAATGAAATGAGGTATGAGTCGATGTACAATGAATACCTTTCATTACAGAGAATGTATGATGCCATTTACAAAGTGCCATCTGTACTGGAAATAGTAAAACCATTTGACTATTCTGAGTACCTGGTTACTTATAGTAAGAAAGCAAGTGAAGTTCGTTATGACAGAGGCATTGCCTTTATGCAACGTTATACCAAGAAGAGCTATCAGGATGCTTACAGAGAATTTCAGTTAGCACTTAGTTTTGACGCAGGTAACCCTGATGCAACAATTAAACTGAATGAAGCATACGAATATGCTGTTACAAATGTGGTCATTCTACCAATGCAACAGCAAGGTGGTTACGTTTATAGTTCGTATAGTGTAGGTGGAAATAATTTCGACGACCAGTTAGTTCGGGATCTACAATATAATAGTGGTAATCAGTTTGTAAAATTCTATTCCGCCTGGGATGCAAGAAGTCAGAATGTAAGAATTGATCAGGAAGTTGATTTAAGAATTGTTACAATGGATATTGGCCGTCAATATGATAACCGTACAACGAGAAAAGTATCAAAAGACATCGTTGTAAAAGAAACGGCTTACAAACCAGACTCAGTAGTAAAAGAATATGCAAAGGTAAATGCCAATATTATTACCACAAGAAGAACCATGAATTCTTCTGTACAACTTCAAGTGAACGTTAGAAACAGTGATGGCAGATGGGTTTGGAACGACAATGTAAATGCAGTGCATAATTGGAGTACCGATTTTGCAACATTTAATGGCTATGAGAGAGCTTTAAGCGATGCCGATAAGCAAATTGTTAACAGAAGGCATGAGTTTGCACCTACTGAATCAGAAATTATGAGAGTACTGTTGGAGAGTGTTAATAATGATGCTCTATACAGAATAAGAAACCATTTCAACAGATACTAAGTAATAAAAAAAATAACCAAAAGGACATGAGATTCATGTCCTTTTTTACGTAGAGAACAGAACCTTATCTTTGCACCCTTTTATGATAAACAAAAAAAGTTTACGAAAATTTTGGAAGTGGTTTAAAATTATTACCCTTATCTATATTATGATTGGTGTAGCTCTATATTTTTTGCAGGACAAATTTATTTTTCATCCCAAAAAACTACCAACAGATTACGAATATAAATTTGAAATTCCTTTTCGCCAGATTGATTTGGCTGTATCTGATGAAAAGAATATGAGTATTGTACAATTCACCGTTCCTGATTCTGTACGAAAAGGAGTGGTCCTGTATTTCCATGGCAACCGGGAAAACATTAATCGCTATGCTCCTTTTGCCAAAAACTTTACGAGAAATAACTATGAAGTTTGGATGATGGATTATCCTGGCTACGGCAAATCCACTGGCAAGAGAAAGGAAAAAATTTTATATGAAGATGCTTTGACGTTCTACAAGATGGCGATGGGTAAAGTGGCAGCAGACAGTATAATTATTTATGGAAAATCTTTAGGAACAGGAATAGCTGCACAATTAGCTTCAGTAAGAGATTGTAAAAAACTTATTCTGGAAACACCTTATTATAGTATGGATGCTTTAGCAAAGCACTATTTTTTTATTTTTCCAGTAGTACCAATGACCAAATACAGCATTCCTACTCACCAGTATTTCGAATATATTAGTGCTCCAATTTCCATTTTCCATGGTACAAATGACAGGGTAATTCCTTATAAACATGCCAAAAGGTTGACTTCGCAGAAAAACGGTACCGAACTGATTACTATTGAGAAGGGGCGACATAACAACCTGAATGACTTCCCTTTATTCCACGAAAAGCTTGATTCTTTGCTTCAACAGTAATTAAAACAATACCCCATTTGTGGTATTGTTTCAGAGTTTACATTTTTTTACATTTACAGGATGAAAAAGTTGATTCTTATACTTTTACTAGCGAACTGTCATTTACTCAATGCACAAATTGATAGTTCATATCAACTTTTATTGAAAAATATTAGCGAAGTACAAATGACGGATAGTCTTTTGCTAAATGCTATTGAACTTCAAGCTGAACCTTTGGACACATTCTCAATTAAAAAATGGTTTGCCCTTGCCTTATCAACTAACAATACCAACAGGTTAAAAAACAGAAACTATTATCTGACAGGAAAAATAACTTATAATAACAATTTTGACTTACTCGTTGTCGTAGAACAAAAAAAGAAAGCTGATGTTACCGGAATGCAGGTTGTATATCTTGTAAGTACTAAAAAAAATGGTAGCTATATTTCGTCTTTAGAAGTAGCAGTCGCTGGCACAAAAAATAACTCTAATTTTAACACTACTTCCCTTTTATACAAAGACAATAAGTTAAAGCTAGATAGAAAATTCGTTGCTAATGACTCCTCTTATGCAGATGTGAATGTATATAGGATTACAAAAACAGGACGGTTCCTGCTGGCGCCAACATATTAAACCTTACTCTTCTAATATAACTTTTGACTTTCCAACTTTTAATTTGTAGCCCACTCCTACTTTCAACGCATAATTTCTGTTAGAATGGCTTACAGGGAAATCAAAACAAACCGGGTAATCATATTCGCTGATTATATCCCTGATGATTTCATACACATCTTGCCCAAAAGGTCTTTCAGTATCCTGTGTATCTGTAAACCCGCCAATAATAAGCCCGGCTAATTTTGAAAGCTTGCCACTCCTTTTCAATTGATGCATCATTCTATCTACATTATATTTCTGCTCACCAACATCTTCTATGAAAAGAATTTTGCCTTTGGTTTTCAAATCTGATTCAGTGCCCACCAGATGTGCCAGCAATGCTAGATTTCCTCCAACCAATTCTCCGATTGCTTCTCCTTTTTTATTAAATTCATGAGCAGCACAAGCATATTTTATTTTTTTGCCAACCAAAGCACTTTTTAAAGACAATACAAATTCATTCTTGTAGCCTCCATCATTAAATGCTCCAGACATAGGAGCATGCAATGAAGAAATATAATAATTGGAAAAAAGATGCGAATGTAAAACTGTAATGTCGCTATAACCAATGATCCATTTGGGATGCTTCCTAAACTTTTTAAAATCAATTTTATCTATTATTCTACCCATTCCATAACCGCCTCTTCCACACAAAACTGCTTTTACGTCATCATCATCCATCATCATTTGCAAATCCATTAGCCTTTCCGCATCAGTGCCGGAAAAGTAGGTTTTAGAATTCCCGCCAACTGTATTCCCAAGTTTTACTTTAAAGCCCCAATCCTTTAGTGTTTTAATGGAAGTTTCTACTTTTTCTAAAGTCATGTAACCCGATGGGCAAACGATTCCTATTGTATCTCCTTTCTTTAAGTATGGCGGAATTTTTATCATGCTGTGAATTCTATTTTGGATAAAGTTATCAGATTTCATCCATTTTGGGCAATGGCGTCTATTCCGGTATTTTTGCAGACCTATTGCGACGAATATGTGCTGAATAGCGATATACAGTACAAGAGTGCGACGCAAGGGACGATCATAGTAGTACAAAAGCTGATAACAAAAAAAATGAATCAACCTAAACGATATTTAATTACTTCTGCCCTACCCTATGCTAACGGATTAAAACATGTTGGCCATTTAGCTGGGGCATATCTTCCTGCTGATATTTATGCCCGTTACCTACGGGCACAAAAAAGGGATGTTGTATTTGTTTGTGGTAGTGATGAACATGGAACTGCTATTCCCATTCAGGCAAAGAAGGAAGGCACAACAGCTCAGGCAATTATAGACAAATATCATGTTGCCATGAAGCAGGATTTTGAAGAGCTAGGGATGAGTTGGGACATTTATCATCGAACTAGTTCCCCACTCCATCATGAAACTGCTAAAGAGTTTTTTACAAAGTTGAATGATGCTGGTGAATTAGAAATTAAAGAAACAGAACAATATTTTGATGAAGAAGCAAATTCTTTTCTTGCCGATCGTTTTATAAAAGGAACTTGCCCAAATTGCAAAAGCGATAGAGCTTTTGGCGATCAATGTGAGACTTGTGGAAGAACACTGAGTCCGGATGAATTGATAAATCCTGTAAGTACATTAAGTGGCAAAACACCTATTAAGAAAAAAACATCGCATTGGTATTTGCCATTGGGAAAACATGAACAATTTTTGAGAGACTGGATTCTTAAAGAACATAAAGATGATTGGCGGACAACTGTTATTGGTCAATGTAAAGGATGGATAGACGGCGGATTACAATCAAGGGCTGTAACAAGAGATTTAGATTGGGGAGTAAAAGTACCGACCTCCCCAAACCCCTCCGAAGGAGGGGCTTCCGAAGCCGCAGTTAATGGAAAGGTTTTATATGTTTGGTTTGATGCGCCGATTGGTTATATCAGTGCAACAAAGCAATGGGCAATTGATAACGCCAAAGATTGGAAACCTTATTGGGAAGATAAGGACACTAAGCTTGTTCATTTTGTTGGAAAAGATAATATCGTTTTTCATTGCATCATCTTTCCGATTATGCTAAAGCTGCATGGAAATATTTTACCGGATAATGTTCCAGCCAATGAATTCTTAAATCTGGAAGGCGATAAAATGAGTACCAGCCGCAACTGGAAGCTGGAGATGAGAGATTATATTAACGACTTTGTAAAAAAAGAAAACGGTGGCGGGCAATGTGTAGATATGCTCCGCTATTATCTTACTCAGATAGCACCTGAAACAAAGGACAGTGAATTTATGTGGAAAGGATTTCAGGATGCTGTGAACAGTGAACTTGTTTCAATTTTTGGCAACTTCATTAATAGAACATGGGTGCTAATGCATAAGTTATGCAGCGGAAAAGTTCCTGTATTGCATAGTGATGTATTGGATGATAATGACAAGTTTCTAATTGCAGAAATAGAAAAGGCAAAAACAACTGTTGAAGAATTACTGGAGCAATATAAATTTAGAGAAGCATTGTTTGAAGTGATTGAATTGAGCCGAAAGGGCAATCAATACATGCAGAAAAAAGAACCATGGATTGTTGCCAAACAAGCCTCCCCAAACCCCTCCGAAGGAGGAGCTTCCGATGCACAAAAAAGTATTGACAACACCATGCATTTGTGTTTACAGCTTTCTGCTAATCTTGCTATTCTCATTAATCCATTTTTGCCGAACACCGCAAAAACTATGTTGAGCATGATGAAAGTAGTGGAGAAAATGCTGGACTGGGAAAATGCGGGAAAACTAAAACTACTAAGCGTTGGCTATAGCCTGCGGGAACCACAATTATTATTTAGAAAAATTGAAGACACAGAAATAGCTGAACAAGTAGAAAAACTAAAAGCAGGTTTGAAAGAATCTACAGCTGCTGCAAAAGAAAACAAACCACAACAATCGAAACAAATGATACAATTTGATGATTTTGCCAAACTGGAATTAAAAGCAGGAACGATTACAGCCTGCGAAAAAGTAGAAAAAGCAGACAAGCTATTAAAACTTGAAGTTGATATTGGCACAGAAAAAAGAACTATTGTTTCTGGCATTGCTCAACATTATAGTGCCGACGAAATGATTGGCAAACAGGTTGTGGTTGTTACAAATCTTGCACCAAGAAAAATGAAAGGCATAGAAAGTCAAGGGATGATATTGACGGCAGAAGATAGCGACGGCAAACTGCAATTATTAAAACCAGAAAATCCAGTTTCGCCCGGCTCAAATGTTAGTTAAGCGATAAACTTTTGAAAAATCCCGTATCTACTAAGGTGATACGGGATTTTTCGTTTTATAGCTCATTGATTTTCAGTAAATTCACATTTACTAAATTTCATTCCGCACCTTGGCTGCAAAACCAACAAGAAGAAAATTTTTAAAGATTTCGGCTATCATTGCTGGAATAATAATTGTATTGCTACTAGGATTTCATTTCTGGTTTAAAGCACATGCCAAACAAATGCTGGAAGACCTTGTTGAATCCAAATCGAATGGAAAACTGAAAATGAAAGTGGGCAAATTAAAGTTTAGCTACTTCAGCAGGAATATGGAGCTAGATAATGTTTCCTTTTACAACACAGACACCATCAATGTTAACACCACTTATCGTTTCGATGTAAAAAAAATAAAGCTGAAAGTAAAAAGCCTGATAGGTGTAATTTTTCAAGATCGCTTTCTTATTGATACACTTACACTGCATGATCCAGACATACAGGTTACAAGGTTAAAAAGAAATGAGAAAACCGATAGAATAAAAGCAAGTGACCTTTCTATTCCTGAAGAGATGGGAAAAATTTACAAATCGATACAAGATGCCTTAAATGTACTTAAAGTATCGAAATTCAGTATCCAAAATGGAAAATTGACACTAAATAATAGAATTCGACCCAACCAACAACCTGTTACATTCAGTAATCTAGATTTTCATATCGATAATTTTTTAATTGGCAGTACTACAAATACTCATAAAGAAAAAATTCTATTTAGCGATAATGTTACGTTGAGTTCGCATCATCAGGACATTGAATTACCCGACAGCAGACACAGACTTAGTTTTAAAGATTTCAGAATTAATTTAAAAAAGCGATTAGTAGAATTTGATAGTTGTACGATTGCGGCTACCCGTACCGATAGTGCAACTTCTGCCTTTTCTGTATTTTTTGATAAACTGTTATTGACCAATATTGACTTTGATACACTTTACAAAGCCGAAGTAATAAAAGCAGATTCGGTGTATTGTGTTAATCCTAAATTCACCCTCACTGTAGAAATTGCAAAAAAGAAAGGAACCGGAAAGTCGCCCCCAAAACTTGAAAATATCATTAAACAACTAACTGGCGACCTAATACTAGATAATGTTGTTGTAAGCAATGCTGATTTCAATATTGAAACAGTAAGAGATGGGATACCGAATTCCTTTACGTTTTCAAATAACAATTTTGAGATGCAGGGCCTAACTATTGATCAGAAGGCAGCTAAGCCATTGAAAGTAAATCGCTTTGCAATGGCTATTCGCAATTATGAAAATTTTATAAAAGACAGCACTTACAGTATAAAATTTGACAGTGTTATTTTTAAAGATGATCGAATTTCGCTGAGCAATTTTTTATTTGAAAAATTGAATAACGGAAAAACAATCAATTCTTTCAGTATTCCGCAATTTTATCTTGGAGGTTTATCCTGGGATGACCTGGTTTTTGAAAGAAAATTAAAAGCAGATCAAGCCACTATGTTTTATCCCAATATTATTTACACTGTAAACCCTTATAAGAGAAAATCCGGTCAGCAAAATATTTTTCAATCACTGGGTGCAGTAAATGAATTTATGGATCTTAATTTTCTTGAAGTGATAGATGGCAATATAGATCTTACCATTAAAAAGAATTTACGGTTAAAACTATACAGAGCCAATCTGTCAATAGAAAGTAACTCTCTCCTATCCTCCAAAAAAATTGCAGCAATAAAAAATTCTTTAACATCCATAAATTTTGAGAAAGGGAAATTAACTGCCGGCAATCTTGATATCCAATTAGCTGGGCTTCGCTATATCGGCCATAGCGGTCATTTTGTTGCTGCAAATATTTCAGTAAATGACAATAAGAAGAACCATGCATTTTCAATTCAGGATGTGGAAGTAAATAAAATGATAGTAAACGAATCAAACGGAAACATTGATGCAAATGGAATAAGCTGGAAAAGAGGAACTGTAGGCTTCGATATAGCAAACTATAATAAAGGATCAACCCAATCTTTTATTCTATTAAAAAACATTGCCGGAGAAAACACAAACATCAATATTACTAAAGGTGATTTAAAAATTCTTACGGCGGTTGATAAAATCTCTTTAGATAAACTGGAAAGCTTGCCAGGTAAAGCAATAGTACTTGAAGGGCTTAATTTGTTTGGCACAGATCTAAAAGCTAAAAACAATACGATGATGCTTTCTGTAGCCAACTATCAGGTTTCAGACCATAATACATCAATTTTTAAACAGACAAATTTTAGCAGCAATACTGGAAAAACGGAGGTCAACTTTTCAACTTCCTATATGCAATTAGTGCCGCATATACGACAGTTACTGGATGGTGAAATTATTCTTGACAATGTAGCCCTCGAAAAGCCAATAATAAAAGCTCATCTTGGCTCTACGGTGGGATCTGAAAAAAAGATATCCCTAAAATAATGATCAGCTCATTAAAAATGAATCAGCCACAAATAGATTTCTCTATTAACGATTCTACTAAAACTTCATTTAGTTGGAATGGAAGTTTAAATCCATCTGCATTTCTTGAAATAAAAGAAATAAACAGTACCCAGACAACACACAGCAAAACGACCATTAGAGAATCCCGTTTTCATCTATCCAATTTTGAGTTTAGTTCAAACGGAAAAATATTTTCTTCGAAAAATGGAAATATTATTGCATCCCTTAAAAATGTTGAGCTGAAAGCTGAAAAAGGTCAAACTATAGAGTGGAATGGCTTCCTTGAAAACTTGGTTGCTAAAAACTTTATTGCCGATAGTATTAATAAATATAAAGGCACTCTAATTTTAAACAGCGCAGATATAAACAATCTGAATCTTAGCTCAGCAACAGTAACAGATTTTAAAAAACTAATAGCAACAAACAAAGATTTCAAAATCAGAAATTTTTCAGGCAACTACAAAGATTCTATAACGATAATAAAATGGGCAAATGCAGGATTCAGCCGTATAGGTAACAACTTTTCGTTAGATTCATTTTCTTACAACCCCGCAATAACAAGAGACTCTTTTCTGGCACAACAAAATTTTCAAAAAGATTATATAACATTCAAAACTGGTGCTGTTAGTATTCAAAACTTAGATCCTGATCTATATTTAAACGAAAATATTGTTAAGGCAAGTTCTATAAAAATCCAAAATGCAACATTTACCGATTATAAGGACAAACAGATACCTTTTAACCCAGGTTTAGTAAAACCCATGCCGGTTGATTTACTTAAAAAAATTCCATTTCATGTTTCTATTGAAAATGCAGAGATAGAGAACGGCAATGCCGAATACACAGAAACTTCAGCAGAAACAGAGGCTGTAGGTATAATTCCAGTAACAAGATTAAAAATTTTACTTAAGAATATTAAGAATTATAATTTTCTGCCAACTGATACATTACATATTGATGCAACAGGTTTTTTGCTTGACACAGCTTGGGCACATTTAAATATCAGAGAATCCTATAATGATGTGAATGGTGGTTTCTTATTAAGATTTCAATTAAGTCCAACAGACTTAAAAGTCATCAATGCTGTATTAACTCCGCTTGCTTCGGTAAGAATTGAATCAGGAATGCTTGATACATTGAGTGTATTTGTGCAAGGAAGAGAAGCAATGGCAACCGGAGAAATGAAATTATTTTACCATGATTTAAAAATACAATTACTCAAAAAAGATGGCAGGCCTAAAAAGTTCAAGTCCTTTCTTGCCAACACATTTGTTATCAAAAAAAATAATTCTTCCCGAACAGGACAGGTATTCTATATACGCAATAGGGATAGATCGGCAATCAATTATTATGTAAAAATTATCGGAAGTGGCGTTGCCAGTAGTATTGGCGCCAAAAACAATAAAAAGGCTCTTCGGAAATACAGAAAGAATAACCCTACAGCAATCAAATAGAACTTAATCTGCTATACTCACACTTTCGGGTGATTGAGATTCATCCGGTTTTTGTAACTTACCTTTCGTTCAAGGCTCGTAGCGTATTAATAGACCCATTAAACACTTATTAACTATGATGAGCAACAGGTTCATAACTTCTGCCATATTATCCTTGCTATTCATAATTTCAAGCATTTCATCTACCGCACAAACTCAGGAAGATTTCAACAAAAAAATGGCCGAAACCTATTCCACTTCATTGGAGAAAACAAAGAAAACAGTTATTGTAAAAGAAATGTATACTATGGTTGAAAAGAAAAAAGAATTGCAAACCTATTCCAACTATTATTTACTTAAAATGATTTATGAAAGCCATCTCGGTGATGACAAAATGGCAAAAATTTGTGAAGAAAAAGCACAGAAAATAATGAATGCAATGGTTGGTGTAAATAATCAGGCTGAGCCGGATACAAGTAGTCCAACATTAGCTTGGGCTACATTCTATTTACCGACTCTATTTAGAAACTATGACCCGAAAAATGCTGAAAAAGCATTGGACTTTATAAACAAGCATACTGAGTTAAAAACCTTTTCTAACTATACTTTTATTGGTTATGCATTCGAAAGAAATAACGATTTCATCAATGCAAAAGTGACGTATCAATTGGCCTTGCCATTAGCAGAAAATGAGAATGAAGTATATCATTCTTATATGTATTACACCAATTTTCTAACCCGTATGGGGGATTATCAACAAGCAGATGAATATATACATAAAATGGAGGTGTTGTCAACCACGGCTGCTGGTTTCTTTAAAGAAAGTTATAAGTCAGAAGCTATGTCGGCAAGAATTATTTATTATCTGAATGTTGGCGATTATCAATCCTATGTACAAGCATCTGAAAAAAGAAACGCAGAACTTTTACCGATATGGAGTAAAAGTAATACAACGGAATGCAATCCTTATAATGGCATCTTTTTCTCCAACACTGCTTTTGGAAAAGAAATGATGAAAGAATATGATGTTGCGCAAAAATTATGGAAAAGCCGTGACTCAGTAAATACCATTTGGGTGAACTGTTATAACAAAACATATCCAAATTCAAAGTATTACTCACTATCAATGTATCCTGTTTTTCTGGCGAAAAGAGGAAAGCAGCACTTACTCCCAAAACCCATTTCATTTTTTATAAAGGAAACAGAAGATCATTATAATAGTTATAAAGATGTTGCAGATATCAGTGCTCATTTTGCAAAAGCCAATCACCTCGCTTTTCTAGGAAGCAAAGATTATCCCCAACTATTTGAGCCGCTGATGAAGCATGTAAAAAACACAAGAGATTTTAGGGAGTCAACCATCCCTTTTTCCAACTACGCATATTTTACTATGCGAGACGATAAACTTGAAGAGGCTAGAAAAACTTACAAAGAATTATTCGATTTAAATACAAGTTGGATCAACGATATCATCTTCACCTTTGGCGAAAAAGCATTTGTTACTTACTACAATGCCAAGTTAAAAGAAGGCTATGAAAATTTTCACAGCTTTGTAAAACTAGCCAGAGAAAAACAACCTGGCATATTTCCCGAATTATCGCAACAGGCTTACAACAATTTATTATTCACCAAATCTATTTCGCTGAAAGGAACACAACGAAGAAAAGAAGCATTCCTTAATGCCAATGACCCGAACATTAATAAACTCTATGATGAATGGATTGCAAAAAAACAACAGCTCATTCGGCAATATTTGAAAACAGATGACCCTTCTGGAACAGACACTGCTAATAAAAAAAATGCAGCCTTGCTTACAACAATGCAACAAGAAGTATCGCAGCTGGAGAATGATCTCACTTTAAAAGCAAAAGATTTCAAGAAATATTTAAACATAGTTCCTCCTGATTGGAAAACAGTAAGAGATAAATTAAAAGAAGGCGAAGCAGCCATAGAAATGATTCGCTTTCAATGGAAAAATAAAATTTATTATTCCGACACGTCTTATTATGCAGCGTATATTATTACTAAAAATAGCAGCTATCCGGAAGTTGTATATCTTACTGCTGCAGCTGCCGATCTGGATAATAAATACTACAAGCTATATAAAAATCATATCAAATTCAAAACTGACGACAAAGAAAGCTTTAACCAATATTGGAAACCTATCATCGAAAAGCTAACTGGAATTAAGAAAATATACTTTTCACCCGATGGAATTTATCATCTTATAAATATTGCGACACTCAAAAATCAAGAAAGCAAACAATTCCTGTTGAATGAGATAGAAATTCAATACACTACTTCTGGTGTAGATATAAATAATACTGCCACTGCCGACATTCGTACTGCAGTCCTTATTGGCCGCCCTTCTTACAAATTAGAAACTCAGCAACTTGCTACTATAGCAAAACCACTAACCAGATCTTATGTGCGAGGTTTTAGAGAAGAAAACATTCAGGACCTTCCCGGCACAGAAGTAGAAGTTGTAAGTATAAAAAAAGAATTAGAGCAGTATAAAATAAATACAAATTTGTTTTTAAAAGAAAAAGCAACAGAAGATGAGCTTTACAAATTACATAGTCCAAGCATTTTACATATTGCCACACATGGTTACTGGTCGCCAGCCGGCGAAAATGCAACTGAGGGTTACCGTGTATTCAATGCAATGGCCAATTCAGGCTTGTTGTTATCAGGTGTAGTTAATTATTACGACAGCAAAACTTTTCCTGAAACCTACGACGGTGTGCTTACTGCTTACGAAGCACAAAACCTCGATTTAAAAAATACTTCGCTGGTTATTTTGTCTGCCTGCGAAACAAGTCTCGGTCATATGGATGCTGGCGAAGGTGTGTATGGTTTGCAGCGGGCCTTCCGTGCCGCCGGTGCAGGTAGCATTATGACAAGCCTTTGGAAAGTGGATGACAATGCCACCAAAGATTTTATGATTGCATTTTATCAGGAGTATCTAAAAACAAAAAATAAATCAGCCGCTTTCATCACAGCACAAAAAGCCATCAAAGAAAAATACATCCATCCCTATTTCTGGGGAGCATTTGTAATGATGGGTGAATAGATGGAGAATTTTTATTAACCCAGCTGAAGTACTACTATCATCGTCTGTTGCGTCGCACTCTTCAGGGTTCGGTTCGTTATTCAACAGAGCCAAATCTTCTCCCCTTTCCGAAAAACTCTTACCTTCGAATACTAAATAGTTGCATAACTAACTAATTTTATTATATGTCAAAAAGAATCATTAAAAAAGTAGCAGTATTAGGTAGCGGAGTAATGGGTTCAAGAATTGCCTGTCATTTTGCAGGTGTGGGCTTGCAAGTATTATTATTAGATATCGTTCCAAAAGATGTGGCGAAAGATGCAAAGCCTGCCGAAAGAAATAAAATAGTGAATGATGCATTGACAGCGGCCATAAAAAGCAATCCATCGCCTGTATATACAAAAGATGTTGTCAAAAAAATTACTACCGGCAACTTTGAAGACAATATGAAAGACATTGCCAATTGCGATTGGGTGATTGAAGTGGTGGTAGAAAGATTAGATATTAAGAAAATAGTTTTCGACCAGGTAGAACAGCATCGCAAGCCTGGCACATTAATTACTTCCAATACTTCCGGCATTCCCATTCACATGATGGCAGAAGGCAGAAGCGATGATTTCAAAAAGCATTTCTGCGGTACTCACTTTTTCAACCCGCCACGATATTTAAGATTACTCGAAATTATTCCAACGCCGCATACCGATCCGGAAGTTGTTGACTTTTTAATGAACTATGGCGATCTCTATCTTGGTAAAACAACTGTACTGTGTAAAGACACTCCGGCTTTCATTGCCAACCGTGTAGGTGTATTTGGTATGATGGCTATTATGAATGTAAAAGAAAAACTGAAACTGAGTATCGATGAAATAGATGCATTAACAGGACCGATTATTGGCCGTCCAAAGTCTGCTACATTCAGAACGGCTGATGTAGTTGGTATTGATACATTGGTAAAAGTGGCAAAAGGTGTAGCTGATAACTGCCCCAATGATGAAGCGATAGATCAATTTAATATTCCTGCATGGCTCGATAAAATGGTGGCTAATAACTGGCTGGGCGATAAAACAGGGCAAGGCTTTTTCAAGAAAACAAAAAATGAAAAGGGTGAAAAAGAAATCCTGACATTGGATCTTGATACCATGGCATATGGACCAAGAGTAAAACCAAAGTTTACTACCATTGATGCGGCTAAACCAATTGATGATTTATACAGTCGTTTAAAAATGTTGGTGGCTGGGCAAGATAAGGCTGGAGAATTTTATCGTCTCTTCCATTATGGTTTGTTTTCTTATATCTCACATCGTATTCCTGAAATAAGCGATGAATTATATAGAGTAGATGATGGCATGATGGCTGGCTTTGGCTGGGAGATTGGTGCTTTTGAAAGTTGGGATGTATTGGGTGTTGCCAAAACGACCGAAGCCATGAAAGCTGCTGGTTATAAAGTTGCAACTTGGGTAGATGAAATGCTGGCAGCAGGAAACAAATCATTCTATAAAGTAGAAGCAGGCGTAAAATATTCTTACGATCCTGCAAGTAAAACATACAAAGCATTACCCGGCGGTGAAGCATTCATCGTAATGAGTAATTACACCGATAAGCAAATCTGGAAGAACGGAAGCTGCAAGTTGTATGATTTAGGCGATGATGTGTTAGGTCTGCAATGGTTCACTAAAATGGGAAGTATTGGTGGTGATGTGTTAAGTGGAATTCAAACTGCAATTGATAAAGCAGAAAAAAATTATAAAGGATTAGTGATTTCCAATGAAGGTCCAAATTTTTCTGCTGGTGCAAATGTGGGAATGATCTTCATGCTGGCAATAGACCAGGAATATGATGAATTGGACATGGCGATCCGTATGTTCCAGAATACAATGATGCGGGTTAGATATTCTGCGATTCCAGTAGTAACAGCTCCGCATGGTTTAGCATTGGGCGGTGCCTGTGAATTAAGTTTACATTCTGATAAATGTTGCCCTGCTGCGGAAACTTATACTGGTTTGGTAGAGCTAGGCGTTGGTCTTATTCCCGGCGGTGGCGGTACTAAAGAATTTGTATTAAGAGCGTCTGATGAAATGCATGAAGACGAACCGGAAACTATCACTTTAAAAAATCGGTTCCTTTCAATAGCCACTGCTAAAGTTGCGACTTCCGCGGCTGAAGGTTTTGGGTTGGGCATTTACAGAAAAGGATTAGATGAAGTAGTAATGAATCAGGGAAGAAGAATTGCAGAAGCTAAAAAATCTGTAATAGAAATATACGACAGCGGTTACACCACTCCTGTTCAGCGAAAAGATATTAAAGTATTAGGTCAGTCTGCATTAGGTGCATTATACTCAGGCATTCATGCAATGAAGACGGCTAACTATGCTACCGAACATGACTCAGTTGTTGCAAAGAAATTAGCTTACGTTATGTGCGGCGGCGATTTGAGTGAGCAGACTTTAGTTTCTGAACAATACTTATTAGATCTTGAACGAGAAGCATTCCTATCTCTTTGCGGTGAAAAGAAAACACTGGAAAGAATTCAAAGTGTGTTGAAGAGCGGAAGGCCGATTAGGAACTAACGGAGTTCGGAACAAAGGAGTTCGGAACTCCGTTGCGAACTAGGTCAACTGAGCTCTGTTCAGTTCAACGGACTTCGTAACTCCGGTTCCGAACACTAAAACTCTTAAAATAATGAACGGAACTGAGTTCCGTTTTACCGGCATGAAAGACAAACACTTTTACAAACGAAAGCTTCCTCATTGGCAACCCGAGGAAGAAACTTTCTTTATTACTTATCGTCTTGCTGGTTCTTTACCAATTTCTGTAATTCAGAAATTAAAAGAAGAATATCTTCTACAAAAAGACGAACTCTATAATCAAAGCAACGAACAAAAAGCAATACTCAAAGAAGATTACTTTAAACGATTCGAGAGTCAATTAGAAAATAATTTAAATGAACCTCATTGGCTGAAAAGTGAAGCCTTATCTAAAATTGTGATGGATTCGCTCCTTTTCAGAAATCAAGAACACTACATCATTTGGGCAGCATGTATTATGAGTAATCATGTACACATATTGATTTCAACTTTACCCGGTAGCCCTCTTTTGAATGTCATATTGCAGAATCATAAGAAATTTACGGCAGTTCAAAGTAATAAGCTATTAAACCGGACAGGAAAATTCTGGGAAGAAGAAAGCTTTGATACCCTGATCAGAAATAACGATCACTATTACAACTGCGTAAACTATATTATTCAAAATCCAGTAAAGGCAGGATTAGTAAAAGAGTGGCATGCCTGGGAATGGACATATTTGCATCCAGAGCTTAAAAAGGAATTCGGAACTCCCGTTCCGAACAAAAGTGAAGATACTTTTTAACAACGATGTAAATACAAAGAACGGAACGGAGTTCCAGTTTACCATGATCGGAACAGAGTTCCGTTTACCGGCGGTTTACGAATTTCTTAGTATATTTATCAACACCAAAAAACCTTAACCAATGCAAGTAACTGTTGTTGATTTCGCAAAAGACCGGATTGTTTACAATATGACCGGCTGCACAAAAGAAGAATTAGATAACAAACTAAATCTCTTCTTCACTTCCCAAGGATATAAAGTAAAAAAAGCAGAGGGGGAATCTACCACCTTTGAAAAAGGCAACCGAGTCTTAAGACTATTGCTAGGTGCTTTTGTAAAATATCATAAGCAAACAGTTACTATAAAGAATGAAGGAGAACTATATTCAGTAATGCTGCACAGAGATTCAAGCGGCATGTCTGGTGGTTTAATTGGTATGAACCAAGTGAAGAAAGAATTCAGCCGTCTTGGCGATGCGTTTAAAGAATATTTTAAATAAGTAGTTATGAAAAGATTTTCTTTACTCACCCTTCTTGTCCTATCTACAATTTTCGGCTTTAGCCAAACAGACCATTCCGGCTTATATAGTTACACAAATAAGATAAAAGTTAAGGCTCCAGCATCAGAAAAAGCCAGAGGGCCAAACGGCCAATTAGTATTGCTAAAAATGGAAGGAAACCTTTATCGCTTTTGGCTAGATGTTACAACAGGCTGGCCAAACTATAATGTAGGAGAAACAGATGGCACTATAACTCTTGTAAACGACACTGCATCTTTTGATAATACATTTGAAGATGCTGAACGTCCCTGTATTCTGAAATTTCAACTTTCAAATAATGTTATAACCATCAACAGCCAATCAACTTCCTTAATTGTGGTTTTGGAAATGGTGTTCATGCCGATGGTGAATATACTTTTGATAAAGTGCAACCCAAGCTGGATAATATCTGGCTGCAAAAAGAATATTATTCTTCACCAACAATTGAGGTGATAAAAAATAAAGCCCAACTATATTCAGACGAAAACTGCCTGTATGCAAAAACTCAATTCTTTGTAAAGGGCAACAAGCTATTAAGTATTGCCGAGAATCAAACAAGCATTTATACTGAATTTATTACCCCTGATGGAAAATTTATGTGGGGTTGGCTGAAGAAAACAGATGTAAAAATAAAAGCAGCTGAATAAAAATGGGTACGGTAGAAATAGAAAACCAATCACTTACAATTTACTCCCATATCATTACTTATGGTAATGCAGCTGATGAATCACTAACGGCATTGATTGCTGAAGAGATAGAAACAATGTGGAATGAACCAAATGGAACTGTGCAATATGACGGCTCTACTTTTCAAGTTGTATTTAAAATAACATCTTCCTGTTTTCTTGAATTAACAGATATCGACATCTATCAAAACCTCGACCCAAGAAATAATTATTTTCGCATAGAAGAATTTGCACACAGCAATATTTCTTTTGTAGATGGTTTAGGTTGTAATAGCGGCTATTTTAAATTAGAAAATCTATACAAAGGCTCTACAACGGCAGCACATGAGTATGGCCACACATTAGGTTTAGATCATCCAGATGATACAGATCTGAGAGGAAAAGGAGTGCCGGGAATTATGTTTCCACGAGGAACTTTAGTAGATCCGCAGTATCAGTACGAACCTGATAAACCAGCCGGAACAAAAGGTGGCACTATGCATCCAATGCATAGAAAAGTAAAGCAAGAAGATATTGAACTGCTTAAATTACACAAACTTGATTTTGAAAATAGTAAAGCGATAATTGGAGCATTCACCAATTATTGGCATCCAGATCATGCAGCCATAAATGATGAAGGAGAATTATGATGCAGTTTCTTTTTTCTTAAAGCATCTTCGATATTATCATTATTGAATTGAAAGCCTGTTGCAAGAAGTTTTTCTGCACTTACTGTTGTACTCTTCAACACCTCAACACTCATTTCGCCTAGCACAAGTTTTAATAAAAAAGAAGGAATATGAACAGGATATAAAATTTAGCTCTTGCCTTTGCTAATGCAATGGTCAATTCTTTATTTGAAACTGGGTTTGGTGCTACAGCATTATATGTTCCCTGTATTGTTTCATTTTCAATAGCAGTAATAAAAATGTTTACCAGATCATCAATATGAATCCAACTTATAATTTGTTTTCCGTTTCCAAGAATTGCGGCTACGCCAAACTTTTGTGGCTTGATAAATTCCTTTAGAGCTCCGCCATTTTTACTTAATACAATTCCAATACGAATATGTGCCAACCGTTTTCCCATTTCGCCAACAGGCTTTGTACTTTCTTCCCAAAGCTGACAAGCTCTTCCCAAAAAATCATTAGCTGGTTTATCATCTTCCTTAAACGGATTTGGGTTAGGAACTTCCAGGTCTGCCCCATACCAACCAATAGCTGATGCACTAATGAAACTCTGTACTTTATTGGGAATAGCTTTTAAACTCTGCACCAATAACTGTCCACTCTTTACACGGCTGTCAATTATTTCCTGTTTCCTCTTCTTCGTCCATCTTTCATCCGCCACTCCTGCACCAGCCAGATGAATAATATGTGTAACCTGTGCAAAGGCCTGCTCGTCTATAACCTTGTTATCAATATCCCAATGAGCATAGCTAAGATTGGGAACAGTGGATTGCTTATCCTTCTGCCTTGTTAATACTATTACAGAATAGCCTTTGGAAAGCAAAACCCTTGTCAGCGCATTGCCAACCAAACCTGTACCGCCTGTAATTAATATTGTAGTCATTTTTATAAATCAGTTATGATAATAAAGGTATAACAACCTTGTAGCAATATTGTTCTTTTAAATTAGCCGGATTCTTCTATCTTCAATCCTAAATACCATACGTATGAGTGTTGTTCTGTCGCTAAAAAATATTAAGAAAAATTACGGCCCTTTAAAAGCCCTTGATGATATTTCATTTGATGTGCCTAAGGGAAGTGTGTTTGGTATTCTTGGTCCTAATGGAAGTGGGAAAACAACGATGTTGGGCATTGTTATGGACATTTTAAAAGCCACATCAGGAAGTTTTTATTGGAATGGCGAGCAAGGCAGTACTAACGAAATGAGGAAGCAGATTGGTACATTATTAGAAACACCTAACTTCTATCACTACCTCAGTGCCGAAAAAAACTTAAAGATTGCTGCCGCCATTAAAGGAAGAAGCTATGATGAAATTCCAGTAGTGCTTGAAAAAGTAAATCTGCTACAGCGAAAAGACTCAAAGTTCAGCACCTACTCTTTAGGAATGAAGCAACGTTTAGCTATTGCTTCTACCCTGCTTGGCAGTCCCGATATTCTGGTTTTTGATGAGCCTACCAATGGATTAGATCCGGCAGGTATTGCTGAAATAAGAGAACTGATGAAAGACCTGAACCGCCAGGGCAAAACTATCATCATGGCGAGCCATATATTGGATGAAGTAGAAAAGGTTTGTACACATGTGGCCATCATACAAAAAGGCATTTTAAAAACTGTTGGAACTGTGCAGGAAGTATTGAACGCAGCACCAACTGATAAGGTAGCAACTTTAGAAATAGAAGTGTCGGCAGATAATATTACAGCTCTTGAAGATCTGTTAAAGCAATTGCCCGGTGTTTTGTCCGTAACCAATACCGGTTCTGCACTTACCATTGAATCATCTGAAACATTGAGCAGCAGCAGTATTAATAAATATTGTTTTGAAAAGGGAATTGTGCTTAGCCAGTTGACGCTGAAAAAGAAATCACTTGAAAAACGCTTCTTAGAAATCACTGGTGGCAAAAGCGACCGTTAACACAACTAACAACGACAAACTTTTTATATGATAAAGAATTTGCAAATAGAATGGATGAAGATCAAGAATTACAGAGTATTCCAAGTGTTTTCTGTCTTATACATGATCGGCATCGTTATTATTATTTTTATATTTTACAAGATATATACACAGCTTACCGGCCGGTTAACAGGAAGAGATGGCGATGACCTTTTCCAACTTTTCTCTGAAGAAACCATTTGGGCCACTGTTTGTTTTTCAACTTCTTTCCTTTTGTATCTGCCCGGCATGGTTATCATCAATCTATTTATCAATGAGGTAAATTTTAAAACACACCGGCAAAATATTATAGATGGCTGGAAGAGAGAGACGTTTATTTATACCAAAATATCACTTATTGCTTGCATCGCTGTTGCGGTTACTATTATGAATTTAGTAGCCACATTTATAATGTGTAATGTGACGAATACACCTTTTACACTGGGACCTGGTATAAAAATGCTTGGCTTTTCCTTTATGCAAACTTTTATCTATCTGATGTTTGCTTTATTACTCGCCACATTTTTTAGAAGAAGTGGTGTAGCCTTTATCGTATTCTTTATTTACGGTTTACTTCTTGAGTTTATTCTAATGTGGCTATTCAGCAATATATTCCCCGGCTTGCAACATTTTCTACCATTACAGGTGGCGGATTCTCTAATTGCTTTTCCTGGAATGGATGGCAGCATTTTTGGAAATAATCCGGGGGAACTAATAATGACAATTGGTGCTGTTGCCTTTGCTGGATTATATATTTTCCTTGCCGTAAGGAAATACAAATATGATGATCTGTAGAGTCTATATTAAATATTATTGACTATCAAAGAGTTTAGATTTCATTTCGAAGAATACGTAAGAATTTTTATATTTAGTTAAAGTTTGGCATCCTGCTTGCCTGTAATACAATATCCTATTCGTAGCAAACCGCTTTTCATTATCATTAAATAAATCACCATGGCTCTAAAAAAAATGGCTTTAGCCGCTACATTAGTTATGTTGCTTGCCACCAATACATATTCGCAAAATTGCACAATAGTTTGCCCTGAAAATATTATCGTTACCGCTGATCCTGGTAAAGAAGGTACTACAGTAAAGCTGCCTTCCTTAGCTCTTGCTGCAGATTGTGGTAATTATACTTATGCTCCTGCATCAGGCTCTTTTTTCAGGCTTGGTACGCATAGCATTATAATGACTACTGCATCCGGACAGAAATGTTCATTTTCTGTAATCGTAACAGATAATGAGCCACCGGTTTTATCGCCACTTACTCTTTCAAGAAGGTCACTTTGGCCTGCCAGTAATAAAATGAAAAAGACAAAGGTGAGATTTTCTACCTCCGACAATGGTGGCCTAGTAACAACTGCTATTGCTGTAAACAGCAATGCTACTGATGGCATTAAAGATTGGGAGATGATTGAAACAACGGGTGAACTACGATTACGTTCAAGCAGGCTTCCTGACGGTTCACCAAGAATTTATACCATTACAGTTACTGCCACCGACGAATCCGGCAATAAAACAAAGCGGAGTACATCGATTGCTGTTTCTGAAACTATGGTTGCAAAAAAAGCTCCGTAAAAAATTAGCAGTTAACGCTGATGTTGCCTGCTGTCTTCTCTTCTTCCATTACCATTTTTTGCAGCTTGTGACTGAAAAGAACGTCGTGGTTTACCATTTGAATTTCCCGCTGGTTTATTTCCACTAGAGAACTGACGTCTTTGCTGTGGCCTATTATCTACAGGAGGTGGTGCAGCCATATTTGCATTTGTTGCAAAAGGATGCTCTTTTACCAAAGGAATAGAAAGTCCTATTAATTTTTGTATATCTCTTAATTCCGTTTTTTCTTCTCCACTACAAAATGCAATGGCAATACCTGTTTTACCAGCTCTGCCTGTGCGTCCGATACGATGCACATATGTTTCCGGCACATCTGGCAAATCGTAGTTGAATACATGGGTTAGTTCATCAATATCAATTCCTCTTGCAGCAATATCTGTTGCTACCAACACTCTTATCTTTCCTTCTTTAAAGTCGCTCAATGCTTTTTGTCTTGCCGCTTGTGATTTGTTACCATGAATAGCAGCTGAATGAATGCCAGCATGGTCAAGAATCTTCACCACTTTATTAGCACCATGTTTGGTACGGGTAAAAACCAATGCTGTTTTGATTGAACTATCACTCAATATGTGTTTTAGCAACTCAGGTTTTTCCTGCTTGTTTACGTAGTAGAGGCTTTGTTCAATTTTTTCCACGGTAGTAGATGGTGGTGTTACTTCTACTTTAGCCGGATTGGTCAATAACATATTGGCCAGCTTTTGTATTTCTGGCGGCATAGTGGCGGAAAAGAAAAGTGTTTGCCTCTTTGCTGGCAGTTTAGCTATCACTCTTTTTACATCATGTATAAAACCCATGTCGAGCATACGATCTGCTTCATCCAATACAAAAATTTGTAATGATTTAAGATTGATAAAGCCCTGGTTCATCAGATCGAGTAAACGACCCGGAGTGGCAACGAGAATATCTACTCCTCTTTTTAATGCATTGGTCTGGTGCAATTGTGATACGCCGCCAAATATAACGGTGTGCCGCAGGCCAGTATGTTTACCATAGGCTGCGAAGCTTTCATCAATCTGTATAGCCAGCTCTCTTGTAGGTGTTAATATTAATACTTTGATGCCGGGAGCCATTGGCTTTTGCCCATGCAATATTTGCAAAATGGGAATAGCGAAGGCGGCTGTTTTACCGGTGCCTGTTTGTGCACAACCGAGCAAATCTTTACGTTGCAATACCAACGGGATTGCCTGTTGCTGAATGGGTGTAGGACTAGTGTATCCTTCTGCGGCTACTGCCCTAAGGATAGGTTCAATAATTTCTAATTGCTTAAAAGCCATTATGATAATAAATTAAATATGGGGCTGGCTAAGATGTTGTAGGGTCTGAATCAGCGAAAGTTATTTGTACCACCGGCTTACAACATGCCGTGTCAACTACGTGGAGTAGGCGGCGAAGATAAGGTTTTAAAAATTGAAAGTATTATTGACTATGAATTATTGGATTGCCCTAAAGATAACCTGCCTACCGGTCTTGCTCCGCTGAAGCTATTCGATGGCGAATAAATAGCTGAACATATCGAAAATGTCCAAAACAGAAGTTGTATTGTCGCAAAAAATTGAAAGCATTTAAAATAATGCTAAAACACATATATCTCGTTGATATTCAAATCGACAATATTTTATAAATATCAAAAAACTAACTTCGTATATTCGACAATACATACGTTAGGCGTAATTCTCCCTTATCCCGGCGAGCAGAATTAAATTCTTTGGCTAACGGAAAAGAAAATAAGACGGAAATGAGTAGTTCAAATTAGAAATATAAACTACTCATTTTCAGTACGTCAAAAAAAACATTAGTCAGAATTAATGAACATTAAACCAATGACAATAATATTTATAGGTGCAATTGTTGCAGTTGTAGGAGGACTATTATCTGCATTCGGAACATTTAAACAGAATAAGTCTTCATCAAGCAGGATGTCATCAATTCAGACAAAAGCAGAGGAAATTGGCAAGCAATCCGAACGACAACTTAAGGAAATTAATAACTTAAATAGGCAAAATGCTTTTCTACAATTGAATGTTGACAGTTTAAATAACAAAGCAGACGAACAAGTAAAAACGATTGTTTAATTGTCTAAACAAAATTCAGAGTTAGCAAAACAGCTTGCCAACTCAACAAAAATTATTCATGATAATATTACTGGAGGAGATAGTTTTTGTGAAATCTATATCAGCCCGAATAGCGGAGATTCCGCACGAATTGAAGCAATTCATCATGGGACAGCTACTGTTTATGATTTAGGTATTAAGCTAACTGATGTAGAGGTTTTCAGAAAACTTAAAAAAAACGGAAAAGATGGATTCAAAGATGCACAACTAAGTATGACATTAGGAAATGTTAGTCCACGTACGGTAATGTCAATGGGTATTTTGACAAGTGATTTTTCAACTTCATTCAAACAGTTTAATATTCAGTTTTCATCAAGGAATGATTCCTATTTTCAAGTACTGAAATTATTTAAGAAAGGAGACACTTGGATTAGAGCAACTAGAATAAAATCCTTGTCAAGCGACAAAATTATTTATGAAGAAATAGACCAATCTTTTCCAATAGAACATCTTAATTGGTGAAACTACGCCTAACAATGCATTGGCAAAAGTCAGGGCTGGACATTGTAACATCGGCTGCAACTCAATATCAGCTTTGGTTTGGGGCTGGACCGTTTTTTATTTAACTTTCATTTCAAATTAATATTTTCGTTCTCAATTTAACATCAGCACCGGGCAGACAAGCAATGAATTCCCTGCCCTTCGCCAATGCAAAACGTTGTGTGTAATGCGCCAGCAGCATTACAAAACTCGACCTCAAAACTATACTTCGCCAAAGTTTTGTAAATTTGGCTCATATTAGTTGACAAATGAACAGACTTGAAACATATACACCAGACATCGTAAAACTTTGTGAAAATCACAAGGTTAAGAGCCTTTATGCTTTTGGTTCAGTTTTGACAGACAGTTTTAACAAAGAAAGCGACATTGACCTAATTGTTGACTTTTCAAACATTGCGGTTGAAGATTATGCTGACAACTATTTCGACTTCAAATTTTCATTACAAGATATACTCAAAAGACCCATTGACTTATTAGAGGAAAAAGCGATAAAAAATCCGTACTTCAGACAGTCTGTAAATCAACAAAGACAACTTGTTTATGGACAATGATATAAAAGCATGGCTTTATGACATTCTGAAAGCTATTGTGGAAATTGAAAGTTTCTTCGATAACTCTCCGAAGGAATTTGCCAAATACCAAAGTGATTTGCGAACAAAAAGGGCTGTCGAAAGAAATATTGAAATAATTGGCGAAGCCCTAAGCCGCATCTTAAAACATGACGAAAGCATTGTAATTACAAATTCGAGAAAAATTGTCGATACAAGAAATAGAATAATCCATGGTTACGACTCTGTTTCGGACGATGTAATTTGGGGAATTGTAATTCGTCACCTTCCAATTTTGCAAACAGAAATCCAAACGTTATTAGGCGAATAGGAATGCACTACACACAACATTGGGTTTGCCAAAATACGGGCATGACCTGGTTATCATCAGCAGCGGTAATGTCTCGTCCTGATATAGGTTGACTAAAAATCAACCAAAAATGGACATCAAACAACAATGTATTACCGAGTATTTAACCCGGGGAACTGGGTATCGGAAGCTGGCAGCCAAGTATGGCGTTAGCAGAACAACCATCAACAAGTGGGTAATGATCCATCAGGGAATTCATAACCTGCCACCCACCCAAAAGCAACAGAAGTATTACATTAGCAGTATGAACAGTTCAAAGCAACCTGACCCCGAACGCCAACAGGATTTTGATGCAGCATTGAAGCAAAAAATAGCCCTACTTGAAAAACAACTGCAATGGGAAAAACTGAGAGCTGATGCACTGGATACTATGATCAACATTGCAGAAAAGCAACTCAATGTTTCTATCAGAAAAAAGCCTGGCAACCAACAGTCCAAGAAATAAAAAAGGTAAATCCTTACATCAGTCTGCAAACGATTTGCCGGCTGTTGGGTTATTCCCCGCAGGCTTACCACAAACAACAAAAAAGAAAATTTGCACAACAGGTAAATGAAGAACTCATCCTGCAGCAAATTGATCTTATCCGTAAACATCAGCCCCGATGTGGTGGTAGAAAATTATTTATCATGCTACAAACATTTTTTACGCAACAACAAATGCTCATCGGCAGAGATCGTTTCTTTGATTTACTGAAACGAAATAAACTGCTGGTGCGTCGATTAAAGAGAAGTGTACACACTACCAACAGTAATCACCACTTTCGCCGCTATCCCAATCTGGCAAAGGATTTTACGCCTCTCAAAGCTCATGAACTCTGGGTGGCTGACATTACTTACATACCACTGAAACATCGGTTTGCTTACTTGTTTTTAATTACCGATGCCTACTCCAGAAAAATTGTGGGCCATCATGTAAGTGATGATATGAAAGTAAGCAGTGCCACCGTTGCTTTAAAAAAAGCACTGTCGCAAAAACCAACACAAACAATTGTCATGCATCACAGCGACAGAGGTATTCAATACTGCAGCACTGAATATGTTGCCTTACTTCAACAACACCATACGCTGATCAGCATGACACAAAACGGAGATCCTTATGAAAATGCAATGGCAGAAAGAGTGAATGGTATTTTAAAACAGAACTCATCGGCAAGTACTATAACGACATCGACACAGCTGCCGCACACATCAACCGATGTATTATTGTTTACAATTATAAACGAAGGCACAGCAGCCTGAACTGGCAGATACCTGCCGATGTACACAAACAACAAGGACCACAAATAAAAAGATGGAAAAACTATTACAAGACACCTAAAAATAACCTGGAAATAATGGAAAAAACATGAACGGCCAACGCACAAAAAAATAGTCGCTTTAGCTGTGAATGGCTACGCAACTATTTTTAGCCATTCACGGTAAATAACATTTTAATCAACCTTATTCAGGATGATTTATCTTAGACAACCAATAACAGGATTATTAACTTTAACCAGTCAACCTATTTCAGGACGAGACAAACTCGCTGTTGTACTTCATCTGGGCTTGACGGAATACTAATCAACTTTAGTTCTTAACTTGTACTTTTAAAACAATATTGGGCTTTAGTTCCGGGCTGGACGGAATACTATTTCCCCGCCAGCACAAAGCCCCGCTCGTTGTGCGTCATTTTAAAACAACCCTAAAATAATATGGAAATTTTAACTCCCGAGTATGGACTGATAATATGGACTGTTTTTTCTCTTGTTACTTTCATTGCAATGACAGTTGGCATTTATAGCATTCTTACAAACGACTTTAAAGACAGTAAAACTAAATTAGCTTGGCTAATTGGTATCATTTTATTACCCATAGTTGGACCATTAGTTTATTTCAAAAACAAGAGGAATATAATTAGACAACAATAACTGCAAATGACTAAGACATATATTTTCTCCATCGCTCTTTTTTCCTTGACAATTCTTTTATCTTGCAAGAATGATACCATTGCAAAATTTGAGATAGTTAATACGACAAAGGAAAGAATTGATAGCTTTCATATTCTTCCAGCTAATTCTAAAGACAACTTTATTCAAGTTGAACCAAATGAAAAAATTTCCTACGACATAAATATGACAGACGTTCCTAAAGTAGACGGCAATTATCAATTATCATTTAAATCAAAGACCAAGGCTGTATTTATTCCTTTTGGGTATTATTCAAACGGATACCCTATGGAGAGTATAACTAGAATTATTATTCATCCCGACACTGTACTAATTAAACCAGAGTATAAAGACAACTACTAACTTATTTTCTACATATTTCGTTCTTTAATGACAAAAAACGAACGCACAACATTGGGTTTTGCGCAAGTGTGGCTTGACAAACTAAGCTTCAACAAATTGCAAAGCCAGGCATTGGTTTGGGCTGGACAAACATTGTTGAGCATTAGTTTTAACTTCATCTAAATATTTTCAATCAGCAGCGGCCCGGGCAGACGGAATGCTAATGCCACACCTGCGCAAAGCCCTGCTCGTTGTATGTCTTGTCCTGAAATAGGTTGACAGTAAATCAACCAAAATGGACATTAGAAAAGAAGCGGTAAGAGAGTATTTAGAAGATGGAATACCTGTCCGTTACTAAACACATACTAAATTGAATATGAAATTCATTTACTCCTATTTATTATTGACATTTTTTTTAATTAGCTGTTCAGCTTCCGCACAAATAAAAGACATCGTTCCACCTCACGATGAATTTACAATAGCATATACACAAGTAGGAGAAACAAGAAATATTAATGTATGGACACCACCCAACTATAAAACAAGTATAGATTCTTTGCCAGTTATGTACATGGCAGACGGCGGTATAGTAGATGAAGATTTTTCGCATATTGGCAATACACTTGCCAAACTTATTGAGTCAAAAGTATTCCTCCAATGATTTTGGTAGGCATTGCCAATACACAACGCAGAAGAGATTTAACAGGGCCCACAGCAGTTGCAAAAGACAAAGAGATTGCACCGGTAGTAGGTGGGTCAGAAAAATTCAGAGCATTTATTAAAGAAGAACTTTTTCCTGAAATAAATAAGCGGTATAGAACAACGAATGAAAAAAGCATAATTGGCGAATCATTGTCAGGGCTTTTTGTTATGGAAATATTTTTCCTGGCTCCTGAAATGTTTGACAATTATATTGCCTTTGATCCTTCGCTATGGTGGAATAATCATTATTTAGTACGAACTGTAAAAGAACACCTCGCAAAATTTCCGATAACGAAAAAGAGATTATGGTTTGCAGGTTCCAGTGCAACCGATATTTCATTACACACAAATGAATTGGCTACCATTCTAAAAACTGAACACCCCACCAACTTACAATGGACATATGCTGATGAACCAAAAGAACAACATCATACCATTTTTAGAGCCACAAAAGAAAAAGCAATCGTTTGGACATTGGGTAAAAAATAAAATAAGCCACTATCTTTAGTAAAACTATTTTCTATGAATGCAAGAAAGTTAATACTGATCTTTTGCTGTATAGCTATTGCCATGCATACCATTGCCTGTTCTTCAATAGTTCTCAAAAATCAGCACTCCATTTTTCTTGCCAAAAACTTTGACTGGACTTATGGCGATGGTTACCTGCTAAAAAATATTCGTGGTGTTCAGAAAAGAGCTTTTATTACCGGTGCAGGAACTCCTGCCAACTGGACATCCAAATATGGCAGTGTAACCTTTACCCAAAACGGAAAGGAAATGCCTTACGGTGGCATGAATGAAAAGGGACTTGCTATTGAAATGTTATGGCTTGATTACACTGAGTACTATATCAACGAAACAACTACTTACCTGAACGAACTGGAATGGATACAGTACCAGCTTGACAACTATGCCACTATTGATGAAGTGGTTGAAAATATAAATACATTATCCATTCGCCCTATCAAAGGGAAAATACATTTTATTGTGGCTGATGCAAATGGCCAATCAATAGTAATAGAACACCTGGGCGGCAAAGTAAGATATGAAGTAAAAGAAGCGAATCACTGCCAGGCTATTACCAACTTTGATGCAACGACATCTGCCGAGTGGCATACAAAGAATGCAACTGCAACGGGAAATGTGGCTAATGCCCTTTACCGATATAGCCTTTTACAAAAAGATATTGTTGCCAATAATTTTTCAAATAACCTTACAGCCAATACAGCACTGGACATACTTGATAATGTTGCTATAAAGAAAGGAAACTTTAAAACCTACTGGACCATTGTGTACGATGTGCTGAAAAAAGAAATTTTCTTTAAAACTGCCGATACAAAAAATGTGAAGCAGCTTTTACTTGCCGATCTGGATTTTAGTTCTACAACAGAAGCCATTGATATTAATACAAAGATGAAAGATAATATTGGTAGCAACCTTATCACTTATACAGAGGATATGAATACTGCTCTTGTATCTATCAGTTTTAAACAATTAGGTTTGGAACAGGTAGATGCTGCTGCTATTTCGAAAAGTCAGTTTGATTTTTCTTCAACAGCTGACAATTCTTACACTACCAACTATATAACTTTAAAAATTATAGTGACTACTGTCGATAGCTCAAAACTTGGAAAGATTGGGATTGTAATTATGGATGGAGAAGAGAGTTTTAAAAAATTTTTGCCCTTCCGTGATGGATTTCACCAGATATCGGCAGCAGGCTCCAGCTACACTTGGGTGTATTATGGTTTACCAAAAAATAATTATGCTATTGCTGCTGTACAGGATGAAAATAATAACAAACGGCCTGATTTTGCAACTGAGAAATATGCTTTCAGCAATGGCAAACGCCTGAGCGGTGGTTCACTTCCATCGTTTGAAGATTGCAAAGTAGTGATGCAAGAAGGTGTGAATGAAGTACAGCTACTTCTTCAATCAGAAAAATAATTATTGCAAGCGCAAGCCGGAAGAGAATTATTACAGCAGAAATCAGCCTCTACATTTTTTTATTGATTGCTGATCTTGTGTTCTACTTTTGGAATTGCTGTTGTCTTATGATCAACTTTGTGTTCCACTTTTGGAATTATAACTTTGTTAGCATCTTTATGTTCCAGTTTGTGTTCCACTTTTGGAGTTACTACTTTGCTACTAACTTTATGGTCTTTATGTTCGACTGTTGGAATTACTTTGTTGCCATCTTTATGATCTACTTTGTGTTCAACCTTTGGATATACAGTTTTGGGAGAGATTGTATTTGCTTGGGTTGCCGGAGCTTTACTGACTTCCTTTTTTACAGGAACCTGACCTTTTATACCCATAGCAATTAAGAGAGAACTGACGGTAGCGAATATTTTATTCATAGTTGGTTTAATTTTGAAAGTAAAAGGTAAGACAATATTTTTGGTTCTTTTAAACTAATTAATGACATTTTCACCATTTAACAATAACAGATCCTCTATTATCCGGCAACCAGCTGGTTTATACCTTTCTGCAAGCCCTATTCATGGGTTAGGTGTATTTAGCAAATTCTCAATTCCAAAAAGCACATTGATAGAAACTGCTCCATTCATTGCAGGTTCTGCAGCAGATTATGCAATGCTATCGCAAACCATACTTCATGACTATTATTTTATGGTGGCTGATAAGAAAGCTCCTGTTGCAATTGGTCTTGGTTTTTCATCTTGGTATAATCACTGCTGCCCTGCTAATGCTGTTTATAGTATTCATAAAAAGAAAATGATTATTGAAATAAAAGCCGTAAGAAATATTGAAGCAGGTGAAGAAATTACCATTAACTACCACGGAGCATTTAATAATACTACAGCTATTGAATTTTGATAATATGCAAGACACACTTTATGTAAAGGAAGTTAAAGGAAAAGGCAGAGGTGTTTTTAGCTCCGCTCCCATCAATGCGGGAGAAGTAGTAGAAGCCTGTAAGCTGTTGGTGCTGAAACCGGCGGATTATGATCTTGCCTCTGCCAGTTGCGTTATTAACTACAGCTTTTATGTGGACAAAGATGAACGAATAGTAGGCATTGCCACTGGTTTTGGTTCTTTATACAATCATGCTGCGCCTGCAAACGCCAGCCATAGTATATATAAAGAAGATAGCAGAGTAGATATTATTGCACTTAGAGATATTGCTGCTGATGAAGAAATCTGTATCAACTATCATGGGGAGTTTGATAACCCTTCAACTGATTGGTTTGTAAATAGAGGGTTAGCTTATCAACCTTGATTGTTTTTTTCAATCTGAAAACATCCATCTACACCTTAATATCCGGCAAAATAATCTGTAACAAATTTGAGTCTTCTACATGGCAGATATCAACTATTCCACTTTGAGAACGGACCATTTCAAACACCAGACTGTCGAAGAGTTCTTTTTTTAACTCGTCGTAGCTTACCAATGGCCTGTCGTCTTCGATAAGTAATTCAAACTGTCTGATTGTTATTACTGTAAGCTTTACCATTGTGAGACCACCTCTGTTCTCGATGTTCTTCAGCCAATGTTCTATTATCCGCATAATGAACAAAGCCTTCTCGGAAGGGATGCTACTTTCGTTTCCGATTGTGTAAAACTGAATTTTGAAAGGGAATGACTCAGCAATTTTTTCAATAAATCCTTTTATCAACTCTTCTACTGGTACCCATTCCATTGTATTGGGCTTAATGGCATACGACAGTTGCCGCATATTATTTAAAATCACTTTCAGTTCCTGCTCTACTGTTTGTATTTGCTGCAATCTTTGCTCCTGATTATTCTCTGCAATTTTAAGGTGGTGTATACAAGCTGCTACGCTTTGTGCCATATTCTCATGTAAATTAATAGCGATGGCTTTATTAGCTTCTTCCTGTGCATTCATTGTTTTTGTAATAGCATCGTTCTTCATTACAATAATTTCTTCTGCCATTTTGCGGATCAGCATATTCTTTTTATGCAACTCGATTATCCTTGCAACTCTGCCAGCCATAATTCTAAGTGCATTGAGTTCGCAAGAAGAGAATACTTTGGGTATTTTATCAATAACACATATTGTTCCTAACCTGTGGCCATCAGTATTTTTGATGGGTGCACTGGCAAAAAAACGAATATCAATTTCTGCTTTAGTCATTTTTTCAGTAAAGAAACGAGAGTCTAACTTTGTGTCTTCCACTACCATAATGTCATCTGATAATATTACATGGGTAGAAAATGAAATGTCTTTAAGGGTTTGTGAGATTGGGACAGCTTTTCTGACTTTATACCATTGTTTCTTTCTATCCAGAAAGGAAATTAAAGCAACGGGGCAATTGCATAGTTGGGCTGTTAGTTCAATTAATTCAGCAAAATCAGCATCTGTTTCTGCATCCAATATGTCAAAGGAATCCAGATCTAGTAAGCGTAAATCTTCATTTTTGGGTATCTCCGTACTTATCATAAAATTTAATGGCTTAAAATTTTAAGAATACAGGTTTCGCCTGAGGAGATTGGATAAGGTTTATGGTTAGTAAAAATAACAAAAAGTATTCCAGATTGTTTGATACCGTTAGTTAATAAAGTAAGAAACTACCTCCATTTAACATTATATTTTTTTTTGTGTGATTTTGTCCTAAGTAAAACTACGACTAGCAAACAATGAATGACAGTCATGTTATAAAAGAATACTTTGACATGCTGAATAGAATTCATGCAGCACAAGAGTGCGACGCAACAGGCGATGAAAGTAGTAATGTAGTTGGGATAAAAAAATAAGAAATTTGTTTAGCCACGGATTGCATAGAATAATTGAAGCTGCTTACACAGCTTTTTTGTTGCCACGAAAGCACACAGAATAATACGAAGGGAAACTGCTTCGCAGATTTTTAATACAGAGACACAGATTTATGCTGCTTCGCAGCTAGTGTTACCGCTAAGGCGCAGAGAGGCAAAGGAAAGTATCATGGAACTGGTATATAAATTCAAGATCCCTTTCTTCGTCGGAATGAAAAAACCCTCCGGTAGAAACCGGAGGGAACAACTAAAAAACATTAGCATTTAGCTAAGGCTTCATTGGAACGAACTAAGATTAATCCGGCTTATCGCCGTCTAAGAAGGTATTAATTGTGCTAAGTTGTGCTTGATTATTTTTGTCGGCTTTTACTTCGACGCTGCTGTAAAAATTCTCTACCTGAGAATTGCTGTTGTACAATTCCATATTGCGGCGGATATAGGCCGGCACAGTTTCAAACTCATTATTTGGGTCAGCAGCGTTAACATTGAATGACAAGTTTCGCAACTTGTGCAATCGTTCGGCTGCCCTACGTTTTTGTTCTTCGGTTTCGTCCTGCATAGCAGAATCCTCAACCTCGGGAAACAAAGGTGACTGAGCCTGATGGGCCAACGGCATATCCGCCGCAGGAATGTCGCTCTTTTCGACAAGCTGCATTTGCAAATCGAGGAGTTCTTCCTCTTCTTCGCTGGCAGCTTTTTGTGAAGAGACCGGTTTCTCAGCAGAAGTGATTGAGGTATTGACCTCTGGTTTTGATTCTGCGTAGATATTGGACGGTCTGGCCAGATAGCCACCCGATGCTGCAGGCACCGAGCTTGTACTAGTACTATCTTTCTTGCTGAGAATCATCTCAGCATCTATTTCTTTAATTGATTGTTGGGGAACGGAGGGCTTATTCGAAAACGAATTTATACTTTCATTTTTTACAGCAGTTGACAATTTGTCAACAGTAGATGCACTATCCTTTTCATTGGTAGAATTACTAAGTAATTCTCCTTCCATCGCTGACGCTGCGGGAATTAAAAAAGCTCCGGATGACAAGTCGTCTGTTTGCAGTTCGAAATGAATGATGGCAGACTCTTCATTCACTTTGATGTCTGTTATATCAATAACAGGTGATTCTATTTCCGGAACTTCTTCCACTAATTTTGGCATCAGCTAATCCATCGACTTTTCTTCCGGTGCTGCTATTGTCAGTTCTTCTTCCGCTTTTATTTCTGCTTTAGCTTCTTCCTCCATCATTTCCATTTCTCTTTCCAAAACAGCATTGCTATTCTCCAACTTTATAACAGGAGCTTCTATTTCTTTTTGCGTTTCCAATACCATTACAATTTTTTCTTCTGGTTTTGGTTCTACCTTCTTTGGTTTTGCCCTAGCAAACGGATCTTTATGTTCGAAACCTGTTGCAATAAGAGTGATGCCAATTTTATCTTCTAATGTGCTATCATAGCCCATACCAAGAATTACATCTGTATCATCTCCTGCCTGCTCTAATAAATAATTCTGAATTACTTCTACTTCGTCCATGGTATATTCATGTTCACCAGTAGCTGAGTTAATATTTATCAATATCCATTTAGCACCGCGGATATCATTATCATTTAGCAACGGAGAATTAATTGCTTCTTCTATTGCCTTCTGTGCCCTGTCTTCTCCAGAAGCTACCGCATTACCAAGTATAGCAACACCGCCATTACGCATTACTGTGCATACATCTGCAAAGTCAACATTGATTTGACCAGTGCTATTGATTACATCGGTAATACATTTAGCAGCAGTTGCCAATACATTATCCGCTTTTTCAAATGCTTCCCTCATTTTTAAATTACCAAACTGGTGACGCAGTTTATCATTACTAATGACAAGCAATGTATCTACATATCCTTTCAATGTCTTTATTCCTTCTTCCGCTTGTAATTGACGTTTCTTTCCCTCGTAAGCAAAAGGAGTGGTAACGATACCTACTGTAAGAATGCCAAGATCTTTACAAATTTTAGCAATGATGGGTGCACCACCTGTGCCTGTACCACCACCCATACCTGCAGTGATGAAAGCCATCTTGGTATTTACTTCCAGAATCTTTTTTATTTCTTCCAACGATTCTTCTGTGGCCTGACGACCAATTTCAGGATTAGCACCAGCACCTAAACCTTGCGTAAGATGCGGCCCTAATTGTATTCTGTTTGGTATACCGCTATTAGCTAATGCTTGCGAGTCTGTATTGCAAATAATAAAGTTTACTCCTTCTATTTCCTGGCTATGCATGAAGTTGACAGCATTGCCGCCGCCGCCGCCAACTCCGATTACTTTGAGTATAGATGATTTTTCTTTAGGTAAATCGAAATGTATCATAGTGTTGAATTTAAGCCCCCTAAATCCCCCGCAAGGGGACTTTTGAAGCCGTTTACAATTTGGTTAGTTATTATTTTCCCGAATAGCTATTTAAGAACTTATAAAATTTAATGACTCTTATTACCCCCTTTAGGGGATGGGGGCTAGAGATGCTTATCTTCTTCTTCTTTGAACAGATCAATGATCCTGTCTTTGAACTTGCCCCAGAAGCCTGTAAGGTTTTTACGTCGAGCCATCTCATTTTCATTCACCTCTTCTTCTGTTTCTACAACAACTTCTTCAGTACCATTATTTTTTAAAGCTGAAGGCACATCCATTTTCTTGTATTCTTTATCAAACATTTTACGATTATGTTCGAAATCATCATACCCTTTAAGAATAAGTCCTATGCAAGTAGAATAAGTTGGCTTTGCCAATTCTTCAATATGGCCGCCAGCCAGATGTTCATTCGGGAAACCAATTCTTGCTGGTAAACCGGTAACATATTCTGTTAATTGTATCAGATGTTTTAATTGTGAACCACCACCAGTTAAGATGATACCACCATTCAACATTCTGTTTTCCAAACCAACCTGCTTTAAATGATACGTAACAAAATCCATGATCTCACTCATTCTTGCCTGAATGATATTTGCAAGATTCTTTACACTGATTTCTTTTGCAGGCATTCCTCTTAATCCAGGAATAGTGATATACGCATTTGCTTTTGCTTCGTTTGCCAATGCGCTACCAAACTGTACTTTCATTTGCTCAGCCTGTGTTTTTAAAACACCCAGTCCAGTTTTAATATCGTTAGTAATATTTTCTCCTGCAAAAGGAATAACAGCAGTATGTTTTAAAATTCCTTCGTAGAAAACAGCAAGGTCTGTTGTACCACCACCGATATCAACAATAGCAACACCTGCTTCAAGATCTTCTTGACCCATTACGGCAGAAGAAGAAGCTAAGGGTTGTAATACCAGATCCTTTGTAATCAGTCCGGCTTTCTCAACACTGCGATTTATATTCCTTATTGCATTCTTATCGCCTGTGATGATATGGAAGTTGGCTCCAATCTTAACTCCACCATAACCAATTGGGTTAGCTATATTAGGAAAATTATCTACTGTAAATTCCTGTGGTATCACATCAATGATCTGATCTCCCGCAGGAATATATGTTTTGTACTGATCGTCAATCAGCTGATCAATTTCTTTTTGAGTGATCTCTTCATCTGTTCTTTGTCTTACAATATCACCTCTTGTCTGCAAACTTTTAATGTGATGTCCGGCAATACCAACATACACTTCATTTACATCAAGACTAGGATTGGAAGCAAAGCAGTTTTCCAAAGCACTTCTGATGGCTTTGATGGTTTCATCAATGTTGAGCACCTGTCCGTGCTTCACACCGTTGGAGTTGGCTTTTCCAAAACCAAGGATCTCCAGCTTGCCGTACTCATTTTTTCTTCCGGCAATTACTGCAATCTTGGTTGTTCCAATGTCCAAGCCGACAATAATGGGTTGTTCGTTGTTCATAATTGTTGTTTTTAGTTGTTGTTGTTTTTATCGAAATAGTTCTTATTCATTTTAATTATATCCATGATCCTGCTCCACCGGCACCTTTGGCGGCATTACGGCTTTAGGTTTTTTCTTTTCCGGTTTTGAATTTTCATGTTTTTCTTCGGGTTTCTGTTTTTCCACTTTCTCTGCCTTGCCAGCAGGTAAGTTTTCCTCTTCTTTTGGTAAAGAAGATTTCACAGGGTTAGGATTGCTATTCTTCTCAGGGTTAGTTCTCTTTAAATCTTCAAGTGCAGGATCATTACTTAATGTGGAATCTTTTTCTAACTTGATAATAGCCGGCATCACTTTTGGCGATGTTTCTTTTTCTGCATCTGCCGATTGACGTAATAGCTTTTCTACATTCTTTTTCAGTTGTTCAGCATCCACTTTCTGATCTAAAGCAGATTTTGAAACCACTACCTGGCCTTTATATTGTACATCAATAACTTTATACTTATCAAAACCAGTTTTACTTAATACCTGTTTGTAAAACACCAACAGTCTGTTAAACTTCTGCTCAATGTTTTCGCCATTACCCAATTTCACCAGGTGATTGCCAACTAATGGAACCATTTCAAAATTTCTATCAGCAGTAATATCGATCTGTGCTACCTGCGACATCCAGAAAGAATCATTACTAATAAATCTTGCAACATTTGTTACTTGTTTTAAGAATAAACTATCAGCAGCATTCATTTTCTTATTGTCAGTATAACCAGTAAACACCGGTACTCTTGCACTCATCTTGTCTGACAATGGCATCTTCTTTCCATTATCATTTATATAGAATGTATTCCCTTCTGTTGTAAAGATTCTTGCAATTGGTTCTTTCTCCGTTATTGTTACATGCAATACATCTTTATTATCGAAATACATATCCGCCTCATCAATCCAGGTATTCTTTTCGAGCATCAGTTCGAGTTCATATAAATTGAATGCAGCAACGGGATCGCCTTTTATAGGGCCTTTTGTTGCTTTAAAAAGTAATTGCTCTACATCTTTATTATCAATAAAAAGATTATTCTTAGCTCCTTCGATCGTAATTGTATAGTCTTTGCACAGTCCGTTATTCTTTTTGGTGATAGCAGCCAACAACAACGAAACCATGCCTCCGCCAATGCAAAGCCATATTGCTATAAATAATACTTTTCTTATCGTTGTTTTTGCGTTCACTTTTTAGATATCTTTTAATTCATTTTTTAGCGGTTCAACTATCATATCAATATCTCCTGCTCCTGCTGTTATTATTATTTCACCAAACTCTTTATTCAATGTTTTACTAAAATCACTTCTCATCCACTTCATCAATTCTTCGCTTGTCATAACTTTTTTTCTCTCCATATTCATTTTCTCCAGAATCATTTCGCTGCTTACTCCTTCAATCGGTAACTCTCTAGCAGGATAAATCGGCAGCAAAATCACTTCGTCTGCCAGTCCTAATACTTCTGCAAAGCCATCAGCCAAATCCCTTGTTCTGCTGTACAGGTGTGGTTGAAATATCACCGTACATTTTTTTTGTTTGAACAATGTTTTTGCTCCGTTGATTAAAGCTCTTAACTCTTCTGGGTGATGAGCATAGTCATCAATAAAAACCAGACGGTCATTTTTGATAACATATTCAAATCTTCTTTTTACCCCTTTAAAGCTTTCTACCGCCGCTTTGATTTTTTCATTTTCAATTCCCAAAGAACTAGCTACTGTAATTGCTGCAATAGCATTTTCAACATTGTGCATTCCACCCATATTCAGTTTCACATTCTCCAGCACATTATCTTTTATCATTACATCAAACTCATAACTTCCATTCATCATTCTGATATTAGCAGCATATATATCGGCACTTTCATTTTGCAAACTGTAGGTTAGTGCATTATCAGCCACTAACTCTTTTCCTCTTTTCAAACCGAACTGCTTCACCACTAATCCGCCAGACCTCACTCTTTTACTGAAATCAATAAAAGCATCTTCCATCGCCACTGCTGTACCGTATATATCCAGATGATCGGCATCCATTGCTGTAATGATGGCCACATCCGGACTTAATTTCAGAAAACTTCTGTCGTATTCATCTGCCTCGATCACACATATATTTTTTTCACTGCTCCAGAAATTGGTTCCGTAATTCACTGCAATTCCACCAAGAAAAGCATTGCAACCAAATCCACTGTGTCGAAGCAAGTGACCTACCATTGTGGTAATCGTCGTTTTGCCATGAGTACCTGCTATACATATATTAAAAGAACTTTCTGTTATAATCTGCAACACATCACTTCTCTTTACCACTTTGTAACCATTCTGTCTGTAGTACACAAGCTCTTCTTGTTCTGCTGGAATAGCCGGTGTGTAAATAACCAAGTCAACTTTTTTTGGAATCAATTCAACATTAGCTGTGTAATGAACAGCAATGCCACTTGCTTCCAATTCATTTGTTAGTACGGTTGGTGTTTTATCGTAACCACTCACTTTTACTCCCCCAGCATGGAAGAATCTGGCAATTGCACTCATGCCGATTCCTCCGATTCCGATAAAATACACTTCATTCAGTTTGTCAATCCCTCGAAAGGGAGCATTCATAAGGACAGTATTGTTTGTTGTGCTCAAGGTGACTTAAATCAGTTTTAAAATTTCTTCGGCAACTTTCACATCTGCATCCGTTATTGCCAATTTTGAAATATTAGTTTCGAGTTCTTCCTGCTTGCCTTTATCCTTTGCCAGTTCAATTGTCATAAAGACCAGCTTCTGCTTTGCTTCTGTATCTTTTACCATCAGCGCAGCATTCTTTTTTATCAGTGCCATTGCATTCACCGTCTGGTGATCTTCTGCTGCAAACGGATAAGGAACAAACAACACTGGTTTTTTTGCTACACATAATTCAGCCACCGTCATTGCTCCTGCTCTTGCTACTACTATATCTGCAGCAGCATAAGCATATTCCATTTGTGTAATAAATTCATTTACCCAAACTCCTTGCTTACCTGCTGCTCTTTGTTTTCCTTTTTCAGCATATGGTTTACCTGTTTGCCAGATGATCTGTAATCCTGCAACTAACAATTCATCTAAACCTTTATCAATGGCTTCGTTAATTGATTTTGCCCCAAGGCTACCACCGACTACCAGCACGGTTGTTTTTGATTCCTCTAGCGAAAAAAATTCTATCCCTTCTTTTCTAGAAACCAATGCTTCAGTAATTGCCTTTCTTACTGGGTTACCCGTTACCATTATCTTCTCCTTAGGGAAAAACTTTTCCATCCCATCAGTGCCAGTAAAAATCTTTGTAGCTTTTTTACCAAGCATCATATTTGATTTACCCGCAAATGAATTTGACTCATGTATAAAAGTGGGAATCCTTTTTGCTTGTGCTACTCTCAGCACCGGAAAACTTGAATAACCTCCTACACCGATCACAGCATCTGGTTTAAATCTTTTTACAATGGAACGAACCATTAAAAAACTTTTTGCCAGTTTATATGGTAGTCCGATATTTTTTATCAAAGAACTTCGATTGAAACCTGCAATATCTAACCCTTCAATTTTATATCCTGCCTGCGGCACTTTTTCCATTTCCATTTTCCCCTTCGCCCCAACAAAGAGTATTTCAATTTTTTCATCAATCTTCCTCAATGCGTTAGCAATTGCAATTGCCGGGAAAATATGTCCACCGGTTCCACCTCCTGCTATTATCACTCTCTTACTCATGCAACTCAGTTATTTTATATATTCAGCTACAGTTTTTCCTTCCAACTGTTCTGCATTTCTTGCCACACTTAAAATAATTCCAATAGCAAGACAGGTAAAAATGAAACTTGTTCCACCCATACTTACCAATGGCAGCGTAACTCCCGTTACCGGAAACAAATTCACCGTTACCGCCATGTTTGCAACTGCCTGTATTGCCAGCGTAAAACTTAAACCCAATGCTAGAAATGCACCAAATGCAAAAGGGCATCGTTTAAAAATCCGTATACATCTGTATAGAAATACCAAATAAATAAACATGATGAATGCGCCGCCAACTAATCCGTACTCTTCAATGATAATTGCATAAATAAAATCATTGTATGCCTGTGGCAAATAATCTCTTGTTGTGCTATTACCCGGACCCACACCAAATATTCCGCCATTGGCAATAGCAATTTTTGCTTGATTCACTTGGTATGCATCATTATCTGTTTGCTTACTTCCATAGATAAAGCTTTCCATTCTACCAATCCATGTATCCACACGGCCAAATAATGTAGAAGACGTTTTCTTTACCGGAGCAACTACATCATCATTCGTTGTTTTTCCGTGCCGCATTACCGCTGCTGAAATAAGAAACACAATTGGTATCAACGCAATTCCAATAGTAGCTAGAATATGCTTTGTACTTACTCTTCCGATAAATAATAACAATAAACAACTTGCTCCCAATAGCAATGCTGTAGATAAATTAGCCGGGGCAATAAGTATACAAGTCAATGCTACTGGTGTGATAACCGGAATAAATCCTTTTTGAAATCCTTAATTACATCCTGCTTCTTGCTAAGTAATCTTGCGAGATACATGAAGAGTGCCAGCTTTGCAAAGTCAGAAGTCTGCATTGTCATATTGATCAATGGCAAACGAATCCACCTACTTCCTTCATTCATCTTCACTCCAAAAAATAATGTATAGAATAACAACACCAGTGATATGCCAAATGCAATTTTTGCAACTCTTGAATAAAAAGTGTAATTAACAAGATGTGCAAAATAAATGACCATTATACCAACGAGGATAAAAGCAATCTGTTTGAAAAGATATATCTCCGTATTGCCTTTATAGTTTTTGTAAGCCAAAGAACCTGTTGCACTGTAAACAGCCAATAATGAAACTAATGTAAGTAACACCACCAATGCCCAGATAACCTTATCGCCTTTTGTTTTGCTGATAAGATTATTGGTATTGAAGGAATTCCTCAAACCACTAAATCGTATGTCTTTTGCTACATCCATTTTTGAAGTTGGCAGTTGGCAATTTGCAGTTCCCTGCTATTGCACACTTCCATATTTTTTTGGGTTTATAATCATGTCCTGTAATAATCTTCCTACTTCTTCACTTTTAGCTTGTTTGTCATTATATATTTCGTCTGTTATGTACTTACAAGCAAAACTAAAATCCAACCAAACCTGTGTTTCAGTGTTTTCCATATCACTATCAGTTGTTTTAGCAACAAAATGAGCTACATATCTTCTTTTCCTATACCCTTCGCCCAAATTTGCACATACTGACCTTGAACTCCTCCTTATTTGATCTATCAAAGAATACTTTTCTTCCTTTGGAAAACTTTTAGTCATTTCAAAAATCTCCATAGCTAATGCAAATGCTTTTTTATAAACTATTAAATCCTTGAATGTGCCCATATTACTTTAGCGTTTCTAACTGCAAATTGCCAACTGCTAACTTTTCTCACAAATCTTTTACTACTTGTTTAAACTGATTGCCTCTGTCTTCATAATTCTTAAACAAATCAAAACTTGCACAAGCAGGACTTAATAAAACAACATCGCCTTTGTCAGCAAAATGAAAAGCTGCATGTACTGCTTCTGCTGATGTTGACGTATTAACTATCGTACTCACCTTGTTTCCAAATGCCTCATGTATCTTTCTATTATCTGTTCCAAGGCAAATGATTGCTTTTACTTTTTCATTCACCAATTCTTGAATTAGTGAATAATCATTTCCTTTATCAACACCGCCCAAAATCAAAATGGTTGGCTTGGTCATACTTTCCAAAGCATACCAAGTAGAGTTTACATTGGTTGCTTTGCTGTCATTAATAAATTCAACTCCCCGAACTGTTGCTACATGTTCCATCCGATGCTCAAGACTTTGAAAATTTTGCACCGCATCACGAATTTTTTCTTTCCGGATGTCGAGAGTTGTTGCTGCCACACAAGCTGCCATTGTATTATACTGATTATGCTTTCCTTTTAAAGCAAAATCAAATACACTCATTGTTGTAAAATCTTGTCCTGTTCTTACGTACATGTCCCCGTCTTTAATAAATGCGCCGTTTGGTAATTCTTTTTTCATACTGATTGGCAGTTGGTTAGATTGAATATTGAATTTGTTTAGATATTCCATAGTTACTTCATCATCGCAGCAATAAATAAAATGATCTGTTGCTTTTTGATTCATTATTATTCGAAACTTACTTTTTATATAATTCTCAAATTTGTAATCGTAACGGTCTAGATGGTCTTCTGTAATATTTGTCAGGATGGCAATGTCCGGTCTGAAGGTTATTATATCATCCAATTGAAAACTGCTAACCTCTACCACATAAAGTGCCGATGGATCTTCAGCTATTCTTCTTGCGAATGAATCACCGATATTTCCTACCATCGCACAATCAAGACCAGCTTCGTGACAAATATGATAAGTCATTGCTGTTGTCGTTGTCTTTCCATTACTTCCGGTGATTGCAATTATTTTGCTTTCGCCTTTAAACCGGTAAGCCAACTCCATTTCACTTATCACCTGTATTCCTTTTTCTCGGATCAACTTCATTATCTCCGTTTTTTCAGGAATACCAGGACTTTTCATCACTTCATCTGCATTCAGAATTTTTTCTGATGAATGTTTGCCTTCTTCAAAAGCAATTCCGGCATTCATCAACTCGTTACGATACTCATTTTTCAAAGAACTTCCATCCGAAAGAAACACATCATATCCCTGTTGCTTCGCCAGTAGTGCAGAACCTACACCACTTTCACCACCTCCTAATATGACAAACCTTTTAATCATGTTCAAAATCATTGTACGGAACATGATTCTTCATAAGTATTGGATTCAAATACAACTGCACCACAATTCGGTTAAATCAGAACTTTAGTTTTCTCGGTTACAGACTCGTCTTGGTTTTTCAATAAACTTTTTATTCAAAGTCAATTTCTATCTCATCTTTAATGTTGCAATACTCAACACTACCAACAACACCGTCACAATCCAGAACCTTGTTACAATTTTCACTTCATGATATCCTTTTACCTGATAGTGATGATGCAGCGGTGCTTTTAAAAACATTCTTCTTCCTATTCCAAATTTTCTTTTTGTGTATTTGAAATATCCCACCTGTAACATCACACTAATCGTTTCTACGAAAAACACACCACAGAAAATCGGAATCAACAATTCTTTATGAACAATGATTGCCAGCGATGCAATGATTCCTCCCAATGTCAAACTGCCTGTATCACCCATAAATATTTGCGCCGGATACGAGTTGTACCATAAGAAACCTATACAAGCTCCAATCATTGCCGCAATAAAAACGGACAGCTCACCAAGGTTTGGTATGTACATGATGTTTAAATAATCAGCAAAGACCAGATTGCCACTTGCATAAGCGAATATGCCGAGCAGTACTCCAATTATCGCTGATGTACCCGTAGCCAAACCATCGAGCCCATCCGTTAGATTCGAACCGTTCGAAACTGCAGTGATTATAAAAATCACAACCAATATGTAAAGAACCCATGTATAATCTCTCCACGATTCAGGCAATAACTTTGAGTAGTTAAACTCATGATTCTTTACAAAGGGAATAGTAGTTATTGTTGCCGAATTCGCCTCAACGAAATATTTTGTTTTACCATTCACATCTCTCGAAAAAACTGAGGTTTCAGTTGGCGGCACTTTTCCTACATACTCTCTCCAAATTTTTACTTCGCTGTTAAAATAAAGTGTTGCTCCAACCGTGATACCTAATCCAACCTGTCCTAAAATTTTAAACCACCCTGCCAAACCATCACTTCCACCTTTTTTGTATTGCTCCCCTTTTTGCTGCGCCAATCTTTTTCCTCTTAGTTTCAAATAGTCATCAATAAAACCGATGATGCCCATCCAAACTGTACTGATCAACATCAGTTGCACATATACTTTTGTCAGGTCCGCCAGTAAAAACGTCGGGATGATAATGGCCAGGATGATAATAATCCCACCCATTGTTGGTGTTCCTGTTTTACTTTCTTCGCCTGCCAACCCCTCTTCACGAATGCTTTCGCTGATCTGCTTTTTTTGTAGGAACTTAATTAATTTCTTTCCGTAGAAAGTGGTAATAAACAAAGACAACAATACCGCCAACAACAATCGGAAAGTAATAAAGCCAAAGAGCCTGCTTCCAGGGAAATTTATTCCTTCACTATTTAACCATTCAAATAAGTGATACAGCATTTTTGGTATTTGGTTTCTTCGTTTATTTATCTAACACTTCAAACATCTCTTTCACTATTTCTTTATCGTCAAAGTGATTTCTCACTCCATTTATTTCCTGATATTTCTCATGTCCCTTTCCTGCAATCAGAATAATATCTTCAGGATTTGCTAAACTGATTGCCGTCTTTATCGCTTCTTTCCTATCAACAATTGAGATATATTTCCTTTTATACGACACTGCCAATCCCTCTTCCATATCTTTTATTATCTGTGCCGGATCTTCACTTCTCGGATTGTCACTGGTAAAAATTACTCTGTCGCTATGCTCACATGCAGCTTCTGCCATCACTGGTCTTTTCGTTCTGTCCCTGTCACCTCCACAGCCAACAACTGTTATCACTTGCTCAAACCCTTTTTTCAATTTCTTTATAGTTGCCAACACATTCAATAAAGCATCCGGTGTGTGTGCATAATCAACTATAGCAATCAGTTTCTCTTTTGGCGAAACTGAATAATCAAATCTTCCTTCTGCACCTGTAAGCATACTCAAAGCAGTCAACACTTCTTGCTTATCTTCTCCCAAACAAATTGCTGCACCATAAACTGCCAACAGATTGTATGCATTGAACTCACCAATCAATCTAAAATGTACTTCCACTTCATTCACCGTCATCATCAAACCACTCAGATTGTTATCCAAAATCTTTCCTTTGAATTCAGCAACCGTTTTCAAACTGTAGTAATACTTTTTTGCATTGGTATTCTGCAGCATCACCGTTCCTCTTTTATCATCTGCATTACTAATGGCGAATGCATCGGATGATAATGAATCAAAGAAGGATTTCTTCACCCGGATATACTCATCAAAAGTTTTATGATAATCAAGGTGATCATGAGTGATATTGCTGAAAATGCCGCCTGCATATTCCAAACCGGTTGTTCTGTGTTGATGCACTGCATGTGAACTTGTTTCCATGAAAACATGAGTGCAGCCTGCTTCTACCATCTGGCCTAATAAATAATTTAGACTGATAACATCCGGTGTGGTATGAGTGGCTGGCACTACTGTTTCACCAATTTGATTTTCTACAGTGCTTAGCAATCCACATTTATATCCCAAACTTGTAAAGAGCTTATATAATAATGTCGCAATTGTCGTTTTCCCATTTGTTCCTGTCACACCTACCAGTTTCACTTTCTCTGATGGCTTTCCGAAAAAATTATTTGCCATCAAGGCTGCTGCTATTGCGCTGTTTTCTACCTGCACATAAGTGACTACTTCTTTTTTATTAGCAGGCAACTCTTCGCAAACAATAACCGTTGCTCCATTCTCTATCGCTTTCTCAATGAACTGATGACCGTCTGCCGCTCCTCCTCTTATTGCTACAAATACACTTCCCGTTTTTAACTTTCTCGAATCAATCTGTAAATCCTTTACTTCCACTGATGTATTACCATCCACCAACTTTAAACTCACTTTATATAATACATCGCTCAATAACACAGTTAATTTTTATTCATTAGTTTAACTTAACTCCAATATTACCGTTATACCTTTTGACAATTCAGTTCCTGGTGCAACAGATTGCATAGTGATTTTTCCTTTACCTCTTATTGCTACTTTCAATCCCATATTTTCCAATAGATAAACAGCATCTTTTAAACCCATACCTCTTACATTCGGCATTACTTTCTGACGAACTGTTGTCGCTTTCACCACAGGCTGGGTATTTTTTGCATACACCGTTGCCCAATTATTTTGCGCCACAGAATCTGCATACTTCATTTTCATTGATTGGTACACATTTTTTATATCATTAGCATAACCTGCATAATAAAATCCAGAGCTGTCTTTTGTTGCCGCATACTGTGATGCATCTTTTTTGTCAACATACATTGCATAAAGCTTTGTAGCTATCTCTCGGAAAACTGGTGCTGCAACCGTACCACCATAATGCGAAGCTGCATGTGGTTTTGTACGAACAAGAACTATACAAGTATATTGTGGCTTATCTGCCGGAAAATATCCTACAAACGATGCCTGGTAAACACCATGACTATATTTGATAGGCCCATCCGCCACATGTGAAGTCCCGGTTTTACCAGCAATCGCAAATGGAACTCCTTTAAAAACTCTTGTTGCAGTTCCGTCTGTTACCGTTTGTTCCATTGAGGCTCTTGCTGCCGCAATAACTTCTGGCCTACATATATTTTCTTCTAAGACTATTGGCTGAATCTGTTTTGTAACAATCCCGTTGCTCTGTATATTATTAACGAGATAAGGTTTCATCATTCTGCCATTGTTTGCAACAGCATTATATAATGTAAGTGTATGCAACGGACTTACTTGTACTGCATATCCAAAACTCATCCATAACATATTATGTAAACCAGCTTCGCCACCTTTAGTAGAAAGTGGTGCCATTGTCGGCTTAGGTACATTCGTTAAATCAATTGGTGATCTTGAAGTCAAATGAAATTTTTGATAATAATCTTTGATCTCAGAAGGATTGTTTCCAAATGCTTTATAAGCCAACATACTCATACCTACATTAGAACTATGAGCAAAACATCCTTGTACAGAAAGTGAAGTTGCTCTGTGCCTTTCTGCATCCGTTACCATTTTACCAGCTACTTCTTTTCTTCCGGCACCGCCTACTTCCACCATATCCGTAATCTTACTAGTTCCTTTTTCTAACACAGATAATAGTGTGGCTAATTTTATGGTAGACCCTGGCTCTGTTACTCGTAGTGCATAATTATCATCTTCACCATACGTTCCATCTGAACGACGACCAAGGTTTGCCATCGCCTTTATTTTTCCTGTACTCGTTTCCATTACTATGGCTGTACCATATGGACCTTCACATTGCAACATCATTCGCATCAATGCTGTTTCTGTAATATCCTGAATGTTTACATCAATCGTTGTATAGATATCTTTTCCGTGTACTGGATCAGTTTGAGAACCCTCGATAGGAATAGCAGTACCACCAGCTATATAACGTACCAACTTCAATCCATCACTACCACTTAATAATGTATCATAACTTTTCTCCAAACCAACATTCTGCTTTTTAGCTTTGTTGTTCTCGTCTTTAAATTCTCTTGACAAACCGATAGTACGATTTGCTAATAACCCAAAAGGAGTTTCCCGTCTTGTAGTTACTTCCACAATTACACCACTTCTATTTTTTCCCATTTTTACAAAGGGAAACTCACGGAAAGCTTTATAATCTTCAAAATTTAATTTCTTTTTAAGCGGATAGTATCTTTCATGCTTATTGAAAGCAGCCTTCAATTCTTTTTTATATTGTGCGGAAGATTTATCTGCAAAATATTCAGACAGGTTTATAGCAAATGAATCAACGTTTTCATGAAAACGTTTTCCTTTCTTTTCTATTAAACCATCTGCATTAAAATCTAAGTAAATATCAAAAATAGGAATAGAAGTGCTGAGCATCTGACCATCTTCACTATAAATGGTTCCTCTTTCAGCTTCGAGGGCGACAAAACGTTGATGCAAGCTGTCACTCATGCTACGCCAATGGCTTCCCTGAAATTTTTGAATGTAGAAAGCTCTGCCAAGTACAAATATGCTAAGTACTGTTATACCTATAAAACTGAGATATACTCTCCACAGTATGTCACGTTTAACTTCCAATGCCCTTTAGTTGTGTTCGTTGTTTAGTTGTATCCGTCCACCTTTCTTACTTCGGTCCGAAAGGATTTTTTAGTCATCGTCCAGTTCTCTGATCATCTTCGTTGCGTCGCACTCTTCATCGTCCAGTTCGCTACTGAGCTTTTCGAACTATCATCATTCTGTAACAGCTACATCCTTCAACACAACCGGCGACTCAACCAATTCTTTTAATCCCAATGGTTCTACCGCTTTTATCAATTCACTTTGCTTGCTCTGGTACATCACTTTACTCTTCACCGATATATATTCGTACTTCAATTCTTTTACTTCTTTAGCAGTCTGATTTATTTTACGAATGGTCTTATCAGCTAAGTGACCATTGTAGATATAAACTACTGCCAGTACTGCGAGGAACAAAAAGAACGGAACCTGCTTTACGATGGACTGATAATTCAGCCACCGCTTCCAGCCAGTATTGACTAGCGTTGAATTCAGGTCCTGTTCTTTTTTATTTTCTTGTTCCTGCATAATAATGAGTTGTTAGCTCGTTAGTTTGGGTTTTTCATTTCTCCGACTTTCATCGAAGGGTTGATTTCAAAGGATATAGATTTTCCAAAGAATCTTTACACCTTTTGTATATTTATAATTACCGTCCTGTTATTATTAGTTGTCGAAATCCAATCTTCATCACTAAATCTTTTCTGCCACTCTCAGCTTTGCACTTCTCGATCTCGGATTTTCCTTCATCTCTTTATCTGTTGGCACAACCGGTTTCTTTGTTATTATTTTCAATACGCTTTTCTGAACCGTATTGGTAAACGGATTCTCTTCGGGTTCTTCAAAAGAACCACGTCGGAAAAAATTCTTAACCAATCTATCTTCAAGGGAATGAAACGTAATGATGACTGCTCTCCCTCCGGGATTTAACAAGGATGGAATTTGTTGCAGCATTTCTTTTAACACACCTAATTCGTCGTTCACTTCAATACGCAATGCCTGGAAAACCTGGGCGAAGTACTTATTTGGATTTCCTTTTACTATTTCACGGAGTGCATTCTTAAAACCATCAATCGTTTTTAATGATGCGTTGTTGCGAACCTGAACAATCGTTTTAGCTAAAGTTTTGGAATTGGTTACTTCTCCATACTGTTCAAACAATTTATGCAATTGCTGTTCAGTATAGGTCTGCACCACATCAAAGGCAGTTAGGGTTTGGCGCTGGTCCATTCGCATGTCCAGTTCTGCATTGAAACGAATAGAGAATCCTCTTTCCGCTTCGTTGAACTGGTGGCTGCTCACTCCAAGATCAGCCATAATACCATCAACCGTTGTAATACCCTCGAGTTTTAGAAAACGTTGCAAGTGGCGAAAATTGTGTGAAACAAAAACTAATCTTTCGTCATCGGGCAGATTATTTTTTGCATCGTCATCCTGATCAAAGGCTATTAACTTTCCCTTTGTACCAAGTTTTGATAAAATGGCTTTTGAATGTCCGCCGCCGCCAAAAGTGCAATCCACATAAATCCCATCCGGATTAATATGGAGACCTTCGATGACTTCGTTTAACAGAACCGGAACATGGTAAACTTGGTCACTCATGATTTCGGTTTAGTTGTTTTCTTTCGCCATCACATCTTTCGCCAGATCGCTAAATGCTTCCGGTGAATATGAGTCAAAGAGCTGTTTGTACTTATTACTATCCCAGATTTCTAATTTGTTGACGGCCGCAACCAGAATGATATTCTTCTCCAGCCCGGCATACTCTTTTAAATTCGGTGGCACTAAAATTCTTTCCGCCGTATCTGGCTCCACAAAAGTTGCCCCGTTTAAAAAGTTTCTTCTGAACTGTCTCACCTTAGGATCGAATTCGTTCAGCTTGCTGATATCATTAAAGAGCGGCTCCCAGTTTTTAACTGGATACAGGGCCAAACACATTTCAAATCCCCTGTTGATAACAAAACGACCCAACTCCTCTTCCGGCAATTGCTTCTTGAAGCCTGCTGGTAACAGAAACCGCCCCTTGGCGTCTAACGTAGCCTCGAATTCTCCGAGAAAACCTGTCATTATCAGTGGTTTGGGTCAATTGACTTATTAATGACACAAAATAACACTTTTTCCCACTTAACCACCAAATATTTTGATATTTAATTTGTCCCCACTCCCTTTTTGCCTGAAAACCAATGCAGTAAAGGCTTCCAGAGGGTGTGGGTAAATTTTTTAAAAAAAGTCTGTGGATAGCATGTTAATTAGAGTGGAAAACCTGTGAATAGGAATGATTTTTTGTGAATTCACAGAATTTGTATTCGCAAATGATACATTTGCATTTCACCAAATACAACAGTTAGTTGTGTTATGAGCAATCCCAGAAATATATCTATACAAGATTACAATTATTCTCTTCCAGAAGAAAAGATTGCAAAGTATCCATTAGCAAATAGAGATGACTCAAAATTGCTTGTGTACAACAAAGGAAAAATTACAGAGGATATTTACAAGAACATCGCCAATCAACTTCCAGAAGATTCATTGCTGATATTCAATAATACTAAAGTAGTAGAAGCAAGATTGCTGTTCCAAAAAGCAACTGGTGGTGTTATAGAAATATTTTGTTTGGAACCACATGAACAATATGCTGACATTACAACTGCCATGCTACAAAAAGAAAAAGTATTTTGGCAATGCCTAGTTGGAGGTGCATCCAAATGGAAAAGCGGACAGGTATTAGAAAAAAGAATAAAGCATGAAGGAAAAGAAATTATTCTTTCTGCCAGCTATATTGAAAAAAGAACCAGCTCATTTATTATTGAGTTATCATGGACTCCAACAGAATTAAGCTTTGCTGAAATATTACATTTTGCTGGTGCCATTCCGCTGCCACCCTATATAAAAAGAGAAGTGGAAGAAGCTGATCATGAAAGATACCAGACTGTTTATGCAGAGTTTGATGGCTCTGTAGCCGCCCCTACCGCTGGATTACATTTCACTGATTCGATTTTTGAAAGCCTAAAGAAAAAAAATATTCAGAAAGATTTTGTAACACTTCATGTTGGCGCCGGCACTTTTAAACCGGTAAAGAGTGAAACAATGGAAGAGCATGATATGCATGCAGAATGGATCGATGTTTCGAAAGAGACAATTCAGAACATTTTAAAAAACCTAGATAAGAACATTATTACCGTTGGAACAACATCGTTGAGAACCATTGAAAGTTTGTATTGGATAGGCCGGCGGACGGAACGGAGTTCCATCAAGGGATTATCGGAACGGAGTTCCGGTAGCCAAATTTCGCAATGGGAAGCATATGAACTAGCTAAAGAAGAGATTCCAGTTAAAGTTGCTCTACATTCTTTGCTAAACTGGATGACTGAAAATAAATTAGAAAGACTGGTAACCAAAACTCAAATACTGATTGCTCCGGGTTATGAATTCAAAATAATAAAAGGGCTAATCACTAATTTTCATCAGCCACAATCTACTTTGCTTTTATTGGTTGCAGCCTTAATTGGTGATGACCTACCTTCCGGCCTTGCTCCGCAGAAGCTTTGTGAAGGCGAGCAAGCAGGTTGGAAAAAAATTTATGATTATGCCATGCAAAATAATTTTCGCTTCTTAAGCTATGGTGACGGGAGTCTATTATGGAGAAATGAAACTTAAACTTTTGTCAGGGGCAGATTAACGGTAAATGTGCTTCCTTTTCCTAATATACTTTCTGCTTTAATATCGCCATCATGGGCTTCTACCATTGTTTTTACATAACTTAATCCAAGACCAAACCCTTTTACATTATGAACATTACCGGTGTGTGCCCGGTAGAAACGTTCAAAAACTCTTTTTACAGTTTCTCTATTCATTCCAATACCGTTATCCTCAATTTTTAGTATAAAATTCTTGCCGTTCGATTGAGTTGACAGTTTAATTAGTGGCGGTATATTATCTTTCCCATATTTCACGGCATTATCCATCAAGTTATTGACGAGGTTAAGAAAATGAACTTCGTCTGCATTTATCAAATCGTTTTTTGCATTCAAAGCTAGTTCCACTTTCCCTTTTTTATCTTCCAGTTGCAATGCAAAATTATCAACAGTGTCTTGTATTAATTGATGTACATGAACAGGCGCAAGATTCAAATCAATTTCCTGCTTCTCTAATTGCGAAGCTCTCAATATTGTTTCCACTTGACGATTCATTCGCTGATTTTCCTCCTTTATTATACCGCTGAAATAGCCAAGCTTCTCTCTATCGTTTATAACCTTCTCATTTTTCATAGCATCGACTGCCAATGAAATAGTGGCAATCGGTGTCTTAAACTCATGGGTCATGTTATTGATAAAATCATTTTTGATCTCTCCCAATTTTTTCTGTCGTAACATGGTTCTAACAGTAAGATAGAATGCTAATAAAATGATGATTGTAAAAAGAATCGATGTGACGATTCTCCACTTCAAAGATTGCAACACATAAGTATCAATACTGGGTAGCATTACAATAAAAACTTCATCCATCGAAAGATTTTCACCTGCCGATCCACTAGGTGGAATTAAGGGAACCATGAATTGTATATGATGCAGTGTATCGCTATAGAAAGTTGCAAATTTTTCACTTTTTCTATCAAAATAATTTTCGACACCATTTCTTCCAAATGTTGCAATCCCGAATTCGAATTCAACATTCTTTAAACCAATATCTAAAAAAGAAGAATTTAATTTCTTTTTTATTTCCTCAACACTAAACTGTTGGCCAACAGTATTGGGCTTAAACATCTTTAACGAAAAATCGTCTGTAAGGCTATTCTTTCTTCCGGTAACGGAATAACTTCCTTTATGCTCTTCCAATTCTCTTCCTACTTTTTCTATTGCTACCCGCAATTTCTCTTTAACCTGCTCTTCTTTTAGTAATACCATATTTTTTATCCAGGATATCTGAATAGCAATAATGCCAACCAGCGACAGGCTTATTAAAACGGTAATAATGGTGAATGTTCTTTTCACAGATTTAAAATATAGTGGTCTAAGATAATTGTTTTAAAATATGAACCAATCTTACAAAAATACATTTCCTTAACTGGTTTCTATGCCCTGAACAGGGTATTAAACAGCATTTTAACTACGTTTTTGGAATATGAATTAATCTGTCAGATTATAATCATCCTGATTTTGAAATAATGATTTCCATATCTGCCTTTTTTAAAAAGAATTAAAATACTAAATTGAAGTATGATTGATTTGGCACCCGGCATATTATTAATAGCAGATCCATTTTTGAAAGATCCTAATTTTCTTAGAACTGTTGTTTTCTTATGCGAACATAAAGCAGAAGGAAGTTTTGGTTTTGTACTTAATCGTCAATATGAGAATTCATTGGACGAACTGATTCCTGAGTTGGAAGGGCATAAAATTCCTGTTTATTATGGCGGACCTGTACAATTAGATTCAATTCATTTTGTGCATCAATATCCAAACGAAATACCGGGCGGACAAGAAGTGATTAAAGGTGTTTATTGGGGTGGCGATTTTGATGCTGTTGTAAATTTTATAAAACAAGGTGATTTTGATAGTAATAAAATCAGGTTTTATATTGGTTATTCCGGTTGGACAGAAAATCAGTTAAAAGAAGAAATGGATGAAAAAACCTGGTTAACAGTAAAAGCCAGCCGCAAATTAGTCTTTCATAAAGACCATACTGAAATCTGGAAAGATTCATTAAAACATCTAGGTGGTGAATATGAAATGATGGTCAACTTTCCGATTGATCCGCAACTGAATTAATCATCAATAGTGTTCGTTTTGCCTTTACCGACTAAAAAAATTCATGAAAAAAAAATTACTTATTCCTGCATTGTCGTTATTACTAATTCTTCCAGGATGTAATACGTTGAAAAATTTAGGACTGATACCTTCTGAACTGGAAATGGCTTTAGGATTAAAAGATGCTTTATCACAAGGATTATTTAAATGGGCCAATGCGTTTGCTGATCCAAATGGTAATCCATTAGTTCGTTTTGCATTTCCCGGCGAAGCAGCCAAAATTGAAAAGACATTGAGAGACCTAGGATTTGACAAAGTAATAAATCAGGTTACAGGAAAATTCACCAATGCGATGTCCTCAGCAGTTGGTGTTGCAAAACCACTCTTCTTTGATGCAGTAAAAAGTATGAGCATTAAAGACGCCGCTAACATTTTAATTACCGATAACACTCATGCTGCTACTGATTATTTTAAAGCAGAGATGAAGCCAGGACTCATGTCTGCTTTCCGCCCAATAGTTGATAGTTCCATAAAAATTGAAGGTGCCGATAAAGAATGGACTGGCATCACTAATATTTACAATAAAATACCTTTCATCAATAAACCACTTGAAAACAGTCTTACAGATTTTATTTCTGCAAGAGTAATTGACCTGATGTTTGTAATGGTAGCAAACGAAGAAACACAGATAAGAACAAAATATGAATTAAGAAAAACAGATTTGATGAAGAAAGTTTTCTCGTATGCTGAAGAAGAATTAAAACGAAGAACACAAAGAAATTAGTATATACAAAAAAGCCCTCTTCGTTCGAAGAGGGCTAAAATTTGTTTTCACAATACCGGCTAACAGTTATTCCACAGGTGTGGCACCTTCCACTAATACCGTTACTTTGTTATTTAGCACTTCTACAAATCCTCCCTTTATATCAAAGTTTACTATTTGATTTTGTTTGTCCTTCAATACTTTTAAACGACCAGCTTTTAATGCACTCACCAATGGAGCATGTCTGTCCAGCACTTCAAATGAACCACTGATGCCCGGCATTTGTACGCCGTACACTTCGCCACTGTATAATTTTTTCTCTGGTGTTAATATTTCTAAATTCATAAAACCCCAAACCCCTAAAGGGGCTTTATTACCCTAAAGTTTAATAAACTTTAAAGTTGGTTAATTAATAATTCTGTATCAGCAATTGCTGAGTAAAGAACAGAAAGTTGAAGAGTGTCCTTCGTTTCTCAGGATAAACTGTGCAACGAAGATGCCATGAAAAATTATCGCTGGTAACAAAAAACTTCAACTTATTTCTATAAAGAACTTATCAAATAATAATAACTAAATGACCTAAGTCCTCCCTTTAGGGAGACAGAGGGTTTTTTAACCTTGTGCCTCCGCCATTAATTTCTTTCCTTTTTCAATAGCATCATCAATTGAACCAACTAGGTTGAATGCTGCTTCCGGATATTCATCTACTTCGCCATCCATAATCATATTGAAACCACGGATTGTTTCTTCAATTGGAACTAACACACCTTTCAATCCAGTAAATGCTTCTGCCACATGGAATGGTTGCGATAAGAAACGCTGAACTTTTCTTGCACGGCTAACTACCTGCTTATCTTCATCACTCAACTCATCCAAACCAAGGATGGCGATGATATCTTGTAATTCTTTATAACGCTGCAACATCAACTTTACATTGTTTGCACAATTGTAGTGAACATCACCAACAATTTTTGGTGTCAATATTCTTGATGTAGAATCCAATGGATCCACCGCAGGATAAATACCTAAGTCAGCAATCTTACGGCTCAATACCGTTGTTGCATCCAAGTGAGCAAATGTTGTTGCAGGAGCCGGATCAGTCAAGTCATCCGCAGGAACGTAAACCGCCTGCACCGATGTGATTGAACCATTTTTGGTAGAAGTAATTCTTTCTTGCATCACTCCCATTTCCGTAGCCAACGTAGGTTGATAACCCACTGCTGATGGCATACGACCAAGTAATGCCGAAACCTCAGAACCTGCTTGGGTGAAACGGAAGATATTGTCAACGAAGAACAGGATGTCACGGCCTTTGCCGCTGCCATCACCGTCACGATAATATTCTGCAATTGTTAAACCAGACAATGCCACTCTTGCTCTTGCTCCGGGAGGTTCATTCATCTGTCCGAAAACGAAAGTTGCTTTTGATTCCTGCAGTTCTTTCATATCCACTTTACTCAAATCCCATCCACCTTCTTCCATGCTCTGTTTAAAAGCATCGCCATATTTCATAATGCCTGCTTCAATCATCTCTCTCATCAGGTCATTACCTTCTCTTGTTCTTTCACCCACACCGGCAAATACAGATACACCGGCATATGCTTTTGCGATATTATTAATCAATTCCTGAATCAATACTGTTTTACCCACACCGGCACCACCAAACAAACCGATCTTACCACCTTTTGCATATGGTTCGATAAGGTCAATAACTTTAATACCAGTAAAAAGGATCTCAGAAGCGGTGCTCAAATTTTCAAATGCTGGTGGCTGAGCATGAATTGGGCGGCCACCCACTTTGCTAACAGCAGGCAAACCATCAATAGGATCTCCGGTTACGTTGAAAAGTCTTCCTTTAATTGCATCACCTATTGGCATTGCGATAGGAATACCAGTATCAGTTACGGGAGTACCACGAACGATACCTTCTGTACCATCCATTGCGATAGTGCGGACACTATCCTGACCAAGGTGCTGCTGCACTTCAAGTACCAGAATGTCGCCGTTTTCTTTCTTGAGTTCTAAGGAGTTATAGATATCCGGAAGCTGACCATCAAATTGAACGTCAATTACCGCACCGATTACCTGTTTTACTTTACCAACGTTTGCCATATAAAGTGTTTATTGAGAGGGTTGTTTTCAGGCCGCAAAGGTAAGGGTGTGAGGTAGAATTATGAAATAAGAAATGAGAAAATAAATAAAGGTGGAAAACTGGTGGATGACAGGACTTTTAGCCCTTTTCCCTTTACAAAATCTGAATCTTTCGATCTCCCGTATATCTCAAAACAATTATTAACCAATTTATTTAAACAACTTATGAAACGAAATCCTTACCGGGGGGGTGTTGTTGGTAACCCTGTTGATATTGCATTCGATGATCGAAATAACAAAAGCCTGATTTATATAGCCGAGAAAGCCAATAAGAATTTTAACTTCAAATTGTCTGATATGGTCGTTGCCCTCCATACCCACAAGCTTCCTGAAGAATTTTCGACCCAGAAAAAAAAGAACAAGGCGAAGCCCTTTGTCCCTAAAATGTTCAACTTCAACCGCAACAGCTTCTTTCCTACATTTGCGACATGCAACTGATTGAAGTTTCAACCCCACAACTTGCCAAAGAATTTATACTGGTAAATGTAATAATCAACAAAGGCAATCCTGATTACATTAGGCCATTAGACAAAGATGTGAATGAAGTATTCGATCCAAAGAAAAACAAAGCTTTCCGTTTTGGTGAAGCCATAAGATGGATTTTAAAAGACAAGGAAGGAAAACTGATTGGGCGGATTGCAGCTTTTACCAACAAAAAATATAAGAATAAAGGTGATGATGTGCCCGTTGGTGGCACCGGTTTTTTGATTGTATTAATAATCAGGAAGCCACTGATATGCTATTTGATGTGGCAAAACATTGGTTATTACAAAAGGAATGCAGGCAATGGATGGTCCGATCAATTTTGGAGAAAGAGACAGATGGTGGGGATTGATAGTTGAAGGGTTTCAATCCCCATTATATTGTATGAATTATGCTCAGCCATATTATAAAGATTTATTTGAAAAATATGGGTTCAAAGAATTTTATGGTCAATCCTGCTATGGACTAGATCCAAGAAAAGAGTTAAGCGAAAAAATTCTGGAGAGGCATGCGAAATTGGCCGCAGATCCTAACTTTTCTTCTAGTTATATCGATAAGAACAGATTGGAAAAGTTTGCAGAAGATTTTGTAACAGTTTATAATAAAGCCTGGGCTGGCCATGGAGGATTGAAAGAATTAAAAAAAGATCAGGTACTTCTCATGTTTAAGAAATGAAACCAGTGATGGATGAAAAAATTATCTGGTATGTGTATTATAAAAATGAACCGATAGGCATTTTTGTAAATCTTCCAGACCTGAACCAATGGTTTAAATACCTGAATGGGAAATTTGACCTCTTTCATAAAATAAAATTTCTTTGGATAAAAAAAACGAAAAAGAATCATCGCTTTACCGGATTAGTTTTTGGAATTGTTCCAGAATTTCAGGGGAAAGGAGTGGATGCGTATATTATTAATGAGTCAAAACTTGTAATACAACCGCAAACTAAATACACCGATTATGAAATGCAATGGATTGGCGAATTCAATCCTAAGATGATTAACGTTGTAGAAACATTTGGTGATTCTTATCGTTCCCGAAGGTTAATCACTTATCGTTATTTATTCGACCCGACAAAAGAATTTAAACCGCATCCGATTTTGCTATAGAGAAACCCCAAACCCCTAAAGGGGTTACAAAGACTTATTAACATAGAGTTATTCTTATGCTTTAAAAAATCTGTTCTTTCTTATCTTGCAACTTCTCTTTAAGGGTTTTAATTTTCCCCCTTAGGGGTTAGGGGTATGGAAAAATTCGTTGTATCAGCCAGAAAATATAGACCACAAACTTTCGACACTGTCGTAGGGCAATCGCATATCACTACCACACTAAAGAATGCAATCAAACATGAGCAGTTGGCACATGCATTTCTGTTTTGCGGACCAAGAGGTGTTGGCAAAACAACCTGTGCAAGAATTTTAGCCAAAACAATTAATTGCGAAAACCAAACGAAGGAAGGTGAAGCCTGCGATAAATGTTCAAGCTGCACTTCGTTTAATGAAGGCGGTTCCTTGAATTATTTTGAACTCGATGGAGCTTCTAATAATTCAGTGGACGACATAAGAGAATTAGTAACACAGGTACGGTTTGTACCGCAATCAGGCAAATACAAAGTGTATGTAATAGATGAGGTACACATGTTAAGTTCATCTGCCTTTAATGCCTTCTTGAAGACGTTGGAAGAACCACCACCTTATGCTATTTTTATTCTGGCAACTACAGAGAAACATAAAATACTACCTACAATATTAAGTCGTTGCCAGATTTTCGATTTCAAACGCATCACTACAAATGATACAGTCGAACATTTAGAATCTATTTGTAAAAAAGAAAAGATAAAAGCTGAGCAAGCGGCTTTACAAGTCATTGCGCAGAAAAGTGAAGGTTGTTTAAGAGATGCGTTGAGTATTCTTGATAAGATTGTCAGTTTTACAAATGGCGAACTGAATTTTGCCAATACATTAGAGCATTTGAATATTCTGGATGCAGAATGTTATTTCAAACTTTTGGAATGTATGCAGCAACAGGATCTTGCTGGCGCATTGCTGCAATATGACGAAATCAACAGAAAAGGTTTTGAAGGTGATTTAGTGTTGAATGGATTTGCAGAATTTATCCGCAACCTATTAGTATGCAAAGATGAAAAAGCAGCTGTGTTGTTAGATGTGGTAGAAAGCTTTAAAGAAAAATATATTGCTACAGCAAAAGAAGTTGAACCTGCATTATTAATAAGTGCATTAAATATTCTGAACGCTGCTGAAATAAATTATAAAGGAGCAAGAAATAAACGATTGCATGTAGAATTGGCATTAATAAAACTTTGTTATCTGCAACAAGCTATTGAGATAACAGCAGAAGGCAATTCCATTTCAAAAAAAAAAGTAGTTGAACCTGCAAAATCTCTTGCCTTCCGGCAGATAAAACCATTTGCAGTAAAGCAAGCAGTTGATAAGACAGCTATCAATCAAAAAACAACTGTTACCGAAAGCAAAACTGATCATAGAAACTCCCCGGAATAAAGAGAGTTTAGTAAAAGAAGACAACCCCAATAATACTTATGGAAGTCAAAAAGCAGAAACCAAACAGCCTGCTACCAGAAGCAAAATAGCGGCGCTGGATAAAATTCGTAATCAGTACAAAGAAAATGGAAACAGCGGGAATGGAAATGGGAATGCTAATCATGCCTTAAAAAAAGAAGAGCTTGAAAAAGCCTGGGCGGAATATGTCATAAAACTAAAAGCAGATAAAAATCCGGCGGCACAACCTTTTGATCTTGCCATTCTACGAATCAAAGATGACAATTCATTCGAGGCTGTAACAGCTAATACAATCGAAAAACAATTCATAGAACAAGACAGGAACCATTTGTTTGCTTTTCTTCAGGAGAAACTTCATAACAGATTATTACAGTTTAGCGTAACGATTGAAGAAAACGCCGATAACCGACCCGAAATAGAGGTTACACTTTCATCCAAAGAGCAGTTTCAGAAAATGGCCGAACTATACCCCATGGTTTGGGAGCTAAAAGAAAGATTGAAGCTAGATCTCGACTATTAATCAACTCATTTAACACTAACCTATAGGTAGGAAGGTTCATCTTTTTGCCTTAATTTCGGCAAAAATCTATAGGGAATGGCCGATAAGATATTAATGCCCAGATTAAGCGACACCATGACTGAAGGTGTGATTGCTGCCTGGCATAAAAAAGTTGGAGACAAAGTAAAGAAAGGTGACCTGCTTGCTGAAATTGAAACAGATAAAGCCACCATGGAACTGGAAAGTTATAAAGATGGAACATTGTTACATCTTGGTGGTGATAAAGGTGCCAAAATTCAGGTAGATGAATTGCTAGCTATTGTAGGTAAAGATGGAGAAGATATTTCTTCTCTTGTTTCATCATCTGCTACTTCTCCGAAAGAAGAAGCTAAAACAGAACAGCCTGTCCCAAAAAAGAAAAAGCACAAACAGCCGAAGCAAAAGAGCAACCTGCTACTTCAAATCAACAACCAGCATTAGATATTTCTAAAATGGAAGAAGTAGTATTGATGCCAAGGCTTAGTGATACAATGGAAGAAGGAGTTATTTCATCATGGCATAAAAATGTTGGTGACACTGTAAAGAAAGGCGAAGTGTTGGCAGATATTGAAACGGATAAAGCTACATTGGAACTCGAAAGTTATAAAAACGGAACGTTGTTACATGTTGGTGCAGAGAAGGGAGAAAAAATTCCTGTCAACGGTCTACTCTGTATTATTGGTGAAAAAGGAAAAGTAGATGTTGATGCAATTATTGCTGCTGCAAAAGGTGGCGGCGCATCATCACAACCTGCTCCTGCTGAATCTGCAAAAGCAGAATCAACTGAGACTGCACAACCTTCTGCTCAAACAACACCTGCTTCATCCTCTTCATCAGAAAACGGAAGAGTAAAAGCATCTCCTCTTGCAAAAAAGTTAGCTGCTGAAAAAGGAATTGACATTGGTTCTATTAACGGAACTGGTGATGGAGGAAGAATTACAAAAGCAGATATCGACAATTATAAAGCATCGTCATCTGGCAAAAGCAGCTACAACAGCAGTAGCCGCTCCAGTATTTACTGGAAGTACCGAAGAAGGTTACACTGATATCCCTAACTCTCAAATACGTAATATTATTGCAAAGCGTTTAGGTGAAAGCAAATTCAGTGCTCCGCATTTCTATCTTACGATGGAAATAAACATGGACAATGCCATGGCTGCAAGAGTGCAATTAAATGAAGTGAGTCCTGCCAAGATCAGCTTTAATGATATGGTTGTAAAAGCAACAGCACTAGCTCTTCGTCAACATCCTGCAGTCAATGCTTCATGGTTGGGCGATAAAATAAGAAGATACAATCATATACATATTGGAATTGCTGTTGCAATAGAAGATGGTTTAATTGTTCCGGTTGTAAAATTTGCTGATCAGAAAACATTACCACAAATTGCTGCTGAAAGCAAAGAACTGGCTGGAAAAGCAAAAAATAAAAAGCTTCAACCTAACGAATTTTCAGGTAACACTTTTACCATATCTAACTTAGGCATGATGGATATTGAAGAGTTTACGGCTATCATCAATCCGCCCGACAGTTGTATAATGGCTGTAGGAAGAATAAAAGAAATCGTTGTAAAAAAAGCCGATGGCTTTGGCACAAGCAATGTGATGAAAGTAACCATGAGTTGTGATCATCGTAGTGTAGATGGAGCTTTAGGCGCAGCATTCCTTCAGACGTTTAAAAAATACCTGGAGAATCCAATTACCATGTTATTATAAGTATTGATAAATACATTAAGTCTAAGAAGCTACTTATTCGGTAGCTTTTTTTGTTGAATATGACAATATTCAAATTATGATGACTTATTTTAATTAAATTATTTTTTGATTATTTTCACTACTCATTAAAACCAAAACTGTTTGACTTGAAATGTCGTAAATGCTTGCTCTTTTATTATCAAACTCTAACATGGACAAAAACGAAATGAAGTTCCCATGGTCACTTCTGTTTTTTGTGACAGGTATATCTCTGATTGCTTTTAGCTTCGCTATTAAATTACTAGAAGGAAATCATTCCAAAATAATGCTAAAGGCTGGTGCAGCTGCACTTTGTGCTGGTGTTCTAAGCAGTCTTATAAAAATGCTATCTCGCTATCTTTATAACAAGAGAAAGAATAGCAAAGAAAATTTCTAAATTGAGATCTTATCACAATTTCAGCAAAACCACTTTCCCGTCCATCGTTGAAACAACAAGCAAAGACTTATTAATAACTCTCACTGTATTCACCATAGAATTATCAATTTTATGTGCCCAGTTTATTTTTTGTGTAGCAGGATCAATAGAATAAACAACACCATTTTTAGTTCCAAAGAACACACTTCCATCTTTTTCAATTAACATGGAGGGAACATGTTCGTACCCAAACCCTGCATGCATCTTCCAAGCAGGGGTTTGCATTTCTCTGCTTGTTTTGTAAGCTACTATCGTATCCTGCATGGTTTTTCCATACACCCATTTGCCATCGGCAGAAATACCGATTGACTCCCGAACAGTAGCATTATTGTTTCGCCATAACGTTTTTCCGGTAGTAATATTAATCGCTGTTATATATCTATCAGGTGCAACTATATAGACAACACCATCATGTGTAACAGGTATGCAAGCAGCCGGGGAATAATTACGAATAGATGAGCCGTTGTTCCACTTCCAAAAAAGAGATCCTGTATTTTTATCCACCGCATATAAATTTTTGTCCCATGCTCCAAATATTACTTTTCCATCATACAATATCGGAGTACTAACAACCGGGCCACCCAACTCAGTAAAGCTCCATATTGTTTTTCCAGTATTTAAATTCAATTTTCTAAAAGTATGATCACTTCCTCCAATAAATACATCTTCATCAGAAATTAATGGTGATGCTAAAACTGCTGCTCCGGTTTTTGTTTTCCATATTAGTTTTCCGGTCTTGCTGTTCAAACAATAAATATTGCCATCAGCTGAACCAAAAACAACTTTCCCATTCAAACTGGCAGGTGAAGAGAAAATACTTCCTTTAGTTTTAAATTCCCATTTTTTAGTTCCATCTTTTATTGAGATTCCTGAAATATCTCCATTCTGATTTCCAAAAATCACCATGTCATTGGCAACAACTGGTGTTGAGATTACATTGGCATCTGACGAATAACGCCAAACTTCTTTTACCGCATTATATTTTCTATTAATTTCAAAATCAGGTCGGACAAATTTTTTATTCTTGTCAAAGTTTCTTGTTTCAAGTTGAACGCCTGTCCATGGTTTTAATGTCTCAGTAGCAGGTCTTCTTTCAGAAAAGTTCATTGAATCTTTCTTTACTTCTACGAGATTATATCCACCAACTAAAGATTTTGCTCTTAAATTAGAGCGGCCCATTACGCCGGGTATGTCTTCAAAATTCATTGCTTTGTTCGCATGACCATGACCACACAATACAGCCCAAGTGTTATAATTTTTCAACCGATCTGTAATTTCATACCAGTTATCTAAACCTTCGTCGATAGGATAATGATTTAAAAAAATAACAGGTTGTCCGGGCCTTAGTTTTTTAATTTCTGCATCTAACCAATTTACTGCACTTCTAGGAACATGACCATCACTCATTCGAACATAAGGACCAGATGCACAACCTAAAAATCTGATACCATTGTATTCGAAGCTAAATTTATCGTACCCAAAAACAGTTGCAAACATATCTCCGCCACTTTCGCTCCAACCAGTATCATGATTACCCGGAATAATATACCAAGCAACATTAAGGCTATCCAGGATCTGTTTAGCCAGTTTTAATTCTTCATTTGTTCCAAGTTCAGTTATATCTCCAGTTAGCACTACAAAAGCTATATCAGACATGCTGTTAATATCTCTTACTGTTCGCCTGAGGTCCTCTTCTGCAGATCCGTTTGGCGAGCCAATATGTGTATCGGAAATAAACGCAAACCGAAAGGAGGCAAACTGGCCATAAGAAATGATGGTAATAAAAGTTGTTAGCAAAACAAAGAGGATTCTTTTCATGCCAGAAAGTTACATCTTAACAAATAAATCAAAAGAGAACCGAAGTTTGCTTTTTTGTTCTTCATACTTTCAGTATTTTTTGAAAATTCAATATCAACTTTATAACTTTGCTACATGAAACTAATAGAAGCAAGACAACAATTCATAAGCAGCTGGGGTGCATTTGGTACGCATTGGGGCATTAACCGTACGATGGCACAAATTCATGCACTTTTACTGATTTGTTCAGACCCGATTACACAGGATGATATCATGGAAGAATTAAATATCAGCCGGGGAAATACCAACATGAATATAAGAGAGCTTATTAACTGGGGATTGGTGGAAAGAGTGATACTGCCAGGTGAACGAAAAGAATTTTTTCTGGCAGAAAAAGATATATGGAAAGTAGTAAAACTGATCGTTAAAGAGAGAAAGAAAAGAGAACTCGAACCAATGCTACAGTTGTTAGATAAGCTTGAAGAAGTAGAAGGCGACAAAAGAGATAAGAATATAAAATCATTTCTTGAAACAGTAGGCAATATTAAAAAATTGGGCAAGCAGGCCGATAAGACGTTGGACACAATGATAAAAGCAGAAGAAAACTGGTTTATCAATTCATTAATGAAAATGTTTAAATAGCAAGTATCCATTTAGTAAGAATTTTCAACCTAAAACTTTTTACTAAAAAATCATTAAAAGCATTACTACATGAGTTATAAGAAAACATTGGTTCTTGGCGCATCTGACAATCCTTCCAGATATAGCTACTTAGCTATTCAACGATTACGGAAACACGGTCATCCTGTTGTAGCTATTGGCAGAAAAGATACCCGGGTAGAAGATGTTATTATTCAAAAACAAACCCAGTATTTTGAAGATATTGATACAATTACACTTTATTTAAATCCAAAGCACCAGATGGAATACTACGATTACATTCTATCGTTAAAACCCAACAGGATTATTTTCAATCCTGGGGCTGAAAACACTGAACTGGTAAGACTTGCACAAAAAAACAATATCCATACCTTAGAAGCATGCACACTGGTTATGCTAAGTACAAACCAGTACTGAGACGTAATTTAGCATAACCATTATAAGCAACTTTACGATTTGCGTCGGGTACTACTCCTCAATCTTTCCATATTTGCTTTTACATTGTTTGGAATAAAATAAAATTTTCGCAAACCTTGTATAACCGTACCAAATGAAGGCTGCAATCCCCAACCAGGATTGCCGAACAATATCCTTTGTCCAATAAAATAATTAAAATGAAAAACCTTCGTACCCTCGCAGTATGCGTATGCATTTCGCTAATGAGCTTAAGCTCCTTTGCACAAAGCAACAACGGCCAACCACCCTTGAACGAACCAGATTACAACAGGCCAAGGTTGTTCAACAATTTACCAGAAAAAGTTCCATTCAATGTAAACAATGTTTCTTCCCTTTTCAATGCTTCTATAGGGGCAGCAGTTGATCTTGGGCTTTCAGAGACAGTACCCTTTATTATGAATGGCGAAGTAATTGCTACCACTTATACTGATAAAGTACAGAAGTTGGTAATCCGCTCTTCAAACTATGTTGGTGCAAACATGACTATCATAAGGATCACAAACGATGATGGCTCTGTTACATACCGTGGCAGAATACTCAGCTTTAAACATGGTGATTTTTATGAATTACAAAAAAGCACAGAAGGCTATGTGCTAGTTAAAAAGAGTTTTTACGACCTCATTAATGAATAACTGACCCGTTTTTATATCCGTCCCAATCATTTGTACCTATTGAAAAAATTAAAATCCAACTTTGTTATGAAAAACTTTTTACAAACCTGTTTTATTGCAGTGGCATTAAGTGCTGCAGTAGCAACAAAAGCACAGGTTCCAATTTTGAGCAGCAACACTGCTTCAACTGCGGTTATGTTCCTCGATTTTGATGGACATACGGTTCAAAATACTTCCTGGAATGTGGGTGGGCCAATGGTTATGGCACCTTCAGGTTTAACGACAACACAAATAACAGATATATTCAATCGTGTTGCTGAAGATTACCGTCCCTTTAATATAAATATTACTACTGATTCAACTAAGTTTTGGGCAGCACCTAAAGCAACAAGGATGAGAGTTATATTGACTACAAGCTGGGAATGGTATGGTTCTGCTGGGGGTGTTGCCTTTGTTGGCTCTTTCAACTGGGGCCAATATGATGATGAAGTTCCATGTTTTGTTTTTAGTTCACTGCTGGGTAGTGTTAAAAATATTTCAGAAGCAGCTTCACATGAAGCTGGGCATACCTTAGGTCTTTATCACCAATCAAGGTATGATGCCAGTTGTAATAAGGTTTCTGATTATCATTCTGGCGGTGGCACTGGCGAAATAGGTTGGGCTCCAATTATGGGAGTTGGCTATTATCAAAACCTTACGCTGTGGAATAACGGTCCTAATTCTTTTGGATGTGCTAATTACCAAAGCGACCTTTCTGTTATTACTTCAGGAGCTAATGGCTTTACATTCCGTACTGACGATCATGCAGGATCTTTTGCAGGAGCAACTGCCGCTACTTTCGCCAGCAATCAATTTACAGTAAATGGAGTAATAGAACAAAATACTGACATGGATAATATCAGGTTTACCCTACCTGCAACTAGCCGCTTTCAGTTAGCTGCTGTTCCTTACAATGTTGGTACTGGCAATAGTGGTTCTAATCTGGATTTGCAGGTTAGTCTTTATAATAATTCACAAGTATTAATTGCTTCTTATAATCCGGGAACATTATTAAGTTCTGTGATTGACTCTGTGCTTACAGCCGGAACTTATTACCTAAGAATAGAAGGTAGAGGAAATATTTATGCTCCAAACTATGCCAGCCTTGGTTCGTATGCATTACAAGGTTCGTATAGCATAGGAGGTACTTTACCACTTAGAAGACTGGAACTTACTGGTGAGCTGGTAAACGATAAGCACAAACTAAATTGGCTGATTGATGCAGATGAGCAGGTAGTAAGCCAGATACTGGAAGTAGCTACTGATGGAAGAAACTTTAGCCCGGTTACGGCTCCTGATAACGCAGACAGACAATTTCTTTACAGACCATATGTTAGCACATCCGCACAATACAGATTAAACGTAACATTTGATAATGGCAAACAATACTATTCTAACATTGTTACACTTCGTGGAAATGGATCAGTAGTACGACCAAAAATTCTGAACAACCTGATCAACAATAATCTGATCACCGTTAATAGTCCGGGTAATTACAACTATATCGTTTTAGATATGAACAGTAAAGTAACGCACAGAGGACAGTTAACAACAGGTTTAAACAATATAACAGCCGACCGTATTGCTGGTGGAATGTATATGATTCAATACACAAATGGTATTGAACAATGGACCGATAAATTCATCCGCCAATAAACTTTTAAATGCTGGTAACAGTATCTTAATCCGTACCCCAATTGTTAATCAAAGGTTTTCCTGTAACTTAGGAAAACCTTTTTTTTATGCTTTGGAGAAAATTTAATGGCGACCCTATTGATTTACCCATCCTGCAAGCGGTTGAAACTGCTATCAAAAGAGAAACAGCAAATGGTTTTCGATTAAAAGTTTGCATTGGTACAGACTCGCAGGTAAAAGGGAAAGACACAGAATTTGCTACAGTAATTGTATTCCTACGGGAAGGACAAGGAGGCTTTATGTTTATTCATAACGAAAAAACAAAGCAGCAGTTCACCATCAAAGAAAGAATGCTTACGGAAGTAGCCAAGAGCATCGAAATTGCTTACGAACTTTGCAATCTTTTTACGGAGTATGATGTGGACATGGAAGTACATGCCGACATCAACACCAATCCACAGTTCAAAAGTAATGATGCTTTAAAAGAAGCAATGGGCTACATTCTTGGAATGGGCTTTGCCTTCAAGGCAAAACCAGAAGCATTTGCCAGCAGCAGCTGCGCCAATAAAGTAGTGAATTAGTGTTGGCTGAATAGTTAGCCAATTGCCGATAGAAATACCGGCCCACATTTTAGTCTGCCTTAGTTTTTCCTTTTCTTCTCAAACCGATTACCAATAAAACAAGTAGTCCAATCCCAATACCAATTCTTACAATCGCATCTCTCTTCTTCTTGGCATTATTCTTTTTTTGAATTTCCTGGATGTACTGCATGTTCCGGTCAATATCAACATAATTATCTGTTGGCTTAATGGTTGAAATGTGGTTTGAAATACTGTCTTTCAACTCATCTGTTTTTTGCACTAATGAATCAGGATTAAGCGGCTGCTTATCATCCGTTTGGCTAAAGGATGCCAATGACAAAGTAAACAATGACACAAGTAAAAACTTCTTCATATACTATAAAGCTTGAAATTAATTAAACGGGGTTATTTTATTTGAAACGCAGACGCCGGAGCTTTAGCATCCGAATCTGCGGCCAATAGCTGAGAAGCAGATTGTGTAGTCATGGCGGAAAAGCCTTTCTCCATCTTTTTAGTATCTTCCTGCGCCAGTGCAAATGTAACAAGCACCATCACAAATAATACTACAACTATATTTCTTTCGGATAAGATAGGTTTCATAAACAATTCGTAAAGGTTGCAAATTAAAGAATAATCCAATAATAGCCATACCCTATTAGTAGTATATAGAAATTAAAGCTTGGTAAAACTACTATTCAAGCTGCCAATATAATCGAGCAGTTCTTTTCTACCGTTCTTTTTTACAGCCGATGTTACAAAATTCGGCGGTGGTTCTTCCCAGTTTTCTGACAAAGCAGCTAAAAAGCTTTTTACGTTTCTATCTGTAGCACCCGGTTTATTTTTATCTGCCTTGGTAAATACCAGCACAAATGGTATCTGCCACTCTCCCAACTGGTTAATAAACTCCAGGTCAATGGCCTGTGGCGAATGGCGGCTGTCTATTAGCACAAATAAACAAACGAGGTTTTCCCGCAGGCGGATGTATGATTCAATCATATTGCCCCAGTTTCTCCGGGCCTTTTGCGACACGGTGGCATAGCCATAGCCCGGCAGATCCACCAGGTACCATTTCTTCTTATTCTTGGATATAATTTCAAAATGATTGATGAGCTGTGTCTTTCCCGGTGTGCCCGATGTTTTGGCCAGATTATGCTGGTTCGTTATCATATTAATTAACGAACTCTTACCCACATTACTTCTACCAATAAAAGCATATTCCGGGCCTTCTGCCGGTGGGCATTGCTTGTAGGTAGCACTACTTATTACATATTTGCCTGATACTATTTCCATGAGGCCTGCAAGATAACGTTAAATGCAAGAGGTATAAGCTCAGAAGTCAGAGTATACCTCTCACATCGAACCTCATACCTCCGATTTCAGACCTCCTATTTCTCTCTTCCTCACTATCTTTGCTCCCCATGTCCAATTCATTACCCCACGATCATATTACTCCCTTTAAAGATTCAGCAAAAGGCAAAAAGGAGCAGGTGGCTGATATGTTTGATAAAATAGCCCCAAAGTACGATGCCATGAACAGAGTTCTCTCTGCCAGAACTGATATTGGCTGGCGCAAAAAAGCCATCAATATATTGAAAAAGCATAGCCCAAAGCATATACTGGATGTAGCCACTGGAACTGCCGACATGGCAATTATGACCTGTAAAATGCTGAATCCTGAAAAGATTGTTGGTATTGATATTTCCGTAGGAATGCTGGAGCTGGGGCGAAAAAAGATTGAAAAAGAACAACTTACCCACAAGATTGAACTACACACTGGCGACTCAGAAACAATAAATTTTGCAGATAATACGTTTGATGCGGTAATGGTGGCATTTGGAGTACGTAACTTTGAAAACCTGGAAAAAGGTCTCAACGAAATGAAGAGGGTATTAAAACCCGGAGGCCGTTTAATAGTGCTTGAATTTTCTAAACCACGGCGAAAACTTATTAAAAGCTTTTACAACCTGTACATGAGCATTGTTGCTCCGCAGGTGGCTCGTTGGTTCAAACAGAATAAAGAAGCCTATCAATACCTGAACGAATCGTCTATTGCGTTTCCGGATCGCCATTTATTTACTGACATTTTAAAAAAAGTGGGATATGCTGATACCAGTTTTACACCACTCAGTTTAGGAATATGTTGCATATACGCCGGAAGAAAGCCACAATAAAAAGGCATTTAAAATCATGCCTGATTGCAGGTGCCATGCTGCTATCGGCTGTTGCTTCGGCACAGATCGACCGGTATGAATTGAATATGCCCGACCATGATGATAAGCCCTATTATTTTGGAATGACATTGGGCATAAATCTAGCCCGGTTTCAAACTTATCTGCATCCAAAGTTTTTAGAAAGCGATAGTGTGTATGTAGCAGAGCCTGTTAACTCTGGTGGTTTCACCTTAGGTCTTTCTGCTACCGGAAGAATATCTGACCGTTTTCAACTACGCTTTAATCCGCAGCTTATGTTTATTGAGCGAAATATTTTTTACAAACTCAAGCATCCAGATATTGACGGGCTAACAGAAGTAACCAAGAAAGTAGAATCCGTTATCGTATCCTTTCCAATACAATTAAAATTTCAGAGTGATCGTATTGGCAATTTTCGGGTGTATGCTATGGCAGGTATAAAGGGCGACATAGATATGGCAAGCAATGCCCGGGCAAAAAGAGCAGAAGAATTGATAAAGATCTGGAAATATGATTATGGTCCCGAGTTTGGTATTGGTTTCAATTTCTTTTTCGACAGTTTTATCTTCTCTCCCGAAATAAAAATAAGCAACGGCCTGCGAAACATACATGCAAGAGATTCGGATCTTCGCTTCTCCAATGTGTTTGATAAAATACAATCGAGAATGATTGTGTTTAGTATTCATTTAGAAGGATAAGATTTGGGGCTGTCAACTTCAGTAACCTGCCATCCGGCAGGCAGGTCCGCTATTACTCCGGCACTTCGCCATGCACAAATCCTCACCGGGGTAACCGCTTCTGTCGGGCAGCCTTTCAGCAGTAAAATATAGCCTATCAGCCTATCCGGTATCAATTCTATTTATACCTGAAAGTGGTATTTCTTTTTCTGCCATAATCAATTAAATTCATGCTATAATAGTGGCCGGGCATATGCCATATGTGACCGGGCAGCACGAAGTGTATAAAATATGGAAACAATAATATTAAAACCACTTGACCATAACCAGCAAGAAAATATTGCCATGTATTTTCCAAATATTGGCATGCTCAATAAAGCGGCACGAAAAATAAAGAATGCCCGATGGTCGCAAACCAATAAATGCTGGTATGTATTGTTGAACAAAGAAAAGCATAGCGATATAATAAAAGCATTTAAAGGGCTTGCAAAAATTGAGCAAACTGAACTGCATGATTACCTGGTAGCAAAAAATAAAAAAAAGACAGCCGCTCCTACCCTTATCAGGAATAACATAAAACAACCAGCCACCGTTTCCAAAATTATTGTAGCTGAAAGATCGGTATCAAAAAAAGAAATAATTGATTATAAAGGCGGTAAAATATATCCGGTAAATGCTCATGTACTGCCGGCCATGCACCAGACACTAATACTAAAGTCATACAGCGCCTCTACCATTAAAACATATACCAATGAAGTAGGCATATTTTTAAGAACTATCAAACACCATAGTGCAGACAGTTTTAGTACAAAACGGTTGAAAGATTATTTACAATACTGCTCAACAACGTTGGGCCTTACAGAAAACACATTACATAGCCGCATCAATGCATTAAAGTTTTATTACGAGCAAGTATTAAAAAAAGAAAAGTTGTTTTGGGAAATACCCAGGCCAAAAAAATCAATTCAGCTTCCCAAAGTATTGAGTAAAGAAGAAATGATCAGGCTTATTCGTTCTATTGATAATGTAAAGCATAAAACGATGATCATGCTGGCCTATGCTTGCGGTTTGCGGGTAAGTGAAATTACTGGTCTTAAAATAAGCGACCTGGATGAGGATCGCCGGGTTCTTGTTAATTAGCCGTGCCAAAGGAAAAAAGGATAGGATAGTAAGTCTGAGCCCTGTTATGCTGGTAATGTTGCGGGAGTATATGTTGAACTATAAACCGGCGAAATATATATTTGAAGGGCAACAAAAAGGGTCAGTTTATAGTACGAGAAATTTGCAATCAATAATAGAAGAAGCCAAAAAAAGGGCCGGTATTAACAAAAGCGGCAGTATGCATATGCTACGTCATAGTTTTGCCACCCACCTTTTAGAAAAAGGTACGGATGTGGTTTTTATACAAAAATATTGGGGCACAATGATTTAAAAACTACCCTGCGATACCTGCATGTTACCAATAAAGATTTAGTAAATATTTTAAGCCCAATAGAAGATATTAAAGATTTTCTTTAATGTGATAAAGTTGTATTTGCGAACCTTTTCAGTCCTTACTAAAATCTTGCATAAACAATAGTAAGTTATTGAAAATCAAGTAAACAATTTTTAAGGAAAGCCAAAAATTAGTATTCGTATATTCGCTAATACACAAGTTAGCGGTCACCCTATTGAACGACCGTGCTAAAAATTAAACGAACAGACAAATGAACAATAAAGCCCACGCTCCGCAAAATCAAAAGAGGTGCAAGCCTTCACACAAGCCAACGCACAATTGCACCACATTTGCTTTTGCCCGAACCGCACAACGACAACATTGACAGTATGACACAACTTCAAGCGGGCTATATTTGACTGCGTAAAAGACATTTAGAAACAAAATATCCAGCGACAGAGGTTAAAGGACTTTTGACGCAACTATCCTATTTTGACATTGAGGTTAATTCAACTATTTCCCAAATGACAATTCAGGATTTGAACAAACCTTTCCGTTGCTCACAATATTATTTCAAGAGGTTTGCCCACTAAACCATCTCTTTGGTTAGAAAATGAAATTTTAATAGTTTTGGTTTAACTCAACAAGACAAAAACTGCTTGAAATTGGAACAATCCGCCAAGAATTAAAAATTAATAGAGCAAATTGAAAAGCTTTTTTCGGCTTTACATATTATAGACCCTGAAATTAAAGGTGACAATGTTTCCAAAAACAAAATGCCATCTTGGGAAAAACTTGGAAGTGCTTTTGAAGAGGGATTTTTATATGAACAATTGCCCAAACACGCTTCGCAAATGTGGGTGCAACTTTTCGAAACACAAAGAGAATTAGAAAATGTTTTAAGATTTTCTACTACAACAGAAGACGAAATAGATAAATATTTGAATGGAAGTATCAACATATTTAACGGACAGCAATTAGATTTTTCTTTTGAATTTCCCTATAAAGTAAATAATCAAAGAGGTTTGATTGTTGAAATTGACGGAAGCCAACACGAAAACGCAACCCAAAAGCATATTGACAACGACCGTGATAATGCAACTGAAAAAGCAAAATGGGCAAAAGCGTTAAGAATTAAAACAACTGAATGGAAAAGCATTGAAAGTAAAATTAATTTGATAAAACAATTTGAAAACGAAACGCTTTTCAAACTGCTAAAGCAAAATTTTGAAAATCCTCTTTATCTCGAAAAAGACGGTTTGAATGCTTTAGAATTATGCCTAATTCCATTTGCGGTTGCAAGAATACAAAAGACCATTATTCATTTACTTTTTGAAGGAAAGCTAAACATTCGTGCAACAGAATGGAATATTGCAATAGTTGAGCGAGATATTCCTTGCGGTAATCTTGCGATTAAAGACTTTAAGGAGTTTTAAAATCATTGTTTAGCTTAAAAGGCGTAACTGACAAATTGCCGAAAATCAATATTTTGATTGAAGCAATTAAAAATTTGCTAACGCAAATTTTCACTTCCACCAATATTGACACAAATAAAACTTATGATTTATTTATTGATATTTCTATTTTGCAAAGAAGCGGATTAACTCAAATAAATAATACAGTTAATGCCGATACAAAAGTTTTAATTCGTTCGGCTCATTCGCCTAAAACCAATCGTTCTTTTAAAACTGGCTGAAAATAACTTATAAAAACTTGGCAAAAGGAATAAAAAGAAAATGTTTTCAGAAGAGAACAAATTACAAGTAAAACATTTAGAAAAATTTGTACAAAATATTTTTAGAAAAACAGGTTTTAGACCCGGACAAGTAGAAATCATAAACAGAGCAATACAAGGAAAAAGTGTAATTGGCTTACTTCCCACTGGGTTCGGGTAAATCTTTAACGTATCAACTAACTGCCCTACTTCAACCGGGAATGACTATCATTATCGACCCGATAAAGTCGTTAATGAAAGACCAATTTGAAGGGTTGGTAAAAAATGGTATTGATGGTGCAGTTTACATTAACTCTTCTCTTACTGCCAAACAAAGAAAAATTGCATTAGAAAAATAAAAATGCTGAAACCATTTTTGCGTTTGTTTCACCTGAAAGGTTACAAATGACAAATTCAGAAAAGAGTTGTTAGAAACAAGCAACCTAAACAATCATTATTTTAGTTATTGCATTATTGACGAGGCTCATTGTGTTTCGGAATGGGGACACGATTTTAGAACTTCCTATTTACGTTTAGGGCAAAATGCAAGAAAATATTGCAATACCAAAAGTGGTGAGATTATTCCTTTTTTTGCTCTAACTGCTACAGCTTCTTATGACGTTCTATCGGACATTCAAAGAGAGCTAAACATAACAGAAGAAGATGCGATTGTTAGATTAGAAAAATTAGACAGACCAGAAATTCAGTTCAAAATTGTAGAAGTTGTTGCTGATTTTGAAAACAATGAAAACTTAAATTGGAAAATAAACAAGCATTAGGACAAGCAAAACAGCAAACCTTAGTTAATGTTTTAAAAAACAATTCCCAAATATTATCAGACTTTCAGGTAATGCACAAATAATTGAAAATGCTAAAAGTCATTTTAAAAATACTACAGGGATTGAATTTGATATAAGATTGTCAAACTTTAATCCGACAACTTTCTACGAACAAAAAGATAAAGAAAGTAATGCAGGTTTGGTTTTTTGTCCGCATCGTAAATCTTTTTTGGTGTAATGGACAATGCGAAATAACTTAGCTTTTTACCATAACAAAATTGGAACTTTTATTGGTGGCGATGGATGGAAACAATGAAATCACACAAACAAAATTCGTGGGCAACGAATTGGACTTGTTAGTCGCTACAAAAGCTTTTGGAATGGGAATTGACAAACCTAATATCCGTTATGTGGTTCATTTCAATTACCCAAGCTCAATAGAAAGTTATTATCAAGAAGCAGGAAGAGGCGGAAGAGATAGAAAACTGGCTTAGGAGTTGTCTTGTTCAACAAACAAGAACTGAAATCATCAGAAAAAATTGAGACAGTTGACGAAGATGGCAATATTGAAACTCACTTTGAAGAGACCAACGTTTCGGTTGACAAAAAGCTTTTATTAAGTTTCCATTCTAACAATTTTAAAGGAATTGCCAAAAGAAAAAAGATTATTGGCTGAATTGCTTACAGAGATAAAGTTCCGATCGCATAAAGTTACAAATGATATAGAAGATAGAATTTTAGATGAATTATTAGCCGAAATAAAATTAAAACCTTGGAGCAATCCTGCTGGAGCAAAAAGATTATACATTAACACAAATGTTTTTGGTGAAGATTATGGATATATCAATCTAAATGATGAAAATTTATCATTTTCTGTAACACATCCTGCAAAACCAAATGCTCAACAAATAGCAAATGCTGTTAAAGGTATAATTTACAACGAAAAATCTAATGATTTAGGATATTTTGAGTGGCTAAATACTTTTGTACCATCTCACAAAGAAGTTGGTATTGAGAAACTTTTGTCAGACCCGAACACGCAAAATGATTCTCAGGTAATTATCCCGTTTATCAATAACGAAATCGAAAGAATTGCAGAATATTTGAGTTCAAACGGATTACCTTTTTTCAGCAAGAACAGTTGAAAAAGCTCAAAACTTTTGCATACTGGCAAAAGTTTCTTGACAATTTAGGAAAAGAATTGGCAATCCAATTCCCGAAAATCTTCATTCAGAATTAAAGAAACGATTTTTAGCAAATTCGCAACGAAGAAGATACTTACAAAGCCATTTACAGACTTTCGGTAATTGGAATTATAGATGATTACACAGTAAATTATCACGCACAAACAATTACTGCATACATCAGCAAAAAGCCTTTAGGACATTACATTTTTCAACTTGAAAAGTTTTGAGAATGTACAACAGTGAGAAAAAGACAAAAGAACTTATTGAACGAGTGCCCTTTTTCTATAGCAACGCAAAAAATCCTATTTCAAGAGAAATTTATCAATGCTTAGGCTTCTTAATCAAATTTGTTTATGAACACGTTGCAGATTTAAGAAAGAAATCAATTGATGCGATGGAAAGTGCTTGTATTGTTGGTTTAGATAACCAACAAGGTTCAAAAGGTTTTAAAGAGTTTATAGACCTTTATATGAACTCAAAATATGCAAGACCGCAGTTTCTTCCTGAAGATACAAATGATGGAGAAATATCGAGTTTAGCAATTATCAACGATTATATGGACAGAGTTAGAGACGATGAAGGTGGAGAAATAAATAATCTTAAACATTTGCGAGGTGCAAGCTACAAGACTGATAACAAAGTATTAAGTATAGCGAAAACTATTCGCTTCATATTTTGAAAGCTTTTTCAGTTTTGGCTCTTGAAGTACAATATGAAACCGGAAATTTTCATACAACAAGCAAAAAGAAAATTTCATTTTGGTTTTCCTGAAATGGCAGAAGAAGAGGAAATAACCACGGACAAAGCAATCATAATTTTCAATCAATTACTAAAACGCTTTTGATTTCGATTACCACAGAATATCGAAGAAATAGAAAATTTGAGAGGTTATATCTTCCTCAAAATAAACACGAATTGGACAAAACTTTCTAATAAATTCGCAGAAAATATGCTTGACCAAGAAATAAATGAACAAGTTAGGACATCTTCAAAATGAACTAAAGATTAAAAACAGTAACCGATTATATTGACGAGCAAAGAAAATTCCATCAGCATTATTACAGAACTTGAAAAGTTCAGCAAAATTATGCTGTTTATACTGATAAATTTTCAATCTCTACAAACAATACGTTACAGATTTAAAAAAAAAATACCGAAATTCAAATTAATGATGGAGTTCTGAAATTTGGAAACAACGGGAAATAAAATTGACACGACCAACAAAGAAAAACTTGTTGAAACCAAGCGACTTTTAGAGCAATAAAAAAATAGTTGAAGCGACAGACAGTTTAGTAAAAACCCTTGAAAGTGTTGATTTTCCTACTCGACTTTCAAGCATTGACACAAATATAAAAGCTGTTAATTCTGCATTGAATGAAGCGAAACTATCAATAGAGAAAAATGCAACGGCAAAACCAACCGCAATTATCCAAAGACTTGACTTACAGGACAAAGAAATAAAACCTTGAAAACAATCTTATTTGTAATCGTGGACTAATTGTAATCGGAACTATTGCGACAATTTTTGTATTGAAATAACCCCACGCTTTTGGTAGCACATTTGCATTTTCAGCCAACGCACAAAGCCACAAAAAATGCAAAAGAGCTACCAAGCCAACGCACCACGACACACCAAATGAGCGGACAAACAACATACGAACAGAAGGGCGAACAGCTAAAAACAAGGTAATGGCGTAATGGCGGGATAAGTTCTTCGATTGAGCATTTTTGCAAGGTTCAACATTCGTTCTTCGATTGAACTTTTGTGCTAAAATCCGCCACTACGCCAATACCCAAAACGTTACGCCATTTTTCTGACATATTCAAATTAGCAAAGCAACGACTTTCAAATTTAAGTTGTCATTATAAAAACATTAATTATGAAAGCAATCTTAATTTTCAGTTTGCCATTATGTTCTATTACATCAAATGGACAGAAACATAGGATTTCAAATAAACTATAAACCATCATTGACTTATTTAGGTAAACAGACACAAGGATTTGATAATTTTTACTTTGTTTCACGAAGTGGAAATAAGACCTTTAATAGTGCAGCCAATATTTTGTATAGTTATACATTTTTATCAAAATTTAATGTCAAAACAGGCGTAGAATTTTCTCAACAAGGACAGAATATTAATTTTAAGACAAACAGTGTTATACCCGAAAACAACAATATAATTTTTAAGACTCGACTAAATTATATTAGAATCCCAATTACAATTGGATACTCAATTTTTAAGGGAAAAAAAGACGAGTTAAATATTAATACAGGAGTAAGTTTAGGTTTTGTTACAAAACGAGTTGACAACTACCAAGACATTATACTTGAGGACATTCTTTTACCACGAGCAGAAAAACGTTACAAGGATAAAGATTTGGCAATACCAATTGGAATAAATTATCATAGAGTTTTGACAAAAAAGTTTTCAGCAATTTTTGGGTTTGAGTATTTGGTAGGTTTGACAAATTCTTTCAATGAAAATGGTGCTTCCAAATTTGGAGTACTATCAGAATTTGACAATTCTAAGCAAAAAAGACTGTCTGTAAATTTTGGTATTGGCTTCAATTTGACAAAATAAAACGGCGTACAACATTGGGTTTGCTGCAAGTGTGGCAGAAGTAATAACAATCAACTTTTCCAGCACTACTCTACTTCAGTTCGGCTTGACAAACAATATTCAACATTAGTTCTTATCATCAACTTTTATTAACTTTACTCAGCAGCGGTTATCGGCAGACGGAATACTAATTCCACACCTGCAGCAAGCCCTGTTCGTTAT
>JADJFD010000005.1 GCA_016708765.1 Chitinophagaceae bacterium
AATTAGATTTTCTTCAGAATTAGTCAAAACCATTTGTTCCGCCGCTAGTTTATGCCTACCGTATACATTAAGCGGATTAACATCATCATTTTCTGTATAGGGACCTGCAAGACCATCAAAAACATAGTCAGTTGACAAGTATATAATTCTTGCACCTATTTGCTTAGCAATAGTTGCAACATTTTTGACTGAAACAACAGTCTTTTCATAACTTTCTTCAGGATGTTGTTCACAATAATCGACATTGGTTAATGCTCCGCAATGAATAATTATTTCAGGATTAAGTTCTTCAATATTGACATTTCTTTCCTCAGCCAGATTTACTGAATTGAAATACACTAATCCTTCAACAGGAAAACTCAAATAGGTGCCGGTCACTTCATAACCATTCTGCTTGAAAAACTGATAGCAATTACTTCCTACCAAACCTGAAGCTCCTATAATTAAAATCTTCATTATTAAAAAAATGGGTCTCTTTAAAATTTGGAAATCCCTTATCCCGTTCAGATATTATGGGCGATTCAATACCCCAATTAAAACCAAAGGAATCCCAAAGAATACCTTTATCAGCGGATGGCTCATATTCAGTTGTAACATTGTAAACAACAGTAGCTGTATCGCTTAATGTTAGAAAACCATGAGCACAGCCTTTAGGAATTAATACAGAACTTCCAAATGAAGAAAGGTTGAATGAAAGACATTCACCGTATGTGATTGAGCTTGTACGAATATCAAGTATAACATCAAGAATGGCTCCTTCAGTTACATATACGAGTTTATCATGTTCGAAAGGCGGAGTCTGGAAATGCATTCCTCGAATAACATTTTTAAAGGATTTGGAATAATATGACTCGCTAAAGGGAGATGTAAATCCATTTTGCTGCAACTTGTCTACCGACAAAGTTTTTACAAATACACCTCTCGAATCTTGTGCAGTAAAATTTTCGACAAGGAAAACACCCTGAATATTTTGTTCAACAAACCGGATCATGTCAGCTTAGTATATGCATTAACTTGTTCTTGTAATAATTTTCTTGCATTTTCTCCTTTACCAAAGCCCTTGTACCAGGATATTGTCATAGCAATTGCATCGGACGCATTATATCTGGGTTTCCATTCCAGCTCATTTTTTATCTTTGAAATATCTAGTTTTAATAATCCAGCCTCATGTACATTGGAAGACGATTCATCTTTCTTATAAGTACCATTACCCCAAATATCAATTGCTTTTTTTGTAACCTCTTCAACAGTAAAATTGTCTGATTGATCAGGACCGAAATTGTAAGCTGAAGCAAATTTTTGTGGCTCTTTTTCCTGATTGGCTGCTAATATTAAATAACCGTTTAAAGGTTCAAGTACATGCTGCCATGGCCTCACCGATAAAGGGCTTCGAACTATAATTGGCTCTTTAGCCTGAAGTGCTCTTACAATATCGGGAATGATACGATCCTTTGCCCAATCTCCACCCCCAATAACATTTCCAGCCCTTGCTGATGATACTGATTTGCCATGTTTTTGATAAGATACCGGATTAAAAAAAGATTTTCTGTATGAATCAATTACCAATTCAGCACATGCCTTTGATGCGCTGTATGGGTCATAGCCCCCGAGCCTGTCAGTTTCTTTATAGTAATGCCCAGTTTCAAGATTTTCGTACACTTTGTCTGTAGTGATCATTACTGCCACACAAGGTTTTGTAAGTAAACGCAGGGCATCCAACACATGAGCTGTTCCCTGGGCATTCACTTCAAAAGTATAAGCCGGCAACTCATATGACAAACGAACCAATGGCTGAGCTGCCATATGAAAAATAAAATCAGGTTCAAAATTCAATATCTCTTCAGCCAATCTTTCTTTATCCCTGATATCTGCGATAACAGATCCGCATAATTCATCACCTTGTAAGGCATTGTACAAATCGTTCTCATTTTCCGGAGCAAGTGCATAGCCTTTTACGTTTGCTCCCAACAGGTGTAGCCATGTAATCAGCCAGGAACCTTTGAAACCTGTGTGTCCGGTTACAAATACTTTTTTTCCTTTATATACAGATGCTAAATCTATACTCATTTTTTCCACTTTGCCTGTCCGGTATTCCATAAATTTTCCAACTCAACTTTATCCCGTAGTATATCCATTGCTTTCCAAAACCAGTATGTTTAAATGCAACGATTTGCTTATCATCCACCATTTGTTGCATAGGCTCCTGTTCCCACATCACCTCATCCATATTCCCTTGCAAGTATTTAAATACCTCTGGTTCTAATACAAAAAACCCACCATTAATCCAGTTGCCATCACCTTTTGGTTTCTCAGCAAATGAAGAAATTAATCCATCTTCATCATATTTTAATATCCCAAACTTTCCGGCTGGTTGAATTGCTGTTAAGGTTGCTATTTTACCATGGTTTTGATGGAATTGCAACAGACTCTTAAGACCCACATCGCTAAGTCCATCTCCGTAAGTCAGCATAAAAGTTTCATTTCCTACATATTCCTTCACTCTTTTTAAACGACCCGCAGTCATAGTTTCTGAACCTGTATCTACTAATGTTACTTTAAGGCTCTCATCTGTAGTTTTATGTATTTCAATCTGATTATTGGATAGATCGATTGTCACATCTGAATTATGTAAAAAATAATTAGCAAAATATTCCTTGATAATATATCCTTTATATCCCAAACAAACTATAAACTCATTAAATCCTTGCGCCTGATAAAGTTTCATGATATGCCATAAAATTGGCTTGCCGCCTATTTCTATCATTGGTTTGGGACGAAGATGAGATTCTTCTGAAATACGGGAACCGAGGCCGCCAGCAAAAATGACTACTTTCATTTTATAGTTTCCTTTTTACAATTATTGAAATACAATCTGACATTATTGACTTTATTGCCACATAGGAAAAAACTAAGTATAAACATAAAAACAATATCCCAGATATGCCTAACAACAAAATCAAATTAAAATTCAACAAGTATATTTTAGTTAGATAAATTAAACCAGCGCTAAGCAGCGTTACCGAAAAAACTTTTTAGAAGCGGTGCAGCCAAATAAATGAATGATTTTCCAATTTCCTTGGCGGCATAAAATATTGCGTATGGTGTTATTATTATTGTCGCAATCATATAGCAAATTGCAATAGCTTTTACACTAAAATAAGACCCAAAAACAATCATCGCAATAATTAATACACGGAGTGCAGTACTAAACTTAAAAAGTTGTATCGTTTTTCCGAAAGAAAGAAGCAATGTTCCTACCGGAGTTATTATAGTTTCAAGCATTCCAACTATACAAAAAATCTTTAGAAGCCTCGAAATCTCTATCCATTTATTTCCAAACAAGAAGATAATTATTTCGCTAGAATAAACAAATGTATAAGCCATTATGGGAAAAGAAATATATGCAATTCCTAAAATGGCTTTCCTGTAAATTACTGATGTCCTTTCTAAGTCATCGGCAGATTTTGACAAAGAGGAAAAGTACCCCAGTTACTGCAGTAGATATGTTTTGAAGCGGCATCTGCATAATTGTATACGCCCTGTTATAAAATCCTAAAGAACTTGCCCCAAATACTCTTCCAATAATCACTTTATCAATATTTCTACTAAAGTATTGGACAAATTGACTTAAAAAAAGTGGTAAACTAAATTTTACAACCTCTCTCAATTTATTCCATTGAATTGATTTGCCAGGTTTATAAGGTCGAAAAGCAAAGAGGATCAAACAAGTACATAAAGAAAATAAAACTGCCTGATAAATAAGGCTGTAAATACCCCAACCGTAAAATGCTAATAGAATAGCAACTATTCCAGCAATAGCTGCCGCACTAATTTTAACAATAAACAGGCGGTAAAAATCCATTTCCCTAACCAACATTGTATTTGGAATAATGCAAATAGCATCAATAAGAAATGCCAGCGCATTGATGCGTATTAATATTGTTAATCGACTATCGTTATAAAAATTTGCAATTGCCGGTGAAATCAGAAATATTAAAACAAACAGGAACAGACTAAATATCAGATTGAAATAAAATATGAGGTCGCATAATTCTTTAGTTACTTCTTTTCTGGTTATCAAATAACTGCCTAATCCAAAATCCTTTATTAAGCTAAAGAAAATAATAAATGTTGCTATAATTGCGAATAACCCAAAATCTGCAGGTAAAAGAATTCTGGAAAGAATAATATTAAAAATGAAATAGATAAAAAAGTATGAAATCTGACCTACAAAACTCCATTTAAGTGCCTTTGCGTTACTCATTAATAATTATTTCATAACTATTTTATTCAATCTAAAAACAATTTTCAAATTATAACGACTCAAATAACTTATTGGGCTCTCATTTTATACCTGCATTTCTTATGTCATGCACCAACTGAATAGCTTTGCGGGTTTCAGATAAAGAAAAACCTTTACCGTTTAAAATTTGCTCATAAGAAATATTATGCAACTCCGTAAAGCCTTCACTGAATTCAAATGATTCGCCATCAATCATCAACGAACGATAAGTTCGTTTGCCTGATTGTTTTGCTTCTTCCGGCAAATTATCAGCATCAATACTAAGCAGCCAATCTACTTCTGCATTTTCCAATACCAGTTTTCCGGATGCAGTTTCATCAGTATGATTATGCACAATATTCTCTTTTACATCACCAAATATCCACATCAGCATATCAAAAAAATGAACGCCGATATTGGTGGCGATGCCGCCGCTCTTACTTACATCACCTTTCCAGCTTATATGATACCAGTTTCCCCTTGATGTGATATAGTGCAGTTTTATTTTGTGCTTTTCTCCGGTGGAGTTCTTTTGAATTTTTTCTTTTAAAGCAACAATAGCTGGATGTAATCTTAATTGTAAAATGGTATACACATTTTTGCCCGTTTCCTTTTCTATCTCCATCAATGCATCAATATTCCAAGGATTAAGCACCACCGGTTTTTCGCAAATAACATCTGCACCAATTCGTAAACCAAAACGGATGTGTGAATCATGTAAATAGTTAGGTGAACACACAGAAACATAATCAATTTGCTTTCCGCTTCTCTTTAATTTTTCAAGGTGCCTGTCAAAACGTTCAAACTCCACAAAAAAATCAGCTCCCGGAAAATAACTATCGAGTATGCCTACAGAATCATGCTTATCCAGAGCAGCGATAAGTATGTTCCCTGTTTCTTTTATGGCCTTCATATGCCGTGGTGCTATATAACCTCCGGCACCAATAATGGCAAAATTTTTCATTCCTGATTTTATTAATTACTTAGTTAATAAATTATGATATCTCTATTTTCTTACAACACAATTCGAATCACTTCAAATGCTTCTGCATACACGGAAGCCAGTTGACCACCCCTTACTCTTGCTTGCGAAAAAATAAAATCTTTATCAAGGTAAGGCCTGTGCAATTGTGACTGATACTCCAATAAAGCCGCTGCCTTTTTATTAATTTCTTCTTTGCTTAATTTAATAAAAAATCTGGGATTAAACATGAGGTTGTTCCAGGGTAACTCATACCCAAAAACTGAAATAAATTTAAAGGCTCTTAAACCCTCTTCATATATTACTTGGTGATCCTGATGAATATCATACGACGAAGGAAGAAAAACAATATCAGGATTATAAGATTCTCTTAAACCAATCATTGCATCCAATATCGATTGCCGGTTATCTTTAAATTCTCTTACTGAATAGTCTAAGAGAATAAGATTGTCAGCAGCAATTCCTAATACTGCGACAGCCTTTTTTACTTCTGCTTTTAATGTATCCTGCGGAAACTGTTCTGGCAATGAATTGTTGCAACTGGAGAAAGCAATATAAAACACCCGGTTACCTTGTGCACAAAGTTTAGCAATGGTGCCACCGCAACCTAATTCGCCATCGTCTGTGTGCGGCGCTAAGACTAAAATAGTTTTATCTGTAATTTGTTCTATCATTATTACTAACTACTCTTTTTTACTTTACCGTCTTTCAACACATATTGCTGACCGCTTTCACTACAAATTGCATTTCCCTTTTCATCAAAAATTAATTTTTGCCCATATTCACTCATCCATCCAGTTTGCCTTCCCGGATTTCCAATTATTAATGCATAAGCTGCTACCGGTTTTGTTACCACCGTACCAGCACCTATAAAAGCAAATTCACCAATTTCATTTCCACAAACAATAGTTGCATTAGCACCAATAGAAGCTCCCTTTCCTTACCAGTGTTTGCATAAACTCATTCTTCCGGCTAACGGCACTGCGTGGATTGATAACATTGGTAAATACCATTGACGGGCCCAGAAAAACATCATCCTCACAAATCACTCCTTCATAAATTGAAACATTATTCTGTACTCTTACATTATTACCGAGTGTTACTTTAGGTGATACAACCACATTCTGACCGATGTTGCAGTTTTGACCTATACTACAGCCGGGCATGATATGACTGAAATGCCAGATTTTTGTTCCTTCACCAATTGTACAGCCTTCGTCTATTACTGCTGTGGTATGTGCAAAATATTTCAATCTTGTTTATTAAACGTTTTGTTTACTTTTTATTATTCTCAACAATCTGTTTCAGGTACTCGCCATATCCACTTTTTGCAAGTTCATTCCCTATTTTCAGCAATTGATCACTATTGATAAAGCCGTTGCGAAAAGCTACTTCTTCAATACAACCAATTTTTGTTCCTTGTCTTTTTTCAATTACCCTTACAAATTCGCTGGCATCACTGAGTGAATCAAATGTACCAGTATCTAGCCAAGCTGTCCCTTTATCCAATAACGCTACTTTTAAATTGCCATTTTCAAGGTACTTTCTGTTTACATCGGTGATCTCATATTCTCCCCGCTTTGAAGGCTTTAGTTCCCGGGCAATTTTTACTATATCATTATCATAAAAATATAATCCCGGTACAGCATAATTAGATTTTGGCTGCAGCGGTTTTTCTTCAATACTCAACGCATTCATATCCTTATCAAATTCTACCACTCCATACCGTTCCGGATCGCTTACATGATAAGCAAATACATAACCGCCATTTACTTCGGATAATGTCTGCAGTTTTTTATCTAACCCAGTACCATAAAAAATATTATCGCCCAACACCAATGCTACCTTATCGCTTCCGATAAAATCAGCACCGATAACAAATGCCTGCGCCAATCCATTTGGGATTTCCTGTACTGCAAATTCAAAACGGCAGCCGAGTTGGCTTCCATCACCTAATAATCTTTTGAATTGAGGATTGTCTTCTATCGTTGTGATGATCAGTATCTCTCTAATTCCAGCCATCATTAACGTAGTAAGCGGATAATAAATCATCGGCTTATCGTATATGGGCATCAGTTGCTTGGAAATCGCTTTTGTTATTGGATATAATCTTGTGCCACTACCACCTGCTAATATTATGCCTTTCATTTTTTATTAATTATCTATTCTTAAAAAAGAAATTAAGTATTTACTCTTTTACAATAAAAGCAAACCGATCCTTCAGTTTCAAAAATCTTTTTTCGAAATAATGATAACTGATATAACTTAAAAATATGCTTAAAGCTAAAGCAACCGGCAATTCAATCAACCATAGCTGCCAGGAATGTTTGTTAATGCCCAATTTGGCCAAGCCTGTTGCCACCACAAGTAAGGCAAGTGTGTGTAAGCAATATAAACCATAAGTGTATTTGCCAAGTTTGCTGATTGTTTTCAGGTTGGATATCTTAAAAAGAGACCGCTTCGAAAAATTCTGTTCCAATATAATCCAGATAAAGAAAAAGGAAACGATTAACCGCTGGAAAACTGTCATTATCATATTCCCATTATGGAAAAGATCCTTCCGATAATAGATAAGAAAGCCGGTAACGATATACGGAATAAGATGCACCCAGCCCGGAATCTTCTCCATCTTTAGTAAAAAGGAGATACTGGCAATACTCAGGTAAGCTCCTAATCCGCCGATAGCCATATCCGATATTACCCCCAGGGTTAGCAAGTCAAGAGCCTGATTAATATAAACGGTTCTGTAAATAATGGAAATGATAATCACCCCAAGAAAAATAAACTTGTACTGCTTAGGAGATGCTAAATAAAATAGAATTGGCCATAGGAGATAAAACTGCTCTTCAATGGCTACACTCCACAGCACAGATAATATAGATGAGTCGGGTGGTCCATTATAAATAGCGTTGAAATTATTTAGAAATATGGAACAAAGAAAAGGGTCTGCCGTCTCATTCGGCACTTGCCCAAATGCAGATTTGAGCACCGGAAAAGCAATAAAGCCGAACAGAACACAAAAATAATATAAAGGCCAAATGCGTAAAGTTCTGCGGATGTAAAAAGAAGAGATGTGCACTTTACCCGTTAGTTGTTTCTCTTTAATAAGTAAGTAGGTAATTAAAAAACCGCTTAATACAAAAAAGAAACTCACTCCCATATCTCCATCTCCGAAAAGTCTGCCTTTAAACACCTGATACCAACCTTCCTCTTTTATATAATCATACTGGGTGGCAAAAATATGAGAGAAGAAAACAATGATAAACGAGAAAAAACGTAGCCCGTCAAGATTAGGAAAGAATATTTTTTCTTTTTTAGCAGAAACAACTTCTGTCGATTGACTCATCCTTAAAATTTAACTCCTTGCTTAGTGACTTTTTTCATACTGCTTTTCATAATACTGCTGATAGTCTCCGCTGGTTACATTTTCTAACCATTCCTTATTTTCCAAATACCATTCAGTTGTTTTTGCCAATCCTTCTTCGAAAGTAACAGTAGGTTTCCAACCCAGTTCTTTATTAATTTTTGATGCATCTATCGCATACCGTCGGTCATGTCCCGGTCTGTCTTTTACATATGTAATCAACGATTCGCTGGTTCCTTCAGCATTCCCCAGTTTTTTATCCATCAGTTTGCATAATAGCTTAACGAGATCAATATTTCGCCATTCATTAAATCCTCCAACAGCATAAGTATCTCCGGCTTTTCCTTTATGATAAACCAGGTCAATCGCACTTGCATGATCTTTTACATACAGCCAGTCCCTTGTATAAAATCCATCGCCATACACAGGCAGTGGTTTTTTGTTGATGATATTATTAATAAAAAGAGGGATTAATTTCTCCGGAAAATGATTCGGTCCATAATTATTAGAACAGTTTGTAATAACAACTGGCAAGCCATATGTATCATGATAAGCTCTTACAAAATGATCGCTGGCTGCTTTGGATGCACTGTATGGTGAATGAGGGTCATAATTAGTTACTTCTGTAAAAAATCCCGTTTCACCTAATGCACCGAACACTTCATCGGTAGAAACATGGTGAAATTTCTTTCCATTATAATCACCATTCCAGCATTTTTTTGCCGCATTCAAAAGATTAACTGTTCCAACTACATTGGTATAAACAAAATCAAGAGGAGATAATATGGAACGATCTACATGACTTTCGGCCGCCAGGTGAATTACTCCATCAGGATTATAGATCGAAAAGATTTTTTCGAGTGCTGAAGTATCTAATATATCTGCTTTTTCAAAAATATAATTTGGTGTCTTTTCAATATCCTTGAGATTCTCTAGGTTACCTGCATAGGTCAATGCATCAAGATTAATAATCCTTGTATCCGGATATTTGTTTACAAATAACCGCACTAGATGAGAACCGATGAATCCGGCGCCACCTGTAATAATAATGGACTTGGAGCTCATTAAAACTTAATTATTTTTAATAAATGCGAGATGTTCTTTCCGAAGCTCAGCTTCCGGCAATGACTTGAAATAGTCATACGTTATTTTTAACCCCTCAGTTCTTGAAACGGATGGCGACCATTTCAATAAATTTTTTGCTCTGGTAATATCTGGTTGCCTTTGCTTGGGATCATCCGCAGGCAATGGCTTGAAAATGATTTTTTGCTTGGAACCCGTTAATTGAATAATTTCTTTTGCAAAATCCAGCAAACTGATTTCATCAGGATTGCCAATATTTACAGGCTGGCTATACTCTGATAACAGTAATTTGTAAATGCCATCCACCAAATCTGCTACATAACAGAAACTGCGGGTCTGGCTGCCATCACCAAAAACAGTAAGGTCTTCACCCCGCAATGCTTGGCCAATAAATGCTGGTAATGCTCTTCCATCATTCAATCGCATCCTCGGACCGTACGTATTAAAAATTCTAACAATCCTTGTTTCTACACCATGATATGTATGATAAGCCATCGTAATCGCTTCCTGAAATCGCTTAGCCTCATCATATACACCACGGGGACCAACTGGATTTACATTTCCCCAGTAATCCTCGTTTTGCGGATGCACCAGCGGGTCACCATAAACTTCACTTGTACTGGCCACTAATATTCTTGCTTTTTTATTGAGTGCCAACCCCAAACAATTATGCGTTCCCAATGAACCCACTTTCAATGTTTGAATTGGGATTTTTAAATAATCAATCGGACTGGCTGGTGATGCAAAATGAAGAATATAATCAAGATGACCGGGCACATGAATAAACTTACTTACATCATGATGATAAAAACTGAATTCCTTTAAAGGAAAAAGATGTTCAATATTATTCAGGCTGCCGGTAATAAGATTATCCATTCCTATTACCTCATGGCCTTCTTTAATGAAGCGATCGCAAAGATGGGAACCTAGAAATCCGGCGGCGCCGGTTATCAATACTCTTTTCATGTGATGATAATTATGCCATTACTTTTCCCCTGCCGATACTCTCATAATAGAATCCTTTATTCTTCATATGCTCTGTATCATACAAATTCCTACCGTCAAAAATTACTTTGGTTTTTAACTGCGAAGCAATCTTTTCAAAGTCAGGTGTACGAAATTCATTCCATTCTGTACAAATGATCAATGCATCTGCATCTTGTAAAGCACTATACTGATCGGGTGCAAAATTGATCGAAAGCTTCGTTTCTTTTTTACATTAGGCATCGCTTCAGGATCAAAAGCAGTAACTGATGCACCACTTTCAACTAACCGGGCAATTATTTCAAGTGCCGGTGCTTCCCTTATATCATCTGTGTTAGGTTTAAAGGCAAGCCCCCACATAGCAAATTTTTTACCCTTCAGATTATCATTGTAATACTGGCTAATCTTATTACTGAAAAATTCTTTTTGTAATACATTTACCTGCATCACTGCATTCAATATTTTAAAATCATATTCTGCCTCTTTAGAAGAAACAGACAATGCCTGCACATCTTTTGGAAAACAACTGCCCCCATAACCTAAGCCAGGATAAAGAAAATGTTTGCCAATTCTGAAATCAGTACCGATTCCGCGACGCACCATGTCAACATCAGCACCTAGTTTTTCAGAAAGCACTGCTATCTCATTCATAAAAGAGATCTTAACTGCCAAAAAACTGTTCGCTGCATATTTTGTAAGCTCGGCACTTTTCTCATCCATAAAAATGATAGGATTGCCCTGCCGAACAAATGGTTCATACAATTGCTGCATTACTTGCCGGGCTTTTTCAGAACTGGTACCGATCACCACTCTGTCGGGTTTCATAAAATCTTCTACCGCAGCACCCTCTCTTAAAAACTCGGGGTTACTTACTACATCAAAACTATCAGCAAGTTTATCTTTGCCAGATGCTAGTATTGCTAATTTTACTTTTTCAGCTGTGCCCACAGGCACCGTACTCTTATCTACAATTACTTTATAATCTCCCGGTTGTAGTAATCCACCCAAATCCTTCGCAACACCTAAGATATATTTCAGATCGGCACTGCCATTTTCACCCGTTGGAGTTGGCAGCGCTAAAAAAATAAGCGCTGCGTCTTTTATTCCATCAGCCAAAGAAGAAGTAAAATGAAGTCTTCCTTCTTTCAGGTTTCGTATAAATATTTTTTCAAGTCCTGGCTCATAAATAGTAATCTCACCAGACTGCAACTTATTTATCTTGTTCTTATCAATATCAATACAGGTTACCTGGTTGCCTGTTTCGGCAAAACAAGTACCACTTACTAATCCAACGTAACCCGTACCTACAACTGCAATTTTCATGAATAGATAGTTGTCAAATTATAAAAATCCATAGCTGGCTAACTAATTTTGTTATGCGAAAGATACCAGCGTAATGTTTCCGTCAATCCTTCTTTTACAGTTTTCTTTACGTTGTAACCCAACAACCGTTTTGCCTTTGAAATATCAGCCATGCTGTGTTTAACATCGCCGGCTCTTTCCAAACCATGTATTGCTGTCGTTGAAGAACCAGCCTCTTCTTTCAAAACTTCAAAAAGTTCATTAAGGGTGGTATGTTCACCACAGGCAATATTATATACCTGATTTAAGGCTTCTTTATTTTGAGTAAATAAGGAAAGTATATTAGCCCCTACAGCATTTTCTACATACGTAAAGTCCCTGCTATGCATGCCATCTCCATTAATAACAGGCTGCTCATTTTTTATTATTGCTTCTGCAAACAAAGGTATTACCGCAGCATAAGGCCCTTCGGGATTCTGTTTGGGGCCGAAAATATTAAAGTAACGGAGACCAATCAGCTCAAGACCAAAAAGATCTGCATATACTTTTGCATATAATTCATTTACATATTTGGTAACTGCATAGGGAGAAAGAGGTTGCCCAATTATATCTTCCACTTTTGGTAAACCTGGATGATCTCCGTACGTAGATGAGCTGGCAGCATAAACAATCCGTTTAATGTTTTTTTCTTTAGCCGCTGTATATATATTTAATGTTCCCGTAATATTTACCTCATTTGTTGTTAACGGGTCATTTATAGATCGGGGAACAGAACCCAAAGCTGCCTGATGTGTAATTTTATCAATACCGGTACATGCAGCAAGGCATGCCTGATAATCTCTTATATCAGCTTGAATAAATTCAAACTTTGGGTGGTTGCTAAATTCATCAATATTTTTTAAGCTGCCCGTTGCCAAATTATCCATTACCCGAACGAATGAGACATCAGGATAATGGAGCAACGCTTCAACAATATGTGAGCCAATAAATCCTGCACCACCTGTAACCAGAATTCGCATCAAGAATTAAATTATTTTTTTCTAAACCAGTTAACAGGATTGAGGTAGCCAAGCACCTTTTCAAAAAAAGTTGGAGGAGGAGTTTCTTCTTCATAGTAGCTACCATAGCCATAACCATAACCATAACCATAACGACCATAGCCATAATAACCATAGCCTGTTTTCAGTTTAACATCATTAATTACAACTGCTACCTTAGGTAATTTCTTTTGAGTATAAAACTCGTCAATTAATGTAATCTGTTTTTTAAAAGTGTGCCCTTGACGTACCATATAGAGTGTGCTGTCGCAAAATTTACTCAGCGTTTGTGCATCACTTACCATTCCCACAGGTGCTGTATCTACGATTACCACATCAAATTCCTTTTTTAACCAGGCAAACAATTCATCTACTTTTTCACTTAAGAGCAATTCGGAAGGGTTAGGAGGAATTGGTCCACAGCCTAATACATATAGATTTTCTGTTTCCGGTACTTTTTGAATTAAGCTTCCCAGATCATCATTTTTTCCAATCAAGAAATTGGTAAGGCCTGGGCCTTTTTCCATCCTTAATCCTGAAAGAACCTTTGGTTTACGTATATCAAACTCCAGTATAACCGTTTTCTTATCAGCCAGTGCCAGTACTGCTCCCACATTCGTACTTAAGAAGGATTTTCCCTCTCCACTAAATGAAGAGGTGATCAATAAGGTAAACCTTTCCTCTTTACCAATAACATACTGCAGATTTGACCGGATAATTCGAAATTGCTCGGCCACCATACTGCGGGTTGTCTTGTTAACGATCATCACTTTTTCAGAATAAGAATGACCGATTTCCCCTAAAATAGGAGCATCCGTTATTTTTTCTACATCAAATCGGGTGGTAACTTTATCATTTAATAATTCAGCACCAAATATAAAAACAGCGGGGACTACTAAACCTAATAACAAAGCCATAATCTGAATAGACCTTCTGTTTGGTTTTATAGGAACCGAAGCAACATATGCTTTTTCAACAATCTGAGAGTTTTCAATAGTTGATGCCCTTGAAATAGCAGTTTTTTCTTTTTCTTCTTGCAATACATTGTACAATACCTGCTTATTATCTACCTCTCTTTTCAATTCGTTGTAGCGTTTAGCTTTATAAGGTATAATCTGTAGCTGTCCCTGCGCAGCTCCACTGTTCTTCCTTAATGCTTCAATGGTTTTGGTGTAAGACCGTTTAATATTGGAAAGATTTTCCAATAGACTTTCTCTTAGTTTTTCAATCTGGCCATTTGTTTCTTTTACAGCAGGATTATTAAGTGGAACATTCCCATCCAGTAATTCCTGACGCTTTATCTGCAATGCATTATAACCACCTACCAGTTCATTCAGTGTTGCATCGTTCAACCCTAAAGAAGAAGGAACTACTACAGCACCATACACATTCTTTTTATCCTTCAGATAACTTTCAATAAAGTCTGCCGTATTCATTTTAAGCAGCTCTTCATTGATACTTTTATCCGCAGCACTGATATTTTCAAAATATCCGCTTGTCTGTCCTTCTATATCAATCAGCTTGTTTTGCTCTATATAACTAAGAAGGTTATTCTGGGCAATCTCTAATTCTATTCCCAAAGTATCCATCCGGTCAGTAATAAAGTTGATCATCTGGTCAGAAGTCTTATTCTTCAGCTCTTTGGAATAATCTCCATATTCATCCATCAATTGATTAACGACATCAGCACACTGATTGGGATTAGTGCCCTCCATACTGATTTTCAATATGCCTGCAGAAGCTGTGGCTTTAGGAGCTACCATAATTGCTGAAGCAAATCTTCCGGCTGCGGCACTAGTAGGAGTATATTCAACCACATAATCTTTAGATATACCAGATAAAGGGTTTCTTATCAGTCTGAATGTCCCGTATTGATTTTTAAATCGCTTGCCAAAAGGAACTGATACATTGTCATTATTTACCTTAAATTCTTTCTCATTGTTAAACTTTATTTTCAGGGTAAAAGGTTTTAATGAATCAGTCAGCTCTTCATGTTGTATTATAAAAGGTCCTGTTTTATAAATATTGATTGTTTTAATATTTCCTTTTACATAATAGTTATACTGCAGATTTTGCTTTTGTACAACCCTTGTCATTAACCCTCTCGACTTCAGCACTTCCATCTCACTTTGAATATTAACACCTTTACCACCTCCGAAAATATCATCAAACTTATTGGATTTGCTTTGTTGCTGATCAGATTTAATAATCATCGTACTCCCGGTACTATAGATAGGTGTTGTGTACCGTAAGTACGCATACGCTCCAAACAACGCTAATGCGACGGATAAAATAAATACCGGAAGAAACCGGACATATTTATAAAATACATCCCGGATGGTCAGGTTCAAGAGTTCACTTCTGGCTTCATTCTTATTATTCAATGATTCTTCCATGAAAATATTTACGGTTGCTGTTTAGAAGGAACAGTTAGTTTTTGATAAATATATTGGCCAAAGTGGCGGCTACCGTTACAATGGTAAAGGCAAAAGTGATGCGTTGCGTAATTTTAGCTTGCTCAGCATCCTTTAATTTCTGCTTTGTTTCATCTACAATCAAAACATCATTTTGTACAAGATAATAATAAGGGGAATCAAAAATATCTTTAGAAGATAAATCAATTACACCTGTTTCTCTTTTGCCATTTATTTCCCGAAGTATCCTCACATTATCTTTCTTACCAAAATCGGTAATACCCCCGGCTAAACCAATTGCTTCTATAACGGTTAGTTTTTCTCCCGGCACAGTTAATATTCCTTGTGCACCAACCTGCCCTAGCACCGTTACTTTAAAATTCAGAAAACGTACAATCACGGTAGGGTTTGATAATAATTCAACAGGTTCTGTCAATCTTCTTTTTACTTCTGCAGCCAGCTCTTGTTTCGTCAATCCTTCCGCATGTATAACACCTAAACGGTGATGTTCAATATTTCCGTTCAGATCAACATAATAACCTGAAGTACCAGTTTGTCCTGCACCACCTGTTGGTTGATTATAAATTACATCAGATAATTCCGGCTTGGTACTTAAGCTGAATATTTGTACCGATAACTGATCATTCTTCTGAATTCTTAATTCCGGAATTTTCACATCACCCTTACTCGTAGAATCATTAACCTTATCAAGATAATTAGGTAATTGCTGAACCGGTTTGCAGGAAATAAAATAAAGGGAAAATGCCAACAAAAATAAAATCCTTGTGAATTTCATTGAGACGACTTTAATGGATAAGACAGCTGTGATGTAAATATTGAATTTTGTTTTACTTAGGCTGTGCCGAAGTTAATTTAGTTCTGTCAATTGTGGCTACTAAAATATAGCCGAGGCTGTCAATTGCAACCTTTGCAGTCTTATGCTGCAACTCCACTACACTTCCTTCATGATCCATCAGGGTGCCATTTGTAACCCTCACCCGTTGGTGCACTTTCAGTTTCATTGGTCTTGCTTCCACATTTTCATACTCATCTAAAAAGCGTCGGATTGCAGTAATTTCCTTTTCCTTTACCACAGCCGGCTTGCCATCCCAATATACAAAGTTGATAGCTCCTGTTGTCATTCTTACATTGCTACGGTCTTCATCGCTTACTTTAACAAAAACGTATGACTTAAATAGGGGTTCTTCTACGACCTTATACCTGTCACTCCATTTTCTTCTTACTTTATTCAATGGACAATAGCTTTCCAATCCCTTCTCCGTTAAGAGTTGATTCACCTTTTTTTCCCACCTTGGACGGGTGTAAATGGCTAACCATTTTTTTATTGGAGTCGAATTCTTCATTGCATAGCTTCGCCACCTCAGTCACATTGTGGTTTTTAAAATGACTGATAAAATGAAAAAAATAGCAGCTTTTCTACATTTTATATCTGCTGTTTGGATGCAAATATAAAGGGAAGAATGGGAGTGGCAAGAGAATAAAAAGGACGGATTATGAAGGATTTATTCCCATCAGTTGATAACTATTTATCAATAGTTATTTTATAAGTTATTAAAATTTACAAAAGGCAAGTGCTTCATAACAGAAAGAAGGTCCTTGCCTAAGCCATAGATAGTCCAGACAAGAGCCATACCTAATCCTTCGATCTGCTACTAAATCGCTTTTCCATAAAAATTTTACTGACAATACATTAGTTTTATAGAGGATTTTCATAGCAAATAATTGATTTAAACACAGATATATATCTTTCGCATACCTTCAACATCAAAATAACTCCCGTTGAACCAACGCTTTTATTCGCTGGATGTATTTCGCGGCGCCACAGTTTGCCTCATGATTTTGGTTAATAACCCCGGTTCTTGGGGGCATATTTACAACCCGTTAGAACATGCACCCTGGCATGGCCTCACCCCAACCGATCTGGTGTTCCCTTTCTTCTTATTTGCCGTTGGCAATGCCATGTCATTTGTAATGCCCCGACTAGAGGCGGCAGGTGACAAGATTTTCTGGAAAAAAGTACTAAAAAGAACAGCCTTGATATTTCTAATTGGCTTGTTTCTTAACTGGTGGCCTTTTGTAACAGAAGTAAACCGCCTTATCGAAGGCACAAATGATTTGCACAAAGTCACCATCTTCAAAGGCTTTACCTGGCTCGATTATTCCAAAGACAAAGCTGGAAATATAGTTGAAACAATAAAGGGCATCCGCATATTCGGTGTGCTGCAACGTATAGCACTCTGCTATTTCTTTGCCTCAGTAATCATCTATTACCTCAAACCTAGAAAAGCATTTCTAGCTGGCCTTATCATCTTATTAGTGTATTGGGTACTTTGTTATGTTGGCAACACTGCAGACCCATACAGTTTGAAAGGCTGGTTCGGTACAGATATAGACAAAGCAATTTTGGGAGAAGTACATATGTATAAAGGAGAAGGCATGCCATTCGATCCCGAAGGTTTGATGAGCACATTCGCTGCTATTGTACAAGTGATATTTGGTTTTATGGTGGGTATATATATACAGAATAAAAGCAAAGAACCTGTACATGATACTGGCAAGATGGAAACAACCGAAAATGGAATGTACCAGATGCTTACAGGTTTATTTGTAATTGGAGTTGCATTATTTGTAACAGGTTACTGCTGGAATATGGTTTTCCCAATTAATAAAAAGATATGGACCAGCTCTTATACGATTTATACAACCGGCCTCGCCATTCTTACTATTGCTACTATGATTTACATGATAGAGATAAAGAAAATTCGGGGCGGCCTGGCTCGTTTCTTTGATGTGTTTGGGAAAAATGCATTGTTTGTTTTTGCATTAAGTGCTTTTCTACCAAGAGGTCTAGCACTCATTAAGTTAGGAGATGGTGTAAATCCTTGGAACTGGATGTATAAAAAAGTACTCGTACACACTCCTGGTGTTAAAGAAAATGGATCATTACTCTATGCACTCTTTATTATCACATTCATGTGGGCCATTTGTTATTGGATGGATAAGAAGAAAGTTTATATTAAAGTGTAAAGCTTTATGCATTAACAATGTTTTAGTAAATGATGAATATTGACTTTATGTATACGCATATAAAACTGCATCTAGTAGCTGTAAAATGAAAAATATGAAATCAACAAATGTATTATCTGTAGCAATGATGTTATTCATGGCTTCTTGCTGCTCAACCACTAAAACAATGACATCGAAAGAAACTAGTATTTCCAAATCTTTATATGAAACCAACTGGACATTAAAGAAAATGCACACTGATAGTGGTATTGAAGAGGTGAATACTAAAGCCTTTATAAAGTTTGATGAAGCAAAACAAAGTGCAGGAGGCAATGGCAGCTGCAACAGTTTTGGTTCCACTATTTCAGTTGAAAAAAATACAATTAGTTTCAAAAATACTTTTTCAACGAAAATGTATTGTGTTGAAGTTCAAAAAACAGAAGACACATACTTTAATCTATTAGGGAAAGCTAACCGGTTTGAAATAAAAGACAAAACACTTTCACTTTATCAGAATAAAAATGTGTTATTGGAGTTTAAATCAGAATAATTTCCCTTGTCCACCCGGCACCTGAAATCTACTGGTATCCAAACTCCATTCTTCTGCATTCATGTTATAAAGTTTGCCATACTTTTTATATTGTTGTGCTACCAGCTCAGCAATATTTCCTTCGCCTCTCATTCTTACGCCCCATCTTGTGTCATTTACTTTTCCATCATGGCTTTGTTCAATGAGATGCCATACTTTATCCGCTCTATCTGGAAAGTTTTTATACAGCCAGTCATGAAATAAAAATTTGATAGCTCCATTTAATCGTATGAAAGTATAAGCAGTAAAGGTTGCTCCGTTATCTGCCGCTGCTTTCATGATGCGTTGCATTTCATGTTCATTTAATCCCGGTATCATTGGTCCCATCATGATGCCCATTCTTACTCCGGCATTGCTCAATTCATTAATTACTTTTAATTTTTGGTTGGCAGTTGTTGTTCTTGGCTCCATTATTCTCCGTAAGTCTTCATTAAAAGAAGTAATAGAAACCATTGCCGATACTAATTTCTTCTTCGCCATTTCCTGTAATATATCTTTGTCTTTCAGTATCCATGAATTTTTAGTGAGTATACCAACTGGTTGATTAAATTCATTGCATACTTCCAACAAGCCTCTTGTCAGCCTATATTTTTGTTCTGCGGGTTGGTAACAATCAGTATTGCCACTCAACATTATCGGCGTACCATTCCATTTAGGATGCAGTAGAAACTTTCGCAGCAATTGTGGTGCATTTTTCTTGATTATAATTTTTCTTTCGAAATCCAGTCCTGCACTATAGCCCCAGTATTCATGTACATTTCTTGCATAACAATAGATGCAGCCATGCTCACAACCTGCATAAGGATTCATACTGTAACCCATGCCCACATCTTTACTCTCCACTTTGTTGACGATTGATTTTGACTCCTGTTCCATGTATATCGTTGGCACATTACCCTCTTCCCAATCATCAATTCCTTCAGTATGTTCTCTTGTATTTTCATTTTTAAAGAAGCGGTTCTTCGTATTGAATTGTGCACCTCTTCCTGCTAAATATTGTTCGCCTTCTTCTTGCTTTTTTGCTGCCACTTTAAAGTGGTCTTGTTTCAATTTATTATCCATATAAATTTTTTACCGAGTCGTGAAATACAGAATAGTTGAACCACGGAGACAGGGAGACACGGTGAAGCACGGAGATTAACTAGCTTAAGGAGGTTTAAAGAATCATCCTCTTTACCCCATCTTTCATAAGGGGTACATGAAAGTTTAATATATAGCCAAGCCGTTTTTGTGTTAGTTTTAAATAGCTCAGCAACTGAGCTTCCCACACAGGATGATATACTTCCTGTGCTTTTAATTCTATTATTATTAAATCATCTACAAGAATATCAATTCTTAATCCTTCATCAATTATAAGATTATCATAAATCAGTTCGATGCACTTTTGTTTTAAGTAAGGAATATTTCTTTTCGTCAACTCATAATAGAAACATTTTTCATATACGCTTTCGAGTAAGCCAGGTCCTAAAAATCTATGAATACCAATTGCAATATCCATTATTTGCGACGTCAACCATCTTTCTCTTTCAGTAAGCGGCTTATGGATTTTCACTGTGTTACTTTGTGCCATTGTGTCTTTGTCGTTTTAAGCTTCATCCAAATAATTCTCCTTGCTTTGTTGCTACTGGCAAATTTTGAAATGCAAATTTTTCTTTCACCTGGTATTTTGTTCTTGAGTTATCCGTTAGTATTTGTCTTTTTAATAACGTCATATTATCAGCAATAAAACCTCCGGTGAAATGTTTGTTACTATATTCCAGCCAGCCTTTTTCATATTGCCAACAAGGTTTTAGTTTTCTTGCAATAGTCAGATACGGCTCCATAATAAAATGAGGTTTATTATCATCATTCAACTTCATTAATCGTTGCCCGTCTGTACGAAGGGTTTTTATCAGATTTTGTATCGGTAGCTTACTTGTTACATTTATATAGATGGTATGCGAAGGAAAACTACCAAAATCTTTCAGCTCTACTTTAAATGCTGGACAGCCCATTGCTACCATTCGCAACCGGTTTACAATTCTTTCTTCCATCATTTCATACTGCATAAAATTTACTAGTGTAATATGTGACTTACCCCACTTTGCATAGTCGGATTTATATTTATCCGCAAACTCTTCTTTTGTTTTCATAATCCGGTTTCCTAATTCCTCATGCGGACTCAGCACCAGCAAATACTCACATGCCCGGTAACCTGGCATGGCGGTGATTATCTTTTCCATAACTATTTCATTAATGTTTAAAATAATTGCCCAATTTATTAGTATAAATTTACTAAATAATTTAGCTTTACAAAAATTAATTTTTATGGAAGGGGAAGAATTTTATGGCGCAGCGTATAAAGGCTCAAAACAGTTTACACAGCAACAAGTGAAAACCGCCAACGCCACCGGCTTTGGTGCCGCTGCTGATGACTATATGGAACGGGGCATCGACCTGAATGAAGAACTGATTAAAAACAAACCAGCCACTTACTTCTTCCGGATGAAGGGAGATGCTATGCAGGATATTGGCATTTTTGATAAAGATGTGCTGATTGTTGACCGCTCGGTAAAACTGGCCAATGGAAAAGTTATTGTAGCGGTATTAAATGGTGAGCTATTAGTACGACGATTTCATAAAAATTTTTCTTCGGCATTTTTAATTCCCGAGAACAGCCGTTACAAAACAATTAACCTGGCAGAGTTTAATGATTTTGTAGTGTGGGGAGTTGTTATGTATGTTATTCACCAGATGTAACCCCCTGACCCCCTAAAGGGGAGACTTAGACAAAAAATACTTTTATAACTCAAAGCGGTTCATAATGATAGAAAAGAAAATGTTTTATAAAGCCAACCCTCTGATTTTTGCAAGGGCGAAGGGACTTCGAAAAATATGACAGCAGCAGAAATATTGCTATGGGGCTACTTAAAAACAGATCCATTTGGATATAAATTCAGGCGACAACATCCTCTAGGTATTTATATTGCAGATTTTTTTTCGTACAAATTAAAACTGGTGATTGAAGTTGATGGAGAAGTTCATAATAACGACAATGTAAAATTAAACGACGAGAAAAGACAACAAGGAATAGAATCAGACGGAATAGAAGTAATTCGTTTTAAGAATGAAAAAGTGATGAAAAACTTAGAAACAGCTATTGAAAAAATAAATCTTGCCATAGAAAATAAATTATTGAATAAAAGCAAATTCCCCCTTTAGGGGGTTAGGGGGTATGAAGGCAATTGTTGATTGTAATAATTTTTATTGTTCCTGCGAACGGTTATTTAAACCACATTTAGACAGGAAACCAGTTGTTGTTCTCAGCAATAACGATGGCTGCATTATTTCCAGAAGTAACGAAGCAAAAAAACTGGGTGTAGAAATGGCCGGACCTTATTTCAAAGCAAAACCATTGATAGAAAAATACGATGTGGCTGTTTTCTCCTCCAACTATAATTTATATGGTGATCTGAGCTGGCGGGTGATGGAAACACTACGCATTCTATTGGGAAAAAATAAAGTAGAAGTATATTCTGTTGATGAAGCTTTTCTTGACCTGAGCATTTTTCCTGAAAATGAATTACCTGCTATTGCCGAAAAAATAAAAAAAATAGTAGAAACATGGACGGGCATAAAAGTATCTGTTGGAGTGGCTCCCACCAAAGTGTTGGCAAAAGTTGCGAATCGCTTATCAAAAAAATATGTGCAGCAATATAACGGTGTAATGGTACTTAACAGCAAAGAAAAAATTATAGCTGCATTGAAACAAACCGAAGTGGGAGATATATGGGGCATAGGTTATCAGTATGCACAAAAACTAAAAGAACAATGGAGTATTTATGATGCGCTACAATTAAGTCGCATGAGCGAAGAGTTTGGGAAAATATATCTCGGCGGCGTAGTGGGCAGTCGGTTACTAAGAGAACTAAAAGGTATTCCATCGAAAGATATGGAAGAAGAATTGGTAAAGAAAAGAATGATTGCTACAACCCGCATGTTTGGTAACCCAGTTGGTGATATCGCTTCTATAAAAGAAGCAGTGGCCACTTACACATCAAGAGCGGCAGAAAAATTACGCCGACAACATAGTGCTGCCAGCATAATCAATGTTTTTGTTGTATCAAAAAGTGAAAATCATGCTGTAGATTTTAGAGGAGCAACAAGTAGTAAGTCCATAACCTTACCTGCTGCCACATCTTTTACCAATGAATTGATAAAACCTGCTGTTGAATTAGTAGATACAATATTTAATGAAGGAACACTGTATAAAAAAGCCGGCGTAATCCTCAGTGGTATTGTGCCTGACAATTCTATACAAGGAAACCTGTTTGTTGCTGAATCGAAAAACAGTGAACGAAAACTAATGGACATGATTGACAATGTAAACTTCAGTCAAAGGGATGATGTGCTAAAGTTTGCAGCTTCCGGTACCACCCGTAACTGGAAGATGCAGCAAAATTTTATTAGCGATCGCTACACAACGAGGTGGAATGAGTTGTTTGAAGTAAAATGATAATACTCCTGAACTATCAAAGACTTATAAAAGGATTCTTTACATCATGATAAAAAAGAAAAGTCCAATGCTCCTGCTGCCCCTGCTCCCACCACTCCTGTCGTAGATTCATAGCCTTCTTTCCATCATAATCGTATTTGGCAGCAAATTTATGTTTCATCTGCTGTAGTTGGGATGCATCATCTCCACCAAAAAAAATAGTTTCTCCTTCTTCCTTTATCCAGATTACCTGGTGATACATTGAATGAGCTCCTGTAATTTCATGATGGATATACTCATCAATAACTCCTTTACCATTTAATAAAACTACCTGTTCAGCATTTTGCAAACTCAGTAATTCATTTTCTAGATAAGAAGCCGAACCTTTTCCAAAAGCATACGCTAACTCTTGTTGTTGCACATAATATGTTGCGTTAGGAAAAGATAATCTTCTTCCCAAACCTTCTCTTTCAATTCCTATTCCTCCTGAATGATCTTTGTGCAAATGCGACATCACCACTTTGGTAACTTCTGATGGATTGATACCCGCATCCATCAGGTTTTGATGCAATTGCAATGTTCCGTTTATTTCAAACCCAAGTCCTGCATCAAGTAACAAAATATCTTTTGCAGTAATAACACAGAATGGTTGTACCTCCACCAATAAACTTCCTGCAGGACGTTCTTTTAAATTATCTGCTCCATTATCAAACGGAACAAACTGTTTCGACTTATCTACAGTAAAAGTGCCTTCAGAAAGAGGAATTATTTTCATAATGTGATTACTGCAAATTAACGTAAAACCATTTGCCGGTCAGCATCTAATCGTATTAATATAAAAAGCATGATAGTAAAAGTGAGTAAGGATGTACCGCCATAACTGATAAACGGAAGCGGAATACCAATAACAGGTGCCAACCCAACCGTCATTCCAATATTAATAGCGATGTGAAAAAACAAAACACCGGCAACTCCATATGCATAGCAACGACTAAATGTGCTTCGTTGCCGTTCTGCTACCGTTACAATCCTAAATAATAACAAAAGATACAATCCCAATAAAATAAAACTGCCCACAAAGCCAAAGCCTTCACCAACGGTGCAAAAAATAAAATCGGTTCTTTGTTCGGGAACAAAATCGTATCGGGTTTGTGTCGCTTTTAAAACTCCTTTTCCAAAAACTCTTCCGCTACCAATTGCAATTTTTGACTGTCGAACGTTATAGCTACTGCCACTTTCTTTTTGTTTTTTAGCCTCTGCTTTAGTTAATGCCGGATCTTTTTCTATATAAGGATTACTCTTTCCAAATAAATCGTAGATACGTTCGATCTGATGTTTTTGCAACACATTTTCAAAAACATAAGGCACTGCAAACCGTTGAATACCTACGCAAACAAACCAGAAAAATACTATGCGTATCAAAATTGTTCTATTCCGTTTTATCTGACGCCTGAAAATGTAAATAATCAATGCTGCAATAGCAGTAAGAATAATAGCAAGAGTGTTCGGTTCTATTATAATAGTGGCAACAATAAGTGCTGCTACTGCAAACCCAATTAATAAAATCACAGACGGCAACCCTTCTCTATACATCACAATAAAGAATGACAAATAAACTAATGCTAATCCTGTTTCGCTTTGCAGAATAGTTAATACCGCAGGGAACAAAGCAATAGCCGTTGCAATCATTTGAGAACGAAGCTTAGAAAAATCAGTTTCTGGTCTTGATAAATATTTTGCCAATGCTAATGAAACAAATATTTTACAAAACTCTGCAGGCTGAAAGTTGCAAGCTCCCATTTTTATGATAGACTCAGTTCCTTTTATTCTAGAATGAAAAGGAAAAACCAACAATAGCATTAATATACCAACGGCATACCATAGATTAGCAGTAGCAGAAAAAAACTTACTATCTGTTAACAATATAAAAAAAGCAAGTACTGCACCAATAACAAAAAAATAGAATTGCTTACTGTAATCCGTTTTAAAACTGATAAAGCTTTGAATAATAGGATCTCCTTCCTGATAGGTTGCAGCAAAAATAGCTGTAAGACCAATTGCAACTAATAACAGGTAAATCCAGATCAGGCTCCAGTCAATTCCCTTTGATATGGCAGGGTTTTGTTCCCTCATGATAGCAGTTGTGTTGCCGGCTTGCGAAAATACTTTTCTATTGGCAGAATGGCTAGTGTTTCAATCTTGTAATTTTTTGGAAAAGGAATATTATTCGGAATTGATTTAACTGGTGTATTTAAAGCTCTAAAATATTTTTTAATATACACACTATCTTTTGTTGTATTAAACCATTTGAATGCTCTGATTGAGTCTTCTTTATATTGCAATCTTTTAAAGTAAGCCGGCATCAGATTCGTTTTTGAAATTCTTTCCAGATCTGCCTCACTTTTTTTCATTAAAGTGTCATTGAGGTATTTTTCAATCATTAGTCTTGAAATAGGACCAGCCCAAGTACCACCATATCCGGCATTTTGTACAAATACTGCAATTGCAATTTTTGGATTTTCTTTAGGGGCAAAGCAAACAAACATTGAGTTGTTGGGTAGTTTTATTCTGCGGCCATCAAGTATTGTATAGTTTTCTGCTGTTCCAGTTTTAGCACAAACGTCAATCCCAGGAATCTGTGCCACTCTAGCTGTACCAAATTTTACCACATCATTCATGCCTTCAATAACAGCATTAAAAGCAGTATCAGATATATGTGTGAGAACATTATGTCTTGTCCTGAATTGATTCATCAAGGTAGAATCATCTTCTGTTTCTCCATCTATTTTATCTACAAAATGTGGCGTATAATAATACCCTTTGTTTGCAATAACACACATTGCATTTGCCATTTGCAACGGCGTAGTAAGCATTTTATCCTGACCAATACCCAATGTGAGATTGGTACAAGATGTCCAGCGATTATTATTCTCTCTATTATAATCAGCTGTATCAGGAATATTGCCTTTGTTTTCATTGGGCAAATCAACTCCCAAGCGAACACCCAAACCAAAAGCATGCATGTACTCCGACCATTTTAAAAAACCCTCTTTTACATTTTTATACTTTGGATTATCTACTGCAAGCCTGTAAACATGAGCATAGTACGCATTGCAGGAATTGGCGATTGACAATCGAACATTGGCAGCATGACCACCACCAGCATGAGTACAAGCTGGTTTACCATGACCACATAATGTATAACGTCCACCACAAGGAAAACCATAAGACGGAGTAATTACTCCTTCGTCTAAAGCAACTAATGCACCCAGTGGCTTAAAAGTTGAGCCGGGTTCATAACGTCCGCCAATTGCTCTGTTGAGCATCGGGCCAGTTACATCCAATACTAATTTGCTATAATTCTTGCTTCCGTTAGGGCGAGTCAGATCATTTGGATCATAATTAGGGCCTGAAACCATAGCTAATATTCCACCTGTTTTTGGATCAATCGCAACTAAGCCTCCTACTTTATTTGTCATCAACTTTTCAGCCATCTGCTGAAGGTCAACATCAATAAATGTTTTCAACCCTCTTCCCGCAATGGAAGCCGTATCGAAATCGCCATTTTCATAATTTCCTACCAATCTATTCTTATTGTCCTTAATCATATATTGAACACCTCGTTGTCCCATCAGGACATCTTCATAATATGATTCAAGTCCTGTTTTTCCTATAAAATCTCCTTGTCGATAGAAGTTTCCTGACCGTTCGATATCTTTAGCATCGGCTTCCCGGATATAACCCAAAATATGAGCCGCCGCATTAAAAGGATAGGTTCTCAATGGTCTTTCTACCAAATTAAAACCCGGATACTTCCAACTGTTCTCTTCAAATCTTGCCTGAATATCCTGTGTCAACAAGCCTTTGAAAACAGAAGGTCTTACTGGACCGTTCTTATATCTTGCATCAAGAACTTTTTGTTTGAACTCTTCTATGTCAATTCCAATCAGGTTACAAAAGTCCAGCGTATCGATACCCTTTATTTCAGAAGGAGTTACCATCAAGTCGTAAATAATGGTATTATTCAAAATGGCTCTTCCTTTTCTGTCGAAAATGATACCTCTTTCAGGGTAATCAACTTTAGCAAAAACAGCATTATCCATAGCCGCTAACTGGCGATGTTTGCCATCAATTATTTGCAGGTAAAAAAGTTGAGCAATAATAAAAATAAATGCTACGAGGAAAATAATACGAATAACACGGCTTCTTGATTGGTTGAACACAGACATGGAACTACAAAAACAAAAATATAATAGTGAGGAAATTTATTTCAATTCGTTTACAAAGTACGAATTACCAATGGCGGTTTCCAAATCTATTTACAGATAAAATATTTTTTATGATAATTTTTTACAGCGTAGCGTAAAGTTTTCTTTCGGCTATGACGTATTTGTTCTGAATTTCATTTTCCTTGGAAACAATAATTCAACTGTTATAATCAGTAGCATACTGATGGCTGTGGTGGCAATAACTTTAATAATGAAATCAAGAAAACTTCCAAAGCTGAGCCATTGCAAAAACACCATATATCCATGATGCAATAGCGTAAGCACAAACACATATACCAGATAAGGCGTCCATAGCATGGCTTTTGGCGAAGGTTCTCTGTAATTAAAATCTGAAGAATCTTTTGGCATTAGAACCGATATCAAAAAAGGACGAACATACGCTATCAAAAGGCAGGCAGCAGTATGTAAGCCCGGCGTCATGGTAAAATAATCTAATGTAAGTCCGGTTAAAAACCCAATTATCAGCAGCCACTGACGAGAAACCGAAAAAGGAAGCCAAAGCAGAAATAAGAAATAGATATAAGGCGTAATAAAGCGGTGGAGGTGCGGAATTTTATTCAGCAAAAGCACCTGTATTAAAATGAATACAGCAAAACGTAAGATATTTCTTAGTAAATCACTCACTTTTTGTTGTTTTTTGGATCTTCAATTTTTTACGGGTATCCAGATTCAGTTTTATTTGCTCACTGTACTGAAGATTTTCCACTACAAACACCTGCTGTAAGTTATAAAATCCGGCTCCCGGTTTAATTTTCAAAATATAAAAATTAGTACTCTTATCTGTTACTACTTCGGCAATTGTGCCAACCATATATCCCGGAGGAAAGTTGTAAGAGTAGGTACTTGTCAAGACCGTATCCCCCATTTTAATGTCAATACTTTTAGGAATACCTCGTAAAGTAAGCCGTCTTGGGTCTTTTCCATCCCAATCAATTGTGCCAAAATCGCCTGTTTTCTTCAGCGAAGCATTCACTTTTTGCTGCACATGCAACAAACTCATTACTTGACTAAAATTGGGACTTACATTAACAACAACGCCAACTGCAGAACCATCGGAGCTTATAACAGCCATATTATCCTTAATACCATGATTGGACCCACGATTCAATTGAATATAATTTTTCTGACTGTTGACAGTATTGTATACTACACTTGCTGGCCTGAAGTAGTATCGGCGATAATTACCCAACGTATCAAAAGGAACAGAGTCTTTTACCAGTCTGCCACTGGTATCTACCTGCATAAAGTTTCGGGAAAGTAAATTGAGCAAAGAGTCGTTCATCTTATGCACCCGCCTGTTTTCATTTTTCAGCGTCAGGAAGCTTTCTACATTACTATATTTTGAATTGACCCAGCCAGTAATCTCGTTGGCCACACCTAATCCTTTTGCTTTGTGAAAACGGTTGTAAGTAAACAAAAACCATAAAGCCACTCCCTGTAAAAAAAGGAATGTAAGTAATGTTCTGTAGCGCCGGATGAAGAGAAATATATTACGCATACCCCTAACCCCTAAAGGGGAATTTATTAAAAGTCGTTATCGTTTGAATGTGCACCAACTCTTGAAAATAATATTAACGGAGTCTTCTTAAGCCCCTCTACTTGGAGGGGTTTGGGGAGGCCTATCTCATAACAAAAGGATACCTGCTATAGTTTTTGAGAGCAATACCAGTTCCTCTTACTACACTTTTCAATGGATCGTCTGCAATATGAACCGGTAATTTTATTTTATTCCCAATTCTTTTATCCAATCCTCTTAATAATGCACCACCGCCAGTAATGTAAAGTCCACGGCGATAGATATCAGCGGCAAGTTCTGGCGGAGTTTGCTCCAATGCCTTTAAGATGGCTTCTTCTATTTTGAAAATGCTTTTATCCAACGCTTCGGCTATTTCTTGATAGCTTACCATTATCTGTTTTGGAATACCAGTTACAAGGTCACGGCCATTTACTGGGAAGTCATCCGGCGGATTATCTATGTCTTTCATCGCTGCTCCAACCTGAATCTTGATTTGCTCTGCTGTACGTTCACCAATTAATAAACTATGATAACGGCGTAATGCTTCCATAATATCAGCAGTAAATTCATCTCCGGCAATACGGATTGATTGATCACAAACGATTCCTGCCAAGGCAATCACCGTAATTCCTGTTGTTCCACCACCAATATCAATAATCATATTACCAACCGGTTCTTCTACATCAATACCAATACCCAATGCTGCGGCCATTGGCTCATGAATGAGGTAAACTTCCTTGGCACCAGCCTGTTCAGCACTGTCTCGTACGGCTCTTTTCTCTACTTCCGTAATAGATGAAGGAATACATATCATCATTCTCCAGCTTGGAGGAAATAAAGGTTTTTTGGGATAAACCAACTTAATCAACTCTCTTATCATTAGCTCTGCAGCGTTGAAATCCGCTATCACACCGTCTTTCAGCGGACGAACAGTGCGGATGCTTTCATGCGTTTTTTCATGCATCATCAATGCTCTTTTACCCACAGCCAGCACTTCCTTCGGATTATTACGGTTTAAGGCAACAATGCTCGGTTCATTTACTACTACTTCATCGTTATGTATGATAAGGGTATTTGCAGTACCCAGGTCTATTGCTATTTCTTGTGTAAACCAGTTAAAAAGTCCCATTAATTTCTTTTGGAGTTATAGATGGCAAAGGTGAAGGAAAAAGTTTGAATAATCAAGCCAAAACCTTGCCAGTTAAGGTTTTTTTTACAGTGGCACTTTATCAATTATGAACACAATGTTTTTTTACTGATTACTACCGTAATTTTTCTAAATTATAATAATCAAAAAATAGTATTCGTAAATATTTAAATCACAGGGCTCAAAAAATAATTCTGCTATCTTCATCATATGCGAATCATTACAAGAACTGTTATGATTTTATCAGTGGTGAGTCTGCTTGCAGATGTGGCAAGTGAAATGTTGTACCCTGTTATACCAGTGTATCTTAAAGAAATTGGGTTCAGTGTATTGTTGATTGGGATATTAGAAGGAGTTGTAAATTTTACTGCAGGCATCAGCAAAGGATATTTTGGAAAAATGAGTGATGAAAAGGGTGTTCGTTTGCCTTTTGTAAAACTTGGTTACTTATTAAGTGCCGTTTCTAAACCACTGATAGCCGTTTTTGTATATCCCGTATGGATATTTTTTGTTCGCACTATCGACAGATTAGGAAAAGGAGTAAGAACTGCAGCAAGAGATGCATTGCTTTCGCAAGAAGCTACTCCAGCAACCAAAGCAAGAGTTTTTGGTTTTCATCGAAGTATGGACACAGTTGGTGCAGCCATCGGTCCGGTGTTAGCTTTGCTTTTTCTTTTCTTTTATCCAGGTGATTATAAAACACTTTTCTACCTCGCATTTATTCCCGGCATGCTTTCCATTCTTTTTATTTTCCTCTTGAAAGAAAAAAAACAACCCGTTTCAACTTTAGGCAAAGGAAATTTTTTTTCATTTTTTAAGTACTGGAAAATAGCTTCTCCTGATTTTAGAAAAGTAGTGCCCGGATTATTGCTCTTTGCATTGTTCAACAGCTCTGATATTTTTTTATTGCTGATCACCAAAGAAACAATTGGAGAAAATACACTCACCATTTTGGGAGTTACTTTCAACTCAGACACTATTACCATTGGTGCTTATATATTTTACAATCTTATTTATGCTGCCGCCTCTTACCCAATGGGAATATTGGCAGACAAACTTGGTTTCAAAAAAGTTATTCTTCTCGGGTTTCTATTATTCGCTATTGTATATGGCGGCTTTGCCTTCAATCCTTCCATCGGTTTGATATTTATACTCTTTTCTATCTATGGAATTTATGCAGCAGCTACTGAAGGCGTCATCAAAGCATGGATAACCAATCTTGCACATAAAGAGAATACAGCAACGGCAATTGGCTTTTATACAAGTTGTGAAAGTATTTGTGCATTATTTGCCAGCATTATCGCTGGTGCATTGTGGACTAATTTCGGCAGCACTTCTACCTTTATTACAACAGCAGCAATCAGCCTGTTGGTTTTTATTTATTTCTTCCTGAGAATCAGAAACTCGGCAACTCAATAATCTGAGTTTTTCCTTTTTGGCACAATAATAGCGATAACGGGTTTATTGTCTTATTCTTCATTTAAAAACCAATTATGCGATCTCTTATTTTAGTTGCGACTATTTTATTATTTACTTTTTCAGCTACTGCGCAAAGCAAAAGCACCAACAGTTCTTCCTATAAAACAGCATTGGGTGTAAAAGTGTGGGACGGCGGAGGAATCTCCTTCAAGCAATTTGTAAATGGCAACAATGCGTTGGAATTAATTGGATATTTCTGGAACAGAGGCACAAGAATTACTGGGCTGTATGAAATACACGGACCAATCAATGGTGCTACAGGTTTGCAATGGTATATCGGACCTGGTGCACATATCGGTTTTTATAATTCTAAAAATGGCGATGGCGTTTTTGCCGGTATAGATGGTGTTCTTGGATTAGATTATAAATTTAAAGGGGCACCTATTAATATGTCACTTGACTGGCAACCGAGTTTCGAATTTGGTGACAACAGGGATTCTATGGCAATTGGGGTGGACTTGGAATCAGGTACACCTTTTAATATATACCCTCTCTGGATTGAGCAAAGCGTTGCGATTAATAATTACGACGCTTTATTTTTTACAAACCAAATCCTAATTGCTTCTCTATCTCAACTGGCAGCGTTGGCAGCTTTCTTCTCTCAATCAAAAAGCTATTAAGCTGTGCAATTTCTTTGTAGATATAATGTTTATCGGCTGCCGCTTTCAGGTAATCTTTTCCGGTGCTGCCGCCAGTGCCAATTCGCATTCCGATCATCCTGTGTACCATATTCATATGCCGGTGGCGCCAACTGCTGAGTTGTTCATCTATTTCCAGCAATGCATTTAGTAACTGAAAAGGTAATTGTAATAACGGATAACCACGGTACAGCATAATGAATAATGCAGCTCTACATGCTTCTGGCGATAAAGTTCTTTCTGTATTTACAGAACCGCCGTTGAACATTTCTTCAAAAGCCGAAAGGTTATTTTTTTCTGCTTCTGCCAAACTATCCTGATACACTTTTTTATAATTATCCCAAAAGGAATTATCAGCACCTTCTTTTAAGAACGGCATTCTTTCTAACCATACATTCAACAACTGTAATAGCGATTTACTGCCTTCTGCTTTTTTAATTATCGCAACATGTTCTGTTCTTAATTGTGCAGTGTAATATTCTTTACCGTGTCGTTGTTCAAATTTCAACCCAAGTTTTGCTTCCAGTTCTTTAAACTGCCAGCTTTGAAATCCCGATGCGGGGCGAAGCATATCCCGGAAGTCGAGAAAATCCATCGGCGTCATTGTTTCCATAATATCAATCTGGTGCACTAATACTCTTAAGATGGTAACACTTCTGTTTAACCGATGCACAACAGTTTGCAGTTCGGGAGAATTATCATTTAATGCCGGTTGACTCATAATGCCAGCAATAGAATCTACTTCATGATGGAGCTGCTTAAACCAAAGTTCATAAGCCTGGTGAATGATGATGAATAACATCTCATCATGTGCAGGCATTTTGTGCTTATCGCTTTCAGGAAATTGTGCTTCGAGAATTTTTTCCAGTTGAAGATAATCGTGGTATTGTACTTCCATTGCTAATTTGCTTAATAGTAGGGTCGCAAATTAGCGATTATTAATTTTAATCGAACTCATAACCAATATCGCTGCGGTATTCCATTCCTGTAAATGTAATTTTCTCAATCTCTTCTTTCGAAATTGCTACAGCATCATAAATAGAACGGCCATAAGAAGTAACGCAAAATACTCGGCCACCGTTTGTTACTACTTTGCCATCTTTTAAAGTAGTTCCCATGTGATACACCACACTATCAGCAGGATTTATATCTTGTAAACCATGTATTTCATATCCTTTTTTATAGTCACCCGGATATCCGCCGCTTACTGCCACTACAGTACAAACTGTCCTTTCATCGGTTTCAATTTTTATTGTATCTAATTTTTGTTCTGCAACAGCTTGAAACAATTCAACCAAATCATTTTTAAGACGAGGCATTACCACTTCAGTTTCCGGATCACCCATGCGGCAATTATATTCTATCATATAAGGCTCATCATTCTCAATCATAAATCCTAAAAAGATAAACCCACGATAATCCAATCCTTCTTTTTGTAAACCATTGATTGTTGGAATAATTACTCTCTCCTCTATCTTTTTCATTAAGCTTTCATTTGCAAATGGTACCGGACTTACCGCTCCCATACCACCCGTATTTGGACCTTTATCTCCTTCCCCAATTATTTTATAATCTTTTGCTTCTGGCAAAACAACATAGTTTTTGCCATCTGTTAAAACAAAGACAGACATCTCAACCCCACGCAAAAATTGTTCTATCACAACTTTTTTTCCTGCTTCACCAAATTTTGCCCGTTGTATCATCAACTCAAATTCGGCAACTGCCTCAAGATGGTTGTTACAGATAACTACTCCTTTTCCAGCCGCCAATCCATCTGCCTTCATTACAATTGGTAAAGAATGGTTTTGTATATATTTAATTCCTTCCTGATAATTAGCCAATGTAAACTCTTTATAAGCTGCAGTTGGGATATTATGTCGCTCCATAAAAGCTTTGGCAAATGCTTTACTGCCTTCCAGTTGTGCACTATTCTTTCCGGGACCGATTACAGCTATATTTTTTAATGCCGGACTGCTCATTAAAAAATCAGTGATGCCGTTTACTAATGGTTCTTCAGGACCAACCATGACCATATCAATTTTTTCATCAATACAGGCCTTCTTTATAGCATCAAAATCATTAAATCCAAAAGTGAGATTGGTTCCGCACTGAGAAGTACCTGCATTACCAGGTGCAATAAAAAGTTTTTCACAAAGAGGACTTTGAGTAAGCTTCAACGCAATAGCATGTTCTCTTCCACCCGATCCGAGTAACAGGATTCGCATAATTTATTTAATTAGTTAATTAGCCTTGCGAATATCGGTTGTATCAGTTAAAGAATTTTGAAAAAATTTGTGGTTGGACAAATTTCTGTATTTTGTTGCTTCTAACTATTAAGGATTCTGATTTTTCATCTAAAAATTATTGTATGGATCAAATTGCAAAAGCTCCCAAACACCCAAAAGGATTATTTGTATTATTCTTTACCGAAATGTGGGAACGTTTTGGCTATTACCTGATGGTAGGCATTCTGCTTCTTTATTTAACTGACACTACAACAGGCGGTAAAGAAATGACAAGAGGCATGGGAGTTGATGTTGTAGGAACTTTTATCGCTTTAGTATATTTAACACCATTTATCGGAGGTCTTATTGCAGACAGATACCTCGGTTACCTAAAATCAATTTTTATTGGAGGCTCTATGATGGCCGCCGGATACCTCGGATTAGCACTGCCCGGAGATTTGGCTATGTATATTTCATTAGGATTAATTATTATCGGCAATGGTTTCTTTAAACCAAACATTTCGGTGTTGCTTGGTAATCTTTATAACAAAGAAGAGTTAAGACCATTAAAAGACAATGCCTATAATATCTTTTATATGGGCATCAATATAGGAGCTCTTTTCTGCAATTTCGTAGCCGCCTATCTTCGGAATGCGTATGGATGGGGCTATGCATTTGCTGCAGCTGGTATTGGATTAATTATTGGATTAATCTGGCTTGCTCTTAAAGTGAAGCATGTAAAAGAAGCTGATGTAAAAAGACCAATGGAACCGGGAGATATGCCCATTTCAAAAATATTTACATCTGTATTTTTACCAATGATAGTATTCGGAATAATAGGCTGGATAATTCCTGGAAATATTATGAATTCTGATTCCAATGATGCATTCATTTTTGCCTGTATACCTGTAATCTTTTTCTATGTCAACCTTTGGCGAAAAGGGAATGAGCAAGACAAGAAAGGTATTGGTGCATTACTATTCATTTTCACTGTTTCAATAATTTTCTGGACAATCTATAATCAAAACTCAACGGGCTTAACCATTTGGGCAGAAACGCATACGGACAGACAAATAGCTTCTGTACTAGAAGAGCCTGCCAGTAAAATTGATATGGTGCAACGAATAACTGCGGAGCCTTACGAAGTAACTAAGGTTGATCAATACATGAGACCTGTGCTGGATGCAAGTGGTGCTCCAATAAAAGAAATGGGGCCTGATCCTTATTTGAATAATTTACAAAAAGATAGATGGCCTGCGGCTGGAGGAGAGCTAAAGTTGATGAATGCAGAATTGTATCAATCTATCAATCCATTTTTCATTGTAATTCTTACTCCTTTACTATTAGGATTTTTTGCTTTTTTAAGTAAACGTAAAAAGGAACCTTCTACCATGAGTAAGTTTGGCTATGCATTAATTATAGCAGGATTAAGTGCATTGGTAATGGTGTTTGCAGTTATGTCTGTGCCAAGTATATATCTATACAAAACGGCTGGCATATGGCTCGTTATGACTTATTTTGTTTTTACTATCAGTGAAATATTTTTAAGTCCGATTGGATTATCGTTGGTGTCAAAACTATCTCCGCCTCGTTTAACTGCATTGATGATGGGAGGATGGTTCCTTTCTACATCTCTTGGCGGAAAAGTTGCTGGTGTAATGGCAAGCTTCTGGGATAAGATTCCTGACAAGAGAATTTTCTTCGCCATTATTGCTGTTGCGGCAGTGCTTGGTGGTATACTTATTTTTAGCAAAATAAAAGGATTAAACCAGATTGTAAAAGACAAAACTGGTTCTGTATAATTCCTGTATATATTGAATTTAAAAGGTGGCTTTTAAAGCCGCCTTTTTTTTGCTCAATCCTATTTTCCCTATCTTGAAACCCTAAACAATCTGATTATGTGGAAAAAACATCCAAAAGCATTGCCATTTTTATTTTTCTCCGAAATGTGGGAACGATTTGGCTACTACCTGATGATTGGAATTTTTACCTTGTACTTAAAGGATGTAAAAGCAGGTTATGCAATGACTGAGGCGGAGTCTGCAGACCTTTACGGTACTTTTATCGCTCTGGTGTTTCTCACTCCATTTATTGGTGGTTTACTAGCAGACCGCTACTTGGGTTATCGTAAGTCAATTATTATTGGCGGATTGATGATGGGTATAGGTTATTGCCTTATGTCCGTTCATAATATCGCTATGCTTTATCTTTCTATGACATTGGTGATTGTTGGTAATGGTTTTTTCAAACCTAATATTTCCACCTTACTTGGTAATGTTTATACAACGCCCCAGTACATAAAACAAAAAGATGATGGTTATAACATCTTTTATATGGGCATCAATATTGGAGCTTTTATTTGTAACTTTTTTGGTGCCGCCTTATATATTGTCTACGGATGGGGAGCTGCTTTTATTGCTGCAGGAGTTGGAATGTTTATTGGCGTATCTATCTTTTTAATTGGCACCAAACATTATATAGCTTTTGATGTAAAAAAAGGAGTGACAGAAAAAGACATGTCGATGACCCGTATCGTCTTAACCATTTTTGTTCCTTCGGTAATTGCAGGTATATTAGGTTGGATGATTCCCGGAACATTAGTAGGTTCTGATTCAACAGATGCATTTATTTTTGCCTGCCTACCTGTAATTTATTTTTACGGGTCGCTATACTTTCGGGCTAATAAAGAAGAGAAAAAGACCAATTGCAGCTTTGCTGGCTATTTTTGCAGTGGTGGTTTTATTCTGGGCAGTATTTAAACAAAATGGTACGGCATTAAACACATGGGCTGATAGATATACGAACAGAGAAGTAACCGGTACTGCACAAAAAGTTTTCGATAAATTTAATTTCGCCCAGTCTATTACTTATAAGCAAGATTCCGTAGCTAAATACGATGCGCAATTCAGGTTACAGAAAGAAGACGGAAATGTTGTAAAAGAATTAAACTATCCTGTTTATTTTAAAAATGTTCCTGAAAACAAAAAACCAGCTGAAGGTGAAACCGTAAGCCTATGGGCTACTAATTTAAGTCAGTCGATTAATCCGGGTTGGGTAATTTTATTAACTCCCTTGATTGTTGCATTTTTTTCCTGGCTGCGTAGAAAAAATAAAGAACCTTCGACTGCCACTAAGATTGCTTTTGGCCTTTTCATATCTGGGTTATCTGCATTAGTAATGGTAGGTGCTGTATATGCAAGTAACAATGGCGGAGAAAAAGCAAGTGTTTTATGGTTAATCACCAGCTATGGTGTTGTAACAGTTGGAGAATTACTACTTAGCCCAATGGGTTTATCGCTTGTTTCAAAACTTAGCCCTGTTAGAATAACTTCTTTAATGATGGGAGGTTGGTTTTTGGCTACTTCCATTGGCAACAAATTATCAGGGGTACTTTCAACTATGTGGGATACTTATAGCCATAAGGCTGGATTCTTCTGGTTAAACTTTGGTTTGTTGATGGTAGCAACTATCATGTGTTTTGCAATGCTAAAATGGCTGAATAAAATAATGAAAGAGAAAGGAGTGAGTTAACATTCTATTTTAGATACAACAAAAAGGTGATGGAGTTAATTCGTCACCTTTTTTCATATCTTCCCATTAACAAAACTCAATTGCCATGCCAGAGCAAACTAAGTTTAAGCCATTTGTAAGTGCAGAAACAAAAATGGCGGAACTAACCGTTAAGTCTATTGTTGCCGGTGCCTTATTTGGAATCATCTTTGGCGCATCTACAGTTTATCTTGCTTTGAAAGCTGGATTAACTGTTTCTGCATCCATTCCCATTGCAGTATTGGCCATTACACTAGGCAGAAAATTTTTAAAGACTACAATTCTTGAGAACAATATTATCCAAACAACCGGCAGCGCTGGCGAAAGTATTGCAGCTGGTGTTGTATTTACATTACCAGGTTTTTTATTTCTAAGCGACCCGAATAGTGCTAATTACTTTAACTACTTCACTATACTGATACTTGCCATATTCGGTGGTATACTTGGTACACTAATGATGATACCACTTCGTCGCTCATTAATAGTAAAAGAGCATAACACTTTGCCTTATCCAGAAGGAACAGCTTGTGCTTCTGTTTTAAAAGCTGGAGAAAAAGGTGGAGATTTTGCTAAAACTGCATTCATGGGTTTAGGCTTTGCTTTTGTATATGCATTGCTGCAAAAAATATTTCATGTAATTAAAGAGGTACCTGAATTTGCAACCCAACAAACGCAGAAATTTTTTCCATCAGCTAAATTAAGCGGAGAGATTACTCCTGAATATCTTGGAGTGGGCTATATCATAGGACCAAAAATAGCAGGTGTGCTGGTAGCGGGTGGTGTATTAAGTTGGTTTGTTTTTACTCCGCTTCTGGCTAGCTTATTAAATGATAATGGTGATGTAATTGCTTTGCAGCTAGTTAAACTTGGGTATTTAAAAGATGTAAATACAGCAGGTGGCCCAGGTGGTTGGAATCCGGCAACGCAAGAATTTGCTGATTGGTCGGGTGCAATTTATCGGGCTTATATCAGGCAAATCGGCGCTGGTGCCGTAGCTGCGGGAGGTTTTATTACTTTAATAAAAACTATTCCAACAATTGTATCTTCTTTTAAAGGAAGTATTGGTTCACTAAAAAAAGATGGTGCTGCTGCTTCTGCAAATGTTCCAAGAACTGAAAAAGATCTTTCTATGAAAGTGGTGGGAATTGGGAGTATTGTTTTATTAGCAGTAATTGCTTTAATGCCAGGCACATTAATCCCGGGAGCAAATATTGGCAGCAAATTATTATTAGGATTACTCGTTATTATTTTCGGTGCATTTTTTGTCACTGTCTCATCAAGAATTGTTGGTATTATCGGATCATCCAACAATCCGATCAGTGGTATGACCATTGCAACACTGATGGGCACTTGCTTAATTTTTATTGCGGTTAAATGGACGGGGCATTTTTACGAACCAATGGCTCTTGTTGTTGGGGGAATGATTTGTATTGCTGCCGCGAATGCTGGCGCTACCTCTCAAGATTTAAAAACTGGTTATTTAGTTGGTGCAACTCCAAAAAATCAACAGATTGCTTTGTTTGTAGGTGCAATCGTTTCATCAATAGCAATTGGCGCTACTATTAAAATACTTGATACACCAACTGCTGCTATGGCAGCGCAGGGAATTGAACATGCAATAGGCACTGATCTTTATCCGGCACCACAGGGAACATTAATGGCGACCTTAGTAAAAGGAATTCTTTCATTCAATCTTGATTGGCAATTTGTTTTAGTAGGCGTATTTATTGCCATAGTAATGGAGTTGTGTGGAATTAAAGCTTTAAGCTTTGCAATTGGAATTTATTTGCCACTGGCAACAACTGTTCCCATCTTTATTGGTGGTGCTATAAGAGGTGTGGTTGAATGGAGACAGAAAAGGAAAAACATTCAGGTATCAGCGGAAGAAGAAGATCTGGGGAAAGGAAATCTATTTGCAACAGGACTTGTAGCTGGTGGTGCACTAGCTGGTGTGTTAGTAGCAATATTATCTTCCATCCCGAGTGTAAATAGTAAACTTGGTACTGTAAATGCCGAACACGGACTCACAAATTCCCTTGGAAGCCAGGGCTATACATGGCTTGGTGTTGCTTTCTTCGCTTTAATGGGATTTGTCCTTTATAAAATTGCTGTAAGTAAACGAAAGCCATCATAATCACCTTAATGGCTAAACGGCTAAAACAAAAGCCACGAAGAATTATCTCTTCGTGGCTTTTTTAGAACAATAAAAAAATTTTATATAAAATTCAGATGCTCGTATTGCTTCATCAATATAGATTTATCATCTGCCATCAGCCATTTGTTTAAGATGGTGGCATATACATTCTTAAAGTCTACATTGTATTTCAAATCGCCTTCATTTAAATCACTTAAGTCCGGCATTGGGTTTAATATTCCTTTTTGTTTTAAACCACCACTAATCATAAACATATTGTTAGCCGTTCCATGATCGGTTCCGTTACTTGCATTCTGCTCTACCCTTCTCCCAAACTCAGAGAAAGAAAATAACAATACATCATCGAAGCGGTGTTGTTCTTTCAAGTCTTTTACAAATGCTTTGATGGCATCATTCATTTCGGTAAACAAACGATTTTGTTGTCCTTCCTGATTTATATGCGTATCAAAACTTCCTAAAGACACATAATATACTTTGGTGTTAATTTCAGAATAGATCAGCGATGCAATTGTTTTTAAACTGTTTCCAAGATTTGTAGTTGGATAAACGGCGTTAGTCGGATGCATTCTGCTCTGCTTAAAAATATAATCGGCACTGGACAGTGTTTCTGCCATTGTTTTGTATAGATAATCTGCCGGTTGGTCTCCTGCTTCATCCGTATGATTCTTCATTATATCTCTGAAGAATTTTTCGTTGGCCGTACCATACAATCTTCTCGGATCTTTCACCGCTATACCTTTTATTTCTTCTCCTTTTAATGCAAGACTTAATATATCATCTATTTCAATTGCTTGAGTTGGCTTATCACATCCCTTACATTGCGAATCAAGATAGCGACCCATCCATCCACTAGTCCAGTATTCATTGCTGTTACTGGCTGTATGCCAGATGTCCATACTTCTGAAATGCGAACGATCGGGATTTGGATAACCTACATTATTTAAAACAGAAAGACTTCCGTCGTCATACAGTTCCTTCAATCCTTTCAATGCAGGATTTAATCCAACTTCGTCTGTTAGTGTCAATACTTTATCTTTTGCAATACCTAATTTAGGTCTTGCCTTATAATATAAATCATTCCTGTATGGAATTACGGTGTTCAATCCATCATTGCCACCACTTAGCTGAAGTATAACAACAACTTTATTTCCCGGCAATACCATGCTCTTGCTTTCAAAAGCTTTTAGAAACTTTGGCACAAGCAAGGATGCTGTTGCCAGCGAACCGATTTGAATAAATTCTTTACGTTTGATAACCATAATAAAAGCCTCCCTAAATCCCTCCGAAGGAGGGACTTCCCATTCACAGCCCTAAAAGCAATGAATGGTTTTTAATTTTTAAGTTGTTGAATAGCGAACAAAAAGTTGAAGAGTGCGACGCAACAAAAGCTCATCAGGGAACTGAAGCTGGAATCATAATCATTCAACTAATATTTAAAGAACTTTTAAAATAAATAAGTGCAAGCCCAAACTTAAATTCCCCAACGGGGACAGGGGCCTAACACAATTGATATTCCGGTGTACTCATTATCTGGAGTGTGGCACTTTTTATAAAATTCTCTCTTCCTGTCTGATCGGAATATTGTTTGATTAAATCCATACTTACGGCAGATTTTACTTGCAAAATATTTTTCGAAATCTCATCTGCTAATTTTTCTCTTGGCACAGTTTCATAATTCTTGTATAAAGGATTCCAATTAACATCGGCGTTAATCATTCTTCCTGCCGCTTTTGATGATCTTGAATTCCGAACAGGCTGTTTTTTTATGTCTTTTATTCCCATCATCACATCATCATCATCTTTAGCAGATACATTCAATTCGTCAATATCATTTATAAGCATTGGAATACGCATACGCATCATAAGACTGGAACTATCAATCCAGCTTTTACCTCCGGGCCAGCCAGCCACATTTGGCGGATAGAATAATAATTGTCCTAATATCCTTTGCAAAAGCATTAAGGCCTCCTCATTTTCGAGTTTCATTGGAAGCATACGCTGAATACCTACAAGCAATTCAACTGGAGATTTTATTAATGTACCAATATTTTTTTCTTCGTAAAACCAATCGCTGGTAAAAATATCTTCTAATAATGGCGCAATTTCATAATCATTTTTATGAAAACGGTCTGCCAGCCATTCTACTTTTGCCTCATCAATCTTTTCGTTGACAAAGAATTTATAAATTTTCTTGGTAATATATTTTGCTGTTTGTTTCTGATCGAGTAAAATATCCAGCACTTCTCCGCCATCAAAATTTCCAGTTTTACCCAGAACTGTTTTACTTCCAAAGTCGTGTTGAAAACGACGGAATACATATTCGCCTTTCACATTGGAACTCCACCCTGTAAATGCTCTTGCTGCTTCTTTTACATCATGTTCGGTATAATTTCCTCGGCCAAGTGTAAACAACTCCATTACTTCCCTTGCAAAATTTTCATTGGGATGATCTTTTTTATTTTGTTGATTGTTCAAAAAATTTAACATGGCTGCTGATTTGGAAATTTCCTTCAGCATCGATCCAAAGTTTCCCAATGCATTTGTTCTTATTATATCTAGCAATCCCTGTTGGTAAAACACATTCAGATTACGACAAGCAAAATGGCCATGCCAGAAGAAAGCCATCTTTTCCCGCAACTGCGAAGAAGAGTTTACCATTTCATGCATCCAATACATATTCAGGTTACGTACACCTTCCCGATTTTTTTGCTGACGCAATTTTCTTTCATCCGAATCCAATTCTTTTTTCTGCTGACGGCCAACTTCTTCAATACCCTGCATCAACCCTTTCAGGTAGTCATCGGCCACATCCATATATTCAGCCTTTTTGGATGAAGCCTTTTTAAGCGCCGTATAAAATTGTTTGGGAGTATATTTTGAAAGATCGCCAAGTTGTTCGACCGCAGGACCAAAACCAGCTCGCCAAAGTAAGTGCTGATTTTTAACCTGATTAGATAATGCCATGGGCTAAATTTTAGTTTTCAGACTATTTTGAAATAATTAAGTTTAAAATAAGGCTATTGAATTTTATCTTAACGCAAAAAAAGAAAGGTTATTTTTAATTTTATAACTCTTAACTAAAATTATGAAGCTTCGGGCATTAAAATACATATCTCCTTTCTTACTTTATTTAGGTGCCTTTCGGGCCTTTTCCATTACCGGCTGGGAAGTATGGATGCCTGTTTTCTATGGCTTTATTGTAATTCCTTTATTAGAATTATTTATCAAACCAAATGCCAGTAATCTTAATGCGGCAGAAGAAGAAGTTGTTCGGACTGACAGGTCGTATGACATCTTATTATACTTGGTTGTTCTATTGCAGTTTGCAGCATTAAGCAGGTTCCTTTATGGTATGATGGTTGATGAATTAACCACATTCGATATTGCCGGCAGAATATTCGCAATGGGGATTTTATGTGGAGTATTTGGCATTAACGTTGGCCATGAGTTGGGGCATCGGGTAAATAAGTTTGAACAGAACTTAGCTAAAGCATTATTGTTAACTTCTCTTTATATGCATTTTTTTACGGAACATAATAAAGGCCATCATAAAAGAGTGGCAACTCCAGAAGATCCGAGTAGTGCCAGATATGGCGAACCAGTTTATCTTTTTTATTTCCGTACGATTATCTTTAGTTATATCAGTGCTTGGCATATTGCCAATGATGAAATGAGGAAAAAAGGAAAATCAATTTTTTCATTAAAGAATGAAATGGTTCAATTCAGTTTTATCCAGTTTGCATTTTTATGTTTGATTTTTTTGTTGACAAGCTGGTTGGTCACCATTTATTTTATTGCAGCTGCATTTATCGGCATTTTACTTTTGGAAACAGTAAATTATATTGAGCATTATGGCTTGCAGCGAAAAGCTACCGGCGATGGTAAATATGAAAGAGCTATGCCGGAACATAGCTGGAACAGTGATCATATCATTGGCAGACTGATGTTATTTGAACTTAGCCGCCACAGCGATCACCATTATATGGCGAGCCGGAAATATCAGGTGCTGCGGCATCATGAAAATTCTCCGCAAATGCCAACTGGTTATCCGGGAATGATTTTGCTTTCACTTTTTCCACCTGTCTGGTTTTATGTTATGAATAGGCGGATAAAGAAATTACAATTGCTTAGTTCTGTTTAGCAGCATTTGCTTTTAGAAAAGCAGTAACATGAATACCTTGCTCATTACTTAATCTAGCTCTTGGAATCATGTATGATAAAATTCCTTCCCATCTTTTTTCTGTGAATTGCTCAGGCAACGGCAAGTCATGACAATTGCCGCATCGGTTAGTAAATACTGTTTTCCCTTCATCCAGATCAGGCATTATATTTAAAATCTGCTTTTCCTTTTTTATTGGTTCTGTTGTGCGAGAGGTAATTATAGGTGTTGCCTTTTGTGTACAGGCTACACTCAAAGTAATTAAACAACTTAACCCAATCACAATAAAAATTACTTTCTTATGCATAAGTAGTTCTACGAATTTGAGGAATAAGACAAAAATAAATCCTTCAGGTTTATTCAACCTATTAGGAAAAGAGAATATATTACGTAGTCAATTTTACTACACACTAAAACAAATCAACTTTTATGAAGAAATCTCTTGTATTACTTGCTGGAGTTGTAATGTTCGGCCTGAGCTGCAACAAATCAACATCCAATGAAGATGAATCATTTCAAGATGAAGAAATAACTGCAACAAAACGAAGTTGCTCTTCTGATGATGTTTTGCAGCAACAATTAATAGAAGACCCAACACTTGGAACAAGAATGAATGCCATTGAAGAGTTTACTCGTAGAATTATTGAAAGTCCTGACCAAAACCGTTTAGTAAATGGTGTAATCGAAATTCCCGTTGTATTTAATGTACTATATAAAACAACAGCACAAAATGTTTCTCAGGCACAGTTACAATCTCAGATTGATGTATTAAACGAAGATTTTGCTGCCACTAATGCTGATTATAACCTTACCTCTACTTATAATAGTGTGAAGTCTGGTAATATAGCTGTTCGCTTTGTTCTGGATGCAGTTGTTCGCAAACAGACAAATACTACAAGTTGGAGCACTAACAATGCCATGAAAAAAAGTGCTAAAGGCATTGCTCCTACCAGTCCTACTACAAAACTCAATATTTGGGTTTGCAATATGGGTGGTGGTATTTTAGGCTATGCACAATTCCCTGGCGGCAGCTCAGCTACTGATGGTGTTGTGCTTGATGATAATGCAACTGGCAGAACTGGAACCGCAGCAGCTCCATTTAATAAAGGCAGAACTGCTACACATGAAGTAGGTCACTGGATGAACCTTCGTCATATATGGGGTGATGCTACCTGTGGTACTGATCAGGTAGGTGATACTCCAACACACAATACTGCTAATTATGGTTGCCCTGCTTCCGGACATAAAAGCACTTGCTCAGGAACTCCTGTAGAAATGACCATGAACTACATGGATTATACCGATGATGCTTGTATGTATATGTTCTCTCTAGGCCAAGAAACAAGAATGCTGGCTGTATTTGCAGCTGGTGGACCAAGAAACAGTTTTGCTCAATAATTAATTTACTATTCTAATAAAAAACCTGCCTCTAATTAAATAGAGGCAGGTTTTTTAGTTAACTATTTTTAGTGAATTGTTTTTCTCCGAAATAAGAGTGGATTACTTCAGGTAAATTTATATTTTCACTGGTTTGATTATTCTCTAGCAAACAGGCAATAATTCTTGGTAAGGCTAATGAACTTCCATTCAATGTATGTACTAATTGTGATTTTCCACTCTCATCTTTATACCGAATCTTCATCCGGTTACTTTGAAATGTTTCAAAGTTTGAAACAGAGCTTACTTCCAACCACTTTTCTTGTGCAGCGCTGTACACTTCAAAATCATAGGTAAGAGCAGAAGCAAAACTCATATCGCCACCACAGAGGCGAAGTATGCGATATGGTAGTTCCAATGACTGTAATAATTTTTCCACATGGCTTACCATTTCATCCAAAGCTTCATAGCTTTTTTCGGGATGTGTAAGCTGCACTAATTCTACTTTTTCAAATTGATGTACACGGTTTAGCCCACGAACATCTTTACCAAAACTTCCAGCCTCTCTTCTAAAGCAAGGTGAATAAGCCGTCATTTTTATAGGCAAACTTTCAGGCTTTACAATCTCATCTCTGTAAATATTTGTGATGGGCACTTCAGATGTTGGAATCATAAAGAAATTATCTTCCTGCATATGATACATCTGTCCTTCTTTATCCGGTAACTGACCAGTGCCATAAGCAGATGCTTCATTTACCATAAATGGCGGATGAAATTCGGTGTAACCTGCTGCTGCATTAAAATCTAAAAAATACTGTATTAATGCCCGTTGCAATTTTGCTCCTTGACCTTTAAACAAAGCAAAACCGCTTCCGGTAATTTTTGCACCGGTTTCAAAATCTACAATGTCATATTTTTTTATCAAATCCCAATGCGGTACTGAACCTGATGGCAATGTTGGTTTTACTCCACCTTCTCTTACCACTTCATTATCCTCAGGTGTTTTTCCTGCGGGCACCAAATCAGATGGAAGGTTTGGCAACTTGACCAGTTCATCATGCAATTGTTTTTCTACTGCTGTTAGTTTTTCTGATATAGGTTGTAAAGTTGCTTTCAACGTAGCGACTTTCTGCTTCTTAGCTTCTGCTTCTTCTTTTTGACCTTTGGCCATCAATCCGCCAATTGCTTTAGAAGTAATATTTACGATTGCTTTATTATTATCAAATTCAAGTTGAGTCTTTTTACGTTCATCATCCAATGCGATAATTGTATCGATTAACGACAAGTCAGTATAATTTTTTATTGTTAATTTTTCTTTTACTGCCGTTGGATTTTGCCTTAATACTTGAATCTGCAACATCTATTATAAAGTTTTCGCAAAGATAAGGCGGAAGGCCTAAGCCAAAAGGAAGATATGCCAGTCAAATAACTGCTGCACTTATCTTTGCGAAATGATAGCGAATGATGATTTACAACAGCGATGGTGGAACCTAGAAGCAAAACTGGTAGAACGGTTTGGCAAGAAACCTGATGTAGAGACAATATTGTTTTTAATCGGCATGCAGGAGTTTGGAGACATTAAAGAAAAATTTACAAAAGAACAAAAGCAAGATCTGATGCATGTAGCTATTTGCAGCCTTTTATCACCCAGCGGCTTCTATGAGCTGGAAAGTATAGATGATGATGGCTGGCCGCATTTTAAACAATTAAAAGCAATGCCCGACATGGATGCCATTGAACAGGAAAATTATTTGAAAGACCATATCTTACTTTATTTTGCCGAAAAGGAACTCTAAAAAAATCTCATACATGAAAAAAATTTCGCTTTTATTATCAGCCCTTTGTATTGCAGCAATTTGTTTTGCCCAAAAGAAGGATTCAACCGTTACCAAAAAAGACCGGCAAAAAGATGTGTTGATGCAGACGACTATGGGCGACATGATTATTCGCTTATCAGATTCAACACCATTGCACCGCGATAATTTTTTAAAATTGGTGAAGGTTGGGTTTTATGATAGTTTACTTTTTCACAGAGTAATGAAAGGCTTTATGGTTCAAGGAGGTGACCCTGATAGCAAATCAGCAAAAGCTGGAATGCCACTTGGAGTTGGAGGACCGAGCTATACCATTCCCTCAGAATTCAGAGAAACTATGTTTCATAAAAAAGGGGTGATTGCTGCAGCCAGACAACCCGATAATGTAAACCCTCAGAAAGCTAGTAGTGGCAGTCAGTTTTATATAGCACAGGGAAAAACATATACTGATGCAGAACTTGATCTGATGGAAAAACAAAGACTACAAGGAAAAAAAATTCCTGAATCATATCGAGCAGCTTATAAAACTGCAGGAGGTATTCCTCATCTTGATCGCAACTATACTGTCTATGGCGAAGTAATAAACGGGTTAGAAGTAATTGATAAAATTGCTAACGTAGAAGTAAGCCAGGGAAGAGACCTTAACAGGCCCATTGCGGATGTAAGAATTATTAAAGTGAAATTAATAAAAAGAAAAAAGGACAAGAAAAAGTAGATTCTTCTGAATTAAAAAATCACAAAAAAAAGCCGTCTCACTTAAAGTAAGACGGCTTCAATATTTATATATTCTAGTTTTTAAACTTCCAACCTAATCCAAGTGTAAATAATTTATCCTCGTTAGAAACACCATATCCAATATTAAGCATAATACGCCGAAGCGGAGATACCCATAAACCACCACCATAACCACTTGCAGATTTTTTCTGAACATCATTTGCAACCCAAACTCTTCCAATATCATAAAAAGTATAAATACCAATAGCACCAGGGAAAAGATAGGTTCTGAAATCAGCAAGCTTCAACCGAAGTTCAGTCTGGTTATAAAGTTTGCTTTTACCTGCAAACCTGTTCCGGCGAAATCCTCTAAGGTTTTCTTCATTACCAAGATATTGTGCCTGATAAAATTCAAATCCTTTGTTGCCAAGATTTGTACCACCTCCTACTCTGTTAGCTAGTGTAAGCCAATTATTGATAATATTTATATGGAAAGTAAGATCAGAATTTAACTGCGTTACGCTGTACGGAGTGCTTCCTATTCCAGATAAATGACGGGCGGTAGTAACCCAATTAACACCTTTGCTAGGAATAACTTTATGATCCCTAGTGTCTAATTCAAACTTAACTAACCCACCAAAATAATATTGGGTGTTATATAATGTTGCAGCACTTAATCCATTTTGACCTGGCGCATTGCCTGTTTGTGTTATAAAACGTACTGCATTGAACTTATCAGTAGCATCCAATTCAAAGCGTTGAAAAGTAGGACCAAATGAAATAGAGAATTTGGGAGAAAATCTTTCTCTGATTAAAATAGTTGCATCTGCAAGATTGTACCTTGCTCTGTAATATCTAAATTGCCCGGGTTTTGATTTGTCGTAAACCGAATTGATTCCGTATCCAAAAAAGTTAGTGGTATTATTAGGTGCTTTTACATCTATATCAGTTACTATGTCTGCATTCTTTCCTAAAACACCTATAAACTCATTTGCATAACGCATATTCCAGGCATTGGTTCCTAAGGCATGACTTACAGAGAAAGTATGTGATGCTTTATAAGGATCTTTTCTAAATCCGTGATTGATTATTTTATAAGTAAGACCTAGAAAAACTCCATCATCGGGATTAAAGCCAAATGCAATACCAGGAGATGCTTTGTTATAATTATAAGAAATTCTTTCAAATCTATTTACATCACTATCATTTGACATTTTATTTTTAAACTTTCCAATAATTTTGTTTTCGCCATTCTTTTTATCATATACAAATGAGCTCCCTTTTCCGCCATCCGCTTTTTCAAATATATCTGCTCCGCCGCCGCCAATCATTCTAACTTTTGACCTTATCATTATTGCCTTTTATTAAAAATTTGTCCTCTCCATCAAATCCGAATAAACGAACTTCTTTTGTTTCGCCGCCCAAAAAAAGACGTTCGTACTTCTTATCTGCTTTCTGCCCATCCTTAAGTTTATAAACCTGTACCATTAATGAACCGTCTTCGTTGCGAGTTATATCAAATAAATCTTCTTTATCACTCGCCGTTACCGTTACTGTTTCTGCCAGAAAATGATAATATTTCATCACTTCTTCTGCCAGATATTGTCTTCTTTCTTTTAATTTGGCTACTATGTTTTGATTATGCGGTAGTGCCCTTATTTCTGCAGGCTGCATCGCCAAAGCATTTTCAATTACCTGATCGGTCATTTTTGGAATAAATTCATCCACAGCTTTTTGCCAATCAGCAGCCGTCATCCCATTTAAAAAGAATCTGTCAAAATTACGAGCAGCAAAATTGAAACGCTTTATATCATGAGCCTCGGCTTTAAATCCTTCCAACTGCGGAACAAATGCTTTTCTTCTGGCAATGCCGGGTATTAATCCCTGATTAATATAAAATGCCTGATCCCTGTCCTTTGGAATTGCAAAATATGTTTTACCACCTGCGGCATTATCAACTGCTCCCCAGTTCCACTGTCCTTCATGCCTGTCAAGATCCATAACAAACATATCAAGTATTCTTGCTGTTAGTAATGCTTTTTGGTCTACTTGGTTATCGTTATCCTTTTCTAATTTCTCAGCGACTTCTTCAGAGTCGTATCCTTTTTTTACATTTTCTGGAAATCTTTCTTCAAAAGTGGCAATCATACCACCAAAATCTTTTTGAAATTCACCAAGTCTTGCGTCATCTGGAACATACACAAGTCTAACTTTTCCATATGGCACTCCTACTGCATCAGCCAGCGGTTGCATAGATAATGAAGCATAAGGGTAGGATGCAGATACGCCATCCGAAACTAAATCTGCAGCTGCCTCACTTTGCAAATCACCTGGCAATGTTTTATCCGTAATAAATTTTTGAATAGATCTAATTATAAATTCCCTGCCACTTGCATCTTCTATACGAAGAGATTTTGTTTGCTTGCCGCCGCCTTTCTTTTTTGGAGTAAGGCCTTTTAAATCCAAAACAGGCACTGTTACAGGTGTATTCCATTCTGTCCGATAGTTTGCCCCCATCCAGAATTTTTTGGTTCCTTTGGTACTAAAATGTGAGCCAGGGGCAGTTGCAGTCTGCTGTGCATTTAAGGGTAAAATAAAAACAATAAGGCATAAAATAAATAGCGTAAGCGATCTCATGGTTGCAGGTTTAGGTTGTTTATACTTATGGTTATGGTATATTGATTTGAAAAGATACGGTTTTTTGAAAAAATAGCAGCAAAAGACAGAATAATTACTAAAAAAATCTTGCGTCCCAAAGGGATGGTCTATTGGGCATGATTCTTAAATAGCAGCCAGCCTGAATAGCACTTTGCTTATTATTAATTATCATCTTTGCATTCCTGGTTTAAACAACAGAAGTTACCCAAATGCAAATAAATATTATTTATACTTAATAACTCAACCACCGTTATAGGAATAAAAGCTTAGAAAAAGAATATTTTTGCCGGAATTTTTATTTTTCCTGATTAGGCGCTTTCGGGCTAATCTTTTTTTGTAAATTACAGGTTTTACAGGTGATAGAGATAAATGAAGAAGACAGGAAACATCCGATACACTTCATCAGTTTTCATTCTACTTGTCAGTGAGTTTTCAGAAATGAATCAACCACCTTTAATTTTTTAGCTGAAGCGATGAAAAAATATATTGTATTGTCGTGTTGTTTGGTGATGATGTGCATGACCCTAAAAGCTCAGACAGACACTATTGCCAGACGCATAATATTAATTGGCGATGCGGGACAACTAACCGATGGTCGTCACCCGGTAGTCGATGCCGTAAAGAACAATATTCCACTGGACAAAAAAACTACTGTTTTATATCTCGGCGACAATTTGTACAAACACGGATTGCCGGATATTGAAAATTCTGGCTATGACATATCCAGAGCGATATTAGACTCTCAGGTTTCCATAGCGAAAAACACTCCAGCAAAAGTTATCATGATACCCGGTAATCATGATTGGCATAATGGTAACCGTAATGGTTATGATGCTGTAGTCAGGCAACAGCTTTATGTTGACTTTATCAAAATGGATAGTGTAGATGCAAAATTTGAACCTGAAAACGGTTGTCCCGGCCCTGAAGTAGTTAATATCGGCAATGACATAATACTTTTAATTTTCGATAGCCAATGGTGGCTTCACCCATACGATAAGCCGGGTATTGAATCGGATTGTGATTGTAAAACAGAAATTGAAGTGGTTTCTAAAATTAGAGAAATTGCAACCAAGAATACAGACAAACTAATAATAGTTGCAGACCATCACCCGTTTAAAAGCAATGGTGTACACGGTGGTTTTTTTACTTTCAAACAACATCTCTTTCCGTTTACTGATATCAAACGAAGTCTTTATGTTCCGCTACCTCTCTTAGGTTCAATATATGTAATTGCCCGTAGTGTTTTCGGTGCATCACAAGATTTAAAGCATCCGGCATATGCAAATATGATAAACCAGATAACAGGAGCTATCGAAACTTCTTTAGCACCTAATGTAATTTTTGTTTCTGGTCATGAGCATAATCTGCAGCATATAAAAGAGGGGAAGTATAATTATATCGTAAGCGGTGGTGGCTGCAAGCAAAGCAGGATTTCAAAAAGAAATAATGGCCTTTTCAATACTACAGACTTCGGTTTCGCTGTGTTAGAAGTCTCCACAAATAAAAATGTAAACCTTTCTATTTATACTGTTACTGACTCTCTTCGGAATCCATACAATTCCTTTATATTAAATTATAAAAAAACAATTGTAACGCCTATTGATTCTATCCAAACACCTGTTGTGCTTGGAAATCAGGAATTGAAATTTGAAGATGCAGTAACTAAACCCGCCAGCACTACACTGCCAGTAATAGGTGGTCTGAAAAAATATTTAATGGGGCAAAATTACAGGAAGGAATGGTCAGCACCAGTAAATATGAAAGTGCTGGATATCCGAAAAGAAAAAGGCGGTTTAAAAATTGAAAGTCTGGGTGGTGGGCAACAAACAAGATCATTACGACTAAAAGATAAAAATGGCAAAGAATGGGTGTTACGGGGTGTAAATAAAAACATTGAAACAGCCTTGCCTGAAGAATTTCGGGGCACTGCAGCTGAAGATTTTACCCCTGAATTAAATTCTGCAGCACACCCGTATGGTGCATTGATTGTACCTTCTTTAGCTGAACCGCTGAATATTTTAACCTCTAAACCAGAACTATTTTTTGTTCCAGACGACCCCAATCTTGGCATTTACAGATTACTCTTTGCTAATACAGTTTGCTTATTAGAGCAAAGAAATTTTGCACTTGCAGAAGACAAATCGATTTCCACTTCAAAAGTATTTACTGAAATTCTTGAAGACAACGACCATCGACCCGATCAGCCAAAAGCATTAACTGCAAGACTACTTGATATTCTTATTGGAGATTTTGATCGCCACTTTGATCAGTGGAGATGGGGAGTAACCGATACAGGAAAAGGAAAATTATATTACCCTATTCCGCGGGACAGAGATCAAGCTTTTTTCATTTCAGAAGGTAAAATATTCAGAGCTGTAACAGGTAGGGAGTTGCCTTTTCTAAAAGGTTTCAGAAAAAATATACATGAAGTAACCTGGCTCGGTTACACTGCTAGAGATTTTGACCGCATTTTTCTTAACGGTCTTACTAAAAATGAATGGGAAAGCTCCATAACGAATTTTAAAACCCAAATAACTGATTCAGTAATACGTAATGCTGTAAATAAACTACCGCCGGAAATATTCCCTTTAAGTGGCGAAAAAATTATTAGAAAGTTGATAAGCAGACGGGATCATTTGGACAAGGAAGCTATAAAGTATTATAAATTCATTTCCCGTAAGGTAAATGTAATAGGCAGTAATCAAAAAGAGTATTTCAAGGTTAGCACCCACAACGACAGCTTAAGAGTAAGGGTGTATGAACGAGGAAGAGGAAATGACACCAGCTTTGTAATGTATACCAGAACTTTTGATCCTGCTGTTACAAAAGAAATACGCTTATTTGGTTTAAATGATCAAGATGTATTTGATATAGACGAAAACGTCTCCTCCCGAATTAAGCTCAGAATTATTGGTGGAAAAGATAATGATACATTTAATATCCGTGGCAATATAAAAAATATCATTTATGATAAACTATCGGACGTTAATTACATAAAAAATAAAAGCCACACAAAAAATAAATTCTCAGCCGATCCACCATCAACTGGCAGAAGTATTTTAGGATACCAGTATAATACAACCAAATTCCCTCAATTTCTATTTGGTTATAATTCTGATGATGGATATATGTTGGGTGCAGGTATTTCAAAAACCACATACGGGTTTGAGAACCTGCCGTATGCAACTCAGCAACAACTATCTGTTCTTTATGCACTAAACCGCAAAGCCTTTCAAGTAAAATACAATGGAGTTTTTAATCATATAACAAAAGATAAAGATCTTTTGGTTAACATTAATTATCTGTTGCCCGCCTTAAGAAACTTTACAGGTTTTGGAAATGAAACGCTAGTTTCTAATGAAGGAAGTTTTGACTTCTATCGCAGCCGTTACAAATCGTTTGAGGCAGAAGTACTTATTCGCAAACGTTTATTCGAAAGGCTTGAGTTGATGGTTGGCCCTTACTACAACCGTTATTGGAATGATTATAACGACAATGAAAAAAATGTTTTAAGAGACCCTAGGCAAGTAGGTCTTGATTCCGCTGATGTCTACAGCATCAAATCTTATACTGGTGGTAAATTTATAATGCAGTTTGATAACCGGAATAATAAACTTTTTCCCACCCGTGGAATATTCTGGAAAAATCAATTTGTAGCCACTGCTGGTAATGGATTTAACACCAACAATTTTGTGAAATATACCACTGATATGTCCATCTATGCAAGCTTTAAAGACCCGGCTAAGATGGTTATTGCATTAGGTTTTGGCGGCGGCCGTATTCTCTCAAAAAACTTTGAATTCTTTCAGGCTTTATCATTAGGTGTTGATAATCCAAATATACATGGCTTCAGAAAGAACAGATACTCGGGATCTTCTTTATTATACGGAAGTGTAGAAGTGAAATTGGAATTGTTTAATCTCAACTCTTATATTATACCTGGCCCAGTTGGTCTTACCGCATTTTACGATATTGGCCGGGTGTGGATGCGAGGAGAAGATTCCAGAAAATGGCATGGCGCCTATGGTGGTGGAATATATTTTATACCATTCAACAATTTCATCATTTCAGCCACTGCTGGTTTTTCTGCTAATGAAAGATTACTAAACTTTAACATGGGTACAAGAGTCAATCTTACTTTTTGATTTAATTCAGGATGGAAATAAATCCTACAAAAAAGAATACGACACTATATAAGTTAGCGTTTTGTATTGCTGCCGCAATACTATTGTTGATTATATGGATGGTTTTTATTGCAAAGAATACAAAGCCTGACGAATGCATATTAAATTTTCTTTCCTATCATGTATCTGCTTCACGAACTAATGCAATGAATGTGATTACTTTTTTTGGTAATCACAGTTTCTTAATACCAGGCACTTTTTTAGTTATTGCTTTCTTCCTTTTACAGAAAAATAAACAAGATGCTCTTCGGGTATTAATTGTTGCTTTAAGCAGCCTTGGTTTAATGTCGTTATTAAAAAGTCTCTTTCATCGGCCCCGACCAATTAATCCACTAGTTGATGGGATAACTAACTTTAGTTTCCCCAGCGGACATGCCTATATGAGTGTGGCATTTTTTGGTTTGCTTATTTATTATATCTCACTCAGACTGAAAGCAAGATGGTGGAAACCTGTTCTGATTTGCGTTCTTCTTTTAATAATTTTCTTAATTGGCTTCAGCCGTGTTTACCTGAGAGTGCATTACACAACAGATGTATTAGCAGGCTGGATTTTTGGCAGCTTGTGGGTGGTGTTATGTTTAGCTATTTTAGATAAACTATTTAATAAGAGGTCTGCTACTTAGCAATAAATTTAAAGATTGTAGCCGTTCCTTCTCCACCTTCATTTGAAATATATAAATCGCCATTGGGTGCAAATGTTAGCCCTTCCGGTTGATTATACAAAACAGGATCAAGCTTAATTACTTCTTCTACAACACCTTTGTCAGAAGCTATTACCATAATTTTTCCTACAGATGCCACGATATATAATTTCCCGTTTACAGGGTTAATCCCAGCAGCCGATGGTTTAAATTCAGCTTTTTCATCATTAAGTATCTTTTTTATTTCGCTAATAGCAATTGTGTAAACCGGCTCTGCAATAAATTTTTGGGTTGCCAAATCGAACCGGTATGCTTTTCTAATTTCATCTTTTTCTTTGGAGCAATCTTTACAAAGAAGAATAAGCGATTTGCCATCACCTTCAAGATACATTGCCTCAAATTCGTTGGTACCACTTAATCCAAGATTATATTCTGTGGTTGCAAGTGAGCTATCTTTTGTGGAAACTTTAATAACAATTCCCGGACTTAAAAGCATATAAACTGCAGTATCGGTATATACAATATCCTCGTAATCTCCTTTACCACCAAACTTTACTCCAGATATTTCTGTTAAATGCTTTCCTAATTCCATTTTCTCATTGGGAGAAGAAAAGTTATAACCTGATTTTATAATTTCTTGTTTTGCAACTTCACTTACAGCTATGTAAGGAAATTTCAAGAGTGTTGCTTTGGCATTTACCCCTTCATTAGAAATATACATCTCGCCATTTTGCTTAAATGTAATTCCCTCCGCTTGCGGGAAAAGTTTTGGCGAAAGCTTATGAACAGATTCAACAACGCCATTCAAATCTGTAACCGCTAATTGATTACTTGCAGAAGAAAGAATATATAATTTTTGCAATTTGGGATGAATAGCTGCAGCTGAAGGTTGAAATTTAGAAGTTTTGAAAGGAGAAAGTGCTGCCACCTTTGCAGCGTCAATTACATAAAGCGGTTTATTATCAAAGCCCAGCGAGTCAGGGTAGAAAGCATAAGCACTTACCGAATTTGCATTGTCCGATTCACAGTTTTTGCAAATAAGTACCAGCGCATTATTTTTCGTATCGCTGTACATCGTTTCGAAGTCATTGGTACCTTGCAACGGAACTTTACCTAATTCCATTGAGGAGGTTTTGCCTTCATTATCTTTTACAAACCTAAAAATGGTTCCATCGCTTCGTAAAATATAGGGTACACCATTTAAAACGGCCACTTCTTCGTAATCTCCATTAGGGCCAAAAACATACTCCCCATTTATTGCTTTAGATTCTTTATCAAGAGTAAAGAGTTTTCCTAGTTCGTCATTTACAGCGTAAAAAATATTGGCTTTAGAATCCCACTCAAGCCCCGATATTTCTAACAGTCTCTCATCTATCTTAAAAGTGAACACCTGCGAAAAATCATAGTGGGGAGGAGATGTAAGCACTATTGTTTTTGGACGGCAACCTGAAAAAGCCAATCCTACCAGCCCAACCGCTAAAAAGAAACTAATCCGGAAATTTAAAAAAGTCATTGTTCTTATTTTGTTTAAATTTATCAAAACTTATCTTTATAGCATGACAGAAAATCAATTAGCACTGATTCGGGATGCCAAAACCTTTGTAACCGTCTTATTTACTGACAAACTTAACAAAAACATCCGTTTTCATACATTAGAACATACAGAAGAAGTGGTGGCTGCCTGCGAAAGAATGGCCGACTATTACCATATACCTGATGAAGAGCAAACTGCTTTGCTTATTGCAGCATGGTTTCATGATACAGGCTACACCGGCGGGCAGGCCAAAGACCATGAAACGCTAAGTGCCCAGCTTGCTACAGATTTTTTGGCAACACAGAATGTATCACCCGAAACATCCGGAAAAGTCATCAGCTGCATTAATGCAACTCGGATGCCGCAAACACCAACCAACTCATTAGAAAAGATAATTTGCGATGCTGATCTTTTTCACCTCGGCACTGATGCGTTCAGAGATAAAACAAATTTGCTTAGAAAAGAGTTGAAAAATTTTGGTGATGAAGAAATTACTAAAAATGATTGGTGGAAAAAGAATATTGAGTTTTTGCAAGCTCATAAATATTTTACCACTTACGGACAGGAAACACTGCAGCCAATTAAAGAAGTACATATAAAAACACTTATAGAGGAGCTCAGTGACTTGGATGACAAAACAAAGAAAAAAAAGAAATCGAAAAATACCGATGATATTATCGTTGAAGCGTTACAGATTGAAGATGATGATAAAAAAAAGAAGAAAGAAAAAAGTAATCAATCAGAAAGAGGTATTGCTACTGTGTTCCGTATTATGGCACAGAATCAGAATAACCTGAGTCAGATGGCAGACTCTAAAGCAAATATTCTTATTTCTGTAAATGCGATTATACTAAGTATTGTAATTTCTCAACTTATTACAAAATTAGATTCAAACCCTAATTTATTGATCCCCTTTTTCGCACTGGTAATTGTATGTGTTTCCACAATCGTTTTTTCTATACTTGCAACAAGACCCAATGTAAACCACGGTACTTTTACACAAGAAGACATTCATAATAAAAAAACCAACTTACTTTTCTTTGGTAACTTTTATAAAATGAATTTGCCTGATTACGATTGGGCAATGGGAGAAATGCTCAATGATAAAGATTATCTGTACAGTAGCATTGTAAAAGATACTTATTTTTTGGGTGTAGTGCTGGCAAAAAAATATAGTTTGCTAAGAATCGCCTATAATATCTTTATGTTTGGATTGATTCTAGTGATACTAGCTTTTGCATTGGCTTATGCTCTTCCACATCCGATGGAAATATATAAACCGGGATAAAACATTTACAGATATATAAAAAAAATCCACCAATCTGCACTGGTGGATTTTTATTTATGAAAATATTTTTTATTAATCTCTCATCATCTCTTCCAGCTTCATCACCAATTCTGTTTTGGTAATTGGCACTCCCATTATTTTATTGTATCCTTTCGCATCCACAAAATAAACATCACGGATAATTTTTATAAGCTGGCCGTTATTAATTTCCGGAATTAATACAGTATCGAAGTTCTTAAGAATATCGCCGAGATTTTTTGGAAACGGACGAACGTATCTTAAATGTGCATGGCTGATTTCATGTCCCTTCTTCTGCATTTCTGCACAGGCACTTTTTATTGCGCCGTATGTTGAACCCCAGCCCAATACTAATATTTTTCCTTTTTCGGGACCGCTGTCTAGTTTTTGTTCTGGAATATAATCTGCAATCTTATCTACTTTTTCCTGGCGAATCTTCACCATCAATTGGTGATTTTCCGGTTCGTAACTAATATTGCCTGTTACATTTTGTTTTTCCAAACCGCCTATGCGGTGTTCCAATCCTGGAGTGCCGGGTATGGCCCATGGTCTTGCTAGTTTCTCATCTCTTAAGTAGGGTTGAAACACTTCTTCCATATCGCCAAGGTCTGTTTTAAATTTTACCGTTATTGGCGGAAGTTCTTCTGAAACCGGAAACTTCCAGGGTTCTGCACCATTGGCAATATAACCATCGCTTAAAAAAATAACCGGTGTCATATGCTGTACAGAAATGCGTACCGCTTCATACACTGCATCAAAACAATCGGCGGGAGTAGATGCAGAAACAATTGGCATAGGGCATTCACCATTTCTTCCGTAATAGGCCTGCATCAAATCAGATTGTTCTGTTTTTGTTGGCAATCCTGTTGATGGACCACCTCGTTGAATATTTATTATTATTAAAGGAATTTCAAGCATTACAGCAAGTCCCATTGCTTCGCCTTTTAATGCAATACCAGGTCCGCTAGAAGTGGTAACGCCTAATGATCCGCCATATGCTGCACCGATTGCAGATGTTATGGCCGCAATCTCATCTTCGGCCTGAAAAGTCCTTACACCAAAATTTTTATACTTACTCAGGTCATGTAAAATATCTGATGCAGGTGTAATTGGATATGAACCTAAAAACAACGGCAACCCACTTTTCTGCGAAGCAGCAATCAAACCGAAAGAAACTCCCTGATTACCCATTATAGAACGATAATTGCCGGGTTCCATTTTTGCTTTCTCGACAGAATAAGTTGTAGTAAATATCTCTGTAGTATCGCCATAATTGTAACCAGCCTGCAACACTTTTACATTACTCTCATAAATCTCTGGCTTCTTTCCAAATTTTTCCTTTAAAAATTTGATTGTATTCTCCATGTCACGGTTGTACATAAAATAAAGAACCCCAAGCACAAACATGTTCTTTGCCCTGTCTTTCTCCTTCATTCCCATTGTAAAATCCTTGAGTGCTTCTCTCGTCATCTTTGTAACGTCCATCTTTATCACTTCGTAATTACTCAAGCTATCATTCTCAATGGGGTTTTCGCCATCAGGATAATTGGCAAGTCGTAAATTTTTGCTATCAAATCCATCGGTATTTACAATTATCTTACCGCCCTTCTTTAATGCCGAAAGATTTGTTTTTAGAGCAGCTGCATTCATGGCAATCAAAACATCCACAGTATCGCCAGGAGTATAAATGTTATCGGATGAAAATCGTAACTGAAATCCACTTACACCGGGCAATGTGCCTATTGGAGCTCTTATCTCTGCCGGAAAGTCCGGAAAAGTAGAAAGATCAATACCTAATAAAGCTGTGTTATTTGTAAACTGGGTACCAGTTAACTGCATTCCATCACCACTATCGCCTGCAAACTTGATAACTACGTCTTGTAATACTTCTTGTTTCCTTTCCATATGGTTATAATCTTATCCTGCGAATTTAAAACATCTTAGTGTGGAATTGCCAATTGGTCTATAAAAATTGCTCCGTTGAGAACATTTCTTATACAAACAATTCCATATTAATAGCATAGCAGCTAGTACCAGTCTTTCCCCTCGGCAAGGCTTTTCAAAAAATCAGCCGCTTCATTATTCATAGCCGTGCTGCTTAGTTCACCATTAATATCTTGTATAAAATGGCGACAACCATCGCCTGAATAGTTAAAGGACACATCCGCAGCAATTTTCCCTTTTTTGTAAAATAACAGATTGCCATCATAACCACACTTATAGGCCTCGCTTGTTTTACCATCTACAAACCCTGCTAGTTTTTCTATGGCTTTGTTTTCTGTAGTGGTTACTGTTTTTGCAATGTTATTTGTTTGTGGTTCGTTGAAATTGATAACGAGACTGTCGCTTCCAGTCAATTGTTTACCGGTGGCAGATTTCTCTGAACAGGAAACAAAACAAAGTATCAATGCAACAAATAAAAATAATTTCATGCTTACGGTTTTGCTGAAAGGTATAAAATAAAAGACCAGCCATAAGGCTGGTCTGCTAATTATCATATAGGAATCTGATTAATTATAATTGAATTTTGTCCAGCCTTTCCACCAGGTAGCATTAATTCCTGCTGGGGCAATAGCACCCCTAAAGGTTGCTGTTTTGTCAAAAAAAGTGTCCCCAGTAAATTTCAGGTCGTCATAACTTCCGCCAGTCAGAATTTTTTGATTACCACTACTACCTGCAAATGGAGTTGGATCTGGTGCTGAATAGTTGAATGGTTGAATCAATTTTGCATCAGCTGCGTTGGTTAATATTTCGTTGTTAAAATATGAATTTGTAAACCAGGTCGTCAATATAGCGTCAGAATTAATTGTAGTACCGGCAGTACCAGCAAATCGTACATTGATATTATTGCCAGCCAGTGTTACGTTGCGTAAACGAAGTGTACTGTCTTCAATATTTAAAGCAGTAGAAGTGCCTGTTGTAGCATCAATAAAAATACCTGTTGGCCATCCCATAATGATGGAATTGTAAATAGAAATGCCAGAGTTTCTTCTTATTTGTGCCCCTGCCAGATATGTAGAGTTTCCAATGTTTGTTAATGTAGCTCTTGGGCCAATAGCAGTAATGTTACTGAATACAGCACTTGTCTTAGGCGTTACAGTTCCACCACCAGAATTATTATCACTCTCAAATGCTTCTGACTTGGATATATCGGCAATCAATGAATCACGGATGATAAGACCAAACTGCACTTTACCACTGTAACCGTTATCGGTATCAAAATCATCATCCTGAGTTTTAAAGGCGATCAGATACTTACAATTCACTGTGCCACCAAAAAATTCATAGGCATCATCTTTTGCATATACTACCTGAATGTGGTCTATTGTAGTGCCACTGCCCACAGCAGCCAGCGTCAAACTATTAATTTCTTTATCAGGCTGAAAAGCATAGCCAGCAAATTCAATTCTTACATATTGTAATTTCCCTGAGTTATCATTGCTAATAGCAGTTGAAACCAATGCATCACCAGAACCAGCCAACCCATCTCCGTTCGCATTATCGATACCACCTTCAACCTGATACAAACCTTGTGTACCGTTGTAACTGGTGTTAATTGGTGCTTTACCACAAATTACAATTCCACCCCAGTCGCCAGACTGTGGGTTCGGTGATCCTGATGTAAATATAATCGGTTCAGTAGGTGAACCAACGGCTTCAATCTTTGAACCTCTTGTAATAATCAATGTAGCCACATCCACACCACTGAAAGAACCTTTATAAGTGTTCCAGCTTCTATCGTCATTTTATGATTGCCCACTAGGTACACTAATCCTTTCAGGATATAAGTGTTTTCCTTCCGTAAGATGGTATCTGCATTGATGCGACCCTGCAAAGTGATTGTTTGCCCAGTAGTGCCGCTGCCAATGATGATTATTTCTTTTTCGCCGTCTACTTCTATTTTACGGCAACCTGTAATGGCGATGCTTGCAAACGCAATTACTACAAAAAGATACTTTTTCATTTGTGTTTATTTTAAAAAGAATTTTATAATGAATAATTAAAGGATAAGCTGAATGAAGTACCTGCGATTCTGGTAAAACGAAAAGAATCTTCATTTTTCTGAAAAGAATTTTTTGTATTTGTATTCTGATAGAAATACTGTTTCTGATTTAGCAGGTCAGAAATATTTAATCGTACTTCTGCTTTGTTCTTTAATAGTTTCTTTGCGACTTGCAGATCAAACAAAGCTCTTGGTGCTTCATAAATATCAGGTGCGCCAGCAAAGGCATCACCAACGAGATAGATCCTTTCTCCTACTTGGTTATATAATAATGTAGCGTATATACCTGCTTTTTCAAGATCATACAGCAATCCAAAATTTAATACATAAGGCGACTGTCCCTGCATCGGTCTATCTACGCTCAGTGTTTGATCTTGTACTTTACTATTGATATAAGATGCATTGGCCTGAAATGTGAAATTCTTTAATGTGGCTGAAAAATCTAGTTTCTTCCGCATTTCAAGCTCCACACCAAATGACTTTGCTTTTTTTGCATTTTGATAAGTGAAGGTGCTGGCACCACCACCCACTCCATTAAATATTTGTTCGATGGCATTATTAAACCCTTTGAAGAAGACGCCAATCGTAAATACTTCGCCTGCTCTTGGATACAACTCATATCGCAGATCAGCATTAGTAATCTTTGTTCTTTGCAAAAAAGGGTTTCCCTGCACAGAAGCATTCAATTCAAAATCATAGAGATTCAAAAAAGATAATTCTCTAAGCTCTGGTCGGATGACCGTTTGTGAACCTGATAAACGAAGATTTGTGTTCTGGTTGATTTTATATGTTGCATTCATGCCCGGTAAAAAATCGGTAACCTGTGTTCTCGTATGCCTCGGATCGGATTGCTTTACACTACCCACCAGCTGATCATAATTTTCTACTCTTAATCCCCAAACCACTCTTAAGTTTTTTGTAAACTGATTATCTAATTGCAAAAAGCCTGCATTTAATATTGTATTTGCGAGATAACGAAATGTATTTCCCTTTATAGCATCAAATGCAAATTTGTTAGCTGTACCATCACCAAAGTTTTCAGGAAGAAAAATCTGGTCGGCTGGCAATAAACGTAATGCATCATTATCTAATGGCAAATAATTAGCAAACAATTTAGCATCATATAAACGGTCTTTTACCTGCAACATATAACCGCCTTTCAACGTTTGGTTTTGCTCCAACCATTTGAATTTATAGGAAAGGTCGCCACCAGCAGTGTAGATATAATCGCTAAGGCTTTGATATATCCGGCTTCCACTTTGTTGCGACAATGTATTTGATATTAATAAGCGATATGGATGCTGAGTACCTGCTTCTTTAGAATACAAAATGCGACGTTGATCAGGAATATGCCCATCCAAAATATTGAAGGCTCCATACCATTTAAATGTTAGTGGCTTGATGAGTCTATGCTCACCATTTGCTTGTACGGTAAAGAAAGTATTTTGCTTAAATGTAAATTCAGAACCCTTTAACTGATCTTGACGACTAAAATCTTCGCCATTACGTTGAGATACGGAATTGCTGCTGTTAATATTCAGTATTGACTTAACAGAAATCTTATTGAACGAATTCAATTGCAATGAAACACTGCCTAATGCACCAGCGGATATTTCCTGCTGATACTTTCTGTCATTATAACTTGACACTATACTTACTTCATAGGTATTTTCATCTATCACATTGGCCCTATTTAATAAATCCAGATTCCTAAAAGATCTGTTGTACATGATGCCAAATGTGCCTCCGAATTTCTTGCCAAATAACTTTGATGTAAAGCCACCATTGGACTGAAAAGATGTATTAAGTGGCGCATTTATTTGTGTAGGCATCCAGTTTGATCTTAATTGTTTTCCAATTGCTGTTTTTTCAGCCGGCGATAATCCGTCGAATCCAGATTTACTTGTATATATCGAAGGCAATGCCCTTGTTCCATCATCGGTACCAAGCCAATCCAATATTCCGCCTTGCGAATCTTTATAAAATGTTTTACCGGTTGTTTGTGTATTAAAACCTGTACCAAGTTGTATTGTAAAAAAATTACTAGAGGGAATATCTTTTGTGTTTACCTGAATCAAACCTCCGGCCCATTCTCCTGGATACTCCGGAACAAATGCTTTATTAATGATAATGTTATCAATCATTGAAGCAGGTATCAGATCGAATGAAAAAGTTTTTCTGTCCGGCTCTGTACTTGTTAATAGAATTCCATTGAGCATGGCCTGATTATATCTATCTGCCAATCCTCTTATCACAATAAATTTACCTTCTTGAATACTGGCACCGGGTGTCCGTTTCAACACTTCGCCTGTATTTTTATCGGGAGAACGACGAATACTTTCAGCAGATATAACCGAAGCAACTGTATTAGTATTTTTTTGAAATGAAATAATAGCATTCACCGTTTCATTTCTTACTGATGATTTTTTAACTGATATAACTACATTATCACTTGTTGTAGCTTTTACCTCCATTAGAATATTCAATTCATTCATCTCCGTATTCCCAACTTCTACATCTGAAACTATTTTAGCTTCATAACCTACAGCTGAAAAAAACAGTGTATGTTTTTTATCTTGACCAAGCGACAATGAAAACCTACCCTCTATATCAGATATTGTTCCGCCCTGATTACCGATGATCTGAATAGAAACACCTGCCAATGGTTCATTTTTTGCATTTGTGATCTTACCTGAAAGCTTTTGTAATTGAGCTTGTGCCGTCAGAATAAAAAGAAAAGAAAAAAAGGAACAAATTAACCGCCTGAAAAACATAATTAATTATTTCCGGCAAAGGTGTATTCGGGAAGTTAACTCATTGTTATGCCCATATTAAGCAATTGCGATCTCAATGTTATCGGAATGTTATGAGGCAGAATTAAAAGGTAACAACGCCTGTAAACCTCCATTGAAGAAATTCCTGAGAAGGACCTGCAAAATATGCTGCATCAGTTTGTAATTTCAGGTTATGCCGAAAAAAGTAATGTGAGTAGCCGACCATATATTCATTTAATCGAGAAACATATGCAGTAATCCTTTGATCAGGAGATGTAAGGCCGTAGCGAAGCGAAAACTCATTTTTTGGATTATACAAGTAACCACTTTGCAATAAAAAGCCAGTACCGCTGTACACAAAATTGGCTTTAGTTGGGTCGTTAGGATTAATGCTTATGCCATTTTTTGAAGTTCTTCTGTACAATTCTCCTGTCATTGACCAACCTTTTCGTTTCATTGCAAAATCAACCCCATAATAATGTATATCTGCCAATTGCTTATTGTATAAGTACTCTCCTAACTGACCTGCCACTCTACTTGTTCTATTATTAAAACTGTAGCTCATACCTACAGACAACTTAAGCTTCTCTTCAAAGAAAAGATCAGATTCTATATAATCACCATTGTTTTTGAATTGTCCAAAAGGCAAAATTTCTGAACGGAAAGAATAGCATAAACCATTTGTTTTATCAGAATTAATTCTGCCTTCACCAGACGTAAGCGCAAATGTGTTGCTTACAATTACGTTTTTCTTTGATTTGATAGTATTTACTATCCAAAACCCTTTGTCTCTGTCAAGTGTAAATAATGCATTTGTGTTTGACCTATCGGTGAACTGCAAATTTCCCGACGATGTTTGTCGTTGCCTGTTGCCTGGAAGTTTTGTTTGCCCAAAACCAAACCTCCAATGCTTATTGGGAGAATAGTAAAGCATGGCATCTCTTAAAAAAAGATTGTTCTGTACAGCCGAATTATCCGGAGAAATATCTCTTTGAGAAAAAGAAAGTTGTATGCGATAAGTAAACTTTTGGCTAATTGCATTTCCAGAAAAATTGAGCCGTAGCCTGCGAATGAAAAAATCAACAGTATTCCCTTTAGTTTTCAAGTCATAGCGGCTTTCTGCCATACTTTGAATTCTGCCACCAATACCCAACGAAAAACTGCTATCCTGCGAGGAAAAGGTAATCGGTTTTCCAAAATGGGCATCCATAAACCCATTATTGGGATTGTACTGACCCAAACAAATAACTGAAAAAAAAAGAAAAAAGGCCGTTAGCAGTGCTCCAAAATGGTATTTTTTTGCGCAAAACATAAGCAGTTATTAAAATTACTGCAATATAAAGTCTTTGTTATTGAAACGTTACCCTAATTTTAAATCTATGTTATCAAATTATTAATTCTCACTAAATAATCAGGGTAGTAACTAGCTCCCGGTATTTTTGTAATCTATTCAGATAATAAACTGAACAACTAAAACTAAAACCAATGGCACTACAATCTTTCCTTAAAATCTTCATGCCCAAAAACAAAATTTTCTTTGAACTATTTGAAAAGGTAGCTAATAATGTTGAAAAAATGGGAAGCCTATTAAAAGATGTAGTAGGAGAACCTGATTTCGATAAGAGAGCCACACTTATAGGTCAGTTAGAAGATCTTGAACATGCTAACGATGATCTTACACATAACTTATTTACCGAATTAGGCCGAAATTTTATAACACCGTTCGATAGAGAAGATATACATTATTTGGCTACTTCGTTGGATGATGTAGCTGATTATATTTATGCAGCTGGCAAAAAAATTAATTTTTACAAGGTTAATCCCAATGATACTGGCATGCAAAAATTTGCAGAGCTTATTGAGCGGGGAGCAGAACAGGTAAAAATCGCTGTAACCGGGCTAAGAGATATGAAGAATATGCGGGGTATAACTGAGGCGTTAGTAAAAATCAACAGTATCGAAAATCAAGGTGACGATATATTTGATTTCAGCATTGAGAAATTATTCGAAAACGAGCCTGATGCTAAAGAGGTTATTAAGAAAAGAGAGATATATCAGGTAATGGAAATTGTTACTGATAAATGTGAAGACGTAAGTAATGTGATTGAATCAATCATCATTAAATATGCTTAACCCAATTAGCTAATTAGCCGATTTGATAATTCGCTAATAAAATTTATACTAAAAGACTTATTAGCACATTATCTCATTTGCACATCTACTCTTTTTATGACACCGTTTCTCATTACCGTAATAGTACTGGCTTTAATTTTTGACTACATCAATGGATTTCATGATGCGGCCAATTCCATTGCCACTGTTGTATCTACCAAAGTACTTACACCATTTCAAGCCGTTTTGTGGGCTGCACTTTTCAATTCGGTGGCTTATTTTATTTTTAAAGATCATGGTGTAGCTGATACCGTTGCCAAAACAGTAGATCCTGGAAAGATTGCTGACGGCAATATGATGGTAGTAATTTTCTCCGGTCTTATTGCTGCCATTATGTGGAATTTGCTTACTTGGCAGTTAGGCATTCCATCCTCTTCTTCACATACGTTGATTGGTGGATTCGCCGGTGCTGCTGTTGCTAGTGGTGGATTTGCCGCAGTTAATTCACCCATCATTATTAAAACCGCAGCGTTCATATTTATAGCTCCCTTGGTGGGTATGTTTATGGCTTTTGTCATGTCGCTTTGGTTTATGAGCTCCTTTAAAAAAGGGTTCCGGTCTAAAATATTTTCCCTAATTATTCTTGTTATTGTAGCTACATTTCTAACACTAAAGTTGGAGTTTAGCAGAGAAATACTTTCAGGCAAAACACATTATGAAGCATATATCTGGCAGGTAATTTTTTATTCTAAAAATTTCAAATGGCTTTTGCTTGCTTTCATTCTTGTAGTAATGGCTGTTTTTGCCCTCTATTTAAGTACATTAAATGCGCATAAATCAAACCAATGGTTTAAGAGGTTACAGTTAATTTCATCCGCAGCATTCAGTATTGGCCATGGTGGTAATGATGCACAAAAAGTAATGGGTATCATTACAGCTGCATTAATTGCAGGAGGTTCTATTACTGAGTTTGGACAAATGCCTGATTGGGTTCCTATCTCCTGTTATGCTGCTATAGGTTTAGGAACAATGAGCGGCGGTTGGAAGATTGTAAAAACAATGGGTACAAAAATTACAAAAGTTACTCCGTTTGAAGGTGTGGCAGCAGAAACTGCTGGTGCCGTAACATTATTTATTACTGAAGCATTAAGAATTCCGGTAAGTACAACTCATACTATTACAGGTGCTATAATGGGAGTGGGTGCGACTAAAAGATTGTCAGCAGTTCGCTGGGGAATTACTATTAGTCTTGTTTGGGCATGGGTATTAACTATTCCTGTAAGTGCTTTACTTGCTGCAGGAGTATATCATATTGTTATACTTTTTTAAATTATTAAATCTCATTAAAATAAAAATCCTGACTTTTGTCAGGATTTTTTATGCAAAAGATACTTGTAACAGGTGGCTGCGGTTATATCGGTTCACATACTATTGTAGACCTGATTGAAAACGGATATGATGTTATCTCTGTTGATAATAATTCCCGTTCAAACCCCAATATGTTTTCAGGTATTGAAAAAATAACTGGGAAAAAGATCAAGAATTACAAAGTTGACCTTTGCAATTACGATGACACATTTGCCATCTTTTTAGAAAACGCCGACATAAAAGGTGTAATTCATTTTGCAGCCTATAAATCAGTTGAAGAATCTGTAAAAGACCCGCTGCTCTATTTTGAGAACAACATTAATTCCTTGGTTAACCTGTTGAAATGTGTGCAGGAGTTTAAAGTACCCAATTTTGTTTTTTCTTCGTCCTGCACTGTATATGGCGATGCAGATGATATGACAGTAACAGAAAGTACTCCACTTATGCCAGCAGAATCGCCTTATGGTATGACAAAACAAATGGGAGAACAGATTGTAAATGAGTTTTCTAAAAGCACAGGCTTACGATCAATTCTTTTACGTTATTTTAATCCAGCTGGAGCTCATCCTTCCACTGCTATTGGTGAAATGCCATTAGGCAAACCACAAAATCTTGTACCGGCAATAACACAAACAGCTATTGGACGAATACCAAAAATGTTTGTACATGGAACTGATTATGTTACCAGAGACGGGTCTTGCATAAGAGACTATATTCATGTTTGCGATCTTGCAAATGCACACACACTAGCATTAAAATATCTAGAAGAAGGAAGGAATAACAGCCTTTGCGAAATATTCAATCTCGGCAGTGGAAATGGTGTTACTGTTCTGGAAGCCATTCATGCATTTGAAAAAGTAAGTGGCGTAAAATTAAATTATGAAACCGGACCCAGAAGAGCTGGAGATGTAGAAGCTATCTATGCCAATAACGACCTAGCTAAAAATACATTAAGTTGGAAACCAAAATATTCACTGGAAGATATTATGTCTACAGCCTGGAAATGGGAGCAATTCTTAAAAGCCGATGAAACAGTTTTCAGGAGTCAACCGGGTGAACTCAATTAGCAATAGACAATTGCCTTTTCACCCTTACTTTTGCCACATCAAAAAAACTATCATGTTATTAAAAGATATTCAATCAACCGGAAATAAAGATACCCGAAGTGGTTTTGGCGATGGCATTGTAGCTGCAGCCAGAAAAAATCCCAATGTTGTAGCGCTGACAGCCGACTTAGCTGGTTCACTTAAGCTGAATCAGTTTATGAAAGAATTTCCTGAACGGTTTTTCAGGTTGGAATTGCAGAAGCAAATATGATGGGTATTGCCGCAGGAATGACGATTGGCGGAAAGATTCCATTCACTACAACATTTGCTAATTTTTCTACCGGCAGAGTATACGATCAGATTAGACAATCCATTGCATATAGCGGTAAGAATGTAAAAATTTGTGCCTCACATGCAGGTCTTACATTGGGTGAAGACGGAGCAACTCATCAAATTTTGGAAGATATTGGACTGATGAAAATGCTACCGGGCATGACGGTTATTGTTCCTTGCGATTATGCACAAACAAAAGCTGCCACGGAAACCATTGCCGAAATGGAAGGACCTGTTTATTTGCGTTTTGGCAGACCAGCCTGGCCCATCTTTACTAAAGAAGAAGATTTTAAAATTGGTAAAGCTCAGTATTTTTCAGAAGGAACAGATGTTACAATCTTTGCCTGTGGTCATTTAGTTTGGAATGCAATACAAGCAGGAGCTATTTTACAAGAAAAAGGAATCAGCGTAGAAGTAATAAATATTCATACCATCAAGCCTTTAGATGAAGAAGCTGTATTGGCTTCTATCAAAAAAACAAAATGTGCTGTTACTGCTGAAGAGCATAATATCATTGGTGGTTTGGGCGATGCAATTGCACAATGTGCTTCAAAGAATTTTCCTATTCCTATAGAGTATGTTGGCACAAAAGATACATTTGGCGAAAGCGGAAAACCAACAGAGCTGTTGAAGAAGTATGGTTTAGACATTCCAGATATTGTAGCGGCTGCTGAAAAAGCAATAAATCGTAAGAAAAACAGTTAAAAGATAGTTGTAAATTAATTGGGCAGGTTCTTTTAATATTGAACCTGCTTTTTTATTTTTAATCCCTGAAAAGTTTATTAAACATATTGCCAATTCACTATTCTAACCGAACCAAAGCCACTGATAAATGTCCCTGACACCCATTAGCGATAGTGAATTACTTGAACAGTTTCGTAATCCTATTACGAAAGAAAAAGCATATACCAGCCTGATAAAAAAATATCAGGAAAAATTGTATTGGCATATACGCCGGATGGTAGTGCAGCATGATGATGCTAATGATGTGCTGCAAAATGTACTCATACGGGTGTGGAAAGGCCTTGAAAAGTTCAGAGAAGATAGCCAACTATACACTTGGCTCTATCGCATCGCCACCAATGAAAGCTTGACATATATTGAACAACAGAAGAAAAAATCGTCAGTAAGTTTTAGCGATGTGGAAACCGGCCTTAGCAATAAAATAAAGGCAGATGAGAATTTTGATGCCAATAAAGTGGAGTGGAAACTACAACTAGCCATTCAGCAACTGCCTGAAAAACAGCGAGTTGTTTTCAGTCTTAGGTATTATGAAGAAATGCCATACGAAGAAATGAGCCGAGTTTTAGAGACTAGCGAAGGCGCCTTAAAAGCAAGCTATCACCATGCTGTTAAAAAAGTCGAAGATTATATGCTCAATCATTAAACTTTGAGGGTAAAAATCTATCTTATAACCGTTAAATGACACAAAAAGACAACATATTACAAGAATTGAAGGAATTGAAAAGTTTCCTTGTTAATTTAAGCTTGCAGAATGTTTACTCCGTTCCTGCCGGTTATTTTGATGGATTAGCTGTGCAAGTAATGAAAAGGATCAAAACTTTGGAAGCAATTGATGCAAAAGAAGAGTTGGGTCATTTATCAACGTTATTGAATTCTACTTCTAAAGAAACTTTATATACTGTTCCACTCGGGTATTTTGAAACGCTGGCAGATAATGTGCTGCATACAGTTCATGAAAGCAACGATTATCAAACAGCTAAAGAAGAATTGGAAGTTCTTTCTCCATTGCTTAGCGGATTGAAAAAAGATAATCCGTATACTATTCCTGCAGGCTATTTTGAAAACATAACATCTGTAGCGAATAAACCTGCCACAAAAGTTATTTCATTTGGTAGTCGCAAATGGTTTCGTTATGCTGCTGCCGCTGTTGTTACTGGCTTAATTGTGTTATCTGGTTTTATATATTTTGGTAGAAACAATTCGACTACCGAACCAGGTAGTAAAGTAATGGCTAAAATTACCCAGGATGTAAAAAACATGAATATTGAGCAACAAGATGATTTGATAGATTTTATTGATGCGGGTCTTAATGGAAAAGAATCAGTACAAACAAAAAACAGTAACAGATCAACCGAAATAAAAGATTTACTGATTGGCATTTCGGATGATGAATTAAAAGATTTTCAGGAACAATCTGAAGACATTCAGGCTGTTTTACTGGTCAACTAAGTGATAATGAAAAAATATTTATACATATTACTCTTGTTTCTACTGCCAGCAGTAGCAGCTTTTTCGCAGGACGAGAATCCTGCTGAAGAAAATGGCAAGATTGCTGTGAGAATGAGAGAGTATATTCAAAAAAATCTTGGCTTATCAAAAAGTGAAGCCCAGAAATTTACTCCTGTTTTTGCCCGTTACTTCAGAGACTTTGCACAAACACATCGTCAAAATAAAGGCGACAGGTTGATACTTCAGCAAAAAGTAATTGAACTTCGCTTACGTTACCGTGGAGAGTTTAAACAAATAATGGATGAGCAAAGAGCCAATAAAGTTTTTCAATACGAAGATAAATTTCGACAAGAAGTAATTCGTATTATAAAAGAAAACCGAAGGGACAGGGTTCCTCCGAGAAGAACAAAAGCAGTATTACTCAGAGACTAGCAAACTATATTCTTTAAACCAGTTAGAAATAACTGGTTTTTTATTTCAACACTGTAACACTTTCTTACCTGCAATATCCGGCATTATTTATAAGAGTAAATGTTTACTACCGATTGCGCATCCGTAATAGTCCAATTATATTGGCCTAAGGGCTGCTACATCGGCATTATACTACAAAAAAATTATGGCAATGTATGTTTTAATGGTATAACTTGTTTTTGCAATTAAACAAACATGAAGCAGTTACTCTTTTTCCTTCTTTTATCAATCAATAGTTTTTCGCAACAACGGCCGAATATTATTTACATTATGAGTGACGATCATGATGCAGATGCAATAAGTGCCTACAACAAACAATTTATTAAAACACCCAATATTGATCGCATTGCCAAAGAAGGTATGAAATTTAATAAAGCTTTTGTTGGTAATTCAATTTGCTCTCCGGCAAGAGCTACTTTACTTACCGGGCAGCATTCGCATAAGAATGGTGTAAAAGATAATCGCACAAAATTTGATTCGTCTAAAACAACAATTGCACATCTGTTACATGATGCAGGCTATCAAACATCGATAATTGGCAAATGGCATTTACATTCTTATCCAGTTGGCTTTGATTATTGGAGAGTGTTGCCGGGAATGGGTCAATACTTTGATACAAGAATGATAACCATGAATGGTGATACCATTACTGAGAAAGGCTATTCAGCAGAAGCTCTTACAGCCGATGCAATTAATTGGCTTGAGAACCGAGATAAAAATAAACCTTTCGCTTTTTTCTTTCACCATAAAGCACCACATCGAAATTTTGTTCCCGCATTAAAATACCTAGAAGAATATCATTCAAAAACATTTCCTGAACCTGCTACTTTATATACAGACACTACCGGCCGGGTCAGTGCATGGCGAATGCAAACTATGAATATCTTATTGGATATGCGATTATCCGGCGATTTGAAAATTGACCCTGCATACCTGAAAGACATTCCTGAATTAAAGCCCGATGCAGAAGATGTTGCAACCTATAATGCCATTATGAAAAGAATGTCGCCTGATCAGCGACAGCGATTTGAAGAAATTTATGCAGAACGAGGAAAAATTATCCGTGATAAAAAACCTAAAGGAAATGAATTAATGAAATACAAATATCAATGGTATATGCAGGATTATCTTGCTTGCATTGCATCAATTGATGAAAGTGTAGGTGTCCTGTTGAACTATCTTGATAAAAATAATCTTAGTAATAACACAGCTGTTATTTACACCAGCGACCAAGGTTTTTATTTAGGAGAGAATGGCTGGTTTGATAAACGCTTTGCATACGATGTATCAATGGGAACACCTTTATTAATTAAATGGCCCGGACATATAAAAGCAGGCAGTGTAAGCAATCAACTGGTACAGAATATTGATTTCGCTCCAACTATCGTAGACATTGCCGGCGGAAAAATTCCTGACTGGATGCAAGGCATTAGTTTAAAAACTTTATTGACAGGAACTAAAAAAGTACTTGACAGAAAATATTTGTATTATCATTATTACGAGTATGTAAGAGACCATACCGTAATTCCTCATCTTGCAGTAAGAGGCGAACATTATAAACTTATTTACTTCTACACTGTAAATGAATGGGAGCTATATGATTTGAAATCAGATCCGAATGAGCAGAAAAATTTGATCAATAACATGGCTTATGCAAAAACTGTTTTTGAATTAAAGAAAGAATTAATTAATCTACGGAATCAATACGATGATCATGAACCAGCAGGAGAGCTTCACTGATATTTCTTACTTAACTGATAAAGCACTTTTAACTGGTCGGTATTCAAACCTCTTGTTGTATCCTGTAGCCAATGTCTTTTAAACCCTGCAATGGCAGCGGTGGTATCTTTCATATCAAAACCAACAATACGCAATGCCTGTAAGTGATTAAAATTATTTGGCAATGTAACGTTTGATGGGTTATCATACCAATACCCAAATCCTTTTTCAGACAATGTCTTCCAGGGAAACCGCCAGTTAGGATCATTTTTTCTTGTGGGTGCAATGTCACCATGTCCAATAAAATTCGATGTTGGAATGCTATATGTTTTTTTAAGCCGATCAAGTAATGTTAACAGACTTTGCATTTGTGCTTCAGAGAATGATTCGAAACCATTGTTATCTAATTCAATTCCAATACTTGATGAATTAAGGTCTGTTGTATTTCCCCATTTACTTACACCAGCATGATGTGCTCTCAATAAATCATTCAACATATGATGCACCGTACCATCCTTACAAATTACATAATGGGCACTTACCTGTGTTCTAGGCAAAGTGAAAGTTTTCAATGTTTGCTCGCAACTGTTTTGTGCTGTATGGTGAATGATAACAATATTTGCACGGCGCATTGAAAGATTTGTTGTTCCTACCCAATCAACCGCATATGGTAAGCCGGCAGAATCTTTTACCGGATACTCCATCAACATTTTTGCATATGCTTTTACCTGTTGCTTATAGGTTTTATTAGTTGCAGCATATTTACTTTCTGAACAACCATAAATGAAGATCAAAAAGAGAGCAAGATAAACAACTATAATATTTCGTCTCATATAATTAAGATTATTGCTACTAAAGAAAGAAACAACTCACCTTCGTTTAGGTGCTCCTCTGTGAAATTGTCTTTGCGGACTTCTGTTACCAGAGCCAGAACGGATTCTCGGATTGTAAACCGGTGCTTTGCCTAGTTCTTTGGGCACTTCTACTTTTTCCACTTCTTTACCGAGCAACTGCTCTATTGCAGCAAACCTGTTATGTTCTTTTTCCCCAATCAATGTAAATGCGGAGCCATCTGCTTCTGCTCTTGCAGTTCTTCCTATGCGATGTACATAATCTTCACCATCGCCTGGCACATCATAATTTATAACTACGTCAATTGTATCAATATCAATTCCACGACTAAGAATATCTGTAGCTACCATTACTGGTATTCGTCCGGCAGTAAACGCACCCAGCACACTTTCCCTTTCTGATTGTTCCAGATCGCTATGAATTTCTGCAACGTTAACACCGCCATGTTTCAACTCTCTTGCTAGCTGTTTTACTGTTTGTTTGCGGCTGCAAAAAATCAATGCATTTTTATATGGCGTTTCTTTTAGAATCTTTTTTATCAATGGCAATTTTTGCGGCTCATACACCACAAATGCTTTTTGAACTATTTTTTCCGGCGGTTTTGAAATTGCAATATTTATTTCCACCGGTTCATGTAAAATTTTTCTTGCCAGTTCTCTTATCTTACCAGGCATGGTGGCAGAGAATAACAAATTCTGTCGTTTTACTGGAAGTCCTTTTATAATCTTATTGATGTCATCCTGAAAACCCATATCAAGCATTCTGTCTGCTTCATCTAATATTAAAAACTGCAACCCCTTCATATTTACATAACCCATGTTCAGGTGTGCAATCATTCTTCCGGGTGTACAAACAATTATATCTGCACCCATCTGTAATGCCTTTTTCTCGGCTACAAAATTCTGAGCATCGTTTCCTCCATAAATAGCAATAGAACTAAGATGTGTAAAATAAGACAGCCCTTCAATATGTTGTGCAATTTGGATAGCCAGTTCTCTTGTTGGTACCACTATTAATGCTCCCACCTGTCCATCAATATGATTCTTTAAAATCTGGTTCATTACCGGCAATAAAAATGCTGCCGTTTTTCCGGTGCCAGTTTGTGCCGAAGCAATTATGTCTTTACCAGCAAGAATTGAAGGAATTACCTGCTCCTGAACGGGAGTGGCATTTTCATAATTAGAAGCTTCAATACCTTCCAGCAGGTTTGGATGAAAATTAAATTCTGTAAAACGCAAAATGATTTATTTAAAAGAAACGAAGATACTTGAAATAGGCCGCAGGCTGGATTTTATTCCATTATCTGCTCAATCCTTGTTAATCGCCCATCTTTTGTCATACCTTCTATAATAACACGGAAAGCTTTCGCAAGATCATTATTATAAAAGGTAAGTTTCACTTTATTCTTTTCAGGAGTTGTTACTACCTGCGGATTCCAATACAATGTAGTCCGCAAATCCTTTTGTTCATTAGCCGCAAGAAAACTGCTATGATTGGGTGAATAAAACTGCTTAATTGGAGAATAACCACTCACCTTGCTACTGGAAAGTCCTTTTCCAGGCTCATTCTGTACATCATTTCCTTTACGAGTATATACAACAATTGCTCCGTTACCACCGCCAGTAGATCCCATGAAAGGTGGCCGCATCACTTTTATATACGCCACATTATTTACATTAATAGATGATAAGAAACTAATATCCGAAGGAATTTCATCAACTAAAACTAGCGGAGCTCCACCCCGCCATTGTAACTGAGCATTAGCTCCGCTTCCTGTAATTTGCAATCCCGCAACTTTTCCTTGCAAGTAAGCAAAGATGTCTGTAGCCGAATTTGCAAACGGATCATTTATCAGATCGAACTGATAACCATCGCCGGCAAACATTCCGGAAGCATACTTTTCATCCAGCAACTGAACAGGAGTTTTTGTTTTTGCTTTTATTATAACATTCTCCAATACTTTTCCTTCTTCAGCCAAAAGCAATCTTCTTACTTCGTCCGATAATTGAAAGTGTCTTGCATAACCAGTAGTATCTTCCATCTTGTTGTAATAAAGCCCTTTTGCAAAAATTCTGTTCTTATGCGCCGGCAATTTACTTTCCATGAAGCGTACGGTTGCATCTTTTATTCCTTTTGACAATTGAAAATAAATATTGGCCGTGTCAAAAAGAAAAACAGTTGGGTCATTAAAAGTGCCATCCTTTTCTACCGGAACAAACAGCATTTTATTTCCACCTTCACTTTTCTGATTAATAACAAGAATAATATGAGCATTATCTCTTAGTTGGCTGGGTAATACACCATATACTTTTCCTGATAAACTGAGATAAGCTGTGTCTTTAGAATAATTAATTTTTGGTAAGATTCCTTTTACTATATCATCCCATTTAAATCGTCGCCATCCATTGGTAAGCATTACAAGATCGAGATGCTCCGTTACCACATTATCATTTGAAGAAAAATAGTAGGCAGGATTAAATATTTGTCCTTTCAAATCAGACGATAACAATAGGTGAGAAATAATATTATCGGTACTATCTGTATCTATTGCTGCATCTGTAATAGCGACTGAAAAATCAGCAGACAAACTATCAGGAACAGTTATTTCAATTTCATTTCTGGCTCTCTTGTTTAATCCCCAATGTGTTACATTCATTTCCGCAGCAAATGAATATTCTTCATTATTTACAAAAGTGATTCGCTCTGCCAATGGATTCCAGTTACCATCAAATAGTGTAAGGGTTAAAATTCCAGAAGGAAGATCCTGAACCGGAATAACTCCCTGTGCTTTACCGGCAGCTAATTTTCTTGCTACTTTAAATACTCGGTATTGATTCATAGTGCCGACCAAATACACAGTTTCAACCTTTGATGCAGTTGCTTCATTTGTTTGAATAAAAAAATTCCTTTTGTTCCCTGAAATAGTTAGTTGTAATGAAATACCAGTTTCCTTAGTTGCAGGTAAAGTGGTTTTATATTCTTTGCCTTTTTCATCTTTCCAAGTGGCTGTAAAACTTTCGCCCTTCTCGGGAAGCACAAAAAGATAGCCCATACCATCATGTAATGTTTTCAAACTATCAATTAGTTCTCCTTTTTGATTTTTTATAACGCCATTTACTTTAACAGGCCGTCCAAACTGATCAATGACTTTAAAAGCCACTTTATTATTTGCACCTAAAACTATATCTCCTCCTTCCGGATAAAAACCAAGTGTTGGAACGATGCTAACTGCCGATACTGGAGAAGGCTTATCAGAAATTATACGAATATCTTTTTCATAAATAAATGCTGTATCAAAATTGAGCATCCATTTGGTATATGCTTTTACATGAATAAAACTGCCTTTGTAACTTGTCGGAATATCAAATTGTCCATTTGTATTTGCTGCTTGCAACGGACTTACCGTTTGTGAAAGAAGATTGCCTTTATCATCTGTCCAGTCGATATAAAAAGTTTTGCTGCTGAAGGCAGGAGTTATTCCCTCCAAAAGATAAGCTTTGAACCAGATCGTTTCACCTGCTACATAACTGGCTTTATCATAATGCAGATAAGCCCTTTCTTGAGCATATTCATTTGCATATTTATCAATGGTGGAATCGATATTTTGTGCTACTACCTGAGTAACAAATAATGAGCAAAGAAAACTTAGAAGAATATTTTTTTTCATCACGATGTCATTTCTATTTGCAAATGGAGTGTGCAATTTAAGCTTTAATAGAAATGAAACAAGGCTATTAACAGATTTGCAACAATCAGTTTCCTAAAACAAATTACATATTCCTTCTATATTGTCCACCTACTTCATAAAGAGCATTAGTAATTTGACCTAACGAGCAATACTTAACCGTTTCCATCAGTTCTTCAAAAAGATTTCCGTTATTAATAGCAACAGCCCTTAAACGATTCAGCATTTCAGCCGACTTATCTTCATTTCGTTTCCAAAATGCTTTTAGGTTATTGATCTGTAATTCTTTTTCTTCGGTAGTGCTTCTTATTACTTCTGTTGGCAAAATTGTGGGGCTACCTTTTTTATTTAAAAATGTATTGACACCAACCAATGGTAATTCACCAGAATGTTTTTGATGTTCGTAGTACAAGCTCTCTTCCTGTATCTTATTTCGCTGATACATTCTTTCCATAGAACCCAAAACTCCACCTCTTTCGGTGATGCGGTCAAACTCTGCCAACACTGCTTCTTCTACCAACTCCGTTAATTCTTCTATTAAGAACGAACCCTGGTTTGGATTTTCATTTTTAGCTGTACCTAATTCTCTGTTTATAATTAACTGAATTGCCATTGCCCGGCGAACACTTTCTTCTGTTGGTGTTGTTATTGCTTCGTCATATGCATTAGTATGTAGCGAATTGCAATTATCATAAATGGCATACAATGCTTGCAACGTTGTTCTTATATCATTGAAGTCGATTTCCTGTGCATGCAAACTTCTTCCTGATGTCTGAATATGGTACTTCAACATCTGGCTGCGTTTATTGGCCTTGTACTTATACTTCATTGCTTTGGCCCATATCTTTCTTGCCACTCTTCCTATTACACTATACTCTGCATCCATTCCATTACTGAAGAAGAACGATAAATTAGCTGCAAAGTCATCTATGTTCATTCCACGACTGAGATAATACTCTACATATGTAAACCCATTAGATAATGTGAATGCTAACTGCGTAATCGGATTGGCGCCAGCTTCTGCAATATGATAACCGCTGATAGAAACCGAGTAAAAATTTCTAACTTTTTTATCAATGAAATATTCCTGTACATCACCCATCAGCTTTAACGCAAATTCTGTAGAAAATATACAGGTGTTTTGTGCCTGATCTTCTTTTAAAATATCTGCCTGCACCGTTCCCCGCACCTGCATCAATGCATTCGCTTTAATTTTTTCATACACATCAGCAGGCAATACATCAGCACCTGACAAACCAAGCAAACGTAAACCAAGACCATCATTTCCTTTTGGCAAATCACCAGTTAATTCTCCTTTTTCCGGAAGTACAGGTTTGCCATCAGTTCCTGTATAAAATGGTAAATCTCCTTTTTTGAATTTTGATTCAATGATTTTATTTACTTCATCTCGAAGATTATTCTCGATTATATATTTCTCGCATTGCTGGTCAATGGCCGCATTCATAAAAAATGCAAGCAACATCGGAGCAGGGCCATTAATCGTCATGGAAACTGATGTCTTCGGATCGCAAAGATCAAAACCGCTGTACAATTTCTTTGCATCATCAACTGTTGCTATACTTACACCACTATTACCAACCTTTCCATAAATATCAGGTCGCTGATCAGGATCTTCCCCATAAAGTGTTACACTGTCAAATGCAGTTGATAAACGTTTTGCAGGCTGCTCTACACTTACATAGTGAAATCTTCTGTTCGTTCTTTCCGGTCCGCCTTCACCTGCAAACATTCTTGTTGGGTCTTCACCTTCTCTTTTTAATGGGAACACTCCAGCCGCAAATGGAAAATGACCGGGTACATTTTCCTGTGCCTGCCATTTTAAAATATCACCCCAGTCTTTATACTTCGGTAAAACAACTTTGGGAATTTTTGTACCACTCAAACTGATAGTGGTCATTGGAAGTTTTATCACTTTATCCCTGACAGTGTATTCATAAAAATCTTTCTGGTATTCTGCTATTTTATTTGGCCAATTGGTTATTAGCTTTTTTGCAACAGGTGTTAATTGTTCAGTATAAAAATCAATTTGCTTTTGAAGAACATCAGAAGCCCCCTTACCCCCCGAAAGGGGGTTCTTGGTCTCCGATTGGGAAATAATTTCTAAAGATCCTTGTAGTCGATAAAGTTTAGAAGCAAACTCAGCTTGCTCTTTTACCAACTGATCGTATCCCCTGTTAGCTTCTGCAATTTCAGACAGGTAACGAACCCGGCTTGATGGTATAACCGCTTGTGAAACTTTGGCCGTTTCTGCAAAATGATATTCGCCAAACTTTGCACTTGTTTTTGTTTCAATCTTTTTTAGCAACAGCTCAAATAAATGATTTACTCCATCATCATTAAACTTGCTGGCCATTGTTCCTATTACAGGGATATCTTCATCCTTCGCAGTAAATAACTGGTGATTTCTTTTGTACTGTTTTTTTACATCTGCCAATGCATCTAATGCTCCGGCTTTATCAAATTTGTTGATGCAAATAAGGTCAGCATAGTCAAGCATATTGATTTTCTCCAATTGAGAAGCCGCTCCATATTCCGGCGTCATCACATACATGCTTACATCACAATAATCTAAAATGGAAGCATCACTTTGTCCTACACCAGCAGATTCAAGAATGATTAAATCAAAATCAGCAGCCTTACAAATATCAATTGCTTCCTGCATAGCGCCACTCAATGCGGTGTTATCCTCTCTTGTTGCTAGGCTACGCATATAAGCTCTCGGATGAGAGATTGCATTCATTCTTATTCTATCACCCAGCAAAGCTCCTCCAGTTTTTTTCTTGGAAGGATCAACAGAGATAACAGCGATCGTTTTATCAGTGAAGTTTGTTAAAAATCTGCGGACTATCTCATCAGTTACAGATGATTTTCCCGCTCCGCCAGTTCCGGTAATTCCCAAAACAGGATGCCCCCCAACCCCCGCAAGGGGGGCTTTAGAGTCTGATACTACAAATATTTTTTTAAGTAAGTCGGAATAATCAATTCCCCTTTCGGCAAGAGAAATCAATCTTGCAATAACTCTTACGTCTTTAACCTCATCCAATACTTTCGTTTTGTTCCAACATTCGGGTATTGAAAGCCCCCCTTGCGGGGGTTGGGGGGCTGCATTTTTTATCACATCTTCAATCATCCCTTCTAATCCCATATGCCTTCCATCATCCGGACTATAAATTCTGCTAATACCATAATTATGTAACTCCTCTATTTCGTCAGGAAGAATCGTTCCTCCACCACCGCCAAATATTTTTATATGCCCACATTCATTCTCTTCCAATAAATCTTTCATGTATTTAAAGAACTCTACATGACCACCTTGGTAACTGGTAATGGCAATTCCCTGTACATCTTCTTCAATAGCTGTCTCTACAATTTCTTTTACCGAACGATTATGGCCCAGATGAATAATTTCGGCTCCTTTGCTTTGCATAATCCGGCGCATTACATTAATGGCAGCATCATGTCCGTCAAAAAGACTGGCAGCTGTAACGATTCTTACTTTATTGGAAGGTGTGTAGCTCATATTTTTCTATATGTGCAAATTTAAACCTAAAAACCTAATGCCCGTTAGTCTTGCTGACGGCCATTCAATTTGGTACATTTGCGGGATGCAGGATATTACAGCATCAATTGCTACATTATATAAAGAATGGAAAGGTAAAGAAGCCTCCAGCATTGAGTTGCTGCCACAAAGTGGAAGTGAGAGACGTTATTTCAGGATTAATGGTTCTACAGAATCTGTAATCGGCACTTATGGTGCCAATATTCAGGAGAATAAAACCTTCATCTATTTTTCAAAACATTTTAAACCTAAACAACTTGCTGTTCCAGAAATACTAGCAATAAGTGATGATGAACAGTTCTATTTACAGGAGGATTTTGGCACTGTTTCGTTATTAAATCATCTTGAATCAAAAGGATTCTCGGATGAGGTTTATGCTCTTTTCAAAAAAAGTTTAGAAGCCTTGGCCTTTTTACAAATAAAGGGTGATGAAGGACTGAACTATGCTGATTATTGCCTCACCAATCAAGAATTTGGAAAGCAAGCAATCATGGCTGATCTGCTGTATTTCAAATATTATTTTTTAGACGCTTTACGTAAACCATACGACAAACAAAAACTGATTGCTGATTTTGAGGCATTGAGTAATTATTTGACGCATACAGAATATAAATATTTTATGTTCCGAGATTTTCAGAGCAGGAATATTATGGTAACTGATGATAATGCTGTGCATTTTATCGATTATCAAGGCGGCATGAAAGGTGCGCCACAATACGATGTAGCTTCAATGCTATGGCAGGCCAGAGCAAATCTTCCTGATGAGTGGAAAAATAATTTACTGGAAGATTACATGGCAAGTTTTGAAAAAATCATTGATCAATCGATTGATAAGAATATTTTCCGAAGCCAGTATTATGGTTATGTATTGATTCGCTTATTACAGGTTTTAGGCGCCTATGGTTTCAGAGGTTTGTTTGAGAGAAAAGCACAGTTCCTTACCAGTATCCCTTTGGCATTAAACAATCTCAAAGATTTCTTAAAAAATCAAAGCCTTGGAATTTCGGTTCCGGAATTCAGAAAAGTGCTTGACATGTGTTTGGCCGATGAGGTTATTCAACAGTTTACACCAACACAAGCAACAGATGAAACACCATTGGTTGTAAAAATTTGCAGTTTCTCTTATCGCAAGCAATTACCTGAAGATAATAGTGGAAATGGCGGCGGTTTTCTATTTGATTGCCGAGGTATTTTAAATCCGGGCCGTGTAGATAGTATGAAAACACAAACCGGAAGAGATAAAGAAGTAAAAGATTTTCTGGAACAGCAAACTAAGATGCCGGAATTCTTAAACAGTACGATGGATGTGGTGGATATTACAGTGGAAGAATATATAAAAAGAGGTTTTGAAAGTTTGCTGGTTGGTTTTGGATGCACCGGAGGCCAGCACAGAAGTGTATATGCTGCCGATGCAATGGCAAGGCATTTAAAAAATAAGTTCAAAGTAAAAATTGAACTGAAACATATTGTTCAAGAAGAAAAAAACTGGCAAAATCCACTGCCGCAGAATACATAATGAAAGCTATGATTTTCAGTGCCGGACTCGGCACAAGGTTTAAACCCTGGACAGATAAGCATCCAAAAGCATTGGCTATTGTAAATGGCAAATCTTTGTTACAAAGAAATATCGAATACCTACAGTCTTTTGAAATTAAAGACATCGTTGTCAACGTTCATCATTTTCCCAACCAAATAGAAAAAGCCATTGAAAAAAATAACGGGTGGGGAAGTAATATTATCATTAGTGATGAAAGAAATGAAGTATTGGAAACAGGTGGCGGTTTGCTAAAAGCAAAAGACTTATTTACACCGGGAGAAAAATTCATTACCTGTAATGTTGACATTCTTACTAATCTCGACATCAGCAAACTGATAAATTTTCATTCAGCAAACAAAGCATTGATTTCTTTTGCTGTCACGAATAGAAAAACTTCCCGTTATCTTTTGTTTGATGAAAATAACAGGCTTTGTGGTTGGAGAAATACAAAAACCGGTGAAGAAAAAGGCCCCCACCTCACCTCCCCTGAAGGAAGAGGAACAACATCACTTATAGAAAAAGCATACAGTTGTGTTGTTGTATTTGAATATGATATTTTTAGATTGATGGAAGAAAATAATTTCTCAGGAAAATTTTCACTTATAGATGTATATCTGAAGTTAGCTGCCGATCATCGTATTATGGGTTATGACCATTCGGGTGACTCGCTGGTAGATGTTGGGAAACCTGAAAGTGTTGCCATTGCTGAGTCAGTTTTTATCTAAAAAAATGCAAATACCCGTTTAACGGTAGTCTTACTTGCATCCTTTTCCTTTATCTTTCAGACTTTAAACAAAGTTTTACTATGAAAAAATTAATTTTAAGTTTTCTTAGTCTTGTGCTATTCCTTGGCGTATTTGCACAATCCAATTACAATCATAAAGAAGCATTTAATCCGCAGTTTTATCCTTATCCAGGTAATGAATTTAGAAGTGCCAGCGGAGAACCGGGGCCAAAATATTGGCAAAATCATGCAGACTACAAAATCAATTCAAGCCTGAATACGGAAACACATACTGTAAGTGGAAATGTAGAAATAGCATACATTAATAATAGCCCTGATAATTTAAAATTTCTTTGGCTGCAACTGGATCAGAATATTTATAAAAAAGATTCCAGAGGATCTTCTACCACCACACAAACAGGAGGCCGTTGGGCCAACGGAGGTTTTACAGATGGCAATGTTATAAAATCTATATCAGTAGAATTCAATGGTAAGTCTTACACTCCAAAATATACTGTTACAGATACAAGAATGCAGGTGTGGATGCAGGATGCGTTAAAAGGTGCTGGGGGTAAAGTAAAAGTTTCTGTACAGTTTGAATTTACCGTTCCTGAGTATGGAACTGACCGAATGGGAAGATTGAAAACTAAAAACGGAATTGTATATGAAGTAGCGCAATGGTTTCCCCGCATGGCTGTGTATGATGACATTCAAGGATGGAATACTTTACCATACATCGGTGCGGGAGAGTTTTATCTTGAATATGGAGATGTAGATTTCACAATCACCGCACCATCTGAATTAATAATTGTTGGTTCAGGTGAATTGCAAAATCCGCAAGAATGCTACACCCCAGAACAAATAAAAAGATGGGACGCTGCTAAAAACAGTGATAAAACTGTAATGATTCGTAGCGATAAAGAAGTTACTGATCCCAACTCCAGACCAAAACAAGCAACCACCACCTGGAAATTTAAAATACAGAACACAAGAGATGTTGCTTGGGCAGCAAGTAAAGCATTTGTACAAGATGCAGCAAAAATTAATCTACCAAGTGGTAAAAAATGTTTGGCAATAAGTGTGTATCCTGTTGAAAGCATTAAAAAAGATGGATGGCAACGTTCTACTGAATTTACCAAAGCAAGTATTGAACACTATTCCACGAAATGGTTTGAGTATCCTTATCCTGCAGCTACCAATGTTGCCGGCATAGTTGGTGGTATGGAATATCCAGGTATTGTGTTTTGCAGTCATAGTGATTCAGGTAGTGGTTTATGGGGTGTTACCGATCATGAATTTGGTCACACCTGGTTCCCGATGATTGTAGGAAGCAATGAAAGAAAATATGCATGGATGGATGAAGGCTTTAACACATTCATAAATGGTTTTTCTACAGAAGCGTTTAACAAAGGAGAATTTAAAGAAGGTGGATTTTTTGGCGATCCAAATTCTTCTTTCATGGTGAATTATACTTTTGGAGAAAAAATGGATGGCTTATACAATGCGCCGGATGTTATTCAACAGGAAAATCTTGGAATAGTAGCTTATATGAAACCGGCGCAAATGCTGGATATTTTACGCAACGTTGTATTGGGTAAAGAAAGATTTGATGCTGCTTTTAAAGAATATATTAATCGCTGGGCTTTCAAACATCCAACACCGTGGGACTTTTTTCATACCATGGAAAATGTAGCTGGTGAAGACCTGAGTTGGTTCTGGAGAGCTTGGGTTTTAAATACATGGAAATTAGATCAGGCTGTAACAGGTGTAAAATATACTGAAGACAATCCTGAAAATGGCGCCAACATTTCTATCGAAAATCTTGAACAAATGGCAATGCCAGTAACTGTTCTTGTAAAAGAAGCTAATGGTAAAGAGCACAAAATTGACTTACCAGTGGAAGTGTGGCAACGTGGAGCTAAATGGACATTCGGTGTGCCTACTACTAGTGAAATAAAAGATGTAACCCTTGATCCTGATAAAATGCTTCCCGATTGGAATAGAGATAATAACAAGTGGAAGAAAAAAGCATTCTAAAAAAAGAAACCCTTTGAATTCTCAAAGGGTGTCTTTTTACTTATTTTTTAATATTATTAAATACCAATTCTTCTAAAAAAGCAAGCACCTTCGATTCATCTTTATCCTTCCCAAAATCTGTTAATGCTGGAAGGTGGTGCATAAAGAAGTTTTGTAAATGCGCCATTTCAATAATTGTACTGGCAAGTGAATGCGGATATTTATACTTTGAATTAAAGTCCAAAATAAAACCACTAATCTTAGCGCATAGGTCCTTGTAGGGTTTAAAGAACTGATCTTTATTATCCTCCGTCACATGCTTGGTTAAATAGGTTTTACTTCCTTCGGCTATAATGATCTGGTGTAAAATACTTTCGTTTACATAGGCGGTACTCATATCATCTTCTACAGTAGTTGCCAGTAACTCAATTACCTTTTTTAATCGAACGGTCGGGTCTGTTATATTATTGGTTGTAAAACTTACCCTATATTCTAACCAACCCCAATACCATGATGTTATATAAATTAAGAGCTTATGTTTATTTTCAAAATACCGGTAAACACTGGCTTCAGTAGTACCGACATCTTCTGCGAGTTTTTTGAAGGTAAAATCCTCAAATCCCTTTTTATGAATAAGGTTGATAGAATGTTGGATTAGCTTCTTTCCCAGTTCAGTATACTCCGGGTTACGAAGAAATAGCTTCTCATTCATCTTTATCTGTAACTGTAGTTCCATCGTTATAAGTAAAATTTAGAAATAGCTGGCTTTGTCATTTACGGGTCAAAAGTACGAAATAGTTTTACAATATTTTATAATAGTATTACTATTATTTAAAATAATACTACTATATTCGCATCCGAAACTAAAATCTATATGGAATCAAAAAATCTCTTTAAAGAATTTAAAAGCGACTTACCAGCCAGTATTGTCGTTTTCTTTGTTGCTGTTCCGCTTTGCTTAGGCATAGCACTTGCCTCTGGTGCTCCTCTATTTTCAGGTATTATTGCCGGTATTGTAGGCGGTATTGTTGTAGGAGTTGCCAGTGGATCCTCCCTTGGAGTAAGCGGCCCTGCTGCAGGCCTTGCTGTAATTGTATTAACAGCAATTGGAGCCTTAGGTTCGTTTCAGGTATTCTTACTGGCAGTTGTTATTGCCGGATTTATACAACTGGCTTTAGGCTTTGCTAAGGCAGGATTTGTAGCTTACTTTTTTCCTTCCGCCGTCATTAAAGGAATGCTAACCGGCATCGGCCTTCTAATTATTCTGAAACAAATACCTCATGCATTTGGCTATGATAAAGATGCTGAAGGAGACCTTTCCTATTTTCAAACTGATGGAGGCAATACATTTTCCGGAATAGAAAATGCGTTGAAGTTTATTACACCAGGTGCAATTCTTATTGCAGCAATTTCATTAGCAATTTTGATACTTTGGGATACGGTACTTACAAAAAAGCATAAAATCTTCCAATTAATACAAGGGCCAATCGTTGTAGTTATTTTAGGTATCGTTATGTACAACTTATACCAGAATGGTACATTAGATTATAGCCTTGCTCCTGATCAGGTGGTTAATATTCCAGTTCCAGCTGACTTATCTGGCTTTTTCAGTCAGTTTACTACCCCAGACTTTTCTGCCATTACAAATATAAAAGTATGGGAGGTGGCAATAGTTCTTGCAATTGTTGCCAGCTTAGAAACATTGCTATGTGTTGAAGCAACAGATAAATTAGATCCTGACAAAAGAATAACACCGACAAACAGAGAGTTAAAGGCACAAGGTTTAGGAAATGTTATTTCTGGGTTTATTGGCGGACTTCCGATTACTCAGGTTATTGTACGTAGTTCTGCTAATATAAATTTCGGAGGTAAAACCAAGTTATCAGCTATCATGCATGGTATATTTTTATTGGTAAGTGCATTAACTATTGCAAGCCTTTTAAATATGATTCCACTAGCAAGTTTAGCAGCTATTCTTTTAATGGTAGGCTATAAGCTTGCAAAACCTTCATTGTTTATCAACATGTATAAACTAGGATGGGAACAGTTTATTCCATTTGTGGCTACTGTTGTAGGAATATTAGCAACCGACTTGCTAAAGGGAATTACAATTGGGATGTTGTTTGGCATATTCTATACGCTACGTCACAGCTATCGTAATGCGTATCACATGAAAGACAGAATATCAACTGAAGATGGAATGCAAGTGCATCATCTTGTACTAGCAGAAGAGGTTTCTTTCTTTAATAAAGCCAGTGTATTAAAAGCATTAGACAGCATACCAGAAAACGCAAAAGTGATTATTGATTGTACACAATCAAAATCTATTGCACATGATGTGCTGGAATTAATTCAGAATTTTGAGAGTAATGCAAAAAGAAAAAATATTACAGTAGAAAAAATAAACTTTATAGAACCAGCATTAGTATAAATAAACTTAAAACAAAATAAAATGAAAACGTTAACCAAAGAAATGCAGTCAGCTATTACACCAGCAAAAGCATTAGAACTATTAAAAGATGGTAATAAAAGATTTGTAAACAACCTTAAAGTAAATCGCAACTTGTTGCAACAAGCCAATGAAACTTCAGATGGGCAGCATCCATTTGCAGTAATTTTAAGTTGTATTGATTCAAGAACTTCGGCAGAATTAATTTTTGACCAGGGATTAGGAGATGTATTCAGTGCAAGGATAGCCGGTAATATTGTAAATGAAGATATACTCGGTAGTATGGAGTTTGCCTGTAAAGTAGCAGGATCAAAAATCATTGTTGTGCTAGGTCACACAAAATGCGGAGCTGTGAAAGGCGCCTGTGACCATGTGGAAATGGGAAACCTTACTGCACTGCTAAGCAAAATTCAACCCGCAGTATATGATGAAAAAACAGTGACCGAAAACAGAAGTTCTTCTAATAATGAATTTGTTGAAAAAGTATCAACTATAAATGTAAAACGGACTGTTACTGCAATTATGGAACGTAGCCCAATACTAAAAGAAATGATTGAAAAAGGTGAAATCGGAATTGTTGGGGGTACACATGATATCACAACAGGAGAAGTTCACTTTTATGATGACGCATTGATTATTAAATAACCTCATGAAAAACTTAAGTCAGGCAACTCAATAGTTGTCTGACTTTATTATTTTTACTAATGTCTAAAAAAATCCTATCGCTACTTATACTATCGTTTTTTTGTTTTCAATCTTTTTCGCAGGAAACAAGGTTGAATGATAACAATTCTATTGCATGGCTTGCATATACGGGAGGCATTAAACTCAATCAAAAAATTTCAATTCATACAGAATATCAATGGCGCAGAACAGATGGATTCAAGAACTGGCAACAAGCATTATATCGCACTGGTGTTAATTATTCCCTTCGGGAAGATGTAAACATCATAGCAGGTTATGCATTTGCCCAAACATTTACTTATGGCGAATACCCTGCTGCTTTTGCATTTCCAGAACATCGAATTTTTCAACAGGTGCTAATAAAGAATCCAATTGGCAAAGTAGAAGTATCTCACCGCTTTATGCTGGAGCAACGATTTGTCGGAAGGGTATTTCTTGAAAATGGAAATAAAAAAACAGATTACTCTTACCTAAACAGGATGCGTTACAGGGCCAAAGTTGAGATCCCATTTCAGAAAAATAAATTGGCAACAAATTGGAGCCTTATTTTACAGGATGAAATTTTTATTGGCTGGGGTAAAAACATTGGTGCTAATATATTTGATCAAAATCGCATCGGTATAATGTTAGGCTATAAACCAAATAGCACTTTAAAACTGGAAGCAGGTTACATTAACCAAACATTACAACAAGGAAGACGTATCAACAACAACCCTGTTTTTCAACATAACAACGGATTCTTACTGGCTGCCAATTTCAATTTCGATGTAAGCAAGAAATAAAAGATTAGTTATTTCATAGCAATCATACTAATCTCTACATTTACAAATTTTGGTAGTGCAGATACTTGAACAGTTTCCCGAGCAGGAAAATCACTTTCAAAATATTTCCCGTACACCTCATTAATGGCAACAAACTGATGCATATCCATAATAAATATGCTGGTCTTTATCACATTGCTGAAGTTCATTCCAGCTTCACTTAAAATAGCTTTAAGGTTATGCATTACCTGATGTGTTTCTTCCTGAATGTCTTTCTTTTTCAACTCTCCAGTTGCAGGATCAATACAGATTTGGCCTGAGATATAAAGCATATCTCCAGCCAAAACAGCCTGGTTATAGGGTCCGATTGGGTCTGGGGCCAGTGTAGTTTTTATAATAGTTTTGCTCATGTCGCATTTATTAAAAATTGTATGAGACGAATTTAGCTTTATACGTTTTCTTTGCAAAAACTATTATGAAGATTGTAGTCATATCAGACGAAGCCTTAAAAACAGAGCTACTTGCACAAGGTGTTAGCTCTACAGAAGAGATTGTATGGCTTTCCCTTCCTGAAAAAGTGACTGGAGCAACCTGCTATTTAGATCTTTTGTTTGATTATACTGAGGAACGAATCAATATTTTACAAGAAATATCATCCGGTCTTACAATTGTTAACTCAGTAAATAAAACCTGCAACTACCTTCCTAAAAATTTTATCAGAATAAATGGATGGCCAACATTTTTTAATAGACCTTTGATCGAGGCTGCCTGTATTAATGAAAACCTAAAAGCAGAAACAGAAACAATTTTTTCATTTTTCAATAAATCAATAGAATGGGTACCGGATATTCTTGGTTTTATTTCGCCAAGAGTAATTAGCATGATTATCAACGAAGCTTATTTCACCTTTCAAGACAAAGTAACAGGTAAAGAGGAGATTGATATAGCCATGAAATTAGGCACAAGGTATCCATTTGGACCTTTTGAATGGAGTGAAAAAATTGGTATTAAAGAGATTTATTCATTGCTTTCAAATCTTTCTACAACACATAAAAGATATGAACCTTCAGAATTATTAAAACAAGAAGCAGCAAAATAATGAGTTTACTTTTACATATTGACACCTCTCTTTCTGTTGCTTCTGTTTGCCTGTCAAATGATAAAGATTCTATTGCATTATCAGTTAATGAACATCAACAAGGTCATGCCGCATGGTTACACCAAGCAATTGATGAAATGATAAAAAAATCTGGGCATACTATCAAAAACCTAGAAGCAATTTCAGTAAGTATTGGCCCTGGTTCTTATACAGGTTTAAGAGTTGGCTTATCGTCTGCAAAAGGCCTTTGTTACTCGATGAGTATTCCATTAATTGCTATTACAACCACCGAGTTGATGGCTTCTGCTGTAACAAATGAAGCGGAAGATTTGATTTGCCCGGTTATTGATGCCCGAAGGATGGAAGTTTATTCAGCCGTTTATGATAAAATATTAAATGAAATAAAAACACCTCATTCGTTGATTGTAGAAGAAACTAGTTTTGCGGAATTTTTAGATACTCATAAAATTCTTTTTTGTGGTGATGGCTGCAAAAAACTGCAACCAATAATTCGTCATGAAAATGTCACATACAGCAATACGGTAGCAAATGCCACTCATCTTGCCCAATTAGCTTTTAATCGCTTTGAAAAGAAAGATTTCGCCGATCTGGCATATACAGAACCCTTGTATATAAAAGAATTTTATTCTTCTCCCCAAAAGAATTAAACAAAAAAACCGTCTTATTGTTATTATTTATGCTTGGCTTTGTTTGAAAGCCTGTTTTTAACAATAAAAACAATTTTATAACGATTCTTTAAAAGTCGGTTTAGTATATTTTTTTAATTTTATAATCCATGAACGATACCGTAATTAATAGCACCGATTTGAAAATTGAAGTTTTAAGAATTAAGAAAACTGCATTGATTCTAAGAGCTATCAATCATAAACTGCGCCAGCAAATTTTAAAACTGGTTGAGGAGCAAGGGAAAATAACAGTCACTGAACTTTATCTTACATTGAGATTAGAGCAATCAGTTGCATCCCAACACCTGGCAATTCTTAGAAAAGCCGGATTTGTAAACACAAGCCGTGATGGTAAGTTTATTTACTATTCAGTAAATCATGATCGGCTTGAAGAGTTAAACAAATTTATGAACGACCTGTTAAAATGATAATTTTCAATGCTTAATAAATGCGTCCCGCCATTGCGGGACGTTTTGCGTTTAATCAAGTAAATTTGCACCGAAAATAAATAGATATGTATATTAAACAATTATACACTGGATGCCTTAGCGAGGCTGCCTACTACATTGAAAGCAATGGCGAAGCTGCCATCATAGATCCTTTACGGGATATTGATATTTATCTAAATCTGGCTAACGAAAGAAAAGCTAAAATCAAATATATTTTCGAAACTCATTTTCATGCAGATTTTGTAAGCGGCCATCTTGATTTAAGCAAAGCAACCGGAGCTCCAATAATATATGGCCCAAATACAAAAACAAATTTCACTGTACATGTAGCAAAAGACGGAGAGACTTTTAAGCTTGGCGAATTAACATTTGAAGTATTACATACTCCCGGTCATACATTAGAGTCAAGTTGTTATTTATTAAAAGATGCTTCAGGAAAAAATCATAGCATTTTTACAGGTGATACATTATTTGTAGGTGATGTGGGTCGCCCTGATTTGGCACAAAAAGGTGCTGAAATAACAATGGCTGATCTTGCCGGTATGATGTATGATAGTATTCATACCAAACTTTTCCCATTGGAAGACGAAGTATTAGTTTATCCGGCACATGGACCGGGTAGCTCCTGCGGAAAAAACTTAGGCCCTAATACACACAGCACAATTGGAGAAGAAAAAGAAAATAATTATGCACTGAAGGCCGCATCTAAAGAAGAATTTATAAAGCAGGTTACAGATGGAATTCAGGCACCGCCTACTTATTTCCCGATCAATGCAAAAATAAATAAGGAAGGATACGATAGTCTTGATAATGTATTAATTAAAGGATTGAAAGGATTAAGTGTAAAAGAGTTTAAAGCAACCTTAACAGAAGACACTATTATTCTAGATACAAGAAATGCTACTGTATTTACAAATGGATTTGTTCCCGACTCCATTAGTATTGGATTAGAAGGACGCTTTGCAGAATGGGCAGGAAGTATTTTGCCTTTTGAATCACCAATATTATTGGTAACAGAACAGGGGCAGGAAAAAGAAACAATTGTACGGCTGGCTCGAGTTGGGTTTGATAAAGTAAAAGGATATTTAGAAGGTAGTTTTGAAGCATGGCAAAAAGCCGGTGAAGAGGTTGATATGATTATCGATATAGAAGCCGATGAACTAATGATGGATATGCCACATGATAAAAACCTTGTTGTTGTAGATGTACGCCGCACAACAGAATTTGCAGACGGACATTTGAAGGATGCTAAAAATATTTCTTTGATAGATATGACCGATCCTGCTGCAATGTCAGATCTTGAAGAAACACAAAACCTGTATCTACATTGTGCCGGCGGCTACCGTAGTGTTATTGCAGCTTCGCTTTTAAAAAGACAAGGCATACATAATCTAAGAAATATATTAGGTGGCTGGGCCAAAATAAAAGAGCAGGAAAAAGCAGAGATAGTAAAAGAAACTAGTGTGCTGAATTAATTGGCTCACAGATTTCACAGATTAGCACAGATTTTATATCCCATATTTAAAACTGAAACAAAGAGAGGGGAACTCTCTTTTCTGTGCAAATCTGTGGTATCTGTGAGAAATGACATCTACATTTTAGACTTTATCCAATCGTTCAATTCCGGAGAGCTTTCTGTACTGATGATAGCTGCATACCTTGGTTTAGTACCATTGTGTACACCAACATGCCAAAGCCTTTGCGAATCCACCACAAAATGTGCTCCTTTTGGCATTGGCACTCTTGCTTCTGATTCTTTAATCGGCAAATTATTTTCATCACTATCATATAAAAGCATGTAGCTGTCTGCATTATCAGTTAGCTCAATCCACATTCTTACTACCCAACCTTCATCATCAGGATTCAATCTGTTGTTGTCATCACGGTGAACGGAACGGATTGCCTGATCATGAGTTTGTGGTTCCAATCTTATAATTCTAACTCTTCCAAAATTTGCCGGTATGGATTTAATGTATGCCATCAGGGTCGGGCACAATTCGGAATTAGGAGTAAACTTGGCATCTTTATCAGTTTTACCATTTTCCCAAAACCCTTTGCATTCATTAGTGCCATCGCAAGAAGCCAAAGGTGCAAAGTTGGTGTCGCCACCGCTTTTCCAGTCCATATAAACCAGGTCTTGCCATTCTGATTCGGGTATATGAGATATATCAAGTGTCTTCATTATCACATATCCTTTTTCTTCCATTACAGGCATACGATAATGCGATGTTTGCAAAGGAATTTTTACAGACCAATGTTCGCTGTGTGGCCAGAATATAGTTGGTGTTGCTGACATAGTTATTAAGTTATGTTTAAAAATTATGAAATGCTAAAGTATGAAAAAGATAATAAATAATTTATAACATATATCATCGCTCTTATGATATAATTATTCCCAATAAAAAGTTAACGCCGCTGTATTTTAACCATTCGTCAGTTACACATTACCATTCAGATAAATATATTTTTTTACGCTTAGACGAATATTACATTTGAATTACGAAGAACGTTGTAGTTATGCCGCACACCAACTGAAAAAGTAACCACATTACTTAATATCGGTCATAACATATAACAAGTATAGCCATGAAACTCAAAACCAATGTAACCTTGGGAGTATTACTACTCCTCAGTATGAATCTATTTGCCCAAACTCCTATTCAGAAAAAACTAGAAGCAAAAAGGATAACCGGAACTATTAAAATTGATGGCCTCATTAACGATGAAGTATGGCAAGATGCACCTGTTATGACAGATCTTTCAGAGTTCCGCCCAACTGTCGGAGCTAAAGAAAAAGCCGAAACAAAAACTGTTGCGTATTTACTTTACAATGATGAAGGAATCTATTTTGGTGGATATTGTTATGAACGGACAAAAGACAGCATAGCAACTGAACTTAGCGGACGGGATGGATTTGGTACTAATGATTATATAGGATTAATCTTTGATACTTACAATGATAAACAAAATGGTTTTGAATATTTTCTTACTCCTTTGGGTGAACAGTGGGATGCAAAAATGTCAAGTGATAACGAAGATTTTTCATGGAATGGAGTTTGGGAAAGTGGAACAATGATTCATGATAATGGTTGGAGTTTCGAAATGTTTATTCCTTACTCAGCTATTCGTTTTGGAAAAAATGACGTACAAAACTGGGGATTGAACATTACAAGAAGAAGGAGAAAAACAGAACAACAATACACCTGGAATCCTATCAACCCCAATGTAAATGGATTTTTAACACAAGAAGGTCTTTGGTCCGGCATTACAAATATTAAACCCCCATTCCGGTTACAATTCTCGCCTTATTTATCAACTTATATAGATCACTTTCCTGCTAATATTCCAGGAAAAAAAAATTGGACATCATCTGTTAACGGTGGTATGGATGTTAAATATGGCATTAACCAAGCATTTACTTTAGATGCTACATTAGTTCCAGATTTTGGACAGGTACAAAGTGACAACAAAGTGCTTAATCTTACGCCATTCGAAATTAAATACACAGAGAACAGACCTTTTTTTACAGAAGGAACGGAGCTATTTAGCAAAGGAAATTTATTCTATGCCAGAAGAATTGGTATCGACCCTGTTCTGTTACATTCACCTTACGATAATCAGAACGCTAATGAGACTATAATTAAGAACCCAAGAGAGTCAAAGCTTATTAATGCAACAAAAGTTTCTGGAAGAACTGCCAAAGGGCTTGGTATTGGTGTGTTGAATGCAGTAACTAATACAAGATATGCCACACTTGAAGATGACATTACAAAAGAGCAACGCCAGGTTATTGTTGATCCGCTTACAAATTATAGTGTTATTGTTTTGGATCAAACAATGAAAAACAACTCAAGTGTTTCCTTAATAAACACTAACGTTTGGCGTAGTGGCAATGATTATGATGCTAATGTTACCGCAGCTCTTTTCAGCCTTAATGACAAGAAGAATACATGGAATGTAAGCGGTAAGGCAGCATTTAGCAGCCTTATTGGATATCTACCTGATGGAAAAACACAAAAAGGTTATAGTCACAATGTTTTTATGGGAAAAACCAGTGGCCGATTCAACTTCAATATTGGGCAGGAGTTGACAAACAAAAGTTTTAATAGTAATGATCTTGGATATTTCACCTTTACCAACTTTGTAGACCATTTTGCATGGATGGGTTACAGCTGGATAAAGCCAACAAACTGGTATAATAATTTTCGTATAAATGCTAATGCATATTATTCTCGCAGACTAAATCCCGGAACATACCAAAATGCCAACTTTAATATTAATGCGAATGGCCAGTTGAAAAACTTATGGAGTGTTGGAAGTATGATAGGATACGAACCCGAAAATAACAACTTCTACGAACCAAGAGTCGCTGGTAAAGTCTTCAGAGGATGGTCCAATTATTTTACAAGCATTTGGTTCGAAACAAATAATGCAAAGAAGTATAAATTATACTCAGAGCTTTTTTATGCAAAACGCAACTTGTTCAGTAGTGAAAGATATAGTTTCGATTTTAATCAACGTTATAGATTCAATAATAACTTAACCATAAGTCAGGGAATATCTTTATCGCCACAAAGAAACAATGTTGGATTTGCAGGATTAGAGGGTAGCGAAGTTGTTTTTGGCAAACGGGATATTAAAACAATTGAGAACACCTTAAATATCAAATACAGTTTTAATGCTAACATGAATATTAATACCCGTATCCGACATTATTGGAGCAATGTTAAATACAATGACTTTTTTACACTTCATAACGACGGTTCATTGGAAGAAAATTCTACCTACAATGAAAACAAAAATCAAAATCTTAACTTTTTCAATATTGATATGGTGTACACTTGGCAAATTGCGCCGGGAAGTTTTGTTAATGTTGTTTGGAAAAATGCCGTAACAGATTTTCGTCAGATAACGGTAGATAGCTACTTTAAGAACCTAAACAATACAATGAAAATCGAAGACAACAATAATATTTCATTCAAGATTATTTATTTCCTCGATTACCTTCAACTAAAGAATTTTAAAAAGAAAAAATAATTTCGTCGACAACGAAATATAAAAAAGCTGCTTAGTTTTCAGCAGTTTTTTTATGAAATAATGTTCCCATAATGAGGCTTCCATTCAAATCTCCATCTTCTATGGCTCCACAGATAGTTCGCCGGATCTTTTTTGATCATTTCCTCTAATTCGTTTTTATATAATAACGTTAATTGCTCTGGTGCAAAAGAAGCTCCATTCTCAGTAAGCAGCTTGGTAGAAAAATAATAATATCCTCTTTTTAATTTATGAAATCCAACAAATACTACCGCTATATTATTCTTGACGGCTCCTTTTGCCGGACCTGGAGCAAAAGGAGCAGGCCTCCCAAAAAAATTCATCCAATAGCTGTTAGAAGGGTTCCCCGGATTTTGATCAGCCGCCAATCCGAATGTATATTTAGATGAGAACACAGAATGAGCAATGTTATTTTTATATTCTGTAGCTGAAATTAAAATAGTGCCATACCGCTTTCTAAAATTATAAAATATCCTGTTAAGATGCTTATTTGAAATAGGCATATAAATGCCAGCAAACGGGGCTTTTAATTTCATGGATGCCAGTAAATTACCAAACTCCCAATTAAACTGATGTCCGGCCATAATGTGCACATTATATCCTTTATCCGTTAAATCATTTACCATTTCAAAATCTGCTGTGCTTCTCTTCTCTATTTGCTTTTTTGAAATAGTAATAAACTTAATTGATTCAAGAAATGTATCAATTAAGTTATGGTAAAACTGTTTTGCAATCTTTAGTCTTTCCTTTTCTGTTTTTTCAGGAAATGCGATTAAAAGATTTTTCATCACCACATCTCTTCTATATTTAAACACATAAAAGACAAAGCCATAAATAAAATCGGAAATCACATAAAGAATCCGGAAAGGGATTAAAGATATTAACCACAAAAATCCATAAACAACGTAATACATAACAGAACAAAGATAAAAACCTACAATACTATATTTTGAACCAGCCAACTTTTATCTGGATAATCTGTATTAAAATGCAGCCCTCTGCTTTCCTTACGGAAAGTAGCTCCTTTCACTATTAGATAACCAACTGTAATCATATTTCTTAATTCAAGTAATTGAGGCGACACTGTACTACTACTGTATAATTTTTCGGTTTCCTCCCAAAGTAAATCCAAACGCCGCATGGCCCTTTGCAAACGAATATCATTGCGAACAATACCTACATAATCACTCATCAACAGTTGCAATTCCTTAAGGCTTTGTGTAATGAGGATCATCTCTTTCGGCTCCGATGTTCCTCCCGCATTCCAGTCAGGAATCTCCTTTTCAATATTTTGCCAGTTTACAAATGATGAAGTAAAAGATTCAGCCAAAATTTTTGTACTATCTAAAAAACAACGATGTGCAAACACCATTGCTTCTAATAAAGAATTACTAGCTAAACGGTTAGCACCATGTAATCCTGTAGAAGAACATTCACCACAGGCATATAAATTTTTGATAGAGCTTTGACCCCACTCATCAGTTTTTATTCCACCACAACTGTAATGAGCAGCAGGTGCCACCGGAATCATATCTTTTGAAATATCAATACCAATTGACAAACATTTCTCAAAAATATTTGGGAAGTGCTCCGTAAATTTTTCTTTATCGAAATGACGGCAATCCAGCCACACATGTTCTGTACCATTAATTTTCATTTCACTATCAATAGCTCTAGCTACAATATCTCTAGGTGCCAGGTCTTTTCTTTCATCATACTTTTCCATAAATGCCTCACCATGCTTGTTCCGAAGAATACCACCATCGCCTCTTACTGCTTCCGTAATTAAAAAAGCATGTCCGCTTGTTCCATATTCATACAATGCAGTTGGATGAAATTGAATAAACTCCATATTTTCTACCCGCCCTTTTGCACGGTACACCATTGCCACTCCATCGCCAGTTGCTATTGAAGGATTAGTTGTTGTACGATAAACTTGTCCATTTCCACCTGTTGCCAGCAAAGTAATTTTAGAAAGTATCTTTTCAATCTTATTCGTTGCAAGATTTAAAACATACACACCAAAACATTCTACATCAGGAGTAGATTTATTGACCAGATAACCCAAATGGTGTTGGGTAATAATATCAACGACAAAGCAATGCTGAACGAACTCGATATTTTTTTGCTTTTTCACTGCATCAATCAAAGCTCTTTCCATTTCCTTCCCCGTCACATCTTTATAATGTAATATTCGTGACTCGGAGTGACCACCTTCCATTCCTCTTTTATAATCACCGCCTTTATCTTTATCAAACCTTGCACCCCAATCAATAATCTCATTCACTCTTTCCGGACCTTCCTTCACTACTATTTCTACCACTTCTTTGTTGCACAGTCCATCACCGGCAATCAATGTGTCTTCAATATGTTTTTCAAAACTATCCCTCTCCCAATCATTCACCACCGCAATACCTCCTTGTGCATACTTCGTATTCGTTTCATCCGCCGCAGCCTTTGTCATCACCAACACTTTCTTATCTGGAAACTGATCCGCCATTTTCAACGCATAGGTAAGACCTGCTATCCCCGATCCAATTACTAAAATATCTGTTTGTTGCATACCCCTATCCCCTAAAGGGAAATTTTAATTTACTAAAATAATTTTTCTACGTTTTTTGTTACCAGCTGCAGTACTACTATCAGCTTCGTTGCGTCGCACTCTTGTGCTGCATCAATTCTATTCGGCATTTTGTAGCATCCCGATATATATCGGGAATTCTATTCGCTACTCAGCAAAACTATTCCTTATCTACCGAATTAAAATAATCAACCGCACCTTTCACAATAAAAAATTGCGCAAGGGCATAGGTAAGAATTATCAGTATTCCTGCAAATTCAAAAGTTTGATAGAATCTATCTATAGCTAACAATGAATCAGACAATACAAACAATAATGCGCCTATCATCATCCATTTTCCTGCCGACTTATTTTTTATAAAAAACATATGTAATGCCAGCATAAACATAAAACTGATGACGATGCCGTAAATACGTACTGGCAGTTTCATATCGCCAAGATATGGTGATAAGAAGCTTATCAAGGCAGCATAATAAACCACCACAATCACCAGCAACCAAGGATTGCTTTTTACATTATCCCTCAGTCTAGCCTTGTGGAAATAAATAATATAAAAAATATGAGCCAGTAAAAAAGAAGAAAGACCCAGCAAGAAGAAAATATCTTTTTTATCCTGAAACATTAACAGTACATCGCCTATCCACGAAAAAATGAGAGCAAATACTATCCATTTATTGAAGCCTTTTGTAATATCATTTACCTGCGAATCGAAGTAGCCGATAACAACAGGAATTATTAATGGTTTAAAAATAAATTGGAGAATACTGTTCTGCAATTGAATTCCTAACAATTCACCTAAAAGAACGATAGCAAAAAGAAGTGTCCAGTGTTTTTGTTTCATACGAATAAATTATTCTTCCACCCAAGACCCATTCTCTTTAATCAGATTAATTAATTCTTCTACAGCTACTTCACTGTTTACATTCCGCTTCATTACTTCCTTGCCTTTGTACAAAGTAATTTTTCCGGGGCCGCTGCCAACGTATCCAAAATCAGCATCTGCCATTTCACCCGGTCCATTTACAATACATCCCATAATAGCAATCTTCAACCCTTTCAGATGATTAGTAACTGCTCTTATCTTAGCCGTTGTTTCTTGCAGATCAAACAAAGTTCTACCGCAACTCGGGCAACTGATATATTCTGTTTTCGAAATTCTTGTTCTTGTTGCTTGTAAAATACTAAAAGCTGTATTATTGGTAAACTGATATATATCTTTTACCTCCAAATAAGTTCTGCCACTTGCTTTTACATTCTCTAATTGCATAGCGCCGCTATACCCCAAACAAATTCCATCACCCATTCCTTCTAAAAACAAAGCTCCTGTTTCGGTTGCAAAATGAATCAAATGTTCATCCGGTGTTTGCCAGCCGCTATCTGTAATCAGCACAACCGGGTTTTGAATTTTCCTGTTCATGAATTCTGCAAACATCCTGCGAACAGATTGCATAGCATTTGTATTGGTTGAACTCAGGCAAATAACAACTGATTTATTATTCGCAAGTTTATCCAGATAGGTAAAATCATTAATTGTCGTTTCATCACTAAAACAATCAACCATTACAAAATTCAATTTGTCACTTGTAATTGCAGCTTCAACAAAACCTTTATCGCTATAAATTGGAAAGTACTTTGCTTTATCTTTTGCTGATGACCATGCATCAGGATAAACAATCACTTTCAATGTTCCGGGTAATTCAAAATCTAATAACTGATTGCCCGTAAAAACATAATCTGCAGCCGCATCACTGATTGTCCATTTATCCGTTGCTTCATTATAAGTGTAGCCAATGCTTTGTAAATGTGTTGGAGTTATTTTTTCTATCTTACTCAGATCAGCTACAACCACCGGCACTTGTTTGGCGCCAATATTATCAACTGCAAATGTTTCTCTTCTTTGATATTCGAAAGCTGAATAAGGGAGTTTCAAATTTTCGGAGTCTGAAGCCCCTCCTGCGGAGGGGTTGGGGAGGCTGTATCTCTTTACCAAATCCTTACACACCGGAATTTCAAATTCCGGATCTTCTGTCAACGAAACTCTTATTGTATCACCAATTCCGTCTTCCAGCAAAGTACCAATGCCAACTGCAGATTTTATTCTTCCGTCTTCACCATCGCCAGCTTCTGTTACACCCAAATGCAAAGGATAAATTTCTCCAAACTCATCCTGCATCATTTTTATAAGCAAGCGGTATGCCTGCACCATTACCTGCGGGTTACTACTCTTCATGCTCAGAATAATATTGTGATACGTTTCTGCTCTAGCAATTCTTAAAAACTCCATTGCACTTTCCACCATTCCAATCGGTGTATCACCATAGCGGCTCATAATGCGATCACTTAATGAACCATGATTCGTTCCGATACGCATTGCCGTTCCATACTCCTTGCAGATTTTAACCAACGGGGTAAACCGCTCTCTTATTCGATCAATTTCTTCTGCATATTCTGCATCAGTATAATCTATTTGCTCAAATTTTTTCTTATCAACATAATTACCCGGATTCACTCTTACCTTTTCAACTATTCTTGCTGCTATTTCTGCAGCATTCGGTGTAAAGTGAATATCGGCTACTAAAGGAACATGATAACCTCTTTTGTGTAATTCGTTCTTAATGTTCAATAAATTCTCTGCTTCATTTTTAGAGGGGGCTGTAATGCGAACCAGTTCTGAGCCTGCTTCAATACAACGGATGCTTTGCTCAACAGTTGCAATAGTATCCATAGTGTCAGTGGTGGTCATCGTTTGCACACGGATAGGATGAAAATTACCGATTAACAGATCACCGATTTTTACTTCACGGGTCTTAAGACGCTTATATTCTATAATGGATTCGCAGTACAATTGCATAGCTGCAAAACTAACAAAGAAGTGGCAGCTAAGTTTACCAATCTTTGGGCTGAGAGCCTCCCCCTTTTACTTTTTCCTTTTGAACCCTTTGTTGTACTTCTTTTTCTTTTTGCTGAAGAAGTTTTAAACGTTGTTCAGCTTCTTTCATACTCATTTTGGATTGATTCTGCTTCTGTTGTTGGTTCTGTTTCTTTTTTTGATCCTCATCCTTTTTTTTAGGAGGTTCTTTCTTTTTTAATTCCAACATAGCCTTCTGCAAATTCTCCCTTGCTTCTTTATCATCAGGATTATTTCGCAGCGCATTTTTATACGCCTCGATACTTTCTTCCAGGTTTTGCTGATTGCTAAGTATAACGCCTTTATTATACCATGCTTTTGAAAGCAGCGATTTATCTGTAGCCATTTTTACAACATCATTATATATTACAGCTGCTTCTACCTTTTTATCCAGTTTGAAAAGTGCATTTGCTTGATTAAATTTTGCCGTAATATTTGAAGGCTCCGCTTCCAATGCTTTTGCATACTCAGCAGATGCTTTCAGGTATTCCTGTTGTTTGTAAAAATCATTTCCGGCTTTTATTGCCTCATTTACATCCTGTGCAAATGTGTTTACACCGAACAAGAAACCGATTAATATGAAAGGTATTTTGTTCATGCCCTTAATCTTTCTTTCTCTTTCACTGTTACTTTTCTTTCTGAAATAAAATTCTCAGCTATTAATAAAAAAAGCATCAATCCTACAAACCAGCAATAAAAGGTTCTGAAATTCATCATCGACATATCACCAAATGCTTTACGTTCTATTTGGGAAAGTTGACCTTTTAATATTGCAACAGCTTCATCGCTGCTTTCCAGCTTTACATATACTCCATTTGTTTTACCTGCGATTTCCTTCAACACATCCTCATTCAATTTTGAAATAACAACATTCCCTGCATTGTCTCTTTTATTCTCACCAGTAAGTGGATCGGTAATGGTTGCTCCGTTGGCAGAACCAATTCCTATCGTATTAATCATTACACCTTGCTCTGCTAAATCATTTGCAGTTGTCACGGCATCTGCATCATGGTCTTCACCATCAGAAATCAATATAACTGATTTGAATTTTCTGTCGGCAGCATCAAAAACCCTTGCACTCATATTCAATGCATCGCTTATTACAGTTCCTTGTTGTGGAATAGCATCCGGCGAAGCCGATGATACAAAAAGTTGTGCTGCGCCATGATCTACCGTCAATGGCATTTGTAAATAGGCTTTCCCTGCAAATAATACCAATGCGATACGATCGTTCGGCATCTCATTCATTAGCTTACCAATAAATTGTTTAGCTCTTTCTAATCGGTTCGGTGCTAAATCTGTTGCCAACATGCTTTTGCTTACATCCAATGCGATTGCAATGTCAATCCCTTTACGGTTGTTGTTAGCAGATTCGCCGGGTTTTCGAAGATTCATCACAGCAAAAACACCGAGAATGAAGGCTAATGCAAGAAAGATAAATTTTACAGTAAATTTTTTTGAAGAATAATCCGAGGTAAGGGCTTTTACCAATTTTTCATCGCCAATACGTTTTGTTACTCTTTTTTTCCAATACAATAAACTTAAAAAAATGCAATTAATATAATAACTGCAATTAATAGCCAGAAATACTCTTTATGTTGAAAATGTAAACCCAAAGCTAGAATTTGAAATAAAAGGAACAAGGATAAGGCAAAAACCAAACCAAGATTTTAGGAAATGTTACATTTTGCCATTTAAAAACCCAAGTTCCTTTAAAATATCCTTTAGCATTTTCATCCGTACACTCACCATATCAAATTCTTTTTCAGGCGATTGAATATTAAGTACAAAGAAATAAGGATGATTATTTTCTTCAATCCAACCAACTATCCAGCCAATATTGTTTCCTTTTTTATCAAAACCCCATCCAGTTTTATAGCCAAGGCGATAATTAGTATTATTCTCAAACAACATTGCCCTTTTTACCATTTCCTGGTAGGTTTTAAAAAAAGGTAATTGATTGAAATATAGACGCTTCACTAAACCTAATTGTTCATCGGGCTTTATTTTCAAACTATTATCCAACCAGAAAGAATCAATTGGGCTGTTAATTCTTTTTGAACCATAACCCAGAGAATCTAACCAAAACTGCATCGTATCTCTTCCAATACGACGAGCCACTTCCTGATAATAAGGAACACTAGAAACCCTGAATGCTTCGTACATAGTTAGATCTTTGTTCCATTCACTTCTTCTTTCTACAGCATCCCATTTAATTACCATACTGTCACTGGAAATTTTTCCAGTCTGTAATCCGATTAATGAATTAACTATTTTAAAAGTAGATGCCGGCAGATAGCTACTGTCACGATACATAGGCAAATTATGCACAGAAAACTTGCCTGTTCCGTTATCCATCAATGCAAAACATCCTTCAACTTTATTTTCGGTAAAATATTTAGCCAGCTTTTTTTCAACCTTCACATTATTTTGTCCGCAAGAAGAAATAAGTAATAAAACTCCGAGGCCATACAATAGTTGTCGCATCTTCTGTAAATTTTGTGCAAAGTTAACTTAGTGTGGCTTATGAGAAATAATGTTTAACAGCTATTTTGTCCGTACCAAAACAGCTTTTTGATAGCTGCCTAATTTATAACTGTCAACAAAAGGCACTTCTTCTGTTCCTTTACCTGTTGTTATCAGTGGCTTTGCTCCTATATTGTAAAATTCAACAAACATTTTATCATTTTCAATCCAATAACTGTTAATGATGGTGGATTTTTGAACAGTGAAAGCTCCTGAAAACTTATTGCCTGTCCAAAACTGATTCAGTACAATTCCACTTAATTCGTCAATAACCCAATGTCCTTCTTCTTTATTTACAGGCTTTAAAATGTATGGCCGATAATCTTCTTCTTTAGAACCATAAATTAATTGCCAGGTATAAGAATCGGTGCTGTCTGCCGGTTGAATTCGTAATTCCATATTTACCTTTTGCGGTTCCGGTTTTCCTGTTTTATACCAAAGTAATTCTCCTTTCCAGTTGCCAATCCAGCTTGCGGGAAATAAATCTGACTGCGAATAAGCAACGCTGGTTAATAAGATAAATACCGTTATTCCAAACAACTTCATATTAAATATTTAATCAAAAATAAAAAATCCCGGCTGGAACCGGGATCACTAATAATTTTAAATGCTCAGCGACTATTTACATATAAAATCCACCTTTTTGCTTGTAATGTTTTACTCCTTGACAATCTCTTTTAGTGGCCGAACATGAAGATAAAACGAATAACATAGTAGCTACAACAGCTAAGCATAACAAAAGTTTTTTCATTCTTTTAAATAAGTTGGGTACAGCCTGGCTTTTTTATCCTACGAAGTTTTAACGCAGTTGGAAGCTAAGTCGTACAGTTCAAAAATTAGTTAGTGATTATCCAGAGGAAATTTGGTGGGTAAAGTTTTAATCCATCGTAGAGTGCTAAAATAGTACGGTAATATTGTTTTTCATAATTAATAACCAATTTTCTATAAAAAAATTGTTTGAATCAACTATTTTATCGTAAAAATACTAATTATGTTATTTTTGCAGAGCTAAACCTTAAAAACAAACACATGAAAAATATTTCTTCTTTTCTTCTTGCACTTACAATTTTATTTACAGCTTGTAACAATAGTAAAAGTGACGAGACCACAATCGTTAGTGAAGATGGTACTGAAAAAGTAACCATTGATGCAAAGCAGATGCAAAATGCAGCAGAAGATATGGAAAAGAAAAAAGATGAGTTGAGCAAACTGAAACCATTAACTATGGACGAATTAAAAGCTTTGCTTCCAGAAACATTGATGGGCACTGCAAGAACTAGTTTTGATGTTAACAGCTCTATGGGTGCAGGTCTTGCCAGTGCTGAATACACTTTAACAGATAGTACCAGTGTGTCTTTAAATATATACGATTGTGCTGGTTCTGCCGGAGCCGGTATTTATAGTTTGCAATTTCTGGGCATGATGAATATGCAACAGGAAAGTGATGATGAATACACAAAGACTGTTGAATTTAACGGAGCAAATGCTTTTGAACATTGTGATAAAACTACCAACGATTGCACTTTCACTTATTTTGCTGGCGGCCGTTATCTTGTAACACTTGAAGGACGTAATGTAGGTGCTGACGCATTGAAGCAGGCGGCGAGGGCTTTGAATATAAAGTAAATTAAGTCTAACCATACACAAAAAAAGCTTCAATGATTGAAGCGTTTTTTGTAATAACAAGTCAGCAGTTATTTCGACATTTCTTATTGCTTAGTCAATACAAACTCAGTAGGCAATGTATACCCTTCACACCCAACTCCTACAACTGCAGGTGGTTGCACAAGCTTCCAGGTCATTTGTGTACCGGATGTATTAATTGTAGCAGTAATATTTTTATTCTGCCGACATAGTACAATATCCTCAATACCACCCGATAACATAGGTATTGGATTTTCGCATCCCCATGTTGGCCAAAGAATTATGCTAGATACATCATCATCAGGTAAATCAGTCATATCGAAAGGGAGAGTTACAAACCTGTTGGCATAATCACTCATTATTACATTATTACCATGCTTATATTCTATCCATCCCCATAAACAATCTAAAGTAGCATCATATGTCTCTGGATCTGAATTAAAAGAACGGTGAAAACGTAAATATATTTTTATTGTATCTAATCCATTAACATTTCTCCACTCACCTTCCAACGGTTGTAAATAGCTACAGGTATCGAAGAGTGGTGGACGGGTTATCTGTCCTTGGGATTCCGTTACAAAAAAACTAAGAATAATTAATATTAAAATTGTCTTCATAATATCAGGTGTTTTAATTTTTAGTTACAAGGTGTTTCTTCAACTCCGTTGCTGTTGAAATTATCTTTTTCTAGTTTTATCCATTTTTTACAATCATTATTTTGAGCTCTGTAAAGCGTAAGTCCATTGCCAGCCTTTTCAATATTCATCATACTCAAAAAACCCTTTTCATTAATATTTGTATTAGCAGTTCGAAAAAATCTTGATATATCTTTGTAAATCTCTTACTTAATTTTGCTTCCTTTTCCATCTTCATTATCTTTTCAGCAAACTTTCTAAACTTGGCAGTATTTGTAATTTTTAAAAGATAAGGCGGGCCATAATCATGAGCAAGACCAATGAAATAATTATTTGAATCTTTTGCAATACCCTTTAAAAATGCCTCAGCCATCAGCAATACATCATCCGGAGAAAACATTGGAGCCTGATTCAATGGGGTTGTATGTGAATGTAGAGAACCATCGATAGGCAAAGTAGCTCCATTAAAATAAATACTGGGGCTACCTGGTGTTCCTTGTACCGATATATAGCTATTAGCAGTTCTATCAGCTATATAAAATCCTTTTTCGTAATTCCGGTTCAATACAGAAGTATCTGTTAGGGATTTAAACTTAGCCGCAAAATTTGAATCATTACCCAGAGTTGTCATATAACTATCACATGGTGGCGGTGGGTCATCCTCGATTGGTTCTATCGGTTCCCAACCAGGTTCACAGGGTTCATTTCCTTCTATCCTGTTTCCCGAAGTTGGGCCGCCACAGTTTGGTGGTATTCCGCCTCCGCCACTACCGCCACCGCCTGTGCCGCCGGTTCCTCCACCTGTACCTCCTCCATTCAAGGGTTCATCTTCCCATATAACTCCTGTAAAACATTGTCGACTTATTTCATCTCTACACCAGTTAAAGCATGAAGCCGAAGTTTGCCCTGATTGACAACCTCCTTCTATCCACCCACAAGCATATTCTGGACCATAAGCAACAAAACATATTTCATAATATACAGGGGTGGCTACATTCGTAACTAATGGGGGAACAGAATCAATCAATCTTATGGCTGATGGCCTGTTAGCATGCCCATTAAATATTGTTGAATCAGTTATTTTAAAATAATCATGACCGAAAACATGTTTATCCATTTTCATCATAAAAAATGCAAAAACATCAGTGTCTATACCAGTGGCTGTAGTATCTGTATATTGCCAGTCGCATAAATACCTGAATATTGTGTCGGTATTTATAGTTCTTATTTCCATTAAGGCATTTACATAGTTTTGACTATCCCGCACAAAAGGAATATAAGTAGTGTTTAGATTATTGCTATCACTTTCTATGCCTATAGAAGAGGAATTATTTAAGTAACTGATTGCCTTATCCCATCTTGGATAGCCAATCTGTTTTACTGTTTTTTCCAAAAACTTCAAGGAGTCATTCTGTATTTTCAAATAACCCTGCAATGCTTTCACCAAAGGTGTGGCTCCTGTTGAGCTAGTGAAAAAACGCTGCTCCATTGTAATTGTTGTACCTGTTATCGAAGTCAAGTCTTGTATTTGATCTGTTTTGCGGCAACTATGAAGTAGTATAACCAATACACAGACCATCTGTATCAGCTAAAACGTTGCAAAAGGAGTAAATTTTCTCATAAGCATATTGTCAATAATTATTGCAAGGATATATTATATTCTTATACAAGACAATACCACAAAAGTGGTATATGGCTTTCTTTCTAATCCTTAATTACTTCAACACTCCCAACTCCGTACCCACTTTTGTAAACCCTGCAATGGCTTTGTCAAGATGTTCTTGTTCATGTGCAGCACTTAATTGCACTCTTATTCTTGCCTGACCTTTTGCAACAACGGGAAAGAAAAAGCCAATTACATAAATACCTTCTTCTAATAATTTAGCAGCCATATTTTGCGCCAGCACTGCATCATACAGCATGATGGGAACAATGGGATGATCGCCGGGCTTAATATCGAAACCGGCTTCGGTCATTTTAGTACGAAAATATTTTGTGTTGAATTCTAATTTATCCCGCAAGTCTGTTGATTCGCTAAGCATATCCAATACGGCAATAGATGCACCAACAATAGATGGAGCAACGGTATTACTGAAAAGATATGGCCTGGATTTCTGGCGAAGCATATCAATAATTTCTTTTCTGCCGGAAGTAAATCCTCCACTGGCACCGCCCAATGCTTTACCCAATGTACCTGTGATAATATCTATCCTTCCCATTACACCTCGGTATTCATGAGTACCTCTTCCTGTTTTTCCCAAAAATCCGGAAGAGTGACATTCATCTATCATTACAATTGCATCATATTTATTAGCCAGGTCGCAAATTTTATCTAATTGTGCTATCGTTCCATCCATACTAAAAGAACCATCGGTAACAATAATACGGCTTCGCAGATTAGCAGACTCTTTCAGCTTCGCTTCCAGGTCTTCCATATTATTATGCTCATAACGAAACCGTTGTGCTTTGCATAAACGTACACCGTCAATTATACTTGCATGATTTAATGCATCAGAGATGATAGCATCCTCTTCATTAAATAATGGCTCGAACAGACCGCCGTTTGCATCAAAAGCTGCTGCATATAATATGGTGTCTTCTACTCCTAAAAATTTTGAAATCTTTTCTTCCAGCTCTTTATGAATATCCTGTGTGCCGCAAATAAAACGAACACTGCTCATGCCATATCCACGGTTGTCAATTGCTTTATGTGCCGCTTCAATTACTTTTGGATGAGATGAAAGTCCAAGATAATTATTGGCACAAAAGTTCAATACAGTTTTGCCACCAACTGTTATTTCAGCTCCTTGACTGCTGGCAATGATTCTTTCATTTTTATATAACCCTGCGGTTCTTATTTCTTCAACTTCGTTTGCTATTCTTTTTACAAGATTCTCGTTCATATTGTTTTGTTTATCCGCAAATATACATTGTAGCAAGAAGCTACTTAAAACAGGGATTTCGTCAAATCAGAAGACAATCCAGTTCGATATTATCCTAATTAATCAGTTTTACATTGCCTTTCATCAGAATTCAGCATTGGTTATATGGCAAGTCTTTTACATTTGCTGTAACAAAACAGTATTTACCTTCGTCAAACTCGAAAACCAACATCAATGCCTCAGAAAAAATGGATAGTAACCAGCTTACTGGCAATAGCTGCAATAGTATGCCTGACCATACTAACCAGCTCATCGCCAACAGATTGTCTTCCCGTTAAAGAAAATAATACAGCCTGTGCTAAAACTCAACCAACGGAGTGTAAGGTTAAAGATGCTGATGTAGGAATTATCCATGAGAGCCTTTCACGACAATTTCTTTAAATCGAACTTGTTGATTTTCAATAAGTATCGAAAATAAATTTTTGCTGTAACATTTTTGTCTGCAAATCGTATAACATTTTAGCAGGTCATATTAATATATACATTCCGGCTGTTTACCTGTTATGTGAAGCTTGGTTAATCATTTAACCATTCTAAAGAAGTAATCGGCCAAAACTGAACCAAGCGAAGTAGAATGACTGAACATGAGTATAATGAATGCGTAACTACGTATGCAGATAATGTGTACCGGTTCATCCTGAAAAATCTTCGCCATGAAGAAGATGCAAGGGATGTGGTGCAGACTGCATTTGAAAAAATGTGGCGCAACCGGGAGAATGTTGATGCTCAAAAATGTAAGTCTTATCTTTTTACGGTTGCATATCACCAAATGATCGATCATATAAGAAAGGTAAAAAGGATACAACTGAGAGAAGATTTTAGCGAAGAGACAAGAATAGAAAATAAACCTGTGAGTAATTTGAAGAAGATTTTGGATGAAGCATTGAGCCGGTTGAGCGAAACTCAAAAATCGTTGGTGCTGCTGAAAGATTATGAAGGTTATAGTTACGAAGAAATAGGTGAGATCATGAATCTGAATGCAAGCCAGGTGAAAGTATATTTGCACAGAGCCAGAGTTCAGTTAAAAAGTTATTTAGTGAAAATTGAAAATGTAATATAGAAAATGAGGACGGAGATCGGAAGTATGAAATACAACTTCTGACCTCAGATTTCAGACATCAGTTAATATGAATATAAACCGCCATAATTACGAAGAGTTCTTTATCCTTTACATGGATAAAGAATTGAGCAGCGAAGATCGCCGCATGGTGGAGGATTTTGTTCAACACCATCCAGATCTAAAAGAAGAACTGGAATTACTGATGCAATATAAATTGGTTCCTGATGAACTTGTTGTGTTTGAAAATAAAGAAACCCTAATAAAAGGTGATGCAATAATTAATGTAGCCAATTACGAAGAGTATTTTCTTTCATATATAGATGATGAATTAACAACGGCACAAAAAGCAGCTGTTGAAAAATTTGTTGCGGATAATCCTGTTGCGGCTAAAGAGCTTATGCTTTTGCAAAAAAGCAAGCTACAACCAGAAACAATTGTCTTTGCAAATAAAGAATCATTATACAAAAGTGAAGAAAAAATCCGCCGCTTACCAGTTAAATGGTGGAGGGCTGCTGCCGCTGTATTAATTCTGGCACTTGGCCTCACTACATTCCTTGTTTTGAAGAAAAAATCATCCACCGAAATTGGTCCAATCGTTAAAACTCCGGGTTCAGAACAAAATAATCCGGTTGTAAATACAGTTGAGCAGCCACCAAAAGAAACACTTGTTGCTGATGTAAATGAAAAACAAAATCCTGGTGTTGCGAATCCTGAAGAAAGCAACAATATTCAACAAGCTGTAGCTCCGGAAAAAAAATCAGCTATAAAGAATATGGATGTTGCAAACGCTATTCTTACTCCTAAAAATCTACCAGCGAAACAGCATTTAATTCCATCTAAAAAAGATGAGCAAGCACTCATTACTGCTATTGTTCCTCCTGTTACTAATAATAATTTGCCTCAGCCAATATCTAATCCGAATTTTTCAAAGAATGATGCAGCCAATAATGCGATAGCCAACGTCAATATTCCTAAAGAAATAAAAAAAGTGGAGGCATTAACAAATCCTGTTGTAACAACTAAATCTACTCAACCGTCAAACTATTCAAATGCCTCTTTTATTGAAGAGGAAAGTCAGCAAAATGAAAAGAAAAATAAACTCCGCGGTTTCTTCCGGAAGATAACTCGGACTTTAGAAAAAAGAACTAACATTGATGCTACTGATGATGACGGAAAATTATTGATAGCAGGGCTGGCCATCAAATTGAAATAATAATTAACTTAAAACAAAAAAGATGAAAAGGATATTTACCCTATGCGTAGCACTATGCACTTTGATACCAGTTTTTTCTCAAACCGACACTACTGGCACACAAAATACACCTCCTGCTGATGACACCATTCGTATTGGTGGCATGATTATCATCCGTAAAAAAGGTGGTAAAGATGATGGTGAGAATAATAAAGAACTGAAGATTTCAAAACGTAGCAGTACCAAGCAGTCGAATCTAAAAACAAACTGGTGGATTTTTGATATTGGATTTTCCAATTTTAATGACAATACGAATTATGCCAGTGCTGCGGCACAAGCCTATGCTCCGGGTAGTAATGAAACCTGGCTTGATCTGAAAGATGGCAAATCAAGAAATGTGAACGTTTGGATTTTTATGCAAAAACTAAATGTGGCAAAGCATGTTGTAAATCTCAAATACGGCTTGGGTCTTGAATTAAACAATTATCATTTTAAAAGACCAATCCGTTTCGACGACAATCCTCCGGCAATACCAAATGCGCCAATATTAATGCTTGATGGAACAGTTGGAAGAACTTATAGTAAGAATAAACTGGCTGCTGATTACCTGACGGTGCCAATGATGCTTAACTTCAATTTTACACCAAAGCGTAAAAATGGTTTTGGCCTGAGTGCCGGTGTAAGTGTGGGTTATTTATATAGTGCCCGCAACAAAACCATTACATCTGACGAAAAGAAACAAAAAGCAAAAGATGATTTCGATCTGGAGAAATGGAAACTTTCTTATATAGCAGAATTATCGCTAGGTCCGGTTCGCTTCTACGGCTCTTATGCATTTAAGAATATGTTTGAAAGAGGATTGGATGTTACGCCGTATAACTTCGGTTTCAGGCTTAGCCGTTTTTAAACTAAAAATAAATTACTTGCAAACCGGATTCATATATGAATTCGGTTTTTTATTGATTGAAAACAAGCTGAAGGAGTTTTCCGCCGTATCTTTTCTAAACGTCAAGTTAAAACATGTTGTATGTTTGAAAAGCTTTATCCACAACATAAAATAAATGATTGTGGCACTGCGTTTGAGCTATTGGATCGTCACAGATTTATAGCCATGAAAAGAATGCAATCACCCACCTGAGTTTGCAAACTCTACTGGCCTTACTGAAAACTTTTTATCGTAAATGAAAAACATTTTCATTCTCTTTTCTTTATTCTTGGGGAGCAGTCTTCTAGCAACAAATGCTGATTATGCCATCCGCTCAAAAGTAAACAAGCGGTTTAGCTGGAACAATGCAGGCCCGGTGGGAAAGGTCTCCATTGTTGTTGACAAATCCGATTATGAATTAAATATTTATGATGATATAGGCTGGTATGCCACTTACCCTGTTGTATTTGGTAATAACAGTCTTGATGATAAAAAAATGCAGGGTGATAAAAATACTCCTGAGGGAACATTCTACATCACTGCGAAAAGAGTACATGATAAATGGTGTCGCTTTCTCACTTTAGATTATCCCAATGAGGAAAGCCGTGCAAAATTTAATCAACGCAAACAAAGAGGCGAAATACCATCCAATGCAAGTATTGGTGGCAGCATTGGTATTCACGGTACATGGCCGCATGATGATTATATGGTAGACCGTTATAAAAACTGGACGGAAGGCTGTGTTTCTATGAAAAATGAAGAAGTAATAGAGATCTATGCTTTTACAGGGGCTGGTACTAAAGTTACCATAAAAAAATAGTTAGCTTATTTATTATTAGCAAGAAAACCTTCTACTTCATTCCTCCATTTAATTGGGTCATTCTGCAAGAACGATTCATGATCAGCATTCTCATATATAACCAACTTTTTATTTTTTGATGCAATTGCATTAAATACTTTATCTGTCTCATACTTTAAAACAGTATTGTCTCTTGCTCCACATTGCATCAATACTGGGCAATTAGTTTTTGCAGCGTATTTATCTGTTTTAAATTTGAATGAATTGTAACCTCTTTCTATTCCCGTCCAGCAAGTAACCAAGAATGCAAATGGTTTTTCAGGAAAACCACTGAAACCATTTGATCTTACTCTTGCCCTTAGATGAGATTGCATGGAAGCAAAGGGCATTTCCAAAATTACTCCAGCAGGTTTAATATCATAATCAGCAATTGCTTTTGCAATAGCCACTGCGCCCATGGAAGTGCCCCAAAGAAAAATATGTTGGTCACCATTTTTTACTGCATAATCATATGCCAGCTTTACTTCTTCTGATTCGCTGAACCCGATAGTTGTTTTATTGCCTTCACTGTTACCATGTGATCGGAAATCAACCATCATAACATTGTAGCCTTGATAACGGAATTCATACGCTTCTGAAAGCTTAGCTGCTTTATTTTGTGAAAGTCCATGAAATAGAATAACTGTACCTGTCGCTACAGAATCCGCTTTTCCATACCATGCTTCTATTTTAGTTCCATTTTTTGTAGTGAGATTGATAGTTTCGAAAGGGAAGCTTGGCTTTTCGTAAATGGCCGATTTAGGAAACTTTGGGCCGGTAAACAATCGCCATGTTTTTTGAAACACATTTTCTTTTGAGAAATCGGTAGCAACAGATCGATCATTATAAAAATGAGAATATTTGTGAGCATACAAAGCTGCACTGATATTGATAAGAATAAACTGCACCAACAATACCCAGCCTAACCATCGAAGTGAGGAACGTAGTTTTTGTTTGAAATTTTGTTTATTCATAAGATATTATACCGGGCAAACAATCATATATCAGCCAAAAGTAATTTGTAAAACGGATTAATCATACTTTTTTTCAAATTGTTTATCGAAAGCAGGATGATGGTATAATTTTTGGGAGTTAATCTACGTAACAGTAACACAAAAATATTTAGAAGAACCGTTTAAAGCAGCCCATCCGTGCTGCTTTATTTTTACAGGCTCATTTTTTTACGAATAGGTAATGGTATTGCATTCTTATTGACGATAATTGCCACAGTTCTTATTTTAAAATAATCTTCCCTCATAAACATATAGCCGCCAAGTTTATTTGTATTATTCCCCCAGGAGTTTTTTACATAGTACCATTTTGTACCATACTTATCGTTCGCAGATCCAACAATATGCATCATATGATCTAACAAGGTGCTCTCATTCTTAAACGCCTCTTGCCTGTATTGTTGATAATCAGTAATTGGATCCGGCATCCAGGCCAATCCTTCATTAAAATTAAAATTGACATCGTCTGCATCGCCGTCCCATTCTACCGTGTATCCGTTTTTCAAAGCATTATCTGTAATGGCTGAAAAATCATCCATGGTTACATTATAATAAGCATCGCCAGTCCAGTTATATTTATCTTCTAAAATAAATTTTGTGTAAAATGGATGATGAGTGTAAGAAGTAATTTCTACATAATCATCGGGGTTAATCTCTAAAATCTCTTCGAGGTATATTTTTGGAGTGATTGTTTTCCCGTTGTACTTGAACAGTGTGGGTACAATCCCTAAATAATAGTCAAGCACACTATCCACAAACTTATTTTGTTTTTCATTTAATTTTGTAACACCATCATAGACCATCTTCTTTACAAAATGACTGATTACAGTATCGAGATTTCCATGGTCATGCGGTAAGCCAGGCTTTGTTTTACCAGTGTAAACGTTTTCTGGGACCATCCCGTAATTCTTCATTACCCACACCACATCATGAAACTGGCCGCCGGGAGTAAAGAAGTTTGTACCTTTTAATTGAAGATGCCTTGCTATCTTTCTCTTCATTGAATATCGAGCCACAAACATTTCGCTTAAGTCTACGTTCCCTTTTCCTTTTTTAATTAACTCACTTTCAAAGAATGAATTGCTGGCAAAACTCCAACAGGTAGCAGACATATACTGGTCTTTAACAGGAGTACAGCCTACAAGCTGAGGTATATCAAGTCCTATTTCTTCGATAATCGTTTTTTGCGCATTGCAAAAAATACTGAGAAAAGTAAAAACAATAGCTGCTAAATATTTCATCCTGAAAATTAATCCTGACTATTCATTAAAAATATACCCATCTAACGGTATTATTTAAACTACAGTTTCCCATTTTTTATCTCTTCCACCACTCCGGGATCAAGCAATGTGGATATATCGCCAAGATTCTCTGTTTCGCCTTCAGCAATCTTTCGCAATATTCTCCGCATAATTTTTCCGCTTCTTGTTTTCGGCAAACCAGTCACAAACTGAATTTTTTCAGGTTTGGCGATGGCCCCGATAATTCTTGTTACTGTTTGTAAAATATCATTCCTCGTCATCTCATCATTCACATGCCGCCCATTATATATTACATAAGCATAAATACCTTGTCCTTTTATATCATGCGGATAACCAACAACTGCACTCTCCACTACACCTGCATGCATATTTATTGCATTCTCGACTTCCGCTGTTCCAATACGATGGCCACTTACGTTTAATACATCATCTACTCTTCCGGTAATTCTGTAATTTCCATTCTCATCTTTTAATGCACCATCACCAGTAAAATATAAATTTTCATAGGTTGCAAAATAATTTGTCCGACATCTTTCATGATCTCCCCAGGTTGTTCTTAAAATACCCGGCCAAGGAGCTTTGATGCAAAGATTTCCTTTCAACATTCCATGCTCATCTTTTTCTGTTACTTCATTTCCATTCTCATCAATCAACAACGGTTGCACTCCCGGCATCGGTAATGTTGCCCAACTTGCTTTTGCAGGAGTAATACCAGCAAGATTAGAAATTAAACAGCCACCAGTTTCTGTTTGCCACCATGTATCTACTATGGGACATTTCTTTTTCCCAATATGTTCATCATACCAGTTCCATGCTTCTTCATTGATGGGTTCACCAACAGTTCCTAAAATTCTTAATGATGACAAGTCCTTTCCTTTTAGTGGTTCTAACCCAAAACCCATCAAACTTCTGATTGCAGTCGGTGCAGTGTACAGCGTATTTACTTTATGCTTATCAACAATATCCCAGAAGCGACCTGCATCCGGCCAGGTAGGAATTCCTTCAAACATCAATGAAGTAGCTCCAGCAGCTAACGGACCATACACTATGTAACTATGCCCTGTTATCCAACCAATATCAGCTGTACAGAAAAAAACATCTCCGGGTTTGTATTGAAATACATTCACAAAAGTGTAGGTAGTCCAAATCATATAACCGGCACAACTATGCACCACACCTTTCGGTTTGCCGGTGCTACCGGATGTATATAAAATAAACAAAGGATCTTCTGCATCCATTTCTACTGCAGGAAAATTAATTTTTCCATTTTGTTCAAGCATATCTTCTGCATGAAGCATTTCATCTTCCCACCAAACATCTCTTCCCTTAATCATCGAAACAGGAGTTCTTGTTCTTGTGTAAACAATTACTCTTTTTACCGTTTTGTTTCCAATCAATGCATCATCAATTACAGACTTTAGCGGAATATCTTTGCCGCCACGGTAAGCACCATCGCAGGTAATAATAAATTCTGCATTCGCATCACCCAAACGATCAGCAATGCTTTGAGCAGAAAATCCACCAAAAATTACAGAATGAATAGCACCGATTCTTGCACAACCTAACACTGCGTAAGCTAGTTCAGGAACCATACCCATATAAATACAAACCCTGTCGCCTTTTTTTACGCCGTTATTCACCAGCATTTGTGCTACCTGGCAAACTCGTTTATGCAAACGATTATAAGTAACTATTCTCACTCTTTCATCCGGCTGATTGGGTTCCCAGATGATAGCCGGCTTTTCGCCCATTGTTTCCAAATGGCGGTCAATGCAGTTCTCAGTAATGTTGAGCTTTGCGTCTTTAAACCATTCAACTTTTGGTTCCGTAAAATTCCAATTCAATACTTTGCTATACTTTTTCCTCCACAGAAAATTTTCAGCTATAGTTCCCCAGAAACCTTCAGGGTCAACTACACTTTCTTTATAGGCTGAATGATACGCTGCTAATGACTTTATTTGATATGGATATGACATATTGATTCTATTATTCCTTAAAAGTACGAAACAGTACTATTAGGTTTATATACAATTATAGTTATTGGTCATTTTCTTTATAAAATCTTTATATCAATTACCCATTACTTTACAAAATCCATATAATATATATTTTACTTTTGTATTCTGATATTAATCGAAATGGCCACATTACAATTTAAAAAGATAAATTCCTCAAAACAGTTTTTTTTTAGTTTGATATTGATAGTATTTGTGTCAGGCTCCTGTTTTGTCTTTAGCCGCTATATTGATTATAAAATCGTAGCCTTCATACTTCTATTAACCGTATCGCTACTTGCTGTTTTATTTGATATTGTACCTGTATTGCTGAGTTCAATATTAAGTGCTGTAATATGGAACTTTTTTTTCATTGAGCCCAAATTCACCTTTCGTATTGGCAATCTTGAAGATGGTATTCTTTTCAGCATGTATTTTATTGTGGCAATCATAAATGCTGTATTAACCTATAAAATACGACAGGTTGAAAAAAAAGCAAGAGAAAAAGAAGAAAAGGCAAAAACAATAACTCTTTACAATACTTTATTCAATACGCTGTCACATGAATTAAAAACACCCATTGCTGCAATTATTGGTGCTACGGATAATTTAAAAGAGAATAAACAGTACCTTTCTGATGAAAACATAGAGCAATTAGTGACAGAAATTTCACTGGCTTCTCTCCGTTTAAACCAACAGGTAGGAAACCTTTTGAATATGTCGAGGCTCGAATCAGGAAATATGCAACCGAAGAAAGACTGGTGCGATATCAGTGAACTAATTTATTCGGTTATCAATCGATTGCAGGAAAATCTGGAAAAACATCCGGTTCATGTTTCGATAGAGAAAAACATACCCTTATATAAGATAGACTATGTATTGCTGGAGCAGGCATTATACAATCTTGTTTATAATGCTTCTGTTTATACTCCCGATTATTCAGAAATTTTCATCACTGCAAAAAACAACAGCAATAAAATATACGAACTTAATCCCCTAGTTAAAGAGCATAGCGATCTTGTTGCTGAAATAAATTCAATGATACTGGTTGTTGAAGACAAGCAGGCTTTCCTGAAAATGAAATTGGAAGAGTCTTCGATCGGTTTTACAGGCTACAAAATAGCAGAACCGGCGGTACTGGTCTCGGATTATCAATTGTAAAAGGATTTGTAAAGCTCATGAAGGAACAGTGATACTAGAAAATGTGCCACATGGTCCAGATTCACAATTGATATACCTGCAGAGGTTTCATTTATAAATAATTTAAAAAATGAGTAGAGAAGATCTCATATTGATAATTGATGACGAGGTGCAGATAAGACGGCTACTCGAGATTACGCTACAGAGTAATGGCTTTAATATCTGTGAAGCGCATAGCGGAAGAGAAGGTATCAACCTGGCTGCTAGTCATCAACCGGAATTAATTATCCTTGATATTGGTTTGCCAGATATTTCAGGTCATGAAGTATTGAAAAAATTAAGAGAATGGTACACCAATCCGATTATTATTCTCTCCGTACAAAGCAATGAGGAAGATATTGTAAAGCATTGGACAGTGGTGCTAACGATTATCTGGTAAAACCATTTCGCACCGGGGAACTATTAGCGAGGATTCGTTCTGCACTTCGCAGCAACAATAGCAGTGAAGATGCAAAAGCAGTTTTTTCAATCGCTGAAATAGAGATTGACCTTGTTGCCCGAACGGTTAAAAAGAAAAATGAATTAATAAAACTTACTGTCACCGAATATAAACTTGCAGCTCTTTTTGCACAACATGCAGGAAAAGTTCTTACACATCAATACCTGCTGCGTGAAGTATGGGGCCCAGGATATATTAATCGGTCGCAATACTTACGGGTATTTATAGCTCAACTAAGAAAAAAAATTGAAGACGACCCTAACCGCCCTGTTTATATAGTAACAGAGTCTGGCGTAGGCTATCGTTTTACATCACAAGATTAAGCACAGACCATAAAATCATAATCATGAAATCGAATAACATTCATTCGAACAGGATAACTATTGCCTCTTTGTTAGTAGCACTTGGCATTATTTACGGAGATATCGGCACCAGTCCTCTTTATGTTTTAAAAGCAATAGTTGGAACAAAAGTTATAGACGAAACATTAGTATTAGGTGGTGTATCCTGTATCTTCTGGACATTGGTTTTTCAAACTTCCGTAAAATATATCTGGCTTACATTAAAAGCAGACAATGATGGTGAAGGGGGTATTTTTTCTTTATATGCCTTGGTGAGGCGTTATGGCAAAAAATTAATTATTCCTGCTATTTTAGGTGCAACAACGTTATTGGCGGATGGCATTATCACCCCACCTATTTCTGTTGCTTCTGCCGTAGAAGGATTCGAAACTCTAATTCCTGGGCTTCCTACCGTACCAATTGTGATTGTAATTCTTTCTTTATTATTTTTCTTTCAACGTTTCGGAACACAGAAAGTGGGTATTGCTTTCGGACCAGCGATGATTATTTGGTTTACCATGCTATTCGTTCTCGGCATCAGTCAGATCATGCATTATCCTGAAATTTTCAAAGCACTGAATCCTGTATATGGTTATCGTTTATTGGCGGAATACCCGCATGGCTTTTGGTTGCTTGGCGCAGTCTTTTATGTACTACCGGTGCTGAAGCACTTTATTCCGACTTAGGCCATTGCGGAAGAAAAATATTCGCATCACCTGGGCTTTTGTAAAAATTTGCCTTTTGGTAAATTATATGGGGCAAGCAGCATGGATCATGCACCAGGGACAGCCCTTTCTGGATGGTCGTAATCCTTTTTTTGAAATAATGCCCCATTGGTTTTTAGTTCCCGGCATTATAATCGCCACCTGTGCTACCATCATTGCATCGCAGGCATTGATCAGCGGATCGTACACTTTGATCAGTGAGGCCATCAATTTAAATTTTTGGCCAAGGGTGAAAGTAAAGCAACCCTCCAACCTTAAAGGACAGATATACATCCCCAGTGTAAATACAATTTTATGGGTGGGCTGTGTACTAATGATACTTTATTTCCAAAATTCATCACACATGGAAGCAGCCTACGGCTTTTCCATTACTATCACAATGTTGATGACAACTATTTTGCTAAGCTATTTTATGCGATATAAACTCAAATGGAATAAATGGGTTGTAATTGGGTTGCTGATATTTTTTATAACTATTGAATCAGCTTTCTTTATTGCCAATGTAGCCAAAATAAAAGAACGTTGGATGTTCCTTTTCTTTGAACTATTTATTTTTCTTACCATGTATGTATGGCACTATGCAAGACAAATTAACAATCGGCTTGTAAAATTCACTGATATTGGGAAATACGTACCCCGACTGAAAGAATTGAGTGAGGATGATGGTATTCCGAAATTTTCAACTCACCTTATTTATCTTACAAAAGCAAACAGCCGACAACAGGTGGAAGAAAAAATAATGAAGTCAATTTTCTCCAAAAAACCTAAAAGGGCTGATGTATATTGGTTTCTGCACATTAACCGAACCGAAGACCCATTCACTCTTAGCTATGATGTTGCTGAGCTTTCCGATGATAAAGTAATTAAAGTAACAATTAATGTGGGTTTCCGGATACAACCTAAAACAGAGATATATTTTAAAAAAATCGTTCAGCAGTTGGTACAGAAAAAAGAACTGAACCTTCACATGAGGCCCGATGGCTCAACAAAATATAATCCGGAACCTGATTTCAAATTTATAGTGCTTGAAAAATTTATTTCTGTAGAAAATGAATTTACTCTTCGTGACGGCGTTTTACTCAACAGCTATTTCGTATTGAAAAATTTAGGACAAAGCGATGAAAAGGCTTTTGGACTTGATAAAAGTGATGTGGTAGTAGAAGAGGTTCCACTTGTATATCAACCAATGCAACAATTTGAACTTGTAAGAAACAACTCCTGAACATGAAACACTTTAGTTTATTTTTTTTCCTGTTTGTTTATTTGAATACTCATGGACAGGACACAACTATCAACAAGAATGAAAGCCTGTTTAGATTTTCAGGCTATGTTGATTTGTATTATCAGTACGATTTTAATACGCCGGCAAATAACGAACGGCCATCATTTTTGTACAATTTTAAAAAGCATAACAAGGCATCAGTAAATCTTGCTTTGCTAAAAGTAGCATATCAGCAAAAAAAATGGGGAGCTAACTTCGCAGTGATGGCTGGTGATTATACCAAATATAATCTGGCTGCAGAGCCGGCTTTCTTCCGGCATATAAATGAAGCAAATATTGGTTATACTTTTTCAAAAAAATTCTCCGTTAATGCAGGTATACTACCTTCTCATATTGGGATTGAATCGGCTATTGCAAAGGACAATTGGAATCTTAGCCGAAGTATATTAGCAGAAAATACTCCTTATTATGAAACAGGCATCAAATTCAATTACTTACCCAATGAAAAATGGACACTTTCCTTGCTTTTAATCAACGGTTGGCAGAATATTAAAGATTACAATTCATCAAAAGCAGTTGGCACACAAATACAGTTTAAACCTAATGACAAGTTATTAATCAACTCATCAACTTTTTTTGGAAACGAGAGGCCTGATAGTCAAAGACAAATGCGTTTATTCCATAATCTTTATTTGTCATATTCAATTCAACCTAAAATTAAGTTAGCCTTTCTCCTAGATGTTGGAGCAGAACAAAAAATAAATAAAGATGGCTATAATAACTGGATGGGGACAGCGATCTTAGTTCAATATCTTTCGTTGAAGAATCTGAATATAACAGGCCGGTTAGAATTCTATGAGGATAAAAAAAACAGTATCGTTACTGGATATTCTTCCGGCAAATTGAGTCTGACAGGCTATTCTTTCAATTTTGATTATTTTTTATCAAAAAATCTTTTGTTTCGTACCGAGGCTCGTTTGTTTAATTCTACAAACAACATTTTTGAAAACACAAATACTGCATCCTGTACTAACTTTTGTTTGTTAAGCTGCGTCGCTCTAATTTTCTAATACTTCGCTTAGCTCCTTAAAATATCCTGCAACTATTCCTCAAATTTTTTTTTGCTTGTCTTACAAATTCATATCTTACTTGCATGAATCATCCAAGTTCTGCAAAAACAATCCGCAAAGTAATTACCGCATCCTCTTTAGGCACTATGATTGAGTGGTACGACTTTTATATTTTCGGAATGCTGGCAAAAACAATTTCTACTCAATTTTTTCCCGAAGGAAATCCGACGGCTGCCTTATTAAGCACATTGGCCATTTTTGCTGCAGGATTTATTGTTCGTCCATTTGGGGCATTATTTTTTGGACGATTAGGTGATCTCATAGGAAGAAAATATACTTTTCTGCTTACACTCATATTGATGGGCGGTTCTACTTTTTTAATAGGTTGCGTTCCAAATTATGCAACAATTGGAATAGCAGCTCCCATTTTAGTTTTATTATTAAGATTATTACAAGGATTAGCATTGGGCGGCGAATACGGAGGTGCTGCCACCTATGTAGCTGAGCATTCGCCTGCAAACAAAAGGGGCTATTACACCAGTTGGATTCAAACAACAGCAACATTGGGTTTGTTTGTAGCATTAGGAATTATCCTTTTGGTAAAATCAAATATGAATGATGCAGCTTTTAACGCAGAATGGGGCGGATGGCGGTATCCTTTCTGGATTTCTATTGTATTAGTTGGTGTTTCTATTTATATAAGAATGAAGATGTCGGAATCACCGATGTTCTCCAAACTAAAAGCAGAAGGTAAGACATCTGTAAACCCATTAAAAGAAAGTTTTCGGAATAAAGCAAATTTTAAAATGGTGCTGCTGGCATTATTTGGAGCAGTAATGGGACAAGGAGTGATCTGGTACACCGGCCAGTTTTATGCACAAAGCTTTTTAGAAAATACCTGCAAAGTTGATTTTGAACAAAGCAGAACTTTAATGCTGATTGCTATTGCATTTGCCACACCATTTTTTATTTTATGGGGATGGCTAAGCGATAAGATTGGAAGAAAGTGGATTATGATGGTGGGTATGGCATTGGCAATTTTTACTTATAGACCAATTTTTCAAACTTTTCTTGATGATACTAAATATGAAGTGCCTGGAAATATTTCTCCGAAAAATTTAGACATACATACATCATTATTATCAGGAACGCAGGATTCGTTACTCATTTCCACATCCAATTACGTTTTACCAGATGGTAAAAAGTTTCAAACAATACAAACGGATACAGTTTTTTATAACAGTGGTCAGCTTTCTATTGGGAAAATAAATATCATCAATAAGGTTCTTCATAAAGCTACTTACTGGAAATTCGTTGGGCTTATTTTCTTAATGATCCTTTACGTTACGATGGTGTACGGACCGATAGCAGCTTTCTTAGTAGAAATGTTTCCAACAAAAATCAGATACACATCGATGAGCCTTCCTTACCATATCGGTAATGGTGTTTTCGGGGGACTGGTTCCATTTATTGGATTGCTGTTAAGCACCACTTATAAAGCCGACCCATTAGTCGGACTTTGGTATCCGATTGGTGTGGCAGTATTATGTTTGATTATCGGCACATTGTATTTGAGAAATAAAATTGATAGAAATATTAAAGACTAAAATTATGAATGCATTTAAAAGATATTTTGGACTCCTGTTTTTATTTATTGCCCCTTTCATAATTTTTGAATTGGTGAACGGAGCTATAAAAAATATTGACCCAGTAGGAACTAAAGATATTAATAACCCAATTATCTGGATTATTATCATTGCTATTTTTACACCCGTCGCAATTGGGTTAGTAATTTTTGGGTGGTACGCTTTTAAGGGGGAATTCGACCACCTGCCAACCAAATCCAAAGAATTATAAAATAGCAGAAAAAAATTGCAACTTTCAAACAATTATCGCTTGCTGAGGTTATTAATGGTGTAATTTTACATTAACAATGAAAAAAATTGCTGTCCTACTTCTTTTCTTATTTACCTTGGTCCAGTCTGGTCCGGTTATTAAAACACTTTTCACTGATTCATCCATTACAATTTTTACTGTTGACGAAGAAAACAATGTAGAAAAAAACGAAGAGGAGAAGGAAGATACTTCATTTGTTGTTTATCATTTCCTTGAAATCTCACTTCAGAGAAGTTCTGCCTTGCAACTATGTGAAAAAATCAATATATCCCCTTTCGTTCAAAAATCGACCCCTCCACCTAATTTTTGTTAATCATATTTATTATTATTTCTATTGAGTTAGCCATTGCTTACTCGAAATTTTTTGTAACTGATTAACAAATACTATTTATGCCAACAATCGACAGCTCGGTGGAAAGGAGATTAAATTTGGTTCAACTGCAACAAAAGGAAATTCATACTGCTTATTCCATTTCTATCTTAGATGGATTTATTCAATTATCGTTTCCGCTTGATGTACAGAGTAATATCGCATACATGTATGGTGCATCTTTGCGAACCCTATTCAATGGGCTGATTATATTAATTGTACTTGGTGTACTTACAGTAGGTATTATGCAGGAAATGAATTGATAATTGTTGAAGAAATTCGGCTAAAGTAATAATTGGCTACCCCTTTGCGTAGCATATATCAAAGTTGAATTTATAAAAGATATTGTTTGTTTATCACCGATAAAAATAGTTGATTGAAAATGGCACTGAAAATATGTTGCAATGAGTATCCCCAAATTTATTATAGCTATTACTTAACCTTTTAATTAAAAATTATGAAATGCCCATCATGTGAAGAGTTATTAATAATGACCGAACGACAAAGTGTAGAAATTGACTACTGTCCCAAATGCCGTGGGGTGTGGTTAGACAAAGGCGAGTTAGATAAAATAATCGAAAAATCTACAGCAGCAGAAACAAAACAGCAGTTTGGCGAAAATGCTGAAAAAAGAAAACAATATGATGATGATGATGACGATGACGACGATGATGACAACTTTCTAAACAGAGGCAGAAGAAATAATAACAATGAGAACCCTAATCGCAGAAAAGGGGGGTTTTTAAGTAACTTGTTCGACTTTGATTAAATAAAATTAAATTTTTCATAAATGGATTATCAACTCATTATTTCGCTTCTTACACTTATTGCACTGGAAGTAGTTTTGGGAATAGACAATATAATTTTCATTTCAATTCTTGCTGGTAAGTTGCCTCCGGAACAGCAACGAAAAGCAAGAAATATAGGCATACTACTCGCAATGGTAATGCGACTTGGCTTGCTAGCAGCCATTGCTGTAATTATGAAGCTAGATAATGAGTTGTTTAATCTATTCAGCAACAGCATCACAGGGAAAGATCTGATATTGATTCTAGGCGGCCTTTTTCTTATTTACAAAAGTGTAAAAGAGATTTACCATAAAATGGAAGGCGAACATGAAGATGGAGAGAAAAAAATAACAGCCGCCAGTTTTGCAAATATTATTGGACAAATTCTGTTATTGGATTTAGTTTTTTCGGTTGATTCGATCATCACCGCTGTGGGTCTTGCCAATGAATTATGGGTAATGTACGTAGCAGTAATTGTTACAGTCGTCATCATGTTGATTGCTGCAGCACCTATCAGCAATTTTGTAAATAAACATCCGGCCTTTAAGATTCTTGCGTTAAGTTTTTTACTACTTATTGGTTTTACCCTGCTGGTGGAAGGTTTTGGTGTGCATATACCTAAAGGCTATATATATTTTGCGATGGCTTTTGCGTTTTTGGTAGATGTATTACAAATGAAGATAGCAGGCAAAAAATCACACCCTGTTAAACTGAATGAACATTTTACAGACGACGACAGTAATCTTTAATGAGACGGTTATAAACTGCTGAGTACTTCCGGATGATTTAGTTTTTAATTTATTGCGCCTTTTATAATATCTGGCTGGTATGCTTTTAAGGGAGTGTATGATCATCTTCCTCAGAAGTCAAAGGATCTTTAATATTTTTAATTAATATCAATCCGGCAATAGCTGCAATTAATGAAGCACATAAAATAGCAATTTTAGAATTTATCACCAGCTCATTATCGTCAAATGCAAGTAGGGTTATAAAAATAGACATTGTAAACCCAATGCCGGCCAAGAGCCCAGCACCGGTAATATATTTCCAGTTTAACATCCCAGGCAATTCACTCAATTTGGTCTTTACCGCTATCCATGCAAATAGAAGAATGCCTATAGGCTTTCCAATTACCAAGCCTGCTATAATACCAAGGCTATTTTTTGAAAAAAACTCATTATAAAAACCGGGTTGCAAACGTATGCCGGTATTTGCCAATGCAAAAAGAGGGACAATAAAATAAGCAACAGGCTTATGCAAAAAATGCTGGAGTTTATAAGATAAGGAATCATCACCGCCCTTTCCAAACGGAATGGCGAATGCAAGCAACACACCGCTTATGGTAGCATGTACTCCCGATTGAAACATAAAATACCACATTGCAATTCCCGGAATAATATAAAAAGCCATTCGTTGTACTCCGTATCGACCCATGATAAATAATCCCACAAAAATTCCTAGCGAAATAAAAAGGTTTATAAAGGAAACTGAATCGGTATAAAAAACAGCAATAATCATAATAGCACCCAAGTCATCTATGATAGCCAATGCTGTTAAGAATATTTTTAGTGCAGGCGGTACTCTTTTGCCAGCAAGCGATAAAATACCAAGTGCAAACGCAATATCTGTTGCCATAGGTATTGCATAACCGTTTGCGGTAGCAGACCCTGCATTAATACCAAAATGTAAAAGAGCAGGTATCATCATTCCACCTACGGCTGCCATTACTGGTAGCATTGCATTTTTTACTTTAGATAATTCACCAATGTATAATTCTCTTTCTATTTCCAGACCGACTAAAAGAAAAAAAACAGCCATTAATGCATCGTTAATCCAATAGGCAACCGTTAATCCGCCAATTTTTGAAGACCATAATTGCTGATACTGATCTCCAAACCCTGAATTAGCAATTAGTAAAGAAATTATTGTACAGCCAATAAGAATAAAACCTGAAGCTTTTTCACTATTAAAAAATTCAGTGTAAAGTTTTGATATGACAATCGGTAGACTTTTTCTGGAGTTTTTATCTAACATTAGACCTTCAATTTATCAGGAAATAATAAGGAAAGAATATATAAACAATAAATAATTATGAAAAGTATTCCTACCCATTTAAGCAATTGCCTTTTCCGGCTTAGCAAAAGAAAAAAGAATAATAAAACTGCAGCAAAGATATTTAAGTAAATATCCAGAAATGTATTTTCTGGAACAGGTACCGAGGTTATGATTGAAGAGACGCCAAGTATAAAAAAAATATTAATAATATTTGACCCCACTACATTTCCGATAGCTAAATCCACTTTCCCTTTTCGAACAGCCATTAATGAAGTAACCAACTCCGGCAACGAAGTTCCAACAGCAATTACTGTTATTGCAATAATTCTTTCAGGTATACCAAATTCCCTTGAAATAGCAGTAGCATTATCAACAATTAGTTTGCCACCAAAAATGAGCCCGGCCAAACCTACCAACAACCAAAATATAGCAATAACAATACGTTGTTGCTTGCCTTGTATTTCAACTTCTTTGTTCTCTTTTTTAGCCAATTCAAGATTATATACCAAGAAAATAATAGCCAGACAAACCAAAACTATTCCATCTATTCTTCCTATAATATTTACTGATTGATGATCCAGTAATTTATCGCTAGCAATGATTAATACCATTAAAGCTCCCATCAAACTAAGCGGAATTTCAAGCCAGGTTGTATTTCTTTTAACCGTAAGTGTTCCGGTAATCGATGTTACACCCAAAACTATTAAAACATTAAAAATATTACTGCCCAATACATTACCCAGTACCATGTCCGATTCGTTTTTGATAGAGGCTACAATATTTACAACCAATTCGGGACTTGATGTACCAAGTGAAACAATTGTCAATCCTATTACAATTTCCGGGATATTAAGCCGCCTAGCCAATGAGGAAGAAGCTTCTATTAGCTTACCTGCTCCGGAAACCAATAAAATAAAACCAAGGGCCAATAATAAAAAACTGACTAGCATACACTTATAAATATACTGTTTAAAAGATAGTAAAAAAAGGTACAATCCTTGTAAACAATTTTGGACTTTAAATGTTTTCTTACAATATTTGCATTCCAAATGAAACCAGTTGCAACCATATTTCTTTTCATTTTCTCAATGGCATTTATCTGCCCTTCACTTTCTTCCATAATAAAAAGTGAAAAAACAATTTGTTTCACCATTGACGAGGAAAAAACAAATACTCAGAATTATGGCTGTGAAGAAGTAAAAAAAGAAACTAAAAATATCACTCGTCATTTATTTTCGGCAATTCAGCTTTTGAATGATAGTAAAAGTTTTAATTCCCCGGAAAATGCAATAAATAGCAGTCCTTATTTAGGCATCCTTACTCCTCCTCCAGATTTCCTGTAGTTTTTATTAATACATTATAGGTTTAACAACTAACAACTTTATCACTTTAACTTTTCTAAAGAATGGAAAAATCGAATAGTCCTGTCGCCAGGATACTTAAGCTATTACGCCTTGAGAGAACAGAAATATCTGCCATTTATTTTTATGCAGTGATGGCTGGTTTAATACAACTTTCTTTACCGTTAGGAGTACAATCAATTGTAAGTTTTGTTTTGGGTGGTGCAATGTCTACTTCTTTAATTCTACTTATTGTTCTGGTAGTAATAGGAGTATTGGCAACTGGTCTTATGTACATCAATCAGATGAAACAAATCGAAAAAATACAGCAAAAAATATTTGTTCGTTATTCGATGGAGTTCACAGAACATATCCCTAAAATTGATTTAAAAAAAGCAGACCCCTTTTATTTACCAGAACTTGTAAATCGTTTTTTCGAGATTCCGGCACTACAAAAAGGTTTATCAAAATTATTACTGGATATCCCCACAGCTACCATTCAGATACTTTTTGGTCTTACTCTTTTATCCTTTTATCACCCAGTATTTATTTTATTCGGGATAATACTAATTATATTACTTGCTGCTATTTTATACTATTCCGGCAGTAAGGGCCTTAGTACAAGCCTTGAAGAAAGTAGATATAAATATCAAGTAGCTGCCTGGCTTGAAGAGCTTGCAAGAGTTGTCAAATCTTTTAAATTATCCAAAGGAACTTCTTTACATATAAAAAACTCAGATACTAAAATTATCAACTATCTCCATGCCAGGAAAGATCATTTTAAAATATTGCTTTTCCAATATAGAATATTAGTTGGATTAAAAACACTGATAACAGCCTCCATGCTTATTGTCGGTTCATACTTATTGGTAAATCAACAATTAAATATCGGACAATTCATTGCGGCAGAAATCGTAATTCTTATTGTGATAAGTGCAGTTGAAAGAATTATCGGCACTTTAGATAGCGTATATGATATCCTTACTTCGGTAGAAAAAATTGGCAAGCTTACAGACAAGCCAATAGAACATCATGGCTCTCAGCTATTACAGAAAATAAATGAAGGTGTATCGGTAGAGTTAAAAAATCTGACATTCGGATTTAATGATGAAAACAATGTAATCAACAATATCAGTTTCAGAATTGAAAAAGGCGAAACAGTATGTATTTCGGGAAATGAGGGCTCCGGCAAATCTACTTTGCTAAAATTAATGAGTGGTCTCTTTACAGATTTCAATGGCCAAATTTTAATTGATGACACACCGGTCCAGCATTACAATCTTGATTCATTGCGATCATTAACAGGAATATATTTAAGTCAACAGGATATATTCAATGGTACTTTGATGGAAAACATTTCCATGGGTAATGAAACGAATCAAGGCGAAATAATAAAGCTTGCAGAAAAAATCGGCCTGCAATCATTTATTGCATCACTAAAATTTGGCTTTGATACTGAACTGGATCCGGTAGGTAATCACCTACCAGGTAATATCATCCGAAAAATTTTGCTATTGCGGGCATTGATTAATTCTCCACGATTGATTCTTTTAGAAGAGCCATGGTTTGGCTTTTCAGATGAAACAAAGAAAAATGTACAGAATATTCTACTTCAAAATTCCAAGAACAGCACAGTAGTTATTATAAGCAACGACGAATCGTTTGTACTTAAATGCGACAAGTCCATTTACCTGACAGAAGATAAAATAAACATTATTATATCCAATACCAAAAAATAGTAAAAATGAAATCACAACATTATACAACCGTTGCACAAAATCATATTTACCGGCACAATAAGAATAGCAATGTTAAATATTGGTTTTTTGGATTAATAATTTTTAATTCAATACTATTATTTATGCCATGGACACAAAACATACGTTCCTCCGGCAACATAACAACAATCCGACAAGAGCAAAGACCACAAGAATTAAATTCAATAATACCTGGTAAAGTAGTAAAATGGTTTGTAAAAGAAGGGGACTTGGTAAATCAAGGGGATACGATTCTTCAGTTATCTGAAATCAAAGACGAATACTTGGACCCAAATCTTATCAATAGAACTGGTGAGCAGCTTTCTGCAAAACAAATGTCAGTTGATTATTATAAAGGGAAAGCAGGAACAGCAAGTTCTCAAATTGACGCTTTAATCAATGAAAGAGAGCTAAAATTGGAACAAACCCGAAATAAATTAAAACAACAGGAACGAAGAATACAAAGTGATGAACTTGAATTTGTTGCTGCACAAAACGAATTTGCTGTAGCCACAAGACAAATTACTGCAGGACAAGCAATGCTAGACTCAGGTGTCATTTCGATGATTGATTTTGAGAAAAGAAAAGTAAACTTTCAAAATATTCAATCAAAAAAAATAAGTGCTGAAAATAAATTAGCTAATGCAAAACAGGAGATAACAATACTCAATATTGAACTCAATTCTATTGGACAGGAATTTGCCGAAAAAATTTCCAAAGCATCGGGAGATAGATTTCAATCCATGTCTGAAGTTGCTAGTAACGAGGGAGAAATTGCAAAATTGCAAAATCAGTATAGTAATTATAATATCAGAAGCGGCATGTATTATATAACTGCCCCACAAACCGGTCAGGTTACAAAAGCAAAAAAAGCGGGAATTGGAGAAATAGTGAAAGATGGAGAAATGATTATTGAAATAATACCAGATGAAATTCAATATGCAGTTGAAATTTTTGTACGACCCGTTGATTTACCGTTAATAACTTCAGGACAAAAAGTGCAATTTTGGTTTGATGGTTTTCCGGCAATTGTTTTTAGCGGCTGGCCAAATGCATCGTACGGAACATTTGCAGGAAAAGTATTTGCAGTAGAAAAATCGGTAAGTCCCAATGGCAAGTTCCGTGTATTAGTAGCAGAAGATCCGAAAGAAAAACCGTGGCCAAAACAGCTACGAATTGGCTCGGGTGCCAAAGCAATGGCCTTATTGAAAGATGTGCCTATATGGTATGAAATATGGCGAAATATTAATGGCTTCCCACCAGATTATTATAACCCTACTACCGACAAATAAAATGAAATGAAAAAAACTATTTACATTCTTATAATCATATTCAATTTGGTAATTTCTTCAGCTATATTCGCTCAGGAGAAAGAGGATATTCTTACCCAACAAGAGTTCATTGATATTGTAATAAAATATCATCCTATAGCAAAGCAGGCTGATATAAATATTGAAAAAGCAAAAGCAGATATATTAATTGCAAGGGGCGGATTTGATCCAAATGCTACTGCTTCGATTACCCAAAAAACTTTTGATGGAATTGAATATTACAATTCTGTTAATCCTGAGATCAGAATCCCGACATGGTATGGAATTGAATTGATAGCTGGAGCCGAAAATCTTAGTGGCACTAGAAATAACCAGGAAGAAACTATCGGACAAACCAGTTATGCCGGCATTGTAGTGCCTTTGGCAAAAAATTTATTAATAGATAAACGAAGAGCAGCTTTACAAACTGCAAAAGTATTTAAGACTTTATCTGAAATTGAGAAGAGAAGCATTTTAAATGATCTTTTATTACAAGCCACTAAAACCTATTGGGATTGGGCTTATCAATATCAACAGATGACAATATTAAAAAACTTAATTAGCGTAAATGAAAAAAGGTTTAACCTGATAAAAATATCCTTCAGACAAGGAGATAAACCTGCTTTGGATACTACAGAAGCATTAACCCAATTACAAACATTTCAATACTTGCAACAAGAAGCTACATTACTTTTTAAAAATGCTACATTAGATCTCAATACTTTTTTATGGAAAGAAGATCAGGAAGCTTTTTCCCTTCCAGATATAATTGTACCGGATAGTATTTGGATTACTGAAAATATTGCAGATAAATCTTTGCCGATTTTAGAAGAACTAGTAAAACAAAGTCGCTTAGCACATCCCGATATCCAACAATATAATTTCAAGATTGAGGCGCTTACAATTGACAGAAAGTTAAAATTTCAGGAGTTGTTACCTAAAATCGATTTTAAATACAACCAACTAGGTAAGGGCTATAATATTCTAAATGCAAAATCAGGAGTTTTATTTGATAACAATTTTCAATATGGTATTAATGTTGGTATTCCCTTGCGATTATCCAAAGGCAGAGGTGAATATAAAAAAGCAAAATTAAAAATCAATGAAACAGCACTGAACAGAAATCTAAAAACAGTGCTGATAGAAAACAAAATAAAAGCCAATTATAATGAACTACTGACTTTACGTTCACAGTTTATTTTACTTGAAAAATCCTTTTCCAATTTTCAGACATTGCAAAGAGGTGAAGAGTTGAAGTTTTTTAATGGTGAAAGTTCACTATTCTTAGTAAATAGCAGAGAAAATAAATCACTGGAAGCCATGCAAAAGCTCTTAAAAACAAAAACTGAATATTATAAAGCATTTAATAATCTGCTTTGGGCATCAGGTGTTTTGAACTAAAACAGTTGATTTTGCAATAAATAAACAGCCGCACCAGCTAAATATCCAACTAATGCAAGCAAACTAATTTTTTTTATATACCAGAAAAAATTGATTTTCTCTATTCCCATTGCTGCAACACCAGCTGCTGATCCAATAATTAGACAACTGCCACCAGTACCTGCACAATAGGCAAGAAACTCCCAGAAATTATGATCAGTTGGATAAATATCCATACTGTACATCCCCTGAGCTGCCGCTACTAACGGCACATTATCAACAATTGCAGAAAACACACCGATTAACATGGTAATAATATTAATATTACCGACGGCATTATCCATAAAAGTAGCAGCATCTGTAAGTATACCTGTTACTTCAAGTGCAGCAATACTTAAAAGTATACCAAGGAAAAAGAGAACACTTGGTGTATCAATTTTTCTTAATGCATGATTAACCGAAAGAACACCTTTTTCTGCCTCATCTTTTTCATGATGAATTATTTCTGTAACAATCCAAAGAACACTTAGACCAAATAAAATTCCCATAAATGGTGGTAAGTGTGTAATCGTTTTAAAAACAGGGACAAATAGTAACATTCCTACTCCAAAAAAGAAAACAATATTTCGTTCGAAACGGGTACTGGTAATGCTATTAGCAACGTCAGTCACTACAGGCTTTTTTAATTCACCCTTCATCTGTCTGGCAATAAAATAGGTAGGAATTATCATACATACCAAACTCGGAATAAAGGTTTTGATCATAATATTCCAAGTAGTTACCTGTTCTCCAATCCATAACATTGTAGTAGTTACGTCACCAATAGGACTCCATGCACCTCCGGCATTTGCTGCAATTATTATCAAGCCAGCAAACATCCATCTTTCCATTTTTTCATCAATCAGTTTTCGCAACAGTGAAACCATTACAATCGAAGTCGTAAGATTATCGAGTACAGCAGAAAGAAAAAATGTAATAAATGCAATACTCCAGACCAATTTACTTTTATTAGTGGTCTGAATTTTATCAATGATAATCTGAAAACCATCATGTGCGTCTATTAGTTCTACAATCGTCATTGCGCCTAATAAGAAAAATAAAATACCTGCTACATCACCTAAATGACTAGTAAGATGTTCGTTTACATGATGAGTGTCCGTAGAAAAAAGGGCATAAACAGTCCAGCATAAAACACCCGTCAACATTGCAGACGCTGCTTTATTAAGTTTTATTGAATGCTCTAGCGTAATTGCTGCATAGCCAAGTATGAAGATCAGTGATATTAATAAAATCATATTCCAAAAAACGATTAAATGCAAATATACTTTTTAATAATTTCGGGTATTTGTCAACCTTTTTGTTAAATGGGTGTAATTAAAGTGTAATTTTTACTTTTTTATTAAAAAATATTGCTCACATCAGTTATTTTCGCAACGAGTGAAAAAAAATAAGCCATACAACAACCTTTTTAGAAAGGTTTCTGCTATCTGCATGATAGTAGCGTTGGTTTGGCTTACTATCAGTACACCTTTTGTATTTCATTTTCAGCAGGAATTAAGAAAGATAGAGAAGACGCAGGCAAAAAAAAACCCTTCCACTGAAAAGGGCAACACCAATCCATTAGCCAATACAAATGAAGAAAAGACTCCTTCTGTAAATACATTTTCTGAAGAGTATCTTCATCACAGCGAAGAAAACAACCTTCGCACAAATAACACTTCCAACCAATACGGCAATCTTAGCGAAGCACTTTATTTAGCTTTTCACGGCGAACTAGTCTCCCCTCCGCCGGATTTCGATTTTTATTAATTCCGATTTTTCTGATTACAAATAAGGCTCTGTTTTCAAACAGGGCTAATTCAATTTATTAAATTAATAAAAATTATTATTTATGTCTCCACGTCCCAGGGCAAAAGACTATATAAAAGGTCTGCCCAATGACTTGGCAGCATCGGTTGTCGTATTTCTTGTTGCCTTACCATTGTGTATAGGCGTTGCATTAGCATCCGGAGCTCCACCTCTTAGTGGCATTATTGCAGGAATTTCCGGTGGAATTGTTGTTGGCCTTGCCAGCCGTTCGCATCTAAGTGTAAGTGGTCCAGCTGCAGGCCTTACTGCCATTGTGTTTGCGGCCATTGCAACCATTGGTTCTTTTGAAGGATTTCTTGTTGCCGTTGTTTTAGGCGGTGCTATTCAGCTAATACTTGGCTTTTGTAGAGCCGGAATTATCGGCGATTATGTTCCGAATAGTGTAATTAAAGGAATGCTAGCAGCAATTGGTTTAATTCTAATTTTAAATCAGGTGCCGCATTTATTAGGCGATGACTCTCAATTTGAATCAGATGAAGGAGTAAAACAGGTTTCTGGAAATTTATTCTCCAACTTTATTAACTCATTTACCAATATTAATTCAACAGCTATATTGATTGGAGGTATTTGTCTGTTATTTCATTTTGCTTGGGAAAAAATTGTATCCGGCAAAAAAGGATTTATAAAGTTTGTTCCTGCACCATTAATTATTGTGTTTATTGGTGTTGGTATCAATGCAATTTTTATGCAATCCAATCCTGTTGCAGCTTTGTCAGATGAACACTTGGTAATAATACCAGTAGCAAATTCAACGAATGAATTCTTTTCCTTTTTTGCATTGCCTGATTGGAATTATCTGTTTAACAGTGATGTATTAATTATTGCAGTTACACTGGCATTGGTAGCTAGCTTAGAAACTTTGTTAAGCATTGAAGCAGTTGATGACTTGGATCCTTATCAAAGAGTAACACCAACAAACAGAGAATTAAAAGCTCAAGGCATTGGCAATATTGTTTCCGGAATGATAGGAGGATTACCCGTAACCAGTGTTATTGTTCGCTCTTCTGCCAATGTAAATTCCGGTGCTAAAACAAAAATGTCAACTATTTATCATGGAATTTTTTTATTGTTATCTTTTGCATTTATTCCATTCTTATTAAATTTAATTCCCAAAACAGCATTAGCAGCAATACTTATTTATACAGGATATAAACTAGCAAAGCCATCTGTCTTTAAATCATTCTACAAAAAAGGTCTGGATCAATTCTTACCATTTGTAATTACCATTATTGCTATTTTGACAACAGATCTTTTAAAGGGAGTGATTATAGGTATTGGCGTAGGTTTATTTTTCATCATCAGAAGTAATTTTAAGACAGCCGTATTTGTAGTACATGATGAAAATAAATATTTATTCAGATTACGAAAGGATGTGTCTTTCCTTAACAAACCCATTATAAAAAACAAACTGGAAAAGGTTCCTCCAAACTCTTCTGTGATAATTGATATTACAAGAGCGGATTTTATAGATAAAGATGTAGTAGAGACAATCGAGGACTTTATTCTCCATGCTCCGTTAAAAAATATCAATGTCGAATTTAAACATAGCCAGCATAAAAAGCAGGGTTTTTCATTTAAACTCATTGAAAATTCGAGCAATAAGGCCTCTTTTATAAGAAATTATGAAAAAGAAATAACTATTTCAAACAAACAATAATTTTATAATTTTAAAAAAAGAGTATGCATTCTTACGAAAAATTACTATCCCTCAATAAGATATGGGCAAATGAAAAAATCATCGTTGAGCCCGAGTTCTTCAAAGACCTCCAACATGTACAAACGCCGGAATTCCTATGGATTGGTTGCAGCGATAGTCGAGTTCCACCCAATGAAATAACACAAACACAGCCTGGTGAAATTTTTATTCATCGCAATATTGCTAATCTCGTTGTGAATACCGACGTAAATGTTTTAAGCGTTTTAGAATATGCAGTGCATCACTTAAAAGTGAAGCATATAATTGTGTGCGGACACTATGGATGTGGCGGGGTGAAAGCCGCAACTAGTAATCATAATTTAAAGCAGGTATTAAATATGTGGCTTCGCAACATTAAAGACATCTACCGTATACATAGAGATGAGTTAGATGCAATTGAAAGTGAAGAAAGCCGTATAGACAGGCTTGTTGAGTTAAACGTTCAAGAACAGGTTATGAACCTGGCAAAAACTTCCATTGTTCAGCGGGCATGGAAAGAAGGTAACGGCCCAGATCTGCATGGCTGGGTATATGGCCTGAAAGATGGAGTGATAAACCCTGTTTTTGAAATGAAAGCAGGAACTCATATTGACCCATTATATGAATTTGATGATCTTTAATTAATAATAATAAAACATCCCGTCTCGTTTTGAACAGGCCGGGATGTTTTAGTTTATTCACTTCTTTTTCTTACTTCGGGCATTTATCTCTCAACCACTCTACACATTCACTGAAAGTAGGAAAAATATTGTCCCTACGAATTAAATCAGGAATAAGATTTATCTTCTCCAATCTGTTTTTAGGCTGCTGTTGCAAGCCAGTTAGCAGTACCTGTATATTTTTTTGTTCTAGCGAAAGAATAGCATCTTCCAACGCATACAAACCCGATTGATCTATATAAGGCACTTTCTCCATTCTGATAATAACAAACATTATATCCTTTAATTTTTCAACACTAGCAGTAAACCCACCATCAAATCCAAAAAACAATGGACCATCAAGATGTTTAACTAAAACATTGTCCTTTACATAAGCCGGCATCTTTTCATCACTCCACCCTTCTTCCCTTTGCAATTCACCCATCTCTTTTACTTTGGTCTTTTCTTCTGATATCTCACTCATTTTTTTCATGAATATAAAAGAAGAAATAACCATCCCTATTCCAACTGCAACTAACAAATCCAGAAAAACAGTAACGAGTAATACAATAATCATTACGATTGCATCCGGAAGGGGAACTTTAGCAATGTGCCTGAAACCTTTATAATCCAGAATTCCAATTCCGACAGTAATCAGAATACCAGCAAGAACAGATTTAGGTATCAAGGCTGCATATTTTCCTGCCCCAAATAAAATTATCACCAGCACCAATGCATGGATTACTCCGGAAATTCTATTTCTTCCGCCCGAGCGGATGTTTACCAAGGTTCGCATCGTGGCGCCAGCACCTGGTAGTCCGCCAAAAATGCCGGCCACTGAATTTCCAATTCCCTGCCCAATCAACTCCTTATTACTGTTATGTTTTGTTTTGGTTACATTGTCTGCCACCACAGAAGTAAGTAATGAATCAATGGCTCCCAGTGCTGCTAATGTTGCAGCTGCTTCAAGTATCATTTGATAGAATTCCGGCTTTATAGCTAAAATTCCTTCAAGATGAATGGGTGGCAAGCCCTGAGGTATATCTCCAATAATCGGTACAGAATTATTTAAAACAATAGAAAGACCTGTTACTGCTAGCAACGCTACTAAGGTACTCGGTACTGCTTTGGTAATTTTTGGAAATAGGTAAATGATTAATATGGTAAGTCCCGCATATAAGATTGCCCATGGGTTAATATTTTGTAGCGCAGGAACAATTTCCTTTACTACATCAATAGTTTTTTGTGGGGAAGCTTGTCCAATTGCGGGAAATAGTTGAAGTAAAATAATTATAACGCCTATTCCACTCATAAACCCTGAAATAACAGGGTAAGGAATAAATTTGATCAGTGAACCAATTTTAAGCATCCCCATCAATACTTGAAAAAGGCCTGCCAATACAAAACTTGCAATTATAGCACCCATAACTGAAGCCACACTTCCGTCTGTTGATTGGCTAATAAATAATGCCACCGTAGCTGCAGATACAACCGTCATCGGACCAGTAGGGCCACTTATTTGTGACGGAGTGCCTCCAAAAATGGCGGCCAACAATCCAAGAAAAATTGCTCCATACAATCCCGCAGCAGCACCTAGTCCAGACTGCACACCAAAAGCTAATGCCAATGGCAAGGCTACAATACCGGCAGTAACACCACCAAAAAAATCACCCTTGGTAAACTTAAATATTTTCATCTATCTGTTTTATGTTAGAATGGAATAAAAAATCGAATATTATAATAGCTTTAAAATGCCAGATAAAATCTACTCGTTTCGCTCAATTATTATCAAATTAAAATCAGAAAAAATATTCGCTGCAGACCTATCTTTTTATTTAGCTAAACCCGGGGAGCCAAGAATGGTTCAGCATAAATTCCAGAAGGGTGTAATTGTATATTTTAAAACTTACCATAAAATGATTGCATAAACTCTATTACAAAATATTCATGACCGAATATCTTGTCATGCTCATTTTTGCCGTCAGCAAATTCCTTTACTTCTTCTTTTGGCGTATCATCGGACATCTTTTCCGTTTGCTTAATTGGCGTCTTGATGAAACTGGCAGAACCTGAGCTTTGCATTACAAAACAAAAGGTTAATATGAAGAATAAAAAAAAATCATACTGCTGAATAAGTCAAAGATAATACAACAATTCTTGCCATATTCCAAAGTTATTTTTCTTTTGATAATTAATCGAATGCCTTATTTATCATTTTGTATTAGCAATTAAAGTTTTATGTAGGTTTGCTATATGTCCATCGAAGTAAAAAATCTACTGAAAACATATGGTGAGCAAAAAGCCGTAAATAATATTTCCTTTAAAATTGAGAAGGGAGAAATAGTTGGGTTTCTCGGACCCAACGGTGCCGGCAAATCCACCACCATGAAAATTTTAACTGGTTATCTGCAACAAACAAGTGGCGAAGCAATTGTATGTGGCATTAATGTGACCGAAGATCCGCTAGCAACAAAAAAGAAAATTGGTTATTTGCCAGAGCTAAATGCATTGTATTATGAAATGTACATAAAAGAGTATTTAGCTTTTATAGCCGAAGTACATAAAGTTGAAGATGCAAAACAAAAAATAAATAATGTAATTGAATTAACAGGTCTTACAGCTGAAAGCAAGAAAAAAATTGGGCAACTATCAAAAGGATATAAACAAAGAGTTGGTTTGGCAGCAGCACTTATTCATGATCCGGAAGTTTTGATATTAGATGAGCCAACTTCAGGACTCGATCCGAATCAGATAATAGAAATAAGAGACGTTATTAAAAAACAAGGATTAAATAAGACAGTTTTATTCTCTTCGCATATTCTGCAGGAAGTAGAGGCTATCTGCGACCGGGTTATTATTATTAATAACGGTCAATTAGTCGCAGATGACAAACTAAGTAATCTTCAAAAAGTATCTAACACACAGCATTCTGTAAAAGTAGAATTTAAAGAAGCCGTTGACACTGCTTTGTTAACCAGTTTAAATAATGTTTTAGCTGTAAAAAACATACAACGTTCCATATTCAATATTCAATGCTCAGATGCAGAATCTGTAAAAAAACAAATTCTGCAACTGGCACTTGATAAAAATCTGAATATTGTTTCGCTTCAAAGCGAAAACCAAAGCCTGGAAAATATTTTTAAAACACTGACGAATTAAAAACCTTTCTTTTGTTCCGGCTTTTCGGTTTTTCCTTTTTCAAAATCACCAGCGAAAACTGTTACAAGTTTCGATCTGTCAAAATATTTTTTCATCGCTGCATTTACTTGTTCCAGCGTAAGGTCATTAATCTTTTTATCAAATTGAGTATACTCCGACAAATCCCTGTCATTAATCAAGAACGAACTAAGGGTAGCCGCTGTTGATGCATTATTGCCCAGCGAAGTTCTTGTTTGTTCTGCATACCCAGCTTTTGTTTTCTTCAATTCGTCGGCAGTAAATCCTTTTTGGATAGCTTTATTTACTTCATCCTGCAAAGCAGAGTCTAACCTATTTTTATATATTGGGTTAAAGTAAGCATAGGTTCCCCAGCTTCCAACATTGTATTTATAATCCACATCAATATAACTTCCCGCACCGTAGCTCATACCTTCGTTTTCCCTTAATCGCTGAGGAATTCTTGAATTTAAAAAAGCTCCGCCACCTAACAATTCATTTGCCATAACTACAGATGCATATTCTGGATGCTTACGAGAGATATTCAGATTCATTGCACCCAACATAACTGCATTTGTTTTATCAGGTGTATTAATCGTTTCGGTTTTTCCTTTTACTTCAAAATATTTTGGCTCAACTGTTTCAAAGGATGATTTACTACTCCATCCACCAAGTGACTTCTTCAGAAACTCTTTTATGATCACCTTATCAAGTTCTCCTACAAAAGCTGAAGAAGAATGATTAGCTCCATAAAAGTCTTTATAGTATTCTTTCAAGTCATCAAGTTTAATTTTGGAAAGGTCTTCTAGCATCTCATCGGTAGATGAAACATAATATGGATGACCTTTCGGATATGCTGATAAAGACTTAAATAATTTTTGAGAAACTAGATAGTCTGGTTCATTTTTATTTTTCTCATAGGTAGCTTTAGTCTCCAGTATTAATTTATCAAACTCTGCTTTATCAAATTTTGGATTTTTTAGCGTATCGTCGAAAAGAGCCATTGCTGCTGGAAGATTTTTTTTGTCTGTGCTAATGTTTACTGACAATATCCCTGTCCCACCATTAAACGATATGTTGGTTTTGATGCGATCAAGTTCGTCATATATCTGCTCTTTCGTTTTTGTAGTTGTCCCTGTAGATAACATTGCGGCGAGCAAAGAAGCTGTTTCATTTTTATTTGACAAACTTTTCTCATCACCAAAACGCATTACAATACTTACATCAATTTTATCGCCTTTTGTTGGCTTTTCAAGCAAAGCATATTTACCTCCATTTGGCAATATGCCATATTCTGTATGCTTTTTAAAATTATCTATGGTGTTTTCAAATGCGGCTTTTTGAGCTTCTACTTCTTTTCCTTTATAATTATTTAGTAAAGATTTAATATCGGGAGTTTCGGCAACAACAACTCGGTCTGGTTTGGGATCAGGAACAAAAGCACCAACAGTACGATTTGATTTTTTATAATATTTTTTAGCAACTGTTTCTAGATTAGCAACAGTTAGCTTTTCAATTCTATCCCTAGATAAAAACCAAAGCCGCCAATCCCCTGCACCAATATATTCAGTAAGCTGAATCGCAAGATCAGTTGTTTTACTATTCAAATCTTCTATATTCTTAAGCAAAATATTTTTTGAACGAGTCAATTCCTCTTCTGTAAAACTCATTTTACTAACCTCATCCAATGTAGTAAGTAAAACATGCTTTGCGCTATCAATGCTTTTATCCATTGGCACATCCACCTGAAAATAAGAAAACCCAGGATCGTATAGTGTCTGGGAGTAACCATATAAACCCGAAGACATTTTCGTTTCTACCAATTTTTTATACAATACTCCTGAAGGATTGTTAGTTATTACTTCAAGTAGTGCCTCATTAGCAGCAAAGTCGTTATCTGCAAGTGGTGGGGTGTGATAAGCCAATGCAATATGTTGTATATCACCGGTACGACTTAGTGTTACATTTCTTTCACCATCCTGTGGCGGTTCTACGGTATAAGGAGGTTCCAGCTTTCTGGTTGGCCTTGGAATCGGGCCAAAATATTGTTGCACATAACTCAATGCTTTCTTTTCATCAAACTTACCAGCTATAACTAAAACTGCATTGTCAGGCTGATAATATTTTTTGTAAAACTGTTTAAGGCTTGGGGCTTTCACTCTTTCAATATCTTCTTTACTGCCGATGGTAGATTTGCCATAGTTATGCCACAGATACATTGAAGAAAGCACTCTTTCCTGTAAAACCCTTTCTGCACTATTCTCTCCTATTTCAAATTCATTTCTTACTACGCTAAATTCTTTTTTTAATTCCTCGGGAAGAATTTTAGAATTAATCATTCTGTCAGCTTCCATATCTATTGCCCAGCGAAGGTTTTCATCTGATGCAGACAATATTTCATAATAATTAGTTCTGTCATACCAAGTAGTGCCATTTGCCGATGCACCTTTATCTGCAATTGCCTTTTTTATATCTGTAAATTTTCCAGATTGTTTGAATAACATATGCTCAAGCAAGTGAGCCATGCCACTTTCTCCATAACCTTCGTGGCGAGAACCGACTTTATAGACAATATTAACTGCAATATTTGTTTCTGAATTATCCGGAATAAGTAACACTCTTAATCCGTTTTTAAGTTCGAATTCTTTTATGCCTTCAACAGTGGTAACCAATTTTGGAGCAGTCGTTTGAGCTTGAATATTGTTTGTAGATAAGGCAAACAAAGCCAATGAAAAGGTGATAAGGATAAGTCGCATGGTTTATTATTTTTTTTAAAGATAAGGCAATTTTATAGGTGGCTACTACCACTAAAGTAGGATTCAAGCCTTCAATAATAGACCTGTTTCAGCTTTTTGTAGCTACAATTGAAAACCGTTTCTTTGCAAAACGATTACCTGCCATTGAAAGATTCATTCATCTTAAAATTCATTTAAACACCATGAGTTACATTTCAGAAATTTTTGCCCGTCAAATTCTTGATTCAAGAGGTAATCCAACAGTAGAAGTAGATGTAATAACCGATGAAGGTGCTATGGGCCGTGCAGCAGTACCTAGCGGTGCCAGTACCGGCATTCACGAAGCAGCAGAACTTAGAGATAACGATAAGAAAAAATATTTAGGCAAAGGCGTTTTAAAAGCTGTAAAAAATGTGAACGACATTATTGCTCCTGTTTTGCTAGGTAATGATGTTGCTGACCAAACGGGAATTGATGAATTGATGATTCAATTGGATGGCACAGTAAATAAATCAAAATTAGGAGCTAATACAATACTCGCCGTAAGTATGGCTGTTGCTAAAGCTGCTGCTGAAGAAGCCGCATTGCCATTGTATCGTTATATCGGCGGAACGAATGCAAAGACATTACCAATTCCAATGATGAACATTCTAAATGGTGGTGCTCATGCAGATAATAAAATAGACTTCCAGGAATTTATGGTTATGCCGGTTGGTGCCCCATCTTTTAGTGAAGGACTTCGTTGGGGAGTAGAAATTTTCCATGCCTTAAAAACTGTACTAAAGAAAAAAGGCTTTAGCACCAATGTAGGTGATGAAGGTGGTTTTGCACCAAATATTCAAAGCAATGAAGAAGCAATCGAAACAGTATTGACAGCTATTCAGGCAGCAGGATATAAAACAGGCTCGCAGATAGTAATTGCTATGGATGCTGCCAATAGCGAACTATGGAACAGTAAAAAGAAAAAATATGTATTCCATAAAAGCAGTGGTAAAGAAATGAGCAGTGAACAATTAGTTAAATATTGGGCTAGCTGGGTAAAACAATACCCGATTGCTTCTATAGAAGATGGCATGGCAGAAGATGATTGGAATGGATGGAAGATGTTGACTGAAGCCGTTGGAGATAAGTGTCAGTTAGTAGGTGATGATTTGTTTGTAACGAACGTAACCCGTTTGCAGCAAGGAATTGATAAAGATATTGCTAATGCTCTTTTAGTAAAAGTAAACCAGATAGGCACCATTACAGAAACAATTAATGCAGTTACATTGGCGCAACACAATGGTTACAATACAATCATGAGTCATCGCAGTGGAGAAACAGAAGACAATACAATTGCAGATTTAGCCGTTGGATTGAATTGCGGACAAATTAAAACTGGTTCAGCCAGTCGTTCAGATCGTATGGCAAAGTATAACCAGCTTATCCGGATCGAGGAATTATTAGGAAGCTCAGCTTATTATCCAAAAGGAAAGATTAAATTTGGAAAATAATATTTGAATTCGGAGGTCTAACATAAGACCTCCGAATTCAAAATTTCAGTTAAATATCCATTATGAAATTATTAAACCATATTCCCGCCTTTCTCAAGAACAAATACTTTCTATCGCTTTCCATTTTCGGCATTGTTATTCTTTTTTTAGATAAAAACGACTTTTTCGCTCAAATGGACCGTCGTAAAGAATTAAGAGAATTAGAACATAGTAAAAAACATTACACCAAAGAAATAGCTACAGAACGCAAAGAGTTAGAGGCACTTAAGAACAATCCGGCCACTTTGGAAAAATATGCCAGGGAAAAATACTTTATGAAAAGAGATAATGAAGAACTGTTTCTGATATCGGAAAAGTCCGATAATTCAAAGAATTAGCCACTAAGACACAATAAGGCAACCCTACCCCCGTTAATAATCTGGACATTCTTAGATAACGACTACCAAGGACATTAACATCTGATTTCTGGACAAATTAACCGGTTCGCCAATGACCAACTTTACACCCGAAGACCTTTTATTGTATTTGTACAAAGAAACTTCATCTGAAAAGACCGAAGCTATTACAGTTGCTCTTCAAAGAGACTGGACACTTCGTGAAAAACTTGAAGTTCTTATTGCATCAATGAAAAGGCTCGACAAAATCACTCAATCGCCCCGCACTGAAGTAGTACTAAATGTACTTAATCATGCAAGAGAACAAGCCGAGGCTGTTTAGTAAAAATATTTTTAAACCAGAAAGCATTCTGAATATTTCAGGATGCTTTTTGTTTTATTGCAACTCCGATATTAAAATTCTGCTAAGTTTTATCCGTTGCCATTATCTTGCAACATGACTCGTAAAGAACGATACAAATTTGTTATTGATTATTTCGAAAAAAATATGCCGGTCGCTGAAACCGAACTAGCATTTAAAGACCCGTATCAATTATTAGTAGCCGTCATTCTTTCGGCCCAATGCACCGATAAAAGAGTAAACCTTACTACGCCTGCAATTTTTAAAACATACCCTGATGTAAGATCATTAAGTAAAACAACTTTTGATGATTTGTTTCCACTTATAAAAAGCATCTCCTATCCTAATAACAAAACAAAGCATCTTATTGGAATGGCACAAAAAGTTGTAAGCGATTTCAATGAACAAATTCCAATGACGGTTGATGAATTAATTCAACTTCCTGGAGTTGGTAGAAAAACAGCAAACGTTATTACATCAGTTGTAGACAATCAACCTAATATGGCTGTTGACACTCATGTTTTCAGAGTTAGTAAAAGGCTTGGGTTAGTTCCGCAAACAGCATCTACTCTTTTGGCAGTTGAAAAAATATTAATTAAAAACATTCCCGAACACCTGATACATAAAGCTCACCATTGGCTTATTCTTCATGGTAGATATACTTGCCTTGCAAGGAATCCAAAATGCGAACAATGTGGACTGCAAGAAATTTGCATCCACTTCCGAAAGAAAAATACTCAGTAACTCTTATAACATGCTTCGGAAAAGCACTTCCTTTTAAAATTATATACTACAAAAAGAGGAATACTTATCCACTAAAATGTGATTTAGCATAATACTTGTAATAGTTGGCAGATTAATCATTCTGTAAATCGCCAACTTTTGAGAAATAGTTTCAGGACATTCCTGCTGCTGTCATTTATTCATTCGACAGTCTATAGCCAAATGTCTCCCAAACAATGGGCTTTGCATTATGGAGGCAACGATGTTGATATTCCACTTTCCATAAAACTTACCAATGACGGTGGTACAATCGTAGCCGGATATACCGATTCTAAAAGTGGCGATGTAAGCCCTCAACCCAACCGAGAATATTGGGACCTCTGGATTGTAAAGCTGGATAAATGCGGAATCATTCAGTGGGAAAAATCCTTTGGCGGAACAGGCTACGAAAGTGCAAGAGATGTAGTACAAACAAGTGATGGCGGTTATATGGTGTTGGGCGAAACAAATTCAACAGATGGCGGCGTAATTGCTGGTTATGGTGGCACAAAAGATATATGGTTATTAAAACTGTCAGCCAATGGAACACTACAATGGCAAAAAAGATACGGCGGTACTGGTTTAGACATTGGCAATCATATTGAATTAACATCGGAAGAAGATTTTCTCATTGCTGCATCTTCCACTTCTAATGATGGAGATATAAGAGGCAATCATAGCACTGGCACATTTACAGACGGAGTGCTGATAAAAATAAATGCTACAGGCACATTATTATGGAGTAAATGTTTCGGCGGCTCTAAAAATGAAGAGCTATTTGATTTAGAAATTATTAATGGAACAATTTTCTTAGCTGGTTTTACCAATTCAACCGATGGCGACATTCCTCCAAGTCAAAAAAATTATGACATTTGGCTGCTGGCTATTGATGGTAATGGTAATAAAATATTCAGTAAAATTTATGGCGGTTCACAAAATGATGTAGCCTATTGCATGAGCAAAGGATCTGATGGTTCTTTAACACTGGCTGGCTACACCACTTCTACCGATGGTGATGTAAGCGGAGCAAAAGGCAGCCAGGATTATTGGGTTATTAATGTAGATCAACGTGGAAAATTAAACTGGCAAAAAGTATTGGGCGGAACAGATGCAGAATATGCCAAAACAATTATTACCGATAATGATGGCGGTTATATAGTTGGCGGAGTTACTTATTCAAATGATGGTGATATTGCCAGTTCATTAGGCGAAGGTGATTTCTGGACAATAAAATTATCTGCTGCTGGAACTGTAAGCTGGAAACAAAATTTGGGCGGCAGTGGCAACGATCATCTCCGCTATATGATAAGAAACCCTTTGCTTAATGAATATTATCTGGCCGGTGACTCAGAATCTGGTGATGGCGATTTCAATAACACATTGGGAGATGCTGACTTTGCCATTATCAAATTTAAGATCATAGACACACTAACACTCGACTCTGCTGTTTGTAATGTAAACACATTCGTTCCTTTTAAAGACACACTTCCAGACATCTGTGGTAATGATTCGGTTATTGTTCAATATAGGCCTGTTCCCATAAGTGGGCCTTTTGATGGTCTGCGAAAAATTGATAGCATATTTATCGGTCAAAGTGTAACTCTTCATTCCAATGGAAATGGAACGATAGTATGGTCATCGCATACATCACTTAGTTGTACCAATTGTAATGATCCAGTTGCATCGCCGTTAATTACCACCACCTATTCAGCAACTAATTTTTCGCCAGATGGATGTCAGGTAACAGATCAATTTACCGTAGTTGTGCTAAATGATGCAGTTGTTAAAATTCCTACTGCCTTTACACCAAATGGAGATGGATTAAATGATTACTTCGGACCATTGGGTAAAGTGCCAGAAGGATATAAGCTACAAATTTTTAATCGAAATGGAGAAGTGGTATTTGTTAGTAGTAATATTTATCAAAGATGGAATGGTTATTTCAAAGGAACATTACAGCCCTCTAGTGTTTTCATTTACTTGGTAAATTATAAAGACCTGCAAAATATTCCACATCAGCAAAAAGGAACATTTGCATTGATACGATAAAATTATTTGACAGATAAAATAAGCTTATGGACAGAAGAGAATTTTTCAAAAGAGCAGGAAAAAAAACTGCCGGAGAAAAAAAACAACATAGCTCCAAAAGAATGTTTGCCGGATTAGCGCCTTATAACGGCAATTGGACTGTAAATGAAGTAACACATCTTTTAAAGCGAACAATGTTTGGAGCTAAGAAATCAGATATAGATTATTTTCTTACCCTTTCTCCCGGTGGAGCAGTTGATGTGCTACTGAATAATATTACAACACCAACTCCGCCAGTAAGAGATTATGGATTATTGGAAGATGACGGAGTGATGTATGATGATCTTAGTGTAGCTATCGGACAAACCTGGGTAACCGACCCTAACACAGCCAGTGCCCCACAAATCAGAGGACAAATAAACAGTCGCAGAATTGCCAGCTTAAAAAAATGGTGGGCTGGTCTCATTATTAATCAGGGCAGAAGCATACAAGAAAAAATGGTTCTTTTCTGGCATCATCATTTCTCTGTACAGGAATCAGAAATTGAAAATGCAGCATATCTATACCGCCATCATAATCTATTAAGAACAAATGTGCTTGGTAATTTTAAAACATTGGCGAGAGAAGTAACAATCGACCCTGCGATGCTTATACATTTAAATGGCTATTTAAATTCAAGGCAGGCGCCAGATGAAAATTATGGAAGAGAGTTACAAGAGCTTTTTGTTATTGGTAAGGGCAATGATTCGCTCTATACAGAGAATGATGTAATAGCTATTGCAAGAGTTCTTACAGGCTGGCGCATCAACAATAATCCGTTAAATGCTTATTTGGATACTGGATCGCATGATACCGGTGCAAAAGTCTTTTCTGCATTTTATAGCAACAGAACAATTAGTGGTAGTAATAATTCTTATCAGGAACTGGATGAATTAATGGATATGTTGTTTAATACAACAGAGGCAGCTCGATTTATATGCCGTAAATTGTATAAATGGTTTGTTTATTATGAAATAGACGATGCAACTGAAAGAGATGTTATCATTCCGATGGCGACTGTGCTACAAAGTAATAATTTCGAAATAAAGCCTGCACTTGAAGTATTGTTTAAGAGTGAACATTTTTTTGATACAATTAATCAGGCTTGTTATATCAAAAACCCATTCGACATTATAGTTGGTACGTTAAGGGAATTCAATGTTGCATATCCTGCATATACAAATTATACAACAGGTTATCCTTTATTTTTTTCTATATATAATAATGCAGCGGACATGCAGCAGCAGTTATTTCAGCCACCGGATGTATCTGGTTGGCCTTCATATTATCAGGAACCAATGCATTATGAATTATGGGTAAACAGTAACTCACTTCCTAAAAGAGCAGATTTTACTGATGCATTAATAAATGATTCTATAATTGATGTAAGAGCTTTTGCTAACTATTCGAATAATCCGGCAGATCCGAATCAATTAATAACAGATGTAACCGCATTGTTGCTTCGTTATCCGTTATCGGTTAATGCTAAAATATACGTAAAGACTCGTTTTCTTACAAACAATATAGCAGACGATACAATCTGGACCAATGCCTGGAATTCAAATAACAGTACTGTCATTAATGCATCCTTAAAAGAGATGTTTAAATTTTTGATGAATCTTCCAGAATTTCATTTGTGCTAAAACCAGAGAATATACCAACTAAAAAAATATAGTAATGGACAGAAGGAAATTTTTACGAAACACCGTGCCAGTTGCTGTTACCATGCCAGCGTTGCTAAATGGATTTTCATTTACTGCTCAAGGTGCAGAAAGTAACCTTGCCCGATTGCTGGAGCAAACACTTACTGATACAGACCATGTGTTTGTGCTGGTACAACTCGGTGGTGGAAATGATGGACTCAACATGGTTATACCATTGGATATTTACGGCAACTATTATAATGCAAGAACTAATGTGGCAATTCCCCAAAGCCAGGTGCTTCGGCTTGATGGAACAGATAAATCAGGCTTACATCCTGCAATGACAGCAATGCAGAATATGTTCAATGAAGGTAAGATGAATATAGTGCAATCGGTAGGATACGAAAATCCAAGCTTTTCACATTTTAGAGATACAGATGTATGGAATAGTGGGGATACAAGGAGAAACAGAAGAGAAAGAGTAAGAACAGGTTGGATGGGCCGCTATCTCGAAAGTGAATACCCCGGTTATCCTGATGCATTTCCCAATGCAGAAATGACTGATCCGCTTGCAATACAAATAAGCAATTATCCTACACTTGCAATGCAGGGTTCTATTTATTCAATGGGTTTATCAATTACAAACCCTGAAAAAGTATATTCATTCGTCAATCCTTTTTCCGACTATCCATTAAGCTCTGTTTCTGCGAATAAAGAGTTGAAATTTCTTCGTGTCATTTCAGAGAAAACTAAAATCTATTCTGACATCATAAGATCCGCTTATCAAAGATCTTCTACGATGGCAACTTATCCGACAGAAAATTATTTAGCCGAACAATTAAAAATTGTAGCAAGGCTTATTAAAGGAGGGTTAAAAACCAGAGTTTACACGGTATCTATGGGCGGCTTCGATACACATAAGCGGCAGGTTAATGCAAGCGACACTACTACCGGAATGCATGCCAAATTAATGAAAGACCTTTCTTCTGGCATCAACGCCTTTCAGCAAGATATAGAAATGATGGGGCTTGATGACAGAGTAATGGGCATGACTTATTCAGAATTTGGCCGACGTATAAAATCAAATGCAAGCCTTGGTACAGATCATGGAGCTGCTGCACCATTAATTATGTTTGGCAAAAATGCTAAAAAGGGAATTCTTGGCACAAGTCCGGACATACCAGCAGATATTCAAGTAGTAAATAATATTCCATTCCAATATGATTTCCGAAGTGTGTATGCATCTGTATTAGAACAATGGTTTTGTGTAAAACAACCTGCATTAGATTCAATTCTTTTACAAAATTATCAGTCGCTTCCACTTATTACTGGCCCTTGTGGTGTGGCTGATGATCCAGATGATACAAATAATAATTCCGAAAACTTGTTGCTGAAAATGTGGCCTAATCCATACACGATAAACGCCACAATACAATTTTCGACCAACGGCGGTAATACAATGATTCAACAAATCAATTCACTAGGTCAAGTAGTAAAAGTACTTGCCAATGGTGATTATGCGGAAGGAACACATAATATTGATATTTATAGTGATGGATTACCGACAGGGGCTTATTTTCTTCGTTTACAGAATAAATCTTTGCAGAAAGTATTAACCATCATGAAGGTTAATTAGTAGTAAAAGTACCATCATGACTTGTTTCAAATTAATATAATATTAATCTAAAGAAAAAGATGGCTATATACTTTGAGCCTTCATAATATTTTATAATTTTATACTCGATTTTCCATATTCAATCCTGTGCCAAAGCTTTTATTTAATTCAAATGAAACTAAAATGATTGAAAATGAGAAAATTTTTGGTATTAGTGCTGTTGACATATGCAGTATTTAACCAGCCCCTGAAAGCACAGTATTATTTTTACAATGACAAATACTACGAAAACGAAGTTGTAGTTGAATTAGGTCTCTCTGGCGGATTAATGAACTCCCTAACAGATTTAGGTGGAAAAAAAGGAATCGGAAAAAACTTCTTAAAAGATTTTCGTTGGGCAACCGCCCGACCAAGTTTTGGCTTTTATGCAATGGGTATGTATAAAGGCATGATAGGAGTTCGTCTTGAAGGTACTTTTGGTGAAGTCGTTGGTTATGACAGCATCCTGAAAGATGTAGCTAGCAGTACTTTTGGTCGCTACGATCGAAACTTGAGTTTCAAAAGTAAGATTAATGAAATTCAGCTTGCCGTAGAGTTTCACCCCATTGCATTATTCAGTTTTGAAGATGACCCTCCCCCTTATTCACCATATATAATTGCTGGAGTTGGTCGTTATTCATTTGATCCGCAAGCTGAATTAAGAGGCCAGTGGTATTCTCTTAAACCTCTTTCTACAGAAGGTCAGGGTTTTAAAGAATATAAAGACCGATCGCCTTATCAACTCAATCAATTTAATATTGCGGCCGGACTAGGGCTTCGATATGAATTAAGTCCACTTTTCAATGCAAGGCTTGAGTTTGTACATCGCTTTTTAAGTACTGACTACTTGGATGATGTAAGCACTAAATATATTGACCCAGCATTATTTGCTAATTATTTACCAGCCAACCTTGTTCCAATAGCACAGCAATTAGCTAACAGAAAAGGAGAAATTAATCCTGGGAGCAAAACTAAAATTGGCTAACAACGTGGTGATTTTAAAGATAATGATGCTTTTTTTACCATTCAATTAAAAGTAGGAGTAACTCTCGGAAGGCAAAGAAGATAATAGCTTTCATTATTATATTAAAAAATCCTGCTTACAGCAGGATTTTTTTCTTTTTACACATACCACATTCAATACGCATAAAACACAGCAATTTGTTATTTTTATAGGACCATTAGCTAACTTAACCTCATATCATGCAAAACGGACCTTCAAGTATTTCTAATATTTCTTTTAATAGCCGCCTTTGCTTTAAGCCGTTGGTTATGGCTTTGAAAAAAAACATTGCAGAAGGAAATCCCGGCATGAAGAAGCTATATGGTCAGGTTGTAACACAATTTGAAGCTCACCCTGAATTATTAAACTGCTTTGCCGACACTTCAACAGTGAAACATCATAGCGAGTTAATTGAAGAATTATTATCAGCAGTATTTCCACCTACCACTTCAAACTATATGTATGGAGTATTAATGCCTTTTAAAAACGAAGCAGTATACGTTTCGCCTTTATTCAAAGAATTATTAGTAAAGCCCGGAACTAACCAAGTAGAAATTCCCGAAAGCCCTAATACACAAGAAAATAATTTTGAAAAGATCCATTTTGCATATGGACTAATATTAAAAAAATATCTTGGCTATAATAGTCCTGTTACAAATCGATCTGTATATACGGTTCAAGATCCAAAATCAGGATTATTAAGATATATGGAAATAAGACTTGATGCAAGATTTATAGACGTAAAGCCTGTAGCAGAAATGCCAGAAATGCCTGCATCAATATTGGATCCTAATACAAATAGGATTCTTACCGTTGCCGAACTTTCACAACTTATTCCGCTTGACAAATTTGTTTTTGAAGGAGTAGCTGTTGTACGTATAAACGATATGACGGAACAAGAGGTGATTACAAAAATGAAAAATAAATTATTGGAAAGCTCTCTTGCTGACGAAAATATATATATTGATCTGGAAGAACAAGTTCAGTCACTTATAGAACTTCAGAACATTACTATCGGCGTAACCCCTTTTTTTAAAATTAACGGGCACTATGTTTATTCAGATATTCACAATGCCAATAGTCTTTTGTTTAGAAAATTTGATGCCGGTAGTGATAAAGATGAAATAAGCGACTATTGTAAATTGCTCTTTAGGGAAAATGACCAACCGTTGCTATTTGAAAATATAGAAGAAAACATGCTAGATGAAGTACAATGCCTTCGCTATTATCATTTAGCAGGTGCCAGAAGTTTAATTCTATGTCCACTAAAATCTGATCATGAATTAATCGGCATTCTTGAAATAACTTCTTCCGAACCTGGCTATCTAAAACCACAACACATCAGTAAAATAGAAAACGTAATTCCGTTATTTACTTTAGGTCTTGAAAAAAGTTTGGAGCAACTTAATTCACATGTGGATAGCATCATCAAGAAAAAATTTACAGCCGTACAACCTTCTGTTGAGTGGAAGTTTACAGAAACTTCTCTAAAGTATATTGTCAATATGCATAAAAAAGAAGAAGCGTTTATTGAAAGAATATCATTTGCAGATGTCCATCCACTATACAGTGCTATAGATATACGCAATTCTTCTACCGAACGGTCAAAATCTATTAAAGCAGATATTGTAGAACAACTCGAACTTGCCAAAAAGACTGTAGCAAATATTCAATCATCAATCTCATTTCCACTGCTACAGGAAATCGAATTTAAAATTGAAAAATATATTGTTGCAGCATCCGATATTTTACAATCAGAGGAAGAAATTCTTATACATAATTTTTTTACAGGACAAGTCGCATCCGTTTTTAATCACATTAGGAATACCGAGGAAGAAGTTAAAAATGATATTGACCAATATTTTGCAGCTTTGGATCCTGAGACAGGAATGCGATATAATCATCGAAAAGATTATGAGCAAAGTATAACCAGGATAAACGAAACTTTATCCCGATTTATTGACAAAGAGCAGTCCGCTGCACAAAAAGTTTATCCTCATTATTTTGAACGTTTTGTAACTGACGGTGTGGAGTTTAATATTTACATGGGCCAATCTATTACCCCCCGTAAAAAATTTGATGAAATTTATTTGCGAAATCTCAGAATGTGGCAGATTAATTTGTTGGCGAAAGCGGCAATCGCCACACATAAACTTGAAGCTGAACTAACACATAAGCTAAGAACAACTCAGCTAATATTATGCCACAGCCAGCCTTTGGCTATTCTTTTTAGAACTGAAGAAAGAAAATTCGACGTTGATGGCGCCTACAATATTCGTTATGAAATTGTAAAAAAGAGAATTGACAAAGTAAGAGTAAGAGATACTAATGAAAGATTAACGCAGCCGGGGAAAATTGCAATTGTTTATTCCCAAGCAAAAGATGCTGAAGAATATACTGGTTACATTGAGTTTCTACAAAATAAAAATCTATTAAAACCTGGTATCGAAAAATTTGACCTTGAAGAGTTGCAAGGGGTTTCTGGCCTCAAAGCATTACGGGTTGATATAAACTTTGACGATTTGGATTTAGATGATAAAAAAAAGCTGTCTGAAATTACTTCCAGACAGCTTACAGGTAATTAGTTATTTATTAATTTAAAATCTCTGTCAGCTTAGCTTCAAGTGCCGAGCCTCTTAAGTTTTCTGCAACAATTTTACCTGAAGGATCAATTAATACATTGTAAGGAATTCCTTCTATTTTATATAATGGAACAACGGGGCTATCCCAATATTTAAGGTCGCTTACATGAGTCCAAGTAAGTTTATCATCCATAATTGCTTTTAGCCATTTATCTTTTTGACCTGGCCTGTCAAGCGACACACCAAGTATTGTAAAGTTTTTGTCTTTAAATTTTTTATACGCTGCCACTACAGTTGGATTTTCCTGACGACAAGGGCTGCACCAACTTGCCCAAAAATCTACCAACACATACTTACCTTTAAATGAACTTAGTTTTACTTCTTCGCCTTTTGTATCTGGCAAACTAAATTCAGGCGCCATTTTCCCTTCAACACCTTCTAAAGAAGTTTTAATAGAAGCTAGCCCTTTATGATCTGGATATTTTGAAGAAAGGCTAGTCACTACTTTTTTTACCTCATCTTTTCCTAATGGTTCCAATCCAAAATTTGGATTACTTGCTGTGCTTTGATAATAACCTATTTCAAGCATGGCTAATGCAGGGTTAGAAGATTTTTCTAAAGAAGATAATAAATTGGTCCTAATACCAGATGCAATCTGCATTATTTCATTTTGCAAACCCAAAAGAGCCGAATCAGAAGCACCGGCCTTTTGCAGGCTATCTCCTTTTCGACCTATTATAAAAATGTTTTCTAATTTTTTATTAAAGCCTTCCATAAAATCTTTCATCTCCTGGCTAACAGCTGAGCCTTTTATATCAAAGTTTTCAGGAAAATCTTTATTCTCTTTATTATAAGTTGCATTCAGTGTAACCTTTGCAACATCGTTTATAACAGATGCAAGCGGATACTGTGCATTTACCATCCTTATATTATAGACTCTTGCTTCTTCTGTGCCAGCATGTAATACATACTTACCATCATCACCAATTGTTGCAGAATCCACAATTGATGGCTGCATGGTAGCCATTGGAATTTCTTCCAAATAAATTTTCTTCTCCGGGCTATTAGTGATTACACCTTTTACTTCAAACCCTTTTTTGCTATCCGATTTTGATGTGCAGGAAACCATTAATGCTAATACTGCTACAATTACAATTTGATTTTTCATTTCTTTCAATTATGATTTTAATTTTTCTAATAATATTTTGTTGGTAACTTTTGGATCTGCCTTACCTTTTGTTTGCTTCATCACTTCACCAACAAATAATGCAAGTAATCCTTTTTCCCTTTTTTGTATTCTTGTACTTTGTCTGCAAATTTATCCAGCACTTGATCAATAATTGGTCCGATGGCAGACACATCAGATTCCTGAATTAAATTTTCCTCTTTTGCAATACTAGCTGCTTCTTTATCAGGGTTAGCCAGTAATGCAGGAAAAATTTTGGTTGATGCACTGGAGAAGTTCACTTTCCCTTCATCTATCAACGTAATTAAAGACACAAGCTGCTCAGGTTTCAACGGAAATTCTGTTATTTCTTTTCCATTCTCATTCATCCAAGATTTAACTGGGCCAAGCATCCAGTTAGCTGCCGCTTTATAATTAGTAGTATGTAAAATTATTTGTTCAAAATAGTCGGAAACTACTCTTTCTTCTGTAAGAACAGAAGCATCATAGTCTGATAACTTTAATTTCGTTGTATATTTTTCAATCCTTTCCTCTGGTAAAACAGGAATACTTCTTCTTATTTTTTCAATAAACTCATCCTGCAAATGAAATGGCGTTAAATCCGGCTCTGGAAAATAACGATAGTCATCTGCATCCTCTTTATCACGGATAGCTTGTGTAGTTCCGGTATTCGCATCAAAGCTTCTTGTTTGCTGTTGAATAGTTCCGCCTGCTTCAATAATTTCAATTAATCGCTTTGCTTCTACATCAATAGCTCTTTTTACATTGCGGATGGAGTTAAGGTTTTTTACTTCTACCCTTGTACCTAGCTTTGTTTCACCTTTTATCCGCACAGAAATATTCGCATCGCATCGAAGGCTTCCTTCTTCCATATTCCCATCACAAACTTCGAGGTAACGAACCAGTTTTCTTATTTCACTAACAAAAGCAAATGCTTCATCACTACTTCTAATATCCGGCTCCGTTACTATTTCTATTAGCGGTGTACCTGCCCTGTTGTAATCAATACAAGTGTTTTCATCATCTATGTCATGAATACTTTTTCCAGCATCTTCTTCCAGATGAATTCTGTTAAGTCGAACATTCTTTTCCGAATCCCCAGCTTTAATAGTTACAAAGCCTGTTTTACAAATTGGCGTTGTATGTTGAGAAACCTGATAACCTTTTGGAAGGTCAGGATAAAAATAATTTTTACGGGCAAAATAATTATGCTGTTCTATTTTGCAATGGCAGGCTAGTCCCATCTTAACAGCATATTCAATCGCTTTGCGATTCATTTTTGGCAAAGTACCTGGATGGCCCAAAGTAATGGGGCTAACATGGGTATTTGGCGCTGCGCCATAGGCAATACTATCACCACAAAACAATTTGCTCTGTGTCATCAACTGGGCATGAACTTCTAAACCCACCACTACTTCGTATGCATCAAAATTGAACATATTTATAAGGCCGCAAAAATACACTTATAGGCTTTAAGGAAAGCTATCAATTTCCCTAAAATTGTAAAAGCCGGATTTGCTAACAAATCCGGCTTTTACACTCTAAAAAGATGATGTTTATAAATCTGCTGTCTTTATTTTTCGTGGCATTTTTGTTTCTATGTTCATTGATTTTCCGTTACGATTCAATTTTATCATCACAGAAATTTTTTCTTTGCTTTCTTTAATAGCTTTTACAATATCGTCGGTGCTATTGGTTGTCTTTCCGTCAAATTCCGTAATAATATCATCTTCTTTAATACCTGCTTTTGCAGCATTGCTCTCTTCATCTACTTCAATTACTTTTACTCCTTTTCCATCATCAGTGTCCTGCACAGATATACCAAGCTTTGGAGCTCCTCCAGAGAAGAATCTGTACTGATCAATATCTGTACGTAAGCCTCTTATTCTACCTAAATCGGCCATTCCTTTATCTAGTTCTAAATCGTCAAACTTAAAATCGAAGTTCTTACCATCACCCATTGACCAAGCATTAACACCTTTCCACTTTGTTAACTCAGCTGTAACTTTTTGCTCTTTTTTATCTCTGAGATAAGTAACTTTTACTTTATCGCCTGGCTTATGTTTCTTTATTGCAGCAGAAAGGTCATCTGGTTCTTCAATCTTGGTATCTTCAATTTTTATTATAATATCATTTTCTTTTAGCCCTGCTTTTTCTGCCGCACTTTCTTTTGTTATACTTTTTACTAACACTCCTTTTTCATCTTTTTGAGTGGTAACTCCTAGCATTGCCAGGTTTTCATTGGTAGAATACATTCTGAACATATTACCACCTTTACCATCCTTATCTCCTTTTGTTTCGAAATTCCAAACACCGGCACCTGGCATTCTTTCAAAAGTTAGTGCTTCAATATCTTTAAGTTTATTCAGTTTCACTTTCAGATCGCCTTCTTTATAATCATCAACTGGCTTACCATTTACTGTTACGTTGTCACCATTTATTTCAATAACCACTTTTTCTTCATTATCGTTTTTGGTAGTAACAATAATCTGCCTTACTTCCTTTTTCTCTTTAACTTCTTTAACCTTCTCCTCTTTTTGAGCTACCAATACGGAAGGCATAAATAAACCTAGTGCAACAATAAGGATGTTCATTTTTGAAATTGTCTTTCGCATATTTTTTAATTTAAAATGATCTACGTCATGTTTCGTAGACAAATATAACGACATTTTTCGAAATACGAAATGTTTCGGAAATGTTAAATAGCCAACTTGTAGATGAAAGGCATTATTGATTGATAAACGCCTGATCGACTAATCATAAAGGCGAAGATTAATTGCTTCATAGGTTTTTGCCGGATGGTCATCCACAATATCGTCTCCGATGTATTTCATCTTGCATTTTTCCAAAACCTTTATTGAGCCAACGTTCTGGGGCATTGCCCTGCCAACAATCCGGGGAAGTTGTAGTGTATTAAATCCATAGTTAAGAGAAGCGAATGCAGCCTCTGTAGCATAGCCCTTTCCCCAAGAAGATTTGATGAAACGATAGCCAAGGTCTATTTCATTTCGCTCTGGCCTGGCCTTTAAACCGCACCAACCAATAAATCCTAGGTTATGTTTTGTATGTACGGCCCAGCGTCCATGATTATATAATACGTATTGTGGTAAAATAGTTTTCTCAAGAATTTCTGATGCATGATTCAAATCTTTGATAGGATCCAATGTATACTTTATCACTTCCGGGTCTTGATTCAATTCATAAATCAGTTGCACATCATCCATTGTAAATGTGCGAAGGAGTAATCTTTCAGTTTCTAATATAACATTCATTAGTGTAAACCTTTAGTATTTTTACTACCCTGAAAGTGGTATTGCTCAGGGATTTAAAAATCGGATTTTTGAAGTAATTATTGATACTTTGAAAATACAATTATGGTTTACATTGTTGCAGGGCTTTTTGCCATTTTCTGTATAGGCGTTATGATCTATGTTGTAAAAGTTTACAAGGAAGATAAAAAAATAGACCTAAAAGTGGTTACCGAATTGATGATGACGATGACACTTTGCGTCATCCCTGATTTCTATAGTAAACTCTTCACCACTTCAATCACTTTTTCCAATTGACTTATATCTTGTCCGCCAGCTGTAGCCAATGTTTTTTGTCCGCCGCCGCCGCCTTTTATTAAAGGAGCAATATGTTCTTTAATGATTTGACCTGCATCTAATTTTTTAGCAGCGACAACTGTTTCAGAAATACCAACTGCTACAAATGGTTTCCCATTAATGTTTACACATAAAACTGCTACATGGTCTCGTAAATGATTTTTCAAATCGAAACAAAGCTTTTTTAAAGCATCGGGATTGCTTACCTCTACAATATCACCAATAAAATTTACTCCGTTAACAATCTCATCTTTTTCCAGCAATTCATTTCTGATGCCAACCAATTGTCTTGCCACCATAGCATCCACATGCTTTTGCAAAGAAGCATTTTCGATTTGCAGATTTTCAATTGCCTTCTGAATATCTTTTGGATTTTTCAATGCTTCCCGAAGCGATGACAACAAATTGAATTGCTGATTCATATGATCTTCTGCTTGCTTACCACAAACCGCTTCTACTCTTCTTACACCGGCAGCAACAGCAGATTCGCTGGTTAGCTTAAATAAACCTAATTCGCCTGTGGCACCAACATGATTGCCGCCGCATAATTCAACTGAATAGTTTGGATCCATGACAACAACCCGTACCACATCACCATACTTCTCTCCAAACAAAGCCATAGCTCCGAGTTTCATGGCTTCATCTTTCGACATTTCCTTAATTACTACGGGAATATTTTGTCTGATCTTTTCATTTACCAATGCTTCCACTTTGGCAATTTCTTCATCGGTTACTTTGGCAAAATGAGAAAAATCGAAACGAAGATGTTCTTCATTTACTAATGAGCCTTTTTGGGCAACATGAGTTCCTAAAACAGTTCTTAATGCAGCATGAAGCAAATGTGTGGCTGAGTGATGTAGTTCTGTATGCTTTCTTTTTGATGCATCAACCTTTGCTACTACTTCACCAGATAAATCATCCGGTATGCTTTCTGCAAAATGGATGATGAGATCATTATCTTTTCTAGTATCAATAATAGTGAATGGTGAATTGCCAATAGTCAATATGCCCTTGTCTCCAACTTGTCCGCCACTTTCAGCATAAAAAGGTGTTGTATCTAAAACAATTTGAAATAACTCTTTTCCTTTTGCTTTTACTTTTCTGTATTTAATCACAGATGCTTTTGCTTCTAAAGAATCGTAGCCTACAAATTTATTGGAACCTTCTTTTAGAACAGTCCAGTCTTCCGCATCGACTATAGTAGCGGCACGACTTCGATTTTTTTGCTGTTGCATTTCTGATTCAAAACCTTTTTCATCAACGGATAAACTATTTTCAGCAGCTATTAGCCTCGTTAAGTCAACTGGAAAACCAAATGTATCAAACAGTTCAAACGCATCCTTTCCTGCAATAGTTTTATCTACAACATTGCTTACAATATCATCAATGCGTTTTAATCCTTTATCTAATGTTCTTAAGAATGAGTCTTCTTCTTCTTTTACCACTTTAGTTACAAAATCAAGCTGTTGCTGTAATTCCGGAAAAACTGTTTCAAACTGCTTTGCTAAAACAGGTACAAGCTGATTGAGCAATGGCTGCTTATAATCCAAATAAGAATAATAATAACGAACAGCTCTGCGAAGAATTCTGCGAATTACATACCCTGCTCCGGTATTGGATGGCAATTGTCCGTCGGCAATAGTAAAACTGATTGCTCTTATATGATCTGCAATTACACGAAAAGCAATAGCCTCTTTGCTATCGCTGCTATCATATTTCTTTTTAGTGATTTTTTCTGTTGCTGCAATTGTTCCTGTAAAAATATCTGTGTCGTAATTGCTCTGCTTTCCTTGTAAAACTCTAACCAATCTTTCCAATCCCATTCCGGTATCTACATGTGTAGCAGCTAGTGGCTCCAGACTACCATCTTTTTTTCTGTTGTATTGAATAAATACATTGTTCCAGATTTCAATTACCTGTGGATGATCTTTATTAACCAGCAAATGACCTGGAGTTTGCTTTCTTTCTTCGTCCGTTCTGCAATCAACATGAATTTCACTACAAGGCCCGCAAGGACCAGTATCACCCATTTCCCAAAAATTATCTTTTTTATTTCCAAATACAATATTATCGTCAGATAAATATTCCTTCCATTTAATTAATGCAATTTTTGAAGCAGGAATATTTTCCATTTCGTCACCCTCAAATACAGTTGCATATAGTCTGTCTTTAGGTATCTTATAAACGTCTGTCAATAATTCCCAACTCCATGCAATGGCTTCATTTTTAAAATAATCACCAAAGCTCCAGTTGCCCAGCATTTCGAACATGGTATGATGATAGGTATCTACACCCACTTCTTCCAGATCGTTGTGCTTACCACTTACCCGCAAACATTTTTGAGTATCTGCTATACGACCATAGGGAGGTAATTTATTCCCCAGAAAATAATCCTTGAACTGATTCATACCCGCATTGGTAAACATCAATGTTGGATCATCCTTTACAACAATTGGAGCAGAAGGGACTATAGTATGCCCCTTTGAGTAAAAAAAATCCATAAAAGCCTGTCGTATTTCTGCGCTTGTCATCATAAGGTGAATGGTGAATGGTGAATACTATATTTTCTTTCGCTGAATAGAGTTACTACAGCTGAAGTGTGCGACGCAACAAAACCGACGCATACTTTAAAATTTCGATGATACCTGCCTGCCGGCAGGCAGGGTAGTACAAAAGCTGGTAACATAATCATTTATCTTATTTTTCGCTGATTTTTACTCAGTGAATTTGGGTTGATTTTTGCGGTTTTAGAGTTTATATTTGTCTACCCTGCAAAGGGAGCAAAGGTAAATTATTCAGATTGCATTTTGCCCAATTGGTTAAGGCTTACCTCAATGAAGAAAATAAAATACTATTATAATACTAATACGCTTCGCTACGAAAAGCTGGAAACGCCGCTTAGAGTAAGATTGTTGCGGGTTTTTGGGTTTCTGGCCGCTGCGTTGGTTACGGCAGCTCTTATTTCTTATGTAGCATTTCAATTTATCGGATCGCCAAGAGAAAAAATACTGGCTCAGCAAAACATAGCAATGAAGGAAAACTACAATGAATTGGAGACTGAGTTGGAATCGATAGAAAAACAGATGAAAGAACTGGAAAAAAGGGATAATGATGTGTACCGGGCAATTTTTGAAGCCAATCCAATACCAGATAGTGCCAGAGCAAAAGAACTGGAAGACGAATTGGAGATTGCAAAAGTAGAGAGAATTAAAGATCACCAACTGGTGGCATCCATTACCGGTACTTTAAATAATTTGAAAAATCGCATTGCTGCTCAAAAGAAATCGTACGACGAAGTGGATGATTTGGTGAAGGATAAAGAAAAATTACTGGCTCACACTCCGGCCATTCAACCAGTAAGTAATAAAGATTTGAACAGAGTGGCTTCCGGTTACGGTTACCGTATTGACCCGGTTTACAAAACCACCAAGTTTCATGCGGGACTTGATTTTTCTGCGCCGCAGGGAACGCCTATTTATGCTACGGCAGACGGCACTGTTTCTACCGCTGGGAATTCAGGAAATGGTTATGGCAATCATGTTATCATTAACCATGGTTATGGCTATGAAACTTTATACGGACATATGGTGAGAGTGAAAGTAAAAAACGGACAGACTGTTAACCGAGGCGAAGTGATTGGCTGGGTAGGAAGCACAGGAAAATCCACAGGGCCACATTGCCATTACGAAGTGCATAAATATGGCGAAAAAATAAATCCAATTTACTTTTTCTTTAATGATCTTAGTCCAGAGCAATTTGATTTATTGCTGAAGAAAGCTGCTGCATCGAATCAAAGTCTTGATTAAAATTGTAGTGATGAGTTATTAGCTGAGAAGTTGCGAGACAGTTGATTTTTCTGTCTCTTTCTTTTTTTCCACACAATATTATCATTGCATATAGCCAATAAACTGGTTGTATCTTTACACCGCATGGGAAAAGGATTATCTCAAATAACATTTGATTTTGCGCCAGCGGAAGAAGAGGAAAATACACCTATTGCACCGCCTCCTGTTGTAAAAGAAGAGAAGGAGGTAATAGAAGAAAATATTCCTGAAACTCCGGTTATTGAAAACAAAGCTACTTCAGGTAAAAGAGGCCGCAAATCTTTAAAGGAAATTGCTTTGCATGCAGACCTGCTGCAAATACCAGAAGATGATATTCTTTTTAAGAAGCAGTACTATGCTATTGGTGAAGTGGCTGGCATGTTCAGAGAAAATCAATCGCTGATTAGATATTGGGAGACCGAATTTGATATTCTGAAACCCCGTAAAAATAGAAAAGGCGACCGTTTTTTTCGTCCGGTTGATGTTAAGAACCTAGTTATGATTTACGATTTACTTCGCCGCCGCAAATTTACTATTGAAGGAGCCAAAGATTTTTTAAAGAATAACAAAAAAGCTGAGGAAAAATTTGGCATGATACAGTCATTGGAAAAAATAAAAAGCTTTTTGCTTGAATTGAAAGCAAGTTTATAAGCCCCAATAAGCAACTTTAACATACTTCCTTTCATCATTTGGCCGTTCACCGTTATTTTTACTTTCTATATTTATTCTATGATGAAAATTATTATTGCATTCATTCTTACCCTTGGTATAGCCAATATTGCTTTTGCTCAAAATCAATACGAAGTATTGATAGAGGGGAAAAATGAAAAGTCATTGAAAGGAATTATTTCTCAGGAAGTATTATTGAACGATACAAGTTTTAGATGGTATGCCGACAACCTGAAAGGCTATACGCCTAATGCCAGTGCTTTAGCAGGTTTAAAAAAACATGCAGACTCCTTGCAGCTTTTAGTTTTTATGGGAACATGGTGCGAAGATTCGCATAGCATCATTCCAAAATTTTATTCATTGCTCGAAACTTCGGGATTCTCTAAAGACAAGGTTACATTGATTGGAGTGGACAGAGCCAAGAAAACATTGAGTCATCTTACAGAAGCTTTGAATATTACAAATGTGCCCACAATTATTGTGATGAAGAAGGGAAAAGAAATTGGCCGGGTGGTAGAGTATGGTAAGTACGGCTTATATGATATGGAATTAGGAGAAATTATTAAAAAGTTAGATAACTGATTCCGTTAACGAATAGTATAAATCTCCACACTATCTTGCTTTAATGCATATAATCTTGATGAAGTAAAGTTGAATGCTTTACTTTTAATAAGCTCCTCCGGCATTGTCCATTCATCGTACATGAAGTTGCTGATGTCATAACGATATAAGGTGTCGGCTTTTGAACCGAAGATATATTTACCTGTTACTTTAAAATTTTGCCAACCAGTAATAATTATATTATTTTTCAATGCTCCGTAATAATCAAACACATTTATACCTCTTAAAGAGTCGTAGAGATAAACATATTTATTCTCATCAAATATTTTTGTTGGCATTACTGCTCTATCAAAGAGTAATCTAAAATCAGGTGTTTCCTGTAACAGTTTTCCATCTTCATCAATCTTTTTTAACTTGTTTTCCAGTTCATCAAACACCCAAATTTTATTATCGTAGGACTGAGCAATAGCTCTTGCCTGAAAAATATTCTGCTTTCGCAAATCAATTGTATTCAAAACATTTAAAAACCGGTCGAGCATTACCACAGTAGCAAAGTCTTTATAATATAAAACTACTTTCAGCGGATTAGAAACATCTACCAGCGTTGCTTTTCCGAATTTTTTTACATCGTTGAAAATTGCGACCGAATCTCCGCTAGCATTATATTTTTTTATCTGATTCCGGCTGTTGAGAATATAAATATTATCCAGATTGTCCACTGTAAAATTTACAATATCGCCTTTTAGCACTTTCAGCAATTGAAAAGAGGTATCAGATTGTGAAAATCCTGGTAACGCAATGAAGTAGATTAATAGTATGTATAAATTTCTTTTCATTAAATGCGGATGATTTTTTCATCCATTCCTTTATATGATTTCAATTCCAATTTATCTCCGTCAAATACGGCATATGTAAAATACCTGATCCAATCGCCGAGATTAATATAACGGCTTGTGCTATTCAGACGATAATCAATCGGCAAGTGTCTATGCCCAAACACAAAAAAGTCAAATTTCTTTTGCTGTAGCATTTCTTTACAATAAATAATAAGCCATTCTTTCTCTTCTCCCAGAAAAACTTCTTCTGTAGAACCTGTTTGTGCCCGGCTTCTTCTACTCATATAATGTGCCAGACCCATACCTGCAACAGGTGGAAGAATCCCGAACAGCCATTTACTTACTGGATTTCTGAAAACTTTCTTTAATCGTTTATAACCATGATCACCGGGACCAAGTCCATCACCATGACCAATCAGAAATATCTTATCATTTCGTTCAAATTCTTTTGCTTCAAAGTAAACGGGAATATTTAATTCCACTTGAAAATAATCCCGCATCCACATATCATGATTACCAACAAAAAAATGCATGGCAATACCTGCATCTGATAGTTCTGCCAACTTTCCCAGCAATCTTGTAAACCCTTTGGGAACAACTTTCCGGTATTCGTACCAGAAGTCAAACATATCTCCAACTAAGAAAATTTCTGAGGCTTTATCTTTTATTTCGTCAAGAAACTGAACGAGCAATTTTTCTCTTACAAGGCTGCTGGCATAATCAGGAGCACCAAGGTGAAAGTCGGAGAGAAAATAAATATTTTTTTGCGTCATTATATTTTCTTCAACTTTCAAAAGATGATAAATTATTTGGAAAACAATTGATAGCTTCCTTCTACAAAAGCATCGCTTCTTTTATCCCACACTCTAAAAAAAACAGTGCAAGAGGTTGGTTGTGCACTAGGCTTTAACTTTAAAATGGCTGATAAAAAAACTATTTTGGAGTCTTCGACGGATACACCTTCGGGATATTTTTCAAATAGATCGTTTTCCTCCAGTATCACCTCACCACTTTCAGCCACTATTTTTTCAGAAGCTCCAAGTAATACTTTCCCATTTTCTTCCTTCCAGTCGCTGGCAAATTGTAGTCGCAGTTTTATTTTCCCGTTGAAATCAACAAAATTATCATCAGGTACTCTTTCTCCACTTTCCAAATACAGGTAAGCCTTTTCCAGCTTAATACCACTTGTCTTTAATTGAATATTATTATAAATTCTAGCGCCGTCTTTTACAACTGCGGTTCCTTTATCCTTAGTTTCTTCTTCCTTGTCACCAACAGAACAACTAAACTCACATGACTGTAGCGTAAATAAAATACAAACAGCAACCAGTAAAGAGGATAACTTCATCGAATTATTTTTTTGAATTCAGATATTCCAACATGTCGCCGGAGAGTATTTCTTTTTTTTCTGCAATGCTGCCATTGAACCAATAGATCCAGGCATTAGTCGTTTGATTATTTATAAATACAGGAGTAACCTCCCTGCGGTATAATTGCATTTCATCTGCCTCCACCGTCACTCCTTCATAATCATCCAACTGACCAATTGCCCACGAAAATTCATGTTCGTTTTTTGCCTGATATAATTCACCAATGATGAAGCTATCGTCCGTTGTAGGAACACCGGCTGGATAGCTGCCCATATCAAACAGTTTTCCTTGCACTTTTGCTTCGCCAATGAATTTGAAAAAACGGCTGATGTATTCATACACAGGACTATGAAAGCCACTCCGAAGAGAGCCGTAAACGAATAGCTGAAATACGCCGGGATTTGTCATGGTATAAAGATAAGATAAGAGTTATACTTCGACAAGCTCAGTAGAGAAAAGGAGATAAAGAATAATTTGTCCCTGAAAATGAATTTTCTATTTGATTTAATGAGCCGGGAATATTACTATTATAACTATGCCTCCACCAAAAACAAAAACACTTCTTTAGGGCCATGTACACCGACTACCAATGTTTTTTCAATATCCGCAGTGCGGCTGGGGCCGGTGGCAAATGTTAGCATAGATGGCATATGAGCACCGTACTTTTCTTTTGCTGCCTTTAATGCATCTTTAATGTCATACACCAGTTGATTAGTATAAGCGATACAAATATGAATAGGTGCATACACACTGGCAGTGCGGCCACTTGCTTGTGCAGAGCTCAATACTATTGAACCTGTTCTGGCAACAAGGTATTCACAGCCGGTTATAGAAACATCGCAGCCAGCAAGGTCAGTTTTTACTATTCTATCAGAAAACTGAGATGATATTGGTTCAATCAATTTCTCCTCTACACAAAATACTTTTTGCCAATCCTGCTTTTTAATCAAACTGCTTAGTTGAAATGCTAGTTCCTGCTGATTAATGCAATAAATAAACTTTCCTTGTAGTTTGGTAAATTGTTCTGCAAATTCAACTTCTGCCTCTTGTTCCAGCGGATGAAAGATAGACTGATTGCCTTCGCTTTGTGGAAATGGCAAAGGCGTTGAGTGACTCAACGCCTTGCGAATTTTTTTCAACATATTTTCCTTAGAAGGAGAAACATTCATATTTGCCTGCTTATACAGATGGTGCTAATCCTATATTTCCTGTTTGTTCATCTGTTGATTTATCATCTTCTTTCTTTGGCTCTGTAACTATTGTTTCAGCATCCGAAACTTCTGCAACAACATCATCAACCAAAGGCTTTTTTTCTTCAAACGGCCTTTTCCCAATCAATGCTTCCACATCACTTTGGAATAGCACTTCTCTTTCTAATAAAGCAGTCGCTATTTTTTCCACTTCTTCTTTCTTCTCTTTCAGCAATTCTTTTGTTTTGATATAAGCATCCTCAATTAATTTACGTACCTCATCATCAATCATCCTTGCAGTTTCGTCAGAATAAGGCTTGCTAAAACTATTTTCCTGCTGCGGATCATAATAGCTGATATTACCCAACTTATCACTCATGCCATAAACAGTAACCATTGCATAAGCTGTTCTGGTAATTTGCTGCAAATCGTTTTGTGCACCAGTAGAAATTTTATTAAAGAAAATCTCTTCACTGGCTCTTCCACCCAATGTCATACAAATCTGATCGGTCAATTGATCAATATTATATAGGTATTGTTCTTTTGGTGTGTATTGAGCATATCCTAATGCAGCACTACCTCTTGGAACAATAGTAACTTTTAATAAAGGATAAGCATGTTCAAGATACCATCCACACACAGCATGGCCTGCTTCATGGAAAGCAATAATTTTTTTCTCTTCAGGAGAAATGATTTTATTTTTCTTTTCTAATCCACCTATCACTCTGTCCACCGCATCTTGGAAATCCTGCATATCAACCGCTTCTTTATTTTTTCTTGCAGCTATCAAGGCGGCTTCGTTACAAACATTGGCAATATCTGCACCGGCAAATCCAGGGGTTTGCTCTGCCAGTTTATGAATATCTAATGTTTTAGAAATTTTAATTGGTTTCAGATGCACTTTAAATATTGCTTCACGGCCAACCAAATCCGGTTTATCAATAGTAATCTGCCTGTCGAAACGACCTGGTCTTAATAATGCAGTATCCAACACATCCGGACGGTTAGTAGCGGCGACAACTATAATTCCTACATCAGTTCCAAAGCCATCCATTTCTACCAGTAACTGGTTCAATGTGCTTTCTCTTTCATCATTACTCATCATTGCATTCTTTCCTCTTGCACGGCCAATGGCATCAATCTCATCTATAAATATGATACATGGAGCTTTTTCTCTTGCCTGCTTAAATAAATCTCTTACACGGCTGGCACCAACACCTACAAACATTTCTACAAAATCTGATCCACTTAAACTAAAGAACGGGACCTGTGCCTCACCTGCAACCGCTTTTGCCAACAACGTTTTACCCGTACCTGGAGGACCAACTAATAAAGCACCTTTTGGAATTTTACCCCCGAGGTTAGTATACTTTTTTGGATTTTTTAAAAAGTCAACGATTTCCATTACCTCTACTTTTGCTTCATCCAATCCTGCTACATCAGCAAATGTGATGTTGACTTTTGTTCCTTTATCAAATAAAGTAGCTTTTGATTTTCCGATATTGAAAATGCCACCAGCACCACCAGCTCCGCCACCAGCACCACCGCCCATCTTACGCATCAACAATATCCAAAGACCTACGAATAATAAAACTGGAAGTAGAATTGTAAGATACCGCCAAACCAGTCTTTTTCACTATCAGAATACTTCTGAACTTCCTTTACAGTAGGGCTTGCTTTATAAAAATCACTCATCTCCTTCTCAAATGCATCACCACTCGTTATTTTGAAATACATATTGGGTCCATCTTCGCTGACCGGCTTTTTAAGTTTAGCCTCATACCTCGTCTTTCCTTCTTTAGTTAAATAGATCTTTACAGTTTTCTTGTTATCAATCACTACGTATTTTTCAACATCTGCACTATTCGTAGTCAGCATGTTTCTAAAATCCAAGGAAGATATTTTGGCCATATTCGGAGAAAATGGTCCGAAAAACTGAAACCCGATCAATACTGCAAATATGATTGCATACACCCAGTAGATACTGAACTTCGGGCCTTTCTTAGGTACTTTATTCGGATCGTCTCCACTGCCTGGAGGTTTGTTGCCAAATCTTGGGGGTCTGCTCTCGTTTCTATTATTTGATTCTTGTGACATATATATTTTCTTATTGTTCCTGCTAATAATGATTAAATAACCAAAAAGTTGTAGCAGGTATTGTTTTTTAACATTAATCGTTATGTTCTTGGGCAGCTGCATCACTCCACATTTCTTCTAATTGATAGAATTTACGGGTTTCATGCAGCATTACATGTACTACTACATTTACGTAGTCAACCAACACCCATTGCAATTGCTGAAACCCTTCGTGATGATATGGCTTTTCATCGCAATTTTCTTCTACCCGATATTCTATATTATCCGCAATAGCTCTTACCTGAGTAGAATTATTTGCTTCGCAAATGATAAAAAAATCTGCAACCGCTTCATTAATTTTCCTAAGGTCAAGAGAGATGATATATTCACCTTTCTTTTCCTGTATAGCTGCAATGATGGTTTTGATGATTTTCGAATTCTTCGTTAACCGTGCTGCACCTGCCTTGCCGGCAGGCAGGCTTTTCTTTTTACGGTTGGACAGTGATTCCAGTTGTTCCAAATAGAAATTATTTTTCGTTTATTATATATTGTTTAAGAATAGGATACGTCCTAATGGACGAAAAATAATACCTAATCCATAACTTCATTACTTTGTCAAAAATAGCAATTAATTGCCACAACCTTCCGACATACAAACCATAGGTACGCCATTCGTTGAATTGCAATCGGTTGACAGTACCAACAACTATGCCCGGCAACTGATTCATGCGGGAATGGCACAAACTGGGATGGCCATTTTTACTCATGAGCAAGTAGCTGGAAAAGGGCAACGGGGCAAGGTTTGGGCATCAGAAAAAGATGCAAATATTGCACTTAGCATAGTTATAAGTCCAAAACCACTTAAGGTTACACAACAATTTCAATTAAGTGCCTGCGTTGCTGTGGCATTGCATCAGTTTTTTTTCCAATATGCTGGCGACGACACTAAAATAAAATGGCCGAATGATCTTTACTGGCAGGACAGAAAGGCAGGTGGAATCTTAATAGAAAACATGATTGGTAGTGGCGGCAATTGGGAATGGGCAATATGTGGTATGGGAATTAATATAAACCAAACATCTTTCTCACCACATTTACCAAATCCGGTTTCTTTAAAACAAATAACAGGCAATGATTTTAAAGTAATTTCCTTAGCAAAAGAACTTTGCATTTCCTTAAATGAAAAATTTCAGGAATTAATTAACTCAGGATTTGAGCCAATCTATAATCAATACATACAACTGCTTTATAAATTAAATGAGAAAGTGAAACTAAAAAAAGACAGCCGTGTATTTGAAGCAACGATAAAATCTGTTTCTCCCGAAGGAAAATTGGTTGTTCAACATGCAATAGAAGAGGAATTCAATTTTGGCGAAGTTGAATGGTTTAATAATAGAGACTAATAGCTTGATTAACTACCTTTTAAAAAAATTGGGAAAATCAAAAAAAAATAATAATTTTAAGGTGATTCCTAATCAACTATTTATTAACTAAATATTTTTTTATGAAACAGAAACCTTATACCAAAGTCTTGTTGGCTTTTTTTATCACTGCTTTTGTCAGTTTGCTATTTATTACAGCTTGCAACAAAAATGAGAAAGTACAAAAGGTCAGTTTGCCAGATGAAATTGCTATGCCCGCTATAGTAAATAGCAATCCAGGATTAAAAGATATTTTAGGTAAAAAAATCGAAGGGAGTGTAACCATTTACAACCTTGAAAGTGGAGAGATAATTATTGCAATAAAAGGTAAAATGAAACGGAAACAAGAAATAAATTCATCCTTCAAACGGAAAAAACATCCTCGTATAAAAAAGGTATATCAAAATCAATAATGCGGAAGTTATTTACCTATTCGATATTCTCTTATTAAATGATCTTGAAAAAAATAGTTTAACCAGTTATTCTGTTACTTCTTCAGGATTCAATAAAACTTATAATCTCATACCAAAAACTTTAAAAGAAAAAATCCAAACAAATATTTCAGGATTTGGGCTTGGGTATAATAGTGGTACTTGGAACTTTCTTAACGACAATATTGTACTTGAAAATTCAATTCATTCGTTAAGGCATGGCTACGAAAAAACAGAATCCGATCCGCCAGGCGGAGGCTCTCCTTGTACTTCTGGTGGCGTAGGCTCTACAGGTTGTTCAATAACTGGCTGTTTTGAATCAAGTTGCACTGTAAGCTGTTCCTCCGGATATTATTCCTGTTGTTATTGTGATGATAAACTTCCTGGGCTTGGCCCAGAATGTAATTGCGTACCGAACCCCTAAATAGATTGATAAAAGATTATAGAATAAAAGAGGTTTCCCAAATTGCGGGACAACCTCTTTTTTATAATCAAAATCATAAAAAAATTACTCCGTTCATTAACGTCTTATCTTTTTCACTTTCTCTGGCTTCTACTTCGAAGCGATTGTTATAGTACCCATTCTTCATCCAATCAAAAAGATATTTGCATACAAATCCAACTGAACCATGTTGTTTGTATTGTTTCACATGTTGAAGATACTTACCGTTTTCATTTTTTAGACTGCGCCATACTTTCAATGATTTCTTCGGCATGAGCTTTATTTTTCGGACGAAGAAAAATTTTACGGATAATTCCTTTTTCGTCAATTACAAAAGTAGTACGTAACACACCCATATATTTATTGCCAAACATTTGCTTTTGATCCCACACACCATACTTTTCTAAAATTGTATGAGACGGATCGGCAATTAATGTAAAGGGTAATTTGTATTTCGCTTCAAACTTCTTGTGCTTCTTAGCTTCATCAGGACTTACTCCAATCACTTCAAATCCATTTTTTTTAAGCAATGCATAATTGTCTCGCAGGTTGCAGGCTTGTATTGTGCAGGTTGGCGTATCATCTTCCGGATAAAAATACAGAGCAACCTTCTTCCCTTTAAGAGCAGATAATGATACTTTTTTATAATTCTGATCTTTACCAGTAAATGCAGGAGCTTTATCGCCTTCTTTCAATGTTACCATTCTTTATTAGTTTTTCTTTTTAACCGGCGCCTTCTTCTTGTTTGAAGAACTTGATTTCTTTTTTGGCGGAGGTGGTGTATATGCAACTCTTCTAAACCACCATGTTTTTTCTGTTACATTTCCAGCAAAATCTTCTGCCCTTGCTTTCAGTTCATGTACGCCATAAGGGCAACGTTCATCAAAATTGTATATCCAGTTTCTTGATTTGTCATTAGTAAATTTTAGCCATTTGCCATCAAGTGTTACATCAAATTTCTTCAACCCGAAATTATCAGTAGGAGAAAACACTATCCTGCTTGCTCTGCTGAGGTTAACAGTATCGCCTTTTCCTAATTCATTAATTCCAGGCGGCATCACATCTGCCTGAATCTGGTACTTACCAAAGCCTCCAAAAATTACAGACATCCATTGTTCCATCCACACTGCTTTACGAACACTTACACTATTATTATTTTTTCTTACAATAAATAATTTATCCTGCCATTGTTCAGGTACTTGTTTGTTCAGTTTTATTCTGATTGTCGCCTCATCGTGTATTGGCACAAAAGGATTTCCAACAGTATGTGCTGCAGAAAAAGTATAAGGCGTTGCTTCTGACACAGAAAAATATACCGGAGTAGTGGTGTCGTACAATGCCTTCTCTGAAAGATAAAAATCAAATTCCTCTTTTTGCAACGCATTTACTTTGTTGGGAACAAATTGGCTTTTATCAGTTCTGTAAACATAATTTTTTGCAAGACTGTCATCGAACTGTACTTGAAATTTTAATTGAGAAATATTTCCATGAGCATCTGAAACTTCAATATGAACAGTGTGTACTAATGTGTCAGTAAACGTAATCACACCATCTCCGTATATTTTTTTATATACAGGCCCATGATCTCCTGGCAACTTTGATAAATGCTGAAGGTAGGAGCCACCATTATATTTATACTTGTAATCAATCTGTGCATTCATGTAAACTGTTTCATCATAATCAATACTATCCAGCAAAAACCTTACTTGCTCTTCATCATCAAAAAATAATTTAGCCGAGTAAATTCCATTTTCACTGCTACGAGTTGTCATTTTATCATAAGCCTGTAATCCAAAACTAATTTTTGAAAGGCCTGTTTTCATCAGCATTTCTTTGGGAAGAATATATCCGCTGTCAGTATTTTTTGCTGTATGAAAAACAGGAGTTTGCTCATATACAGATTTATTACGGTCATACACCACCAACTTCTGAATGGTTGGTCGCAGATTATCCGTTATTGGAAAATTAAATAATAAAGGGTTTAGTCTTTTATCGGTCTTTGTGTCAATAATTTCAAAATGCAGATGCGGACCCATAGAACCTCCTGTAGTGCCGCTATAGGCAATAAAAGAACCCTTCGTTACGGGAAATTGATTTTTTGTAAAATTAAGTTCGATAGCCCAGCTTTCTTTTGCATACTGTTGCTCATTCACATATTTCTCCAGTTCAGGAAAAAAATCATTCAAGTGTGCATATAAAGTTGAAAGGCCGTTGGGATGATTGATAATGATAAACCGCCAAAAGCTTTGCGAACGGATACCAATATGTGCAATATATCCTTCTGCGGCAGCATATACCGGTAAATTTACTTTTTGTTGCGTCCTAATATCCAATCCCATATGCCAGTGATTAGACCTTAATTCGCCGAAATTGGCAGAGAGATCCATCGGTATTCCCATTGGATTTCGAAAATAATCTTTAGGGTAAGAAGCTGATTGAGCAGAAACAAACAACGAAATGGAAATGAGTAACGTCAGACATAAAACCTTCAATTGCATACGCAAAAATAAGCATCACAAACTATTTTGCTTTTGCATGATAGGCTATTCACATCATTCTTTGTATCTTTTAGGCTTTTAACAACAGTTATGAAGAGAATTCTATGGCTAGTGCCATTATGCTTTATATTATATGCATGTCCGTTTGAATCGCCGGTGGCATTGGAAAAAAAGCCAGTGGAACCAGTTGACACAGCATTATATGGCTATTGGTATGGCATCATAAAAGATTTTAGCGATATGTTCGGCATAGAAGCATTGGATCTTACAAAAGAGACTGACTCCACTTATAAAATTATCCGCTACGGAAAAGCAATCAAAGGAAATATGATTTTGCCTGATACTGCTTATTTCACTGGCTTTACATCGTATATAGATTCACAACGATATATGAATATAGTAGCCGATGTGCTTATTCTTGAATGGAACAGAAAAAGCAAAAGAGAAGTTGCCAGAAAACAGAGAGTATATTATATGGCGGCGATTGATTTGAAAAATGACACATTAAGAGTAAGAACGGTTGGCGAAGATTTCTCCGTTCGTAAAACGTATAGCAGCTCCGAAGAATTAAAAGAATATATGACTGATTTAATAGCCCGTAATGTAAACATATACGATTCAACCTATTCATTATCTTACAGAAAAATTCCAAGGCCACAGCCTGTAAAAGGCTTCTAAAAAATTATCCATTTTGCCCCCGATTTAACTTCCTATTCCCTTACTTTTGCGCAATTTGTTTTTCATTACCATTCTTGCCTACAGCACAATAAAAACAAAAAATGCCAAAAGACAATTCAATTAAATCTGTATTAATTATCGGATCTGGTCCTATTATTATCGGTCAGGCTTGTGAATTTGATTATTCAGGAAGTCAGGCTGCCAGAAGCTTGCGGGAAGAGGGAATTAAAGTCACTCTTATTAATAGTAATCCGGCCACCATCATGACAGATCCAATGATGGCCGACAGAGTGTATCTATTACCACTTACGGTTGAAAGCATTGAACAAATTCTGCAGGAAAATGAAATTGATGCAGTGCTGCCCACCATGGGAGGACAAACTGCGTTGAACCTTGCTAAAGAAGCAGAAGAACTTGGTATCTGGGAGCAATACAATGTTAGATTAATTGGAGTTGATATCAAAGCCATTGAAAAAGCAGAAGACAGAGAGAAGTTCAGAAAATGGATGATTGAACTGGGTGTTACTGTTGCTCAAGGTAAAATTGCCAACTCATATTTGGAAGGAAAAGAATTTGCACAAGAAATTGGTTTCCCTTTGGTCTTACGTCCATCATTTACACTTGGAGGCACAGGTGGCGGTTTGGTATTTAAAAAGGAAGACTTGGATGAGGCATTGAACCGGGCATTAACTGCAAGTCCGATACACGAAGTTCTTGTCGAAAAAGCAGTGCTAGGGTGGAAGGAATTTGAATTAGAATTATTGCGAGACTCTGTAGATAATGTAGCTATCATTTGTACAGTCGAAAATTTTGATCCGATGGGTGTTCATACAGGCGATTCAATAACTGTTGCTCCTGCTATGACGCTAAGTGATACGGCCATGCAACTGATGCGAAACACTGCCATAATGATGATGCGGGATCTGGGAAATTTTGCCGGAGGTTGTAATGTACAGTTTGCTTTGAACCCAGATACAGAAGAAGTTTTAGCTATAGAAATAAATCCCAGAGTAAGCCGATCTTCAGCCTTGGCAAGTAAAGCAACTGGTTACCCTATTGCAAAAGTAGCTGCAAAACTGGCAATTGGTTATAATCTTGATGAACTGGAAAATCAGATTACAAAATCTACTTCTGCTTATTTTGAACCTGCTTTGGATTATGTAATTGTGAAAATTCCACGATGGAATTTTGATAAGTTTAAAGGAGCGGATGATACACTTGGGTTTCAGATGAAAAGTGTAGGGGAAGTTATGGGCATTGGTAGAAGCTTTACGGAAGCTATTCAAAAAGCCTGTCAGAGTTTGGAGAATGGTGCAGTTGGCCTTGGCTATTATGGCAAAAGCCTGATGCATGCTGATGATTTGCTTGAATATATAAAAACACCAAAATGGGATCGCATTTTCAGAATTAAAGATGCGTTGATGGCGGGCATTTCTGTAAGCAGTATTTCAAAAGCTACCAATGGCATTGACAGATGGTTTTTGTATGAGATTCAGAAAATTGTGAACATAGAAAAAGAAATGGAGAAGTATGACCTGAATGATTTACCACTTGAATTATTAAGAGAAGCAAAAGTAAATGGCTTTAGCGATGAGCAGATAAGCCGCATTACCAATCATGGCGATGAAGAAGATGTATATCAAAAAAGAAAGGCAGCTAATATTACCAGAGTTTATAAAATGGTAGATACTTGTTCGGCTGAGTTCGAAGCAAAGACTCCCTATTTCTATTCTACATTCGAAAGTGGTAACAACAACGAAAGCAAAGTTTCAGATAAAAAGAAAATCATTGTGCTTGGCTCGGGACCAAATAGAATTGGTCAGGGTATTGAGTTTGATTATTGCTGTGTACATGGATTACTGGCAATCAAAGAAGCAGGCTATGAAGCAATCATGGTGAATTGTAATCCTGAAACAGTGAGTACAGATTTCGACATGGCAGATAAATTGTACTTCGAACCGGTTTACTGGGAACATCTTTGGGAAATTATTGAACATGAAAAACCAGAAGGTGTAATCGTTCAGCTGGGTGGACAAACAGCATTGAAGCTTGCAGAAAAATTACATGAAAAAGGTATTAAAATTATCGGCACTTCATATGATAGTATGGATATTGCCGAAGACCGTGGCCGCTTTAGCGATAGATTGAAAGAACTGGAAATTCCTTATCCGCAATATGGCACTGCAGAAGATGTAGATGAAGCCATTGCTGTTGCGAATAAAGTTGGCTACCCTGTACTGGTTCGTCCTTCGTATGTATTGGGTGGACAGCGGATGCGAATTGTATTGAATGATGATGAAGTAGAAAAAGCGGTGGTGAGCTTATTAAAACATTTACCGGGCAATAAAATATTGATCGACCACTTTCTCGACCGCTGCCAGGAAGCGGAAATAGATGGCATATTTGATGGAGAAGATTTTCATGTAATGGGTGTGATGGAACATATTGAACCGGCTGGTATTCACTCTGGCGATAGTAATGCAGTACTTCCCGCTTTCAATCTTACACCACTTATTGTGCATACAATGGAAGAGTATGCAGAAAAGATTGCCAGAGAATTAAATATTCGTGGATTAATCAATATTCAGTTTGCGATAAAAGATGGCAAAGTGTATGTTATCGAAGCTAACCCAAGAGCATCCAGAACAACACCTTTCATTGCAAAAGCATATCAGATACCTTATTTGAATATTGCAACTAAAATTATGATGGGTGTAAATAAGCTGAAAGATTTTACCTATGAGAAAAAATTAACCGGCTTTGCTATTAAGGAACCTGTTTTCAGCTTCGACAAATTTCCGAATGTAAATAAAGAGCTTGGACCAGAAATGAAAAGCACCGGTGAGGCAATTCGTTTTATTAAAGACTTGAGAGATCCTTATTTCAGAAAACTATATAAGGATAGAAGCATGTACCTCAGCAAATAACTCTGTTACGGAAGCCTTAAATAGCAGAAACCCGTCACTCTTTTCTTTACAGATCGGAGTGGCGGGTTTGAGGCTTAATGGTTAATGGTTTGAAAAAGACCCAGCAGTTGGTTTTGGTTGTTTAATATTTTTTCTCAAGCTTATTAAATCTTTCACTGCTTTCGATAATTAAAAATACAATTAGGCTAATCCGAATCAATTTCTTATTTGCCATTTTATTTGTCCTATATTTCTATTCTTTTTCACATTTTAATTTATAATATTATAATTATCAGCATTTTATGTTGTTTTTTATTGCCTCTTTAATTTGTATTATCTTGTTATATAATTTAAAAAAACATTGCACTATAACAGGAAAGGCTAACCCAAATCATGAAAACATCATCCGACTCTCTTTGGCAATTAATCAAATCACTTAAAGGTGCCGAGAAAACATTCCTAAAGAGAAATTTTGTTTCCAAAAAACTTAACGCCAAACAAGTATACCTAAAGTTGTTTGATGCAATTGCGAAACAAAAAGTCTACGACGAAGCGGCAATAATAAAAAAGTTCTCGCCTGCCATTACCAAAAAAAATATTGCATTTCAGAAACATTACTTACAAAATATAGTGGGCGAAGCCATTGCAGAATATGATAGTCGCAAAACCATCGGGCATGAGTTATACAACCAAATCCTGCTCATCCGTGTACTAAGAAAAAGAGGATTAATAGACGGAGCTAATGCATTATGGGAAAAAACTGTTTTAAAAGCCAGGGCATCGGAAATGTATCCGTTCTTAACAATGTTAATTACTGAATTTGAAAAAATGATTTTATCTGGCAGCTCAGAAACTCAATTCGAAGACCTGCATTCGGTTTTTAAAGGCCGTACCATTACTTATAACGAGTATGCAGAAATGATCACCCTTCGGGATATTTATACGGAAGTATTACTATTAAAAAGAAAATCCCATTTTGATATTGACGACGACTTAAAAGAAAGAATAATCTTCTTGCTGGAAATAGTAAACAAAACGAATATCCAAAAACATGTAAAATCATTCTGGTTCCGACACTATTATCACCTTAACAAAGCCACTCTGCTGTATCTTTTAAATGATATTGAAAATGCAATGCCATTATTAAAAGAAGCTTTGAATGATTGGAAGAATAATACACAATACATTAAGAAAGATGGCGAGTTTTATATAGAACTCTTATACATGATAAACTATGCCGGCATTTTGCATGGAGATTACCAGTTTGTCATCAACAGTTTCAATAACCCGGTTAATGATTTTATTGACGATCCACTTCAACGGGCCAACTTCGAATCCATTAAATACCTCGCATTAAACAAAATTTATAATAAGACTGCGAAGTATAGCGATGTAAAGAAGTTGGTTCAACACATGAAAACAAAGTACCGTCATTGGGAACCATTACTCAATGCAGACCTTAACCGTACACTGAATTTTTCATTGGGTATTGCATGTTTTGTGTTAGAAGATTATAATGATGCTTTGTACTTTGTAAAAAGAGGTAACACCTATTTTAAAGACGGTACCAGAGAAGAACATTCAGCTGTAGCGCATATTCTATTATTGTTAATTACATTTAGTATGGATAACGATCGTCTATTTGAAACCGAATACAGAGCCACCTATACTTATTTTTATAAAAGAAAAAAGAAACATCCTTTCGAAACTGCCCTTGTACAATGTTTGAAACGAAGCTTTTACTTGACAGATAAACAAATAAAGGTTAAAGAATATGAAAAAGCACTACAAGTGTTTGAAGAAAATAAAGATGATGCCGTGCAACAGATAATTTTTAAGATCTTTAATTACCCTGGGTGGTTAATGAGCAAGGTCCAGAATATTCCTTACTATAAATATGTTGAAAACAAAGTGAAGGCTGAAGAACTGCGAACTATACCCGGAAAGTAGTATTGCCAGAACCAAAAGAGGTTTCTATTTTCCCGTATGGCTAATTACGGTTCCAGCTTCTGGAAAAAAACGCCGTTTCTGAAATTGCTACTGTCAATGATGGTCGGGATTCTAGTACAATGGCGGTTCCAACTCTCAATAAAGTCGTTAACTATTTTATTTTCTATCGCCTTTGTTTCATTGGCAAGTTTTTTTGTTATCCCATTCTTTAATCGTTTCAGGCTGGCTGTTGTAAATGGCTTATTTACCAGTTTATTGTTTTTCTCATTTGGAGCATTACTTGCCTGGCAAAAAGACATCCGTAATAATAAAGAATGGCTTGGTAATTTTTATCAACCGAAATCTGGCCTTATTGTTACAATAGATGAACCTCCTGTTGAAAAAACAAAATCAATTAAAGCAAATACGACCGTTCAATACCTGTTGCAAAACGACTCTGCCATTCCAGTAAAAGGCAAAATTATTGTCTACTTTAAAAAAGACTCTGCCCTTAACTTACAATATGGTACACAATTAATATTCAAAAAATCGCTACAAGAAATAAAAAACTCCGGCAATCCTGGTGGATTCGATTATAGACAGTATTCTCTTTTTCAAGGTATCACACACCAGGTGTATTTAAAACCCGAAGAGTTTGAGATTTTAGAAACTAAGAACCAAAGCTGGTTCAGAAATTTCATTTACGACACCAGACAAAAAGTGCTAAACATCCTTCGCACCAATATTCCGAGTAAAAAGGAACTTGGATTGGCAGAAGCATTGCTGATCGGTTATAAAGATGATCTGGAACAATCATTGGTACAATCATACACTAACACTGGTGTTGTACATATCATCGCCATTTCCGGATTGCATCTTGGTTTAATTTATTGGCTACTCTCCATGTTGTTTAAGCCTTTACAAAAAGAAAAAAGACCCGATGGCTACGGCCAATTTTAATCATCACAGGTTTATGGATATTTAGTTTGTTGGCCGGCGCACAACCTTCTATTCTTCGTTCTGCTTTAATGTTTACCTGTATTGTAATCGGCGATTCGTTAGCCAGAAAACCATCCATCTTTAACACAATGGCAGTGTCGGCATTTATACTGCTTTGTATCAATCCTTATTTTTTGTGGGATGTTGGCTTTCAGTTATCCTACGCAGCGGTATTAAGCATTATCATTTTCATGCGACCAGTTTATAATTGGTTTTATATAAAGAACAAACCGCTGGATTTTATATGGAAGTTAAATGCCGTTACTATTGCAGCACAAATATTAACGGTTCCATTGGGCATTTATCATTTTCATCAGTTTCCCAATTTATTTCTGCTGACTAATTTTTTGGCTGTTCCGCTTTCAAGTGCTATTTTATTAGGAGAAATTTTTCTATGCGTTATCTCCTTTATTCCTGCAGCTGCTTTGCTCTTTGGCAAACTGCTTACATTGCTTATTTGGATAATGAATACCTATATTGAAAAGATAGAAACAATTAGATTTTCGCTGTGGGATGGATTACAAATAACCATTCTGCAAACAATTCTTCTATTAGCTTTTGCCATCGCTACTACTTATTGGTTGTTGGAGAGCTCAGGGAAAAGTTTAAAATTAGGATTGATTGCCTTATTCGGTTTTGTAACCTTACGTTCCATTGCATTCATTAATAGCAATAACCAGCAGAAAATAGTTGTGTACAATGTGCCGCAGAAAACGGCTATTGATTTTATTGATGGAAGAAATTATCGCTTTGTAGGCGATAGTGATTTACTGGCCGATGATTTTGCCCGGAACTTCCATTTAAAACCATCGAGAGTTTTATACAGAATAAGTAATATGCCGTCTCTTGATCATTTTGCAATGGATGATAATTACATTGCTTACAAAGGCAAAAACATATTGTTGATAAACGAAACAATTCATTATTCGTCAATGGATACAATTCCTGAAATAGATTTGTTGGTAATTTCTAAGAATCCAAAACTATATATGAAGACTTTGATAAAATCAGTAAAGATCAATCAAGTTGTGTTTGATGGCTCTGTGCCAGTCTGGAAAACCCAATACTGGAAAAAAGATTGCGATTCTTTAAAAATTCCCTGGCATGATGTAAGTACTGGTGGGGCTTTTGTGTTTAACTTGAAGCAATAAATCAGTTAGCTGTTGGGCTTCATCCTGTAATGATTAAAAATATACAGTAATCCTATCGTCAAAGTCAAACTAATTATTATTGAAAATATTGTCACTTTCCTGCCACGACTTAACATTTTTACAAATGATTCATTTTTTGGAACAAGTACAATAGGATAGTTACTATCTTTAAGAATATTATTATTCCGCCATGCTGCATGAAAATTCACTTCATCTTCAGAATTCATTTGGCGTTCAAAGAATGTAATATTGTAGAAGTCGTAATTAGAAAATTCATTTGCTGATTCGATATTAAACTCCCGAGTTTTTTGTTTGGCTTCATCTCTAACTAAAAGTCCATAGTTTAATGAAGCTGTATATTTAACTCCATAAGCAACTTTGAAAGCCTGATTTACGGTGTCCGAGTACATTGTTGCTATATAGTAATTGTTTACTTTCAATGATTTACTTCTTACTCCGCTTACATGCCTTTCTTTATATAATGAAAAGTCATTGCTACTAACATAGTATGTCTTGATTTTAAAAAATCTTTCGTTCGAATGCAAACCTATCTCATCAGGCCTATCTATATTAATCACTTGGTAGCTTATATCTTTAAAGAATTGTTGGGAAAAAGCTGTTGGAATACCAATTGAAAAAGGAAATACAGCCCAAACTAAGCCCTCTTTTATATTCGATTTAAATGATGAATTCTTAAGGAGTGGCCATAGAATAAAATAAACTGGAATATAAATAATAATAATAGGCACCCAAAAATCCGAATAGTCCTCATCAATTTTAAGAAGTCTTGTTTTTGTTGTCAATAACCAATTCAGAAAAGAATAGCATAAAAAGAATACCGCAAAAACGATCAGATATGTGTTAAGAATTCTTTTAAACATGAATAATACTTAAACCTTTGGGTTAATTTATAAATATACGCAACCTCTTATTCAAATATTAATAATCCCAGTAGCGAACCGAACCCTGAAGAGTGCGACGCAACAGACGATGATAGTAGTACCACAGCCGGCTACATAAATTTTCTCTTTCCGCAAGCACTTGCTTTTGCCATAACTGTTCAGAAACTTACCTTTGCCCCTCGTTAGTATTTCCCTGCCTTTTAACTCATCTATTTTATGAACAAAAGAATTCAATCAGCACTTATTTCGGTTTTTTACAAAGACGGACTGGAAACGATCATCAATCTTTTAAAAGAACAGGATGTAACCATCTACTCCACCGGCGGCACACAGGATTTTATTGAAAAGCTGGGTGCAAAAGTAATTCCGGTGGAAGCACTGACTACGTATCCTTCTATTTTGGGCGGCAGGGTGAAAACATTGCACCCTTCTGTGTTTGGCGGCATCCTTGGTAAAAGAGAAGATGCTACGCATATGCAGGAAATGAAGGAATATAATATTCCGGAAATAGACCTGGTAATCGTTGACCTCTACCCGTTTGAAGAAACGGTAGCATCCACGACTGATGAAAAAGCAATCATTGAAAAAATAGACATTGGCGGACCATCTATGCTAAGGGCGGCTGCAAAAAATCATAAAGATGTAATGGTGGTGGCCAGCAAAGCTGATTATACTGAACTGGTTACTATACTAAGTGCACAAAACGTTGAAACAACATTGGAACAACGCCGCCAGTTTGCTATCAAAGCATTTGATGTGTGTACGTCGTATGATAATGCTATTTCTAATTATTTTCATCAGCTAACAATTGCTACTCCATTTAATGCGCCTGAAAAAGCAATGCGGTATGGCGAGAATCCACATCAGTCCGGTGCTTTTTATGGTGATTTGGACAAATTGTTTGAGCAGTTGAATGGCAAAGAGCTTTCGTATAATAATTTAGTAGATGTGGACGGTGCTATGCAAATGATAAACGACGCCTTCCCCAAACCCCTCCGCAGGAGGGGCTTTAAACTCCGACAGTTCTACTATTAATAAAGAACAAAAGACTTCTCTATCAGCAGGGTCTAAGAACCCTCCTGCGGAGGGCAGGGAGGCTGTATTCGCAATTTTCAAACATACCAATGTTTGCGGCATTGCTCAACGACCAACCGTTAAAGAAAGTTGGGATGCTGCATTGGCTGGTGATCCGGAAAGTGCTTTTGGTGGTGTTTTGATTTGTAATGCAACGATTGATAAAGCGACCGCTGAAGCCATCAATGAAATTTTCTTTGAAGTAATGATTGCTCCGGCGTTTGATGAGGATGCATTAGAAATTTTAAAGTCTAAGAAAAATAGGATATTGTTGAAGAATAAACAATCAGCAGAATTACCAAAGCAAATGTTCCGCTCCTTATTAAATGGTGTGTTGGTACAAGGAACAGACGAAGGCAATTTTACCGAATGGAAAGAAATGGGTGGCAGAGATTGCACCGCAGAAGAAAAAGCTGATCTTGAATTTGCGAATCTTGTTTGCAAACATTTAAAGTCAAATGCAATTGCATTGATAAAGAACAAACAGTTAGTTGGTAAAGGCTGCGGGCAAACAAGCCGTATTGACTCCTTAAGACAGGCGGTAGAAAAAGCAAAGCAATTCAACTTCGACCTGAACGGCGCAGTAATGGCCAGTGATGCATTCTTTCCGTTCAATGATTGTGTGAAGTTGGGACATGAAGCTGGCATAAGTGCTTTCATTCAGCCGGGTGGTTCTATAAGAGATAAAGATTCTATTGAGTATTGCGTAGAAAACAAATTGGCCATGGTGATTACAGGCATGAGACATTTTAAACATTAATTAATTGCCCCGCTACGACATATATAAAACCTTAGCCAACACTACTGCCAACATTAAACAGTTGCAGGCCTTTAATCCATTCAGCATACATAAGAAAGGAACAAGGTCAAAAGCAATTTTTGCATTGGCTGTTGTAAGTGTATTGTGGGGCACCACTTGGATAGCATCAAAAGAAGGTGTATCGCATATGCCTGCTTTACAATTAGCGGGAATACGACAAATTATTGCCGGCGTTTTATATGTTGGTTTTTTTATTTATAGGAAAGCGCCGTGGCCGAAAGGCAAAGAATGGATTCCAATTATTGTATTAAGCTTTCTAAATTTTATTTTGAGCAACGGCCTCAGCACTTGGGGTGTGCAATATATTTCCGCTGGTCTTGGCTCTATCATGGGAGCTATCTTCCCATTATGGTTAGTGGTCATTGGCTTGTTTACGGCTAAATCCAAATTGCCCCGAAATGCTTTGATTGGTTTGTTACTCGGATTCGGCGGCGTATGTGTTATTTTCTTTCCGCATCTTAAAGATTTTCTTATTCCTGATTTTCGTTTCGGCATTATTCTTTCACTCATTGCTACCTGGACATGGGCTTTTGCCAGTTTATACACCAAACAACAAGCAAACAAATTCAATCCTTATTTTGGTTTGGGTTTACAAATGGTTATTGCAGGTATTACTTTGGTAATAACAACCGAAGCCACTGGTTTGTCGATACCAATAGCATCTATTCCCTGGAAAGCATGGGCAGCTATCGGTTATCTTGTATTGTTTGGCTCTGTCATTACTTTTATTGCATACTTATATGCTTTACAAAACTTACCAACTGAGCAGGCATCAATATATGCGTATATCAATCCAATCGTTGCCGTATTGTGTGGTTGGTTATTTTTTGGCGAAGTCGTTTCTACCTTTATTATTATTGGCGGACTGGTTGCTTTGTTAGGTGTATTTATGGTAAACCGAGCCTTTAAAACTACTCCACCGCCAGAGCAGCCTCAAACCGAAGGAGTTTAGCGAGCCGCTTCTTTTATGAATTGCTGATACACTTCTCTCCAACCTACAAAGAACGGATTAGTTCCCAGAAATGTATTGTGCCAGAGTGTTATTAATGTACCGTTTACTTTTTTTACTTCATTTAAATAGTGAAGCATTTCTTCCAAAGCTTGTTGCGATGAAACTTTCTGTTCGTAAAAAGAATTTGCTTCCATATAGCAGAAAGGGTAAAGCAATAATTCTGTCTGCTCCTCTTTTACTAAATCGTACCAATAAAATGAGGATGCAACAGATGCTCTGAACCCATTGATGCTTCCATAACCCATGGAGTAATCGTCTTTGATGCCTGCTTCAACCAAACGGCGAAAAGTATCGGGCAATGTGAATCGAATGAAATGTTGGCGGGACGTAGTTACGGTTTTCCCAGATATCCCTTCAAGTATTTTTATTTCTTTTCCCAGTAAAGAGTGCTCATCGCCGCTTTGCCAGGAAGGATGAATACCAACAGTATATTTATCCGCATGTTGCTTTATCAATGACTGCATTGCAGTATTCGCCGGAAGAATATTCTTATCATATTGCCCATTCTTCTCCGGCACCAAGAAAAAGTAATTAGGTTTCAGGTTATACTGCTGATGCAGTTCATCCATCCATTCGTAAGAATCATAAGTATCTTTTACTTTATTACTCAACACTTTTTGTCGCAAACCAACTTTACTCCAGTTTCCTTTTAATACATCTTTTACTGCACCGCCTGCATTCCTGAACCAGCCTTTATGTTTATAAGAAAAGGCTTCGTCAATATCATATGTTTGTTGAAATTTGAAAAAAGTATTTTTCAAAGCGAAAGAAGGAAACTGCTGCTTCAATACTTTTTTAAATACTTGCAGCCATTGGTTGACTAATGGAATATTTAAAAAAATTTCTCTGAAAGCTAATGAGTTTTCATGAGCATACCTTCCATACATATCTTTTTCATGCGGTAGATATTCTTCGTAGCGACTGAGTAAGTAAAAAGAAGCAGCAAAAATATCGAATGGAAAATCTCCTTCGGTTTTAAAAAAGGCATTACTGTCGTTCCATTCAAAACATCCTATTGATTGCTCAGTGATATTATTCTCAGCTAACAAACCATGCGGTTTTATCCAACATTCATTATCCGTAATTCTTGTGGAGCTGTAATTAATCTTTGCAGTTTCTGCATTTGAAAATTCATTCTTATTATCTGTAATCAGCAACTGTTCAACAGTAATTTCATTGCTGATAAAATCTAAAATATATTTCAGACGGGGAGTTATGTCGGTTGCATAAACAATCACAGATTGAAGATAACTATCTGTTGGGGAATTTATCCTTCCACATCTCATTAAAGGATTTCTTCGGGAATTCCATTTCGCCCCGATGTTCTTTCCAACCTTTAACCATTGTATTCACTACCCAGTTCTTCATCTTCCCATTGGCCATATTCATCCATTTGCGGCGCAACATTCCCTGCTTCCACATTTTCCAGGCAATCTTCTCGCTGAAAGCACTATGTCCTTCTTCCACTGCTTCATGTCTGTTATCCAACAACAATTCATGAATGTTAATCTTTACAGGACACACTTCTGTACAAGCGCCACAAAGCGATGAAGCATAACTCAAATGCTTCCACTCGTCCATATTTTTTAAATTCGGAGTTATAACAGAACCTATCGGACCACTATATGTTGCCGCATAGGTGTGGCCTCCAATATTTTTATAAACCGGACAAGCATTCAGGCAAGCACCGCATCGTATACAATACAGACTTTCTCGTTGCTTTTCATTCGCAAGAATATTGGTACGGCCATTATCAAGCAATATCACATACATATCTTCCGGACCATCTTTTTCATTCGGTTGCCTCGGACCAGTAACAATCGTATTGTAAACTGTTATTTGCTGCCCTGTACCAAAGGTTGATAGCAACGGCCAGAACAAAGCAAGATCCATCATCGAAGGAATCATTTTCTCAATGCCAACAATTACAATATGTGTTTTAGGGAAAGCACAGCTCAATCTTGCATTACCTTCATTTTCCGTAACAGCAATGCCGCCAATATCAGCAATAATAAAATTAGCTCCGGTCACTCCCACTTCTGCCTGCACATATTTTTCCCGAAGAATATCTCTTGCTATCAGTGTAAGTTCTTCAGGTGTTGCTTTAGGATCAGTACCCAATTTTTCAGCAAAGAGTTTAGCCACATCTTCTTTACTCTTGTGCATGGCTGGTGTTACAATATGATAAGGCGGTTCACCATCCAATTGTTGTATATATTCTCCCAAATCAGTTTCCACACTTTCAATGCCGTTCTTTTCTAAAAAATCGTTCAGGTGTATTTCTTCTGTCACCATGCTTTTGCTTTTCACCAATGTTTTGCAACTCTTCTCTTCACAAATCTTTTTTATTGCATCCAAAGCCTGTTCTGCATCTTCAGCCCAAATAACTTTCGCACCTCTTCTTGTTATGTTCGCTTCAAAAGTTTCCAGCTGCTTATCTAAAGTCTCAATGGCTTTCCACTTTATATTCTTCGCTTTTTCTCTTACAAGTTCCACATTGGGAAACTGCTCCTTGCCTTTTGGCACCACAGCATTGTACTTACCAATATTAAAATTGATTTTTCTGCGATGTTCTTTATCGGCAGCTTTAATCGTACTCTTCGCAATAAAATCGGATGCTGTTTCTTTCACTGAATCATTACATTTTAATTATCATTTCTTAAAGTCTCTCCTGCGGAGGGGTTTGGGGAGGCTCTATCTCTTCCCACTCACCTTTGGCAATTGTATCCAATGCCTCATAAAATTCCTCACCATACTTTCTTATGATAGGCTCTTTTAAAAACTGGTAAGCAGGAACTTTTAATTTTTCTCCCATCGCACAAGCTGGGCTACAAATTGTTTCTCTCGGTTCGTAGTTCACTCTTTCATAATCACCATGCTTCCCTTTCTTGGATATGATGGGATACAAATGACAACTGATGGGTTTTTTCCATTCAATCACTTTGTCATTATAAGCTTGTTCAAAAGCACATTTAATAATACCATTCTCTCCACGAACACCATACACACAAATTTCATTGTCATTATCAACAGTAGGTGTTACCCATTCAAACTCTGCATCGTAAACATAGTAACCCTTTTTCTCAATTTCTGTAATGGAATTTTTTGTCAGGTATGGTTTCACTTTTTCATAAACATCAGTCACTATTTTCAATTCTTCTTTAGCTAATGGAGCTCCGGCAGCACCATCTTCGCAACAGGCACCTTTGCAACTATTCAGGTCGCAGACAAATTGTTTATCCACCACATCTTCGCTTATCAGTATATTATCAATTACAATCACCGCTTATCTTTTTGCAAAGGTAAGCCTTGCCTTATAGTTCAGGATCTTTTGAGCGACCGAATATTCTTCTTTTTATATGATGTCCGGCAGAAGTTAACCGGTTATGAGAAGTAAGATATTTGATCACTTTATGTTCCATCCAATGATGTAAAGGAAGCAATAAAGCAGCTAAACCGATCATAAACAACAGATCTTTCCATGGTTCACCTTTTGTAATAGAGTAAATGTTCTTTTTAAATATCAGAAAGATGAATTCGAAGAACATCAGAAAGGCAAAGAAACCAATCATCTTGATGGTAGTTGCCGACACTTTAAACATACCTAATACGACAAGTGCAATAAATAAAACTACTATGCCAATAGTAATTGCCATATACTGAATATTATTTCGCTGCCGTTTCGCTTCTTCTTTTTCTTTGACCAATCTTTCTTGCCGTTGTAATTCATCAGCAGCTTCCAGTTGGGTAAGCTCCTTTTCCTTATTTAACTTTTCTATACTGTCTTTATATTTGTAATAGATACCATTATATTGATTGGCTAACTGGTAATTTCCATTCTTTGTATAAAGAGAGTCTAATTGCTGTGCTGCCATTTCTACACTTTCAAGTATTCCCAACCGTTCCCCTATATCTTTTACCTTTAGAAAATATTCAACAGCCTTACTGTTTTGCTTGTCATGTTTATAAAAAATTGCCAGTTGTTGGTAAAAAGAAATCTTGTTTGCTTCATTACTGTTCTCGAAATAAGGAAGTGCCTGATTGAAATAAAGATTAGCTGAATCATATTGCTTCAATTCTGCATAAATAACACCATATACCTGGCTGATGACTCCGGAAAACCCAAACTTCAACAGGTGCTCTTTTAATTGCTGCCCCGCCGAAGATTTCATATAATTCAATGCCTTTAAAGGCTCTTCCATTCTCAAGTATTGATTCAGCAAACTGACATATCCCGGAATTTTAAGCGACGAAAATTTTAAAGAGTCAGCCATTCGAACCGACCGCTCAAAATAACTTATGGCAATATCATATCTTTTTTTCGCCGAAAACAGATTGCCCAGCGAGTTTATATCCACTACCCTTTGATAGGGTACATTCTTTTCAACAAGCTCATCTAACTTATTATAGGCAGAAGTATAATAATCAATAGCCTTGTCATAGTCATCGATTCTGGCATAAAAGTTTGACAGGCTTAGATAGCAGTTTCGCAATAATAATGGCTTCCCATTTTTTTTATCAGCTTTTTCATCAGGCATCTCTTCTGCTATTCGTAGGGCAGTAAGATAGTTGCGGAGGCTTAGCGTCTTTTCATTCCGGGCAAGATAAACTTTGCCATAGGTATTATGGGCTTCCACTTTCAGGCTGTCATTGGAAAGAGTAGAGATCAGCGAAAACCCCTGGTTGGCATAGCTCAATGCCTTATCCTTATCTGGTATGGTTAAATATGCACTTGCAAGGCTTAAATGTATTCCTCCAATTTCATTAACTATTTTTTCCTTCTTTGCAATGTTAAGTGCTGTATTGAAATATTCTATTGACCTTGCGTTATAATCTTTTTGACCTCCGAAATAACTACACCGTACTGCATTCGATTTATAAGCTTTGATCATCAGCAGCCTGTTTCTCGATTCCTCAGCCAATAGAATCAATTGTCTTCCATATTTTTCTGCTTCACCCAAATCTACATTCATTAATGTACGGGACAGGTAATCCAGTTGTTTCATCTTTTCATCAATAGTTGTGGCAGCAGACAAAGCACTTTTCATAGAATCTATGGCAGCGGCTTCTTGTGCCTTTCCTGTTTTAAAAACCATCAGGAGGAGCATCAAAATGGCGGATTTTCTCAAAAAGATCATAAGACAGTTGTTGAACTTTGAAATTAGTAAAGTTTCAGACGAATAGAAAATTCCTTTAACAAATAACTAACAGGCAACTTTTATGAATTTCTTCAGGTGTTTACATCAGCACTATATCGCAAACCAATGTATGCAAAATTCTAGGATTCTAACGCTGCAAAAATCGGCCAAAGTACTGTTCCAGATGCTTTTCTGGGTACCGGTAATCGGATTTAGTTTACTCCTTATATACAATACACTTCCGTATTTCTCTTTTAGTAAAGATTTTGATTTCATCCAGGAAAGAAATTTCCTCTTTAAAAGTAATTTCTATAATACCTGTTTTTATATCCATATCGCTGCGGGAGCCTTATGCATAGGTACTGCCCTTATCCAGTTTTCGAGATATATATTGAAAAAGTCAAAAGCCATCCATCGCTTTTCGGGCAAGATTTATGTTTTCGTTGTCCTTTTCCTTGGAGCACCCACCGGCCTGTACATGTCATTCTTCGCAAAAGGTAGTTTTTTGGAAAGAGCCTTATTCATGTTCATGGCAGGCTGGTGGTTTATTACAACATTGAACGGATTAACCACCATTCACAAAAGAAATATTGTAGCACATAAAGTGTGGATGATAAGAAGCTATGCAATGGCAATGACGGCTGTTACATTCAGAGTGTATCATATTCTGTTTTATGTAATGGGCTGGGGACATTTAGAAAACTATGAACTTTCTCTCTGGATAAGTGTAATCGGCAATATGCTTTTTGCAGAATGGGTTATTTACAGACAGAGTAAAAAATATTTAAAAAGTTTCGCAACATAATAAAACAATCGGCATTATAAACAATTTAAAAAAACAACCATGAAATCAATCTTGTACGTAGGCGCCTCGTTAATGGTTGCCGCCAGCATTTACGGATTTGTAGATTTAAAACAAACTAGTCAGAAAAAAGAATTCAACAACATGTACTCAGAAAAAAAAGCAGTAGTACCTGTTGAGGTTACAGATGTTGAAACAACGGAACCTGTTGTAAAAATTGAAGTAAAAAAAGAATCAAAAATTTTCACCGCAAAGAATAAAATAGCAAAAATTGAAAAAGAAGAAGATGTCCTTCCTGCAATCAAACGAATTACTGCAGATCAGAAATTAACGTCGGAAGAGAAGGACATCAGCCTTACTGATGAAGTAACCGTTGTTCCGGCTAAAGAAAACAAAGTAGTTGTAACTAAGAAAAAAAGAAAGTTCAGCACAAAACTTTTCAGCCGTGCGCCACTAAGAGAGGACGATGAAGAATTGCCAACTCCTTCCAAAAAGAAGGATTTTAAAAACCTGGATATAAAAGATTAATTTTTTGCCACAAAGACACGAAGCCACGAAGAAAATTTGAGAGTCAACCTTTTAGTCTTAGTGTCTTTGTGGCTTTTTTTTACTTCCATTGCAATGAATTGATAAGATGCTTCAGGTCTTCTTTCAAAAAATCATTCACAATACCCAACGAGTCTGCATTAGGCGCAGCATTAAAATACAATGCTCCTCTTAAAAAATGCCTAGTAGAGTCTGTTAGAAAAAACTGATTAGCAGTCGCCGTATTTCCACCCAGCGTAAAATAGATTCCTTCCGCTCAATTAGGTGTTTGTATCACACTGTCTTTAATGCCTGTTGACACATCCACATGTTGTTTGTACGCCATTTTAAATCCATCTCTTACTAATGAATCAAATTGATTCTGCGGACCAATAGCTTTATAACTCACATAAATTCTTCCGCCAAATTGTGGCACATCTATATTTATCCACCAATCACCAGCCTTATCATCAAAAAAAGTACTGTCTTTCGAAACTGTAGCATATACAGGATATTCAAAACTGTAAGGATAGCCCGGTTTATTAAATACCTGGTATTTCTTTTCAGGAAAGTCTATATAAAAATAACCTTTCTTTTTACCTACAGAATAATCACTATTGCAGGAGTACAACATTACGATCGTAACTGTCAGGCAAGCTAAAAATTTGATTGATATATTATTCATTTTCATTTCCTGTTCTTTGTTTAATGCTCACTTTTACTAATTGCACACGGTTATTTTCAACTTTCATTATTTCAAATTCAAAATCCCCGCAAGGTATCACCCAATCTTGGGTAGGTAGTTCACCAGCTAGCTCCAGTATCAGTCCCGCTAATGATTCGCTTTCACCTTTTACTTTGTCAAAAGTATCAATTGGCAGTTTCATAATCCTGCACATATCATGCACCATTATTTTGCCTTCAAAAATATAATTATCATCATCCACTTTATAATTATTACTCTCTTCTTCATCAAACTCATCTTTTATATCGCCTATCACTTCTTCCAGCACATCTTCCATAGTAGCAATACCACTGGTGCCACCAAATTCATCTACGACTACGGCAAAGTGGATACGCTTTTGCTGAAACTCTTTCAATAGATCTTCAATCAATTTTGGCTCTGGCACAAAAAATGGTTGCCGCATCAGCGGATGCCAGTCGTAATTATCTGCTTCATTCAAATAAGGAATCAAGTCTTTAGTATAGATCATCCCCACCACATCATCCAGGCTACCTTTGTACACAGGCAATCTTGAATAGTGCAGCGTTTCTACTCTTTTAATTAAATCACCGAAGGAAAGATTGTAATCAATGCCACTTACATCTAGCCGGCTGCGCATTATCTGCTTTACCGTTATATTGCCAAACTTCACAATGCCTTTCATAATATTCTTTTCTTCCAGCGTTGCTTCGGCATCTGTTTTTATATCTATCGCTTCATCCAATTCTTTCATGCTCATTGCATCCGACTTATCAGCTCCGGCTCTTTTACCAATATTATCTGCCAACCTTACAATCCATTTACTAATAGCCCGAAGCAATAAATGCAACGGTTCAATAACTGCCGATGCGCCGTAAGCAAACCATATATTATGTTGTGTGGCCCAAACCTTCGGTAATATTTTACCAAAAAACACCAGTACAAAAGCAATCATCAGCACCTTCGACAATATTTCAACCGCCTGCCCTGCATTGCCAAAAGATATAAACTGTGTGATGAGAAAATTAGATAGCACAATGATGCTGATATTTACAAATGTGCCTGCAATCATTAAAGAAGCATACACTTCTTTTGGTTCTTCCAATAAATTGATAACTCTTTTGGCTGATGAATTTGTTTTTGTCTTTAGCACATTAATGTCTTGCTGCGTTAAAGAAAATATTGCCACTTCGGCACCGGAAATAATAAACGTAAGCACCAGCAACACTAATAATGTAATTGCAAGGAATGTTGTGCTCTGGGTATCAATTACCAGCAGGTGAGTTTGTAAAAAAGTAAGGAGAGAAGAAACCATCGAATGACTTTCCAAAATAAGGGATTTTAGTATGCAATATTACACTGTTGCTGCTAAAAAATTCATCCCGTTACTTACACTGTACTTCAGGATGCTGCAACAGTTTCCGCAAAGCTATCGTATTTAATATTGATGATTAAAACGGAAGGCTGTCAGACGGGTCGCCGCTATGTGCGTCGTCGGTTCTGAGTCCGTCATCGCCACTTTCTCCGCTGCCTCCGCCGTCCATTCGCTTATCTAGCATAATCAGGTTATCACCCACCACTTCGGTAGCAAATTTTCGGTTGCCATCTTTATCATCCCAGCTACGGGTTCGAAGGCGGCCTTCGATGTACACAAGGCTGCTTTTATGCAGGTATTTTTCGGCAAGGTCGGCTAGTCCCCGCCATAGCACTATGGTATGCCATTCTGTTTGCGATACCAGTTTTCCGGTTCTGTCTTTAAAGGTTTCTGTAGTTGCCAGTGGAAATTTAGCTACGGCAATATTTCCTTCCAGGTGCTGCACATCCGGGTCTTTGCCCAGATTGCCAATCAGCATTACTCTGTTTACGCCTCTCATACATTTATTCTTTAAGTATTAAAAAATCGTCTAGTGGCTTTGAGTACTTCTTAAAGTTAGATTTTTTTGGGGAGAAGGAAAAGTTAAGGAATGTTGGGGTTGAAAGTTTCCCTACTGAAATCTCACTTAATCTTCGAATATCTGATATAATTCTTCGTCCTATTTTATTTCGTCTTCAAATACTGATTAATAAATTGCGGAAAAGCAAAGTTCTTTAATCTTTCTTTCGTCACCAACCTCCAATCACTTTTCAATTTAATTTTTCGCTTCAGCTTTATGGTAATAAACTTTCCTGAAATCGACTGATGAGAAAGCTGTTGTTTGAACAAGGGAGAAATATTTTCTATTGTATAATCGGCTGTTGCAAACCATTCTTTCATATTCAATTGCTTTATAATATTCTTCTCATTCATTTCTTTCGTTACTTCTATCAAGGGGAATTCAAACAGGTCTTTCCAGATATCTTTCCCCGTTCGTTGCACAATGGCCACTTCATTCTTATACTCCATCATCAAATAATAAAACCAGCGTTGCTTAACGGTAATCTTCTTTTCCTTTACTGGCAATGTTGCAATCAAATCATTATTAAAAGCAACACAATGTTTCTTAAAAATACAATCGCTGCATAATGGCGCAGCTGGTTTACAAACTGTAGCACCAAAATCCATAATGGCCTGGTTGTATAAACCTGGTTGCTTTCTATCCAACAGCTCTTCTGCTAATGCAGTAAACATTTTCTTTCCTTCCGTCGTATCTGTTGGCGTTGCAATACCAAACACTCTTGCCAACACTCGAAACACATTGCCATCTACTACGGCGTGTGGCAGGTTAAATGCAAAAGATGAAATAGCCGCAGCCGTGTAAGGACCGATTCCTTTTAATTCCTTTATTGTTTCATAACTATCCGGGAAAACTCCCTTTTTTTCTTTGGAAATGAATCTGGCTGTAATCAGCAAGTTTCTGCATCGGGTGTAATAGCCCAAGCCTTCCCAAAGTTTGAACACTTTGGCGTCCGGTGCCTTTGCCAGCTTGTGCACATCGGGGAATGTTTTGATGAAGGCATTATAATAACTCAACCCTTGCTCCACCCTTGTTTGCTGCAAAATGATCTCACTCAGCCAAATTTTATACGGATCTTTCTCACCTTTCCAGGGCATTTGCCGGTCATTTTTCTCCTTATTCCATTTCAGTAATAAAGAAGCAAATCTTGATTTTGACTCCGATTGTTCCACTTTCTTCATGAAAAAAAGACCTCCATTTATTTATAGGGCGGTTAAATATCCGTCTTTTTACTAATACCATTTAGTCCATTGGCGAAAAAATTAGTCCTATTTAGTTGACTATCATATTATTTTGTCATAAATTGGTGTTCGTAAAACCACTAAAACCCCTGCAACAATGAGAAAAGCCGATCTGGTCAATCAGATTTCCGAAAAAACTGGCATACCTAAAGTAGATGTGCTTGTTACGCTGGAAACAATGTTTAAAGAGGTAAAAGACACTCTTTCAAACGGAGAAAATATTTATATCCGTGGCTTCGGTAGTTTTATTACAAAGAAAAGAGCAGCTAAAATTGGTCGCAACATCAAGAAGAACATTGCAGTACATATTCCCGAACATTATATTCCTGCTTTTAAACCTGCTAAAGAATTTGTAGCAGAGGTGAAGAAGCTGACCGATGCAGATGTAAAACAAGATGCAGGTCCGGGAGATGATAAAGATGATTAAACTTCTCTTAATTTACCAGATAAATACAGCCCATTAAGGTAACTTTGCCATCTGAAATTTTTCAATGTGAAGAAACCTCAATGGATTACACTTGTTGCCGGCATACTTTTAACTGCAGGCCTTTTTTTATTTGGTCGTACCGTTCCAAAAAACAAGACAATTACTCCTGTTGTACATTCGGAGGATGACGGTCATGATCATGGACCTGCCCCCGCTGGTATTTCTATAGATACCATTCTTACATTGGCTAAGAAACAACTCTCTGCTGAACAGGTAGTACGCATCAATACATTGGAAAACTCTATCTCTCGTGGCGATGTAAAAGATCAGCAAATTCATGTGTACCATCAGTTGGCCAGATTCTGGGCAGATTCGGTTGGTGTTTTTGAGCCCTATGCCTGGTATAGTGCTGAAGCTGCAAGATTGGAAAATTCGGAAAAAACCCTCACCTTTGCCGCCCGGCTGTTTTTAGAGAACCTGCAAAACGATGAAATAGCACAGCGTAGACAGTGGAAAGCCTTGCAGGCTAAAGATTTGTTCGAACGTTCTTTGATGATTAATCCTGGAAATGATTCTGCCAAAGTAGGCCTTGGTGCCACTTATCTTTTTGGAGAAATTTCTGCCACACCAATGGAGGGAATTTTAAAAATCCGTGAAGTAGCAGAAAAAGACAGTACCAATTTGTATGCACAAATGATGTTGGCAAAAGGTTCTCTCATTTCGGGACAATATGATAAAGCAATTACGAGATTGGAAACGATTAACAGAATAAACCCTGCTGATCTGGATGTTTTATTATTATTAGCAGAAGTAAATGAGCGGATGGGAAATAAAAGTAAAGCCATCAGCTGGTACACAGCATCTCTTCCGTTAGTAAAACAAGCAGAACTGAAAACTGCCATTGAAAAGAGGATGAAGGATTTGAAGTAAAATTGAAAGTTGAAACAAACTTATTATAAACAAGATTAAAAAATTATTTGAGTATGCCTTGTGGTAAAAAAAGGAAGCGTCATAAAATTGCGACGCATAAGCGTAAAAAAAGACTGAGAAAGAATCGTCATAAGAAAGGGAAGAAATAAGTTAATTGGTTGATTCGTTAATTAGTTAATTTGGGATGTTCTGTTTGACGGACTTTTCCTGATTAACTAATTAACCAGTTAACTGATCAATTAAATCTCTCAGTCCACTGGTTGTTAGCCGTATTAGATTGCAGTCCATCCATTTACCCGCAATAATATTCTACAGGCGAAAACCCCGCATTCCAAACGGAAATCTTACAACTGGTGTTTATAGCACAATGGTTAATTCATTTAGCTAAGCTGAAATGAACAAAGAACTGATTATTAATTCAGCCCCACAGGGAGTAGAAATTGCCCTGCTTGAGGATAAGAAATTAGTAGAACTCCATAGCGAAAAAAGCGATGGACGTTTTGCTGTGGGAGACTTATATCTGGGAAAGGTTAAAAAACTTATTCCTGGACTGAATGCCGCATTTGTAGATGTCGGCTTTGAGAAGGATGCCTTCCTTCACTATACTGACTTGAGTCCTTATGCCAAATCGTTGCTGAAGTTCACCTCTATGTGCATGAACGATAAAAGTGAGCAAGGATTAGACTTCTCCAAATTCACCATCGAGCCAGAAATTGTCAAAACGGGTAAGATCAACGAAGTACTAAACGGTAAGCCGCATGTGCTTGTTCAGATATTAAAAGAACCTATTGCTGCAAAAGGCCCAAGGCTTAGTTGTGAACTTTCATTGCCCGGTCGCTTTGTAGTCCTAACTCCTTTCAATGACATTGTTGCCGTTTCCAGAAAAATTCATTCTTCTGAAGAAAGAAAGAGATTGCAAAAGATAGTTGAAGCAATCAAAATAAAAAATTTTGGTGTTATTGTTCGTACAGCTGCCGAAGGAAAGAAAACTGCGGAACTCCATGAAGACCTTTCTGCGTTGATAGAAACATGGAAGTCTATTCAAAACAATTTGAAAGGTGCTGTTGCTCCTGCAAAAATTTTGAGCGAACAAACAAAGACCAATAGTATTCTGCGTGACCTCTTAAATGCAGACTTCAATAAGATAGTTATCAACGATAAAAATATCTATAGCGATACAAAAAATTATATTCAAAAGATTGCTCCTGAAAAAGCGGACATTGTTTCTTTCTATAACAACGGCTCTACCATTTTTGATTCATATGGTATTACCAAGCAAGTAAAATCTTCTTTTGGTAAAACAGTGAATCTCGATAGTGGTGCTTATCTTATTATTGAACACACCGAAGCATTACATGTAATTGATATAAACAGTGGTTACAAAAGTGTAAGCAATAATCAGGAGCAGAATGCAATGGAAACGAATCTGGAAGCTGCTGAAGAAATTGCCCGTCAACTTCGTCTTAGAGATTTGGGTGGCATCATCGTTGCCGACTTTATAGACATGAAGCTTCCTGACAATAAAAGAAAGCTGGTAGAGAAGATGGAAGAATTTATGGGACCAGATAGAGCAAAACATGCTGTGCTACCCATTTCCAAATTCGGATTGATGCAAATTACCCGTCAGCGGATGAAGCCAGAAGTAAATATCATTACGCAGGAGGCTTGTCCAAGTTGTAATGGAACTGGAAAAATCTCATCTACATTATTATTAGAAGATGAAATAGAAAAGAACTTAAGTTACCTAATCACACATAAAAACAGCAACTTGAAACTGGTTGTTCATCCTATTTTGTATGCATACTTAACCAAAGGCTGGTTTATGAGAAGTAAAATGGCGAAATGGAAAAAGAAATTTGGTCAAAAGACAAGGCTTGAGGAAAATAGCAACTATCACCTTACAGAATATAAATTCTTCGATAAGCATGATGAAGAAATTAAATTGTAAAAAGAAAAATGTTCTAATTCTCTCTCTGCTATTATTTGTGCAAGAGTAGCGCCTACAATAGCCGGGGCTAACCCTGCTCTGCTTCTTGTTCTGTTTAAGTCTGCATCTACAGTAGCACCTACAGCAGTTCCCATTCTGTTGTTGCATTCTGCACGGGTAAGATAAGCCTCTGCAAGGCGCATTACTTTTACATTCTTATAAACATCCCTCCATTTTCCGCAACGCCATTCACCATATTCAAAAAAGAATAAATTGCTACGGCTATCTGTCGGGCTGTATTTATTATAATGTACACCTGTTACCTCTATATCACCATCTCTTGCACCATAAGTATCGGTACTAAAGAAAGTAAAGCAACTATTAGTACCTGCCTGATCAGTAACCTGCATAGCAAATAAATCTTCAGATGAGTTGACATCATTATTAAATGCATCTTCATAATTACTTTCCAAAGAAAAGCCATTTGCAGTTGCTACAGTAATACACCTGTTGGCTGCATCTCTGGCTTCGGCAAATTTATCCTGTTGCAAATAAACCCTTGCTAATGCTAACGAAGCTGAAGGTTTGTTAGCATAAAATCCATTTGTTGCAGGTAGATTAGTTTCTGCATCTGTAAAATCCAGTATTATTTGCTTGTACACATCATCCACACTGGCTCTTGGTAAATTATAAGAAGGATCTTGTGGAGCAGTTGGGCCAGGAGTAGTAATTAGTGGAACCCCTTTTAAAGTGGTAGCACTCCCTGCAAAAAATGGTTTTTCACCAAAGTATTTAATTAATTCAAAATAGGCCATTGCCCGTTGAAATTTTGCTTCAGCGATAACTTTTGCTTTATCTACCGCCACCACTATACCAGCATTTGCGATGATATTATTTGCATTAAAAATTACCCTATAGGCTTGCGAATAGATATCTCTTACATAGACATTATTAAGCAAAATGCTTTTACTCCATATCTGCCTAGGTTCCGGATAAGTACCTACCCAGTTCAGTTCGCCATCGCTTGCCATTAATTCGCTCATCCATAAAGCATCGCCTCCGAATAACGATCCACTACCCATAGATGCATAGTTAGCAACTAAAACATTTTTTACTTTGTCGCTTGTTGAAAAAGCATCTTCAACGCTTATAGTCTGCGGATTTTTTAAGTCAAGTTTTTTATCACAACCAGCCGCACCTGTAATTGCAACCAGTAAAATGTATATTGAAATTTTTTTCATAACTCAATTATTTTATTATTGTCAATTATTTAAAGGCCAATTGTTAATCCAACTACAATGCTTTTTATCTGAGGCGCCGCATAAAAATCACTTCCCTGATTTACGTTTCCGGAACGGTAATCCGTATTTACTTCAGGATCCCAACCTGGATATTTGGTAAAAGTGTGCAGATTTACACCGCTTACATAAAACCTTGCATATGAAATTTTTAATTTATTGGCTACGCTAGTTGGTAGATTGTATGCCAATGTTAAGTTCTTTAACCTCACATAACTGGCGTCGTAAACATATCTGGTACTCATTTGAGGACTGTCAAAATCTCCCCAACGATTAAGCCTAGCTTGCGGTACATCTGTAATATCACCTGGGTTTTGCCAACGTTTTAACTGATCTCTTGTTTGATTATCAAACCAATCGCCACTAGCACTCATAAAGCCACCGCCACCATCTTGTACTTGGTTGCCAAAAACACCTTGAAACAATACACTTAACTCTAATCCTTTATAAGAAACTGTATTATTAATACCTCCTATCCAATCAGGATTTGGGTCTCCGATAATAAACTTACCAGCATCATCATATACATTGGTTGTTGTCTTATTGTCCGGATTATAATAAATAGGATCTCCATTAGTAGGATCTACACCAGCATATTTAACCCCGTAAAAAACACCTAGTGGCTGGCCGATAATAACTGCATTAGCATAACGGGAGTCGTTTGAAAGTATTTCTTTTTGTTCGCCATCTAATTTGAGAACTCTGTTTTTATTTCTCGCAATGTTAATATTGGTTGTCCATTTTAAATTCTTACCTGCTATATTAATTGTATTTAAACTTAATTCTATTCCTTTATTTTCCATTTCGCCTATGTTACCCAGTACGGAGGTAGTGCCAGATGGAGATGGAGTAGGAACTGCCAATAACATGTCTGTAGTTTTCTTATTATACCAACTAAATTCTGCAGAAATGCGGTTTTTGAATAGGCCAAATTCTAGGCCTATATCAGTTGTAGCTACTTTTTCCCAACGTAAATCATCATTTCCAAAATTACTAATACCAAGACCGCCAGGTGATGTACCATATTTTACACTGCCATATTGTGCATTTGCAGAATAAAAACCAATACCTGTATTGTTACCCACTATACCATAACTACCGCGGATTTTCAAGAAGCTAAGCCAGTTAACACTTTTCATAAAATTTTCTTCGCTTACAATCCATCCGGCAGATACACTCGGGAAAGTACCATACTTATAATTTGAGCCAAATCTTGAATCAGCATCTATTCTTGCCGTGATTGCCAAAAGATATTTACTATTGTAACTGTAATTTGCTCTGGCAAAATACGATAACAAGTTATTTTTCTCTTGTGTAGTAGTACCACCGCTAATTGTTCCGGCGCCTGCTAAAGTTTGAATTGTTTCATCGGCAAAGTTTTGCCCTTCTACATAAGAATATTCATCGTATCTGTTTTCAAAACTCATACCGGCAGTAACATCTAATTTATGTACATCGTTAAAGCTAGTAGCATAGTTCAGAAAATTGTTAGTAGTCCATCTTGTATTTCTAAACCATTGCGCCCAGGCAAAACCACCAATACCTGCACCTCCATCTGTCTTGCTACCCCAGAAACGTTCATCACTTTGGTTTACCATATCCAGACCTAATTCATTTCTAAGCGTAAGTCCCTTTGCAATTTTAGATTCGGTAAAAATTAATCCCTGATTACGATAACCATTTGCATGGTTTTGTGCATACTCTACATCTAACAAACCATTATAGTAAGTAGTAGTAGGTGTATTATACAATTCGCCAGCTAAATCCCTAATTGGTGTAATAGGTGCTAAAGCCACCAATTGCATTGGCGTATTAAAAGCATTATCATCTGACACTCGTTGCCTTTCTGTTTTACCAAGGCTCATGTTTACACCCATTTTTAACCAATTATTCAATTGGTTGTCCATATTAAAACGTAAGCTCATTCGCTTAAATTTATTGGCAATCAAAATACCATCTTGCTTATTAATACTTCCGCTTACATAGAATTTATTTTTTTCGTTTCCACCTTGCGCACTCAACTCTATTAAACCAGTACCTGCATCTTCATTAAATGCTTGATCTTGCCAATTGGTATTAGTTTCTAATTTAGTCCAATCACTGTAACCACTGTAACGGGTAAAACGACCTTTTACAAAGTTTACAATGTTTGTTACTGCTGCTGCTTCATTAGCAAAGCCACGGGTATTGCCAACCCGGTTGTAATGATACTTACCAGAATTGGTTGCCGCTTCAAGATAATAGTCAATATATTCCTGCGCATTTAAAAACTCTCTTTTATTTGTAGGATTTTGTTGGCCATATTGTGTGTTCAGTGTAAACTTTGTTTTACCAGCTTTTCCTCTCTTGGTAGTTATAATCACCACACCATTTGCAGCCCGGCTACCATAAATCGCAGATGCCGCTGCATCTTTTAAAATGTCAAACGATTCTACATCATTAAAATTAATATCAGAAGTAGCACTTCCATACACACCACCCACAATGGGCACTCCATCTACTACATAAAGCGGTTCGTTACTGCCATTTAATGAACTGGCTCCCCGTACTCTTATTTTTATACCTTCTCCAATTTTTCCATTCTGAGCTTCTACAAAAACACCTGCAGCCCTACCTTGTAAAGTTTGTGATAAATCTGCAACGGGCATATTTTGCACTTCGGAGCCTTTAACTCTTGCTATAACACTGGTTACATCTCTTTTTACCTGTGTACCATAACCCGTTACAATTACCTCATCAAGATTTTGTGTTTCGCTTACTTTTAAAGCTACCTGAATGGGCGAACCCGTTATTGTAACTTCAAATGGATTGAAACCAATTGCAGAAATTATTAATGCCTTAGTGTTGTCAGGAACTGATAAAGAAAATCCTCCATCGCTACCTGAAATGGCACCTATTTTAGACCCTTTTACCTGAATGGATGCGCCAATTAAAGGTGACCCATCCCTTAGATCTGTTACTTTTCCTGTAACGGTTTTGTTTTGGGCTAAAGCGAATTGGGCATAAGAAAATAATGCCAGTAGCAGTAGCAGTTTTAGTTTACTCATGATTGTTTTTTTGAAAAATTAAGAAAGTGTTAAATTTCTGTAATAAAGATAAAAAAAACATGCTGCATGCTGCATGCTTATTAAAATATAGGGAGGAATCTATCGCTAATTTCTATCGCGGCTTCCCAAATAGATCATAACATATTGAATAAGAGTAACTACCGCAGCCAGAGCAGCCACAACATAAGTAGTAGCAGCCCATTTTAAGGCATCTTTCGCCTTTGGATATTCCTGGGGACTGGTAATATTTGTTCTTTCCAACCAAGCTAATGCTCTTTTGCTGGCATCAAACTCAACAGGCAAGGTAATCAGGGTGAAAAGCACCGTTACACTCATAATAATAATACCTATCAGAAGTACCGTTGGGCTTTTGGTAGTCGCCAGCACAATCATTCCAGCCAGAAGTATCCAGTTTACCAACATTGAGCTAAATTGAACCGCCGGCACCATCTTACTCCGCATCACCAACGGACCGTAAGAAGTAGCATGTTGTACAGCATGGCCACACTCATGGGCAGCCACCGCTGCTGCCGAAATACTCCGTCCATTGTACACATCCGGACTCAAGTTTACCGTTTTATCCTTAGGGTTATAGTGGTCTGAAAGAAAGCCATTTACAGAGGTCACTTTTACATCATAAATACCATTTTCTTGGAGCATTTTTTCGGCTATTTCTCGACCACTTAATCCGTTCGAAAGAGGTATTTTACTGTACTTGGTGAACTTACTTTTGAGTATCGCCGAAACGATAAAACTGATGCCCAAAAACAGCAAGGAAACGATAAATATTTCATTTGACATTATCATAGTTATTCATTTATTTGAAGCAGATTATTGCAAATTTGCGACCATTTCGAATACCGGAAATTTTTCAGCCGATTTGTCACCTCAAGTTAAATAAAAAAAATAATACAGGCTCGATTAGAACAAATTTATGTAAAATATAATTATTCATAAACAACTGATTATCTTTTATTTATAGCACTATTTGGAGGCAAAAAAAGTATCACTTTTCATTGGCTGCCACATGTGTAAGTTATGCACAGTCTTTAAATTTTATTTTGAAATCTGCCGCATATTTGTAACTTAGCAACAGAATTTAATGGGTTAGTAAGTAAGAGGGCCAATCGAAAGATTGGTCCTTTTTACGTTTAGAAAATAAAGAATAAATTATCATTAAAAACTCTCTTCATTTTTATCTTTTATGATAAAAAATCTATCCCTCTTCTACTATTTTTTTTAATACATGTTCAAACATTTATTAAATCAAAATTCAAACAATTAATTTTATCGCATGAGCAAAATAAAGACATCATTTTTTTGTCAGCAATGCGGTTATGAAAGTGTGAAATGGGCTGGTCAATGTCCGTCATGCAGTCAGTGGAATTCTTTCGTTGAAGAACAATCACAAAAAGATAATTCTAAAAATAATAACACCTGGAAAGATTATAACGAAGAAAAAAGAATCACCAAAACAATTGCATTAAGCAAAATAAAAAGCAGTGAAGAAAAAAGAATGCCCACTGCCGATCCTGAATTGAACCGTGTGTTAGGTGGCGGCATTGTTCCTGGTAGCTTAGTCTTAGTTGCCGGAGAACCTGGTATTGGTAAGTCTACTTTATTTTTACAAAATGGATTATGGTTAAAAGATATCATTGTTCTTTATGTAAGTGGTGAAGAAAGTGAGCAACAAATAAAAATGAGGGCGGAGCGAATGAAACAAGGCCCGTCTTCAGGAATAGGCGATAACTTTTATTTGCTAACAGAAACATCTACACAAACAATTTTTCAAGAAATAAAAAAGCTAAAACCGCAGTTAGTAATTGTCGACTCCATTCAAACATTACAAACTCCTTTTATAGATTCTTCTCCCGGAAGTGTGTCTCAAATAAGAGAATGTGCTGCCGAGTTTCAACGCTTTGCGAAAGAAACAAACACTCCGGTTTTTCTTATAGGACATATTACAAAAGATGGAAGCATTGCAGGTCCAAAGATTCTGGAGCATATGGTGGATACCGTTTTACAATTTGAGGGTGATCGTCATTACGCCTATCGCATTCTCCGCACATTGAAGAATCGCTTTGGAAGCACTGCTGAATTAGGTATTTATGAGATGACAAGCGAAGGAATGAGAGGCGTACTTAATCCAAGCGAAATATTAATTACACAAAAGGAAGAACAACTTAGCGGAATAGCAATTGCTGCTACGATTGAAGGCCTGCGGCCATTATTAATTGAAGTACAGGCATTGGTTACACAATCTGTTTACGGCACTCCGCAACGAACTGTAACTGGTTTTGATTTGCGCCGCTTACAATTATTATTGGCCGTATTAGAAAAAAGAGGTGGTTTTCATTTTGGTGTGAAAGATGTTTTCTTAAATATTGCCGGAGGTATAAAAGTAGAAGATCCTTCTATTGATCTTGCGGTTCTTTGTGCTTTACTTTCTTCCTATGAAGATGTACCTATTCCACAGCAAATATGTTTTGCAGGTGAAGTTGGCTTAAGTGGTGAGATAAGAGCTGTGAACCGAATTGATCAACGCATTGCAGAAGCAGAGAAACTTGGATTTGAGAAAATCATTGTTTCCAAATACAATCAGAAAGGATTAGCTAAACAGAAATTCAATATAGAAATTGTTACAATGGGACGGGTTGAAGAAGTTTACAAGCACTTATTTTAAACTTTTATGATTTCATTAAAAGAAATAAAGGAATCTGTACTTCATTTATTCTTTCCGCATGTATGCACAGGCTGCGGCAATGATATTCTTGATAAGGAAAGTGTTTTGTGTATGCGTTGTATAGACGCAATGCCGGAAACTAATTTCGAACTATATGCTGACAACCCGGTTGAAAAAATGTATCGGGGAAGATTACGACTAACAAGTGGGACAGCACAGTTCTATTTTACCAAAGAATCGTTGATGCAGCATTTAATGCACCAATTCAAATACAAGAATAACAGAGACCTTGGCCTGCAGCTCGGCAAAATAATGGGTGAACAAATTATAAAATCTGACCGTATCAAGGTAGACGCCTTGATACCATTGCCACTGTTTCCTGCTAAAGAAAAAAGAAGAGGATATAATCAGGCCACTTTATTATGTAAAGGCATGGCTGAAGCAATGAATATTCCTGTAATTGACAATGCTATCATTCGTCCGCAGCATACAGAAACACAAACCAGTAAAGGAAGAATAGAACGTTGGAAAAATATGGAAGGCAAGTTTGTACTGAACAATCCCGATGCAATAAAGAATCAACATTTGCTGCTGGTTGATGATATTGTAACAACCGGAGCTACATTAGAAGCTTGCGGTAATGAATTATTAAAAGGAGAAAATGTAAAACTCAGTTTAGCTACGCTTTGTATTGCTTCCCGATAAAATTTCCCACAAAGAAACAAAGAACACAAAACTATTATATTGTATGTTTAAGAGGTTTCCGTAATATCATTATAAGTTATGCAATACTTACATTATTTTTGATACCAATGAAAATCACCGGCCTTATTGCCATATCCTTATTACTGTTATTGAATTCCTGCCGGAAAGATTCCTTTATCACTTCCCCTGATGCAAGAGTTTCTATTTCTGCCGATACTTTAAAGTATGATACAGTATTTGTAACCACTGGTTCCACTTACCGCAGCTTCACTATTTTTAATGACAACGATCAGAAGCTTCGTATTTCTTCCTTGAATTTATTGGGCGGATCTACTTCTGTTTATAAAATGAATGTAGATGGTACTCCCGGGGATCAGTTCTCAAATATTGAAATAAATGCAAATGACAGTCTCTATGTTTTTACGCAAGTAAATGTAAATCCCAACGCCGCAAACCTTCCTTTTATATTAAGAGACAGCATTGAAATAAATTATAATGGAAAAAGAAGGTTGGTGCAATTAGAAGCTTGGGGGCAGAATGCACATTTCTTCCGTGACAAAGTGATTGCTACAAATGAAACATGGAACAACGATCTGCCCTATGTAATTCTTGGTTCGCTGTTAGTCAATCCAAACCAAACACTCACTATTAATAAAGGCTGCCGCATTTATGTGCATGCAGATGCGCCTATTGTTGTGGATGGCTCTTTAGTTGTGAACGGATTAAAAGACACTATTGATCGAGTTTACTTTCAAGGTGACCGATTAGATGAGCCTTATAAAGATTTTCCTGCTAGCTGGCCGGGCCTATTTTTCAGAGGCACATCAAAAGACAATGTGTTGACGTATGCAAGCATCAAAAATGCATTTCAGGGAATTGGCATTTTTGATCCATCGCCAAATGCAAATCCAAAATTAATATTGAACGAATGTGTAATTGATAATGCTTACGATGCAGGAATCATTTCTATCAATTCAAGCATAAGGGCAAGAAATACACAAGTAAGTAATTGCGGTAAAAATTTATTTTTTGTAAAAGGTGGCGATTACCAGTTTACACATTGCACTGTAGTTACAATTGGTAACAGGTATATAGATCATAAAGATCCGGTACTAACATTAACCAATTTTGACAATACCAGCACAGCTAGTCTTACTGCTTTGTTCCGTAATTGTATTTTCTGGGGCGAAAATGGATTGGTAGATAATGAAGTTATTGTTAGTAAAAACGGTGCCGGTATTTTCAATGTAAATTTTGATTACAATCTCTGGAAAGTACAATCTACACCAGCAAATATTACAAGCAATCAAATCATCAATAATCAAGTACCGATGTTTGATAGTACTGATGGTTCTAAAAACTATTATAGTTTCAGATTAAAAGCTGGCTCTCCTGCTATTAATAAAGGAACAAATGCTGGTGTTTTAACAGACTTGGACGGCAAACCAAGACCTGTTGGCCTGCCTGATCTGGGTTGTTTTGAAAAACAATAACATACTCGCCAATCCCGCCGAACAATAAGTTCGTAGCTTTGTTAATCACTCTACTAAATAGAAAGAAATGAAAACAATAATGATTTCCTTATTTATTGCGGCTACATTAACCGGTGGCTCCATTTATGATTTTAATGTGGATGGATTAGATGGTAGCAAAATTGATTTTTCTAAGTACAAAGGGCAGAAAATATTGATTGTTAACACTGCATCTAAATGCGGCTTAACCCCACAGTACGAAGGACTAGAAAGTTTATACAAACAATACAAAGGCAAACTGGTTATCATTGGTTTCCCTGCTAATAATTTTAACGGACAAGAACCTGGCACTGCTACTCAAATTCAAGAGTTTTGCAAACAGAACTATGGAGTCACTTTCCCAATGGCTGATAAAGTTTCCGTAAAAGGTGATGATACTCATGAACTATATAAATACCTAAAAGAGCAAGCTGCTGCAAAGGTTTTATAGATCCAGTAACCTGGAATTTTGGAAAATTCCTGATTAATGAGAAAGGAGAATTGATTGCAACATTCAGCCCGAGAACACTGCCTATGAGTGAAGAAATAATGAAGTATTTGAATTAAAATTATCTTAAAGAATAAATGTAAAAACGATGCTGCTATCAGCATCGTTTTTTTTGAGCAGATAGTTTACTTTCGCTTCAATGCAATTCGCCGACATTATAGGACAAAAAGAAACAAAGCAACAGTTAGCAGAACTGGTGCAGCATAACCGCCTAAGCCATGCTTTACTTTTTTTGGGTAAAGAAGGAAGCGGCTCTTTATCGCTTGCCATTGCTTTTGCCCAATACGTAGTTTGTGAGAAGGTGAATGGAGGAAAGTCAGGAGTCGGAAGTCAGGAGTCGGGACCCTCACTCTTCGGAGAACCTGAAAACTCCAACGTCGAACCTCCAACACTTAACGATAGCTGCGGCGTTTGTCCTGCCTGTCAAAAAGCACAACAACTCATTCATCCTGATATTCATTTCTCCTATCCAACTGTTACAAAAAAGCCTGGAGAAAAACCTGTAGCCACCGATTTTATTACCGACTGGAGAGAGTTTGTAAAACTTAGTCCTTATGGTAATTCTTACGATTGGATAGAGCAGATAAAAGAAAAAGAAAACAGTCAGGGAAAAATAACGGCTGAAGAATGTAACGATATCATCCGCAAGCTAAGCCTCAAAAGTTTTGAAAGTGAATACAAGATACTCATCATGTGGATGCCCGAAATGCTCGGCACCGAAGGCAACAAATTATTAAAACTGATTGAAGAGCCGCCACCGAATACTTTATTTATACTGGTAACAGAAAACGAAGCTCAAGTATTACAAACCATTGTAAGCCGTTGCCAGTTGGTAAAAATTCCATCGCTGGAAACAAGGGAGATTGAAGAAGCACTGATCAGCCGGAATAAAACTGAACCAGCCACAGCCAAGCAAGTGGCAGCATTGAGTGATGGTAATTATCATGAAGCTTTGCAACTGGTGCAACATGCTGAAGAGGATTGGCAAAGCCTTTTGAGAGAATGGCTGAATGCAATATTAAAGACCGGACCCATTGCCCAAACCAAATGGGTGGAAGAGATCAGCCGCCTCGGCAGAGAAAAACAAAAACAATTTCTGCGGTATTTCAATCATCTGCTCGAAGAAGCGATACACTTAAGAATTAAAGGCGATTCTCATATTATGGGCGAAAAAGAACGAGATTTTGCCCAAAAGATCAATAAACTAACCGGAATTGAGCAACAACAGGCCATTATTGAAGAAATAGACCGTGCCAGCTACTATATAGAACGCAATGCCCATGGCAAAATGCTCTTTCATGCCCTTACCATTAAGCTATACCATATTATTCAGGATAAGATTGTATTTTTGGTGGAATGAGGAAAGTGAGTGGTGAATGGTGAGTATTGATTAGAAAAACCAACAATGCCGAATTTCTAAAATGTTTTCAACGACTCTAACATATACAATTGCTTATCAGAAGCATATCGTTTTGCCCAATAGCGGACAGAACGTACAAGAGTGCGATGCAACGAAAGCCTAATAGACATTCTGCAGCTGGGTTAATCATCTTCCTCAATTCTTAATTACTAATTATTAATTCTTAATTAATAACATGAGTTGTACAAGTTGCAGTACCAGTAGCAATGGTAAACCGGGTGGATGTCAGAGCAATGGTGGGTGCAGTACCGGCGGATGTAACCTTATGAACACACATGATTGGCTGCGCAACCTGCCCATGAGTGATTTTGCAAGTGCCTGCAAAGTGATAGAGGTAACTTTCAATCAGGGAACCAGAAAAGATTTCTTTCGCAATCCTGCATTACATAATTATGAAAAAGGTGATCTCATCTCTGTGGAAGGCATCAGCGGATTTGATGTAGGCGAAGTATCGCTTACTGGTGAGATTGTACGATTGCAAATGAAGAAGCGGAATGTAAAAGAAGATAATCCGGAGATGAAAAAAATTCTCCGCCATGCTACCGACCGTGATATCGACATCTGGAAACAAAACAAAGCAAGAGAACCAGAAGCAGTTATTCGTAGCAGAGCAATAGCCCGGCAACTAAAACTGGATATGAAAATAAGCCAGGTAGAAATGCAGGCCGACGGACGTAAAGCAACTTTCTTTTATATAGCAGATGGCAGAGTTGACTTTAGGGAACTTATTAAAGTTTATGCATCAGAATTTAAAGTAAAAGTGGAGATGCGCCAGATTGGTGCAAGGCAGGAAGCCGGTAAAGTTGGCGGTATTGGTAGTTGCGGCAGAGAACTTTGTTGCAGCACATGGCTTACTGATTTTAAATCCGTAAACACAGCAGCGGCTCGTTATCAAAATCTTTCTATCAATCAAACAAAACTGAGCGGACAATGTGGCCGCCTGAAATGTTGTTTGAATTATGAACTCGATACATACTTAGATGCATTGCAACATTTTCCTGACAACTGCGATGTGATACAGGTTACCAAAAGCAATGCCTTCCTTGTTAAAAAAGATATTTTCAAAAACCTAATGTGGTACACATTGCCTGATAGCAATAAGCAATATCCATTAACCATTGAAAGAGTTATTAAAATAAAAGAGCTTAATCAACAAGGCATACGTCCTGATGATCTAGAACCGGTAGAAGTAGTTTCTTCTAAAACGGTAGAGAAAGAACCAGAGTTTGTAGAACTCGTTGGTCAAATAAGTTTAAAGAGCTTAGATAAAGCAGCCGATAAAAAACGTCAGCAAAACCGCAATCAAAATCAGGAAAGAGGTCAGCGACCACAACAAAGACAACAAGGTGGCGGGCAACAGCAAGGCGGTAACCAACAGCAAGGTGGTGGCAACAATCAAAATCGTCCAAACAGAAACAGACCAAGACCAAATAATCCAAACAGAAACAGAGGCGGACAACAAGGTGGCAATCAGCAAGGGCCAGATAAACCGCAGTAAAGCTAAACGTACACATCGTTATTAATTATTTTAGAAATTTATTCTTGGTCAGCACATCTTGTTGACAATAAAGAACAACTTATAATTTTAATTACAGCTTTTTTTGAAGACAAAATTTTATGGGCAATTGGCTCTAAGGACGATGAATAGTGTGAAACAACCTTAGTTAAAAAATTGGACGATTTAGAAACAGAAAAAGGGTTTGTTCATAAGATACTTTCTTGGAGCGGAACTTTAGATAAAACTTTCACTGCAGATTAAGATCTACAAAGCTTTCTTTACTTCAATCCGCCTTACGCAAAACAAAAATCTTCCAGTGCCTCTTTTTCGACAAAGAAGAAGCCACAACATAGCAGAATATAAATTGTCGAAAAAGCAGCACCTCCATGGTCAAACAATAACACGCAGCGGAGTTTTGCACTATCCCTTCGCAACAAATAAACGACAATCAAAGTTTCGGAGTCTCTGTGCGTTGGCCGGACAAAAGGCGGAGCATTTTTTTGTCCTTGAATTTTCTTTGGTTACTTTCTTTGTTTCAAGACAAAGAAAGTGACAACTAACCAGTCAATGAACAAATTATAAAATTTCGGAGTTCTTAACTAAAACTCATTTCCCCTAATTCCTCTCGCAGTTTTCCTTGAATTAAATAATCAACCAGCCTTAAACAAAATAAAAACCCAGCTTCCTTCTCCTTATTTATTCCTTACCTTGTCACTCGGCTAAACTGAATCACACAAACCATAACCATCATGAAAAAAATAAAATCATTCTTCATTCTTTTAATAAGTTTCGTCTTATTAATAAGCAACAATGCAGTTGCCCAGCTTTCTTCAAAACAGGTAGACAGTTTAGTACAAAAAGCAATGAAGCAGTATGAAGTGGCTGGTATTGCCGTAGCTATTGTAAAAGATGGTAAAGTAATTCATGAAAAAGGATATGCTGTAAAATCTATTGCTACCAATCAGCCTGTTGATGAGCATACCAATTTTCAAATTGCCTCCAACAGCAAGGCATTTACCACAGCTGCATTAGCCATTTTAATTGACGAAGGAAAACTTTCCTGGAAAGACAAAGTGAAAACCTATATACCAGAATTTAAAATGTACAACGAGTATGTAACAGAGAATTTTATAATTGAAGACCTGCTTTGCCACCGCAGCGGTATGGGTTTAGGTGTAGGAGATCTGATGTTCTTTCCAGATGGGTCCAATTTTACAATCAAAGATGTGGTAACAAGCTTCCAGCATTTCAAACCTGTATCTGCATTCAGAACACAGTTTGACTATGACAACCTACTTTATATAGTTGCCGGTGAAATAATAGCAAGAGTAAGTGGTATGAGTTGGGAACAATTTGTACAGACAAAAATTATTGAGCCATTGCAAATGAGTCATTCTTTTACATCATTAGCTGGGATGAAAGACAAGAGCTAATCTTGCAACACCGCACTCAACATCAACTGGGAAAATAAGAACCATCTCTTTGTTTGGAGATCAAATGGTTGGCGCAGCGGGTGGCATTGTATCCAATGTTGATGATATGTCGAAATGGTTAATTACTCAATTGAACAAAGGCAAGTATGGAAATAATGGAGAAAAGCAATTATTCAAAGACGAAAGACAAAGGGAAATGTGGCAGATACATACCGTAACAAGAGCCAGCCGGAATCCCCGCTATAATTCGCATTTTGCTGGCTATGGTCTTGGTTGGGATTTGTCTGATATAAAAGGAAATTTAAATGTTTCTCATACTGGTGGGTTACCGGGCATGTTATCCATTGTTACCATGATACCTGACATGAAACTTGGCATTGTTATTCTAACCAATACAGAAAGCGGCGGTGGTGCAGCATTTAGTGCAATAAGCCGAACAATTATTGACAGCTATTTAGGGCTTGATGATTTCGAATGGATAGAAAAGTACAGCACTGCAATGGCAGCTAATAAAAACAATGCTGACTCAGTAACGACAAAAGTTTGGGAGACCGTAACATCTGCAAAAAACACAAAGATCAATCCGCAGGATTACATTGGTGTTTATGAAGACAACTGGTTTGGAAAAGTTGAAATATTTCAAAAAGAAAATCAACTGTGGATTAAATGCTATCGTTCGCCAAAACTTAACGGACCTATGCATTTCTATAAAGCAAATACTTTTGCCATTAAATGGGAATACCAGGATATGAATTGCGATGCCTTTGCCATGTTTAATTTAGATGAGAATGGCAAAGCACAAAGTATAAAAATGAAAGGCATTTCACCTGACATCGATTTCAGTTTCGACTTCCACGACTTAGATTTGCAAAGAATTAAATAAAAAATGATATTCAGAGAAGCAACAATAGAAGACATTCCACAAATTCAAATAGTAAGAAATTCTGTAACTGAAAACACTTTGTCAGACCCTGCCCTTGTTCCTGATAAGGATTGTGAAGAGTTTATGTTTGTAAGAGGCAAAGGCTGGGTTTGCGAAATTGATAAACAGATTACCGGCTTTGCCATTGCCGACCTCAAAGAAAATAATATCTGGGCATTGTTTCTATTACCTGCATTTGAAAAGCAAGGTATCGGAAAAAGATTACACGACATGATGATTGACTGGTATTTCACACAAACAAAAGACAATGTTTGGCTCGGCACATCGCCCAATACAAGAGCAGAAAGGTTTTACAGAAAAGCAGGTTGGAAAGAAATTGGCACTCATGGCAAAGGAGAAATAAAATTTGAAATGAGTTTTGATGAATGGGCTGCATTAAAGAAAAGTAATATTTAAAGTTTTCTAATGAAAAAAAATAAAACCCTCATTATTATTTTCTGTTTGCTTGCTAATAATTTATTTGCACAAGCAGACACTACTAAGAAAAACTCTGCCCCCGCTATCTTCGACAGAATTACAAAAAGCATCACTGATTTTCAATTAGACACAACCGCAGCTCCGAATGATAAGATAACAAGAAAAATAATTGAGCTAAGAAACTTGAGAGGCGGCTTTAACATCAACGAGGTTATTGAATTCAAAATTGAAGAAGATCGGCAAAAAAATGAAGTGCCAAAAGCTGAGCTAGATAAAGTTGCCAATTTCTTTACATCAGGAAATGGGAAAAAATGGTTGAATAATGCAATGATCTGGATATACAGAAACCATTTTACCTATAGCGAATTGAAAAAGCTGGTAAAGTTTTATAAAACACCGGCAGGCCAAAAAATGGCAACAGAACTTCCTCTTATTATGGTAAAATCGCTAAAGGCAGGCGAAATGATAAAAGAGCTTTATCCAAAATGATAGAGCTTTAGTTATGTATGATTGTGCAATTTTAGTCCTTACTTACTCTCCTTCCAACGCCTTTATCAATGCATCCTGAATATTGCCTCTTATATTCATTCTGGAAAGTTTTGGATTTTCTCTTGTAGGATAAACCCTATTGGAAAGAAACACATATACCAAATCATGTTTTGGATCCACCCACACACAAGTACCAGTAAAACCAGTATGGCCATATCCATCTGGCGATAACAATGCTGAAGGATAAGGATCATCTCTTTTTGCATTATCCTTTTCTGGTTTATCAAAACCTAAACCACGACGGCTGATATCGCTGTTATAGGATGTAAAAAGTTTTATCGTTTCGGGCTTTAGGTATCGTTCGCCATTTAATTCACCACCGTTTAATAGCATTTGATACAATAACGATAAATCGTATGCATTGGAGAACAAACCTGCATGGCCGGAAACGCCACGGAACATAGCTGCACCTTCATCATGCACATCACCCATTACTGTCTGATGACGAAAGTAATTATCAGTTTCTGTTGGCACTAGGCATTCTGCCTGAAAACGATTACGGGGATTGAACCCTGTAGAATACATTCCAATTTTGTTATAAAAATTCTTTTGTGCAAACTGATCCAATGTTAACCCTGAAATAGCTTCAACAATTTTTCCCAATAAAATAAAATCATTATCGCTGTACACATACTTATTCTTGGCACCTAAAGGGCTTTTTGCAATACGATCTAGCATGGTATCGGGCCAATCGTCCCGCATATACATTTTATCTGCTACACGAATTGTAAAACCCGGTTTTGATTTCTCCGAATAAATAGCAGGATTGGGAGTGTTAGTTCCCGGCGTTAATGTTTCTTTATAAAAAACAATGAATGGCGAAAGGCGAGCCTGATGCAGCAACACATCTTTTATTTTTAATCCAGATTTATCAGTTCCTTTTAACCAAGAAAGATAATCACCCAGCGTTTTATCAAGATCCAATTTTCCCTCTTCATATAATTTCATTACAGAAACTGTAGCAGCTGACACTTTGGTAACAGATGCCAAATCGAAAATACTTTCTGCACTCATCTTTGGCGATGGGCCGTATTCATAATTACCAAAAGCTTTGTGATAAATTATTTCTCCTTTATGCGCTGCAAGCACCACACAACCGGGAAATGCCTTTTGAGCAATCCCATCCAATGCAATACTGTCAATAACAGCTAGTTTATCTTTTAATAATTCATCTGCCATCGCTGATGGTTTAATACCACCATGCACAATACCATCGCCGAACTTATAATTGCAAACAGAAACTGGTAGTTTGCCCATGGAAACAATTTTACCTTTCAACAAATCAGCAGCAGCCTGTTGTGTTATATCATCATCCTGATAGCAGGCAACTAATGTCCATGCACCACAAAAGTTTTTAGTGGCGAGAACATTACCAAAAGTCAGCGTAATGGTTTTTATGAAATTAAGTTCTTTAAACAATTTAATCGCTACATCGCTTATGCCAAAATTGTTTGCAGGACGAAGTGAATAATCATGTATACCAATCACAATAGCATCATACTTGCCATCTTTTTTTACATCTTTTAAAATCTCATCAGCTTTGCTTTGCCCGTCTTTGTATGTTAATGTATAGATGTCTGCATCAAAATCATTCATCATTCTTTTTCCAAAAGCATTTAAAGAAGAAGTACCGATACCGATATAAGCCACTTTCTTTTGTGCTGGGGTAAGCGGCACCTGTGCATAATCTGTTCTTGAGGCTTTCATGCCGGATTGTTCTAAAACGGTAATGCCATTCTTTGCAACTTCATAACGAATGGCGTCTGTCTTAGCATTGATATCTTCCAACAGATTATTGGTGTCAACCCATTGCGTTTTATTCAAGCCCAGCTGGTATTTTGACAGCAATACTTTTTTAACTTTCTCATTAATATCATCCCAACTTATTTTCTTATCGGCAATTGCTTTTTTAATAGCTGTAATAGATTCAGGTACACTAGCAGGCAGACAAAGCATATCATTACCTGCAATGATGGCTTCAACTGAAATTGTTCCACCTGGGAAAAACTTTGCGACACCTTTCATCTCCAATGCATCAGTAAAAGTGAGGCCTTCATAACCCATTTTATTTCTCAGTAAATCTGTTACGTTATTTTTCGAAATGGAAGTTGCTCTATTCTCAGTTTTATCAATGGCTGGAATATACAAATGTGCAATCATCACACTGCCGACACCTGCATCAAAAATTGCTTTGAACGGAACCAGTTCCATTTCTGTTAATTGTTCTATGCTTTTATTAATAACAGGAAGATCATAATGTGAGTCAACATCTACATCACCATGACCAGGAAAATGTTTGGCACAAGCCATGATTCCTGCATCCTGCATTCCTTTCATGTATGCAACGCCATATTTAGAAACCTTTTCTTTATCCTCACCAAAAGAACGGTAACCAATAACAGGATTATTAGGATTATTATTGATATCAACAACTGGTGCATAGTTTACATGCACACCAATTCGTTTGCATTGTTCTCCAACTGCCACACCCATTTTGTAAATCAGTTCTTCACTATTCAATGCGCCAAGTGTAAGCTGGTAAGGAAATTTTGTTACACTATCCAACCGCATACCTAATCCCCACTCGCCATCGATAGTAACCATCAATGGAGTTTTTGCAATACTTTGATAATGGTTAGTAAGATTAGCTTGCCGTATTGGTCCACCTTGAAAGAAACACAAAGCACCTACATTATATTTTTTAATGTCGTTTACTACTTTGGCTACATGGTCAGCACCCAAATTAGAATGTGCCCTTACCACCATTAGTTGAGCAATTTTTTCGTCATTGCTTAAACTATTAAAAACACTGTCTGTCCATTGCGTAGCAGACAATTTACTTTGGTACTGTGCCGACAAGGCTGAAGGGAAAAGAAAGAGGCAAATAACAATAGTCTTGAAAAGCTTCATAGTATAATTGATTAGTGAAACAAGGTCTTAAAATTAACCATTTTGATCTAAAGAAATTGCCAATCGTTGCTTAAAATTGAAATGGTTATTTTTGGCGGCTAAAGAAGATTTGTGCCAGATAAGATTACACTTTTACCCGATAACATAGCCAACCAGATTGCAGCCGGTGAAGTAATTCAGCGACCAGCCAGTGCCGTAAAGGAATTGCTGGAAAATGCGGTCGATGCCGGAGCTACGGAAATCAAATTACTTATTAATGATGCAGGCAAAGCCCTGATTCAGGTAATTGATAATGGCAGCGGCATGAGTGAGACCGATGCCCGCATGAGTTTTGAACGCCATGCAACTTCCAAAATAAAAAGTATTGATGACCTCTTTCATATTCGTACGATGGGTTTTCGTGGTGAGGCACTTGCTTCGATTGCGGCGGTTGCGCAAGTGGAATTAAAAACAAAGAGAGAAGAAGATGAAACCGGTGTTTATATTGAAGTAGAGAATAGCATTGTACAAAAGCAGGAGCCGATTGCTGCTCCTGTCGGCACCAGCATTGCCATGAAGAATTTATTCTTTAATGTGCCGGCAAGAAGAAATTTTTTAAAAAGTAATGCGGCAGAAATGCGGCATATCGTGGATGAGTTTACGAGAGTGGCAATGTCATTCCCACAGATATTATTTACACTTACTGCCAATAACCAGCAAATCTTTCATTTAGAAGCAGGAAGTTTAAAACAGCGGATTGTTCAGCTTCTTGGCAACAATTATAATGCAAAGCTTGTAACGGTAAAAGAAGATACCGACTACATGAATATTTATGGCTTTGTGGGCAAACCCGAAACCGCCAAAAAAACAAGAGGGGATCAGTATTTTTTTGTCAATAATCGTTTTATTAAAAGTGCATACCTGAACCATGCGGTGATGAGTGCTTACCAGGAAATGATACCAAAAGATTCATTTCCTGCTTATGTTTTATTTATAGACCTTGATCCGGCAGTGGTAGATGTGAATGTGCATCCGACCAAACAGGAAATAAAGTTTGAAGATGAGAAAATAATTTATGCTTTTGTGCAGGCAGCCGTTAAACATGCTTTGGCGCAATTTAGTGTAACCCCTACATTGGATTTTGAGCTGGATGCATCTATACAACAACTATCATCTATTTCACAACCATTCACCGACGAAAAAAAATCAGCCGCAGCTTCCGGTTCTATATTTAAAGGCTTTACCCAAAAACACCAGGCCCATTTTATTGAGAAGAGTGATAGAAGTGAGTTGAAGCATTGGAAGAGTTTTTATGAGAGTCCCGAAATCGGAGATCAGAAGTCAGAAGAATCATCTAAATCCACAGACTCTTCCCAGACATCCGACTTCAGACTTCTGACTTCCGATCATGAAGAATTAACTCAACTTCTCAACACTTATATAATCACACCGTCTCCCAACGGCTTTCTACTCATGCACCAACAAGCGGCACATGAAAGAGTGTTGTATGAACAATTGAAAAAAGCAAGTAAGGACAAACCAATAGCGGTGCAACGAAGTATGTTTCCTTCTACTTTAGAGTTAACACCAGCTGATGCGGCGGTGATGGAAGAAATAATTACTGACCTGCAACAATTAGGTTACCTGATAGAGCCGTTTGGTAAAAATTCATATGTAATACAAGGCACACCTGCTGATGTAACGCAGGGTAATGAAAAACATACGATTGATATTTTATTGGAACAATATAAACACTTCAGCAACGAAGTAAAATTTTCTAAGCGAGAAAAGCTGATCCGTTCGTTGATAAGACAACAAGCTATTAAAACTGGTACAAGGTTGACAGAAAAGAAATGCGGCATTTAGTAACTGATTTGTTTGCTTGCGAGCAACCGAATATAACACCGGATGGCAATCCGACTTATTTGGAATTTAAGCAGGAGCAATTGGAGAGAATGTTTGGGAAATAAGACCTTTGTATTGTCATGCCGAAGAATAGCCTGTCCCGATATTTTCGGGAAGGCATCTCATAGTTTTCGAATGAACTATAATTGTAGCGTCTGAGACTCCTCCTTCGTCGGAGTGACAAACACTTCTAGTAACGATTCCTCACTCCCTGCAAAAATTTTTCCATCGCCTTTCTTACTTCTGTAGAAGTAGCCTGGTGGTTATTGACCAGTGTAGAAAAAATAAGCAGCTTACCTTTTTTAGTATATAAGAAACCGCTGAAGGCAACAACACCGGAGAGTGTACCTGTTTTGCCATAAATATATCCGCTGTCTGCTTTGTAATAACTGCTGATAGTTCCTTCTCCACCGGTTGCCAGAATGACCTTGATACGTTCCATACCAAATTCATTTTTCATTTTATTGAGTATGGTAACAAAATCCTGCGGGGTAAATAAATTGTAGCGGCTAAGACCGGAGCCATCTACCCATCTTGGTTTTTGTGGCAGGTCTTTAAAATCTGTTTTAAGAATAGTATCAATTATTTTTTCATCATTCATTACACCCAACATTTCATTACTCACCATCAATAAAGATTGTTCTGCAAAAAAATTATCGCTGCGGTGCATCAAGAGTTTAAGTAGGGAATCGGTAGGTTGGGAGTGAATTTTTTTATACCCCAAAAAGTCTGTGCCAAAAAACAGTTGAACTTTATCTATTGGCTTTTCTAGTTTGTCTTTCAAAAACACAAAATTTGTAAGCCCCATTTTTGTTTTAAATGGCATTTCCTGTTTCTTGAAATTGCTGCCTTTATCAGAAACAAAATAAAATTTATTATTATCCTCTTCTCTTGAGATTTTAAATTCATTTCCTACACCTAACAGCTGCATCATTGGCTCATTAAAAAAGGGGCTCTTGATAATTGGTGGAGAGGCAACTATTTTTTTTTCTTTTATTTCGAAGCTGATGATATTACCGTAAACAGGCATAGCCGTTCTCTCGGCCATATAGTAATCTTCATAATCATTCCACGACCAACCACTTCCATACTTTTCAATTTTATCCTTTAAGTTATATTCAAATACAATTTTTTTATCAGATGCCTTTAGGTATTGTAAAATAGGTTGTGATGTAAACTCGTCATTTAAAAAAGAAGGATCGCCACAAGCTTTTACTCTTATTTCTTCTTCTGTTTCTTTAATTAAAAAACTAACCAAACTATCACCCAAATACTTCATCGCTGCATAGCAAGTAGGCAGTTTTGTATTACTGGCCGGAACAAAATATTTATCGCCCTGGTAATTGTATAAATATTTATTAGTAGAAGGATCGAAGATGCTGATACCGACATGGGCCGTTTGTAAGGCTTTCGCATCTAGCACATCTTCTTTGGCAGATTGGGCAATTTGTTTGGTGACAGAACAGGACGTTAGAATTAGTAATGAATAATTAAGAATTAATAATTGCTTAACGAAAGCAGTTCTTTTCTTCATATTTAATTATTTTCAAGTGAAGCAAGTATTTCTTCCATCTGTTCATTTAATCCCGGCAAATCATTTTGAATTGTTGCCCAAACTTCCGCAGCGTCTACTTTAAAATATTCATGTATCAGCAGGTTGCGGAATGCTTTTATTGAACGCTACTCAATGTTTTGATATGCTGATTGAGTTGTTACAGATATTTTACTGCCAGCTTCACCTATTATTTCAAACTGGCGAATAACAGCGGATTGAAGCAGGTCACTTTTAATAAATGTAATTATGGTTCCCTTTGCCACAAATGACTGAATTAACTCAATGGCATGAAGCACATCTTTTACTTTTAGTATATCCCTGTTGGCATCATGCGGCATATACTTCTTTAAGATCGTTTTTAATAAGTGCTAAAAACTCAGGAGTAATACTATTTTGGGTGGCAAGGTCAATTTTCTTTTTTGTAATTTCTTCCAGGTCGGCCACATATTTTCCCAAAGCAAATAAGCCAACCGGATGAGAAGGATGAATAATCAAATCTATATCTGAAGAAACCTTATCATCATTCCGGGCAAAGGAGCCAAATACAAAAACCTTCTTTACAGCTTTACCTGTAAAATATTCTTGTATCTGGGCATATATTATATTTTTATCCGTTGCCATTTCTCAAATTTATTGTTTTCTTAAACGAAATCTTGTTTGCTGACCATCGTCGTTTAGGATAGAATTCATGTCGTCATTTGTATATCCTTTTTTATCCCATACTGCATCTGCAAGCCTTATGGACTTATCGGCATAAAATTTTGCCAATTGCTCTTTTAGCTCTGCCATATCTTTTTCCGAAAGATTGGTAGAGTACAGTTTTAGTAATTCCATCTGCACATTTGATAAAGGCTGATTCATTTCACTCGTTTGTATGAAATTACAAATTTTACCCGAGATTAATAACCCTTCCCTCTTTCACACTCTCCAACGCAGCTTCTATAATTCTTGTATTCATTATCCCATCAGCTGCCGGAACAGGATTTGGCCCTTGTCCGGTTAATGCTTTATATACATCATCATAATAACCCATGTAATTACCGGGAGAAGATGTTGTTTCGCTTCGTGTTACTTCGCCATTTATTTCTGTATGCAATAATCCATCGGGTGCTGCAGGTGCAGGGCACCAACTTTCCAATGATGGTTTTGCACCAGCGAGTAATTGCTGCTCTTGCATGTCAGATCGTTCTTGCAAAAAACTTCCTTTCATACCATGGATTGTATAAGCATAAGTTGATTCTCTGGCAATAACGGTGGCTTTTAATCGAACTCTTAATCTGTCGTAATAAAAAAGTAGTTCAAAATAATCCGGCGCTGCCACATCATCTCTCATTTTTATCAGATCGGCAAATAAAGCTTTTGGGAAACCGAATAATTGAATGGCCTGATCAACCAAATGCGGCGAAAGATCAAATAAATTTCCGGCACCGGGCATATCTCCTTCTTTATGCACTTTACCGCCAAACGTTGGACGATAGCGGTCGTAGCGAATTTCTGCTTCTCTTATTTCTCCCAGAAATCCTTTCTCTATAACTGCTTTTACAGCGCCATAGTCACCATCATAACGACGGTTCTGATAAACACTCAGGAATAAATTATTTTTTTTTGCTAATGCTGCTAGCTCTTCCGCTTCTTTTACGGTAATTGCAAATGGTTTTTCTATCACCATATGCTTGCCTGATTGCAATACCAACTTCGCCTGTTCAAAATGTAAATGCGTTGGTGTGTTTACAACAATCATTTGCAAAGAGGTATCGGCACATAGTTCTTTTACGGAACGATATAGTTTTGAATTTGGATAAAGCTCTCTTGAATCAGAATTATTTCTTTCTACAATCGCTGCTAATTCAAAACCCGGATGTGCCTCGAGAAAAGGTGCATGAAATAGTTTGCCGCTCATGCCGAAAGAGCAGATGCCAACTTTGAAAATATTTCCCATGAATTATTAATTAATAATTAGTAATTACTAATTGGCTCTACCTATCCTCTCTCCTGTGCCCTTAACCATCTTTCAGGAATTTCATTACTGCTTGCCAGTAAATAATCTTTGTAACTACAAGCAATGAATTTTTTATCGGGCAACTGCATCCACCATCTTCCAGTTTTTTTGCTTTGTAGAAAAGTTGTTTCTACTTCGGCGAATGCTGTATGGTATTCATTGAAAGAATCTCGTTCGTCAATATTGGCTTCTCTTCTGCCACGGCTACGTCCATCGAGTATATACCAAAGCATATGACTGATCTGTTTCGCTGTCAGTTCGTCTTTATCATGCTGCACATCGTAACCATAAATGCCAATCGTATTTACATTAGGGCTCATGCCTGCGTAACGAAACAGTACACAGGCTTCTTCACCATTCAATCCGTTGGGAGAAAGTGTGGTGGCGGGAGCATACGTACTTGCCATAGCAGTAATATCGAAACTGAACATATTACTATTGCGTATTACTGGTTCCATTTCATCTATTGATTCTTTTACACTGCCTACACGGTAACAATCGAAACGAAGCTTATCTAGTGTTTCCAACATCCGCGGATGCACATAATAACTTTGAAATGCAATATGATTATAATGACGGATAAAATTCGGTTCGCCGGTCAGCATTTCCATCAGAAAGTTCTCGTGACGGAAAGGAGATTCAAGATTCAGATCAATTAACGCATCTACACAACTTGCTTCAATCAACTTTTTACCTTCGGCATATGCACCATATTGTGATAAAGTGAGATCATGAGAGCCGCCAAGAATAATAACTGTTTTTCCATCGCCAATTAATTCCTGCACCACCGTTTTTAACGCCGCATAGGAATCGGTATATAATGAACCAGCAACGATGTTCCCAATATCTGCGATTTTAATATCCTGATGCCAATAATATAAATTGTAGAAATGGCGACGGATAACATCTGGAGCTTCACTATGTCCGTGAATCAAACCGCTTCCTCGTTGTTCGCCACAACCTACCATTACAATCTGCGCTTCATCCAAATCAGGAAACTCTTTATCATAAATATCAATTATCTGACCCATTTGCCCTTCTTTGTATCCTTCATCAAAAGAAATGGCAGCTATACTGACGGGTGAAAGAAAGTCGGAAATATTGAGGTGGTCTGACATGACTGCAAGTTAAAGTTTGAAAACGGATTGCAAAAAGTTTTTACTGTTTACAGCTACGTATCCGGTTCAACAAAATAGCCATATTCAGCATTTTTACAGTTTTAAAAAATACATTTGTAAACTTCAAAGGTTGAAATAAATGCAAAGAAAATTACTCTTTATTACAGCTCTTACATTTTTATCAGTCAGCTTGTTTGGTCAGGCCGTCAACAGTATTTCCGGAGTTATTCAAGACAAAACATCGAAACAACCCATTGAATTTGCGACAGTACAATTACTACAACTTCCTGACAGCAGCATTATAAAAACAACTGTTACTGACAAAAAAGGGAAATTCACTATTGAAGATATTGAGTTAGGGAATTATATTGTCAGTTATACTTTTATAGGATATAGTCAGACTATGCTTCCTGTAACTGTCGATCAGAAAAAAGAAACTCTGGGACAGATAGAGCTTGAAGTGTTATCAAAATCGTTGAGCGAAGTAACTGTTACAGGAAGAAAATCATTACTTAATACATCTATTGACAGAAAAGTGTATAATGTTTCGCAGGATATTATGGCGCAAAGTGGAGTTGCCAGCGATATTCTAAAAAATATACCCTCTGTAGAAGTAGATATTGACGGAGCTGTAAACCTGAGAGGTTCTTCTGATGTAATGATACTTATCAATGGGAGACCATCACCGCTAATGGGAAGATCGAGAGCCGAAGTGCTACAACAACTTCCTGCTAATTCGATAGAAAGAATAGAAGTCATTACTAACCCATCAGCCAGATTTAAACCGGATGGCACTTCGGGAATTATCAATATCGTTTTGAAAAAAAACACAAAGCAAGGCTGGAGTGGATCAGCCATTTTGAATGCAGGAAATAACGACCGGTATAGTGGCAATCTTACATTCAATTATAAGCCTAGCAAACTAAATTTCTTTGGCAACTATAGTTTACGACAGGACAGGCGGCTTCGAACTAACACTATTGATAGAGAATATTTTAATACATCGGGTACAACAGAAAGTTTTTATTATGATAACAATAGTTCACTTGCCAGACCTGTTTCGCATTTTGCAACATTAGGTGTCGATTATACTGTTGACGACAGGAACACTATTGGCATGTCGGGCAATTATAATTACCGTGACCAGATAAAAAATGATGTGCTGAACCGTTTATATACCGATAAAAATAAAATTATCACCAATCAGTTCGACAGGCTTCGTTATGATCCTGAAGTGGAAAAAGAAAAGGATGCAACAGCATACTGGCAGCACAATTTTGCAAAAGAAGATAAAGAACTGAGAGTAGAACTGAATGTATCTGCGTCAGATGAAATTGAAGACAATCATTATACTACTGTATATTATTTCCCAGTAAAACCATCTGAGCTTGATAATACATTAATAAAGCAAGGCGATAAGCAACAGCAGTTTTCAATAGATTTCACCAATCCTATTACAGAAGATTCCAAAATAGAAACTGGCTATCTAGGATCATTTAGTCAGGTCGATCTTGATTTTTACGGAGAAGTATATGATACTATTCAGAAAAGATTTCTAAAAGATGATGTTCGTTCAAACAGATTTAAATACAATGAAAGCATTCATGCTTTTTACGGAACCTATCAGCATCAATTTGAAAAATTTGGATACTCAGCTGGCTTAAGGGCAGAGCAGGCCATCATCAACGGCAATCTTGTTACAAAAGATTCATTAATCAACAACGATTATTTTAAAATTTATCCAACGCTTCATCTTTCTTACAAACTAAAAAATGGTGAGCTCCAACTCAATTACAGCAAACGGGTAAATAGACCCGATGGTGACGAGATGAATCCTTTTCCTGAATACAGAGACCCGTTGAATTTGAGAGCTGGCAATCCAAAGCTACTTCCTGAAATGATACATTCGGTTGAGTTTGGTTATAAATGGCAGAATGATAATTTTTCACTGGTGCCAAGTCTATATTATCGATATAAGAAAAATGGTTTTACATCTGTCACAATTCCATTGAATGATTCTGTATTGCTTACAACAGAACAAAACCTTTCCAACGATCAGTCGGCAGGTTTGGAGATCATTTTTAGTGCAAAAGCTGGGAAATTTTTTAGCTCTAATCTCAGTACTAATTTCTTTTACAACCAGATTGATGCCGCTGACCTTGGTTTTATTGGAAAGAAAACGATTGTTTCGATGAGCACAAATTTCAACGCCACTTTCACAATCACAAAAACAACAGTGGCGCAAGTAAGCAGTAATTTCCGTTCTGCAAGATTGACACCGCAAGGGAAATCATATGCCAGTTTTGTTTTTAATGCCGGATTAAGACAAGATTTATTTAAAAAGAAAGCATCCATAATACTCACCGCTTCCGATCTATTTAAAACATTGAGAAATAAAAATGAGTTCGTTACAACTGGCTTACAACAGGTTTCATTTGGAAGAAGAGACGCCCAGATTATTTACTTAGGTTTCAGTTACCGGTTTGGGAAAGCACCTAAAAAGGCAAAAGAAGAAAAGCTTGAGTTTGATAATAGCCTGTAACTCTCACCAATAATCAGCAGTTTTATTCACTAAAAATTCATTTTAACCTGCAGCCGCTGCGGTTTATCTTTGCCGACTTATGGAACAATTGCTCAAACAGATAGAAGATCATAAAAAAGAGATTAGTGCATTTACAGCTGCAGATGAAAAGCAGGTAGAAGAGTTCCGCATTAAATATCTTGGCACCAAAGGATTGATGAAATCCATTATGGGGGAGATGAAAAATGTGGCGGTTGAAAATAAAAAAGAGGCTGGACAGCTGCTAAATGATTTCAAGGTTTTTGTAGAAGAGAAGTATAATGAGTTGAAAGAGTCGACTGTCAATGGACAACAGTCAACGGCCAATTCAATTGACCTTAGTTTGCCAGGCGATAATTTACCAATTGGATCAAGGCATCCCGTTGTATTAATGCGGAACAGGATTGTTTCAATTTTTCAACGCTTAGGATTTGCTGTAGCTGAAGGGCCGGAAATAGAAGACGATTGGCACAATTTCGGCGCATTAAATTTACCAGAGCATCATCCTGCGAGAGATATGCAGGACACTTTTTATATTCAACAAAATCCGGATTGGGTGTTGAGAACACATACTAGTAATGTGCAGATACGGGAAATGGAAAAAGGCAAACTGCCAATCCGAATGATAATGCCGGGAAGAGTGTATAGAAATGAAACGGTGAGTGCAAGAAGCCATTGTTTCTTTCACCAGGTAGAAGGATTATATATTGATGAACATGTTTCTTTCGCCGATTTGAAACAGACACTTTACTTCTTTGTAAAAGAAATGTATGGTAAAGATGTAAAAGTAAGATTCCGCCCTTCTTATTTTCCTTTTACAGAACCCAGTGCCGAAATGGATGTAAGTTGTTTCATCTGTGGTGGCAGTGGTTGTAATATTTGTAAGAAAACTGGTTGGGTAGAAATATTAGGTTGTGGCATGGTGCATCCAAATGTATTAACCAATTGCAATATTGATCCGGCTAAATATACAGGCTTTGCATTCGGCATGGGAATAGAAAGACCAGCCATGTTGAAATACGGCATCAACGATATTCGCCTTTTCAGCGAAAATGATGTACGATTCCTGAAACAATTTACTTCTGCTATATAAAAAAGGGCTGCCTTTGTGAGGCAGCCCTTTAGTTTTCTATTCAACTATTGTACTATTAGCTGGACTTTGGTCTGTATAAGGCGAGAACCAGTGAAGCAGCAACTGCAATCCATAAACCAATGCCAAATCCTTTACCTAATCCTTTAAATACATCTCCAATTTCCGCTCCTTTAATAAGTGGCGCTACAATCATAATGTAAAGTAAAGTGAGCAAGGGCAGTATCGAAAGCAAACTTCCGGGTAGTATGGTATTGCCATTATTTAATGCGCCTACCAGCAACAAGAGTCCCGTTAGGGGTATTAAAAACAAAAGATACTTCTGCCAGTCTCCTCCATCGGCAGTAGCCATATCAAATCCACTGATACTTCTTCCGAACATACTGAAATAAGCAAGAAAGAAACTGCCTAGTAGTGCAGCTCCTAAAACAATGTTTAGCGTTTTTTTGTCCATGTTGGTTGGTTTATTGGTGATTGATAAAAAAAATGAAATTATTTTTTTGCACTCATTCGTTTATAACAGAAAAATGCTGCGGCCAAAAATGCAACAATGGCAATATAAAACCAGGATGTAAAATCAACAGTGATATTCAAACTATCACTCATTGATTTTCCAATATTGTCAAGTCCGGTACCAGATCCTGTGTCGGTACTTGGAATACTCGATTTAATATTCTTTTTTATATCGAGCATTAAGCCAATCATTGCTCCAGCAGAAGCCACACCCGTTGCCATTGCTCCACCCAATGCCGCTTTGGCATTTGTAAAAGATAAGCCAAGACCTAAAATTCCAAGACCTAGTGCAATCATAGCATACATGTTCGGATCCTTGTCATCTGACTTTGTTGCAGTCTTAGTAATATTTTTATCTATTCCTTCTGTTTTTACATCATTCAGAAATGAATTATCACTGCTGTTATTTTTCATTTTAAAACCAGTAGCTAATTGAACGCCACTAACTGTTTGTAACGAAGATCCATTGCACTTAATATCAATAAATGGCATCAGAAAAAGTAATACAGCAACTGCAAACGCTACCGTAGAAGGCATTTTTGTTCCTAATACACTCGGTGTTGCGGCAGCAGATGCTTGAATGGTTGTTGAAGCAATAGATTGCTCTATTGGTTGATTTGTCGGTTGGTCTGTTGATTGGTCTGTTGATTGGTTGGTGTCCATGTCTGAAATTTTCGTTTAAGATAAGAGAAACTTTGCATAAATAACAACCATAAAATCCACATCCAATATCTTTACACATATAATTCATTAAGAATGAACATCAACAGCATATGTGTATGCGGAGCAGGAACAATGGGCAATGGAATAGCACAAGCAGCAGCTCAGGCGGGTTTTTCTGTTATATTATATGAATTAAGCACTTTTATTCTTGAAAAAGCAAAAAATGCAACCAGCGAAAACCTGCAAATGCTGGTAGATAAAGAAAAAATATCTGCTGATGAAAGAGAAAAAATAACCCGACGTATTCATTACACCAACGATATTCAAACTTGCCTTGCCGATGTTTTTATAGAAGCCATTGTTGAAAAAGCTGAAATAAAAATTGCCTTATTTAATCAACTGGCAGAATTAAATCACAGCGAATGCATTTTTGCGACCAATACATCCTCATTATCTGTAACTGCGATTGCAGAAAAAATTCAACGGCCAGAAAGAGTAATCGGTATGCACTTTTTTAATCCGGCCACAATAATGAAACTGGTGGAAGTTGTAAATACGCCTCATACAAATGAAATAACCACTAATACTATAATGGAACTGGCAAAGCAAATGGGTAAAGTGCCAGTGCTTTGTAAGGATGCTCCGGGGTTTATTGTAAACAGAGTAGCCAGATCTTTTTATACAGAAACAATGCGATTGGTGGAAGAAGGTCATGTGTCTGTTGAAGTAGCTGATAATTTATTGGAAGCATCGGGATTTAAAATGGGACCTTTTAAACTAATGGATCTTATTGGTAATGATGTTAACTATGCAGTAAGCTGTTCTGTTTATGAACAAATGAATAAAAATGAACGATTCAAACCTTCTTATATTCAAGAGCAAAAAGTAAAAGAAGGAAAGCTCGGCAAAAAATCCGGCGAAGGTTTTATAAATACAGCCCCTAACCCCAAAGCCTGCCTGTCGGCAGACAGAGGGAATTATATTTCCTTAATTCTCAATTATCTTAATTTAATAAATGATCGATAAAGAAGAAAAATATTCGTTTCAAGAGAAAAGTAAATTCTCCCCTTCAGGGGTTGGGGGTACAATACTTGTTACAGGCGGCACCGGCTTCTTAGGTTCTTACATCATCAAGCAATTGGTTGAAAAAGGATATAGTGTCCGGGCTATTCGCAGAACATCTAAGCTTCCATTTTGGATTCCATCAGCAATATTTGATAAAGTAGAATGGGTTGAAGGCGATGTGTTGGACGTTGTTGCACTGGAGGATGCCATGGAAGGTATAGATACGGTTATTCATTCAGCAGCTGTTGTTTCTTTTGCAAGAAGAGAAAGAAAAGAAATGTACAAGGTAAATGTGGATGGAACTGCCAATGTAGTAAATGTTGCTTTGGAAAAAAATATAAGACGTTTTGTACATATCAGCTCAGTTGCGGCTTTAGGAAGAACTGCTAATGGCGGCAATGTGAATGAAGAAAAAAGATGGGAAGAATCCAAAGTAAATACACATTATGCCATTAGCAAGTTTAAAGCAGAACTGCAAACATGGCGAGGATTAAATGAAGGTTTGGAAGGGGTAATCCTGAATCCAAGCACCATACTTGGTCATGGAGATTGGCATAGTAGTAGCTGTGCAATTTTCAGAAATATTTATGAAGGTTTTAAATGGTATACTTCCGGCATCAATGGCTTTGTTGATGTGGAAGATGTTGCCAGAGCCGCTATTCTTTTAATGGAAAGCAATATTACCGAGCAGCGATACATTGTGAATGGCGATAATTGGACTTTTCAAAAATTACAGAACGCTATTGCAGATGCATTTGATAAAAAGAGACCGTCTAAATTGGCAACACCATTTTTAATGAGTCTGGCTTGGAGAATTGAAAAGTTTAAAGCGTTGATTACAGGGAAAAAACCATTGCTCTCAAAAGAAAGTGCAAGAGTTGCACAAAGCAAAACATTGTTTGAAAACGATAAGCTTCTGAAAGCAATTCCAAATTTTTTATTTACGCCGCTTGAAGAATCTATTAAAACTGCTGCTGCAAAATATATGGCAGATATTAAGAGATAATAGGATGTTTTCGCACCCTGCAACTGTCTTTATACTATTAAAGTCTTAAAAGCCGTTGTACATTAAATATAGCTGAACATCATTTTATATCTTTACGCAGTAATCAATTTCTATGCAAAAACTACGTTACTTTCTCTTTTTTATCGCAACAGCATTTTCATTAACTACTTCGGCGCAGTTTACCATTAGTGGTACTGTTTTGGATTCTGCCAGCCGTGAACCGCTGTTCAATGCATCTGTATTTTGTCAGAATACTACATCCGGCACCGTAACAAATAAAGACGGAGCGTTTTCTCTTACCTTGAAATCTGGAGGGTATGATCTTATATTTAGCTTCACAGGTTATGGCACACAAACTATAAGAGTAACAGAAAAAGGAACATTGGAAATCCTATTGATAAAAGAAGAAAAAAGATTAGAAGAAGTTATTCTTACCAACACATTTGAAGTAAAAGATGGCTGGGAAAAGTATGGCGATTTTTTTACGAAGAATTTTATTGGCGCCACACCTAATTCAGGTAAATGCATTTTATTAAACCCCGAAGTGTTGAAGTTTTATTTCTACAAAAAAAGTAATCGGCTAAAAATACTGGCAACCGAGCCTGTGCTAATCTCTAATAATGCATTAGGTTACAATCTTCGCTACCAGTTGGATTCATTTGTCTATTACTATAAAACAGACAATTATATTTACCGCGGCTTCTGTTTATATACTGAAATGGAAGGCGAAGACAGTATTAAAAATGTTTGGAAAACAAACCGTGCCATTGCCTACGAAGGTTCCAAGCTGCATTTTATGCGCAGCTATTATGATAGTTCAATTTATGAAGATGGTTGGGTAATAGATATGCTGGATGAAAAAGTGGACAAGAAATTTAACCGAGTTACGAATCCTTACGACTCACTTTACTATGGCGCATTAGACAGTACATTACAAATTGAATTCTGGTATCCAAGAGTGTTAAGCATTGCCTACACCAATAAAAAACCAGAGTCTGAGTATTTGAAGAAAATGAACCTGCCTAAAAATGTTGAATACCCAATTTCTTATATTGAAATTTTAAATACAATTGCCGTAACTGAAAACGGATATTACTATGATCAAAAGGATTGGATAAACCAGGGTTACTGGAGCTGGAAGAATGTTGGCGACCAGTTGCCGTATGATTATTGGCCGGATTAGTATTTATTTTCCCATTACCTTTTCCCACAACTCCGGTATCCTTTTTATCCAAACTAATTCTCTTCTTGCCGCACCAGCATCCTGTGCCGGAGCACCCCAATAAGTTTTATTACCCTCCAGATTGTGATTGACTCCTGTTCTTCCTAATAAAACAGCATTGCTTCCAATTGTCAGGTCTTTATTGATGATTACCTGACCCCATAAAGTAACACCATCTTCAATGGTAACCACACCTGCAATAACTACATTGGCAGCAAACAGACAGTTTTTACCAATTACTGTATCATGTCCAATGTGAATCAAATTATCCATTTTGGTTCCGGCACCAATGATGGTATCATGGCTTACGCCTCTGTCGATAGTACAATTAGCCCCTATTTCCACCGCATCTTCAATAATAACCCGTCCACAACTATTCATTTTCTTGTAATGAATGTCCCTGTTAGTTTTCTTATTATAATAAAAAGCATCGCTGCCAATAACCGTTCCTGCTTGAATAATAACATTATCACCAATTATGCAATAATCAAGAATAGTAACATTCGGATGAATAATACAATTCTTACCAATTGATACATGATTACCTACAAATGCCCCGGGCATAATAACTGTTCCCTCGCCAACCAAAGAAGTATTACTTATCGGCATCATTGATGGAACGAACGGCCTATAAAAATTGACAATCTTTAAATAAGCTTCAAAAGGATCATCAACAATCAGCAATGTTTTTCCTTCAGGAACTTCTACTTCTTTATTGATGATAATAAATGTAGCCGCAGAGTTTAGGCAGGTTGAATAATACTTTGGATGATCTACAAAAACCAAATCACCGTTCTCTACTTTATGAATTTCATTGATTCCTGTTGCGCTACCATTTACATTTCCTTTTAGTTCGGCACCGATAAGTTGAGCAATAGTAGTAACAGGAACAGGAGTTTCAAATCGCATAGTTTGTTTTTTAAAACGCCAATATTTGGCGCAGGTCATGCAAAGGTAGCAACCTGTTTATTGGAAATAATAATCATAAATCGACGAATTCATGCTTTTTCACCTTTATCTCAGCAAGTTTTTTTAAACTATTTTTTACCCTTTTATACATTATTTTTTATACATTCTGTTGATAGTGAAAAGTAAAAAAATGTTCTAACAACTTTACTCTTTTATTAAATTTAAAAAAAACAACAAGCTACAAACCTTAACTGTACTGTGTTATATCAGTTACAAAAAACAACTTCATAAAAAATAATTTATAAAAAACGAATTGTGTTTTTATAAAACACAATTTTTTCATTCAATTTCAGACTATGCTTATCCACAGTAAGATTTAAAATGTTAATAAAATAAATGAAGAATTTTTTTTGGTTACTAAATATTTATTTTAATATTGTGTAGGGAAATTTATTTCCCTGTACTTACTAACCCATCCATATATTAATCCCTCTGGTACTCCAGGGGGGTTTTTTTATTGCAACAAAATTATTTCCTACTAACCTGCTTGCCGGTAGGTAAGGACACAAAGCTCACAAAGATTTTATTTTGCATGGTCTAATATTATTTTCTTAGAGTACTTAACGTCTTTGTAGGAAAGAAAAAATGAATTAATTAATTAAGATACCTTTACAAAAATCTAAAAAACAGTACATGCTGAAATCAATGACCGGATTTGGAAGAGCCGAAAAAAATGTAGGAGATAAAACATTTCTTGTAGATATAAAATCGCTTAACGGAAAACAATTTGAACTACAACTAAGATTGCCCTCTATCTTAAGACCTTTTGAATTTGACATCCGCCGCATTTTATCCGGACAGCTTAGTCGTGGTAGTGTTGATTGTAACATTAGCCTGAAAGACACAGGTAATGCTAAACCTGTAACTATTAATACAGATCTTGCTAAGGCTTATTTTAAACCATTGTCAGAATTGTCTACAACCTTGGGACTTGATGCCTCTAATATATTAAGTACCTTGGTTAAACTGCCAGAAGTTATTACTCCCAGCAGCGAAACCTTATCAGATGATGAATGGAAAGACTTTCAAAATGTATTGCAAGCCGCTATTGATGCTTTAAATAAACATCGACTGAATGAGGGAGCAATGATTGAACAGGATTTGCTGAGCCGCATTACTAATATCGAAAACCAGCAAACCGAAGTAATTAAACTGGAGCCGCTGCGTCAGCAAAAAATAAGAGAAGGCATTACCCGCCTTTTAGAAGAAAATGTAGGCAAGGAAAATTATGACGGTAACCGACTGGAACAAGAACTGATCTATTACATCGAAAAAATAGACATTACTGAAGAGCAAGTTCGCCTGAAAAATCATTGCGATTATTTCAAATCACTTTTAGCGGATACGGAAGAGGCGAAGGGAAAGAAGCTGTCTTTCGTTTTACAGGAAATAGGCCGGGAAATAAACACTACCGGTTCTAAAGCCTATGATTCTACTATACAGAAATGTGTGGTGATGATGAAGGATGAACTGGAAAAGGCGAAAGAACAGGTTTTAAATGCATTGTAGCCGAACTTTAAAATCATATCTTCTTAATTACATTTGCAAAAATAACTTTCTTGAAAAAAGTACGATTGACTCTTATTGGTTTATTAGTTGTTGCCATTGGGCAGTTATCTTTCACTTCCTGCACACATGTCGATCTGTTTGAAAAAACAGTAACGCTGCCCGGTCACAAATGGGACAATACCTATAAGCCTTCATTTAAGTTCAATATCAAGGATACTACAGCTGCCTATAACTTATTTATTGTGCTGCGACATAATGACAAGTACAATTATAATAATATCTACCTGAACCTGATTACTAAACAACCGGGGCAAGACACAACTCAAAAAGCCAGATACGATCTTGTATTGGCTACAGATGAAGAAGGCTGGAGAGGAACAGGCATGGATGATATTTATGAGCATCGCATTCCACTTACACCTGCCAATCAGCAATTCCGATTTAGAAAACCCGGCGACTATACTTTTACGCTGGAACAAATAATGCGGGAAAATCCTCTTAAAAATGTGTTGAACGTAGGATTGCGGATTGAAAAGAAACAATAATCGCATCTTTGCAGCATGCCCGACGCAAGTAGAAGAACTATTCGACGCACCACAGTTATTTATTGGATGTTGCTAATCTATATCATCGCCGCTTTGGCCTGGTGGTTTATCTCATTAGAGAAACAAAACAACCGGATTGCACAATTGCAATATAAATCTATAAGTCCTGATAAAAACTCCCTTTCAGTTCTTCAATATGGCGATAAAGTATTTGCAATAGACAATGAAACAAAAAGAAATACCGGAAAGTATATAGCGGAAGGAATTACCTTTCTTATTCTGATACTAATCGGAGCAGTATTTGTGTACCGCTCCATCAGCCGTCAATTAAAGATACAGCAACAACAACAGAATTTTATGATGGCCATTACACATGAATTAAAGACTCCAATCTCTGTTGCCCGATTGAACCTTGAAACATTACAGAAATACAATCTGGATGAAGAAAAGAAACAAAAAATCATCCGCACCACATTGGATGAAACTTCAAGGCTTGATTTTTTAACCAATAATATTTTGGTAGCCGCTCAATTAGAAAACAGCAACTTCAAAGCAGAAAAAGAAGAATTGGATTTGACGGCATTATTAAAAGATTGCATTCGCCAATTTAGCAACCGTTTTCCTGAAAGGATTTTTGTAGAAGATATAGAAGACGATACAGACATTAAAGGAGATTCGCTGCTTTTACAAATGCTGATTAACAATCTGCTGGAAAATGCTACAAAATATTCTCCAAAAGAATCTCCAATCAGTACCATACTGAAAAGAACCAAAGTAGGAATAGAATTACAGATAAAAGATCAAGGCATTGGCATAGAAGAAACTGAAAAAGCCAAAATCTTTAATAAATTTTATCGTATTGGCAGCGAAGCCACCCGAAAAACGAAAGGAACCGGATTGGGGCTTTACCTTTGTCGTAAAATAGCCAGAGATCATAATGGCGACATAACGATGACAAACAATGAACCACAGGGCAGTATTTTTGCCGTTACTTTTAAATCATGAATGTAGAGAAGAAAACATCCATCTTATTGGTAGAAGATGAAGAGAATTTACACGAAGCCTTAAAGCTTAACCTAGAACTAGAAGGCTATGAAGTAACCTCCGCTATGGATGGAGCTGCTGCCTTAAAGGCAGTTCAGTCAGAATATTTTGACCTTATTATTATGGATGTAATGCTCCCCGAAATGGACGGCATTACCGTAACAGAAACAGTTCGCATCAGTAATAATGAAGTGCCAATTTTAATTCTTAGTGCCAAAAATAGCAGTACAGACAGAGTGCTAGGTTTAAAAAAAGGAGCTGATGATTATCTGACAAAACCTTTTAACCTTGAAGAGTTATTGCTTAGAGTTCACAAACTGATTAACAAAAATAAAAAGCTTCAAGACAAATCAACCATCGGTGATTCATTCTCGTTTGGAGGAAACACTATTGATTTTAAAGCACAGGAAGCCATAAAAGCAAATGGAGAGAAAATTCAACTAAGCAAGAAAGAAACAATGCTATTAAAATTGTTGATTGAAAATAAAAACGAAGTAGTTCCCAGAGAGAAAATTCTACAATCTGTTTGGGGTTACAATGTGTACCCAACTACAAGAACCATCGATAATTTTATTCTTAACTTCAGAAAATATTTTGAAGAAGATAGTCGCAATCCGAAATATTTCCATTCTGTAAGAGGTGTAGGTTATAAATACTCAGAGTAAATTTTTCTCCACTGCATTAATTACCACTTTAGCTGATTGCAATAGCAAATTTCTTTCTTGTAATGGAGCAGCATTTGTAAACTGAACAGTTTCACATTCAGAAAGCACCAATTCCAGTTTATTAATAATTTCTTTGGACAAACCATTTTGTTCAGCAGCGTAAATTAGTTTATTCCTGCTCATCCCACTTCCTTCTAGCTTAAAATTCTCAGCAAGATATTTCCATAACGTTTGATACAAACAACTGTAAAACTGATTATCATCAGCATTAATTAATTCAGCCGCTGGCTGTAAAATCTCGTCTGCATCAAGTCTTGCGCCCAATACATTATTCACTTCTGTAGTAATTTCTTTTCTTTTTCCAAACCAATAAATCAGCACAAGTAGAACAAGTCCTATTACGATTCCAGCGACAATGCGACTTGAAGTTTTATTAACTTCTGTCATTGATGTTTTACTCTTCGATTCAACAGGGTTTACCCTTTGTTCTTCAATAACATCCAACTTTACTAAGCTGGTTGAAATGGTTTTATAGCTATTGCTGTCAATATCAAAATAATTGAATTGAATTGGCGGAATAATATTTAGTCCTTTTACGGAGCAGACAAACGGAAACCTGAATGTCCTGGTACCAGTTAATGGAGAAATGTTTTTATCAAAATTATCTTTAACCGTTGGCTCAAATGCATCAATCCCTTCGGGCCAGTTAATCGATGGCGCTGTTAGTTGAATAAAGTTTCCCGTTCCGTTGATGGTTACTTCCAGCATTCCTTCTTCATTCTTTGCTAGTTCGTTTTTCAGTAAAGAAGCAGTGATAAAAAATCTGCCAATAGCACCACTAAAATCAACAGGTTTATTCTTAGCTGGTATTGGTGCTACATTTATAATAATAGATTCTGTGCTGATTTCAGTTTCATAATTCACAACATCATTTTTTTCAACTTCCTCTCTGTTTCCAAACATTCCTTCTACTATTTCCTGTTCAGTTTTTCTACTAACGGCAGTACTCGAAAACTCCACTCTGTTTCTTATTTCCATTGGATCGATAGTAAATACACCTGCTTGCAAAGGAAATAATTGCACTTTTCGAATAGTGTGCACATCAAATATTTTTCCATTGATCTTTTCAGCCAACACTTCTTTGTCGGATAAGTTGATCATATCAAAAACAGAAAAACCATAAAACCCGGGATTTTTTACAATGTCGGATTTTGACTCAAGGCAAGAATATAATTTGAAAGTAGCCAGCACTGGCTCACCTGCATAGCATGTTTTTTTATCAACCTGTACTTTTAAAAATAAATTTTCCTTAATTTTCTTATAAGGATCTTCCCCGGGTCGTAAGAAGTAATTGGAAATAGAATTTTCCTTTTTCTGTCTGGCAATTCTAATAGCTTCCTTTTCAGAAATCACAATCAAAAAAACATTATTACTTTCATAATTCCTGTTATTAATCGTTACAGCTGCGCCTCGAATAAGAAACTTGCCAGGTCTGGTTGCTTCTAATGTATAAACAATATTTCTGATCCGCTTCAGCCCGGTTATAGAAGCTGTGGTGCCGTTATAAATGTTAGGTCCGGTTACAATCCGAAAATTTTCAAAGACCGATGGTTTAAAATCGTCAAAGGTCTCTGCACCTTCAATTACGTATTGTACCTGAAAAGATCTACCTGTTACAACCGGCTGTAGTGGCACAATAGTGCTGAATGTAATTTGTGCCTTCACAAAAAAGGGAAGCAACAGTAACCCTGTTATTACAACAATTTTCTTCATTATTAATGCCCCTAATTTAGATTAGCAAACATGAAGCATTCATACTTATCTATATTAATGGACTAATTCAGTTGTCAGTGGTGTTAAAGATCTCCTAACTGAGGCCGTATAACAATTTCTTCCACACAAGCCTGTGGCGAAAGCAATGTTGCCGCATATACCATTTTAGCAATATCAGTTGCCTCCATAATTCTTTTGGAAGTATTATCAAAACCATCCCACGAATCGGTAAGTACAGCTCCGGGATGAACAGTGGTTACTTTTATACCATGGGATTTCATCTCTTCCCTCAGGTTCATGCTAAATCCATTCATTGCAAACTTACTGATACTGTATGCTCCGCCGTTTTTATAAGCCTTCAATGCTGCGATGGAGCAAATATTAAATAAATGGCCCAATTTCCTTTCAATCATTTTAGGAGAAAGCAATCTTGTTAAATGATAAGCACTGTAGAGATTTGTTTCAATATGATTTTCCAAACTTCCTTCCGGTTCATCCAAAACATTTCCCGGATGAAATATTCCTGCATTATTAACCACTACGTCCGGAACAGCAAATGATAAACACCAATTGGCAAATGCAATTACTTCTTCCTTCTTACTCATATCGGCCGGTTTTGCTTTTATGGTAATCGCAGGAAACCTTGTCTGTAATTCTTCCATTACCTTATATAAACTCACTTCGCCTCTAGAGCATAAAAAAAGATTATACCCATTTGATGCAAATATTTCAGCGATAGCTTTCCCTATTCCTTTGGATGCGCCAGTTATAATAACGTTCATTGAAATTTGAATATTGATTATTGAATATTTCCGGTTTTCTTTGCAAAGCTATGAAGTACAAACATCTTTTCTTTGATCTGGACCATACCATCTGGGATTTTGAAGCAAACAGCCGCACCACTTTAGTTGAATTGTATGAAGAAATGAAGCTCAAGGAAAGAGGAGTCGATGATTTTGACCTCTTTCATAAAAACTATCTGGCACATAATGAAAGGCTTTGGGAACGCTACAGAAAAGGCTTTGTAAAACAGGAAGAACTGAGAGTAAAAAGAATGTGGCTTTCCTTGCTTGATTTTAAAATTGCCGATGAGCCGCTGGCGAAAAAAATGGGCGACCGTTTCTTGGAAATGCTTCCAACCAGAACCATCTTATTCCCATATACTATCGAAATACTCGATTACTTGACTGACAAGAGCTATGAACTACATCTTATAACCAATGGTTTTGAACATACACAACATAGCAAGTTGAAACATTCAGGGCTTAGTTCTTACTTCAAACAAGTAATTACATCCGAAGGAAGTAATAGCCTTAAACCAAAAAAAGAAATTTTTGATTTCGCTTTTCAAAAAACAGGAGCAACTCCGGATGAAAGTATTATGATTGGCGATACAATGGAGGTTGATATTTTGGGTGCCATCAATGCAGGTATAGATCAGATTCATGTGAATCATCTAACCAATGAACCTTTAAGCATCAATGGCAAGCTGCCAACACATACTATTTATTCGCTGAAAGAATTAGAGAGAATATTTTAAACCCTACCAAGTTGCAATTGTAGTAACGCCGCCTTGTGGTTTATCACCAATCTTTACATGAATTTTTGCATTCAAAGGAAGTAATAGATCAACTCTGGAGCCAAATTTTATGAATCCCATTTCTTCGGTCTGCTTTACTTCTTGTCCTACCTGTAAGTAATTACAAATACGCTTTGCCACTGCACCAGCAATTTGTTTTACGAGTATTTCTTTGCCGTTCTTCTTATATACCACAGAATGCCTTTCATTTTCTGTAGAAGATTTTGGATGCCATGCTACCAAATATTTCCCTTTATGATATTGGTTGTACACCACTTCGCCACTTACGGGATTACGGTTTACATGCACATTCAGCGGACTCATAAATATAGAAACTTGTATTCGGCGGTCTGTAAAATATTCATCTGCCTGCACTTCCTCTATCACCACTACTTTACCATCTGCCGGAGCAATAATGCCATTCTCTTCAATTGTTAGCTTACGGTTGGGAATTCTGAAAAATGAAATAATTAATAGAAGAAAGCCGAGTGTAACAATAAATAGCAGCAGGCTTACTATTGGCAATGATGAACTCATAAAATAAAATGAGACAACATTGATGATACCGAATAATATTACTCCGATGGCGATTGATTTATATCCTTCTTTATGAATTGTCATTACTAATCAGTTATAAGCAAATATAGTATGAAATGGGGAGTAGGGTTTGGGAAGTAGTTAGTGGGAGTTTAGGTGAACTATTTTATAAGAAATTCAACATACACCCAAACAAATGGTGTGGCGAGCAACAATGAATCAAACCTATCTAAATATCCACCGTGGCCGGGCATTAATGTGCCGCTGTCTTTTACTCCTGCAGATCGTTTAAGTTTTGATTCTAATAAATCGCCAATCGTTCCGGTAATAGCAGCTATAAAACAAAGGATTATCCAGAATGATATTGATTGCCCAAAGACAAACCAGTCATCATAAATAAACCCAGCATAACCCATTACTATTGCACATAAAATAATTCCGCCAATTGACCCTTCCCATGTTTTTTTAGGAGAAATTTTTGAAAGCGGTGTTTTCCCAATTAAAGAACCAACGATATAGGCCATTGTATCATTAATCCACATACATCCAATAACTAAAAGGGGAAAATATATTAAATAGAGATTTGAGTTTTTTAATAAGATTGGATTATTAGTTTCTACCCCATATAAATCTATCATCAACCCCCAACACAAAGAAATATATAGCAACCCTAACACAGCATAGCCAAATGCTTTTACATTGATTGGGTTCTTTTGAAAAATACCAGTGAGTAATAAAGCAAAACCTGCTGCGGAAATTGGCAATGAAATATTTTCCTTCAATCCATAACCACTAATATGATATGCCGGACTGCAAAACCAAAGCATAATGCCATAGCCCATCGCCATCAATCCTAATTTTGTATACGGATGAAACGAAGTAGAATGTATTTTCTCCGTTAGCTTTAGGTATTCCCACCAGCAACCAAAATGAATGATGGAAAATAAAACAAGAAAGCTCCATTGATTCCAAAGCAAACCCACCAGCATAATAGCCACAAATACAATTGCCGTTAATGCTCTGGTGCGAAAGGTTTGAATATTAAATGCCATGAATTAATTAAATCATTAATAGAATGGTGTGTTGCGCAAACTTTCATCTTTGCCCGCAGGTGCAATTTCTTCTGCCGGCCTCACTGTTAACTTTCTGAAAAAATAAAATAAGGCAATTAAGAACGGCAATGCAAAAATTCCATACCAACTGGCATCGCTTGAATCATTCATTGCTTCTGCCACCGACTTACCATTCATTTTAGTAGCATACACCACTGAAATAGCAATGGCATTATTGATAAAGTGAGCCAGTATACTTAACCATAGTTTTCCCGAATAATGATATATGGCGCCAAGCATCATTCCCAGAAAAACTCTTGATAAAAAACCGTAAAAAGAAAAATGCGCCACACTGAAAATGATGCTGACAACAACAATTGCCAGCCAAGGATTTTTTGTGGAACGGGATAAAAAATTCTGCAAACCTCCGCGAAATAAAGCCTCTTCGCATAATGCAGGTAAAAAAGCCATAATAAAAATGGCCAGCAGGTATTCTCCAAAATTATTCAGACTTAAAATGGCGGAAGCCTGTTTTATATAATCCGCCTCCATTTTATCAAACTTTACTTTCCACGAAGCATCAACCGGAATATTCTGATTAAAATATGCAAGTCCTGCAGAAACAAATAATGCCATTAACACAATTCCAAACACAAGGCTTATTTCCTGCCAGTTAATTCTTCCTTTAAATCCTAATAATTTCATCGGTCGCCTATTCATTATCTGTGCGGTCAATAATGCAGGTAGCAAAAAGCCAACAACGGCAGTAATTATCTGTATCACTTTTACAGCATTGCTGTTAGCGGGGTTCAACATACCTTCTTCAATTTTCAATGCACTTTCCCCTGTCATGGCTGTCCAGATAGGAATGCTGAGCAGACCTGCCAAAATGGTGCTTGCCACTACAAAAGCAATAAGCATAAAAAAACCGGCTAAATAAGAAATGCCTTTTGAATTACTATCGTACATAAACTTTGGCGATTAAAATGTAAATTTGCAGGCCTAATTATAATAAACAATTTCCCATCATAGATGGGAATACCCGCCTCTCCTTAAAGTTTTGAAAATTAAGGTAGTCGGCCAAGCAAAAATAGGTAATTACAGATTGAATGGTACGTATCGATAACATACAACTTCCTGACTTTCCGCTCCTTCTGGCTCCAATGGAGGATGTTAGTGATCCGCCGTTTCGGGCTGTGTGTAAGGATAAAGGAGCCGATTTGATGTACACGGAATTTATTTCCAGCGAAGGTTTGATCCGGGATGCCATTAAAAGCCGTAAAAAACTCGACATCTTTGATTACGAAAGACCCGTTGGCATACAAATTTTTGGAGGTGATGAAGACAGCCTTTCTATGGCCGCAAAGATTGTTGAAGTAACAAACCCTGATTTATTAGACATCAATTTTGGTTGTCCTGTAAAAAAAGTAGCATTGAAAGGCGCAGGTGCAGGAGTATTGAAAGATATTGATTTGATGGTGAGATTAACTTCTGCCGTTGTAAAATCAACCTCTTTACCCGTTACTGTAAAAACGAGATTGGGCTGGGATGATAAAACCAGAAATATAGAGGAAGTAGCAGAACGATTACAAGATGTTGGCATAAAAGCTTTGGCAATTCATGGACGTACTAGAACGCAGATGTATAAAGGTGAAGCCGATTGGACTTTAATTGGCAAAGTGAAAAACAATCCGAGGATTAATATCCCAATTTTTGGTAATGGCGATATTGATTCTCCAGAAAAAGCAGTGGAATATAAAAATAGATATGGGGTAGATGGCATTATGATTGGCCGTGCTGCTATCGGATATCCGTGGATATTTGATGAAATAAAACATTTTATTAAAACAGGTGAGCATTTACCTTCTCCTACTATTGCAGATCGTATTGCTGTTTGCAGAAAACACCTGAATCTTTCTATTCAGTGGAAAGGACCTGTTGTTGGCATCAATGAGATGCGCCGTCATTATGCTAATTATCTAAAAGGATTGCCCAACATTAAAGAGTACCGCAACAGGCTTGTTACTTTACCAACTGAAGAAGAAGTAAATGAAGTATTGAATGAAGTAGCTGTTACATATGCCGGCTTTGAAGTAGAAAAAACTCCGATTGAGTTGATTAACTATCATGAAAAATGCCCGATCTAAGTTCAGACCGCTTTAAGCGTCCCGACCCCACTTAGGTCATCTTAATTCTCATTGCTCTCATCAGCCCATAAATAGAAACTAACATCCAAGTCCCTTCCAGAATAACAAAAGGCCAGTAATTAATCAATAAAGATGCATAACAGGCAAGTCCTGCACCAATAATATTCAAAACAAAATAAAGCTTGCCATCATTCTTTATTAATTTTTCTGTTCCTAAAAAATAAGCAATTAAGATAAGGCCTACACCAATTGATCCGATAATATCATTGTACACCATAAACGTAAATTTTATAGATTATTCATTAATTGCTTTTATCACATCATTATCCATTGGAGAAATAGATGGCCCGAAATAATTGGTTAGTACGCCATATTCATTCACAATGTATTTTGTAAAGTTCCAGGATGGAAGTTTTTTGTTCCATCCATTTTTAGTTGAGTCCGTCAACCACTGATAAATCAAATTCTGTTCCGCTGATTGTATTACAGTACTCTTTTGCATCAGTGGAAATGTAACGCCGTAATTTTTCTTACAAAAAGTAGCAATTTCTTCATCCGTTCCTTTCTCTTGGTCTTTAAAATCGTTGGCCGGAAAACCAAGAATAATTAGTTTGTCTTTGTACTCATCTGCCAGTTTCTGCAGATCTGTGTACTGGTTAGTATAACCGCAATCGCTGGCGGTATTCACTAGCATCACCTTCTTACCCTTTAGCTCTGCAAAGTCCAATGTGTCGCCATTATTCAATTGTCCTTTCAGGGAATAAAAAGAAACAGGAGGTTGTATATTTCCCGCAAGTTCTTTTGTGTTCTTTCCGGTAAGTTTTGTGAACCACATTAATGCCGGGTAAACTGCTTTTAAAAATTTTTGTCTGTACGTCATATTTATAGAATTACGGTTTACAATTTCTATATAAACTACGAATGTTGCAATTAGTACTAGTAGAACAATTATAAATCGTTTTAGTTTTTTCATGTTTTTCCCACTAAGGCACAGAGGACACAGAGACTAGGTCAATTGTCCAAGTATTTTTCTGTGAATGCCTTCTTTTATTAATTCAACATTAAAATTTATTAATAATCCAAGCTTCATTTTTGCTAACCTCAAGTAAGTTAAAACAGTTTTATGGTGAACCTTCTCTAGTCGTTCAACGGATTTTAATTCTACAATTAATTTATTTTCCATTATTATATCTGCCCTAAATCCAACATCAAGAATTTCTTCTTCATAATAAGCCACAATACCTTGCTGTCTTGTAAATGCAATTCCTCTTTTTGTAAGTTCATAAGCAAAAGCCGCTTCATATACACTTTCCAGAAGCCCTGGCCCTAAAGTTTTATGAATTTTAAAACTTATATCCACTGCTATAGTCGCTAATTCGTTTTCCGTCATACTATTATTCTTTGTGTTTCTTTGTGCCTTTGTGGGATCACCTTATCACCTTTTTAAACAAATTCAACTTCCCTTTGAATGGCGGATATTTTATATTCGGGTCAAACCATGTTGGTGTTTTCATCACTGCTTTTTTATGGCTGAATGTGTCAAATGAAAAATGCCCATGATAATTTCCTATTCCACTAAATCCTCTTCCACCAAACGGTAAATTATGATTAGTTAAATGCCAGCTTGAATTGTTTACACAGGATCCACCTGCAGGAACTGCTTTTAGCCAATCACTTTCTTTTGTACTGTTTGATGTATAAACATAAAAGGAAAGCGGATTTGGATGCTGTTGTATAATTTTCAAAGCTTCTTCCTTTTCATTAAAAGAAAATATGGGCAGTATCGGCCCAAATATTTCATCTTTCATTACATCCGCATTCATAGAAACATCAGTCAGCAAAGTTGGCTCAATAAATAATTTTTCTTTATCAGTTCGTCCGCCATGAGCTACTTTCCCTTGCTGCAAGTAATTATTTAAGCGGTCAAATTGTTTTGCATTAATAATCTTCCCATAATTATAACTTTCTTCTGGTGTTGAACTAAAAAAGTTTTCGATTGATTCTTTCATCGAACCAATAAATTTTTCTTTTACCGATTCATGTACTAGTACATAATCTGGCGCCACACACATTTGTCCGGCATTGGAGAACTTCGTCATGGCAATACGGCGAGCAGCCACTTTAATATTAGCATCGCTTTCCACTACACAAGGGCTTTTGCCGCCAAGTTCTAACGTAACTGGCGTTAATTTATCAGCCGCCATTTTATAAATAATTTTTCCTACGGCTGTACTACCCGTGTAAAATACATGGTCGAAAGTAAAGTTGTTCATCATTTCAGGAATTACGGCTGCTCCATCTCCTTGTACATACAAAATATATTCCTTTGGAAAAGTCTCTTCAATAATTTTTTTCATCACGGCATCAGTGGCAGGTGCAAATTCACTTGGCTTTAGTACAACACAATTGCCAGCAGCAATGGCACCGATTAATGGATTTATCAATAATTGAAAAGGGTAATTCCACGGAGCAATAATCAAAACAACACCTAAGGGTTCGGATAGAATGCGGCTTCTCGATGGCAGGTTTAATAAATTAGTGGAAACCCGTTTTGGTTTCATCCATTTACTAAGCTTCTTAATGGCTGAATTTAATTCTGAAATCACCATCCCCGTTTCTGTTACCCACACTTCTTCAGGACTTTTTTTTAAATCAGTATATAATGCATCATATAAGTCTTGCTCATGTTTTAAAATGGATGATTTCAATCTGTTAAGCTGTTCTTTTCGAAAAGCATATGATTGCGTATTCCCGCTATTAAAGAAGGTCCGTAAATTTTCAAGGCTTGATATGTCTGACATTAATTCTAATTTTATACCAAGGTAATCAAATCTACATTCTTCATGACAGATGAATACTTTATGATGCAGGCATTGAAGGAAGCCAAAAAGGCTTTTGAAGATGAAGAAATTCCAATTGGTGCTGTAGTGGTAGTAAATGAAAAAATCATTGCCCGGGGGCATAACATGACCGAGCGACTAAAAGATCCTACTGCTCATGCCGAAATGATTGCTTTAACTTCAGCTTTTAATTCTTTAGGAGCCAAGTATCTTCCTGACGCAACATTGTATGTAACTGTGGAGCCTTGCTTTATGTGTGCAGGAGCAATCTTTTGGAGTAAGATTGGCAAAATCGTTTATGGCGCAGACGATGAAAAGAATGGTTACAAAAAAACAGCGGGAACCAACTGGCCTTTCCACCCTAAAACAGAATTGATAAGAGGTGTAATGAAAGAGGATTGTGCCAGATTGATGAAAGATTTTTTTAAAGGGAAAAGATAACAGCTACTCCGATAGGCCAATTAGTTTCGAAATATGGAACAATTTGTGTTATATTATCCAAGAACAACTGAAAGAGGATAAATTTGTTATCCTTATAGACAGTGATAAATTTTTAATCTTTAAATTAAATTATTATGGCATTCACATTACCAGCTTTACCATATGCACACGACGCATTAGAGCCACATTTTGATACACAAACGATGCAAATTCACCATGGAAAACATCATCAGGCTTATGTTGACAATTTAAACAAAGCAATAGCCGGAACTGAACATGAAAATAAATCGCTGGATGAATTAGTAGAAGCAGCTGGTTCTATTTCTCCTGCCGTTCGCAATAACGGAGGAGGTCACTGGAATCATACTTTCTTCTGGAATAGTCTTGCACCTAATGCTGGCGGTTCTCCATCGGGAAAATTAGCAGATGCTATTAATGAAGCGTTTGGTTCTTTCGATGCTTTCAAAGAAAAATTTGCAGCGGCTGGCATGACAAGATTTGGAAGTGGCTGGGCTTGGTTGATAATACAAAAAGATGGAAAACTTGAAGTAAGCTCAACGCCCAACCAGGATAATCCAATGATGGATGTGGCAGAAACAAAAGGAGTTCCTTTACTTGGATGCGATGTTTGGGAACATGCATATTATCTGAAATACCAGAACAAGAGAGCCGACTATCTTGCTGCTTTTTGGAATGTAGTGAATTGGGATCAAGTAGCTGAAAGATTCTAAAACAAACGATGGAATATATTTTCAAGCTGCCGTAAATGGCAGCTTTTTTTATTGTTGATTAAACCTGTTGATTGCTTCAATCCTGTTATTAACATGAAGCTTATTGTAAATTTTTTTAGATGCGTAGAAACAGTGTGAGCACTTAGGTAAAGTCTTGCCGAAACTTCTTTTACAATTAATCCAGTGGAAATTAATTCCAAGATTTCATTTTCTCTTTCTGATAATTCTGTTAATCTGTTCTTCTCGTCTTTTTGCTGAAAAGTAGAAATTACTTTTCTTGCGATATAATGACTCATTGGTGCGCCACCATCATATAATTCTTTCAATGAAGCTATTATCTCCTGCGGCATAGAATCTTTCAGAATATAACCACAAGCCCCATTCTTTAATGCTCTAAAAATAAATTCATCATCGTCATAAAAAGAACATACCATACAAAGGATGTCAGGCACTGTTCGCTTTATATCAGCAATAAGTTCAATACCGCTCTTCCCAGGTAATTTAATATCGACTATTGCAATATGCGGTGGATGAATAACAATATGCTCCATTGCTTTTTCAGCAGAAGAATAACTATGCTCCAATTGAAAACCGTCGGCGTTGTTGATTAACAACTCTAATCCTTCACGGTAATTTTTATCATCCTCAATAATAGAAACTGTAATCAAAGTCCTTAATTAGGTTTCAATATACAGCTAATTTAAATTGCGGCATACTCTTTTGAAGAAACAAAAATCGCATTGTAATAGTTCAGAACTAAGGAACAGGGTCATACCCACTTCCACCCCAAGGATGACAGCGGGAAATCCTTTTGATTGCAAGCCACATCCCTTTAAATATTCCATGCTTTTTTAAAGCTTCGACTGCATAATGCGAGCAGGTTGGAGTATAACGACATTTTGGGCCAAGCCATGGGGATATTATCCATTGATAAATTTTTATCAGGAATATAAATGGAAGACTTAATATTTTAAGAAATGTCTTCATTAATAAATGCTGATAATTTTTTTATTGCTTTTTCAGTCTGCAGATAAATATGCTGATACTCTTTTATCTCCTTCTCTGTATAAATAAAAAAAAGGTTTAATCCTTTTTCCTTTTCTTTCAATAACTTTTGGAGAGAGTTTTTTTGTAAACGATAAGCTTCTCTTGTTAGTCGTTTTATTTTGTTTCTGTCAACCGCTTTTTTAAAATTCTTTGAACTTACACCTGCTCCAAACTGTAATTCCGTTTGCTTAGTTATAACAAAAAATACCCTGAAAGGCGAAACTGTAAACCGCTTTCCGTTTTTGAACAGTTCATCAATAGCTTTTCTGCTTTTTAACCGTTCACTTTTTCCTAATGTAAATTGCTTTGGCAAAATTCATGCAAATAAAAAAACTCCGTCTCGTTTCAAACGGGACGGAGCTATAAATATACTGAGCTTTAAACTTTTACTCCTTTGCGGAGAAAAGCCAGCTTTTATTTTAATTTACTCTCATCGGAAACTGTCAGCTTCTTACGGCCTTTTGCACGGCGGCTTGCTAATACTTTACGACCATTTGCAGTAGACATACGTTTACGAAAACCATGAACAGTTTTACGACGCTTACGATGAGGTTGGAATGTACGTTTCATTGTTTATTACTTTTTTTCACTTTTATGAAATGCGGCCGGGAGAACGGACCAGGTTTCAAACTTCCCCAGCAAATCACCACATCTGCTGTTTGTGAAAGGACGGCAAAGGTAAGGGTTTGATATGTAAATTTTAAAGGGAAATTAAGTTGTTTTTAAAAATACAATCTTAGGTTCAATTGCTATAATAAAGCGTTTATAATGAAGGGATTGTTTAAAAATGGCTCCATTCTCCTTTTTCTTATTTTATTATAAACCAGTATGAACAGACTTTACTGGCTGACCGTAAAACATACTGGCCCTATTGTCAAAATCTTCTGCCGAATCTGTGGTGTAAAATTGTTGTATGCCATTTTTACTACACTGTGACTCTATTTCAGGATGCCGTTGTAAATAATTAGCAAGGCTTTCAGCAACTATTTCGCCCTGTGAAATCAGTTTTACTGCTACTGGCAAATACTCTTTAATCTTTTCCTTTAGTAAGGGATAATGCGTACAGCCAAGCAGTATCACATCTATTGATTTTCCCTTTTCAAATATGTTATGCAAATTCTTCTTTACAAAATAATCTGCTCCATGGGTATCAAATTCTCCGTTCTCCACTAATGGCACCCACATTGGGCATGCCTCCTGATGCACTATCAAGCCAGGAAAAAACTTTGCAATTTCCATTGGATAGGATTCAGAAGCTACAGTGCCTTCGGTCGCTAGTACACCTACATTTTTTGTTTCGGAAAAATTGCCAATCACTTCAGCTGTTGGCCTTATTACACCTAACACTCGTTTATCCGGAGCAATTATTGGCAGATCATTTTGCTGAATAGTTCGCAGTGCTTTTGCAGATGCAGTATTACAAGCAAGAATAACTAATGAACAACCCTGTTTGAAAAACCACTTTACACAATCCAATGTGTAATGATAAACCGTGTCAAATGATCTGTTGCCATAAGGAGCTCTGGCATTATCGCCAAGATAGATGTAATCGTATTCTGGCAGCTTGTTTACAATTTCTTTCAGTACAGTTAGGCCGCCATAGCCAGAATCAAACACGCCTATTGGACCTTTTGTCGTCATAGTACAAAAATAGGAATGTAATACAGTAAAAAACCCTGTTGCACAAGAAGTACAACAGGGTTGAAATATTTATACGGCTATCTATTACCTTCCTGCCGGTTTAGGAATATTTAGCTTCAGCTTTGTGGCTACCAATAATGTTATATCATCTCCATCGGGTGCTACAAGGAATGTTTCTTTACTCATTACATGAGTATATGCTTTTTCCTTGGCTACCGCTTTTACTGCATCATATGCTTTTTTATAAAGTGGGGCAAGTAATTCATCCTGCTTTGCCTGCAATGCCTGGTTTACTATTTGCTGCCAGTTTTGTATCTGGTAAAGTAACTGAGGTAATTCTTGCTCAATTTGTTTTTTAACAGCGGCAGGGGCTGGCTTTACGCTGTCTTTATACACACTATCCTTATATTGATACAAAGAGATGATTTGTGCATACTGAGGATTGATAGAATCAGCCTGATATCTGTCCAATAATGAATCAAGTTTACCCGCTTCTGGCATCAAGCCTATTACATCATCAATACGGATATAACCAATTTTAGTTTGAGCAGCTGCATCGTTTGCAAAGAACATTCCCGATACCAACACAACAACAGAAAGAAATTTTTTCATTTAGTTTATTTTAAGATTGCTTTAAAGAGTTATTCTGCCCTGTATTCGTTGCTTTTCAACTTCTCTTCGGGCCATATTTATTTTTTGTTAACAGTTATCTTATCCCAAGGTCTTTGAGCACATCTTCGCTCTTGTCGAGTTTTGGGTCGGCAAATATAATGGTAATTCCTTCACTTTTATCCAATACAAAATCATATCCACGAAGTACCGCCATTTTCTGAACAGCATTGTACACTTTATCTTGAATTGGCTTAATCAATTCCTGTCTCTTTTTAAACAGATCTCCCTCAAAACCAAAGCGTTTACGCTGCAAATCACGGAGCTCTTTCTCTTTATTATACAATTGATCTTCCCTCTTTTTCCTCAATTCTTCTGTAAGCATAACCTGTTCTGCTTCAAAATTCTGATACATTTTATCTAAGTCAGCTTGTCTGCTATCAATATCTTTCTGCCAGCCTTCCGCCACATTGTCTAATTGCTTTTGCGCCTCTTTATAATCCGGCATTTTATCTAAAATGTACCGGGTATCAATTATGGCATATTTCTGTGCCTGAACAGTAGTACTACTCAATACCAAAATGCTAAAGAAAGCGATAAATAGTTTTTTCATGTGTAATTTTTTATTTTTCTGAATTTGTCACATGTTATGTTTTCAGAATGAAAATATAATATCAAATTTATTCTGGTTCTACACCAAGCATAAAGGTAAACCTTGATGCGCCTTTCAACCCTGTGCCCGGTGTAATGCGATCAAGCCCTATACCATAATCAAATCCTAATAAACCAAACATCGGCAAGAAGAATCGCATACCAACGCCAACACTTCTACGCAACTTAAACGGATTGTATTCTTTATAGTTATACCATCCATTGGCCGCTTCAAAGAAGCCCAGTGCATAAATTGTACTGCTTGGATTTGTTACCAGTGGGAAACGCATTTCCAATGTATACTTATTAAATATGGTAAAGAATTGAGTAGCATTTTGCTGATCAGGATTAATTGTTGGATCAGATGATTGATAAACCGGATAGCCACGATGTGCAACAATATCATACCCTAACAATCCAAAATTGTTTGTCAATCCCGCATCACCCACCTGGAACCTTTCAAATGGCGAATATTCAATATCCTTATTATATCTGCCCATAAATCCGTACTTGGCAGCCATCTTTAATACAAACTGACGGTTCTTATCTGCGCCCATAGGCTTACCAATTGGCACATACCATTCTGCATTAAATCTCCATTTATGATATTCAGGGTTTTTAAACTTATCGTTCCCTTTTGATCCATTTTTATTTATCAATGAGTATGGTGGTGTAAGCTGAACACTGGCCAAAAAGTTAGAACCACTTCTTGGGAACACAGGATCGAATACTGATGAACGTTGTAATCCAATTTTAAAACTTATGTTGGTAGAAGTTCCATTTTTAAAATCCTGATCGAAAATTGGATAATTAGCCAACTTGTATTGCGTAAGATTTATTGCATAGACAAGACTGAAATAATCATCCGGCCATTTTAATTGCTTGCCTAGCGAAACTGAAATACCATTTACTTTCAAATAGTTTGTATCAGATCTTGCTCTGTCTATCTGCCCGGTAAACGGATCAAATGCATTTGAGTACTTACTATTATTAAATCCTATTGTAAGTGAATTTCTTTTCTTACCACCCAGCCAAGGTTCAGTAAACGAAAAACTATACGACCTAAAGGCTCGGCCATTCGACTGCACTCTTAAACTTAGTTTTTGCCCATCACCTGTTGGTAACGGATCCCAAGCAGATTTTTTCCAGATATTCCGGATGGAAAAATTATTAAACGTTACGCCTAATGTACCGGTAAGACCAATTCCACCGCCCCAGCCGGCAGAAAGCTCAAGTTGATCTGAAGATTTTTCTTCCAACTTCCAGTTGATATCCACTGTGCCATCGTCGGCATTAGGTACTACACCCGGATCAATAGTTTCTTGATTAAAAAATTGCAGATTCCCTAATTCCCTTTGTGAACGAATTAAATCTGAACGACTAAACAGTTCTCCCGGTGTAGTTCTTAATTCCCTACGAATTACATAATCCTTAGTTTTTTCGTTTCCGGCAATAGTTACATTTTTCAATCTTGCCTGCGGCCCCTCTGTCACTCTTATTTCGTAATCAATCGTATCGTTATATACCGCAGTTTCTACAGGCTCTACTCTAAAAAATAAATACCCTTCATCCATGTATAGGCCGCTGATATCACCACCATCTTGTGCAGCTTCTTTGCCTAGTCTTCTGTTCATGATGCCGACATTATAAATGTCGCCTTTGTTGATTCCTAAAATTATGTTTAGGATTGAATCAGAATATTTTGCATTTCCCTTCCATACTATATCGCCAAAATAGTATTGCTTGCCTTCATCAACTTTTATATCAATATTCAGATTGCCATTCTTGGTTAGGTAAGATGTGTCTTTAACGACTTGTGCATCTCTGTATCCAAGGGAATTGTAATAATCAAGTAGTTTTTCTTTATCTTCTTCAAATTTCTTTTGATCAAATTTTGCTCCACTAAATAGCTTGAAGCGAAACCATGGGTCAAGTAATCTTTTGGTTTTACTTAAAGAAAGAAACCCCCAATCCTTCGAGTAATCGCCAAATGTATAAGGTTTAGTATCACCATACGGACTTTTTGCTTCATCCTTTTTAAGAGTGAATTTCGACATTTCTTTCGTCCCCTTCATTTGCTTTTTCAAACGAAGCCCGTCTACATTTTCATTGCCATAAAAACCAACTTCATTAATCTTGATTTTATTTCCTTTAACTATATCAATGGTCATCTGGTTAGAATTTGCAAACGCCGGATCCGGCTTTTCATCAATTGTAACCTTTACATTTCTATATGCCTTCTCGGTATAAAACTTTGTAACAATCTCCACAATATTCCGGCGGGTGTTTTCTGTAATGATTGTCTGTTTGGCAAGTGATGCTTTTGTTGCCAGTTCTTCTGCATCTGCTTTACTGATTCCGGTAAATTTAAAATTACCCAAACGAGGCCTTTCTGCTACACTTAGTTCTAACCAAACCCTGTCTCCATCAACTTTTGTAACATAAATTTCTACATTAGAAAATAGCTTTTGCCTCCAAAGATTTGCTATAGATTTCGCAAAAATATCTGACCCAGGGTGCATGAATTTATCGCCGGGAGTTAAATTGGCAATAGAATAAACAATGGAAGTATCCAAGTGTTTAATACCTGTAACTTTTAAGTCGGCAATTGTGTACTCTCTCGGCACTCTCGCATTTGTCCACTCAATAAGCTTTGGGTCTAATGAAGTTGGTTTTGTAGTGTCTCCGTCTTGTGCAAATGAGTTGAATACTGAGGCTACAACTATAATCATTGTAACGCTAAATCTGGATAGAAGTCTTTGCATAAATTTTGTTCTGGTATTCAATACCCACTTTGTGGGACTTAAATTGTTTGTTTTCTGCGATTTATATAATAGCCTGCGTTATGGTCAGGCGGCAAATTAAACGTAAATATTGAAACTGTTTGTTAAAAGAAAATCACTGATAACAAGGCTTTCAGGGTTATAGAGCTTTGTTTGTTTCAGCGATCTGCTCCCCCGTCTTTCCAAACCGCCTCTCTCTTCCTTGAAAATCAATTATTGCTTCGTACAAGTTTGCTTTTCTGAAATCGGGCCAGCGGACATTTGTAAAATATAATTCGGCATATGCCAGCTGGTAAAGCAAAAAATTGCTGATTCTGAACTCACCACTTGTTCTAATCATCAGTTCCGGATCAGGATAATGAGCAGTGCATAAGAACTGCTGTAATGTTTCCTGGTTTATATCTTCCACTCTCAACTTTCCTTCCTTTACTTCCTTTGCTATTTCTTTTGCCGCATTTGCCAGTTCCCATCTACCGCTATAGCTGAGTGCCATTACAAGATTTAGGCCTGTATTCACTTTTGTAATTTCTAAAGCTTCGTTCAACTCTTTTTTGGCAAAATCTGGCAACATACTCATATCGCCAATTACATGCAGCCGAATCTTATTTTTATTCAATGTTTCTACTTCCTTACGAATAGTGCTTACCAGCAATTCCATAAGTCCAGCCACCTCATATTCCGGCCTGTCCCAGTTTTCTGTAGAAAAAGCGTAGAGTGTTAAGTATTCTACACCAAGCTCTGCACAGCCTTCTACAATGTTACGAACACTCTCTACACCATGATAATGACCAAAAAGCCTGTCTTCGCCTTGCTCCTTCGCCCAACGACCATTTCCATCCATTATAATGGCAATATGACGGGGAAGTGAATTTTTATCTATTTTTTCTAATAATTGCGGCATAAAACGGGGGCACAAAGGTAATCATGATTACAGGTATTATGGCTTGTTTTACAAAAAAAGAAATGCCCCTTTTGGGGCATTTTCAATATAAATGAAGTTAATGTTGGCAAAAAATGAGTTTTCTTAATTTTTACCCCATATAGCTACTCTAGATCTTCCTCTTTTGAAACCTTTAGTTTCATACCAGAATTCAATTTTAGATAAATGTCTCAAACCGCCAGTAAGTTCAATAACACGGCTTTCGCTACCTTGGGCAAACCTGTTTCTTAGCTGCACATCTTGCACAGTACCATTGTCGAAATGTATTTTCATATCATACATTTTCAACGGGCCGTCTGTTATTTTCAATTTTAACTGGCGAACATCATCTTTCCAGTTTCCAAAATTGATTACATCATGATCTGCTCCGAAGCTCACATTCTTATCTCCTAGAAAAAACCAATCGCCAGGTGTTTCATTTCCTAGTTTTTGAGTAGAAAAACTTAAAAGAGATATAGCCAGCAAGGCAAATAAAAAATTTCTTAGACGCATAAAGTTTAATTTATAGTTAGATAATGTTTTTATACAGACCCGAACATTAAGGTACTGGTTTAATGCACAACAAATTTAACCGATGATCTTACCTATATGCTAACCCTTGCGGGTAGTTTTAAAGAGATTTTTTTAATTAGCAGTAGGACACTTATATGACTGCAGGTTGAATGTAACATGAAACATAGCTGTTACAAAATGGTCATTTTGCTTGCTGTTACCTCTCTGCCTGTTTGGTATACCAATAGGTGCACCCAATTCATAAGATCTGTCGCTTAAAAGTAAGGCATTAGAGGGGCTGCCATCAGGATTTGGAGGAAAAACCGCCTGATCTACATAGGTTGTACTTACATCATCCAAATAATCAGTATTGGTAAACCTGTATAATACTTCAAACCCTATATTAATTCTGTCGTTGAAAGCATATTTTATGCCGCCGCCGAAAGGAATACTGATAGCCATTGAGCTATAAGGCTTTCTATCTGGGTAAAGTGTGCTGCCTTGACCTTCCGTATTTAAAGGACGAAGTAAGATTTTTTCATCCCTCAAATATGCATATGGATCGTAGGTAAATATGCCTGCACCAAAAGTGATATAAGGGGTAAAACTATAATCAGGTTCGCCTGGCATGAAGCGGAAGAAGTTAAAATCTCCCTGTAAACTAAGTTCCCAAACATTGCTATTAAAGCTCAGATTGCGGGTGAACATCTGCTTATTAAAATCATTGTACTTATCTGAATAACCAAGCTGAGCATAACTTGCTCCAAGACGCACCGCTATATAATTTCCAAGATTTTTACGGAAGAAAACACTTGCCGCCATTTTGGGCCTGTTTAGGCTTGCTCTTGTATTCAAGTCGCCAAAATAGTGGCCGCTACCCAAGCCTATACCAAATTCACCTTCCTGAACTACGGATTCTTGTGCTTTTAGTTGGCTACAACTACAAATCAATACAGCTAAAGCCAGTATATTTCCAATAATCTTCTTCATCATAACTTTTTAAAAATTGTCCGGAGTACATTAGAACGCTAAAAGTAATTAATTTCTTATTCAGGAGGTAGTAATTAGTTTCTTTTGTCAAGTCCCCAAGTAAGTTTATTGCGAAGTGTTTGTAGGAAATTGTTTTCGCTCAGCCTAACCAGATTCACATCAAACGCCTCTCTTTTTACAGCCAATTGAACGTTTTTATCCACTATTTCCCTTCGGGAATCAAGAGAACAGATAATCTGATCGGACCGACATTCGATTTCGAAAGAAATAATGTTATTGTCTGGTACGATAATGGGGCGTACATTCAAATTATGCGGCGCCACTGGTGTTATTACGAAATTGCCAGAATCAGGGAAAACAACTGGCCCGTTACAGCTTAACGAATATCCGGTAGAACCAGTTGGTGTAGCCACTATCAATCCATCTGCCCAATAATTATTTAAAAATTCGCCATTCAGATAAGTATGAATCTTTATCATCGAATCAATATCTCTTTTATGAATCGAAAATTCATTTAATCCGTATGGAACATTACCAAACATTGGAATACTTGCATCCACATGTATTAACGATCGGGTATCTTTCAAATAAGTGCGGTTGGCAATTGCTTTTACTGCCGTTTGCAACTCTTCCCGACCAATACTAGCTAAAAACCCTAACCGGCCAAAATTGATCCCCATTATGGAGATAGGCTTATTTCGTATTAATGTAATGGTATCCAATAAAGTTCCATCGCCACCAAGGCTGATAATAAATTCTATTTCGTCACTCAGTTCTTCAGCCCTGGAAAATTTAGCGGTATCTGCCGGCAAATGAACGGAATCCTTTATTTGTTCAAAAAAATCACGGAAAACAACGGGTTGAATTTTCTGCTTTGTTAACTCATCAAAAAAAAGTTGAACATCTTTTTGCTGATCCGCCACCATTACTCTACTGTAAATCGCTGCTTTCATTCAAATTGTTTTATACTATTTTATTCTGGCAGATGTTTAGAAAATAGTTTTTCGGTGCAAAAATAATCCGTTTTGACCTATTGCATTAAAGCTGTATTCCAATCTGAAAGTTACATCATAAAGGGTGAGAATGTCAATTCCAAAACCGCCAGAATAAAGCATTTTGTTTGATAGGGAATTTTCACCGGGTTGTGGATTGTGAGCATAGCCTGCATTGCCATAAAGTTTTCCAAATATGCGTACAGGTATCCGCTCCGGTTCTTTTCCCTTTTTTGTCGGAATCTTGATTTTAAAATTTAAAAATTCTCTGGCTAACGTTGACTTTATAACTCCACCTGCTACTCCATCCACCACATAGTATTCGTAACCCTGAAGATAAGCATCACCATAACCTAAAATTCGCTGATTGAAATAAGGCTGTTTAAAAGGTAGTTTAAGGCTGCCTACAGTTGTTAAATTAAAAAATGTTTTTTTAGAAAGGGGCCAACTTGCAGATGCTTTTGCTTCAAACCCCCAAACATCCAATAGTTTATTGAATCCTTTTTTTCCAACGGATAGCTGTACTGCATAACCTTTTGTAGGATAGGGAATATAATCAAAGTCAAAGTAACTGAATGTGTAATTTATTTCGGGAAAAGAAATACTGGTTCTTCCTGAATTAAAATAAGAGGGATTTAACAAAGCTATCGTGTCGCTGACCATTTCACGGTTAAATCCTATTCCGAAACTATGGCGGGCTTTAATAGCTTTACGAAATGATACTTCTGCGTAAGCTTTAATAAACCTTCTGGTGAATTTATCTTCATCTTTTAAAAAAACCTGTTTATTCTGAACCGTGTTATAATTTATTTCTTTGTTTTTCCCTGCTTCAAAAGAAACTCTGGCACCCCATTTTAATTTTTTATCAATGTAGGGTCTGTTATAGCCGAATGAAAGTTGTTTGGTGTAACCATTTATAATATTGAATCGAAGATTATCATTTCTTCCAGTAACATTATTATATAAAAGCTTAGCTCCATAGTTTACTCTACTCAGGCTTGCTTTTTGTTCAACGATCCATTGATTAATATTTCTGTCAACAGGCTTGAAGTAAGGAATAGGAAACAAGTACCACCTTTCTATAACGGTAATACTAACATTGATCTTAGCCCCTTCAAAATTTTTAGCCGCTATCGTTACAGAATGAAAAAGTGAAGTGTTCATTAATTGTTGTCTGCCATCTTCAAATTTTTTCACTAACACATCTAATGGATAAGTATCCCCTGTTTTAAAAGGAATTTCCCTGAGTATTATAAATCCTTTTGTTTTTTTATTTCCTGTAATTTCAATAGCACCAACTTCAATTATTGTAGCTGTTGGCTGCATAGCAATGCTATCCGGAACTGATGTAACAGGATCTGTTTGGGCAACTACTATACAACTGCACAACAGTATAATAATAAGTAAGCAAAAATATTTTGTGTCCAGCCGCATAACTATTGATGAGATAAGGCAACTAATTTAGCCGGATTATTGAATTGTTTACAATTGTAAACAGGCATTATATTTTCAGGTAATTCATGAGATTATCAAAGTTGCTCCGCAGTTCATTCTCATACATTTCCTCTCCGATAAAATATTTTACCGAATAATCATATCGCTGAAAAGTTGCAACGATATCAGATACTTCGGGTTTATTGATGCGAATGGTTATCTGCATCATTCCTGTTTCTCCGTCATTAGAAGTATTTAGTTGGGTAATCTGTGCATCATTTTGTTCTACCAGCTTACTTATTTCACTGAAAGAATAATTATTGCTGGCTATCTCAAGTACAATCAGACCACCGGGTTCATTCAAGCTCATGAATGATGAAGCGTATTTAAGCAATTCGTTATAGGAAACCACACCTGTCAATTCATTCTCATCTGATACAACAGGAACAATACTTAAACCATTTTCTCCAGCTAATTGTACTGCTTTCAAAAAATGTTCGTCTTCCTTTACTGATTCTGTAGAAAAAGATTGTTGTAATACTTCCAACGGATCATTATCATTCTCAGCCATCAGCAGATCATCTTCACTTATTAGTCCGATATATTTTTCTCCTTCGATTATAGGTAAATGAACAACCTGATTATCATTCATGTGTTGCAACACCTGATACACCTTGTCTGTAAGATGTACAGAAGGTAGTAATTGAGATATTAATTCACGGATTAACATGGATAGTGGCTTTGTTTTCAGTACTAAGACATCAACAATCAGGCAATCGATGCAGGCTCGTTGAGTTTTTTCAAAAATTTATGCAGTATGGCATTAAATTCATCCGGTACTTCCATCATTGGAGCATGACCACACTTATCAATAAAATGTAACTCACTGTTGGGAATAAGTTTATTAAACTCCTTTGCTACAAATGGTGGAGTAATCGTATCATTATTTCCCCAAACCAGTAATGTTGGCTGCTTTATTTGATTTAGTTCTTCTCCTAAATTATTTCTGATGGCACTTTTAGCCAATGCAATTATCTTAATGGCTTTGATGCGGTTATTAGTCATGCTATACACTTCATCCACCAATTCTTTAGTTGCCATAGCAGGATCGTAAAATGTTATCTCTGTTTTTTTCTTGATAAACTCATAGTCACCTCGCTTTGGATAACTATCTCCCATACCGTTTTCAAAAAGGCCTGAACTTCCAGTAAGTGTTAATGATCTTATTCTTTCAGGATGCTTCAATGTGTGCACAAGGGCTACATGACCACCTAATGAATTGCCCAATAAATGAATTCCATTATAATCTCTTGCTTCAATAAATTTATGGACATATTTTGCTAATCCGCCAACAGATGTGTTCAGAATATCCATGTCAAGCAAGGGTAATATTGGAACAACAATTTTATAATGCTGTTTGAAATATTCAACCAGTGATTTAAAATTGCTTAAAGCACCAAACAATCCATGCAGCATTACCAGCGGTTCGCCAGTACCCTCTTCAATAAATTTGAACTTGTTTTGTTCTTTAATTTCGTACTCCATATTTGGTTATTCTTGGTCGCTTACCGGGCAAGCCGGTTGTCGTGGTTGCAAAATAATCGTTTTAAGTAAAAAATCAGCAGATTGCTACGTAAAACAATGCAAATCAGGACAAATATAAGCGACAGAGGCTTGTTTTAGTAAGTTGTTTTTTTGAATGCTAAAAATTCTACATCAGTAATATACAATATCCCTTTTTAATAGAAAAGCTATTTGCCTGATATATTGGTAGCAACACCATCAAAAAAATGCTCTAGTGTTGAAAACATGTCTTTGAAAAGTGGTACAATTGATCCAAATCCATTGATTGCTTTTGGTCCCCAAGGTTGTATAAAAGAGTAAGCAACTGATTTATCAATAGTATCCTGCTGTAATAATTTTAGCTGTTCTGCATAAAAAACAAGAACACTAAACACAGTAATATAGATAGCAGCAAACAATATTATTCCGCCAATTTTATTCAACCAGCCCATCATTGCCATTTCTACTGTTTTCTCTATGAGTTTTGCACCCAATCGTATCAATAAAATAACTAATAAGAAAACTACTGCGAAAGATACAACAGGCATCCATTTATCAGAGATATTTACTGCTTTGCCTAAATAGTCTGCTATTACAACTGACAACTTCATAGCAGCTGCTAAACCAATAATAACGGCGATCAACGAAAACAGACCGATTATTAATCCCCGCTGGTATCCTTTCAATACAGCGAAAACAATAAGCACAGCAAATATGATGTCTAACAGCATTTATATATTTGAAGGATAACGGCTGATAGCAACAGATATTACTATCTTATGGCTAATCAGCTTTTTGATAACAACTCTTTCACTAAACCTGAAATTGTTTTTCCGTCTGCCTTGCCTGCTAATTCTTTGGTAGCAGCACCCATTACTTTCCCCATATCTGCAGGCGATGTGGCTCCAACTGCGGTTATTATTTTTTCTATTGCTGCTTTTACTTCTTCTGCCGATAGTTGTTTTGGAAGAAATTTTTCTATTACTGCAATTTCCTCTTCTTCTTTTTTAGCAAGATCAGCTCTGTTCTGTTGTTGAAATATTTCAAGCGAATCTTTTCTTTGTTTTACCAGTTTTTGCAACAATTTCATTTCTTCATCTTCCTTCAACTCTCCACCTGCACCTTCTGCAGTTTTAGCTAATAAGATAGCTGCCTTCACGGCACGCAGACTTCTTAAAGCCGCTTCATCTTTAGCTATCATGGCTGCTTTCAGGTCTGTCATTATTTTTTGTTCGAGACTCATAGTATTGAAATTTCATTATTAATTAATTGAAAATAATTAGTCTGACTTCTAATCTCCTTTATTAATCAGCTTTATTTTCTTTCAGTTGCTTTGCTTTGAACTTCTCGTAAAAATCATGCGCAAATTTCTTCATTTCTTCTACTTGTTCATTGTACTTGGTGGCACGGCCATAAGTATCTGCCATTGTCATCATGGTTTGAAAAAAGAAATCAGCCATTTCGTCCACCATCATATCTTTTGTCCAAAGGTCGATACGTAAAGCCGCTTTATCTGCACTGTCCCAGAAAGAAATCATCATGGCTTTTGCATTTTGTGCATTCTCGGCACCGGTATCGGTTGCACTCCAGGAAATGGAACTCGGCACACGGTTTTCATCTGTTACCACATCTATTGTAATTGTCGATTTGTTCATATATTAATTTATTAAAGGGGGCAAAGGTAAATGAAATCAGCCGATGGCTTTTTGAATACTCTTCCACAAAAGATTAGCAGTGGTATCCCAGTTATAGTTGGCGGCTACTTTTCTTCCTTTTATAATAAGATCGTTTCGTAATCTTTCATCTTTATAAAGCAACATCATTTGTTCTGCAATAGCAGTATGGCTGGCACCATCTACAAAAATGGCAGCATCATTTATTATTTCTTGCAGGGAATTTGTTGCAGCAGCAATTACGGGCACATCGCATTGCATAGCTTCAATAACCGATACCACAAATGTTTCAACCAGTGAAGCATGAATAAACCCATAAGCAGCTCCCATTATATTTACCAATTCATTTGTTGGCAAATTCTCCAATAGCAGCACATCATTTCGATATTTATACGATTGTAAATCTTTTTTGAACGATTCGTATGTTGCTGCCACCTTCCCCGTCAAAACCAATTTCATATTTGTTTGTTGCCGCTTCTTAAACACTGAAAAAGCTTTTAGCAGCATCATCAGGTTTTTATCAGCAGCAATTGAACCAGCATAAATAAAATATTCCTTCCCGTCGGTGTATTTATTTTTTATTTCATTCTTATTATCTGTTAATAGAGGCTTATATAAGTTGCTACCTGCACCATACACAACCTCAATCTTTGCATCATCTGCTGCAAACCTTTCAATTAGCTCTTGCTTTAAATAGGTAGTGGTGGCTACTATTGTAGCAGCTTTGCTTAAAAACTTTGCTGTTGATTTCTTTAACCAGGCTGCATGAGATTTTTTTATAAATAAAGGCTGCTGCAAAAAAGCTAAATCATGCAATACAATACATTGCGGAACTTTTGTTTTTAGTGAACAAAATCCATCTGGCGACACAAAGATATCCGCTTTATATTTTTTTAAAAGAGCAGGTATTTTAATGTCGTACCAATATTTCCATAGCAAAGGATATTTTGCTGCGGGACCTGCAACAACAGGAATAATATTTTCGCTGGTAATATATGCTTCATCAAACGGCTGATCGAAGATGAAAATAAACTCATGTTCAGGATGCTGTTTGGCTATCCTTGTAAAAGTTTCATAGATAAAACTACCATTGCCTTCCAGTTGACCAGAAAACATAAACCTCGTATTAATCGCAATAGTCATGAATGTGAGCAAAGGTATTGCTTGTAATAACTACTGCGTAATTCATCTTTCAAAAAAGAAGCTGTAAAAAAACTATTTCAAATTTTACGGCATCGATTTACTATCGCAGCAATGGACAATTAAGCATGCATTATTACTGTGGATATTCATTAATTACCAGTTTAAAAACCAGTCACTTTTACACTTGTGTACTTTATATAACGCCACTACTTTTATATCGCTAACTATTAAGAGTAATCCAAAACCAAAACCGATGAATAATATTTACTTACGCATTTCTCAGGGGCTTATTTTATTAACATTACAACTGATTAGCTACAAAACGCTAAAAGCTCAATGCCCTGTTGGTTACCCTTCCGGACAAGTGGCTTACGACACAACAATTGCTACACCGCCAGGCATTAATACATTATTCGTAAAGTTTCCACAAGCTGATCCATATGATGGATTGCTTACCTGTTTGCGAATATGTATTTCCATTACTGGTGTTGTAGATTCGGTAAGTGTAGAAAACAATTCCGCTTCGGCGCAAACAGCCGATATATATTATATACGTACCGACCAGATTACAGGACCGGGTCTTATTGCTCCGCTAACAAATAGCATCAATCATCATTATGGATCATATGCACTAGGACCGTCTACTGCACCATTGGGTGCCGGACCGGATTTTGTTGCTATTTCAAAAGACACATTATTGAATGCTGTAACTACTTGTGCAACTATTACTAATTCCGATTCTCTTTTCCAGTTTTATGGGCATGATAGTGTAACGTATCAGTATAACATTACTGCTTTTACCAATATATCCTGCACTGGTGGTAATTATAACAGCACTGTTGCCACATCAGCATTGGTTCGCTTTCGTTTTGAATATTGTACTTGCACTGGCTTGATTTTGCCGTTAAATATTACCAATTTCCGCATAGATAAGCAGACAGATAATAAAGCTTCGCTGGTTTGGTCTGAAATGCAGGAACCTGAATCCCCGGATTACCATTATGAAGTGGAAATGAGCACAGATGGCACTCATTTTATTAATCAAGGGAGAGTAGAAGGCTCAAATGAAATAAATGTTTCATATAAGTTTCCGTTTACAGCAAGGCAGCAAGGAGAAGGAGTGTATTATTTCAGAATAAGGCAGGTATATGCAAGTGGATACAGTCGTTTTTCAGATATACGTACAGTTACGCTGAAAAATTCCCAGTCTACAAGTTTTATTCTGTTTCCAAACCCCTCAAATGGCATTATTGGTATCAAATTTGATAATATTCAGGACGAAAAAAAGATAATTGAAATCTTTAATTCGCAGGCACAAAAAGTAGTGAGCAAAGAAATAGCAGTATCGGGTTCTTTTTATCAGTTGGCAACATCGTTACAAAAAGGGATGTATTGGGTTAGGGTGACGGACGTAACGAGCCACTTATATAGTGTCAATCAACTTTTCATTAAATGACCTCTTAGGTGGAAGAGGATGGTGGCTTGTAAAAGGGGTCTTATCCAAGACCCCTTTCTTTTTCCGGTAAACGGAACTTTGTTCCGTTCTTTTCTGATAAACAGAACCGAGTTCGATTCTCCGACTTGTAAACTAATCAACTCTTTATTACATTTGCCTATATGCAAGATTTAGACAACATGGAGTACAACACCACTCGGAATCATTTAATAATGAAAGAGTATGGTCGTCATGTACAAAAAATGGTAGAACACATAATGACCATCGAAGACCCCGAACGTCGGCAACGCAATGCAAATGCCGTTATTGAGTTGATGGGGTTTTTAAATCCTCATCTTAAAAATGTAGAAGATTTCCGGCACAAGCTGTGGGATCATCTTTTCTTAATATCTGATTTTACGTTAGATGTAAAATCGCCTTATCCTATCCCAACTAGGGAAACACTGAAGGCAAAGCCTGATCCACTTCCTTACCCAAGCAGTAATCCTAAATTTTCGCATCTTGGTAAAAACCTTGAAATGATAATTGACAAAGCATTAAACGAAGAAGATCCTGAAAAAAAACTGGGTCTTTCCAATGCGATAGCCTACTATATGAAGCTAGCTTACAACAACTGGCATCATGAAATAGTGCATGATGATGCTATACAAAGCGAATTAAACGTAATAACAAAAGGGCAACTTACTTTCACCAATACACCATATGTAAAAGCTTTCCGTCCACAGCAAGAGACCCGTGGCGGCAGTGGTCGTAGAGATAACAGAGGTGGTAGCAGAGATAATAGAGGTGGAAGTAGAGATAACAGAGGCGGTGGTAGCAGAGATCCAAGAGGTGGCGGCAGAGACCCTAGAGGTGGCGGTGGTGGAGGATTTAAGAAGAAAAGATATTGATCTGATTTGTTAATTCGTTGATTAGCTAATTGGTTAATTTAAAATAAGTTTAGTGGTTGATCGGTTCTTCGGTCAGCCATTTTTTTTAGAATAAAGGCTGCTCAATTGTTTTACTTTGCATAATAACATTTCACTACTTAATCAATTACCAAATCGTATCATTTCCAAATTTTCAAATCAACATGCATTCATTCGAAGTAAGAGGTGGTAAAAAATTACAAGGAGAAATAATTCCGCAGGGAGCTAAGAACGAAGCCCTGCAAATTATAAGTGCAGTATTGCTTACGCCGGAAGAAGTTACTATCAATAATATTCCCGACATCATTGATGTAAACTTATTGATTGAGCTGCTTGGCGAAATGAATGTAACAATTAACCGTAGCAGCCGCCACACTTGTACTTTCAAAGCAGATAATGTAAATATTGATTACCTGCACAGCGAAGCATTTAAAAAGAAAAGCGGAAAGCTTCGTGGCTCTGTAATGTTTGCCGGACCGATGCTCGCAAGATTTAAAAAAGCATTTATACCAAAACCCGGTGGCGATAAAATAGGAAGGCGACGATTAGACACACATATCATCGGTTTCGAAAAACTAGGTGCCACTTACACTTATCATGATGATGGCTTCTTCCATCTTGAAGGAAATAAAATGAAAGGCACTTCATTATTGTTAGATGAGCCTTCTGTAACTGGTACGGCCAATATTGTAATGGCAGCATCTATGGCATCTGGTGTTACCACTATTTACAATGCAGCCTGCGAACCATACATTCAGCAACTATGCAACATGATTACTAGAATGGGTGGAAAAATAAGTGGTATTGGTAGCAATCTACTAATAATAGAAGGGGTTGATTATCTCGGCGGCACTTCGCATACTATGTTGCCCGATATGATTGAAGTAGGTTCTTTTATCGGTCTTGCTGCTATGACGCAAAGTGATATTACTATTAAAGGTGCTGGCATCAATCATCTTGGCATTATTCCAGAAAAGTTTCAACAACTGGGCATACAAATGAATTTTAATGGAGATGATATTCATATCCCAGCTCAAGAAAGTTATGAAATACAAACTTTTTTGGATGGTTCGGTAATGACTATTTACGATCATCCATGGCCGGGATTTACGCCTGACTTATTAAGTATCGTACTCGTAACAGCAATACAAGCAAAAGGTTCTATTCTTATTCATCAGAAAATGTTTGAAAGCCGTTTGTTCTTTGTAGATAAATTAATTGACATGGGTGCAAGAATTGTACTCTGCGATCCGCACCGTGCAGTAGTAATCGGTTTAGAAAGAGAACAAATGCTCCGCGGCATTACCATGAGCAGCCCCGACATCCGTGCAGGTGTGGCATTATTAATAGCAGCATTAAGTGCAGAAGGAAAAAGTATTATCCAGAATATAGAACAGATAGACAGAGGCTATCAGGATATTGATGGACGATTAAAACAACTCGGTGCTGATATAAAAAGGATTTAAACTTCCTTCTTTTCTTTTGCATTTAATCATACAAAATATTGCATAACTTTTCCGGATGCTAAACCGCAGTATCAGTAAATGGGAAATGGTATTATTGTTTATCAATGGTATCATTGGCGCCGGTATTTTTGGTTTGCCCTCCAAGGCTTTTAAGATTTCAGGTGTTTATAGCATTGCGGCCATATTAGTTTGTGCTGTTGCTGTTTTTTTTATCATCTTATGTTTTGCAGAAGTAAGCAGCCGTTTTGATAAAACCGGCGGGCCTTATCTCTATGCATATTCATCCTTTGGACCATTGCCTGCTTTTCTTACCGGCTGGCTTTTATTTCTTACCAGGTTTATCACTTATGCTGCGCTTATTAATTTATTGATCACTTATCTGGCTGTGTTCTCTCCTTGGTTTTTGCAACCTTCATCCCGCATTATCAGTATTGTATTTATAACTATACTGCTGGCATTCATCAATCATGTGGGTGTAAAAACTCAACCCGTTTCAATAATGTTCTTACCATAGCCAAGCTGATACGAGTTTTCTTATTTATTATCGTTGGTCTATTTTATATAGAGCCAGCCAACTTTGAAGTAAAAGAAGTGCCCGGTTTTTCTTCCTTTTCTTCTACTGTGTTATTATTAGTGTTTGCATTCGGTGGTTTCGAATCTGTGTTAGTTAACTCCGGCGAAGTAAAAAATCCGGCGAAGAATCTTCCATTTGCGTTGCTCTTAGCAACTACCATTATTGCCATTCTATATGTGCTAATACAAACTGTAAGCATTGGCACTTTGCCAACCATTGGCTCTTCTGATAAACCATTGGCAGAAGCGGCAGGATTGTTTATTGGGAAAACTGGTGCCACCATTATTGCTATCGGTGCTTTATTTTCTATTACCGGCACCTTGAATGCTATTATGCTGGTAGGCTCCAGAGTTCCTTTTGCATTAAGTGAGCAGCAACAATTTCCAAAAGTATTTTCTTATGTGCATCCAAGATTTAATACGCCTACCTGGTCGCTATTATTATTTATGTCCATCACCATATTGGTTTCCATTACAAATTCATTTTTATATGCAGCCACTATAAGTGCCATTATCCGCATTATGATCTATGCTATTGTTTGTATTGCATTGATAAAACTCCGTAAGAAAAGAGCAGACCAAACCGGTTACTTTAAGGTGCGGTATGGCAAAGCAGTTGCCATTGTTGGTTTACTAATAACTTTCTGGCTACTCAGCAGTTCAAAAATTAATGAAATAAGAGATGTGAGTATTGCATCTGCTGTTGGATTAATTATTTATTTTGTGTTTGAACATTACAAAAAGAGAAAAAATGAATATTGATATATTTCAGCAGCAACCTGTATTAGAAAATGAAAGAGTATTACTTCGCCCAATAGAAGAAAGTGATTTTGAAAACTTATTGCCTTTTTCATTGAACGAACCTGATACTTGGTTCTATGGATTAGTTACCGCAGCTGGCGAAGAAAACTTAAAAACCTATTTAGCCAACGCTATAAAAAACAGGAACGAGAAAAAAGAATTTGCCTTTATCGTTTATGATAAAAAAGCAAAAGCCTATGCTGGCAGCACCCGGTTCTACGATATTAATTCCACAAACATTACTTCGCAGTTAGGCTTTACCTGGTATGGAAAAAATTTTCAACGCACCGGACTAAACAGGCATTGCAAATTATTACTACTAACCTTCGCCTTCGAAGTGTGGGGATTGGAACGGTTAGAGTTTAGAGCCGATGCAAAAAACACACCCAGCATTAATGCCATGAAAGCCATTGGCTGTATAGAAGAAGGCATCTTACGCAATCATATGCCTACTTCACAAGGCGGTCGTAGAGATAGCATTGTACTCAGCATTTTAAAAGACGAATGGTTTGGCGGAGTGAATGACCGGCTTAGCAAACTTGCTTACTAACATCATAACGAAAAAGAAAAGCGAAGAATTTTTTGTGCCAAGCTGTGGTACTACTATTATCGTCTGTTGCGTCGCATTTATGCACCGAAGCTTAAGCGTAGGTGCACTCTTCTGCTGCATGAATTCTACTCGGCAATTTGCAGCATCCCGATATTTATCGGGAATTAGGAATTCGATTGAGCAGATTGATTAATCCTTTATTTCTTTTGTAAATAATCATTGAGATAAATGCATAAATTTTCCGGATGCTAACCAGCAGTAGCAGTAAATGGAAAATGATTTTTTTAATCAACGTCATCATTAACGCCGGCATTTTTGGTTTACCATCTAAGGCTTTTAACCGTTCAGCCGGGCTTTATTTTATTCGCCATAATGATTTTGAAACAACCACTTTTGATTTTTACACCCCGATAAGTAAATACTAGTAAAACTACGTTTAGAAATGGGGTAGTTTTCTGCTTGTATGTTTCCAAAAGTTTTTCTTCTTTTGTTCTATCCAATATTCTTGATTATGCAACTAATGATGTACTTAGGCAACGACCTCATCGACTCCATACCTGTAAACGATCAAGATCTTCGGGTACCCGGTTATCTTGGCAAATTTAAACGCAGTCTAAAAGAAAAATATAGAAGCCTGATTACGACTACGGAAGAACCTATCGAATTTTTGGTTTGCAACCCTACTATGCAACCCGAAATACCTTTGCCAGAAGATAATATACCCAACCCTACCTGCGAATAAATTAAAGACTGATTTAATTTACACATTCATATCCGGATTATCCATTCCAAAACTCAGCGAATCTTCCTTATGTGGTTTTGGTGCTTTTAATTTTGAAGCATCCATATGCTTGATGCTTTGTAATGTATCCACACAATTATCTACCAGTTCTTTTGCCGTACGTTTTACGTATTCGCTTTTTTTAAATTGTAATACATTCTTATCCATGTCTTCCGCTGTCCAGCCTCTGCTCCAGCCGAGAAAACTAAATGGGGGAAACGTAAAACCAAGATCGGTAAAGAATACCATCATCTGCCCGGCAACTGCCTGAATATTATCTTGCCCGCCGGTGATGATGAAAGAAGCTACTTTATTTTTCACCAGCACTTTATCTTTTAGTGTTATCTGATTTTGCACACAGTTTAGCCGCTCGGCCATTTTAAAATAAAGAGATGATGCATTACCCCAACGGATAGGCGTAGCCACCAAAATAATATCGGCCCAGAGAATCATATCCCGGTACACTTGTGTCATTCCATCATTCGGTTCCATTTCGGTAATGCTGCAAGGCCAGGTGCAGGCATTCATGTGCTGACTGTAATAACCTTCGCAGGCACGGAAACCCAGCTCCCGCAGCTTGAGCATTTTAGTAGCTGCGCCATGTTTTTCGGCAGCATATTCCAATGCTGTTTCCAATGCCGCTTCCGATGTGCTGTACCTTGGCAAGTCATCATTCATATTGGTAGTGCTAATGCCCAGAATGTTTTTTGATGTCGGCGTAGTTTCATATTTCAATTTCATTAAATCTTCAATCGCCGACATATCATGCATGGCACGGTGTGCTTTCTGTACCGGTAGTGTGCTTATTAATATATCATCGCCATCAATCTTTACTTCGTACACCGCTTGTTTGTCTTCATAGCCCGGTGGGGCGGCGCCGGTTTTAATATTATACTCCCAGCCATGCCAGGGGCAGGCTACATAGTGGCCATCATCTTTTTTGGTAACAGCACCCAAACCCAGCGGACCAGCTTTGTGCAGGCAGGCATTGCCAATAGCGGTTATCTCTTTATTAAAATGAAACAACGCTACTTTCTGTGCACCGCATTCTACAATTTTTTGTGCCCCTTCGGGTAGTTCTTTTACAGAACAGGCTTTGATGAATTCCATACATACAAGTTAGGAATTTTTTTGGGGTGAGCTGGGGTACTACTATCATCGTCTGTTGTGTCACCACTGCATCGTTCGGTAATTCTACTGAGCAAATATCAAACACTCCAATATGACCCTTATAGTCCGTTGACTTAAAAGCCACAATAGCAGACCTTACACCTATGAACATCAAAGACAAAGTCGGGCAACGAATAAAGGAGTTGAGAAACGATTTAGAAATATCACAAGAAGCTCTTGGCTTAAAAGCAGATGTTGATAGAACCTATGTTACAGATGTAGAAAATGGAAGAAGAAATGTTTCAGTTGAAATTTTGGAGCGGCTTATCAAAGCACTTGGTGTGTCAATTGCTGAATTTTTTAATAGTAAAGAGTTTAAAAAATGATGCAAGCATATTACAGTAACTCGTTTAATAATTTTGTATTAGATGATCCAAATAGAATATTGGGAATACTAAATAAAGGCGGAATCGAATTTGCTTCTCAATTTAATGACGTAAATATAGCATGGGACATTTCGATCCCTTTATACCAACAAACAGTTAATTCGTTATTATCATTAATTCCAGATTCTGAAAAATGGATTATCCTTTTAGAATATGAAATTCCTAGATTAGGGGGAAGAATAGATGCAGTAATATTAGCACATGATATCATTTTTGTTTTAGAATATAAAACTGATAGAGATCAATATTTACTTTCAGATCTAAGGCAAGCAGAAGATTATGCATTAGATCTTTTTGATTTTCATTTAGAGAGTCGAAATAAAATAATAGTGCCAATTTTAATAGCTCCTCTTGCTACTGAAAAACTAAAAAATTTATCTTCCGATTCATTGAAAAATGTTAAAGAATCCCTTACCGCTAATCAGGAAAATCTAAGTACAATAATTTATAAAACTTTTAATAGTTTTCACAATCCCAATAGTCAGGTTATTGATCCAATTAAATGGGAGCAAAGTGAATATCATCCAACACCCACAATTATCCAAGCTGCAAAAGCACTTTTTGCTGGTCAAAAAGTAGAAGCAATCACAAAAACAGAAGCTGAGTCAAAAAATATTTTTAAAGTAACAAACTATATTATCGATTTAATAAAAGATGCAGAACAAAATAAAAGGAAAGTAGTATGTTTTGTTACAGGTGTACCAGGTGCAGGTAAAACATTGGTAGGATTAAATATTGTTCATGAAAAAGATGCATTCGGTGGAAATGAAAGTGATACTGCTTATTTTTCTGGAAATGGTCCATTAATTAAAGTTTTAAAAGAGGCTTTAATCAGAGATCATTATCATACTCAGATGATTAAATTTAATAGTGGTGAGATTTTAAATAGACCTACTAAATCATCTTCTGAACAAAGTGTTAAGTCAAAGATTCAGAATCTTCACCAATTTATTAAATCAGGTTTAAGGTCAAAATCAAAACCGAATGAAAGAATCGTAGTGTTTGATGAAGCTCAAAGATGTTGGGATGCTGATCATTTTTATAATAAATCCATAAGAAATAAAAATCGAGAAACTAATCCATTTAATATTGAAAGAAGGCCAGAGGCTGAAATTCTATTTGAAATAATGGATCGACATGATTGGGCTGTAATTATTGCACTAGTTGGGGGTGGTCAAGAAATCAATACTGGAGAAGCAGGAATTGCAGAATGGGGAAGAGTTATTAATTCAAAATATAATAATTGGCAAGTTCATATTTCTCCACAATTATATTTTGGAGATGACACAACTGCAGGGATTAAACTTTTCCAAGAAGAGCCGACTAATATTTTAATTAATACCAATAAAGACCTACACCTTTCTGTAAGTCAAAGATCATTTAGAGCAACTCATTTAAACACTTGGGTTAATGCAGTTATTGACAATAAACCAGAACTTGCTCAATTAGAAGCAAATGAAATAATTACAAAATATCCACTTTACATAACTAGAGATTTAAATTGTGCAAAAAAGTGGCTTCGTGATAGAATTCTTGGTAATAAAAGAGTAGGGTTAACGGCAAGTTCAGGCGGACTTCGATTAAAATCTTATGGAATTAATGTTAAAGAAGCAATAGATGAAGCCTATTGGTTTTTAAACGACGAAACAGATGTTAGATCTTCCTACTATTTAGAAATGATAGCAACAGAATTTGCAGTCCAAGGATTAGAACTAGATTGGGTTGGGATTTGTTGGGACAGTGATTTAAGAAGATTATCTAAAAGTTGGATTTTAAAAATTTTTCTGGCACTACTTGGAAAAAGGTTCACAAAAAGAAGATCAATAATACCTATTAAACACATACCGTGTATTATTAACTAGAGCTAGAGAGGGTTTAATTATTTGGGTGCCTAAAGGAGACAAAACGGATCCAACAAGATTGCCTGAGTTTTATGACCCAATATTTGATTATTTAAAATCTTGTGGAATGACAGAAATTTAATTATGTCAATTTTAACTTCTCTTTTTTAAATTAAATCACTTATTATTATAATTCTTAATTGCTGTTTATGGAAATAATTCACCCTAATGAAATTGGCGCTAAAATTTCAACTGTCATATATAATGCAAAAAGTTTTTTTATTCAGTTTCTCCTTGGATAAATATTAAAAGTTGGAAAAAAGTTATTATTAACCTTGAAAAGGCTAAGAGCAAAAACATAGATATCAGATTCTATGTCAGAGAAATTGATAAAGACTTTTTGATACTTCAAAATTTAAATATTCCAATTTTTTACATTGAAGGTCTTCATACAAAACTTTATTTAAATGAGAAGAAATGGTTTTAACTAGTATGAATTTTCAAGAAGGCGCATCTAATCATTCAATTGATTTAGGAATAAGATACACAGTAAATGACCCTGAATATTCGCTTTTATATAAATATTTTGAAGACTACATTAGTCCCTACTCTAACGAATTAAAAAATAAAAACGTTGCGCCAATTTCAGAGATTGATCAATTTTTGTTTGAACTAAAAGAGTTGTTCCCAGAAGAAACTATAAATGCCACTTCTACTTACCTCTATTTTTATAAAATCGTACCCGGGTTTGATGCATTTATTGAAAAAGTACAAATTATTATAAAGTCGAAAAGTAAAAGAGAAATAGCTAACCTTAATGATATTTTTTTAAAGGTTACAAAAAAATTAGACAACTATTCAATAACTAATGATGATCCCGAAACTTTTAAATATTTTAAAATTTCAGTGCCAAATAACACAGCCCAAAAAACAGTGGAAATTATTAACAGAATAAGGGAAATTAGTTTCTAATTCCTTCTTAGATGTAATTTATTAAATTTCCTCACCAGCATTTCAGATTTGGTGTTCGTTGCTTTTAGATTCGACATATTGTAGCTACGGGTCTTTTTATCATGCACATCGGCTATTCCCGTAAGGGAAGAAAACTAATACAGCACATAATTTCTCACTCATTATTTAAGTCACCCTGAATAAATAAAAAAGAAACTTCATCTTTATTGTATGAAATATTACGGCTTGTTGTTGTTCAACTTCCTTTCATCCATTGCCATTGGGCAAGCCTTCATTCATGCTCACAACGATTATCAGCAAGCAGCACCGCTTACCAATGCACTGTGGCACAAAGTGTTTTCGCTAGAGGCAGATGTGTATCTGTATAATAATAAACTGGTGGTGGCGCATGCTACAAAAGAACTGCCTGCGGCTCCTACACTTGATAGCCTCTACCTGCAACCGATTGTGGCACTGTTTGCAAAACATAATGGCCGCATTAGCAGCGATACCAACTATGCACCCATACTGATGATTGATATAAAAGAAAACGGAGCAGCTGTGCTGGCGAAACTATTATCCATGCTGCAAGTGCATCGTTCTGTTTTTGACAGAACAATTAATAAACTGGCGGTGCAAATCGTCATCAGCGGCGACAGAGGACCAATAGCTGCATGGAGCACTTATGCACCTATACTCTTCTTTGATGGCAGACCTTATGAAAACTATGATAGTACTACCTTGGAACGGGTAGCTTTTATTGGTGATGGCTATGCTAGTTATAAAAATAATATGGCGGGTATTGAACAGGCTGCGGTTGCTATTCATAGTAAACAAAAACTGTTTCGTTTGTGGGGTTATCCTGATACTCCTGATATGTGGCAACAAATGTTGCAATGGGGTGTTGATATTTTAAATACGGATAAGGTGGAAGAGTGTAGGGAGTTTTTTAAGTAAGGGTTTGAGATACCTCACTTCGTTCGGTATGACAAACTTTGAGAGAAAGATTCCGGATAAAGTCCGGAATGACGATGCACAAAGACTAATACAACAGATAATCACTCATTGTATTTATCCACTCAATATTTAACTGAGTAACAAAAGGTTCTTTATTTTGTATGCCTGCAAATGCATCCTTCACACCCAGCAGCAGATCAAGATGTCGTTGACCCGAAGGGTTGATATTGGTTTTATACAGCCGCTCGGTTAACTGGTTAGGATATAGTTTATATAAAGTTTGCAATACGATGATGCCTGTTTGTACAGCGAAGAATAATTTTTCGTTGGTAACAAACAGTTCTACACCATGGCATAACTGGTTTTTATAGACACCAGCCTGTGCACTGTATCGAACGCCTTTTACTTTTACGGCCGGCAGTTGCTCTTGTAGTTCTTTTTGCAAGGCAGCCATTGCAATCCACGGTGCGCCACAAACCCTGAACGGCGTTTCCGTACCTCTGCCTTCATCTACATTTACACCTTCCAGCAATCCCATACCGGGATAGCACATGGCAGTATGTATATCCGTCATGGCAGGTGATGTGGGTACAAATGAAAAATCATGCAGCGCTGTGTAATGCCGCCGGTAATTTTTTACTTTTATTATTTCCAGTTCCAAACCACTAAGCTTTGTGGCGGCAAAATAATTGGCCAGCTCACCCAACGTACAAGCATGTTTTACAGGTATAGACCAGCGGCCTAAAAAGGAAGAACAGTTTGTTTCATCCAGCATCGGGCCTTCTGCTTTTTCCAACGAGGCGCCAATGGGATTAGGTCGGTCGAGAATAATTAATTTCTTTTTACAGGTGGCACAGGCTTCCATTACATATGTCATTGTCCATAAATAGGTATAGAAGCGGCAACCGATATCGGGTATATCAAACAAAACTATATCTATATCCTGCAAGTCTTCTTCGGTTGGTGCCAGCTTTGCTCCGTATAAACTGATAACGGGTAAGCCGGTTAGTATATCTGTTGCGTTATGTTGTGCCACACCATCTTCTCCTTTTGTATGGATGCCATGTTCTGGAGAAAAAAGTTTGGTGATATTGTAACCGTTTTCAATCAATGCTATGCGAGAAGCGATGCGGGAAGTAGTTTTAGCAGCATCATTCGTTACCAATGCAATTCTTTTTTCTTTCCAGGTAAAAAGTTTTTCTACCAATTGATCAATTCCATATTGAACATTTTTATTCTCCATTGTATGAAGATATTGAGAGAAAGTTTGCGGGGCAAACCTGCCTGTCGGCAGACAGGCCCGGAATGACAAATGCTAAAGCAAAAAAGCCGTCGACTTGCGCCGGCGGCTTATAACCCCACATAAAACTACATTTGGTGATCAAAGTACGGGAGGGCTTACCTCCAATATGGTAAATGACTTAGTACCGGAAGGAACTTTCCAGTTTAATTTATGGCCTTTACAAAACCCGATTAGTGCCGTTCCTATTGGAGAAAGAACAGATATTTTTCTTTCCTTAATGTTTGCCTTATCTGGTGTAACCACCATCAGCTCCAGCAAGCGGCCTTCCTTTTCATCTCTGATAGTTACTCTTGAATTAAGCCGCACCACATCGGCAGGCAGTTCTTCTGCGTCTACTAGTTTGGCTTTTTTTAATTCTTTGCCCAGCTCAATAGCGTCTTTGCCACTGTATGCATTTTGCCCACCGGTATGTGCTAAATGATCCATTATTATATTGTAATCACCTTTTCCCATTAGGATGGGAGTTTTTTCTTTTTTCATGTTATTAATTTAAATAGCAAGCAATACTTTTTTTTCAACTACTTGCTGCTGTGAAAAATAAATTTTTTCAAAACTTTCTGTTTCTTTTTCATTGATGCGCCGAAAAAATTTAGAAGGAACAACGGAAGCAATGTTTGAAAAACCACAGGCCTCCATCATCTCTCTGGTAGCATCTATCGTTTTAGAATGAAAACTTGCTACCCTTACTTTTTTCGCTGCCGGATGTAAGCCTTTATACAGCGCAGGATTTTGTGTGGCTACACCAACAGGGCAGTTGCCACTATCGCAGATCAATGCTTGAATGCAGCCGAGCGACATCATCATACCTCTGGCACTATAACAGGCAGATGCGCCTAAGGCCATTGCTTTAAGCATGTCGAAACCAGTAATGATCTTTCCAGCAGCAATGAGTTTTATATCTCTTGACAGGCCATACTTATCCACTGTTTGTTTTACAAAAGACAACGCATCATACAACGGCATTCCTATATTATCTGTAAACTCCAGCGGTGCTGCTCCCGTACCACCTTCGGCACCATCTACAGTAATAAAATCAGGCGTAAGTCCCGTCATGGCTATGGCTCTGCAAAGAGCATCAAACTCATCCTTATCTCCAATACATAATTTAAATCCAACAGGCTTGCCTCCGCTGAGGAATCTGAGTTTTATTAAAAACTCGAGCATGCTAACGGGTGAATTAAATTCAGCATGCCGGGTAGGTGAGTGTACCGTAGTGCCAGGCTCCACTAGCCTGATAGCGGCTATCTCTTCTGTATTTTTTGATGCCGGTAAAATTCCCCCATGACCCGGCTTGGCACCTTGTGATAATTTTAGCTCGATCATTTTCACAGCTGTTCGTGTCGCATTTTTTTTAAATGCAGCTGCATCGAACCGGCCATCTGCATTTCTGCATCCAAAATATCCAGTACCAATTTGCCAAATAAGATCGCCGCCACAAAGATGATGTTCGCTAATGCCTCCCTCTCCGGTATTGTGTGCAAAGCCACCCAATTTGGCACCTTGGTTCAATGCAGCAATGGCTGTTTTACTCAACGATCCATAACTCATGGCGCCAATATTATAAATGCTGGCGGAATAGGGTTGGCTACATTGACTGTTGCCAATCATTACCCTTAAATCTTTTTCTTGAATTGTAACAGGATAAATGGAATGTGCCACCCATTCAAATCCTGGTGCAGATGGATTGGCCTGCATTCCAAAAGCGACAGTCTGCTTTTCGTTCTTAGCTCTTTGATAAACGATTGAACGCTGCCTTCTGTTGAATGGTTTGCCTGCCAAATCAGATTCAAAAAAATATTGCCGCAATTCAGGCCCTATCGATTCAAAAAAATATCGGAAGTGACCGATTACTGGATAGTTACGAATAACGGCATGTTTTGTTTGAATGATATCATACAAGGCCACAACGAGTAATGGAAAAGTAAATATCAAGAACCAGAATAGCTCCGGGTTTTTGTACCAGGCTGCATTGGCTATAATGATATTTAAAACCAATAATGTGATTACCACAATGGTTCTGAATGATAGTATTCGCTGTTTGTTGAACATAAAAAAATATTAAAAAATTCTATAAAATCAATGGTTACTTATAAGTTTTGCTGGATTGAGCAAAGGCTTAAATGAAGCTTCCCATTGTTTTGCTTTCTGCTGCAATTCTTGAAGCTGGTATATACTATCCTTGTAAGTAAAGAATGGAAAGTCGTAAGCCGCTTTTCCAGAATTAAATAAAAACCGTAGTACAATCTTTTCAAGAAACTGATCTGTTCTGGCATTTTTTGAATGCCCTGCATCCATGATTGCTGTTATCGATTCTACGGTAATTTGTTTTACCTCTTCCAAATTGATAATGACTTCGCCATAACTATCCGCTTCTTTTTGGTAAACCACCAGCAACTTCCTGTTCTTACCATCCAGTCCAATTATACTATCATTGATGATCTCTTGTTTGGAAACAAATAAATTATGTTTGATAGCCACTTGGCTGAACCTTATTAAAAGCAGGTTCACTCTTCTTCTTGTTTTTTTTCTTTCATTTGCTACGAGGAGCATACAAAAAACTGCTATTACGACAATTAATATAATTGCCACAATTATTGTTGACATTGTGTAAAATATTTAAGTGATAGAATGTTGATTGCCTACGACCGGTTACTATCGTTTAGTCATTTCCCTACGAAATCTAAAAACGGTAACGAGCAACAGCGGAATTGTAAGCCACAAGAGCTTATATAATTGCCCGGACGACACTAAATTTTCTTTTAAAATAATAGCGTTGATAATGACAAGTAGTACCATAAAAGCTCCTGCTTCGGAACTGTTTTTTTGATTTGGAGACATAACAAAATAATTTGAATGTTAATTATTAGGAATAATTAAAAACGCAAATAACCCAAGCCCGGCAATGGTTAACTATGAGCCTGGGTGTTCTTGTTAAAGTCTTTAAAGCTGGAGTAGTAATACAAATGATTACAGAAAGGAAGAAATTCCGGAAATGACCATGTATAACAATCAGTCATGTCCAGTATAAGATGCTGAACAGATTTAGTAGTTGTTTTATATGTAAAAACAGTAGTCATTGCAGCAAAGTTACTGATTTAAACAGGATTATCCATTTAAAGGGAAAACAGGAGCTTTTTTAACCAATTTTTGTACATTGGTGAAGAATGGTAATTGTTTAATTCTGATGATGTTATAAGGAAATTTAGCGTTTCATATAAGAAGCGTTCAATTTGTGATCAATAATTAAATAAATCAGGGAAATTAATAGCTCTATATGGGATAATAATAATTTTATATATCTAAATCTTACACATGAAAAAAGTAATCTTATTTGTACTGCTTGCCGCCGTCTTCTTCCTAATCGGCTATTCGCAAAACATAAACACAATTGAACGAAAAGTGATGATAGAGGCCAGTGATGAAATTGTGATCAAGACTGGTAGTTCATCTATACTTATGAAAAAAGATGGCACAATTATCATTAACGGAAAAAATATTTCTGTAAAAGGATCAAGTGATGTGACCATAAAAGGGAGTAAGGTATTAGACAATTAGCAAGTGCAATTCATTAACATTCTTTTGTAGACTTCACAGTCCTCTTTCCGTCATAGGTATATTAATCACTTTTAAAACGTACCATTATGAAAAGAGTATTTACATTATTAATTGCAACAGGATTACTTGTTGCAGCTGATGCCCAACCTGGCGTTCGAAATGGCCGAAGCCCCGTTGGTGTAAACGTTTCTGTAAACAATCGATCTGTAGCAAGCAACAGTTTTGCCGCAGACCGAAGAATGCGGGAAGAAATTATTCGTATCAACATTAAGTATGACCGTAAAATTCAACAGGTAAGAAACCAGTTTTTTACAAGGCATACAGTAAAAGCAAGGCAGATCCGTTCGCTGGAAATGCAACGTCAGCGGGAAATAAGAAAAGTGCAGATGAAATACAGTCGTTATAATCACGGAAACCGCCGTTATTAATCATTAAAAAAAGAAGAAAATTTCGAGCCACCACCAGCCTCCGTGTAAAAGCGGGGGTTTTTTATTTCCATTTGATATTGCAGCCTATACTTGGGCGTTGCTCTTTTGATACAGGTTCGTTACTTATTAAATTATCCAAAGCCTTTCTTATATCAGTTCCGGTAACAGGTATTCCATTGCCGGGGCGGGAATCATCTAACTGTCCTCTGTAAACTAACAGGTTGTTTGCATCATAAATAAAAAAATCGGGAGTGCAGGCTGCGCCAAATGCTTTTGCTACATCCTGCGTTTCATCATAACAATATGGAAAAGGATAGGCAGATTCTATTGCAATGGCTTTCATTTTTTCTGGTGCGTCATCGGGATGCTTTACTATATCGTTAGCACTGATGGCGATAAAACCAATTCCCTTTTCTTTATAATCATTGGCCAGCTTTACTAGTTCATCATTTACATGCACCACAAATGGGCAATGATTACAAATGAATAGGATGAGGGTTCCATATTCTCCTTTTATCGTATCTATCGAAATCATTTTCTCCGACACGGTATCAGGAAGAGAAAAAGCCGGAATAGCAGTTCCTAATGCTATCATTTCAGAATATGTTCTTGCCATGGGGTAAAGGTACAACTGTGATGCTTCAATGCTAAATTGATAATTATCAATAGAACTATGAAAGGCTTATATTTAGCAAAATCTTAAAATAATAATTATGTCTTCTACAAAAGCTTATGCTGCCCTCGATACTACTTCACCATTAGTTCCTTATACCATTGAAAGAAGAGATCCAAAACCACATGATGTGCAGATTCAGATATTATTCTGCGGTGTTTGCCACAGTGATCTGCATTTTGTAAAAAATGACTGGGGCATGAGTACCTATCCATTGGTACCCGGCCATGAAATAGTTGGAAAAGTAACAGCTGTTGGCGATCATGTAAAGAAATTTAAAGTAGGTGATTTGGCTGGTATCGGTTGTCTGGTAGACAGCTGCCGTGATTGTGATAATTGTAAAGAAGGTCTTGAACAGTATTGTACCAATGGCTGGGTTGGAACTTATGGCGGCCAAGAAAAAGATGGCAGCGGTGCTACACATGGTGGTTATAGCAAATCGATATTAGCACATGAAGATTTTGTGTTGAAGATTTCTGAGAAGCTGGATCTCGCAGCTGCAGCTCCTTTATTATGTGCCGGCATTACCACTTACTCGCCACTGAAGCATTGGAAAATAGGTAAAGGATCAAGAGTGGGAGTACTGGGATTAGGCGGACTTGGACATATGGGTGTTAAAATAGCAGTAGCGATGGGTGCGGAAGTTACTATGCTCAGCCATACAGCTTCCAAAGAAGCTGATGCAAAAAGATTAGGAGCTCATCAGTTTGTATTGACAAGTGATGCAGAACAGGTAAAAAAAGTAACCGGCTATTTTGATTTTATACTGGATACTGTTTCTGCAGATCATGACTATAACTCTTATCTGGCTTTGCTACGTTCCAGTGGCACAATGGTATGTGTAGGATTACCAACTACTCCTGCGCAAATTCCAATGTTCAATCTAGTATTTGGAAGAAAGAGTATTGCCGGTTCATTGATAGGTGGCTTGCCAGAAACACAGGAAATGCTTGACTTTTGTGCCGAGCATAATATTGTAAGTGATATTGAGATTATTGCAATGAAAGATATTAATACGGCTTACGAAAGATTAGAAAAAAGTGATGTGAAGTACAGGTTTGTTATTGATATGGCGACGTTGTAGAGTCGGAAGTCAGAAAGTCTTTAGTCGGGAGACGGTCGTAAATAATTTGAAGCTGCTTTTAATCGGGCAGCTTTTTTATGTCGTTGACAACAATAGCGTCGGTTATTAAAAAATGATTTTCTACTTCGTTAGTTAAACCTTCTCTTACTACTACTAATGTTTTTTCAGTTCTATTCGTAAGAACTTCTTTGAGTATACTATTAAACCCTTCGTTTCTTAATTCTAATGGTCCAACTTCATCGATAATCAGCCAGCCATTTTTTTGTATTGCATCACGGATAACTTGGATGGCCGTATCAAAATTAGCTTTACTGAAAGTGTATTTTCCAACAGTTAATACTTCTTTTTCATGTTCGGCTGCTTGCATTGGAAACTGCTCTTTTGTGTGAGCATTCATAAAAACTCTTTTTTCGTTTACAACGGGAGTAAGAATGCCGTACACATCATTTCTATTGGCAGGCCAGTTAATTAATGATGTTGTTTTACCGGAATGAATTGGGCCAGTGAGAATATAAATTTGTTGCCGGGAAGAAGGGAAGGCGGGAAGAGGATTATCTGCTTTTGTATTTAATGCGTTTGCCAAAATTATTTTCGTTGCAGCCTTTATTTTTTTCCACCCTTTATATTCTACAGACTGTTTCCAGCTTTTTGTAATTAATTGTTGGGTGACGGGTAACAGCTCCAATACTTCTTTTATTTCCTATTATAACCCTCACTTTTTCTTTTGCAACCAATGGTGCAATAATTGTTTTAATAATGGTCCCATTAAAAATATCCAGCTCAATACAATAATAAAAGACCGAACAACTATTTTTAATACAATATGAGAAGGCAGCAGTGGTTTCCCAATGTTGAAATAAGATTGAGCATACAAGCCAACCAGTATAATCCAGACAATGAAGAGTGCAGTCTTTAGTCGTTTCCTTTTTTTAACTGTAGCAGGAAGTATTGTTAATTCGCCTTCTTGTAATTCAATGAGGAGTTCTTTTTGCTTGCTCCATTTTTCAATTCGTTTTGGTAAAACAGAAGCTAATAATCCAACGAGAATGCCTGTTAGTAAGTGAAGCGATACGTAGGCAGTGCCAATAAGCAGACTATAATTTGTAGAAATCTTTTGTTTGGTAAGCCCATTGATAAAATCGTTGATCACTTTCCAGAGATCGTTGCCATATACGATGGTAAGAACAAGAATTCTTTGAAGGCCAGATTCCAATAACGACAGTACGGCAAAAAGAATGCAAGAGACTTGATAGAATTTTCTATTGCGGAAAAATAATAGCTCACCCAAAAAACCTTGAAAGAATAAGGCGATGTATGCAGGTGGCGGCGCCTGCGGACTCAACATCATTTTAAAAATGGCAACAATGATTGTTGCTTTAATGATGGCCCCTCTTTGCGGCACATACCATGCAATAAGACAAATACAGATAACAGCAGAGCTTCCTACAAACAATCCGGATACAGGAATTTTTAATCCATGGATGATGCCACCGAGCATTGCTTCGCATAGCACCCAAAGAGCAATAAGCCGGTAATAGATACCCCTAACCCCTAAAGGGGAATTTTTAACCACGGCATATGAATCATTTATTTTCATTTCGATTTTCGCCACCAAAACACACTAAATAACACGAAAAGATTTGCTACGCAAACTTTTTTGTTTTGCCACAGATTACACAGATTAACACAGAACAGTTGCTTCGCAACTATTCTTTAAAAAAAAATCTATGCAAATCCGTGTAATCTGTGGCTAACCCTTTCCCTCAATTATACTAACTTTAAAAGTTAATACTAAAGATAACTTGCTACAGTTTATTCTCAACGATAAAACGATTGCTACTGACAATCCATCCGGAATGACGATGCTGGATTTTATCCGCTATCATCAACACTTGATGGGAACAAAGATTGGTTGCCGTGAAGGCGATTGCGGTGCTTGTACAGTATTGGTTGGTGAAATTGTTGACGACAAACTAGTATATGAGTCCATGACCAGCTGCCTGTTGCCGATAGCTAATGCGAATGGGAAACATATTGTAACGATAGAGGGAATTAATTTTCCTGATACATTAAACCCGATACAGCTGGCAATGGCTGATGAAGGTGCCACCCAATGCGGTTTTTGTACGCCGGGTTTTGTTGTTTCACTAGCTGGATTTTGTTTAAGCAATAAAAGTGAAAATGCAATAGCTGCGGTTGATGGAAATATTTGCCGCTGTACTGGTTATAAATCAATAGAAAGAGCGGCTAATAAAATTGCAGCAATTGTAAAAGAGAAAAAGGAAGCTGATGCGATTAGTTTTGTAACCAAGCACAAAATACTTCCCGAATATTTCTCAGAGATAAAGGAAAGATTAATGTCTTTAAAGAATGTAGCAGCTCCCATCCACCATTCACCACTCACTACTCACTTAATAGCCGGTGGTACCGATCTCTATGTTCAGAAACAGGAAGAAATGGTTTATGCGGACAGCCGCTATGTATTTGATCATCCTGAATTAAATAGTATTATCAAAGAAGGAAACAAATGTATTCTTGGTTCTTCGGTAACGGTAAGTGACCTGATGGCTTCACCCATTTTTAATGAAGCGTTTCCTTTGTTTCAGCAATATGCCAAATTAATATCTTCTACACCAATAAGAAATATGGCAACTATTGCCGGAAACTTTATCAACGCTTCGCCTATTGGCGACTTTACTATTTTCTTTTTGGCGTTGGATGCTCAGCTGATATTAAGTGATGGAAAAATAAAAAGAGAATTGCCGTTGAGAAAATTATACAAAGGATATAAAGATCTTGATAAAAGAAAAGAAGAACATATCGAACAAATATGGTTTGAATTGCCCGACAAGAATTCTTATTTCAATTTTGAAAAAGTAAGTAAGCGGACTCATTTGGATATTGCCAGTGTGAATACGGCGATTCATTTAAGAATGAATGGTGAAGCAATTAAAGAAGCTAGCTTATCGGCTGGTGGCGTTGGACCGGTACCAATGTTTCTCAAGAAGACTTCTGAGTTTTTAATAGGAAAGAAAGTAAATGATAAAATAATAGAAGAGATAATTACAATCATGCAATCAGAGATTTCTCCGATTAGTGATGCAAGGGGAACAGCAGCGTATAAAACATTATTGCTGGGGCAATTGATAAAAAGTCATTTTATAAATATTAGTAAAGAAAGCCACGAATCACACCAATAACACGAATAAATTATCTCAAATTAGTGTGATTAGTGAAATTCGTGGCGAACCAAAATGAAGAATATAGATTCATATACACATCTAAGAGGCGAGTCGGTTTATCTGGATGATATACCAATGACGAACGGCACATTATTTTGCGCAGTTTTTGATTCGCCTATTGCACATGGAAAGATAAAATTATTAGATACCGCTGAAGCTACTACGATGGCTGGGGTTGTGCGAATTTTTACTGCCGCAGATATTCCCGGAGAAAATCAGATTGGAGGAATTATTCCCGATGAAGAATTGTTGGCTAATACGCATGTCCATTTTTGCGGAATGCCGATTGCATTAGTTGTTGCTACAAGTGATGAGGCAGCAAGAGCAGCTATAAAGAAAATAAAAGTTGAAATTGATCCGTTGCCAATTATTACAGATCCAAGAGAAGCAAAAGGAAAAGGCGAGTTGATCATTCCGCCAAGAACATTTCAATTGGGCGACACAACAAATGCTTGGAGTAAATGCGATTATATTCTCGAAGGACAAACTGAAACCAACGGTCAAGAGCATTTATATATCGAAACACAAGGTGCTTATGCTGTACCACAGGAAAATGGTGCTTTCAGAATTTATTCTTCTACTCAAGGACCGACAGCCGTGCAACGAACAGTAGCAAGAGTCTTGAACTTGCCAATGAATCAAGTGGAAGTAGATACAACAAGACTTGGCGGTGGTTTTGGTGGTAAGGAAGATCAAGCAACTACATGGGCTGTGCTTTGTGCATTGGCGTCTTATCATTTAAAGAAGCCAGTAAAATATTCTTTGCATCGCATGGAAGATATGCGGATGACAGGTAAGCGACACCCTTATTCTTCTGATTTTAAAATTGGGTTGAGTAAAGAATTGAAGATTCTTGCATACGAAGCAACATTCTATCAAAATGCAGGTGCTGCTGCCGATCTTTCACCTGCGGTAATGGAAAGAACATTGTTTCATTGCAACAACACTTATTTTATTCCAAATGTAAAAGCAACAGCTTTTTGTTGCAGAACAAATCTTCCGCCAAATACAGCCTTTCGTGGATTTGGTGGTCCGCAGGGAATGTTTGTAATAGAAGCGGCGATTACAAAAGCAGCCGATGCATTAAATATTCCTGCAAGTGAGATTCAGCAAAAAAATCTTCTGCAAACTGGAGATGAATTTCCCTATGGACAAATAGCAGATAGTGAAGCAAACGAATGCTGGAATAAAGCGGATGAACAATTTAATATTAAAGAACTACAAAAAGGAGTAGATGAGTTTAATGCTTCCAATAAAAATCATAAAAAAGGATTGGCCATCATGCCAATTTGTTTTGGTATCTCTTTTACTAAAACATTGATGAATCAGGCAAGATCGTTGGTACATGTTTATACAGATGGTAGTGTGGCTGTAAGTACTGGTGCAGTAGAAATGGGACAAGGCGTAAATACAAAAATGCTACAAGTTGCAGCCAGTGTTTTTTCAATAGACCCTTCTAAAATAAAAATAAATACAACCAACACTTATCGCATTGCCAATACGTCTCCTTCAGCTGCCAGTGCTACGGCTGACCTAAATGGTATAGCAACTGAAATTGCCTGCACTACAATTTTACAAAGATTGAAAGAAGTTGCTGCTGAAGAATTGAAAACGGAACTCAGTTCCGTTGAAATAAAAAATGAACGAATATATATAGACGGCAAGGCAACAGATTGGGATTGGAACAAACTGGTAATGGCTGCCTATGTAAAACGCATCAGCTTGTCTGAGCTTGCACATTACACTCCACCGGGTATTCATTTTGATGCAACAAAAGAAAAAGGACATCCGTTTGCTTATCATGTGTACGGCACTTCAATTACAACTGTTACTGTTGACTGCATCCGTGGAATCTATGAAGTGGATGCCGTGAAAGTGGTGCATGATTTTGGAAAAAGTATGAACACCATGATTGACATCGGACAATGCGAAGGCGGTATTGTACAAGGTATCGGCTGGATGACGATGGAAGAAATTATTTATGACAAAGAAGGAAAACTTCGCAGCAACGCATTGAGTACTTACAAAGTGCCAGATATTTATTCCGTTCCAAAAGAAATTACAATTCAATCTTTAACCACTGAAAAAAATAACCTGGCTATTTTCAGAAGTAAAGCTGTTGGCGAACCGCCGCTGATGTATGGAATTGGTGCTTACTTTGCTTTGCGTAATGCAGTGAAGGCTTTTAATCCTACAACTGTTATTCCTTTTGATGCGCCGATGACACCAGAGAAAGTATTGATGAGTTTATACCCCAACACCTAAATGGGCTTTTCAAATTTTTCTATTCATGCAAAAGAGTTTTCTATTTTGGGATTTTATCAATAAAAATTTACAGCAATCCATCGCTGTAATGCTCCTCTATGTTCTGGAAAGCAAAGGCAGCAGCCCAGGCCGTCAGGGATTTTTTATGGCGGTGAATGCAAATGGCGAAATGGAAGGTTCTGTCGGTGGTGGAATCATGGAACATAAGTTTGTGGAAATGGCAAAGGAAAGGTTGAAACTCGGTAAGCTAGAGTCGGGAGTGAAGAAACAAGTTCATGATAAATCGGCAGCAAATAATCAGAGCGGAATGATTTGTTCCGGTGAACAAACAATTCTTTTATATCCACTTCAGAAAAAAGATTCAAACACTATTGAAAAAATTATTCAATCGCTGGAAGAAAATAAAAATGGGACACTAGTGCTTTCTCCCAATAGCTTACGTTTTTCAGAAGTTATTCCAGAAAACGATTTTGAATTTATTTTTCAATCAGAAGAAAATTGGATCTACAAAGAAAAAACAGGACACAAAAACAAGCTTTTTATTATTGGGGGCGGTCACTGTTCTGTTGCTCTTTCAAAACTGATGCGAACAATAGATTTTTATGTTCAGGTATACGATGACAGGGAAAACCTGAAAACAATGCTGGGAAATGAAGATGTGCATGAAAAGCATTTTATAAAAGATTATTCAGCACTAAATGACAAAATTCCATCTGGTGCAAATCACTATATTGTTATTATGACTTTTGGTTATCGTACCGATGACATTGCCTTAAAGGCATTGCTAAATAAGAAATTCAAATACATTGGTGTGTTGGGTAGTAAAAAGAAAATGGAAAAGCTTTTTGAAGACTACAGGCTTGAAGGCATTGATGAAGCTATATTGCAACGCATTCACACACCTATTGGTCTGGATATAAAAAGCCAAACACCGGAAGAAATAGCGGTGAGTATCGCTGCGGAAATTATTAAAGTAAAAAATAAAGCCCCCTCCCGACCTCCCCCGCATGGGTGAGGCCACCAACTCACAGCCCATGCCTATCGAAAAATTTTTTTCCTTAACTAATAGATTTAAATTATGAAATTAATAGTAACTGTTTTTCTTCTTATTATTTTTAATTCAGGCTATTCTCAGCAATCATACTCAGTTATTGATCTGAAGAACGGGAAGTTTAAAGACGACAGCAGCTATATCTATACACTTCCTTTCGAAGTAAAGAAAAAAGTATTTTTGATACAGGGTTATGAAAGTATGTTTAGTCATAAGGGAGAAAAGGCATTAGATTTTAAAGTGAAGAACGGCACAAAGGTTTATGCGGCAAGAAACGGTATTGTAACTGCCACCAGAGAAGATTCTGACAAAAGAGGATTAAAACCTGAAAACCTTTCAGACGGTAATTATATTCTTATTCAACATGAAGATGGCTCTGTGGCTAACTATTGGCATTTTCAAAAAGAAAGTGTGTTGGTAAATGTTGGCGATACGGTACAGGCCGGTCAGCTAATCGGCCTGAGTGGTAATACTGGTTATTCTGCATTTCCTCATTTACATTTTGAAGTGCGAGGAAATGATGTTACTGGAAATTTTGTACAACTCCCTACACGGTTTTATACTAAGGATGGTATACAATATTTACGAGCCGGGTATTTTTATAAACGAAGGTTCTAAGCAAGATTAGCTCTCCAATGAAAGAAATCTTGCATACAATTCTCTAGTAATTTCTCCGGGATGACCGTCACTAATTTCTATTCCATCGGCTTTAATAATCGGTAGAATTCGTTTTGTTGTACTACACATAAAAACTTCCTTGGCTTCATATAATTCGTCTTTGGAAATATTTCCTTCCTGCACAATAATAAAATCGTTCGAAATTTCTATCAGTTTTTTTCGGGTTACGCCTAATAAAATATTTTCAGCTGGTGTAACCAATACATTTTCTTTAGTTACAATAAACAAATTAGCTCTGGGAAATTCTGTCAATACATTATCCTTGAAATATAAAACATCATCTGCCCTTTTTTCTTTTATTATTGATTGTAACCAAACGGCCATCATATAATTGGTATTTTTTACTTGAGGCAAATCTCTTTGGTATTCATAGGTAATAATAGAAATGCCTTTTTCAAAATCAGCAACCGATGGTAATGTTTGTGGATTACAGGTAATTAATAAATTCGGTTCGGCTAGACTGTAAGCATCCGGAGAATAACCCCCTGTTAATATCAATCTGATTCCAGCTTGCGATAAGCCTGATTTTTTTATCAGTTCATTAATAATTTCGGTTAATTCTTCTTTTGTTTTTGATAGCGGTAGCCGCATTGCTTCAGCGGATGTATAAAATCTATCAAGATGATTTTCTAAAAAAAGAGGCTTCCCATTTACAGTTCTTAAATAATCAAATGCTGCATAACCTCTCTGTATTGATAGATCCATTATGTTCAGTGAAGCATGTTCATTTTCTAGAAACTGATTGTTCAAAAAAACTGCCATAGAATTATTTGATACGATTATATTTTTTAAATATTTCTTTAAGCTTATCCATTGGCAATCCTTCTACCACTCTTCCATTCTTACCTTTCATTGTTTCTGCCGCCAGCAAAGAATTAATAATGGCTTCTTCCGTTGCTTCAATTGTCGCCATAAATAATGGAGACATGGCCTCGTTGCTTAAAACATGCTGTAAAAGTTTATCGGGTGCATTATGTGGAATTCGTAATGAACTGTCAGTAGAAAAAGCAATAATATAATCGCCACTTCCATTGCTGCCTATGCCTCCTGTTTTTGCCAATCCCATAAAAGCTCTCTTTGCCAACCGTTCAAGGTTTCTTGCATCGAGTGGTGCATCCGTTGCAACAACAATCATACAACTACCGTCAGGCGTTTCGTTTAATTTGTCACTTAAATAATACTTCTTTAGTTCTTTACCCACAGGCACACCATCAATATTTAACACACCTCCAAAATTTGTTTGCACCAATACACCAACGGTATATCCACCCAGTTTTTGGGGAAGCACTCTTGAAGAAGTTCCAATACCCCCTTTAAAACCAAAACAAACCGTACCTGTTCCTGCTCCAACATTTCCTTCTTCTACAGCACCTGCTTTTGCGTTTGTAATTGCATTTTGAACATCAGCAATGGTAACATGCTGTCCTCTAATATCATTCAGATAGCCATCATTAGTTTCACCAACAACGGCATTTACAGATTGTACAGCTCTATTATCTGTTTGTGATAATGTATAATCAACCACCGCTTTGATAGCTGTTGCAATGTTTAATGTATTGGTTAGTATGATTGGCGACTCAATGTTCCCTAACTCTTTAACCTGTGAATAGCCGGTGAGTTTGCCGAATCCATTGCCAATATAAATGGCAGCAGGTACTTTTTGTTGAAATAAATTGCCTCCATGTGGAAGAATCGCTGTAGCTCCGGTTCTGACAGAGTCTGCTTTAATTATTGTTGAATGGCCAACTTTTATCCCCGCTACATCAGTAATTGCATTCAGCTTTCCTTTTTGCATTACACCAATACGAATATTCAACTCCTCCGATTTCTTGGAAGATTGTGCAAATACAGAAAGAAAGAAGAAAAATGAGATCAGCAAACTTGAAAAATGCCGCATACCTGATTTTTTATGAAGATAAATTGAAAATTACTAAATATTGATAAATGGTTTGTTCACTTACCATCAAATCATTACCTTAACCAACTAAATTATACCTCAATGATTTTTGTATATATTTTTCTTGGTCTTATCGTTACTTTATTAGTTGTAGCGGCATTGATGCCAAAATCTTATAGCATAGAAAAGAATATTGTCATCAAAATTCCGAGTGCCGAGGTAATGAACCGAATCAGCGATCTCAATTATTACAGCCAGTGGAATCCGTGGCAACAAAGTGACCCAACAGTAAAAAATACTATAACCGGGACAGCAGCAATGCCGGGACACAAATATGCGTGGGAGGGAAAAAAAGTTGGTGTGGGAAGCCTGACCTTATTAAGTTCCGATAGCAAACACATTGATTTTTTATTAGAATTCTTTAAACCCTGGAAAGCAAAAGCAAAAGACAACTGGTCTTTTGAGCAGTGGGGTGATGGTAATGAAACAAAAGTAATCTGGCAGAATAGCGGTGACCTACCGTGGCCAATGGCAAGATTGATGGGACCAATGCTGAATAAAAATTTAAGCCATCAGTTTGAGCAAGGATTAAACAATCTGAAGAAGATGTGTGAAGAGGGTAGTTAATTGGTTAATCAGTTGATTGGTTAATTGGGGTTTATAATTCTAAATATTCTTAAGGTTTGTTAGAGTCTTTTCATTAATGAGATTTCCTGTATTTAAGGTTGATGCAGGTTCGAATAACATAACTTCAACTTCTTCTTTTGCGTTGGGGCGGTGCTCCATCATTTTGGGAACGATTAAAAACTCTCCGGCATTTACAGTAACTGTTTTATCACTGAACTCCATTTCAAAACTACCTTTCACTACATAAAATAATTCATCTTCATTTTCATGATGATGCCAGTCGAACGGGCCTTTGAATTTCACCAGTTTCACTTGCTGTCCGTTTAGCTCTCCGACAATGCGGGGATTCCAGTAATCGTTAATAAGAGAGAATTTTTCAGAGAGATTTATTTTTTCCATAGCATTTTCTTTTCCCTCAAAGGCACAAAGATCACAAAGAGGTTATTAATTAATTGAAATTTTATCAGCTGCTTTTTTTGCCCTTTTCCGCAATTCATCCATATCAGCATTTACATCATCATACACCAAAGCAACTGCCATTCGGCGATAAGGCCTTATTGAAGGTTTTCCGAAAATTCGAACATCGGTATTCATTTCTTTTAATACATCTTCTATTCCCGAAATTGTAAACTGCTCCGCTGATTTGTTTGCAAGAACCACCGCACTTACCCCAGCCCTTTCCAATTTTATTTCCGGAATAGGCAAACCCAGAATAGCTCTTGCATGTAACTCAAACTCTGAAAGGTTTTGTGTACCCGCCAATGTTACCATACCCGTATCATGTGGTCGTGGACTCAATTCAGAAAAATAAACACCATTATTTGTGAGGAAAAATTCAACTCCCCATAAACCCGCACCAGTTAATGCAGTTGTCACTTTTTTTGCCATTGCGCAAGCATCAACATAATCCTTTTCGCTGATAGCAACAGGTTGCCAGCTTTCCTGATAATCACCTCTTTCCTGCCGGTTGCCAATTGGCGGACAGAATAATGTTTCTCCGTTCTTCTGTGTAACAGTGAGTAATGTTATTTCTGTATGAAAGGAAATAAATTCTTCAATAATTACTTCTTTTATATCGCCTCTTGAATTATTGATGGCATAATCGAAAACTGCTTGCTGATCTTCTACCATTTTTAAAACACTCTGCCCTTTTCCGCTGGAAGACATTAATGGTTTTACAACACAGGGTAAGCCAATTTCATTTACAGCTTTTGCAAATTCTTCAAAAGTTGTTGCATAAAAATAGTTAGCAGTTTTTATACCCAATTCTTTGCTTGCCATATCCCGGATCAGTTTCCGGTTCATAGTGAAGTTGGCTGCCTTAGCACTGGGAATTACTTGTATATTTTGTTTTTCATATTCATAGAACCGTTCAGTTCGTATGGCTTCTATTTCTGGTACTACTAAATCAGGATTGTGTTTAGCAATCACAGCATCTAATTCATTTCCATTCAACATATCAATCACTTCAAATCCATCAGCTACTTGCATGGCCGGCGCACCTTCATAACTGTCGACAGCTATTACGGTTTGCCCAAGACGTTTTAAAGCAATCACCAACTCTTTTCCCAATTCACCACTGCCAAGCAAAAGTATTTTTTTGTGCATGACACAAAGTAATTGAATTATAAAATAAAAATGCCGGTAAGTATTGTTTCTTATCGGCTTACAGTCTTCCCAGCAAAAAAGATTGAAATGGAAGGAGAAGTTAACAAATATTTTAATTTAAATAAGGAGTTTAATATAAATGGTTATTTCAATGGGTGAACTTATTATTATCTTCATTTGTAAGTATTAAATGATGTTTAGAATTTTATTGTCTCTTATATTATTTCTATTGATAAGCTGCGGTGTCAGTAAAAATCCTTTACGTAAAGAGGTTAAGCTGTTGCAAAAAGGTATTATTAAAGATGATACCAGCTATGTGTATGCCCTTCCTTTTGAAGAAGGAAAATCTTTTCGAGTGATTCAAGGCTATTTTAGTCCGTTTACACACAAGGAAAGAGCAGCGTTGGACTTCAATATGAAAAAGGGGGTGAAAATAACAGCTGCAAGAGGCGGTATAGCGATAAGAGTAAAAGAAGATGGTACACTTGGTGGTTTAAAAAAGAAATATCGTTCTCATGGTAATAATATTGTAATTGAACATGAAGACGGATCAAGAGCAGGTTATTGGCATTTGCAACATAACGGCGCTTTAGTAAATGTTGGCGATACTGTAAAGCAAGGACAGGTAATCGCCTTAAGTGGAAAAACCGGCTATGCATTAGTTCCGCATCTTCATTTTCTGGTGTGGAAATATGACAGTACCAGAAAATGGCAACAAGTAGCAACCCGTTTTCAAACTTCCAACGGCATTAAATATTTGCGGGGCTGGAAAAAATATAAACGACCCGTTGAATAAGCTATTTTTGACAAAATAATTGTTTGTCTTTATCAGAGATATATCATCTATTCATTCAAAACATCAGGGAAACAAAATGGCCTGAATGGGTAAGCACCTTTACCCAAATTGCCAGTGTTCTATATGCCCGGAAAAACAATATTCTTGTTTATCCTACCGGAATAATCGGAGTTTTGCTAGCTGCATACGTTTATTTTTTTTTAATTCACCCTCCTTTATATGCAGATGCGTCCTTAAACATTTACTATTTTGCTATGAGTGTATATGGTTGGTATAATTGGGTACAAAAGAAAAATGGGGATACAGTATATCCAATTAGTTGGTGTAGCAAAAAAGAGCTCAGTTTTGGAATAGGTTTTTTCTTTTTGTTCTGGGCTCTTATTTATTTTGTTTTAATACAGTTTACAAATAGCAACACTCCTATACTTGATTCTTTAGTTTCCTCTTCGGCTATTACAGCAATGTGGTGGATGGCAAAACGAAAAATTGAAAACTGGCTTGCCTGGATATTTTCAAATATCATTGCAATACCATTAAACTTTTACAAAGGACTAATGCTTTTTACTCTCATGTATGTATTGTTTTTATTGTTAGCATGGTGGGGCTATACAGAGTGGAAAAAGAAATATAAATCAGCACATTCTGAATTACAAAAAGAATAATGCAAAACCAAATAAACTATAAACCACTTCAAATTTTAATCGGTCTTGCTGTATTAGTAAATTTCAGCGGACTTTTTGTTACAATAATGGATCCCGATGCTAATTTATACGCATCTATAGCCAAAACAATGGCTGAAAATAACGATTACGTAAACCTCTATTTTCGTGGTATAGACTGGCTGGACAAACCACATTTTCCCTTTTGGATTACGGCTTTGTTTTTTGAAGTTTTTGGTTTTCACACATGGGTTTACAAATTGCCTGGTGTTTTGTCTACAATGCTTGGTGCTTGGTACACTTATCTTTTTGCAAAAAAGTATTACAATAAAACGATTGCTTTATGGGCAGTTTTTATTTTGCTTACTTCTATACACATTATTGTTTCTAACAACGATGTAAGAGCCGAGCCATTTCTTACCGGTCTTATTATTGCATCAGTTTACCATTTTTCCAATTCTATTTCAAAAAAAATAAGTATTCAACTGGTAGTCGCTTGTTTGTTTGCAGCCTGTGCTGTTATGACAAAGGGTCTTTTTACCTTGATACCAATTGGCGGTGCTGTGGTTGGAGAACTTATTATAAAAAAGAAATGGAGAGAACTTTTTCATTGGAGATGGATTGTCGCCGTAACCTTAATCACTATTTTCATTTTGCCAGAATTGTATTGCCTTTGGCTTCAATTTGATCAGCATCCTGAAAAGATTGTATTTGGCACCACCGGAGTTTCTGGCATTCAGTTTTTTTTGTGGGACAGCCAATTTGGCCGCTTTTTCAATACCGGACCTATTAAAGGAAAAGGTGATTACTTATTTTTCTTACATACAATATTGTGGGCCATGCTACCGTGGTCGCTTATTATGTATGCAGCACTTTTTACAAAACTGAAGAATGGTTTGCGAAAAGTAAAAACTGATTATAACGAATGGTTTACTGTATGCGGTAGTTTGCTCACTTTGTTAATTTTTTCTCTTTCCTCATTTCAGCTGCCACATTATTCTAATATTGTATTTCCATTTCTGGCAATATTGTGTGCTCATTTTATATGGAATTTGGTAAAATCAGGCAAAAAAATATTTGCCGCAATTCAGCACATCCTCAGTGTACTAATTCTTATATTGGTAGTAGCGTTGGTAATAATTTATAAGCCTTCAATAAATTTATTATTTGTATTCCTGCTGATAGCAATGCTTTTTTTAGCGTTACTGCTTAGGCTTCACAAAAATGAAAGCCCATACACTCCATATTTTAGGTCAGGGTTTATTATATCAGCTGTTGCCTTATTTCTCAATCTCTCTTTTTATCCCAGCTTATTGAAATATCAATAAAGTACTGTTGCTTCCTCTTATATAAATAATAAATATCCGGGAAAACCCGTTGCAAGAATTGGCACCTACATGCCTTCAGGCGAATTTTACCTGAAAGAGTCTACTTATGAAACTTCATTTGAAGAGCTAACCAATGGTAGATTTAAAAAGGCTTCATTGTTTTATATAACTGAACAGGATATAAATGAATTGAAAACAAGAGATATTCGATTCGATATTTTGCAAACATTTGATGGGTTTAATATAACTATGCTCAACTTAAAATTTCTGAATAAAAAAACAAGGAAAGAAGAACTAAAAAAAACATACCTAATACAGTTGTTGTAATTATATTATTTAATTTTCCTATTCAACTAAATCAATAGTTCAGTCTATTTTTGATCAATGCAATTCAACTCAAAAGAGAATTTAATAAAGGTTGTTGTCATAGGACCAGAAAGCACTGGAAAAAGCACTTTGTGCACACAACTTGCCAACTACTATAACAGCATCTGGTGTCCTGAGTATGCCAGAGAGTATTTATTAAAGCATGGAACTAATTATACCTTTGATGATTTACTAGCTATTGCAAAAGGGCAAGTTGCTCTGGAGAACGAATACATTTTAAAAAACGAAAAGCAAGGTCCACCGCTTTTTATTGACACCGATATGTATGTAATGAAAGTTTGGTGTGAATTTGTTTTTGGCAAATGTCATCGCTTTATTCTTGACCAAATCGTTGAAAGAAAGTATGACTTGTATTTATTATGCAATACCGATTTGCCATGGGTAAAAGACGAACTACGGGAATATCCTGATCTTGAAAGTAGGCAGCAATTGCATAAGATTTATACTGACATAATGATTAATCAGCAAACTCCGTGGGTTGATATAAAGGGCAATTATGAAGAAAGGTTGAGGATTGCAATTAAAGCTGTGGACGATTTGCTCTAGTACTTATCGAAAATTATAGCTAAGGCGATAATCCTATTATTTTTTGTATATCCGGATCTACCTGAAGATTATTCATTTGCTGCATGATTCTTCTTGACCGACCTGAAACAAATGCTGATGCTGGTTTTACTTTGTATCTTTTAGGACTTGGCAAGCAAGCTGCTATTAATGCTGCTTCCTGTCTTGTTAAGTTTTTTGCAGGCTTATTAAAATATTTATTGGCGGCCATTTCGATTCCAAAAATTCCATCACCCATTTCTATTACATTAAGATATACGTCCAAAATTCTTTTCTTGCCCCAAACTAATTCAATCATAAATGTAAAATAGGTTTCAAGCCCTTTTCGAATCCAGCTTCTTCCCTGCCATAAAAAAACATTTTTTGCTACCTGCTGGCTGATGGTGCTGCCACCTCTTATTCTTCCTGGCTTTTTCTCATTATACTTCATTGCTTTTTTAATACTCTTCCAGTCGAAGCCGCTATGGTCTGGAAATAGTTGATCTTCTGAATCAATTACTGCCAGCTTAGCATTAGGTGAAATGGAACTTCTTCTTACATAATCTCTTTTTAGGCCATGCCCACCAATCCAACTAACCAACTGCGTAACGGTGATTGGAGGGTTAACCCATTTTAGAAGTATAATATAGAAAAACTGGAAGATGAAGATCCATAAAAAGATGCGTTTGGTCCATCTCCAAAGTTTACGAAGGAAGGTTTGCTTTTTTATTTTTTTTCTTTTAGAGTCGTTTACCATAAACCATCAGTCCCCAAATTAGTACAATACCAAATACAATCAATATTATTCCATTAATGCGATTAATAATATGAATGTTGTGTGGCGTAAGTCTATTTCTTATTTTTCCAGCCAACATTACTTTCAATGTATCTGAACTAACCATAAAAAGTAAACAAGTGGCAAAGATGATGATGCGTTCGTTAATACTATGTGTAATTACGGCTGTAGAAGTAGTGATCCAAAAAATGAAGACTCCCGGATTTAAACTATTCATAAAAAACCCAGAGGCGAATATTTTTGCAAAATCCCTTTTTCTGAATTTGAATACCTGTTTCCCTTCTTCGTTTACCTTCACTTTTTTAAAGAACAGAAAAAAAATACCCATAGTAATTAAAAAAGCAGAGCCGGCAATTCCAACTTCCGTTTTATAAACTCGAATGCTATCAAACAATTGGGTAAAAACATTACTTATAAGAACAAGGGTAATATCGCTGAAGAAAACACCAAATACAAAAGCAAAACCACCTCTGTAGCCGTTATTCAAACTCTGTTTAATAATGGAAAACAATACAGGTCCTACTGCAATACTAAGCAGTAACCCAAATCCGAGGCCTTTTAATACGGCTTCAATCATGTTTACAAAGTACAAAACAATTTTGTACTGCTGGTTTTACAAACAACCTTCTTTCAAATATTTTTCCCACTCTTCCAGCATTTTTCCTTTCATTACTCTTGGAAATTTATGCTGACTTCCTATTTTCCCTTTCAATTCCATAAACTTCATAAATTGGTCTTCTGATAACACTTCCACAAATACTTCTTTTAGTGCACTGTCTCTTTCGGTGGCATAGTCATCATTTAGCAGTCGGAGATTCTCATCAATTCGTTTTCTGATTTTTTCTTTATCTACTTTGTCATCTGTTGCAATATACCAGCGATGTGCAAAAAGGTACCATGCGGTATGCCCGCCACTGTAAATTCTGGAATACTAACATTGAATTCATCACTCACCAGCCCAATCGCTTTATTCATATTTTCCACACTCAAGTGTTCGCCAGTAAGGCTAAGAAAATGTTTGGTACGCCCAGTAATTACCAGTTCGATTTTTGCCAGATCAACAAATTTAATGGTGTCGCCCAAAATATACCTCCAGGCGCCAGCATTGGTACTCATCAGCAAGGCATATTCTTTTCCCTCTTCTACTTCATGAATCATTTTTGCATCGGGATTGTCAACTATCTTTCCATCACTATCAAAATTTTTGTCATCAAATGGTACAAATTCAAAAAAGATATTGTTGTTCAGGATAAGTTGCATACCCTTTGCATGCTCTCTTGTTTTATACCCAATAAATCCTTCGCTGGATAAATAATTTTCGATGTACACAATTGGTTTACCCAATAATTTTTCAAAACTTTTTTTATATGGTTCAAAAGAGACACCCCCATGAACGAAGAAGCTAAAGTTGGGCCATATTTCATGGATATTTTTAACCTTGTAACGTTCAATTACCATTTCCATACACATCTGGCACCAGGCTGGCACACCAACAATATGACCAATATCCCAGTCCTTTGCATGTTCTACTATTTCATTTAATTTTTGATTCCAGTCTGACATAGCCGCTATGCGACCGCCTGGTTTATAGAAAGTCTGAAACCAAAATGGTCTTTTCTTCGCTAGTATACCGCTAAGGTCGCCGGCATACCAGCCAGCTTTTCCTTTCTTTAAATCAGTGGCTCCGCCAAGAAATAAAAAGCCTTTGGTCATTGCTTTTTTATTAGCCTCATCATATCTTATCAGGCTCAATATTTGGCGTAGATAATTAACGGTATTGCTACGCAATAATTCTTTGGTGACGGGAATGTATTTGCTTGCCGCATCTGAAGTGCCGGAGCTAAGTGCATAATATTTTATTTTACCTGGCCAAGCTACGTCGGCCACACCATCTAATGTTTTCTTCCACCACTCTTCATAGATTTTGTTGTAATCATGCACAGGCACCAGTTCCTGAAATTTTTTCCCTGGATGCTTGCTCAACAATGCGTCATCAAAACGATATCTCTGGCCAAACTCTGTAAACCTCGCCTTCTTTAATAATTTTTTTAACACTTTGATTTGCTGGCGACGTGGATCATTCGGTGGTATTCGTAATGCTGCAGCTATTGCTCTTGGTAGTTTTATGTCGATAATATTCGCCATGTAAAGCTTAAAGGTTTGGTTTAAAGTTACGCAATGTATTTTTTGAAACCGATGTGAAAATAGCCTTGTATTGAATTCATCCGCCTAAACTACGGTACATTCTCTTAATCAACTTCAAATCATTAATAGGTTCGTAATCCCTAGCATACCAGTAATCCATCATTTGCAAGCTTTCTTTTGGTAACGCTTGTTTTTTATCAGCTGGTATCCCGTTGCAACTAATAACTGCATTATATAATGAAGGAAGACTTTTTTCAGGAACGGCATAGCCGATCCATGTTTTTCTGGCAAAAAGAACCTGAAAGCAATTTTTTAAAAAGGACAATGGCTTTCTTACAAAAATTAAATGAACAGGAAATGTAATAATTGAAAAAATGGAAATGCTTACATCAAGTAGCCGTTTTAAACGCCGATTATATGGATCTGAAAGTTTAAAGCCATTTTCTTTTGAAACCACTTCGCCAGAACTGTCTTTTGAATTACTACCAACAATACTTGTGGTGCCATGTGCATGAATCTTTACATTTATTGATGGCGGTAGTTGTTGTATTACTTCTATTATTTCTGCATATGATAATGTTCCTTGACAAAATATTATTTCTCGGAAAGGAATAACAGACGACAAGCCTTTAATATTCTTAACGCTGCCAATACCATCATTATCATCTGCATGTACTGCAATCCGGCCAAGTACTCTTTGTTTTAGACCTGCGTCCTTCAATAATTGTTTTGCAGCGTCAAACTCTTCTACAGATCCTGCAATAATTGTTTGAGTGTGTTCATCCCTGTCCTTGTTGCTATTTAATACATTTGATTGAATGAGTATCAGACGCAGTAAACTTATCAATGCAAATGCCAGCATTGCTCCAAATAAAATAATGGCTCTTGAAAAGCGATACTGTTCGGGCAGCATTGCATAAGCAGCCAAGAGGACAATGGTTGCTACTACTGATGAACGAAAAAGCTCACTCCATTTATACCAGCGGTCATAAAGTCCGGCATAATATGCTGTTATGAGGTAGAATATAGTATAAGCTGGAAATGCAATCCACAATAATTTGTTTTCATATTGAATGTCTGTACGTACATATTCACTCCATATATTTTTCATAAGCCAAAAGGAAAGAAGAATAAGTCCCGCATCAATGATTGGCAGACCATTTTTACGAATAAAACTTCCTATTGTTGAAAGAGCGGCACGGAACCAAATAGCAACATGAATTAAGAAACTAAAAATTCCAGCCTTACTGCCGCCATAGTGTTTGCGAACAAAAATACTCATGGCATTATAAAACATCCGCACATAATTCATACTGCCTTTTCTTGTGCTTTCTCCCTTAAAATGTATAATACTGCTTTCAGCGAAATAATGATTCTTAAACCCTGCCTTCTGAATACGATAGCTAAGGTCAACATCTTCGCCATACATAAAAAAAGTTTCATCAAAGCCGCCTACCTTATCAAGTACTTCTCTCTTTATCATCATAAAAGCTCCAGCTAAAACATCCACTTCATTATTTACATTTTCGTTGAGATGTCCAAGATGGTATCTTGAAAATATTTTAGAACGAGGAAACAATTTTGCGAGCCCAAACAATTTGTATAACGACGTGGAAGGAGAAGGAAAAGAACGTTTTGATTCCTTTAGAAATTTACCGCTACCATCCAACATTTTAATTCCTATTGCGCCAGCATCTTTATTGGCTTCAAAAAAGGAGACGCATTTTGTAAAACAATCTTCTGGTATAATGGTATCAGGATTCAAAAAGAGAATATAGCTACCTTTTGCCTGCTGAAGCCCTTGGTTACAAGCTTTAGCAAAGCCTGTATTTTCTTTATTAGTAATATATTTTACTGCCGGAAATTTTGCAGTAAGGTATTCAATACTGTTATCAGAAGAGTTATTATCTACTACTATTACCTCTGCATCTATGACAGCCATAGCTTTTTGCACAGAACAAAGACATTGCTCCAGAAAAAGCTTAACGTTGTAATTGACTATAATAACTGAAAGTTCCAAGATTAATACGAAGTAAGAAGATTTCGGCTGTTATTCAAAATGTCAGTTTCATTTCTCCCCTTTCGGTGATGGTGGTATCTTTGCACATGCTTAAATCCACATTAATTGAGGCCACAAAGGCCGGTGCAGCAGAAATTCTTCGTTTTTTTAATAATGATTTTAAGATTAGTAATAAGCCCGGAGTAAATAATCTGGTAACTGAAGCCGATCATGCAGCTGAAAAAGCAATAATTGCCGTTATTAAAACCGTTTTTCCCGATCACCAGATACTGGCAGAAGAAAGTGGTGAGTTGATTCAGGATTCAACGTATAAATGGATTATCGATCCCATTGATGGTACGGTTAATTTTGCCCATGGCATTCCGTTAAATTGTGTTTCTATCGGTATTGAACATGAGGGAGAAATTGTGATGGCGGCTGTTTACAATCCGCATATGAATGAGTTTTACTTTGCTGAAAAAGGAAAAGGCGCAACATTGAATGACAAGCCTATTAAAGTGAGTGAAGAAACACAAGCAATAAAAGCATGTCTGGTAACAGGATTTCCATACACTTATATTAATGAACCGAACGGACCATTGGAAATATTTTAACGATTTGTTCGCAAAGGTGTGCCAGTTCGAAGGTTAGGTTCGGCAGCCATTGATCTTTGTTGGGTGGCCGCAGGAAGATTTGATGGTTTCTTTGAGCATAAACTGGAAGCTTGGGATAGTGCAGCAGGTTATTTAATTGTTGAAGAAGCAGGAGGAAAAGTCACCGACCTTCAGGGTAATAAGTTTTCTGTTTATCAGCATAAAGTACTGGCGACAAACGGAAAGATTCATGATGAAATGGTGGCAGTAATTAATAATAAAAAAGAACTATGAGTATGGAAAGAACAGAAATCGGCGATCTTGGCGAATTTGGCCTGATAGAACACCTGACAAGAAATATTGAGATACAAAACGTTTCTACCATATTAGGTGTAGGTGATGATGCAGCCGTAATCGATCATTATGGCAAGCAAACTATTGTAACTACTGACTTATTAATAGAAGGTGTACATTTTGATCTTGCTTACACACCATTAAAACATCTCGGTTATAAAAGTGTAGTTGTAAATCTTAGTGATGTGTATGCGATGAATGCTACGCCTACTCAAATTACCGTTAGCGTTGGCATTAGTAACCGTTTCAGCTTGGAAGCTATAGATGAGTTTTATGAAGGAGTGTATGCGGCTTGTAATAAATATGGCGTTGATCTTGTAGGTGGCGATACAGCTTCTTCTCAAAAAGGATTTATTATTTCTGTTACCGCCATTGGTGAAGTGGCTCCTGATATGTTTGTAAAAAGAAGCACTGCTAAAAACGGAGATTTACTTTGTGTAAGTGGAAATCTTGGTTCGGCATATGTTGGTTTGCTTTTTCTGGAAAGAGAGAAAAAGATATTTATGGAAAGCCCCGGTGTGCAACCCGACCTTGAAGGTGAATCTTTTGTTATTGGCAAACTGTTGAAACCAGAAGCAAGAAAAGATATTGTTGAGTTTTTTGAAGAAAAGGAAATCACTCCCACAGCTATGCTGGATGTAAGTGATGGACTCAGTTCTGAAATTCTGCATCTATGCAAAGACAGCAGTCTTGGCTGTGTATTGTACGAAGAAAAAATACCGATTGCAGAAGAAATGAAAAAGGCCGCATACAAATTTGAAATAGATCCTACTGCTTGTGCGTTAAGTGGTGGAGAAGATTACGAGTTACTATTTACTATTGCACAAGCCGATCATGATAAGTTGGTTTTAAATGAACAGATCAGTGTGATAGGATACATGACAGATGCAGACCAAGGTGCAAATATTCTTACAAAAGGCGGTGGCAAACATAAAATAACTGCGCAGGGCTGGAATCATATGGGATAAGTGGTTTAAGCACACAGATGAAATAACATTTCACAGCATACAGAATCTGTATTTTTGACAACAGAGATTATGAGGAGATTAACGACATTGCTTTTCTTTACTTCCGTACTTACCAGCTGCGGCGTAAGCAAGTCGTCATTTTCGCCGTATCATAAATTTTCTCCGCAAGAGTTACAGAAAGATTTTACTATCTATCAATCAGTATTAGAAAGTCATCATCCCGGTTTGTATTGGTACACCAGCAAGGATAGTATGGATCATTATTTCAACTGGGGAAAGGAACAGATTAAAGATTCTATGACAGAGCCGCAGTTTAAAAAAATTCTGAACTACGTAACAGCACAAATAAATTGTGGGCATACGACAGTACGTTCTTCCAAAGCCTGGAATAGCTATCTTGATACAACAAGGCTTGGCAGAATGTTTCCACTAACCGTAAAAGTGTGGGATGAAGCAATGGTAGTTACTGGCAATCTAAACCGGCGAGACAGTATATTAACAAGAGGAACCATTATCACCCGCATCAATGAACGTACAAAAGAGGAACTGGTTGATACGATGTTTGCAAATATCTCAACCGATGGTTATAACCGCACACATAAATATCAAACACTAAGCAACAGAGGTTTTTTTGGTTCTATTTATACTACTCTCTTTGGCATTTCAGATACATATACATTTGGCTATTTAGATTCAACTGGCAAGTCGAAAACAATTACAATACCTGCTTATAAAGCGGTCCGGGACACATCTGCGAGAACTGGCACAAGGCCTTTCACACCTGCATTGCCACAACCATCCAAAAAAGAAAGAAGAAAGCAAGCTGCTGATAACGTACGATTATTAAAAATTGATACAGCAAGTCAAACAGCCATGATGGATCTTGCTTCTTTTGGTAAGGGTTATGGTTTGAAAATGTTCTTTAAGAATTCGTTCAAGGCTTTGCAAAAGAATAATATCAATTATTTAATTATTGATGTTCGCAGTAATGGTGGTGGAAGCGTTACGAATTCCACTTTTATCAGCCGCTTTATTGCTAAGCAGCAATTCAAAATAAGCGACTCGTTATATGCTATAAGAAAAGGCAGTTCGTATCAAGGCTACATTCAGAATCATTTCTGGAATAAACTCTTTATCACTTTTCTTACCAAAAAGAAAAAAGATGGCAATTACCATTTTGGTTTCTTTGAACGGCATTATTACAAACCCAAAAAGAATCATCATTATGATGGCAAAGTATATATTCTTACAGGAGGTAATTCTTTTTCTGCCACCACTTTATTTGTAAACTCTATTATAAAGCAAGAAAATGTGACGGTGATAGGAGAAGAAACTGTAATAAAGATAAGACGCAACAAAAAGACTAATCTTCGCCGTCGTTTATTATCATAAATCCATCCGCATCTTTAAGGAAAGGAAGTTTTTCTCTTACTGATTGCAAATATTCATTTTCTAAAGTGATTGTGAAAACGTCTTCTTCATCCTTCTTTGCATATAACACTTCTCCCATCGGGTCAATTATCATACTGTCGCCGCTGTGGTAAATATCGTTGCCGTCATTTCCCACACGGTTAACGCCTACTACATAACATTGATTTTCTATTGCTCTTGCCTGCAATAATGTTTTCCATGCATGGCTTCTTCTTTCGGGCCAGTTGGCTACGTATATTAATACATCGTACTCAGGTTCATCTAACTGCAATTGCTGTCTTGCCCAAACAGGAAAACGTAAATCGTAACAGACCTGTAAGTTTATTCTCCATCCTTTTACAGATGCGATTAATCTTTTACTACCAGCAGTGTAGTGATTATCTTCCCCTGCGTAAGCAAAGCGATGTCGTTTATCATAAATTCCGTACTCGCCATTGGGGAGCATCCAGATAAGTCGGTTATAATAGTTGCCTTTCTCCTCTGCAATAATGCTACCGGTAAGAATTATTTTTTTTTCTGCCGATATTCTTTTCATCCATTGTAACGTCTCTCCGTCTTTTGTTTCTGCAAATAGTTCCGGCTTCATACTAAAGCCTGTGCTGAACATTTCAGGAAGTACCACCATTTCTGTTTTCTTTTTAATGCTGCTAATCTTTTGCTCAAGCATTTGCAGGTTGGCGGCTTTATCTTCCCAATGCAAGTTGGTTTGTATCGTTGTTATAGAGAGTGATGACATTTTCTTAATTCGGTTTCAATAATAAAAATAATTGGTATTTATGAAATATAACATAAAAAAAGCAGTTCCTTTTGTGAAGCTCTAATAAGCATAAAATTTTTGCCATTAATCTATTTGGAAATATTGTAAATAAGGGATTTAAAGAATCGTAATAATAATAACAAACCTACCTATCAAGTTCTTTGTAAATTTGCCATTCAAATTATTTACTATGACGATTGCTGTATTAGGGGCTGGCATGGTAGGCCGTGCCATTGCATTGGATCTTGCCAATGAATATAAAGTAACTTGTTTCGACCTGAATGCTTTTAATCTGGAGAAAGTAAAAACCAGAAACGATACTATTGAAATAGTCGCTGCCGACCTTTCACAGTTTACTGAATACAAAACATGGTTCTCCCCTTTTGATTTGGTTGTGACTGCTGTGCCAGGCTTTATGGGTTATAAAACACTAGAAGCAGTTATCAATGCAGAAAAGAATGTTGTAGATATTTCCTTCTTTCCAGAAGATGCTTTGGCTTTAGATGAATTGGCAAAAGAAAAAAATATAACTGCCATTACGGATTGTGGCGTAGCGCCGGGTATGAGTAATTTTATTTTGGGAAGATATAATGAAGAAATGAATGTCACATCTTTTGAATGCTATGTTGGCGGTTTACCAAAAGTAAGAAAGCCGCCTTTTGAATATAAAGCACCTTTCTCACCTGTAGATGTAATACAAGAATATATCCGGCCAGCAAGATTAGTAGAAAACGGATCTATTGTTACAAAGCCTGCATTAAGCGACAGGGAAATAATGGATTTTGAAAAAGCAGGGAAGCTCGAAACTTTTAATACAGATGGTCTTCGTTCATTGATCTATACAATGAATCATATTCCGGATATGAAAGAAAAGACGCTACGCTATGAAGGTCATATTGATTTGATCATCGCATTGCAGCAGGCAGGTTTTTTTGACACTGCACCAATACGAGTGAATGATGTTGATATTACTCCATTAGAGTTTACATCAAAGCTGTTGCTAAACGAATGGAAGCTGGAAGAAGAAGAACAAGAGTTCACTGTAATGAAAGTAATTGTGAAAGGAGATGAGAAGACTGTTGAGTATAATTTGTATGATGAATACGATACTGCTACCAAAACATCATCAATGGCAAGAACAACTGGCTATACATGCACAGCAGCAGTAAATTTAATTGCAAAAAATATGTTTACCGAAAAAGGTGTCTTCCCTCCTGAATTGATTGGAAAAGATAAAACCTGCTTTGATTTTGTAATTAATTATCTAAAAGAAAGAAATGTGAACTGGAAACCCCTGATATATTCACTATAATTATAAATTTCTTATACCAAAAAGGGAGAATCAAAATTTCTTTATATTGGAAGAGTAATTATTTAAAAACATCATGTAAAAAGCGAAAGACTTATAAGTCTAAGTTCCCCCTTTAGGGGACAGGGGTTTTATTCAGCTTCTGCCACCACTTCCTTCACTTCTGGTATCATCCGCTTCATCATTCCTTCAATACCTGCTTTCAATGTAATCATTGAAGAGGGGCATCCGCTGCAACTTCCCTGCATAGCAAGATTAACCGTTCCTGCATCATAACTTTTGAATTGTATAGCACCGCCGTCCATTTCTACCGCAGGGCGAACATAATTATCTAATAGCTCTTTAATGCGTTTTACAATATCATCATCATCGGCAGATACTTCGTTACTGCTGGTTTGTTTTACAGTTGCTAGTTCTTCTTCGTTTACCACCATTTTACCTTCTTCCAGATATTCTTTCAAAAAAGTACGGATTGTAGGAATCACATCCTGCCAATCTTCTGTTTCACTTGTTTTAGTAAGTGTAACAAAATTGCTGGCGATAAACACTGCTTTAATAAACGGAAAACCAAACAACTCTGTTGCAAGTGGCGATGGCTTTGCACTTTCCATATCAGGAAAATCAATGCTCTTGCCAGGATATAAAAGTTTATTCGCAACAAACTTCATCGTCTCCGGATTGGGAGTCATTTCTGTATAAATGCTGATAATAGGATTACCTGTCTTAATCATAACTCACTAATTTAAATTTCCTTTTTCGCCAATGCTACAAAGGACAAGCAAAAATAATAACAATTTTCAGCTTCTGTTTACGAATGCAGGAAACAAGGCTGGTAAGCTGTTTCGGTCATAATTTAAGCCTTAGCAAGCTAGATTTCTCTGAATACTACATCTTTGCTGTTATGAAGAAGATATATCATCTAGGAAACTGCACTACCTGTCAGGCTATTATTAAAAATACTGGGATTGATAAAAAAGGGTTTGTAATGCAGGACATCAAGTTCGAAAAGATTACACCAACACAACTCGATGAATTGAAAGCAATGGCTGGCAGCTATGAATCATTATTTAGTCGCCGTGCATTGAAGTATAAGGAACTGGGATTGAAAGATAAGAAGCTAGAAGAAAAGGATTACCGCAAGTATATACTGGAAGAATACACTTTTCTAAAAAGACCAGTTGTAATCATAAAGAATAAAATATTTATCGGCAGCGAAAAGAAAACGGTAGAAGCATTAACCGAAGCTGTTATCTAAGTTGTTTTGCAGCTATTCTTCTTTCTTTACTTAGCACTCTCCAGGTAATTATTAAACTAGCCAGCATAAAAAGTGCAGCAAGAAAAAACGGGATGCCGGGAAAATAGAACGGCGCTTTATCGGTAGTAAAGTATTTGAATAAATTATTCATTATCGGCGGGCCAATAATAATAGTTAAACTCATCAGGCTGGTAAGTGTTCCTTGTAATTCTCCTTGTTCATTGTTAGACACATGTCCCGCAAGTATAGACTGAAGCGATGGACCTGCAATACCACCCAAGCAATAGGGAACTATAATTGCAAACATCATCCAGCCTTCGTTTGCAAAAGAAAACAACACAAGGCCAATTGTATATAAAATGAGCCCGGCATAAATACTTTTTTCGTCGCCCAATTTTGGATTAATAATTCTTGTTAGTCCGCCTTGTACTAGTCCAACTGTTACACCAACAACAGCTAATGAAATTCCAACTAATTTCTCCGTCCATCCAAAACGATAAATAGTAAAGAAACTCCAGTTAGCCTGCACTGCCTGTGCAGCCAGATAAATAAGAAAGAATGTAAGTGCCAGACCGCCAATAGCAGGTCTTTTCTTTAAAAACTTTAAAGCACCAAATGGATTAGCTCTTTTCCATTCAAAAGGCCTGCGGTTTTCTTTGCTCAGTGATTCGGGCAACACAAAATAACCATACACTGCATTTACTAAACAAAGTATAGCAGCAGCATAAAAGGGAGCTCTTACACCAAACTCTGCCAATAATCCGCCCAAAGCAGGACCAATCACAAAACCTAAACCAAATGCTGCGCCAATCATTCCAAAATTTTTAGCTCTTGTTTGTGGAGTGCTGATGTCGGCAATATAGGCAGCGCCGGTAGTAAAACTAGCTCCTGTTAAGCCTGCAACAATGCGACCCACAAATAACCAAGCGTATGTAGGAGCTAAAGCAAGAAATAAATAATCAATACCAAAGCCAAACATTGATATTAATAATACAGGACGTCTCCCATATTTATCACTTAGATTTCCAATAACAGGAGCAAACAAAAACTGCGTTATAGCATAAGCAGACAATAACCAAGCACCATAGGGGCTTGCTTCATTTACATCAATATTTTTTAATTCGGAGATCAGCCGGGGCATTACAGGTATGATCAAACCCCAGCCCATAACATCTATAAGTAAAGTGACAAAAATAAAACCAACTGCTGCTTTTTTTGTAGATGCCATAGTTTTAAAAACAGTGCAAAGTCGCAATTTATTTTCAATTCACCGTAAGCACTTTTTCTGGATGATAGTTTTTACACAAGTAAACAAAAAACTTTCGTACTGTTTTACCATTACGCTTTATAAGTATGGGGGCCAGCTCTTCTACTGAGCTAAAATATGAAAGTAGCTTATCAGGAATTATTCCTGACCTTTCCTCATCACTAAAACGGGGAGAAGAATCAAGAAAAATTGCTTCTTTGCCTGCCAGTGTGGGTATGTCGTTTGGTAAATAATCCATTTGTAACGCTACTTCGCCAATAACATTGGGATGATATATTTTTTCATTTAGATAAAAATCAAGAATAGCGGATGTTTTATAACCATCAGCAGAAAAAATAAATGCATCGGGATGTTTAGAGTGAATAGTTTCCACTTGTTGCGAAAGATCTTTCCAGCCGTACCAGGTATCATCAGATTGAACAGGATATGGATAAAAAATCAATTGAAATGCTAAAACAAGATGTATTATCACTGAAACAATTACTTGCATACGTATCCATTTGTATGAAAAATAACGACTCACCCAGATGATACCTGTAATATAAGCAGGCATTAACCAGTTAAGTTTTACCCATATAAAAAAAGAAGCACCAAAAAATAAAAAGAAAGTTGGAAGAAAAAAGCATAACAAAAAAAGAGTTGGTGGCTGTATCAATTTAATACGTAACCGGTTTCTTTTAATTGCTCTAAATAAAAAAACCAGCAGACCGAAAAATAAAATTGGAATAAGAATAGCCGCCTGATGGCCAATTACACCAAAGAAGTATGTAATATTTATATCAAACCCCTGAACAGATTCGGCACGGCTTGAAGATTGAAACTTAAAAGAAGCAAATTTATTTTGTATGTTCCAGATAACTACCGGTGATATCGTCATTAAAAAAATCAATGCAGACAACCAGTACCATACAGAAAATAAAAGCTTCCTGTAATTGGCAGATACAATCAAAAATAACGTAAGTCCAAAAGGCAGCAGCAGCGCAGTGTATTTACTGTCGAAAGCTAATCCCATGCATAAGCCAGCTAATAACCAATGCCATTTTTTATTAAGAATGATTGCTTTATAAAGTGAAAGAACTGATAATGTCCAAAAGAATAGTAATGGCACATCCGGTGTGGTAATCAACGAAAGTATTGTTACCATGAACGTAGAAATAAGCAACAGTAGCGGCTTGCTTAAATCCTCTTTTTTTACAAAATGCTGACTTAAAGAATAAAAAGACAGTATAGTGAGAGCTGTTATTGTAAAATCTGCGAATTTGATAGCAAAAGCATTTTGGCCAAAAATTACAGTAAAAAATCTGAGCATATACGCCACCGCAGGCGGATGATCAAAATAGGAAAGAGCTAGATTTTCACTATAAAAAAAATAATATGCATCCTGCGGCATTAACCCCATCAATCCTGTAAATAAAATACGTAGGAGAATAATGATGGCAAGAGAAACGAAAACTAACGAATTACTTTTATCGTAACCTAGTGTAGCTATTGATTTTTGAAAATTTCTTTGCATGTAAGTAGTAAAGATAATAGAATCGTATAGCTATACAAATGGAGAAGTGCTATTGAATTGCAGATATTTATAAACTTGGTTTCTTTTTTGAACTTATAACTTCAAAGTTATTTAATGGATGGCCTTTTCATTTCACTTCTTCAAACATTCCTGAGTCCTTGTTCTTTCTTACATTATCCCAGTTAAAATAACGGCCGTTCATGGCCACATACACTCCAACTGGTAAAGTTTGTGCAAACGCTAAAGCACTACCAAGGTTAAAGAGCCCATCACTACTACCAAATTTTATGGGTATCATAGCACCAGTAAGTATGATAGTTTTGTCTTTTACTTTTTGCGCCAGCATTTTTGCTGTTTCACTCATCGTATCTGTACCATGCGTAAGCACAATTTTATCTTCTTCGCATTGATTACATTGATGTGCTATTAGCTCTCTGTCCTCGTCAGTCATTTCTAAACTGTCAACCATCATCAGTGTTCTTATTTCAACCGACACCTTGCTTCTGCCCATATCCAAAAGATCATGCAAGTGTGTATCGTTAAAATAAAGCTGACCAGTAATTTCATTATACTCTTTATCAAAAGTACCACCAGTTATAAATATGCGGATTGTCATTATAAAGCGATTAGATTGTGAAGATAACTATTCAGCTTTTTTGCAATTTAATCTTCATGTTGGCGGTATTCAACAAAACGGACTTTAGTATAGATAAACTCAAAAAAAGAGGCAGGAAAACTTTTTTGATATTAATTTATTGTTACTTTAGCGGGGCTTTACAAAAAAAAGGTCCTTCCGTAGAAACGGACTGACCTCTAACGATTGCTTGCCATATGAAATTCTTAAAGAGTAGTTGTTGACCCGATGTTTCGGGAGAAGATTTTCGCTTTATCTTTGACCTCTGACGCTTGCCCTTCTAACGATTGTTTGCCTTTGATTTAATCTTCTGACACGAAAGTAGTGAGCAGTAACTTGTTCTTAAAAACATTTAAGACAGCATTTAAGCATGCCAAAAGAGCTTGGTTATTTGCAAAAGTCTTACTGGCAGCGGATTTCAGGTAAAACTCTTTATGATGCCCAACCACTCAACAGACATATTATTTCAACTAATAAAATCGCTGGAAAAGGCCGAAAAGAGGCATTTTAAGCTCTATATAAAACGTAGTTCGGGCAATGAAGACCTTAAAATTGTCCGCCTTTTTGATGCGTTGGACAAATCCAAAGAGTACGAAGAAAAAGCCTTGCTTATAAAACTAAAAGACGTTACCAAGCCTCAGCTGGCTAATCTAAAAACACATTTATATAAACAGATTTTGGCAAGTCTTCGCTTGTTAAAAAGTGCTGACAGTTTGGACTTACAGTTGAACGAACAGTTTGACTATGCACATATATTATATAAGAAAGGTCTGTTTATTCAAAGTCTAAGAATAATTGAAAGAGCAAAAGAAATTGCAAAAGCCAATCAGAAAATAAATATACTTCCACAATTTATTGCTTTGGAAAAGCGGATTGAGAATCTGCATATTACCAGAAGTATGCTCGATAAAGCAGAAAAGTTGGCAATAGAAACAAAAGAAGTTATTCATCATATTGAATCTGTTTCCAGGTTATCAAACCTTGCATTAAAGTTATATAGCTGGTATGTAGAACATGGTCATGCAAGAAACCAAGAGGATGAAAAAGACATTCGCCGGTTTATGAAAGACAATCTTGCAAATGATAGTCTGGGCGAAACTGGTTTTTACGAACGATTATATCTCTACCAGAGTTATACCTGGTATGCATTCATCCGTCAGGATTTTTTACAATACTATCGCTACACAAAAAAGTGGGTTGACCTTTTTGAAGACCAACCACTAATGATAAGAGTGGAAACAGGACACTACATCAAAGGCATTCATAATTTACTAAATGCACATTTCGATCTTCGCAACTTTAGGGGGTTTGAAAAAGTGCTAAAGAAATTTGAAAAAGTTGCGCAGACAGATAGAGTAAAAGATCATGATAGTTTTCGCATCCAGTCATTTATTTATATAAGCACAGCCAGAATCAATCAGCATTTTATGAAAGGCACTTTTAAAGAAGGCCTTTCATTGATACCTCCGATAGAAGAAAAATTGGAAGGTTTTCATCTTTTTGTAGATCGACATCGTATTCTTGTACTCAACTACAAGTTTGCCATGCTTTGTTTTGGCAGCGGTGATTATAACCGTTGTATTGATTATTTGCAGAAAATTATTAACGACAAAACAAATCTTCGTTACGACTTGCAATGCTATGCCCGAGTGGTGCACCTGATGGCACATTATGAATTAGGAAATGATATACTGATGGAATCATTAAGTAAATCAGTTTATCGCTTTATGGCTAAAATGAAAAACCTTACAACGGTGGAAGAAGCGATGTTCAAATTTTTACGTAAATCCATTCCTTTGTCTCCAAGAGAAATAAAACCAGAGTTTGAAAAATTATTAGACACTATCAAGCATTTGGAAAAAATCGGTTCGAAACTAGAGCCTTTGCTTACCTCGATATCATTTCATGGGTAGAAGGAAAAGTGTACAATAAGCCGATGAGTGAAATTATACATGAGAAGTATTTAGGAAGCAAGCGGAGGAAATAATTTGTTATCCAACGACTGTACTACTATCAACTTTAGTTGCGACGCTCCGTTCAGGGTTCTGTAATTCTACTGAGCAATGGAAAAATCATACATTAGAGGATAAATAAAACCTAATGATGAAAATTTTTTCAACACTTTTCCTTTTTATCTCAATAAATATTTCCGCCCAAATAAATCCTTCCAACATAACCATTGCAAGAGATAGTTTTGGTGTGCCGCATATTTTTGCTCCAACAGATCCGGAAGTAGCATACGGAATTGCATGGGCACATGCAGAGGATGATTTTGGAACATTACAAACCGTAGTGCAATCAGGAAAAGGAATGCTGGGGAAAGCATTGGGCAAAAAAGGGGCAGAGGCAGATTATGTTGTACAGTTATTACGCATCCGCAAAACAGTAGATGAACAATGGAATACATTGAGTCCTGATTTTGTTGCATTGATAAAAGGATATGTAGCCGGATTAAATGCGTATGCAAAAGCACATCCCAAAGAAGTGAAATACAAAAAAGCTTTTCCATTTGATGAAAAAGAATACATGACATCTGTAGTTTTTTCCATCAGTCTTTTTTGTGGAGTAGAACAAGCTCTTCCGCAAATACTCGGTGGCAAAGTGGCAACCATTCCCGGTTTTAATCCACAAGGATCGAATGCCTTTGCAATGAATTCGGCAAAAACAACAACAGGCGAAAGTTTTCTGGCTATTAATGCACACCAACCTCAGGAAGGTCCGGTTGCATTTTACGAAGCACATCTGCAAAGTGAGCAAGGTTGGAACATGCTGGGCGGTTTATTTCCCGGCGGTTGTTTAATCTTTCATGGTACCAATGAAAATTTAGGTTGGGCACATACTGTAAATTATCAGGATAAGCTGGATATTTTTCAATTAGAAATGAACCCCAATAATAAAAATCAATACAAGTTTGATGGCGAATGGATTGATCTGGAAAAAGACAAAGCGAAGTTGAAAGTAAAAGGTATTCCAATCACCATTGGTAAAAAATATACTGGAGTAAATATGGTGCAACCGTTAAAACCGATAAAGGAGTTTTTTCATTAAGAGTTCCTGCCACAATGGATATTAAAGCACTGGAAGAATGGTACAGAATGAATAAAGCAAAAAACTTTTCTGAGTTTTATTCAGCATTGAGTATGACGAGCCTGCCAATGTTCAACATTATGTATGCTGATAGATATGATACTATTTTCTATATCAGCAATGGAAAAATACCCGTACGAAATTCAGATCCAAAATACAATTGGAAGAGTACTATACCGGGAAATACAGCTGCCACATTATGGACAACTTTTAAACCAGTACAGCAATTACCTCAATATGTAAATCCGCCATCGGGTTATTTATACAATACAAATCATTCACCATTTCTGGCCACTGATAAAAAATATAATCTTGATCCGAAAAAATTTGATAAGAACGACGGCTACGAAACATATCATAACAACAGAAGCCAAAGAGTAACAGAATTAATCAACAATCAAAAAATTGATTACAATACGTTCAAAAAAATTAAATTTGATCAGCAGTTACCAAAAGAATTGAAATACACTTATGGCATTGATAGTATGTTAAATCTAACTGCGAATGATTACCCTACATTAAAAGAGATGGTTACAACTCTACAAAACTGGGATAGAAAAGCAGTTATTAATAGCAAAGGCGCTGCAATATTTTTATTAGTATATGATTATGTAAGCAAAAAACTGGTTGGGACTCCAGCAAGACAATTAACAAAATCTGAGTCGATAGAAACATATCAATATGTTTACGATTATATGATAAAAAACTTTGGTAAAACAGACTTGATGCTTGGCGATGTTCAAAAATTAGTAAGAGGTGATGATGCCCGTCCGGGTTGGGGATTACCAGATGTATTGACTGCGGAATATACTGAGCCGTATAAAAATGGTTTGCGAAAAATTATTTCAGGCGATGCATATATCTGTTTTGTCCATTATCCTAAAGACGGCAGTTTGCCAATAATAGAAACTGTTAATACATTCGGCGCATCAATGCATCCGGATTCTCCACACTATAAAGATCAGATGGGTATGTTTTTGAATCAACAAACAAAACCTATGACGTTGGATAAAGCAACTGTATTAAAGAAAGCGGAGAAGGTTTATCATCCACAAAAAAAATAGCTTTTCTTCAATGAAACTTTCATTTTTCGTCTGCTAAAAATTTCGTAACTTCCTGAGCTTGGTTGTTCGGCCTTTCACAACTGTTTTTTATAATTTTTTAAATATTTTTTATGGACTACACAATGTTTTATATCATCGGCGGCGTACTTTTAATTTTTGCACTAGGTGTAAAAATTGTCCGCCCCACACACAGGGCATTAATAGAGCGACTTGGAAAATACAAGACGTTTGCAAACCCTGGCTTTCACTGGATTATCCCTTTTATTGACAAAATGTACATAGTGAACACTACAGAGCAAATGGTAGATGCACAAGCACAGGAAATCATTACCAACGATAATTTGAATGCATCTGTAGATGCTCAGGTCTATTTCAGAGTAATTGGGACAGAAGAAAGTGTAAAAAGCTCTCAATATAATGTTGACAGATATCAATGGCAGATTGTAAACCTGGCCAGAACTACCTTACGAAATATTATTGGTACGTTAACGCTTAAATCTGCCAATAGTGAAAGAGGGAAAATCAATGCGGAACTTCACCGAACATTAACGGAAGAAACAAAAAGTTGGGGTATTGAAGTTATACGAACAGAGTTAAAACAAATTGACCCGCCAAGCGATGTACAAGAAACGATGAATAAAGTGGTTAAAGCCGAAAACGAAAAAATTGCTGCTATAGACTATGCAACGGCCAGAGAAACTGTAGCTGATGGTGAAAAAAGAGCAAGAATTAAAGAAGCTGAAGGTTCTAGGCAGGCGAATATTCTGGCTGCTGAAGGTGAGGCTATGGCTATAAAAATGGTAAACGAAGCTGCTGAGGAATTCTTTATTGGTAATGCACAGGTATTAAGAAAACTAGAAGCCGTAGAAAAAGCGTTGCAACACAATACAAAGTTTATTGTTCCGCAAGGATCTGATCTGGTAAATGTGCTAAGTGAAATGGCAGGAATTGTTCCGTTGAAAAAGTAACAAATTAATTTCTTTTAAAAAGCCGTCTCGCCTAAGGCGAGACGGCTTTTTATTTATGAACAGCGTTTCTATTACTCAAATTTTCAACATCGCTATCGTAAATTCGCAGCATGCAGGATTATTTAAGTGGATTGAATGACCGCCAAAAAGAAGCGGTTTTACATATCGACGGCCCTATTATGATTATAGCCGGTGCCGGTAGCGGAAAAACAAAAGTACTTACAACAAGAGTTATTCATTTGATGTCGAAAGGAGTGGATGCGTTTAATATAATTGCGCTGACATTTACCAATAAGGCTGCTAAGGAAATGAAGGAAAGAGTAGAGCATATTCTTGGTAATGGCGAAGCTAGAAATTTATACATAGGAACATTCCATTCGGTATTTGCAAGAATACTTCGCTTTGAAGCAGAAAAGATTGGCTACCCTCGTCATTTTACTATTTATGATACGGACGATGCAAAAAGTGTAGTAAAAACTGTTGTCAATGAATTAAATCTTGACGACAAACATTATAAACCAAATATCGTTTACAACAGAATATCGTCTGCAAAAAATGCTTTAGTTGGGCCGGCAGACTATCGTAATGATTATGCTATTCAGCAGGAAGATATGCGGGCCAACCGTCCTGCCATTGCACAGATATATGATGCATATGTAAAACGATGTTTTAAAAATGGAGCAATGGATTTCGATGATCTGTTGCTTAAATTTTATGAATTGTTGAAGAATGTTCCGGAAGCATTAGCAAAGTATCAGCACAAATTCAAATACATATTAATTGATGAGTATCAGGATACGAACCCTGCCCAGTACGAAGTAATAAAATTATTGGGTGCTATGCATGAAAATGTGTGTGTGGTGGGCGATGACGCACAAAGTATTTATAGTTTTCGTGGTGCCACCATTCAAAATATTTTGCAGTTTCAAAAAGATTATGATGATGTAAAGCTGGTGAAGCTGGAACAGAATTATCGCAGTACGCAGAGTATTCTGCATGTGGCAAACCAGGTAATTAGTAACAATAAAGGCCAGATAGAAAAAGTTCTCTTTACAGAAAATGCGGAAGGGGAAAAAATAAAGCTGGTTCGTACGATGACGGATAATGATGAAGGAAAATTTGTAGCTGATAGTATTCAAGAACAAAAACTCCGTAATCATTATAGCAATAAAGACTTTGCAATCCTATATCGTACCAATGCGCAAAGCCGTGCATTTGAAGAAGCATTGCGTAGAATGGGAATTGCCTACACTATTTATGGTGGCACCAGTTTTTATCAACGAAAAGAAATTAAAGACCTTGTTGCTTATTTACGGCTGATTGTAAACTCAAGAGATGAAGAAGCCTTAAAACGTATCATCAACTATCCTGCAAGAGGAATTGGAAAAACGACGATTGATAAACTGGTCTTGGCTGCCAATGAAAATAATATCAGCATGTGGGAAGTGCTGCAAAGAGCTAATGAGTTTGGTTTCCGTGCAGGCACATTTACAGCGTTGCAGGATTTCGTAACGATGATTAAAAGTTTTACCAGTATGCTTACCAAACAAAATGCTTATGAAGTAGCGTTTCATGTGGGTAAGCAAACCAACTTAGTAAAAGAAATGTTCAACGATAAAAGTACTGAGGGTGTGCAACGGTATGAGAACATACAAGAATTATTAAACTCCATAAAAGAATGGACAGAAAGCCCCGATAATGAAGATGGAGAATTAGTCGATAAAAGCCTCGGCTCTTATTTACAACAAATTACTTTGCTTACAGATGCAGATGATAAAGACCCAAATGCAGATACCGTGAAATTAATGACCATACATGCTGCAAAAGGTTTGGAGTTTGAATGTGTATTCGCTGCAGGATTGGAAGAAATGCTTTTTCCTAATGCCATGTCCATTAATACAAGAGAAGAATTGGAAGAAGAACGAAGATTATTTTATGTAGTAATTACAAGAGCCAAAAAAAGATTATGGATTACTTATGCCAATACCCGTTATCGTTTTGGTCAATTGGTGCAAAATGAGCCAAGTCGTTTTATAGAGGAGATTCCGGAGCAACACATGGACAGGAGTTTTGCAGGAGGCGGTTCCAAAAATCAAACTCAAAATAAATGGGGTGGTGGCTCTGCTTTCAATAAAATGAAGGGCTGGCAGAATAAAGAAGATGATGGTGAATCTGGCAGTGCAAGAAAACAATCGGGCACCTACTTTAATGAAAGGTCTACTTCAAAAAAAGAAACCCCTTCTTATTTGCCCCCTAAATCTTCGGTGCCAAAAGTAGTAGAGCACAAACCATCAGAAGACTTTGTCGAAAGCGACACATCCAATCTGCAAGAAGGAAATAAAGTGGAGCACCAGAAATTTGGTTTTGGAGAAGTAATGAAACTAGAAGGTGCAGCACATAATCCCATCGCCACTGTTAAGTTTGAACACAATGGTGAAAAGAAAATTATGTTGAATTATGCGAAATTGCGGATTTTGGAATAAGAGGTAGATTAGTTCATTTTAATAGCATCATCAGTTGAGGTATTTATTTTTAGTGATTACGAGAGCCTTTGCACCTTTTTTTAGTAAGGCTGTGATAGCTATAGCAGGGAATATAAGGTTCTACCAAAGATGGGCCGTCTTCTTCCGGCAAACCTGGTCTTATCAATACAGTTAAAGGATCTCCGACGTTTTGTGCCGCCCACATAATTATTCGAGTAGAATCTATACCTATTTGTCTTAAATATTTTATTACCGAATAGCCTCTGTCCCATGAGGTTTGTTGGCAGGTTAGGCAATTGTTGCCATAGCTTGTTATAACTATTCTGCATCCGATATTTTTTTTAAAGACAATAACAACAGAATCAATTTTCTTTTTAGCAGCAGCGTTTAGAAAAACGCTTTTCTTTGAAAATGCAACCAAGTTTTCTTTAATTTCATTTATACAGTCGGACGGCTGTGCATTCGTTTGTAAAGAAAAAAAGATGGCCACTAATAACAAAGCTTTATTCATTGTAACCGTTTTATTTAACTTAACACTTATGAAAATCAGTTATTCTCCACCCTTTTTTTAATTTAGGGATTTCGTATGGCCAGTACTCAAAACATGTATTACCAATACACAGTTTGTTATACTTACATTCTTTTGCTTCAAACATCTTAAAACATTCTATTTCTCCTTTGCAAGAGCATTGGCCAAAAATGCAGGTGTAACTTAAAGTACTTTCATTTTGAAAATAAACCCCCGAACGTACTAACCCACTTGTATCAGAAAGTAAAATACCCCGAACAACATTGCTTTTATAATCAACATATACATACTTCACAGAAGTAAGGTTAAACACATTCCATCCTTCCTTACAATATTTCTGATTCACATATTTTACAGTATCTGTGCCAATTATTTTTTCAACAACAAGGCTATCAGCAATTTTATTAGCAGTTCGATGTAGGTTTGTTATTTGTGCGTTAATGCCGCTACAAGTAAATAGCAAAATAAATATTGCAGCCAGCCTGGTTTTCAATATCATTTTCAGGATTGTTTAATGGTTAAAGGTTTTGTAACTATTTCTCTACTACCACTGTCTTCATCGCTTCATACATTTCTTTGCCTGTATTAGCTTCACTTTCTTCAAAGTTTGCGATAATCATTTCGTCGGTATAGCCATCAGTAAATGCGAGATAATACTGTGTAAATGCAGCTGTTTTATATTGGTATATTGTTGCTTTATGGCCATCTGCTATTATATCATCCTGCTTCCAGCTACCAGGAAAATTTTTATCCGCCTCGATTTTAAGTTCTGAAAAATATTTTTCGGGAGTATAGCCACTAATTATTTTCATAACGCCAAAATTGGCATACTCTTCTCCTTTTCCTATAGAGCCTGCTATTTCGTTTACAGCAAATCCTGCAGGTGGAATAATGTACAAATGGCTGTTTGGTATTTGCACATGTTTAGAAGTTTTAACAGATGCTACTGGTTCTTTTTTAGTTGTATTTACACTCTGTGCTTCTTTCTTTTCATCATTACTTGAAGAGCAGCTTACCAATGCAAAAAAGAAAGAAACAAAAAGGCCTGATTTAATATAATTCATTTTCTTTTTTTAAAAGTTAGTGTGTTTAATAAATCTAATAATATTCCAACTGATAAATTTACCCTTTAATCATTTTTTAGATGAGCCAAACCCAGATGAGGATGACAACCTTTAATTGGAGCATAGAAATCAATAATCTTTTTAAAATCTGCTTCTTCATCATCAGATACATAAAAAGTTTGGCTGAGAATAATTTCTTTTTTACTAAAGTCAAAACCCACCATTACAATCGGAACATTAGCTTGCTTGGCAATATGATAAAAACCTGTTCGTAGCTTATCTACTTTCTTTCTGGTTCCTTCGGGTGAAAGGGCAATTATAAATTCTTCGTTATTGTTATACATTTCAACAACCTGCTCTACCATTCCGTGTTTGCTATGTCTATCTACGGGAACACCGCCAAGCCATCTGAAGTACCAACCAAATGGCCCGTCAAACAATTCTTTCTTTCCAAGAAATTTTGCTTTATAGATCTTTAGCTTAGATCGGGTTGCCAGACCTACAAGAATATCTTTCCAACTTGTATGCGGTGCAACAAGTAAAATCATTTTTTTTATTTCTGAAGGGAAGGTGCCATTAACCTTCCAACCAGTCAGTTTAAACCATATTCTCCAGAAGAACTTAGTCATACAATTGAATATAGGTAAATGTATTGTAAACTCCCATGAAAACAGAAATCATTGTTGTCAGAATTAACAACCTGCAAAATATGGTATAATTATATTTGCTGGAAACAATATCAAATACATAATCGCCACATGTTATCTAGCCGACAGAAAAGTAAATCAAGAAAAATAATTACCATTATTGTAGTGGCTGCTCTTAGTATTACAACTGGTTTAATTTTATTTCAAACCCTTTTTTACAAAAAACCCGGATTTGTACGTTATCCGGAATTTGGTATTGCGATACCAGAAAATTATTCAATACATGGCATTGATATTTCTAAATATCAATCTACAATTAGCTGGGAAGAAGTAAAGCTGATGAAAATAAAAGAGATACAGCTTTGTTTTAGTTTCATCAAAGCCACAGAGGGAATTGGAAATACAGACCCACTTTTTAAAAGAAACTGGAAAAAATCCAAAGACAATGGAATTGTTCGGGGTGCTTATCATTTTTTTATAGCATCAAAAGATGGAAGAATGCAAGCTGAAAATTTTATTAAACGGGTAGAATTAGAAACTGGCGATATGCCGCCGGTGTTGGATGTTGAACAATTAAATGGTGCTACTGTTACTCAATTAAAAAGAGAAGCAAAGGTTTTTTTAGATATAGTGGAAAATCATTACGGAGTAAGGCCAATAATTTATACCAATGTCGATTTTTACACAAGAAATTTGGGAGATGAGTTTGATGCTTATCCTTTATGGGTGGCACATTATTATCAGCCATCTCATCCCCGCATAAAAAGAGGCTGGAGTTTCTGGCAACATAGTGATGAAGGAAGAGTAAACGGAATTAACGGGAAAGTGGATTTTAATGTTTTTAATGGAGACTCTACCGATTTTAAAAATCTGTTAATAGATTAACTTTTATTATGGAACAAAATCAGCAACAAGGAGTTAGAGAATTTTTTATCAAGATTTTGAATTCAATTGCCTGGTTTTTACTTTGGATTATAAGTTGTGCAACTGCTGGTATTTATTTTCAATTGGGTTATACAACTGGCAAGCCAATAGTTCAACCTATCCTATTTTATACAGTAATGACAATCTCACTACTCTTTCTAATTCGCTATTTATATAGAGTCTGGAATAAATAATGAAACTAGCTACTGTGATCGGAAATAATAACCCAACGCCCATTTATTTTTTGAAATACCAGTGTATAATGTCCGCCTACATCACCTATAGAACGTTTTAGAAACCATTTGCCCGTTATATGATAATATTTTTTAGATAATTTTTTTACTTGAATGAGATCAAAGTTTAGCTGACCCATTGCAGCAATATCAGGATAACCCTTTTTATAATTGTTAAGTGTGTTGGACCACCCATATGTAACACCACTTTTGCCAATAAACATTAATGAGTCATTTTCCCAATAACCATTCATGAATTGATCAATATCTCCACGGTTCCAGGCGGCTGTTTGTGTGGCTAGAATATTTCTTATTTCTTTTTCATCTTTTGATTGGGCGAAAGAATTCATAAAACAAAAAAGAAGCAATAGTAGAAAGGAAGATTTCATAAGCAATATATTAATAGAATAAAGTTAACAGAAACAAGTGAAAGCCATTTATTCTCCCCTTTAGGGATTGGGGGCCTTAATGATCACAATCATCAGCATGTGCATGGTTATGCACTCTACAACTTCTGTAGTTTATAAGATGTGCAGTAACAATAAAGAAAACAGCAGGAATCAACAACCATGTTTCAACATGAATAAAAAATTGCTTTACCACCAAAAAAATAAATCCAATTATGAAAAGCAACAAAGGTGTAAAACTATGATGATGCTTTTTGAACCCATGATATAGTGAATAAGAACCAATACAAAAGGCAAGAACAATCATTCCAACCTCAAAGCCGATGTTATGAATAATGTTTACACCAAACAAAGGAAGGCTGCTTAGGAATAATGGCAACAGGGCACAATGAATGGCACAGGCCAATGAAGCCCCGATACCTAATGCATCCCAGTTAATTTTTAATTTCATGAGCCGACAAAGATATAGAAAAAAGCAACATTGTTGCAAAAGATAAAGGGCAACTGTTCGTACCTTTGCAGCCTAATACACAAGAATGTCTAAAAAGAAACTGTTTTATATCGGATTTTTCGTTGTTCTGGCACTTGCTTTTTATTTTATCTTAACCTTGGTTATACCTGGTTTTGGCGAAAGGAAAGTAAATCCGGTAAGCTATGTCAGGCCGTTTGCCTTTACCAATCAGGATGGAAATCAGGTAACTGAAAAAGATATGGCTGGTAAAGTGTATGTGGCTGAATATTTTTTTACTAGCTGCAAAGGCATTTGCCCGGATATGAATAATAATATGCGGATCGCTTATGATGAATTAAAGGATGAGAAAGATTTTTATATTCTCTCGCATACCAGCGACCCCGAAACTGATTCAGTTCCACAGATGAAACATTATGCAGACTCAATGAAAGTAGATACAAAGAAGTGGATTTTTTTAACAGGTAGAAAAGATAGTTTGTACAATGCAGCAAGAGTAAGTTATACGGTTGACGATCCAGCTAATAATCTGGTGAATATTGACGACCAATTCATTCACTCACAATTCTGGGCATTGGTAGATAGAAATGGAGACGTAAGGAAAATATACGACGGCCTAAAAGAAAAGGAAGTGAGGCAAATGATAAAAGATGCCAGGATATGGCTTAAAAAGGAAGTTAAAAAACCTCTTCAATAATTTTTGTAAGTTTATACAATGCCGAAAGAAGCAACAATAATAAATAATAATAGGCTTATAAAACTACTAAAGCAAAACGGCCTTAGCATTACTGACAGCCGTAAAAAAATACTACAGCTCTTTCTGGAGCAAGATGGAGCATTATCACATGGTGATATTGAAAAAAGGGCTGGAGAAAAATTTGACAGAGTAACCGTTTACAGAACTTTACAGGTATTTGTTGACAAAGGAATCGTTCATACAATACCAACAGCAGACAATTCCATTCGCTATGCACTTTGCAAAGATGAATGTGGTGAAGGCCATCATCATGATCATCATATTCATTTTGTATGCGATACTTGCAATACCACTTATTGCCTTGATGATGTGGTGACGCCGGAAATAAAATTACCCAAAGGCTATTCTGCTGGTCATGTGGAAGTGGTTGTGGAAGGGGTTTGTAAAAATTGCCAGTAAAAATAAGCCCCGCTGTAGAAACAACGGGACTTTTGGTTAAGGCTCTGATTAGTAGCTATTTTAAAAATGCTTTATCGGCATTTAATTTTCTTCTTCAAAAATAGGGTCTCGCAATCACTTTACCGAATTTAGGACATACCACTTTTGTGGTATTTTTCATTTTTAAAGGGACTCCAATTCTGATTTAACAAATTTCATCAACTGTTTAATATGTTCCGGCGACAAATCAAATTGCAAACCAGCCGCTTTAAACAATTCAGGAAGAGTTTTTGTTCCGCCAAGTTGCAAGGCTGTTATATAATTATTCATCGCCTTTTCAGGGTCTTGTTTGTATTGCTGCCACAAACCAATGGCGCCTAGTTGTGCAATTCCGTATTCGATATAATAAAACGGCACTTCGTATAAATGCAATTGCCGCTGCCATCCATAGCGGCGGTATTCTTCCAAGCCAGAAAAATCAATTAACGGTGAAGAAAATTCTTCAGCAATTATCATCCATTGTGCAGATCTTTCTTCTTCGGTATGATTGGGATTTTCATAAATCCAATGCTGAAACTTATCTATTGTTGCTATCCATGGGAAAATAGTAATTACTCTTTCTAATTGTTGTTCTTTTGCTCTTTTCAATTCTTCTGGTGAATCAAAAAACACATTCCATTTATCCATGCTGAATAATTCCATTGCCATGCTGGCTACTTCAGCAATTTCCGTTGGATATTCTTTAAAACCTGTTAACTCAAGTTCATGTGCAAGGAAAGAATGAATTGCATGACCGCCTTCATGTACCATCGTTGTTACATCATCCAATTGCCCTGCTGCATTCATAAAAATAAATGGTGCGCCGCTTTCGGCTAATGGACAGTTGTATCCACCCGGTGCTTTTCCTTTCCTACTTTCTAAATCAAGATGACCAAGTTCTTTCATCTTGCGAAGGCAATCACCAAAGAATGATTTCCCATCGGGTCCAGTGGACAATTCATCAAAACAGGCAATTGTTTTTTCCGTCAGTTCTTCGCCAGTTTTAAACGGACGAAGTGGTTGTATTCCCGCTGGTTCTGCTTCCACATCCCAAGGACGTAAAGTATCTAGTCCTAATTTCTTTTTCTTCGCTTCATAGATCTGGTTTACCAACGGCATCACATGCAGCTTTACCGCTTCATGAAATTGAAAACAATCTTCTTTGCTGTAATCAAATCTTCCCAATTCTTTAAACCGAAAGTCACGGTAGTTTTCAAAATCAGTATTTACTGCAACCTGATGTCTTTTTTGCAAAAGCGTAGTAAATAATTTGTTCAATGCTTCTTTATCTTCTAACCTTCTCTTGTTTATTTTATGATATACTTCTTCACGAACAGAACGATCTTCATCTTCTAAAAATTTCGCAGCTTGTTGCAACGTATATTCCTGTCCGTTTACTTCTACCGTCATTTTTCCGGAAATAGTACCAAACTGCTGTTGCATTACATTCAATTCTGCGTTTATCGGAATATTTACTTCACGAAAGAGTTCAATATTCTTTTTTACATTTCTCAGGTAAGTAAAATAATTATCAGCATCCAATTCTTTAGTAAAAGGGTTCTCTACTAATTTTTTATTCAACTTGTCAGAGTACGGCTGCACTTTTGGTTGAATCTCCATCATAAAATAATTGAAGGATTCTTCCAGTTCTTTATTCTCTGTATCACAAGTCATTTTTATTTGCCGCCAGCAAGCATCTTCACTTATTACTGCTTCCAGTTCGCTGGCATCTTTTAACCATTGTTTTAAATCACTAGATGAATTGATTTCTCGTTCATCCAGATTTATAAGAAACGGATGCAGGCTTTCCCAATTGGTAATAGTGAAATCAGCTGGCAAAAATTGTCTTGGCAATTTTTTTATATCGGCACTGTAATTCATAGTTCAGTAATTATTTATAATAAAAAAGCTACAACTATCAAGAGTAATCCTTGATCCTTGTAGCTTGGTTCTTGTATTCTTTCTTTAGTCTGCTTTCTTCTTTCTTGCAGTTTTCTTTGGCTTTTCTTCAGCTACTTCTTCTTCCGCAGTTTCTTTTTTTGCTTTTGCTTTCTTAGCAGGTTTTTCTTCCGCAACTGGTTCAGCTACTTCTTCCTCTTCTTCTTCCTCTTCTGGAATTTCTGAAAGAACAATCTCAACGTCGTTTTTCTTCAACACATCAAACCATTTCACCATCTTCTTCATATCGCTGGCATACACTCTTTCAAAATCCATATCAGGATATGCTTTCTCAAAATACTTTTTAACCGCAGCCGCATCTTTATCATCGGGTAATGAACCGCCTGTTTTTTCCATTGCATTAAAAACATCAACCAGGTTCACATTATCTCTAACTGTATATATTTCAATGCTTTCGAGGTGTGTAAAGCTATGAATGCGGTTAGATACAAATCTTGTTGTTTTATCAGTCAGCGACTTTACGATGGCTCCGTCTGACTTACTATTGACTAACTCAAATAATCCCGGCAACCCGGTTACTGCTACTAATTTGCTGTATTCCATATATTTAATAATAATTAAGGAGCTGCAAGATACTTTAGTTCTGGCAAACAGCTATTCAGAAATTTTTTTTTACCATTTATGAACGGATTTTATTTTTTCAACGTCAAACTTACCTGACTTCAAATAAAAAATAATAACACATGAAAAAGATCATAATTACCGTACTAGCTATTGTAGCTATTCATTTCACCACATTTGCACAGGGCGGTGGTTTTCAACGCCAAACACCAGAAGAGCAAGCAGCAAAAATTGTTCATGTATTAGACAGTGCTTTTAAACTTACACCTGCCAATGCTGGCAAGTTGGATACTGCATTAACTGTATTGTACAAAGCTCAAAACGAAAGAATGAAAGAAATTATGGCTGGCGGCGAAAGACCGGATAGAGAAACTATGATGGCAGAAAGGAAGAAGTATGCAGATGCGAGAGATGAAATGATAAAAATGATGATTACTGCAGAGCAGTTTACAACTTGGAAAGAGACTATTGAACCTTCGATGCGGCCTGCCCGTCCTGCAGGTACAGGCGGCGGTGGAAATCGTCAGAACTAAACTTACAATTAAATAATTGCAAGGCTGTCTCGTTTTAAACGAGATAGCCTTTTTTATGTGCAACAGGTAAAATAGTATGACAGAAGGAAGTGATTTCTTAATAGTTTTTTCGACCTTGTTGTATATGAAAAAAATAATTTACTCAGCAATTGTCCTTCTGGCATTAATTAATTTAATACCGGTAAATGTAACCGGGCAGATGCCTTGCAGCAAACCAGAATTTCGTCAGTTTGATTTTTGGGTTGGAGAATGGGAAGCATTTGCTACAAATGGAAATAAATCCGGCGATAGTAAAATCAGTATTATTCTTGATAGCTGTGTGATATTGGAAGAATGGACCGGAACACCAAACCAGGGGTTCACTTATACTGGCAAAAGTTTTAATTCGTACAATGCAGCTTCCAGGCAGTGGCAACAAACCTGGACAGATAATACCGGCAACACAACCGAGTTTTTGAAAGGTGATGGAAGTGACGGTAAGCTAATTTTCGTTGCAGATAAGGTAACCGGCCCTAAAGGGGAGTTGTTTATGCGGAGGCTCACATTTACCAAACTGACTAATGATAAAGTAAGGCAGTTTGGAGAAAAAAGTGATGATGAGGGTAAAACATGGGTGGTAGAATACGATTTGGAATACAGAAGAAAAAAACGATAACTTAAATAAATTTTTAAAAATGAAAAATGCAATCAGCTGGTTTGAAATACCAACCACATACATAAACAGGGCACAACAATTTTATGAATTCATTTTTAATATGAAGATGAGTTCACTTGAGTTTCAGAATATTAAAATGCGGATGTTCCCAATTGATAATCCGATGGAAGGAATTGGCGGAACATTGGTACAAATATCAGATGACTTTTATAAACCATCAGCAACAGATGGCCCATTGATTTATCTTGATGGCAATCCGGATCTACAAATTGTACTTAACAGAGTAGAAGAAGCTGGTGGTAAAATACTTGTCCCTAAAACTACTATCTCTGATGAGTATGGTGATATGGCTGTGTTTTTAGATACGGAAGGAAACCGTATTGCATTGCATAATATTCCTGCTAAGTACCAAAATGCATAAAGATTAAAAAGTATGAAACGAAATACACGGCGTCTATTATTACTAGTTATAATTTTCTTTTTTCAATGTAAAAGCAAAGAGCCTTCGCAGGAAAAAAATGTAAGCCTCTTTAAATGGCTCAATGGTTCTTGGGCGATGGCGGAAAAAGATGGAGTTGTAACAGAAGAGTGGAAATTAGTAAACGATAGTCTGATGGAAGGTCGTTCTGATTTTATAAAGGGAGATACGATTATCCCTTTCGAAACAATAAAACTTTATAAAAAAGATACTTCTTTTTATTATGAAGCAAAAGCGGCAGGACAAAATAATGAGCTACCAGTTGGTTTTAGAATCACTTCTATTTCTGACACAGCTTTTGTGGCCGAAAACCCGGAACATGATTTTCCTAAACGTATTACTTACCAATTAATAACAAAAGATTCAATCCATGCTTTTATAGATGGAGGCCCGTCCATGCCCGAAAAGAAAAGCGATTTTTATTATTCAAGGATAAAAAAATAAATTCAGTAATAAACAATTTCTATGCAATCAAAAGCAGCTACGCCGGATGAATATATAAAGGAAATACCCGTAGAACGACAGGCAGCGTTTAAGAAACTTCGGGCTGTAATAAAGAAAAATCTACCAAAAGGTTATAAAGAAGGAATGGGTTATGGCATGATGGGGTGGGATGTTCCTCACAGCATTTACCCGGCAGGCTACCATTGCAACCCTAAAGATCCGTTGCCATTTATGGGCATAGCTTCTCAAAAAAATTTTATAGCTGTATATCATATGGGTGTGTATGCAGACCCGAAATTGCTGAAGTGGTTTCAGGCAGCACATGCAAAAGCATCACCCAAAAAATTAGAGATGGGAAAAAGCTGTATCCGATATAAAAAGCCGGAAGATATTCCCTTTGATCTTATCGGGGAACTAGCCTCAAAAATTACACCTGCTGAATGGATTGCTACTTATGAAAAAAATATAAAGCGATAACTTATGAGCTCTGAAAATATTGATAAGGCCACTCAAACCCAGATAACCAACATCGAAAAGAATACAGGTAAAAAACTGGATCAATGGGTTGCCATTGTAAACAAAAGTGGTTTTACCAAGCATGGCGAATTAGTCAGCTTTTTAAAAGATAAACATGGCTTTACACATGGCAATGCTAATACCATTGTTCATTTTGCCAAACAAAGCCATGCAGGTGCTACTGAAAACAGCGATGACCTTATTACAGAACAATACAAGGGAAAGGAAAATCTGAAGGCATGGTACGATAAAATAATAGCGGAAGTAAACAAGTTTGGAAAGGATGTGGAGTTGGCGCCAAAAAAAGCATATCTAAGCCTTCGAAGGAAAAAACAGTTTGCAATTATTCAGCCATCCACTAAAGATAGGCTGGATGTAGGTTTAAATATTAAAGGAGTGGAGCCTTCTGGCATAGTTGAAGATGGGAAAAAATGGAATGCAATGTGTACTCACAGAATTAAAGTTGAAGATGCTAAAGCTGTAAATAAAGATTTAATAAGCTGGATAAAAAAAGCTTACGAACAGGCAGGTTAATTTCTTTTATAAAACTAATTACATGAAAAGAGTAACAGGTATCGGTGGAATGTTTTTCAAATCGGATGATCCGAAAAAAATGTACGATTGGTATGGAAAGCATCTTGGAATTAAATGTAATGACTACGGGACTGTATTTGAATGGAGAGAAAAAGAAGATAAAGAACATATAAGCTATACAGTATGGAGTGCATTTAAAAAAGATACCGCCTATTTCAATCCCAGTGAAAAACAATTTATGTTTAATTATCGAGTAGAGAACCTGGTTGAATTATTAAAAATATTGAAAGAGGAAGGTGTAACTATCGTTGGGGAAATGCAGGAATTTAGTTATGGTAAGTTTGGTTGGATACTCGATCCCGAAGGGAATAAAATTGAACTATGGGAGCCAGTTGATGATGTATTCCAAAAAGAAAATGGGCTTTAATAAAAGAGGCCGTTTATTGTTAACGACAATTAAATACCAATTATTATATAAGAATTAGTGCTATATATTCTTACATTTAATTATGAATTAAAAAAATATAAGGCTGCAGTGTGAAGACAGATAAATAAATTGTTTTACTAATTCCCTTAAAGCATTTAGTTTATGAATGAGTCACTATTTACCCTGCTTTTTCTTCCAATATCCCTTGGTATAATAATGTTTGGATTAGGCCTTTCTTTGACTTTTGATGATTTTAAACGAGTTGTAAAGTATCCAAAAGCAGTTGTAGTGGCATTGATATGCCAAATGTTTTTGCTTCCTGTTATTTGTTTTTTCCTGGCAAAAGTATTTAAGTTGGAGCCTGCACTGGCTGTTGGTATGATGTTGCTTGCTGCTTCACCAGGCGGAGCTACCTCTAATTTATATAGCTATCTGGCAAAAGGTGACGTTGCCTTAAATATTTCTCTTACTGCAATAAATAGTGTGCTTTCGATTTTCATTTTGCCTTTAATTGTCAATTTATCTTTAGATCATTTTATGGATTCGAGCCAGTATGTGCCCTTACAGTTCAAAAAAGTAATAGAAGTTTTTGCCATTATGCTTTTACCAGTATCGATTGGAATGCTTGTAAATAAATTGTTACCTGGGTTCGCAGTAAAAATTCACAAACTAGTAAAATTTGTTTCTGTCCTTGTTCTTCTAATTATAATTGTAGCAATTCTCATTAAAGAAAATGAAGTATTATCCAGTAATTTCAAGAATCTCGGATTGCCTTTATTACTATTCAACCTGTTTAGTATTTTACTTGGTTATTTTATTCCCAGATTAATGAGTATTGAAAAAAAACAATCTATCTCCATAAGTATGGAAATAGGAATACACAACGGCACACTGGCAATTTATGTAGCATTGAGTGTACTTCACAATTCTGCAATGTCTATTCCACCAGCTATATATAGTATACTGATGTTTTTTACAGCTGCTTTATTCGGATATTGGATAAACAGGAAAAATAAGTAAGTAGAAATGAAATTTTTAGTGAAAGCTAATTACTTTCTACATGGCCTGATCCTGAGGGTACTAAAATAGAGCTTTGGAAACCGGTAGATTGAGTCTCTCAAAAAGCAAATGAACTGTACTAAAAAACCCTGAAGGAAATCTTCAGGGTTTATCGTTTTCTTTAAGAATTATTTCTTTCTGGTGAATTTAATGTGCATTGTTTTGAATTCTGAGCCATCAGGCATTTTTACATACATCGTCATTTCTTGTGTGTCATTATCTACAATAGTAAATGTCTCTCTTACTTCCGTCTCACTTTTTGTTCCCGGGTCTGTCATTTTGCCCTTTAAGTTCATTGTTTTTGTTCCATCATCCCACGGACCTTTCAGTACCATTATACCAGAGCCCATATTATCAATCCAGGTACTTACAAATTGCTTCTCATGGTTATCATATCCTACAGTGCTTAGTCCATTAAATGGCATACCCATCATTTCGCCTGCATGGGTACTTTGTTGATATAAACCATTCATGATCATTTTGTTTTCAGCCATAGAAGTACTTTTTTGTTTCAGGAGCACCGGGCTCCATCCACATGGTTAAGTCACTGTTCCATGTTCCATCCCAAGTGGCCATCATTTTATGCATGTCTCCAGGAGTGCCATATTCTTGAAAGTTTTTCATCATAGTGGCGGAGTCCGGCATCTCCATTGTCTTACTATCTGTTTTGTTTTCGATAGTTGGGGAATCTGTTTTGGCCTCTTCAGTTTTTTTGTCACTGTTACAGGCAAGCATCAGCAGTGAAGCTGCGCTAAAGATCAGAGCAATTTTTTTCATGATTTGTTGATTTTGTTTTTGGATAATGAATTTACAAAATATTCAAACCATAAAAAATTATAATATAAGAATGGGGATTATTGGGGTAACCTATCTTGACGCTTGAATAGTCTTAATCTGCATAACCGTGGCAATACTGGTTGCCCGTTCTTTGATTATAAAGGCATTATCTCCGGAGTACAGTTCGTCAACAGATGTTTTAAAATATCGAAGCCAGGTCTCAAAGTGCTGTTTTTGCAAAGGAGATTTTTGATGAAGGGCAAGATGCGGTTGCATAGCATTCTTCTGGTAGGTATTGGATTGAAATAAAATTGAATCCCAGAAATCTACTAACACCGGCAAGTGATGGGAAAGGTTAATCTTCGCTATATCTGTAAAAAGATAGTTTATAGAATCGTCGGTCAATAATTTTTTATAAAACTCTTGCATTAGCAGCAAAAGATCTTCTCTGTTAGTAATATCTTTTTTATCCGGCATTTACTTCCTTTAATATATTTTCAATCCTTGCTTCTATATCCTCATAAGTTGCATAGCCTCTTGCAACCAAATAGAATTTTGTTTCACCGATTTGTAAAAGCACAGCCGGAAAACCTGTTACCTGCAATTGCTTGCATAACGAAAACTCGTAGTGTGCTTTTTCTTTATACTCTTCGCTTTTAAGTTTTGTGTAAAATGATTCAGCATCAATTTTATAATTTTCCAGCAAATGTCTGTAAGCTTCATCATCTGTCAAATCTCTTCCTTCATAATGCAACGCATATTGTAAGTCCGCAACAAACTGAACCTGTAACTCCGGATATATTTCTTTGAAAATGGATAAAGCAATCGCCGCTTTTTCTGAATGCGGAAACCAATCACTTTCTGATTGGATTGCGAATATGCCAGAGATAATCTTCGCCAAATTTTATTCCGGTCAATTCTTCTACCCGATGATATGCCTCGTTGATATAATCAGCTGTTGCCGCAATCGGCCTCGGGTTTTCTGCCGGAATCATTCCACCAGACAGCACTTCGAAGGATAGCTTGTCTTTATATCTTTCTGCTATTTTTTTTATAACCCTACTAAAACCATAGCACCAGCCACAATAAGCGTCATAACAATAATATACTACAGGTTTCATAATATGCAAACCTACTTATGCTAGTCCAAATCTGTTTATGACATCGGAAAATTAATGTGCTTCGAGCCAGTTCTTTCCTTCACCACACTCGGCAATGATGGGCACTTTGTGCGGAAGATTCATTGCAGCTTGCATATTTTCAATAATTAGTGGCTTTAATTCTTTTGCTTCCGATATCAATGTATCAAACACTAATTCATCATGCACCTGTAAAATCATTTTGCTTTGCATTTTTTCATTTTGCATGGCGGCCTGCACTTTTTGCATCGCTAACTTTATCATATCAGCAGCCGTTCCTTGTATCGGTGAGTTAATGGCATTTCGTTCTGCAAAACCTCGAACAGTAAAGTTGGCGGAATTAATATCTCTTAACCATCTTTTTCTACCCATCAATGTTTCTACATAACCATTTTCTCTGGCAAAGTTGATAGTGTCATCCATATATTTTTGAATACCGGGAAATTCCTTCTTATAATTTTCGATAATTTCTTTTGCTTCTGTTCTGGAAATACCAAGATTATCGGCAAGCCCAAATGCACCTTGACCGTAAATGATGCCAAAGTTTACACTCTTTGCTTTATACCGCATCTCTTTGGTTACTTCACTTTCTTTTACATTATAAACTCTTGATGCCGTAACAGTATGTATATCGGTGCCATCTAAAAAGGCTTGACACATATTTTTATCGCCACTGATGGCTGCAACAATTCTTAATTCAATTTGCGAATAATCCGCAGATAACAAGATGTGCTTATTATCTCTTGGCACAAAAGCTTTTCTTATTTCTCTTCCTCGCTCTGTTCTTACGGGTATATTTTGCAAATTCGGATTGTTACTACTCAATCTTCCCGTAACAGCAACCGCTTGTGCATAGGAAGTATGCACTCTTCCTGTTTTCGAATTAATCAATTGAGGTAAAGCATCAACATAAGTTGATTTTAGTTTTGTCAACTCCCGGAAAGTAAGGATGTCATCAACAATCTGATGTCCTTTTACAGCCATCTTTAACAATACATCTTCACCTGTTTTGTATTGACCTGTTTTTGTTTTTTTAGCAGCGTCGTCCAGTTTTAGTTTATCAAATAATACTTCGCCCAATTGTTTTGGTGATGCAAGGTTGAATCGTACGCCTGCTTGTTTATACACACTTTCTTCTGCAGTCTTCGCATCTTTTTCTAATTCCTTAGAGTAGTCATTCAAAAAATCAACATCTACTTTTATTCCTTGGTATTCCATTTCCACTAATACTTTTACAAGTGGATTTTCTACTTCATTGAAAACCTTTTCTACATCTCTTTTCTTTAATAGCGGAACAAAAATGTTTTTTAATTGCAGGGTGATGTCTGCATCTTCACCGGCATATTCTTTTATTTTTTCTATTTCTACATCTCTCATTGTTCCCTGCGACTTACCTTTTTTCCCAATCAGCTCTTCAATGGAAACAGGTTCGTAACCCAAAAATTTTTGGCTTAATTCATCCATGCTTCTTTTACCATCAGGTTCAATTACATAATGTGCCAACATCGTATCAAATAATTCTCCGGCTACTTCAATGCCATACCATTTCAATATCAGCAGGTCGTATTTTGTATTCTGACCAATCCATGTTTTCTTTTTATCCGTAAACAAAAGTTCGAAATGAGAAAGGATCTCTTTTGTTTTCTCCATATTTTCCGGACATGGAACATACCATGCTTCGCCTGGCTTTACGGAAAAACTTAATCCAACAAGTTCTGCTTCATTGGCATCAATGCCTGTAGTCTCCGTATCAAAACAAATTTCATCATGCTTATTTAATTCAGCAACCAGTTTTTTAATCGCTACTTCTCCTTCTACAGACCTATAACTATGGGGAGTGTTATTGATGTTTTTATCAACCGATACTATATCTGTCAGCTCTTCATCAATTACAATTGTATCATTAGACCTTACTACTTTTTCTTCTGGCTGCTCAACAATATTCCCAAACAGATCAGTCTGTACTCCTTGTGGTATTTCTTTTTCTATTATGGATTTTGATGTTGTAGAAATAGTGAAACTATCTCCTAACAATCGTTTACCTAAGGTTTTAAATTCTAGCTCAGCAAATATTTCACTCAACATTTCTTTGTTCCATTCACTCAATTTAAAATCTTCTTCATGAAACTCTACAGGAACATCCAAAATAATAGTAGCTAATTTTTTTGAGAGAATGGCCATTTCTTTTCCCTCTTGTACTTTTTTACCCATGGCACCTTTTATCTTGTCGGCGTTCGCCAGTGTGTTTTCTAATGAGCCATACTCCGCTAAGAATTTTGCAGCTGTTTTTTCTCCCACACCTTTTATACCTGGAATATTATCTACCGCATCACCCATCATACCTAGCATATCTATAACTTGGCTTACATCTTTGATTCCCCATTTGGCACAAACTTCTTCCGGCCCCATTATTTCTACATCTCCACCTTGATATGCTGGTTTGTAAATTTTAATTTTTTCAGAAACCAATTGTCCATAATCTTTATCAGGTGTTACCATGTACACTTCATAACCTGCTTTCTCGGCTTGTTTTGCCAGTGTGCCAATTACATCATCGGCCTCATAACCATCTTTGAATATGATAGGGATATTTAACCCTTCAATTATTTTTTTTATATCTGGTACTGCAGCACTGATGTCTTCCGGAGTTTCCTGCCGGTTGGCTTTATAGTCTGCAAAATCTGTATGCCGTTCCGTTGTAGCCGAAGTGTCAAAACAAACAGCCATATGTGAAGGCTTTTGTTTATTGATCAACTCAACAATAGCATTGGTAAACCCAAACTGTGCATTGGTATTTTTGCCTTTTGAAGTTATTCTGGGACTGCGGATCAACGCATAGTAAGCTCTGAAGACCAGGGCAAAGGCATCTAATAAAAAAACTTTCTTTTCCATGCCCCTAAGGTAAAGAAATCAACGGAGGCTAATCTAAAAACACAACTACCCTGTCTCGCCGGGGCAAAACAGGGTAGCCGATATGTTAACGCTGCAGAAATTAGTTAATTGATAATTTCAATTCGCCTTTTTCTTCTTTAGTAGCTATTGGCTTAGAAACAGGAGTAATTACCTGAGCTTGCTGAACCGGGTTATCTACCAATACAGTTGTTCCGCTAAAAGCAGCTGGCTGCTCTGTAGTAGCTACTGGCATTACACCTGGAGCACCTTGCTTATCCTTATGGATAAAATTCAGGTACAAAGCAAAGAACAATAAGTTAAAGGCAAAAAAGTTAGCGATTTTACGAACTCTTCTTTTCATAATAATTAGATTATTGGATTTTAATAAAATTGGTTTCTCTGATATTCTTATGCTAAGATATAAAGGCATATATCTTCTTGCAAGGATTGATATATTGATTTTTGTAAAATCAGGCACAAGTACTCTGTACGGTATCGTAAACTTACGAACTAGCTGTGTTTACCAAAGCTCCCAGTCGAATTGCTGTGTTTCAGCTCTAAAAGTTGGTTTTTGTAAACCGCCTGTTAACTGTGGCACTTTTTCTGTTACCACTTTCTTTAAATCGGAAATTTTAATTGTGCTGTTACTATTCATTGCCTCCAATAGGCAATAAGTAAATACTCCATTTTTTAGATCACCTCTTTCCAAAGCAAATTGTGTACCTGCTGCTGCGGAAATAACCGTAGCACCAGTACCTCTTCCAACATTTACAAAGAGTTCCTGCATGACTTCAAAACTATTCTTCATGCCGAGTTTGTTATCACCTGTAGTTTCAAGAATAATACCCTTTACTCCTTTTATATCTAATGAATCTTTAGCCACTGTATAATTTTTCATTTCATCTTTATCTACCTCGCCACTATGGCAGGCATCAATCAACATCAATTTTTTTCGAGCCTTAATTCCATCCAGTAAGTTTTCTAATTCATCATAAGGTAAACCACTTTGCTCGGGTTGAGTAAAGGTTACAGGGTAAGTAGAAAGATAATAGTCATACTCTTTACTTAGGAGGCCATGGCCGGAATAAGCAATAATAACTTTATCCTCTTCATTTGTTGTGAGCAATTTATTTTTTAGTGCAACGATATTTTCTTTGGTAACATTTTCGTCAAACAAAGTATCAATAACAGCATTTTTTGATCCAAATTTTTGAGCCAAGTCTCTGATATCTTTTACACTCCAGGAAAGATTATTGCTACTATCGGCAAAGCGGTTGATGCCAATACCAATGAAATATGTTTTAGCCGGTTGCTTTTTTTCGGGAATATATTTTACAAATAGAGGTTGGCGGTAGCTTTCAATACCGTTTACATCAGTAATGGAAGTTTCAATGCTATTATCACCTTCGGATAAATTGATTGAAAGGGTAGTGTCAAAATTCTTTTTGTTTTTATTCCTAAGATTTATTCCCTTTTGCCCATACAAAGGAACTTCATTTACCCAGACATTAAAACGATCAAGGTTTTCGGTGCTATTGCCGGTAATTTGTAGTTTTAGTTGTTTGGTCTTTTGTTCATATTCAACAGCTTTTCTATTTTTAAAATCAGCTTCGGGTATACTAAACCCTTCTTTAAAAGAAGTGGTATCTACGCCAAGTTTCTTAATTCGTTTGTAGTATGCATTTCGGTAAGAATCTATTAAAGCTGTATCCGTTGAACCGATTGCTTCAAGTACTTTATCGGGGCGATTGTATTTGATATCGAGTTGATCGAAGGTGATATGATCTAGCTGATTATTTGAAAACCCTATTAATTTATTTAGTCGTTTAGAAAAAGTAGCAAAATAGTTATCTTTTAAAAACAAAATATCCTCCATATAAGTCGTACACAATTCATATTCTGATTTCAATGAAGTAATATTTAGATATTTGCTTAAACCAGAAATACCATTAACTATGATAATCGAATCTGCAATGTCGACTCCCACAATTGGTTCAGACATGGTTTTACTATACATATCAGACTTCAAAATATCAATAACAATAATACGGTTTGAAAAGATTGAAGTTGTCAAAATAATAAAATTACCCTCTTTTGAAATTTTTATATCTTGAATAAAATCTAGCTCATACCTTGGGCTCCAGATCTTAATCAATTTGCCGGTATTTATTTTATAGGCATATACCACACTGGATGAATCTGAAAATACAACAAGATCATTTTGAATATCAATGTTAGAAGGTTTTTGTGGTAGCTCAATTTCAGTTGCAACTGATTTTATATTAATACTATCCGCATTTTTTTCTATTAGATGTGAAAATATTTTTCCGTTACTATCTAAAGAGTAAAACTTGTTCGCTTTCGAGGGAAACAAGGCCTTCGCCCTAATATTTGCTTGCGTATCAAGCACTTTAATATTATTACCTAGGAGCTTGTAAACATAAAATTTGCCATCTTTAGTATAAATAAGACAATCCCAATTACCATATACCCGTTGGACTATGGAAATATTTTTGACCTTAACTGTCTTTAAAAGATAACATTCAGAATTTTGTAATTCAAAAAAAGTAACTTGACTTGTATCATAGGCTGCAAATATTTCATCATTCAAAAAGTAGAGCTTAGAATCCTTTGCTCCTGGAATTTCAATATTTCGCATATCACTTAGTGAATACAGAATTTCATCATTTTTAACTATGAAATTTTTCGATTTATTAAACTTATAAGTAGAACTAATCGCTATCTCATCCTTATTGTTTACTAATTTGTGTGTGATAAAATTTAATTTGTATATGGACCCAAGTGACCAATCGGCAATAAAGGCAAAACTTGTTTTATCTAAAGTAGCTATAGGAAATCGAGGAATTTTTTTTGTTTTAAGATAATCATAGATTGCATTTTTCATCATAAAAATGGTTTCTTGATAGCCACTTTTAGCCACAAATCGAATTTCATTTTTTGACAAGAGAATAAAACCAGTATCAATTGAGCCTAATTCTTCAAACTCAAGTGTAGAGTCGATAGGGATATGATAGTCCAGAGCAAGGACATTGTTTAAAACCGAAATTTTATTTTTTTCAAGTAAAGCAATTTTATTATTATTTTCAACAACAATAATTTTTTTTACATTTTTGCCTGTTAGATCAAATAAACGATTACTTATTGTGAAATCCTTAATATCTAACTGGACAACTCTGGCTTCTTCTTGAATAACAAGTTTATTTGATATTGGATTCAGGATTATATCATTTATTCTACTTACACTGACGAAAGCAGTATCAATTGTTTTATCTGTTAGTGAATATGATATAATCATTTCTTTCATCTGAAAAAACAAATTGTCTTTACTTAAGATTATTTTTAGTCCCATTGGTTCATCTACTTTCATATCATATTTATAGAGCAAAAACTTCTTATTTATGGAAAAGTCAAGTCCATAAATATTGACAGAGGAGTCTTTTCCTGATAATCCTATATAATATACAATATTATCTTTTTCTGATTTTAGTTTCAGCCCGTTTGCTTTAAAGTGTCGGGATATATTTAAATAGTTCTTTTCTTTTGCCAGCTCAAGTAAATTTGGCTCGGCGTTAATGTTTGCACCTTTTTGTGTCAGCAATTTAACAATATTAAAATTTCCTTTTGAAACGGCCCAAGTAATAGGGGCCCACCCTTTTTTCTGATTCGAATCTGGGTTATATTCTGGTTCATTAATATCTAATTTACAATCCTCCGTAAGGTAACTTAATAAATCAATCTTACCTTCTCCAGATGCGATACATAACAAACTACCATAATAACTCTTTAAAGTATCAGGATATATTACACCTTTTCCTACCAAACTTGCTCCGTTTTTATGAAGCCAGATAAAGAGATCTATATCAGCTTTATATGCCGCCCACATTAGAAGTGAGGCTCCGTTTGAGTCGACATAGTTAATATTAGCACCTTTTATAACTAAATTTTTCGCTTCCTCTTTTTTATTTGAAACAACAGCATTGAATAAGTTTGTTGTCAGGATGTCTTGCGAAAATGAAGGCAGTTTTAAAAAGATAAATAAAAAAAATAGTATGCTTTTTTTAAACAAACTAGACATGCTGTATTTTATTTTTTATTCAAAATAATTATATCCCCTTTTTCAAAAAATAATTCTTATTGCAAGAGATTTATTTCTTCATCTCCCCCAACTCCTTCTGCAACCGAAACATTTCATCCCTCAACCTCGCCGCTTCCATAAAATCCAAATCCCTTGCCGCTTTCTCCATTGTCTTTTTAATCTTTGTAATCGCTTTTTCCATCTGGGGAATGGTTTTGTATTCTGTCTGCTCTTCTGCTGCAACAGTTATCAAGTCTTCATCTGGTGCAATGGCATAAGGATTAGCTGGATCATATCCTTTAATATCTAGCACAGATGTTTGTGCAAAGACTTCTTTGGTTGATTTGATAACTGTTCTTGGTGTTATATTATTTTCAATATTAAAAGCAACTTGCTTTTCTCTACGGCGGTTGGTTTCATCAATTGTTCTTCGCATACTTTCTGTCATCTTATCCGCATAAAAAATAACAAGACCATTTACATTTCTGGCGGCACGGCCTGCTGTCTGTGTCAATGATTTTTCATTGCGCAAAAAACCTTCTTTGTCTGCATCCAAAATAGCAACCAACGAAACCTCTGGTAGGTCTAATCCTTCTCTTAAAAGGTTTACACCAACCAATACATCAATTGTTCCCAACCTCAGTTCCCGAAGAATTTCTATTCTTTCCAAAGTATCAACTTCGCTATGTATGTATTTTGATTTGATGTTGATCTTATGCAAGTACTTATCCATTTCCTCCGCCATTCGCTTGGTGAGTGTTGTAACAAGCACACGGTCTCCCATGTTTACTCTCTTATCAATTTCATCTAATAAGTCATCAATCTGGGTTTACACTTGGGCGGATTTCAATGGGCGGTTCTAATAATCCTGTTGGTCTTACTACTTGTTCAACCACAACACCTCCACATTTTTCTAATTCGTAATCATCCGGCGTAGCAGAAACAAAAATGGTTTGGTTTAATAGGGATTCATACTCATGAAAATTGAGTGGGCGGTTATCCAATGCAGAGGGCAAACGAAAACCATAATCAACTAAAACTAATTTACGGCTTCTATCACCACCATACATGCCACTTACTTGTGGAATGGTCTGGTGACTTTCATCTACCACCATTAAAAAATCTTTTGGAAAATAATCTAGTAAGCAGAATGGTCTTGTGCCAGGTTTTCTTCTGTCAAAAAAACGGGAGTAGTTTTCAATGCCATTGCAATAACCCAACTCACGGATCATTTCAATATCATAATTTACTCTTTCACTCAGTCGCTGCGCTTCAATATATTTCCCCTCTCGTTTAAAATATTCTGCTTGTGCTGCTACTTCATCTTGTATCTCATATAAAACTTGTTGCAGAATATCTTTTGGAGCAATATATAAGTTTGCGGGAAAGATGGCCGCATTTTCCATTACAGCAATACGTTTCCCTTTCAACACATCAATGCTTTCTATTTCTTCAATCTCATCTCCGAAAAATGTAACACGGTATCCATAATCTACATATGGCAAGTTAATATCTACCGTATCGCCTTTCACCCGAAAAGTAGCCCGGTTGAATTCTATTGTGGTTCTATTGTATAATGAATTAACAAGAGCATGAAGAAATGCTTGCCTGGAAATAGTTTGTCCTTTGTTGATACGTATAATACCATTTTCATAATCAGTTGGATTGCCCATACCATATATACAACTTACAGAAGCGACAACTATTATATCTCTTCTACCGCTGAGTAAACTTGAAGTAGCTCTTAGCCTCAGTTTATCTAATTCATCATTAATACTTAAATCTTTTTCGATGTACACATCACTTACCGGCATATAAGCTTCGGGCTGGTAGTAATCGTAATAAGAAACAAAATACTCAACAGCATTTTCTGGAAAGAATTGGCGAAACTCTCCATACAACTGTGCTACCAGTGTTTTGTTATGTGTCAACACCAATGTTGGCCGCTGCACATTCTGAATTACATTGGCGATAGTAAAAGTTTTTCCGCTACCAGTTACCCCCAATAAAGTCTGATATTTTTCATCATTTATTAAGCCTTCTGTTAATTGACGAATTGCATCCGGCTGATCACCGGCAGGAGGAAAGGGACTATATAAATTAAAAGCCATTGTGGAGATGCAATTTATACCAAATATAAAACATAGATAAACCAATAATAATATTATCGAAAATAGTAAACGTATAATACGGACTAGTAAAATAACATTTGAATTACATACTATTTTATTCGGTATTACTGAAAGACGGGAAGAGATATATTCTATAAATGATGAAAGCCTCTGAAAATACAGAGGCTTTCTAATTTATAGGTAACAAATTATTTAAAATTCTGCAGACATTGTGATTTTAGGTTCTTTCGCCACTTTACCTGCATCAATTGCTCCACCCGTAATACCATAATCAGTTAATTCAATTTCAAAAGAAGACGAAGTTTTAATTTTGCCTCCTACAATTGTAACAATTACTTCCATTTTCTCATTCTTACTTACGTCACGAACTTTCATATTACCATTTACAGTAACATTATATACCCCGTCTTT
>JADJFD010000006.1 GCA_016708765.1 Chitinophagaceae bacterium
GAAAACGTTCTGGTTTTAATAAATCAGAACGTTTTTTCTTTGGTAAATAGGCCTCATACGGCTACCTTTGCACCGCGAAGTAGAGCAGCGGTAGCTCGACGGGCTCATAACCCGTAGGTCGGGAGTTCGATCCTCCCCTTCGCAACAAATGAAATCCGTCGGAAATTCACTGACGGATTTTTTAATTGTGATGTTTACTGTATATGTTTTATATAGTAAGTCTTTTGAGAAAATTTATATCGGATACACATCTGATCTTTCACAAAGACTTTTATCGCATAATGAACTATCAAAAAGGATGGACTATAAAATCCGGCCTTGGATTGTGGTTCATACAGAGATATTTGAAACGAAGGCTGAAGCAATGCTAAGAGAAAAGCAACTAAAAACTGCAAAGGGCAGAGAATGGGTGTGGAGTATCATTAGCAAAGCTTAATTGGGGCTCATATCCGCCAGTTGGCGGACGGGAGTTCGATCCTCCCCTTCGCAACAAAGGCCCCGCAAAAGGCGGGGCTATTTTTATTTTTAGCCACAGATTACTCAGATTAGCACAGATAGAGACTTTTGTAATCCAAAAACAATTTATTACTGTGTAAATCCCGGAAGTTCATCTCGGGTTAGTGATTTAAATCTGTGTTAATCAAATATTCTAACTGATAATAGCAAGGTTGTACTTTTGACAATAAATACAGACACATCTGTAATCTGTAAAAATTATGAAATCAGGTTTTGTAAACATATTTGGACGACCCAATGCAGGCAAGAGTACTTTGCTCAATGCTCTCATGGGTGAAAAGCTGGCTATCGTTTCGCACAAAGTGCAAACTACGAGGCATCGTATAAAAGGGATTATTACTGAAAAAGATTACCAGGTAATTTTTTCTGATACACCCGGCATCATCGAACCGAGATATAAGTTGCATGAAAAAATGATGCAGGCTGTAAAAGGCGCATTAGAAGATGCAGATGTGGCGTTGCTGCTGGTAGATGTAAAAGAGAATTGGGAAGAAGTGGATGCCATCTTTTCCGCATTAAGATTAAAAGTGCCAGCTATTGTTGCAATCAATAAGATTGATCTTGAAAGTGAAGCTAGAATAAAAGAAGCGATTGCTTTTTTTGAAGCAAAACCTTATTGCAAAAAGGTGATTACCATTTCTGCACTATCAGGTATTAATAAAAAGAAACTGGTAAATGCCTTTCTTGAATTTTTACCGGAAGGGGCACCTTTTTATGAAGGTGATGATATAAGTGATTTGAATACAAGGTTCTTTGTGAGTGAGATTATCAGAGAAAAGATATATGAATTGGCGCAGGACGAAATTCCTTATCACACTGCTGTAATGATACAGGAGTATAAAGAGAAGGAAACATTGGTAAAGATCGTAGCCGACATCATCGTTCATCGGGAAACACAGAAAGTAATTTTAATTGGCTCGAAAGGAGAGAAGATAAAAAGAATAGGTACTGAAGCCAGAAAAGATATTGAAGCATTCATCGATCGGAAAGTGTTTTTGGAATTGTTTGTGAAAGTGAAACCGAAGTGGAGAGAGAATGATATGCAGCTCAAAGAATACGGATATTGATACGGCCTCCCCTGAACTACGTTCGTTCCCTTTCAGGGAACCTCCGAAGGAGGGGCTTACGAAGAGGTTTATAGTATGGAAATTTTTTAATTTGAAAATTTAAAGCCTCCCTTGCGGGGAGGTTTGGAGGGGCTTTATGAGTTTTACAGTCGCAATAGTTGGCCGGCCCAACGTAGGAAAAAGTACATTGTTCAATCGTTTGCTGGTGGAACGTAAAGCCATCGTAGATGATGAAAGCGGTGTTACCCGTGACCGCCAGTATGGTGTTACTGACTGGAACGGAAAAACATATAACGTAATTGATACCGGAGGTTTTGTTTCCGGTAGTGAAGATATTTTTGAAAAAGAAATTGCCAAGCAGGTAATGATTGCGGTACAAGAAGCGAATGCTATCATCTTTATGGTGGATGCAGGAACAGGCATGACCAATCTTGATGATGCCATGGCAAGTGTATTAAGAAAAAGTACCAAACCTGTTTTTCTTACGGTAAACAAAGTAGATAACAACGAACGGATGCTGGAAGCCAATGAGTTTCACAGCTTCGGTTTTGAACATGTATTTTTTATTGCAGCAGCGAGTGGAAGTGGTACAGGTGAGTTATTAGATGGGATCGCAGAACTAATTAGCGAAGATGATTCAGATGAAGTAAAAGCTATTGATGCATTACCAAAAATTTCCATCATCGGGCAACCGAACACTGGTAAATCTTCGTTGCTAAATGCATTGGTAGGTGAGGAAAGAACAATTGTAAGTGATATAGCCGGAACCACAAGAGATTCTATTCATACCCATTATAATTTATTTCAGAAAGAATTTGTGCTGATAGATACTGCTGGTATTCGTAAAAAAGCCAAAGTGCATGAAGACCTGGAATTTTATTCCGTAATCCGTGCTATTAAAGCGGTGGATGAAGCCGATGTTTGTTTGTTGATGATTGATGCTGAAAAAGGTATTACATCGCAGGACTTGAATATTTACAGTTTGGCAGTGAAGAAAGGAAAAGGCATTGTTGTTTTGGTAAATAAGTGGGACCTGATGGAGAAGGAAACCAACACTGCTAAAGAATACGAAGCGATGTTGAAAAAGAAGCTGGCACCTTTTAATGATGTACCGGTGTTGTTTATTTCTGCTAAGGAGAAAACAAGAATTTTTAAAGCGATTGAAATTGCTTTGGAAGTGTACGACAACAGAAATCAACGCATTACTACTTCCAAACTAAACGATACAATATTAAAAGCCATTGCGGCGTACCATCCGCCGGTGGTGCGAGGCCATGCTATTAAAATAAAATTTGTAACCCAGTTGCCTACGGCTGTTCCATCGTTTGCCTTCTTCTGTAATTTTCCAGACGATGTAAAAACGCCGTACAAGAATTATTTGGAAAATAAGTTGCGGGAAAATTTTAACCTAAGTGGTGTGCCGGTGAGGTTATTTTTCAGAAAAAAATAAGTACTGGAGCTATTTACTACACAAGGAAAATTTTAACTTTAATTCTCCGGAGCATTCCGGCCATACAATTAAATTAATCTAAGGATGAAGAAACTATTGGGCATATTGTTGATAGCAGGTACATTAACTGCCTGTGGCAACGATAGCGAAAAGAAAGCAGATGATGCAAAAGAAAAGATGGAAGAAACCATGAAGGATGCAAAAGAAAAAATTAGAGAATACAATGGAAGAGGTAAAAGAAAAAACGAAGAATACGGTAGAAGATGTGAAGGATAAGATGAAAGAAGTGAAAGACACTATTAAATCGAAAATGGATAAGATGTAAGTAAAAATGTAAACGTTTCAGTTCGTTTACAGTGTGTTATCCGATAAAATACCTATCCCGGCTCTTGTGCCGGGATTTTTTTTCGCCAAATGGCTTAATTTATAAAAATTAATACTTAGTTTAACCATATAACCTATATTGCTGTTGTTATCCATCATCTCCTGAAAACCTTTTCAATTTTTCGTAACCGCTTAAACTAACTAGTAGCGATGAAAAGGTTTGTATTGGTATTATTATTTATTGCGCAATCATTTGTGTTTTCCCAGTTTTCTTTAATTGTTAATACCTATTCTCAAAACTTTGACGGACTGGGAACTACGACATCATCTGGAGTTACAGGTGGTAGCTTAAATAATGTCAATACTTCTTTAAACGGATGGTATTTTTTAGAGACAGGTAGTGGGAGCCCAAATACCGAAATAACAGCCGGGTTTATCGGATCTGCCAAGGAGATACTTATAATTTTGGAGCTATTACAAACGCAAACCGAAAGTTGGGTGGGTTACAATCAGTAACTTTGAATCCAACAATTGGGTTTTATTTTACTAACAACACTTTAATTACTATTACAGATTTAGCAATAAATTATACCGGAGAAACTTGGAGAGTGGGATCAGCAAATCGTAGTGATAAATTAGACTTTCAATATAGTACGGATGCTACATTACTTTCGAATGGTTCATGGACAGATATTGACTTATTAGATTATGCTAATCCCGGACAGGCAACCGGGAACGGAACTATTCAACATTCAGCCTCGATTACAAGCACAATTTCAGGATTGAACATACAAATTGGTGCAACTTTTTTTATTCGATGGAATGATTTTAACGCAAGTGGTGGTGATGATGGAATGGCTTTGGAGGATTTCAGTTTTACAGCATCTTATGTTCCTCCAAGTACAGATTATTTTCGTTCCGCTCAAACTGGAAACTGGAATACAGTAACCACATGGGAATCATCGCCAGATAACATCAGCTGGGGAACTGCAACGGCAACACCAACCAGTGCTGCAAACACAATTCAAATTCGAAACACTCATATCGTTACAATCAATTCGTCAACATCTGCCGACCAGCTTGTAATTGAAAGTGGTGGAGTATTAGATTATACTGCTGGGACATTCACATTGAATGATGGAGCAGGAGATGATATAGATATTCAGAGTGGAGGTGTTTTTGTTTTATCGCAAGCTGCAACGCCGCCAACATACGGAACAGGTTCACCAACTATTAATGTTAACACTGGTGGCTTAGTCAGGGTTTCTGCAAGTGGTTTAACATTTGCTGGAACTGGAGTAAATACTAACAACTTTGTTTAGCATCAATCGGTTTAGATGGTACACCCGGATCACTTCGTGTCATCAGAGTAACTTATTTCCCAATGTAAATGCTACAACGATTCCAATATTTAGAAGTAACTATTAATTCTCAACTATTTAAGTGTTGGTGCAGAACTTAATGGTTTAACGGGTTTTGAACTAATGGAACAATAATCCGTTGGAACCATGTGGTGATAAGATATTCAGGAACGGAGTTATTAATGAGTGTTCAATTGATTATAATGCTGGAGCAACATGCGATAGGAAAATTTATTATAGACGGAGAAACTGCAACTTTAGGAGGCTCAGGTTTAATTGCTCCAACCAACAGTGGGTTAGAAATTGGCTCTGCATCTAACAACACAACTGTAACAGTTGCTAATGACAAAACAGTAACGGGAAATATATCATTGCTTTCTACCAATAATACTTATGTAGATCTCGGTGCCAACGACTTAACAGTAACTGGTACTGTAACAAACGGAACTGCTACAAGCTATATACGAACAGCAAGTACCGGAGCATTAATATTAAATAGTGTAGATGTTGCTGGTAAAAATTTCCCTGTTGGTCATACAAAATACAATCCAATCTTAATTGAGAATGGTAGTGGTTATAGTTGGACAGTAAATGTAAATGATGGAGTAATTGCAGATCCTCCGCAAGGTATTACTGGTGCTGTATTACTTACCTGGAATATTAACGCCTTCTACAAATCCTCCATCAGCAGGTGCAGATATTACTTTTCAGTTTGACAGGTAACTCAAACAGGTCCATTATTTAAGTGTTTCCACATAATAATCCTGATAACTTACAACCATGGCATCGCAAGCATGGTTGGTGGCTGGCTTCTGGTTCTCCAGTAAATGTAAATACAGTCAGTGGGAATATTGCCAGTGCACAAGGTTTGGGGCTTGTTGATTTTTCTCCATATGGTTTAGCAAGAGTTTCGTTACCACTTCCGATAAAGCTGCTGAGCTTCTCAGCAACAAAAATTTTCTTCCGGTCTTGCAATTATTAATTGGGAATTGTCGGCCTGCTGCTCTAAAGATGCATTGTTTGAATTAGAAAAATCATCCGACAGTAGAAACTTTGTATTGCTCAGCAGCATCAGCGGCAGCGAAACAAATAAATTCTATTTCTATAATGATAGCCGCTTGGGCAAAGGCATCAGCTACTACCGCCTAAAGATGACAGATACCGATGGCTCGGTTAAGTACAGTAAGGTAATTGCTATTGTAAACGAAGAGAAAGGATTTGTAATTACTTCTATTGCTCCTAATCCTGTTCAACATACCGCATCGCTTACTATTAGTGCTGCCAAACAAAGCAGCGTTGATTTTAAAGTGTATGATATGGCTGGTAACCTGGTGAAGCAATGGCAATCATCTGTGGCAGGTGGTATTAACGTAGTAAATATGGATGTGAGTGCTTTGGCAAATGGAACGTATCATGTGCTGGCTTCATCGTTAGATGATAAGGCTGTGTTCCGTTTTATAAAACAGTAAGCATTATTTCTTTTTAGTTTTCTTTTTTGTTGCTGTTCTTTTTTCACCATCGGAATTTTTAATTGCTTGGCTTCCTGATTCCAGGCAGCGGCAGTAATAATCATCTGCGGTACATCGTAGTTGGCAATATCTTTTTTGTTTTTTATACAGACAGATGCAATGATGGCTCTGTCTTTTGGTTCCAGTTGCGGAAATGCAGCTAACAAATCTTTGCCTCGCATAAAAGCTACATCAATACCTTCTTTGGTATTATTCATAAACATAAACATGCCGAAGTAATGATAAACAGGAAGTTTGTAGCTGAACCGTTCTTCCACTCCATGCACATTCTCAAAAATGAGTTGGCGGATATATTCGCATAGTTCCTGCTTTTCTTCGGGCAGGCTTTCGATGTATTGATCTACAAGTCGGTTCATTTATACTGAGCAATAACAGCTTCTACCTGTTGTGTGAACTTGTTTAGTTCTTCCTGTTGTTGTTTTATAAAACTGTTTTCGGAAAGTTTGCCTACTACTTTTTCCATTTCCTGTTCTGTTTCGTAGAGCATGGTACGAAAAGGGTTGGCATAATCTTTTGCTCTTGATGCATAGATGCCGGTGCAGATCCACTCTTTGGTGGTAACGGCATTTTCTAACAGTTGCAAGAATAGTTTTTTTGTAAATTTCTTTGGCGTTAGTTGCAATACTTCGAGCATAGCAGCAAATGCATGCCGGAATTTGTCGGCCGCATAGTCATTGCTTTTTCTTTTGTAGAAATTATGTACTTCGATTCTTCCAGGCTGTGCGAACAGATTTTGCCGGTAATACTTTTAATAATTTTTGCCAGCTGTTGATTTTTTTATTTTCGATAAAGAGTAATAGTTGCTGTATGCCGTAGTAAACAATCATCTCTTTAAAAATGTGATATGCTTCAGGAACTTTTACCAATTCTGTTTTTCTTTTGGTGTTCTCGAAGTTGGGTGCTAGTATTTCCAATCCGTTAGTGGCATCTGCTTTTGCTTCTAATAATGCTTCGCCTTTTTTCTGCAGTTCTTTTTCGCTGATTGTTTTCTGATTCTTTGTTGCCCAGGCTGTTGCCGTTAATTGTTTAAACAATTGCAATGCATCCATCATTTCATTTACACTATCTGGAGCCAGGTAGTCGTATTCAATCGTCAATGACTTATCAATACGTTTGTCTCGGCCAACATACTTGTCTGCATTACGAGCCAGTGCATACATATTATACATGAACCAATAACCGGGCATCACCACTAGCTTATCATTGCTTACATCATTACTTACTAGTGCAAAGGGAAGTGGAATGTTTAGCTCTGCCGGAAAATCTCCTTTGGCTATAATGGTATAGGATGCAAATTTTGAATTATGCTTAAGGCTTACACAAAGTCCCGGCCAGAAGCCACGGCCTGCCAATAACTCTCCATCTGCACCTCTTGAATTATGATTGGAACCGATAGTGGCACCGGCAGCCATATTACTTTGTCCCAACACAGTGGAAGCACATAAAAAAGAATTATTGTGATGCTGTTCATGTGCCGGAAATATTAATGAGTTTAATACTTCGCAACAGGAAATGGTTGAGTTATCACCCAGATAAGAGTTGATAAACCTTGCTCCGTATTTCAATTGTGAGTTATCGCCCATTACAAAACGTACGGCCTTTACTCCGTAGAAAATGCGGCAACCATAACCAATGATACCATTTACAATTTCACAGCCTTCACCTATTTGTGATTTTGCATCACTGTTTGAATTGATGGTAATATTTTTTATTTTATTAGCACCTTTCAGATAGGCATCGCTTCCTATCCAGGTGTCTTTAATTATTTTACAATTTTTGATAACGGTTCTGTCGCCAATTTTTCCGTAATAACCTCGTTGTGTATCGAAACGTTCATCTGTAAATTGTTTGAACTTTTCTAGCAGTTTATCATCTGCTCTATGCTTACTCCAAAGCCATGCATCACCGGCTTGCATACGGTTGAATGGTAGTACACTTCGTCCTGCATTTTCATTGCATATTTCTATCCAGACCCGTACGGATTCTTTTTCTCCGTCTTTTAATACACCATTGCCAAATTTAGAATGATCGGTGACAGCCAGTTCGTTAATGTTGACGAGTATTACATCATCGCCAATAATATAATGGCTCATAAAAGCGACATTATCTATCGCTACGTTGTTGCCAATATCACAACTGATGATGGTACTATTGTATAAACCAACGGGCATCCGAAGGTTATTGAATTCAACAAAGTAAGATTCCAAATTTCCGATGCGAACTAATCCATAGAACGAACAATTCTTTATCAGATTTGGATTAAATACACTTGCTACGAGTACTTTGCTCCAGTCGTCGGAACTATTGGCATTACGTTCTAATGCTTTGATTTCCGCATCAGTCAACTTACGGTATTTGATACCGCTTCTATTCTGAATGTTACGTAAGTAGTATTCGTTTTTTCCCTTCGGGATATATTCTTTGGCAACGAAGCCATAGCCGAGAGAGGAGATTGGTTTTTTGTTGATGATGTTCATAGTTGTTTTATTTGTTCTTCAGTTCCCATCCAGAAGGATGGGGTTATTGGTCAGGGCTGAAGCCCTTCTTGGTCGGTCTATTCTTTGTCCCCATGCTAAAGCATGGGGTTAGTCGGTTCAGGGCTAAAGCCCTTCTTTGTCGTTGCTTTCATCTCCCATGCTAAAGCATGGGGTTAATGTTCGTCGTTATCTTATCGATATACCCTGTACTTTGCCGAGAATCTGTTGCACCCCGCCCTTCGGAGTGGGGTTAGTACTCAGGGCTAAAGCCCTTGTTCGTCGCTATCTTCATCTCTCCATGCTAAAGCATGGGGTTAATGTCGTCGTCGTACCCTTATCGATAGTCCTGTACTTTGCCGAGAGTCTGTTGCACCCCGCCCTTCAGAGTGGGGTTTGTACTCAGGGATAAAGCCCTTGTTCGTCGCTGTCTTCTTCTCTCCATGCTAAAGCATGTGGTTAGTAGTATCTCCGCCCTTTAGGGCGGAGTACATTCTGCGTAGAAGAAAGGGCTTTAGCCCTGACCTCTCCCAAAGTCATATAGCTTCAAGAACGCATCACACTCTTCCTGAAAACTTTTCTTACGATGATGTTCTTCTTGTATTGAAATATAGTTCCTCACTTTTGATAACTGGCTTTCACTTACAGACACAGCATAGTATTCATCAGCCCACTCAAAAGAAGCTGCAGTTAGTTTTTGTTTATTGATCCAGAAAGAAGCTTCTCCTTTTATAAGTTGTATTGCTTTTGCAATTGTCATATCTGCATTTAACCCAAGCAATACATGTATGTGATCTTCCACTCCGTTGATGCTATCAATGAATATTTGTTTGCTCTTCGCATTTTGGCGAATATGCTCGAAAATAACAGGTCTTATTTCTTTTTTCAGAAAAGGGAATCTGTTTTTTGTTCGCCAGACTGCATGTATCATTATGTTGACGAAGGCCATAGTTATATTGATATCAGGGCTAAAGCCCTTTTGTTTTTATTCTTTCAATCTCCACCCTGAAGGGCGGAGTTAGTGGTTAGGGCTAAAGCCCTTCATTTGGTGCTGTCTTGTGAATCCCCATGCTAAAGCATGGAGTTAACTACTCCACCGTTACTGACTTCGCCAGGTTTCTCGGCTTGTCTACATCACAGCCTTTGGCCACACCGATATAATAGGATAATAACTGCAAAGGAATCACACTAAGCATCGGCGCCAATATTTCATCCGCTTCAGGTACAATCATAACATCATTCGACAGTTCTGTTGATACTTCATCGCCTTCTGTGATAACGGAAATTACCATTCCTTTTCTTGCTTTGATCTCCTGCATATTACTTACCACTTTTTCATGGTAGGTATCTTTTGTGGCAACGAACACCACAGGCAGATCTTTATCTACCAATGCAATGGGGCCATGTTTCATTTCTGCAGCAGGATAACCTTCTGCATGTATATAAGAAATCTCTTTTAGTTTTAATGCCCCTTCGAGTGCAACGGGGAAATTGTAGCCTCTTCCTAGATATAAAAAGTCTCTTGCATCTTTATATTTTTCTGCTATTGCTTTTACAGCATCACTTTGCTTTAATGTCCAGGCTACTTTTTCAGGAATCTCATTCAGTTCCTTCAGCAAGTGCATATATCGTTCTTGGGAAATTGTTCCTTTCATGTAACCAACTTTCAATGCAATCATTGTAAGCACTGCAAGCTGCGCAGTAAATGCTTTGGTGGAGGCAACACCAATTTCTGGTCCGGCATGAGTGTAAGCACCACCATGACTTGTTCTGGCAATGGAAGATCCAACAACATTGACTACACCAAGAATGATGGCTCCCTTTTCTTTTGCATTATCAATAGCAACAAGAGTGTCGGCTGTTTCGCCGCTTTGTGAAATAGCAATAATAACATCGCCTTTATTAATTACCGGATTACGATAGCGGAACTCGGATGCGTATTCTACTTCTACATTGATGCGGCATAGTTCTTCAAAAATATATTCTGCAATAAGTCCGGCATGCCAGCTTGTACCGCAGGCTACCATCACTATTCTATTGGCATTGATGATTTGATCTGCATATTGCTGAATACCACTCATGGTAATGGTGCCTGCTTCCGCATCTAATCTTCCACGAAGGCAATCAAAAATAGTTTGTGGTTGTTCAAAAATTTCTTTCAGCATGAAATGTTCGTAACCGCCTTTTTCGATGGCTGCTAATTCCAGATCAAGTTTTTGAACGTAGGGAGTAATTTTTTCGTTGCCAAGGTTTTTAAGAATCAGTTCATCTGGTTTGATGATGGCTAATTCATAATCGTTTACATACACTACTTCTTTAGTATACTCCAACATCGGCGAAGCATCCGAACCTAAAAAATGTTCGCCTTTACCAACGCCAATAACTAATGGGCTACCTTTTCTTGCAGCAATGATGGTATCAGGATTATCTTCATCTAATAATAAGATAACATAAGCACCGGTTACTCTTTTCAATGCAACACGAACGGCTTCTTCTAGTGAACATTCATTATTTTTTTTTATCTCTTCAATAAAATTCAACAACACTTCTGTATCTGTATCGCTGGAAAATTCATAGCCTTTGCTGACGAGTTCTTTTTTCAGTTGAGTATAATTTTCGATAATGCCATTATGTATCATTGCTAATTTTCCACTGGCAGATTGATGTGGGTGAGCATTACGATCGCTTGGTTCGCCATGCGTTGCCCACCTTGTATGGCCAATACCAACATTAGCATGAAGATCTTTACCAACAATACTCTCTTCCAGCTCCGCTACTTTTCCTTTCTTCTTATATACTTTAAGGCCGGTACTGCTTTGCAGTGCAACACCTGTGCTATCGTAGCCACGGTATTCTAATCTTTTTAATCCTTTAATGATAATGGGATATGCTTCCCTTGGTCCGGTGTATCCAACTATTCCACACATAGATTGTTGAGTTTTTTAATGCTTAATTGACGAATTGTTTTCGCCCTTTTCCACAATGCTGACAAAGGTATTGATTTAGCTATTTGAGTGGTAACAAACCGCACAAAACCGCATAATTATAATAGGACTCCTTTCAATAACATAAATGCAGTACCAAAATAAATAAGTAAGCCGGTAACATCCACCAACGTAGCAATAAACGGAGTAGAAGATGTGGCAGGGTCAGCACCTAATCTTTTTAATAGCAAGGGAAGCATGGAACCCATGATAGTTCCCCATAGTACGACACCAATTATGGCAATGCCAATTGCGAAACCAATACGAATAAAATGTTCGCCAAATAAATCAAATGCATAATGACCACCAAAAACAATGAAGAAGCCAACGATGCCCAAGGTAACACCCATCAGCAATCCTGACTTTACTTCTCGCTTAGCAATCTGCCACCAATCAACAACGGCTACTTCGCCTAATGCCATGGCTTGAATAATTAATGTAGCAGCTTGGGATCCACTATTTCCTCCGCTGGAAATAATCATTGGTATAAATGTGGAGAGCACTAATACCTGTTCTAATGTTTCCTGAAAACTTGCCATCGCTGCAATGGTCATCGTTTCCCCAACAAATAAAATAATAAGCCAGATGATTCTTTTTTTATACAATTTAAAAACCGGTACATCCAGATAAGGCTCTTGTAATGCAGAAGTACCTCCCATTTTTTGCATATCCTCACTGAACTCTTCACTCGCCACCCAAAGAATATCATCAATGGTTACAATGCCCAGTAAAACATTGTTGTCATCCGTTACCGGCAACGCCACCCGGTTATTCATTTTAAAACCTCGGCTGCCGTTTCCTGGTCATCATTTGGATTTAATGAAATAAAACGTTCGTCCATCAAATCCGAAACTTTTTTGTCTGGTGCATTTAAAATAAAATCGCTGATTCGGATATCATCCAGGAACTCTCCTTTTTCGTTGATAATATAAATGACGTTAATAGTTTCACTGTCCTTCCCATATTTACGAATGGTGGCAAATACTTCTTCAATCGTATTCCAGGGATACACATATACATAGTCGGGTGTCATCAATCGGCCAATACTATTTTCCGGATAGCCTAATAATGATAAAGTAATCTTTCTTTCATCGGGGTCAAGTAATTTAATCAACTCACGGACGGTATTACTCGATAGCTCTTCTAAAAAGTCGGTACGGTCATCCGCTGGTAATTCGTTGAGCAGGTTGGCAGTGGTGTTGGCAGGTAATTCCTGAATAACTCTTTTCTGTTCCTGAAGGTCAAGAATTTTAAAAACACTGGCAGCACGGTGTACAGACATATTCGCAATGATCTGGCTGTCGTATTCCGGAAACTCTTCCACCAGTTGTGCTACATCACTGATATTCTGGTCATCCAGAAACTGTTTGATGACTAATTTATCTTCTGTTTGAATGATGGATTCAAACTGTTCATGAAATGTTTGTTCTTCCAGTTCCGTTGACATAGCTCAAAAATACGAAGTCTGACCCGAGATGAAGATTATCGTATTTTTAAAATGAGAAAGAAAAAACATAGAAAATGTTTTACTTCGTTGAAACAACAATCGGCAAATGGTACATCCGTTTCTATTTATTGCGCCAACAGCATCAATGGGCCGTGGTGTATACACATCAGAAGATATTGCGGCAGGAACAGTAATAGAGATTTCGCCAGTGGTGGTAATGAGTGCAGAAGAAAGAAAATTGTTGGATCAGACTGCCTTACATGATTATATATTTGAATGGGGCGATGATAGTACGCAGTGCTGCATGGCTATGGGCTATGTGCCGGTGTATAATCATTCGTATAAAAGTAATTGTGAGTATGTGATGGATTATCCAAATCAGCAGATAAGTGTCACAACAGTAAGAGATATTAAGAAAGGAGAGGAGTTGCTAATCAATTACAATGGCGATTGGGATGATGAAACACAGTTGTGGTTTAATGCAGAATAGCTTTACTTAAGTTTATTTTTTATCTCCTGCAATTTTAGCAGTGCTTCAACGGGTGTAAGTCTGTTGATATCAGTTTCTTCTAGTAACTTTCTTATTGCTGAAAAAGTTTCGGTGTGTGCATCAAAAATAGAGAGCTGCATTTTTGAAGTGGTGATGTTCTTTACTTTATCAGTGATGTTTTCAGCTTTACCATTTTCATGAATGCTTTCCAGGTGAAGTAATATTTCATTGGCTCTTTCAATTAACGAAGGTGGCATGCCAGCCATTTTTGCCACATGAATACCAAAGCTATGTGTGCTGCCACCTCTTGCCAGTTTGCGTAGGAAGATTATTTTATTGCCGACTTCTTTATTCGTTACATGAAAGTTCTTTGCACGGGGAAACTTTTCTTCCAGTTCGTTCAGCTCATGATAGTGTGTGGCAAACAATGTTTTTGGTTGATGTGGCGATTGGTGCAAATGTTCTGCAATACTCCAGGCGATAGAAATACCATCGTAGGTAGATGTGCCACGGCCAATCTCATCCAGTAATATCAAACTTCTGTCGGTAATATTATTAATGATAGAAGCTGTTTCATTCATCTCCACCATAAAAGTAGATTCGCCGCCACTTAAATTATCTGATGCGCCAACTCTAGTGAATATTTTATCCGTCAATGAAATTCTTGCTTCTGCAGCTGGCACAAACGAACCAGTGTGAGCCATTAATGTAATCAATGCAGTTTGACGAAGCAAGGCCGACTTACCACTCATATTTGGCCCGGTAAGAATAATAAGTTGTTGTTCTGATTTATTTAATTCTAGATCATTACCGATATACGATTCTCCAACGGGTAAATTTCTTTCTATCACCGGATGACGGCCATCTTTGATAATGAGCTCTTCACCTTTATGCAATTGCGGTTTTTTATATTGAAATTGAATAGCATTATTGGCAAAGCAACAAAGACAATCCTGTATGGCTAATAAATTACCATTGGTTTGCACCAGGTGCTAAATAATCTGATAACTCATTCAGCAAAGCTTCAAATAATTCCATTTCAATCTTCAGCATCTTTTCTTCAGCACCGGTTATTTTTTCTTCGTATTCTTTGAGTTCAGCAGTGATGTAGCGTTCCGCATTGGTTAATGTCTGTTTCCGCATCCACTCGGCAGGCACTTTATTTTTATGCGAATTGGTTACTTCTAGATAATAGCCAAACACATTATTAAAACCAATCTTTAATGAACTGATGCCGGTTTTTTCTGCTTCTTTTTGTTGTAGTTCAGTTAGGTATTCTTTTCCGCTGGAAGATATTTTTCTAAGATCATCCAAATCATTTCTTACGCCGCTGTTCATCATACCGCCTTTGGCTGCAATGGCTGGAGGATTATCAACTATTTCTTTAAATATTTTTTCTGCTATATATGGACAAGGATTTAATGCATCGCCCAATCTTTTTAAATATTCATTGGAAGAAGCAAGACAAAGTTCTTTTATAGCAGCCACTTGTTTTAATCCTCTGGCTAATTGTAAAACTTCTCTTGGATTAATTTTCTTCAATGGGATTTTAGAAACCAATCTTTCAATATCACCACATTGTTTCAGGTGTTGTGATATTTTATTTCTAAACTCTGTTTCTTTTATCAGGTATTCAACAGTGTCTAACCGTTCGTTTATTTTCTGAATATCTTTTAGTGGAAAAACAATCCAGCGTTTTAATAATCTTGCACCCATTGGAGAAACGGTATTATCTAATACACTTAGTAGAGTGTGATTGCCATCGGAATTGCCATATACCAATTCAAGATTCCGGATGGTGAACCGATCCATCCATAAAAAATCATCCCGATCCATTCGTTGTAACGAAGTGATATGTTGCAGGTTTGGATGTTCGGTATCTTTTAAATAATGAATAATAGCACCAGCAGCTGTCAATCCATTCTTCATTTCGTCTACTCCAAATCCTTTTAAAGAATGTGTCTGAAAATGTTTTAGCAATAAGTCTTCTGCATAAGCATTATCAAATATCCATTCATCCAAAGTGTACGTATACATTTTACTGTTAAAGTATTCTTTGAACTTTTTTTGCTGATGTCGCTGAAAAACTACTTCAGCCGGTTTAAAGCTTTGCAATAATTTATCAGCATATTCTCGGTCGCCTTCGGCAATAAAAAATTCGCCGGTGGAAATATCAAGGAAGGCAAGACCATATTGTTCATTTGCTGCAAAATGAATGGCCGCTAAGAAATTATTGCTATGGTGTTCGAGTAATTTATCGTTGACAGTTGTACCTGGTGTTACCATATCTGTAACGCCTCTTTTTACAATGCCTTTGGCTTGCTTAGGATCTTCCAATTGATCGCAGATGGCAACACGATGACCAGCTTTTACTAATTTATGTAAATACGTATCAAGAGCATGGTGCGGAAAACCTGCCAGTTCTGATGAAGAAGCGGCGCTACTATTTCTTTTTGTCAGCGTAATGCCCAATATACTAGAAGCCAGCACAGCATCTTGTCCGAATGTTTCATAAAAATCGCCGACACGAAACAGCAATATGGCATCTGGGTATTTCTGCTTGATAGCCCGATGCTGCTGCATCATTGGTGTATCGGATGATTTTGTTGTTGACATTGGGGCAAAAATAAGGAAGTGTTTATGTAACCTTCCTTTATTGTGCATCTGTTAGGAAAATAAAATAGCCATGATTAAAAAATGCCTGATTGCCGGGATAATAATCCTTTGTGCCCAATTCAATATAAATGCTCAAAATACAGCAAGAGATAAGGCTGATACGGTAAAAGCCGATGCCACTATTCCCAATGCTACAGTATATTTTGGCTATGGTGCCGAGTTAACGCATCAATCGAAAGTAAAAGTAGATGCGACAACAAAGACAATTGTTATCAGCCAGCTAAGCACCAATATTGACATAAATAGTTTGCAGATAAGTGTGCCGGAAGATGTGGCATTGATGTCGCATAAATTTAAAGTTTTTTATCCTGTGGCACCGATAATGGTGAAGTCGAAAGAAGTAGAAAAGCTAGAAGACAGTGTTAAGCTTGTTCAAAAAGAAATTGGCCGCATTAATAACCTCATCGCCATTGATCAGGAAATACTTACAAAAACAGGTTTGCTAATAGAGGAGACTGTCAAATCTAATAGTATCAAAGAAATATTAAGTGCTGAATTACTGAAGCTACTTGATTATTATAATACGAAGATTTCAATATTAAAAACCAGTATTTATAATCATAACCAGAATATCAGTTTACAGAATGAAAAGATTACGGCTTACCGCAAAAAAATTACGGAGCTTACCATTAAAGCACCTGTAAAAGAAAAGCCTTATGGTCAGGTCATTCTGCAGGTAATTTGTAAGAAGGCTGGTGAAATTCCGGTGGAGCTTTCTTATTATACAGCCCATGCAGGCTGGACGGCTATTTATGATATCCGGGTGAATACGAAAACAAATAAAGTGAAAATGGTCTATAAGGCTTCGCTTACACAAACAACTGGTATTGATTGGAAGAATACCAAGCTGACGTTAAGTACTGGCACTCCCAATTTCGGTGTAAATGCTCCAGTTTTGACTCCTTGGTATTTGCAATTATATGTTCCGGGTTTATACACCGATCTGCAAAAAAGAGCAGCTCAAGGAAATGCAACAAGGAATATGATTCAGTCTTATGAAGATGATAAGTCATTGGCAGAAGTGGTAACAGGAGCCGCTGATGGATCTTACCAGTTGAAAAGCGTAAAAGACAAAACGATTGATCCAAGTACGTTGCAACAATACACTACATTAAATGAAGGACAACTTAATACCAATTTTGAAATAGATCTCCCTTACGATATTGAAAGCGATGGGCAATTACACAGTGTAACAATCAAAGATCAAGAGATTGCTTGCACACTGAAAAACTATGCTGTGCCAAGAATTGATAAAGAAGCTTATTTATTAGCAGAAGTGGCCGACTGGCAGAATCTTGATTTGCTTCCCGGAGATGCAAATATAATAATGGATGATACCTATGTTGGTAAATCAGTGATTGATCCGAATACAACAGCTGACACTTTGAACCTTTCATTAGGAAGAGATAAGCGTATTGCAATTAAACGTTCGCTGGTTAAGGAATTAAGCAGCATCAAAACATCCGGTAAAGAAAGCAAACAAGTGTTTACCTATGAGATTATTGTAAAAAATAATAAGCTTACGGATGTAAACTTGTTATTGAAAGACCAATTCCCTTTAAGTACGATTAAAGAAGTAGAAATTAAATTAGATGAAGAAGGTGGTGCTATGGTGAATGCAGAAACAGGTGTGCTTACCTGGAAATTGGATTTGAAACCCGGCGAAAGTAAAAAAGTTCGGTTCAGTTATACGGTACGATATCCGAAGGATAAGAAGATTGTGAATTTGAAATAGAAGAATTAGTTTATTGGTTAAATAGTTAATTGGTTGATTGGGGTTGTACTGCACCTTATCAACCAATTAACTTATAAACTAATACCTATTTTTGCCCGATGCGAAAACTGAGCATGGACGAATTGGGCCGGAAATCGGTAGAAGAGGTGAAGCAATCAGAAAAAACTCCGGTTATTGTTGTACTAGAGAATATCCGCAGTGCTTATAACATCGGCAGTGTTTTTAGAACTGCTGATGCTTTTCTGGTAGAAGCCATTTATATAATCGGCTATTCTGCTATTCCACCGCATAAAGAAATAAAAAAAACAGCCTTGGGTGCCGAAGAATCTGTTGCCTGGAAACATTTTGCTACTTCAGCAGAGGCAATTACAGAGTTAAGAGCAAATGGATATAATGTGTATGCTGTTGAGCAGGCAGAAGGAAGTTATAAGTTAAATGCTATTGGTTTTGATGACAATGAAAAAATAGCAGTGATATTTGGTAACGAAGTAACGGGAGTGGAGCAATCAACCATACAATTAACGGATGGCTGTTTAGAAATTCCACAATTAGGAATGAAGCATTCGTTGAATATTGCGACAGCGGCGGGGGTGGTGTTGTGGGAGTTGGTAAGAGGGAGAATGCCCCTGTCCCTTCCTACGCCGATAACATCGGGGCTAAAAGGGGAACTTGGAACATAGATTCTTTTAACTATCTAAAATGTTTAAAGTAAAATTCTTTTTCCCTCTTTGTATTTTCTTTGCGGCTTTGCGTGAAATAAAATTGAAATGAGTAAAGTAAAAAGTTATTTAAGTCTTATAAAATTTTCGCATACCATTTTTGCAATGCCTTTTGCGTTGATTGGATTTGCATTGGCTTTGTTTTCTGTTACGTCAATTGTTCCTGGTTGGCATAAAAAAATTTTTCCTCCACAATTTCCGTGGGAGTTATTAATTACTCGATTTATTTTAGTCATCCTCTGTATGATCTTTGCCCGCAGTGCTGCCATGGCATTTAATCGTTATCTCGACAGAAATATTGATGCAAAAAACCCAAGAACGGCGATAAGAGAAATTCCAAAAGGTATTATTACAGCAAAAAATGCACTGACTTTCACCATTGTCAATTGCCTATTGTTTATTGCCTGTTGTTTCTTCATTAACAAACTTTGCTTTTACTTATCACCGGTTGCATTGGCTGTTGTACTCGGTTATAGTTATACCAAACGATTTACACCTCTTTGTCATTTAATACTAGGATTAGGATTGTCATTGGCTCCAATTGGAGCATATCTCGCCGTAACAGGTCAGTTTGCTTTCTTACCAATCTTGTTTTCGATCGCTGTTATCTTTTGGGTAAGCGGTTTCGATATTATTTATGCCTTGCAGGATGAAGAGTTTGATAAATCGCAACATTTGTATTCTATACCTGCCTGGCTTGGCAAAGCAAAAGCGTTACATATATCAGAATTATTTCACGGATTAAGTGCGGCTGCTGTTTTTATTGCAGGAAGATATGGTGGTTTCGGCTGGTTATACTGGATTGGCGTAGCTGTATTTATTGGTATGTTGGTGTATCAGCATTCTGTTGTAAAGCCAAATGATTTACGCAGAGTAAATCTTGCATTCATGACAGCCAATGGTATCGCCTCAGTTGTTTTCGCCATCTTTGTTATTCTAGATCTGTTTATAAATATATAATGCAAATGAAAAACATGTTTCCTATTCACCATTCACTATTCACTATTCACTGCTAATGGCCAGAATACTTTGTATAGACTATGGATTAAAAAGAACTGGCATTGCTGTTACTGATCCGCTGCAGATTATAGCAACAGGATTAACAACTTTGCATTCAAAAGAATTAATTCCTTTTTTAAAAGATTATTTTATAAAAGAACAAGTAGAGTTAGTTCTCATCGGTTGGCCCACCAATTGGGACGATAGCAGCACACATGCCACACCATTGGTTGAGAAATGTATTAAGGATTTGCAAAAGAATTTTCCAGCAATGCCTGTTATAAAAGTAGATGAACGTTATACATCCAAGATGGCAAAAGCTGCAATGCTCGAAATGGGCATGAAGAAAAAAGACCGCCGTAATAAAGCATTTGTAGACGAAATAGCCGCTACCATCATGTTACAGGAATATTTGAGGGCAATTGGTTAACTGGTTTATTGGTTAATTGGGCATCTCACGGTAAATTTGCCAAAATTTATTGTAATCGTAAATCTAAAATCCCAAATCTAAAATTAAAATGATTCTTCCGATTGTTGCATATGGTAATCCAGTACTTAGAAAAGTTGCTGATTCGATTTCTGCTGATTATCCCAAGTTAGAAAAACTACTGGAAGATATGTGGGAAACCATGTATGAAAGCAGTGGAGTAGGCCTTGCAGCTCCTCAAATAAATAAACCAATTCGTTTGTTTATTATTGATACAGCCCAAATGTTTGAGAATATGAATGAGGATGAAAGAAAAGAATTTGATGATTCCCCTGGCGATAAATTGGTTTTCATCAATGCACAGATTGATGAGCTGGCTGGTGATGAATGGGCTTATAATGAAGGCTGTTTAAGTATTCCCAAGATCAGAGAAGATATTTATAGACAAGAGAGTGTCACTATAACTTTTGATGATGAAAATTTTCAATCACATACCCGAACCTTTACCGGTCTTACTGCAAGAGTAATCCTACATGAGTACGATCATATTGAAGGAAAACTATTCATTGATTACATTTCTTTGCTCAAAAGAAAATTAATGAAAGGCAAACTAAACGATATTACAAAAGGTAAAGTGTCTGTTGATTATAAAATGGCTTTTCCCGGTTAACCAGCATAGTTTGATGAATTAATTAATGTTTAAACTTTCTTATTTTGTTTTATCATCAGCAAAAAACCGCAGAATTCCCTAATACCCTTTATTCTAATCCGTTAGTTTTTTAAAGCTCTAATCATAATCTATATAGGTTTAGTTTTTTGTGATCTTATAGATTAAATATCTGCCATCTCATTTTCATATTAAAAAAAATTAATTTGTATTAGTGTTTTGTTTTCTCTAAATTGCTTTCAATTACAAGTATTTAATTTCACTTGGTTAATCTCTCTCTTTAGCAGCACCACTATCCTTACAACAGCCTTTCGTTAGTCTGCCCTGCATTTTATAACCATAAACCTAAGCTTATGAGTAAAAGAATTACTCTGTCCTGCCTTGCCGTGATGCTGGCCATCTCGTTTTGTAAAGCACAGGTTCCTTCCCTTTCTCCCTTTAACGGTGTAGTGCCAGCGGTATTTAATACTGCCGGTGGAACATATGACAATGCGTTGTCGTATTACCGTTATGAGTGGAGTTTTGGAGAGATGGTGCTGGTACAGGCCTTTGCGCCGCCGGACAGTTCTATCCTCGTTACCCAAGGTGTGTTACAACCTTGTACTGACAAACTCGGTGTATCACCTTACACTGTGTTATTCGAAAAAGGCGATTACAAATTATTTCCCAACCCCACAGCCGGTCCTTTCGAAGTGGACTTCTTTGTGAAGACACCCGGCTTTATGAGTCTGCAACTAATTAACACGATGGGTCAGATACTGGAAACAAGAAGCTATCATTACGATGGCTGTTGCCGTATCGAACTGTTTGACCTTACCCGTTATCCCAACGGCTTATACTTTGTGGTGGCAGACTTAAAACCGGATACTAACCGGCCGGGAGATAATCTACAAGTAATTCGCCATAGCGGATTAAAGGTGATAAAACTGGATCAGAAATAAAAACCAACATCAAAACTCAAAAAAATAACCACATGAAAAGATTTTATTATTAATGACGATGGTGCTGCTGCTAACAGCCGAAGGCTTTAGCCAGGCACCGGGCATCTTAAACTACCAGGGTGTTGCCCGCAATAGTGTAGGCAATGTATTGGTAAATCAAAACATCTCGTTGCGACTAACCATAAGAAACCTGACAGCAGCTGGAGCAGTAGTGTATCAGGAATCAAGAGCAGTAACGACCAATCCGTTTGGCTTGTTCAATGTACAGTTGGGCAGCCCTGGCGCCAGTGGAGTAACTGGTACCATACCTGGTGTAAACTGGGCAGTAGGAGCTAAGTTTATTCAGGTAGAAATAGATCCCAACGGCGGTTCAAGTTTTATTAATATAGGTACAGCCCAATTAGCTAGTGTACCTTATTCCCTGTTTGCCACAACAGCAGGGGGATTTGATATTGCCGTTTAATAAAACACAGAATGATAATGGAACATTATTTAAGATTACAAATAGCGGAACCAACTCTGGCAGCACAGCCCTGGAAGGTTTAACCAATTCCACAGCCGGCAGTGCCAATGCGATCATAGGAACAGTAACTTCAGCATCACCTGGTGGTTTTTCTGCTGGTGTACGAGGTATCAATAACGGAACAGGCGGATCAGGCATAGGTGTATATGGTAGCCAGGCAGGTAGTGGCTGTGGAGTGTATGGTAATACGCCAAGTGGTATAGGTGTGTACGGTAATACCACTTCAGGTATTGGTTTAAGTGGTAACTCTACATCTGGTGCAGGTGTATTTGGACAAAGTAATACAGGTGTAGCTGGTACCTTCACTATTACCAATGCAGCCAGTACGGCAGACGCCTTACAGGCAAATACAACAGGTACGGGTTGGGCAGCTACCATAACCAGTAGCAATGCCACACCAAGAGCATTAAGAACAACGGGTGGTTTACGGTTTACGGGAATTGGTGAAGCCAATAACTTTATTTTAAAATCAGACGCTACTGGCAATGCCACATGGGTTGATCCTGCTGTTCTTATTCCAGGAGCTTTTTTATGGACAAGAGTTGGAACTAATCTTTGGAATACAAATCTTGGTGATAATGTAGGCGTTGGCACAAATGCCCCAGCCTATCGTTTTGATGTTGAGCATGGTGGAGCAACCGGTATCCGCAGTAAATCAACTGCTACTTTTCTGTAGTTGATATCGATGCCGCCAATGGTGATGCAGCTTTACGTTTCCAGAAAGCCGGTGCAGGTCAATGGAATACCCGCAATCGTCCTGCTGATGATTACTATGAAATCTTTGAATTAGGTGGTGGCGGAAGCCGCATGGTTATCCAGGATGGAACCGGTAATGTGGGCATTGGTGCTACAGTTTCTCCTTCCTATAAATTAGATGTAGAGCATGGCGGTACAACAGGTATCCGCAGCCGCTCTACTTCTTCTTTCTCTGTAGTAGATATTGACGCTGCAAATGGTGATGCTGCTTTGCGTTATCAAAATGCAGGAATTACAATGTGGAATGTGCGTAATGCTCCGGGTACGAACGATTACCAGATCGTCAGGAACAATAGTTTACCCGCAAATGTTACCATTAACAATGGTAGCGGCTTTGTAGGTATCGTAGAAACAGCACCTGCTTATCAATTGGATGTACAGAATTCAGGTGCCAACGGTATCCGAAGCAGATCAACTGCTACTTTTTCTGTAGTTGATATCGATGCTGCTAATGGAGATGCAGCGTTACGTTTCCAGAAAGCCGGTGCAGGTCAGTGGAATACCCGTAACCGCCCTGCTGATGATTACTACGAAATTTTTGAATTAGGAGGTGGCGGAAGCCGTTTTGTAATACAGGATGCTTCTGGTTTTGTAGGTATTGGCGGCCCTGGCGCTACAACATCTCCTGCTTATCAGTTAGATGTTGAGCATGGTGGAGCAACCGGTATCCGTAGTAAATCAACCGGTACTTTTTCTGTGGTTGATATAGATGCTGCCAATGGCGATGCTGCTTTGCGTTTCCAGAAAGCCGGAGCCGGCCAGTGGAACATGCGTAACCGCCCTGCTGATGATTATTTAGAAATTTTTGAATTAGGTGGTGGCGGAAGCCGCATGGTTATTCAAGATGGTAGTGGTAACGTTGGTATCGGTGAAACAACCAACCCTACTTATAAATTAGATGTATTACATGGTGGTGCAACGGGGCTGCGTGTTCGTTCAAGCGGTACTTTCTCTATAATTGATATTGATGGTGCAAATGGCGATGCTGCTTTACGTTTTGCTAACGCAGGTGTTAACCAATGGAATATGCGTAACGAACCCGGTACCGACAATCTTCAGATTTTTGAACTTGGCGGCGGTGGTGAGAGAATGAGTATTCAAAATGGATCAGGTAACGTAGCTATAGGAGGTTCAACTGGTTCATACAGATTAGATGTATTACATGGTGGTGCAACCGGTCTCCGTGTTCAGTCAAGCTCTACTTTCTCAATTATTGATATTGATGGTAGTAATGGTGATGCTGCTTTACGTTTTGCAAGAACTGGCGTTAACCAATGGAATACCCGTAACAATCCAGGTACTGATGACTACCAGATTTTTGAACTTGGCGGCGGCGGTGAAAGAATGCGAATTGAAAATACTACGGGCAATGTAGTGGTAAGCCAAGATTTTACTGTTGTAGGTGTAAAGGCCTTTACAATGGATCATCCTTTAGATCCTGCCAACAAATTACTTCGCCATGCTGCTGCTGAAAGCAATGAAGTAATTAATTTTTACAGTGGTAATGTAACTACAGATGCCAGTGGTAAAGCAGTTGTTACTCTTCCTGATTATTATGAAGCATTAAATAAAGATTCCCGTTATCAATTAACAGTTATCGGTTCTTTTGCACAGGCAATAATCAGCAAAGAAGTAAATAATAATAAATTTGAGATTGCAACCAGCACTCCCAATGTAAAAGTTAGCTGGGAAGTAAAAGGTGTTCGTAATGATGCCCGTATGAAACAGCATCCTTTTGTGGCGGAAGAAATCAAAACTGGTGCACAAAAAGGCAAATATTGGGATCCTGCATCTCACAATCAGCCCGAAAGTATGAGTGTAAGCTATGATAAGAGTATTGAATCTTCACTTAACTCTACTCCAAAAGAAACAAACAAAGTTGCCAGTGCTACTAGTGGCGGTAGTCTTGATCAACATAAGGTTGTTCCACCTGCTGCAAAATCAACTGATAATAGTGGAAGCGTAGAAAATACACCTGTTGCTAAGCCAACTAATAAAGTTGCAGATAAAAGCGGCAGTGTAGAAGATGTACCTGCAGTTAAAAAGGAGGCCAAACCAACTCCGGCAACTAAAGGTGGAAGTCTTGATGAAATGCCTAAACCTGTAGAAAATAAGAAAGTTACAGTTGATCCGGGTAGTACAAAGACAGAATAATTTGTCACTAATATCATTTAATTTATTAGAGGTTGTTCCAAAATCGGGACAACCTCTATTCTTTTATAACAGATTTAAATGTGGAACATTGCTTGTTTCAAATCAGAAAATGGCTTTTTCCCTAATTATAAATGTTTCACTCCTTATTCATCCTTCTTTGATATTCCTTTAGTATTCTCTAGCTTCTTAAAGTATGTTTACTTAATGAAAAACAAATACTACTTGGGTTTAGCCGGGGGCTTGGCATCACCTTTCAAGCTCTTTTCACAAGCTTCCAAATTCTGCTTGGCGCCTGCAAATTCAGGAAACAATTTTATCGCTCCTTCGAAGCTTGCCTTGGCGGCTGCATAATTCTTCACATCCATTTGCAACACACCTATCAAGTTGGCAGCAGCTGCATTTACCGGTACAGCCTGTGTAGCACCGTTAGTAGAGGCGAAATTCACACCAATTCTTTTGCTACTAGTGTCAGCTAAAATAGCTTTGGCAGACTGCTCACATTCTCCGGTTCTTTTTAACTGGTATTGGCCTACCGCCATTTTGTAAATATGATAAGGGTTTTTTGTTTTGGGAACTACTTGTTCATAAAGGGTAACAGCTGTTTTAGGATCACCCAATTCATCGTAGCATTCAGCACTGCGGGCCATTGCACTCACATTTTCAGGTTGAGCTTTGTACACTTCTTCACCAAGTAGCAATGCACTGTAATAATTTTTTACAGAAAAATACAACATTGATAAAGTGTCTTTATAGTTTAGACTGTTATCTATTGCAAGATAGCCATGCAATGCATTGATAGAAGCACTCACATCATTATAGGCAAGTCCTTGGTCGTATATTTTTAGGTAATGTTTTTTTAGAGCTTCATTATCCTGTGCCATTGCTACATTAGTGGCAAGTATTAATAAAAGGATTGGCAAAATTTTCTTCATTGTTTAAGTTTTAATGGGGAATAAAAATAAGGTTTCACAGCCGGAAAGTAAAACATTCGGCTATCAAAATAGGCTGTATTTAGACCGACGATTTATTATCACTATTCGTTGGATGAATTATTAAAAATTATACAAAAGCAACTTTAAATATGTAATGATTATAGCTCCGCTTTCTGCTTCCCGTATTTTCTCCATTTTTCAATTACTTTTTCTATGTCTTCTGGTAATGGTGCATCAAAGAACATTTCTTTTCCGGTGGTTGGATGTATAAAGCCCAATGTTTTTGCATGGAGGGCCTGCCGCTGGCAAATTTTAAAACAATTGTCTACAAATTGCTTGTATTTAGTATAGACTGTTCCTTTTACGATTTTATCTCCACCATAAAAATCGTCATTAAATAATGGATGGCCCATGTGTTTCATATGCACTCTTATCTGGTGAGTTCTGCCGGTTTCTAACACACATTGTACTAATGTAACATAGCCGAAACGTTCCAACACATTGTAATGTGTAGTTGCTTCTTTACCATGTTCACCATCTGGGTAGGCTTCAAATAATTTGCGGAAGCGTTGATTGCGTCCCACATGGGCAACAATAGTTCCTTCATCTTTTTCAACATCACCCCAAGCTAAGGCCACATATTTTCTGCTGATACTATGATCAAAAAATTGCTTTGCTAAATGTCGCATAGCCACATCGGTTTTTGCCAGTACCAATAATCCGCTGGTGTTTTTATCAATCCGATGTACTAATCCAAATCTAGGCAACACATCATCTGTCAGTTCAGGATTTTTTTGTTGTAAATAATAAGCTACGCCGTTTAATAAAGTGCCATTGTGATTTCCACTTCCAGGATGCACTACCATGCCTGCTGGTTTATTAATAATCATCAGGTCATCATCTTCATACACAATGTTCAGCTCCATTTTTTCTGGCACCAAATCGGTTTGTTCAGGGCTCATATCCGAATAGATCACTATTGAATCCAGCGGCTTTATTTTATAGTTAGACTTTACTTCTTTGCCATTTACTTGCACCATACCCATAGCAATGGCCCGTTGCAATTTATTCCTCGTGGCGTTTTCAATGCGCTGCATCAGGAACTTATCAATTCTCAATGCATCTTGTCCTTTATCTATAGTGATGGCAAAGCGTTCAAAAAGTTCGTCGTTACTTTCTGTATTTTCGGATTCAATATCTTTCAAATCGTCGGTCATAGTGGGCAAAGGTAATGGTTGAAGTTTTGTTGGTAAATTTGCTTTTGAAATGGAAAAACAAACAGTCATATTCAGAGATCTCGGAAATGTGGACTACCAGGCAGCTTGGGATTATCAGGAAAAGCTATTGAAGGAAAATGTAAGGAAGAAATCTGAAGCCGGAGAAGTAAAGGATTGGAAGGATATTGCAGATGCTAGTACAAAGCATTATCTGTTGTTTGTAGAGCATCCGCCAGTTTATACGTTGGGAAAAAGTGGAAATAAAGAGAATGTTTTATTAAATGATGAGGAATTAAAAGAAAAAAATATTCAATTCTTTAGCACCAATCGAGGCGGAGATATTACTTTTCATGGCAATGACCAGATTGTTGGTTACCCGATTTTAGATTTGGAGAAGTTTTATACAGATATTGGCCGCTACCTACGTAATCTCGAAAAAGTCATCATCCTTACATTGGAAGAATATGGAATTAAAGGCGAACGATCTGCCGGGGAAACAGGTGTATGGATAGATACTGCAACTCCAGGAAAGGAAAGAAAAATATGTGCAATTGGTGTTCGCTGTAGCCGCTGGATTACAATGCATGGTTTTGCTTTTAATGTAAATACAGACCTTTCTTATTTTAATCATATAATACCTTGCGGAATTGCAAATAAGCAAGTAACATCTCTGGAAAAAGAATTGGGCTACAAAGCCAATATGGTTGAAGTAAAAGAAAAGGTGAAGCGAAATTTTGAAAAAGTATTTGAAGCGAAATTAGTATCAGAAGTCCTTCTCTAAATAGAATTTGTGCTTCTCTATCAGCTTTCCATCTTCCGATAATTCAAAGGTAAACCAGCCTGCATGAAAGAAGTTGGCTTTATCTATCTTGAAGTTTTTCTCTTTAATGTCCTTTAGTTCGAATAAAAATGCTCTTTCTTCATCAAAGAATTTAATAGAATATTTTTTGGGTTTTTCATCATCCGGAAGATTAATATTTACATTACCGTCTCTGTAAGTATATACATGTAATGATGGAATAAATCCTGGCGGTTTGCTTTTTACAGTAACCGGATTTGGTGTTGCTATAGTGTCTGTACCTGGGAATTTTCCAAGATTAACTACAAATGGATTGGCAGGTTTTGAGGAATCGAGAGGAGATTGTGTAATAGTCTTAATTGTATCTTTTATCGGTCTTTTTGTATTACTGAACTGGTACATTCCTTTGTCTTGCTGAATGTATAAGCGGTAAAACATATGGTCATTCGTTGCAGTCATGTCTGCAAAACCATTTTGCGGCAAAGTAGGGTCTAATACTGTAAGGATTGTTTTGAAACCGCTAAGACTGTCAAACGAACGTTGAATACTTATTTGTTTTACATCGGGCAACGTATTTGTCCAACTCACAATGATGCGGTTATTGCCTACATTATTTAATGAGAACTTTGGTAGTGTATCCTGTGCAAATGATTTGCAAGTTGTAAATAGTAAAAATAGAGGGATTAGTTTTTTCATATAAATAAAACGAAATAAAAATTGCCTGACTGTCGGCAAATATTGATTCGTTTGTCTGATTTCTTCAAAGATAAGATAGCAAGGCTAAAATTTTAAAATATTAACGTTCTTTTACTCAATGATGCATTGCCTTGCAATCCACCACTATGTATCAATAGTAAATTACTACCCTCGGAAAAGTAGTTTTCCTTTATCATATCCATAATGGCATAGCATAATTTTCCAGTATACACAAAATCAGTTGGGATGGATGTTTGATTATAGAATTCATTCATAAATTCAAGCAAGGCAGGTTTGTGTTTGGCATATCCACCAAAATGGTAATTATGATTTACTGTTAAATTTCTTTCTGGTTTGTCAGTAATCTTTTTTATTGTTTCTTCCATTTCCAGATAATTTTTCAGCACACTAATAGCAACTACTTGTTGTGTTGGAGAAATCTTTCTTAGTAATCCAGCTGCCATAGTTCCTGTTCCTGCAGCACAGCAAATATGTGAGTAGTTTTCTATTTTACAATGGTCAAGAATAGTTGCTGCACCTGCTGCACCTTGTTTTCCAAAGCCACCTTCTGCTATTTGATAGTAATCAGTATTGTCTAATGCTGAAGGAATCTTTTTTTCTTGATAATCATTTCGGCTAATGAAAAAGAGTTGCATGCCTAGTTCTTTTGCCAGAGATAATGTATAAGATAAATCTTCCGCCTCTTCACCTCTTATTATTCCTATGCTATGAAGTTGTTTGATTTTACAAATGGCTGCTGTTGCAAGAATATGATTTGACCATGCACCTCCGAATGTAAGAATCGTTTTTTTATTTTGTTGTTTTGCTTCTTCAATATAATATCTCAGTTTGAACCATTTGTTTCCTGAAATAAGAGGATGGATTTTGTCAAGTCGTAATACATCAACATTTACTTTTTTCCTCTTAAGCAATGGAATAGAAAGTTTGTCAATCGTTATATTTTCTGTGTTAATAGCTTGCATATAAAAGCAGGGATGTCTGAACGAAATTAGTTTAAATTTGTGCTCAATATAAAATGAACCACATTCAATAACTAAAAAAGAATATGAAACCTACATTAGTAATTTTAGCTGCTGGCATGGCCTCCCGATATGGAAGTATGAAACAAGTGGAAGGGTTTGGTCCCAGTGGAGAAACAATCATGGACTATTCTATATTCGATGCCATCCGTGCAGGGTTTGGAAAAGTTGTTTTTATAATCCGTAAAGAGTTTGTTGAAAATTTTAAATCAGTTTTTGAGCCAAAGTTGAAGAACCGGATTGCAACAGCATATGTTTTTCAGGAACTCGATTCTTATTCCGAAGGGTTTGAAAGAAATCCTGAAAGAACAAAACCTTGGGGAACAGCACATGCAGTTTTGTGTGCAGCTGAAGTTGTAAAAGAACCTTTCGCTGTAATAAATGCAGATGATTTTTATGGAAGTAATGCTTTTAATAATGCAGCTACATTTTTAAATGTAGGATGCACTGAAAATAACTATGCTATTGTTGGGTATGATTTGCTGAAGACATTGTCAGCACATGGAACTGTAAACAGAGGTGTATGCAGCTTAGATAATAATGGAAATTTGGCATCTGTGACTGAGCGAATCAATATTGCGAAGAAAGGAGATATTATTACTTGTGAAGATGGATTGGAGCCATCGGTGCTTTCAGAAAATACAAGAGTGTCAATGAACTTCTGGTGTTTTCATCCTTCCTTTTTTGCCTATACAAAAGAGTTGTTTGATCAATTTTTAACGGAAGTTGGGGCAGAGCTTAAGTCAGAATTTTTTATTCCAATTGTTGCCGATCAGTTTATAAAAAAAGGCGGCACTATTGAAGTGATACCAACAACTTCATTATGGTTTGGCGTAACATATAAAGAAGATGCTCCTTTCGTGAAGGAGTCATTGGATATGCTAATAGCTAATGGAGAATATCCATCTAATCTTTGGCAGTAATGATATTTAATAAAAAAAGCTATCCACAGAAACGGATAGCTTTTTTTATTTACGAATTGGTTTAATTAATCGCCTTTTACCATAAATACAAAGTCTTGAATTTTCTTTACTTGCTGAACTTTGCCAAGTCCGGCAACCGAAGATTTAGAAGAAAGCTTTATGTTTTTGTAAAGAGAATTGGTCTTCAACTCTTCTAACGCCTTATAAATATATTTTGATTGTACAGCAAAAACTGCACTCTCAGCATTTGTTTTCTTTGCACTTAATACACCAATCACCTCGCCTCGTTGATTAAAAACAGGGCCTCCGCTATTGCCCGGATCTGCAGGAATTGCAATCTGGCAGCTAAGTGTATCACCATTGTTGCCCGTTTTGGCACTCATGTATCCTTCGCCATATACAATTTCATCTCTCGGATAACCTAATGTAAAAATTGGTTCAGCTACGTTAGCAGAAGTTTTACTAATGCCATACGGCAATACTGAAAATGGCTTAAAGCTTTCATCATCAATTTTAATAATTGCAACATCTCTGTTTATATCAAGTTTCAATACAATTGCATTGAATTTGTCACCTTTCTCATTAAAGACACTGATGTTTCTAGAGTTCTTTACAACGTGGGCATTAGTAATCATTAAGCCCTTGGCATCAATAAAAAAAGCCTGTACCAACAGTTTTATAAGAAATGGATGGCTCTGATGACTTTTGACCTTTTACTACGGCCAAATCATTTTCAAGTCGATCAGTTTTTGTTTTTGCAGCATCAACCTTTCTGCTTAATTCCAAATAATCTGCCGAGGAGGGGGGTTTAGGAGAAACTGACCAAACCAAAGCACTTAGACTAATAGTAGTAACACCAGCAATAACAGCAGCAATTGCAGCCACTCTCTTATATCTATTGAATAGATAAATAACTTTCGCCTTACCTTTTAATCTTGTAGAGTCAATTTTTCCTTGCTCAGCTAATTGTGTATGAACATCGTTTAAAGAAGAACGGAATTTTTTCCATTCGCCAAAGCGGTTCATTTGCTGTAAGAACAATGTATGCTCCACCACCAATTGGTCGATCTCCGCATTAGTTTTACGTAGATTTTCAAATTGTAATCTTTCATCTGGGTTCATTTCACCCTTGATGTATCTTTCTACAGCGTCTAAAACTTTAATATCCCCCATCACCGTTTCCGTTTTTATAATCAGTAAAAAATATTTTTTTCAATCTCATTAGGCACTTGTACTTCTGGTTTTTGGCATTATCAGCATTAGTGTAACCAAAATTTGCTGCAATTACCTGCATATTCTGCTTTTGTAAGTAATATGCTTCCAAAAGGCTTTTGCAAGGCTCACCCAGATTGATCAATGCCTTTTCCATTATTTCAAATTCGACATTTACCCTTTCATGCTCCTCAATCTCATTTTCTACAGGTACCAAATCATCCAGATTATCGCTGGTGGCAGAAAACCTGTTTTGCTGTTGTAACCGCTTGAGCCACAATCTTCTTGCCACAGAATATATAAAAGTTTTTATCTGGCAATTCAATTCAAAAGTTCCAGATCTTACTTTTTCGTAAAGTACGATCATAGCTTCCTGAAAAATATCTTTTGCATCATCCGAAGAGCCGTTGTTATTGATTATCAGGGACTGAACCATATTAAAGTTCTCCTGATAAATCGTTTCAACGGCCTTTTTGTCGCTGATTCCTAAACCTTTCAAAAGTGCATTCTCGTCTTGCTGATCCTTCACATTCTATTATTTAATACAGAAAATTAAAAATAGTAACCCTTCCGGATTACAAGAAATTAATTATTAACAAAAGGATGGTTTTTGTGGTCTCAGAAAAAATAATTGTAAATCTTGGGTTACCTTTTTCTGTTTTGGGAATAAACAACGAAATATTTCAAACAATAAAAAATACACAAAATGAAGAAGTTTTTTGCAATTGCAGTTATCGCTATCGCTTTCGTAGCATGTAACAATGATGCTGAAAAGAAGCCAGCTGAAGATACAACTGTTGTTGTTGCTCCAGTTGACACAACTGTTGTTGTTGCTCCAGTTGACACAACTGTTGTTGTTGCTCCAGCTGATACTACTGCTCCAAAAATGTAAGAATTTAAGGCAAGCAAGCATAAAGGCCTTCCCTTTTGGGAAGGTCTTTTTTTTCACCAAAAGACAGCAAAATTCATTCGCCTTTCGTATTATTTAAGGCTACCTTTGCCGCCTTATCAAATTATTTATCAGTGTCCACATTTGAAGCATTAGGAATTGAAGAAGGATTACTTCAATCCATTAAAGTATTAGGTTTTACAGAACCTACACCAATCCAGGAAAAAGCGATACCTGTATTATTACAAGGAACAAAAGATTTTATTGGCTTGGCGCAAACCGGAACCGGAAAAACTGCAGCCTTTGGCTTGCCGCTTTTGCAATTAATAAAAAAGGAAGATCGGTTTCCACAAGCCCTGATTGTTTGCCCTACCAGAGAATTGTGTTTGCAAATAACTAAAGACCTTACAACTTTTAGAAGTAAGAAAGATAATATTTCCGTTACGGCCGTTTATGGGGGTACTTCAATCTCAATGCAGATTCGGGATTTGAAAAGAGGAACACATATAGTAGTCGCAACGCCGGGTCGTTTGATTGATCTAATCGAAAGAAAAGCAATCAACCTAGAACAAATACATTATGTGGTGTTAGATGAGGCAGATGAAATGCTGAACATGGGTTTCAAGGAAGATATTGAGTTTATACTGAAGAATACACCCAATCGTCAAAGTACTTGGTTGTTTAGTGCTACTATGCCACCGGAAATTCGCCAGGTTAGCAAGAAATATATGGACAAGCCTTTTGAAATAACAATAGGTAAAACCAATGCAAATGCAGCGCTTATAGATCATCAATACTACGCTACACAGCATCATAACAGATACGAAGTACTAAAAAGAATCATTGACTTTAATCCCGGCATTTATGGAATTGTATTTGCCAGAACTAAGGCCGATACACAAGATATTGCTGAAAGATTAACAAGAGAAGGATACGATATTGATGCTATACATGGAGATTTAACCCAGCAACAAAGAGATAAAGTGATGGGGCTTTTCCGTGATAAGAGTATTCAATTGTTAATTGCAACAGATGTTGCGGCAAGAGGAATTGACGTTACTGGCATTACCCATGTAATTAATTTCGAACTACCGGATGATGTGGAAGTGTACACCCATAGAAGTGGACGTACAGGTAGAGCTGGAAAAAGTGGCGTTTCTGTTTCTATTGTTACTCCAAAAGAAACATATCGTCTTCGCCAGATAGAAAGAATCATGAATGCCAAGGCACATAGAATGGATATTCCAACTGGTAAAGACGTTTGCCGGAAACAGTTTTTCCATTTTATTGATAAAATGTTAAGTGCTGATATCAGCAATGGCGAATACGAAACTTATTTGCCAACACTAAAAGAAAAGTTTGCTGAAGTAGATAAAGAGGAGATATTACAAAGAGTAGCGGCATTGGAGTTTGATAGATTTTTGAAGTATTATGAGAATGCTGCCGACCTCAATATAAGAACGGACGATAGAAAAAGTGACAGAAGAGGCGAACGATCAGAGAGGCCATCCTCACCTAGAGACCGGGATACGAAAGGAAGACAATTCAGTGGTGGCAGTGGTTACCAACGATTGTTTGTAAACCTTGGGACAAAAGACGGGTTTTACAAAGCAAGTTTCTTACAATTTATTCTTGATATGAGTGATCTAAAAAAGAGGTATTGGGGAAAATTGATATGAAGGAAATGACGAGTTGGATTGAGATTGAGCCTTCTGCCGGAAGCAAAATGATAAAAGCTATTGATGGCAAGAACTACCGTGGCCGAAAAATCAGAATGAATGATGCTGAATCAGGTGGTGGAAGAAGATAATTTTTAAAAAGATTTGAAATCCTGAACAAGAAAGCTATATTTGAAATCTAATGAAAGCAACAAGGTCATATTTTGGTTTCTATTTTACATACTTCTTTTATCAAAAGAGGCCGGGAATGCTTTTGTTGAAACTAAATTAAGAACAACTAAAAATCAACATAAAAAAGTCCCGGTCACAACAGACCGGGATTTTTGTTTTAAGTATGAAAAATAAAATTGCGATACAGGGATATGAAGGGTCTTTCCACCAGGTGGCAGCACAGTTATTTTTTGGAAAAACTGTTGAAGTTATTACCTGTGATACTTTTAGAGAAGTGATGAAGATTGCGTCGAATAAAAAAGAAAGTGATGGCGGTTTAATGGCTATTGAGAACTCAATTGCAGGAAGCATTTTGCCAAACTATAATCTTTTACAGAAAAGTAATTTAAAAGTTGCTGGTGAGATTTATCTGCACATCAAACAAAATCTGTTGGTCAATCCCGGAGTAAAATTAGAAGATATACGGGAAGTACATTCGCATACGATGGCCTTGCAGCAATGCTATGATTATTTGGATAATTATAAATGGAAGCTGGTAGAAACGGATGACACTGCTTTAAGTGCTAAGCATGTTCATCAGCACAAGAGCAAGCATATTGCAGCGATAGCAAGTAAACTGGCAGCAGAACTTTACGACTTAGAAGTTATTGCTCCGAATATTCATACCATAAAAAATAACTATACAAGGTTTTTAGTATTGCAGCGGGAAGATGTTCTGCAAGAAATTGAAGGGGCCGATAAAGCTTCTGTAAATTTTCAAACGAATCATACAAAAGGTAGTCTGGCAAAAGTGCTGACTAAAATTGCTGATGGTGGTATTAATTTAAGCAAACTGCAAAGTTTCCCAATTCCGGGTAGTGATTTTAAATATAGCTTTCATGCAGATATGGAATTTGATTCGCTGGATCAGTTTTATAAAGTAATGGAAAAAATAAAATCGTTAACGGATGCCGTAAGAATTTATGGCGTTTATAAAAGAGGCATTAGAAAATGAAAACAAGCAAGCGACTAATCGGAATTGGCGAATATTATTTTTCTCAGAAGTTGAGAGAAATAGATGAATTGAATAAATCCGGCAAGGATATAATCAACTTGGGAATTGGTAGTCCTGATATGCCACCGCATCCAGAAGTAATCAAAATATTGCAGGAAGAAAGTGCAAAGCCAACCGTTCATGCTTATCAATCTTATAAGGGTTCACCAGTATTAAGAAATGCAATCAGGGATTGGTATAAGCAATGGTATAATGTGGAATTAAATGCTGATTCAGAAATATTACCATTGATTGGAAGTAAAGAAGGCATCATGCATATCTGTATGACATACCTTGATAAAGGTGATGAAGTGCTTGTTCCAAATCCAGGTTATCCAACTTACAGAAGTGCAGTTAAGTTAGCCGGAGGAAAATGTGTGGAATACAAGCTGAGTGAAAAAAATAAGTATGAACCCAATTTTAAGAAGTTAGGCAAGTATATTGACTCTCGTAAAAGCAAGGGCTGTGCAAAGGTGGCTTCCCATGGCGGGGGAAGTCGGAAGGGGGCTGTAAAACTCATGTTTGTCAACTATCCGCAAATGCCAACCGGGCAATTACCTTCAAAAGAGTTGTTTGAGAAATTAGTAAAATTTGGAAAGAAGCATAAAATTTTGATCATTCATGATAACCCGTATTCATTTATTCTGAATGAAAAACCAATGAGTTTGCTAAGTGTTGACGGAGCAAAAGATTGTGTGATAGAATTAAATTCATTAAGCAAAAGTCACAACATGGCAGGCTGGAGAGTAGGAATGCTTTGTGGTGCAAAAGAAAGGATAGAAGAAGTGTTGCGATTTAAAAGTAATATGGACAGCGGTATGTTTTTGCCAGTTCAACTGGCGGCTGCAAAGGCATTATCGTTGGGAAAAGAATGGTATGAAGATGTAAATGCAGTTTACAAAGCAAGAAGAGAAAAAGTGTTTGAGTTGTTGAGTTTAATTGGATGCCAATATTCAAAAGACCAAGCAGGAATGTTTGTGTGGGCAAAGGCCTCCCCAACCCCTCCGAAGGAGGGGCTTAAGAAACATTCTTTAGGTGAAGGAGGTCTTCTAAGTGATAAAATACTTTATGAAAGCAATGTATTTATTACTCCCGGTGGAATATTTGGAACTGCTGGTGAAAAATATGTAAGAGTAAGTTTATGTGCGAAGGAAGAAAAAATTGAAGATGCGATAAAAAGAATACGGCTAAGAGGATAAAAGAGAAGAAAGAGAAAATGAGAAATTGCTCCTTGTCTCATTTTTCTCCTTCAAACTCTTAGCTTAAAAATTAAAATGTATGGAACGTAAAAGAATTGCAATTGTTGGTGTCGGCTTAATTGGCGGATCACTAGCCATTCAGTTGCATGAAAAGAAACTTTCATCTAAGCTGATTGGTGTGGATGCGAATGACGAACATGCAAGGCAAGCGGTTGAACTGGAGCTAGTGGATGAAGTTGCAAATCTTGATGATGCTATTGAACAAAGCGATGTGATTGTTTTAGCTATTCCTGTAGATAAATTAGTCGAGCTGTTGCCTTCAGTAATGGATAAAATTGAAAATCAGATTGTCTTAGATTTAGGTTCAACAAAATCTCAATCTATTGCAGCAATAAAAAGCCATCCTAAAAGGGGAAGATATGTAGCTACGCATCCGATGTGGGGAACCGAGTACAGCGGTCCGACAGCGGCAATGCGTGGCGCCTATGAAAACAAAGCAGTAATAATTTGTAATGCCCAAGAAAGCGATGCAGATGCATTAGCCTGGGTAAAATAAATGTACAAAAAAATAGGCATGCATTTATTAGAAATGGAAGCGAAGGCACATGATTTGCATGCTGCCTATGTAAGTCATATTTCTCATATCACATCATTTGCTTTGGCGAATACCGTTTTGGAAAAGGAAAAAGAACAGCAAACAATTTTTGAACTGGCCTCTGCTGGTTTTGAAAGTACTGTTCGTTTGGCAAAAAGTAACCCTGCCATGTGGGTGCCGATTTTTATGCAGAACAAAGAAAATGTGTTGGATGTTTTGAAAGAACATATTTCTCAGTTAACAAGATTTAAAGAAAGCATTGAAAAAGATGATAATGAATATTTGTTGCGATTAATTGAGGAAGCGAATAAGATCAGGAAAATTTTAAAGTAGATTATTCTTTAAAAGTCTTCCCCTCCTTGGAGGGGCGAATTGAGGAAAATATTTTGCTATAATAAAACGGGGTGGGTTGCCGAATTGCGAACCGAACCCTGAATTGTGCGACGCAACGAAGATGACCAAAGAACAGAACCCCGACTCACCACAAAATTATTTTGGTTAGGAAGTCGGGCAGGGATGACAACATAAAAATTTATCTTTACAAATAATAATTATGCAAGCAACAGAACAAACAACAGTTTCCATAAAAGACACATGGAACAAACGTCCGCTGATCATCAGCGGCCCTTGCAGTGCAGAAACGGAAGAGCAGGTATTGGCAACAGCACAACGGCTGGCGGCAACCGGGAAAATAAATATGCTAAGAGCTGGCATCTGGAAGCCCAGAACCAAACCCGGCATGTTTGAAGGTGTAGGCGCAAAAGGTTTGCCGTGGATGCAGCAGGCTAAAAAATTACCGGTTTACCTACAACGGTAGAAGTAGCAACAGGCAAACAGGTGCAAGATGCATTAACGTTTGATGTAGATGTATTGTGGATTGGTGCAAGAACAACGGTGAATCCATTTAGCGTTCAGGAAATTGCAGATGCATTGCGTGGTGTAGATGTGCCGGTGTTGATTAAAAATCCAATCAATCCTGATCTGGAACTTTGGACAGGTGCGGTGGAAAGAATTGCAAGAGCCGGTGTAAAAGATATTGGGTTGATACATCGTGGCTTTAGTTCTTATGGCAACACGGAGTATCGCAATGCGCCGATGTGGCATCTTGCCATTGAAATGAAGTTGAAGCATCCTGATATGTTGATCGTTAATGATCCTTCGCATATCTGTGGCCGCAGGGATATTTTGTTGGATGTAATGCAAAAAGCAATTGACCTTGATTACGATGGGTTGATGATTGAAAGTCATATTGATCCCGACAATGCATGGAGTGATGCAAAGCAACAAGTAACACCAGAAGTATTAAACGAAATGCTGGATACTATTATCTGGAGAAAAGAAGATGTGAATTCAGAAGAGTATCATGCGGCATTGGAAAAATTACGTCAGCAGATAAACCATTTGGACGATGAATTGATGCAAGTACTAAGTCAGCGAATGAAAATTGCAGAACAGATTGGGTCTTTCAAAAAGGAAAATAATATTACCATTTTACAAACCAACCGTTGGAATGAGATTATCGAAAGGGCAAGTGCAAAAGGAGAAAAGATTGGACTAAGCAAAGAATTCATCACCAAATATTTTGATGCGGTGCATATGGAAAGTATCAATCATCAGAAGAAAATTTTGGATTCTTAAATTTCCACGCAAATACGCTAAAGCGCAAAGATTTTGTTACACTATGTATTCTTAGCGACTTTGCGTCTTAGCGAGAAAGAAAAATAACATGACAAAACGAACATATAAATTTTCAAACGCATCTACAGATTTTTATCTGGCCAATGGTATCAGTCATCTTAAAAAGATAACTGACATTAAAGCCACGGTATTAATTACAGATGAACATGTTTATAAAGCACATGCAAAACGGTTCAAAGGTTGGGATACAATCGTATTAAAACCAGGCGAAGAATTTAAGATTCAGGAAACCGTTGATGCTGTTGTTGAGCAACTGATTGCAATGGAGGCCGACCGTAAAACAACTTTGGTTGGTGTTGGTGGCGGTGTAATCACCGACATTACAGGATATGTTGCTTCGGTATATATGAGAGGTCTGCGGTTTGGATTTATTCCAACAACCGTTTTGGCATTAGTAGATGCTTCAATCGGTGGAAAAAATGGAATTGATGTTGGTGTATATAAAAATATGGTAGGTGTTATTCGTCAACCAGCATTTATTTTACATGACATGGGTTTTCTCAATTCCCTACCGCAAGTGGAATGGGAAAACGGTTTTGCAGAAATTATCAAACATGCTTGTATAAAAGATGCGAAAATGTTTGCAGAGTTGGAGAAGAATTCTTTGAAAACTTATCAAGGAAGACAAAAATCAATCTGCGAACTGATACAAAGAAATGCATTGCTGAAAACAAAAGTGGTGCAAAAGGATGAGTTTGAAAATGGAGAGAGAAGGTTATTGAATTTCGGCCATACATTGGGTCATGCATTAGAAAACCAATATGAGCTTTCACACGGACAAGCCATTGCTATTGGTATGACCTATGCTTGTCACATTTCTGAACAGCTAACCGGATTTAAACAAACAGAGAAAGTGATTAGTGTGTTAGAAAAATACAATCTCCCTACTTATGCAGCATTTGACAAGCAAAAAGTATTTAATGTGCTGAAGATGGATAAGAAAAGAGAGAAGAAGGAAATGAATTATGTGCTGCTGGAGAAAATTGGTAAAGGAGTAGTGAAATCAATTTCGTTGAAACAGTTAGAAAAAATCATTCAGGATTTATAAATGAAAGTAATAATTCAACCATCGCAGTTAAGTGGTATTGTGAGAGCACCTGCTTCCAAAAGTTCTATGCAAAGAGCTTGTGCGGCTGCTTTATTGAATATTGGGGAAACTTCGATTTATAATCCCGGACATTCTAATGATGATAAATCAGCGTTGGATATTATTCAAAAATTGGGAGCAATGGTTGAGTTTAGAGGCGATGATTTATTAATCAAAAGTGCCGGAGTAAATCCTGTTGGGGAAGAAATAAATTGTGGTGAAAGCGGATTAGGTATAAGAATGTTTACACCGCTTGTTGCATTAAGCAATAAAAAAATTACTATCAATGGGGAAGGTAGTTTGTTAACAAGGCCAATGCATTTCTTTGATGAAATATTGCCGAAGCTGGGTGTAAAAATAAAAATGAACGAAGGCAAATTGCCAATAGAAATTCAAGGGCCGTTGCAACCTGCAACTATTGAAGTAGATGGTTCGTTGAGTTCACAATTCTTAACAGGGTTGTTAATGGCATATGGAGCCTCCCTAAATCCCTCCGAAGGAGGGACTTTGGACTCCGAAAATTCTACAGTAACTATTAAAGTTAATAACCTTAAAAGCAAACCTTATATCGATCTGACTTTAGATGTAATGAAGCAATTCGGAATGAATGTTCCGGAAAATAGAAACTATGAAGAGTTTGTTTTTCAAAGAGAACCAATTAACCAATTAACTAATCAACCAATTCACTACACAGTAGAAGGTGATTGGAGTGGCGGAGCATTTTTATTAGTCGCTGGCGCAATTGCCGGACCAATTACCATAAGAGGATTGGATTTAACTTCTACACAGGCCGACAAAGCAATTGTTGATGCATTGATGGCAGCAAATGCCGGAATTGCAATTGAAGCGAAAGGAATAAAAATTCATTCTGCTCCTATGACGGGATTTTATTTTGATGCAACGGATTGTCCTGATCTGTTTCCGCCATTGGTTGCTTTGGCTGCATATTGCAATGGTGACTCAACTATAAAAGGAGTGAGCAGGTTGGCTCATAAAGAAAGCAATAGAGCTATTACATTGCAGGAAGAATTTGGAAAGATGGGAGTGAAGATTGATTTGACCGATGATATAATGACTGTGCATGGAGGTATTGGTGTAAAAGGGGCAACTGTTCATTCAAGACATGATCATCGAATTGCAATGGCTTGTGCAGTAGCAGCATTAAAAGCAGAAGGGGAAACGACTATTGAAGAAGCAGGTGCTGTTAAGAAATCGTATCCTGATTTTTATAATGATTTGGAAAAACTCGGTGCTGATGTATCTTTAAATAATAAGTTCAAACTGTATGAATAGTTTCGGCCGTATATTTCGAATTTCAATCTTTGGTGAATCGCATGGCGAATGTGTTGGGATAACTATTGACGGTTGTCCCGCAGGTTTGGCATTATCGCCAGAAGATTTATTACCTGATTTGGAAAGAAGAAAAGGCGGCAAGCAAAAAGGCACTACACCACGACAGGAAGACGATTTCCCAATTTTTAAAAGTGGTGTTTTCAATGGCAAGACAACAGGTTTTCCAATTACTATTTTATTCGAGAATAAAAATATTCGCAGCGAAGATTATTCAAAACAAAGAAGTATCCCAAGACCAGGTCATGCTGATTGGGTAGCACATCAAAAATTCGGTGGCAATGAAGATTACCGTGGCGGTGGTCATTTCAGTGCAAGATTAACTGCTGGAATTGTAGCGGCAGGAGCTATTGCAAAAATGCTGATGAAAGAAGTTTCAATAATAGCTGAGGTAACAGCAGTTGGCGGAGAAGCAGATATTGAAAAAGGATTACAAAAAGCAATTAATGCAAAAGATTCTGTTGGTGGTATAATTGAATGTCGTGTAAATGGATTGCCGGTTGGTTTGGGCGAACCGTATTTTGATTCAATAGAATCAGTTCTATCCCAAATTGTATTTGCCATACCTGCTGTTCGTGGTGTTGAATTCGGAACTGGTTTTGCTGCTGCAAGAATGTTTGGTAGTGAGCATAACGACAGCATCCAGAATATGAAAGGTGAAACAAAAACAAATCATGCCGGCGGTGTAGTAGGTGGAATCAGTAATGGAAATGAACTGGTTTTCCGTTTAGCAGTAAAACCAACATCCTCTACTCCAAAAGAACAGAACAGTTTGAATTGGGACACCAAACAAACAGAAGATTTTTCTATTAAAGGAAGACATGATCTTTGCGTGGCGCTGAGAGCACCTGTTATTGTAGAAGCTGTAACCGCTATTGTGTTAGCAGACTTTATGTTATTAGAACAAAAAATTAAAAGAGTTTTATAATGCCTGTTTTTTATCATGTAACTACTGCGGCCGATTGGGAAGCCGCCAAGGAAAAGGGTGAATATATTCATTCTTCATTGGAAGCCGAAGGGTTTATTCATTGCTCGCAAGAGCACCAAGTTGCTGGTGTATTGGAAAGATATTTTGATGGTAAAACCGATTTGGTAAAACTTGTTATCGAATCAGATAAACTTACCAGTAAATATGTATTTGACTGGTCAAAGTCTACGGCAGATACTTTTCCACATGTTTATGGCCCGATAAATATTGATGCGGTGATTGATGTGGTCGCTTTATAATTCTTTTTTCAGTTTCTTAAACTCAATATCCAATATCTCAAACTTTGCTGCATCTGGCCAACTGTAATGCCACCATTCTTTTTCATAAGCTTTAAATCCGTATTTCTCCATTAGAGATTTTAGAAGTAGTCTGTTTTGTAAAATATCTTTCGATAGTTTGGTAAAACTATGATGCGCAGTATCTGAAAAATTGTCAAAACCTGTTCCCATATTCAGTTCATTGTTATTTGATAAATTGATAATGGTTAAGTCAACAGCAGTTCCCCGGTTATGTCCGCTGCCATTTCTTGGATGGGCAACATAGTCCTCATCTTTTACCAGTTCCCAAAACTTTACTGTAACAGCATACGGTCTGTATGCATCAAAAATTTTTAGTCCAAAGCCTTTTGTTTTTAATTCCTGTTGCACTTTTTTCAATGCATTTGCTGCAGGCAAACGAAGGAAGGTGACTGAAGTATTTGCCGGATACATTAGCCGTTTCATAAAATTATTAGTGCTGGCATACCGGAAATCATATTTAATTTCTGGTATCAGGCTTTTCAGTTCAATCATCCTTTTTGTTGAATCAGCACTTACTTGTTCTTTGTAATGTTTCAATTTATCCGTCACAGCAGGTCGTTTGTACGAGTCTTCTTGTGCAATCGTTTCGCTACCAACAAATGTCAGTAGAATGAGGATTACTATCCAACGGAAGCGAAAAAAAATATTTATATTGTTATGCATATTGGTAGGTAAACTTACTATAAAACCACGATAAGCACCAAGCCGCTAACTGAATTTATGACCACCCAAAACTATTCTATCCTTTCATTGCAGGTTTCTTTTTTATGCCTGATAGTTTTTGCTTCATGTAAAGGCAAAGAAAAAAGAAGTGAATATTTTACAAGCAGTCCACAGGAGCTGAATGAGAAAGCAAAAGAATTAATCAGTAGCACATTCCAACAGAGTTCATTGCCATCTTTTTTGTCAGGCGATTCCTCCTTTGTGTTTTCACAAAAAGAATTTGTGGCATTTCTCTATTCCGGAAAAGAATATACAACCAATTGGTGTAGTAAAGAAAATTGGTTAGCAAGCGGTGACTCTTTGTATCATTTCATTGAGAATGCACAATTGTATGGCTTGTTTCCTGAAGATTACCATGCAGATGCGCTAAGATTGATCAGAAATAAATTTACTGCTGATAGTTTGGGCAAAAGCGATAGAAAAGATGCTGCCTTGTGGGCTAAAGCAGATATAATGTTGACAGACGCTTTTGTGCAAATTGTAAAAGATATAAAAATAGGTAGGCTTCCGGATGATAGTATATCGCTAAGAAAAGATTCTGTGTTGTCCAACGAGTTTTATCAACAACAATTAACAGCAGTTTCATCAAATGGATTAATTTCTACCATTAAATCATTAGAACCAAAACAGCCTGAATATGCATTATTAAAATCAGGGATTAAGAAATTTCTTGATAGTTCAGATTATAGAAAGTTTACAGTGATACCATATCCTGAAAAAAATCGACAAAAATTTCATCTTGCATTGCAAAAGCGATTGTACGAAGGCCGCTTTATAAGTTTTGATAGCACTGCGGCAGATTCAACACAAATAGCAGATGCTGTAAAACTGTTTCAAAAGAAAAAAGGAATTGCAGTGGATGGAGTAGCAGGAGAAGGTACCGTAAGAATGTTGAATGTAAGCGATAGGGAAAAGTTTATTCGGATTGCTATTAGCATGGATAAGTACAAGTTGCTGCCAGAGAAAATGCCGGCAAAATATATTTGGGTTAATACTTCTTCCAATTATTTGCAAGTAATAAACGGAGATAAAGTTGACTTGTCATCAAAAGTAATTAGTGGTAAAGCCAAAACAAGAACTCCTTTATTAAACAGTGCAGTTTCAGTTATCATTACTTATCCTCAATGGGTGCCGCCGCCAAGTATTGTTGGCAAAGAAATATTACCAGCTGTCAAGAAGAATCCCGGTTATCTGGCTCGTAAAGGATTTAGTTTAGTTGATTCAAAAGGAAACGAAGTAGATCCATATTCGGTGGATTGGTCGGGTGCATGAATGGCAGCAGTTGGCTTTTTATTTATTTCGAAATGACAGTAGTTTGAATGCCGGTAATAATTTCACAAGAATAGACACAGTAAAGGCATTGCTTGCCAGAAAGCAGAAGCGAAACTTTTCGATTAAGAACAAAATGCCTTTATTTATCCGAAATGTTACTTGCGAAGGCAGAAATGGGAACATTCTGTTTTATGATGATATTTATGGAGAAGATAAAATGATCCGGCAGAAATATTTTGCTACTAAATGAGCCAGATAATTTCATAACAAACAAAAAAGTGATTATTTGCGGCAATTAGGAAAAATACCAACACTTGATCTAGCTGATAATTAGTTAAATAATTTATTTCCACATGTTGAACATAGCTGTTACTTTTGTCCAGTTTTAAAACCAAACGATTTCTTTATGAAGAAGATATTATCATTATTATTTGCTCTGTACCTTTTAGTGCCATCCGGTTTCGGTCAGGATGATGAAATTATGCCAAAATCATTGGGAATAAGCTTTTTCCTTAATGACTTTGTTACTGCATCGAGAATTCGTACAACTTCATTGTCTTCAGTTTTACGAAATAAGTCTGTAGCTAAATTTAGTGAAATGACTCCTGGAATAGCCGTCAATTATTATAAAGGCATAAAAAGGCATTTGGATCTTGCCGCTTCTCTTGGTGGTTCATTCATACGCTATCCTATGCCCTCAAAGTCGTTTGCAAACAATAACTTTTTATTAGAGGCAAATGCTTCGGTAAATTTTAAATTGACCTCTGAAAAATACTGGTTTCAACCATATTTAACCGCTGGGATTGGCGGTCATAAATATCTAGGATATTATGGTGCATTCATGCCATTAGGAGCTGGTTTTAAAATAAATCTCTTTGATGAAGCATATATTCTTGCAAGTTCTACTTATAGAGTTCCCATTACTACTGAAACCGCTAATTATCATTTTCAGCATAGTATAGGTGTTTTAGGCAGGTTAACTAAAAAGAAGGAGCCTGTAGTTATAGCACCACCTCCTCCTCCGCCTCCTGCTGATAGAGATGGTGATGGTATAATTGATACAGAAGATAAATGCCCAGATGTGAAAGGCTTGGCCAAATACCAAGGTTGTCCAGTGCCTGATACTGATAAAGATGGTATTAATGACGAAGAAGATAAATGCCCTACAGTTGCTGGCCTTGCCCGTTATCAGGGTTGTCCGGTGCCGGATACTGATAAAGATGGCATCAATGATGAAGAAGATAAATGTCCAACTGTTGCCGGGCTTGCCCGTTATCAAGGTTGTCCTGTGCCAGATACAGATGGTGATGGTATAAATGATGAAGAAGACAGATGTCCTAAATTAAAAGGAACTGCTGCTAATCAGGGTTGCCCTGAAATAAAGCCAGAAGATAAAAAGAGAGTAGAAGTAGCAGCTAAAAATATATTGTTTGTAACTGGAAAATCTACACTTCAATCCAAATCTTTCAAAGGTCTTAATGAAGTGGTAGCTGTCATGAATGAAAACCCTGATATGTTATTGGCTATTGACGGGCATACAGATTCTGATGGAAGCGAAGAAATGAATCAAAAGTTAAGTGATGGCCGTGCAGCTTCTGTAAAAGCATATCTTGTTAGTAAAGGAATTGATGAAGCTAGAATTACTGCTACAGGCCACGGAGAGTTGGAACCAATTGCAACTAATAAAACGGCTGCAGGTAAACAACAAAACCGCCGTTCAGAACTAACATTGAGCTATTTTAAATAATAGAAAAGAATATTTAAGTTGAAAATGTCCCGGTTCCTCCGGGACATTTTTTTTGCAAGTGTCACAATCCTTTATTTTATCCACAAAGAATGTTTCGATTTCAATAGTCTAAAATAGTGGATGTTTTCCCCTACCTTTGCGCCTCGAAAACCGAGAAGGTTTATTATTAATTTGATTTAAACAACTGAAAATAAAGCAGTCATGGCAGACTTAAAATTTCAAAGAAACTTTGGTATTGCGGCACATATCGATGCCGGTAAAACAACTACAACAGAACGTATCCTCCGTTACACAGGAATGATTCACCGTATTGGTGAAGTGCATGATGGTGCAGCTACTACTGACTGGATGGAGCAGGAAAAAGAAAGAGGTATTACTATTACTTCTGCTGCTGTTAGTTGTCAGTGGAATTTTCCTACCGATAAAGGAACAGCTACGGCAGATACAAAGCCATACAATTTTAATATTATAGATACTCCCGGTCACGTTGACTTTACTGTGGAGGTAGAACGTTCAATGAGAGTGTTGGATGGTCTTATTGCATTGTTCTCAGCTGTTGATGGTGTTGAGCCACAGTCTGAAACTGTTTGGCGCCAGGCAAACCGCTACAAGGTTCCCCGTATCGGTTTTGTAAACAAGATGGACCGTTCCGGTGCCGACTTCCTGATGGTGGTTAAGCAGGTTAAAGATATGTTGGGTTCTAAAGCAGTTCCTCTTCAATTGCCTATAGGTGCTGAAGATGATTTCATAGGTGTTGTTGACCTTATCAAAATGAAAGGTATCATCTGGCATATGGAAACCGAGGGAATGACTTTTGATGAGATTGAGATTCCTGCGGACATGCTTGAAGAAGCAAAACTGTGGAGAGCTAATCTGGTAGAAGCCGTAGCAGAATACGATGACCAGTTAATGGAAAAATTCTTCGATAATCCGGATTCTATTTCTGAGGATGAAATACATGAAGCAGTTCGTAAAGCAACTGTTGACCTTAGCATCGTTCCAATGATGTGTGGTTCTTCATTGAAGAATAAAGGAGTGCAAACAGCGTTAGATGGAGTTTGCCGTTATCTTCCTTCACCATTAGATATTCCTGATACTGTTGGTTTAGACCCAGAAACTGGGGAACAGATTTCTCGTAAGCCGGACCCTAAAGCACCTTTTGCTGCATTGGCGTTTAAAATCATGACTGATCCATTTGTTGGTCGTTTGGCATTCTTCCGTTGCTATTCTGGACACTTGGACGCAGGTTCTTATGTACTAAATGTAAGAAGTGGTAAGAAAGAAAGAATCAGCCGGATCATGAAGATGTTTGCAAACAAGCAAAACCCAATTGATTTTATTGAAGCCGGTGATATTGGCGCTGCAGTAGGATTTAAAGAAATTAAAACAGGTGATACATTGTGTGATGAGAATCATCCAATCACTTTGGAAAATATGTTTATCCCAGAACCGGTTATCGCAGTTGCTATTGAGCCAAAAACGCAGGTAGATGTTGATAAAATGGGTATGGCGATTTCCAAATTGGTTGAGGAAGATCCAACACTGCGTGTAAATACAGATGAAGAAACTGGACAAACTATTCTTCGTGGAATGGGTGAACTTCACTTGGAGATCATTATCGATCGTATGCGTCGTGAGTTTAAAGTAGAAGTAAACCAAGGTGCACCGCAGGTAGCCTATAAAGAAGCATTCCAGGCAACAGTTACTCACCGTGAAACTTTGAAAAAGCAAACGGGTGGTCGTGGTAAATTTGCTGATATACAATTTGATTTAGGACCTGTTGATGCTGAGTGGAAAGCAGAAAATCCTGATAAACATTATCAGTTTGTAAACGGACTTTTTGGTGGATCGATTCCTAAGGAATTTGTTCCAGCTATTACTAAAGGATTTGAACAATCAATGACTACTGGTGTGTTAGCAAGCTATCCGGTTGATAATATGAAGATCCGTGTTTTTGACGGTAGTTTCCATGCTGTTGACTCTGATGCAATGTCTTTTGAATTATGTGCAAAGCAAGGTTTCCGTGAAGCTGCAAGAAAAGCAAAACCAGTTTTATTGGAGCCGATCATGAAAGTAGAAGTAATTACTCCTGCATTATATATGGGTGATGTAACTGGTGACCTTAACCGTCGTCGTGGTATGTTGGAAGGAATGGATACAAGGGCTGGTGCTGAAGTTATCAAAGCAAAAGTTCCATTGAGCGAAATGTTTGGTTATGTTACTCAGCTTCGTTCATTGAGTTCTGGCCGTGCTTCTTCTACAATGGAGTTTTCACACTATAACCCTGCACCAACCAATATAGCTGAGGAAGTGATTGCAAAGATTAAAGGCAAAGTGTCGGCTTAAAATATTCAGAGTTTATTTATACAATCCCATGGCCTTTGTCATGGGATTTTTTTATTACTTAACTAAAATCAACAATATCTCTCTCTTATGGCATTGTGTTTGTTGATAAAGCGTAAGGCTCCAACTCGTTTTTAGGAATCCTTAATAGCTATTTAGCTGGTATGAAAAACAAAAGATTAAAAGAAAAGGACTCACTGTTGAGTCCTTTTCTCCTTTTAGCATAAAAGCAATACTTTATCTGAAATTCAAATAATCATTGAATATTGAAGATCAATCAAATAGGGTCGGAATAGATGTTTGAAAAATAGTTTGTCCACACTCTTAAAAATATTCAATAACTATTTGGATGGAATGACTCTCACCCTTACCTTTGCACTCCCAAAAGAAAATTGGGATTTTACACATGTCGCAAAGAATCAGAATAAAACTACAGTCTTACGATCACAACTTGGTTGATAAATCAGCTGAAAAGATCGTTAAAACAGTACGCAGTACTGGCGCAGTTGTCACAGGACCAATTCCTTTACCTACTCGTCGTAAAATATTTACTGTGTTACGTTCACCCCATGTTAATAAGAAAAGCCGTGAGCAGTTCCAATTAGCAACGCATAAGCGTTTATTGGATATCTACACGTCTAGTTCTAGAACAGTGGATGCTCTAAGTAAGTTAGATCTTCCAAGTGGTGTGGAAGTAGAGATTAAAGCGTAGAATAAAGAAAGAGGCTTGCCTCATTAGTTCTTATAAATTGAATTTTAAATTTTAGCTAACTCTCAATTTTGCTCAGGCAAGAAAAAAGAGCTCTGGCCGATAAACATAAAACAAGCCATTCAGGGTTTGTTTACTACCGGTACTTCCCCAGAAAGGAAAAGGTCGGTAGCAAACGGGGATTGACCCTTCGTTACACTCAGGGTGACAATGTCACTGCTAACGAAGAATGTCCCAATAACCTTGAATGCATAAATTGAACAACCATGAAAGGTATTATTGGGAAAAAAATTGGGATGACCAGCATTTTCGATCCTTCCGGCAAACAAACTGCCTGTACGATTATAGAAGCTGGCCCATGTGTTGTTACCCAGGTTAAAACAACCGAGTCTGACGGGTACAATGCTCTTTCGCTTTCTTTTGGCGATAAAAAAGAAAAGCACTCCACTAAAGCAGAAGTTAATCACTACGCAAAAGCTCAGACAGCTCCAAAGAGATTTACAAAAGAATTTCGCAACTATTCCATAGAAAAAAATATTGGTGAAACAATTACACTTGACATTTTCGCTGAAGGCGATAAAGTTGAAGTAGTAGGAACAACTAAAGGAAAAGGTTTCCAGGGTGTTGTAAAGCGTCATGGTTTCCATGGTGTAGGTCAGCAGTCTCACGGTCAGCATGATCGTCAGAGAGCTCCGGGTTCATTAGGTAACTCTTCAGATGCTGCAAGAGTTATGAAAGGAATGAAAATGGCCGGACGTATGGGTAATGACCGTGTGAAAATGAAAGGTCTGAATGTTGTAAAGATTTTTGCAGAAAAAAATTATATCCTTGTTAGTGGTTCAGTACCTGGACATAACGGTTCAATTGTTTTAATTCAGAAATAAGGTTAAAGAAACTCTGTTTCGGAAAGGTAATCGGAACTCTGTTCCGAAAATAAAAAAAAGAAAAAATGCAAGTTCAAGTTTTAAATACAAAAGGGAAAGAAACCGGCAGATCGGTAGAACTACCTGAAGATATATTTGGTATCGAACCAAACAATCATGTTATGTATCTGGCTGTTAAGCAGTATTTAGCTGCTCAGCGTCAGGGAACGCATAAAGTGAAGACCCGTGCAGAAGTACAAGGTGCAAGCCGCAAGCTTCATCGTCAAAAAGGTACTGGTGGTAGCCGTAAAGGTAATATCCGTAACCCTTTATATAAGGGTGGTGGTACCATCTTCGGTCCAAAGCCTCATGCTTATGATATTAAGTTGAACCGTAAGGTAAAAGATCTAGCTAAAATTTCTGCTCTTAGTTATAAAGCAAAAGATAATGCGATTGTTATTGTAGAAGACATTACAATGGACTCTCCAAAAACAAAAAGCTTCTTGGATATTATGGGTAGTTTGAAAGTTGCTGATAAAAAAGCAATGTTCATTATGCCTGAGAATAATGAAAATGTTCAATTGTCAATTCGTAATGTGCCTTCAGTTTTAGGTGTGTTGCTGAGTGATATCAATACTTACGACATTATTAATTCTGAAGTATTGATTTTGACAGAGAGTGCTGCAAAGATTTTCACTGACGAAGAAAAAGCAGAAGCTTAATTTAAAATATTTTAAAGAAAAAGAAATGAATCCTTCTGACGTATTAATAAAACCCATTTTGACTGAAAAGGCAAATGCACAGCAAGATACTTTGCGTCGCTATACTTTCAAAGTGGCAAGAAAATCAAACAAGCTGGAAATTAAAAAGGCTATTGAAACTTTTTATGGTGTTACAGTTATCAGTGTTAACACTGCTGTATCTCCTGCAAAAGATAGAAGCCGCTTTACTAAAGCTGGTATTTTGAAGGGTCGTAAGCCTGCTTACAAAAAAGCTTACGTAACAGTAGCTGAGGGTGAAACAATTGATTTGTATTCAAATATCTAACCCTTAACTAAAGTATGGCAATCAACCGCCGCGAAGTGTTGGAATATAAAATTTAGAATTAAGAAGAAATGGCACTAAGAAAATTTAAACCAGTTACAGCCGGAACTCGTTGGAGAATCGGAAACGCATATGCGGAGATAACAACGAATATTCCTGAAAAGAGCTTAGTAGAAGCAAAACCAAGAACTGGTGGACGTACATCTTCAGGTCGTATGGCAATGCGCTACATAGGTGGTGGTCACAAGAAGAAGTATCGTATAATCGACTTCAAAAGAAATAAGGAGGGTGTAGCAACTGTTGAGTCTATTCAATACGATCCAAACCGTACAGCATTTATCGCTTTAGTAGTTTATGCTGATGGTGAGAAGCGTTACATACTTGCTCCTCAAGGATTAGTAGTTGGTTCAAAAGTTGAAAGTGGATCAAACGTAGCTCCTGAAATTGGGAATGCTTTGCCAATGAAGAATATGCCTTTAGGTACAAATATTCATAACATTGAGATGCAGCCTGGTCAGGGTGGTAAGTTAGCCCGCAGTGCAGGATCTTCTGCACAGTTAACAAACAAAGAAGAAAAGTTTGCAATATTAAAAATGCCTTCTGGTGAATTAAGAAAAGTATTGGTTAACTGTTGTGCAACAGTTGGTGTTGTGAGTAACAGCGATCATTTCTTGCAGAGCATGGGTAAAGCAGGTCGTAATAGATGGAAAGGTATCAAACCAAGAGTTCGTGGTGTAGCGATGAACCCTGTAGATCACCCAATGGGTGGTGGTGAAGGAAGAGCTTCTGGTGGTCAGCCTCGTTCTAGAAATGGTCAATACTCTAGAGGTCTGAAAACAAGAACAAAAGGAAAAGGAAGCGATAAAATGATAATCCAGCGTAAAGACGGGAAAAAGCTTTCGAAATAATTTATTTACTAATACAACGACTTAAACATGGCTCGTTCGATTAAAAAAGGTCCTTATATAGCTTCTCATCTTGAAAACAAGGTGATGGCTATCAACGAGGGAAAAAATAAGAAGGGTGTAATTAAAACTTGGAGCCGTCGCTCAACAATTTCACCTGACTTTGTGGGACACACTTTTGCTGTTCATAATGGTAACAAGTTTATCCCGGTGTATGTAACTGAATTTATGGTAGGTCATAAGTTAGGTGAATTCGCACCAACCCGTCATTTCAAAGGACACTCTAAAAAAGAAGGTTAATAAAGAAATTAATAACAATGGAAGCAGTAGCTAAACTGAGAAATCATCCGACATCACCCCGTAAAATGCGGTTACTAGTTGACCTTATTCGTGGTATGAAAGTGGATAAAGCATTGGCAGAATTGGAGCATAACCCAAAAGACTCTGCAGTTCCTTTACGTAAGTTAGTACTTAGTGCTATCGACAACTGGAAGCAGAAGAATGAAGGTGGCGATGAAAGTCAATTGGTAGTAAAGACAATAATGGTTGATGGTGGCAGAACATTGAAACGTATGCGTCCTGCTCCGCAAGGCCGTGGTTACAGAGTTCGCAAACGCAGCAACCATGTAACAGTGATAGTGGATACTAAAGAAGAAAATAAAAACTAAACGAATTAATAAACCAATAACATGGGTCAAAAAGCAAATCCGATTGGTAACAGACTAGGCATCATCCGTGGATGGGAATCTAACTGGTACGCAGACAAAAAGAACTATGCTACAAGACTGATCGAAGATCATAAGATCAGAACTTACCTAAATGCCCGTATCAACAAGGGTGGTATCTCAAAAATAGTTATTGAGAGAACATTGGGTAAACTGATTGTAACGATTCATACATCTAAGCCTGGTATCATCATTGGTAAAGGTGGCGGAGAAGTAGATCGTATCAAAGAAGAGTTGAAGAAGTTAACTGGTAAAGAAGATGTACAGATTAACATTCTGGAAATCCGCAGACCTGAGTTAGATGCGATGATTGTTGGTGATACTATTGCCCGTCAGATCGAAAATCGTATCAACTTCAAAAGAGCTACTAAAATGGCTATCGCTTCTTCACTTCGCATGGGTGCAGAAGGTATCAAAGTAAAACTGAGCGGACGTTTAGGTGGATCTGAGATTGCCCGTAGCGAAGAATTTAAACAAGGCCGTACACCATTGCATACTTTCCGTATGGATATCGATTATGCTAATGTGTTTGCACAAACAGTATATGGTAAAATTGGTATCAAAGTTTGGATTTGTAAAGGAGAAGTTTTGGCAAAGAGAGATTTGAACCCGAATATCATTGCTGGTGGTAAGAATGATGGCCCTGGTGGAGGAGAGAGAAGAGATGATAGACGTGGCGGTGGGGATAGAAGAGATGATAGACGTGGTGGTGGGGATAGAAGAGGCGGCGGAGGCGGTGGAAGAAGAAATTAATTGAAATAAAAACAAGAATTAGTAACTAGAAATTATATACAATGTTACAACCGAAAAGAGCTAAACACAGGAAGATGCAGAAAGGTCGCATGAAAGGCGATGCTAAGAGAGGTACTACGATTGCTTTTGGAACTTTTGCTTTAAAAGCTTTAGACCAGCATTGGATTACTGATCGTCAAATTGAAGCTGCCCGTCAGGCATTAACCCGTGAAATGAAAAGAGAAGGTAATGTGTGGATACGCATATTCCCTGATAAGCCAATTACCAAAAAGCCTGCAGAGGTGAGAATGGGTAAAGGTAAAGGTAGCTTGGAGTATTGGGCTGCTGTAGTAAAGCCAGGACGTATCATTTTTGAAATAGATGGTGTTGATGAAAAAGTGGCCCGTGCATCTTTATCATTAGCTGCTGGTAAGTTGCCTATCAAAACAAAATTTATGATACGCCGTGATTTAGTAACAGCGTAATAATTAATAAATCGAATAACAATGTCAAAAAAAGCTGATTTTGTAAAAAGCATCCATGGGATGAATGAGCAGGATCTCAAAGCCAGGATTGAAGAAGATAAATTACGGTTGAAAAAACTGGAATTTGCTCAGGCAATTTCTCCACTGGAGAATCCAATGGTAATCCGTGATGTTCGCAGAGATATTGCACGGCTGAAAACAGAATTGAAGTTAAAGCAAACACAAGCATAATAAAGCTAGTAAAATGGAAGAAAGAAATTTAAGAAAGACTAGGATAGGCGTTGTAACCAGCAACAAAATGACTAAAACTATCACCGTTGAGGTGGAGAGAAAAGTAAAGCATCCTATCTATGGTAAGTTCGTGAAAAAATCCACAAGATTCCATGCTCATGATGATAAGGATGAGTGTAGCATTGGTGATGTGGTAAAGATCATGGAAACCCGTCCGCTTAGTAAAACAAAGCGTTGGAGATTGGTAGAAGTGGTTGAAAAGGTTAAATAACAATGTTAAATGCTGAATGATGAATTATGAATGCTTTCTAAATTGAACGCAGAAAAATTCAAAATTCAAAATTCAAAATTCAAAATAATAATAAAATGATTCAGCAAGAAAGCCGGTTAAAAGTTGCGGACAACAGTGGTGCCAAAGAGGTGCTTTGTATCCGTGTACTTGGCAATAGCGGTCAGCGTTATGCAAGAATAGGCGATAAGATTGTAGTTACTGTAAAAGATGCAATGCCTGCAGGTGGTATTAAGAAAGGTACAGTTGCAAAAGCTGTTATCGTTCGCACAACTAACAAACTGCGTCGTAAAGATGGTTCTTATATCCGTTTTGATGACAATGCGGTTGTGATTTTAAACCAATCTGATGAACCAAGAGGTACTCGTATTTTTGGGCCAGTTGCTAGAGAGCTTCGTGACAAAGGATACATGAAAATTGTTTCACTAGCTCCGGAAGTATTATAATTGATTCAAAGGAGATAACCCATTAATGATAGATAACATGAAAGCAAGATTTAAACCAAAGTACAACATCCGCAAAGGAGACAATGTAGTGGTTATTACAGGGAATGATAAAGATTTATCAAAACCCCGTGTTGTGAAAGAAGTATTGGTAGATGAGGCGAAAGTATTAGTAGAAGGTGTGAATATCAAAACCAAGCATACTAAACCTTCAGCACAAAATACCAAAGGTGGTATTCTTAAAGTAGAAGCTCCAATTCATATCAGCAATGTTATGCTTTGGGATCCGGCTCAAAAAGCTGGTGCAAGAGTGACAAGAGTAAGAAAAGAAGGGAAAACAGAAAGAGTTTTCAAAACAAAAAAAGAACAGGGAGGTAAAAAATAATGAGTACAAAAAGTTATAGCCCAAGACTGGCAGATAAGTACACTAAAGAAGTAGTACCTGCCTTGGTGAAAAAATTCAGTTATGATACTGTAATGCAGGCACCAAAATTGGAGAAAATTTGTTTGAACCGTGGTGTTAACGGTGCAGTAACAGATAAGAAATTGATTGATATAGCAATTGATGAGTTGACAACAATCTCTGGTCAAAAAGCTGTAGCAACAATGTCTAAAAAAGACATCTCAAACTTTAAGTTGCGTAAGGATATGCCGATTGGTGCAAGAGTTACACTTCGTGGAGTAAAGATGTTTGAATTCTTAGATCGTTTGATTTCTGTAGCCTTACCAAGGGTTCGTGACTTTAAAGGAATTAGTGAGAAATCATTTGATGGCCGTGGCAATTACACAATGGGTGTTACGGAACAAATTATTTTCCCTGAGATTGATATTGATAAAGTAAATAAGATTACTGGCCTTGATATCACTTTCGTTACAACAGCAAATAACGACGAAGAAGCGTATGAGTTATTGAAAGAATTGGGAATGCCTTTTAAGAATGCTGCAAAAACAAATTCTAACTAAAAGAAATATATAAACATGGCAAAAAAATCGATAACAGCCAGACAGCGGAAGAGAGAGAAGTTGGTAGCCCAACATGCAGAAAAAAGAGCTGAATTAAAAAAAGCCGGCGATTGGAAAGCTTTGGATGAAATGCCAAAGAACTCATCTAAAGTAAGATTGAAAAATCGCTGTCAGATTACTGGTCGTCCAAGAGGATATGTTAGATATTTTGGAATTTCCAGAATCATGTTGAGAGACATGGCATTGAACGGAAAAATTCCAGGAGTTAAAAAAGCAAGCTGGTAAAAAATACTATAACTCGGTTGCTCCGGCAATCAGAATAGCAAACAAAATTTTGAACTGAATAATTGAAATAAAATGGTAACAGATCCTATAGCAGATTTCCTTACAAGAATACGTAATGCACAGATGGCAGGCCATCGTGTAGTGGATATTCCTGCTTCTAACTTGAAGAAGCGAATGACTGAAATCTTATATGCTCAGGGTTATATCCTGAAGTATAAGTTTGAGGATGATAACAAACAAGGCGTTATTAAAATTGCCCTGAAGTATGATCCGACTTCAAAAATTCCTGCTATACAAAGTATGGAAAGAGTAAGTCGTCCGGGTTTACGTCAGTATGCTTCTCCTGCAGAATTTCGCAGAGTGAAGAACGGCTTGGGCGTTGCAATTCTGTCAACTTCTAAAGGAGTAATGACTGATAAGGAAGCGAAAGTGCAGAACGTAGGTGGTGAAGTGCTTTGTTATATTTATTAATAAAAAAACATTTACTGATACATTAAGCTGAAACTATACTAAGCTGATCGGTCAGTAAAACACAAAATAAAAATTAGAAATTATGTCTCGTATAGGTAAACAACCGGTTATTGCTCCTGCAGGTGTAACAATTACTGTAGGAAAAGATAATGTGGTTACAGTAAAAGGACCAAAAGGCGAATTGAAGCAAGAAATTGATCGTGACATCACTGTTGAAGTGAAAGATGGTACAATAACATTTGCCCGTCCTACAGATCAGATTCGTCACCGTGCAATGCATGGTTTATACAGATCACTTATTGCCAACATGGTAAAAGGTGTTACTGATGGATTTGAAAGAAAACTGGAATTGATTGGTGTTGGTTTTAAAGCTGCAAGTCAAGGAAATGTTTTAGATCTTGCTTTAGGTTATTCTCATAATATCATATTTGAAATACCGAAAGAATTAAAACTTGCAACAGCACAGGAAAAAGGTCAAAACCCAACGATATCTCTCGAGGGAATTGATAAGCAATTGATTGGTCAGGTAGCTGCAAAGATCCGTGGTCTTCGTAAGCCTGAGCCATACAAAGGAAAAGGTGTTCGTTACATGGGTGAAGTTGTTCGTAAGAAAGCTGGTAAAGCGGCTGGTAAATAATTAAGTAAAAATTAAATCCTGGCAGCATCAGGGTTGAAAATTAAATAAGATGAATCCAAAAATTAAGTCACAGAGAAGAACAAATATCCGTTATCGTATTCGCAGGAAGATTGGTGAAGGAACGGCTCAAAAGCCAAGACTATCTGTTTTTAGAAGTAATACAGATATTTATGTGCAATTGATCGATGATGCAAGTGGAGTAACATTAGCATCGGCTTCTTCAAAGGATAAAGCAATCAAAGCTCAGAAAGCTAACAAAGTGGATAAGAGCAAAATGGTTGGTGAGTCAATTGCAAAAAAGCAGTTGAGTTAGGAATCAATGATGTAACATTTGATCGTGGTGGTTATCTCTACCATGGTCGTGTTAAGTCTGTAGCTGATGGAGCAAGAGAAGGTGGACTTAAATTTTAAGCAAACAACTTTCAAACTTTTAATTACAAGAATAAATGTCAAAGTTTAACGTAAACAAGGTGAAAGCCGGAGACCTGGAACTGAAAGATAAAGTAGTTGCCATCAACCGTGTTGTAAAAACAACAAAGGGTGGCCGTGCATTTAGTTTCTCAGCACTGGTTGTTGTAGGAAACGAAAATGGTATTGTTGGTCATGGTCTTGGTAAAGCCAAAGAAGTACAAGAAGCAATTGCCAAAGGAATTGATGATGCAAAGAAGAATCTGATTAAAGTTCCGGTTATGAAAGGTACTATCCCTCATGATCAGTGGGCTAAAGAAGGTGCTGCTAAAGTATTGATTAAACCAGCTGCTCATGGTACTGGTGTAATCGCCGGAGGTTCTATGCGTGCCGTATTGGAAAGTGCTGGTATCACTGACGTATTAGCTAAATCTCTTGGTTCTGCAAACCCACATACTGTGGTAAAAGCAACTTTCAAAGCAGAAGCCTTACTACGTGAACCAAATGCAGTTGCAAAAACCCGTACAATGGGTTTAAAGAAAGTATTTAACGGTTAATCCGATTACAATCGAATTGAATTATTATGAAAAAGGTAAAGATAACATTGGTAAAAAGTCCTATCGACAGATCTGAGCGTCAAAAATTGACAGTGCAGGCTTTAGGATTAGGAAAGATGAATTCTTCTAAAGAAGTAGAAGCTACTCCTCAGATTTTAGGTATGATCACAAAAGTGGGTCATCTTCTGAAAGTAGAAGAATTAAGTTAATAAAATTGAATGCGAATTTATTCGCATTTTATTCTTTATAAAAACAGCGAGCCCCGAATGCTTTCGGGGCGTTGAGTAAAAAATAAAAGCAACAAAATGAAATTACACGAATTAAAACCTGCAAAAGGTGCTACGCACAAAGTAAAACGTATTGGTCGTGGTGATGGTTCAGGACATGGTGGAACCGCTACAAAAGGTACAAAAGGTGCACAAAGCCGTACCGGATTTAAAAATAAAAGAGCTCATGAGGGTGGTCAGATGCCAATTCAGCGTCGTGTGCCAAAACGTGGATTCAAAAATCCAAATCGTATTGAGTATAAAGTGATCAACCTTGGTCAGGTAGAGCAACTGGCAGAAAAATATAGCATTACTGAGTTTAGTTTGGAAAATCTTTACATCAATGGATTGATTGGACAAACGGACAGAATAAAAGTATTAGGTAATGGAGAACTAAAAGGAAAGTTTACTTTCAAAGTGAATGCAGCAAGTGAAAAAGCAAAGGCCGCAATAGAAGCAGCTGGTGGAACGGTAGAAATTGTAAAGTAAATTAGCTAAATTGCAACGACGCATTGATAATGCGTCTTTTATTTTTACTGCAATGGAATTCCGGAGTAGTATTTTACAGGCTTTTTAAATTTTTTTAATTCCCGTGAAGAAATTAATACAAACACTTAAGAATATCTGGAGCATCGAGGATTTGAGAGGTAAAATTTTGTTTACCATTATGATGATAGCTATCTATCGTCTAGGCTCACATATCGTATTGCCAGGTATAGATCCAACCAAAATTGATGCTGGTAGTCAAAACAGTACTGGTATACTTGGTTTGATAGATGCTTTCTCTGGCGGTGCATTTAATAATGCATCCATTTTTGCATTGGGTATTATGCCTTATATCTCTGCATCTATCTTTATGCAGTTGATGACTGTATTAGTGCCAAGTTTTCAAAAAATGCAGAAAGAAGGGGAGAGTGGCCGTAAGAAAATTAATCAGTATACTCGTTATCTTACAGTAGTAGTTACCTTGCTTCAGGCTTCTGCATATGTATCTTACTTAAATGGAATGTTTGCTCAGTCAGGAGCTATCATGCCGGCATTCTCTGGTTACTTCTGGTTATCTTGTCTGGTAGTTTTATCAGCTGGTACCATGTTTGTAATGTGGATTGGCGAAAAGATTACAGACAGAGGTTTAGGAAACGGAACATCACTGATTATCATGATTGGTATCATTGCCCGTTTACCTCAATCATTCCTTCAAGAATTGAGTGCTAAGTCAGTTAGAAATGGGCAGATATTAATATTCATAATCGAGATAGCAGTTTTAATTGCAATTATTATGGGTTGTGTATTGTTAATTCAAGGTGTAAGAAAAGTACCTGTTAACTATGCAAAGCAAATTGTTGGCAATCGTCAGTTTGGTGGTGCAAGACAATTTTTACCGTTGAAAGTAAACGCTGCTGGTGTAATGCCAATCATCTTTGCACAAGCGATAATTTTTATACCGACAATTTTTGCAAATTTTAGCACCGATGGAGGTGGATTTCTTAAAGCGATGAATGATCATACCAATATTTGGTACATGCTTATTTATTCTGTAGTTGTTATTGGATTTACGTTCTTGTACACGGCTTTGATATTTAATCCTAAACAGATTTCGGATAACCTGAAGCAGAACAATGGATTTATTCCAGGTGTAAAGCCAGGTCAGCCTACTGCTGATTATATTGGAACTATCATGGATAGAATTACACTACCTGGGGCCTTTTTATTGGCATTCGTAGGTATTCTTCCAGGTATTGTTGCTCGTTTTGGAGTAACGCAGCAATTCTCTACTTTCTTCGGCGGAACTTCGCTGTTGATTATGGTAGGTGTTGTGTTGGATACATTACAGCAAATAGAAACTCAGTTGTTGATGCGTCAATATGATGGATTAATGAAAAGTGGAAGATTGCAGGGAAGACAATCAGCTTCTCCGGTTCAGATTTAATTAACTAATAAATATTTATGGCCCGGTAAGTTCAAACTTGCCGGGTTTATTTTTTTAAGGATATTTGCAGTCTATGATGATTTATAAGACAAACGATCAAGTTGAATTAATGAGGCAGAGTGCTTTGTTGGTTAGTAAAACATTGACTGAAATTGCCGGAACACTTAAGCCAGGAATTACAACTTTGTCTATTGATAGAAAAGTTGGAGAATTTATCAAAGATCATCAGGCAATTCCCTCATTTCTTAACTATAATGGTTATCCATTTAATTCATGTATTTCTGTTAACGATGTAGTGGTACATGGTTTTCCAGGACCAAAAGAGTTGGTTGAAGGCGATATTATAACTATAGATATAGGCGTTATATTAAATGGTTGGCATGGAGATCATGCTTATACATTTGCCATTGGTGATCCTGGTGAGGATGTAATGAAACTCATACAGGTAACAAAAGAATCATTGTATAAGGGAATTGAAAAAGCTGTTGCTGGAAATAGAATAGGTGATATTGCCTTTGCTATACAAGAACATACGGAACGTAAAAATGGATATGGTGTGGTAAGAGAACTGGTAGGGCATGGATTAGGTAAGAATTTGCATGAAGACCCGCAAGTACCTAATTATGGAAAAAGAGGAAGCGGACCTAAATTAAAAGAAGGATTAGTATTAGCTATAGAGCCGATGATCAATATGGGTACAAGAGATGTGTATACAGAAGATGATGGATGGACTGTAAGAACAAATGACGGAAAACCTTCCGTTCATTTCGAACATGATATTTGTGTAAGAAAAGGCAAAGCTGATATTTTATCAGACTACAGTATAATAGAGAAAGCAGAAAAAGCTAACCCGAATTTATTTACTCAACAAATATTGCAGCCCCTCAACTGAGGGGTTTGTTTTTAGCAAATGGGAAAGAAAAAATTAATTGTAATAGGTGGAGGAGCAGCAGGTTTTTTCTGTGCTGTTAATGCGGCTAGAATGAATTCTGAATTAGAGGTACTTATCTTTGAAAAAAGCAATAAGCTGCTTTCAAAAGTTAGTGTAAGCGGTGGTGGAAGATGCAATGTTACTCATGCCTGTTTTGATATTTTGGAAATGAGTAAAAAGTATCCGAGAGGTGGCAATTTTGTAAAGAAAACATTTCACCAGTTTTTTACAACAGATACAATAAGTTGGTTTGAAGAAAGAGGAGTGAAGTTGAAAACTGAGAAAGATGGAAGGATGTTTCCGGTTACAGATTCATCACAAACAATTATTAATTGTTTGCTGAATGAAGCACAGCAATATGGTGTGAAGATTTTAATGAAAACGGAAGTGAAAACTATTGTAAAAGAAGAGCATTCTTTTAAATTGGAAATATCAAATGACGAATCACTTACTGCCGATTATGTTTGTATTGCAAGTGGTGGCTTTCCAAAAGCATCAATGTTTGAATGGCTGACAAAGTTGGGCCATTCTGTTGAAGAGCCGGTTCCTTCTTTATTTACATTCAACATGCCTCAGCACCCTATTACAAAACTGATGGGTGTAAGTGTGCCGAATGCTACAGTGAGAGTTATCGGGGCAAAACTTATTCAATTGGGTCCATTATTAATTACACATTGGGGACTAAGTGGTCCGGCTATTCTAAAATTAAGTGCCTGGGGAGCAAGAGAACTGGCAGATAAGAATTATGATTTTACAATTTTGATTAATTGGTTGCCTGAATTTAATGAACAACAATTGTCAGAACATTTTCAAAAAATTCGTTTTGAAATTGCAGCACAAAAAATTTCAAATAAAAATCCGTTTTACTTGCCACAAAGATTGTGGGAGTTTATTTTGGAATCTTCAAGTGTAAAAACTGATATTAGATGGGCCGATCTTCCTGCAAAAGAACAAAACAAACTAATAAAAAACTTATGTGCAGCAGAGTTTAATGTGAAAGGAAAAACTACATTTAAAGAAGAGTTTGTGACTGCCGGAGGAATTAAACTCAATGAGATTGATCATAATACAATGATGAGTAAAGTAGTCCCTAACATTTTCTTTGCTGGTGAAATACTAGATGTAGACGGTGTAACTGGCGGATTTAATTTTCTACATGCATGGACGAGTGGCTTTGTTGCTGCAAAGGCTATAGCTCAAACTTCCTGATAATCCATTTCGTATATAAATCAACTATGCAACTAAGTATTATCATTCCTGCTTATAACGAAGCATTGAATATTGAACGGCTTATAACTTATCTTATTAAGTATAGTGCACAATCGGTGACTGAAATAATTGTTGTAGATGGTGGTAGTAGCGACAATACAATTGAGATTGCCAAAAATGCCGGAGCCGCGGTAATTAAATCTCCTCAGAAAGGAAGATCAGCACAAATGCATTATGGTGCATCCATCGCCAAGGGATGTGTTTTATATTTTGTACATGCTGACACTTATCCGCCAGCTTCATTTGCTAACGATATTGTTGCTGCAATTAATGACGGGTTTTTTATTGGGCGCTATCGCACAAAGTTTGATTCTTCTAAATGGTATTTAAAAATAAATGCATGGTTTACCCGTTTTGACTGGTTTATGTGCATGGGTGGCGATCAGACACTTTTTATAACTAAAGAATTATATCAAAGCACTGGCGGATTCAATACAGAAATGATGATAATGGAAGAATATGAATTTGCTAAAAGGGCAAGAGAAAATGTGCGATATAAAATATTCAAACAAACTGCATTGATCTCAGCCCGCAAGTATGATACTAACAGTTGGTGGAAGGTTCAAATGGCAAATAAGAAGATTGTAAATATGTACAAGAGAGGTGCTACTCAGTATGAAATGATGATTGCCTATAAAAAAATGCTTGATTACCGGTAAAATCCTAGTGGCTTCTTTGTTCGTAAATTCATGTGTCATAATAAAACCTGGAAAACTATTGTCCGATCGCATGTTTCTCTGCGTCTCTTTTAATCGATTTAGAAAATGAATCCCTGCTATTATTGTAACTTCAACACTATGTTTCGTTTTTTAATTACAATATCTATATTATTTATTGGACATATAGTACAAAGTCAGGAAAGACTTTCATCAAAGGAATTTCGTAAAAAATTGGTAAATTCAGGAAATGCATTATTAATTGATGTTCGTACACCTGAAGAAATTGGAAAAGGCTATTTGAACGGTGCTGTATTCATTGATTTTTATGATTCGACATTTAAAGATCAAGTTGGAACAATTGATAGAGATAGACCGGTTTTTGTTTACTGCGCAATTGGTGGAAGAAGTTGGGATGCTGCAAAGATTATGCATGAGATGGGTTTTAAAAATGTTTATGATCTGAAAGGCGGAATAATTGTATGGAAAATAAAAAATTATTCTTTTGTAAAATTGAAAAATGATTCTGCCCGGCAAGGAATGGGTAAAGGAGAGTTTGAGAATATTGTTTTGAATAACTCATTAACATTTGTTGATTTTTATGCTCCCTGGTGCGGACCCTGTAAAATAATGGTACCTGCTTTGGATAGAATTGAAAAGGATATGCAGGACACTGTGCAGGTTTTGAAAATTAATGCAGATGAAAATCTGCAACTGATGAAAGATTATGGATTAAAAGCATTGCCATATATTTTTGTTATGCACGGAACAAAAATAGTTTTCCGGCATGAAGGTTTTATGAGAGAAGAGGAAATGCGGATGGTGATAAGAAAATATTATTCAAAGGGTTAACCTGTTCTAATTTTTAATACAATCTACCAGTATACTGCTAAGTAATTGATCGGCCTTTCCAGCTATTTCTATTATTTCAGGAATATTTATTGGCTTCAAGTTATTAGGATCACATTCATCAGTAATCACACTGACTGCGGCGCATTTAATTCCAATCTGATTTGCAACGATTACTTCTGGTACAGTACTCATTCCTACCATATCTGCTCCCATTGAACGAAGCCATCGGTATTCAGCTCTGGTTTCAAGATTAGGTCCCATAACGGAAACATAAGTTCCTTTTTTTATCGTAATATTTTTTTGATTTGCATGTTGGCTGATTATCTCCATCAATCCAATATCATAGGGCTGGCTCATATCTACAAATCGCTGGCCAAACGCCGGATCACTCAATCCACGCAGCGGATTATCAGGAAGTAAATTGATATGATCTTCTATCATAACCAGATCACCTTTTTTATAGTCAGTGTTCATTCCGCCTGCTGCATTACTTAAAAAAAGAACTTGAACACCCAGTTCTTTCATAACTCTTACAGGGAAAGTAATTTGTTGCATACTATAACCTTCATAATAATGAAAGCGGCCTTGCATAGCCATTACTTTTGTATTCCCTATTGCACCAAAAATGAGATTTCCCTTATGAAATTCAACAGTTGCTTCCGGAAAGTTGGGTATTGTTGAGTAGGGAATGATTATTGGGTTCTCAATTTTATCAGCCATTGCTCCTAAGCCTGTTCCCATAATAATCCCAGCAACAGGGTTATTAAAGCCTTCTTTTTTAAGAAATCTACTAGTTTCAGTAACTAATTCTGGGGTAATAGACATATAAACAAGTTTAGATAATCCAATCTCAAGCCGGTAAATTTACGTTTATACTAGTTGAATAGATTAACCAGCTACATTTTTTATATTTCATGAAAGTATTTGCTATAGCCATATCTCTGTTATTTTCTTCACTTGCAATGTCACAGTCAGGTTATAAGGTTAACGATGTGACAAAAAATTTTCAGGTTAATAAAATTCTTAATTACTCTGCATCGTCATCTACTTTTCAACAATTGAATGATAAATTACTGGTGGTCGATTTTTTTGGTACATGGTGTATTCCCTGTATAAGAGCTCTACCAAAATTATCTGCATTACAGGAAAAATATAAAGGGCAGATAAATATTGTTTTAGTATCAGATGAGCCGGAAGAAAAATTGATAGCATTTATCGGCAAGCAAAAAGGTTTTGCACTTCCTGTAATTGTAGATGAGCAGGCAATGTTTACTAAATTATTTCAGCCGCCAGCTTATCCATACACAGCTATTGTTGGAAAAAATGGTAAGGTACTTGCTATTTCTGCACAGGAGGAAATGAATGAAATAAGTATTGATAAATGGCTGAAAGAACAGGAAAGTAATAATGTAATGGGAATGACAAAACCAGACACCGATTCTGCTGTAACTTCCTCCATTAATATAGAAAAAAATATAGTGGAAAAATCACAAAATAAGTTAGTGCAATTATCGCAGGACTTTATGTATGCAGCCAAAACCGGTGAGCAGACGACTTCTTTTATCACCAGCCTGAAGGATTTATCGATGGATGAATTAACTGCTACTATTACTAATGATAATGAAAAAAAAGCTTTTTGGATTAATCTTTATAATGCTTATACAAATACAGCATTAAAAAATAATCCAGACCAGTATAGTAACAGAGGGAAATTCTTTGGAAATGAGTTCATAGAAATTGCAGGAAAAAAATTTAGCCTGGATGGAATAGAACATGGAATTCTCCGTCGTTCAAAAATAAAATGGAGCCTAGGCTATTTCAATAAACTGTTTCCGAATAAAATAGAGAAAAGATTGCGGGTTGATAAATTGGATTACCGTCTTCATTTTGCGTTGAACTGTGGGGCCAAAAGCTGCCCGCCGATTGCATTTTATAAATCTGAAACGATTGATCAACAACTTGATCTGGCTACAAAAGCTTATTTAACAGGAGAGGCTGAATATGATGCTGCAACAAACATTGTAAAGTTACCGACATTAATGAGTTGGTTCAGGAGAGATTTTGGCGGAAAAAGAAAATGATTGAATTGCTTAAACAATTATCAATTATTCCTGTTGATAAAAATCCTAAAGTAAAATTCAAGAGCTACGATTGGACACTTTATCTCGAAAACTATAAATTATAATCTATGGCAAATCATTATTACAACGCAGAAGATCTCGGAAAATTTGGAAATGTAGGAGAGTTTCAAAAGCCAATGGCTGATAAATTCTTTGCCTGGTATGGAGAAGTGTTTGCAGAAGGGAATCTTTCAGCAAGGGAAAAATCGTTGATAGCATTGGCAGTTGCTCATGCAGTACAATGCCCATATTGTATTGATGCATATAGTAGTGATGCTTTTGAAAAAGGCTGGAGTGAAGCACAGATCATGGAAGCAGTACATGTTGCATCAGCTATAAAAGGTGGTGCGGCTTTGGTACATGGTGTACAGATGATGAATAAGGTAAAAGAAATAGCAATGTAAATCCCTGTCCTCCCGAAAAAATCGGGACAGGCTCTAAATGGGAACTTAGGTTTGGATTTTCACTGCTAATTAGACGATAAAAAGTAATATGAATTTTAATAACAATTTTCCGATAAGAGATGAAAGATTTACGTTACCAAGAGATCAAGCCTTTTAAGGGTTAGTTATATTATCGGACTAAAAAGCTTCGCCAATTGGCGGATTGGGGTTATAATATGAAGTCATTAAAAGCACAACATCATAAATTATCCGACACCCATGAGCAGATAGAAATACTGGAGCATGGAGCAAATCATGCTGATGCATATAAATTAGTTCCATTTCAACAAAAACTGGAAGAAAGTAATCTGTTTCCATTGCAGCCAACCCAGATGGAAGTTTTCCAGATTAATGTTGGAAAAATGTGTAACCAGGTTTGCAAACATTGCCATGTGGATGCAGGTCCAGACCGAAAAGAAATTATGACCAGAGAAACCATGCAGCAGTGCCTGGATGTTCTTGCAGCAAATTCTTCTTTTACTACGGTTGACTTAACCGGTGGTGCGCCAGAGCTAAATCCTGATTTCCGCTGGTTTGTTGAGGAAATAAAAAAACTGAATAAGCATATTATTGTTCGTTGCAATCTTACAATCATTCTTGCCAATAAAAAATTTCATGATCTACCTGATTTTTTTAAAAAGCATAATATTGAAGTTGTGTCTTCGCTTCCTTTTTATTCAAAAGACAGAACAGATCGTCAACGGGGTGATGGTGTATTTGAAGATTCCATTAAAGCATTACAAATGCTGAATGCAGTGGGTTACGGCTTGGAGGGAAGTGAATTGAAATTAAATCTTGTTTATAATCCCGCAGGTGCTTTCTTGCCTCCCTCTCAGGAATCATTGGAAAAGAATTTAAAACAGCGTTGAAAAAAGATTTCAATATTTCTTTTCATTCCTTATTCGCAATAACGAATCTACCTGTAAGCCGTTTTTTAGATTACTTGTTACAAAGCAATAACTATGAAAAATATATGGAGAAGTTATTAGCAGCCTATAATCCTGTAGCAGCAGCCAATGTAATGTGCCGCAATACTATTTCCGTAGGATGGGATGGATATATTTATGATTGTGATTTTAACCAAATGCTTGAGTTGAAAGTTGATTGCAGCAATAAGCATATTTTAAATTTCGATTCGAATGAATTACGAAATCGCAGCATCGTTATCAATCAACATTGTTTTGGGTGTACTGCTGGTGCTGGCAGCAGTTGCGGAGGAGCAGTAACATAAATTCAAACAATGATTGCTGTTATTATTTTTACGGTTGTACTTTTTTTGTCCTATTCAAATGGGGCAAATGATAATTTTAAAGGGGTAGCAACTTTGTATGGAAGCAATACTGCTACTTACAGATTTTCATTACAATGGACATCTGTCTTTACATTTTTGGGTGCAGCATTATCAGTAATATTAGCAACCACTTTGATTAAGAAATTTTCTGGTAAAGGATTAATTGCAGAAGATATAATAAATACTCATCGGTTTGTTATTGCAGTGGCATTGGCTGCTGCTGCCACTGTATTGTTGGCCTCCAGAATTGGCATGCCTGTTTCCACTACTCATGCATTAATAGGTTCCTTAGTAGGTGCTGGTTTAATAGCTGTGGGTATGCAATTGCATTTTCAGCAATTAGGAAAATCGTTTTTATTGCCATTGCTTTTATCACCACTTATCGCAGCATTATTTAGTTTTCTATTTTATTCTTTTTTACATCGCATACGATTACAAACCGGCATTGAAAAAGAAATATGTTTTTGCAAGCCTGTAACCGTTGTTCAAACACTTAATCCACAAATGCAGTTACTTGCGGCGGCACCGGTTGTAATGGCTGATGGAGAAATGTGCAAAGAGAAATACAGCGGTAAATTGATTGGAATTCCTTTGCAATCCTTTGTAAGAAATGCACATTTTTTCAGTGCAGCTACTGTTTGTTTTGCAAGAGGCTTGAACGATGCTCCAAAAATTGCTGGGTTACTATTATTACTTCACCTTGGTGATATGAGACTTGCATTGTTAGCAATTGCTATTGCCATGGTAGTAGGTGGATTATTACATTCTAAAAAGATAGCGGAAACAATGAGTAAAAAGATAACACCGCTAAACGAAGGGCAGGCATTCAGTGCAAATTTTATTACAGGAGGAATGGTAGTTGCGGCCAGTTTTTTTGGATTGCCTGTTTCCACTACACATGTAAGTGTAGGTTCAATTTTTGGAATCGGTTTGAAAACCGGGAAAACAAATAATAAAGTTATTTCACAAATATTATTATCATGGTTGCTTACTTTGCCAGTAGCCATTATTTTTAGTGCATTATTTTATTTCCTTTTATCATTTTTCAATATTTAACTATGTCGTATTTAGAAACAACAAAAAATGTATATAAAGATGCGGCAGAAAATCCTAATATAGGATTATGCTGTACTACCACTCCAATTTGGCAGTTGCCCGGTTTGGATATTCCGGTAAGAATGCAACAAATGAATTATGGTTGTGGAAGTACTGTGCATCCAAGAGACTTAGTCAACAATCCAAAAATTTTATACGTAGGTGTTGGTGGAGGAATGGAGTTGTTGCAGTTTGCTTATTTCAGCAGACAAGCAAACGGTGTAATTGGAATAGATGTGGTAGATGAAATGCTTACTGCGAGCAAACAGAATTTTGTGGAAGGAGAAAAATTAAATCCATGGTTCAGAAGCAATTTTGTTGATTTGAGGAAAGGTGATGCATTAAGTCTTCCGGTGGAGGATAATAGTATTGATGTAGCTGCGCAAAATTGTTTGTTTAATATTTTTAAGCAGGAAGAATTAAAACAGGCATTGCAAGAAATGTATAGAGTGTTAAAACCAAGGGGCAGATTGGTAATGAGTGACCCAATCTGTGATGCTCATATGCCAAAGGCATTACAAGAAGATGAACGATTAAGAGCTTTGTGCCTGAGCGGCTCATTGCCGTTATGGGATTACATAAAAATGATAACCGATGTTGGTTTTGGTACTGTAGAAATAAGGGCTAAACGTCCTTATAGAATTCTTGATCCCAAAAATTATGCTACTGATAAACTGATTTATATTGAAAGTGTGGAAGTGTGTGCAATTAAAGACCCGATGCCGGTAGATGGACCATGTGTTTTCACAGGAAAAACGGCTATTTACTTTGGCGGAGAGGATAGCTTTGATGATAACAAAGGCCATGTATTGTTGCCCAATCAACCATTGGCCGTTTGCGATAAAACTGGAGGAGCTTTAGCAAAATTAAATAGGGAGGATATTTTTATTTCTGATTCTACTTGGTTTTATGATGGAGGAGGATGCTGTTGATTATGAAAAATGCACTTATTATATTTGTTCGTATACCTGAACTAGGTAAAGTTAAAACTCGTTTGGCAAAAGATCTTGGCGAAGAGAAGGCTTTAGAAGTTTATAAAGAACTACTTCAGCATACTCATGACATTTCTGTTGATTTAGAATGTGATAAATTTGTTTTCTACACTGATAGGATTGAGAATGACGATATATGGGAAAATGACTTATTTAGTAAATATCAACAGGAAGGAGACTCACTTGGCGATAGAATGATGCTGGCATTTCATAAACTGTTACAATTAAATTATAAAAATGTAGTTATTATTGGAAGTGATTGCCCGTCATTATCACCTATAATAATTAATGAAGCCTTTGAACGATTGGAGAATGATGATATTGTAATTGGCCCGTCAAGCGATGGAGGGTATTATTTGTTAGGGATGTCAAAACTGATTCCAGAATTATTTCAGCATAAAAAATGGAGCTCAGACTCTGTGCTTGCAGATACAATTAAAGATACTGTGAAGTTGCAAAAGCAATATTCGTTTTTAACTGAACTTTCTGATATTGACACAATAGAAGATTATCAGAAGTTTTATTTATCCAACTGAGGTTTCAATTGAATGTAAGACCATGCTGTAAATGGAAGTATAATCAATAATCCAACTGCCCACCAGCAAGCTGTAACATTCCAAACTATTGTAATTAACAGGATAAGATAAAAAGGGTAGGAGAGCATAATTATGCCAGCCATTATGGAATCATAATGATCGTTGTTTGAAGTTCTTTTCCAGATATATTTTTTTATAGGAAGATAAAGTGGCAAATGGATCAGATAGCCAATGATTGCAGGAATTATAAGAAGTATTTTTTTTAGTAATGAAGGTTTAATTTCTAACTGCTCTTTTTGTTTTTGTTTATCCTTCTTTGGTATTTCAAAAACCGACTGTTCTAATGCTTTCTGCAATAAATTATTAAATTCTTGATGCCTTAATCCGTCAGCTGCATTAAAATTTAAATGTCTTTTTTCAATTGGCTTTCCGAAATTGATAAACACATTTTTCCCAAATCTTGTAAATGAACTGTAATTCAATCCAACAGGAATTACAGTTAGCGGTATACCTTCTTCCCATGCTTTGATGGCTAATCTTGCTGTACCTTTTTTTAAGGGACGTAAATGCCATTCATTAATACATTTTCCTTCGCTGAATATTGTAATAACGCCGTTACGTCTTAAAATCTCAATACAAGCATCAAATGTTTTATAATTTTCAGATAAATTTTCAACACCTTCACTTGGCCGGTACACTGGTAATATTTTTAAAGCCGCAAGAATTTTTAAGAATGGTTTTTTAAAAGCATCGCCTCTTGCTAATGACCAAACGTCTTCCTTGAAAAGAGTGTCTATAATAATTGAGTCAAGAAATGAGTTGGGATGATTGCAAGCCAGCAACACAGGACCTTTAATTTTTAATATTTCCGGCTTATTGATTATGATTTTCCGGCAGAAAATGGGTAGGGCCGACCGGGCAATTCTTTTAAGTATAGAATAAAGCAAAAAGTTCGTTTTTGTGAATATAAGAAGAACTGGCAGTTGTATAAGCCAAATTGGACCCCGATCCGCCAATTGGCGGACGCAACGGATGCTAAATCAAGGCTTTACAGATGGGAATCAAATTCAAAATTCCCTTAAGTTCAAAGCCCAAAAAGCCGGGCTATTTCTATATCTTTGCTGCCCCGAAAATAAAACCCTTCGGGATTTTAAAAAATGTTTGAAAACAAAAATTTAAAGAACCTAAACGCTGATGCACAGGAGAACGCAGGTGATACGTCGACAGACGCATCCGAAGCTTCTACAGCGACAACAACTGCACCTGTCGCAGATTCCAGCTCCGTTGGAACAGAGGAGGAAACTCCAAAGAAGCCTGCTTATGCACCTCAAACACCTCATGATGATTTTGACTGGAATGTTGACAAACGCAATGTTACTTCTTACTCTGCCGAAGAGAAAGAAAAGTATCATCAGGTTTATGACAACACTTTCAAGCAATTGAATGATGGTGAATTGATGAATGGTACTGTAGTTGGTTTAACAAAAACTGACGTTGTATTAAACATCGGATTTAAAAGTGACGGCTTAATTTCGTTGAATGAATTCCGTGACCTTCCATCTCTTGCAATTGGTGATGAAGTGGAAGTAATGATTGTTGAGAAAGAAGACAGAGACGGACATTTGAATCTTAGTCGTCGTCAGGCTCGCATTACAAGAGCTTGGGAAAGAATTATGGAAGTGCATAAAACTGGTGAAGTTATTACTGGTACTGTTACTTCTAAAACGAAAGGTGGTTTGATCGTTGATGTATTTGGAATGGAAACATTCTTACCAGGATCACAAATTGATGTGAAGCCTGTTACAGATTACGATCAGTTTGTTGGTAAGACAATGGAATTTAAAGTAGTTAAGATCAACGAGACTATTAAGAATGCAGTTGTATCTCACAAAGCACTTATCGAAAGCGATATCGAAGCACAGAGAGCAGAGATTATGAGCAAACTAGAGAAAGGACAAGTATTGGAAGGTACAGTGAAGAACATCACTGACTTCGGTGCTTTCATGGATCTTGGTGGCTTAGATGGTCTGTTATACATTACTGATATTTCATGGGGTCGTATTTCTCATCCAACTGAAGTATTGAAACTTGATCAAAAGATCAATGTAGTGGTACTTGATTTTGATGATGAGAAAAAACGTATCAGCCTTGGCTTAAAGCAATTGACTCCGCATCCTTGGGATGTATTGGCAGAAAATATTGCAGAAGGCAATGTGGTAAAAGGTAAAGTAGTAAACATTGAAGACTACGGAGCTTTCTTAGAAATTCAACCTGGTGTTGAAGGTCTTGTCCACGTTTCTGAAATTACATGGGCAAATACTCCAATCAACGCTAAAGAATTCTTTAAGCTTGGTGATGAGCATGAAGCTAAAGTGGTAACTCTTGATAAGGAAAGTAGAAAGATGAGTTTGTCTATCAAACAACTTTCTGAAGATCCTTGGAATGAAATTGAAACCAAATTTGCAGAGAACAGTACACATCCAGGTTTAGTGAAGAACATTACTAACTATGGTGTGTTTGTAGAATTATCTGCAGGTATCGGTGGTATGATTCATATCAGTGACCTTAGCTGGTTAAAGCGTTTCAATCATCCAAGTGAGTACACTAAAGTAGGTGCAACAATTGATGTAGTTATTTTAGGTATTGATAAAGAGAATAGAAAGCTACAGTTAGGCCACAAGCAATTAGAAGAAGATCCTTGGAATACATTGGCTGATACATTTGCTATCGGAAGTCTTCATGAAGGCACAGTAAGCCGTCGTGATGATAAAGGTGCAACTGTTCAACTGCCTTATGGCTTAGAAGGGTTTGCTCCTAACCGCCATCTTTCAAAAGAAGATGGTAAGACTATCGGTGCTGATGAATCTGCACAGTTTATGGTGATTGAGTTTGACCGCAATGAAAAACGCATTGTAGTTTCTCATACTCGTATCTGGGAGCAGGTTCAGGTAGATGCTGCGGATGCTGTAAAGAAAGAAGCAAGAACTGATGCAGACAACACTAGAAAAGCTGTAAAAAGTGTACAGAGCAAAGTGGAAAAAGCAACTCTTGGAGATCTAGGTGTATTGGCAGATCTGAAGAAAAAAATGGATGGCGAAGACAGTGGTGAAACACCTGTTGATGAAGCTAAGCCAGAATGATGATATTGCATTTTATAAAACCCACCTGAGAAGGTGGGTTTTTTATGTTTTTGATTTTGAGTGAACTATAGAAATTCTTAATTGTTGTATCTTAATAACAATTCTCCATTTATTTTCATTTCTTCCTTTACAATCACTTATTTTGAATTATTATTGATTGTCAAATAATTTTTCATGGCTTCTGTCGGCGAAAGGTTAAGGAATTTTCATCCGGTTAGAAAAATAGTTTACTTCTTTGTAGGCTTATTTTCTTATCCTGGTCTTGCTATTGTCAATAAGCTAAAAGTATCAGGAACAGAACATTTTGAAAACTTGCCAAAGCAAAAAGTATTATTTGTCAGCAATCATCAAACCTATTTTGCTGATGTAATCACTTTTCTTCATATTTTTTGTGCAGTAAAATGGGGAAAGCGAAACCGTTTAGGTGTTCCTTATTATTTATTGAATCCATTTACAAGAGTTAATTATGTGGCTGCAGAAGCTACCATGAAAGGAAGTTTAATAAGCCGTTTGTTTTTATTGGCAGGAGGTATTACAGTAAAAAGAACTTGGAACAAAGAGTCTAAAGAAGTGAGAAAAGGATTGGATCCTTCAGATACCAGAAAAATTCACCGGGCATTGGAAAAGAACTGGGTAATTACTTTTCCGCAAGGCACAACCAAGCCATTTGCGCCGGGTAGAAGGGGAACCGCTTTGTTAATTAAACAAGTAAAGCCAATAGTTATACCGGTTGTTATTAATGGCTTTTGGAGAGCTTTTAATAAAAAAGGGTTGAAGTTTAAAAAGAAAGGCACACTGCTTTCTGTTACATTTAAAGCTCCGTTGGAAATTGATTTTGAAGCATCAACGGATATTATTCTTACGCAAATTATGGATTCAATCGAGCAAAGCAAAGACTACATGATGAAAGGAAAACATCATTGGATTACTAAAGAGTAAACTTACTTTACAAATAATGCCCTCAATTCTGCAGCATCATCCGGTTTCATTTTACCACCGAGAATTAGTCGTAGTTGTCTTCTTCTTAACGCACCGTCAAAAAGCTTCTGTTCGTCCTCTGTTTCAACAATAAGTTGAGGAACTGGGGATGGTTTACCATTAGCATCTAAGGCAACAAATGTGTAATAAGCTTCATTGCTCTTATACTTGATTTGTTTTTTTAAGTCTTCGCCCCATACCTTCATATGTACTTCCATCGAGGTGTTAAAGGCTCTTGTAACGTTTGCTTCTATATGTACAACGTTGCCCAATTTTATGGGGTTTTCAAAAGATATATTGTCAACCGATGCTGTTACAACGGGAGCATTACAATGTTTTTGTGCAGACAATGCTGATGCTATATCCATCCAGTACATTAACCGGCCACCCATCAGGTTTCCAAAGAGGTTAGTATCATTTGGCAGTACTAGCTCGGTCATTATAATTAAACTGCCAGCGGGGGTTTTAGATTCCATTCCTAAAAATTTCATCAAAGGTAAGCATTGGCTCTCAGGCATATTTTAAATTAAAAAAAACGCAATACAAATTTTCTTGTGCAAATGGTTGTCTTATTTCCATCATCCTATCTTTGCGTCCTATTACGATTGTTATATGACACCTACTTCTAAAATATCTTTTGATAATACTGAATTTGCATTCGAGTATAAAACAGATAAGCAGTTAAAAAAGGCTCGTTTCTTATTTAAGCTGATGGGTAAATCCTGGATTGTAAAATTAGGAACACGGTTAGCTCCTTGGTCGCTTAAAGTTGGGCTACCTATAAAAGGCATTATCCGCAATACAATCTTTTCTCAATTTTTAGGTGGCGAAACGCTGGAACAAACAAAAGCAGTGGCGCAAAAGTTAGGTGAGTACAATGTCAAAGTAATTCTTGACTATGGTGTAGAAGGAAAGGAGGGAGAAGAAAATTTTGATCATGCCTGCGATGAATTTATTAAGGTGATTGATTATGCTTCTACACAACCAATGATTCCTTTCATGAGTGTTAAAGTTACCGGCTTTGCCAGATTTGCATTATTGGAAAAGTTGGATGCAATGATGCATGAGCTTGAAGGAACATTGATGAAACGATTTTTGAAAGCAGTAGACAATCTTACTACTGAAGAAAAAGAAGAATGGCACAGTGTTCGTCATCGTATGATGCGGATATGCGAAACCGCTGCTAACAAAAATACCGGAGTGCTGGTAGATGCAGAAGACACATGGATTCAAGACCCGGTGGATGCACTAACTATATTAATGATGGATACTTTTAATAAAAACCGTTGTGTTGTTTATAATACGATTCAGCATTACAGGCACGACAGATTAAAATTTCTTAAAGACTCATATACAGCATCAGTTGAAAGGAATTTTATTCTAGGAGCTAAATTAGTAAGAGGAGCTTACATGGAAAAAGAAAGAAAAAGAGCTACCGAAAATGGCTATCCATCTCCCATTCAACCCGATAAGGAAAGTACTGACAAAGATTATAATGCAGGAGTAGAATTTTGCATAGAACATCTTGATCGTATTGCTTTAATCGTTGCTTCGCATAATGAAAACAGCAATCTGCTGGCTACTAAACTGATGCAGCAGAAAGGATTGCCATTGGATCATCCACATATACATTGGAGCCAGTTGTATGGTATGAGCGACAATATAACATTCAATCTTGCACATGCTGGTTGTTCTGTTAGCAAGTATCTTCCGTTTGGACCAATTAAAGATGTAGTGCCGTATCTGATGCGTAGGGCTCAGGAAAACACTTCCATCAAAGGGCAAACTGGAAGAGAACTCATGCTTATAGAAAAAGAACTGAAAAGAAGGGAATTACAGTAACCTAAACCTTATCAAAAAGCATTTGAGTCCATAAAGTACGTTATTTGCTAATGTTTCCATATCAGGGGATAAAAACTTAACCCTATATATTATTTCTTCACTTTTGCATTCACACAAACCACATTTTCTTTTACACTCATTCCAGTAGTTTGAAACTTGAGAAAATATTCTCATTGCTTCTTCATCACATCCGTAACCGAGCCCTTTTATAATAACCGGATCTATAATAATACAACTATCTGTAAGTTTATATTTTATCTCTACTATTCCGTATATGTTATTTTCTTCAGCTGATTTTGGCCATTTCGATCGTATTGTTTTGATTCCACAATCACAATATTGAGCATTTAATTGCGTAGAGATAAATAATAGCAGTAAAAGTATTCTCATAATATAAAAGACACAGTTTTGGCATTATTCCACAGGTTTTTCACAACCTTCCTTCATGTTAATCCGCTAATCCCTTTCTTCTTACCTTGCAGCCATGCAACAATACCTTAGTTTACTTCAGCATATAATAGCAAACGGAGCTCATAAAACCGACAGAACTGGCACTGGAACACAAAGCTGTTTTGGCTATCAGATGCGGTTTGATCTGGAACAAGGCTTCCCTCTAGTTACTACAAAAAAAGTTCATCTTAAAAGCATCATCCATGAATTGCTTTGGTTCTTAAAAGGTGATACAAACATTGCTTATTTGAAAGAGCATGGTGTTAGAATATGGGATGATTGGGCTGATAATAATGGTGATCTGGGGCCAGTTTACGGTAAACAATGGAGAAGCTGGCAAGGGAAAGATGGGAAAGTTATTGATCAGATTACTGAATTGATAGAACAAATAAAAAAAAATCCTGACAGCAGAAGATTAATTGTAAGTGCCTGGAATGTGGGTGAACTTTCTGAAATGGCATTAATGCCTTGTCATAATATGTTTCAGTTTTATGTTGCCGATGGTAAGTTGAGTTGCCAATTATACCAACGTAGTGCCGATGTTTTTTTAGGTGTACCTTTTAATATTGCATCGTATGCATTGTTGACAATGATGATAGCACAGGTTTGTGATTTAAAACCAGGTGAATTTGTTCACACCTTTGGCGATGTTCATATTTATAGCAATCATGTTGAACAGGTGAAGCTTCAATTAAGCAGAACACCGTTTGCTTTACCAACAATGAAGTTGAATCCAGAAGTGAAAGATATTTTTGGTTTTCAATTTGAAGATTTTGCGTTGGAGAATTATGAATGCCATCCGGCTATAAAAGCTCCGGTAGCGGTGTAAAGAACCCCCTGTCCCCCTAAAGGGGAGACTTAGATCTGGACTTCAATATTGTTAGCAGAGTGTAATGAAAGAATTAAAAGGAGTCGTTTTTTATAAATTGAGTTTTGGAAAAAATAAACTTTACAAATCTCCCCTTTAGGGGCAGAAGAAAATTTAAAATTAAGTACATCATATGGGGGTTCTCATTTCATTAGTTGTTGCAGCAGCAACAAACAACGGCATCGGAAAAGATGGAAAAATGCCCTGGCATTTACCAAACGATATGAAACATTTTAAAAATGTAACATGGGGAATGCCAATAGTAATGGGAAGAAAAACCTTTGAATCCCTGGGTAAAGCACTGCCTGGAAGAAAAAATATTGTCGTTACACATAATCCTGATTGGAAAGCGGAAGGTGCTATTGCTGTTCAAAAAATAGAAGATGCCTTATTTGTGGCAAAAGAAACGGATGCAAAAGAAATAATGGTAATTGGCGGTGGAGAAATTTATAAACTGCTTTTTGCTAAGGCGAAACGAATTTACATGACACGAGTAGAAGCGGAACCCGAAGCAGATACTTTTTTTCCCGCTATTGATCCGAAAGAATGGCAACTGGTAAGCCAGAAAAATCATGAAGCCGACGAGAAAAATGCATACAATTACTCTTTTCAAACTTGGGAAAGGATTTAGCGCATCATCCCTGATATATTAATATGTACTCAAAATTTCAATTAGCTGCTAAATACCTGAAATATTACTTTACATCTTCCAATGGTAAAGGGCATGGTACACATTCCCCTTTTATCTTTCATCTTATTACAAACATTCTTAACAACAGAAAGCAGTACGAAGAATATACAAGAGTTGAAAAGTTGAGAAGTCAGTTACTAAGCGACGATACAATACTTAAGATTGAAGATTTTGGTGCTGGTTCAACTATTAATAAAACGAACAATCGAACAATTTCTTCGATAGCCAAAAACTCAGCCAAACCTAAAAAATACGGACAGCTTCTTTTCAGAATGGTTAGGGGATATAAACCCAAACAAATATTAGAATTAGGAACTTCATTGGGAATTACGACTTCTTATCTGGCTATGGGAAATAAAGCCGCCAATGTAATTACAATGGAGGGTGCCGAAAAAGTTGCTGAAGTTGCCCATAAAAACTTTCAATCTTTAGAACTGCGAAATATCAGTATCGAACGAGGAAACTTTGATCATACTTTATCCGCTATTATCAATAATCAGTCGTCTTTTGATTTTATTTTTATTGATGGTAATCACCGGCAGAAACCGACAGAAAGATATTTTAGTGAATTATTGACAAGAATCAATAACGACACCATCATGATTTTTGATGATATCCACTGGAGTAATGGAATGGATGCGGCTTGGGAATCTATCAAAAACCATCCGGAAGTGAGTTGTACAATTGATTTATTCTTCATTGGAATTGTCCTTTTTAGAAAAGAATTTCTGGCCAAACAACATTTTGTTATACGGTTTTAAATAATCAGTATCTTTCAGCATAACTAAAAGCAAGAATAATAATGACGATCGGAGTGTTGAAAGAACCGTCCCATGAAACAAGAGTTTCCTTATTGCCAGAAGCAGTTGCAACATTGACCAAAAAAGGAATTGAGGTATGGATTGAAGATGGTGCAGGCGAAAAGTCTTATGCGGATAATCAATCCTACATTGATGCTGGCGGGGTAATAAAAAGCAGGAACGAAGTTGTTGCTCAATCGGCAATTTTACTAGGTATACATTTGGCGGAACCTGCAATACAATTAAATGCTTCAGCAATTGTCTTAGGAGTTTATCAGCCTCTTTTCAATACGGAACTGGTACAAAGTTTTCAATCATTTAATGTTACTTGCTTTTCTATGGATATGCTGCCAAGAACTACAAGGGCACAAGCAATGGATGTATTAAGTTCGCAGGCAAACATTGCAGGTTATAAAGCAGTGCTTACTGCTGCCAATTTATATTCAAGATATTTTCCCATGTTTATGACAGCGGCAGGAAGTGTAAAGCCAGCTAAGTTGTTAATTCTTGGTGCTGGAGTTGCAGGGTTGCAGGCCATTGCAACAGCAAAACGTTTGGGTGCTGTAGTTGAAGTGTTTGATACAAGACCGGCAGTAAAAGAAGAAGTGATGAGCCTCGGTGCAAAGTTTGTAGAAGTAGAAGGTGCTGCTGATGCTAGTGCCGCAGGTGGTTATGCCGTTGAGCAAACGGAAGATTATAAAAGAAAGCAACAGGAAAGAATAGCAGAGAGTATTGCTAAGGCAGATATAATAATAACAACTGCACAAATTCCCGGAAGAAAAGCTCCCATTCTGGTAACAGAAGAAATGTTGAGTACCATGAGAAATGGTTCAGTTATTATAGACTTGGCAGCTTCAACTGGAGGTAATACTCCATTTACAAAGAATAATGAAACCATAAATCATAATGGCGTTACGATTTTAGGAAACAGCAATCTTCAAGGAACGATGCCTTCTGATGCCAGTAAATTGTATGGAAAAAATATTCTGAATTTTCTGCAATTGATTATTGATAAAGAAAATAATATCAATCTGAATTGGGAAGATGACCTGGTGGCAGGAAGTTGTATTACTCACAATGGAGAAATTAAAAATGAACGGGTAAAAGCCGCAATAACTAATTAAATTAATTTTTATGGAAGCAGTATTTCATTGGATCAGTGCAAATGAACAGATGGTTTATATTCTGATCCTTGTAATCTTTCTTGGTTTTATTATTATTAGTAGAGTGCCAACCGTGTTGCATACACCATTGATGAGTCATGCCAATGCAATCAGTGGCGTTGTAATTATTGGTGCCATCATCGTTATGGGCAGAGCTGCTTCGGATAATTACGTTGCATTAATTCTTGGCTTCCTTGCTGTATTGTTGGGAACCATTAATGTGGTTGGTGGTTTTGTAGTTACTGATAGAATGTTAGAAATGTTTAAGAAGAAAAAGACCTGAATACAAAATACTAAATAATAAATGCTAAATTCTAGATGGCCGAAAGTAAAAAATATGACCTCGAGAATAGAACGAAGAACTTTTCATTAGCTGTCAGGAATTTTTGTCTTTTGTTGAAAAAGATGTTATCAATATTGAGTATATAAAACAATTGGTCAGGGCAGCAGGTTCAGTGGGTGCGAATTATATTGAGGCGAATGATAATCTTGGAGCAAATGATTTAAAAATGCGAATAAGGATTTGTAAAAAGGAAAGTAAGGAATCAGGATATTGTTTGGATCATGTAATTGTTTATGAAAATGACGAATTGGAAGCAACAAGAATATTCTTAAAACAGGAGGCAAATGAATTGATGCTGATTTTTGCTGCAATATTGCGAAAGCTGGAATCAAAATAGTTAATACAACAGTTTAGAATTTAATATTTAATTTTTAGAATTTTTAAGAATATGGGAGTTTCAATACTTGCTATAATATATATCATTGCGGCAGTCACTTTTATCATGGGATTAAAGATGATGTCGAATCCTGCCAGTGCAAGGAAAGGAAATATGATTGCTGGTGTAGGAATGGTTGCTGCTATCTTAGGCACAATTTTTTTATATCGAAATCCTGACGGAGGATTATTACAAAATCATATCTGGATTTTTGCAGCTATCGCAGTTGGTACTCTTATTGGTGTGATGGCGGCAAAGAAAGTGAAGATGACAGCTATGCCGGAAATGGTTAGTTTGTTTAACGGATTAGGCGGTGCCAGTGCAACGTTGATTTCGGTAATAGAATTTAATCATTTGGCAGATATGGGATTTCCGGTTGATGCTTCTTCTGCAGGAACGTTGGGAATCATTTTTGCCGGTGTCATTTTAGGGAATATAACCTTCTCGGGAAGTATTGTTGCCTGGGGTAAGTTGAGTGGAAAATTTAAAGACTTTGCATTCAAAGGCCAACACATTATAAACCTTCTCTTATTAGGAGCTAGCATCGCATTAGCTGTTTTTATCATTTCAGATTTGCAGGCGGATACAACAACAATGCTTTTCTATGTTGTTTTTATGCTGTCATTGGTATATGGGATATTCTTTGTGTTGCCGATTGGTGGTGCCGATATGCCAGTTGTTATTTCCTTGTTGAATTCATTAAGCGGATTATCCGCTGCCTGTGGCGGATTTCTATACGACAACAAAGTAGTATTTACCGGTGGAATTTTAGTTGGTGCAGCCGGCACCATACTTACCGTGTTGATGTGTAAAGCCATGAACCGTTCTTTGGTAAATGTATTGATTGGTTCATTTGGCGGTGGAGGAAAATCAACGTCAACAGGTGAACAAGGACAGCATAAAGAGATAAGTTTGAATGATGCTGCTGTGGTAATGAGTTATGCAAATAAAGTATTGATTGTTCCCGGTTATGGTTTAGCTGTGGCGCAAGCACAACATGCTTGTCATGAACTGGAGAAGTTATTAGAAGCAAAAGGAGTGCAGGTAAAATATGCCATACATCCTGTTGCGGGAAGAATGCCTGGACACATGAATGTATTATTGGCTGAAGCAGATGTAAGCTATGATAAGTTATTAGAAATGGAACAAGCCAATGAAGAATTTCCAACAACAGATGTAGTGCTAATTCTAGGTGCGAATGATGTGGTGAATCCTGCTGCTAAAACAGATCCCGGTTCGCCGATTTACGGTATGCCAATTCTTGATGTTGAATTAGCAAAAAATGTAATCGTTAATAAACGTAGCATGAAACCGGGCTATGCTGGTATTGAGAATGGACTTTTCTTTCGCCCAAAAACTTCAATGTTATTTGGAGATGCGAAAAAGGCGTTGCAGGATTTGTGTGGAGAGATAAAGAGTTTGTAGAGCCTCCCCAAACCCCTCCGCAGGAGGGGCTTTAGATTCCGAATGATTGAAGATGTTTTTTATGCTTGTGATTTCCTAAGTTTGAATTGTGTTACCCTTACAATTATTAGAATCATTGATAAATTTTGAAGGCTTCGACAAGGAAGCCTTCGAAAAAGTACATGCATCTGGAGATCAAATAACTACTGTCAGGCTTAATCCGTTAAAGAATCTCAAGCCTCAAGTTTTCAACAATAAAATTATTCAAGTTCCCTGGACTCAATCTGGGTTTTATCTCGAGAGCCGTCCTTCCTTCACTTTCGATCCGCTTTTTCATGCAGGCACTTATTATGTGCAGGAAGCTTCTTCTATGTTTTTGGAACAAGCATTGAAACAAACGGGTGATTTGTCGAAACCAATTAAAGTATTGGACTTATGTGCTTCGCCTGGCGGTAAGTCAACACATATTCAATCGTTGATCTCTCAGGAAAGCTTGCTGGTGAGTAATGATGTTATCCGTTCAAGAGCCAATGTTTTAAAAGATAATATTATTAAATGGGGATGTGAAAATGTAGTTGTAACGAATAATGATCCAAAGGATTTTGCAAAACTCGAAAATTATTTTGATGTAATTGTTGTCGATGCTCCTTGCAGTGGCAGTGGATTATTTCGCAGAGATCCTACAGCCATTGAAGAATGGAGCGAAAATAATGTACAGCTATGTTCGCAACGTCAGCAAAGGATTCTGGCAGATGTATGGCCGGCATTAAAAAAAGACGGCATCTTGATATACTCAACCTGTTCTTATTCAAAAGAAGAAGACGAGGATATTATGGACTGGATAACTGATAATCTTCCAACGTCCAACGTTCAACTTGATATTGATGATAAATGGAGCATTACAGAAACTACTTCTATAAAAGAAAATCATGGCTATCGCTTTTGGCCGGATAAAGTGAAAGGTGAAGGTTTTTTCCTTTCTTGTTTTCAAAAAATGGATGGAGAAAATGACGACATTTTTAGATACAAGAAAAAACCCCAAGAGGCGACAAAAAATGAAATGGGGATGATCGAGGATTGGATAGAGAAAGATTGCTTTAACTTTATCAAATATAAAAATACCGTTTATGCATGGCCTGAAAGTTTAGTTAAGGATTTTAGCATGCTGCTGGAACAACTACGAGTAATTTACTCTGGAGTTTTGACAGGAGAATTAATGCGGAATAAATTAGTTCCAGATCATGCATTGGCGATGAGTAAAATTATGGTTGACACTATAATCAGGACAGAGGTCGGTTATGAAAATGCTATCAAATACTTACAACGAAAAGACTTGAACATTGAAACAAGTCACAAAGGCTGGCAACTAATCACTTATGAAAACCATCCTTTAGGCTGGATAAATAGCTTGCCTAATCGTATAAATAATTATTATCCTAAAGAATTGAGGATATTAAAGGATAAATAAGGGCCAAAAAAATCAGAAATTACGCATCTTTGCACTCAAATCTTATTGGTATGAAAAAGTTCTCATTTTCATTATTGTTTATTTTATTTTCTGTACTTATTTCAACGGCACAGAAAGCGGAATTATTGGTAAAAAGAAGTGATAAAGGTTTATACCTTGAGCATAAAGTGCAGGCGAAAGAAAGTTATTATGCTTTGGGTCGTATGTATAATATAGACTACAAAGTAATTGCTGCTTTTAATTCAGTAGATTATAACAAAGGATTACAAATAGATCAAAAGCTCAGAATTCCACTTACAATTGCAAACTTTAAACAAGAAGGAAATAAAGGAACTCCTGTTTATTATAAAACAGGAAATAAGGAAAGTCTTGATAAAGTAAGTCAGAATAATAATAATGTGCTTAAATCAAATCTTCGTTGGTGGAATGACATTACGGGTGACGAAGCAAAGTCTGATACAAAATTGATTGTTGGTTTTATTGAAAGCCCTTCCATGAAATCTGTTACAATTGCTGGAAAACCAATTCCTGAGCAATCTGTTTTTCACACAAAAGAGCAATCGGGTATAGATGAAACTGAAAAAGAGGAAGTAAAAAAAACGGAACCTGCCGTTGTGAAAGAAGAAGTGAAAAAGCCTGAACCTGCTGTTGTAAAAGAAGAAGTGAAGCCAGCTACAATCGATCAAGGATATTTTAAAAATCATTTTCAGCAGCAAATAAAATCTTCGCCCATCACTAAGAACGAAACTGTAACATCCGGAATATTCAAAACCACAAGTGGCTGGCAGGATGCTAAATACTATTTATTGATTGATAAAGTTTCTCCGGGAACAATTGTAAAAGTTATTAACCCAACAAACAATAAAGCGGTGTATGCAAAAGTTTTGGGTGAGATGAGTGGTATTCGTCAGAACTCAGGATTAGATGTACGAATAAGTAATGCAGCAGCATCAGCTTTAGAAATAGCGGATGATGGTAAATTTATTGTGAAGGTTAATTACTAAAGCGATAACCTCTTAGGAATTCGTCAATCTTCATCCTTTTCTTTCCTTCTAATTGTATTTCCAGTAGATGGATATATCCATTTATTCCTGCAAACTTTAAAAAAGTTTTGCCATCGGTTGCATAATCAGCAGCTTTTATGGTTGGTGTTGTCAGTTCCTTTTCAGCTGTAAATATTTTTATTTTCTTATTATTTAAAAAAGTAAATGCAGTAGGATAGGGGCTAAGTCCTCTTATCTTGTTAAAGATATTCTCTACTGGTTGGTTCCAGTCAATCTCACAGGTTTCAGTATGAATCTTTGGGGCATGATGCAGATATGCCAATTGCTCACATGTCTGTCCGGTAGGCGGGTTGCCAATTGCCGATTGAGGCATTTCTTCCAAAGTTCCATCTGCTAGTCCTTTTACAGTTTTTACTAAAATGGTTGCTCCAATCTCTTTCATTCTGTCATGTACTTCTCCGGCAGTATCATTTTCACCGATTGGAAAACTTTCCTGTAATAAAATATCTCCTGTATCAATTTCATGTTTCAATTTGAAAGTAGTAACACCTGTTTCTTTTTCTCCGTTAATCACTGCCCAGTTAATAGGTGCAGCTCCACGGTATTGTGGCAATAAACTTCCATGAAGGTTTACAGAACCCATTGGCGGCATGTTCCAGACTACTTCTGGTAGCATTCTGAATGCGACAACAATTTGCAAATCGGCATACAAAGATTTAAGCTCTTTTAGGAATTCCGGATTCTTTAACTTTTCCGGTTGCAATACTTTTAAATTATTTTCAACTGCATATATCTTTACAGCACTTTCTTGTAACTGCATTCCTCTTCCGCCTGGTTTATCGGGAGCAGTAATCACTCCAACAATATTGCAACCTGCTTTTACTAATGCATCTAAAGATGCAACAGCAAATTCTGGTGTGCCCATAAAAATAATACGCAACGATTGAAAGTCTTTCATCGCTGCGAAGATAATTAAATGTGTGCTCGTTTGCCTCCATTGATATCTTAATAGTTGGCATTTATCTTGTTAAGATAAAAGATATCATTAGTTTCATTAGTTCCTTTGTACCGGCTCAAGTTTAGAGGTTTCATATAACTGCCGGTAAGAATACATTATCGATAGCCGCCTGTTGTTTTCATTCATAAACACTAATAAAGAATTTCCTTTTGCTGAATAAACAGTTGGTGACTATTTTTGGCCATATAAAATCTGTAAGGTAATTCGTTAGTTTTCACTAATTGTTTCGTTTTTATCATACGAGTCATCCGTAATAGTGCCACCGCCAGTACTATCAACTTTTGGATTTAGTAAAAAAGCCAGCTGGCCTCCTGCCTGAACCTGTACAAATCGAGTAAACTTAATGGTAACAAGTTGGGGCAGTAACAGGTAATCAAGATTTACATTACCATTTTTAATAACAGGTTTGTAGGGTACAACAGGAAGACTGTCGTTTTTATTTGTATACTGAGTGAATTTATGAGCAGGCTTAAATGAAAACAACATACTGCTTGAAATAAAACCGGCTAACAAAAGAGTAAAACCAAATGCTTTTTAATGGCCATAATCTGCTTTAATATTATTCAAATAAAAGAAATCATTCTGATTATCACTGTTTTTGCCTTTGTACCTGCTGAAAGTATACAGGTTGTATTTGCTATCTGATAAAAAGACTCCTGATAAGTCAGCAATAGTTTTGCCATTATCAATTACGATTAGCCCATTGCCCTTTCGTTGTATTTCTATGTTATGTTTGTTTTTATCTTTAAAAAAATCCGGCAGAGTAATGCGTTTACTAAATTTTACTGATTCTCTTTTATCGTACGTATACACAGAGAGTGTACCGCCACCATTCCAATACGGGTCGAACCATAGAATGACCCGGCTGAAATTACCGGCATAGCCATCATAAAGGCTCCAGTACATCTCCTGGTTATCATCCAGTCGGTATCGTTCCCCAACGTTATCATAATCTATTTCACCCAGCGTAACAGTAAAAAGGCCGCTGTTGTAAGCGATGTCTTCATTCCATTGCAAATCAAAAGATAAATTGAAATTGTCTTTAATTTCTTTATTGTACTGCCGGGGATACCAATAGCCATCTTTGGTTATACTAAGCCACTTGTTGCCGCCTTTCGATTGTACCATCGCATTTTTCATACCCAGCCATTCCATATTAAACCGGCTGTGGAATAAATCCATAAAATTCTTTTTGGGCAGGTCTTCATCATCTCTTCTTATATAAAATGCAATACATTGTGGTTCATCTTTTGGCTTTGTTTTATCAAAAAAATCCAGGTTGTCCACCCAGGCATTGTAACCTTCTCCGGGTCTTGCAGTTAATTTTTCAGGGTAGAAATGTGACTGATTCACAATTGTTACATAGGCAGTATCATTAATGTTTGATTGCTTTACAGCATCATTGTACCAACTAATTATAGTTTCTTTCTGAGTTTTATACGTTTTCAAATATTCTTTATTCTTGCGGATAATTTCGGGCCAGTAATTCTGTTGTAGTTTTTCTGTGGCAGAAAGGCTGTTGTATTTTTTTTCATCGACAACAACCAGTTTTTCAAATTTTGCAATTTCTTCATTGGTCTTTTTTTCATGATGGATTTTATAGGAGAGAAATAATTCCCGGTTGGTAATTTTCCTCAACGGAAAACCCTTTCTGCCTGAAAAGAAATAGCAGTGTCTAATTCTTTCTTCGGGCCGGTAGCTTGCGTAAATAATTCTGTTGCCTGCTGCATCTGTTTCTATGTCAATATTGGTAACACGAATTCTTGATTCATATGCATGATAGTTGATGGAGCCTTGTTCGGGCAATGGAAATTTTAGTCCATCATATTGATTGATGGAAAAATAAACCCAGCATCCGGTTGCTGCCTCCGGCTTTAATTCGTTGTTTCCTTTCAGGCATTCATACTTTTTCAGCATCAGGTAGTTTTCATAAGCGGCTGGGCTGGTACTAGTATACCAAAAAGCTTTCCCTTTGGAAAGGCAATGCTGTTGGTAGCATGCAAGCCCTCAATTGCAACAGGCATTATACGCTGCATTTCTTTTCGGATGGGTTCACCAAATTTCCATTGACTTGCCGGAATGGCATCCTGAAATGAAGGGGCTGTATTTTGCCAAATCCATTTACCCGGCACTTTGTTTATATTCAGTGTATTGCAGTCAACCTTTTGTTGCGAATACAGCGTTGATGTAATAATGCAAAGAAATATAACCAGCTTATTTTTCATCGGTGTGTTTATTATTTTGTTTTGTATAGTGTATAGTTTATAGAGCTGTTATCAGGGTCTGACAGGTACAATAAAAAACCATTCTTCACCGCAATCAGGTGTGCATTGAATTTTGTTGTCTTGCCCTTGTAGCGGTTGGTGGCAGTCATGTTCCAATCAGTCACATTAAAATTTCCTTTAAAATCCTGTCCGCCAAATTGTGCGCCACCATTGTTCATACTTGCACTTCGGTAAGTACTACTGTAAGTGCCATTGCTATGAAAAACAAATTCATCTGTAGATGATACCGCACTCATTCCTGCATAGGTGCCTGAGTATGCTGTGTAATATTCTACACCGCCCCCGCCGCTTCCCTTCCAGATGCCAGTAATATCTTTTGCTGTTACTGCAAACCTGTTTGCATTCAGCATGGGGTCTATGTTATTGGGATGGGGAAACTGCTGCTGATAGCTGTTTTGATTGGGTGCAATCACTACAATGGGTCTGGCACCTCCATTGTAAACAATTTTAATAGCTACAAAACATGCTTTGCCTGTTTTTTTCTCTACTGCATTTGCCTGTAAGTGATAAATAACCGGGTATTGTACACCACTCCATTTTTGAAGATTACTTACATTAAAATAAGGTTCTACATATTTACTCCAATAATATTCCGGTGCATCAATGGTGTTAGGTCGGGCATCATCTAATGCTTTGTCAATATAATGAAGGCGCAGCTCTGTACCTGCTTTGGTAAGCTTTACATAATCACTTGAAGCAGTAGCCGTCCAGCCATCATCAAAATTGGTAGTTGATTTGGTGATACCCGAATTTGTATTATTTATAACTGTTTCATTGTTTTGCGGAGTAGCCTGATTAATTTTTTTTACGAATTTTTTGCTGTCAGCTTGTACACCCAGTAAAAAATTATCAATAATAGCTGCAAATTTTTCATCATTAAAAATAGAAACAGCACACCAACTTATATCATTTTGGGTAAACGTAGATACTGCTACAATAAATTTTATTCCATCCATTGAAGCCTGGCTTGCACCCATAACCACCTCCCAACCGTTTTGTTTTTCTGTTTGAGCTGTTGGCGAGTCTGTAAGTTGATAAGGCTTTGCCGCAAAATACTCCCAATCGGTTTTGAAATTGGCATTCGGGTCTGATGAACCTTGCTGCGCCGGCCAAATATGTATTTGGCAAAAAGAGTTGCCGTCTTTTTTTTCATAGAGAAGGCGTTGCTTTTGTTCTTTTAATATAAATCCAACTGGGGATGAGTAAGAAAAGATATCAAATTGTTTTTTGGGTTGTGCTGCTAATTGTACTATCAGCCCAAAGAAAGTTAGTATTGTGAGGGATACATATTTCATATAAATATATTTAGGGTAAAGTTATTTTATAAAAATGCCATTGGCTTCAGATGTATAAGCGGTCGTATCAACGATTACTTTTTTATTATTTTTCCAATAAGCAGCACGGGTACCGGTTTCATACACACTTCCAGCCATATAGGTATCATTTCCAAATGAAAAAATCGCATTGCAATAACCTGAATTTGAGCCATCGGAGAGATTTACTGCCACCCCGTTTTTCCAGTATTTAGCAGTGGATATTCCAGCATTATCTTCTGTACCACTCACATACACATCTTGTCCATAAATACTGATTGCTGAGGCTAATGAATTTTTATTTTGTGCTCCAAGAACGGTGGGAATTCCGTTTTTCCAATATTTTGCTGTACGGTATCCATTATTATACTCTTCACCTGCCACATACACATCATTGTTATTTACAAAAACTGAATATGCATTTGCCCAATTTGTACCATTCGTTAAATCTATTGCTACACCGTTTTTCCAGTATTTAGCAATATTTATACCTGCTCCATTTCCTTCACAGCCTGCCACATAAACATCGCTACCAGAAATGAAAATTGATTTTGTAACCGAAGTATTTGCCGGGTTCCCCAAATAAAAGGGTACTCCATTTTTCCAATATTTTGCCATGTATTTCCAGCCCGGTTGCACCTGCTCATACCCGGCTACATACACATCATTCCCAATAACCTTTAGGTCTGTAGCATCAGCATAGCTGTTATTTCCAGTCAACTCAAATGGGGTATTGTTTTTCCAATAGACGGCTTTTACATTACTTCCATTATCAATGTTTCCGCTTACATAAATGTCGTTGCCAGATACATATATGGAGTTGGCATATGAGCCACCGGCACTATTGTCAAGTATTTTAATTGTATTGTTCTTCCAATAGGCAGCCGAAGTTTTCCCTGAAATATCCTGTTTGTAACCAGCTAAGTAAACATCTGCATATTTATCTATTGCATCTTTTTTGCATCCCGTAGAAATGAGTGTAATAATTGATGTTATAATTAGTATCAGATTAGACTTTTTCATTTTTTAGTTTTTAGTATATCAAAATTTCAATTTTTAAGTCTTCCGGACAATCCCCGAACACCTGTTTTTGCTATCCCCTGAACAGGGGATTTTGATTAAATACTTGGAATTGTGGTGAATGATGTTATACTTTTAATAATATTTTTTTTTGCAAATGCATTTTTAGCTTATGAAAAGGTTGCTTCTTTTTTTTATATTCCTTAGCTTACAAAAGTTGCATGCCCAAGCCGATGCAACTAAGGATAGTTTGTTAAAAGTGTTAACTCTTGCTAAAGAAGATACCAATAAGGTACTTACCTTGATTACTAGTGGGCAATATGTGGAATATAATAATCTGGAAGAAGCGAAAAATTATTATGTGCAGGCATACAAACTAAGTCAAAAGTTGAAATACACAATGGGTATTTTAAAATACTATTCTAATTATACAGCCGTTTTAAATATTCAGGCAAAATTTGATTCGGCGCATCTGCTTACTAAAGAAGCATTGAAATTAGCAACCCAATTTGGAAATGAAGAACGAATCATAATAGCCCAGCAAAACCTTTCAGCAACCTATTCTTACTTGCAGGATTATGAAAATGCATTGCAATATCTTTTGCCTTCAGTAGCCTATTTCGAAAGAATTAATAATGATGCCCGGTTAAGCCTTATTTATGATAACCTTGGTGTGATCTACAGGGAAACAAAGCAATACGAAAAATCATTGGAGTATCATCAAAAGGCATTAGCTATTGCCCGTAAGTCACAAAACACTTATGACATTGCCAATGTGTTATCCAATTTAGGGAATGCATACACCAGTTTAAAAAAATATGATACGGCCCTTACTGTAATGCAGCAGTCTCTGCTGATTGCTAAAAAAGAAAATTATGAGAATATCGTATCTAATGTAACTGGTAATATTGGAGGTCTTTTAATAAAACAAGGCAGGTACGATAGCCTTAATTTTTATTGTACTGAAGGGCTAAGACTAGCAAAAAAACTAGGCGATAGCCTTACAATCGTTAATAATATTTATGGACTGGCCTTAGCTGCTTTTTTTAAAAAAGATTTTAAAAAAAGTGAGGAAGAAGCCACTTCGGGTTTTGCAATGGCACAACAGAGAAATTATGTTGAGCCATTACAGCTTTTTGCAGATATTTTATCAAAGTTGTATTTGGTAAAAGGGGATTTTAAAAAATACGATTATTACAATCGGTTAAGTACAGCATTATCCGAAAAGTATTTTAATGAAAAGATGCAAAGGAATGTTCAAACACTGGATAGAAAATTTGAAACAGAAAAAAAGGAACAGCAATTACTCATACCACAGGCACCAATCAACAAAAAAAATATACTCAACTATATTTTAATTGGAGCACTGTAGCACTGTTGATGATCTCCTTGCTTTCTTACCGGACGTATACACAAAAAAGGAAATTGCAGGAGCAAAAGATTGCCGAACTGGAAAAAGAAAAAGTATTATCTGCTACACAATCACTTTTAAAGGGCCAGGAAAAAGAACGAAACCGACTGGCGCAGGATTTACATGATGGCCTGGGCGGTTTGCTAAGTGGTGTTAAACTTCAATTAGGAGCTATGAAAGGAAATTTAATTTTATCGGAAGAAATGGGCAAGACATTCAACAATGCCCTTTACAAGCTTGATGAATCCATTAGCGAGATGCGTCGTGTTGCACATAATATGATGCCCGAAGCATTGATGAAATTAGGATTGCAGCAAGCCTTACAGGATTATTGTGATAGCTTATCAGAATCACAGCCCTTTGCATTAAACTGCGAATTTCATGGATTGGAAAAGCGAATGGAGCCGGCTACTGAGATAGTTGTTTATAGAATCGTTCAGGAGTTATTAAATAACACAGTAAAACATTCTGGCGCTACTACTATTTTGGCACAGGTTATAAGAAATGATAATAGTCTTTCGATAACTGTAGAAGATAATGGAAAAGGGTTTAATACGGATGTTGCAACAATAGATAGAGGAATGGGTTTAAAGAATATTCAGTCAAGAGTGGATTATTTAAAAGGACAAATAGATATAAAATCTGCTGAAGGAAAAGGAACCTCAGTTCATATTGATTGCCTAATTGAAGATAATGGATAAAGTAAAAAGTATTAATAGTAGATGACCATCCAATGGTTTTGGAAGGTATGCGTTCCATGCTGGCGCAAATTACTTTCGTAGAAATAACAGGAGCGGTAAGTAATGCGTATACGGCATTGGAAACTTTAAAAAAGAGTGCAATCGATATTGTTATTACTGATATTAATATGCCAGAGATTAGTGGGATAGAATTGGCATTAAAAATCAAGAAAGAATATTCGGGAGTAAAAGTAATCGCCATGAGTACTTTTAAAGAACGGAGCTATATTTCTCAAATGATTCAAAATGGGGCATCGGGATATTTAGTGAAAAGTGCTTCAAAAGAAGAAATTGAAGAAGCTATTCTGTCTGTATATGAAGGTAAATTATATATGAGCCTTGATGTTGCATTATCTGTTACCGATAAAGATGAATTGAAAACTATTCCAGTAATAAGCGGTAGAGAGAAGGAAGTGCTTCAACTAATTGCCGATGGGCTTACCAATCCACAAATTGCAGAAAAACTTTTTATCAGTATGCATACAGTTGATAGTCATCGTAAAAATTTATTGACAAAATTTGCTGTGAAAAACACAGCATCCTTAATAAGAATAGCTGCTCAGGAGAAAATAATCTGAGCCCTTTATTCAAAGTCATCGTATAATAAATTCTTTTTTTTAAAGGCATTCAATCCTGGTTCTCAGCTTTTTCTTATCTCTTCTTCCGTCATTACCAATCAATTGGTAAACATAAAGCCCTAACAACTATTTTCCGAAGCCGCCAAAGGATGTTACTATCATAACGATTGATGGAAAGAATAACCTTTTCAAAATCTTAATGTGTATGTACAAAAACTGAAGTAGCGTCGGAGATATTACCAGTACCCAAGGTTATACCAACTCCATTTTTCCATAGTTTAGCAATAGGATTTCCCCCGTTATATTCTATACCTACCGAAAAAACATCCTGTCCCGAAACTGAAACTGAATATGCAAAGGCAGAAGTACTGCCATCAGTGAGGTTAGTAGCTACTCCATTTTTCCAAATTATTGCCTTTGAACCTAATATCGTTTCTTCAAAACCCGCAGCATATACGTCAGCGCCTAAAACAAATACAGATCTTGCTTTACCAGAATTAATGCCATCAGTTAAATTTGTAGCTACTCCATTTTTCCAAACCTTGGCAACATAATTTGTTGCTAAGTTTCTTTCGTAACCGGCCACATAAACATCTTGCCCCATAATAATAATTGAATTTGCCTCGGCAGTATAAGTGCCGTTAGTGAGGTTTATAGCGACTCCGTTTTTCCATACGGTGGCAACACCATTTGATGATGAAGGAATGTTGTAATTTGTACCTGCTACATATACATCGGCTCCTGATACAAATACTGAATTTGCTACAGCATCTTTTGAACCATCAGTCAGATTAGTAGCCACACCGTTTTTCCAGACTTTGGCAATTCTGTATGCCCCAGTTCTATCATATCCGGCTACATACACATCTTGCCCCGAAACAAAAATTGAATTTGCCTCAACACCAAGACTTCCATTAGTCAGGTTAGTACCGACACCGTTTTTCCATACTTTAGCAAAACGGCCTGTTCCATTATATTCTGTTCCTGTTACATAAACATCCTGCCCCGAAACAAAGATTGAACTTGGTTGTAACCCTGGCGTGCCATTAGAAAGGCTTGTAGCTACGCCATTTTTCCAAATTTTTGCATCGTATATTGTCCCGTTAAATTCAGTGCCAACTACATAAATATCAGTAGTTACTAAGGGGGGTGCAGCTTCATTATCTTTTTACAGGAAACTATTATTGCGCTAATAAAAAGATAGATTAATAGTTTTTCATTTTTAATAAATTTAATTTATTGTAATATTCAAGTAAAAATGATAATTTATTAATTCAGTACCTATCCCTGAAAAACAGGATTTTTATAAAAAAACAAGAGGGAAAGTTGATTTAAGCGGCGAAACACCGGGATGCAATTATTAACACAAACCGGAGTAATATTTTAGAATCAAAATGAATCATTTTTTGTAATAGGTTCTTTTTATTTCAGGTATTTGCTCTGATAGTTTTTTTATCCTTGTTTCATCACTTGGATGTGTTGATAAAAAATCTGGCGTTTTTCCACCTTTATTATTAGCTGCCATCCTTTGCCAAAAGGGAATAGCTTCTTCCGGATTGTAGCCTGCCATACTCATAAATATTAATCCCAGTTTATCTGCTTCACTTTCCTGCATTCGGCTGTTGGGTAATTCTAGTGCCAGTTTTGAACCTACAATATATAAGCCGAGGAAAATAAACTGTGTAGATTCTTTTTTATCTTTTAATGCTTCCTGTAAGGCAATCCCACCAAGACCAACCAATAAAGCCTCACTCATCCTTTCATTACCGTGTCTGGCTATTGCATGTGCTATTTCATGTCCCATTACTACTGCCAGTCCTTCTTCGGTTTGGGTAACAGGCAAAAGGCCAGTGTACACAACTACTTTTCCTCCGGGCATACACCATGCATTAATAATATTTTCATTGATGGTATTAAACTCCCATTTAAAATTTTTCAGATCCTTACTCATATTATTTTGTAACATATAATTTTCAACAGCTAGCTGTATTCGACTTCCAACTCTTGTTACCATTTGTGCTCTTGCATCATATTGAGAAAGGGTTGGGCTTGCTTTTACAACAGAATCATATTGTGTAAAGGCCATTTCCTTAATCATAAAATCCGGAACAAGGTTTAATTGCTTCCTTCCAGTAACTGGTACAGTTTTACATGAAACACCAACTAGTATAATGAATGAGAATAATATGGATGAATTGTTTAGCATGTCTTTTTTAATACTAATTAAAAGATTGTTCTTCACCGATTGAGTTTTTAAATATCAGCAGTATATAATTACTTTTCAGCCAGATTAGTTTTTCGTTCCCGGTGGACTATCAATTAGTGACTCATTTAGTTTTCTCTGACTATAACTAAATTCATGTAAGGAATTATTCTGATTGCTTTTTTTCCCATCCCGTTCAGTCGGGTTTGCAGATCGCAGCATGAGGTAATTTTTCTCCATGCCTGATAAATATTTTATTTCAAAATTGTAAGTAATCTTTTCTAATTTTTGATTGGCAACTCTGAGTCGCTTGCCCCATTCATTTGTTTGTTGACTTGCCGCTTTACTCCACCATTCTTTTTTGCCCTGCTTCGGTGAAATGGTTACTTGGTTTCCGATAATAGTGTATGTGCCTGTTTCGTAAACAAATAGTATTTCCTTTACAGTAGTTGACCAGTCCTTTCTCCGATATTGGTAACTGCCATCTGTATAAAACGTATATTCTTTTCTAAAGTATCCACCTGTAAGCATATTGCCATAGGATTCTGAATTATAAAATCCCCATAACCCAATCACTGGGCTATTACTGGCATTTCCTATTTGTTCCTGAACCTGTTTTTTATTTTCAGGAGTAGTTGGTTTTTTTACATCAATTGATTCCAGAAAGGCAGTCATTTCTTTTTCATATATATCAGTATTGGTAAGAATGAGAATATTTGCCAACTTGCCAAAGCCAGTTGTAGACGCAAGCAATACAATACCACTTATGCCTTCTTTTTCAAAAGAAGCATAGCCAGATTCGGCTGTCCATCCTTTATCTTCTGATACTGGTTGCATTTCAGGTTGGGCATCAGTAAAAGTTTCTTTTACTAAAGATTCCCAAGTGTTATCAAAATTTTCTTTTGGGTTATCACCTGCATCTACAGTTTTGTATAAAGTGATAACACAAAATATTCCTTTTGTATTATCTTCTTTTGTAAAGGCCACTGTACTTTCTTTTTTATCAACTTTCCAGCCCTTTGGAGTTGTATAACTTATCAAATCAAAGGTTTGCTTTTGGGCTTGGGAAGTGCAGCCGCTGAGCAGGATGTAAAAAAGTAGTAATTTTTTCATGGTATAAAGATGAAATTTGAAAATGATTATTGGCATCCCTGAAAAGCAGGATTTTATTGGAAGCTTGCAATTTTCACATTACTGATAAAATATTTTTCCGTTTCACTATCACTTCCAATATGGATAAATTTCAAGCTTTTGAATTGTATATCGTTTACAATTGCCTTTAAATATTGGGCAACCAAAATACCATCAATAAACAAGCTTACATCATCTCCATTTTTTCGTAGTAAAGTGTTTACCTTATTGAAAACTTTGTTATTCGAAAATCCGAAAACCTCATAACCATTGCTGTTGACTCTGTCTGCTCCAGAGATATTATTTGCAAAACTGGCGAATCCCGCCTTACCGTTAAATCCCGGCTTTAATTCAAAAGCGAATTTTGTATTTGCATTAGCTAATTCAACGCTTAGCCTTTTTGCACCCCAGGTAAAATTTTGTGGCACGGCTATATCAAAACTAATTTCAAAATCTTTAGGTATTGTATTCTTTAAATTTGTTATGCTTACGGCATTACCCTTTAGTTCCAGCCATTTTATATTATCACCAGAAGCTTCTGTAACTACTGCTTTTTTTCCATCTTGATTAACTGTGCTGCTCCAATTAATTGGTAATTTTCCAGTTGCTGTTGTTGAAAAATCATCAAAGAAAAAAACTTTTTTATCAGCGGTGGCTTTTTTTAAAGCTAGAGAAGCTTCTGTTATAACGATTGCTTCTTTTATTAAGGGTGAGTTGAGCGGTTTATATGATTGCCCTTTTACTTTATCTGGATAAAAAAAATAGTTATATAGATAATCAAAATTAAAATTATTCATGATAGACTCATGCTTGAATGCAGCATAACTTTTGTCTTGTATGCCAGCATCCCATCTTATCGTAAGCCATTGTGGCTGATCTGTTTTGCAGGCTGCCATCGTAGCTGCACTTATTTTGTAAATAGGCCAGCCGGTAGTTTGTGCATCCTTCTCAAATATATCTCTCATATCCTCATTTGCATTTACAAAACTGTAAAAGGTAATAATTTCACTGCTTCTGAATTCGGCTACATCATTCCATTTATTTTTGTATTTTTCTTTTAATCTGTTCAGGTTTTTTCTAGCTGTTGCTAATAATTCAGCCGAACGGCTCTCAATTTTTTGCCAGACAGGCAAATGCTCTTCAGCTTTGGTAAAAAATTCGCCAATGGTAATAGGTTCAAATGGAAGCTTGTTGTCTTTGGTCATTATTACTACATACTGTAAGCCAGCTCCTGCATTTTTAGGCTGATAAAAATGCATATAATTCTTTAGGGTTGAATTTTTATCAAATCCTAACCAGTTGGCTTTTTGTTCGTAACTACTCCAGTCTCTTTTCACATTTTTATGATAATAGGGCATAGTAAAATAATATTGATCAGGAGTAGAAATAAATTGCACAGGGTTGCTGATATATTCCAGTTGGTTTGCTTCGATGCGCCAGTAATCGGCAAGTCCTGTTTGCGGAACTAACTTTCCTTTTGCATCTTTTTTTAAGAACATATATAATTTAGCATAAGAACCATACAAATGAGGAAGCCCTTTTTTTAGTTTATGACTGTATGAGGCTCCGGGATTTGTATTCACATAAATTCGTACATCTCCAAGGCAACCTTTGGGAACATATGATTGTTGCATCCATTCAATAAACTGTTCGCAGTAACGGATTTGTTTGGCACTATAATTTCTGCCGGCTAAATTAAGTGGCTTTGCCGGTTGTGTGTACTTAACTACTTTCATCCAGCCAATATTATCATCGGCAATATCTTCTAGCGGGATGAATAATTGGGCAATGGATAACTGGCAAAATGATAAAGCCAAAACGATTTGTAATATTTTTTTCATATTTTGTATTAATTACCTAAAAGTATTTTATACAGTGAAACAAGACAATCCCCTAAAACTGTGATTTATTTTTGTTTCCCGTACCCAGTATATATTCCTGAGCCCGGATATTTTGCATCTATCATCCAGAGAATCCTTCCACCTTTAATACAGGAGAAATAAGTATTAAATGTTTTGGGTTTGCCTTCCATTTCAGAAAAATAAATCTGCCAGTTATTTAGCACTTTGAAAGTGCCTTTTCCTGTTGCCTGGCCAAATTTCATATTTCCCACCATTCCGTTGACAGCAATTATTTTCCAGTTATAAGTATTGCCAGCGTCAAATACAAATGTTTGGGAAGATTGATTGATATTCATTCCAGCGTATGCCCCAGTAAAAACAGAATAGTATTGCAACATGCCTTTTGAGTCGCTTGTCCATGACCCTTTAATATCTGATGGTCCAACAGCAAACCGGTTGTAGGTGCTCATATTTACTAAAGGATCCATCAATGAACTTTCACTATCCCATTTTATGGTATAAGGGTCAAACTTAAAAGTTTGTATAAATGAGTTTTTATCTGGTGTTATGATCTCAAACCATCCGTAAATCCCTTTCCTGAATAAAAGAACAAAAACTTCTTTACCAGTGGCATTATCAATTAAGTTTCCGAAACCAAGGTATGGTCTTTCATATTCAGATATATAGGAAGTTTTATAATTTTTTATATTACTATATCGAGGAGCCACAAGAATATTCCAGGCGGCATTAGTTAATACATCTGGATCAGCAGGGAAAACAGTACCTGCTTTGGGATAATGCAATAATACTTTTACATTTCCTTTTGTTGTTTCTACCCAATCTGCTTTTTCAACACTTGTCCAGCTATCATCAAAATTGGTAGTTGTAAATGTAAAGCCATTTTTTCGCTGTTGATTATCCTGGCCCAGATCATTCGACGTTTTTTTACAACTGTTGTAGTTTGTGAAGTTGGTTTTCTTATATCAATCGATTCAAAAAAACTATTCATTTCATTTTGGTATGTATCTGTATTGGTTAAAGTAACAATATTAACCATCTTATCATAACCTGTTGAAGTAGCTAATAAAGCAATTCCGGTTCTACCCTCATCCGTAAAATTGGCAAAGCCACTTTGGGTTACCCAACCATTTTCCGTTGCAGAAGGCTGAAGTGTTGGTGAGCCAGAAACAGCAACCATTTCTTTTACAATACTTTCCCAGGCGGCAGTAAAGTTTTCTTTTGCATCCGCAGTACCGGGTATAGATTTCATAACTATTAACACACAATAGTTGCCAGTTTTCAATTCCTGTTTTGAATACTGTACGGCACTTGGAGTAATTTCTTTTTTCCAGCCTGTTGGTGGAGTAAAAGTGGTAAGGTCAAAAGTTTGTTTTTGTGCAATTACAATCGTATTAAGAATGACAAGTATAGGTAATAGAATGATTTTTTCATATTAAATCGTATTAAATAATTAATTGGCTTTTGCAAAAGGTCTATCATCCAACCATAATATGCGCAATCCTTTTATACAAGAGAAATATGCATTGTAAGTTCTGGGCTTTCCGGATATATCAGAAAATTTAACCTGCCAATTAGTGGGAAGAGAAAAACTCCCTTTTGATTTTGCTGATTGAAACTTAATATTACCAGTTTGTCCGCTTGCTACACCAATATCCCATTGATAGGACTTCCCATTTCCGAAAATAAAATTTTCAGCTGATGCATGCGTATCCATTCCAGCATCAAAACCTGTAAATGCATTTACATACTGAATAGCACCAGAAAAATCACTGGTCCATTTCCTTGCAAATCCGAAGCGGCTACTGCAAATTTGTTTCGGAATGCTACGTTCTCCATTTTTTCCCAGCCATATGTAGTTTGATGATAAGGGCCAAATTCGTTTTCAAATGTTTGCTTATCAGGGGTAATAAATTCTAAATATCGTCCACTTCCATTCGCATAATTCATTTTAAAAAACACAACATGTACTCTTTGCCGGGAATTATTATCTGTCATATCAGACTCAGCAAATTCAATAGTTTGCCAGCCGGTAATAGGTTTAAATTCCATATTTGATGCATTGCTATATCTTGGGGCTATCAGTATATTCCATGCATTTTTTAAGCCATCCATTACTACAGAGTTGTATGCATCTGCTTTTTTATTGGGATAATGAATAAGCACTTTGATATTTCCTTTGGTAACTTCAACCCAATCTGTTTTTTCAACACTTTTCCAGCCGTCATCAAAATTGGTAGTAGTAAATGCAAATCCATCTGCTTTTCCATTTGACTTTACCTCCTGGGGTTTTACGGCATTTGTAGTGGGTTTATTTACTTGCTCATTGGGAAGCTTCTTCAGATTTACAGACTCTAAAAAGGCAGTAACATCTTTTTCATATGTATCGGTATTCGTTAATATAATGATGTTTACCATTTTTTCAAAACCACTTGAGGTTACTAATACTGCAATACCCTTATTTCCGTCGCTTTCAAATGGGGCATAGCCACTTTGTACCTCCCAGCCGTTTTCTGTAGCAGGAGACTGCATTTCTGCTTGTGTGGAAACGGCTACCATTTCTTTTACTACAGATGTCCAGGCTAAATCAAAATTTTCTTTTGAATTAGTTGTGCCCGGGACTGCTTTAAAAAGTGTTATCATACAATACCCGCCCGTAGAAGGATCCTCTTTACTTAATTGTATTGCATTTTCTGTTACTTGTTTTTTCCAGCTTTTGGGCTGAGTAAATGTGGTAATATCAAATGTTTGTTGTTGTGGATAGGAACAGCTCCAGGCTAGGATTAACAAAACTGATAGAAAGTATTTCCTAATATAAATTAAAAAAAGTATATTTTTCATATAGTAAATGTGGTATTTTTTCTTATTGGCTTCTATCCCTTAAAAACAGGATTTTTCGCAAATACCATCCGTGGTATTGTTGCTGAAGTATGTGATATTTCTTACTCCAAGATGTGCGGTGCGCAGAATAATGAAACAAGTTATAAGAACCCTTTCTGCTTTTAGGAAGATACAGCGTAAAAAAATTACAATCCCTTATTAAAGAAAATAACACCCTCAACAGAAGCACCATATTTAGATCCTGCCCCCTCTGCACCTATAGATGCACCACCCTTTACACCCCAGCCACACTTTGAATCATATACCAATTCTATTTTTTCACTGAGTTTTACTGGGCTGCTTTTTGAAAATAATCCCACATCAGCACCAACGCCAATAGTAACTTCATAAGAACCGTCGGTATGAAACTCTGCAGAGCCTGTTGCTAATCCTGCACTCCATTCACCGGATACATTAGTTGCCATTTCCATTTGATTCTGAACTTTGCCATCGTTTCCTTTGCTATAGGTTGTGGAGTTTTCAATAGTAATATGGTCTCTTGGACTAAATGCTACTTTGGTTTTTATATATTCAGAAGCAGGGCAATTCGCTGCTGGCGGAGCTTCATTTTGTTTACATATCGGAACTATTGTCTCATCACTTTTTACAATAAGGCCTGTGTAATGAACTCTTTTGATAAGTTTATCATTAAGAGTAAGTGATTGATCAATATATATGAAGGGTTCTTTTTTATCACTCATGCTCAACTTTAAATGAAATGGCCCTTTCATTGCTGCTCCTGCAGCATCGGGTGGCAGAGGGCTCCAGGGAGTTATTTTTTGCGATTCATTTACATTGCGGAGGTGTAATTTTTCAGTGGGTAATCCTTGTATTTCTACACTACCATCATCGGTAACGGTACCAGTGAAATTCCATTGCCGTATTTGAAAACCATCTTTCAAATTTGCGGAGAATCCATTTCTGGTTAGCGCAGTAGGAGCCATGCCAACTGCTGCATTTGCAGTGCTGCCCTGATACACATACATAATTTCGCCGCTGCCAGTAATGTTTCCTCCTGATGAGATTTGCATGGAAAAATTCTTTACACAAGCTAATGTTTGCAGATTCATTATTGTTGTAGCAGGGCCATCACCAAATTTTGTATTGGCTTCAGAAGCATTTTCACCACTGCGGGCTGTAATGTTTTTTGCTTGGTAATTTCCTTGCCAATCAATTAGCGTATAACCTGTAGGAGGTTTTTTTGCTGATACTGGTGGTTTAATGGAATTTTTAGTATTGTTGTTTGTAGTATTATTTTTTGTTGGACTTGTACTGTTTGAGTTTGCATTTTTAGATGAGGCTTCCCGGCCATTTCCTGCATAGCCTAAGTCCCATGCTTTTGAAATAAGATTGTCGGCTTCTTTTTTATTGCCTTTTTCTTCTTCAATTTTTGCTGCCGTATAGCAATACAATCCGTTATCGGGTGATAATCGCATTGCCATTTGAATAGCTTCGGAAGCTTCTTTTACATTTCCCAATTTTAAATATATATAAGCTTGATTAGCCCATGGGGAGGCTAGATTAGGAAAATTTTTCGTTAACTCTTCTGTCAGTACTTTAGCATCGTAAATTCTTCCTAACTCTAATAATAGATTCGAAAAATTATTTAAGTAGAGTGCATTACCGTCTTGCATTTGCGAGGCTTTTGCAAAGCCATACAAAGATTCCCATTTATAATTCTTGAAATAGAACAGAGTTGCTTGAACATAGTAGGCCTCTGCTAAACCACCTTTAAAAGATCCCGCATTTTTACTAGCTCTGTTATCCAATTCTTTATAAAGTTTTGCTTTTGTTACAGCGCCTGCTAAAGCATTGTCAATAACTTGTTTTTTAGTAATAGTATTAGATGAAACAATTGTAGTACTTAGCCAGCTAGAGCTACCAACACTATTATTTAGCATTTTAAATGGAAGAATAAGACTTCCGTTTTGAAAAGTAAAGCTGCCACTTTTCTTTCCTTGTTCCATCGTTTTGAATGTGATGGTGATTTTGTTTCCTGCAACCTGGTATGTTCCTTCATCCGTAACAATATTGCCGGGTTGTTCTGCTCTTAATTTAAATGTATTATCCAAAAATTGCAAAGTGATAATGGATTTTGCACTTGCTTCTTTGCCATCACTATCGGTTGTAAAACGATATTTACCTTTTATGGATTGTGACTTTATTTCAATTTGATTAGCAAGTAAAATCACTGTAATAAGAAAAAGAATCTTTTTCATAATAAACGATTAGTATTTTGGCCTGGGTACTGTTACTGAACTTACAATTCCTGCCGGACTTAATTTTCTTATACAATTGTTCCATTCATCTGCAATAAACATATTGTTTTTGCTGTCGAATGCTATCCCTTTTGTCATAGAAAAAAGTGCTGTAAGTGCATTTCCATCTTTGTGGCCATCTTCAGCCCGACCACCGATATTGGCAGAGCAAGGCTGAATTTTATTATTACCTGCAACAGTGCTTACTTTTCCGTTTGCTATTTTAATAATTCTATGCATTCTCATATCAGCACAAAAAATATCGCCTTGCTTATTGGAGGTTAAATAATACGGTTCAAACAATTCGGCTTTACTAGTATCGCCGGGGATATATACCGGGCAGGTATTCCGTTTGTCGGGTTTTCCAGCAATTACTGTTTGCTGGCCACTTGTAAGATCCACTTCTTCGATAGAACGACTTGCTCCAGTAGAAAATATAAGACTGGCATGATTAGAAGCAATCATATGCCAAATATTTTTTTTGGGATTGACGATGATGTATTTTCCATCAGGCTTACTTAAAGTTGAAACTTCTCCATTCGCCGATATTTTTCGGATAACACATATCTTGTCAAGATTATTTTTCTTATTCAGAAAATAATTGTTGGTCAGGAAATGAATATTGCTCGTATCCATTCTTTTTGTAGGGTAGTAAGTCTCTAATATAAATATGTTATCGTCTTTGTCAATAGCCATTGCTTTAATGTCAGAGAACATGGCCTCTTTAAGAGGCCCATCTTTTTGGCGGTATTTATAAAAAAGGGTTGTAAAGGCTGTTTTTGTTATTATGTTGTTTTCACTAATTGTGTATTTAGTGATGGCATTACCTGAACTTATATATAAATTATCCTGTGAATCAATAATGAGGCACTGTCCTGCAGAGAGGTAAGGAGTCGTGTTTTCGTTTCCTTTTTTATTTACCAGATTTATATATTCTCCGGCAGCGGTTATTTTGCCTAACCCATTTTGGTGTAAAAAATAAACATTGTCTTTGCTGTCGGTTACTAGGTTATCGGGTGAACTAACTGCACCTTGTTGACCGAAAATAGTCGTCGCAATAATCGTCCCAGCAAGTAATAGCTGTATTTTTTTCATAGTGTTATTTTTTTAAAATCCAATTTTCCCTTTTACTTTATTGAGCAATGATTTTTTTGTTTTGGTCGAATCAGTTGTCGAACTGTTCGTTTTTGTTGCTGTTACAGATTCTTGTGCTTTAGAGTTTGTTGCTTTTACTGATTCGTTGGTGGTTGGATTAGTAGCTATATTACTTGCAGGAACACTTGAAGTGTTTTCAGCCATTTTTGTTTTAGTAGAAGAAATTATTTCACCTTTTAGCCATTCCTTTACAAATGCTGTTACGACATCGTTTACCTCTTTCCCTGCACGATAAATAGCTTTCCATTTATGGGGCTTCTTTTCAAACGCAAGGTTTACAAATTTTTTGACATTGTATTTGTCTGGTGCCGCTAGTACGGCATTGAAATCTACAGTAGCAGCTAATTGAAGATATTCTTGTAATCTTTTCTTTACTAAACCGGACGGATCAAGCGGATATCTTTTCTCCCAATTGGCTTTCCCAGGGAAAGGTTTTTTAGCAGCTTCCACCAGGGCATCAATTTTTTTCTGTGTTTCATCTAACTCCTTTTGCTGCTCCGCTACATATTTCGTGTCAGTTTTATAATTGTTGATATTTTTTTGATGTACAATTTTGTTTCCTTTCAGTGTGCTAAGGCTGGTTCCATTAGCGGTGAGTGGCATTGCGTTTTCTCGTTGCGCATAATACTGAGTCATAAACTCTTCACTATTAATATATTTTTTTACATATTCGCAAAGTTCTGTAGCTGCTGCGGATTTATCGCCAGATAAAATTGTTGAAAGCTTCAGTTTGGGTACATAGGGTAATTTGAAGCTAGATGGTTGATCGCCTGCAAAACCTCCTGCATCTTCGTAAGTTTCCATTGGACCGGATGAAAAACTACCTACAAGATTGCTAACTATATTGCCTTGTGCAAATTTATGTTCCAAGCCAAGTCGTTCAATAATGCCGTCGACAACTTTGATGGCGATTGCACTAAATGCAATAAAAAATGATCCTATAATTAAAATTTTCTTTTTCATATATGTGGTTTTAATTTTATTGAAATAATCCTTTTTGTGGGGTAAATGTTCCGGGTGCCTGCAGGCCGCTGCTGATAGTAGACTGTAAACCATTTTGCTGAATATCCTTAAGAACCGTTGGAGTGTTTTCCATCTCATCAATCAGGCTCATGATTTTTTTAGACTGTTCTTTGAAGATTTTTTTCTCATCCATGATGTCCATTTCTTTAATGATCTCTTCAATTCTTTTTTGCGAATTTTTTATTTGCTCGTACTTATCCATCTTATTTACTTCCTCCATCATCTTTTCCATTTGCGATTTAAATTGCTCCTGTTTTTGTTGGTTGGTTTCTTTTTGAGCAATTTCATTTTCCAGTCTTTTTATTTCCTCAATCACATGTTCATATGCTTCCAGTTCTTTTACACCTTTCATCATTCTGTCAAGCTGATCTTTTAAATTTTGTTTTGTTGTTTTAATATCATTACAATCAGCTGTCATCATTTTATGTAATAGTTCTTTTGCCAGTTTACTTTTTCGGAGATCGGGCAGCGGCGTTAATTCATCTTTTGGGATGTTTGGCAATGGAGTAAGGCTCCAGTCTTTTTCAATTTTTGAAAGCGGTGTCAGTTCATCATCATTAATCATTCCGGGAGTCATACTTCCATTGGCTGACTTTACAAATGGATCTCGTCCAGGTTCTGCAATTGAAGTAAGGCCTACTCCGTAAGCCATTGTGTGATTAGGAACTGGTATAGATGTTTTTTTTATTCCATGCTTATTATTATCGAAATTATTTGTTGCGTTACCCAAGTCTTGCCAGTCTACACCCATAGGCATTTTCACTATTGTAGGGCAACTAAAATTTGGAATAATTGGTGGCTGTATCTGTTCCGCACCATTATCATTTTGGTTTACGCAACTTTTTGCAATGGCTCTCTGATCTGCAATAGCATTCTTGTAAAATTCTGATATTGCGGCTGTCCAAGCTATACATTGAGTCATCACGGTGTTTTTTGGGTTCCCAGTAAGATACCAAACCCATGTGCAGAATGTATTTAACCACATCCGGAATTCTTCAATTTTTCTTGCATGAAATTCCCTGATTATAGGATTTGCATATTGTAGAAACGTATTATTTTTTCGGTCAAAATCCGGGCATTTGTCATTTTTACCAGTTTTTGACATCTCTACTTTTTTAGCATCTACTCTCTTTAGCAGTTCTTGGTATTCTTCTACGTTTTTTTTCATCCAATCGGCCAGATAGTTTTGTAAAACGAACTGAACTACTACGGCGGGCTTACTCAGTACATTTATTACCTTTATAGATTCTTTCATCATTTCTTTGACAAATGCATCTTCACCTTTATCCATCAAAACATTTGCTTCATTTTCACTTGCTTCTTTTAATGCGTCTAATTTGTCTTCTAAGTCATCAATCATTTTTGAGTAACCATTTTTCACTTGCATGTCTCTTTCGTATCCAGAGACGTTATCTGATAATACTGGAATTTTTATCCAGTCTTTTGGAAAATATTCATAGATGGTGATACTTTTTTTTAGTTTTTCATAATCAAGTTCTGGGGATCTTGTTTGACCTTTATTATTTTTTATCAATTGTTCCGTAAATGGATTGATCGCATTTTCCATTGATTCTTGGTAGTCTTCTGCAGCTTTTTTTGGGTCACCAGTTGATTCTTCAATCACTCCTTCTGTTTCTTTTGACTCTGGGTGGTTGGGATTAAGGCCCCCTGCTTTTTTTATAATTACTTTTGCGCTGTCAATTTCACCAAGTCCAAGCCATGCATGCGCAAGATTATTCAGGACTGTACTGTTATTAGGAAAATTGCTCCGTAATTTTTGAAGTACAGGTACAGCTTGCTCCGGATAACCGTATTGAGTTAGTAATGATGCCATGTTGTTTTGATAGTTAGGATTAGCAGGGTCTAATTGAACTGCTTTCATACTTAGTGCCATCGCAGCTTGTGGATGACCTTGCAGCATGGCAAGCATTGCTGCACCACTTATTTCATTTGCTTTTGGCGACTGGGCTATAATTTTTTTTGCTATGGCCATTTCAGCAGCATTTCCCTTTGTCACCAGTTTATTATATAGATTAGTAGCATAACCGCTAATATCAATTTGCGATAGTTTTTTTTTCGGAACGCTATTGATTTTTACGATTTCTCTTTTTGGTACTAATTGGTGGTTGTCCGTAAATTCCGGATAGTAAGCCATGGTGCTATTTTTTTTGCATCAGGTCAGGCATCACATCACCCATCATTTTCTTCATTTCTGCTTGTTCTTCTTTACTCATACCTTCAGCTCTCATGGCTTCTTCCAGCATTTTATTCATGTCTGGTTGCGAAGCAGCTGGTTTTTGCTGAGCAGGCTTTTTAGTTGGCTGTGCAATTGAAGTTGTTGAGGAAATAAGGATAATAGTGAGGAGAAAATATTGTCTCATATACATTTATTTTAATCCTATAAAAATCAGATCTTTTTCTCATGAATAGTATCCCCTAAAAACAGGATTTTAGTCGAAAATCTGTTCACAAATATGTGTAGTAGTTGGTGTACAGTGTAAATTATTACAATACAGGCAATATAGTAAAGTGGAATATATTTTACTTGTGGTAATAAAAATTGGTGCAATAAAATAATTTGGCTCCTGTAAAATTCGCAAGTACTTTTTTTATATTTTCTTTCGATTTATTAATATAAGACTTCGTTTTCCCCATTTAAATGGAATTCATTTTGCCAGTTGGAGAATCTGTCTCATCTCTAGCATTAAACAAAGTAAAGGATTTGTTTAATGTAAGAGATTTACAATTTTGTGTAATGACTATATGTACGTTTAACAAATGCAGATGAAGTAATATGGAAGTATATTGGAGAAATAAATTTCTTGTTATTTTTTTGACAATATAAATGTTCCCGAAATTGTTCCGGGAGTATAGCCTGCCGGGGCATTCAACATTTTCATTCTTGTTTGTGTAAAAGTGCCATTAATCTTTCCAAGGTTCTTGTTATAAACTCCTTTAAAAGAATATTTATAAGGGCTGTATTTAAATGAGAAACTAATATCATTGGCGTTTACATTAAAGGTTCCAGGTTGAGGAACTACTATTTCCTGTATCGCTAGCAGCCAGTTTACCTCCCCCAATAATGAAAAGGTTATGTCTTTTATTCCAATAGAAAAACCTGCATCAGCAGTGGCCCAGCTAATATCTCCTTTCCAGTTTCCTGTATATATGTATTGTGATAAAGGAGGAAATGTTTTTACCTGGGCTGTTGGCTTGGCTATTTCATGCTTAGGGAGTATCGGTGGTTGTTGTGGTTGCGGTTGTGCGGATAGTGATTGTATTGCTGAAAGACTGGTAAGCAAAAAGAATATTACTTTCATATTTTTTGTTTTATGTATTTAAAATAACTGTGTAGTGTAATATGAGTTATCCCTTAAAACAGGATTTTTAATAAAAAATGTTGTTCCGTATTACTGATGCAGCTTTTTAATTTTGATTAGAGCCAGGCACTTTATTCTTTTATAAATTTGAAAGATCTGCTTTTATCTTTATAATTTATTCTTATTACATAAGTGCCGGCTGAAAATAAAGTTGCTGGTAAACTATATACCTTAAGATTAATGTTGAAATTTTTATGCATTACCAATGTACCGGCAGAATTAAATATTTCAATACTACCAACATAAACTGCAGCTGGTTCTGTTATATGTAGTATGTCTTTTACAGGGTTGGGGGCTATAATAGTTTGTAACTGATTATGCCTGTTATGCAGGGTAATGATGTTTGAATATTTATATTTCCCATCATGGTCAACTTGTTTTAAACGGTAGTATAAAATGTTATCTGTTGGATTGGGATGTAAAAAATGGTACTGGTTTTTGCCCGGCAAATTATTTGTTTTTACAGTTCCCAGTTTTTCAAAACTTACCCCATTAGAAGAAAACTCTACATCAAAATAATCGGTATTAATTTCATTTTCCGTTTTCCATAAAAGCGTTACGTTATTGTTATTTACTGTTGCTTCAAATGCCAGTAAACTAAGTGGTAATGTTCCGTTTGCAAATAACCTCGATGAATAAATATCATAATCAAGTGTAGTTCTTAAATCTGTCCATGCTATGATGGCCTCATCTGTACCGTAACTAATTAATTTTGCTGAAAATTGTGCATGCCCTTCATTGGCAATAGGCACACCGTTATTTGGCCATTGTACAACACCCGCAGCATTAAAGCTTTGTGCATAAATATCCTGCTGAAAACTGTTTCTCGAATCTGTCCATATAAATATTGCTCCGCCGGATATCGTGGCAACAAGTTGCGGATCTTCCTGTGTGTCAAAGTTGTTACAAACCGGAATACCGTTGAGGGCCCATTGTATAACACCAGTTGCATTAATTTTTTGCGAATAAATATCCCTGTTTGTTCTTCTGTCTTCCCATACAATAATGGCACCCCCGGAAGCATCAGCAATTAACTGATGCGAAAATTGTATACCGTTTACATTGCAGATAGAGATGCCGTTGCTTGTCCACTGTGTTGTACCGGAATTGTTTATACGCTGTGCATATAAATCAGTATTCGATCCGGAATTTCTTTTATCCTCCCAGCACATAATTGCGCCACCAGCGCCATCGGCAACCATTCTTGTATTATACTGATGGGCTAAATTGGACTCAGAACAGATCAACACACCATTAAATGTCCAGTCGGTAAATCCATTGGAGATACGCTGTGCATAAATATCCGACTGGCTAAAATTTCTCCAGTCTTCCCAGGCTATAATTGCACTGCCGGCCCCACCATCACTTATTATTTGTGGCATATTTTGTAAAGAAGAAGCAGTACAAACCGTTGTACCATCTATCGTCCATAATGGTGTTCCTACTTGATCAAGGCGTTGTGCGTAGATGTCAGCATTCGCACTACCTCCTCTTCCATCACTCCAAACAATCATTGCGCCAGAGTTGTCCGCCAGCATTTGCTGGTTGTTTTGAGTACCTGTTGCAGTACAAACAGGCAAGCCATCTGTTACCCATTGCACTATTCCACTGGCATTGATACGTTGTGCATAAATGTCATAGCTGCCTGCGCCGGCACCGTTCCGGTCATCTATCCACGAAATTACTGCGCCGCTTGCTCCATCGGTTACAATTTTTGGATTGAGTTGGTTAAAAGTAGCTGTGCATATTGGTATGCCCTCAACAGCCCATAGCAAATTGCCTGTTGCGCTTAGGCGTTGTGCATAAATATCGGTAGAACCATTCCTGTTATCTTCCCACACAGCAATAGTACCACCGGTTCCGTCGGCCACCAGTTGTACATTTATTTGGTTACCCGAAAAATTGCATACTGCATTATTGATGGACGGGTTTGCGTTCCATTGTGCATCTGCATTTAAAAAGAATAATACTGCGGGAATAAAAAAGAATGTGCGCATACATTTTGTTTTTGTGAAGACAAACCTATTGCCAATCTGTAATTTTTTATATCCCTTTAAAACAGGATATTTTGTAGCTTTAAATAAATCATGGAAAAAGGGGATAAGGAATTATTAAAGCGACTAATATGTTTGTATAATGAATAGTAAGCAGGTTGTCATATGCTCCTTTTTATATTGTATAACCTTTTTTGCCCAAGCACAATCTTTTGACAGCGATAGCATACATCGTCAGCTGGAGATTATTCATAAAATGCCGTTGGATACTGCCCAAGTGTCCCAATTGAGAAATATGGGGCATGATTTAATGGAGCATGATAGTTTATTGTCGAAGCAATTGTTGGAAGAAGCATTAACCAAGAGTCTTGCTATAAAAGAAACAAATGCTATTACAAGTTCCTACAGAATGATGGGTATCTGGTATAGCTTTTTTAATAATACAGATAAAGCACTGGAATATTATAGACTTTCTCTTAAGTCGGCCAACAGCAATAACAATCAATACCTGATTGCTGGTGCAAATTTGAATATTGGAAATATTAAATATTGGAAAGGGGAATATGATAGCTGCATACATTTTTATATAAGGGCGGCAGAAATTTTTGAGAACCCCAAAACTTTAAAGGATAAAACCATTACGGAGCGTCAATTGGATTTGCGTAAATCTGATTTATACAGTAACATAAGCACTGTATTTAATACGTTGAAAAATCTCAATAAGGCAGATGAATACATAGATAAGTCTATTGCTATTGCTAAAAAGTATACAAGTGCTGCTGCGGTAAGTACACTGGCTCGTTACATGCAAATTAAAGCCGACAACTATTCCGAAAATGGGCAAACGGAAAAGGCACTTCGCATCCGACTTCAGTTTTTATCACAAATGGAAAATGGAGTTGATTTAAAAACTTTTTTACAAGGAGCCTACCAGAGTATAGCACAGGAATATTTTAGTTTAAAAAAAATAGACTCATCTAAACTATTTGCCCAGAAAAGTCTGCAGGTGGCCAGTACTATAAAATCGCCAAGTGATATTGCCAACGCAAACTGGCAGTTAGGCAGAATCGCAATAGCAGAGAATCAGTATCCGGCTGCCGATAAGTATATGGAAGCGGCAAAGGATTACTACCTCAATACAGATGGCCCTACAGAGCAGCGTAGTTACTTTGATGTAATGCGGGAGCTAAAATTTGCTGAAGGGAAATACAAAGAAGCGTATGTATATTATGAAAAATTCCATGCACTGAATGACAGTCTTTTAATTAGTGAAAAAGCAACAGAGTTTTCTGAACGAGAAGCTCGGTATCAAACCGAAAAGAAAGATACACAGTTAAAACTACAGCAAACAATCATCCGGCAAAAAAGTATACTTAATTATATTCTCATTGGTGGTGCAGTCACATTACTGATTATTTCTTCACTCCTTATTCGAAATTATAAAAACAAGCAAGAACTACAGCAACGACGAATTGCAGAATTAGAAACTGAGAAACAACTAACAGCTACCGAAGATGTATTGAAAGGAGAGGAGAAAGAACGAACCCGTCTAGCAAGAGATCTGCATGATGGTTTAGGAGGAATGCTATCAGGTATTAAATATTCATTAAATGCTATGAAAGGAAATTTAGTAATGACACCTGAAAATCATCAGGCGTTTGAACGCAGTATGGATATGCTGGACAGTTCTATTAGAGAAATGCGCCGTGTGGCACATAATATGATGCCTGAAGCACTGGTTAAATTCGGATTAGATACAGCGTTGAAAGATTTTTGTAATGATATTAATCAGTCTGGAACATTACACATAAATTATCAGTCAATAGGTTTAGAAAATATAGAGGTTGAACAAACAACATCTATAACTATTTATAGAATTGTACAAGAGCTTGTAAATAATACGATGAAGCATGCAGCAGCGAAATCAGCCATAGTGCAAGTAAGCAAGACAGACAATGCAATTAGTATCACTGTAGAAGATGATGGGAAAGGTTTTAATACGTTAGTTTTAGAAGGAACAAAAGGTATAGGTTGGAGTAATATTCAGAGCAGAGTTGAATATTTAAAAGGTAAATTGGATGTGCAATCAGCACCGGGCAAAGGAACATCTGTTCATATTGAATTAAATGTATAATGGGTATAAAAGTATTTATTGTTGATGACCACTATATGGTAATTGAGGGTATTCGTTCATTACTTCAAAATGAGAAAGGGATTGATTGGGCTGGTCATGCTACCAATGCCAGTTCTTGTCTTGCTTTTTTACAGCAACAACAGCCTGATGTAATTTTGATGGATATTAATTTACCGGATAAAAGCGGAATTGATCTTTGTAAAGAAGTGAAAGAAAGATATCCTTCTGTTTTCATAATCGGACTCAGTACATTTAATCAGCAAAGTTTTATACAGAAGATGATCGATAATGGAGCATCTGGTTATGTACTGAAGAATGCCACTCAGGCAGAATTAATGGAAGCGATAGAAATTGTGGCAAGCGGAAAAACCTTTTTAAGTAACGAGGCTGCTTTATCACTTCGAAGTAAAGATAATAATGATGCTCCCGTTATTACACGGCGGGAAAAAGAAGTACTGGAACTCATTGCAGAAGGAATGACAAACAATGAAGTCGCACAGAAGTTATTTATCAGCCCATCTACAGTTGATACACATAGAAAAAATCTACTAGTAAAATTTGATGCAAAAAACACAGCTTCCCTTATAAGATTAGCGGCCCAACATCAACTTATCTGATTATTCAAAATCTTGATAAAGTAGGTACTTCTTCCTAATTTTTTTAAACTCACTCAGTTTAGGCTCCCAACTTGCCCGAATTTCTTTTTCCGATTTTCCGGCTTTTACTTGTTGCCATAAATCGTTATTGCCTGCCAGTTTATTAAAAAAGGATTGATCCATTTTCCCTGATTTAGGAAGTAGAAAGAAATTCTCTTTATCTGGAAATAATTTATAAGCTTCTATCAGCCATTTTAATTGTACTTTATTATCAACCTTCGCTAACACTTCTTCCGTAGTTCCACTAAGATCCCATCCATAACAAACCTGTCCGAATAGTTTTGAGCTTTTTGCACCTTCATTCGGGTTAGGAGTAAATGAATACATACTCTTTGGATATGATGGATGGCCAAATACCTGAAACTGTTTGTTAGTTCCCCTGCCTTCACTCAAAACAGTTCCTTCAAAAAAACAGGTGGAGGGGTATAGATAAATCGATTGAATATTAGGAAGATTGGGAGATGGTTTTACAGGCAACACATATTTACTTTTATGATCATAATTACCATTTTTAATTATTAAAAAATGAAAAGGTGTATCAACATGATGTTGTGTTACTTGTTTGAAATACCTGGCATATGCATTGGCATTGTCTGATAACCATTCTTCTCCAGTCAGCATTTGTGCATACTCGCCGATTGTCATTCCATAAACAATGGGAATAGGTTGTGCACCTACACCGGATTTATATTTCATGTCAAGTACAGGGCCATCCACATAAAAACCATTTGGGTTTGGGCGGTCAAGTAATAGCAATGGTATTTTCATTTCGAAAGCTGCTTCCATAAAATGTTGTAATGATACTATGTAAGTATAAAATCTTACACCTACATCCTGTAAGTCAAAAATCAAAATATCAACATTTTTAAGATTTTCAGCCGAAGGTGCTTTTTTGCTTCCATATAATGATACCACAGGGATTCCTGTTTTTTCATCTTTATAATTACCCACTTTTTCGCCAGCATCAGCCGTTCCTCTAAAACCATGTTCTGGCCCAAAGATTACTTTAATATCAACACCCAGTTTCATCAATGTGTCTACAAGATGCGTATTACCAACCATTGATGTCTGGTTTGCAAATATTCCAACTGACTTTCCTTTTAATAATGGCAGATATATATGAGTTCTGTCAGCACCTGCAAGAATTTTAGTAATTCCTTTTTGATGAATTTTGATTGTGGAATTTTGCGATGTGCAACTTTGTGCAATCAGAAAAAATGGGATTATTAATGTAAATAGTTTCATTTGAGTGATTTATCAGGAAGTAAATTAATGAAATTCTAACAGTAGATAAAATTAGATGTTTAAACGGTTGCATGGCTGAATTTTGTTGCCTTGCAAGCATATTTGTTAATTAATAATCCTTTAGTGTTTGAGGCGAGATGATGAAATTATTTGAGGATGGACTTTGCGGGATGGTGTATTGTGAAAGTTACCATCATATTGATTTACCTAAACTTATAGGCAAATAAACACTAAAATGATATGTAAAATGCCAAAAGACAGACTTTAAAGAGATATGGAAAATACCATGCCATTAATGATGAGTCAATAGTAGATTTACAATAGCGTATTCAGACTGTTAAGATTTATTAGTAAAATTTGATTATACAGTTTTGCTCTGTTGATAAAAGGGCAATGTTTACCAAGTTACTGTGATATTATTCTCAATCTAAGAGGCTTAGACTTCAAAATCGGTCTGCAGTATATTAAAAATAGCAGTAAGCTAATTAGCTTTTTTTATATTGTAATGAAGAATGTTGTTATAAGTAAGGGCTGCTAATTTTCAAAAGACTGGTAACTCTTCTTTTACTATTGCTTTAAAAATTTAAGTGTTTCATTTATTTCATTACTTGTAACTCTAATTGTGTATTCACCTCTTGGTAAAAATTCTACATTGATGTTTTGCTGATTTTGACCATCGGCTATTACAATCGTTTTTATTAATTGCCCCGTTGAAGATAAAATAGTTGCTATCACTTTTTTAGAGGGCTTGGTAAACACTAACAATGTATAAGTAGCAGCAGGGTTTGGATATAGTTGCAGTTGGTTACTCTTAGCCAAATTCACTTTTACTATTTTACTATACTCAAACCTGTTATCCAGATCAACCTGTTTAAGCCGATAATAACTGTCACCTACAAAATTATTAAAATCATTGTAACTGTAATCTAACGTTGTTGTACTGTTGCCACCAAAAGCCCTGCTGGGAACAAAACCTATTTGTGAAAATAAACTTTCATTACTCAATCTTCGTTCAATCTCAAAGCCTTTATTATTATATTCTTGAGCGGTTTCCCAGTTCAACAATACAGTTTTCTCGTCTATTCTTCTTGCATTAAATTCAACCAATTTAACGGGCAATGGGAATGATGTCATTCCGATACCAAACTGGCTAAACGAACCAATATTATTTCGTCTGGTATAACCTGCACTTACAATACGACCGGCTGTACCGGCAGCAGGTAATACACTCATAACTGGTACCTGCCAATCTGCGGCATTACTGCTAGCATCAGATCTTTTTAGAATGCCAAAAGCATTATCAGTAAGACCGATAAAGTTGTTAAAATATAGCTTAACAGCATATGTGCCACTTGCTGGCTGCATATCAGGCGTTAAATACCATACCCCACCTGTATTAACAGAAGTATATGAAGTCCCCATTTCACTTACAAGCAGACCTACATCATTACCTGGCTTAGTGCCAAAAGATGCAGTAAGAAATGAAGAACCAGTAATGTTTGCATTAACAAACTGCAATAAATTGGACTGTGTTGCATTGCCCACCGGAAAATCATATGTGCCAGTATTGGATGTTATGCTACGACGCAAATTTCCATTTACCCAACTTATGGCATAATTGGTATTGGCAACATCTGCTTGTACTGCGTTGGCAGCATTATTTAGTGCAATCAACTGAAAACTACCCGTATTGAATTTGCCATTTTTAAGTATAAGATTATTTGCAATTGAAATACTATTGTTGATAGTAGCTCCTCCGTTAACTGCATCTAAGGTTAAGGAAGGGAAAATAGTATTACCCGTAATAGTATGTCCGTTGGCACTTTGAAAGTATACCATCCCAGTACTCAGGGCTGAAAAAACTCCGGTAACGTTATTATCTGTCCAGTTACTTTGGTTTGATATACTGTTATTATTTATATACAGATTGCCATCATTTGAAATAGAACTTCCATTAGCCATCTGTAAGCCGCCTTGAACTGTAAGTATGGCCCCAGGAGTGATGGTTATATTTGAACCATTACTTAAATAAAGCACTTCTTGTGTTTGTGCAATAAAACCGGCTATTGCCAACACTAGTGTTATTAAGTAACGTAACATGGTTAATTTTTTTTTTGTAATTAGGATTACTTTAATCAGTTCTTTTTATTTTTCTTTCATCATTTCAAAATATATAAATTCTGCTTTTTTTATATGAGTCTTTGTCGTAGGCCTTTTCAAATTTTTCATAAATGTTTTGTTTTAGTAGATTTTGTATGCATTCAACACTACGATTATTGTTTCTGCAAGTAATATAAAAGAGAATTATACGAACCAACGATGTTACACGGAAAAGAACCAGTTGGATTAAATATAGTAAACGCATATCCTAATCCCTCTTTCAAATAAAATTTATTTACACTACTTACATATCGGTAAGTGAAATAACCAGAGCTAATTTCTTCATTACAAATGTTATTCAAACTAGTCGATTGTCCATTTACCAGGTTCACTTTATAATGTAGCCTAATATTAGCTGCCGGTAGTGGAGGAGGAGGGCTAAAAAGTGTATCTCGTATACCACCATAAACATATATATCATCGCCCACTAGAGTTGAATTTGTAAAGAAAGTGGTATTAATAACCTCAGCTTTGTTGGTATATGAATTTAAAGCAGGATCGTATTCTATAACTGCCGCTCCAACTAAAAGAATTTTATTATTCTTAACAAGTGCATTACCCTGAATTGCAAAAGGTGTGTTACTGTTTACTAAATCAGCCGACCATGTATTAGCAATGGTGTTATATTTATAGAGTTTCTTTTCTAATTGTATCCCACTACTAATGCTGCTTGCGCCTCCAACAATGAAAAGGTCGCTGCCAATAGCACAAGATGCATGTATAAATGAACCAACAGGCATACTAGCAACAGCAGTCCAAGTATTGGTTAACAGATTGTATTTTGCCCCGTCGCTATAAACTGTAAATGGATTGCCTATGTAGCCTCCGAATATATAAATTTCATTTCCCACTAAGGTCATTGAAGAATGTACACGAGGCGATAAAGGGCTAATGCCGGGTAATTGACTCCACAACTCTGTTGTGATTTCATATTGATAAAGTATTCCATCACCTACATTATAAAAAATAAGTTTATTGTTATACTCTACATTTTCTAAATTATAAATTCCATTTGGCTCGGTAAATGTATTGTTCTGTTGTACCCATTGCCCGGGAAGATTCGTGGGTATTGTTACGTCAGTTACATCTTGCACATCAGATGCTTTAAAAACATTAAAACCAACCAACCGCAAAGCTGCAGTATCTAAACTGCGTGCAAGAATAATTGCTTTCGATGGCAAGGCTTCAAAACTTTTCCAGCTACTGCCAGTACCTCCTTCAAAATTCCCTCCATTGTACCGTATCGTTCCAGGTTGGTTAGTAGCAGTAGTTCCAATTTTAATAGCACCGTTTACATCTAGCTTTTGTTCTGGAGTTGTAGTGCCTATTCCTACGTTCTGAGCTACAATTGAATGACCAGTAAATACTGCTGCTAAAAAGAATATCTTTTTCATATTATTATTTTACCTGGCAAAAATAAAATTAAGGCTAACTTTAAAAACCCCCCGTTTAGGGGTTTTTAAAAGAATAGGAGATGTTTTAACTGGTCAGAATAGGAAGAAGCATGTGAAGATAAAAATGTAAAGAAGGGACTAAATTATTTTTTCTCTAAAGGCTTTAGCCACCGCTTCAGACTTGGAATGTACATGTAATTTTACGTAGATGTTTTTTACATGGCTTTTTATTGTTTCGGTACTTAAAAAACGTTCAGCCGCAATGGTTTTATAACTTTTACCCTCGGTTAGGGCGGTTAATATTTCCAATTCCTTTACAGAAAGATTGAATTCAGCACTGGTTTGTTTAGTTTGCTTGCGAAACATCTCTAAAACTCTTGTGGCAATACTTCCCGTCATGGGTGCTCCGCCCTGCACAAAATCATTTAGGGCTTCCAGCAAACGGGAGGGAGCTATTTTTTTAAGCAGGTACCCACTTGCACCAGCCATTACACTCCTGAATATTTTTTCATCATCCTCAAAAACAGTAAACATAATTATGTCAACCGCAGGGAAATCTTTTTTTACCATCTTCACCGCTTCAATGCCATTAATACCGGGCATATCTATATCCATTAAAATAAGGCGGGGCATATGTATTTCTGTTTGCTCCAGTATTGTACGGGCATCATGCAGCGAAAAAACAACCTGGTAGTTGCCATTATTTTGTAACAGCATTTCCATACTGCTGCGTAACACATCATTGTCTTCTACAATACCAATTGTTATCATTGTGTAAAGTTCGGTTTACAGTTATTGAGGATAATCCCCTGTTCGGGGGGTTTAATTTTTATTAAAAAATGCACTATTTTATTATAACAATACAGACTTAATTATTTTAACGGGCAGTGTAAAGTAATGGTAGTTCCTTTTCCCGGGGTTGAATGTACTAATAACGTTGCTTTCATTTCGGTTGCTCGCTGCTGCATATTGGCCAATCCATTACCGGCAATAAAATTTTTTGTATCAAAACCAACCCCATCATCTTTTATTTCTAATATAAGGTTATGTCCTTTTATTTGCATTGATAAAACAGCATTTTTACAACTGGCATATTTTACCATATTATTTAAAGCCTCTTTAAAAATGAGGAATAAATGCCGTCTATTTTGCATAGTTATGCTGATGTTGTTAAACTGCTGATCAAAATTGAGCTGATAATTAATTTTATTAAGCTCCATCGTTTCTGCAGCCAATTCTTTCATACGTAATACAATTCGTTCAACAGAATCGTTTTTCGGATTAATGCTCCAGATTATGTCATCCAGATTTTGGAGTAATAAACGGGAACTAACACCAATCTGATTCATCATTTCATTTGCAGCTGCAGTTTGTTTTTGTTGAACTTTTTGAGATGCTACTTCGCTTAATATAGAAATACTTGTCATCGTGGCACCAACATCATCATGTAAATCTCTGCTAATGCTGTTACGCATATACTGTACTTTTTTTAACTGGTTAATACGGTATTTATAAATGCTGTAAAGAATGCCGCTAAGTACTAGGAGGCACAATAAGATAAACCACCAGGTTTTATAATAAGGAGGTTTAATTTCTATTTGCAAAGTTCTTTCATTGGTTTTTGCACCATCAGCGGTAACGGCATAAAAGCGAAAGGTATAATTGCCTGAAGATAATCCAGTAAGATTTATGATAGCTTCAGGAGCAGCAATCCAATCGCCGGCTCTATGAATGCCATCTACCCGATAAAAATATTTTGTACTAAAAGGTAATTGCCAATTGGTTGCTGCAAATTCAATATGAATATCTTTTGTATTGGATGCTAATTCTATTGTAGAAATGTAATCAGGTAAAGTGGCAGCCTTGTACTCAGAACCATTTATTTTTAAAGAGATAATATGTGTAAATGTGCTGTCTTTATTACCCCACAAGGAGTCTAAATTAAAAACCAAACCTTTATTTAACTGTTCTATTATTATTTGCCCGTTGCTGCTGGCAAAAACAGGTACATCCAAATAATCTTTTTTTAATCCATCCCGTCCGTTAATTATTTGCCAGTTGTTTATGGAAGGAGTATAAATAGCCAGCCCATTATTAAGGCATGCTAGTATATTGTTTTTAGGGTCGCAGGCTAAGTAGTTTATTTCCATTGCAGGTAAACCATTTTCTGTAGTAAATCTTTTCGCTATGGTAAGATTATTAGTGTTTAATACCTGTATGCCTTCACTGTAATAGCCTAGCCATAAATTATCTTGTTTGTCTATGGCAATACTTTTTATATTGTTAGATGCAAGGGGCTGTTTGGTATTTATTGAATCGTAAAAATAATTTACCTTTTTTGTTGTTACATCAAATTTAAACAAGCCGGCATTGGTGGCAGCCCAGGCATTATTTTTACTATCAGTTACTAATACAAGAGATTTGATTCCGCTTTTTGAATATTTTAAAAATTGTTGAATGGGAATAATATAGGTTGATAATTTTCTATCGGCTACATTATAATGATATACTTCTTTTTTACCAGCAAGCCATATATTGCCCTTGCTGTCGCTTTCTATTTCAAATAATTTATTATCAGCAGTCGGTGCTGCTTCACCAGAAAATCCGTTTATAAGTACTGTATTTTTTTTATTTATATCAATAGAACACAATTGGCCATTATTATCTATTGCCCATACAGCATTATTGGCATCAATTGCTACATCCTTAAACCAGCAATCTTTATTTTTTGCCGCAGGAAATAATTGTAGGTTTGAAAATTCAGCATCATAAAAAACTAAACCATTGTAGTTAAAAAAAGTTGCCCAGTATCCTTTTCTGTTTGCATCATAAACGGTGGCGGTTAAGTAAGTGTCTTCAGCAGCAAATATTTTGTCTGCCGGGTAATTTATTTGATTGACAAAACGATTATAGTTGGGATGTAATTGATAAATACCAGCATTGCCACCTGCAAAAAAACCTGCATGCTGTGTTAGTGATAACTTTTGAATACTTATTTCAGTATTTAATTGTTTTACATCAGGCTGTGTTAATGTGGCAGATATAGTTTGCGTTTTAATATGATAACTCAGTAAGCCATCGTTTATGCAAGCCATATATATAATAGAATCTCCCAGCAATTGTAGATCCAGTATGGGATAATGATAATCATCTCTGCCCGGATTGGTATAGGGTATACGTTTGAACTGTTTAGTTGTTTTATCAAATATAACCAGCCCTTCGTACCAAGTGCCCAAATACAGATAATTTCCCAATTGTTCAATACACAAAAAATAGTTTACATTTTTTATTTTATCGCCGGGATAAATAAAAGGATGATATATAAAGACGTTAGTGGTTTTATTAAAACTATACAAGCCATCCAAACAGGAAAGCCATAGTATGTTTTTATCATTTTTATCTTCTGTAATTCCGGTAACATTATTCTCGGCCCGTTTAGATCCGTCGGTAGCTTTTAGTGGATCAGGATAAAAAAGTTGAAAAGTATCTTTTTGAGGTAGGTATTTTGCCAGGCCACGGCCTGCAGTGCCAATCCATAACGTTCCCTGGTTATCTTTGTAAATACAAGGTGTTCCGTAAGTTTCTGTACTATCTGACGACAGGCGTTTGTATTGGCGAAATTGACCTGTCTTTAAATTATATTTTGTAATTCCATATCGGAAACCGGCTATCCATAAATTACCCAAATTGTCTTCCTCAAAATCAACAATGCTATTATCGCTGGGAGAATTGCTGTTGTAATAAAGTGAACTGATTTGCTTAAATCTTTTTCCATCAAAACGAAAAAGTCCTGAGTTACTACCTACCCATAAATAACCATCGCTGCTTTCAAATACTTTAGAAAAAGTATTCTGCCCTAACCCGTTTTCTCTACTATAGGCAATAAACTTACCAATCCGTTGCTGGCTGCAAACAGTTAAAGAAAGAAGATTAATAATTAGAAAAAGTAGTTTCTTTTTCAAATAAGGAATTTTAATACTACAATTTAGTTTTATTTGTTGGGAAGTAGGAAGAAGTGGTCATTATCGGGAGGTAAAGCAATAAAAATTTCCGTAGATAAAGTTACCTTTTTAAACGGTTACATAGCTGAATTTGGTTACCTTGCAAGCCTAAATTTATTTTCTAATTAATATAAATAATAACATGGCGCAGGTAAAGAGTGGTGATAAAATTAAAGTACATTATCATGGAAAATTAAATGATGGAGAAACTTTTGATTCATCAGAAGGAAGAGACCCGTTGGAGTTTGAAGTGGGAAGTGGTATGGTGATAAAAGGATTTGATGATGGAGTAACCGGAATGAGTGTTGGGGAGAAAAAAACTATCAATATTCCTTTTGCAGAAGCTTACGGACCGATAAATCCTGAAATGATTATCGAAATGCCTAAGGACAGATTTCCAGAAGATTTGGAACTTGGTATTGGTATGCCATTAATGATGAGTTACCAACAAGGGCAACAGTTTCAGGTAAAAATTGTTGAAATAAAGGAAGAAGCGGTTATGTTGGATGCTAATCATCATCTTGCCGGGAAAGATTTAACTTTTGATCTTGAGCTGGTTGAAATTGTTGCTCCGGTATCAAGAATTATTATGCCGTAATTCAATCGGCAATAAGCAAGATGCAAAAGTTAGATATCGCATATTGCATATTTATATAAAAGTTCAGCTTGCAATTAATAGTGTAAGCTGATTTTTTTTGCCTATTGTCCATTGCTAATTGCTAATTCTTCATTGTCTATTCTAACTTTTAAAGTATATTACGTTCCCTAAAACAGAAATATGTTTTCAAATTATAAGTTTACAGCAGCAGAGCAGTTTTTGAAATATGTGCGGATTGATACGCAAAGTAATCCTCAATCAACTACGTTTCCCTCCACGGAAAAACAAAAAGACCTGAGCAAAGTCTTGGTAGAAGAGTTATTAGAAATAGGTGTTAGTGATGCTCATCTGGATGAGTGGGGTTATGTATATGCTACGATACCTTCAACAACAGAAAAGAAAGTTCCTGTAGTTTGTTTTTGTGCTCATGTAGATACGGCACCAGATTGCAGTGGCACTGATGTAAAGCCAATTGTGCATACAAATTATCAAGGAGATGATATTGTATTACCTGATGACACAACACAAGTTTTGAGAAAGTCTGAATATCCATATTTAGCTACACAGATTGGTAATGATATTATTACAGCGTCTGGAAAAACTTTGTTAGGCTCAGATGATAAAGCAGGAGTAGCAGAAATAATGGACCTAGCGAATTTTTTAATGAAGAATAAAAATATAAAACATGGCGAAATAAAATTATTGTTCACACCAGATGAAGAAGTGGGCAGAGGAGTGAACCATGTTGATATGAAAAAGTTGGGTGCCGATTTCGGTTATACATTAGATGGCGGCGAGGCTGGATCTTTGGAAGATGAAACTTTTAGTGCTGATGGAGTTGTCGTAACCATTCATGGTGTGATTGCACATCCTGGCTATGCAAAAGATAAATTGGTAAATGCGATGAAGATTGCTGGAGAGATTTTACAAGCCTTACCAAAGGACAGGTTGTCTCCAGAAACCACCGATGGTAAAAGAGGTTTTATACATCCGGTACGTATTGAAGGTATTGCTGAAAAATGTACCATTGAATTTATCATCCGTGATTTTGATACACCGGGTTTAAAGAAGAAAGAAGATTATTTACAAACACAAATAGAAGAGCGGCTTCGTACTCACCCAAAAGCTACATACGAATTTAAAGTAACGGAGCAGTATAGAAATATGAAGGAAGTCTTGGACAAAAACCCTCATGTGGTTGATTATGCCAAAGAAGCAATCAAAAGGGCAGGACTTACTTTAAAAATGGAAAGCATTCGTGGCGGAACCGATGGCAGCCGTTTATCTTTTATGGGATTGCCTTGCCCTAATTTATTTGCTGGCGAGCAAGCCATTCATTCCAAACTGGAATTTATTAGTGTTCAGGACATGAACAAAGCAGTGGAAACGATGGTGCATCTGGCGATGGTTTGCGAAGAAAAAAACTGATCTACCAAGCATAGTTTATAATAAGCAATCAGTTTAAATCGTACATTGCATTTTAAATTTTAAACTATGGATTATGCACAAATGTTTGCCGACTACTGGTGGGTACTCGTCTTACTAATTATTTTCTTTGGATCTTTTTTCACTATTAATCAGGGTTATATCGGTGTTATTACCATGTTTGGTAAATACCGCCGTATCGTTCGTCCCGTATTGAATATGAAGATCCCAATTCTAGAAACTGTTGCAAAAAGAGTTTCTATACAAAACCGGTCGGTAGAACTGGAATTTCAGGCAGTAACATTGGACCAGGCGAATGTATATTTTAAAAGTATGTTGCTATATTCTGTTCAGAATGCCGATGAAGAAACAATAAAAAAAGTAGCATTTAAATTTATAGCAGACAGAGATTTGATGCAGGCGTTGATAAAAACCATTGAGGGTAATATCAGATCTTTTGTAGCAACCAAAAGACAGGCAGAAGTGTTGGGCCTTCGTCGTGAAATTGTTCAATACGTAAAAGTAGAAGTTGACATTTCGTTAGAAGAGTGGGGTTATCACTTACAAGATTTGCAAATCAATGATATCACTTTTGATAAAGTAATTCTTGATTCTATGAGTAAAGTGGTAGCATCGAACAATCTGAAAGCTGCTGCTGAAAATGAAGGACAGGCATTGTTAATTACTAAAACAAAATCTGCAGAAGCAGATGGTAATGCAACAAAGATTGCTGCAGAAGCAGAAAAAGAAGCAGCCCGTCTTCGTGGACAAGGCGTTGCTTTGTTCCGCAAAGAAGTTGCAGCCGGTATGTCGGAAGCTGCTGAACAAATGAAGCAAGCCAATCTGGATACCAATGTAATTTTATTCAGCATGTGGACAGAGGCGATAAAGAATTTTGCAGAATATGGTAAAGGCAACGTAATATTCCTTGATGGAAGTCCTGATGGTATGGAAGGAACAATGCGGCAGATTCAGGCATTGATGGTGAAACAAGCAGGCACAAAAGGGTAACAGAACTCTTGCTGATAAAGCATTTCAGAGGTTCGGACAATTTATTGATGAAGTCATTCTTCAATAAATTTTCCGAACTTTTTTATTGCTCCTACTTGTTAAAGTCCTCTAAAACTTGATAAACCAATACAACGTGGCACTATTTTTCTCGTTCAAAGAAACGTTATTAAGAACTGTTGAAAACACAAAAAAGATAATTAAAGGGCAAGCCCTACATTTACACCTAAAGAACCATAATTATGATTGATCTATTACAGATTATTGACACAGTAGCACAAGTAACAAAGAAAGTAGCCGGCGATGGAAACGGCGATGGATATTTAAGTTTTGGTGAATTGTTAATGACTGGAGGATGGATTATGATTCCATTAGGTCTAATGCTACTGGCAGCTGTATATGTATTTGCAGAAAGAAGTATTGGTATTAAAAATGCTTCTAAGATTGATCCCAACTTTATGAATATTATCCGTGATAATATTATGAGTGGGAATGTGACCGCAGCAAGAAATTTTGCAAAGAATACCAACAATCCTGTTGCCCGCATTATTGACAAAGGGATTCAACGTATTGGTAAGCCAATTGATGCCATTGAAAAAAGCATGGATAATGTAGGCACACTGGAAATGTATAAAATGGAAAAAAACATGGGTGTGCTTTCTGTAGTTTCAAAAGCAGCACCAATCTTTGGTTTCGTTGGTACACTGATGGGTTTGATGCAGATGTTTTCTAATATAACTACCTCCAATGAATTTGAAGTAGGAACGATTGCTGGTGGTATCTATACAAAGTTGATTACATCTATTACTGGTCTTGTAATTGGTTTACTAGCTTATCTTGGTTATAGTTATCTGAATACGCAGATTGATAAAACGGCAAATAAAATGGAAGCAGCTTCATCTGATTTCATTGATATTTTGCAAGAGCCAACACGATAAGAAACATCAGATACTTTAATCATTAAAAATTACTGATGAACTTTAGAAAAAAACATAGAGAAGAATCTGCGGAAGTATTTACAGACTCACTGAATGATATTCTTTTTATCCTATTGATGTTCTTCCTTATCGTTGCAACACTTGCTAATCCGAATGTGGTGAAAGTGGGATTGCCCAAGGGAACAAAAGATGTGAAGGCAAAACAGAATATCATGGTTTCTATAGATAAAGACCAACAATACTATATTGGCACTACAAAAATTGAATCAGTAATGTTTGATTCTTTACTCAGGATGGAGATAAAAAAGTATAAAGCATTTGTAGATACACCTACTGTGGTAATCAATGCAGATACTACCGCTTATTATGGAGAAGTGTTCCGTATTATGCGGATTGCTAAAAAAGATACGGCAAAAGTTGTAGCGAGAATAGATTAACCCTTCCAAAAGCTGAGGGTGACAAATAATTATACAAGACCGGATTTTACTAGTACTACGTAGCTAAAAGCGTAGGAGTATCATCCGGTCTTTTTCTTGCATATCTTTTTTTAGTTCTGTTGAATAACCAGCTTCTTGAAAAAGCTGAGTTACTTCTTTTCCGAGATTTTCATGAATTTCCATAAAAATACTTCCATCTTTTTGAAGATGTGTCTTTCCGAACTCGGCTATGGCTTTATAAAAAACTAAAGCATCGTTATCCGGAACAAAAAGTGCAGTTGCCGGTTCATATTGCAGCACATTCGGGTGCATTGTTTCTTTATCTTTTTCAGGTATATAAGGTGGGTTACTTACTATAATATCAAACTTTGGTAATTGCTTCCATGAATGCTGATCTAAATAATCAAGCTCAAATAAATTCACTTCTTGTTCTAAATCTTCAGCATTTTTTTTTGCAACAGTTAATGCTTCATTACTAACATCACAACTCCATACTTCGGCTTTTGGTAATCTTTTTTTCAACGAAATGGGAATGCAGCCGCTACCACTGCCGATGTCTAATATTTTTAATTCATCTACTGGAGAATTATAATGATTGATAATCCATTCAACCAGTTCTTCAGTTTCAGGTCGGGGAATCAATACATTTTTATCTACATAAAATTTCATATTACCAAACCAGGATTCATTCAAAACATATTGAACAGGCTCATGTTGTAATAATCGTTCTGAATATTGATGCAGCAACAATTCTTCTTCGGAAGTAATGGTTTCATTTTTATATACCATCCGCTCTGCCTTTTTCGATCCGGTCAGTTTTTCCATTACCCAATCTGTTATCTGGCTGGCTTCACTTTTATCATAAATAGTGGTAAGCTTATTTAGTAAATAATATGTTGCTTCCTGCATGGTCATATTGGCAAACATACGGAGTGGATTACGAATGCAACCATAGGGAATCGGTTATATTTGCAGCAATCAGCAATACATCTTGACAATCCATCAAAAATATATGCAGCGTTGCCTTGAACTGGCAATTAAGGGAGCCGGATTTGTGGCACCAAATCCAATGGTAGGCGCTGTCCTCGTTTTTGAAAATAAAATCATAGGTGAGGGGTGGCATCAAAAATATAGCGAAGCACATGCTGAAGTAAATTGTATTAATGATGCTATGATGCGCCTGAACGCTGAAAGCGGTCGGAAGAATGATATAATAAAAAAATCTACATTATATGTTTCTTTAGAACCCTGTGCACATTTTGGAAAAACACCACCTTGCGCCGAGCTAATCATTAAGCATAAAATTTCTAAAGTTGTAATTGGTAGCAAAGACCCTTTTCAAGAAGTAAACGGGAAGGGAATTGAGAAACTGAAAGCAGCCGGTGTAGAAGTGATTTCAGGAATATTGGAAAATGAATGCAAAGCATTGAACAAACGATTCTTTACTTTTCATGAAAAGAAAAGACCTTATGTGATTTTGAAATGGGCACAGACGGCTGATGGGAAAATGGCCTCCCTAAATCCCTCCGCAGGAGGGACTTTAGAGTCTGTAAGATTAAAGGACAAGAATGTTAAAGGGACTTCTGCACTGTCGGGTATTAAAGCCCCTCCTTCGGAGGGGTTTGGGGAGGTCGAAAGGCTCCTAATTAGCAACGAATACTCGAATCGTCTTGTTCATCAATGGAGAAGTGAAGAAGCATCTATTTTAATTGGAACAAATACTGCTTTGCTGGATGATCCGGAATTAACCACCAGACTTTGGGAAGGGAATTCACCAATACGATTAGTGCTTGACATGAACTTACGACTGCCTTTACATTTGAAACTATTTGATAAAAAAGTAAAGACAATTGTTTTTAATGCTATTAAACAGGAAGAAAATGAGAATCTTATCTATCATAAGATTGATAAAGAGAAAAGTATCGTTTCAGAGATATTGAATACTTTGTATCAATTAAATATTCAGTCACTCATTGTTGAAGGCGGCAATAAACTATTACAAAGCATTATTGATGGCGGATTATGGGATGAAGCGAGGATAATTAATAATGAAGAATTAGTAATTAATAATGGATTGGTAGCTCCGAATCTAACTGTTGCTATAAAAACCAAGGAAGAGAAGATACTTTCTGACAGAATAGAATTTTATACAAGAACGAACACAGAATAATGACTACCGACTCACATTACTATACTATTGAAAAACCATCTGTTGCCGAATTCAAGGAAAGAGGCAGCAAGTTTATTGCATACGCTTTTCCTATTGCTGATTTAAGTGAATTTAAATTACGGCTTGCAGAAATTAAAAAAGAACATCCAAAAGCTACGCATCATTGTTTTGCTTATCGTTTGGGGTTGGATGGCAATACATACAGAGTAAGTGATGATGGAGAACCTTCTGGCTCGGCAGGAAAACCAATTTTGGGACAGATAGACAGCAAACAGGTAACGAATGTACTGGTAATTGTTGTTCGTTATTTTGGAGGAACACAATTAGGTATTCCCGGATTGATAACCGCTTATAAAACAACAGCAGCTTTTGCTTTGCAAACAACGGCCATTGTGCAAAAACCAGTGCTGCATCATTTTCATTTACAGTTTGATTATACACAAATGAATGAAGTGATGATGGTGGTGAAGCAATTTGATTGTGTTGTGGAGAAACAGGAGATGCAATTATTTTGTTCTATGAATATTGGTGTGCCACAAAACTGGTTGGCGGAAGTAGAGAATAAACTGAATGATTTGAGAGGGGTGGAGTTAGAAAAAATATCACTTTAATTTTTGACGACTATTGTGGATTTAGAAAATTGCTAAATTCCTGAAGTGTGAGAATATTAAAAGGGGGGAAGACGTTTGCTTTAAGGGATGTAATAGAAGAGTCGTTAGAAATCAGCAAGTCTGCACCCACAGCGATATACGTATCAATGAATTTGTTATCATCATCGTCTTTACTGATTAGTTGCCAGTTGAAATGTACAAGTACCTGTTCAAAGTTGTCACTGGTTTCAAATAGCCCTTATAAATTATTGGCTACATTATTTCCCCAGAAACGATTAAAAAGTTCTTCATATTCAAGTAGGATTTCACTACTTGCACAATTACTGAACTTATTTTCAAGAAAAGCATCGAACACATTTCTATAAGGAGATTTTTTCCCAATACAGCTTATCAGGCAGTTGGTATCAATAACAATTTTCATTTACCACTTTGTGATTTGATAATACTGGTATCGGTTTTTAACCAGCTATCATATATTGTAGCAGTATAACTTTTTTCATTTTCAGCTTTATCTATTGCATCGTCTAATTGTCTGGCAAAATAATGACGCAGTAGGGATTTAATATCTGCTAATTGTTCTTCGGTAGCCATATATTTCAGGCTTTTTAGAAACTCCAATTGAAGATTATTTAAATTTTTGTCATTAGGTACTGTTTGTGCCATTTTTATAATTTTTGCATTGTGAAATTACAAAAATTTGTAACACATACAACATAGATTTTTGGAGGGTATAATTGTGTAAAAGGACTAGAAACCCTAGATTTTAATTCTTTTGTAAAACCAGTGTACTCATGCAACGCAGGTCGTCTACATTTACTGTTTTAAAAGGTTCTAAGAAAGAAAGATTATTTTCCTGCATACATTCGGTCAATAAAGTTTTGGTTAAGAGAAACCTTTTAGAACCATCTGGAATTATATAAACGCCGTCGCTGATTGACTTTACTTTATTTTCTATTCCAATATCGGATGTCATCCGGATGAATAGAGAGCCATTAGTTCTTACTACTCTTACCATTTCTGTAAGCATGGCTTTGAAATGTTTTGTGTTGTTTGCAAAATGCAAAACGGCACTACAGATAATGTGATCAAAATAATTATCTGTGAAAGGTAATTTTTCTACAGCAGCAACTTGTAGTCTTTCTGCTGGTAAATCGGGATTGGCTGATTTTAATTGTGCGATAGCTGCTTCATTTATATCTGTTCCATAAATTTCAAAATCATTTTGCAAGAACCAGTGCATATTTCTTCCTTCGCCGCAACCTGCATCTAATATTTTATTAGTTGCATTGTATCTTCCTTTCATGATTTGATCAAGAAGATAGATGTCGGTTTGGGCTAGAAGATTAATTATTGAGTTGTTATTATACACTTGTTTTTTTTAGAGTGGAATAAGTTTAATTATTGCCATCTTTCGTAGATATAATTAAATATGATTTTGAAAAGGCTTTCGATTCCGTTAAGATTGAATAGAAAATTATTATTTTAATATTTCCGTTAATAAAATTGTATCCCTTAGCACCTCCTCCATTAGCATATTTTTCATTTATATGATTTATTTTGTACTCTTTGCTTAATGAGGATTTCAGCTTCATCATCCATTCTTGAATTGTTTTTTTTGAACTTTTCAAATTTGCGGAATCTATTGTGCAAATAAAACTCCAAGATTTTGAGTCGTGATTCTTTTCAATCTCCGAATTGATGGTTCCCTCTAAAAAAACATGTGAATGAAAAACAGAATCTCCATTATCACTAACGTTCTTAAAATTGCCTTTTAAAGATTTGAACTCATTGTTAACTTCTGAGATGACTTTCTTAAATTGATCATTTAAAATAACATCTTGTGACCAACATTTATTTGTCAAAAATATAAGAGTAAAAAACAGAAATTTCATAAAATAAAAATAGTAATTGGAATTGAAGTCTTTAAAAGAGAATTGTTAAATTACACTTTTTGAAAGTCTGTATTACTATTTAAACCTCTCACTCACTACCAACTCCTTACTTCCTGCTGTGTAAGTATAAAATCCTTCGCTGCTTTTTACACCAAGTTTGCCGGCTGTTACCATATTTACCAAAAGCGGACAAGGTGCATATTTAGGATTGCCAAAGCCATCATGCAATACATGCAGAATAGAAAGACAAACATCAAGACCGATAAAGTCGGCGAGTTGCAATGGCCCCATTGGGTGTGCCATGCCCAATTTCATAACAGTATCTATTTCTTCCACACCGGCCACACCTTCGTACAAACTGTAAATTGCTTCGTTGATCATTGGCATCAGGATGCGGTTGGCAATAAAACCGGGGTAATCATTTACAGCACATGGCACTTTGCCGAGTTGTTTGCTTAATTCAATAATTGTTTTGGTTACTTCTTTTGTTGTTGCATAGCCATTGATAATCTCCACCAATTTCATAACCGGTACTGGATTCATAAAGTGCATGCCAATAACTTTTCCTGCTCTGCTGGTAGCGGCTGCAATTTTTGTAATAGAAATGGAAGATGTGTTGGTAGCCAGTATGCATTCCTTTGGCGCATACATATCGAGCTGCTCAAATATTTTCAACTTCAAATCTATATTTTCAGTTGCTGCTTCAACTATTAATTCAGCTTCTTTTACTCCTTCAATGATATTTGATTCAGTGCTAATATTTGCAAGTGCTGCTGCCTTCTGCTCTTCTGTTACTAAGCCTTTGGCTACTTGTCGGTCAAAGTTTTTGCCAATGTTGGCAACTGCTTTATCTAGTTGCGCCAGCGATACATCTACAATTGTAACCTTGAAACCTGCTTGTGCAAATACATGTGCAATGCCATTGCCCATTGTGCCGGCACCGATTACGGATACAAAACCCCCATTTAGATTCATAAAGTGTAATTTTTCTTTTTCCCCTAAAGGGGAGTTGTGCAAATTTCACTTTTGGTAAAAGTGAATGATTCATTTACAAATGTAAGAAGTTAATAATTCAGGAGCTGAATAGCGATATACAGTACAAGTGTGCCCTTCGTTCCTCACGGTAAACTGTGCAAGGGACGAGGATAGTAGTACAGGTGATGACTAAATAATAATTCTCAATTGCTTTCATATCAATTCGAAAGAAAAAGGAAATGATAAGTCTAAGTTCCCCTTTAGGGGACAGGGGTTACTTATTCTTAAAATCCCCTCGCTTCCATGCTTGAATAAATTCGCCCCAAGCTGCAGGATTGAAAATATTCATTGGAGGAGTTTGCCCTTGGTAAACGGCTTTGTTGGCAACTTTGTTCATTTGTATGCGGGTAGCTTCGCCACCATCGCCAGGGATTGTTTTTAACCATATGCGACGCTTGGCAGCACTGGTATTTTGCCGGGCAACTTCTATATCATCGTCAGGAACTTTAGTGTTTACAAAATCTCTTGCGAACTGTTCCGCTGTAGGCCGTGGTTTAATGATGGTAGCAGGAAGATAAACCGTGTCAATCACCATCAATTGCACCATGCTATATTGATTGCCTTCAATATTTCGGGGAATGGTTACCATTTTTGATTTATAGGTAACATGTGAGAACTCTACCTGATCGCCTTTTAAAACAACGATTGAAAATACTCCAGAGTTGTTGGTAATGGTTCCGCGGTTCTGGCCTTTTACAATTACACTCACGGCAGGAATGCCTACAAGGCTGTCAGCCGTCATTACTACACCATATAACTGCACCACAGAATCTCTGGAAGTTTCGAATTGGGCTCTGGCTGCTTGTGTAAGGATTAAAAAGAGTAATCCTGTAAAGAGTAAATGTTTTTTCACTGGGTCAAAAATAAAGACAAGTTGCTGATTTCGTAAAAGTATTTGCCCCTTACAATGGTTAACTTTGCACTTTAAATTGACTTTTAACAAATACTTGGAATATGACGAAGGAAAAAGTAATGGAAGCGTTGAGTAATGTGCAGGAACCAGACTTGGGAAAAGACCTTGTGACGCTGAATATGATTCAGGATCTGGAGATTGATGGTAATAATGTTTCGTTTACAATTGTATTGACGACGCCAGCTTGCCCGATGAAAGAGATGATGCAGAATGCTTGCATTAATGCAATAAAATTACTGGTGAATAAAGACGCAGTAGTAAAAGTGAACTTTACATCAAACACAACAACGAAAAGAACTGACCCGGGAACAGTTTTGCCAAAAGTAAAAAATATAATTGCGGTAGTAAGTGGAAAAGGCGGTGTTGGTAAATCAACAGTAGCGGCGAATCTTGCTCTTGCATTAGCACAAGGCGGCGCAAAAGTTGGTTTGATGGATGCTGATATTTATGGGCCAAGTGTGCCGATCATGTTTGGCGTAAGAGGTGAGAGGCCGATGATGATAGAAGTTGGAGAAGAGAAAGCAAAGATTGCACCGCTGGAACGGTATGGTTTGAAATTGATCAGTATTGGTTTGTTAGTTGATGAAAAAAATGCAGTGGTGTGGAGAGGACCAATGGCGAGCAGTGCCATCAGACAATTTGTAACAGATGTATTTTGGGATGAACTGGATTACCTTGTTGTGGATATGCCACCGGGAACTGGTGATATACATTTAACATTGATGCAAACTGTTCCGGTAACTGGTGCAGTAATTGTAACAACACCGCAGGATGTAGCATTAGCAGATGCCAAAAAAGGAATTGCGATGTTTGGTCAGGCGCAGATGAATGTTCCAATTATTGGTCTGGTAGAAAACATGAGTTATTTTACTCCTGCTGAGTTACCCGATAATAAGTATTACATATTTGGAAAAGATGGCGGCAAGCATCTGGCCGATGAATATGATATTCCTTTTCTTGGACAAATTCCATTGGTACAAAGCATCCGTGAAGGCGGCGATCAGGGAATACCTGTAATGATGAGCGATGATGTGGTTACTAAAAAAGCATTTGAAGGATTTGCAGCACATGTAGTGAGAAGTATTTCGATGCGGAATGCAAATATTAGTGCGGAGAAGATTGCTGAGACGGTGTAACCCCATGTTCCCCTAAAGGGGAGACTTAGATCTGTTTTTTCTTTTCAATACCAGAATTCCTGAAGGAATGAATTTTAACATTAACCAATTTTATGTATAAGCTCCCTTATTATCATGAAGAGGATGAAGTGATCGTAAAACAATTCGTCCGTGACCATCCATTTGCTTTTTTAAGTGGCGTTAATGCAAACAATGAACCTGTTGCTACGCAAATACCAATGTTTATTGATGAGAAGGACGGGAAATTTTTTCTTTCCGGTCATATCATGAGAAATACAGACCATCACAAAGCATTTGAACAAAATCAAAATGTACTGACTGTTTTTACTGGCCCGCATACGTATGTTAGTGGATCATGGTATGATAATCCTTATCAGCCAAGTACCTGGAATTTTATGAGTGTTCATGCAAAAGGGATTATCCGCTTTGGTAATGATGAGGAACTAATTGCTATTCTGAAACGGCTTACGCTACACTATGAAAATAATAACAGTAGTTCACCAACGATATATGATAATCTGCCGGTTGAAAACACAGCCAGGCTTATGAAGGCAATTGTTGCTTTTGAAATAGAAGTAACGTCTTTGGAGCATGTATTTAAATTAAGTCAGGATAGGGATGAAAAAAGCTACGATAACATTGTAGATAAATTAAAAGATCAAGGTGGTGATGCTGAGGAAATAGCAGTAATAATGGAAAACAGAAAATCTAAAGTTTTTAAATCATGAGTAAATATGTTTTTTTTGTTATACTAATAATAGGAATGGGTTGTAAAAATACCAAAACTGTAACCGGCTCCCCTTTAGGGGATGGGGGCATGAGCTTTGATAAACAAGGCCACCGTGGCTGCCGCGGATTAATGCCCGAGAACACCGTGCCTGCAATGATATATGCATTGGGGATGGGTGTAACCACATTGGAAATGGATGTGGTGATAACGAAAGACAAGAAAGTTATTTTATCGCATGAGCAATGGTTTGGTCAGGAAATTACAACACTACCCGATGGTAGTTACATGGGCCCGAGGCAAGAGAGGACTTATAATATAAACTGGATGACCTATGAGCAAACGAAAGCTTTTGATGTTGGGATGAAGCCGCATCCAAGATTTCCACAGCAACAAAAAATGAAAGTGACAAAACCTTTGCTAAGTGAGGTAATCGACAGTGTGAATAAGGACATGATGACAAGAAGAAGGCCATTCCCCTTTTATAATATTGAAACAAAAACGAATCCTGAATTTGATGGTGTTTTCCATCCAAAGCCCGAAGAATTCGTAGAGTTATTAATGGCGGTTATAAAAGAAAAAGGAATCGAAGAGCAGGTTATTATTCAATCATTTGATTTCAGAACATTAATATACCTGCATCAAAAATATCCTGCTATCAAAACAGCGATGCTGATTGAAGATTTTGATAAAAGAACCTTAGAAGGACAGTTAAAAGACTTGGGCTTTACTCCAACAATTTATAGCCCTGCCTATAAACTTGTGGATGATAAACTGATACAAAAATGTCATGCAAAAAATATGAAAATAATTCCTTGGACGGTGAATGATAAACCTACTATTGAAAAATTAAAGAAAATGGGAGTCGATGGAATTATTACAGACTATCCCAATCTCTTTAACGAATAATAATTAATAGAATTCAGGTAGATTTTTTTTCTTTAACCCTAACCATTCCACTGCATTTTTATAAAGCAGCTTGCTTGTTACTTTTTTTCCGAGGTCCATTTTTTGAATAAGCTTGCCGGGTTTATGCTCTCCCAATGGAAAAGGGTAATCACTTCCAAGGCAAATAAAATCTTCTCCCATCAGGTCAATCAAAAATTCCATTGCTTTTCTATCATGCACCAAACTATCCACCCAAAATTTTCCTAAATAGTTTCTTGGATTAATTGGATTGTCAACAGCTACCAGATCAGGTCGTACTTTATAGCCATGTTCTATTCTTCCAATTGTAATAGGAAATGAACCACCGCCATGAGCAAAAGCAACTTTAAGGTTTGGAAATTTTTCAAATACTCCACCAAATATCATGGAGCAAATAGCTCTCGATGTTTCCGCAGGCATGCCGACTAACCATGCCAACCAATATTTTTCCATTTGTGTTTCACCCATCATTTCCCATGGATGAATAAATAAAGAGCAGTTTAATTTTTCAGCAGCTTCATAAAAAGGAAAGAAGGATTCATCAGAAAGATTTTTGCCGTTGATGTTGGAGCCTATTTCCAATCCCGGCATTCTTAATTCTGTCATGCATCTTTCCATTTCTTTTATAGCAAGGTCAATATCCTGTAATGGCACAGTTCCTAATCCTATAAAATGATCCTTTTCTTTTGAAACAGTTTCTGCAATATGATCGTTCAAAAATCTTGATGTTTCTAAACCATCTGTCGGCTTCGCCCAATAATTAAACAAGACTGGAATGGTAGAAAGTACCTGCATGTTCACCTCATTATTTTCCATGTCTTTCAATCTCGATTCAGGCTTGTAACAATTCTCTTCTACAACTCGAAAAAGTTTATCACCTTTTATCATGCAAGCTTCGCAGTTGCGATGTTCCAGATGTATAAATTCGCCATAGCCAAACTTCTCCGTCCAGTTCGGCATCTTCTCCGGCATAATGTGAGTATGTATGTCAATCTTCATTAATAACTAATTAAAATAATTTACCAAACGAGCCTCCAAAGAATGGCGCAAATCCATTTTGATTTACAACGGGAGTTAAACTAAGCCGCCACATAAGCGATTTTTTTGTATGCTTTCTATATCCAATGGAAGGGATATAATTGCCAAAGTTTGTTCTTTTTTTTGTCAGATCAGGTTCCAGGTATAGCGAAACATTTGCTTTTGTACAGGTAGCACCAAATCCAAGTTCCATATAAGATTTATCGGGTTGCAACTCGAATAAATAATTTATACCAACCGGAATCGTCAACTGAAATGGATTTGTAGAAAAAAAACCAATTCCAGCTCTTATGCCAAATCCGGGTTTTTTTGTTAGCTGGTAATCATAATTCACTGATGTAAATAATCCATTGCCTCCCAATTCAAAGTACACACTTTGTCTCTTGCTGATGGATTGACCGAATAAAAATGATGAACAACAAAAAATTAAAAAACTTAAAAATAAAAAACGCATATTCGAAAATAAATTGAGATGGTGTATAATAACAATTGCTATTTTTTAACAGGTGCTTGCATCACGGTGCCACATTTTTTACAGGTTCTTAAATCTTCATTCCCCCAAAAATTATCCATTACTGGTGGCAATTGCTTCACAATATCTTTTACAAACAAACTGTCCTCATGTAATTTATTACCACAATTTTCGCAGAACCATAGAAAAGCATCTTTCTCATCTTCTTCATCCTCCCTTACTTTTTCAATCACCAGGCCAACGGTATTTTCACCTCGCTGTGGTGAATGTGGCGTTTTCGGCGGCAGTAAAAATAGTTCGCCTTTATTGATAGGAATATCTTTCGGAACACCATCATCAATTATTTTCAACACAATATTTCCTTCCACCTGGTAATATAATTCCTCACTTTCGTTGTAGTGATAATCTTTGCGGGCATTCGGTCCGCCAACCGCCATCACAATAAAGTTCTGTGCATCTACATAAATACATTTATTGCCAACCGGAGGTTTTAAAAGGTCTCTATTGTCAGCGATCCATTTTTTCAAATTAAAAGGAGCAAGTACAGGCATAGTATAGATTTTTTGTTACCCAGCTTCAGTATTTCATGGCATCGTCCCTTGCAATCTTTGATTTGTTCATTCTTCCAGTGAAAGAATTAATATAGAATCACTCTTCATCAGCATGAATTCTACTCAGCTTTTTTAATTGCGAAAAATTACAACAATTTTCTTTAGGTTTGAAGGTATGAATCTCTCCTTAGAAGAAAAAAATGCAATTATTTGTGGCAGCACACAGGGTATTGGTTTGGCCATTGCTGAAGAATTGGCTTTGCTTGGAGCTAATTGTACTTTAATCGCAAGAAATGAAGAAGCGTTGCAAAATGCGGTGCAAAAACTGGATACACAATTAAGGCAACAGCACAATTATTTAGTTGCGGATTTTAGTAAACCGGATGAAGTGAAGAGTGTTATCGAAAAACATGTTGAAACAAATGCTGTTCATATATTAATAAACAATTCCGGCGGTCCTGCTGCCGGGCCCATCATCGATGCAACAGAAGAAGCATTTCTAAATACTTTCAACCAGCATTTGATTTGTAATCATATTTTAACTCAAGCTGTTGTTCCTTCCATGAAAAATGAAGGGTATGGTAGAATTGTAAATATTATTTCAACGTCTGTTAAAATTCCATTGAAGAATTTGGGAGTTTCCAATACAATCCGTGGAGCTGTTGCCAGTTGGGCAAAAAGCATGGCGAACGAATTGGGACAATTTAATATTACAGTCAATAATGTATTGCCGGGGTTTACTGCCACAAACAGATTATCAACGTTGATTGACAATATTGCAAAAAAAGGAAACACCGTTGTTGATATTGTAGAAAAAAACATGACAGAGGAAGTTCCAATGAAGCGTTTCGCAGATGCTTCTGAAATTGCTTCTGTCGCTGCGTTTCTTGCATCACCAGCTGCTTCTTATGTAAATGGTGTAAGCATTCCTGTCGATGGCGGAAGGACGGGGAGTATATAGTTAATTGGTTTATTGGTTAATCAGTTTATTAGGAGGGGTCTTATAGTTTTAAATTTTCTTATAAAAGCATGGATTATACTTTAGAGAAATTGGAAGTGTATCAACTGGCTGAAGTTCTTTCTGATGAGATTTGGGAGATTGTAATAAAATGGGACTTTTTTCATAAGGATACAATAGGCAAACAAATTGTCAGGTCAGCAGATTCAATTTCGGCAAATATTGCCGAAGGCTACGGACGATTTTTTTATAAAGAGAGTAAGCAGTTCTATTTTTATTCAAGAGGTTCAATTCAAGAAACAAAATCATGGATTGGGAAATGCAAAAGAAGAAAAATTGCAGATGACAAAAAATGTGAAGAGCTCCTTCAAAAAGCTGAAACAATTCTTGTTAAACTAAATGCTTATATCAAATTTATTTCCAAATCATCAAAACACAATCCAAAATAGCAGGGTATTCCAAATTAACCAATAAACTAATAAACAAATAAACTTACACATACCATATCATTTAGAGAACTATATCGGTGGAAACCTTATCGGTCCGCTTAGCGGAAATTTTATTGACAATTTTAATCCTGCTACAGGAGAAGTTGTTGGTCAAATTCCTGATAGTAATGAGAAAGATATAAATATTGCAGTTGAATCTGCTAAGAAAGCTTTTCCTGCTTGGAGTGTTTCCCCAGTTGAGCAGCGATTCAGAATCCTCAATCGCATTGCAGAACTAATCGAAGAAAATCTAGATGAATTAGCAATAGCCGAAACAAATGATAATGGTAAACCTCTTTGGTTAGCAAAGCAAGTTGATATTCCGAGAGCATCTTCTAATTTCAGATTCTTTGCAACAGGCATAATGCACTTTGCAACCGAGAGTCACAATATGGAAGACAAAGCAGTAAATTATACACTACGTCAGCCGATTGGAATTGTTGGCTGTATCTCTCCTTGGAATTTACCATTGTATTTATTCACCTGGAAAATTGCACCGGCATTGGCAGCTGGTAATTGTGTAATTGCCAAGCCATCTGAAGTAACACCTATTACTGCATTTTTACTTTCTAAAATTTGTAAAGAAGCAGGCTTGCCGGATGGGGTATTAAATATTGTTCATGGAACCGGTGCTGTTACTGGCGAAGCCATTGTAAAGCATCCCGAGGTAAAAGCCATTTCATTTACTGGAAGTACAAAAGCAGGAGAACGAATTGCAAGTATTGCGGCACCTAAGTTTAAAAAATTATCATTGGAACTGGGCGGCAAAAATCCTAATATCATTTTTGCAGATGTGTATAATAATGAAGAGTCGTGGAAGAAAATGTTGTTCAATACAATCCGTTCTTCTTTTGCCAATCAGGGAGAAATCTGTTTGTGTGGTAGCAGAATACTAATTGAGGAAAGTGTTTATGAAAAGTTCAAAATAGATTTTATTAATTGGATAAATAAAGGATTAAAAGTTGGCGATCCATTAGAAGAGGAAACAAAACAAGGAGCTATCGTAAGTAAAGTGCATTTTGATAAAATAATCCGTTGCATTGATACAGCAAAACAGGAAGGCGGAAAAATTTTATGTGGTGGAAAAGCAGTGAAGCTTGAAGGTCGTTGTGCAAATGGTTTTTTTATTGAGCCAACTGTTATTGAAGGTCTTGGCCCTAATTGTCAGACAAACCAGGAAGAAATTTTTGGCCCTGTTGTTACACTACAAACTTTTAAAACAGAAGAAGAAGCTATTGAACTGGCGAATGCAACTCAATATGGATTAGCTGCAAGCATCTGGACAAATGATATTTCTAGAGGCAACCGTGTGGCGGCAAAAGTTGAAAGTGGCATCATCTGGATTAATTGTTGGCTATTAAGAGATTTAAGAACTCCATTCGGCGGAGTAAAGAATAGTGGAGTAGGTAGAGAAGGGGGTTGGGAAGCTTTGAAGTTTTTTACTGAAGCGAAGAATGTTTGTATTGAGTATAATTGAGTATTGTTTATTGAGCATTGAATATTGAGCATTATGTCTGGGATTATAAAAACTGAAAACGCATCAACTCCCCTCGGAGCTTATCCTCATGCAAGACGGGTGGGGAATCTTTTGTTTCTTTCTGGTATTGGCCCAAGAAATCCAAAAGACAATTCAATACCAGGATTGGAATTAGATGCTGATGGTAATATTATTCAATACGATATTGAAGCAGAATGTCATTCTGTATTTGCTAATATCAAAGCAGTATTAGAAGCAAGTGGAAGCAGCTGGGATAAGATAATTGATGTAACTGTTTTTCTAACTAATATGAAAAAAGATTTTCCGGTTTATAATAAAGTTTATGCAGAATATTTTACTTCGGTACAGGCTTGCAGAACAACAGTAGAAGTAAAAAGTTTGCCCACGCCGATTGCGATAGAATTAAAAGTAATTGCTACAATTGATTAAAATGAACTTTCAAAATACACTTGCCTTCGCTAAAGAATTAGATAGCAACGATTCGCTGAGAAGTTTTCGTGAAAAATTCTTTATACCTCAACATGAAGGGAAAGACTGTGTTTACTTCACCGGGAATTCTCTTGGATTACAACCCAAAACAACTTCTCAATATGTACAGCAGGAGCTAGATGATTGGGCTAAACTAGGAGTAGAAGGACACTTTGAGGCAAAGAATCCATGGATGCCCTATCATGAAATCTTTCCAAAACAGTTGTCTAAAATTGTTGGGTGTAAAGAAAATGAAGTAGTGGTGATGAATCAATTAACTGTCAATCTGCATTTGCTGATGGTTAGTTTTTACCGGCCAACAAAACAACGATATAAAATCATTTGCGAAGCAAAAGCATTTCCATCTGACCAATATGCATTTGAAACACAAGCCATCTATCATGGCTATAAAGCAGAAGATGCTGTGATAGAAGTGGCGCCAAGAGAAGGCGAACATACTTTACGAACAGAAGATATTCTTTCAGTTATAAAAGAACATGGTGACGATGTTGCTGTTGTTTTATTTGGCGGAGTAAACTATTACACTGGTCAGTTGTTTGATTTAAAAATGATAACAGAAGCTGCACATTCCGTTGGTGCTTATGCCGGGTTTGATCTGGCACATGCTGCAGGAAATGTAGAATTACAATTGCATGACTGGAATGTTGATTTTGCCTGCTGGTGTACTTATAAATATTTGAATAGCGGACCTGGTGGAGTAGCAGGTGCTTATATACACGAAAAGCATGTTACAAATAAAGAGTTGCCAAGATTCGCAGGTTGGTGGGGGTATAAAAAAGAAACCCGTTTTAAAATGGGAAAAGGTTTTGACCCAATTCCATCAGCAGAAGGATGGCAGTTGAGTAATGCTCCCATTTTGTTAATGGCAGCTCACAAAGCTTCATTGGATATTTTTGAAGAAGCAGGAATGGAAAGATTGCATGAGAAGAGAAAACAGCTAGCTGCATATCTCCATTTTGTATTGAATGATATTAATAGGAGGCAAGTGGAGAAGGTTTTGGAAATAATTACTCCGGCGAATGTTGTTGAAAGAGGTTGTCAAGTTTCTATCATGATGTTGAAAGATGGCAAGAGGGTATTTGATGAACTAACAAAGCAAGGTGTAATTGCAGATTGGCGGGAACCAAATGTGATTAGGATTGCACCTGTACCCTTGTATAACTCGTTTGAAGATATTTTTAGGTTTGGAGAAATTATTAACTCAATATTAAAATAGTCACAAAAACACAAAATAAACTTAGAGCCTGAGTCTTTATGCCTTAGGGCAAAAATGAGTTTCCCTTGGGAAAAAATTTTTTTTTTTTTTTTTGGGGTTTCCCCTTTCTTCTTTTTTAAAAAAATTTTTTTTTTTTTAAAAAAAAAAATAAAAAAAAGAAATTACTATAATCGGTGCTGGCCTCGTAGGTTCATTACTATCAATCTATTTAGCTAAAAGAGGTCACAAGGTTTCTATTTATGAACGCCGTAGTGATATGCGAAGAGAAGATATGAGTGCAGGTCGTTCTATCAACCTTTCTTTAAGTAATAGAGGATTTCTAGCATTTGGAAAAGTAGGGTTAACAGATGAGATAAAAAAAATATGCATCCCAATGCATGGCCGGCAAATTCATAATGTTGATGGGTCAATCACATTTCAACCTTATGGAAAAGAAGGACAATATATCAATTCAGTTTCAAGAGGCGAGTTGAATAAGCAGTTAATGACAATTGCCGAAGAGCATGGCGTCAATATTAATTTTAATGAGAAGTGTACAACGCTGGATTGGAAGAATGATAAGATCGAATTTGAGAACACAGCTGGTAAACAACTGCCATCCTCCAAAGCTGATATAATATTTGGTGCAGATGGAGCATTTTCTGCTGCAAGACTACAACACCAGTTACAGCATGATAAATTTGACTATCATCAATACTATATTGATTGCGGATATAAAGAATTGTCAATCCCGCCAAATGAAGAGGGAGAGTTTGCATTAGAGCCAAATGCATTGCATATCTGGCCACGGAAAGATTATATGCTGATTGCATTGCCAAATCTTGATAAAACATTTACCTGTACTTTATTTTTTCCGTTTGAAGGTGAATTATCTTTTGATAAAATAAATACAGAAGAAAAAGTAAAACAATTCTTTGCTACCAATTTTGCTGATGTAGTTCCACTTATGCCAGATTATGTGAATGAATTCTTCACTAATCCAACATCTTCATTAGTTACTATAAAATGTTTTCCATGGGTAAGGGACGATAAATTTGCCCTTATCGGTGATGCAGCCCATGCACTTGTTCCTTTTTTCGGACAAGGGATGAATTGCGGTTTTGAAGATTGCCGCATACTAGATGAATTGATAGAAAAGAATGGTGATGACTGGCATAAAATTCTTTCGGAGTATCAAACTCTACGCAAGCCAGATGCAGATGCTATTGCAGATATGGCTGCAAATAATTTCACAGAAATGCGGGATAGAACAGCCGATCCGAAATTTTTATTACAAAAGAAAATAGAAGCAAGACTTCATGAAAATTATCCTGATAAATGGATACCAGCCTATTCTCAAGTTACATTCAGTCCGCATATAAGATATTCAGATGCATTAGCAAGAGGAAACAGACAGGAAACAATAATGCAGGAAGTAATGACTATGACTGATATTGAAACAAAATGGGAGAGTGAAGAAGTTGAAAAAATGATATTGGGGAAGTTAATCGGTTAATTGGTTTATCGGTTAACTGGTATTGTGATATAGTCAAAGATTTTATGAATTATCGAGATGTATTTCCTAATAAACTATTTAACTAGTTAACTAATTAACTTTGATTCCATGACTCGCAGCCAACTAATCGAACAAATTCAAACAAAGAAATCCTATCTCTGCGTTGGTTTGGATACTGACATTACTAAGATTCCTAAGCATCTTTTGACAGAGTCTGATCCTGTTTTCACTTTTAATAAAGAAATTATTGATGCTACGAAAGATTTATGTGTAGCTTATAAAATTAACACCGCTTTTTACGAAGCACTTGGTTTGAAAGGCTGGGAGGCCATGGAAAAAACTGTACACTATATTGGCGACGAGCATTTCAAAATAGCAGATGCGAAAAGAGGAGATATCGGCAACACATCTGACCAATATGCCAAGGCATTTTTTGAAACTATGCCATTTGATTCAATCACTGTTGCGCCGTACATGGGAGAAGACAGTGTAAAGCCATTTTTGCAACATACTGGTAAGTGGGCAATTGTTCTTGGGCTAACTTCCAATAAAGGGGCGAATGATTTTGAATTGCAACAGACCGGTGATGGATTGTTGTATGAGAAGGTATTACAAACTGTTTCAAAATGGGGAACACCAGATAACCTGATGTTTGTAATAGGCGCTACGCAAGCTGATGAGTTTATCAATATTCGAAAATTAACTCCTGATCATTTTTATTTGGTTCCCGGTGTTGGGGCACAAGGCGGCAGTCTCAAAGAAATTTCTGAAAAAGCAATGAATAAAAATTGTGGCATTCTTGTAAATGCTAGCCGTGCTATTATCTATGCTTCTGAAGGGAAAGATTTCGCTGAAAAGGCAAGAAAAGTAGCACTGCAATACCAGCAGGAAATGAGCACTTATTTATAATCGCATCTCATTTCTTCCTTATGTGTAAAAATTTTCCTGCGCATTTGATTTATCCTTATTTTCATTTTCCAAAATTGGTTAATTTATGAGAAGGCTCTTATCAGTTATAGCACTGCTATTTTTTATATTGTCGGCTACTGCCCAACAAACAACAACTAAAGCTAATTATCAATTGGCATCCAGATTTTCACCCAAAAGATTGGAGAAAATGGTTTTCAGTACTTCAGTCGATCCTCATTGGCTTAAGTTATCAGATCGTTTTTGGTACGAGTATGAAACACCAAATGGTAAGAATTGGTATATCGTTGACCCGGTAAAGGGGGAAAAGAAAGTAATGTTTGATAATGCAAAGCTTGCAGCAGAGATAACAAAGATTGTAAGAGACCCGTTCGATGCACAACATCTGACAATTGATAGCTTACGTTTTGTAAAAGATGAAAACTGGATACAGTTTGAAGTTAAAAGTACTCTTGAGATAGAAATAAAAGATACTACTACAAAGAAGGATACAAGCTCTAAAAAACCTGCCGTACCACCTAAAAAGGAAAAGAAGACATTTTATTTTGAGTATAACTTGAATACTGGGATACTAATAGAGTTGAGTGATTTTAAAAAGCCAAAGAGAAATCTAAGATGGGCGTCTATTTCTCCCGATGGACAAACTATTGTATTTGCAAAAAAATACAATCTGTATTGGATGGACAAAGCAAATTATGACAAAGCGTTAGTGAATGAAGATGATTCTACCATTGTTGAAAATCAATTAACAAAAGATGGTATTGAGTATTTCGAATATAGCAATTCGCAGAATGAAACGAATGTTGATCAGGAAAAGAATAAAAACAAACGTAAGCCTGCTTTCGTCTTATGGTCGCCGGATTCAAGGCATTTTGTAAAGAACCGCACTGATATGCGTAAAGTGAAAGATTTGTGGGTGATAAACAGTGTCGCTGATCCCAGACCAACTCTTGAAACTTATAAATACCATATGCCTGGGGAAAAGGAGGCTCCGGTGGAATATGTCTATCTTTTTAATATGTCTTCCAAAACTTCAAAGGAGTTAGATATAAGAGAATTTAAAGATCAGGATATGAGTATTTGGTCGGCCAATAATAAAGTAAATACAAGGGACGATGATTGGCGTCCGCTTGTTTGGTTGGGGACGAACGATAAATTTTATTTCAATAGAACCAGCAGAGATTTAAAACGTATTGATATTTGTCAGGTAGATATTAATACAAACACATTGAAAGTATTGGTGGAGGAAAGAATGAATACATATGTAGAAACTAGAAAACTAGGTCTGGTTAATGATGGGCAAGAATTAATACAATGGAGTGAAAGAGATGGTTGGGCACATTTTTATTTATTTGATGGAACTGGGAAATTGAAAAACCAGATTACTTCGGGTTCTTATCATTGTGAAGATATTGTTGGTATTGATGAAAAGAGAAGAGTTTTATATTTTTCTGCCAACGGCAGAGAAGCAAATGAAGATCCGTACTACCTGCATTTATACAGGGTAAATTTTGATGGAAGCGGAATGAAATTATTAAACCCCGGCGAGTTTGAAAACTCCATGCGGATGAATGACAACAGTTTATTTTTTGTCAATAATTCTTCAAGAGTAAATACAGTTCCAGCTTCTGTTCTCTATAATAGTGATGGTAGAAAAATTATGGATCTTGAAAAAGCTGACCTTTCTTCTTTGTTTGCTGCTGGCTATAAATTTCCCGAGATTATAAAAGTAAAAGCAGACGACGGTATTACTGATTTATATGGCGTTGTGTACAGGCCTTTCAATTTTGATAGCACAAAAAGCTACCCAATTGTTGCTTATGTATATCCTGGTCCGCAAACAGAGGCAGTAAACAAATCTTTTAGTCTGCCCAATGCAAGAACAGATCGGTTGGCTCAGATTGGAATTATCGTAATGACAGTTGGAAACCGTGGTGGACATCCTAACAGGTCAAAATGGTATCATAATTATGGCTATGGCAACTTAAGAGATTATGGGTTGTCCGATAAAAAAACAGCGATTGAACAATTGTCTGACCGCTATTCTTATATTGATATTAACCGTGTAGGTATTCATGGACATTCAGGTGGTGGGTTTATGAGTACAGCAGCTATGTTGGTATATCCAGATTTTTTTAAAGTAGCAGTTTCTTCTTCTGGAAATCATGATAATAGTGTGTACAACAGATGGTGGAGTGAAAAACATCATGGTGTAAAGGAATTAGTGAATGAGAAAGGCGACACTTCTTTTTTATATACTATTGAGAAGAATCCTGAACTGGCAAAAAATCTGAAAGGGCATTTATTATTAACTACTGGCGATATTGATAACAATGTGCATCCGGCAAATACCATCCGGATGGCCAATGCACTAATTAAAGCGAACAAGCGGTTTGATTTTTTCAATTTTCCTGGGCAGCGACATGCTTATGGGGACATGACGGAATATTTTTTCTGGCTGCTGGCCGATTATTATAGCAAATGGTTACTGGGAGATTTTTCTCAGCCGGTGGATTTGCAGGAAATGAATAGGGATGTTGAGCAAAAGGGAGAGAAGAAGCGGTAATACTTTTATTTCTTAAATATTGGGGTCATAATTTTTATCTTGCTACTTGGCTTTCCTTTTTCATCCAGATAGCAAATAATGTCCCAGCAAGAGTGAACGGAAGAATAATCAAATAGTTAATAAGTTCATTGTTAGCAAATTTGAATTCAGAAATATATGCCTGCAAAAAAATTAAAACAATTGCCGTAATGCTTCCATGAATCAGGTCTTTTTTTGTTGAAACTTTTCCAGTAACGAATCCACCCAATGCGCAACAAATAAAAGTTGTTATAATTATACTAATGCTAATAGGGGTTGAAGCTTTTTCAAGATTACTTTCTTCGCCATGCCCATTTACTGTGTTTGCAATAAATAGTAAAAAAATAAGCCCTGCCAGTAAAAACAGAATTACAGAAGTAAGCACACCTGCTATTACTGAGAAAATATTCCTGCCAGTTTGAGTATTGGAGTCTTGCATAAACCAAATATCTACCTTTTCCTGCAATCATTTACCTTTGCACTGGTGAATCTAAAATCTAAAATTTAAAATTTCAATTGCATGGCCGCCCGTACAGATAATTTTACAAGTCCCGATTATTTTAACGTTGATGAACTATTGACCGACGAACACAAACTCATCCGTGAGTCTGTTCGTAGTTATGTAAAAAAAGAAATTTCTCCTATTATAGAAGACTATGCACAGAAAGCAGAATTTCCGCAGCAGATTGTAAAGCAATTGGGCGACCTTGGATGTTTTGGCCCTACTGTTCCAACAGAATATGGCGGTGGCGGTCTTGATTATATTTCTTACGGACTGATGATGCAGGAACTAGAAAGAGGAGATAGTGGGGTTCGTTCTACTGCATCGGTACAAGGTTCCTTAGTTATGTTCCCTATTTATCAATATGGAAGTGAAGAACAGCGAAAAAAATATTTACCAAAACTTGCCAGTGGTGAGTGGCTTGGTTGTTTTGGATTAACAGAACCTGATCATGGCAGTGATCCAAGTTCAATGCTTACGAATTATAAAGATGCTGGTGATCATGTAATATTGAATGGTGCAAAAATGTGGATCAGCAATGCTCCGTTTTCGCAAGTAGCAGTAGTATGGGCAAAAGATGAAGCTGGTGATATAAAAGGATTAATTGTAGAAAGAGGAATGGAAGGGTTCACTACGCCTACTACACATGGCAAATGGAGCTTAAGAGCTTCTGCAACAGGCGAATTAGTTTTTGATAATGTAAAAGTGCCTAAAGAAAATATTTTTCCTAATGTAAAAGGTTTGAAAGGGCCGTTGGGTTGTTTAACAAAAGCAAGATATGGAATAGCCTGGGGTGCAATTGGTGCAGCTATGGATTGCTATGATACGGCTTTGCGCTATTCGCAGGAGAGAGAACAGTTCGGCAGACCAATCGGCGGTTTTCAGTTGCAACAAAAGAAGTTAGCAGAGATGGTAACAGAAATTACAAAAGCACAATTATTGAACTGGCGTTTAGGAGTATTGATGAATGAAGGAAAAGTAACGCCTCAACAAGTGAGTATGGCAAAGCGAAATGCCTGCGAAGTAGCAACAAATATTTGCCGTGATGCAAGACAAATGCTCGGCGGAATGGGAATCACTGGCGAATATCCGGTAATGCGGCACATGATGAATTTGGAAAGTGTAATTACTTACGAAGGCACACATGATATTCATTTGCTGATAACGGGTATGGATGTTACAGGGTTTAATGCATTTAAATAACGGAAGTAGGAGGTCTGATTTCTGACCTCTGATGTCCGACATCTGTTATGAAAATTTTCCTCATAGGATTCATGGGTTCCGGTAAAACACACTGGGGTCGTTTACTAAGTGAAAAACTTGGCATGCGATTTTTTGACCTCGATGAACAGATCATTGAACAGGCTGGAAAATCAATCAATGAAATTTTTGCGACTGATGGAGAAGAACAATTCCGTTTAAGAGAAAAAGATATCTTGCATATTATTGCTGAAAGTCATGATAGTTTTGTGATGGCTTGTGGTGGTGGAGCGCCGTGTTATTTTAATAATATTGTTTACATGAATCAGTCCGGTACTACGGTATGGATTCACACACCTTTAGAAATAATTTTTGAAAGATTGATTAAGGAAAAGAAAAAAGACCATTGATAAAAGATTTTTCTGACGATCAGTTACAGACTTATATCAATAAAAAATTTGCTGACCGCAGAATTTATTACGAACAAGCAAAAGTCTCGATTGATGAAGAGCCAATAGAAATAGAAAAATTAATCGATAAAATATTTCATGCATAAAAGCTTAATTATCACTGCTGCTTTTTTTGGGGGGCTTGCCGTAGCACTTGGAGCTTTCGGTGCACATGGCCTGGAAAAAATTACGACTGATGAAAAAATTTTACACGGATTTCAAACGGGAGTGCAATACCAGATGTATCATGCCTTAGGCCTGCTAGGCATAGGTATTCTTGCGGATAAATATAATAACGGCTGGATTAGTTGGGCAGGCCGTAGTTTTATAGCAGGTATCATATTGTTTTCTGGCTCACTTTATTTGCTTACTTTTTTTGAAAATAGAAAATAGCGATGCAGTTAAATTTATTGGCCCTGTAACTCCATTTGGAGGATTTTTCCTTATTGCCGGTTGGATATTTCTACTTCTGGCTATCCTAAAAAATAAATAATAATTATAGCGGTAGTTCAAGTGTGGTGATAGTACCGTTATTATTTTCAATCTTAAATGTGCCGCCAATAATTTCCATTCTTTTGGCAATGTTTTTAAGTCCATTTCCAAATCGTCGGATATTCTCTTTGTCGATACCTTTCCCATTATCCGATACCTGAATTTTTAAATTGTTATTTATTTCAATAGTAATAGAAAGTTCACTGGCATCAGAATGTTTTAAAACATTGTTAAGCGTTTCTTTTAAGGAAAGAAAAATATTTCTTCTTTTATCTCCGGTTATTTCTGTTGCTGGTATTGTGAGTGGTATGTCTAGTTCACAATGAACATTGGTGTTTTCAAAATAATCAATAGAATAAGCTCTGATATACGATATAAGGTTGTCTAAAGTGTCGTTACCGCTATCCATACTCCAGATGATGGCATTCATTTTATTCAGCACATCATCTGCGGAAGAAGATATTTTGTCAATCTCAACTGGAGTATTTTCTTTCATTTTATTCCGGGCTATTTCACTCATCAGGCGGATAGCTGTCATTCCTGATCCTAATTCATCATGCATGTCTACCGATATCCGCTGCCTTTCTTCTTGCTGAGCTTTATACACAGCTATTTCTTTCTCGTATTCTTGTAGCTTGTTTTGTGCTTTCAGGCTTTCTCTTTCTTTTGTTTGTTCTATTATTCTTTTATTGTTTTTATGATTTAATGCAGTAAGAAAGAATACAAGTTCAAGAAAAAGGCCCAACTCATAATAGAAGAGCGAAGATCCAAATATTCCTGAGATATCTCTAAAAAAAGAACCCATTAAAACTGCAGCAAAAGAAAGAATAGAAAATAAAAGCAAGCATAAGTTACCCCAGAATAAATAACGCAATAGTTTGTCTTTCCAGAATTTGAAACTGTAAACAAGAAATATTATTATCATTAATAATAAAAGAAGCTTTGTAATGGTTTCAATAAGGTTTTGAAATACATAGTTATTAGTAAAGTAGTGAGAGTAGGTATAAGCTAGCATGGCAGCTAAAAGGAATACTATACCTGATGTGTACAGCTTGTACAGAAATGGATATTTAGATTTTGTTTCAAGAAATATCTTCATAAAAACCATATAGAATATGATTCCAATATTCATTAGAATAAAATCTAAATAGCTTTCAAGAAAAAAGCTTGCTGTTGTTATGCGGAAGTTGTATATAGCTTTTGTAAGAAGCATTACTCCTAAAAAAAGTGCATAAGCTGAGTAATATAAAAACTCTCTGTTAGCTCCTTGAAGAAAGTTGGCTACTGAAAAAAGAATCATCATCAACAGTAAACCACAAAAAAGGTAGGTAAAGAGGTTGTCCTGATCATGGTCAGTTCTTATTTCCGCAATAAAAGAATTGAGATGATTGATATTTACAAGCCGGGGCCGTATAGAATTGATATAGGTTTTTAAAAAAGATAACTCTGCTATGATTGTTGCTGAATCAAAAGGGTTAAGTGTAATAAGTCTGTAGCCAATACTATCAGAATTGTCTGGTAGTAGGTTGGGTATTTTGACGAGTGAAGTCCCATTTAATCTAAACAGCTGAATGTTTGTATAATAAAACCCGGGAAGAAATAGATAGAATTGATTGTATCCGTTGCATTCCGGATATTAAATTTTAGTAGTAGTTTTTTCGTTACAATATTATTAGGAACTACACCTTTATACTTTATGCCCGGTGTAAAATTTATGCTATTGAAATCTTTTTCTAATACTACAGATGGGTTTACAAAACTACTAGTAACTCTATCAGAAATTAATCTTCCTACAGTAATCTTATTAATACTAGTATATGAGTTGAAACTACTGTCCTGCGCAAAGCTTGAAATGCCCTGTATGATCAGGAGCAAAATGATTAGTAAAGAAAAAGGCGAATTGTTCTTTTGCATACAGTTGAGTAGCTATCTTCCAAATGTAATACATAGGTTTTGTATGCTCTATTTTCTGGCATACCACTTTCAGGTAATACCATTGATAAATAACAATTAGTCCGGGTTTTTTCTGGTATAGTCTGGTATAGTGTTGATGCATGCACTACCGGGCTTCCGATAGGCAAGGTTACCGATGCACAATCGGTATAAAATTTCGAATAGAAATCCTGAAATAGTATCTTTGCCGCCATGGCTAATAAGCTGAAAAAGAAAGAAAAAAGCACTCCTGCGAAAAAACCGGCCAATTCTGATGTTAAACCGTTTCGCCCTGAAAAGGACGAGAAGCTGGATTTAAAAGCAATTGCCCGGGACGAACGAACCTGGAAGATCATTGGAACAGTTTCTTTACTGTTAGCCGTTTTCTTATTTATATCTTTTTGTTCATATCTCTTTACATGGAAAGAAGATCAGGCCATAGCAAGACAAGGACTTTCTGCTTTGCTGGATAATGATAAGCCAGTGTCTAATCTACTCGGACGATTTGGTGCGGTATTGTCCTACTTTTTTATTTTTAAAGCATTTGGTCTGGCATCGTTTCTAATCTGCACTTTCTTTTTTGTGGTAGGAGTGAACTTGCTTTTCAGACGGAAAGTATTTTCTATCTGGAAAAATCTTAAGTATGTAACTATTGGTCTTTTAGTTTTATCCGTTTCATTATCTTTTATAACTTCTTTTTTTGATACAAATGGATTCGCTTTCGGCGGTGCTGTAGGAGATATGATAAGTGGGAAATTGGTTGGTGCGATGGGAACTTTTGGCACTGCTGCAGTTTTATTACTATTGGCTATTGGTTATTTTATATGGCAATTTAATCCTGCACTTAAGCTTCCGCAAAAATTAGAGGCAAAAGCCAATAGTAATGAAGATAAAAATTTAGATTCCGCAGCAATTTCTGATACGGAGAATACAAGTGTTAATGATCTTTATGCAGATAAAGCCGAAGTTGAGAAGAAAGGTAATTCTGTTTTTGCAGACGGCTCTGTTGTTATCAATTTCCCGGATGATGAGCCAAAGCATGATCTTAAAATGATAGAAAAAGATGAGCCGGAAGTAGAGATAAAGCAAGAAGTAAAGGATGATATTGTTGAATCAACCGATTTAGAAATTGATGATGAGCCAGCAGAAGAAATTTTGTCACCTGTGAAAGAAAAGCCTGTGGCTAAAATATCGGATGATGCATTGGAACTAGAAATAAAAGTGGTGCCTGAAAAGTTGGAAGAAGAAGAAGAAAAAGTTGTTGAAAACTTACCGCCTTATGAACCTACACTTGATTTACGAGATTATAAATATCCGCCGTTAACATTATTAGAGGCACATGGTAGCGAAAAAATAATTCAGGACACCAATGAATTACAGAATAATAAGAACCAGATTATTGAAACGCTGCGAAATTATTCTATCGAGATTCAGAAGATTAGCGCAACAGTTGGTCCAACAGTTACCTTGTATGAAATTGTACCAGCACCGGGTGTAAGAATTTCAAAAATTAAAAATCTGGAGGATGATATTGCTCTTAGCCTTGCCGCATTGGGCATCCGAATCATTGCACCCATTCCCGGAAAAGGAACTATTGGTATAGAAGTGCCAAATGTAAGGAAGACGATAGTGAGCATGAAGTCCATGTTGTCATCAGAAAAGTTTCAGAATAATAAATACAGTTTACCGATTGCTATTGGTAAAAAGATTGATAATGAAAACTTCATTGTCGATCTGGCAAGTATGCCGCATTTATTAATGGCAGGTGCTACTGGTCAGGGTAAATCTGTAGGATTAAATGCGATTCTTGTTTCCTTACTGTACAAAAAACATCCATCGCAGTTGAAATTTGTATTGATAGATCCAAAGAAGGTTGAACTTAGTATTTACCGGCAAATTGAAAAACATTTTTTGGCAAAACTTCCTGGTGAAGAAGATGCAATCATTACCGACACAAAAAAAGTAGTACATACCTTGAATGCTTTGTGTATTGAAATGGATAATCGATATGATCTTTTAAAAGAAGCTGGTGCAAGAAATATTAAAGAATATAACGAGAAGTTTATCAAGCGGAAATTGAATCCACAAAAAGGGCATCAATTCTTGCCTTTTATTGTTTTGGTAATTGATGAGTTTGCTGATTTGATAATGACAGCAGGTAAAGAAGTAGAAATGCCTATTGCAAGATTGGCGCAGTTAGCCAGAGCTATTGGTATTCATCTTATCATTGCCACACAGCGACCTTCTGTAAATATTATTACTGGTACAATCAAAGCAAACTTCCCGGCTCGTATTGGTTTCAAAGTATCGAGTAAGATTGATTCTAGAACTATACTTGATACAGGCGGTGCAGAACAATTGATTGGAAAAGGCGATATGCTTATTTCGCATAACGGAGAAGTTACCCGTTTGCAATGTGCTTTTGTAGATACGCCGGAAGTGGAAAGTATTGTTGATTTTATAGGCGATCAAAGAGGTTATCCGCAGGCATTCTTATTGCCGGAATATGTGGATGAAAAAGAATTGGAAGGAAAGGACTTTGATATGAGTGACAGAGATGCTCTTTTTGAAGATGCTGCCAGATTAATTGTACAAAATCAGATTGGCTCTACTTCTTTATTACAACGCAGAATGAAATTGGGTTATAACAGGGCTGGCCGGTTGATGGATCAATTAGAAGCTGCGGGAGTTGTTGGTCCAAACCAGGGAAGTAAAGCAAGAGATGTACTGATAAAAACTGAAATGGAATTGCAGCAGCATTTGGATATAATTGGCTAGTCCACTTTCGTCCAGTTTGAAACAGGACTACAGTGGACAAGTTCGTTAGAAGGTTGTTAAGAAAACCCATTGATTTGCAACCCGGTACGGTCATTGCCTGTCATACAGCCGATATAGTTATCTTTGACCGTCTTGACAACTAATTCAGCTTGTTTTTGTTGTAACGACAGCCACACAAACTTTTAGAAATGAACAAAGTATACTTATTAGCCTCACTATTTATCGTATCAATTATTTCCAATGCACAAAACAGCGACCCTGCGGCAAAAGCTATTCTGGACGGCGTTAGTGCAAAATTCAAAACTTTTACTAGTGTTCAGGCCGACTTTTCTTATAAAGTAGAGAACGCAGCAGGCAAAGCCCTTTCTACCAAAACTGGTAAGATAATAATGAAGGGAACCAAGTATAAAGTGAATTTCAGCGGTCAGGAAATATTTTGCAACGGAACCACCGTTTGGAACTATGATAAATCAGTTAACGAAGTAACGGTCAGTAATCTTGATGCTTCCAGCGGAATGATTACTCCACAGAAATTATTCACCAATTTTTACGACAATGATTTTCGCTATGTATTAAACGGCGAGAAAAAAGTTGGATCAAAAACAGTTCAGGAAATAGAATTAACTCCAAAAGATAAAAGCAAGCCTTTTCATAAAGTATATGTGCAGGTAGATAAAGCTGCAAAAACAATTTACAGCACAAAAGTTTTAGAAAATGCAGGCAACAGATATCTCTACACTGTTACCACAATGAAAACAAATGCCGCACTAGCAGATGCTATGTTTACGTTTGATAAAAATAAATATCCGGGAGTAGAAGTGGTTGACTTGCGATAATTAGCAGCAATTAAAAATAATTGAAAGGATTCTGTGAAAGCGGAATCCTTTTTTTGTTTATTTCCCAGTAATATCTCCCGAAGGGGACGTTGCGTTTCGGTTTATAACTTTATGATTAATAAACTAAAATTAAATAAAAAGAAAATGGCTGTTAATTTTAATGAGGTCATACGAAACGTCCGCAAAGCGAGACATTGCTGGGAAGAAATAGTTATTCGACTGACTGAACTGAAGCTGGAATTTGCAAATAGTTGATTTTGCAATGTCAAGCACAACTTTCATAAGATCCAATGTTAGCGATAGTTTTTATTGTTTCTTTATTCCATCTTGCCAAGCCATTTCTCAACATCCATTACTTCAAAATATGGATTACTCTCAAATAAGTGTCGTATAATTGGGATATGGTCATTCCCAATAAGTAAGAAAATTGCTTTTTCGCTATAGTCTAGTTGGTTAATCATTTTTGAATAGGTATAAATATTTCGTCTGTACCAATCAGCTGTCAATTTCGTTCCCAAAAGATAATTTTTTTTGTAATCGTAAACGTCTGTATGACCTATTTGCGGAAAGACGTTTACATAATGAGCATGGGCGGTCGATTGTACTTCTTTGCTGTTTAGCCATTTAATAAAATCCAAAAGCGTCATAGATTGCATCAGGGAATCCCTGTTTAGGGTATTTGTTTTTGGTTTAGTAACTCCTTTTGCATCATATTCAAGGATATTCATTTGGTTATGCTCTTTTGCATATTCTTCTATTTCAGCATATAGGCTACCGTAATTTCCGGGATGGTCGCACTGATATAATTTTTTATGTCCAAGTCGCTTTGCAGTTTTAAATGCTACCTGCCATATTTCATTTGGGTTATTAGTTTCCTTTTCTCTGTTGAAATAAGCTGTATATAAGCTGTCCATTTTGTTTTCCTTTTCAAAATCCGGCATTCTTTCAATAAATATTTTGTTAGGGTTCAATCCTACTATAATATCGTTTAGTTCATTAATACTTTTTGGTGCTTTTCGTCCATTACTTGGTACGAAGAATCAGTCTGTGAGAAATGAAATGTACCCAATAAGTAAACTTTGATTTTATTTTCGCTTACCTGTGAAAAAAACTTGTCCAATAATAAAAGTAAAGCAAAAGAGAAGAAGATGTTTTTTCATATTATAGTCGTTGTTTTAAAATTATCGCTATTTCCCAGCAATGTCTCCCGAAGGGGACGTTGCGTTTCGCTTTATAATTTTATGATTAATAAACTAAGATTAAATATAAAGAAAATGGCTGTTAATTTTAATGGGGTCATTCAGAACGTCCGCAAAGCGAGACATTGCTGGGAAGATTCGTAAAGTCGCCATACCGCCAAATTTCATGTTGGCCGCCATTTATTGCGAATGAAGGGTAGACACTATTGTTATCATTGAGTCTAAGCCAGATTTTGTAGGAGCTTGTGCTGTAAATGATAATTTACCTTTTTGTGCTGCTGCGTAATAATATCCTTTATATCCACCGTCAGTCATTTTTCTGATTTTCCACTGGACAGTTTTATTAAGCATTGTTGAGGAAACGGTTTCTACATACTCATCATTGTCATCATCTTCGTTTCCTCCAATTGGTCTGCCAGGCTCAATTTCAATAAATCCATTCCTGCCATAAAGCTGTTTAGCGGTATCTTTTAAATATATACCAAAACCATGTTGACCTTCTTTTCCTCGAGCTTCATCAATTAACATGTCGTTTGGGATGCGAATACTGTATTCCGTGCTGCCCAATTGTTGTTTTTTTAAGTTAGTGAATTCAGCTTGCTTAATAACTCTTCGGGTTGTAATTGTACAACACAAGCCCGTCGTGATTATTATGAAGAGTATGAGGAATTTCTGTATCATGGGAAATGTCAAAAAATTAGGCAACTGTTAAATGGCAGTCAACACATAAATATACGCCACTCTTTGCACAGAAAATTTTGCTTTCAAATATAAAATTGTGCAAATGACAATGCTTAGATATTGAAGTTATAAATGAGTGTTAGCTTTCAAATTAAATTACTGCCTTCCTCAACTTCACCAATTGCGTCAATAACTCTTCCAATAAATCTAATTGCAACATATTGGCGCCATCACTTTTAGCAACAGCAGGATTTGGATGTGTTTCAATAAATAATCCATCTGCACCAGCTGCAATGGCAGCTTTTGCAATTGTTCCAATTAGTTGTGGATTACCGCCCGTTACACCAGATGTTTGATTGGGTTGTTGCAATGAATGTGTTACATCCATTATTACAGGAACATTATGTGCTTTCATTGCAGGTATATTTCTATAATCAACTACCAGATCCTGATAACCAAATGTGGTTCCTCTTTCTGTCAGCATTACTTTGTTATTGCCTGCATTCTTAATTTTATCTACAGCAAAACCCATGGCTTCGCCACTTACAAATTGCCCTTTTTTTACGTTAACAATCTTTCCTGTTTCAGCAGCGGCAATTAATAACTCGGTTTGGCGGCATAAGAAAGCAGGAATTTGTAAAACATCAGCATATCCAGCAGCTAATCTTGCTTCTTCTACAGAATGAATATCTGTTACCACAGGCAAGGAAAAAGTGCTGCCAACATTTTTCAACATTTTTAATGCAATCTCATCACCAATGCCGGTAAAAGAACTTCCGCTGGTGCGGTTTCCTTTTTTATACGATGCTTTGAAAATGTATGGGATCTCCAGTTTTTTACAAATGCCGGAAACTTTTTCAGCCACTTCATTTACGAGGTCCCTACCTTCTACCACACAAGGCCCAGCCATCAGAAAGAAATTATCCGGGTTGTATTTTTGATTTTCAAATAGATCGGTAAGAAATTTTTCCATGTAGCAAAGATAAGAGAGAAGAAACAAGGCACAAGGAGCAAGAAAACAAGGAACAATTAATACACTTTGATATTCCAGTTTTGCCCAAAGTTTACTGCTGCCTCTTGTACCTTGTGCCTTGTTTCTTGTGCCTTGATATCAGTATCTTGTGCCTTTAATTCAAGTTATGATAAAAGATAAAATACTCGTCATCGGTGCATCAGGTCAAATAGGAGTAGAGCTAACGCTGGCTTTAAGAAAAATATATGGCAATGCCAATGTGGTTGCTTCCGATTTACGGGAGCAAAATCCATTATTGGAAGGAACAGGTCCTTATGTTTCATTGGATGTAATGAATAAGGAAATGCTACATGTGCAGGTAATCCGACAAAATATTACACAGATATATTTACTGGCTGCTATACTTTCTGCCACTGGCGAAAAAAACCCGGGTCTTGCCTGGAACTTGAATATGCAGGGTTTGTTGAACGTTTTGGATATTGCCAGAGAAGAACAAATTCATAAAGTGTACTGGCCATCTTCAATAGCAGTATTCGGCCCAACATCTCCAAAGCAAAATTGTCCGCAACAAACAATTATAGAACCTGCAACGGTATATGGCATTAGCAAATATGCCGGAGAATTCTGGTGCAATTATTATCATCATCGGTTTGGAGTAGATGTAAGAAGTTTGCGATATCCCGGTTTGATTTCTTACAAATCTGCACCCGGTGGCGGAACTACTGACTATGCTGTTGAAATTTATCTGGAAGCACTGGAAGAAAAAAAATACGAATGCTTTTTAAAAGAGGATACTTATTTACCAATGATGTATATGCCTGATGCTATTAAAGCAACTATTGAATTGATGGAAGCTCCTGCGGAAAAAATTTCTATCCGTACCTCTTATAATGTAGCAGGCATGAGTTTTTCTCCGAAAGAAATTGCAGCAGAAATAAAAAAACACATCCCTGATTTTTCTATTTCGTATAAACCAGATTACCGTCAGGAAATTGCAAATGGATGGCCGCAAAGTATTGATGATACTGTAGCAAGAAAAGATTGGGGCTGGAAAGAAGAATATGATTTAGCCTCAATGACAAAAGATATGCTCGACAACCTTAAATAAAGATTAATCAACCATATTATTTTTTACAGCAAACATTACCAGTCCGGCAGTATTGCGAACGCCAACTTTTTCAATCAGTCGCTGGCGAATACCTTCTACAGAACGAGGACTTAGAAATATTTCTTTAGCAATTTCAGCAGCCGTTTTTTCTTCGCAGATAAGTTTCAAGACTTCCATCTCTCTCTCTGTTAGTTCCACATTCTGGTTGAAGGAAGGTTTCAAATTATTTTTCAGTACCAATTTCTTCAGCAAGGCTTTATTTACTACATCATTAAAATAATATCCATTTTCATGCACTGAGTAGATGGACTTTCTTATTTCATCCGGCTCTGTATTTTTCAACAAATAACCATTGGCTCCGTTTTCCATGAGGTGAATGATAAACTTATCATCATCATACATGGTTACAACCAATACTTTTATTGAAGGATATTTTTTGCGTACTTCTTTGGTAGCTTCCATGCCATCCATAATGGGCATTTTCAAATCCATGATAATAACATCTGGAGTAATTGTTTCCAGCCCTTTCATCAAATCTTCACCGTTGTCAGCTTCAAATATGACTTCCAGATTATCGTCTGGAGATAAGCCTACTTTTAAACCGTCCCGATAAATTTTATAATCGTCTGCAATTGCTATTTTTATTGTACTCATTATTGATTTGATTTAACCGGTACATGAATATTGATTCGATAACCCTCATCGCCACCGGTGAAATAAATGGAACCTTTCAGCAATATAATCCTGTTCTGAATATTTTTCAAACCTAATCCTTCTTTTTGGTAGCGAAGTTCTTCAAACTGTACTTGGGTAAGGCCATCTCCATTATGGAAAATAACAAGATCAAGTTCGTTGCCCGTTAGCACCGAGCTGATCAGGAATTCTGTAGCATTAGCATATTTCAATGTATTGTTGATCAGTTCCTGTACCATACGGTACATACTGATATCGTTTTCGGAATTTTCTGTAGCATAATTATCATCCAGATTGGTACTGGCATTAAGAATAGATCCTTCTGTTACTTTTCTTACAAAATGACGGATAGCTTCATTCAGACCAAACTCTTTCAGGATATTGGAATGAAGGTTATGGGAAATGCCCCTTACTTTTTGTATTACATCATTCAATAATTCTCTCCCTTTTTCATGGAGCTTTTGGTCTCTATCATCCAGCACATCGGCTTTTATGCCTAGTAAATGTAGTTTGGCGGAGGAGAGAATGGCGCCTACTTCATCATGTAAGGTTTCAGCAATACGATGCCGTTCCTGTTCTTCGCTTCGTACCGCAGCTTCAATTAATTGATTTTGCTGTTGTTCACGAAGCTTTTCCATTGCTGTCCGATGCTGATTCTTTTTTCGCTGGTTAATGATAACTGCAAATAGAATACTGATCACCATCAGTAACATTACCGCAATGCCAATTATAACCAGGTATTTAATATCACTTGTCATTTTTCTGATTGAATTGTATGGCAATAAAAATGCATAAAATAATATGTACTGCATTATGGACGTCCCACATATCTACCGCAAAAGTTTTGGCAGAGTCAGTTAAATATTCATAAAAAAGAAATATGAAAAAGTTTACAGCAACATAAATACTTAGTCCGATTACTACCCAGAAACCCTTTTGTTTTGGAAGTGATATAGAATTAGATTCTATTAATTGGAAAATGAAATATTGGATACAGTAAAAGAGTAATAAGGCAGCTTCAGTTGCCAATATCCTACTACTGATTGCGACAGAAAAAAACTGTTCGTAGAAAATAAAATTGATGATCATGAATAAGAGAAATCCAAAAGGGATTATTTTTTTTATCCTTGGCATAAAGTGCTGGCCTAACAAAATAAAAAACAGACTAAAAGTTATAAGTCGGGTAGCGGATAATAAATTATATATGAAAGTGTTGCTTTGTAGTATGGCTGGGAATTCAGGAAGATGTAATTTTAAACGATACCAGATTATCATTTGAGCCAGATTAAGAATCAATGAAACCCACACGAAAACTTTTACGGGTTTCAGATAAACCGGAGTTTTCTTTGCTTTGTAAATGTAAAACAGAGGAATTAACAAAGCCCATACTTCTGACCAATCATATATTACTCTCAACATAGCTTAAGATTCTGGTGAAGCTGGTGGACAAGGTTTGGTAGCAACTGAAAGTGTAGTTCCGTTTACTTCCAGTGTTACATTATATTCTAAATGCGGATTTTTAAAGATACTGGTTTCAAATAGCAGTGTAGCTTTATCCAGACTCTTCTGGTCCTTTACTAATTTGCAAGCCAACTTCTCAAATCTATTCCATTGCCTATTTTTATTTTTTTTCTTTTTAAGTTTGAATGATACCACCACTTCATTATTTGCAAATGCAACAGGAGGGATAAAAGGAATAGGCGTTGCAGTTCCAACATCAACCCCTTTAACAGGTTTTGAAGATACTTCCCACTTCCCTTTGTAATTCCAGGATGCATATGCAACAATTCCAAATGTTGCATTTCCATTTGCAAGAGATCGTAACTCTGCTTGAAAAAACACTTTCTTCTTTGGATTACCTGTAGTAGGAAACTGATCTGTAATTTCCTTGTAGTTAAATTTCTGGGGTGGTAATAAAAGTTGATTTGCCATTTTAGTTATTTAAAGTCAGAGACTACAAATTGGAGTAATCTCTGACAGTTTATTGAATGATTAATCATCACATGAAGTATCACAAGGAAGAGCTGGTGGAGAAGGTTTTGTAACGCCTGCTCCTGCAACTGCAGCACCTAACTTGGTTAAGTCGTCAGCATAAAATAAAAACATTAAATTTTTGCCAGGATGTTTAGGGTCCTGATCTAAGCCAGCTCTAAAGTACATGTCCTTAAAACTTCCATTCGGTATAGTATCTGGTGTGCCTCTTGCTAACCCCAAAAAGTTTTTAATATCTCCTCTAGTTATTTCTTGTGGATTACGTTTCAATTTATAAGGGTTTTTAGTTGGGCTAGGAGGTTGTACAATCTCTAAAGAGTAGTCATTAGTTAAGGATTTGCCTTTTTCATCTGCCCCATAAACTTCTAAAGCATATTTCTTTTTATATATTTTCCATGTAAAAATCAATTGTTTTACTTTATTACCTGTCCCATAATTAAAAATTGCTTCAATATCAGTGGACTTAAATTTCATAACATAAGTTTCATCACTTATTGCATCAGCGCTTTGTACTTCATCAGGATCTTTTGCTTTTTTATCATCGTTGTTGCATGAATGCATAATTAGTAAACTGAAAAAAGCTATAACACTTAGTAGGTGTTTTCTAAAAATAGTTATCATGTTTGTTAGTTTTTGTGGTGAAATAATAAATGGCTTGTAGCTCTCACCAGGCAGGATTAAATTCTTCACCTAAAGTAAATCCCTCTTTCCAACTTTCAAAGGCCTGTAACCCATATTGCGTAGATACTCTCAAGAATACGTACTTGTACGCATCGTCTCTAATTCCAAACTTCGAAACCATGATGTTCAGCCTCAAACCCCCGTAGATACTCTTTCAATAAAGTATTAGTACGGATGTTTTGGCAATAGGCATATCCACGCAGCTGTTAATACCTTTTACGAGTAGATACTCTCTCTTCCATTTTTACGCATTTCCTACCTTGTTTTCGGGGTGCTGTTTCATAAAAATTTGGGTATTAAAACAAATTATATGAGACAATATTTCAACATCGCCGCCCTGATACTTGCCTTCGTTATCGCAGGTACAACTAACAGTTTTGCAAAAGCAAATAAAGCTGAAAAAGTAAATAACGTTGAGCAGACTTCAAAAGCTGTGGCTCATGATGCTACTGCCAAATCTACCCAGTCCCCAACGAGTGCCAAGTCGCATATGCCAATAGAGAAATCTCACTCACATGTACCTGCTTGGGATGAATTGGCACATATACATCACTTTCACCAAAACAGGTTGAAAAAAATTAAAAGACATTTTAAGAAATCAGTATTCCTGAGCAAGTTGTTATTGTTCATCTGCCATGCTGCAGTGTTGTATATCAGTTTCCTACACCTGACTCACTAAAAGAAGAGAGGGTTCAATATCGTTCAATCGTAAATGATTTGAAAGATTGCACCGGAAGTTCTTTGACATCGAGGTTTATTACCTTGGCTTTTGGCGGGCCTTGTTTACACCATTCCGTAAAAAGCGAAAGTTGTTCTTTCGTTCCGGTGGCAATAATCTTAACCGTTCCGTCAGGTTGATTGCTTACTTCACCGATGATGTCAAGCTCCAAAGCTCTTTCTTTGGTAGATTGACGAAACCAAACGCCTTGTACTTTCCCTGTAACAATTATGGAGAGAGTTTGCATCAGAAATTAACGAGGGTTACTATTTCTTCCAGATATTGCTGATCGGTTGTATCAAACTGGTCGTATTCACTGGCATCAACATCAAGCACAGCCACTACTTCATTGTTGCGGATTACCGGAACTACTATTTCAGATTTTGATAAACTGCTGCAGGCAATATGACCAGGGAATTTTTCTACATCCGGAACGATCAAGGTCTTTGCCTCTGCCCAACTGGTACCGCATACACCTCTGCCTTTTTTTATTCTGGTACAGGCAACAGGTCCTTGGAAAGGAGCAAGTACTAACTCGTTTTGCTTTACTACATAAAACCCAACCCAGAACCAGCCGAACTGTTCTTTGAGTGCAGCCACAACATTCGCCATGTTAGCTACCAGATCGTCTTCACCTTCCAGCAATCCTTTTATCTGTGGAATTAATGATAGATATTGTTCTGCCTTGTTTCCGGTTATGATTGCTAAGTCTTCTGCCATAAAATATTAATTCAGTTCTGCACTTAATTCATTTGAATAATTCTTTACCACATTATACAACGTATCTCTTTCCACCGGCTCTCTTTTTGCCTGCTTAATTAATGTCACTAATTCTTCCGTTGTCATAGAAGGAGTTTGTTCTTCTGAACCTGCCATGCTGTAAATTTTTGTGGTGTCATCAATCGTTCCGTCCATATCATCTACACCAAAAGAAAGAGAGAGCTGTGCATTCTGTCTGCCCAACATCGGCCAATAAGCTTTTAAGTGTGGAAAGTTATCTAAATATATTCTTGCAATAGCATAAGTCTTCATGTCTTCCACCACACTGCTTTCCGGCACATTACTCATGTCATTATCCTTGTTGCGGAATTTAAGTGGAATGAATGTATTGAATCCATTAGTTTGATCCTGCAAATCTCTCAGCCTTTTCATATGATCAATCCGATGCGCATAATTTTCTACATGACCAAACAACATCGTGGCATTGGAATGCAATCCAAGTTTATGTGCTGTTTCATGTATCAGCAACCAACCTTTTGCATCCACTTTATCAGCACAAATTTTTTCTCTCAGTTCTTCATCAAAAATTTCTGCACCACCGCCAGGTATGCTATCTAATCCGGCAGCGATTAAAAATTTCAATCCTTCTTCTACACTCACTTTTGCTTTGCGAAACATATAATCATATTCCACTGCCGTAAATGCTTTGATATGAAGTTCAGGACGATGTGCTTTGATGGCTTTCAATAAATCGGCAAAGAATTGTAAATCCATTTTGGGATGCACACCGCCAACGATATGCACTTCAGTAATGGGTTGTCCGTCGTATTTCTTTACAATGTGCAGCATCTGCTCAATACTCATTTCCCAGCCTTCGTCTCTTTTTGCATATAGTTTACTGTACGAACAAAAATTGCAACTGAACACACATACATTCGTCGGCTCTATATGAAAGTTTCGGTTGAAGTAGACCTTGTCACCATTCTTCCTTATCCGTACTTCGTTGGCAAGGCTGCCTACAAATCCCAGACTGGCTTTTTCAAAAAGGAATAAGCCTTCTTCGTCCGTTATTCGTTGTCCTGTTTTTACTTTTTCGGCTATCAATTTAAGCTCGGGAGCAATATCTGTATTCACCATAATTCTATAACAATTAATAGGGTGTAAAGTTACGATTCTGTGAGGGATTTTTTTGAACCACGGAGGCACGGTGGCACAAAGGAACAGGGAGAGGAAAGATTCGAAGCAATATCTGAAAAATAAGCCTCTGTGTCTTTGTGTCTCTGTGGTTCAAAAGACTAAAATCCTTATCTTCCCTTCTTATATTCTCACTACTCTTAAAAAAGGCTCATGAACAGCAAACAACGGCTTACCATTGTCAGTTTTTTACAATTCTTTGTATGGGGTGCATGGCTTATTACATTTGGCACTTACTTCTTTTCAAATAATATGGGTACCGGAGCACAGATTGGTGCCATCTTTTCTACCCTTGCTTTAGCATCTATCATTATGCCTGCACTTACAGGTATCATTGCTGATAAATGGATCAATGCGGAACGGCTATATGGTGTTTTGCATATCTTATATGGAGTAGCTCTTTTCTTTGTTCCACAGGCAAAAGATGCCGATGGCTTGTATTATATAATTTTCGCAGCCATGCTGTGTTACATGCCTACCATTTCGTTGTCTAATTCTATTTCCTATACAATACTTAAACGAGAGAACTATGATGTAGTTAAAGTTTTCCCTCCGATCAGGGTTTGGGGAACCATTGGTTTTATAGTTGCCATGTGGGTTACCAATTTATCAGGCAGTAAGGCTACTACCGATCAATTTATTATTGGAGGAGTTGCTGCTATACTATTAGGCATCTATTCATTCACCTTGCCTAAGTGTCCGCCGCCAAAATCAATTTCAAAAGGAACTTCTCTTGTTGAACAATTAGGTCTGAAGGCATTTAAACTTTTTGCCAATTACAAAATGGCAGCCTTCTTTATTTTCTCCATGTTCCTTGGTGCGGCATTGCAGCTTACCAATATGTATGGCGACACATTCCTCGACGATTTCAGAAAGATACCAGAATACGGACCCGATTCATTCGTTGTAAAATATTCAACTATTATTTTATCTATCTCTCAAGTTTCAGAAACGGTTTTCATTCTTGCCATTCCATTTTTCCTGAAAAGGTTTGGAATTAAAAAGGTAATGCTGTTCTCCATGATAGCATGGGTGCTGCGGTTTGGCTTGTTTGCTTATGGTAATCCTGCTGATGGTTTGTGGATGATCATTCTTTCTTGCATTGTGTATGGTCTTGCATTCGACTTCTTCAATATATCCGGTTCGCTGTTTGTAGAAACTACAACTGATCAATCCATCCGTTCCAGTGCACAGGGATTGTTTATGATGATGACCAACGGCGTTGGTGCATTCCTCGGTAGCATTATAAGTGGTTATGTAATTGATAAATACTTTACCACCGCTGGCGGCGATAGAATCTGGCAGGACACCTGGCTTGCATTTGCAGCTTACGCATTGGTGGTCGCCATTTTATTTGCCATCTTCTTCAGGCACAAACATAATCCGGAAGATGTGGCAGAACTTAAACATTAGCATGAGAATCGTTTAGCCATAGTATTGTTAGGATAATTTTTCGTTTGTACCTCTTTCCAACGTTATAGTATGAAAAACCCTTTTTGCTTTATCAACATTAGCGTCTTAGTTAGTTGCTGTATTTCTATTTTATTTTTTACTAATTGCAACTCATCCAATCAAAATTGGAAAGAAAAAGATGCAGCTGAAGATAAAGAGATCGCTGCCTATTTTGATACCAGAAAGCCAGAACTTCTGTTAAGAAAGAATTTTATTGATTCAGTACTTGGTTCTTTAAAAGACCAAGATGAAAAGCAAGGGCTTGAAACTATTACTGACCCTGGTTTGATAGTCCAGATTAAAAGCCTTGGCACTGAAAAAGAAAAAATCAAGTCAAAGTTTGCTGCTTTTGATTTGAACAATTTTTTCCTAATCTACCTTGAAAAAGATGATGAATTGGGAGGATATGATACTGATTTCAAAGAGGATTTTACCAGGCAATTAAAACAAACTACATATCGTCACAATCATGTCAACCTAATGTTGATGTCAAATGACACCATCTATGAATATCCGAAAATATCTTATGAAAATATGTTTGCAGAATTTTTGAAACGAAAATACCTGGTAGTAGTAGATTGTTTAAACTATATAGCTCCGGAAATTTCGACGGAAGAGACTTTTGAAGCAGGATTAATTATAAAGAAAATTCGTATTTATGATTTACAAAGTCATTCTTTAGCAGAAGAATATTATCTGGTAGCAGCCTCAAGTGATGATGTATATGTAAAAAAGAGCTCAGAAAATGCAAAACCATCCCCAGCAAGGTTACAAACTGACCTAAACCGCAATTACTTCAGACTTTTTAAGTACAGTTTGTTTTTAAAAGACAGATTTGAAGGGGAATAAATCTATCCAATTCTAACCTTGCTTATCAATCGTATGATTTATTTTCGGGCATGGTTTTATTAGAAGTAGTTGGTGCAGGCAAAAAAGAAAAGGAAAACTTTACAGTTAAGGATATCAATTTCTCTCAACAACCGTTGGAGAAGATTGCCATTGCAGGAGAAACAGGTTCGGGCAAAACGACTCTGCTGAAAATGATTGGCGGCCTTGCCCAACTTGATGAAGGCAACATTTACTATGATGGCAAAAGAGTTCTTGGTCCGTTGGAGAGATTAATTCCCGGCCATCCGCAGATCGCCTACCTGAGCCAGCATTTTGAATTAAGAAATAACTACAGGGTAGAAGAAGAACTGGAAAGTAAAAACCTGCTGACTCAAGAAGCCGCCAATAATATTTACCGCATCTGCAGGATAGAACATTTATTAAAAAGAAAAACCGATCAGCTATCCGGCGGCGAAAGGCAACGAATTGTGCTTGCAAGGCTGTTAACTACTTCTCCCAAATTATTATTGCTGGATGAACCTTTCTCTAATCTTGATGCTATACATAAGAACATTATTAAATCGGTGTTGCTGGATATTGGCACTCAGTTGAACACCAGTTGCATATTGGTATCGCATGATGCGGCAGATACACTCTCCTGGGCTGATTCTATTTATGTGTTGAAAGAAGGAGTGATAGTACAGCAAGGCTCTCCACAAAAAATATATAACGAACCTATTAATGAATATTGCGCAGGCCTGTTTGGAGAATACAATCTGCTGAATGCAGCAAATGCAAAACAGTTTTTCCCAAACGCTAATGATAAAGAGCAATTAATTGTACGGCCAGAGCAATTTAGTATTGTGATTGAAGGTAGTAATACGGTAAAAGGCATTGTGCAGGCTGTTTATTTTTTCGGCAGTTGTTATGTTGTTGATGTGTTGGTGAATGGGCAGTTGTTGCGGGTGAGAACGGAGGAAAAGGATTTGGTTATTGGGGATGAGATTTTTTTAGTATTGCGAATACATTAGCGATCGTCTTGGTCTATTGTTTTGCGATAGTTGTCGTTTGCTAAGCTGACAAGGTCGTTTGCTTTACTGAATTTGTTAATTGCTATACCACACTTGTGTATTGCTACGCCGAACATGTTAATTGCTTTACCGCATTTGTGAATTGCTAAGCCGCCGCATGACATTGCTTCCGGTTCGTATGCCATTGCTTCCGGTACACAGTCGTTTGCTAAGCCGCCACGGTCGTTTGCTAAGGCGACCAACTCGTTTGTTTTGAGTGATTTTGAATGTGTTAGGCTGAATTTGTGCTTTGTTTGGAATTTTTAATGCATTGCTGCGGGAGATTTATGAGTTGTTGAGCTTATCGTATGGCCTTCTACAATGATAAAGTTGAGAAAGAACGCAACGTCCCCTTCGGGAGACATTGCTGGGAAAAAAATATACGACGCCAAATTTTTTCTGATTGTTATTTTAAGTCAAACGATACTCCGAAAACTAACCCTGCATTCCAAAGTTTTTCTTGCACAGGAGCATCTTTGGTTTTGGTTAGTCCAAATCTAAAAGTCGGTTCTGCTGATAAATGTATTTTGTCTGTCAACTTATGGTCAATGCCAAAACTTACTAATGGCGAAAGCTCAACTTTATTGAAACCAGAAGTTGAGGATTGATTTTCTTTCTCTGTTTTTCCGTCGGAGTATTTATAGACTACTGACTGCTTTACGTTCAATAAAAAGTTTGTCATGAATCCAGCGGTGGAAAAAAATCGAGTCTTGTTTTTGCCGGACACAAACTTTGCTTTTAAAGGAATGCCAATGTATTGATATGAATAGGTAAATGTTGCTTTGTTAGGTAAATCGGGATTTGGTGGAATGTAGGTTAAGTCTTGTTCCATCGTTTTATATCCTTTGTTTGAATACTGAACTCCGGTTTCGAAACCAAGAAATTCGGAAAAGCTAAAGGTTACATTAACTCCAGTTGTGTATCCAAACTTTGCTTTTTCAATATCGTTTCTGTTTTTTATTACAAGGTCAGTAGAACTATTGCCATCTCCATTTTTAAGTGTTCTGAAACTATAATCTGGAGAAAAACTGTAACCGATAGAAATTTTGCCTGACTTTTTAGATTTCTGTGCAAATATGTTTAATGACAGCAATGTGAAGAATAAGATGAGGAACTGTTTCATAGAAAAATTTTGGTTAGGTTAAGTTGTGAATGCATAGCTAGTGTAGCAATCTTCCAACACATAAATATACAGCAGCAAATCCCTTCTTTCCAAATTCTTGACTCTGGAAGCCGAATATTTTTCTTTGCTATGTTGATCTGCTTGATAATTTAGGAACGCAACGTCCCCTTCGGGAGACATTGCTGGGAAACAACTTTTTGTTATGCTTTTGCAATCTTTAATAGTCGGCTTTAAAATAATTTCCATAATCAGGTCGCCTATAATTTTGCTCTGCACTTAGATTGTACAAGCCTAATAAAATTTTGGAGAAGGCATATCCTTGAAAGTCTGGTGATGCTAAAGGGACAAACTCATAATAGTGAACTATGTCACCATTTGAATCTTTTCTAATGAATTTTTCAAACATCCCTTTTTTATTGACCATAATTATTGTTGGACACAAGGATTTATTTACAGCGGCCGCAAGATGACTATTTAATTCATCCATCCATTTTTCAGTTAAATCTCCTGTAAATCCAAAGACACATGAAAAGGGAATTGCATTTTCCCAGACCTTATGGGTTTCCTCTCTAAACTTATCACCGAAATACTTCTCCATATGAAAGCAGAAACCTCTTTTTGGGATTTTTGTCAAGACTGAAAGATCTTCTTTAAACTTTTTAAGAGTTAAGTTTGATGTAACGCTGAAAACTCCTACTAACGTTTCAATTGGGTAAAGCCCTTTGTCATCAAATATTTTCAGAGTATTCCTGCTGGTTAATATAATATCCAATTGAGGCGATTGCTCTCCCAAAATATTTACAACATTACCTCCTCGAAATATCTTGTAATGATTGTCGATGTAGTTATTTAAAAAATCTTTTGTAAAGAGTTCACATAGTTCGCCCTTGTCCGCTGAATTCAAATCAGGTCTTAGGTGTGACTTAAATTTTGTATCTAATTGGTCAGAAAGTCCATTTAGATAATTCTTAAAAACCATTGTCTTTTATTTTTGAAGGCAAACTGGTAACGTACGACACATAAATTTATGATATAAGATGTGCCCTTCAAAATAAGATTAAAATTAGTCTCTTGTACAAAACGTTCCTACGGAACATTGCCTCGTTTTCGGTTTGTGGTGTTACCGATAAAATGTCCCTACGGGACAGGGAGTGAGATTAGTAAAATGCTGAGTAGAATTACCGAACGATGCAGTGAGTGACACAACAGACGATGATAGTAGCAATGTAGCTGGGTAACAAAACCACCTTCGCCAAGGCTACGATGGACAAAGAAAAATCCCAAACTCCTTAACTGGAATTTGGGATTTATTATTTGTAATTTCTTTTACTTAAATATGTGCTTCAATCTTTTTTACAAAATTTCCTTTGGGTTGTGCACCTACTAATTTATCAACCACTTCGCCACCTTTGATGAAAAGAATAGCAGGGATGGAAGTGATACCATAGTTCATAGATACCTGCGGGTTGTTGTCAACATTCAGTTTGCCCACATTTACTTTGCCATCATACTCTTTGCTCAGTTCTTCAATTACTGGTCCGATTGCACGGCATGGTCCACACCACTCTGCCCAGAAATCCACTATTGTTAATTTATCTGATGCCAATACATCTGTTTGAAAATTTGCGTCGTTAAACTCTTTTGCCATTGTTATTACTTTTATTTTTTATTGAATACTTTTTCTTCTTAGAGGAGGACAAATTTAAGCCCATTCCATTGATTATGCAGCTCTGTCGTGGATTTGTGTAAAACTTGTCAGCTACAGGTGTCAGATAGCTTACAAATATGCTAAAATGGCGAAAATGTGGTTTTATTTTAACAGTTTGTACCTATTGTTTTCTGGGGAACATTTTCCTGAGTCTGTACCGCAGTGTATTATAAAATGAGCCTTTGAAAGCCTGGTCGTAAAGCTCTTTTGCAGTTTGTTTTACTTGCAGCTGATGTTCTCTTTTTTGTGGTTGCAGTATGGCGAGAGAAAGTCCGCCCCACATGGTATTTTTTTGCAGTTTGCCATTTTGTATATCATCAACATAAGTGCCGGGCAGATAATCAACATCTATAAAATGAACGTAAGGACAAGCCTGCCAATTGGCTTCTACAATTCCTTGCCTGCATTCTGGATTAAAACTATCGTGGAATAAAATAATGAGTGTGGTGACAGGAATATAATTCTCCAGCACTATATTAATATCTGCTTTTACACCTTCGGTTGTGTGGTCGCCGTCAATGAGAACAAGACCGAGCTTTTCATTTTTCTCCTTTATTGATTTTAAAAGAGCCGGAAGTATTTGTTTTGAATCGCCAGTATGGAATTCAATGTTTGGAAATTGCGGCTTTAGTTTTTGATGAACCTCTTCATACAGATCGAGGGCATATACTTTTGGAACGAGTTTGTTGAGTACCTGTAAGCTTCCACCATCTGCATTGCCAATTTCTATGGCGACTTCAGGTTTTAGTTGTTGTACGATGCTGATGAAACTATGTTTTTCCCAATTGGACATCATCCATGGATTGGGAAATTCTTTTTCGTAAAAAGATGGTGGATTATTTATTGGTTCGGTGGATGATGACATTGTATAAATATTATGCAGTAACTACCTGTACATCAAACTGCGGACTTTCTTCGAGGAACTGTACCATTTCATCATTCATTTCAAATCCGCTGCTCATGGTTACAAGGCTGATCTTTAATTTTTCTTTTGGTATGCCCAATGAAAAACGTAAAGTGGTCATGCCCGGATGAGCTTTTACATTTTGCTCAATGAACTTTACTGTCTCGGGGTTTAAATCCTGCGGATGTGCTTCGATAGTTACTTGTTTAGTCATTACCCGTTTCATGGTTTCTGCCAGCGAAACAGATTGTATTTTTAACTCAAATGTTTCCTGATTATAACGTTGTTTTAAAAAACCATTAATCAAAACAGTGCTGCCTTGCTGAAGAATGGGTGTTAGCCGCATATAATCTTCTGTGAATAAAGGGAAATCTGTTTTGCCAGAATAATCTTCAATAAAAAAGTTGCCATATTTATTTCCACTCTTGGCAACACGGTGCTGTGCATCTACTACTAAACCAACAAGGCGGAAAGGCCTATTGGGATTTGATTGCATCTTGATAGAATCTTTGAATTCTATAAAATCGGCAATTGGAGTGACACCGTAATGTCGCATTTCGAATTTGTAATTATCTAATGGATGACCACTTAAGAATATTCCGGTAACTTCTTTTTCAAAATTTAATTGTATTACCAATGGCCATGGTTCGCATTCTGGAATTCTTGGGGGAGGTATTTCCATAGTGATAGGAAGGTCGCCAAATAGAGTGTTTGCAGTATTCGTATTTTGATTGGCGTAAACCTGTCCGTACTTAATTATCTTTTCCAAGCCATTGATAGTTTCACCGACAGGTACATTAAAATATTGTGTTCTTGTCAGTTCAGGAAAACAATCGAAACCTCCGGCATAGGCAAGGGTTTCCAATGTTTTTTTACTAACGGTTCGTTGATTGATACGTTTTATAAAATTAAAGATGTCGGTGTAAGCACCGCCCTTTTTTCTTTCTTCAATTATACTTTCTATAGCTGCGTCGCCAACACCTTTTAATCCTCCAAGGCCGAAACGGATTTCGCCTTTACTGTTTACAGCAAAACCTTTTAATGATTCATTGATATCTGGCCCGAGTACTTTTAATCCCATCCGTTTACATTCTTCCATAAAAAATGTAATCTTTTCTGTGCTGCCAGCGTTATTGAGTACAGCCGACATATATTCAGCAGGGTAGTGGGCTTTTAAGTAAGCGGTTTGATAGGCTACATATGCATAACAAGTGGAGTGAGATTTATTGAAGGCATATTGTGCAAATGCTTCCCAATCGGTCCATATTTTTTCTAACTTTTCAACGGGTAATAATTTTTCTGTTGCTCCTTCGATGAACTGTTTTTTCATTTTGTTCAACGTAGCAATCTGTTTCTTACCCATTGCCTTTCGCAATACATCCGCATCACCTTTACTAAAGCCTGCCAGTTTTTGCGCAAGCAACATTACCTGTTCTTGGTACACGGTGATGCCATATGTTTCTTCTAAATATTCTTGCATCTCTGGCAAATCATACTGAATTGCTTCCCTTCCATTTTTACGATCAATATAATTTGGAATGTATGCAATAGGTCCCGGTCGATACAAGGCGTTCATTGCAATTAGATCACCAAATTTATCAGGTTTTAGTTCCTTTAAATATTTTTGCATTCCTGCACTTTCAAATTGAAAAGTGCCAACGGTAGCTGCATGTTGATAGAGTTCAAACGTTTTTAAATCGTCCAATGGAATTGCATCTATATCAATCGTCACTCCATGAATTTCTTTAATAAGTGCTAATGCATTTTTAATGATGGTCAATGTTTTTAACCCCAGAAAGTCCATCTTTATTACGCCGGCATTTTCAATATCATTTCCTTCTATCTGCGTAAGCCATAGGTTTGATTCTTTTGAAGTCGCAATCGGAATTAATTCCATCAAATCTTTTGGCGCAATGATAATACCCGCCGCATGAATACCGGTATTACGAACAGAACCTTCAAGGCGTTCTGCTTCATGCAATATTTTACTCAACATAGTGCCGGTATCCTTATAAATATCACGGAGCTTTTTTACATTCTCCATATCATCACTTCCCAATCCATCTTTTTCTTCCAATGATTTTTCTCCGTCCTTTATTTTCATCGGTGCATGTAACACTCTTCTTAATTCTGTGCCCGGACGATCAGGAACTAATTTTGTTAATGCCCTACTTTCTGCTATTGGTAAATCCATTACTCTTGCTACGTCGGCAATACTTGACTTAGCCGCCATCGTACCATACGTAATAATTTGTGCTACCTGATTCTTGCCATATTTTTCAACAACGTAGTCAATTACTTTTTGTCGCCCTTCGTCATCAAAATCTGTATCTATATCCGGCATAGATTTACGATCGGGATTTAAAAATCGCTCAAAAAGTAAATTGTATTTGATCGGGTCAATATTGGTGATGCCAATACAATAGGCAACTACAGAACCTGCTGCTGATCCACGACCTGGCCCAATGAAAACATCTTTTTCCTTCCGGCATCTATAAAATCACCAACGATTAAAAAGTAACCGGCAAAGCCCATCATTTTGATGGTGAAGAGTTCAAACTCCAGCCGTTCTTTTATTTCGTCAGTAAGTTCTGTGTATCGTTTAGCGGCGCCTTCGTAAGTAATATGTTTTAAATATTCCCATTGATTCAGCGAATCGGCGGAAACTTTATATTTCTCAATTGTTTCTTCTTTGGTATGAATCTGAAATCTTTTTCAACTGGAAAATTCGGGAGCAGAATATCTCTTGTAAGATTCAATACTTCAATCTTGCCTATAACTTCATTTGTGTTGTCTAAGGACTCAGGAAGATCATGAAAGACCTTGCTCATCTCTTCCGTCGTTTTAAAATAAAACTGGTCGTTGGGAAATGCAAAACGTTTGTCTTTTACATTAATATCATCATCATTAAAATCCCGCAAGGCGGGGGTGGAGATTTTTTCGCCGGTATTAATGCAGAGCAATATATCATGGGCGTTGAAATCATCCTGCTCTACATAATGCGAATCGTTGCTGGCAATGATTTTTACTTTATACTTCTTTGCAAATTTTATGAGTACTTCATTTACTTTGTCCTGCTCTGCCATGCCATGCCGTTGCAACTCCACATAAAAATCATCCTGAAAAATATTGAGCCACCATTTGAATTCATTCTCGCCATCTTCTTCTCCTTTTTTTAAAATAGCTTGAGGTATTGAAGCTCCGAGGCAACAAGTAGTTGCAATTAATCCTTCATGATATTTAAGAATAAGTTCTTTATCAATTCTTGGATACTTACCATACATGCCTTCTACAAATCCTAAAGAGGTAAGCTTGATTAGATTTTTATAACCAACTTCATTCTTCGCCAATAATATCTGGTGGTAACGTTTATCTTTTATTTCTTTGGTAAATGTTTTTTGATGTCTTGTTTCGGTTACATAAAACTCACAGCCAACAACAGGTTTTACTTTTACGGTGCCATCATCATTTTTATGACGATGAGCCTCTGCCACAAAATCAAAAACACCAAACATGTTTCCATGGTCGCTGATGGCCAATGCGGGCATCTCATCTTTTATCGCCTTTTTGTAAAGGTTTTGTATTGAAGCTGCTCCATCAAGAAGTGAATATTGTGTATGTACATGGAGATGGGAAAATTTCATAGCTCACAAAATCATTTATTCTAATATAAAAACTTATCGCTTTTTCTTAAAAGTGTAAATATTTATCTTTCCATTACTATAACTACAAACCCAGGCTTCCAGTTTATCATCATCTTCATAAATATCTACACCAACAGGATGGCCGCCACATGGCAAAGATGTCACTTTCTCAAAATTATTGTCATTGATTTTGTACACATCCACATAGTCGCTGCTGTAGCAGGTTACAAAAAGAAACTTATGATTTTTCGACAACATAATTGTTCTTGGCTGCGAATGCGTTTTAGCAGTAAATAAAGATTTTCCTGTTGCTGCATCAAGACAGGCAATGGTTCCTAGGCTGTTGTAGGAAACAAAAATATGTCCGCTGGTATCCATCACCACATGTCTTGGGCTCGACCATACATTTAAAATAGTATCTGTTTGCCAAGTGTTGTTGTCCACCACATGCAAACTGGCACCCCCCATAATGGCGATGTATGATTTTTTATTTTCATTATCTACTACTACACCTCTTGGGATGGCGGAAACTTTTACGGTACTAATTACTTTCCCAAACGGATAAACATCTTTATTCAACTCAAGCACACTTGTATTTCTGGAATGCCAGTTGCTGACCAATAAATGCTTACTGTCACCTGTAACAGCAATTACTTTAGGCGTTTTACCTGTTTCAATTAATGGCACACGGAATGAATCTTTTTTTGCAGATCCCGGATATATAACCGTAACAGGTTTTGTTTTTTGTTCTGCATCAACGGCTCCAGTATTTTTTGAAAAATCATTTACCCATATTGGAACAATGCCATCTGCATTATGTAGAGAGACCCAAAGGATTTCATCATTATGACTAAAACAGGCTTCTACAGGTTTTTCCTGAAAAGAGCTAATGGGGCGACTTTTATTATAATCCCAACCCATTCCTTTAGTTGGTGTAAACTTAAACTCTTTGGTAAGTTTTCGAGAGGCTTGGTCAAATTCGTAAACACTCATGCCCTCCAGATTCATTGCAAAAAGCTTAGTGCCTTTTGCATTAAAAATTACTGATTTGGTGCCGCTGGCAGCTGATAAGGTTTCTTTCTTCTCATATTCAAGCCCAGTATATGGTTTTGGAGGCGGAATAACTGGTGTGGTGTCAACAAGAATTAGTCTTTTGGCCATTGAATCATCATGGCTTAATGCAGTGCTTCCGGAACTCTGGCAACCTGTTGCCAGAATGTACATGGTAAAAAGGGATAATAAAGTTTGCATGGTGTATTTGTCTTAATGTTCAATAATAGGAAAAAAATGCTTCAAATCAATGGTTGATTTATCTCAATTTCCTCAAGCTGATTTAAATAACAATCTACTTAATATCAGCCACTTAGGGTAATGGCAATTTTATGTCCCAAAATTCGTTTAGGGAAAGAGGTTTTTTTTGGGCATTTACCGTTATTTTTGCCCGCCTTCGCAGAGAAGGGAAATTGTTTGTATTTGTGCTGAATTGAATTGTGTAGGACAGACAATATTTTGGAAAACCCCATGAAATCATCCTAAAACGAAAGACGTAATGGTTAAGCAGATTTTACCAGCAGTAGCAGTTATCTTTTTTTTGAGCAGTTGTTCAACTTTTAAACCTCTGAACTTTACAAGTAATAAGCAGGTGGCTACTGCTAAGACCCCAACTCCTAAGACAAAATTTATTGAAGAGATTTCAGTTGTTCCGCAGACTGATGTAGATAATACAAATAATAAAGAAGAATATAAACCTTCTTCTAAACTTTCAGCGGCAAGCAGAAAAAAAAGCATGGATGCTGTTACTGTACCAGATAGATTGGATGAAATAAAGCTATACGAAAGAATGTTTTCCAGTATAGCAGCAGAAGTAGAGAGTGCATCAGCGGTTCAATTAAAATATGCTGTGTTGATGAATACTGAAGTCGAATCATTGCCAAGTAAATCATTGCTTGAAGCAGTGGATGAGTGGTATGGTGTTCGGTATAGAACGGGTGGCAACACTACCAGTGGCGTTGACTGTTCAGGATTCACTGTTGGTGTATATGCTGCATTATATGGAATGTCAATACCAAGGGTTTCTAGAGATCAATACAGGGTAAGTACAAAATTGTCTACTACCGAATTAGCGCCGGGTGATCTTGTTTTCTTTAATACGACGGGAAGAGGTGTGTCGCATGTTGGCATTTACCTTGGCCATAATAAATTCATTCATGCTTCTGTTTCAAAGGGTGTTATGGTAAATGATCTTTTCGAAAACTATTACCTGAAGCGTTACATTGGTGGGGGCAGGATAGAGAACAAAGAAGAGATTACACAACAAGGAACTCATTAAGATTTTAATCCCATTCTTCTTTTGATGGTTTGTACAACCGGCGTTATGTCAGGTGAAATTTTCATGTATACAACGCCCAATCCATAGAGAATTACGAAACTTGCACTGCGTCCAATTATTCCTACAAATCCATGTACATCTCTAAATGCAAAATAGCAAATGCAATAACAAGCGGCAGCCAGTAATAATGTATAAAGCGATTGAATGGTGAATGGAAAAAGTTTAAACTTTCTCCACAAGAAAACAATCCTGATAATATTGTAAATAGTTATTGATACCACAGTGGCAATTGCAGGTCCGATTAATCCATATTCTTTCGTAAGGAAATAAGTTAGTGGAAGCATTACGCCTAATAAGATAACACCGCTTAGCAATTCAAATCTCCAAAAAGTGGAAGTGGCGATAATTTGTGCATTCACACCTGTCCCCATATCAATAATCTTTGTAATTCCTAAAATAAAAAAAATGGACGAGGCTTCTAAATAAGCTGGTTTAACACCGAACGTTTTAATGCCATCTGCAAAATTCATCCATATTAATAAAAAAATGGCGCAAGCAAATACCAACTGGTTGATGGAAGATCGCTGATAAACTTTTTGAAGAAGGTTCATGTTCTTGTCCTTCCATGCTTTTGATAAATGTGAAATGGAGGCAGAAATAATTCCCCGTTGAGGCGCTTGGATAATGCTGGTCATAATTGTTGCTAAGGCATAAATACCTGCTTTAGCCGAACCATTTTCTAATATAGAGGCAATAACAATAGTGTCAAATACCTGTGACAATGTAAAGATCAAAGTGCCTCCGTAAACGAAAGAACAAAGCGTTATAATCTTTTTTAAAAACCTGCGGCTTACTTTACTTGGTTTAAATGTAAAATGAATTTTTTTTGTAGCAATCAAATAAATAAATAAACTAATTGCAATGCCTGGATAAGTAAAAGCGAAAAATTTGATAAACAAATCATAGTCCTTAATAACGTTGGTGACGTATAACACAATCAGCAATGTTGTTAATAAACGCCACTGTACTTCCCTAAAAAAATTTGCCAGCACAGATTTATGCAAACTCCATGTATAAGCTTCCAGCACAGTATAAATAGTGAGGCCAAAGCCCATTGGAAAGATCCAGTAATAATAATTCACCAGCTTTGGTGCATTGGTGCCAAATTTTTGAATAACAAGACTCTTCATTGACCATCCTACTATCATTAGCAATACAAAGCCTATCAGGCTTACAATCAATGCCCAGGAAATCATATCATTTTTTTCTGGCGGAAGATTGTCATTATAGTATGGATGAAATTTAAAAATATAGGCAGGCATTGCCAATGCTGCAAAAGAGGCCATCAAAGTGGCAATAGCAATAAAAATTGTAGTAAGACCGTATTCAGCTTCAGTAAAAGTGCCTTCTCTTGTAAAGAAATAAGTATTCAATAAGCCGACAGCAAAGCCAATATATATTACAATAGATGAAATAATACTTTGCCGGCGAATGCTGCTCATGCGGTAAAGATAAGTTGTGGGTGCTAAAAGTAAACAGGTCGTACTTCTATTTAATTTCTTTTAGAGTTATATAGAAGTTCTTATTTACATCTTCCATTTTATAGTTTAATGGAAGATCAATCTTTTGCCATTCTGTTTTTGGTGATAACCAAAAAGTTCTTTCGCTACCTATTGAAATTGGCATGTCAAAATCCTTAACGCAGTTTACCCATCGATAAGAGATTTTATTGCCTTCCTTCTTATACTCCAACACTGGTATTTTTATCGTCCTTAAGTATTGATCAAATACTTTACTCAAATCTATTCTAGCTATTTTAGAGAAATATGTCTCCACATCTTTTGAGTCAACTGTTTTGTGGTAAAATTCACTATTCAAGCCTCTTAATATTTTTTTGAAAACTGAATCATTATTAATTATCTGCCGTATTGTATGTAAAAGACTGGCTCCTTTATTATACATATCGCTGCTACCTTCCTGGTTTACACCATAAGGACCAATTAAAGGTTTATCATTATTGATGTTTTCCCGGATACCCTGTAAATATTCATCACCAGCTTTTTTGCCATAATGATATTCTGTAAATAATACTTCGGAGTACATAGTAAAGCCTTCATGTATCCACATATCGGCAATATCATTAGTCGTTATATTATTAGCAAACCATTCATGGCCGCTTTCATGTATAATAATATAATCCCATTTTAATCCCCAGCCGCTGCCGGATAAATCCATGCCGAGATACCCATTCTGAAAATGATTGCCATAGGCAACAGCACTTTGATGTTCCATACCAAGATGTGATGATTCGACTAATTTAAATCCATCTTTATAAAAAGGGTATGGGCCAAACCAATGTTCAAATGCCTTAAACATGGGTTTTACATCCCGGCCAAATTGTTTTTTAGATTTTTCGAGATTGTAGTCCAGCACCCAATAATCTAGCGAAAGATTTTTTTCTGTTTCCCCAATATAGCTATCCGACCAATGTACATACTTGCCGATGTAAGGAATGATATTGTAATTGTTGATCGGACTTTTTACTTCCCATTTCCAGGTGCTGGTTCCGTATCTATTTTTTTGTTTTAATGCTAATCTTCCATTGCCCACCGCGGCCAATGAATCTGGAACTGTAATACTCAAACTGGCTCCATTATCTGGTTCATCACTTTGATGATCTTTACATGGATACCAAACACTGGCGCCTAATCCTTGGCAAGCAACTGTCATCCATGGGCGGCCTTTAGCATCTTTACCCCATATCCATCCGCCATCCCATGGCGGGTTAACTGCTGCTCGGGGTTTGCCTGAAAATTCAATCGTTATTGAATCAATATTATTTTTTGATGGAGCACCTTCAATATAATAGACATTGCCTTGTCTTGTAAATTTTAATTGTCTTGGCAATTGATGAAGGTTTGATCCGCCACCGGTTGACGTTTTCATTACACTCACAGTTTGCCCATCATTACTAAAAACCCGGTCAATTTTCATAGGCTCTTGTAAATCGATCTGCATTTTTATTTTGCTATCAGGTTGCTTAATTATATTATAAGTAATTTTAACCTCTCCTTTAATTGTTTTTGTTTTATAATCTGGTGTTACATTAATATTATAGTATAGAACATTCCACCAGGCTCTTTCCGGCGTTATGCTACCACGCAGCGTATCTTGCTTTGTAAACTTTCCTTTTTGATGCAATGGCTGTGCACAAGCACTGATAGAAAATATTAATAAAAGGGAAATGTATATTGAATTGATAATGTATTTCTCCATAATAATTTTTGTTACTGTAAATTTAAGGCTTGATAACAAACATGAACGTTAAAACTAATTTTATAAAAATAATATTCATTGGCATTGTATTGGTGCAATTGGCTAGCTGCTATAATAAAGAAAAAAGTGAAGGAAATATTTTTCACTACAATGAATTCAATGGTATTTCTTCATTGGATCCGGCTTTTGCAAAAAGTCAGTCAACTATGTGGGCGGCGCATCAGTTTTACAATACATTGGTAGAAATTGATGACAGTTTGCACATAATTCCATCGTTTGCAAAGAGCTGGGATATTTCTGCTGATCGTACCATCTTTACTTTTCACCTGAGAGATGATGTTTTCTTTCATGATGATGTTGCATTTTCCGAAGGGAAAGGAAGAAAATTAACGGCATATGATGTTGAGTACAGCCTTTCACGGATAATAGATAAAGAAACAGCTAGCCCTGGTTCCTGGATATTTAATCGGAAGGTTGATTCGATACAACCCTTCAAGGCAATTGATGATACAACCTTTCAGCTAAAACTATTAAGACCTTACTTACCCATTCTTGGAATTATATCCATGCAATATTGTTCTATCGTTGCTAAAGAAGCAGTTGAAAAATATGGCATTAATTTTCGCCGTCATCCTGTAGGCACAGGCCCTTTTCGTTTTATTACATGGGAAGAAGGTCAGGCATTGATCATGAAAAAGAATCCTACCTATTTTGAAAAAGATAGTGCAGGGAATAGATTGCCATATCTTGACGGAGTAAATATTTCTTTTTATGATAGTAAGGCAACAGAGTTTTTATTGTTCCGGCAAAAGCAATTAGATTTTATTAATGACATTGAAGCTTCTTTTAAAGATGAAATATTAACCAAGCAAGGTACCTTGCGAAAGGATTGGGAAGGCAAAATTGTACTGCAAACAAATCCTTATTTGAATATTGAATATCTGGGAATATTGGTTGATTCAATAAATGAATTGGTTCGCAATTCTCCAATGCGTTCAAAAAAAATAAGACAGGCTGTTAACTATGGGTTTGACAGAAGAAAAATGGTTTTGTATCTCCGCAATTCATTAGGCACACCTGCAGAATCTGGTTTTGTTCCAATGGGGTTGCCTTCCTTCGATACGGCTGTGGTTAAAGGTTATCATTATGACCCTGCAAAAGCAAAACGGCTTTTGGCAGAAGCTGGTTTCCCCGACGGAAAGGGATTGCCACCAATAAAATTATTGACGATTCCAATTTATGCAGATATGGCAAATTTTATTGCCAAGCAATTGGGCGAGTCAGGAATTCCTGTTCAGGTAGATGTGGTGCAAAAATCATTACTACTCACAATGACTTCGAGTTCCACTGCTGCATTTTTCAGAGGTAGCTGGATAGCTGATTATCCAGATGCTGAAAATTATCTTTCAGTTTTTTATTCTAAGAACCCGGCACCTCCTAATTATACCAGATATAGCAGCGCAGCTTTTGATGCAGCTTTTGAAAAGGCTATTACAGAAGACAATGATTCTATTCGTTATAAACTTTACCAGCAAGCCGATCAGATAATGATGAACGATGCGCCGGTTGTTCCACTTTGGTATGATAAAGTGGTGCGATTGGCACAAACTAATATAATTGGGTTTAAACCCAATGCGTTGAATTTATTGGAACTCAGGTATACTAAGTTTGATAAGTAAATTGAATCTTAGTTAGAAGATTTCAATTTGTCCTTAAATACTTTTCTGAATTTTTCCAGCTTAGGACGAATAACAACTCTACAATAAGGATTGGTGTTTTCATTGTTTTCGTAATACTGCTGGTGATAATTTTCAGCTTCGTAGAACTTTGAATAGGCGGTTATCTCAGTAACAATCGGCCTGTCAAATGCGCCGCTTTTATCAAGTTCGGCTTTATATTTTTCTGCTTTTTCTTTTTGCTCCTGATTATGATAATAAACTCCACTTCTGTATTGTGTTCCTACATCGGCACCTTGCCTGTTAAGGGTTGTTGGGTCATGTGTTTCCCAAAATACTTCAAGCAATTCGTCAAAGCTTATTTTCTTAGGATCGTAAACAATTTGTAGTGCTTCCGCATGGCCTGTTTGACCACTTGTTACTTCTTTATAAGTAGGATTTTTTACATGACCAGCTGTATAGCCCGAAGTGGCGCTGATAACTCCATTTAATTCTTCAAATACTGCTTCAGTACACCAAAAACAGCCGTTTGCAAAGGTGGCGGTTTCGGTAGCTCCGGGAATTTGTTTGTTCCATTTCTGTTGTCATTTTGTTATTGCTTGTGTTTATTTTTTTTGTTGTTGGTGATTTTTGAGCACAGGACACTAATGTTACAAGGCTAACTACAAGAGCTGAAAATATAGATTTCATTACAAAAAATTTAGTCATTTTAATAATACTACCTGCAATTTACGATATTACTCAGTCTATGGTTTGTCAGTTGACTTGCATTCTTCTTCTTTTCAGAAACTATTAACAAGTTAATAGTCAAACTAATGTTACCAAAAAAGAACCGGATTAAAATTATCTTTGGCATAAATTAAAAGTAACAAGTCCGATTAAGTCATTCCCATGAAATTATTTCCAGAATCAGCGTATATCCAATTAGAGTTTAATAAGATAAGAGAACTCCTTGCCAATTATTGTGAAACAGAATTGGCTACTATGAAAGCCAATGAGCTGCGCATTCATACAAAGAAGGAATTTGTAGATACTGAGCTAAGGCAAAGTCATGAATACCGTCAACTGGTAATCAACGGTATTTCTTTTCCAAACAATTTCGTTCAAAAGCTTTCCAAGGAATTGAAATTGCTTTCTATTCCGGGTGCAGTGTTAAGCGGAGAGGAATTTAATCACATAAGAAAGCTGGCAGCAGTTATTGAGAACATATTTCGTTGGTTTGATAACGAAAAGCAGATTGCATATTCGGGGTTATTTAAGGTAATTAGCAATACTTATTACGAAAAAGCAATACCTGAATTAATCAATGATGTGCTAGATGAAAACAGTCAGGTAAAAGATAATGCTTCGGAAGATTTAAAGAATATCAGGATCAGCCTTTATCGAAAACGAAATGAACTTCGACGTTTGTTTGATAAAATAGTTTCAAAATTAAATAAGCAAGGATATCTCGCAGAGATTGAAGAAAGTTTCATGAGTGGACGAAGAGTGCTGGCTGTTTTTGCCGAGCAAAAAAGAACGGTGAAGGGAATTTTGCATGGAGAAAGTGATAGCCGCAAAACCGCTTTTGTTGAGCCGGAAGAAACGATTGAGCTTAATAATGCAGTTTATGAATTAGAAAATGATGAACGAAAAGAAGTCTATCGAATATTGCGAGAACTTACTTCGAGACTTTCAGACTATGCTACTTTATTGACAGGTTGGTATACAATAGTTGGTGAATATGATTTTATAAGAGCAAAAGCAAAACTGGCGGCAGAAATTAAAGGGGAGTACCCGATTGTGGTAGAAAAATCAGGAGTTCATTTAGTAGAAGCCTATCATCCATTATTGCTTTTATACAATCAAAGAACAGGAAAGCCAACTATACCCGTAACATTAACGCTGGATGATGCAAATAGAATTTTGGTTATCAGCGGTCCTAATGCAGGAGGGAAAACGGTAACGATGAAAACAATTGGTCTTTTGCAAATGATGGTACAAAGCGGATTATTGGTTCCTGTACATCCATCTTCTCAATTTGGCATTTTCAAACAACTGATGATACATATTGGTGATACACAAAGCATCGAGTTTGAACTGAGCACCTATAGTAGCCATTTGTTACATATGAAGCACTTTATGGAAAATGCAAATGGCCGCACTTTATTTTTTATAGATGAACTGGGTAGCGGGAGCGATCCAAATTTGGGAGGTGCTTTTGCAGAAGTAATTATGCAGGAGCTCAATAAAAAGCATGCCATCGGAATTGTAACAACACATTATCTTAACCTGAAGATAATGGCTGGCAAAACAACGGGCATCTTAAATGGCGCCATGGCATTTGACGAACAGAATTTACAACCTCAGTATAAATTATTACTCGGAAAACCCGGAAGCTCTTATACTTTTTCTATTGCGGAAAGGATTGGGTTAGATAAGAATTTAATAAACAAAGCAAGGTTGTTGGTAGATGAAGATCAGTTTCGTTTAGATAAATTATTAAACCGTACAGAACAAGATCTCAGAGGCATTGAAAAGAAAGAAAGTGAATTATATAAGCTTATAAAGGAAAATGAAAAACAGAAAAAAGAGCTTGAACAATTATTAAATAAAGAAAAACATCAGCAACAGGTCGAACTTCATAAAGAGCAGAATAAAATAGCCGTAGATCGAATTTTGTATTTGAAAGATATGGAGCGGAAGTTGAAGCAATTAATGGTAGAGTGGAAAAAAGAAGAAAATAAGAATAAAGTAATAAAACAAATGGAAGCTTTATTATTTAAGAAGAATGAAAAGAAAGTGGTGAGTAAGATGGAGAAAAAAATAGACTCAAAGTTTAGTGAAGTAGGAGGAGAGATAAAAATCGGTGATAAAGTAAAGATGAAAAAAAAACCACCAGGTAGGAATTGTGATGGAGTTGAGAAGTAAAAAAGCGGTTGTAAAAATCGGGTTACTACCGATGCAGGTTGATATAAAAGAACTTGTGGTGGTAAAAGAGAAATTAGAAGATATAAAATAAAATCTGCTAAAATTATTTTTCTGTTTTTTCTTGCTGATTAATAAGTTTTCCTGCAATAAATGAGCTGGTCATTAAAAGCACAACTGATATTGCAAATAAAGTAGTTCCACTACCTAATTTAGAAAGGATAATATCAGAATCGAATTTCATATTCAGAATTAATACAGCAACAACAAATACATCCAGCATAGACCATTTGTTAATTATTTCCAATGCAGTATTTATAAATTGATGACTGGGTAATTTTCTGCCAGAGAGTGTTGCAAAAAGAAAAATATATTTCAGAATAGGGAATACGATAGTAAAAAGTAAAAGCAATAAACCAATAAAAAATTCTCCTTGGTCAAAAAAATAATTAAACGAAGTGTGAAGATAAATATGGTCTTTTTTTATTGTAAAAGGACCAAAGCCAAAACCCGTTTGCAATAATGGGAACATAAAACCCAGTATAAAGAACAAAGCAGATGCAAGCAATATTATTAATGCTACGGTTCTTCTGTCATTAGTTCCTTTCATGCTGTTGTTGAGATTATAAGTACAAGAGTAAAATAATAACAAAAGGTGGTATTAATAAGAAAACCCTTCATCGCCAAGGCTATGAAGGGTAAAGCGGAGAGCTAGGGATTCTCCACAGGATGCTTTGCAGAACCCCAGGACCTGTTACAGTCAACAGTTTTTCCAAAGGATCCTGCGGGCAATACTGTCGCAGTCGACCACTTTGCCACTTCATTATATTATACCTTTTCCTTTTAAATAAATTTTTCCCTTGGCAGATTTAAAAAACAGCTCTTGCAGGTAAGCTTCTGACCTTGTCTGAAATATTTCAAAATAATGCATGACAAACGAAATTCTTGATTTTGTACTTCTTACTCTTTTTGAATTGTGTGTCTTCAGCCTGTTGTTAATATTAACCGTATGTCCATGATAATATCCATAATCTTTCAAACTTTTTAATATGTATGCATAATATGGCATAAATAAAAAAATCCCAATAAAATTGGGATTTCAGCGGAGAGCTAGGGATTCGAACCCCAGGACCTGTTACAGTCAACAGTTTTCAAGACTGCCGCAATCGACCACTCTGCCAGCTCTCCGGCGCAAAAATAAGGTCTAAGTCATTTCAACCCAAACTTTTAGTAAGACTTCGGTTAACTTCGCTATAAATTATTTTATTGAAACAACTTAATGCACTCAACAAATATTTCTGGAAGTATCGAAACAGACTCAGTGTTGGGGTGATTTTTGTTTTTCTTTCCAATTATTTAGGTGTTCTTTCTCCGCAGGTAACTGGCTTTGTAATAGATTTTGTGCAGAATAAATTGGATTTACCGGGGTATAAAGCTCCAGAAAGGGTTCCTGAATATGATGTGTTAGTCCAAAAGTTTATTAATAGTGTTCAGGATATTAGTTCTACAGGCAGAGTAGTGGCTCTATGTGGAATAACGATTCTGATTCTTGCATTAATTAGGGGGTTTTTTTTATTTCTTATGCGGCAAACGGTCATTGTGATGAGTCGTCACATTGAATATGACCAGAAAAATGAAATTTATGACCATTATCAGATGCTGGATACTGCATTTTACAAACAGAACAGTACCGGAGATTTAATGAATCGAATTACTGAAGATGTAAGCCGTGTCAGGATGTTTACAGGTCCTGCCATTATGTATCTGGCGAATCTTGTAGCCATTATTTCGCTGAGTGTTTTTTTTATGTTGAAACGGGATGCGGAGTTAACAATGTATGTGCTGGCACTGCTGCCCATCCTGGCTATCACCATCTATTTTGTAAACAACACCATAAATAGGAAAAGTGAAAAAATTCAGGAGTCTCTTTCCAATTTAACTACCAATGCGCAGGAGTCTTATTCCGGTATTAGAGTAATAAAATCGTTTGTACAGGAAAAAGCAATGCTCGGCTTTTTTACTAAAAACAGCGATGAGTATAAAAAGAATGCAATTGGGTTGGCAAAAGTAGAAGCTGTTTATTTTCCCTCCATCACCTTATTAATAGGTATCAGTACGTTGCTGACTATTATGATTGGAGGATTATATTATATCTATGGCGGCCACAATATTGGTATCAACACAATTGTAGAATTTGTAATGTATATTAATATGCTTACGTTTCCAGTAAGTGCAATCGGTCTTACTGCCAGTATGATTCAACGGGCAGCCGCATCGCAAAAAAGAATAAATGAATTCCTGAAAACGGAGCCAGCAATTAAAAATAGGCCAGATGCAAGTGTAATAAACTTAAAAGGTAATTTTGAATTTAGTAATGTCAATTTCACCTATCCCCATACTGGAATTCAAGCACTAAAAAATTTCAACTTGTCAATTAAAAGCGGCGAAAAAGTCGCTATTATTGGAAAAACGGGTAGCGGCAAATCAACTATTGGGCAATTGTTGTTGAGAATGTATGACGTAACTGATGGAGCAATCAATCTTGATAATAAAAATATTCAAGCATTGAATTTAAATACACTCAGAGAACAGATTAGCTATGTACCGCAGGATATTTTTTTATTCTCAGAAACGGTGAGCAATAATATTGGCTTTTGGATTAAATACAGCGAGTTTTGACAATGTAAAACTCGCCGCAAAACAAGCCAGTGTTGATAAAGAAATTGATCAGTTTTCTCATCAGTATGATACGATGGTAGGAGAAAGAGGGGTTACTCTAAGCGGAGGGCAGAAGCAACGGATTTCTATCGCAAGGGCTTTAATTAAAGATCCGAACCTTGTTATTTTCGATGACTGCCTAAGCGCTGTAGATGCAAGAACTGAACAGGAGATTATCAGTAGCCTAAATCAATATTTGAAAGATAAAACAGCCATAATTATCACTCATCGCATTTTTTCACTTTTTAATTTTGATAAGATTATCGTATTAGAAGATGGGACGATTGTGGAACAAGGAACACACTTCGAGCTATTAAAAGAATGGACACTATGCAAAGCTTTTTGCCCGCCAGCAGGAGCAAGATGTAAAAAAAGGGGGTTAAAACATATGCCTTCTCAATTTGGCTGTTTAAAAAACATCTCTATATTTGTGCCTCCCAAAAGGAGTAATTAATTAACTGCTAAAAACTTATAACTGTGGCGTACGAGAATAATGACAAGAAATACGAGAATAATGACAAAAAAATGGAGAGCATTTACAGCAAACGCATCCGTGCAGGTAAAAGAAGAACTTATTTTTTTGATGTAAGGGCTACACGGGGAAATGATTATTACCTAACTATTACTGAAAGTCGCAAAAGGTTTGATGATAATGGATATGACAGGCACAAAATTTTTCTTTACAAAGAAGATTTTAATAAGTTTATTAAGGCGTTAGGAGAATCTATTGATTATGTAAAAACAGACCTGATGCCCGATTTTGATTTTGATGCATTTAATCATGATGAACATCCGGACGAAAACGGTTATCACAATGAGTCTTCAACAAGTGAAGAGAATACTAGTTCTGAAGCCAATGTTGGAGAATTAGATGCAATAAATCTGTAGAGGTAAATGTTGAAGAGCCAACTATTCCAGAAGTATCGGAAGTGCCTACCCCAAAAGGATTCTGAGGAAGCTGATAAATGGTAATTTTTATAGATTAGGAAATTTAATTTGAGAGACCTGCATTGCAGGTCTTTTTTAGTTGCTACCATCTAATTTACATACCTGAAAATGGCAATCAGTGCCTTTATATCTTTTTTACTAATAATAAAGAGGGGCTTTATGTTAATATATTGACATATTTTTTTTTTTTGAGTTTATAAAAAAACCTATCTTTCGCCCCGAATTCTGGACTTTACCGGTTTTGCTGGTATTATCATTTAATTAAAAACATTATTATGCAACCAAACTTTACGCTTAAAAAATTAGGCTTTGTAAGCATTCGGATCTTTGCAATTGCATTGATTATGGTGCTTACGGTTCAAATCTCTTTCTCACAGGAATTAAAACAGGTGATACCGGGTATAAAAGTTACTCCGGAGCAGCAAGCCCAAATGAAAAAAGAAAAAAAATTTATGAACAAATGCAATCACCTAATGTGAATGTTAGAACTGTAGATCCGAATGTAATCTCTTTAGGCTCTGCTCCTGCTCAAGTAGCAGCAAACCAAGATAATATAACGCAGGCCGATATTGCAAATCCACTAAGCAGGGCATTTACTTACACAAATGGAACTCCAGCAGGTAGTTATCAATTTAGAAGACAGTCTTTAGATAATGCAACTACCACAAATATTGGCATAGGTGACGCATTTGGTTTTCCCGCTGCATCTGCATTGGTTACTACCTCTGGCAGATTGTATGTAGTTGATCAAGCTGCCCCTTTTGCATTATATTATATTGATACTCTAACTGGAGTAAGGGCTTTTGTAGCTAACTGTACTGGGGTGCCGCAGGCTAACCTAACAGGGATGACATGGGATCCCAGTACCAACGTAATGTATGGGATTTCAACTACACTTACAGTTTCTCAAATATTTACCATAAATATCACAACTGGAGTTTGTACTCCAATTGGTTCATCTTCAGCAGTTTCTCCTGGAGCCATTATGCTTAATGTTGCACCCGGAGGAAGCCTTTTTGGAGTGGATATAGTAACAGATAACTTATATCGTTGGAATAAAACAACCGGTGTACCCACTTTAGTCGGATCACTTGGATATAATGCGAATTTTGGACAGGATGGACATTTTGATTTTAGTGATGGTCAATATTATTGGGCCGCTATTGGAACAGGTGCTGCACAATTACGATTAATTGATACTACTACCGGTAACAGTACTTTTATAGCAAATTATTCCGGCAGTTCTCCAGCATTAACACAAGCCATGACATTGGGAATTTTTGATGCTCCGGTTGTTGCATGTACAGGTACTCCTAATCCGGGAAATACGCTTTCTTCAGTTACTAATGCTTGTGCAGGCGTTTCTTTTGTTATCACTGGAAAATTTTACGAATGGTACTGGAGTAAGCTATCAATGGCAATCAGGACCATCAGCTTCTGGCCCTTGGGCAAACGTAGGTCCTAATTCTCATATATACGCTACTTCACTTAGTGCTACTACATGGTATAGATGTCTGGTTACTTGTAGCGCTTCAACTAGCACATCAACTCCTGTTCAGGTTACTTTAAACCCTACATCAGCTTGTTATTGTGTGCCTTCTTATACTAATGGATGTACTTTTGGTGATTTTATTGCTAATGTTACTTTCCAATCTATTAATAATACTACGGTTTGTTCTCCTGCTCCTTTTTATACTTATTATAGTGCGATAACTGCTCCTGATTTAATTGCAGGTGGCTCATATCCTTTAAGTGTAACAGTTGGTCCTGATACATTTGGACAATTTGTAGGTGTTTGGGGTGACTTTAACCAAGACGGCGACTTTAATGACGCAGGTGAATTCCTTACTGTTCCGCCAACTAATGCTGGTGCTAATGGTACTGTTGTTGTTAACGTAAATGTTCCGTTAACCGCTGCTCTAGGGTTAACAAGACTTAGAATTAGATCTGGTGATGATGTGGCTATGACAGCCGGACAATCTTGTGGTGCATCGAATAGCACATTTGGAGAGGCAGAAGATTATAATATCAATATTCTTCCTTGTACTCCTGCAATAATTACAGGCCATCCTTCCAATGCTTCAATAGCTTGTGGAGGTAGTACAACATTTACTGCAGCAGCAGCTGGTAATGTTTCTTCTTATCAATGGGAAACCCGAGGAGATCCAACTGTTCCACAAACGATGACATTTACAAATAATACTCCGCTCGCAGTACCAGATGGTAATGGAGCAGGTATTTATAGCACGATTAATGTTGCTGGTATTCCTCCAGGTGCGATCATTTCTAATGTAAGTATCAGGGTTAATATAGACCATACTTATGTTGGTGATATGGAAAACAACATTATTGCTCCTAACGGAGTTAGTATGAGTTTAATGGCAGAATTAGATGGTGGTACAGGTTCAAATTCATCTAACAACTTTACTAATAGTGTTTTCAGTTCTTCTAGTACTACACCTATAAGTGGTGTTGCAGCTCCACGTACAGGTACATTCGCAGCTGATAGACTACAAGGTTACGGGCCTTCAGCTAATTTCCAAACTTCAGCTAATGGTATGCCATGGTCTAGTTTATATACTATATTAAATGGCGATTGGAAATTAGGCTTATCAGATTGGTATGCCGGTGATGTAGGTACATTAAACAATTGGTCTATAACCTTTACCTATACAGCTCCTACAGCTTGGGTAAATATAACCAATGGTGGTATTTATAGTGGAGCAACAACTCCAACGTTGTCTCTTAATAATGTATCGCAAGCATATAATGGAAATCAATACAGAGCTGTAATAAATAGTATTTGTTCTGGTGTTGATGTTACTAAGCAGCTACTTTGAATGTTAGTGCAGTAGTTCCAGTTGTTAATCCAGCTTCGGCAACAATATGCTTAGGTTCTGTTCAGCAATTATCGCTGACCAATTCCACATCATCACCGCAGACTACAAACTTTCAGTAGACTGTTGGATTATCCAAAGTCCTGGTAACAAATGGCGTTCCTAGTATTGTTACAGAAGCTGTTACAGTATCAGGTATACCTCCAGGTTCTGTAATCCAGAATATTGAATGGGGCTTTAACATGACGCATACATGGGCATCGGATGTTGCTAGTAATATCAGATCACCGAATGCGGAACTAACCTGAACTTGTTAATGGCAGGTGGGTGGAAGCACTGATAGAACTCGGTACTTACTGATGCACTTTCTACTGGATACATATCAGCTGGATCTTCCAAGAACTGTTGTTTTTGCTCATTGGCATTAATCTGTTACAGGTGCTCCTGTTCTTTAACACAATTACTAATGATGTAAATGATTTACTTGTTGGTAATCCAAATGGAGATTGGCCTTTCTCATTTTTTGATGCTTTTGCAGGAGATAATGGTCTTTTGACCAATCTGTTTGTAAATAACTTATGCTTCACCTGCTTTTGCTCAAGGAACTTGGACTGGCCCAGCTGGTACCATGTTTACTGACCTGCAGCAACTATACCTTATACAGGTACACCTGCTACAACAATTTATGTTAAACCTACAGTTAACTCTAACTATCAGGTTTCATTTACAACAACAACTCCTTGTACTTCTTCTGTAACAACAGTACCAGTGAACGTTGTAACCCCATTAAGCAATGTTGCTAATCCAGTTAACACTTCAGCTTGTTTGGGTAATACTGCTACATTTACAAGTGCTACAGTAACTGGTGGACCATTTGTACGCCAATGGCAGGAAAGTGTGAATAGCGGTTTAACTTGGTCCAATATTGCAGGTGCAACTGGTGCAACGTTAACGTTGACTAATGTTACACAGATAATGAATAATAACTTATACCGTGTTAACTATACAGCAGCGCCTTGTGCAGGAACTATATCTTCTGCTTCTGCTAAGCTGACAGTTAATCCATTACCAGTTGTTACGATCTCAGCTCCTGATTTGGCATTAACGCCAGGATCAACTACAGTTATTACTGGTAGCAGTTCTCCTGCTGCAATCTCTTGGTCTTGGACTAGGGATGGTGCTCCAATTGCGGGAACTACTAATACACAAACTGTAAATATTAATACACTTGGTGCTTATCAAGCAACAGCTGTTGATAATCAAACTCCTGGTTGTACAGCGAAGTCTAACATACTTGTAATTGGATCTGAATCATCTGATCGTTTGTGGATTTATCCAAATCCAACAACAGGTGCCTTCCAGGCAAGATTGTATTTCCAAAGCGATTTTTCAGAGAAGAGAATTGTTACGATTTACAATTCAGCCGGACAGGAAATCACTAGCCAACGTTACAATTTGCTGAACATTACAGCTCCTTATTTACAAATGGACTTCGACTTGTCGAAATTGGCTAGAGGTACATATGTAGTAAAAGTTGTTCATGAGTTTACAGGTAAAATTGTTTCAGGTTTAGTATTGGTACAATAATATTTAGATTAATAAATTTTCAAAGCCCTTCCGAATTTTCGGAAGGGCTTTTTTAATTAGCAGCGAATGGTTTACTAATGGCATTAACGATTAACCTCTCTTTACTAGAAACAGCAGAAAGTAAAAGCTAATAATAGAAGCGAATCGATTCTAGTTACTTAGTAACTAAAAAAGCTATTTAAACATTGGGGGAATGGTAAAAGGTGGCGCAGCATTAGGGATTCTAGTTGGAAAAATTGTAGCAATAGTTTCTCCAATAATTACGTTGGGCATTTTATTAAATTGCCTCATATCGGTAACTATAATTGGCATATGGTATGCAGGAGATCGATAGACCTTGTTACCAGTGGGCAAAGCGAAGGAATAATTGGTTAATTTCTTATTTGTCTTAAATTGAAAAGGATTGGCTCTTTGTAAATCCTCTTTAGTTTTGGGAGTAGCTATCGATTTTTCAGCATGTTTCTTTTTTAGATGCTTATTTATATCAAATAATTCTTTCTGCTGGGCAGATGCGGTTGTAAAACCAGCGATACCTAAAAGAAGAAAAATTCTTTTCATACTGAACTTTTGGCTTCCTTAAAAGTAGGATTATTTTTTCATTTGCTTCCAGACATTGATAAGACTGTTCGTGGAAGAGTCATGATTGGTAACGGTTTCCTCAGATTGTAATTCAGGGAGAATTTTATTGGCTAATTGTTTGCCCAATTCCACTCCCCATTGATCGAAGCTGTATACATTCCAGATAATGCCTTGTACAAATATCTTGTGTTCATAAAAAGCAATTAATTCTCCCAGAGTAAATGGCGTTATTTTTTTTACTAATATTGAATTAGAAGGTTTATTACCGCTAAAGATTTTGAATGGTAATAAACGGACAATTGCTTCTGTCGAAAGTCCTTGTTTTATTAACTCATCTTCAGCTTCTTTTTCATTTTTACCATTCATCAGCGCTTCTGTTTGGGCAAAAAAATTGCTCAATAATTTTTCATGATGATCGCCAATAGGGTTGTGACTGATTGCCGGAGCAATAAAATCGCAGGGTATAAGCGGTGTTCCCTGATGAATTAACTGGTAAAATGCATGTTGGCCATTGGTTCCCGGCTCTCCCCATATTATCGGTCCTGTTGCATACTCAACAGGCTCTCCATTACGGTCAATGGATTTACCATTGCTTTCCATATTTCCCTGCTGAAAATAAGCTGCAAAACGATGGAGGTATTGGTCATAAGGCAATATGGCTTCAGACTGAGCTCCAAAAAAGTTGGTGTACCAGATGCCCAACAAGGCCATTAGCACTGGAATATTTTTTCGAAAGACGTATTTCGAAAATGATTATCAGTAGCATGAGCACCTTTTAATAGCAGCTCAAAATTTTTATAACCAATTGTCAAGGCTATTGACATACCGACTGCACTCCAAAGCGAATATCTTCCGCCCACCCAATCCCAAAAACCGAAAATATTTTTTTTATCAATTCCAAACTTTACAACTTCAGTCTCGTTAGTAGAAAGTGCAATAAAATGTTTAGCAATATGCTTTTCATTTTTTGCTTTTTTAAGAAACCAGGCTCTAGCAGTAAGAGCATTTGTCATAGTTTCTTGTGTAGTAAAAGTTTTGGAAGCTATTAGAAATAATGTTTGATCCGCTTTTATTTTCTTCATCGTTTCGGCAATATGCGAGCCATCTATATTCGATACGAAAAATGTTTGTATCCCATCTACCCAATAAGGCTTTAATGCTTCTGTTACCATCAACGGTCCAAGATCGCTGCCCCCAATACCGATATTGACAATGTACTTTATTTTTTTTCCTGTATAACCTTTATGTTTTCCTGAGTGAATCTGTTTTGTAAAACTCTTCATTCTTTGCAAAACCTTTTTTATATCAGGCATAATATCTTTTCCTTCTTCATATACAGGGCTATCAGAAAAATTTCTTAACGCAGTATGTAGAACGGCCCTTTTTTCAGTTGCATTAATTTTATTGCCATTAAACATTGCTTTAATAGCATCAGCTACTTTGCATTCTTCTGCAAGTTGAATCAGCGATTTTATTGTTTCTTCTGTGATTAAGTTCTTAGAATAATCCAGCACTATTTCATCAAGACACATGGAGAATTTGGAAAAGCGGCTCGAGTCGTTATTGAACAATTCCCGCATACTTGTTTTCTTCATGCTTGCTGCATGTTCTTCAAGGTTTTTCCATGCTGCTGTTGTAGTCGGGTTGATTGAAGGTAACATAAGGCTAACGTAATTATAGTGAATTAAAGACTTCAATAGTTTTGTTTACCATTTGCTCATTTATATCCAGATGCAGTACTAATCTTACACGGTTGGGCGATATAGCATAGCCTAAAATATTTTCGAGTTTTAATTTCGAAACTAGATTTGGTGCTGTAATAGTATCATCTAATTCAAAAATGACAATGTTTGTTTCTACTGGCAGCACCATTTTTACAAACTCTTTTTTTGATATAGCTTCAGCAATTTTTTTTGCATGTATATGATCTTCTTCTAGTCGGTTAATATTATTCTCTAATGCATAGATTCCGGCTGCTGCAATAAAACCTGCTTGCCGCATTCCGCCGCCAAAAGCTTTTCTTACTCTTCTCGCTTTTTTAATAAAATCTTTTTTACCTACTAATAAGCTGCCAACAGGGCAACCTAGGCTTTTACTAAGGCAAACTGAAATGCTATCGAAAGCTTCTCCATATTGTTTTGCTGTTTCTTTTTTTGCAACAAGTGCATTCCATAATCTAGCACCATCAAGATGAAAGGCAAGTTGATTTTCTTTACATAAAGCTTGTAGTTTTTTTATCTCTTCAAAATCATAACAACTGCCGCCACCTCTGTTGGAAGTGTTTTCCAGCGAAACTAAACTTGTATTAGCCTTATGTACATCATCCGCATTGATTGCTACTTTGACCAAGTCCGCATTTATTCTTCCCAAGTTGCCTTGCAGTAATTTTACAGAAGCCCCTGAATTGGATGCAATGCCACCACCTTCGTACTGATAAATATGTGAACTCTCATCACAAATTACTTCATCACCTGGCTGAGAGTGGCATTTGATGGCTATTTGATTGGTCATAGTACCCGAAGGACAAAAAATTGCCGCTTCCATACCAAACATAGACGCAGTTATATTTTCCAATTCATTGATCGAAACATCCTCACCAAAAACATCATCACCCACTTTTGCTTTCATCATTGCCTCTATCATTTGAGGAGTCGGTTTAGTAACTGTATCCGATCTGAAATCAATTATCATTAGTAAAAATTTTGCACAATATAAACAGTTCACTTCTTAAATAAAGCATTTGTGAATTGGAAACACGGTCTACGTTCGCTATTACTGCTGAAATACACTACATGAATCTAATTTGATTAAATGAGTAGTGCTTTAACCCTTATCTCTTCGGTTCATTCAAATAAAACAGTGTTCACCTTAATTTGATTGCTTTCAAGTCAATCGCAATTGACATTTGCGTTGGTTTATGGCGTTGGTGACCATTTATCGGAGTTTGTCGCCATTTATCCCATAAAAACTGAAATCAGTAACTCAATATAAGGCTCTGCGTCATACCCATGTCAGGAAAACAGCCGATTATCCCTAAAACAGGCCGTTTAATATGAAACAATGTACTTGGTAATGTAAAGTACTTAATTTTATCCTGTAATATTGAAACTAGGGTACAAACATATAAAAACCGAAAAAATGAGAAAGATTTTAACCATGCTGACAGTTGCTTTATCAGCATTAACCTTAACCAGCCAGGCGCAAACAAAAACTGGAAAAATTACCGGAACTGTAATAGATGGGAACACAAAAACAATCGAGTCTGCAACAATAACATTGCTAAAAGCAGCCGATTCTACAGTAGTAAAAATTAGTGTTGCCGATAAGACTGGAAAATATGTATTTGAAGCTATTCCGGATGGTAAATACCTAGTATCAATTTCAGCGGTTGGACATGCCAAAGGATTTTCTGAACTAGTCGAAATAAACTCAATAAACACTTCAGTTAATTTAAAAACTATTGAATTGATTCCACAGGCTAAATCGTTGAACGCTGTTGTTATTACAACAAAGAAGCCTTTGATAGAACAAAAGGTTGATCGGATGATAGTGAATGTCGATGCTACTGTTACGAATGTAGGTACTACAGCATTGGAAGTGCTGGAAAAATCTCCTGGTATTAGTGTTGATAAAGATGGTAATATAAGTTTGAAAGGAAAACAGGGAGTACAAATATATATTGATGGACGACCTACTTACTTGGCCGGAGCCGATCTTGTAAATTATCTTACTAGTTTAAATAGTAGTCAGCTTGAGCAAATTGAAATAATGACGAACCCTCCAGCGAAGTACGAAGCATCGGGGAATAGTGGTATTATTAATATAAAAACGAAGAAGACAAAACAATTTGGTTACAACGGAAGTAAATCTTCGACCTATAGCCAAGGTCGTTATCCTCGCTTTAATGAGTCCGTTAATTTTAACTATCGTAAGAATAAAGTAAATCTGTTTACCAACTTAAGCTATAATTCAAATCAGAATTTTAACGATATTAAAATCCAAAGAAAATTTATTGAAACTTCTACAAAAGAAGTTACGTCACATTTTGACCAGGAAACAAAACTAAAAAATGAAAATCAATCTTATTATGCAAAACTTGGAATGGACTATTCTGTTTCAAAGAAGACAACAATTGGTTTTGTTTTAACTGGTAACATTAATCCAAGCGAGTTTAAGAGTAATAGTGATGTATATATATCTGATCCAAATAGAAATCTGTTAAGTCGCACTTTAGCAAATTCAGGAAACAATACAAAATGGAAAAGCTACACAACGAATTTAAATTTCCGTCATGTATTTGATTCTTCTGGTAAAGAATTGACTGCAGATGTTGACTTTTTAAATTATGGAAGAAAAAATTCTAATTCTCTTATCAATGCATATTACGATCCATTTGGGATTCCTTATATGAAAGCAGACACTTTATATGGAAACCTGCCCCAGGATATTGATATTCGTACTGCGAAATTTGATTATTTGCATCCATTAAAGAATGGTGCAAAATTTGAAGCTGGTGTGAAAACAAGTTTCGTTACAACTGATAACGATGCTATTTATGATAGTCTGAATTATGGAATTAGAGTTAGGGATGTTAACAGAAGTAATCATTTTAAATATGATGAAAATGTAAATGCTGTTTACGTAAATTATAGCAGGCCTTTAAGTAAGAAAATTTTTGGGCAGTTTGGTTTGAGAGCTGAAAATACAAATGCAAAAGGAAACCAATTAACGACAGGTGAAAAATTCAAGAGAAATTATACGCAACTTTTCCCGACAGCTTACTTCATGTACACTGCAAATGAGAAGAATAGTTTTGGATTGAATTATGGTCGTAGGATCAACCGTCCCAATTATGAAGACTTAAATCCTTTTCTTGAATTTCTGGATAGGTATACGTATGAAAAAGGTAACCCCAATTTACGGCCACAGTTTTCGCATAATATAGAATTGAGTCATACCTACAAAGGATTTATTACAACAACGTTGAACTATACGAATACTACGGATATTATAAATGAAGTGCTTGAACAATTCCCAGACAAAAACGAAACAGCGATTAAAAAAGAGAATATTGCGAAGCAGCAGCAATTTGGTATTGCCGTTAATGCGGGCGGAGAAATTAATAAATGGTGGAGTGCTAATCTTTATGCAAACGTTTATAATAATAAATTTGAAGGAATCATTAATGGAGGATTTGAAACGATCAGTGCATCTACAGGACAATTCAATTTATCTAACCAGTTTAAGTTTGGAAAAACATGGGGTGCTGAATTGAGTGGCATTTACAGAACGCCGGGTATTGATGGGGTTTTTAGAATCGGTGGATTTGGAATGATGAACCTTGGAGTGAGTAGACAAGTATTAAAAGGTAAAGGTGCTTTACGTTTCAGTGTTCGGGATGTTTTGTGGTCACAAAAGATTGGTGGCACTATAAAATATGGAAATATAGATGCAGCCTTTCAACAGGTAAGAGATTCTAGGGTATTTAGTTTAAATTTCACTTACAGGTTCAATAAAGGTAAAGTCAATTCACAGAAAAGAAAAACTGGTGGTGCCGGTGATGAGCAGGATAGAATAAATACAGGTGGGAATTAATTAAAAAGCCCATTTAACCATATTATTGAACATTCAGAAGAGTCCTGCATATGATGCAGGACTTTTTTATATTTGCTATGAACCAAAACAAATTGTTATGCCATCCTTTGATATAGTAAGTAAAGTAGATCCACAAGCCTTAGCGAATGCAGTAAATGTTGTAACAAAAGAAATTACCAATCGCTTTGATTTTAAAGGAGCACATATTGTAATTGATCTTGACAAAAAGGAAAATGTTATAAAGCTTGAAACCGATGATGATATGAAAATGCGTCAGTTACTGGATGTGTTGATCAGCCGGGCACATAAGCAAGGGATTGCTCCTGAGGCTTTTGATGCCGCTAAAGAAGGAAGCCAGATTGGAAAGGCTTGGAAAAAGATTGTAAAAGTTAGAAATGGTCTTGCTCAGGAAGATGCCAAAAAAGTTGTCAAGTTGATTAAGGATGCCGGTTTGAAAGTTCAAGCTTCAATAAATGATGATTTAGTTAGAGTAACAGGTAAAAAAAGAGATGACTTGCAGCAAGTAATTGAACTCTGCACCAACGGCAATCTTGGAATTCCTTTACAATATGTGAATATGAGGGATTAATTGCCTTCAAAACCTGCGGATAGCCTCGTTTTATGTGCATAATGGAGTGGAAAAGGAGTGTATATCAAAAGGATTAAAAATTTGGAAAACGGTATTTCAATAAAGTATATTTGATATACAACTGCACGAAGTTTTAGCAATAAAATGGAAGTGCTTGGAGGAACAGAAACCCGTCAAAAGGTGAAAGTAACTCTAGGAGAAACAGAAGCCCGTCAAACGGTGGAGTAGCTCCAGAAAGCATCGGGTAAGTAAACAAGAAGGCGCAAGCCGGAAAGTGAGCTAACTTGATGCTTTCATCTTTTAAGTCATTTGCTATTTCTTTCAATAAAGAATGGGCTAGTAGACCCTTATCTGTGTTCATCTGTGGCTAAAGATGTATTTTCTATATTATTTGGCTGCAATCCTTTACAGGCTTATCTTTGCCGCCCAAAAATTATCTATTTATCTATACGGCAAAATCCGTGTAGCCTTAAAAATCATCGAGTTATGAAAAAAGGAATCCATCCCGATGCATATCGGACAGTAGTTTTCAAAGACATGAGTAACGGACATTCTTTCCTTAGCCGCTCCACAGCAGCTTCAAAAGAAACAGTAGCCTGGGAAGACGGTAATGAATATCCACTAATTAAGTTGGAGATTTCAAGCACTTCTCACCCTTTCTTTACAGGTAAGAATATGCTTGTAGATACTGCAGGTCGTATTGACAAGTTCAAGAAGAAATACGCAAAAAAGGCATAATATTATTAAATTGTGAAACTACTCAGAACCTGGAAGTAACCGGGCAATGAGTTTGTTTTTCATGGCTATACTTTTGAACCTCCCGATTCTTCGGGAGGTTCTTTATTTTTACAACAATTGAATTATGGATAAAATCATTTTCACCGAAGAGTTTTGCCAGCCGGAAAACCTCCATCCGTTTACCTTAACAAGGCAGATGCAGGATATCCGTGTTGGCATTTTAACCATCCGTCAAAAATGGGAGAAGATGCTTGGCTTGCCCTCTTTTGATAAGAAGGAAGATGATTATAAAGACTTGAGCCGTTCAGTAACAATGGACGAAGCAGCTGCAGAAAGTGTTTGCTTTATGATTCATGGAAATATACTGCCAACTCCTAAGTTAGTGAAGGCGATACAAATGTTGAAGGATGGTGAATTCATTGCTGCTAAAAATGGGAATGGTATAGTTTATCGGTTTACAAAAAATGAAATTATAGAAAAGCATAAAATAAAAGTAGGCCAGGCGGTTACAATTAAAGAAGAAATAAAGTCAATTCAATTTCCATTTGATATTTTTCAACTAAATGACTGGGCTATTCGCCAGGATTTTGCACTGCTTACAAAAAAGCGAAAGTCTCAACCTATTTCAAAAACTAATAAGGTAACAAAAGCGTCTCAGGTTTTTTTAGAGAAGGGAGCAAAGATGGAAAATTGTATCATCAATGCATTCACAGGACCAGTTTACATTGGAAAGAATGCAGAAATAATGGACGGCAGTATTATCCGTGGTCCGTTTGCTATGGGAGAGAAGGCATGTTTGAAGATGGGTGCTAAAGTTTATGGAGCTACTACAGTTGGCCCTTACTGTGTGGCTGGTGGCGAAATTAAAAATTCTGTTTTGTTTGGTTACTCAAATAAAGCACATGATGGTTATCTTGGCGATTCGGTAATCGGAGAGTGGTGCAATCTTGGAGCAGGCACAACTAATTCAAATATTAAAAACAATGCCAGCGAAGTGAAGATATGGACTCCGAAAGGACAAATGAATGTGGGTATTAAATGTGGTGTTATGATGGGAGATTATAGCCGGACAGCAATTAATACTTCCATAAATACAGGAACAGTGATTGGCGTTAGTTGTAATGTTTTTGGATCGGGTCTTACGCCAAAATATATCCCCAATTTTTCTTGGGGCAGCGAAGGCGTTAAGAGATATGAACTGGAAAAAGCATTACTGGATATAGAAGACTGGAAACATTTAAAAGGAATGACGTTGTCGGATGATGAAAGAAGTGTTTTGAAATTTATATTTGATAAGTTTTAGTAAGTGCAATATAGAATAAATAATAAAACAAACCATAAATGAGAAAACAAATCGCTGCAGCAAACTGGAAAATGAATTGTACGTTTCAGCAAGGTGAAAAACTACTGGATGATATACTTAGTGCTGAAATAGAATTAGCAAGCCATCAACTGGCAATTTTTGCAGTGCCTTATCCTTATTTGTTAATGACCAGAAGTGAAGTAGAAGAGGAACAGAACTATTATGTAGCCGCTCAAAATTGCCACGATAAAAAATTTGGAGCTTATACCGGAGAAGTGTCTGCGGCCATGCTTCATTCTATGAATGTTAACTATTGTGTAATTGGTCATAGCGAAAGAAGAGAGTATAATGGCGAAACAAATGCCATGTTGGCTGATAAAGTTAATTTATGTTTTGAAAATTTTATAACACCATTGTTTTGTTGTGGCGAGCCGTTAAATATCCGTGAAGCCGGAACGCAAAACGATTATGTGGCTGTACAGTTGAAGGAATCATTGTTTCATTTACCTGCTGATAAGATAAAAAATATTGTAATTGCTTACGAACCGATTTGGGCCATCGGCACCGGCAAAACTGCCAGTACAGAACAGGCACAAGAAATACATCAGTATTTACGTTCAGTAATTGCTGGGCAATATGGTGAAGCTGTTGCTAATGAAATCCCTATTCTTTATGGAGGAAGTGTAAAAGCTAATAATGCAAAAGAGTTGTTTAGCTGTGCGGATGTTGATGGTGGTCTGGTAGGCGGGGCTTCTTTAGTTGCTGCCGACTTTATTGAAATCATCAAGGCGCTGAAATAGATATCTTTTCAGGATAAGTTAGAATTAAACTGTTTACTTATTGCTGCACCTTATCATATTATTCTTATCAGGAAGAATCAGGCACTTTTGAGTTTCCTGAAGATAAGGGCAATTGTAAACGGTAAAGAAATTTATCCGCTATTAAATTCGAAACCAGTTTTAATACCTATTCAGCAAAATAATCCCCGACTGGTAATTACAGATGGCTATCATATTACAAAATCTATGAAAATAAATTATCAGGAAGTTGATACATGTTGTTTTTTGAGATAAAATGTGCTATCAATGACCGGCAATTGATTCTGGGTTTTATTGTTTTGTCGGCATTTTATTTGTCTGGGTATTTAACAGGGATATTGATATTAAAGATTCTTAGCTTTTTACCAATGATCTATTTATTGGCCTTCTACTACTTGAGCAGAAAAGACTTTATTCGTATGGTGCCGGTTTCGAAATAACATTATATCGCTACTTAATTTTTGTAATCAAGTGTCACTGCTTTACTTTTATAACCTGATGGAAAGGAAAAAGATACTTTGGCTATGCAGTTGGTATCCATCTAAAATGGATCCATTCAATGGCGACTTTATACAACGTCATGCAAGAGCAGCGGCTTTATTTAATGACATTCATGTAATTCATGTTACTTATGATTATCCTAATGATGTGGAGAATTCGGGTCAGGAATTAAACAGTATCGGTCAGCTTTCGGAACAAATAGTTTATTTCAAGAAAAAAAAGTCTTTAAAAGCAAAATTGACTAATCAGTTAAGATGGCTGGCTAATTATAAAAAAACAATTCGTAATTATATTATTAAGAATGGAAAGCCTGACCTTGTACATCTCCATGTGCCTATGAAGGCCGGTGTACTTGCACTTTGGATGAAAAAAAATTACAAAATATCTTATATAGTTACTGAGCATTGGGGTATTTATAACCATATCGTTGAAGACAAGTATGCATCAAAGAGTATTGCTTTTAAAAAATATACAAAGAAAATTTTGAACGAGCTTCTAAGTTCATTTCTGTTAGTGATTACTTAGCAAAAGGGGTAAACAGACAGATATGTAAAAAGGATTATGTTGTAATACCTAATGCCGTTGATACTGATTTGTTCTATTATAAAGAAAAGGAGGCCTCCGCCTTCCGTTTTATTCATGTCTCTAATATGGTTCCATTAAAAAATGCAGAAGGCATTTTGCGAAGCTTTAAAAATTTTATTCAACAAAATATAAATGCAGAACTTATAATGGTGGGAGATATTGGTCCTCAGATAAGAGACTATGCCCAAACTCTCAGCTTTCCTGCTGGAGCAATAAAGTTTCTTGGAGAAATTCCATACACACAAGTGGCAGCCGAAATGCAAAAAGCCGATTGTTTATTATTGTTCAGTAATATTGAAAACTCTCCATGTGTTATTGGCGAAGCATTATGTTGCGGACTACCTGTAATTACCACAAATGTTGGAGGTATACCTGAATTGACAAGCGAATCAAATTCGTTACTTATAGAATCAAAAGATGAAGATGCTCTTACGCAGGCAATGCATGAAATGGTTGGAGGAATCAATAATTATAATAGAAAAAAAATAGCTGAAAATGCGATTAGCAAATTCAGCTATTCAGTTATTGGTAAACAAATAAATACTATGTACGAAGAAATAATTGCGTCAAAGAGTCAAAAACTAATTATTCCTGTAATTTTTTAACCAGTTCCACATACGCTGTCATTGCATCGTCATTAGACTTTCCTTTTAAAGCAGCCCATGCATCATATTTGGCTTTAGCAACAAAGTCAAAAGGATTAGAAGGCGGTTCTGTATCAATATCTCCTACACTTCCTTGTTTATAAAGAGAATAAAGTTGTAGCAAGGTTTCGTTACTTGGTTTAGATGCTAAATTTTTGCTTTCTGCTGCCGCTTTTTCAAACTTTTCTTTTAGTTCCATATTATTTATAGATTAAACTGATTAGTTTCTTCTTGCATTGTCAATGAAAATAGTTTTTACTTGAGAGTTGCTTTGAATTGTTGTATAAAAATCATCAAGATAACTGGTCATTACTTTTCTAGCTTTTTCACTAAGTAAAGTAAAACTGTTAATCAGGTTGTAAATGCTCTCTTTTTTGTTTTTGAAAACAGTTAAAATAGATTGTATTTCTTCAAGTGATCTTGGGAAACCCCTATAAACTCTTTCTGTAACTTTTTCAGTTCCAATTACTTCATTTGGTATAGCATAGCTGGCATCCACAAGACCGCAATAATCGAAATCATATGCTACAGGGTAAGGCAAGGCAGCGTCGTTTTTCCGATCAAAAATGAGCTTAATATTCTGGTTATTGGGTACAGACCAGTCCGTATTACCAATAAAATATTCAAAAATGGATACCATTGTCATCAACTCTCTGTCTGTAGATTCAGTTAGGTAAGGCGGATGATCTTTTTTCTTACATCCATTTCTTCTGGCCATTTCGCCATCGTCTTCTAATAGAAATGCATGTTGGGTAAATGGTTTATTCTTACCACTAGCATCTTCATAGTTTATATTTAATAACCTAACTCTGAAACTTTTATTCTCCAGCAGGTTATATATTTTATAAATTAGAAATTCTTTAAAAAGTAATTCTTCGTCTCCTGATTTTGGCCCACAGCTTATTACTAATTTTAATTTGCCAAGGTTATTTAATGCTGAGCCGGGTGAACGGAAGTTCATCATAATTGGAGGTATGCGGCAATTCTCTCTGCGAAACTTTCCTCTAGCCCCAACGGCAACTTTTTCAGTTACTTCTGTTTTATCAGGAAATTTCATTTTTACAGTACCTTCTTGAAAAACATCATCACCTTTTTGTCTTTGGAGGCCTCTTATATCCGTAGTCAAGGTCATTTCAATAATGTCCTCATCAGTAAAAAATTTCAGACTGTCGATTGGTGTTTTTTGTGCACTGCTACTGAGTGAAAAAAGCAGGACAATAGTGCAAAAAAAGAAACTAAACTTTTTCATAACTAAGAGTTTTGTGGTTATGTAGAAATTGATTTTGAATATACAAAACATTTAAGAATTTACGGTTCTTCTATTTCAATACTTCACTAATCACATGACCTACATTGCCATTCGGCATCTGAATTTTCAATAATGCCGCAATGGTGGCCGCAATATCCGTCATATAGGTTTCACGGTTTGTTTTTCCTTCTTTTATTCCCCATCCATACCAAAGTAATGGAATATGAGCATCATATGGGTTCCAAAGACCATGGGTAGTGCCTGTTTTGCTGTATGCATCAATATAGTTTGGTTTTAGAATTACCTGTATATCACCATTCCTTTTGGGATAGTATCCATTATTTAACATCGTACGAATGGTGCTATTTAATGGGATGATGTTCAGGTCCGCAATTGCAAAAACCCTGTCAATGCCGGGCTCAGCTTTCATGTAATCCACAATCCAGTTTGTAAGTTCTTTAACGTCAACTTTTGCGGAATCGAGAGCCGGATGATTCAGATGTAATTGGTAGTTATCATCACTAACAATAATTGTGTTGACGCCATGTTTTTCTTGTAATGTTTTATTAAGAAGTTTAACAACATCGCCCATAAAAACACGACCACCAGGCAATTTGTTTTCTATCATAAACTCTGGTGTATGCGCAACTCCATGATCGGCGGAGAGGAAAGCAGTGTATTGGCCTTTTCCTACTTTTTTATCTAGGTACTCAAAAAGGCTTCCAAGATCTTTATCCAAACGAAGAAAACCATCTTCACTTTCAATTGAATTAGGGCCAAATGTATGTCCGATATAATCCGGTGAAGAAAAGCTGACAGCAAGAAAATCTGTAATATCATCTGCTCCAAGTTGTTCGCTTGCAATAGCTGCTTTTGCAAATTCAGTGGTAAGCGAATTACCCATAGGTAAGGATGCAATTTTCGAAAAGTCTTTACCTATAAATTTGTCTAAGTTATAAGGGAATGATGTTCCAAATGGCTTTGATTCGTATGGCTTTTCATCTGTTGTACTTTGAACATAAGTATTGGCAGGGTACAAAAGATTCCATCCATCCTTGTAATATTTATCAACTAATTTTTGCGCATTGAAATTACTAACCCATTTTGGCAATTCATTCATATAATAGGTAGAAGTGATCCATCCCCCCACAGTATTATCATACCAATAAGCGGCATTAGCACTATGACCTGCAGGTAAAATAGCGCCTCTGTCTTTGATTGCTATTCCAACTACTTTGCTTTTGAAATTTGTCGCTAACCGTAATTCATCAGCGATAGTGGTGGTTTGCAAATTATAAGGACTCATTTTTCCAAGGGAAGAACTACTTCCTACTGTATTTACCGTTTTATCTTCTGTACAATAGACAGACCGCATCTGTTCATTATCCCACCAAAAATTTCCGGTAATACCATTAATGGACGGAACTGAACCTGTATAAATGGAACTATGACCACAAGCAGTTACAGTTGGTGCATAAGGAATCAATGTGTTTTCGCAGGTAAAGCCCTGATTCAGCATTCGCTTAAAGCCACCCTCTTTATCATAGCGTTCATAGAAACGATAGAGATAATCCCAACGCATTTGATCAACGACAATTCCTACAACTAATTTTGGACGTTGAACAGTTTGTTGGGCAGAAATAGATAGGGCTATTAAAAGAATGGCTGCTGATAATAAGAGTCTTTGCATGAAAATATTGTTTCAACAAAAATAAGGGATTGAGTGAAGGCTTCAAGGTTAATCAGGGGTACAGACGGGGTTTATACCGGTATAGATGCACAGAATGTAATTTTTTGTAATATTTCCATTTGAGTGTGCACCCATTTTTTTGCCAATCAACGATTAAAGTTATTGAAAATTAAATTTTTAATATATTTAGTGCTTAAAGAAACATTTTATGAAGAAATACTACATATCCTCACTACTTGTTGCTGCAACAGTAATATTCAGTTATTGTAATTCTGCCAAAAAAGCAACAGCTATTGAAATTAGGCCAACGTACGAAAACGGCGTTGCATCTTTAATTACCACTCATTGCACTCCTTGCCATATTACTGAAAAAGCCGGCAAGAAAAAGGCATTTGATAACTATGTAAATGTAAAAATGGATATAGATGAAATTATCAGAAGAATTGAACTGAGCCCAGGTGAAAAAGGGTTTATGCCGTTTAAGAAACAAGAAAAACTAAGCGATAGTACAGTTAATGTGTTTAAAAAGTGGAGAGATCAAGGATTGGCAGAAAAGTAATATCTGTCGATAGATTATTTTCCTTTCATTATATCATATAATACTTTATTCCAGTCTGTTCGGATGATACGAATCGTATTTGTTTTGTTTTCTGTAGGAAGTTCAATCAACAGTTTTTCTTCAAACTTTGAGATATACTGATTTTCATTTAATTTTTCCCATTTGTATTTGTCCATTCCAAGCAATGTTTCTAATTCTTTCTTGAAGCAATGATCACAGTTGAAGATTCGTAATTCTGATCGGCATTTTCCCGCTTTGTCGAATTCCAGTAATGCTTCTTCCTTGTTTTTATTAGCCTCTGTTTTTATTGTCGTTAATGTGCTATCAGTTTCTGAAACTGTAACAGAAAATGCCGGAGTTGATTTTTTAAATTTTGCAATCTCTTTCTTTATTTCTGCCTTTGTTTTATTGATATTGATTTGAGAATAGGCTAGTAAAGGGAAAATAATAAACAATAGTAAAACGGTCTTTTGCATATGTATTTATTTGAAACGAGACAAAATTAACTTCTTTATCCTACGATAAAGGATAGTTTTTATTTATTTTTCTGCCGTTATGACGATTGCATTGGCATCAAGTTGCAGGTTATCTACAGCATATTTTTGAGCCACCATTTCAAAAACTTCATTTTTGATTTGTTCCTTTAAATGATTGTCTGCTTTACTTAATGCAGCATTAACGGGAGCACCTATTTCAGTCATCATACTCCAATAGCGGTCGAATGTGCCACAATGAAGAGTGGATGAAATTTCTTCCTCTTTAATGTTTTTGAAGCCAGCTTTTTCAAATAATTCTTTCATTAATCCGGGTTTGCAGCAGCGGAACATACCCGGAGCTCCTGATGGGTTTTCAGGAATATCAATATGTTTCTTAATTGTTCCCATAGTAGCAGTAACCCAAAAATTTTTTTCGGGAATATTCCAAACGGAGATTGCTATTCTACCCGAGGGTTTCAATACCCGGCTCATTTCGTTCGTAGCCATTTGCATATCCGGAAAAAACATAAATCCGAACCGGCAACTTATTGAATCAAAAGATTTATCATCAAAGGGTAAGTTGCAAACATCAGTTAATATTGTTTCAACATTTAAAATATTTCTAGCGTCTGCATTTTCTTTAGCGATGGCAAGCATGTTTTCAGCAATGTCTGTCATTATAACCTTTCCGCCGTTAAGCATTGTAGCAATACTTAGTCCTGGTTCACCGGTTCCACTTGCAATATCAAGAATGGTCTGAGAACCTTCTGGCTTAATAAACTCAATAATCTTCTGACCCATCGGCTTTAGAAAACTCATGGTTAATTCATCCCATTTTTTCCAGCCAGCAGAAAATTTATTCCAGGATTCTTTTTGTTGTTGTCTGATTTGCTCAAATTCATTCATACAAAGAAATTATTTTTTTTAAGTGAGAACTTTGCAGGAGTTGCAAATTTGAAATAAAAAAGACCTCATTTGAGGTCTTTAGTGGGAGTTGACGGGTTCGAACCGCCGACCCTCTGCTTGTAAGTCGGTGTACCCCATCTTCTCTTGTTTAGCCCCTGTTTGCACTTGTTCTGTTAATCAACGTTTTATAAATATATTTTTTTCCTTTTGCTACTTTTTTAGCACTTATTAGTACCTTTGAGGGTCACATTTTGAGGTCACATTCAGGTCACTAATACTAAAAGAAAACAATGATAGAGCAAAAAGTTACCGTCAACCTCTTCCTTGATAAATCAAGGCCAAACGCTGAGAACAAGTGTTTGATTAAATTAAATATCTACTGCAAACCTACTAAAAAGATTACGCTACTTCCTACCACGTTACCACCGATGATTTAGGGAAAAGTTGAATGGCTCCAATCTCCGGGATGAAAACCTGAAGAAATCAGGAAGAAGCTCAACACCCTGCACAAGCTTCAGTAGAAAAAACAATTGAGAAAATCAACCCTTTCTCTTTCGTTGCTTTTGAAAAATTGATTTTGATAAAGTAGCTGCAACAACAAAAACAAGTACATCTGCAAAGCTGGTTTGATGCTTACATAAATGAGCTGCATGATAAAGGCAGGTTGGTACAGCTATCACACCGTACTACAATCAATTCGCTAAACCTTTATAAAAAGGTTTTGCACTTGCGGGATGTTACTCCGGCTTTGTTAGAAGATTATGAAAAGCATCTGACCGATGCCGGTAAATCTTATACAACAGTCAGCATTTATATCCGCCAACTCAGGGCCATAATTAACCAGGCAATTAACGCCAATGTTCTTTCTGCCGAAAAGTATCCGTTCAAAAAATATGAAATACCATCCGGCAGGAATGTTAAAGAAAGCCCTGTCAGAAAAGACATTCAAAAATTCTAAATCACACCGGAGAAAGCAGACGAACAGAAAGCACTTGATTTTTGGATTCTCTCTTACCTGTGCAGCGGAATCAACTTTGCAGATATTATTGAATTGAAGCCTTCAAATATCAATGGTGATTATTTACATTTCATAAGGGCAAAAACAAAGAATACAAAAAAGAAAGATTTTCGGCCTATCAAAGTTGGCCTTAATCCCAGGGCAAAAGATATTATCAAGAAATGGAAAAACTATTCCTGAAAACCCTTACCTCTTTCCCGTTTTAGAAACAGGACTTGCACCCAAAACAGTAAAGCACCGTTGCCAGCGTTTTATTAAATGGGTTAATAAAAGAATGGAACTAATACGGATTGAATTAGAAATAGACCAGAAGATAGGAACCTATGCAGCAAGGCATACTTTCTCAACTGTACTAAAACGTAAAGGCGTTTCAACAAGAGTTCATCAAAAATCATTAGGTCATAGTTCATTGGTTACAACCGAAAATTATTTAGATAGCTTTGCGGATGTGAAACTTAAATATGCAAACTATTAACTGAATCAGAGTTTACATACGTTTATTCTCAACGGAGATTAAATTCCTAGCTAGACAACATGAAATTTTATGGTGAAATTGAACACTGTTATTTAGAAAACAACAAACATCTGTTCCTGTTAATGATGTAGAATTAGACAAACAAATGACATCGTTATTACACCAACCAGTAATTAATGATTTGAAATCACAGGAGCAACTCACGGCAAATCTTGTTGTTTTTGATTTACTTTACAACGAAAACATTCGTGCTGGTTTAACCTACCAGCAACAACAGCTTTCCAGTTCAATTTAATAATTAACGGTTGCACCGAATTGGACAACGAACTGAACACATTTCTTATGCGATGATACCTGGGAGCTAAAAACCCTTCAGGTGTATAATTCCAACATGGAGCAATCTGGTAATTGGACCCACCTACTCCAAGACATTTCCTTTCAAATGATGTGGCAAGGATTTTGTGGTTCATCTTTTCTTTGAAATACAAACGGACAAAGTCACCGATTATTCCAGCTTTTTCCAAACCTTTTTAAAGATCGTATGATGAAAGTAGCCTGCACCGATGTACCAGACGAACACAAATTGATGTTTTGCATAGACAATTTATCTTCACATAGTTTGATACAATGATACTTTAGAACTGAAAGTATTCGAAACCAATCTGGACCAAAGGAAACATCGATGGAAGATTTCTATTCATTTAGCTGCACATGTTAGGCCATACGCCACAGATAAATAACCTTTTAAAAACTCTGTTTAGTTTTTAGCAGCGTAAAGAGAAATTCAAAACCAAATCAATAGCGTTCACAGTACCGACAATAAAGCTTTCAACTTTGAGTTAAAAATTATACTTTAAACAAAACTCTTTAAAAAACCTCATTCCTGTTTGTGCAATCACTGGTTAACCTACAGGCTAAAGTTGTACAAAGCGGCCAGCAATGTTTTGCTACAGTTGCCAATAAACGGACTGTGATAACCAAAGACAATTATAAATAAATTGGCTGCAAAACAAATCCTGTTCCAGCATGGCATTTATGAAAGGGGTTAATGCTAAAAACAATATGTCCGTCGAACAGTTTAATCAACTGATAGCCACCGTAAGTAGTTTGAAGAAAGTGAATTAGTTCTTTACTAAAAATGCCACTCCAATTAACCTGCCACAAATTACTTACTTTCATTTTACCTGCTCCACAAAACCGTTTTCAAAGCAATTAAAAAGCTGGAAATTGATAAGTTTTTCAATTTAAAAACAACGAGGGCAACTACCAAAGCAAATTCTCTGAGGAACCATCAAGGTATGATGCTGATTTCGCAGTTAAAAGCTATATACCTAAGTGACATCACCACGGCTTCACCTGCAATATTTTCCTTTGTTTCAATCATCAAAAAGGATTGAAAACGATGGAACAAGAAAATTTAATCCTCGACAAGCTCACAGAAATTGCTAACAAGCTGGATAGGCAAAACCTGTTACAAAAACAGTACTCAACTTTAATGAGGCTTGGACTTACCTTGATGTAAGCCCTTCACATTTGTACAAGCTCACCATTACAAAGCACATTCCGCATTTCTGCCCACAGGGAAAAAAAATTGTACTTCCGCCGGGAGAACTGGACACATGGCTGCAACGAAACCGGCAGCCTACTGCCGAAGAATCAGAAGCCTCTGCATCGGATTTATTAATCCGCAGCAAAAGGAAGTAACAATTTTTCCCAATTGAACTAAAGACTTGAACAATGGCAGTATGCACCATATTTAAAAACTTTGCCACACCGGTAGAAGATGTTTCGCTGATTATACTTTCCAATTGGATAGCATCCGATAAATACAAACCAGCGGTAGCAGAAATCCGGGACCTGATTGCACAAGGTAAAACAGAAGAGGCACAGGCAAAGAAACAACAGCTTCCGCCTTTACCCATCGGCAACTTTTAAAGAACAAAGATTGCTGCCAAACATGGAGCAAGTACAGCGGCTTTGTACATCTTGATTTTGATAAGCTATCACCGGAACAATTAATAGCAGTCTTTCAAATCATTATTGCAATCCCTTACACTTTTCTTTGCTTTATCAGCCCAAGCGGCAACGGCCTGAAGGTTTTTATTGAAGTAAACACCGGCGCAGAACATCACGATACAGCCTACCATCAGGTAAAGCAGTATTATGAAAAGGCCACTGACTTAAAAGCCGATGTAAAATGCAAAGACATTACAAGGCTTTGCTTTGTAACCGACCCACAGTTGTATAAAAAATTTACAACAAAAGGTTTTCCGTACAGGATATACCTGTTCAGCAAAAACCGGTTCCGGTAATTACAATCCAAGAACCGAAGGAAGAAAGCACCGCTTCGGATGAATACCTGCTAATCTTTCAGCAACAAATCACATTCACCAATCAAAAAGCCAATTATGAAAATGGAAACCGCAACAATTATATGTACCTGCTTGCTTCTAATTGCAACAGAGCTGGTTTATCGCAATCCGATACTGAAATTCTATGTACACAGCATTTTGATTTACCTGAAAGAGAAATTAAGGATTCGGTAAACAGTGCCTCAAACACCACAACACCGAGTTTGCAAAGTTTGCAAACACTGCAAAAGCAAAGGGCAGAACAGCAACCTTCCCAGCCGGATGATGACCCTTTAGAAGACTATTTAAAAACCACCCCCACCATCCCCGATGAAGTATATGAGGCATTGCCCCACATACTTAAAGAAGGTGCAAGGGCATTTACCGATAAGCGTAAACAGGATGTTTTCTTTACCGGTGCTATTTCCATTATTAGCGGCTGTCTGCCAAAAGTAACAGTTATCTATTTTAACGAAAGGGTGTATCCGCTTATACACTTTCATCATTCTGGCGCCAGTGGCAAAGGAGTATTAAAAATGCCAAACGATTGGGCGATAAGTACCACCAAAAAATTTTACAGCAAAGCAGGGAGGCACAAAAAATATATGAAACCGAACTGGCAGAATATAAAAGGTTTGGAGTTCAAAAAAACAAGGAGAGCCAGCACCGGAAAAACCACAACCACCCCTTTTAAAATCGTATTCATTCCACGGCAGATTGCAGTCAGGCAAGAATGGTAGAGCATCTGCAAGCCAATCGGGCAAGGCATCATTTTGCGAAGCAAGCCGATACCATGAGTGGAGCAAAAAACAGGATTGGGGCGACTATTCCGCATTCTCAGGTCA
>JADJFD010000007.1 GCA_016708765.1 Chitinophagaceae bacterium
AAAAGCAGAATTTGGCATTAAACTGAAAAAGACAGATACAGATGAAAAGAAAGATGAGAAGAAAGAAAAAGTGAGTTACGATGTTTTGAGAAAATTTGAAGATAGAGAAAAGAGATGGTATTCCAAACATGACTCCCGGCTCTATTTATAAGTCAGAAATGGATAATTCGCATCCGTTAGCGTTTGGGTATCCCAATTATTATTTATACATTGAAAATGGATGATAATGTATATGAATTCATCAATGATGGCGGAATGTTACGTCATTAAAAAAGATAACCAGGTAGCTGGATTTGTTGGATCAAACTGAAAGAAAAGTTACAAGATGGATTAATTTTTGGCGTGCAGGAAATGGGAAGAGGTCTTGTAACGTATTTAACAGATGATATTATGTTTCGTATTTTTGGGAGAATGGTAAGCTGATACTTTGCAATGCAGTTTTTTGGTGGGGCAATAGTTGTTCAATATTATTATGAAATTCGGAGTTTTAATATTAATACATAGATTATGAATTCAAAAACAATTTTAGCAGGACTATTAATTCTATTGTTAACCGGTTGTAAATCAAAGTCGGCTTTTAATTATTTTGAGGAAATGATTAAAAAGAGAGAAGCCTGATCCCTCATATTGAGGTGACAGAAAGTAAAGTAGAAAAAAAATTTGCAGCGAAAGAACAATTTGATAGTGTTTCAGCAGTAGCAGCAAATATGGAAAATATGATACAGGTAACGATTGATGAGATTAAATCGACACCACCTCCTAAAGTGAATGAGATTGATAATTTTAAAAATAGAAACTAAAATATTTTGAATATATAAAGAGTTTGTATACAAACTATAAAAATGGGGTAATGCAGAAACAGCAGAGGAGAGGGATGCAATAGTTTTAGCTATTCAGAAATTAGTAAGAGATAAAGAAAAGGTAATTACGGAAATGCAGGCGGCACAGCGAAAATATGCAGATGTCAATGGATTCAAACTGGAAAATAATATTTGATTTTTTAACAAATGTTATCAATCATTTATTTTATTGTTTCTTAGTTAATTTTATACTAATACATGACTGGTCTTTCTAGCCTCATAAATAGCTGTTATATTCGCTGATAATCTTTTATAATGAAGAAATTTGTTCTGCCCTTTTTAATATATATAATTTCTTTTAGTGGAAGTATTTATTCGCAAACTCCTCCAAGTTGGACATCTGCCGATATGTATCTGGCTATTCGCAAATTAAATGTGTTGGGTTCGGTGCTATACCTTGCAGCACATCCGGATGATGAAAATACAAGACTGATTGCTTATCTCTCCAAAGATAGAATGTTGCGTACTGGTTATCTATCCATAACAAGGGGTGACGGCGGACAGAATTTAATTGGAGATGAACAAGGTATTGAGTTGGGGTTAATAAGAACACAAGAATTATTATCGGCTAGAAGAATAGATGGTGGCGAACAGTTTTACAAGAGCATAAGATTTTGGTTATTCCAAAACTCGGAAGAAACATTTGATAAGTGGAATAAAGAAAAATATTGGAGTGATGTGGTCTGGATCATCAGAATGTTTCAGCCAGATGTAATAGTTAGGCAAGATTCCCTACTACTGGCGAAGGTGGGCATGGTCATCATACGGCCTTCAGCCATTTTAGCGAATGAAGTTTTCGAAGCAGCCGCAAATCCTAATCGTTTTCCGGAACAATTAAGCAACCCATTCATCCATGCAAGCAAGTAAAAGAGTTTTGTGGAATACATTCAATTTTTGAGGTACTAATACAACTGCTGCTGATCAGTATAAAAATGGATGTAGGAGGCTTTAATCCATTATTGGGAAAAAGTTATGGAGAGATAGCTGCTATCAGCCGTAGTAATCATAAAAGCCAGGGCTTTGCTCCGCAGGTTCACGGGGTGAACAATATGAATTTTTCAGAACAACAAAAGGGAGTGCATCAGTAAATGACTTAATGGATAATGTGGATTTAAGTTGGAAAAGAATTCCGGGGGGTGAAGCAGTAGGAGCAAAAGTCGATAAACTTATTGCAGGTTTTGATATGCTTCATCCTGAAAAATCAGTGGATGGATTAGTAGACTTGTATAAAGATTTAATGAATTTAAGAGATGGATATTAAGGAAATCAAAAACTCAAAGAGGTATATGAATTAATACCACAATGCGCCGGATTGTTTATATGCTACAACAAGTGTTCCTTTTGCAGTGCAAACAGATTCTTTACGAGTCAATTATTCTCTAAACAATAGACTTGGTGCAAATATTGAATTAAACAAAGTAATTGAGTTGGTTTTGATACTGTGTTTGTAAAATCAATGGAGAAGAATAAAATATTTCTTTTCAAAAACAATATTTGTTCCAGCAGATAGGCCTGTTACTCAGCCTTATTGGTTATTAAATAAGATGGCTGAAGGCTATTTTAATGTAGATGATCAATGGAAAATCGGGCAGGCAGATGTTGATCCTGCTTACAATTTTGCTGTTCAGGTAAAATTAACGGAGCATACATTAACCATCTTTGCCAGTTAAATATAAATTCACCGATCCTGTAAAAGGAGAGTTATATCAACCGTTGGTGGTTATACTTTCTATGCTTTTAAAAAGTGAACCGGCATTACGCATTGTGATCAATAAAGACGAAAAAATAAAAGGCGATCTAACTATTCAGAATAAAAAGAATAATATAGTAGCTACACCACATACTAATTATTTTTTAAGCAATAATAAACCTGATCCGTCTGTAAAATTTAATATCGGATCTGTGGTCATGACAGCCAAAGATCAGGCGATAACAGTAGGATATGAAATCAAATCGGATACAGCATCTGCTTTTCGATTTCTAGCAAAGATAATAATATGGACTATTACAGTTCAAGTGAATTGAAAGAAATCAAGTATGACCATATTCCATATATTAATTATATGGTAAAACCAGAAGTTGAGTTTAAAAAAAATTGATGTAAAAACATACAACAAAAAATAGGCTACATTGTTGGTGCTGGCGATAAAGTGCCAGAATCTTTGGAGCAAATGGGTTATGAAGTAACATTGTTGACTGAAAGGAAATGGCAAAGAATGGGTTGGATAAATCGAAGCAATTATTACAGGTGTAAGAACGTATAATACGAATGACTGGATGAGTAAGTATTATAATAAACTGATGAAGTATGTTGAAGATGGGGGTAATGTAATTGTACAGTATAATACCAGCAGTCGTGTTGGTCCGGTTAGTCAGAAAATCGGTCCATATGATTTTGAAATTTCCAGAACCAGAGTTACTGATGAAAATGCTGCTGTAAAATTCTTAAGGCCTGAACATCCTGTACTGAATTTTCCCAATAAGATTACTTCCAATGATTTCAGAGGATGGATACAGGAACGAAGTATTTATCATGCATCTAACTGGGATAAAGAAAAGTTTGAACCTATTTCTCGATGAATGATGCTGGTGAAAAACCTGATGAAGGAAGCTTAATTATTGCAAAGCATGGCAAAGGTTATTTTAGTTATACAGGTATTGTATTTTTCAGAGAACTGCCAGCTGGTGTTCCGGTGCTTATAGATTGTTAGCAAACCTGATTGCACTCAATAAGAAAAAGGATTTTAATGCCACAGGAGAAAAAGCCAGATGCAAAAAGAGGGAGATGGCATTTATTTTTGCTATTATACTTGGATTAGTGATTGGGATATTAATAAAAAAGTAAGAATTGGTTTGTTGATTGGTCTTGTGCTGGGTATTGTGATTGTTTTTACCGGCTGGCTGCGAACAAATCGAAAATAAATTATGCAAGAAAGAGAAAACAATAAACCACCTTTTTTTAAGAATTGGAATGGCTGGTACATTTCTTTAATTGCCTTTTTGGTAGTCTTGATTGTTTTATTTTATTTATTCACTGAAAACTTTAAATAAGTATGCGGAATATTTTATGCGAAGTTTTAAAATGCCCCTTTAGGGGATAGGGGTATGAGCCAGATTGATTGGATAGTATTAATCGGAACATTGCTCTGCATTATTTCCTACGGATTATATAAAAGCCGTACTACCCGAAACCTCGACGGGTATTTTTTATCCAACCGAAGCCTTCCTTGGGGATTAGTATTGCTTAGCATAATGGGTACACAAGCCAGTGCTATTACTTTTCTTTCTGCTCCGGGACAAGCTTACACAGATGGAATGCGGTTTGTACAATATTATTTCGGCCTTCCATTGGCAATGATAGTTATTTGTATTTTTTTCGTTCCCATATTCAGCCGGTTGAAAGTTTATACGGCTTACGAATATTTAGAGAACCGGTTCGATAGTAAAACAAGAACACTTACTTCATTTTTCTTTTTATTACAAAGAGGATTATCAACTGGTATCAGTGTATTTGCTCCTTCAATAATTCTGTCTTCGTTGTTTGGCTGGAATATTTATTACACCAATATATTAATGGGTGGCCTGCTTATTATTTATACTATGAGCGGTGGTGCAAAAGCAGTTGCTTACACACAACAGTTACAACTCATCATCATTTTTACAGGTATGTTCCTTGCTGCTTATATGGTAGTAAATATGTTGCCCGATAATGTAAGCTTTACCGATGCACTGGAAGTAAGTGGTAAGATGGGAAAGCTGAATGTAATTACAACAGGATTTGAAAATGGAAAATTTAACTGGAGTGATCAGTATAACCTCTTCAGCGGATTAATAGGTGGATTCTTTTTGGCTCTTTCTTATTTTGGAACTGACCAGTCGCAGGTTGGCCGCTATCTTACTGCCAAATCATTAAAGCAATCCCGCATGGGATTATTAATGAACGGGTTTGTTAAAATACCTATGCAGTTTGGTATTTTATTGATTGGGGTTTTGTTTTTCTTTTTATCAATTTAATAAAGGCACTGATATTTTTAATGATGTACAGTTGAAAAAATTGGAGTCATCTAAGTACAAAGATTAATTGATGATTGCTACTGCACAGTATGAATCGATTACAGAATTAAAGCAAAAAGCAGTAGTTGATTATTCTGCTGCTTCTGATATAAATGATAGAACGGCGAAGGCTGCTTCAATGAATACATTGGAAGGACTTCAAAAGAAATCAGACAGTTTACGGAAATCGGTGAAAGGCTGGCTTGCTTCAAAAGAAGTTGGCGGCGATAATAATGATACAAACTATATTTTTCTTCGCTTTGTAGTGGATAATTTACCTGTTGGTCTTGTTGGCTTGTTGATTGCTATAATTTTCCTTGCATCCTGGGGAAGTATTGCTGCTGCTATCAACTCACTAGCATCTTGTACAATGATTGACTTTCACAGACGTTTTACAAAGAAAAAAGATACAGAAGAAACTGAATACAAGCTTTCAAAGAAATATACATTGGCATGGGGAATCTTTTGCATAATCGTTGCCATGTTCACCTATAATGTTGGCAATAGTTTGATCGAAGCAGTGAATGTGTTGGGCTCATTGTTCTATGGTGTAATACTCGGTGTATTCCTAGTTGCGTTTATGTTTAAGAATATAAAAAGCGGTCATGTTGTTTTCTGGGGAGCAGTATTGGCGGAGGTATTAGTACTCACTGTTTTTATTCTTACCAAAGTCGGCGTTTTCAAAATGGGCTTTCTTTGGTTAAATCCAATTGGAGCATTTGGTGTAATAATATTCAGTCTTATTCTTAATAAGATTATACCCAAAAAAATAGCCCTGAACTAACAGGACTATTTTTTTAATAAAGACTATAAGTCTCCTTTAGGAGATTTAGGGGCATTACTTTAATTCTTTCAATAATTTTTCATTCAATTTCACATAGTCATCATTCTTAGCAGCAGTTGCAAGTTCTATTGACTTTTCTGCAGCCATTTTTGCATCTGCTTTCTTGCCCAATTTAGCAAGACAATTTGCTCTTTGATGATGAATCCAGAAAGCAGTTGGTTGTGCTTCTACAGCTTTATCAAACCATCCAAGTGCTGTATTCAGATCTTTGCCGTTTTCCATATAGTACATAGCAGCATTAAAATAAGGCTTGTTGTCCTTATTCATTAACTGATCAATCTGCGCCATTACTTTTGTTTCAACATCAGCTGATATTGGAAGTGTAACAGATGTGTTATCCCATTTAATTTCAATGTCACATTTATTTGCAGTAATGTTTGCAAATTCAATAGTAAATGTTTCAATTTTATCGCTCATTTTTTCTGGAGCAGCCATTACTCTTACTACATCCATATCTTCTTTATAAGCAGAAGGGCTTGTAACATTCGTTTGTTTGCTGATAATGATTGTCCATTCTTTTTTCCAGGAATAGTTAGTAAGCCATATTTTCCAGCAGCTACCTTTGTTCCACCTATCATTACATCTTCGCCGAAAGTAAGTGTTGTTGCCTGGTTAGCACCGGTACGCCATACTTTATCAAAAGGAACAAGATCTCCATAAATTGTTCTTCCTTTCATAGCAGGACGGGAATAAGAAAGTTCAACACTGGACAACGCAAAATCCTGTTTAACAGTTTGTGTTGGACTTGGAGCAGGAGTTTTTAATTGTGCTTCAGCCATAAATAATGAGCAGGCAGCAATGGCTGTAATAAATAATTTTTTCATGTGTGTATTATTTTTAATGTTTAATAGTCGTTTTGTGTTGTCACAAAATTGCTATTGTCTTTAAAGATTTTCGAAGTGCAAAGGTAGGAGAATCGGGTGCAAATTCCGACTGGCTAATTACAGATTGAAGAATAACGTTATGAAATGCCCATAAGCAGAGGTATAGCAATCAGTTTTGATTATTTAGGGCATTACATGTGACAAATTTCTAAAACTATAATATACACATGAAAGGTAAATGGTTCTGTTAGAAAGGAATAGTAACAGTGGTGCGGCTATTTTTTGCTTTGCGTATCCATTTTGGTCCTTCTTTAATAAGGCGTATAGCTTCTTTATCGCATTTGCTGCAAAGCGATTTTACTATTTTGAAGTTTACAGGCTCGCCATTTTTATTTACTTCAAAAGACACTTGTACTTCACCTGTCTTTACCGACTTGGATTTATAATCATCTGGTAATTGAATATTATTTACAAGATAATTATCATAATATGCCCACCCATCTGATGGTTCTGGTTCTTCCAGTTGCATGCTATTGTTATTAGACCTTGCTTGCAGGTTCGGCTTTTGTTGGCTTATCACTACTTCAGACATACGGCTCCTATCATCTTGTAAAACAACTTGGTTAGTTGGTGCTGCATTTCTCAATTGTATATTATTATTTTCAAATCCGATGGAACGTACCTGCACATCTACTATTGAATCGGGATAGCTAAGATTGAAATATCCTCTTACATCAGTATAAGTACCGGTGTTTTCTTCCAGATTAGTAACATTAGCAAAAGGCACACCTACATTATTCTGATCGGTTACACGGCCACGAAAAATATTTGTAGTTTGATTACGATAATTCTGATCATCAATTTTTTTGTAGCAGCTACAGCTCTTTTCTTGATTCGAAATTATCTTCTTTTTCCGCTGCTTTATCTTTCGTAGTAACTACATCAATTTCTTGCTTCCCTGCTTCACTTCCTGGTTTTACTTCTTCTTTACCCAATATTTTTTTCTCAGTCACATTTCCTATAGCTCTTTGGGGCTCATTATTTTTTATTGTTGGCGTAGCAACTACAGGGGCTGGAGGAACTGCTTTTCATCATCCATTGAAATGCTGACTTCCTTTTTTTCAACTGCTCCACTACCAGAAGTATTTGAAGTTTGATCTGTTGTTAAAGGTTGTTCTACTGTTTCACTTGTAGTGCCTTTTTCAGTTGCAGAAACAGGTTTGTTAGCTGTATTGGAATCAGCAGCATCAGTTAATTTATTTTCTGTTGCTTTTGCAGGTTCATTCTGAGCAATTGATTCTGCCTTTTTATTAAATCCAAATTGATAAACGGCAAACGTAGCACCCGCCACAAAAAGTAGCATAGCAGCCACTTTTAACAGTCGGAAATTATTTTTTCGTTCAGTAGTTTGTAAAGGAATTACTTTGGCAGATGCTGTCTTTTTGGGCAAGCCTTCCTTTAAGTTCAGCAATATCAGCGGCTACATTCACACCAGCAACATCATATCCTTCCAATGCATCCGCAAGAAAAGGATCATCCATTGCAGCTTTTTCCATTTCATGCATTTCTTTGGCAGAAAGCAAACCCTTATGATATTTTTCAATATCAGCGGCGGTAAAATTATTTATGTTATTATCTGTAGCCATTTATTATTAGAATCCTTGTATTTTATTTGCCAATTGTCTATAACTCATTTCCCACTCCCAACTTTTCATTCTCCATACACAGTTTCAAATTTCGTCGTCCATTTTGTATAAAACTTCTCACCTGATTCCATTCCAGTCCGGTTATTTCTACTATTTCATTATAACATTTTCCATCCAGGTAAAATAGTTTTACAGTTTCCCGTTGCTCATTTGTCAAAGTGCCAAGGCAGAATTCCAGTTTCTTGAACTTCTCCTCTTTTTCCAACACACCATTCAGCTGCACATTGTCCTCTGATTGCACAAGTTCATATTTAAACTCTACTGTTTTCATGTTTTTGGGAGTCCGCAGTTGCATCAAACAGTGGTTTTTAGCCACCTGGTGCAGCCAAGGTTTAAAATTCTCCACTTCATGCTTTCTCAATTTTGGTACCAGTTCCTCAAATATTTGCATCACACTGTCTTTCGCAGTTTCCGGATCCTTATAATATTTAAGGCACACACCATACACCAGCTCCATGTATCGCTGATACAATTCTCCGAGTATGGCCATATCACCAGATTCCTTGTAAAGAGCAACCAGCTCCTTGTCGGATAGTGAGTTATGAGATATGTTCTTTAAAAATGACAACGGTCTAAAATTAATGAATAATTATTTACTTAACCAGCTTTAGTGCATATGGCATCGTCCCTTGCGTCGCACTTTTCATCGTTCAGAACATTGGTCATCAAAAACCTCTACCTATTAACATTCCTAATAAAGGAAAAGTCATTCTACCCTCTCCTCAAGCAGAGGAAGTCGGAGTTAAAAAAATCAGAGAATATATTGAGAGTAGTTTATGCAATCCTCTAAATACCCGCATCTGGGTATGTAAATACTTATATTATGAAACGAATACTCCTATTAATAATGCCCATTATTTTAATAATGCTGGCATTCCGTCCCGTCAAGTCTCACACCGTTTCCGGAACAGTTACAGATGAAAAAGGTAACCCTCTTTCATCTGTTTCTGTTAAATATAAAGGAAGCTCAAGTGGAACTTTTACTGATGCTTCAGGTAAGTACAGCTTTACAATTTCTTCATCTTCTGGCACATTGATTTTTTTCCACACTAGGCTATCAAACAGTTGAGATGAAAGTAAATGGAAAGGCGGTTATTGATATTGTACTTAGCTCAAGTAAAAAAGAATTACAAGAAGTAATTGTTACTGCTCAAGGTCAGGCAGCACAAAAAAGAACACTTGGCTATTCTACAAAGTCTTATAACGGCCGTGGGTTAGTCGGTTCGGCTCCCAGTGTTTATACTGAACAAGTATATTATGATTATAAAAGAACAGACGATGAGTTTGTCGATTTTAATCGGGAAGGTTATGATAAAATAACTGAAAATCAGTTTCTAAAAGTAAACGATAATCCTTTATCTACTTTCTCTATTGATGTAGATGCAGCATCATACAGCAATGTTCGCCGTTTTTTAAACCAGGGGCAATTACCACCTGCTGGCGCCGTAAGGATTGAAGAAATGGTGAATTACTTTAAGTATGAATATCCGCAGCCAACAAATAACGATCCTTTTTCTATCAATACAGAAATTGCAGATGCGCCTTGGAATAAAGATCACAAACTTATTTTAATTGGTTTGCAAGGAAAGAAAATTCCAACAGAAAATCTTCCTGCATCAAATCTTGTTTTCCTGATTGATGTATCAGGCTCTATGCAGAGTGCTAATAAATTACCATTGGTAAAAGCTTCTATGAAAATGCTGGTAGATCAGCTAAGAGAGCAAGATAAAATTTCTATGGTTGTATATGCAGGAGCCGCAGGCATTGTGTTACCACCAACAAGCGGAGCAGAAAAAACAAAGATCAAAGATGCGATTGATAAATTAGAAGCTGGTGGTTCTACCGCTGGTGGTGCAGGTTTAAAACTGGCTTACAAAACTGCCCAGGAAAATTTTGTAAAGAATGGCAATAACCGTGTTATTCTTTGTTCTGATGGTGATTTTAATGTAGGCGAAAGCAGTGATGATGCAATGGAGCGATTAATTGAAACGGAAAGAAAGAGCGGTGTGTTCTTAACTATACTTGGTTATGGCATGGGTAATTACCAGGATGCTAAAATGCAAAAGCTAGCTGATAAAGGTAACGGTAATCATGCCTATATAGATGGGATCAGCGAGGCAAAAAAAGTATTGGTAAATGAATTTGGCGGAACACTTTTTACCATTGCTAAAGATGTAAAGCTGCAGATAGAATTTAATCCTGCTAAAGTACAAGGCTATCGCCTTATCGGTTATGAAAACAGGATGTTGGCGAAAGAAGATTTTAACGATGATAAAAAAGATGCCGGAGAATTAGGCAGTGGTCATACAGTAACAGCCATCTACGAAGTAATTCCCGTAGGTGTAAAAAGCAGTTTCCTAAAAAATGTGGATGCATTAAAATACCAGAAAGATGTTGCTCCTTTAAGTAAGTCAAATCATACTGACGAAATCTTAACGGTTAAATTCCGTTACAAAGCACCTGATGGCGAGGTAAGCAAACTAATAGAACATCCTGTTGCTGATAAACAAGTGGCTATTGCAAAAACGTCTGACAATTTCCGTTTTGCAGCAGCGGTAGCACAGTTTGGCATGTTGCTTAGGGATTCAGAATTCAAATCAGCTGCTTCTTACACTAGTGTGGTAGAAATGGCACGCAAAGCAAGAGGCAACGATGATGAAGGCTATCGTTCTGAATTTATAAGATTAGTAGAAAGTGCTCAGTTGCTTGCAAAATCAAAGCCAGAGCCAAAGAAAAGTATTGATACGGATGACGACGAAGAAACCCTTCCAATAAGTAAGAATAAATAGCTAATCATTTAACAGCCGGTTAGTGATATCGGGGTTCCGTTTTTACGGAACCCCTCATTTTTTTAGATTTCTCCACAAGTTTATGCAATTGAGAAATCCTTTGCATCTTAAAAGATAATAATACAATAAAACCTCTTTATGAGTAAAAAAATAGCACTCTCTATCGCCGAACCTTGTCATGAAAACTGGGAAAAGATGAGCCCTGATGCAAAGGGTAAATTTTGTGGCTCTTGCCAGAAACAAGTCATTGATTTCAGTAGCATGAGCGATACGCAGGTTGCACAGTTTTTTAAAAAGCCATCCACAGGTTCTATTTGCGGTCGTTTTATGACGGATCAACTCAACAGAGAGATTGAAATTCCTAAAAAGAGAATTCCATGGGCAAAACATTTTTTTACTTTACTGCTGCCTGCTTTCTTGATTTCAAAAGCATCTGCACAAAATAATAGAATGGGTAAGGTAATGCCTGTAGAGAAAGATACTACCCGTACACCAATGACAAGCGAATTCAGAACCCTGGGAATGGTGGCACCACAAAATATTTTACCATTTATGGGAGATACCACTGTTTGTACGACTGAAGTAATTACGAAAAATCTCAAGGGGAAAATAGTGGATGAAGTTGGAAATGCTGTTCCTTTTGCCAGTATCCAGGTGGGCAAAACATTACATACATATATAGCAGATGAGAAAGGTGAGTTTGTGATTAATACAGAACTTCTTGGTAATAATAAATCATTGCTCATTTCATGTGTAGGATTTGAATCGAAAGAAGTTATAATTAAAGATGCGATTAATTTTTTAAAGGTTGAGCTTACTATGATGTTGATGGGAGATGTGACCATTTCTTCCACTCAAAGTTTTGTGAAAGGAGAAATTATTGCAGGAGGGATAAGTGTTGAGGGAATTGATACTAATACCGATGAAATAGTAACCAGAGATATTGAAGTTCCGGCTTCGCAAAATAAATTCTTTATCTATCCCAATCCAGTTCTGTCAGGCGGTAATGCTTCCTTGGGTATTGCAATGATGGAAGAAGGATATTACGCAGTTAATTTTCTAAGTCTTTCAGGTCAGTTGTTACTGCAAAAGAAATATGGATTGATGGGAAGGTAAAAGTGTTGAATATTGATGTGCCTAAAGTAGCTGCTGGCAGTTATTTCTTAGTGCTTACTAATAAAAAGACAAGTAAGAAGATGACAGAAAATATAATTATTCAATAAGGTTAGTCTTTAAAAGACGGATGGAAATTTTCTAATGTTTTTCTAAGAAATTCTCTGTCGAGATGCGTATAGATTTCAGTGGTAATAATGCTTGCATGCCCCAGCATTTCCTGTACGGCTCGTAAGTCAGCACCGCCTTCTACAAGATGTGTGGCAAATGAATGCCGGAATGTATGTGGCGATACTGTTTTCTTTATCTCAGCTTTCCCTGCAAGGTCTTTAATGATATAAAAGATCATTACTCTCGATAATTTACTCCCTCTATAGTTTAGAAAAAGAATGTCCTCATTTCCTTTTGTTGGAGTTATGTGAACCCGGATAGTGTTTTTATAAATATTAATATACTTGATAGCACTGCTGCCAATTGGTACTAGCCTTTCTTTATCACCTTTGCCCAGCACTCTTATAAAACCCACATCCAAATAAAGCTGAGAAATTTTAAGGTTAACCAATTCTGATACCCGAAGCCCACAACTGTACATCGTTTCCAGTATTGCTTTGTTTCGACCGCCTTCTGGTTTGCTGAGATCAATGCAGGAAATGATTTTTTCTATTTCATCAAAACTCAACACATCTGGCAACAACCTTTTTTGTTTGGGAGCTTCTAGCAATGCTGTAGGATCGGTTTTGGAAATATCTTCCAGCAAACAATATTTATAAAAAGCCCTGATGCCGGAAATAATTCTTGCTTGCGAAGAAGCGGTCATGCCTAGTTCAGCAATCCATTTAATAAATTGCTGAAGATCTTTTAATTTAATTTCAGCCGGATTTTTTAACGCCGCTGATTCTTGTAAATAATTCGTCAGCAATTCCATATCCCGCAGGTAGGCTTGCACAGAGTTATCAGAAAGAGATTTTTCTAATTGCAGGTATGCTTTAAATCCTTTTTTATAAGGTTCCCACATTATTGAAGAGTTGATTTTCTCTTAAGCGGTAAAAAAATCCCACAAAGACGTTATTGCTGTATTCTTTGCTTAGTGCCTTTGTGGGATAAAGTCCAAAAAAACTTATTATTCAAACGTAATATTCTTCTCAATTACTTTCCACTCTTTACCAATCTTTACTTTAGCCCATGCTCTTGTGTTGGTTACGTTTACGGAGTCTATATGGTCATGCATGTAGTCGTAATCAATTTCAAGAGCTTCGCCGAAAGTCATCGAAGCTTTTTTGCCTGTACTCATATCTTCGATAAATAGATTGCCACGGTCCGTAAACACTACTAAATTATCTGATATGGAAAATTTAGGATCAAGATTATTGATACCACTGCCTTTGGGACTTACACTCTGACTTCTATCGTACGGTAACTTAATCTGAAACCCTCTGCCACTTTCACAATCGTTAAACATTATCCATGCTACATCTGCATTATTGAAATAACAACGAATAAAATTTTTATTAATATTCGGGGTTCTTCCGATCAAGCCTTCAAAACTTGTTTTACGTAATTCGCCTAATCCTTTGTACGTCCAAATAATGCTATCAGCCTTACAATTGTTACTAATAATAAACACGGCCGGCTCTAGCTTATGGTCTCCTTTAAAATTAATACTATCGGTTAAGCAGGCAGTGTCGCAAAAAGTTGCTGGCCCATCAGCTGATTTTGAGCCGCAGGCAACAAACATTATAGCAGTAATAAATGATAATGCTAAAGTAATAAAAGTCTTCATGATAATTGGTTTGTTGTGAAGCAAAAATAACCATTGAAAATTTGAGAGACGAATATTATTTTACTGCTCAATCAATTGTTTCAAATAGTATCTTCGGCACATGAGTATAATGCAGCCCGTTAATCTTCGTTCGTTTAGACAAAAAGCAAAGGATAAAAAAAATAGTATGCGCCGCTTCCTTACTAAATTGGGAAGAGAAGCTCCCCGTGGGTTGGATAAAAAAATCAAAGTATTGGAAAAAGAAGTTTGGCAGGAAACAGATTGCCTTACCTGTGCTAATTGCTGCAAAACGATGACGCCGACATTTACCAATACTGATATGAAAAGAATATCGGCACATTTGAATATGACAGTTGAAGCTTTTCAGAATAAATGGCTAAGAAAAGAAAAAGGCGGCGACCGTGACTGGCTGAATAAAACAGAACCATGTCAGTTCTTAAATCTGAAGGATAATAAGTGTAGCATCTACGAAGTAAGACCGGTTGATTGTTCGGGCTTTCCGCATCTCTCAAAAAAGTTCAGCGAATACGATCATGTGCATAAGCAGAATGTTGAGCTGTGTCCGGCTACTTTTAGGTTGGTGGAGAAAATGATGAGTCGGGTCAATGGTGAATTGTGAACGGTGAATGGTGAATGGGTCAGGCACTCAGATTGGAAATGAGTTTACTTAACATTTTAAAAATCGATTCCATCGACTTGTTTAATTCGATTGTTTTTTTATGATCAGTATATTCGAGTAAAACTGATATTTCGATTTGTGTTTCTATTTCAACCAGCGAACTGCGGGATATTTCATAAAAACGTTTTCTCTCCAATTTAGAGCTTCTGGCAGATCCTTCAGCGATATTACTGCAAACTGAAATAGCTGCTCTTCTTAATTGGCTTACTAAAACATATAGTTCTTCCTTTGGATAAGATTTAGTTATCAAATAGACTTCTTTTACCAAAAGCAATGTAATTTTATAAACCTCTAGATTTTTGTGTGCAAGATTCAACATATAATTATTATTTAATTAAGAAATCATGGTTAATAGGGTTCTTGTATTTCCCATTCACTATTCATCATTGACCATTCACCTATAAAAGATATCTTCAATCAAAAATACTCCGCCTCCTTCCCATTCATCGTAATCGAAATCACATCATACTGTATCCAATCACTTCCAGGATTTAAAAACAAATACTCATCCGCTGCTTTTTGTAAATTTTTAAATTTCTTTTTGGTAACGCTGTCTTCCGGGTAGCCAAATGGCGAAGCCTTTCTCGCCTTCACTTCTACAAAATGTAAAAACTTTCCTTTGGTAGCAACGATGTCAATTTCATAATGCGAGTGCCGCCAGTTTGCATGTAGGATAGTATAGCCATGCTCACTCAGCCATTTAGCAGCTAATTCTTCTCCTTCTTTTCCTAGTTCATTATGAGACGCCATGTAGTATCTTTATCGGCAAATTACAAAATCAGGAAGACATTATTCTATGGCAGGGATTTACAAATTAACAGGTGTTGTAAAGCATTATGAATGGGGTGGCATTTCTTTTATTCCTTCTTTATTGAAAAAGTAAATGAAAAGAAAATTCCTCATGCTGAATATTGGATGGTACGCATCCTTTAGGTCAGTCTGTTGTAGATACGGGTGGAAGTATTCCTACTGAATTAAATGCAATTGCCAACAGTTTGCCTTATTTATTTAAAGTGTTGGATGTAAAAGATATGTTATCCATTCAGGTACATCCTTCCAAAGATGCTGCGGAAATAGAATTTGCAAGAGAAGAAGCAGAAGGAATTCCGCTCGATGCACCAAACCGTTCATATAAAGATGACAATCATAAGCCGGAACTGATGGTGGCATTAAGCGACTTTTGGTTATTGCATGGATTCAAACCAACAGAAGCGTTGATTAATACCTTGACCAATGTTACTGAGCTTAACGAATTACTTCCGGTGTTTAACGAATTGGGTTATGCTGGCTTATACCAACATGTAATGGAAATGCCGCAGGCAGAAGTAAATCGTTTACTTCTGCCATTATTGAACAACCTAACAGATATATATAAAGATGAAGCATCTGATAAATCAACAGCAGATTATTGGGCATCCAAAGCCGCTTCCACATTTAATACCGATGGCAATATTGACCGGGGAATTTTTTCTATTTATATATTCAACATCATTCAGTTGAAAAAAGGTGAAGCCATTTTTCAAGCGGACGGTGTGCCACATGCATATCTGGAAGGACAGAATGTAGAGATCATGGCGAATTCGGATAATGTACTCCGCGGCGGACTAACTACCAAACATATTGATGTTGTTGAATTGATGAAGCATGTAAAATGCGAAGCCACCATTCCACAAATAATTACAGGTGATGTAAATGGAGAAGGGGAGAGGACCTATAATACACCGGTACCCGATTTTACCCTCAGTGTTTTTGAAATGGAAAAAGGAGATGTGGCTTCTTTCAATCCCACTACAACAGAAATAGTTTTGTTAACTGAAGGTGTTGTGGAAGCAGATGATGATGATACCACCATTAAGCTGCAAGCAGGAACTCCATCTGCCGTTGTATTTCCCGGCGCAACTGTTTAACTGGCTGCTGCCGCTAAATCCGTTGTATTCAGGGCTTCAGCAGCTCAACTTCGTTAAAAACTTCGTAGAGTAAACTATCCACAATCGTTGATAAAAGGAAAGGCTAATTGCTTCAATTAAGTTATTTTTGCCTCTTAACACAGAATCAAATTATTATTATGAAGATCAACAAGAAATTAATCGTATTCACAATTATATTGGTAGCATTGGCAACAGCCTGCAAATTCTTTTTCGGGCCCGAACTGGCCTGGTCAGGATTTTCACCGGTTATTGCTATCGCTTTATTCGCTGGCTTTATCATGAAGCAAAAAGACATGTCGTTCTTATTGCCTTTAGCTGCGTTGTTCATCAGCGATGCGGTAATACAATTATTATATACACAGGACTTATTTCCTTATGCCGGATTCTATGGCGGTCAGTGGAAAAACTATTTAGTATTGTTGGCTGCAGTTTTAATCGGTTGGGGCTTGAAAGGGAAAAAATTGTCTGGCATTTTTGGCGGCGCCATTATTGCACCTACAGTTTTCTTTGTAGTGTCTAATACCATGGTATGGATGGCAGCAACAAGTTGTTTTATGCAAAAGTTTTACTGGTTGGTTAACTTGCCTCGAAGCTGGTTTACCATTCTATAGAAATTCATTAATCGCTACAATGATTTTCTTACCGGTGATTTTATTCTCGTATAATTATATGACGAAGAAGAAAGTAGAGCTTACGTTAGCGTAATACTTACCACTAATAATATTGAAACCCATACGCTAAAGCGATGGGTTTTTCTTTGCCACAGATTACACGGATTAACACAGATTAAATACAATTGATTGCTGCGCAATTTTCTTTGCCACAGATTACACGGATTAGCACAGATTAAATACAATTGATTGCTGCGCAATTTATTTTTTGCCGGTAAGTCGGTAAGACGAAAAGAAGAAATCAAATGCTATAAACTTCCCGTCTTCTTCCCCTGCCTGCCGGCAGGCAGGTTCCCGGCTATATTAAAAAATTCTGCCGAAGACAGAATAATCCGTGTTAATCCGTGTAATCTGTGGCTAACCTTTTTTTTGTGGCTACGAAGCTGTTCCCTCATACCCCTCATCATGCATTAATGTATGGTGGCTACCATCTGCCGCTTCGGTGGCTAATTCATCACAGCGGTTATTTAATGCATTCGTTGCATGACCCTTCACCCATTTAAATTTGATAACATGGCGTTTCGCCAGTTCAAAATACTCTCTCCACAGGTCTGGGTTTTTTACCGCCTTTAAAGTTTGTTTATCCAGTTATTCAGCCAGCCTTCTTCTACTGCCGCACCACATACTGGCTATCAGAATAAATAGTAATGTGCATGCCTGTTTTTTCAATGCTTTCAGTCCGGCGATGACGGCCATTAACTCCATGCGGTTGTTGGTGGTGTGGTGATAACCTTGGGATAATTCTTTGCGGTGATTGCCACTCATGAGTACAACGCCATAGCCACCGGGGCCGGGATTACCTCTTGATGAGCCGTCGGTGTATATTGTAACTTCGTTACTCATGTTGAATGTTAAATGCTAAATGTTGAATGGAAATCCGCTATTATTTAGCGTTACTCATTTATTTTAAATGCTAATTCTTAAATGTTGAATGGCTGTTGTATTCATTTAAAATTCATCATTCAACATTCAAAATAATCAGACTTGAAAGACGCCAGTCTTCAAGTCTGAGATCTCCGGATTATTATTCGCCGCCTTTATCCCTTCGCTGATAACTTTTCTGGTATCAATAGGATCAATGATCGCATCTACCCAAAGCCTTGCCGCAGCATAGTACGGCGATGTTTGTGTATCATAACGACCTTTAATTTTATTTAGCAAAGCATTCTCTGCTTCGGGTGTAATTTCTTTACCTTCTTTCTTTAATGATGCCACTTCTATTTGCAACAAAACTTTTGCTGCCGCATCACCACCCATTACAGCGATTTTGGCCGTAGGCCATGCATAAATAAAACGGGGATCGTAAGCCTTGCCGCACATGGCATAGTTGCCGGCACCATAACTGTTACCCACAACAATAGTAATCTTCGGCACAACGGAATTAGCCACGGCATTCACCATTTTAGCACCGTCGTTAATAATACCGCTGTGTTCGCTGCGGCTGCCCACCATAAAACCAGTAACATCTTGTAAGAATACCAACGGTATTTTTTTCTGGTTGCAGTTCAATATAAACCGGGCAGACTTATCAGCACTGTCGTTATAAATAACACCGCCGAGCTGCATTTCTTTTTTCTTTGTTTTTACAATGCTGCGTTGATTTGCTACAATACCAACCGCCCATCCATCAATCCTTCCATAGCCACAAATAATTGTTTTACCATAATCTTCTTTAAACTGCTCAAACTCGGAGCCATCAACAATGCGTTCAATCACTTCCAGCATATCATATTGTCCGCCATCATGTGGAAAGATGCCGTACAGTTCTTCCGGATTTTTTTTGGGGGCAGCGGATTTTATTCTGTCAAAACCGGCTTTGGGTTTCTCGCCCAGCATGGAAAACATTTTTTTAATATGATCCATACATTCCTGCTCGGTCTTAAATTTATAATCGGCTATACCGCTTATCTCCGTATGCGTAGCTGCACCGCCGAGGGTTTCATTATCTATGTCTTCGCCAATGGCGGCTTTTACCAGGTATGGACCGGCCAAATAAATAGAACCATTGCCTTCCACCATTAATGTTTCATCACTCATGATTGGTAGGTAAGCACCGCCCGCCACACATGGGCCCATTACCGCAGCTATTTGTGTAATGCCCATTCCACTAATTACCGCATTGTTGCGAAAGATGCGGCCAAAATGTTCTTTGTCGGGAAATATTTCATCCTGCATAGGTAGAAAAACACCGGCACTATCTACCAGATAAATTACTGGCAAATGATTTTCCATGGCTATCTCTTGCAGCCGCAGGTTCTTCTTACCCGTTATCGGAAACCAGGCACCGGCTTTCACCGTTTGGTCGTTGGCAACTATCATACATTGCCGGCCGCTTACATAACCCACACCGGCCACTGTACCACCGGCGGGGCAACCACCTTGTTCGGCATAAAGTTCATAACCGGCAAAAGCACCGATCTCTATAAACGCCGATTCATTATCTATTAAGTAATCAATTCTTTCTCTTGGGGTAAGTTTATTCTGCTGGTGCTGTTTCTCAATTGCTTTTTTACCGCCGCCTTCATAAATCTTCTCCAGCCGCTGCCGCATCTCACTCAGGCTTTGTTTTAGTACATCTTCGTTCTTATTAAATGCTAAATCCATAGTGCAAGTAGTTGAGGGGCAAAGATAAGGAAGTGGGGAGAGGTGAAAGGAGAGAGGAGAAAGGGATGGCAAACTTCATTATTCGATGTTTTAATTATTAGCCAAGCTGTTGTAATACTATCATCTTTCGTTGCGTCGCACTCTTCAGGGTTCGGTTCTTTACTCAACAGTATTTCCGGCTGACATCCGGTCGCAGACTCCGGTTTTTTATCGGAGCAGCCTTTGGGCTTTATATTTTCAATCAACAGAAACAATTTTGAAGTCACAATTTGTGACTCCAAGTTTATAGATTAGTAGACGAGTACGCCACATGCAAAGAGCAGGTTGGGAGACTTGTCAACGAAGAGATTGCTTCGGCCATTTTGTAATCGTTTGTAATTGAGGAGTATTTTATTGGCCTCGCAATGACGAACCTCGTTTGTGGTATCGTCATTGCGAGACCGTTGGTGTTGTTTGTATGGGAAAGGGATGCTGAAGGGCCGAAGCAATCTTTCTCATGCTGTTGGTCTCTTTGCTAATCTGGATTGCCATCTCCTCAAATTCTACAAATAGGTTTAATGCTTTTATAATCCTATCTTCTACAACACTAACAGTAATGCAGTTGTTGCATACAGTCACCTCTTTAAAAATAAAAAAATGAAAAATTCCTTTTTACTGTTATCCTTTTGTTTGTTTTCTTTATTGCTTGTAGCACAAAAAATCGCTACCTGCCCGCCCGTCTGTTGCAACGGAGATAGCAAAAGATCAACTCCACTTTCGACCAGTTGGTATTGAATGCAAAGAAAGATGTTGTTTATCCACCAACAACTATTTGCGCTGTTAAAGGGATGTTTGTACCTGTAGAGGGGATGGCAAACTATACGTTCAAGTTTAGTGATGAAGATTACATAGGTAAAAAAGCCGCATTCGATGCGGTTTTTGAAAATATATATCAGGCATTGAAAGTTAACTTCGGCGCAAGCCACGATATAACAAGCGACACATCAGAAACAGGCCGTTCCTGGCATTTTAATGAAAAGGGAAAGTCTTGGTTGGAAGCAAGGCTCAATGCGAATCTGTATATCACCTATGTGAATAGCTTAAGTGAATTGCCAGAGTTTACTGTGGAATTGGAATTCAGCGGAATGCTGAAATAAGAAATAGGAGATAATATTCCATTGTTTGAATTTCTTGCCTTTGCAGTTTTTGAAAAAAAACATTAAACCGTTGTCGTTTCATGCCTATCAGCAAATAAATATTCTTACCTTTTTACTAAAATTAGCATATGAAAAGATACTGCTTTCGCAGTTATTGCTTGCATCGCTTTTTAGTAACAGCCTTTAACTATACAGAAGAAAATAGTTTAACCGGCGCCTGGAAATCGCAGGATGGAGATAACACTTATACAGTAACTTTTCAGGACGGGTATCTGTCATACAGTAGTTTTAATATTCCTGCAAAAAAATTCATCCGCAGTTTTGGTGGCTCTTATAAAATCTCCGGTAATACTATTATTGTTAAGGGTGAGTTTGATTCTCAGCTTGCTGAAACTATTGGCACCGAATATAAATTTGTATACACCTTTAAGAATAAAAAGCTTACTGCGCAAATAGGAGAAGCTAAAAAATGGGATAGAGTTGATAATGGAATGGAGGGGTTGGCAGGTAATTGGAGAATTTCTGGCCGGTTGCTAAACAACCAAATGGAACAAGTGCCTTTACGGGCAAGAAGAACATTAAAACTTTTATCAGCAACAAGGTTTCAATGGATGGCCATTAATATTGAAACAAAAGAGTTTTTAGGAACAGGCGGTGGCACCTACACTTTAAAAGATGGCAAATACACAGAAACGATAGAATTCTTTTCCCGTGACAGTAGTCGGGTAGGTGCATCGCTTTCTTTTGATTATAGTTTAAAAGAAGGAGTGTGGATTCATCAGGGGCTTAGTTCAAAAGGGGCACCTATTTACGAGGAATGGTCCAGACTTAAATAATACGTCCAAAAAAAGTAATACGTCAGGTTTGGTATCTGCCTCCTTTATATCGCAGTAGCAATGCGAAGGCGAGTAGGCAGGTTCTTTATTCTGTGTTTTTATTTGGGTTTGTACATCGAAGCCTTAACGTAGGTGGGAACGCAGTCTTTGTCATGCCGACGAAGGAGGCATCTCATAGATTTATATTGTTCTATATGTTATTGTATTTGAGATTTCTTTTCTTTAAAATTCAAGAGTATTCTTTCTTTACTTTTTGGCATTGCCCCAAAAAGTAACAAAAAGGTCTAGAACAAAAGAATGCTCCGCCTTTTGTCCGGCCAACGCACAGGGACTCCGAAAGATTTTTATGTTACTATTGGTTTGTAAGGGGTGGGGCAAGACTCCGCTGCTTGTTTGTGTAAGACCATGCAGGTGCTGCTTTTTCGACAGTTGGGTTGCTGCTGTATTGTGGCTTTTTCTTTGCCGAAAAAGAGGCACTGGGATTTTCTTTTTTTTGTTTTGCGTAAGGGCGGTAGGGGAATGTTTGCTTTTGCCTGATAGTAATGTATGCCGTTTATACAGTAGCAGCTAAAAACCCACTCTGCACACTAGGCGTTGTTGGAAACTATTTCTTGGTGAGAGTTTTCATTTTAGAGAGCAAATGGGTTTGCCAGTAATTACTTTCAGGTAGAATATTATAGGATTGGAGAAATTATGGGGCAAAAAATATTAACTTCCACCCACCAAAACTATTTCTATGAAGTTTCTCATTTTCATAACGGCCCCGTTACTACTTTCTTGCGGCCATAAAGGCGCAAAAGAAAAAGCAGAAATATCAAAACCTGATACTATAAAGACAATACAAGTTGTAAAAGAAGAACCGCTGGTTTACACCACACCTGACGAGGTTGCAGTGAATGAAATGCTGAAATCAAAGTTTGAAAACAAATGGCATGTGTTAAACGATATGGAGGCCAACTGGATGAAAGATGCCTTTGATTATTTTATCGTTCCAAAAAGAAAAGCAATCCCAAACTATCCATACATTACCAATGGGGACTATAACGCCGATGGCAAAGCTGACATGGCGGCCGTTGTAACTGATAGTTCAAAAAATAATTTCCGAATAGCAATTTTATTTGGAAAGGATAATATCCAATTATGGGAAGAGGATATTATGATTGATGCGGCACTCTCCACTATACCCAATTCAACTATCGAAGGCATGGATGGGGAAAAAATAAAGAAGATAAAACTTAAAGGTGATGGAATTAATGTGGAATATTTTGAAAAGGCCTCTTTTGTTCTTTATTGGGATAAATCCTCCTTTAAAAGGATACAGACCGGTGATTAATCAATAAACCAGTGTTTTCAAAAACAGAACTTGCCATTTGCTAAACTATCTAATGCTTAATTTTCTTATTATTTATAATACATCTAAAAAAACCAACATGAAAAAAGTATTCCTTATTATTTTATTATCCTCTTTTATGATTGCTTGCAGCAATGAAAACCGCCAAACAAATTGCTGAAGAAGTATGCGATTGTTCAAAGAAAGCAAATGATTTACCTACTACAGACCCAACAAGAGCACAAGCCCAAAAAGATTGTGGAGTAAAACAAGTTGAAGCATGGGATAAGGTAAAGACGATCAGAAAAAGCTGATGAATTTAATAAAATTCTCAGCGTTTGTGCCATAGAACAAATTAATAAAAGCTTTGGCCAATAATAGCCCAAATTTAAAAGTCCCTGGTCGATAAGATCAGGGACTTTTCTTTTAGCTCAAGAGAAAGTATTTTCAGAAATCAAACAGGTTGTCTCTTCCTTGTTATGCAGGGCTTGACACCGTTTCAAGAACAGGGCAGGCTCCGGTATCTTTCTCATGGTGAATGGGGCCGCCAAACTTCATCATTTATTGTTTCATTCCGATAAACAAGTTCCGGCATAAAGCAGAGAAATTTAATATCTTTAATACATAACGAGGTGTTATGAAAAAAGAATTGATTGCAGAACTGTATAAATGTGCTGATAGCCTTGCAGAAGAATTAACTAGACACAATGTGATTGCTAAAAACTTGAAAAGCAAAACAGCCATTTGTAAAGAACATAGTAAGAATGATTTTGCGGTACGCAAAATATTGAAAGAAAGAGTTGTGTAGACGAAGGGGTCGAATTCGACTCCTTTCTGTTTCAGGCAGGAATATTCCCGTTAGAAAAAATACCTGTTTACAAGACATGGCTGGGAAATAGGGACTTTTAATGTAAGTTTATTTAATAGATTTACTACAATAGATAATTAATTTGCAAATCAATTATCATGAAATCAATTATTAAAATAACCGGGATTGTATTTCTTGTTTTATCATTATCATTTACGGTTACTGTGCAGGCGCAGGCAAGTAAAGAACTTAAAGAACAATTTTTAAAAATAATGGAGGCGTTTCCGACTGGCTTTGTTACTCTTAAAAATGGAGCACCAAAGTATGATATCAAAAACAACAGTTTTTATTCAAAAGTGAATATTAGTGGTACTAAATATTGCAGGCTGGAAAAAAGTGGATAAAACAGAGAAACGGAGTATAAAGGCTAATATCGAATCTGATGACGACCTGTCTTCGTCAGTTTTGATAAAATATATTCGGAATGGAAAGCTACAATAGCATGCATTGGACTTTAATGGTGTGCCGCTGGTGCCTTATACAACAACCAAATATGATAACGGGGGTAAATATGAGATGTATGTTAAAGGCAGTGCATGGCGGCTTAAAACAGAAGGTATATCCATTGATAAAAAATATTTTGACTTTACTATCCGGTTGGAGTATTTGGACTTAGATCAGGGCGGCTTAATGCTGCAAATACTTATAACAGACAACTGAATCTACTTTCCAGACGAGTGTCGGATGGTCTCGCCTCCAGGCGGAAATGTATTGGGCCGTGGCACTCGTCGTACTACGGAGTTATATTACAGATTTGCGGAGTCCACTCTGCACATAACTTGTCCCACCTTTGGCGGTAAGGCATGATTGGGAGACACGGCTGGGAACTAAATAATTAATGCTATAGAAGTTATTTTTCCAACATCCCTTGTTGCTGAACATACTTTGCATTTTTCAGTCATCCATCTTGAAACAGTGCGGGGGTTTTTTAATATAAAGATTAAAGCTTATCTGCTCCCATCTTTAGTTGTTTCTTCTTCTATTTGATAACTTGTTTGTCCCAAGCCTTTGCAGGCACTACAATGTTTTAGTTGTTGTTCGCTGTACCTATAGTAATACCTGAAGTCGTTGCCTTCTATACCTTTACTGGAATAACCAGTACTGGAGGCTTTATACAGGATAAAGTATGTGTCAGTTGCACAGTCCCATGATTGCAATATAAATTTTTCATGCCGCTTATCTTTATGCTCTACTGTGCTGCCTGCCGGAAAATTGTAACCTACAGGTATTTTTCTCTCCTTACAGGGATCTTTAGGTATTAAAGGAGTTTTTGCGGCTATTTCCTTTTGCTGTAGCAACAATTTACCCTTTGTAATATAATTTTCTTTGGCTTCCTGCGGCACCAATAAACAGGAGGAAGTATCTGTTAAAGCCATGTGATATAAATCACCGGAAATTTCGCCTAATTTCTTAAAGTCACTCAGTCCGTAACTGTGCAAACCACCCAGATAGGAGCTATGTAATACACAAAACCAGACTCCTTATACACGGCACTGAATTTTGGCACTGCTACTTTTGCCCATCCTTTTGGTTGGCCGTTTTGAAAGCGGCCTTCTGTGGGATAATCCCATTGCACATTCCCCGGATTGTTTACAGTTTTCCTGACTCCACAACCCGATAATTTTCCTTCTTTAAAAGTACCTGTGCCGGTAACGCTTTTTAACCAACGCCATATACCATCAAACTCTTTGCCTGCATATATCAAGTAACCATGTAATATACCATCATATTCATTTTCAATCCTTGTTCCTTCTGTAAATGCATTATTTTTTATCTGCCCATAAAATATATTTTCTACATAATTATTGTTCCAGGTAAATTCTTTTTCAAAACTGGTTCCCTGTGGTGCACCGGTCTTGAATAACCCATAGAAAAGACTTTTATTTCCACTGATAATAATTGGGCCATCTGGTTTCCCGTTTAATAGGTTTCCATAAAAATTCCCGGTGTAGGTATATCCATCAACAGTATATGTAAACATATCTTTTTTGTCACCAGGTTTATTAAGTAATACAGGTGTAAAACCTGTTACAGCATTTTTATACAGCCCGCCTTCTTTCCATTCACCTTCCATCACTCCTTTAGTGCTGGTATATTTACCCGGTCCATCAAAAATATTATTATTAAAAAAACCAATATAGGTGCTGCCATCAAAATACTCAGCAATGCCGAATTGAAGTTCATAATCCATTTTTACCCAGCCTGAAAATTTCTTTATAGGACTGCCTTCGGCATATATAATTTCAGCCTTTCTTACGGTGCCACTATCATATTCACCTTTTACAGATTTATACTGGTTATTTCGCTTCGTCAGGTTGTAATCAACGCCCTCGCCGTGAAGCAGATAATTACGGGAAAAATATTTTTTCTGAATAGAAGAGTCAGCTTCTACAATAAAATTCCCTTCCAAGTACAGCGTTTTTTGTAATCCTTCATTGGTTGAAAAGTCAATGGTATCTAATGGTTGATAGGAAATAATTCCAGTAGATTTATATGTAGTTTGGTGCTGGTAAATTTTGCCTGAAAAATTCTTCCCGTTATTAGAAAATGTTCCGATCATTAACCTTCTCATGGCAAAAGCATCATTTCCACTATATAATGACCTGATAAGGACAAGGGTTCCATTTCCATTATTGCAATCGCCGTTTATGCAGCTAATTAATTGTTTTTTGTCTGTTACTTTATAAGAACGGGTTACCGGGTAAAAATCTTCAAATTTCATCTCTTGAGCAATCGAAGCAGTAGTTATAGCAATGCATATGCAACAAAGGAGAAATTTCATGGCATTTTTAATAATAAAAATTATGATTTGAAATTAAAAATAAATGTAAGTTTTTTTCCTCCAAATACAAAGAGCCGGGCGGGATGAGACTCGTCTACTTTCCAGACGAGTGTCGGATGGTCTCGCCTCAGGCGAGATGTGTTGGGTTTGTGGCACTGTTCAGACTACTGAGTTATATTACTGTTTTACGCCGAGTAAACTCTGCACATAACTTGTCCCGCCTTAGCGGGAAGGCATGGCTGGGAGACTCGGCTGGGAAATAAAACCTTTTAAATAAGTTCTCACTTTTTGTTTCATAGCCCTTCTACAATTTCTATTTCCTCTTTGGTAAGGCCGTAGAGTGTGTATACCATCTGGTCTATTTCTTTATCGGTAGTATTGATTACCTCTTGTATGGCGTTGGCTTTTGCTTTTTCTGTTTCGAAATGCTGCATCCACTCTGTTTGCTCTGCAAGGCTGAGTTTTATTTTTTGTTTGGTTAACTCTTTTAAAAAATTGTTGAAAGTGAGGGTAGGCCAATCCTGTAACTTCTTACTAAATGCTATGCTTTCATATTTGGCCTGTAGCAGTTGTAATAAATGCTGCTTTGCAAGTTGCAGTTCTTTGTTTTTGGAAAGCATGATGTCTGCTTTCTGAATGAAAGGGAGCTGTTGTGTATTCTCAATATCTTTAATTGGCAACTTTGCTAAATGAAGTGGTTTGACCTCGTATTCATTAAAATATTTATTGAAAAAATAATCTAATAACTCACTATTTAATAGACAATAAATATATTTTAAATTATATCTATTTTCTTTTAGAACAATATTTGAGAGTCTATTCAAATTATAGTACTGCTCAGAATCAAAATAGCAAACTAATTTTCTTTTCATCCCTCGCCTTGTTCTTTGTACAAGGATTTTGGTTTCGGTAAATACATATTCTGGAGGTAATGCTCTTCCTCTTTCCCCTTTACTTTTCACAAATTCAGAATCATACATAATCCATTCCCCGTTCCAATCAACAAAATTTCTACCAATATCTTTGCCGTTTAGCATTCTGTGGTATCGACTATCTACTTTCCTTAATGACGTCATTTCCTCTTTTATATATCCAGTATTAATTCCTACAGTGCAGTAACAAATTTTTCCTAAATCAATTGAATCCAGCTTACATCGGTCAATTATACCCTCATGAATATTTGATAGATAAATGTTGAATGTACCATCAGTGTTATAGTATTTGTTTAGATTAATTTTATAGTCCTCTTCAAAATCTAAAAAATATCTATTTCTGTCCCGCTGTATTTTAATCCTTGTACCATCAGTTGAGTTTTTAGTTTTTGATATAAGGAACATTACACTTTCTACGACAACATTCTCAAAAATTGAAAGCCCCAAGTCAAAAAATTCTTTGATTTCAAATTCAGTAATTAGAATTTCTCTTAATTTTCGATAGGTATGGGCAGATAAAAATGTATTAGGCACAATGAAACTTGATAGGGAACCATTTCTTGTAAGTGAATCTATTTTCTCAATAAAGAATTTATACAAATCGAAATTGCCTTCAGTTGAATTAAAGGTTTCCTTAAAATATTTTTTTTCCTCTTCATTAATTGCATTGCGATATGTATAAGGTGGGTTTCCAATCACAATATCAAAGCCACCATTTTCAAATATGGATTTAAATTCTTGCTGCCAATTAAATGCTTTATCACCTGCTACGGCAGGGTCATCAATAAGACTGTTGCCGCATTTAATATTTTTGCTAAGGTCGTTTAGCTTTCTGCCTTTTTGGGCTGTACGTAACCAAAGACTGAGCCTTGCTATTTCTATGGCTTCATCATTTATATCCACACCAAAGAGATTGTTTTCGAGAATAGTGGTTTCTACATCGCTTAAGGCCATGGCATCGCCAAAGAGTTTTGCTCTTAGCTCATCTATATAGCCATGCTCTGCAATTAAAAAGTCCAGTGCCTGATTGAGAAATGCACCGCTGCCACAGGCTGGGTCGCAAATAGTAAGTTGGAAAAGCCAGGTGCGGTAATCGTCGAGCTTTTTTAATTTGGTTTCTCTTGCATCTTTCCGTTTGCGGTAGGCAAATTCATCGTCAGTAATATTGAGTTCTTCCTTTTTGAGGCGGCATAGTTCGCCTACGGTGTTTTCTACAATGTATTTGGTAATGTAACGGGGAGTATAGAATACACCGTCTTTTTTTCTTTTGGTTTTTGCTTTTTCTACGGCAGTGCCTTCGAGTTCTGCCTGTACTTCCTCAATTTCGGTAAGGCTATGCTCGAAGATGTGGCCAAGAATGTTTACATCTACTTCGCTTTCGAAATCGTAATCGCTTAATCTAAGATATTCGAAGTATTTTCTGAATCTATTGAGAAGTGGTTCGTAACTATCGAGTTCTTTTAGCGTTTCCCATTGTTTTATTATTTCTCTTACACTGTTGGGAGGAACGAGCAGTCTGTCTTCTGCAAAGAGAATGAAGAGAAACCTATCGAGCAGCTTTTGTGTTTTTTTGAAAAGTTCCAGCTTGTTGTACTGTGGATTTTGTGCTACTATATTATTAAAGAGGTCTCTTTTGAATTGTGAGTAATCGGCATAAAGTTTTTTAGTAATGCTTGCCTCTTGCGAAAGTGAAGACTCTTTGATAAGTGCAGGAAGGTCTTTTAAAATGTTTTGGCATTCCAAACAGCAAAATAAAAGTTCAAATTCTTCTTCGGTAAGAGTAAATAGATTGAATTCGATAAACTCTACTGCATCATTTATATAAAAGCGAAGCTTTTGAAAATTGGAAGTGATAACATAAATACAATTTGGATGACGGTGTTTGTAGCCGAAAGCTTGTTTTTCTACTTTGCCAAGTTCAGTTGTGTAAGTATCTTTTAATTCCAAAACTCCAACAACTTTACCATCAACAAGAATGGCACCATCGCTTTTAGTACTATCTGCCTCGGTTTTTTTCTCCAGTACAAAAGTAAATTAGGTTGTGGATTAAGTGTATAGCCTAGTACATTTACAAATAAATCTCTTACAAATCCTTCCTGGTATTCTTCTTCTTTAGCATTGAGAATGTTTTCCTGTATTTCAGGATTATGAAAATGATTTTTAAATAACTGATATTTATTAGAAAGATCGTCCTTATTAAAATGGCCAGTATATTGACGAAAAATTTGATTGTTGGAATAATGACATAGATTAGTAATAGTTAT
>JADJFD010000008.1 GCA_016708765.1 Chitinophagaceae bacterium
CAAACTCGTTGGATGTAATCTTGAATTCTGTTTTACCTAAATCTGCAACAAAAGATTTAAGCCAATTTATTTTTCAAATCCTGACAGGTAATTGACAAAATCAATTAGAGGTTTTATTTCTGAAATTATTTTGCCTGTCTTGAATCCATTCTCCTTCCATCTGAAAAGCAACATCCCAACTTCTATCAAATGTGAGATTTCGACTAAGAACAATTACCCTATATTTAATATCTTTTGAATTGTTTTTGTAACGAATCACCCAAACTTTCGGATGAAAAGAATCCTTGTGAGTTGGTGGAACCTGGACAATACATGGTTCAACAAAGCTGTAGAGTCGGTGCTGGTTGTCAGGACCCTTTATTTGTCCTTTCTGACAAAAGACTTTTACTGTGCTGCTTGCTCTGCGAATGGAATCTAAAACCTGAACTACATCTTGCTTTACATTAAGGTCTAATGAATGAGCAAAGTAGAGAGCTACAGGAATTGAAATCAAAGCATCCAGGTCTAATGAATAGCTTGTAGCAATTGCATTGTCCAATTGAAAACCTTCCGGGGGCATCAATAAGTTTCCGTAATCTAATCTGTCCTTACTTGGTTGTAACATTACCTGCTAATCCGTTTTGAATATCGTTTAAGAATGTTCTTACAGTGTTCCACCTATAGTTAAGATATGAAATACTTCCATCTTCAAATACTGAAATACCTGTAAATGATTGTTGCTTTTGTGCAATTGCTTTGTCATGCAATCTTGCCCTCCGAATTCCTTTTAGCCTCAATTCTCTATCCTTCAAAAGCTGGTCTGCTTTTGTTTCATTAAAAGTTGCTGACTTTACAAAGTCAATCCAATTTTCAACAAATTTTTTGTCGGATATTGAGTGAATGGACAGTAATGCCAAAGTTTATTTATATCCCAACTATTCCAATCAAAACTTTTGATTTCGCTCAAATAGTTTTTCCAAATTGGTTGAAGCTCTTTTACCCTGCCGTTCTCTCTGCTTAATTGAATTAAAAATTGTAGCGAATCAATGCTCCTTGCATTACCGTGTTGAAGTCAACTGATAGTTTAACTAATTCTTTCAGCTTATTAGGAAGTTCTTCTACTGAAAGGAAATCTGTAATGTTTGAAAATGTTTTCGCTTCGTCAGGAATGTGTTTTAAGGAAAATGACCAAAGAGAATCAGAATCGCTAAGGATAATTCTTTCTTTTAAAAACTTAGCTTCTTCTTCGGATAAATCTATTGTCAGGTTCGTTTTCCAATCTGTTGGTGGCTTTGGTAGTTGACACCACAAGTGTTGCTGATACATGTGGTTTGCATCTTTATCATCACCAGGAACATTACCGTCAGTTTCCGCTATCTGTTTTTTTGAGCTTGCAATTTTTTGGAATGGTATTTCAAATAATTGAGGTAGTCGCTTATGGAACCCTTGAAATTTAAAATGTTATAAGTCCGCAACCCATTCCAATAAATTGATGAAGGTTTTCTTTTGGGGTTTGCGTTTCGCAAAGTCGCTCAATGATCCCCCTTCCGTTAGGTTTTGAACGAAGCACTTTGATAAATTGTGTTTCTGATTCTTCAAGTTCAGAAAAAAACGGTCAAACTTCCCTCTGCTTTCAATATCCTGCAAAATCCAAGGAATGAGTAAAAAGTACTTTGCTCTTGTTTGTATAGTTGATGTTCCGGGGAAAAAGAATGTCACTTAATGAATCTCTGATTGTTCCTAAACCAAGTTCGTCGATTACTCCTTGTTCTTTAAACAAATCCATAACAAGCATAACCTTGTTGCGATGTGTTGGAGAAAAATCTATCCATCAAGTTGATTCATGCTGCGGCTGCGTTTTTATATATCGTAGAAAAATTTGGCTTTGCTGAAGCATTTGTTTTATGCTTTTTTTGGTTGTTTATTCTGTTATGATCATTTATAGTGTGCCGCTAATGATTTTATTCATGAATTTACAACAAAACTATCGTTTATGCAGGCGATTAAATTTGACGGACGAAATATTGTCCTTGTTCATTTTGTTACCTGAAAATATATATTATAACAGTCTAACCCAATTGCCCTTTTTATATTATTTAAGCCCGAAGCCAAGATAATACTTTTATGTATTTTTCAATGCCAGCTTCTTAATTCCTCAAGTAGTTCATTTTCTAGAAGAAACCTTCGCAACTCCTGGTAAATATGGTACGTGAAATTAGTGTGCATCAGTAGCACGCCGGGAGGCCAGTTTATTATATCCTGCAAATTCCTGAAATCATGGCATAAGGACATTTCCTTAAACCCATCTGAAAACTCCAATTCGGCTATCGGTTTTTCCAATATAGATGATGATTGCATTTTATACTGATTTGCCCTAAAATTACAAAGAACTTACTAACTGCGGTCTTATTAGACCGCACTATTTCTGAACAGTTCAGTCATATTGCTCACTAATCAAACACAATGATTAGGCAAAGCGACAAAGGCAACTTAAAAGATTGGGTTTAAATATCAAAAAACTCAGGGAAGCAAAGGGATTAAGCTTTCAGGGAACTGTCGTATGCCTGCGATATTGACAATAGCAAAATCTCCAAAATAGAAAAGGGCCAGGTCAATATCACCTTTACCACCATCCTTCCAACTGGCAAAGGCATTAGAGGTTCAACCCTCCGGAACTGCTAAGACCGATTTTGATTAATTATTTGAAACTACTCTTTTCATTTTCAATTTAGTTAGCGGGGTTGTCCTACCCCGTTTACCCCTTTTGGCACAGTTTGGAAATGTTTTGCAGCATATTTTGTTCACCGCTTCTACAAGTGAAACTGATTTGTGAACAAGAAAAATGCAAGAGTGATGTTTAATTCAATAACCTGGGGTCAATACATTACAACTGTAACCCTGCTGCTAGTTGCTATTATGTGTATGTTGGTTTTCGCTACTACCGTTGGGAACTTTTGAGCCTGATAGGAATTAAAAGTAGATGCTGATACCGTTGATATTCAACTGTAGCCAACTTTAAAAAATCGTTTGAAACCGAAAGCCACGAGGACTATCTCCCTAAACCTGCTTTAGACATTGATATTTCGCCATTGGTGCAGTCCTTCACTGATGAAGTGCGGGCTTATATTTTAGCAACCAGTAAGGATGCTGCTAAAGAAGAACTCCTGTATACACTGCAACTGATTATCACAAAGTACCCGGCACTCAAAGTGGCTGATTGCAGAGACGAATTGATTCAATTTCTGTTGACTGAAATAAATGATAAATACCCGAATATGCTCCAACCAATTGATGTGAACAGGTTGTGGCTGTGATATGAAAAACTAATGCTTCATTGTACCGTGGCAGGAGAAACAAGTGCGGTTGATTGGTACAATGGAGCATTCTTTAAATCTTCATCATCTAAAAATAAAGTGAGCTATGAAAAAAGTGAGAACATCGAAGCGAATCAAAAAGCATCTGTCATCCTTAGCAACAACGATTTTATTGTTGCTTATTTCTTTGTATTCCGCTGCACAGGATGGCAATGCCGGTATCAACGAAGCAAACACAAAAGTGAGAAGCTATTTTTCTGCCGGCACTAACCTGATGTATGCTGTTGGGGCCATAGTAGGATTGATTGGGGCGGTAAAAGTGTATCAGAAATGGAACAGCGGCGACCATGATACGGGCAAGGTAGCTGCTGCATGGTTTGGCAGTTGTGTGTTCCTGGTGATAGTAGCAACAGTTATCCGTTCATTCTTTGGTGTTTAATAAAAACGATGATTATGCAGGATATACTAATCAAAAAACTTCATGAATATATCAGGAAAATAACCCTGATGTATTGTTTGCAACTGGAAGAAGAAGGAAGGTAACTGAGTACCTAACTGAAAAGATAAATACAGTAAGTGCTTTGATACATCAATCAGGTAAAGCCCAGCCAGCATACATTATTGAAGAAGCCTGTATGGATGTATTAGCGCAGGAACTGTGGCCATCCGGATACAATTACATCCTATCAATTCTGGAAGAAGAATTTGAATCTGCTTATCAGCAATTGCGGCAATCAGGTACAATACGGTTTGAGGCTATTAATATGATAAGCAAATGTCAGCCAGTGTTTGAAGATTTGAATTTTCTGAAGAGACCGTGGATAAACCGGTTTCTACGATACGCCATTACCGGAGTAATAAGCGACTACCTGAAACAAATGTAACAAGTGAGTGTAAACCTGCCTGTCGGCAGACAAGTGTGATAGCAATGAGTTACAACAGTCAACAAAAACTGAAAGATAATATTGCCGCCATTCGTATCGCATTAGAATGGAATCAAGGCCAATCGCTTTTACCCGGACAGGTAGAAGCATTGAGACGTTATGCAGGTTTTTGGCCAAAAAGCTGTATTGTATCCAAACGGACCCTAAAGAAGAATGGATAAAATTGAAAGCATCCAAGGAGGACTTGAGACTTTATCCGCAGGTAAAGGAACTCCATAATTTATTGCAGCAGCTTTAATGATGCTGAGTATAACAGGTTGTTGACTCTATCAAGAATAGCATACTCACCGCTTTCTATACTCCAAAATCGTTCCTCAAACTGTGTTTAATGTCTTGAAAGAAAGGCATTGAACCCCAATATATATGAACCCAGCAGTGGCGCAGGGTGTTTGTAAGCAAGCAGCAAATGTATTCCCAGGATTAGAAAATATTATCGCCGTTGAAAAAGATATTCTTTCGGGACGGGTATTGACTGCTCTTGGCAGTTCGATACCCGTCCCCGTTCTTACAGATAAAGGTTTTGAAACTACATCAAACGCTGAGAATGGGAAATATGATTTGATTGTAAGTAATATTCCATTCAGCAACTTTCCTGTATTCGATGATGCATTTAACGAATCACTAACTGGCAAAATCCATAATTACTTCTTTGCAAAAGGGTTGGATAAAATAAAGGATGGTGGTTTATTGGCCTACATAACTACCGATGCATTTCTCAATAATGATTCTAATCAACAAGCAAGAGAGCATTTATTTAATCATGCCGATTTTATTAACCTGAATGTAATGCCTGATAACCTGATGAAGGATACTGGCAATACCGAAGCCTCCAGCCATTTATTAATTGTTCAAAAGAACTTAAATAAAGATACCCTTTCGGAAAAAGAGCAACAACTCATTCAAACAATTGAACAAGATAATGAGTTTGGGAAGTATAGTATCAACGAATACATCTCTAAACATCCTGAAATCATCCTGGGTGATGAAATAAAGCCTGGTAAAAACCAGTATGGCCGTGCAACTCAATCCGTATGGCAAAATGGAGATATAACTGATATCAAAGAGAAGTTAGCAGGAATCATAGCAGATGGCATTAATCAGCATTTCAATAAAGAATTATTTGCGTTAGAAGTAATTCAAGGAGGCATTGATAGTGGCAAACGGCTAACCTATCTGCTAATGCCTGAAAATATTGCAGATAACAGTTCTGTACAATTAGGTTTGTTTGATACTGCGCCAGCAGCTAATATCAACAGGGCATCCGCCTATGTCAACAGATTGGATGTAACCGTTGTTGACAGGAAAACAGCGAGGATAGCCAATATCATCAAAACATCGGATAAGCCGGAGCATGAAGCATTTGTATTAGTTGCGGCAAAATCCGTAGCCTTCAAACAGTATGTTTATAAACTGTATTCAAATGCAGAGGAAGTACAATTCCCTGCTAACTGGATGAGTGCTTCCGCCATCCATCTTGAGTTGAACGGTTTATCAAACAGGCTTCAGGAGTACAATCACCAGTTTTATAATGAGGGTGAGGGAGTATTTCATGTTGCATTTAGTAATAAGAATGTTGCATTAGATGAATTAAATGAAATAAACCCATATCATAAAGAAGGGACTTTGATTGTACATAATAATAAGGTTAGTTTTGTTTCTTATATAGCTGCTGAAAACGAAAAGCCTGTATTTCTTCCAAGTCTTTATGAAAAGAAGGACGTTGGTTTTATCAGCAATACACAACAGTAAGAGACACCTATTTAATGCTGTTGATGCTTTGGTAAAAGGTTATGGCATTCTGAATTCAACCACTAACAAGCAACGGATTTTAAAAGATGAGGCTTTTGGCTTTATTATACTGGCATCGCTCGAAAGGAAGGAAGGCGAGCAATATTTAAAGGCCGATATTCTTACGAAATCAAAGCATTAGAAAAATACAGCCTGAGAAAATACCGTTTGAATTACTTGATTTTAATTTGGGTGAACGCTGGATACCGCAAGACTATTACAATCGCTTTGCCTCTCATTTATTTGAGCTGAATACTGAAGTTAATTATTTTCAATCGCTGGACACCTTCAAAGTAAAAGTGAGCAGTAGTAATGCAAAAACCAACCAGGAATATGCGGTTACTACAAAAGCGGCAAAACAAATTACGGACATACGCTGCTAGAGCATGCTTTGGAAAACACTACACCATTCTATACTTACGAAGTTGATTTGGGTGATAAAACAATCCGGGTGCCGGATAATGATGCTATACAATTAGCCCATCAAAAGATAGAATCAATCCGAAATAATTTTAATGAGTGGCTAAAAGAATTACCAGGCGTTAATAAAAAGAATTAGAAGATCTCTACAATAATACTTTCAATTGTTATGTGCTGAGAGAATATGATGGCAGCCATTTACAATTTCCGGGGTTAGATAGAAAAAATTAGGTATTGAAGATTTATACAGCTCACAAAAAATTCGGCCTGGCGATTATACAAAATCGTGGTGCATTGATAGACCACGAAGTGGGCTTGGGCAAAACGCTAACCATGATTGTTGCTGCTCATGAAATGAAACGACTTGGTATTGTCAATAAGCCAATGATACTGGCATTGAAGGCTAACGTTAACCAGATAAGAGACACCTATCATAAAGCCTACCCCAATGCTAAAATATTAGCACCGGGAGAAAATGATTTCACACCTACCAAAGAATACGGTTATCGCATGAAATCAAAAACAATGATTGGGATTATATCATCTTAACTCATGACCAGTTCGGAAAAATACCACAGAGCCGGAAATACAAAGAGATATTTCAAACCGAACTGGATAATGTTGAAAGGGATTTGCATACACTTAAAGATATGGGCGGGGAAATATCAAGGCGGATGCTAAAAGGTTTGGAGATACGGAAGACCAATTTGGGTATAAAGTTGCAAGGCATCCAAAAAAGTATTGAGGAAAAGAAAGATGCTGGCATTAACTTCAAAGATTTAGGCATAGACCATTTGTTTGTTGATGAATCGCATAAATACAAGAATCTAACCTTTACAACAAGACATGACAGGGTCGCCGGATTGGGCAATATGGAGGGCAGCCAGAAAGCACTCAATATGCTTTTTGCTGTGAGGACATTGCAGGAAAAATTCAATAGCGATTTGTGTGTAACGTTTTTATCTGGCACTCCTATTTCCAACAGCCTTACAGAAATGTACCTGTTATTTAAATACCTGCGGCCTAATGAAATGAAAAGGCAGCAGATTGAAAACTTTGATGCCTGGGCTGCGGTATTTGCAAGAAAGACGGTTGACTTTGAGTTTTCAGTTACTAATGAAATTATTGCCAAAGAACGTTTCCGGCATTTTATTAAAGTGCCAGAATTGGCTTTGTTTTACAATGAAATTACTGACTATAAAACCGCTAAGCATATTAATTTAGATAAGCCTGAATTAGATGAACAATTAGTAAATATTACTCCTACACCTGACCAACAGGAATTTATTAAAAAGTTGATGGCATTTGCCAAAACAGGCGATGGCGAATTGATAGGCCGATTGCCACTAACGAAAGAAGAAGATAAAGGCAGGATGTTGATTGCAACAAATTATGCTAAAAAAATGGCTGCTGATATGCGGCTTATTAATCCGTTTATTTATGAAGACCATCCGAATCACAAGGTAAATGTATGTGCCAGAAATGTTGCACAATTATATAAGCAAAGTAATGAGCAAAAAGGAACACAAATCATCTTCAGCGATATTGGCACACCGAAGCCTGATGCCTTCAATATGTACGATGCTTTGAAAGATAAATTAATCAGTGACTTTTCAATACCAGCTAATCACATCACATTCATACATGACTGGACGGACAGGCAAAAACCTGAGTTGTTCGAAAAATGAACAATGGTGAAATAAGGATTTTATTGGGCAGCACTGAAAAAGCAGGCACTGGCTTAAATGTTCAGAGAAACGTAGTTGGAATGCACCACCTGGATATTCCCTGGAAGCCTTCTGAATTAGAACAAAGAAATGGTCGGGGTGCAAGGCAAGGAAATATGCTGGCCAAAGAAGCCTATGATAATAAAGTCAGGAATTACATCTATGCTGTTGAGCAGTCTTTGGATAATTATAAATTCAACCTTCTGAAGAATAAACAAACCTTCATCAGTCAGATGAAGAATTGTGAGCTGAATGTTAGAACTCTTGACGAAGGTTCAATTGATGAAAAAGTGGAATGAATTTTTCGGAATACATCGCTATCCTTTCCGGTGATACAACTCTTCTGGAAAAATCCAAGTTGGAAAAGAAAATTGCTGTATTGGAAAGCCTGAGAAATGCCCACCATAAAGAAGTGATACGGTCAAGGTTTCAATTGGAGAATTTACAAGGTGATAAAGAAAAACATTCCAAACATTGGATAAGCTAACGCTGGATGAAAGCCGTTATAAGAACCAATTGGAGTATGATAAAGAAGGGATAAAACTTAATCCCATACAATTAGATAATTTCAATTCTTCTGATGCCGAAGCAATCGGCATCTATCTGATTAAACAATCCTTTAACTGGAAGCCTAACATTGGAGAAGATGGCACAATGAAAATTGGCGATCTCTATGGTTTCGATTTATTCATTCGCAGGCAGAAAGAAACGTATGAGGACAAAGGATTATTTGAATACCGCTTTCAGAATATCTTTTTTGCTGAAGGGGAAAGAATCTGGCATAAAATATTCATGGAACCAGGGCCATATCAACATTGATAATCCTAAGATTGCAGCCAGGTACTTTCTCAATGCCATTGACTGGAGTTGAATCATTAAAAGAAAAGTACCAGAAAAACTTACAGGAGATTGACCATAACATTCCCATGTTACAGCAGCTTGTTGGAAAGCCTTTTGAAAAAGAAGGAGAACTGGCACAGTTGAAAAAGATGTTTCAAAATTAGAAAGAGAAATTTCAATCAAGATTCAGGAAAACCAGATTAAGCAACATAATGGAACCGAGGTAAATGAAGTAGAAATAAAAGAGGCTATGGTAATAAAAATGGATACTAATGAACTAAAGTCAGGGAAATCTCTACTTCCAAAAAAGAAATTGCTGGAAGGAAAGAAAAGGGATTGAGAGTATAAAATAATAGTAATGAGTAACAGTGTATATCAAATAAATAAAGGGATTAATAAACCAATAGAGTTTAAGGGATTGAAAGCACAATACATCTGGTATCTGGGCGGCGGACTTGTTGTATTACTGATACTGTTTGCTATCATCTATATTATTGGCGTAAATATTTTTATCTGCCTTGTATTAATTGTATCGTTGGCTACCTCTTTGTTTATGTATGTCTATAAACTCAGCCGCACTTACGGTGAATATGGCTTAATGAAAAAAGTAGCGAAGAAAGCAGTGCCGAAAGTGGTTAAAAGTTATTCCATTGTTCATTTAAAAGCAATTACTGCATGAAAATCTGTTTGACGTATTGCCTTTGTATGGAGTAGAGCATAATGCTATCCTGTCGAAGATGGGTGATATTACAGTTGCTTTTAAGGTGCAGTTGCCCGAGCTATTTACACTTAGTAATGAAGAATACGAAGCATTTCATCACGCCTGGATAAAAGCCATAAAGGTATTGCCCACCCAATCTATTTTGTATAAACAGGATTGGTTTACTGAGGCAAAATATCAACCCACTTTCGTAAAAGAAGATAATAGCTTTTTAAGCCGCAGCAGCGACAGGTTCTTTAACGAACGGCCATATTTAGATCATCAATGTTATATATTGTTGACGAAGAAACCCGGAAATCGAAAAGTATCTTCATCAGTATTTTCAAGTTTGTTAAGAAGAACAATTGTGCCTGAAGAAACACTGAAGCCAAAGCACTACCATGATTTTATATGAACCACGTAAGGCCAATTTGAAAAGATACTATCAGATAGCGGATTTATTTCAATGCAGCGGTTGCCAGATGCAGGGTTGGTGATTTGATTGTACAGTATTTAAACCTGCAGACAGGGTCCGGAAGTTATAAGGGATATTGAATTTAAACCAGATTGGAAGATTGGTGAAAACCATTGCCAGCTTTATACAATGGCGGATGCCGAATTTGTTCTGCTTTGTGCGGTTCAAGAATAAACTATGATAAATATTCAACGGACAAAACAAAATTCAGTGTAGGCTTTGCTTCACCTATCGGACAGTTACTTTCCTGCAATCACATCTACAATCAATTTGTTTTTTTAGAAGAGGTGCAGAAGACCATGCAGAAATTAGAAAGCAAAAGACTGAGGTTGCAATCCTTTCAGCATACAGCCGTGAGAATGCGATTGCCAAAGAAGCAACTGATAACTTCTTAAATGAGGCTATCAGTGAACAACGGCTGCCGGTCAAAGCTCATTTTAATTTACTGGCATGGACAGATAATAAGGAGGAATTAAAAACATTAGAAACTTATGTTCCTCTGCTCTCACACAAATGGATGCGACACCAAAACTGGAAACGGAAGGTTCTGCACAAATCTTTTGGGCTGGTATCCCGGCAATGCTGCTGATTTTCCGATGAACGATACTTTCGATACTTTCTCACCCTAGGCCTGTTGTTTTTTAACTTGGAAACAAACTACCGTTCCTCATTAAGCCCTGTAGGCATCCGTTTGGGAGACAGGCTTTCCGGCAAGCCAGTGCATGTTGATATTTCTGATGAACCTATGGATAAAGGAATCTGCACCAACCGCAACAAATTTATCCTGGGGCCATCAGGTAGCGGAAAATCTTTTTACCAACCACATGGTGAGGTCTTACTACGAACAAGGCACACATATTGTATTGGTTGATGTTGGCCATTCCTACAAAGGCCTGTGCGATATGGTGAATGGTTATTATTTCACTTATTCCGAAACTAAACCTATCAAATTCAACCCCTTTTACATTGGTGAAGGTGACAATTTAGACACTGAAAAGAAAGAAAGTATAAAGACTTTATTACTGGCTCTCTGGAAGAAGGATAATGAAACCTATAACCGCAGCGAGTATGTAGCTCTTTCAAATGCCTTGCAGTTGTATTTTGATAAGGTTGGGAATGACAATAATATTTTTCCTTGCTTCGACAGTTTTTATGAGTTCCTTAAAGATGATTTTGTAACTGTATTAAAAGGTGATAATGTCAAGGATAAAGATTTTGATATATCTAATTTTCTTTACGTACTGAGGCCGTATTATAAAGGTGGTGAGTTTGATTACTTGCTAAACGCAAAAGAGAACCTCGATTTATTACAACAGCGTTTTATAGTTTTTGAGTTGGATAATATAAAAGACCATCCCATACTTTCCGGTTGTCACCATCATCATTATGGAAGTATTTATTTCTAAAATGAGAAAATTAAAGGCATCGAAAAATGATTTTAATTGAAGAAGCATGGAAGGCAATAGCAAAGGAAGGAATGGCGGAATACATTAAATATTTGTTTAAAACAGTGAGAAAATTCTTTGGCGAAGACATTGTAGTTACCAGGAAGTTGAAGATATAATTTCATCGCCGGTGGTTAAGCAGGCTATTATAAACAATAGTGATTGCAAGATATTGCTTGACCAAAGTAAGTATCAAAATAAGTTCGACCAGATACAGGAGCTATTAGGATTAACGGAGAAGGAAAAGGCATTGGTTCTTTCTATTAACAAAGCAAATGACCCCACAAAGAAGTATAAGGAAGTGTTTATTTCATTAGGTGGCGTTTTAAGCAAAGTGTACCGGACTGAAGTGTCACCTGAAGAATACCTGGCTTGCACAACAGAAGAAAAGGAAAGTAAAAGTACGGGCATTTGCCAAAACCTTCCGGGGAGATATTCAAAAGGTATTATGGCAATGGCAGAAGAAAATGCGTAATCAATCACACTAAAATAAAATATCATGAAAGCATTATTCTTAACCTATGTTTCAGTGGCTCTACTTTTAACAGCTTGTAACAGTAATTCCGAAAGCGATACTGTTAAAGACTTTATTCCGGGAACTTATATCCGTTCTTCCCAGCATGAGTATGGTACAGAAAATGATACTGTGGTAATTTCGTTGCAAAACAAATCAGCAAGTGAATACAAGGTAGAAAGGGAGATGGAAGTATGGGAGAATGTTAGACGGTAAACCTATAGAGCCGGAATACAAACTGGGACTACTACTTCTGCCATTTATAATAAAGATAGCAGCTACTACAGGAAACAGAAACCGGCGATACTTATTCCTTCGATACAAAAAGAAAAATCAATGTTTGCCGGAACTACAAAATATCAAAATAAAAAATAGGTGTGTTATGAAAAGAAATTGGCAATTGTGTGTTTGGGATTGTGTTGTATGTTGCTGCCAATGCAAGCGAAAGCACAAATACCCATTCTGGATATTATAAAGGCAGCAGTTAAAAAAGTAATCAAAGCAGTGGACTTGCAGGTGCAGCGTTTGCAGAACAAAACTATCTGGTTGCAGAATGCTCAAAAGACATTGGAAAATAAAATGTCACAATTGAAGCTGGATGAAATTAAGGATTGGGTAGAAAAGCAGCGAAAGCTCTATGATGACTATTTTAGGAACTTGAAGTAAAGGCCGTGTTAGCTTATTATCAACGGGTAAAGGATATTATCCAACGACAGACACAAATGGTGAATGAATATAAAGGTGCTTGGGCATTATTCCGGCAAGATAAAAAACTTTACCCCTGATGAACTGGATTACATGTATAACATTTATTCAGGTATGTTGGATGAAAGCCTGAAAAGCATAGATCAGCTTTTCTTGTAGTAAATGCTTTTGCTACACAAATGAGTGATGCAAAGCGGCTGAAATAATTAATACAGTTTCGGATAACCTGGAACAGCAATTCATGGACTTAAAAGAGTTCAATAGCCAGAATAAAATGATTAGCCTGCAAGAGCATCTGAAAAAGGTGAAATTGAATATGTGAGAAGACTATACGGTATCACCCGTTAGTGAACAAGTATTTGTGAAGATATAAAACAGTGTGTATGAAAAAAATATTTGTGATGCTTGGGATATATTTTTATCCTTTACATCTATCAATGGCCAAACGTTGGCTGAGTGGACCCAACAAAAGAAAACTCAAAGAAATACTTGCTGCAACAGATAGTAGCCTTGCAAGTGTATATCGGATATGCAAAAAAAGGCTATAACATCGCCAGCAAAGGAATAGCTACAGTTCGTAGTATCAAAAAATGGCGACTTTAACCTTCACCGGGATTTCTTCTCTTCTTTAAAAAAATGTAAACCCCAAATCAAAAAGTACTCAAAGATTGCTGACATTATAGCCTTACCAGGTTCGGATTATCAACGAAACGAAACGAACCCTGCAAGGCATCAGGAAACAAAACAATTCACTACTGAGGAACTGGATTATTGCAAGCAGGTGTTTGATAACCTGCTGGAAGAATGTGTGAAAACCATAGATGAACTATTTATGGTTATCACTTCCGGGGAACTGGAAATGAAAGACGATGAAAGACTGAAAAGGATTGACAAGCTTTATGCCGACATGCAGGATAAATATTCCTTTTGTTCATCTTTCAGTGAAGAAATGGGATTGTTATCTGTTCAAAGAATGGGTGAACAAATGGAAATAAATCGCTCAAAAATATTAAACGACTTAAGATGAAAAAGTTTCTTGTGATTTTAGGGATGTGGAGCTTGGCTTTTCAGGTTAAAGCCCAAAGTGATGAAGCACAGCAGCTATTATTAAATTGGCAAAAGCTGACGCAGTTTAAAAAGATATTGCAGAATATGTATGATGGGTACAAGATTTTGCATAAAGGATATACTGCTGTTAAAGATATATCGGAAGGAAATTTTACCCTGCACAAGACATTTCTTGACGGCCTTATGGAAGTCAGCCCGGCTGTTAAAAATACAAACGAATTGCAGACATTATCAGTTATCAGGTAAGGATTGTGAAGGAATACAAAACCGCTTTCAGTCAATTCAAAGAAGAAAAGCAATTCACTCAACAGGAAATTGATTATCTCAGTAAAGTATATGAAAACTTATTTGACCAAAGCCTGAAAAGCCTTGATGAATTGGCAATGGTAATTACTTCAGGAAAATTAAGAATGAGCGATGATGAACGTTTACAGGCTATTGACAGGATTTATGCTTCCATTGAAGACCAATATTCTTTTTTGAAAGATTTCAATGGCAATACAGCCATGTTGTCTTTGCAGCGAAAATCTGAACAGGCAGAAATAAGAATGTCTCGTAGAATAAATGGCTTGGCTGAATAGACCAATTGTTAAGTAAGATAAAAATTGTGAGTATGAAAATGTGTGTTAGAATAACTTGTCTTGCAATCATCGTATTGCTGATTCCTCACCTGGCAGAAGCACAGGGAGGTATGGCCGGAAGAATAAGAAGCCTGCACGAAGTGTTGGAAGAATTGTACGATGATATGATGCCACTTTGTAGCAGACTCATTGGTGTTGGCCGGGGTATTGCAGGTTTTGCAGCCACCTGGTATATTGCTTCAAGGGTATGGGGTCATATTGCAAGGGCTGAGCCGGTTGATTTCTACCCTTTGTTTCGTCCGTTTGTGTTAGGATTTGCCGTATTAATATTCCCTTCTGTTATAGCCATGATCAATGGTGTGATGAAACCCACTGTTACTGCCACCTCTGCTATGGTGACTGATTCTGATAAGGCAGTGGCTCAGCTACTGACTATGAAAGAAGAAGCCATTAAGAAAACTGCTTACTGGCAAATGTATGTTGGACAATCAGGTTCAGGTGACAGGGACAAGTGGTATAAATATAATTATGGTGATAAGAGGGAGGGCTTCTTTAAAAGCATTGGCAACGATATAAAATTTGCATTTGCCAAATTTTCTTACAACTTCCGCAATTCAATTAAGCAATGGATGAGTGAAGTGTTGAAAGTTTTGTTTGAGGCAGCAGCCTTTGCATCAACACCATCCGAACGTTCTACCTGATTGTTCTTGCTATTCTTGGGCCACTGGTCTTTGGCATCGCTGTCTTTGATGGTTTCCAGCATACCTTAACCGTTTGGATTGCTCGTTACCTCAATATCTTTTATGGTTACCTGTTGCAAATATTTTTGGCGGTATCATGGGAAAATTCAGGAAAATATGCTCAAAGAGGATTTACAGCAGATAGCAAGTAATGGCGACACCTTCTTTAGTACAACCGACACTGCTTATTTAATTTTATGATTATGGAATCATTGGATACTTCACTGTACCATCCGTTGCCAACTATATCATACATGCCGTGGTGGCAATACATTATTGTATAAGGTTACAAATATGATGAGTACGTCAAGTCGTACAATGGTTGTTGGCGGTGCCTCAATGGCAAAGGACGCATTGGGAGATGGATACAACAAAGTTTCCAGCAGTATGGCTTCCTATGGTAACTCTGGCGGTTATTTTAATGATGGAAATAAAGGGTCCAATGGGAATTATATGAAAGATAAATTGTCAGGTAAAACGTAGATAAGAAATCGGCATCGGTTTTAAACAAGATTTGTGTAAGAAAATGTGTGAGTGATGTTTAAGAAAATGAAAAATATTGATTCGGCCTTTCGATATATAAGGCTATTCTCATTAGCTTTATTACAGGTTGTATTGCAATCTCCGTTTCATTGCGTACAAAAGTTATCAGCTTGCATCGCAGTCTCAGCAAAAAGTTTTTATCCTTGCCAACGGTAAGGCATTGGAAGCTTATGCTGCGGACAGAAAAGACAATATTCCTGTTGAGGCAAAAGACCATGTTAAAATGTTTCATCATTTTTCTTTACTCTTGACCCGGATGATAAAGTAATACAAGCAAACATTACCAAGCATTGTACCTGGCAGATGCCTCTGCCAAACACAATATGACAACCTGAAAGAAAATGGTTATTTCTCCAATCTTATTTCAGGTAATATCAGCCAGGAAATTCAAATGGATAGCATCGAGATTAATACAAATGTCTATCCTTTTTATTTCAAGTATAAAGGGACAGAAAGAATAATCAGGCCTACTACTATTGTAACCCGTAACCTTATCACTGAAGGCTATTTGAGAAATGTATCCCGCTCAGATAATAACTCTCATGGGTTTCTGATTGAAAAGTGGCGGACGTTGGAAAATAAAGACATAACAATACAAAACCGGTGATATGTGGCTATTCAGAAAGAAAAGAAAAAAGGATGAGTCAGGTATTAATCCATCCATGTCAGATAAAGCGGCAGGGAAAATTGCAGGGGCTGGCATAAGGCTGCAAAAAGCGTTTTCAGAAAGCATGAATAAAATATTTAAGAACATGACTACCAAAAAAACTTAAAGTATTGCTGATTATATTTTGCATAAGTGCTGGAGGGTATAGCATTTATTTAATTACTAATGCTGTTGTAAGGCCGGATAAGATTAAGCCGGATTTTAAAATTGACCATGTTAACGTACCAAAACATTTTGATAAAGCAGGTGACGAATTATTGCCAGATGCTTATGTTGATGAAGAGACATTTTATAAAATTCAGGATTTTAAAAGTACATGGACAGTTTGAAACAAAATCAGAACAAGCAATATGACAACCCTGCAGGCCCGGCCAGGATTGATGGACAGTGTACAAATGCTGGAAGAAATATATAATTCACAAAAACAAAAATGAAGCGTATGAAACAAGTGCAACAGTCGCAGACTTTTCTGCGTAAACGAAAAATGATGCTGGTGTTACCCATGCTGGTTATACCATTTTTAACAATGGCCTTCTGGGCATTAGGTGGTGGTCAGTCTAAACAAAATGTCGCAGACTCAAAGCAAAGGCTTAATTTGAATCTTCTGATGCAGGACTGAAAGATGATAACATGGCGGACAAACTTAGCTTTATGAGAAAGCAGACAAGGATTCTTTAAAAACTTGAGGAGTTGATGCGTAACGACCCATATTACAAACAAAGATTAGATACAATGCCACTCATGAATAAGGAGCTGGAGCAGTTAACTGAGAACACCGCAGAAAAATACAATCAACGGCTAAATACATCTCCTTATGAATCCTCTGGAAGTAGCCCGGAACAAAAGATTATGCAAAAACTGGCATTGCTTGATAAGGAAATGAATAAGCAACCAGAAATAAAAAGTGAAGACGCTTTTGATAAATCCAGGTTAATCAAATGGAGAGTTTGCAGATGAAGTTAACAGGCTGGAAAACATGATGCAGGTAATGAATAAAACGGGCGATGAGGACCCGGAAATGAAGCGACTGAGCGGCACACTGGATAAAATACTGGACATACAACATCCGCAAAGAGTAAAAGATAAAATAAAAGAAAAATCATTGCAGCAAAAGGAAGTTGTTTTTGCTGTGAGTAATACGTATGTGCCTGATAACATAAGTTTATTAGATACTTCCAAAAAAGACTGCAAAAATGCTGGTTTTTGGTTTGGAAAACAGGCTACAGGATGGTAATGAAGATAACCTTATTGAAGCATTGGTTAATACCAACCAGGTTTTAGTAAATGGTGCGGTAATTCAGTTAAGGCTTGCTACGGATGTTTTCATCAATGGTGTTTTAATTCCAAAGGCAACCAGGTAAATGGAATTGTGTCGCTGAACAATGAAAGACTGGAAGCAGAGATAAATTCTATTCGCTATGGAAATTCACTGTTTCCGGTAAAGCTGGAAATATATGATATGGATGGCTTGCCCGGCATTTATATCCCGGTTCTATCAGCAGGGATGTTAGTAAACAATCTGCTGATATTGGTTTGCAGCTAATGGAACTCACTTCAGTTGACCGACAATGAAAGCACAATTAGCCGCCGCGGTGTAAATACAATTAAAGGTCTTTTAAGCAGAAAAGTAAAGCAGGTAAAAGTAATGGTGAAGGCTGGATACAAAGTTTTGCTTAAGGATAAAAACGTAAGCATTAATTAATCACTTTAAAAATAACTACAATGAAGCAATTTGTGAGTATGATAAGTATTTGCTGGATGTTCGTTTCTGCTACCGCACAAACAACACTGGGGATTACAACCGATAAAACAACCAGCCTGGTGTTTCCATTTGCCATAAAACATGTTGACCGGGGAACACAGGCTGTATTAGCACAGCAAGTAAAAGAAGCCCCAACTATTTTACTGGTAAAAAGCTGCTGAAAAAGATTTTGCAGAAACTAACCTGAGTGTGGTTACAGATGATGGAAGCGTTTATGCTTTTACTGTTTTACAAAAGCAATCCAGCATCATGGGTTTATTACCTGCCGGTGAATAAAACTATAACGATTACTTCTTATGCCAATGCCATATTGGATAACCAACGAACTGTAAAGCATATTAAAATAAAAAAATACAATATGCTGGCAAGGGTAAAGGAATTTACATTAAGGATAATGTTATCTATTATCAGCTATTCATTGAAAACAAGGGGTCGATTGATTACGATGTTGACCTGCTACGGTTCTTTATAAAAGATAAGAGGAAAAGCAAACGAACTGCTGTACAGGAGACAGAGCAAAAACCATTGCATATTGCCGGAAATGCAACTAAAGTAAAAGCCAGGAGCAATTCAGTAATAGTTGTTGCATTGGAGAAATTTACAATCCCCGACGCCAAATACCTGGCAGTACAGGTTATGGAAAGAATGGTGGCAGGCACTTAGCATGAAAGTCAACAACCGGAAAATTTTACAGGCAATCATTCTACCTGACTTAATTAATTTATTAAATGACAGAGCAGAATGCAATAGAATTAAAGGAGAAACTCTTGTCATTAGGTTTTGAAGGGTTCTAACAGATATTGATTCATACAAAGTCAGTAATGAGGAAAGCTTTACCATTTTCATTACATGGAAATTGAGAAAGACCAGCTGATGTATGCGCTGGAGATTGAAAGGAATCAACAAAACAAGTTTGTCTTTGACAAATATGTATTGGGAATAAGGCACATCCCTGTTCCGGGAAATAGCCATAAGCGGAATCAGTACAAAGGAACTAGAAATCAAAATGATGAGGGCTGATAAGCTCTATAATCAATACTTATCTGGTAATGAGGATACAAGTCAGAATCATATTATAAAAAGAAGCAAACGATGAGTTAATGAAATTGCTGAATAGTGGTGAAAGAGGAAAAGAATTAGCAGAGCTTATCATGTTTAAATATTGGCCTGAAGAAGAATGGGGAAGATTTATTATAGACGAAAAGCACTTAGAGAAAACTATGAAATAAAACTTACAGTGGCTTCAGAAAGTGGCACGATGCTCTCAGCCATGGATGCTTATGAAAAGTCAGACAATCTTTTTCAATACCAACATTGGATGGCATGGATAAAGAACATGTTATATCGGGTGCAGCAATTGAATGGACACAGTTTGAGTTAGGAAATAATCGTAACTGGATTTCTTACAATACACTTTCTTATTTTCTTGAGAAAGAAGATATACAATTTTTTAAATCTAAAGATTCAGCAGTTGAGTTTGCTAATCACAATATCAGCGAATTTGATGATTATAAGGTTATTCATGCCCGTTCGATTCAGGATGTATTGCTAAAGATACCTTACGGAAATAAAATTTGTAACCGGACAATCCTTAATCCTGATGCAAATGGATTATTCAACAAAGAAGGGAATGCTTTTACCGATGCGCTTATTGACCATATTGAATCTCAGCAATTATCATTATTTAATAAACAATTAAAAACAAATGTTATGAACAACGAAAATCTTCAGTATTTGACTGACAACATCAAATACATGGGCTTTGGTGAAAACCTGAAAGCTGATTTGGAGAAAAACATGAGTGAAGGAAAAGGAGAATTTCAATTGCACTTTAAGGCTGAAATAAATAAAAAGCCTTTTGAAGCAACCCTGAATTTCCGAAAATCAGATTCCACTGATATGTACTTCTTCAATAATTATCATGCTTCACTGGAAAAAAATAATGGCGATAAAATGGAACAAACATTTTATCTGAACAAGGGCAAAGGAATTACTGGCAAGGAAGCATTCAATTTACTGGACGGACGGGCAGTGCATAAGGACCTTGTAACAAAAGAAGGACAGCCATACAAAGCCTGGATGCAACTTGACCCGGCCAACAAAGACAAGAACAACAATTTTGAAGTAAAGCAATTTCATCAAAACTATGGTTTTGATTTGAAGTCAGCGGTTGAGAAATTCCCCATTGCGGATTTGAAAGACCCTGAAAAAGAAAAAGCCTTAATGCAATCACTTCAAAAAGGAAACGTGCAGTCAGTTACTATTGAAAAGGACGGCAGCAGCCACAAAATGTTTATAGAAGCTGACCCTCAATTCAAAAAAGTAAACCTGTATGATTCAAACATGAAGCTGGTGGCAAAAGAATCTCTGGAACAATATAAGACGGGCATTGATAAAGGTACCAAAGCTGTGAAAGAGAACGTGGCAGAAGATAAAAAAAAAAAGACGTGAAACAAGTGGTTAAACCGAAAGAGCAAATGACCTGATAAACTTGCAAATATTCTTTGAGAAAAGAAGGAATGAAGATGTTTATGAACTGGTTTATTATGATGCTACTTTTCAACAGGAAACCATTTTTTTAGATGCGTTGGTAAACGGTGTCAATATTGCATCACGGGAAAAACAAATGACAGGTATTGATTGGAGAAAGTCTTTTGAATTGGATGAAAAAAAGATCTGGAATGTGGATGATAAAACGAGCTGGGAAAAAGAACAAAAAGTTGAGGCGATAATAAATGAATTATCTGCTTTGGAAGCAACAGAAGAAGGCAAGGCTCTTGCTGTTGCCTTAAAATTGAAATATTGGATAGGAGCTTCGTATCATGAATTGTTTGACAACATTAACATGCCAAAGAATAAAGCTGAAGTTAGTCGCGTTTTTACTTTCTCGAAGGCCAGGCAGGCATCTCAGTAGATGAGGCTTATCGCTTTTGCAAAATCGACGACTGCAAAAACAAATGCTTGCTAAGAAAAAGCAAGCGGAGAACCAGCAGAATGAAGAAGAGGAAAATGGGGTAATTCATCAGGAAGTGGGTTACCAAAAAACGAAGATTAAATAGCGGCATAAAGGTAAGAAAAACAAAACAACTATTCAGTAGCAAATATGGAAGTCTTTCCACCATTGACAGGTTTTTATGAAGCTATAGAAGATGATGTTAGGATCAGCACTACACATATCAGCCTTTATATGGCTTTATTGCAACAGTGGAATTTAAATGGAGGAACAAATCCGGTGAGTATAGTAAGGACAACCATCATGAAGGCCGCCAAAATAAATGCCCGTTATACCTATAATAAGTGCATGAATAACCTTCAGGAATTTGGCTACATAACCTATCAACCTTCAACTAACCCTTTCAACAATAGTACTGTCTACCTGAAAGGATTGTGAAAATGAAAATGTGCGTATGGAAAAGAATGTATCAGTACCAATTTTAATCCCTTTTGAGCCTGCGGAGTTTTGGGAGCAAATTAGGTTAATAATTAGAGAGGAAGTGACCAGAAATCAAAAAGAAGTGCCTCCAATAACTTCCCTGGAGACTCCAGGCCTCACGGAAAAGCCTTTATATAAAATTCAGAAATCTGCTCCCTTTTAAGGTAACTAAACCGACCATTTACGATTGGATAAAACACGGCAAACTGAAAAGGGTAAAAATAAGGTCAAGGGTTTACTTCTAGGCAGCGATATCAGGCAGTTAATGCAGGCCTAGGTTTTTTCCAAAGCAGTAAAAAAGTCACTGCTTTTTGCTGAATAGAGTTAGCCCAACAACCCCGAGTTCATTGAAAATGGAAATATCGTACCTTTATAAAGTCAACGAGTCAATTAGAATAAAGTCTAGTAAAATAAGGTAAGATTTAGGGCCGCTTTGCTTTTTTATAGAATAAAAAATAGAATAAAAAAAGCAAAACCCGCTACCAGAGCGGGTTTTAACCAAATTAAAGCGGACCGGACGGGACTCGAACCCGCGACCTCCGCCGTGACAGGGCGGCATTCTAACCAACTGAACTACCGATCCAACTCCTTTGAATGATTCGTAACCCGAGCCATTTTTCAGGACGGCAAAGATAGCCCGGCAATCTTTTTCAGCCAAATGTTTTTATATTATTTATCCACTGACAATCAACCTTTCCGGAGAAAATTCGGCATTATCATTTAATCCTTAATTTAGCCCCACATTTTATAGCATATGCCCACCGACGCAAACAGACAATTTCTGGATTTTGAAAGGCCTATTAAAGACCTTATTGATGAGATAGCCAGCATGAAAACACGGCAGGAAAAGACCAAGCTGGATCTAAGCGACACAATACAGAAATTAGAGCAAGGAATACTTGCTAAACGTAAAGAAATTACTGAAAATCTCAGCAGTTGGCAACGAGTTCAATTAAGTCGCCATCCAGATAGGCCTTATACCACAAGGTATATTCTTAAAATGACAGAAAACTTTGTTGAATTGTTTGGTGATAGAAATGTAAAAGATGATAAGGCCATGATTGGGGGCTTTGCCAGCCTTGATGGAGAAACGGTAATGATCATCGGACAACAAAAAGGTATCAATACCAAAATGCGACAGCACCGAAATTTTGGTATGGCTAATCCAGAAGGATATAGAAAGGCTTTGCGATTAATGAAACTGGCAGAAAAATTTAATAAACCCGTTATTACTTTAATAGATACACCCGGCGCATTTCCCGGATTAGAAGCAGAAGAAAGAGGACAAGGCGAAGCCATAGCAAGAAACATATATGAAATGATAAGGCTGAAAGTGCCTGTTATATGTGTCATCATTGGCGAAGGAGCTAGCGGCGGTGCATTAGGAATAGGAGTAGGCGATAGAGTATATATGATGGAGAATACATGGTACACTGTTATCTCTCCCGAAAGTTGTTCGTCTATTCTTTGGCGTACCTGGGACAAAAAAGAAATCGCTGCCGAACAATTAAAATTGACTGCAGATAAAATGCTTGGCTTTGGCTTAATTGATGGCATTATTCCCGAACCTGTTGGTGGTGCACATTGGGATTATGATGAGTCAGCAAGTATTTTAAAAGCTCATCTTGTTAAAGTGTTGAAAGAGCTCAAGCCAATGCCTGCAGAGCAAAGAGTAAGCGATAGAATAGAAAAGTTTGGTAAAATGGGTTTCTGGGAAGAAGTGTAGAAGAATCTTCGAGTAGTTAGTTGCGAGTTACGAGAATTGAAATTTATTGGCCCAGCAGTAGTACTACTATCATCGTCTGTTGCACAGTTTACCCTGAGAAAGGAAGGGCACACTTCATCGTTCAGATCATTATTCAGCTTTTTTAATTATTAATTGCTAATTTTTAATTCTTATTTATACAATGTCACTTCGGAAAAAATTCACTGGTACAGGTATAGCCATCGTAACTCCTTTTCATGCAGACGGAAAAATTGATTGGGAGAGTTTTGCCAATCTTATCGAGTTCTGGATAAAAGGAAAAGTGGAATACCTTGTTGCAATAGGAACTACTGGTGAAAGTGCAACCATTCATGGTGCAGAAAAGCAAGAAGTTTTTTCCTTTGTGCAAAATGTAGTTGCTGGAAGAGTGCCATTAGTTGCAGCTATAGGTGGAGGCGACACAAACGAAGTATTAGGATGGTTTAAACAATTTGATTTAACAGGATATGATGCAATTCTTTCTGTTAGCCCTGCTTACAACAAACCAAATCAAGAAGGAATTTTTCAACATTATAAAGCGTTGGATAAAGCAACACAGTTGCCAATTATCATGTACAATGTTCCCAGTCGTACAGGGCAAAATGTATCTGGTGAAACAACAATTAGAATAGCTAACGAGTGTAAAAACATTTTTGCCACCAAAGAAGCTTGTGGCAATTTTGACCAGATCAATTATATTATCAAAAACAAACCGGCTGATTTTATGGTAATCAGTGGTGATGATCCGATTACCTTGCCCATGATTGCCTGCGGAGCAGAAGGATTGATCTCTGTTGTTGCCAATGCCTATCCGGAAGATTATTCCAATATGGTTCGCCTTTGCATTGCCGGAAAATTTGACGAAGCAAAGTCCATACATTATAAATACACTGATATTATTACTTCTATGTTTGCCGAAGGCAGCCCAAGTGGCGTAAAAGCTTATTTAAGTGAAATGGGACTTTGCAAAAATACTTTCCGATTACCTGTTTGGCCGGTGAGTGAAGGACATTATGAGAAGATTAAAGGATTGATGAAATGAATATAGATTGTATTATTATTTGGTATTCTACACCTCAAAGCAAACCCCTTCCAACGCCAATTCCGTATTCGGAAAAACTTCTCTGGCTTCGGCCTCAAATTCTTCCAATGTATCATACTTACTACTAAAGTGTCCAATCAGTAATTTTTTTACACCGCCTTTTAATGCCAGTTCAGCCGCTTGTTTTGTAGTAGAATGAAAACGTTCTTCTGCTCTTTCCCGCAGATTATCTAAGTAAGTTGTTTCATGATAAATCAAGTCTGCATCTTGAATATGTGGAAGTAATGATTCGTCATACTTTGTATCGGCACAGAACACATATTTTTTTCCCAGGTTCTGCAGTTTCTGTTACCAATTCATTTTTGATTATAGAACCATCTTTCTTTGTATAATCTTCACCGCTCTTCAAGCGGTCATAAAAGTTAGCAGGTATTTCAAATTCCTTAGCCTTTTCAATGTTTAACTTTCTTGGTTGTTTCTTTTGCTCAAAGGAAAAGCCATAACATTCAATCCTATGATTAGTGCGAAAACATTTCACCCTCAGCTTTTCATTGTCAACTAATGTAGCGGCTTCGGTAATATGATGAATATGTAAATCGTAGCAAAGTTTTGTATCAGCGACTTTTAATTGTAGTTCTATTATTTCTTTTAAAGGCGATGGACCAAATACATGTAATTCTTGTTGATGGCTTAGTAGACCAAATGAATTCAATAATCCTATCAACCCAAAATAATGATCACCGTGAAGATGCGAAATGAAAATATGTGAGATTTTGCTCCGGCGTATTTTGTAATTGATTAACTGTATCTGTGTGCCTTCACCACAATCAACGAGATAATTATGCCCATCAATTGTTACAACCTGACTTGTTGGATGACGGTTAAATGCCGGAACAGCAGAATTATTTCCAAGAATGGTAACAGCAAACATGAAATGGTTGGTGATTTTGGTGTGTTACAGTTTTTAAATAGACAGAAATATAAGTAATTCTGCTGCATTATTGCTGGGTTCAGTTTTCCTCTTCACTGAAAAATTCTCTTTCAATTTCTTCCATCTGCACAATGTCCCAAGCTTCGCTTTCGGTAGGCGTCACATTCATTATTTCCAGCAATTCATTTTTATCCAAAAACTCTTCAACAGGCTTTTGTAATTCGCATATTACAAATGAAGCATTTTTCTCATAATATTTTTGTTGAATATGAACCAGCTTTTCAGCCGCTGCCACATCAATAGAATAAGTATCTTTTAATATCAGAACAAGGTTTTTAACGTCATTTTGCAGGTATGGCAACAAACATTCTTCCATTTTATCTGTCATAGTAGCAGAAAGCGATGTTTCAGCAACAGTGATGACATGAAACTTCTCTTTGGTATCGCATTTGACATTCATAGTTCTTAAATTAGGTATTATAAATCCTGAATGACCGGAAAGCTGCTAAATTGGCTCGCCATTAGCAACTAAAATTATCAACATTGCGTTTATAAGTACGGTAAAACAGGAACCAAATTTATTCGTTAATATTGTATCACAACTAATTATCTAAAATGGATAATAATTTTTCAACACAAGTAAAAGAGATTATTTCTTTCAGCAGAGAAGAAGCATTAAGGCTTGGTAACGACTTTATCGGCACCGAACATTTACTGCTTGGCCTTATCCGTGAAGGTGATAATACAGCTGTCCGCATCTTAAAAAGCTTTAATATCGATTTGTATGAACTACGAAAGGAGATTGAATTAGCCGTTAAGGACAAGACAGGTAAGAATATTGCAAACATCAATAGTCTGCCACTTACCAAGCAGGCAGAAAAAGTTATAAGAGTTACTGTTCTTGAGGCAAAGGCATTAAAAAGTGCAACGGTAGAAACAGAGCACCTCATGCTTTCTATTTTAAAGAACAAAGAAAATATTGCTACACAAATCTTAAATCAATTTGACGTGGATTACGATTTATTCAGACAAGAACTGGGCATCGTAAAATCAAACGATCCCCGTGCAGAATTTCAGGATGAGAATGAAGATGACTTTGATGAAGAAAAAAAATATTCTCAATCGAAAGGCAGTAAACAAAGTGGTAATGCCAAAAGCAAAACTCCTGTGCTTGATAATTTTGGCCGTGACATAACAAAGATGGCTGAGTTGGGCGCATTAGACCCAATCGTTGGCCGTGAATCAGAGATTGAAAGAGTCTCACAAATTCTTTCCCGTAGAAAAAAGAATAACCCAATCTTAATTGGTGAACCAGGCGTTGGTAAAACTGCCATTGTGGAAGGATTAGCACTTCGTATCGTACAAAGAAAAGTTTCAAGAGTTTTATTTGATAAAAGAGTTGTGTCACTTGACTTGGCAGCATTAGTAGCCGGTACTAAATACCGTGGTCAATTTGAAGAAAGGATGAAAGCCATCATGAATGAGCTGGAGAAAAACAGAGATGTTATTTTGTTCATTGATGAAATGCATACGATTGTTGGTGCCGGTGGCGCCAGTGGCTCGTTGGATGCTAGTAATATCTTCAAACCTGCCTTGGCAAGAGGAGAATTACAATGTATTGGTGCATCAACTTTGGATGAGTACAGAATGTATATTGAAAAAGATGGTGCATTAGACCGTCGTTTTCAAAAAGTAATGGTTGATCCTCCAAGTGTGGATGATACTATTAAGATTTTGAACAATATCAAATCGAAATATGAAGACTTTCATAATGTAAATTATGATCAGGAAGCAATTGATGCTTGTGTAAAATTGAGTGATCGTTATGTAACAGACAGACTACTTCCCGATAAGGCGATTGATGTAATGGATGAAGTGGGAGCAAGAGTTCATTTAAAAAACATCAACGTTCCGCAGAACATTGTTGACCTTGAAGGTAAAATTGAAGATGTAAAGAACGAAAAGAATAAAGTGGTGAAGAGTCAGAAGTTTGAAGAAGCGGCTTCACTTCGTGATACTGAAAAAAGATTACAGGAAGATCTGGAGAAAGCAAAAAATGTTTGGGAAGAAGAAAGTAAACACAAACGTTTCCCGATTGGCGAGGAAGATATAGCGGAAGTAGTGAGTATGATGACAGGAATACCTGTAAGAAGAATGGTGGAGGCTGAAACAGAGAAACTGAAAAAGATGACGGAGGATATGAAGGGAATGGTAATTGGTCAGGATGAAGCGATTGCTAAAGTAGTAAAAGCTATACAACGGAACAGGGTAGGATTAAAAGATCCGAAGAAACCGATTGGTACATTTATTTTTCTTGGCCCTACGGGTGTTGGTAAAACAGAGTTAGCAAGAGCTTTGTCAAGACAGATGTTCGAATCCGAAGATTCGTTAATCAGAATTGATATGAGTGAATACATGGAAAAATTCACTGTGAGCCGTTTGATTGGTGCACCTCCAGGTTATGTAGGTTATGAAGAAGGCGGTCAGCTTACAGAAAGAGTACGTCGCAAACCATATAGTGTAATTCTTTTGGATGAAATTGAAAAAGCTCACCCGGATATTTATAATATTTTATTACAAGTGTTGGATGATGGGCAATTAACTGATGGCTTGGGAAGAAAAGTTGATTTCAAGAACACCTTAATTATTATGACATCTAATATTGGTGTTCGTCAATTAAAAGATTTTGGTTCAGGTGTTGGTTTTGCCACAGCTGCGAAAGTTGAGAATCAGGACGAAGAGAATAAAGCGGTAATTGAAAAGGCTTTAAAGAAAACTTTCTCGCCTGAGTTTTTAAACAGAATTGATGATGTTGTAATATTCAACAGTCTTTCAAAAGAAAATATCTTCAACATTATTGATATTTTGATGAAAGGTGTAATGAAGCGTTTGGTGAACCTTGGATTCAGCCTTGAGTTAACAGCCAATGCAAAAGACTTTTTGGCTGACAAAGGTTACGATGTTCAGTTTGGAGCAAGGCCATTGCACAGAGCCATTCAGAAATACCTGGAAGATCCATTAGCAGAAGAAATACTTAATAGAAATGTAAAAGCTGGGGATGTTTTAATTGCTGATACTGACGAAGAAAAGACAAAGCTTTCCTTCACATTCAAAGAAAAATCAGGCGAGAAGTCGAAAGCTTAAAATTTTTGTTGCCGGTAAGTCGGTAAGACGATAAGAAAATAATGATGATGAATCAATATTTCCCGTCTTCCCGCCTTACCGGCATTTTTTTTCTTTGTATTTTCCTGTCTTCTGCATGGGACACCCAAACGAAAACAAAGAATGCTAAAAATTAGATGAATCGGCCCCAAATTATTGTTGCCGGTAACCTGCCTGCCGACAGGCAGGGACGGTAAGGCGATAAGAAAATAGTGATGATGAATCAATATTTCCCGTCTTATTTTCTTCCCGGCATTTTTTTTCTTTGCTTTTTAAGGCGTCTTATTTCTACTTTTGCTATTCAAGAATGGCAAAGAAAATTGTAATAACCATTGATGGCTGGTCTAGCTGCGGTAAAAGCACTTTGGCAAAACAACTGGCAAAAGAACTTGGCTATGTGTATGTAGACAGCGGCGCTATGTACAGAGCCATCACTTTATTTTTTCTTAGAACTAATGTTGATCTGGCAAGTAAAAAAGAAATTAAAGAAGCATTACAAAATATCAGTTTAGAATTTATTTTTAATAGCACAAGTGGTAACAGCGAAATATACCTGAACAGCGAAAATGTTGAATATCTTATCAGAGATATGTTTATTGCTGAAAAGGTAAGTGATGTAGCAGCCATTAAAGAAGTAAGAGAATTTGCCGTAGCTCAACAGCAAAAAATGGGAGCGAAAAAAGGTATTGTAATGGACGGAAGAGATATTGGTACTGTGGTTTTTCCTAAAGCCGAATTGAAACTATTTATGACTGCCGACAGTGCTATAAGAGTGCAGCGGCGGTTTAAAGAATTGTACGAGAAAAACCCGAATATCACAATTGAAGAAGTGAAGGATAATCTTGAACTAAGGGATTATATTGACTCAAACAGGGAAATTAGCCCTCTTCGCCGAGCTGAGGATGCTATAGAGCTTGACAACACTAATCTGTCTGAAAGTCAGCAATTTCTGAAAGCAATTGACATGGCAAAAGAAAAAATTTATTAAATAAATATATAATTACTTGTATTTAAATAAATCAATTTATAATTTGCATCCCGATTGATATTGTCATTTCATAGAAATTCCTCCCTTTAGAAAAATTACAAAGACATTATTATTGGTTAAACCTGATTAGCAAAGTTTGAATAATATTCATTCTTTTAGCAAGCCATACACCATCCATCCACTTTCCTTTTGAAAGATTAGCTTATCCATTATGCTTCTGCAGAACCTGTAGAAATCCCTCCTATTAAATAGCCCAAGTATCCCTTGGAGAGACCTGTAACGCAGGATGTAATTACTCATCATAAACGTTGGGCAACCAACTATTCGAAAGCTATTTAATAACATTAAACCAGAGAGCATGAAAAAGATTTATTCAACCTTATCCGCAATAGTAATGTATTGCGCAGCATTCGCACAGCCAACACAACCCAATGCACCTTTGACTTGTAATGGAGGTAATTGTACACAACCAACATCAGAGACCTGTATAGGTAACTCTACTGTTGTAACTTCTTTTACAGGTGCAACATTACGTTCTGGAAGCCCAACAAGCTTACCTGCACTTTACACCTTTTATAATATTGCCACTATTTCTGGTAATCAAATCAATGCTACTGTTACAATCGATCAGGTATCAAATGTATCAATGACAGGAGGTAATTTTAGTATCGATGATGATGGAGCTGTTGATCAGAATAATAACAGCATTACCAGTTTTTTGCTCCAAGAATTACACCTGCCGCCAGTCTTGCAAGTACCAGCATACGAGGCTATGTACAATTTACCATAAGATTTTATGTTGGAGATGGAGTAGGGGGACAGCAATACCCTAGTGATTACACAACAATACCTCCATCAGGTGGATTAACAGGGTTAAACTATATACATTATGATATTGATGGAAGTACAGTTGGAACAGGTGGTTGGTTCAGAGAAACAGGTGTTGTAAGAAACGTATCAGGACTTTCAATTAATGGGGATGTATCTACTGAACTTGCATCATATACTTATCCTGATGGTGGTGATACATACAAAGGTTTCGCAGGGTCTGTATGTGAAAGAACAGGTGTTTCCCGTTGTGCACAAGTAGCTGCTGCTGCCAGCTATGCAACTCCGCAAACAAGCATTACTGTTCGTATGGGCTACGATTACAATCGTACGAATTCAAACATGGGCCAGCAACCAACCCGCCAATACGGTTCAAGATTTGGTTGTTTCTCTTTTCCGCAGCAAAGCACTTTGCCTGTTTACTTAAAATCATTTGGGGCAGATAGATATCAACGTAGTACTACTGTAAACCTTAAATGGACAACTTCTACTGAGATTAATAATGTAGGATTTGAAATACAAGCAAACAAAGGCCATGATAATTGGGTAACAATTGGCTATGTAGCTTCTGCGGCAGTAGATGGAAACAGCTCTTCGGAATTGGATTACACTTTTAGTGATAATAATAATGAGAAATCAATAACCCAATACAGACTTCGTCAGATTGATAAAGATGCAAAGTTTAAGTTTTCAGATATCCGTTCTGTTCGTGGTTTAGAGCAGAAAGGCGGCATCATCATTTATCCCAATCCATCAACCGATGGAAGAATAAACGTAGTTTTTGATGAAGGAAATGCTGTTCGTGACATTTCTGTTCAAGATATGAGTGGCAGAGTGGTAAAGAAAATTAGCGGCGTAACAAACAGTAATATTCAGATTGAAAACCTGACTCCGGGAATGTACACCATCCGTGTATTTGAAAGAACTACCGGAGCACAGACTGTGCAAAAGATCGTAGTGAATAAACGATAAATGCTCAGGGTTTAATAAATCCTACGGGGATAGCTTTTTGGGTGTCCCCCTTTTTAATAGTTCGAAATTCAATGAGCAGTAATTGAAAACCAAAAATAAAACCCGCAACATCAATGTATGTTGCGGGTTTCTTGTAATTAAGAAAAAAATTATTGCGACTTTATCACTTTTATTAAATCTACTTCAAAAATAAGTGTAGAACCACCGGGTATTGGGCCGTAATCATGAGCTCCGTATCCAAGTGCATAAGGAATATAAAATTTATACTTAGCACCTTCACTCATTAGTTGTAAGCCTTCTGTCCAGCCTTTGATAACACCACCTAAATTAAACGTAATGGGCTCGCCCCGTTTGTAGGAGTTGTCAAATTCGAATCCGTTAATTAAAGTACCCATATAGTTACAAGTTACACTATCTGATCCTGTTGGTTTTATACCTGTGCCTTCAGTAATTACTTCATATTGTAACCCGCTGGCTGTGGTCTTTACGCCGGGCTTCGTTTTATTCTGCTTCATAAATGCTGTACCCGAATCAATTCTTGGTTTTGATTTTTCTGTTTGTATCAGCGTCATGTAATTATTCATTGTAGTATTGGCAGCAGCATCGTCCATTAATGGAGTTTTACCCGACATGATATCATTAATAGCTTTTGAAACTAAAGTTGTATTTAATTTTTAATACCTTGTTGTTTATAAAAATTGGCTACACTAACGCCAACTGCATAACTTGCTGAGTCATTCATATTCTTAAGTAATGGAGGTACTGGCTTAGCTACTGGCTTCGGTGTAACAGGTTTTGTGCCAGGTTGGGCAAAAGCTGCTCCAGTGAGAAAACATAGTGTTACGAATAAGGTTGTTTTTTTCATAATTATAATTTCTTTTTTAGGATGTCAAAAATACAGGATGAAATGCAAATACGAATGCCTTCAATCATTTAATTTTGGTCTCAAATTGCAGTGTTTGTGGAAGATTTTGTAATGCCGATACAAGTAAGATGGTCTGATCTAGACCCTAATTTTCACCTGCGGCATTCAGTTTATTACGACTCGGGAGCCATGTGCAGAGTTGCATACCTCAATAAAGTAGGATTCACTTTGCAACGGATGCAGGAGACGAGGATAGGCCTTATCTTATTTAGGGAAGAATGTGTTTTCAGGCGGGAAATAAGAATGGGTGATGATGTTACCATTGATGCAAAAATTCTGAAAGCCAGAAGAGATTTTTCCCGGTTTACTATTCAGCATCAAATAAAGAAAGACACTGAAACCGTTGCCGCCATCATTACTGTTGATATTGCCTGGATGAGTGCAATAACCCGTAAGCTTGCTGTATTGCCAGAAGAAGAAAGCAAACTATTGATGCATGGGCCTTTTGCAGAAAATTTTCAATGGGAAGATTAAACAATTGAAGTCTCCAGCATAATTACTTTCTCAGGAAAGCGGATTGCAAAATCTCTTACCAGGTTTCTTGTAAAGCTATTTTCTTTAAACTCCGTTAGTTGCTCTTTCAATGTATCTACATCCGTTATTTGTATATCCGCTTGCAAATAACCCATTCCATAAAGATGTCCGTTCAATACCAATATGCAGGATTGGTCATCGCCATTTAATCCTTTATCTTTTATAATGAAAGAAGGTTCTTGTTGTAATGATGCAACTGCTTCACCGATGCGTTGATTGTATTCATCTGGAGATTCTGTTTGCTCACAGGCACCATAGCAATATTTTTCTTTAATGCCGATGCAGGATTCATTATCAGTTTGCAAATAACAAAGCCTCGGGCAAAGATTATACTCTTTGATTAGCTTTCTTACAATCGCATGGCCATCTGCCAGATAATGAAAACTGTAAACTGGGCTTAGCCGTTTTCTGTTTTTATCAATGGCCAGGCGTTGATAGCCGTTCTGATCTTCATACAAAAAAAGTCCATACACATCTTCCCATCTTTTTTGAGATGTGTTGAAGATAGGCCATCGCTTTTTTATTTCTGTTGATTCAAGAATGCAAGCCATCAGTTCTGTACCACAACTTTGATAGCTGATGCTATATACATGCTGCATAAAATTCTGCTTCTGCCTACTTTGCGAATTATTACTGAAATGACTATTAACTCTGTACTTTAAATTAGTGGCTTTGCCCACATACACCACTTTGCCTTTTTCGTTATGAAAATAATATACACCCGGTGTGTAGGGCAGTTGAGTAAAATGTTCTTTAGGCACATTGGGTGGAAGGATTGCATCTTTTGAATTGCGTTGCAATGCTTTACTTATATGTTGTTCTTTATCGTTCTGCAACAACAACTCAAATACTTTTACTGTGGCAGCCGTATCTCCACCGGCCCGGTGGCGGTTGCTGATTTTTATATCCAATGAATCGCAAAGTTTGCCGAGACTATAAGATGCAAAGCCGGGAAATATTTTGCGGCTTAACCGTACAGTGCAAAGTTTTTTACTGTTGAGTTTCGTAGCCGCAGGCTTTTAAATGTGCATTTACAAAGGAGTAATCGAAACTTACATTGTGTGCAACGAAAATGTTTTTGTCTAAGATGCTAAATATCTTTTCTGCCACTTCTTCAAATAAAGGTGCATCTAAAACCATTGTATCGGTAATGCCCGTCATGGCTTGAATAAAGTAGGGGATGGGTTGCTGCGGATTGATGAGTGTTTCGAATGTCTCCACTACTTTCTCACCATCGTACACATGTATGGATATTTCGGTAATGCCGTTGGCGGCAGCATAACTTCCTGTGGTTTCTATATCTACAATGGCATACATAAGGGACTGCTAATTTCGGATTTTTTGACCACAGATTTACACTGATTAAAAGGATTAACACAGATAAGTGAAATACTGATGTTTGGCGTTCCGTAGGAGTGCATTGTGCTTGTTTTGAAATTAGTTTGATGCATAAAACGCTACTACGGAACGATGCGTTGTTTTTGTTTTGTGTAGTTACTGATAAAATGTACCTATGGGAGAGGGAGTGAGAATGTTAGAATGCTTAATATAATTCTTACAGTTGAAGAGTGCACTTCGTTCCTCAGGGTAAACTGTGCAAGGGACGATGCTCAGGGAACTGCTGCTCACCTCCATAAAAATTACGGTGAGTAAACTGGGTAACAAATACACCTTCGCTGAAGCTACAGAGTATAAAGAAAAACCGGCTACTTAGTGCTAAGAGCCGGATCGAGAAAGTTTGCTTTTATTTTATAAGGTCTTCAGTACATCGTTCATTGATCTTACTGCATCTGCACTTTTGTTGAAGGCAGCTTGTTCGGTATCGTTTAACTTGAAGTCGAGAATTTTTTCCCAACCGTCTTTGCCAATGATAACAGGTACTCCAAGACAAATATCTTTTTGGCCGTACTCGCCATCTAATGCTACGCAACAAGTAAATAGTTTTTTCTCATCTCTTACAATAGCTTCCACCAATGCTGCTCCGGCTGCCCAGGTGCATACCATGCTGATGTACCAATGAGTGCTGTTAATGTTGCACCGCCAACCATTGTTGCTTTTACAATGGCATCTTGCTTTTCAGCAGAGATGAAATCGGTAACGGGTGCACTGTTCCAGGTGGCATGGCGAATTAATGGAATCATGGTAGTGTCACCATGTCCGCCAATTACTACTGCATTCAAATCAGAAGGAGAACATTCTAAGTGTTGGCTCAATTGATATTTGAAACGGCTGCTATCTAATGTGCCGCCCATTCCGATAATTCTGTTTTTTGGTAAACCTGTTGCTTGTAAGGCAAGGTAGGTCATGGTGTCCATCGGGTTGCTGATTACAATGATGATGGCATCTGGCGAATGTTTTAAAATGTTTTCGCTTACTGTTTTCACAATGCCAGCATTGGTGCCAATAAGATCTTCTCTCGTCATTCCCGGCTTACGGGGAATGCCTGAAGTGATAACAACTACACTGCTACCGGCAGTTTTTGCATAATCATTTGTAGAGCCGGTAATTTTTGTATCAAAGCCCAATAATGTTGCAGTTTGCATCATGTCCTGTGCTTTGCCTTCCGCAAGACCTTCTTTAATGTCCAATAAAACAAGTTCGGATGCCAGTTCTTTGCGGGCAATATTATCAGCACAAGTTGCTCCTACGGCTCCTGCACCTACAACAGTTATTTTCATACTTTATATTTTAAAAGAGGAAATGATTAATTGCCGCAAAGGTAGCGGAAACAAATATTTTTTCGGGAATGGAGAAACGGATTATTTTTCAAACACTTTCAATACTTTTTCTATTGGTAATGAACCGCTGAATTCGGAGATAAGTTTGTGCTTCTTATCGTAGAATGCAAGGAAAGGTAGATTGTGAAACTGATAATAAGCAGGCAAAAAATAACCAACATCTTTTCCAACTGTGATATTGTCATATTTTGAAAGCTGATACTTTTCGATAAAGGCTTTTATTTCACTAATAGTAACCATCGACGACATTACAATCTGTATTCCTTTGAATTTCTCGATATTCATAGTTATTTCTGTGGTTTCATGCTGACAATGTTCACAATCGGGATTGAAAACCATCATCATCGCCGGTTTGTTTTTCTTTAAATCGTCTTTTGAAAAGAATGTAACACTGTCTGATAAAAGAAATTTTGCTTGTGGAAATAATCCAAATCTTGCAGAAGGAGAAAGGGTAGAATCGCCTTGTGCAAAAGAGAAAATAGAGATTGCAATAAAACTGAATAGCAAAATGGATTTTTTCATAACATCAAAGAAAGTATAATAAATTGATTTTGACCTTTTGCTGATGCATCTAATTATAAACAGGTTGTTTTTGCTGTTTAAATGGACTATTCTTTCCTATTGCTTTAACTCTTCTGAACCCTATCTTTGCCGCCTTAAATTTTTATACTAATGGCAAATACATCAGACATCAGCAGAGGTTTAATTATTAGTCTTGACGGCAGTCTATATACTGTTGTTGAGTTTGGCGAAAATAAAACAGCAAGAGCCGCTGCTAAAGTGTGGGCAAAGTTGAAGGGTGTTGACAATAACAGATCAATCGAAAAAACCTGGAACTCAGGCGATACGATTCACCCAGTAAGAGTAGAAAGAAGAACGTATCAGTTTTTATATAAAGATGATACTGGTTACAGTTTTATGGATACAGAAACCTTTGAGCAAATTTCATTGCAAGAAACTACTATAGATGCTCCTCAATATTTAAAAGAAGGTCAGGAAGTAGGGATTCTTATTAATACCGAAAATGATATTGTATTGGGTGCTGAACTACCAGATAAAATAGTTTTACAGGTAACATATACAGAACCTGGAATGAAAGGTGATACTGCTACCCGTACTTTAAAGCAAGCAACATTAGAAACTGGTGCAAATATTGGTGTTCCTTTATTTGTAAATGAAGGAGAATTAATCCGCATTAATACTAAATCCGGAGAATACGTTGAAAGAGTAAAATCGTAAAGATATAATTGAGCTAAAATGGCCTGATTTCATTGATTTCTGGCCATTTTTGCTTCAGTTTGACTCAATTTTGCCCTATTTCTGTAAAAAATCATCTATTTTCTGAATTCTATTTCCCTAACTTAGCTTTGCTTTTTGAAAGCAAACTGACTTTTAAAACCAAAACAGTCTACTAAATTGAAAAACATGGATTTTAAGCAAATACAAGAGTTGATCAAGATGGTCAACAAATCAAATATTGGCGAAGTAACAATTGAACAAAAAGATTTCAAAGTAACAGTTAAGCAAAAAGAAGATAATATAACACAGGTAATGTCTGCACCTATGCAACCGGCACCAGTGCAAATGGTGGCACCCGCAGCTAATAACAGTCAACCGGCGGCCGTAGCACAAGCACTAAAAGCTGATGAAGCGCCTGCAACAAATACAATAACAATTAAAAGCCCGATGATAGGAACTTTCTATCGCAAAGCATCTCCTGACAAACCAAATTTGGTAGATGTTGGAACGGACATTGCACCAGGAAATGTTGTTTGCGTTATCGAAGCAATGAAGCTGTTCAACGAAATTGAAAGTGAAATAAAAGGCAAGATTGTAAAAGTGCTGGTAGAAGATTCATCACCTGTTGAATATGATCAGCCATTATTCTTAGTGGAGCCTGCATAGTTTGCAAATGCGTTTCAATCAAAAATACAATCTGAAGATTCGCATTTACCACATTATCTCATTCATCACTTTAACTGATTTATGTTTAAAAAAGTTCTGATAGCAAACCGTGGCGAAATTGCATTAAGGGTAATTCGTACCTGTCGAGAAATGGGTATTAAAACGGTGGCAGTTTATTCTACAGCTGATAGAGATAGTTTACATGTGAAATTTGCAGACGAAGCTGTTTGCATCGGCAAACCACAAAGCGCTGATTCATATCTCAACATTGCACATATAATGGCAGCAGCAGAAATTACAAATGCTGATGCGATACATCCTGGTTATGGTTTTCTCGCAGAGAATTCAAAGTTTGCAAAAATTTGTAATGATCATGGAATTAAGTTTATCGGTCCAACGCCTGATATGATTAATTCTATGGGAGATAAGATAACGGCAAAGGAGACAATGATAAAAGCTGGAGTACCTGTTATTCCCGGTGGAGAGGGTTTATTGCAAAGCGTCGACGAAGCAAAAGGCTTGGCAAAAAATATGGGTTATCCTGTCATCTTAAAAGCAACTGCTGGTGGTGGTGGTAAAGGAATGAGAATTGTGTGGGAAGATAGTGAGATGGAAAAGGCATACGATACTGCCAAACAAGAAGCTGCTGCATCATTTAAGAATGATGGAATCTATATGGAGAAGTTTGTAGAAGAGCCAAGACATATTGAAATTCAGATAGCAGGAGATCAGTTTGGAACGGTTTGTCATTTAAGTGAAAGAGATTGTTCTATACAACGTCGTCATCAAAAGCTGGTAGAAGAATCGCCTTCACCATTTATGACTGATGAATTGCGTTATAATATGGGTGAGGCCGCAAAAAAAGCAGCCCAGGCAATTAATTATGAAAGTGTTGGAACAGTTGAGTTTTTGGTTGATAAGAATCGCAATTTCTATTTCATGGAAATGAATACCAGAATTCAGGTTGAGCATTGTGTAACAGAAGAAGTAATCAATTTTGATTTAATAAAAGAACAATTAAAAATAGCAATGGGTGAAAGAATTTCCGGTGCTGATTATATTCCGGGAAATCATGCCATTGAGTGCCGCATCAATGCAGAAGATCCGTATAACGATTTTCGTCCCTCTCCCGGAAAAATCACTTCATTGAATCAACCAGGTGGTCATGGTGTTCGGGTAGATAGCCATGTGTATGCAGGCTATGTTATTCCTCCATATTATGATTCGATGATAGCAAAGCTTATTACCGTAGCACAAACACGGCAGGAAGCTATACAGACAATGTATCGGGCATTAAGCGAATATGTTATTGAAGGGGTAAAAACAACTATTCCGTTTCATTTACAACTAATGCAGGACGAACGTTTCCGCAGTGGTGATTTTAATACTAAATTCATCGAAGGGTTTAGTCTAAAATAACATTTTCATTTGTAATTCTTAGTCTGCTGCAGCAATAACCCCCATTTTTCGACCAAAAAGTCATTTGAAAAAGTTTCGAATATTTTTTATATTCGGTTCATAAAACGAATGCTATGCTAAAAATTGGAAATCTTAAGTCAGGCGATATTATAATGGTTAATGACGAAGGGGTAAAGAGAGAAGGAACCGTTGTAAAAACCAGCCAAGAAGAAAATCAGGCTCTTGTAAATAATGGAATTCAGGAATTTTGGTACAGTCCTGATAATATGACTGCAATTCCACTCGACGAAAATCAGTTGGTAAAACTTGGATTTTCGAAAGAAGAAGTCGATGATGCAGTAAAATATAAGAAGGATTCATTTCGTCTAGTAACGCCCATAAAAGGAGATTTTTCAAATGTTGAGATGTGGTGGCGGGAAGATAAAAGGCATTTTGCGTTTCCGTTGGGGGTACATGAATTACAGAATTTGCACCTGGATATGACAAAAACTCATCTTGAGATGCCCTAATCGCCAATATTCGGGCCTATTTGGAAGAAAGTGACGTCGGTTTTCCACAAAACTGCTAAATATAATTAGGGTTATTTCTTTTTTCACCCTGATACTCCTACCTTTGCGTTCCCAAAAATTATGGCGAAACAACCACTTATTAAACAGGATGGAACAATAGTAGAAGCTTTATCGAATGCTATGTTTAAAGTAAAACTTGAAAACGGGCATGAAATATTAGCTACCATTTCTGGAAAAATGAGGATGCATTACATCCGTATTTTGCCAGGCGATAAAGTAGGAGTTGAATTGTCGCCTTATGATTTAACAAGGGGAAGAATAAATTTCAGGTACAAGTAATTATAATATTATGAAAGTAAGAGCATCTATTAAAAAGCGCAGTGTTGATTGCAAAATAGTTCGTCGCAAAGGCATACTGTATGTTATTAACAAAAGAATCCTCGTTTTAAACAAAGACAAGGATAATCAATAGGCAACAGACAATTTGCAAATTGTTTATTGCATATTGCCAATTTGAAATAAGTAAACTAATAAATTAAAACAGAAATATGGCTCGTATTGCCGGTGTTGACTTACCAAAAAATAAAAGAGGCGAAATAGGACTTACCTATATCTACGGAATAGGTCCTTCTACTGCTAAGTACATTCTTGACAAACATAATATTGACAGGAATAAAAAAGTGCAAGAGTGGAATGACGATGAGTTAACTGATATCCGTAACACTATTACGGAAGAATTAAAAGTAGAAGGTCAGTTGCGTTCTGAAGTACAAACAAGTATTAAGCGTTTGCTTGATATTGCTTGCTACCGTGGATTGCGTCATCGCAAAGGTTTACCTGTTCGTGGACAACGTACCAAGACAAACAGCCGTACAAGAAAAGGTAAGAGGAAGACAGTTGCTGGTAAGAAGAAGGCAGCTAAGAAATAAAAAATAATTAGCTGATTGTTCGATGTACTGATTAGCTAATTTTTTATACAAGCATTTCGAATCAATTCCAGATCTGCGCTTCGCAGGGAGGATAGATTCAAACCCGGTTCGCCGGAAACAAACAAATTTTTAAAGATTACCTAAGAAGAAAGATTATGGCAAAAGCACAACAACAAGGTGGTAGCGCAAAAGCAGCAGCAAAGAAAAGAGTAGTTAAAGTAGATTCATACGGAGATGCTCACATTTCTGCTACATTCAACAACATTATTATCAGTCTTACTAACAAAACCGGACAAACAATTGCCTGGAGTAGTGCTGGTAAAATGGGTTTCAGAGGTTCTAAAAAGAATACTCCTTACGCAGCCCAGATGGCAGCAGCTGATGCAGCTAAAACTGCTCTTGATGCTGGTTTAAAAAGAGTTGATGTGTTTGTAAAGGGACCAGGTTCTGGCCGTGAAGGTGCTATCCGTTCTCTTTCACAAAGTGGAATTGAAATAGTGATGATTAAAGACGTAACTCCATTGCCACACAATGGTTGCCGTCCTCCAAAGAAAAGAAGAGTATAATTTTTATATTATATAGTTATAATTGTTCTGAAAGGATCAGAACAGTTCATTTTAAAAAAGGTGCCTGATTGATTTTTTAACGCTTTTACTGATCAGAGCACCGTTACAAAAAAGCGTAAATGAATAAAAACTATGGCAAGGTACACTGGTCCAAAGACCAAGATTTCCCGTCGTTTCGGTGAACCAATTTTAGGTAACGGCAAATGGCTGGATAAGAATAGCAACCCTCCTGGGATGCATGGCGATAAGAAAAAGCGTAAAACTTTAGGTGAATACGCTTTACAACTTCGTGAAAAGCAAAAAGCAAAATACACTTACGGTATTTTAGAAAAGCAGTTCCGCAAAACATTTGAAGAAGCTTCACGTCGTGGAGGTGTAACAGGTGAAAACCTAATCAAACTTTGTGAAGCCCGTCTTGACAATACAGTTTTCCGTATGGGTATTGCTCCAAGCCGTCCGGCTGCTCGTCAATTAGTAAGTCATAAGCACATCGAAGTAAATGGTGACGTTTTAAACGTTCCATCTTACCAGATGAAAGCTGGTGATGTAATTACTATTAAAGAAGGTAGCAAAGGAAGAACTTACATCACTAGTATGGTGAGAGCAAAGAATCCAAAATTCAGTTGGTTAGATTGGAACGAGACTGAAATGAAAGGTACTTTCATCACTTATCCGGAAAGGGAAAGTGTTCCTGAAAATATTAAAGAGCAGTTGATCGTCGAGTTGTACAGTAAGTAATAGTGAATAATCAATGATGAATAATTTAGCATTGATGAAATCACAAATCTAAAATCGTAAATCTAAAATAACAATATGGCAATATTAAATTTCCAGAAACCCGATAAAATTATTTTGCAGAAAGCAAATGATTTCGAAGCACAGTTTGAGTTTCGTCCGTTGGAACCTGGTTACGGTGTTACAATCGGTAATGCACTTCGTCGTGTATTGCTTAATTCACTGGAAGGTCATGCTATCATAGGTGTAAAGATTGAAGGTGTGGAGCATGAGTTTGCAACTATGAAAGGAATTAGCGAAGATGTTGTTGAAATATTCTTGAATCTTAAGCAAATCCGCTTTAAGAAGATTGTGGATCATGATGTGGCAAATGAGAAAATCATTTTGTCTATCAAAAACAGAACTGAATTTACTGCTGGTATGTTGGGCGAAAGCACACATTCATTCCAGATTATGAATCCAGATTTGTTGATCTGTACGTTGGATTCTTCTGCAAGAATGGATATTGAATTAACGATCGGCAAAGGCCGTGGTTATGTTCCTGCTGAGGATAATAAAATAAAAGATGCTCCGCTTGGATATATTCCAATTGATGCAATCTTTACTCCGATAAAGAATGTTAAGTACACTATCGAGAACACAAGGGTTGAACAAAGAACTGACTTTGAAAAACTGATCATGGAAGTTTCTACAGATGGTACCATCCATCCGGAAGAAGCAGTGAAGCAGGCTTCAAGAATTTTGATTCAGCATTTGATGATCATCACTGATGAGAACATCACTTTCGACAATAAAGAAGAGAAGAAAGAGGACATGGTGGACGAACAAACTTTACAATTACGTAAAGTATTGAAAACTCCATTAGAAGATCTTGATCTTTCTGTTAGAGCATTCAATTGTTTGAAAGCTGCTAAAATTAATTCATTGAGTGAGCTTGTTCAATATGAGCAGGAAGATTTGATGAAGTTCCGCAACTTCGGACAAAAGTCATTGTCAGAGATTGAACAAGTTCTTACTGAAAGAGGATTAAGTTTTGGAATGGATTTACCTAAGTTAGGTATCGATCCAAGCGAATTCTAAAGCCTCCCCAAACCCCTCCGCAGGAGGGGTTTAAGAAGACCCTGAAAATTGAAAATTATTTTATAACAATGCCGTTTTGAATTTCAAGACTGCGAATGTTGCAAATCCTGACACGGTGCAACATCTTAAAAACTATAAGTCATGCGCCACGGAGACAAAATTAAAAATCTAGGAAGAAAGAAAGCACACAGAGATGCTTTGTTGAGTAATTTGGCTTGTCAGCTTATTCAATACAAAAGAATTGTAACTACAACTGCAAAAGCGAAAGCTTTAAGAGTGTATGTAGAACCATTGATCACTAAAGGAAAAGAAAATACTACACACCAACGTCGTGTTGTATTCAGCTACCTGCAGGATAAAGAAGCTATCAAAGAATTGTTTGGTACTGTTGCAGAAAAAGTAGGCGGTCGTCCTGGTGGATATACCCGTATCATTAAGTTGGGTGCAAGAGTTGGTGATAACGCAGAAACTGCAATGATTGAGTTGGTTGATTTCAATGAGATCTACGGCAAGGGTAAAGGTGAAGAGCAAACAGGAGCGAAGAAAACCCGTCGTGCAGGTTCAAAGAAAAAAACTGAAACAGTTGTTGATGCTCCTGAATCAACAGAAGCAACACCAGCAACGGAAGAGCCAAAAGCAGAATAATTATTTTTAGATTATTATACAATGCCCTTCGGTTTTCCGGAGGGCATTTTTTTTGAATTGTCATTAAATGTGGAGAAGGAATTCTTAATAAAATAAAGTATTTTCACAAGGCTACGATTGCCTGCAAAACGACATTACTAATTAGGAAAAACTAAATAATGGATCATTCTTCCAACAGAGCTTTGCAGCATTTTAAAAATGACATCGGTATCCGATTTCAGCTGTATAATAGTTTGTTTACATCACTGCCGTTTCACAGGATAGAAAAGACTGGAATATTGTTATCGCTGCTATTGTCTAATTGTGAAGATGGTTATCTAAAGCGACAAAGTCCTGTAACAATTATAGATGAATTTTTTAGCAAGCATACAACCTACACTTCAGATAAGGAAAAGCTGGATTTACTTTTTCGCTTTGTTCAATATGCGGAAAGGCAAGTAGTATTGTTTGATGCTTTAGAAGATGCAGCTTTTAGGCAGGTGCATGATATGAATGGCTCAGGCACATTGAAACACCTTGAGTCGGAAGTAGTTAAGATGGAAAAGGAGGAAGACCTAAGTAAAAAGCTAAAAGATTTTTGTGTGAGATTGGTATTAACTGCACATCCTACACAATTTTATCCTGGATCTGTGCTTGGCATCATCAACGATCTTTCTAAAGGTTTGATGGAAAATAATACAAGTCAGATCAATATGTACCTGCAACAGCTGGGTAAGACGGCTTTTTTTAAAAAGCAAAAACCCACTCCCTATGATGAGGCTGTCAGCTTGATTTGGTTCTTAGAAAATGTTTTTTATCAGGCAACAGGAAAGATTATTAATTTTTTAAAAAGTCAGTTTCCAGAATCGTTACCAGCTACTAACCCAGTTGTAAAATTAGGTTTTTGGCCGGGTGGCGACAGAGATGGCAATCCTTTTGTGAATATTGAAACAACATTACAGGTGGCAGAAGCATTACGAGGTAGCATCATTAAATGTTATTATCAGGATGTGCGACGATTGAAACGCCGTCTTACTTTTGAAGGAGTGGAAATGGTGTTAGCGGAGCTGGAAAAAAAATTATACAATAATATTTTTATTCCGGGTCAACGGACAGACCTTACAAGAAAGGAAATATTGGAAACAATGTATCATATAAAAGATACAATGATTCATAAGCATAACAGCTTGTTTCTTCACATGGTTGATAGTTTTATTAATAAGGTATTAGTTTTCGGTCTTCATTTTGCTTCATTGGATATAAGACAGGATAGCAGCAAACATGAAAGTACATTGCAAAGTATTAATGCAATTAGTAATCATTTGGGAGAAGATTATTCCAGCATATCAGACAAAGAAAAGATACAACGATTGTGCAATGTAAAATCATTGGAAAGTTCTGTAATGCTTGAAGATGATATTGAACAGGACACAATTGATGTGATAGGTGTAATCAGAACTATTCAATCATACAATGGCGAAGAAGGTTGCAATCGTTATATTATCAGCCATTGCAACAGTGCATTAAACGTAATGGAAGTCTATGGCCTTTTTCTTTTAGGAGGATGGAAGCCGGAAAAATTAACGGTGGACATTGTGCCATTATTTGAAACAATTGGGGACTTAAAAAATGCTGCCGGAGTAATGAAGGAGCTATATGATAATGAACTGTATCGTAATCATATAAAGCAAAGAGGCGATCAGCAAACAATCATGGTTGGTTTTTCTGACGGTACAAAAGATGGCGGTTACCTGATGGCTAACTGGAGCATATACAAAGCAAAAGAAGAACTGACTGCTCTTTCAAGAGAGTATAATATTGATGTAGTATTTTTTGATGGCAGAGGCGGCCCGCCAGCAAGAGGTGGCGGAAAAACACATAAGTTTTATGCATCGATGGGAAAGAATATTTCGAACAAGGAAATTCAACTGACTATACAAGGACAAACTGTGAGTTCCAATTTTGGAATGGTGGATGCGGCACAATATAATATTGAGCAATTAGTAAATGCCGGCGTCTTCAACGAAATATTTTCTGATAAGAACGAAACGCTTAACAACGAACAGGAAACTTTGATAAGTGAGCTGGCAGATGATAGTTTTAATGCTTACACTAAATTAAAAGAACATCCATATTTTCTTGAATATCTTGGGCATGCAAGTCCGTTGAAGTTTTATGCAGAAACAAATATCGGTTCCCGACCGGCGAAAAGAGGAAGCGGAAAACTAACTTTAAATGATCTGCGGGCCATCCCATTTGTTGGGGCTTGGAGCCAATTAAAACAAAACGTAACTGGTTATTATGGTGTTGGAACTGCATTGAGCAAAGCAAAAGAACAAGGAAAGTTTAATGCGCTGAAGAAGTTTTACAAAGAGTCTTTATTCTTTAGGACACTTATAGATAACTGTGAAATGTCCATGAACAAATGTTTTTTCCCATTGACGGCTTTTTTATCAGATCACCCTGTGTATGGAGAAATATGGAATGATATTTATGCAGAATACGAACTGACGAAGAAATTTCTTTTTCAACTGACAGGTAAGAATGAATTGATGGCAGATTATCCGGTTGAACAACTATCAATTCAGATGAGAGAAAGAATTGTTTTGCCATTGGTTACGATTCAGCAATATGCCATAACAAGAGTGAGAGAGATGGAAGAAAAAAATATCAAGAACCCCGAAAGAGATGTGTTTGGGAAACTGGTAATGCGTTGTTCTTTTGGTATTATAAATGCGGGGAGGAATTCGGCGTAAGAAAATTTGATTTATTGTAAGAAATTAGCGAGTTGAAAAAAGACATAATTTCATTGACAGCAGCTTTCTTAGCTGTTGATGTAAAAGGATATTTGTTGAATCATTAAGAACAGCATAAATGATGGATCTTTCATTCTCTAGCATTATTTCTGGGCCTGCTTTCACTGCAAATTTTTTAATCTCTTGAAAATAGATTTTGATGCCTCTGACGAAAATCCTTTTTATTATATTTCTTGGAGTTACAATAAAAAAGCTTTCTTCTTTATAAATTTTAATAACATTGATAGATTCAAATAGTATCCATATTTTATAGATTAGGAATATGAGTAATATCATCAATGGGAATGCATAGTAAGAAGACTGCCCACTTACAAAAACCCAGGTAATTACTATTGCAAAAAAAATGGGTAATAATAAATGTTGAATAAATGGTGTTTTGATTACAGTTAAATTGTCGTATTTAGTTTTCTTTAGATTTTTTGGACTAGTTGACATAGTTTTTTTTGTAATTCAAAAAATTACTTTTGAATTATTAAAAGTAGGCTAATTTGTATAAAAATTATATGACTGTGTTTATCAACTTTATTGGCACTCGAAATTCTACTATTTTTGCATAATAATATTAAGTAATGAATAAAGTAAAAGTCGGTCTGGTGCAAATGAGTTGCACCAATAATAAAGAAGAAAACCTAGCCAAAGCAATCGAAGGAGTAAAGAAAGCTGCGGCAGATGGAGCACAAATTGTTTGTTTGCAAGAACTATTTACTTCTTTATACTTCTGCGATGTGGAAGATTATGAAAACTTCAAACTGGCTGAACCAATTCCCGGGCCTTCAACAGAATCGTTACAGACTGTTGCCAAAGAATTGGGTGTTGTAATTATTGCATCATTATTTGAAAAAAGGGCACAAGGACTTTACCATAATACAACGGCGGTAATAGATGCGGATGGTAGCTATCTGGGAAAGTACAGAAAGATTCACATCCCCGACGATCCGGCTTATTATGAAAAATTCTATTTCACTCCCGGTGATTTGGGCTATAAAGTTTTCAAAACGAAATTTGCTACCATTGGTGTATTGATCTGTTGGGATCAATGGTATCCAGAAGCATCGAGAATTACAGCATTGATGGGAGCGGAAATATTATTTTACCCAACAGCAATCGGCTGGGCTACTGCACAGGATGAAGCAACGAATACAGAGCAGTATGGTGCCTGGCAAACTATTCAGAGAAGCCATTCAGTGGCCAATGGTGTACATGTAGTAAGTGTAAATAGGGTAGGACTGGAGCAAGACGGAGCGATGAAATTCTGGGGCGGTTCATTTGTGTCCAATCCATTTGGCACAATTCTTTACAAAGCATCACATGAAGATGAAGAAGTAAAAGTATTAGAAATTGATTTAGCAAAAACAGATCAATACAGAACACATTGGCCTTTTATGAGGGACAGAAGAATTGATTCTTACCAACCAATTACAAAACGTTATATAGACGACGAGAACTAAGATTTTTTAGATTAAGAGGATTTAAAGGAAACAAATAATAAAACACAAAACTATTTCTAATCAATAATGGAAGAATCAACCCCTAAACAATTAGGTTATTATTTCCCTGCTGAATTTGCACAACATGTAGCTACCTGGTTGAGTTGGCCGCATAAGGAAGCATCATGGCCTGGAAAGATCAATACAATCTATCCATCCTATTCTAAATTCATTAAGGAATTGACCAAAGGTGAATTGGTAAGAATAAATGTTGCCGATGAAGCAATGAAAGCATCTGCAATTTCACATTTACAAAAAGAAGATGTTGATTTATCAAAAGTTGAATTCTTTTTTCATCCAACTAATGATGCATGGTGCAGAGATCATGGTCCGGCATTTTTAATCAATCCTTCAGCAGAACAAAAAAAAGTAATTGTTGACTGGGGTTATAATGCGTGGGGAAATAAATATCCTCCCTTTGATCTGGATGATGTTGTTCCAACGTTGATTGGTAATCATTTAAATATTCCGGTTTTTAATCCCGGTATTGTAATGGAAGGTGGTTCTGTAGAATTTAATGGTGCAGGTACAGTAATGACTTCTACTGCCTGTTTATTAAATCCAAACAGAAATCCACATTTGAATCAGCAACAAATTGAAGAATATCTCTGTAATTACTATGGTATGGAGCAGGTGCTTTGGGTAGATGAAGGAATTATTGGTGATGATACTGACGGGCATATTGATGATACAGTTCGTTTTGTTAATGAGGACACTGTTATTACAGTAATTGAAGAAGATAATAACGATGAGAATTATGAGGTACTGCAGCATAATTTAAAACAGTTGAAAGCAATGCGGTTATTAAATGGTAAACAGCTTAACATTATTGAATTGCCAATGCCTGAAAAATTAATTTATGATGATCAGCGACTGCCTTGTTCTTATGCTAATTTTTATATTGCCAACAAGTCTGTAATAGTTCCTGTTTTTCAATCCGACAGGGACGAAAAAGCTTTACAAATTATTCAGGATTGTTTTCCGGATAGAAATGTTGTTGGTATTGATTCCTTGGATATTATTTGGGGATTAGGAAGTTTTCATTGTCTTAGTCAACAAGAACCAATCGTCTGAAAATACAAAAAAGTCTTCTGCGGGTAAAAGGATTTCAGTTGTAATTATCCACAAAATTAGTGGACTAATCCACTTAGATTAAATATCCAAACAACTGATCGTTCTTATTAATTTCATTGAACCCAATATGGGATGCTTTCAATTTTGCTAATAACAAATCATAATCTTCTCTGCTTTGAAGTTCAATACCAACCAATGCAGGGCCGTTCTCTTTGTTTGTCTTCTGCATGTATTCGAATCTCGTTATGTCATCTGTTGGTCCCAATACATTATTTACAAACTCTTTCAATGCGCCGGGACGTTGTGCAAAGCTGATCAAAAAATAATGTTTCAAACCTTCGTATTGCAGGCTTCTTTCTTTTATCTCCTGCATACGGTCAATATCATTGTTGCTTCCACTTACGATACAAACAATATTTTTTCCTTTTATTTCCTCTGCAAAATCATCTAATACGGCAATTGACATAGCACCTGCTGGTTCAACTACGATGGCATCCTCATTATACAGTTTCAGAATGGTAGAACAGATTTTTCCTTCCGGAACTAAACGCATATCATCTAACACATCTTTACAGATAGAGAAAGTAATATCTCCAATCCTTTTTACAGCAGCTCCATCTACAAAACGTTCTATTGAATCCAGCGTTACAGGATGACCGGCTTTTAATGCTTCAAACATAGAAGGTGCACCTTCTGGTTCTACACCGATTATTTTTGTTTTTGGCGAATAAGTTTTAAAGTAAGAACCTACACCTGCACTTAGGCCACCACCACCAACAGGTACAAATAAATAATCAATGTCAGATTGGTCTTCCAATATTTCTACACCGACTGTTCCCTGTCCTTCGATAATGCGATAATCATCAAAGGGAGGAATGAAAGTCATTTTATTTTCTTCGGTATATTGCTTCGCTGCAACAGCACAATCATCAAATGTGTCGCCGACTAATTTTATTTCAATAAAATTCTCTCCAAACATTTTTGTCTGCGTCACTTTTTGTTTGGGAGTGATGATGGGCATAAACACCACACCTTTTATATTCAGTTTTCTTGCAGCTATAGGCAAAACCTTGTGCATGATTACCAGCACTGGCACAAACCACTCCTTTATTCAATTCTTCAGCAGGTAGCGAACTCATCATGTTATAAGCTCCCCGCAATTTATACGAACGAACCACCTGCAAATCTTCCCGCTTCAAAAAAACATTACATTCATATTTTTTTGAAATCGATTGATTAAATGTAAGCGGTGTACGATTCACTACTCTCTTCAAACGTTCCGCTGCATCAAGAAATGATAAATTATATGTTGTGCCAGTTGCTGTATTCATAATTTTATTTTTATCCAACGCTTTCAGGCTTCTCCACTAATTTTTTTAAGAGACCTGCCACATTTTCATTTGTGCCACCTTCTTCCTGTTTTGGTTTTTGATTTTCCGGACGAAGACTTCTTACCGTTTTACCTGACTGCCATAATTCACTGTCACGGAGTTCAGCTAATTCCACTTCCAATTTTTCACGGTAATCTTCTTTGCTGTTACTGTCAATTGAACGTTGAGACTCTTTTCCACTTGCAACACTTTCATATAATTCAGTGAAAACGGGCTTTGTAGCATCACGGAATTTTTTCCACCAATCCAAAGCACCACGTTGTGCAGTTGTAGAACAGTTTGCATACATCCAGTCCATTCCGTTTTCAGCAACCAATGGCATTAATGATTGAGTTAACTCTTCCACAGTTTCGTTAAATGCTTCTGACGGAGAGTGGCCTTTCGAACGCAACACATCATATTGTGCTGCAAATATTCCTTGAATTGCACCCATCAATGTTCCTCTTTCACCAGTCAAATCACTATATACTTCTTTTTTGAAATCTGTTTCAAATAAATAACCACTTCCAACTGCGATACCTAATGCAGCCACTCTTTCAAATGCTTTACCAGTTGCATCTTGGAAAATGGCATATGAACTATTCAGTCCACGACCTTGTAAAAACATTCTTCTCAATGAAGTGCCGCTTCCTTTTGGAGCAACTAAAAATACATCCACATCTTTTGGAGGAATTATACCTGTTTGTTCATTAAACGTTATACCAAAACCGTGAGAGAAATATAAAGCCTTACCCGGTGTTAAATATCTTTGTACTGTTGGCCATAATGCAATCTGTGCTGCATCACTTAATAGGTAACAAATGATAGTGCCTTTTTGTAAAGCTTCTTCTATTTCAAATAATGTTTCGCCGGGAACAAATCCGTCTTTAATTGCTTTGTCCCATGTTTTAGAATTTTTACGCTGCCCAACAATTACGTTGATGCCATTATCTTTTTGGTTCAATGCTTGACCGGGGCCTTGCACACCATAGCCAATCACAGCTACTGTCTCGTTCTTCAGCACTTCTTGTGCCTTACTCAATGGGAACTCTTCCCTTGTTACAACGTTTTCTTCAACGCCACCGAAATTTAATTTTGCCATGATTATCTGTTTTTATTTATTGTAATTGGTTAATTATATTTATTACATCGTAAACACTTCTTCATTTTTATCTAAAAATTCATTCTCTATGACTTCTTCGCCCGGTTCTTTTTTCTCAAACTCTTTTAGCCTTTCATGAAAGCGGCTGCTGCCTTTAATTATCGCTACTCTTGCACTACGAACAAATTCAATCAGACCGTATGGTTCCAAAGCTTTAACTAAGCCATCTGTTTCTTCTCTTTGCCCGGTAGTTTCAAAAACGGTATAGTCTTTACGAATAACAACAGCTCTTGCTCCATATTTTCTCAGCAATCTTTCTACTTTTACTTTTTCAGCAATAGCATCAGTACTTACTTTATACAAAGCCAATTCTTGCCATACAATTTCATCTTCGGTGTTGTAATATGCTTTTAAAACTTCAACTTGCTTTTCTATCTGGCGGCACAATTTCTTTACCACATCTTCTGTTTCATTTATCACAATCGTAAATCGATGTACACTATCAACTTCAGTAGGAGATGTGTTCAAACTTTCCACATTAATTTTTCTTCTCGAAAAAATAATAGCGATGCGATTTAGTAAACCGATCTGGTTTTCTGTATAAACGGTGATAGTAAATTCCTGTTTGTCCATTTTTTTATTATTGAATATCTTCTTTACATAATACAACTTCCGACACACCCTTTCCCTGAGGCACCATTGGGAATACATTGTTTTCTTTTCCTACCATTACTTCTAATAAGTAAGAACCTTTGTGATTTAACATTTGGCTTAATGAACTTTTTAATTCTTCTCTTTTGCGAACAGATTTACCTTCGATACGATAGGCGCTGGCCAGTTGTACAAAATCCGGGCTAGTGATATCGGTAAATGAATATCTTTTTGATGAAACAATTCCTGCCACTGACGCACCATTCCGAGGAATTCGTTATTAAGAATTAAAATTTTTATATCAATATCAAACTGCATGATTGTTCCTAATTCCTGCAAAGTCATTTGAAAACCTCCGTCACCAATTACGGCTACAACTGTACGTTTCTTATCGCCAAACTTTGCACCGATGGCTGCTGGTAACGCAAAACCCATTGTACCCAAACCACCACTGGTAACATTACTTTTTGATTGGTTATACTTTGCATAACGACAAGCTACCATCTGGTGCTGACCAACATCCGTTACAATTATTGCATCGCCTTTGGTTAATTCATTTACCAATTCAATTACTTCACCCATCGTTAAGATTTCGGAAGATGGATTCAGCTCCTGCTTAATTACTTTTTCCTTTTCCTTTGCAATACAATCGGCGAATTTTTGTATCCACTGCGGATATACTTTATGTTCCACCAACTTTGTAAGCATGGGTAATGTTTCTTTACAATCTCCCCACACAGGTACTGTTGTTTTTACATTCTTGTCAATCTCGGAAGGGTCAATATCTAAATGAATTACTTTGGCTTGTTTTGCATATTTATCTAATCGCCCAGTTACACGGTCATCGAAACGCATACCAACAGCAATCAATACATCACATTCATTGGTTAATAAGTTGGGTCCATAGTTGCCATGCATACCCAGCATACCAACACCTAAAGGATGGTCAGTAGGTATTGCACTCATTCCCAAAATTGTCCACGCAGCAGGAATGCCTGCTTTTTCTATAAATGCTTTGAATTCTTTTTCTGCTTTGCCAAGAATAACACCTTGTCCAAAAATTACAAAAGGTCTTTCTGCTTCGTTAATAAGTTTGGCTGCTTCTTCTACATATTCTTTTCGAACAATAGGAGCAGGACGATAACTTCTTATATGATTACATTTTTCATACCCTTCATAATCGAATAATTGTAATTGAGCATTTTTTGTAATGTCAATCAACACAGGTCCTGGTCTTCCGCTTCTGGCAATGTAAAATGCTTTGGCAAGTACTGCAGGAATTTCTGTTGCATCTGTTACTTGGTAATTCCATTTGGTAACCGGTGTTGTAATATTGATAACATCTGTTTCCTGAAATGCATCAGTGCCTAACAAATGTGCAAAGACTTGTCCAGTCACACATACAACAGGAGTGGAGTCAATCATTGCATCAGCTAAACCAGTTACAAGGTTTGTTGCACCAGGTCCGCTGGTGGCAAATACCACACCTACATCTCCACTTGTTCTTGCATAACCTTGTGCCGCATGTATTGCACCCTGCTCATGACGAACCAAAATATGATTCAGCCTGTCATGATAGTCATACAATGCATCATAGATCAGCATGATGGCGCCACCGGGATAACCGAAGATGGTGCTGACGCCTTCTGCAATGAATGCTTCAAGTACTGCAATAGAACCACTAATGCCCCCATACCCTAAAGGGGTCTTAGCAAGAGTATTCTCTTTTGGCGTCTCTTTTATTTTTTGTAATGTTTCCATCTTATTTCTTTAATAATTTCTCTATTCAATATTAATTTTATGACCTAAGTTTCCCCTTTAGGGGAACATGGGGTTATTCATCAGTTACACAACCTTGATCCGCCGACTTTACATGTTGTGCATATTTGAATAAAATTCCTTTAGTTGCTTTTAATGCAGGTTGCTTCCAGTTCTGTTTTCTTTCAGCAATTTCTTTTTCTGAAACTTTTAATGTCAGCGTATTATTAACTGCGTCAATTTCGATGATGTCATCGTCCTTTACCAAAGCAATCAATCCACCGTCGAATGCTTCGGGAGTAATATGGCCAACAACAAAACCATGTGTACCTCCGCTGAACCTTCCATCTGTAATCAGTGCAACAGATTTTCCTAACCCTGCACCGATGATAGCACCTGTAGGTTTTAGCATCTCTGGCATACCCGGCGCACCTCTTGGCCCGATGTAACGAATTACGACAACATCACCTGCATGCACTTTACCTGATGAGATGCCAGCTATCAAATCTTTTTCTCCATCAAATACTCTTGCTGTTCCTTCAAACTTTTCTCCTTCTTTTCCGGAAATTTTTGCCACACTTCCTTTCTCTGCAAGGTTGCCATATAATATTTGTAAATGCCCTGTTACTTTCAATGGCTGTTCCAGCGGCATAATGATTTTTTGTTTTTCAAAATCCAGTGATGGAGCATCTGCTAAATTTTCTGCCACTGTTTTTCCGGTTACGGTCAGGCAATCGCCATGCAACAATCCTTTACTCAGTAAATATTTCATTACTGCAGGAACGCCGCCATGCACATGCAGATCCTGCATTAAATATTTTCCGCTTGGTTTAAAATCTGCCAGCAACGGTACTTTGTTACTGATTGTTTGAAAATCATCCTGCGATAATTCAACGTTCACACTTTTTGCCATTGCAATCAAATGCAACACAGCATTGGTACTTCCTCCCAATACCATCACTACTGTAATTGCATTTTCAAATGCTTTACGAGTCATAATATCTGAAGGCTTTATATCTTTCTCTAATAAAATCTTTATTGCTTTTCCTGCTGCTTCGCATTCTTTTTGTTTTTCATTACTCAGTGCAGGATTAGAAGATGAATTAGGTAAGCTCATGCCCAACGCTTCAATTGCACTTGCCATAGTATTGGCAGTGTACATACCTCCACAGGCACCTGCACCCGGACAAGAATGTTGTACAATGCCTTTAAAATCTGCTTCGCTTAAATTTCCCGCAATCTTTTGTCCCAACGCTTCGAATGCAGAAACTATATTTAAATCTTCTCCTTTATAATGACCTGGAGCAATAGTGCCTCCGTATAACATAATAGAAGGCCGGTTCAATCTGCCCATTGCCATAATAGACCCAGGCATATTTTTATCACAACCCGGAATTGTTATCAAGGCATCGTAATATTGTGCACCAGCATTTGTTTCAATGCTATCCGCAATTAAATCACGGCTTACTAAACTATACCGCATGCCATCTGTACCCATGCTGATTCCATCACTAACACCAATGGTATAAAAACGCAAACCCAATACACCTTCTGTTGCATTAATACTTTCTTTAACAGTAGTTGCCAAATCATTCAGATGCATATTACAAGGGTTGCCATCCCATCCCATACTTACAATGCCTACCTGTGCTTTATTAAAATCTTCTTCTTTAAAGCCGATAGCATAATACATAGCCTGCGCTGCTGGCTGTGTTATGTCCTGTGTTAAAGTCTTCGAATATTTATTAAGCCCCATCCCAACCTTCCCCGAAGGGGAAGGAGTTTGGTCGTTTATATTTATAATTTCTTCTGCCATTTTATTTTTTGTTTGTCATCGCCTGTACTACTATCGTCTTCGTTGCGTCGCACCCTTCAGCTGCATATCATTACTCAGCATTATGCAACTACTTCTTCTACCTGCAATGCTTTTCCAATTACTTTGTTTTTATATGCATCTTGTATTGTTTTACTAACTGAATCATTCCATGCTTTTGGAAAGACAGTGTCATCCAATTTTTCCCACCCAATTACTTCTGCTGCAGTACCACAGAAAAAAGCAGTATCAGCTTTTTTTAGTTCTTCAACTGTAATAGTTTTTTCTTCTACTTCAACTTCTAATTCCTGACATATTTCCAAAACGGTGGCTCTTGTTATGCCCGGTAGAATATTTCCTACTGATGGTGTAAATAATTTTCCGTCTTTTTCATAAAATACATTAGCACCAGGTCCTTCAGCCACAAATCCATCCATGTCCGTTAATAAGGCTTCATCAAATCCGTTTGCTTTTGCTTCCTGACTGGCAAGTATTGAGTTTACGTAATGTCCACTAACTTTTGCGGTAATCTTAAACCCTTTTGGATTAGGACGCTGAAAAGAAGAGCTCATTACGTTTAATAGTTTGTCTCCAAGGAAAGGCTGCATTTCCCATGCCTGTATAGCGATAAAAGATTCTTTATTTTCTACGAAACCCATATTAGCCGGGGCATAAACAATAGGCCGGATATAAGCATCTAGCAAATTGTTTTTTCCCAATAATTCATACGTTGCAGCAATCAGTTCTTCGGTAGTCCATGAGTAAGGCATGTTAACTGCTTCGGCAGAGTGTTGCAATCTTTCAAAATGTTCAACTTCTTTAAAGATTTTTGTTTTGCCACTGGCAGTTTTATAAGAACGGATACCTTCAAAAACAGCACAGCCATAATGTAGTGATTGGCTGTACAGATCAATCTTTGCTTCAGCAGCTTTTACAAACTGCCCGTTGAAATAGATAATTGTGTTTTCGTTATAATACATAGTTTTTATTTGTTGTTTCGGGTATAAAAAAACCCGCCTCTTGGAGGCTGGTTGAGTATATTTAGTTTTTTAATTTATAGTCATGCACCACCTCCGATTGAAGAAGATATAATAATCACCACCACAATAATAATCGTGGCAACAGAGGTAATAATACTATATGTGTTATTCTTCAACATGATGTAGTGTCAATTGTAAATATACACCCGCCATTTTAATAAAAGAACTAAACAAGCAAAAATTATTTTAAAAAAGGACGAACCGTTGTTAGCGGCTGACTTTATACTTTATATAATAGTTGACTTTCTCAACTCAATATTTTCTTTCTTACCAGAACCCGGAACATTTCCACTTATATAATCACAGATCAATTCGCCAAGGGTAGAGGTGAAATAAAAATTTACATTATCAATGTCTTTCGTTACAAACCCATTCACTAATGTCCATTCAACTGCCTGCTTTACTAAAGCCGCTTCATCTTTCATTTTTAAATGTTCTAACAACATTGCTGCAGAAAGAATAGAACCCATGGGGTTGGCAATATCTTTTCCTGCCGCCTGTGGATAAGAACCATGTATTTGCTCAAATAAAGCTGCTCCTTTCCCAATTGAAGCAGAAGGTAACAATCCTAAAGAACCACTTATCACACTGGCTTCATCACTGATGATATCTCCAAACATATTCTCCGTAAGGATTACATCAAACTGTTTTGGATTAAGAATGATTTGCATGGCAGCATTATCAACGAACAAATAGTCAACTACTACGTCAGGATATTGAGCACACATGCCCTGCACTACTTTTCTCCACAGTCTTGAAGTTTCAAGTACATTGGCTTTGTCTACCAATGTCAAATGTTTTTTTCTTTGCTTTGCAGCCTGAAAAGCCAAATGAGCAATTCTTTCAATTTCTTCTACATTATACACACAATCATCAGATGCTTGTGTACCATCTTCTGATAATTCTTTTTTACCAAAATAAATTCCTCCGGTTAACTCACGGTAGATTACAAAGTCTACATCTTTAATATTTTTAGTCTTTAGAGGAGACAAGTGATGTAATGATGAATAAGTTGTTACCGGACGGATATTAGCAAAGAGCTGTAAAGACTTTCGAAGTTTCAGTAAGCCTTGCTCCGGTCTTACTTTTGCATTCGGATCATTATCATATTTTGGATGACCGATTGCACCAAATAAAATGGCATCACTTTCAAGACACGATTCGATGGTTTCGTTAGGCAATGGATCGCCAGTTTTGTTAATGGCAACAGCACCCATTAAACAATAAGTGTATTCAAACTCATGATTATAAAATTTTGCAATAGCATTTAAAACATGAATGGATTGTTTTGTTACTTCTGGTCCGATGCCGTCGCCTTCGATAACTGTTATTTTCTTTTTCATATACCCAAAACCCCTAAAGGGGCTTTATAGTTTTAATATTTAATAATTCTTTTCTGTCTCGTATTTTTCTATATCCGGTCTTATGCTTAATAAATAATCAATATCATCATAGCCATTTAAGAGACAAGTTTTTTTATAAGAGCTGATTTCAAAACTTTCTTGTTCTCCTGTTGAATTAATAGTGATACTTTGGTTCTCTAGATCAACAGTTAATTCAGTATTGTTGTCCTGAAGAAATATTCTTTGTAGGAATGCATCACTTACTTGCACGGGAAGTACTCCATTGTTCAAGGCGTTGTTTTTAAAAATATCTGCAAAAAAACTGGATACTACCACTCTGAATCCTGCATCGAGTATTGCCCATGCCGCATGTTCTCTTGAGGAGCCACAACCGAAATTTTTCCCTGCTACTAAAATTTCACCATCAAACTGCGACATGTTCAATGGAAAGTGAGCAATAGTTTTAGATTCATCATCATTATCATATCGCCAATCCCTGAAAAGGTTTTTTCCAAAACCATCTTTTGTAGTTCCTTTTAAAAAACGGGCAGGAATGATCTGATCGGTGTCAATGTTCTCATTGTTAATTGGAACGAAACGAGATTTGAAGCCCCCTGTCCCCCTAAAGGGGGAACTTAGTTTTGTATTTTCTTTATTGGTTGCCAAATAATTATTGTTTTAATAATATAAAAAATTTAAGCTTCTGTAAAGGTTGTTGCTAACTCCCCTTTAGGGGTTGGGGGTAACATTTCTCTTACATCTGTTACTACACCTGTAATAGCTGCTGCTGCAGCTGTTAATGGACTTGCCAATAAGGTTCTTGCGCCAGCACCTTGCCTGCCTTCAAAATTTCTGTTACTGGTGCTAATGCAATATTTACCAGCAGGTATTTTGTCCTCATTCATTCCCAAACATGCAGAACAGCCGGGCTGACGTAACATGAACCCTGCTTCTTCAAAAACTTTATCAATGCCTTCTGCGATTGCTTGTGCTTCTACTAGCTTACTTCCGGGAACAATCCAAACTTCAACATCAGCCGCTTTCTTTTTCCCTTTTACAAAAGAGGCGACCATTCTTAAATCTTCTATTCTTGAATTTGTGCAACTGCCGATAAAAACATAATCTATCTTCTGTCCTTTAATAGCATGACCTTGTTCCAGTCCCATATAGGCTAAAGATTTTGACAAACCTGATCTGTCATTATCATTGATTGTTTTTGTTGTCGGAATATTTTTTGTTATGCCAATGCCCATTCCCGGATTTGTGCCGTAAGTAATCATTGGTTCTATTTCTTCGGCATTAATAAATATCTCGTTATCAAATTTTGCATTACCATCAGAAAATAAAGTAGACCATTCTGTTTTCTTCTTTTCCCATTCATTTGCTTTGGGAGCAAACTCTCTTCCTTTGATATAATCAAATGTTGTTTCATCTGGCGCAATCAATCCACAACGACCGCCCATTTCAATACTCATGTTGCAAATCGTCATTCTGGCTTCCATAGAAAGCGAACGGATTGCAGAACCTGCAAACTCTACTGCATAACCAGTCGCACCACTTGCTGTAATTTTTGAAAGTATATATAACACAATGTCCTTTGATACTACTCCTTTATTTAATACACCGTCTACATTTATCCGCATCATCTTTGGTTTGCTTTGCAATAAGCATTGCGTAGCCATTACCATTTCTACTTCACTGGTGCCAATGCCAAAAGCAATAGCGCCGAATGCTCCATGTGTAGAAGTGTGACTATCACCACAAACAATTGTCATACCCGGTTGCGTAATTCCTAATTCGGGGCCAATAACATGTACGATTCCCTGGTATTGATGACCAAGACCGTATAATTCAATATCATGTTCTGCACAATTCTTTATTAATGCTTCCACTTGTAACCTGCTTAATTCTTCTTTGATAGGTAAGTGCTGATTTAGGGTTGGTACATTATGATCTGCTGTTGCTACAACTTGCTTAGGTCTTAATACTTTGATGCCTCTGTTATTTAATCCGGTAAATGCCTGCGGACTAGTTACTTCGTGTATAAAATGCTTGTCGACATATAAAACAGAAGGGCCGTGGTCAATTGTTTTGACAATATGTTTCTCCCAGATCTTTTCAAATAGTGTTTTGCCCATTGTAATTATGCTGTTGCTGTATTTTTTTGATATTGTTTTCCGATAGAAGTAAGATCATTGTCTTGTACTTCTTTTTTACTGTCGGCGACTCTTAAAAATTCATCATACAATACATCCACATCCTGCTTGTCAAATTGAAATCCGAGATTTTGAAAGCGATATGCTAATGCACTTCTTCCGCTTCTGGCAGTCAAAACTATTTTGGAACTATCGGCGCCTACGGATTCTGGTTTTATTGTTTCATATGTATCAGCATTTTTCAAAAATCCATCCTGATGTATGCCGGATGAGTGAGAGAATGCATTACTACCTACAATTGCTTTGTTTGGCTGCACCGGCATCCTCATAGTATCTGAAACAAGTCTGCTAATCGGATTTAATTGTTGAGTTTTAATATCTGTATATAACCCAAGATGTTTATGTTGTTTAATAACCATCACTACTTCTTCCAAAGAAGTATTACCTGCTCTTTCGCCCAAACCATTGATGGTACATTCAATTTGTCTTGCACCGGCAATAACACCTGCTATCGAATTGGCAGTTGCTAATCCTAAATCATTATGACAATGACAGGAAATAATCGCCTTATCTATATTAGGTACATTATTAACGAGGTAAGCAATTTTTTCTCCGTACTGATGTGGTAAACAATAACCTGTTGTGTCAGGGATATTAACCACAGTAGCACCAGCTTTTATAACGGCTTCTATTACTCTTGCTAAATATTCATTATCTGTTCTGCCTGCATCTTCCGCATAGAACTCTACATCATCCACAAAATTTCTTGCCCATTTTACACATTGTATTGCTCTTGCTAAAATTTCATCTTGAGTAGAATTGAATTTTGCTTTTATGTGCAGATCAGAAGTGCCAATGCCAGTATGTATCCTTGGGCGAGCAGCATGTTTTACTGCAGCCGCAGCTACTTCAATATCTTTTTGAACAGCACGGCTCAATGCACATACTGTTGCTTTCTTAACCGCTTTAGCAATCTGGCTTACAGAATCAAAATCGCCGGGAGAGGAGATGGGAAAACCTGCTTCAATGATATCTACGCCTAAGTATTCTAGTTGCAAAGCAAGTTCCAGCTTTTCATTCGCATTCAATTTACAACCGGGCACCTGTTCGCCATCCCGTAATGTGGTGTCAAAAATCTGAACTTTTCCTTCTGCCATAATAAATTGATAAATAAGTGAGTTAAGATTACAAGCTGCTTATTTTTGTACGGCTGTCCGGCCGGATAAACTACCTGCGCAACTAAATTAGAATGGATAAAATGCAAGGAGAAATCATAATGGAACCAGTTTTACAGCTTTTAAAGGATGGCGATTTCGCTGAAACCCTTTACTGGTAAGAATTTTAAATATTTAAATTACAATGCCCAACCGCTCAACAGATGCCTTGTTTCAACTGGTTAAATCACTGGAAAAGAGTGAGAAGCGGAATTTTAAGCTCTATGCAAAAAGAAATTCGGCTACTGAAGACCTGAAGGTTGTTCAGTTATTCGATGCGCTGGATAAAATGAATGACTACAATGAAAAGGAATTGCTGAAGAAAACGAAGAGTGTAAAGAAACAGCAGTTATCAAACATCAAGGCAAATTTATACAAACAAATTTTGTCTAGCCTGCGGCTGATAAGAGATGAAGCCAACATTGATATTCACTTGCATGAGCAAATGGATCATGCCCGCATCTTATATAATAAAGGATTGTATCTGCAGAGTTTGAAAATGCTGGAACGATTAAAAGAAACAGCTAAAGCTCATCAGCAACTTACTTTTTTGCAACAGGCACTTTTTTTCGAAAAGAAGATTGAGTCATTATATATTACCAGAAGTATTCAGAATAAAGCCGACCTCTTAACTGCTGAATCTGATTCAGTGAATAATCAAATCACACTTGTTAACCAACTTTCAAATCTTTCGTTGCAATTATATAGCTGGTACATAAAAAACGGCCATGCCCGAAACAGTAAAGATATTGCAGAACTGAAGAATTTTTTTGAAAAGAAACTTCCTGCTAATGCTGTAAAGGCAACTGGCTTTTATGAAAAATTGTATTTGTATCAGAGTTATGTTTGGTATGCATTTATCCGTCAGGATTTTTTACAGTACTACCGCTACTCACAAAAATGGGTAGATGCATTTACAGCTTACCCTGAGTTATTAAAAACAGAAACCGCCAGTTATATAAAAGGCGTACACAATTTGATGACCGCACAGTTCAGTTTATTGAGTCAGGACAAATTGGCGAAGAGCATCAAACAGTTTGAACAATTTACTAAGCAAAAATTTTTACAAGAGAATGAGAACAACAGAATTCTTGCTTACCAGTATTTATATACGGCAAGAATCAATTTATATTTCCTGCAAGGGAACTTTACTAAAGGTCTTCGCCTTGTTCCTTTCCTGGAAGAGATGCTGAAAGAGTATGGATTGTATCTGGATACACACCGTGTATTGGTATTCTATTATAAAATTGCCTGTTTGTATTTTGGCAGTGGCGATAATGAAAAGGCGATTGATTATCTCAACCGTATTATCAACCAGAAAGGCGATCTGCGAACAGACCTGCAATGTTATTCACGGTTGCTGCACCTGATTGCACATTATGAGTTAGGGAATTTTGATCTTCTGGAGTATTTAATAAAGTCTGTCTATCGCTATATGGCCAAAATGGAAAACCTGAGTAAGGTAGAAGAGGAGATGTTTGCATTCCTGCGCCGTTCCTTCCATGTTGGTGCAAAAGCGTTGAAGCCAGAGTTTGAAAAACTTTTAGCAAAGCTCAAAAAGTATGAAGGAAATGCTTTGGAAAGCCGTGCCTTTGTTTACCTCGATGT